>NZ_BMYD01000001.1:0-37057 GCF_014652095.1 Cognatilysobacter bugurensis
GACGCCTCGCGTCTGGCCGGTCCGATCGGCTACGGCGAGACCCGCCCGCTCGAGCAGACGCCGGAAGAACTGCCGGCGTGCAAGAACGAGCGTAACCGCCGCACCGAACTCAACGTCCAGAACTAAGCGGACGTTCCAAGCTTGAAAAGCCCGGCCTCGCGCCGGGCTTTTTTTGGGCGACGTCCCGTGCGTGAACCCGGACGCAGGCCCCATTGCGAGCACGCGGCTGGCGTTGTCGCTGCTGGGGGCGGCGCCTACACTGGAGGCCATTCGAAACGGGAGATCTCCATGCGGCGCGCCATCGCCTTCGTGCTGTCCATCGCCGCCGGTGCCGCCGTCGCGCAGACGCCGACGCAGTGCGCCGCCGTGCAGGCACCGACTGCCGCATCGACGGTGGCCGTGCTCCCGGTCGCTCCCGCATTCGAAGCGCCGGCGCACCGGCTCGGGGCGCCCAGTGGTGTGCTTGAACACGCGTACAGCGAGGCGATGTCGGCCGAGCAGGTCGTGCTGAGGCTGCAGTTCGAAGCATGCATGCTCGCCAATGCCGCCAAGCCGGCTGCGCCCGGCCTGCCTTCGGCGAACGATCCGGCTGCCTACAAGCCAAAGACGGAGTTCGACAACACGCCTTGGCGCTTCGACATGAACCAGAACGGCAAGCGCATGACGGCCGATGAGTTCAGTGCGTGGATGGAAGCGCGCGGTGTTCGCGTCGCGCGCGGCGCTGGAGCCGCGGCGGTCACGCCGCCTTCGCCGCCGGCCGAGGCTGCGCCCGAGTCGAAGAAGGACTGATCGGCCCGGTGAGGCCACCGCGATGCACCGGGCGTCCCGGGCCGTCGCGAGCGCCCGGTGGCGCGCCGCGACATGGGCTTGCGCGTGCACTGTCGAAGGCGGGCCTGTGTTCGCGCACCGAGGCCGCGCGATGGATCGCCGAGGGGCGTGTGCGCGTCGACGGCCGCCGCGTGCGCGATCCGGAATTTCCCGTGGTCGCCGGGCTGGCACGCATCGAGGTCGACGGCCTCGATGCGCCGGCGCCGGCGCGGCGATACCTGATGCTCAATAAGCCGCGGGGCCTGGTGACCACCGTGCGAGACGAGCGCGGGCGCGACACGGTGTACCGGTGCTTCGACGGCAGCGCGCTGCCCTGGCTTGCGCCGGTCGGCCGGCTGGATCGCGCCAGTGAAGGCCTGCTGCTGTTTTCGAATGACCCCGGCTGGGCCGCGCGCATCACCGATCCGGACAGCGGGCCTGACAAGACCTACCACGTGCAGATCGACGCGGTGCCGGACGACGCGCTGATCACCGCGCTCGAACGCGGCATCGACGATCGCGGCGAGCACCTGCGCGCAAAGCGCGTTCAAGCCCTCCGCTCTGGCGAGAAGCGTGCGTGGCTGGAGATCGTGCTCGACGAAGGACGCAACCGACACATCCGGCGGCTGCTTGAAGCGCATGGGATTGGGGTCGTGCGGCTCGTACGTGTCGCAATCGGCGATCTCCCGTTGGGGCTGCTGCCAAAAAGCGGGTGGCGCGAGCTCACTGCGGGGGAGGCCGATGCGCTGGCACCGAGGTCAGTCGATCCCGTCGCGATCGTCTGACGGCGCGTCCCGCCAGCGTGCAAGTCGCTTGGACAACAGGGCCTCGACGACCTCGTGCGCGCGTGAGTCTTGCGGACCGCGTGCATCGGGCCCCTTGCCCTTGTCGTGATTGCAGCGCGTGCAGGCGATCGCGAGGTTGCGCGCGTCGTCGGGCGCGTCGCCCACGCGCGCGGTCAGCGCCGCAGCGGCGCGTTTACCGAACCACGCACGCGGCACCACGTGCTCGAGCGACGCCGCGCCGAGTGGTTCGCCACCGGGGCCGACGTGGAGCCGCGTGCGGCAGTGCAGGCAGCGTGTGTGCCACCCGGAGACATCGGGCGACGCCTCGCTGTCGGTCGTGACCGCGCTCAAGAACAGGCGACGCAGGGCAGGGCGCATGCCTGCAGGGTAGGGCGCGGCACGTGATGCCGCGCTTTGCGTGTGAGCGCCGGGCACTCACCCGACGCACGCCCTCAGGCCTTCAGCACGCCGAGCTCATGGCCGATGCGGGTGAACGCATCGATCGCGCGATCCAGGTGCTCACGCGTATGCGCGGCCGACATCTGCGTGCGAATGCGCGCCTGGCCCTTCGGCACGACCGGGAAGAAGAAGCCGATCGCGTAGATGCCCTCCTCGAGCAGACGCTGCGCGAACTTCTGCGCGAGCGGTGCGTCGTAGAGCATGACCGGGCAGATCGGGTGCACGCCGGGCTTGATGTCGAAGCCGGCGGCGGTCATGCGCTCGCGGAAATAGCGCGTGTTTTCCGCAAGCTGCGCACGCAGCTGGCCGGCCTCGTCGACCATCTCGAACGCCTTGATGCCGGCGGCGACCACGTGCGGCGGCAGCGAGTTCGAGAACAGGTACGGGCGCGAGCGCTGGCGCAGCACCTCGATCACCTCGCGCCGACCGGTCGTGAAACCGCCGAGCGCGCCGCCGAGCGCCTTGCCGAGCGTGCCGGTGACGATGTCGATCTTCTCGAGCACGCCCTTGACCTCGGCCGAGCCGCGGCCGGTCTCGCCGAGGAAGCCGGTCGCGTGGCATTCGTCGATGTGCACGAGCGCGCCGTACTGCTGCGAGAGGCGTGTGATTTCATCAAGCGGCGCAATGAAGCCGTCCATCGAGAACACGCCGTCTGTCGTGATGAGGATCGTCCGCGCGCCGTCGGCCTTCGCCTGCTGGAGCTGCTTCTCGAGCTCCGCCATGTCGCAGTTCGCGTAGCGGTAGCGCTTTGCCTTGCACAGGCGCACGCCATCGATGATTGACGCGTGGTTGAGCGCGTCGGAGATGATCGCGTCGTTCTCGTCGAGCAGGGGCTCGAAGAGGCCGCCGTTCGCATCGAAGCAGGCCGCGTAAAGGATGGTGTCCTCGGTGCCGAAGAAGTCCGCGATCGTCTTCTCGAGCTGCTTGTGCAGGTCCTGCGTGCCGCAGATGAAGCGTACGCTCGCCATGCCGAAGCCGTGCGTGTCGAGCGCGTCCTTCGCGGCCGCGATGATGTCGGGGTGGTCGGCGAGGCCGAGGTAGTTGTTCGCGCAGAAGTTCAGCACCGTCCGGCCGTTTTCGAGTGTGATCTCGGCCGACTGAGGGCTGGTGATGACGCGCTCGGACTTAAACAGGCCCGCGTCGCGGATCTCGTCGAGGGTGTGCTCGTAGCGTTCGGTCAGGGACATGGGGGATTCCGTGTGGGCCCGGGCGATCCGGGCGGTGTGTTCTATCGCCGGGTCGGGCCGCGCGCGCCGCGCAGGACCATCGCGATCAGGCCGACCACGAGAACGCCGACGACGCTCCCGAGGACCGTCGTCGCGCTCATCAGTTCCAGCTCAGCACGACCTTGCCGGCCTTGCCCGATTCCATGAGCTCAAAGCCCTTCTGGAACTCGTCGACCGGGAGCTGATGGGTGAGTACCTTGCCGAGCGGGAAGCCCGACAGCACGAGCTGCGTCATCTTGTACCAGGTCTCGTACATGCGACGGCCGTAAATGCCGTGCAGCGTGAGGCCCTTGAAGATGATCTTGTCCCAGTCGGCGCCGGCGCCCTTGGGCATGATGCCGAGCATCGCGATCTTGCCGCCGTGGTACATGCAATCGAGCATGTCGTTGAACGCGCGTGGGTTGCCGCTCATCTCCAGGCCCACGTCGAAGCCCTCCATGTGAAGGTCCTTCATGACGTCCTTGAGCGAGGTATTGGCGACGTTGACCACGCGCGTCGCGCCCATGTCGGCCGCGAGCTTGAGGCGGTAGTCGTTGACGTCGGTGACCACGACGTTCCGCGCGCCGATGTGCTTGCAGATGCCCGCGGCGATGATGCCGATCGGGCCCGCGCCGGTGATCAGCACGTCCTCGCCGACGACGTCGAACTCGAGCGCACAGTGCGCGGCGTTGCCGTAGGGATCGAAGAACGCGGCGAGCTCACTCGGGATCTGGTCGGGAATCGGCCAGAGGTTCGAAGCGGGCATCACGATGTATTCGGCGAACGCGCCGTTGCGGTTCACGCCGATGCCGACCGTGTTCGGGCACAGGTGCTGCTTGCCGGCGCGGCAGTTGCGGCAGTGGCCGCAGACGATGTGGCCTTCGGCCGAGACGCGCTGGCCGATCGTATAGCCCTTGACGCCCGGCCCGAGCTCGACGACACGGCCGACGAATTCATGGCCGATCACCAGCCCCGGCGTGATCGTGCGCTGGCTCCATTCGTCCCACAGGTAGATGTGCAGGTCGGTGCCGCAGATCGCGGTCTTTTCGAGCTTGACGAGCACCTCGTTCGGGCCCGGGGATGGCACCGGCACCTCCTCCATCCAGATGCCCTTCGCGGCTTCGCGCTTGACGAGCGCGCGCATGGTGCGGGACGGCGTCGGGAGGACGGGGGCTTCGACTGACATGGTGCGTCTCGCTGAATGCGCGCGGCGGCGCCGGGAAGCCGCGAATTATACGGTCCGCCTTGTCAACGACCCGGGGGCGGCCATTGCCGCGATCCGGCGGCATCGCCTATCGTCGGGCGCTTCTGCCTCGACCGGATCCCTCAATGCGCCGTTGCCTGCTTGCTGCCTCCCTCGCGCTGTCGATCGGCGCGGCACACGCCGACGAAGGCATGTGGCTGCCCTTGCAGCTGCCGGATATTGCGGCGCAGCTGCGCAAGGCCGGTTACGAAGGCGATCCCGCGCAGCTCGCGGACCTCGCGAAGCCGCCGATGAATGCGGTCGTCAAGGTTGGTGGCGCGACCGGTGCGTTCGTCTCGCCCCAAGGGCTCGTGCTCACGAACCACCACGTGGCATTCGGCGTGATCCAGTACAACTCCAAGCCCGACCGCGACCTCATCGGGCAGGGCTTCGTGGCCGGCGACCGTGCGGCGGAACTGCCTGCGAATCCCGACTACCGCGTGCTCGTCACCACCGGATTCGATCGCGTAACCGACCGCGTGCTCACGGCCGCGCGCGGCAAGACGGGGCGTGCCTATTACGACGCGGTCGAGGCCGCGACGAAGGCCATCGTCGGCGAATGCGAACAGGACGCCGGCTACCGCTGCAGTGTGGCCGACATGCACTACGGCACCGATTTCTACCGCATCAAGCAGCTTGAACTGCGCGATATCCGCCTCGTGTACGCGCCGCCGGATGCGATCGGCAACTACGGCGACGAGATCGACAACTTCATGTGGCCGCGCCACAGCGGCGACTTCACGCTGCTGCGCGCGTACGTCGGCCGCGACGGCAAGCCGGCCGACTTCTCGCCGAACAACGTGCCGTACGTGCCGCCGGCCCACCTCGAGGTGTCGACGCAGCACGTCAATGCTGGCGATTTCGCGATGCTCGCGGGTTACCCGGGCACTACATTCCGCAACCGCACGGCGCCGGAGTTCGCGCAGCAGGTGCAGTGGCAGCTGCCGGCACGCGTCGAGCTGTTCGGCAAGCTCATCGAGACGATCGAAGCCGCGGCCGCGAAGGATGAGGATGCGAAGGTGCGTTACGCCGCCCAGCTCGCGAGCCTCAAGAACGGCCTCAAGCGTGCGCAGGGCGAGCTCGACGGCCTGCGCCGCAGCAACGCCGTCGACGCGCGGGCAAAGGACGAGGCCGCGATGCTCGCCTGGCTCGCCAAGCAGCCCGGCAGCCAGGCGACGCTCGCCGACATCCGCGCCGCGCAGGCGGTGCTCGAGCAGGCGCGCGCCACGCGCGAGCGCGACCAGCTGCTCGGCGTGCTGCGCAGCCAGACGCAGCTGATGCGCGCCGCGCTGACGCTGCAGCGCCTCGCGCTCGAGAAGGGCAAGCCCGACGCACAGCGCGAGAGCGGCTACCAGCAGCGCGACGAGGCGCTGATCACGGGCCAGCTCAAGCAGGTGCAGCGCCGCTTCGCACCCGAGGTCGAGAAGGCCGTGCTGGCCGAACTGCTCGCGCAGCACCGCGCGCTGCCGGCTGCGCAGCGCGTGCCCGAGATCGAGGCGGTGTTCGGCGCCACCGCCGAGTCCGCACGTGCGGCGCTCGATGCGCTGTACGCGAAGACGGCACTCGGCGACGAGGCGAAGCGACTTGCATGGATGGCAACGACGCCGGCGGACGTCGCCGCATCGGACGATCCGCTGCTCAAGGCCGCCGCCGCGCTGATGCCCGCGCTCTTGCGCGTCGAAGGCGAGGCAAAGACGCGCGACGGCGAGCTGCTGCGCCTGCGCCCGGCGTACATGAAGGCGCTCATCGCGCACCGCACCTCGCAGGGCCGCGCGGTCTATCCGGATGCGAATTCCACGCTGCGCGTGAGCTACGGCACGCTGACCGGCCTCGAGCCCCGCGATGCCGTGGTCTATCGGCCATTGACGACCGTGCAGGGCATCGTCGAAAAGCACACCGGCGAGGCGCCGTTCAATGCGCCCGCGCCGCTGCTCGCCGAAATCGCCGAGGGCAGCTTCGGAAACACCGCCGATCCGAAGCTTGACACGCAGACGGTCGACTTCATGACCAACCTCGACACCACGGGCGGCAATTCGGGGTCGCCAGTGCTCGACGCGCGCGGCAAGCTCATCGGCATCAACTTCGACAGCAACTGGGAAGCCGTGAGCGCGAGCTGGTGGTTCGACCCGCGCTACAAGCGCGCGATCCACGTCGACGCGCGCTACATGCGCTGGCTCATGGACGAGGTCTACCCGGCGCATCACCTGCTGCGCGAGATGGGCCTGCCCGTCGAATAACGGCATCACCCGCGCCGCATGGCGCGGCCCCTAGACTCAACCGTACGAATTCTCAGGAGAGCTTCATGCGTTATTCGGTGTTGGCCGTCGCCCTCGCGTTGGCCGGTGTGTGCGTGTCCGAAGCCCGGGCCGTCGAAGGCATGTGGGTGCCGCAGCAGCTCCCTGAAATTGCGGGCCCGCTGAAGAAGGCCGGTCTGGCGCTCGATCCCAAGCAGCTCGCCGACCTCACCGGCGACCCGATGGGCGCGGTGGTCTCGCTCGGCGGCTGCACCGCGAGCTTCGTCTCGCCGCAGGGTCTGGTCGTCACCAACCACCACTGCGCCCACGGCGCGATCCAGCTCAACTCGACGCCCGAGAAGAACCTGCTCGACACCGGCTTCAACGCGCCGAAGCCCGGCGACGAGCTCTCCGCCGGTCCGAATGCGCGCATCTACGTGCTCGACTCGATCCAAGACGTGACCAAGCAGGTGCGCGCCACGCTCGACGCCGCGCCCGACGCGCTCGGCCGCACGAAGGCGTTCGAAGCACTCGAAAAGAAGCTCGTGGCCGATTGCGAAGCCGACGCCGGCTTCCGCTGCCGCCTCTACAGCTTCGCGGGCGGCAATACCTACCGCCTGTTCCGCAATCTCGAGATCAAGGACGTGCGCCTCGTTTATGCGCCGCCGGGCAGCGTGGGCAACTACGGCGGAGACGTCGACAACTGGATGTGGCCGCGCCACACCGGCGATTTCGCGTTCTACCGTGCCTACGTCGGCAAGGACGGAAAGCCGGCCGCGTATTCGACCGACAACGTGCCGTTCAAGCCCAAGCGCCACCTCAAGCTCGCCAAGAGCGACCTTGATGCCGGCGATTTCGTGATGGTCGCCGGTTACCCGGGCTCGACGAGCCGATACGCACTCGCGAGCGACTTCGACGCAACCGCCGGGTGGACGTACCCCACGGTCGGCCAGCACTACAAGAACCTCGTTGCGATGGTCGAGGCCGCCGGAAAGAAAAACCCTGACATCGCAGTCAAGTACGCGAGTTCGATGGCGAGCTGGAGCAACGTGCTCAAGAACTACGACGGCCAGCTCGAAGGCTTCAAGCGCATCAACGCGGCCGAGACCAAGCGCAAGGACGAGGAGGCCGTACTCGCGTGGCTTCGCACGCAAGGTGCGAAGGGCAAGCCCGCGCTCGCCGCGCATGAGCGCCTGGTGCAGCTTGGCGAGGAATCGCGCGCCACACGCGAGCGTGACCTCGTGTTCAACCAGCTGCGCAACCTCGGCGTGATCGGCGCGGCGTCGCAGCTCTACCGCCTGTCGGTTGAGCGCGAGAAGCCCGATACGCAGCGCGAGCAGGGCTACCAGCAGCGTGACATGCCGTCGTTCGAGGGCGGCCTCAAGCAGATGGAGCGTCGCTACCACCCCGAGATGGACCGCCAGCTGCAGGCGTATTGGCTGCGCGAATACGCGAAGCTGCCGAAGGGCCAGCGCGTGCCTGCGTTGGACAAATGGCTGGGCGGCACCGATGAGAAGTCCATCAAGCGCGCGCTCGATCGACTCGCCAAGACCGACCTCGGCAAGGCGGACAAGCGCATGGCGCTGCTCAACGCCGATCGCAAGTCGTTCGAGTCGAGCAAGGATCCTGCCGTGCAGCTCGCCGTCGCGCTGATGCCGACCGCACTGCGCCTCGAGGAAGAGGCGAAGACGCGCAGCGGTGACGCACTCGTCGCGCGCCCGGTCTACCTGCAGGCGGTCGCCGATTACAAGAAGACCCGCGGTCAGTCGGTGTATCCCGATGCGAACTCGTCGCTGCGCATCACCTTCGGCAACGTGACCGGCTATACGAAGACCGACGGCAGCCGCCAGCCCGCGTTCACGACGCTCGAGCAGGTCGCCGCGAAGGCCACCGGCGAAGAGCCGTTCGATGCGCCGCAGGCGCTGCTCGATGCGGTGAAGGCGAAGAAGTACGGCGGCCTCGTAGATCCGGAGCTCGGCACGGTGCCGGTGAACTTCCTGTCCGACCTCGACATCACGGGCGGCAACTCCGGCTCGCCCGTGCTCGATTCGAAGGGCAAGCTCGTCGGACTCGCGTTCGACGGCAACTGGGAGTCGGTGAGCAGCAACTGGGTGTTCGACCCGGAGATGACCCGCATGATCTCCGTCGATCAGCGCTACATGCGTTGGATCATGCAGGAGGTTTACCCGGCGCCGCAGCTGCTCGCCGAGATGGGCGTGGCCGAGAAGAAATGATCGCGCAGCATGCGTAATGCGGAACCGCCGGCCTCGCGCCGGCGTTTTCGTTTATGGCGCGGACGCGACGCGGCTGCGTGGCGGCGACGGACACAGGGCCTGCGGAGCGGCTCGTTATGATGCGGCGACGCCCACTTCGAGGATCGACCGCCATGCGCTTATTGCTCGCCCGCCACGGTGAAACCGCGTGGAACGCCGAAGGCCGCTACCAGGGCCAGGAGGACATCCCGTTGTCACCGGTCGGCCTCGGTCAGGCGCAGTCCCTTGGCGGTCGCCTGCGCGAGGTGCGGATCACGCGCGCGGTCGCATCGCCATTGAGCCGTGCGCGCCAGACCGCCGAACTCGCCCTCGGCGAGCGGGACCTGCCGCTCACGCTCGATCCGGGCCTCATGGAAATCGCGCACGGCACGTGGGAAGGCCTGCTCGCCAGTGAGATCCGTGAGCGTGACCCGGAGCTGCTCCGGACGTGGCGCGAGGCGCCGCACGAAGTGCTGATGCCCGAGGGTGAATCGCTGCAGCACGTACTGGATCGCGCCTGGTCCGCGCTCGAGCGCGCCTGCGACGGCCTCGGTGACGACGACACGCTGCTCGTCGTCGCACACGATGCGGTCAACCGCGTCCTGCTATGTCGCATCCTCGGCATTCCACTCGCGCGGCTCTGGGGCTTCCGCCAGGCGCCGACCACGCTCAACCTGCTCGAAGGCCCGCATGTGTCGCAGCTAGAGGTCGTGCGGCTCAACGACTGCACGCACCACACGGCGCTGTTCGGCGAGGCCGTGCATCGCGCGCTGTAGTCACGCGCCCGCGTTCGCTGCTGAACCGTTAGCGCGGAACGGGCAGGGAGCCGCGCGCGACGTCGATGTACACGGTCGCGCTGGCCGATAATGCGCGCCCGCTCGAGTCCTGCACGCCCATGCCCCGTACGCTGACCGACTGGCTCGAGTACATCGAACGCCAGCATCCGAAATCGATTGAGCTCGGCCTGGAGCGCATCCGCGCCGTCGCCGGGCGGCTTGGCCTGGGTCGGCCGGCGGCGCGGGTCATCACTATCGGCGGCACGAACGGCAAGGGCTCGACCGTCGCGTTCGTCGAGTCGATCGCGCGCGAGGCCGGGCTGCGTGTCGGCGCGTACACGTCGCCGCACCTGCTCGCCTACAACGAGCGCGTACGCATCGACGCGCGCGACGTCGACGATGCCGCGCTGTTCGACGCGTTCGAAGCGGTCGAGGCCGCGCGCGGGGACACGCCGCTGACGTATTTCGAATACGGCACGCTCGCCGCGCTGCTCATTTTCGAGCGGTCCGAGCTCGACCTGGTCGTACTCGAAGTAGGCCTCGGCGGCCGGCTCGACGCGACAAACCTCGTGGACGCCGATGCCGCGATCGTCACCACGGTCGACATTGACCACCAGGACTGGCTCGGTCCCGATCGGGAATCGATCGGGCGCGAGAAGGCGGGCATCGCCCGCGCCTGGAAGCCGCTCATCCTCGGCGACGACGACCCGCCGTCGAGCGTGCTGGGTCACGCCTACGCGATCGGCGCGTCCGCGCTGCGCATCGGCTGTGACTTCTTCGTCGAACCGCATGAGAGCGGCTGGCGCTGGCGCGAGGTCGGCTGCGAGCTCGAACTGCCGCAACCGCAGCTCGCCGCGCCCGCGCAGCTGCGCAATGCCGCCGTCGCGATCGCCGCGCTGCGGTCGCTCGATTTCGACATCGAGCCTGCGGCATTCGCACGCGGCGTGGCGAATGCGCGTATCGCCGGCCGCCTGCAGCGCTTCGAATGCGACGGAGTCGAGGTGATCGTCGACGTTGCCCACAACCCGCAGGCCGCGCGCGAACTTGCAGCCTGGCTCGAGCAATCCCCGCCGCGCGGCGCGGTGCATGCGGTGTTCGCGGCGCTTGCCGACAAGGACGCACGCGGCATCGTCGAGGCGCTTGCGTCGCAGGTCGCGCACTGGCACTTAGCGGGGCTCGCCCCGCATGGGCCGCGCGCAACCGACGCCTACGCACTCGCAGCGCGGCTCGATGGCACGGCGGCGTCCACGGCGCCCCGGCATGCGGACGTGGCCGTCGCGCTCGACGCGGCGCTTGCCACGGCCGCGCCATCCGACCGCGTGCTCGTGTTCGGTTCGTTCCACACCGTCGCCGACGCGCTGCGCCGTCTGGGCGCCGGCTGAACCGGGACGCCGCGCGTTCGGGGCGCGTGCGAGCCGAGCGTATAATTCGCCGGCTCCCGCTCCGGTCGCGTCGCGAGGTCCGATGGAAACCGCACTCAAACAGCGCCTCGTCGGCGCGTTGGTCCTCGTGGCGCTCGCGGTGATTTTTCTGCCGATGCTCGTGAAGGGGCCTGCGCCCGCGAGCGGCGTCGACGACGTCTCGCTGGAAGCGCCGGACGTGCCCGAAGACGGTTTCGAGACACGTGTGCTTCCGCTCGATGCACCGGTTGCGGACGGTCGCGCTGCTCTGCCCGAAGCGGCGACGCTTGCAACCGCTCCTGCGGCTACGCCCGCCCCGGCCCCGGCGAGCGGCGCGATGATGCCGGCCGCCACGGCAGGCGGCGAGTATGCAGTGACGTTCGGCAGCTACGCGACGCAGCCCGATGCGGCGCGCGTCGTCGCGGCGTTGCAGGCTTCGCAGCTGCCGGGCTATCAGGAGCCTTACACGAACGCCGCCGGACGCACGCTTCATCGCGTGCGCGTGGGTCCGTTCGTGACGCAGGCCGAGGCGGAAGCTGCGCGGCTGCGCGCGGCGAGTGTGCGTGACGACGTCGGCTCGAAGGTCATCGCGCTCGACGCGGGCGCGACGGCGACATCCGCCGCCACAGCATCCAAGGCGCCCGCTTCGACCACGGCGCCTCTCGCGTCCGCACCGGTGTCGACGCCGACCCCGCTGCCGGCCTCGCCGACCCCGAAGACTGAACCGCTTGCTTCTACGGACGCTCGCAAGGCGCCGCCGCTGAGCGACGCGCAGGTCAAGGCTAAGACCGCGGCGGCCGAGCCTAAGCCGGCACCGCCGGTTGGTCAGGCCGCGGAGCCAAAGCCCGACAACTCACCGTCCGGCGCGAGCGGCGTCGGTTTCGCGGTGCAGCTCGGCGCGTTCGGCAACGCCGAAGAAGCCGCGCGACTGCGCGACCGCGCGCGCGCGGCCGGGTTCAGCGCGTTCGTCGAGCAGGTGCGCACTGACAAGGGCACGCTCAATCGCGTACGCATCGGGCCTGTCGCCGATCGCGGCGACGCCGATCGCATGCGCGCGCAGGCCGCGTCGCAGCTCGGCGTCAGCGGCCTCGTGCGTCCGCATCCCTGACGTCCATGGCCGCGACCGACTGGGTCCTCGTAGGTATCGTCGCGGTCTCGGCCGTGTTCGGGCTCATGCGCGGCTTCGTCGGGGTGGTCGTATCGCTCGTCGCGTGGGTGCTGTCGGCGTGGGCCGCGCTGAATTTCGGCGGTGATGTTTCGATGTGGCTCGCGGGCCATGCGGAGCCGGGCACCACGCAGGTGCTCGGCGGCTACGCCCTGTGTTTCCTCGGCGTGCTGTTGCTCGTCGGTCTGGTGGGCTGGCTCGTGCGCTGGGCGATGAAGTCCGCCGGGCTCGGTGGCATAGACCGCGTGCTCGGCTTCGCGCTCGGCGTCGTGCGCGGTGGCTTCGTGGCCTGCGCGCTGGTGCTTCTGTTTGGTCTGACCGCCATGCCGCAAGAGCCGGAGTGGCAGGCGTCGCCGGTGGTGCCGGTGCTCGTGCCGGGCGCGCGCGTGTTGCGCGCGTGGCTCCCGGAGTGGGTGGCCGAACAGGTCGACTTCGGCGCGTTCGATCGCGGCCCCGCGGCTGCGATCGCCGCGCCGGCATTGACGGACGCATGAGCCGCATTCCGCGCTGCGCTGCGCAGTGTTTCTGCTTCCCCGATTCCTGAGTTTCGTTCGGTTTCTCCGCTCCCTCTTTCGGCATTCCAGGCAGGTGTTCCATGTGCGGCATTCTCGGCATCGTCGGCAACACGGATGTAGCGGCGCAGCTCTACGACGGACTGACCGTGCTCCAGCACCGCGGGCAGGATGCCGCCGGCATCGCGACCGCAGACGGCCACCGCGTGCGCATGCACAAGGGCAACGGCCTGGCGAGCGAAGTGTTCGACGAAACCGCGATGCAGTTGCTGGAGGGCCGCTACGGCGTCGCGCACTGCCGTTATCCGACGGCCGGCAGCGCGGGCTGCGATGAAGCGCAGCCGTTCTATGTGAACTCGCCGTACGGCATTGCGCTCTCGCACAACGGCAATCTGATCAACACCGAGGCGCTGCGTCGCGAGGTGTTCGAACAGGACCGACGCAACATCAACACCGATTCGGATTCGGAAGTGCTGCTCAACGTGTTCGCGCATGAGCTGGACACGCAGCGCGCGCTCACGCCGGAAGCCGCGTTCAAGGCGATCGAGGGCGTGCACCGCCGCTGCAAGGGGGGCTACACGGCGGTCGCCGCCGTGCTCGGCCTCGGACTGGTCGCGTTCCGCGACCCGAACGGCATCCGTCCGCTCGTGCTCGGCAAGCGCACGACGCCGGACGCGAACGACGAGTACTGCGTGGCATCGGAATCCGTCGCGCTCGACCTGCTCGGCTTCGAGCGCATGCGCGACGTCATCCCGGGCGAGGGCATCGTGATCACCGCCGACGGGCAGCTGCACACGCGGCAGTGCATCGAGCAGCAGGCCTTCGCGCCGTGCATCTTCGAGTACGTGTACTTCGCGCGGCCCGACTCGATGATGGACGACATCTCGGTGCACAAGGCGCGCATGCGCATGGGCCAGAAGCTCGGCGAGAAGATCCTGCGCCTGCGTCCCGACCACGACATCGACACCGTCATCCCGATCCCCGACACCTCCCGCGACGCCGCGCTCGAAATCGCGAACGTGCTGGGCGTGAAGTACCGCGAGGGCTTCATCAAGAACCGCTACGTCGGCCGCACGTTCATCATGCCGGGGCAGGGCGAGCGCGTGAAATCGGTGCGCCGCAAGCTCAACCCGATTCCGTTGGAGTTCCGCAACCGCGTCGTGCTGCTGGTCGACGATTCGATCGTGCGCGGCACCACGTCGAAGCAGATCGTGCAGATGGCGCGCGAAGCCGGGGCCCGCAAGGTGTATCTCGCATCGGCGGCGCCGCCGGTGCGACACCCGAACATCTACGGCATCGACATGCCCTCGGCCGAAGAGCTCGTCGCGCACGGCCGCACCGACGAGCAGGTGCAGGATTTCCTGGGCTGCGACTGGCTGATCTACCAGGACCTGACGGACCTCGTCGAGGCCGTGTCCGGCCCGAAGAACCGGATCGAGAACTTCGACTCGTCCTGTTTCAACGGCGAGTACGTGACCGGCATCGACGCAGACTACTTCGATCGCATCAGCCAGCTGCGGTCCGATGAAGCGAAGAAGAAGAAGCTCAAGGTGGCGTCATGAAATCCCTGCAACGCGCGATGCTGCCCGACGACGAGAACGGCGAGGTGCTGCGCGCCATGCTCGACGATGGCGACGATCTCACTGCCGAGCGCGAGATCGAGTTCTACCTCGTGTTCGCGGAAGCCGAGCAGGCTCGTGCGTTCGCCGCCCAGGCGGCCGAACTGCCGGACGTGCAGGTTGAGGAGCCCGAGGTCGACGAGGAGGGCATCTGGCAGGTCGCCGTGGTGCGCCGCATGGCGGCCTCGCACGCGGGCATCACCGGCCTCGAGCACCTGCTGGCGACGCTCGCCAAGGAGCACGCGGGGCACCCGGATGGCTGGAGCTGCGACCCGGCCGACGCCGCGGAGTAGCCGTGCCCGATTGCCTGCACGAGGCCGCGCGGCGCTGCCTGCGCGCTGCTTCGCCTGAGGCCAAGCTCGAAGCGACGTTTGCCGCAGCTGAGGCGTTCGCACGGTCCACGCTCGCGCCAAACCCGGATGCGCCTGCGCCTGAGCGGATCCGCATGCCGGGTCGTCCGGAACGGCCAAAGCTCGTGCATCCTCGCGAGCTGCCGCGCCGGGGCTTCGGCAGCGTGGACGGACGGGCCGCGTTCGTACACGCGATCGCGCACATCGAATTCAACGCGATCGACCTCGCCTGGGATGCGGTGTACCGCTTCCGCGGCCTGCCCGATGCGTTCTACGCCGACTGGGTGTCCGTCGCCCACGACGAGGCGCGGCACTTCCACATGCTGCAGCTGCGACTGCGGGAGCTCGGTCGCGAGTACGGCGATTTCGATGCGCACAACGGCCTGTGGGAAATGGCCGAAAAAACCGCGCATGACGGCCTCGCGCGGATGGCCCTCGTGCCGCGGGTGCTCGAGGCGCGCGGGCTCGACGTCACGCCCGGCATGATCGTGAAGCTGCGCGCGTTGGGTGACGACGCAACGGCGGACATACTCGAGGTCATCCTGCGCGAGGAAGTCGCACACGTCGCGGCAGGCTCGCGCTGGTACCGCTGGCACTGCGAGCGCGCGGGCATCGACGCTGCTCCGCGGTTTCGCGAGCTGCTGGCCGAGTACGCACGCGCCGTGCTCCACGGCCCCTTCAACCTCGAGGCGCGGAGCGCCGCGGGCTTCGACGACGAGGAACTGGCGCAGCTTCAGGCCCTGGTCGAGATCGACGGCGGCGCGCGACGCTAGGCCTCACGCGCGACCGCGCTCGCGCCAGCCGTCACGTCATGGTGCGCACGCCTGCCTAGCATCGACGCGTCGTCAGTAAGGCCGGCCGTCAATGCACGGGACACAGCCGATGCGCACTGCGGTGGCCGGGGCGATTGCGCTGTCGGCGCTCGGATGCGTGCCCGCCGCCGTGTCCAGCGGCGGCGCCGATGGCGCGGCGGCCGCAAGCGAAACGATCCCTCTGCGGTTGACCGCCCGCGGAACGGAGCCGTTCTGGGCGGTCGAGGTGGATGCTGGCCGGCTGGTGTGGAGAACGCCGGAGCAGCCCGAAGGCGTGAGCGCGCCCGCCCAGCGGCATGTCGAGGGTGGACGCGTGCGCTACGTGTCGAGCGGGGCGGCCGCGTTCGAACTTGGCGTCACGCCGGGACAGTGCTCCGACGGGATGTCCGATCTCGCCTATCCCTACACGGCCACGTGGACGCACGACGGACGCACGTGGCACGGCTGCGCGCTGCCGCGCGAGTGAACCTCAGCCGGAGGCGATGTCGAGCGTCTGCAGCGTGGCGCCGTCGGCGTCGATGCGCAGCACCGAGCCCTGCTCGTACCAGTCCCCGAGCACGATGCGGCGACATGCGCGGCCGCCGACTTCGAGCGAATGCACGGCGGGCCGGTGCGTGTGGCCGTGCACGAGCGTGTCGATGCCGTAGCGCACGAGGACCTCGTCCACCGCGTCGGGCGCGACATCGGTGATCGTTTCCATGCGGTCCTGCATGCCCGCCTGATGCGCGCGGCTCGCGGCGCGCGCCTGCGCGGCGAATGCGAGGCGTGCGGCGAGCGGCTGTGCGAGGAACTGCGCCTGCCAGCGCGGGTCGCGCGTCTGCGTGCGGAATGCCTGATACGCGGTGTCGCCGGTGCACAGCGTGTCGCCGTGCATGAGGAGCACCGGCCGGCCGTCGACGAGCACGACGGCGGGGTCCGGGAGCACTGTCATCCCTGCGCGAGCGGCGTAGTCGCAGCCGAGCAGGAAGTCCCGATTGCCCCGCATGAAATGCACGGGCACGCCCGCATCGACGAGCGCGCGCACGCCATCGGCGACGGCGGCGCCGGTCTCCGACGGGTCGTCGTCGCCGACCCATGCTTCGAACAGGTCGCCGAGGATGTACAGCGCATGGGCCTGCCGCGCGTCCTCGCGGAGAAAGCGCAGGAAGCGTGCGGTGACCTGCGGTCGCTCGGCGTCGAGGTGCAGATCGGAAATGAACAGGCTGGGCATCCGCGCATTGTAGGTGCGAGTTCCGCTGCGGGTCGGACCGGCATCGCGGTTCACAGGCACACACCGTAGAGCGATGCGTTCGCGTGCGGCGGCTAGCTGCAGTATTTCGCCTGGTAGGCCAACGCCTCGTCGAGCAGCGCCCGGCTTGCAGACGCCCCGTCCGGCGCAAGGCCGGTAATCGCTCGTGCGATCTCCGGGCACGGGTCGGCCTCGTAGCCGACGGGCGCGAGCTTCTCGAGCCACATCTCCACGCTGGGCGGCGGCCGCATTCGCACGCGCAGGCGCTGCGGCGCATCGAGTTCATCGCGTGCGAGCGGGTTGCGCGGCCGCAGGAAGTCGCCGCCCCGGGCCGGCGAGGGCGGGGAGGAGGGTGTCCACTGATCATCGCCGGCGACGATCTCGACTCCGGTGTCGATCGCGATTGCCGGCTCCGTGCCGTGCGGCGCATCCGCCCGCGCCGGTGTTGCAGTCGGGGCCTCGCTTCGCGCTGCATCGGCGCTCCCGCGCGCCGGCGGCGCCACCACGACCGGCGGCGTCGCCTCGTGCCGGCGGGGCAGGAACACGATGTCCACGCTTTGAGTCGGAACCGACGCGCCGGCTGCCTCGCGCGCTCGCAAAGCGAGCGTCGACAGCCAGACGACGAGCCCCGCGTGCCAGAGCAGCGTGAGCACAACGGCTGCGAACACGCCCCTGCGGTCGGGCCCCGGCCTGTGCGCGACCGGGGTAGTAGGAAGTTGCATCGCCGTCCATCCGTGGTGACCGGGATGGCAGACCGGGAAGCGGCCTCCGAGTTCCCGCGATGCGACTCGGCAGCAGTCCGGTCGACGCCGAGAACGGCCAGCATCGGAGCCCGCCTCCGGGGGTGCCGCGGCCGGTCAGGCGTGGCGCGCCGGGCGGCGTCGGACCCGACCCGCTAAAATCGCGGGTTTTCCGCACGAGCGTCCCGCATGGCCTGCCGCACCCGCTTCGCCCCCAGCCCGACCGGATACCTGCACATCGGCGGCGCGCGCACCGCGCTGTACTGCTGGCTCGAGGCGCGCCGTCGCGACGGGCAGTTCATCCTGCGCATCGAGGACACCGACCGCGAGCGCAGCACGCAGGCCGCGATCGACGCGATCCTGCAGGCGATGGACTGGCTCGGCCTCGATTACGACGAGGGTCCGGTCTACCAGACGCACCGGCTCGGTCGGTACCGCGAAGTCGCGGAAAAAATGATCGCCGACGGCTCCGCGTACTACGCGTACGAGACCAAGGCCGAACTCGAGGCGATGCGCGAGGCCGCGATGGCCGCGAACGAGAAGCCGCGTTACAACGGCGCCTATCGCGATCGCAACGAAGGTTTTCGCGACGATCCGAACCGCGTGATCCGGTTCAAGAACCCGCTCGACGGCGTCGTCGCGTGGGACGACAAGGTCAAGGGCACGATTGAGATCGCGAACAGCGAACTCGACGATTTGGTGATCTTCCGTTCGGACGGCTACCCGACCTACAACTTCGCGGTCGTCGTCGACGACCTCGATATGGGCATCACCGACGTGGTGCGCGGCGACGACCACGTCAACAACACCCCGCGGCAGATCAACATCTACCGCGCGCTCGGCGCCGAAGTGCCGCATTTCGCGCACCTGCCGATGATCCTCGACCCGGAAGGCGCGAAGCTCTCCAAGCGCACCGGCGCGGCCGACGTCATGCAGTACCGCGACGAAGGCTACCTGCCGCATGCGCTGCTGAACTACCTCGTGCGCCTGGGTTGGTCGCATGGCGATCAGGAGATCTTCTCGATCGAGGAGATGACGCGCCTGTTCGACCTCAAGGACGTCAACGCGAAGGCCTCGCGCCTCGACCCGGCCAAGCTCGGCTGGCTCAATCAGCAGTACCTCAAGAGCGACGAGCCGGGCGATGTGGCAAAGCACCTCGACTGGCACCTGCGCAACGAGGGCTATGACCTCGCGAACGGCCCGGCCCCGGCCGACCTCGTCATCGCGCTGCGCGACCGCGTGCAGACGCTCAAGGACATGGCCGCCCGTGCACGCGTGTGGTTCGAGCCGCTCACGCAGTACGACGATGCGGCGGTTGCGAAGCACCTCAACGCGGAAGCGCGCGCGCCGCTTGCGGACGCGCGCGAGCGCCTTGAAAAACTCGCCACATGGTCCGCCGAGAGCGTATCGGCCGCGCTGCACGAGACGGCCGAGGCCTGCGGTGTGGGCATGGGCAAGGTCGCGCAGCCGCTGCGCGTGGCGATCACGGGCACGCAGGTGAGCCCCGACATCTCGCACACGGTGTACCTCGCGGGGCAGGCCGAAGCCGTCAAGCGCATCGGCGCCGCGCTCGACCGCATCCCGGCTGCGGCGTAAGGTCGCCGCAAGGCAGGAAGACGACGATGGGCGAACAGGCACGTTGCACCGATCCGCATCACCACGTGCACGACGGCGATGCGTTCGTGCACGAGGTCGAGCGCGCGTGCGAAGCGCGTGGATTGCGCCTGACGCCGATCCGCGCGCATGCGCTGCGTCTCATCGCCGATGCGCAGCGTCCGCTCAAGGCGTACGAACTGCTCGACCTCATGAAGGAAACGCACGGCTCAGCGGCGCCGCCGACCGTGTACCGCGCGCTCGACTTCCTGCTCGAGCACGGCTTCATCCACAAGCTCGCGTCGATCAACGCGTTCGTCGGCTGCCACCACCCCGGCAGCGACGTGCACGCGGTGCCGTTTTTGATCTGCGACGTGTGCCAATCGGCCGTCGAACTCGAGGATGAGCGCACCGTCGCTTCGCTGGAGGCGCGCGCGCGTTCGCTCGGTTTTACGCCGCGTGCTCAGACGCTCGAGGTGCATGGCACCTGCGCGCAGTGTCGGAGCGATTCAAGCGCGGGCTGATCCGCACACGAATTCGCGCCTTTTGGCCGTCGGCGTGGATCGACGCCGAGGGTGGAGGGGGCTGCGGACGGGTCTCGTCAGGCGCGGCTGACCGCAGTCGTGTTGCAGGCGAGGGCGCCCATGCCGCGTCGCGGTGCCACGTCCAATCGGCCCGATTAGCCCAGCGGCTGCGACGCTGGGTGCATCAAGTACTCCCTCGTCGAATCGATGAGCGCGGAAGCGCATGCGGCGCGCGCCGTGTGCAGCGCCGCGCCTTATCAGGCGGGCCGCAGCGCCCCGTCAGAAGTACACGCGCACCCCAAACGACACGCCGCGGCCCGGCAGCGGCGCGAGGTCCTTGAGCGGTGAGGTGTGCACGCGCGCGTCCTCGTCGAGCAGGTTGCGGCCGTCGAGGAAGATTTCCCAGGCGTTGCCCGCGATCGTGTCGCGGTGCCAGGCGAGGTGCGCATCGACGAGCGTGTAGCCCGGCGTTGCCGTCTCGTTCGCGGCGACGTCGTCCTGCTCCAGCGTGCGGACCGCGCCCAGCGAGGCGCGCCATGCGCCGCTCTCCCAGCGTAGTTCGGCGCCCGCGCGGGCCGGGACGATGCGCGGCAGCGGGCCGCCGAGCGCGAACGTGGCATCCACGAGCTCCCGGCTGCCGTCCTCGAGCGGCACGTCGATCGTTCTCACGCGCACACCATCGTCCGCGAGCCGCCCCCGCACCACGTCGCCGAACATGCGCAGCGACCACAGGCCGGCTTCGGTCTCCAGGAACAGCCAGTCGATTTCGGCCTCGGCGCCGGTGAAGCGCGCGTCGGCCTGCGTCCACGCGCGCACCGGCAGCTCATCGACATCGACGCCGGTGTCAGCGAGGTAGACGAAATCGTCGAAGCGCGCGTGGAACAATGAAGCCTGCACGGTCACCGGGCCCGCATGCCAGTGCAGGCCGAGCTCGGCGCGGTTCGCGGTCTCGACGTCGAGCGTCGGCAGGCCGACCTCGATGCTGCCGGTGGCCACGTGGAAGCCGTCCGAATACAGCTCCTCGGCGCTCGGCGCGCGTTGCGCGCGGTCCAGGCCGAGCGAGAAGTGCAGGCCCGGCGACGCGTTCCAGCGCGCAGCCGCGGACAGGCTCGTCGTGCTGAACGCACGGTCGCCGCCGATCGCCTGCGCCTCGTCGACTTCGACGCGGTTGCGGTCACGACGCAGACCGAACTCGACGCCGACACGGCCGAAGTCACGCCGTCCAAGCCAGAACACGCCGAGGTCGCGCGCGGTCGACGCAGGCACGAACGCCTCCTCGCCGATCGCCTCGAAGTCGCGGTGGGAGCCCTGCAGGCCGACCGCGCCCGCCCAGCCGCCCAATGCGCGGTGTGCCAGTTCGGCGCGCAGCTCGGTGCTGACGTTGTCGAACACCGTGCCGACGTCTTCGCCTTCGAATTCCGTGTGTGTGTATTCCGTGCGGGCGAGTTTCACGCGCAGTGACTCGAACGCGCCGAGATCGTCGAGCCCTGCACGGATTTCATGACGGCGCTGATCGAGCACGACGCGAACCGGTGCTTCGCCGTGCGCCTCCTCTTCCTCGGGCTCTTCCTCATCGTGCGCTTCGTGCGCGTGCCCCGGCACGCCGTAGCGCGTGTTGAACAGGCTCGCGCCCACGCCGACGAAGCCGCGATCACCGACCCATGAAACGCCGATCGCGGCGCTGTCGGTGCGCAGCGCGCTGTTCGGCAGCACGCCAAACGCGCCGGCTTCCTCCTCGTGCTCCTCTTCGCCTTCCTCGGACTCCTCGTGTGCGGTCATGCTCTCGGCAAAGCCCGGGATCTTGTAATCGCCGGTCTCGCGGTGGAGCGCGTCCACATGGAACACCAGGTGGCCCGATGCCGAGGTGCCGTCCAGCCGCACCATGCCGGTGCGCTCGTCGTTCACGGTGGCGGCGCGCAGTTCGGCGCGGCCCTCGAGCGGCTGCTCGGTCGCGGCCTCGGGCACGCGGCCGTCGACGACGTTGACGGCCCCACCGATCGCGCCGCTGCCGTACAGCAGCGTCGCCGGGCCCTTGAGCACCTCGATTTGGTCGGCGAGGAACGGCTCGATGCTCACCGCGTGGTCGACGCTGACCGTCGACACGTCGCCGCTCGCGAGGCCGTCGTTGAGCACCTGCACGCGGGGCCCTTCGAATCCGCGGATGACCGGCCGACCGACACCGGGCCCGAAGAACGTCGACTGCACGCCGGGGACCCGGCTCACCGTCTCGCCGATCGTCGCGGCCTTGGCGGCGTCAAGCCGTTCGCCCGCGAGCACGTCGACCGGGCGCGTCAGGTCCTCGGCCGTCGTCGCGATCGGCGTCGCCCGCACGAGCACACGGTCGAGCTCCTTGGCCTCCAAGTGGTTGGACGCATGGTCCTGCGCGAATGCGGCAGCCGAGGCCGTGAGCAAGGCGACGAACAGAGCAGAGCGACGAAGCGGGGCGTGCATGGGGCGTCCACACGGTGATGACGGGGCAATGTTATATT
Organism: Cognatilysobacter bugurensis; assembly: GCF_014652095.1. Lineage (GTDB taxonomy): Bacteria > Pseudomonadota > Gammaproteobacteria > Xanthomonadales > Xanthomonadaceae > Cognatilysobacter > Cognatilysobacter bugurensis. The sequence continues at coordinate 22,194 of NZ_BMYD01000001.1, forward strand.
GTTTCAATTCCGGTGCCGCTATCGTCAAGTCCATGTCAGAGCCGAACACCGCATTGCGCAAAGCAGATCGCGTCGGCCTCGCCGCGTCGTTGCTCTGCGCCGTGCACTGCGCGCTGTTGCCGCTCGCGATCGCGCTGCTGCCGACGCTCGGCCTGGGGGCGGGCGGCTGGGTCGATCTCGACCAGGCGTTCGTCGTTTTCGCCACCTTGCTTGGTGGCACGACGCTCGCGCTCGGCTACCGTCGGCATCGCGCGTATCGCGCCTGGGCGCTGCTGGTGCCCGGCCTCATCCTCGTCTGGATCGGCTCGTTCACGTCACTGCACGACAGCCATGGCGTGGTGCATGCGACGGTGATGACGGCCGGCGGCCTCGCGCTCGCAGGCGCGCATCTGCTCAACCTGCGGCTCAGCCACCGCGCCAGCTGAGCACCTCCAAGGCGCCTGTGCTAGGCTTCGCGCCCTCGCGCGCCGCTGCGCGACACGCACATTCGGATTCAGGAGCACCACCATGGGCAAGGGCGACCGCAAGACCGCTAAAGGCAAGCGCTACAACTCCAGCTACGGCAACGCCCGCAGCCACTCGTCGGTGACCAAGGCCGCGGGCACCGCCGCCGCGCCGGTTGCACGCAAGTCGGCGAAGACCGTTTCCAAGGCCCCGGCGACCAAGAAGGTCGCGGTCAAGAAGGCCTCGTAAGACCCGCGCGCGTTGCGCTGCTCCGAAAGCCCCGCTCCGGCGGGGCTTTCGCGTTTGTGGACACCGGTGGCGAGCGCAAGTCGATCCAGCGGCGCCGCCGGATGCGCCATCGACGGTCGCACTGTCAGTGCGCGCGGGCGAAACGGGGCGCGAGCCGGACGCCGAATGTCGTGGGGCGCCGCAGGCCGACGTCATCGTCGCGGCGCGTGCAGCTAATTAGTTTGCGACCGAATCAGCCTGTCGGCGGGCCACGCCGCGTGCGGACGCCGTCTCGCGTCCGCACGGTGGCCACTGGGCAGCAACGGCGGTTTGCATCGCGCCTGTTCGTCACTCCCGACGCGCGGATGCAGGCAAAACGCCGTCGGCGTGTTGCGGTGCTCACCCGAGCCCGTCCCTCACAGCAATGCGGCCGGGCCGTTCCCGCCGGCCTCAGCGCTGCGCGCGCTTCTCGACCTCGCGCCACACGCGCAGCAGGTTCTCGCCGAGCACCTTCGCAATCACCTCGTCGGAGTGTCCGCGCTCGCGCATGCCTGCGACGAGGTTCGGGTAGTCGGCGACCGTGCGCAGGCCCTGCGGCAGCTTGCCGCCGACGCCGTCGAAATCCGAACCGATGCCGACATGGTCGGCGCCGAGCAGCTTCACCGCGTGGTCGACCTGGTCGAGCACCTGGTCGATTTTCGTGGCGACCGGCTTGCGCTTTTCGTCCCACTCGGCGTCGAACTGCTCGAGCGTCTTCGGAGGTGTCTCGCCGCGCGCGCGCGTCGCCTCGGTTTCGCGCTCGAATGCGTCGAGCGCCCTGAAGTATTCCGTCGTCTGCGCCGCCATGCCGGCGTCGATGAAACCGCTGCCGAACACGAGCTGCACGACGCCGCCCTGCTTCGCGATCGCCTGGGCAAGTTCGTCGCTGAGGTTGCGCTCGAAGCCGGGGGTGAACTTGCGCAGGCCCGAGTGGCTGGCGATCACGGGCGCCTTCGATACGCGCAGCACATCGCGCACGGCGTCGTCCGACAGGTGCGAGACGTCGACCATGATGCCGAGGCGGTTCATTTCCGCGACCGCCTGCTCGCCGAGCGCGCTCAGCCCGCCATGGGGCCGCTTGAGCGAATACGAGCCGTCCGCAAGGCGGTTGCTGTGGCTGTGCGCGAGCGTGATGTAGCGAACGCCGCGGTCGTGGAAGACCTTGAGCTGCCCGAGGTCGTTCCCGATCGGCGCGGCGTTTTCCATGCCGAACGCGAGCAGCACCTGCTGGCCGGGCTTGAGGCGGTCGACGTCGGCCGGCGAGCGCACGATCGCGAAGCGGTCGGGATGGCGCCACGCGAGCGCCTCGATCGCGTCGATCTGCATGTGCGCCTTCTGGCGCGCGGTACCGGCCGCGTCATCTTCGGCCGATGTGTAGATCGACATGAAGCCCACATCGAGCCCGCCCTGGCGCGCGCGCGGGTAGTCGAACTCGACCTCGGGCTGGTCGACGCCGAGATCGCGCCACCGGTCGAGCAACTCGCCCGGCGCATCGATATGCGTGTCGACGATCAGGTGCGTGCGCGCGAACTGCTGCGCAGGCGACAGCGGCTGGTCCGCGTATGCGGCAAACGAGCCGCTGAGTGCGACGCACAAGGCGAGGCGGGCAAGGGCAGGGCGCATGGGGAGCTCCGGTCGGCGTGGCACGAGCTTAGCCGCTTGGCTTCAAGCGGCCGTGCACGTCGAGGCGGGGCCCGGGCGCAGTGCGCGGGACAGCGCGAGTCGCTGCAGTCAGGCCAGCCGCACGCCGCCGGCGAACACGGCCGAGGCGAGATCGCCGCCAAGCCAGTAGCAGAGCTCGGCCGGGTGCTGCACCCGCCAGATGGCGAAATCCGCGCGCAGCCCAGCGCGGAGCACGCCGCGATCGGGCAGGCCGAGCGCCTGTGCGCCGTGCACGGTCGCACCGCGCAAGGCTTCCGCAGGCGTCAGCCGGAAGTGCGTGCATGCGAGCTGCATCGCCTGCCGCAGCGACAGCAGCGGCGAGGTGCCGGGGTTGCAGTCGGTCGCGACCGCCATCGGCACGCGGTGTTCGCGGAACGCATCGAGCGGCGGCAGCTTTGTTTCGCGCAGCACGTGGAACGCGCCGGGCAACAGGACCGCGACGGCCCCGCACGCGGCCATTGCGCGCACGCCTTCGGGGCTCGTGTGTTCGACATGGTCGGCCGAAAGTCCGCCGAATTCCGCTACGAGCGCTGCGCCGCCGAGGTCGCTGAGCTGATCCGCATGCAGCTTGACCGGTAACCCGAGCGCACGCGCAGCCTCGAACACGCGCCGGGTCTGCGCAGGCGAGAAGCCGATGCCTTCGCAGAACGCGTCGACCGCGTCCACGAGCCCTTCGTCGTGCAGGCGTGGCAGCCACTCGACGACGGCGTCGACGTAGTCGTCCGCGCGGCCGGCAAACTCGGGCGGCAACGCGTGCGCGCCGAGGTAGGTGGTCGACACCCGCAGGCCGAGCTGTTGCCCGATGCGCCGCGCGACGCGGAGCATGCGCCGCTCGCTGTCGAAATTGAGGCCGTAGCCCGACTTGATCTCCACGGTCGTGACGCCGTCGCGCAGCAGCGCACGCGCACGCGGCAGCGACTGCGCGAGCAGCCCGTTTTCGTCGGCTTCGCGCACTGCGCGCACGGTCGAGACGATGCCGCCGCCCGCGCGTGCGATTTCTTCGTACGTGGCGCCCTGCAGGCGCAGCTCGAACTCGCGTGCGCGGTCGCCCGCGAACACGAGGTGGGTGTGGCAGTCGACGAGGCCGGGGGTGATCCACCCCTCGGCTTCGATCACGTCGTCGGCGAGGGCCTCCGGCGCATCCGGCAACTCACTGCGCGGGCCGACGAAGCACAGCATGCCGTCGCGCCAACCCAGCGCGCCGTCGGGAATCTCGGCGTAACCGTCACTGGCGTCGAGCGTCGCGAGCGACGCGCCGACGACGAGGCCGTCCCAGCGTTCAGTCACCGGCGACGAGCGCGCCTTCGAGCGCTGCTGGCTTCGGGGCGGGCTCGGGGTCGGGCAACACGGCGACCTCATGGGCCGTCGCGAGACGGAGCCGCGCTGCAAAAAGCGCGACTACGGCGATGGCGGCTACGAACAGAACGACGACGCTGGCAAGTGGTGACATGACGCGTACCTCGCTACGAGCGGCCGTTCGGGCCGCGATGGCTTTGCCGACCGTCGCGGCGTGAAAACCGGCGCGGCGGTGCCTTTGCACGCGAGGACGCCCCTGTCGCGCGTACCCGGGTAGCCTACCCCACCGGATTTCACGTTGCATCCACATATGACCGCGACTTTGTCCCGCCCCCTTCTGGCCACTCGCACCGACACCGGGTGGCGCCTGCCCGGCATCGCGAACCTGCATTCGCACGCGTTCCAGCGTGCGATGGCCGGACTCGCCGAGCGCCGTGGCGAGGCAGCCGCGGGCGAGGACAGCTTCTGGACCTGGCGCGAGACGATGTACCGCTTCGCCGCGCGGTTCGATCCGGACACCTTGCGGGCGGTCGCGGCGCAGCTCTATGTCGAGATGCTGGAAGCCGGCTACACCAGCGTCTGCGAGTTCCACTACCTGCACCACGCGCCCGACGGACGTGCCTACGACGACCCGGCCGTGATGTCGCGCGCGCTGATCGACGCCGCGCGCGAGACGGGCATCCGCCTGACGCTGCTGCCGGTCCTCTACATGACGGGCGGTTTCGACGGCCGCGCCCTGGCTGAGCGGCAGCGCCGCTTCGCGCACGACGTCGACGGCTACCTGCGCTTGTTGGATACGCTGCGCGTACACCAAGGCCCCGCGCTCCGCATCGGCTGCGCGCTGCACAGCCTGCGCGCCGTGCCGCAGGACGCAATGGACGCCGTGCTTGCGGCGCTGCCGGCCGATGCGCGAATCCATGTGCACATCGCGGAACAGACGGCGGAGGTCGACGAATGTGTTGCGGTCCGCGGGATGCGGCCCGTGCAGTGGTTGCTCGATCGCGCGGACGTCGACGCGCGGTGGACGCTCGTGCACGCGACGCACCTCGATGAGACGGAGGTTGCCGCGATTGCGCGTTCGCGCGCGACGGTGGCCATTTGCCCGACCACTGAGGCGAACCTCGGCGATGGCTTCTTTCCACTGCGCGAGTATCTCGAACACGGCGGTCGCTGGGGCGTCGGCTCGGACTCGCACGTGTCGGTGTCGCCGGTGGAAGAGCTGCGCTGGCTTGAATACGGGCAGCGCCTGCGCGCGCGTCGACGCAATATCGCCGCGATCGAAGCAGGAGCGAGTGTCGGAGAGACGCTGCTGCGCGGCGTGCTCGAAAGCGCGGCCGACTCGGCGGGTTTTACCGACACGTCGCGCGACGTGGTCGTGCTCGACGCCTCCGCACCGCAGCTCGCGGGCGCGTGCGAGCCGGACGTCGTCGACCGCTGGTTGTTCAGCGGGAACCGACCGCTCGTCTCCCGCGTCGAGGTGGACGGCGAGGTCCTGGTCGAGAGCGGTCGCCACCGCGCGCACGAGCTGAAGGCCGAGCGCTACCGCGATGCCATGCGCACGCTGCTGGCCGACTAGGCCGAGAGCATGCGGTTCATTTCGCTGTAGTCGAGGCTGCGCTCGAACATCGGCGCGAGATCGCCCTGCAGGAACGCCGAGGCCGATTCGCGCCCGGCGGCGTAGGCGGCCTTGAACAGGCCCGGCCCGGTGCTGATGCGGCGCACGCCGGCCCTCGCGAGCGACGCAGGCGGGGGCAGGCCGGGCAACGCCATGATGTTCAACGACACCGGCACGGCGGCCGAGATGCCGGCCATCTCGTCCAGCGCCGTCAGGCCGGGCACGAAGCCGCCGTCGGCGCCGGCGGCCGCGTACCGCGACAGCCTCGAAACGGTTTCCCGTACGGCGGCCGCGCCCGTCGCCAGGCCCCGCAGGTAGACGTCCGTGCGCGCGTTGATGAAGACAGGGGCCGGGCCGAGCCTGCGCCGCACCGCATCGATCTTCGCGGCCAGCCGTTCCGGGTCGGCCGCGCCGTCCTCGAGATTGATGCCCACCGCGCCGAGTGAGACCACCTCGGCTACGAGGTCCGCTACCGCATCCGCGTCGTCGCTGTAGCCGTCTTCCAGATCGACCGTGACCGGAACGTCCGTTACTCGCACGATGTCGCGCATGCTGTCGATTAAGGCGTGTCGCGGCAGGGCGCCGCCGTCCGGATAACCGCGGGACCACGAGACGGCCGCACTCGCAGTTGCGATCGCCGGCGCACCGGCCTCCTGCCACAGGCGCGCACTGGCGGCGTCCCATGCATTCGCGAGCAGCAGCGGATGCGGTTGCCGGTGCAGCGCGACAAAGCGTGCGTGGAGCGTGTCAGTCGTGCGGTCTTCCATCGTGCGGTCCTCCATGGACAGAACAGAATCAGGCGAACAGCGCGTCGGTGCACGGCGCGCCTTCGAGCTGAAGCAGGTAATGCTTGGTCGGAAGTCCTCCGCCGAAGCCCGTCAGCCGGCCGTTCGCGCCGATCACGCGGTGGCAGGGCAGCACGATCGGCAGCGGGTTGCGGCCGTTCGCGGCACCCACCGCGCGCGTTGCGGCCGGGCGGCCCACGCGCGAGGCGAGTTGCGCGTAGCTGACGGTTTGTCCGTACGGGATCGAGGCGAGTGCGTGCCAGACCTCGCGCTGGAACGGCGTGCCACGCGGTGCGAGCGGCAGGTCAAACACGCGCCGCGTGCCGGCAAAGTACTCGTGCAACTGCGTGCGAAGGCGGTCCAGCAGCGGATGCTCGCCGTCGCGCCACTCGGGGCCGCGTGCGACGCGGTGCTTCGACTCGTGGAATTCGATGAGGCAGATGCCGTCATCGCACGCGCCGATCAGCAGGGGGCCAACCGGGGTGTCGAACGTCGAAGACCACGTGGTTGCGCTCGACGCGGGGCCGCTGGAACTCTTCGCACGCCCGCGCGGCGCAATCGGGGCGCGTGCCGTTTGGGCCGTTGCCGTGGAATCGACGCGCATCGGGCTCCCCGTCGCAAGGCTTGGCTTCGGTGCGCATCGCGCCGTGTCGCGGGAGGCCGTGGTGTCTGGCAAGGAATCGCTGTCGATCATGGCGTTGCGCTCGTGCGTGCGGCGGCGCGGGCGGCGGCATTGCGGGCCGCGGCGTCGCGCCAGAGGTGGATGACGGTGTACGCGCGCCACGGGCGCCATGCGTCCGCGACGGTGCGCAGTTGCTTGGCCGTCAGCACGGCGCCGTCGACGCTGGCGACGCGCTGCAGCGCGAGGTCCTCGGCGGGGAACGCATCGGGGTGGCCGAGTGCGCGCATCGCGATGTACTGCGCCGTCCACGGCCCGATGCCCGGCAGCGCGACCCAGCGTGCGGCGAAGTCGTCGAGCGTGCGCTCGGGGCGGAAGTCGACCCGGCCGTCGAGCAACGCGCGCGCAACGGTGCGCACGGCCTCGGCGCGTGCGCGCGGCAGGCCGATCTCGCCGAGGTCGGCCTCGGCCAGCGCGTCGGGCGTCGGAAACAGATGGCTGAGCCCGGGCGCGCCGAAGTCGGCCGGCACCGCCTGCCCGAAACGCGCGCCGATGCGCGCGGCGAGCGTGCGCGCCGCGGCGACGCTGATCTGCTGGCCGAGGATCGCGCGGACTGCGATCTCGAATCCGTCCCAGCCGCTCGGCAGGCGCACGCCGGGGTTCGCTTCGAGCAGCGGTCGCATCCGCTCGCTCGTCGACAGGGCGCTTGCGATCGCGATCGGATCGGCATCGAGGTCGAACATGCGGCGCAGCCGGTTGACGATCTCCAGCAGGCGCGACGGCGGTGCGTTGTGCAGTTCGAGCTTGAGTGCAGGCTCTCCGCCGGGCCACGCGCTCACGCGCAGCCAGCCCGGCGCGGACGCGCCGTCGAGCGGCGCGATCACGCGCTGGTAGCTCGCGTCGCCGACGACCTCGACGCCCGGCAGTGACCGATCGCGCAGGAACGCGAGCATGCCCGGCAGGTCGTACGGCGGTCGGTACGCAAGACGCAGCGTGAGCGCGTCGTCCGCGTGCGCCTGCGGCGAGCGCCGCAGATCGCGAGGGGCCAGGCCGTAGGCGTCGCGGAACGCGGCATTGAAGCGGCGCAGGCTGCCAAAGCCGGATGCAAGTGCGATCTCGGTGATCGGCAGGCGTGTTTCGGTCAACAGCTGCTTGGCGAACAACAAGCGGCGCGTGCCGTGCACGCCGCTCGGCGGCGCGCCGAGGTGCTCGACGAACAGTCGGCGCAGGTGACGTTCGCCGGTGTCGACCCGGCGCGCAAGTTTGGCCAGCGGCGCGTCGGCCAGCGCGCCGTCGTCGATGAGCTTGAGCGCGCGCGCGACCGTGGCGTCGCCGCGCCGCCATGCGCCTTCACTCGGCGACAGCTCGGGCCTGCAGCGCAGGCAGGGCCGGAACCCGGCCGCTTCCGCCGCCGCCGGGTGCGGGTAATAGACGACGTTCGACGCCTTCGGCGCAGGTGCCGGGCACACCGGCCTGCAATAGATACCGGTGGTTTTGACCGCGGTGTAGAACAGCCCGTCGAAGCGTGCATCTCGGCTGAGCCGGGCGTGTTCGCACACCTGGGGCGCGGGCAGGGCGGGTAGGGCGGCGTCGTGCATGCGAAGCAGGCTAGCACCGGCCTTCGGCGCGGACTCGCCGGATTCGGACATCAATCGTGGTCGCCGCGGAGTGGGGCGCCGGACGAGGCGTGACCGTTCCGACCGGCCCCGCCATCAAACCGGCGTACGCACCGCCGCCCGCCAAGACCGCTGCGTTGCAGCCGCTCCGGCGCGGCGGTCCGCGCAGCGTCGTCTGGATGTCTGCGTCAGCGAGGTTCGAGCGCGGGCGCCAGTGCGCGCTCGTTGCCGTCGTGCGGCGCCGGCGTCACGCCGATCAGCCGTGCAAGCGCGGGATAGACGTCGACGTTGTCGATCAAGGGAACGCGCACGCCGTCGCGCCAGCCCGGGCCGTGTGCAACGAACAACGCGCGCATCGAGGGCAGCGTCGGATCGAAGCCGTGCGAACCGCGGGTGTGGTCGCGCGGGCGCTTCTCCAGCTGCGTGCGCCAGCCTGCATCCCAGCCGTCGTCCATCTGGCAGACGATCGACGGCACGCGCGGGTGCGTGCCGTAATGCCACCGCGCGGGCAGCTCGCTCTTGCGCCAGCACTCGTAATGCTGGTGCCGGCCGAGCAGGCGCTGCTCGGCCGCCGCCGTGCGGCCGGGCCGCGGCTCGAAACCGAGCGACTGCCCGGTCGTGATGACCTCGACGTCCGCCTTGTCGACGATGTCCTCGATCGCGACCGCGTGCGACGGCGGCACGGGGGTCATGCCGTGGTCGGAGACGACGACGAGGTTGACCGCGTCCAGCCCGTCCCGCGCCTCCAGGCCGTCGATCAGGCGGCCGAGGTAACTGTCGACCTTTGCAAGCGCCTCGCGCGCCTGCGGCGAATCGGGGCCGTGATCGTGCGCCGCCTCGTCGACCGTTTCAAAGTACAGCGTCACCAGCCGCGGGCGCGTCGTGGTGTCCTCGCGGAGCCATTCGAGCACCCGGTCCACCCGGGTCTCGGGCGTCACGCTGTCGTCGTAGATGTGCCAGCGGGTCGGGCGCACGCCGCCGATCGCCGCCTCCGAGCCCGGCCAGAACATCGCCGCGGTCGGCAGCCCCGCACGCTCCGCGGACACCCACAGCGGCACGCCGCCCCACCAGCGCGCATCGCCCACCACCTGCGCGTCGCTGATCTTGAACGTGCCGAGCTGCGCGTCGCGCATCGTGTTGTGCACCACGCCGTGCCGGTCCGGGCGCAGGCCGGTCACGATCGTGTAGTGATTTGGGAACGTGAGCGACGGGTAGGACGGGGTCATGCCGTCCGCACGCACGCCGCCTTGCGCCAGGCGCGCGAGGTTCGGCATGAGCGACGGGTCAAGGTCGCCCGCGCGCACGCCGTCGAGCGAGATCAGCACGAGCGGCGCGAGCGGCACGCTCTGCTTGATCGGGCCGCCTGCGCAGCCGGCCAGCACTGTGGTGGCGAGCAGCGCGGCGAGTAACGGATGCGGCTTCAGCATGTGGCGGGTCGGCGACGGGACGGTCCACGACTTTAGACGCTGGCCGATGACAGCCGGTTTGCAGTGCATGGCGCGGTTTTAGCCGGGATCTCCGCGTACACAGGCGGTCGCATTCTGGGGGGGCGCTGGCACCTGCAGCGATGTCGACCACCCGAGTCGGAGACCCGCGAGGCGCGACCGTGCATTGCCCTGCCCAGCGCCGGCCGCGCCGATCGCCATTCGGCCTCGCGCCCGGCGGGCGCTGAACCGCGCGTCGGACACACGCTGGAACGCCGTCCAGGTCACCCCCGATGCAGCGCGGCAGGTGTACGGTGGCAAAGTGCGGCGGCCGGGCTGCCGCGTCCTGTTCTGGAGAGTGCCGATGAACCTGTCTTCGATCACCCGTTTGGGCGCGTTCGCGCTGCTTGTGTGCGCGAGCACGGCCGTTTCCGCGCAGTCCTCTGTCGGGGTCGGCGTGCATATCGGCGGGGACCCGACGGTGGACGGCCAGGCCGTGAATGCCGGCGATCGCCGGGCGACCCATCCGTTCTGCCTGCGCACGACCGGCACGCGCATCCCGCCTAAGGCGCGCGCCGTTGATCTGGACCGGGATGGCAGGCCGGATCGCGTTGCCTGCGTGCCGGCGAACGGCCGCGTGTACACCCAGGCGGACCTCCAAAGGGCTGGTGCCATCGACATCGCCGAGGCGCTGCGTCATTTGGACCCGTCGATCCGCTGACCGTCCTGCCCACTCGCTGAGTCCCACGCCCGGCCCTGCGCCGGGCGTCGTCGTTTGGCGGGCTGCCGCGGGGGCGGTGCCATAATCGCCGGCTTCGCTCGTACAGGACGTCGCCGATGACCACCCGCATCGACCGCAGCCGCGTGATCCGCGCGCCCCGCGGCACCGAAAAGACCTGCCGCTCGTGGCTCACCGAAGCTGCCTACCGGATGATCCAGAACAACCTGGATCCGGACGTGGCGGAGAACCCGACCGAGCTCGTCGTCTACGGCGGCATCGGCCGCGCCGCGCGTGACTGGGAAAGCTTCGACGCGATCCTCGAATCGCTGCGCAACCTCGGCGACGACGAGACGCTGCTCGTGCAGTCGGGCAAGCCGGTCGGAATTTTCCCGACGCACCCCGACGCGCCGCGCGTGTTGATCGCGAACTCAAACCTCGTGCCTGCGTGGTCCACGTGGGAGCACTTCCACGAGCTCGATCGCAAGGGCCTGATGATGTACGGCCAGATGACGGCCGGTTCGTGGATTTACATCGGCTCGCAGGGCATCGTGCAGGGCACGTACGAGACGTTCGTCGAGATGGGCCGCCAGCACTACGGCGGCAACCTCACCGGGCGCTGGATCCTCACTGCGGGCCTCGGTGGCATGGGCGGCGCGCAGCCGCTCGCCGCATCGCTCGCGGGCGCATGCAGCCTCAACATCGAATGCCAGCAGTCACGCATCGACATGCGCCTGCGCACGCGTTACGTCGACGAGCAGGCGAGCGACCTCGATGACGCGCTGGCGCGCATCGAGCGCTACACGCAGGCCGGCAAAGCGAAGTCGATCGCATTGCTCGGCAATGCAGCCGAGATCCTGCCCGAGCTCGTGCGCCGTGGCGTGCGCCCGGACTGCGTGACCGACCAGACCAGTGCGCACGACCCGGTGCACGGCTACCTGCCGATCGGTTGGAGCGTCGAGCAGTGGCTGGCCGAACAACAGGCGAACCCGGAAAAGGTGCGTGACGCGGCCAAGCAGTCGATGCGCGTGCACGTCGAGGCCATGCTCGCGTTCCATGCGGCAGGCATCCCGACCGTCGATTACGGCAACAACATCCGGCAGATGGCGAAGGACGAAGGCTGCACGAACGCGTTCGACTTCCCGGGCTTCGTGCCGGCCTACGTGCGCCCCCTGTTCTGCCGCGGCATCGGCCCGTTCCGCTGGGTCGCGCTGTCGGGCGACCCGGAGGACATCGCAAAGACCGATGCGAAGGTCAAGGAGCTGATCCCCGACGATCCGCACCTGCACCGCTGGCTCGACATGGCAGGCGAGCGCATCGCGTACCAAGGGCTGCCCGCGCGCATCTGCTGGGTTGGCCTCGGCCTGCGCCACAAGCTTGGCCTCGCGTTCAACGAGATGGTGCGCAACGGCGAGCTCAAGGCGCCGGTCGTGATCGGCCGTGACCATCTCGACAGCGGCAGCGTGTCATCGCCAAACCGCGAGACCGAAGCGATGAAGGACGGCTCGGATGCCGTGTCCGACTGGCCGCTGCTGAACGCGATGCTCAACGTCGCCGGCGGCGCCACGTGGGTATCGCTGCACCATGGTGGCGGCGTGGGCATGGGGTACTCGCAGCACTCAGGCGTCGTGATCGTGTGCGACGGCAGCGAGGAAGCCGACAAGCGCCTCGCGCGCGTGCTGTGGAACGACCCGGGCACGGGCGTGATGCGGCATGCGGATGCGGGCTACGAAATCGCACAGGCCTGCGCACGAGAGCAGGGGCTGAAGCTGCCGATGTTGTAACCCGGCGCTAAGCAAATGCCTACCGAATGCCCCGCCGCCGACGCAAAGATCGGCCGGAAGATCGATTACCTCGTCGTGGGGCATCTCGCCCCCGCGCTCGCGCCGCTCGGTTTCCAGCGCAAGGCGCGCGTGCTGTGGCGCGATGAGGGCGAGGGCGAGGCCCGCGTGCTGCAGGTCGTGAACCTGCAGGGCGGCAAGTGGAACGAAGGGAGTGCAGGCGAGGTCTGCCTCAACTTGGGGACACAGTTCGTGGAGCGGATGCGGCGCGCCGCCGCGCAGCCCGGCAACGAATGGATGGCCGGATACGTCGGCGTGCCGGACGACGCGGCCTGCCAGGTGCGCACGCGCATCGGCGGCACGCTGCCCACGACGCGCGAGGCGTGGTGGCCCGACACCCTCGGTCCCGCGCAGGACACCTGGCTCCAGATCGACATGCGGACCGACCTCGACGAACTCGGCGCGCTGATCGCGCGCCTCGTCACCGAATACGGCCTGCCGTGGCTCGAACGCGCGTCGCGCGGCGAGGCAGTGGAGGCGTTCTGTTTCGTGTGAAAAGTGGTTGGTCTGTTGCTCACCGGTGGAGTGCAGTGTGCGCGTCCCGCTAAGCAATGCGTTGCATGCAGGATCGGCGCTGCGGCGCTCTGTCCTGTCTCCGGCTCCGGATCCCTGCGAACCTAAGTGCAAGGGGTCGTTTCTTACTCGGCAGCTGCTCGGGCGACCGAACGACGCGGGCCTAGCTGAGGGCGTGCCGCGAGGGCACGCCCCCTGACGGCTCAGTTGTATCCGTCGTAGTAGTGAGCGACCGCGGCCACCGTCCTACGAGCACCCGTGGCTGCATCGGTGATCGTTACCTCCAGCATGGCCTCTCCGTCGCCCCTTGTTTCCGTCGCGATCGACGTCGTGCATTGCGAGGACGTACACGAAAGTGCACCGCCAGTTTCCAGGTTTCGCCATTGGAAGTAGTAATTGCCGGCCGGAAGCCCCACGACCTGGAACACGGCAGTGGTCGGGTTGGTCGCTCGCCGCGGGGCCCACACCGAGGCGCAGAAGCCAGTTTGATACTGGTCGTAGGCATACGTGTCTACGTAGCACGCGAGCTGGGCAGAGCTGACATCCCCTGCGCGGGCGGGGGCGGGGTAAGCAGCGGCAGCGAGCGTGCCGGTGACAAGCGCGATTGCAAGCGTTGCGGACTTCATGGTCATGGAGTGGCTTCCTTTAGTGGGACTGGCCTGCGGAAACCGTCAGCACGGGCTGGCGGTGCGCTGCACTGAACCATATCCAGCAGTCGCCGGATCCAAGCGCGGTCGGCTGCCGTCGTCGAGAATCGTCAATTCCGCTGACGCGTCCGGTCGTAAGTGTGTGCTGTCGAGGCAATGGCGGCGCCGGCGGGACAAAGCGGACATACGCGCGTTATTTTGACTGTCGGCGTCAATGCTGCTTGACTGGCCGAGCCCGTGTCACAAGGAAGGACAGGATGACGTTCGCTGTTCGCGTCAGGCAGGCCCGTCGACGAATGGGTCTTTCACAGGCGGCGCTCGCGCTGCAGGTCGGAGTAGCGCGTAGTGCCGTTGCTCAGTGGGAGCGCGCTCGACGAGGTACACGGCCGTGCAATAAAAATCTTGCGCGTCTCGCCGTAGTCATAGGGGTCTCGTATGAGTGGCTTTCGACCGGTCGCGGCCGAATGGCTACTGACGGCGCAGACGGTGAAACGCCTGCGCTCTTGCTGAACCACTATGCGCATGATGAGTTAGAGGAACGGTTACTGGTGGCGTTCCGGCGCGTAGCGAACGGTGAAAGACAGCCTTTCGTGGACTTTATCGAGGCACTCGCGGGGCAGCGCAACGCCGCGTGAGCGACTATCCGTTACCCTCGTCTCCACCCGAGTGGCCCCGACGCGTTGTGCGCGGTTGCTGGTCATGCGCAGTGAGTCAGCGCTCGTGTGTCATCCGGTGCATCGTATCGAGCAACGCTCCAGCATCGAACAGCGATCGCAGTCCATCATGAAAATCATCGAAATCCGCCACCCGCTCGTCCAACACAAGCTCGGCCTCATGCGCGTGGCCGGCAACAGCACGAAGACGTTCCGCGAGCTCGCATCCGAAGTGGCCACGCTGCTCACCTACGAGGCGACGGCGGATCTTGAAACCGAGGCCGTCGAGATCGAAGGCTGGGCGGGGCCGGTGCAGGTGCGGCGCATCAAGGGGCGAAAGATCACGCTCGTGCCGATCCTGCGCGCGGGGCTCGGCATGCTGCCGGGTGTGCTCGAGCTCGTGCCGGCCGCGAAGGTCAGCGTCGTCGGGCTGCAGCGCGACGAATCGACGCTCGCGGCCGTCACGTACTACGAGAAGCTCGTCGGGCACATGGACGATCGCATCGCGTTAATCCTCGACCCAATGCTCGCTACGGGCGGCACGCTAATCGCGACGATCGACATGCTCAAGGCCGCAGGTGCGACGCGCATCCGTGCGCTGTGCCTGGTGGCCGCGCCGGAAGGCCTGCGCGCCGTCGAAGCCGTGCATCCGGATGTCGAGATCTACACTGCGTCGATCGATGATCGCCTCGACGAGCGTGGCTACATCCTGCCGGGCCTGGGGGACGCGGGCGACAAGATCTTCGGCACCGTGGTTCGCGAGC
>NZ_BMYD01000001.1:37067-349454 GCF_014652095.1 Cognatilysobacter bugurensis
TTTTTTAATGATACGGCGACCACCGAGATCTACACTGCGTCGATCGATGATCGCCTCGACGAGCGTGGCTACATCCTGCCGGGCCTGGGGGACGCGGGCGACAAGATCTTCGGCACCGTGGTTCGCGAGCCGTAGCGCGTATCCACCGGTATGCATCGCGGCCCTCCCGTCAGCGTCGGTGACCGCGTGTCCCCTTGAGGCGGCCGGCTTGCCACGCGAATGCAGCCGCGTCGACGAGGCGCTGGCGTCAGCGTGCGTCGTGGTCGGGATGCGGATGGCCGTCGTCATTTCCCCCGCCGTGGCCGCGTTTTCCCTCCGTGTGGCGGCCGTACCACCGTGTCAGCGGGACGGCCGTCATACCGTGCGCGAGCACCGATGCGCATACGACCAGGCTGACGACGTGCCAGATCCGCGGCTCGCCCATGCGGTGCGACATGAGCATCGCGTAGTACACGGCCGCCACGGCGATCGGCCCGAACCAGCCCACGAACAGCGCGTCCGCCCGGTTGTGCACGCTCGGGAGCGCGCGTTGCATCACCCACAGCGGCAACGGGCGGCGCAACAGCAACACCGCGACCGCGAGTATCCCGCCGGCCGTGCCGAGCTTCGCCCAGCCCTCCCAAGGCAGGGCCATGCCCAACACCGCGAAGAAGGGCAGCGCGAAGAAGCGGTTGATCGCCTCCTGTCCGTGCTCCTCGTTTTTCCGGTCGCCGCTGCTCACCACCTGCACGAACATCGCGCCGGCCGCGAACACCACGAGCAGCTCATCGCTCTTGATGAGTCGACCCGCGCCCGTGGCCAGCAGCGCGAGCGCGACGGTGTAGACGAGGCGCCACTTCTCCTCGATGAGGCGATGGCGCTCGGCGAACTTCAGCGCGACGCCAGCCGCGTAGCCGAGCGCGAGACCGAACATGGTTGCCACGCCGACCTCCCACAGCACGGTCTCCATGAACCAGTGTCGCCACGCCCGGTCCGCGGGCAGCAGCATCAGCAGCGAAGGCAGGAAGACCAGCAGGTAACCCAGGCCGTCGTTTGCGCCGGATTCGAACGAGATCAGGTTGCGGATTCTCTCGGGCACGTGCTGCTTCGCGACGTCCCCCGTGACGATCGGCGTGGCGGCGATCGGATCGGTCGGCGTGATGATCGCGCCAATCAACGCGGACAGCTCCAGCGGCAAGCCCAGCAAGAGATGGACGAGCGTCGTGCTCAGCATCCACATCAACAGCATGCCCACGACCAGCAGAACCGTGAGCTCTCGCGCATGTCGCCGTGGGAAGCGCCGTGGCACGCGAAGTGCGACACCGATGAGGCCGATGCCAAGCGTCAGCCGCGCCGCGTACTCGAGGATGCGCGTGCGCTCGCCGAAGTCCGACAGCGCGACCAGCTCGAGCCCGGCCGGGCCGATGAAGACACCCACTGCAAGCGCGATCACGGTCGGCGGCAACGGGCTCGCTTCGAGCTTGCGCGACACCAGTCCGAGCCCGAGCACGAGACTGCCGAGCACGATCAGAGCCAGGTTGAGGTAGTGCGCTCCCATGAGGCTGCACGGCCGGCGCGGCAGCGCGCCGCGGTCGAGCCATCCTTGAGCCAGGCGCGTCGCCGCGGCGCGAAACCGCGTACTCAGCGATGACGCAGCGTCACGCCCATCGGGTCGGCGAGCCGCCCCTCGCGCGTGAGCAGCGCAGCGCGGCCCTTCGGCGACAGCACGATCACCTGCGGCGGCGCAGCCCGGATGCAGCTCAGCGCCCACCCCTGTTGTTCAAGCTCGGCGAGGCGGGCGCGCTGGGTCAGCGGCAGGCCGGCGCGCGAACGCGCTTGTTCCTCTCGGGTAGAGCGGCGTCGATCTGTTATCAGCATGGATTCCCCCCCGGATCGCGTGCTGGTCGTCCACCGAGTGTAGGGTCCAGGCGCGCGTCGGCGGCGTCGCGCGCTCGCCATCGCGGCGGACGGCCACGCTTGGCAAATGTCGGAAGCGGATGCCTCCGCATGGGCTTCACGGCCGAGCGCGTTGAATGGACTGCAACCAGCACAGGGGGACCGCCATGCTCGATCACGAACATATCCAGGGCTGGGTCAGCGGGCTGTATCCGGTTCTCGCGCCGAACCCGGTCAAGGAAACGCTGTACGAGCGCATGGGCCGCGTGCTCGGCCTCGAGTTCGTCGACGAGACGGACCTGGCCTTCCTCGTGCAGGTGGGTGTTCCCGCTGCCGCATACCGCCGCGCTGTCGACGAGATCCGCATTCCGGCTGGGCACGTGCTGTCCGCAGCGCGCGCGCGTCTGTTGATCGGCGCCGGCATGCGCCTGGACTCGGATGACTCGGATCGGCTGCTGCGTATCGTGCGGCTGTATGCGCAGGCCTGCCTCATGCTGGGCGACGACGCGACCGCGATGACCTGGTTGCGTACTCCCGTGCGCTGGCGGGCCGGCGTCGTACGTCTGTGTCCTCTGGAGTTGTCACTGCGCGACAGTGGCGCGCGGCTGGCCGAACAGTTGTTGCAGCGGCTCGTACACGGCGTTCACTGAAACGCCGCGGCGCGATCGATGGCCGTGGCCCGGCTGCGGCGGCATGAGCATGGACGAGCGCTGTTGTCGATTTGAAACGCATGGCCGCACGGCCGCGGCCCCTTCGTTCACCGAAATGACACCGGATTCGAAACCGCTCCGGTGTGGAGACCGTTCCGGCACCGAAGCATGAAGCCTGCCCAGCACCCGATCTCTGACCTGTTCGGCCGCCTCCGCGGTGACATGCCGCCGCTTACGAAGCCGGAAATGTCGCAGACGATCAGCTTCGCGCGCATCACGCTGATCGTGGGCTTGGTTTTCCTGCACTACGTGGCGTACCCGAACTCCATGAACTCGCCGTTCGACGGCATGGACCCGGCGGCATTCCCGCTGGCCACGTTCGTCAACAGCTTCGTGCTGTTCTTCTTCTTCTCGGTTGTGCCGCTGCTGAGCATGGTCTCGGGCTGGCTGTACTTCACGTTCGATTCCGACCGCGCAATGCCTGCGTTGCGCGAGCGCATCTGGAAACGCGTCGGTTCGCTGTACCTGCCGCTCGTGTTCTGGAACACGCTGTACCTGATGGTCGCGATGCTCGCCTGCGTGCATCTGCCCAATCACGGGTTTCTTGCGCAGCTCAATTTCCAGCCGGCGGAAGCTGGGTTCATGCAGCACGTCAACGCGGTCTTCGCGCTCACCGCGCATCCGATCGCGTTCCAGTTCTGGTTCGTGCGCGACCTGCTGGTCACGGTGCTGCTGAGCCCCGTGCTGTGGCTCGCGCTGCGCCATGCGCCGTATCTCGGCATGGCCGTGCTCGGCGTCGCGTGGCTGTTCGGCCACGACCTGTTCGTGTTCTTCCGCACCGACGTCGCGTTCTTCTTCTACCTCGGCGGTTTTCTGCGCATGTACCGCGTGCCGCTGCACATCGGCCGCGGCGCGACGATTGCTTTGCTGTTGCTCTATGTGGCGCTGGTCGCGCTGAGAACGCTCGCCCCGCTTGCGATCGACGTGCAGCCACACCGGCCGGAGCTGCTGAACCTGGCCACGCGCGCGATGCGACCGATCGGCGTGCTGGCGTGCTGGGGACTCTGCCTGCAGCTGGCGCGTACGCAGGTGGGGGCGAAGATCGCGCGGTACGGAGGGCTGTCGTTCTTCGTCTTCGCGACCCACTTCCCGCTCATCGCCGCAGTGAAGCTCGCGCTCTGGCCGCTGCTGCCGGTGGAGTCCGACGGCTGGATGATTGCGCACTATGTGGCCAGCGTGGCGCTCACTGTCGCGATCAGCCTCTCCGTGGGGATGTTCATCGCGCGCTTCGTGCCCACAGTGTTCGCGTGGATGAACGGCGGTCGCGTCCTGCCAGTGGCCGCGCGCGAGACTTGGGCCGGGTCGGTCCCCCGAGGGGCATAGCCGCTCGCCTGAGCGCGTGCGGCGCAGCACGTCCTGCAACCGCAGTCCATACGAGATGGGTGCAGGCTACTCGCGGCTTCCGTCGAGCGCAGCAAGCAGGTCGTCGACCGCGACCGGTTTGACCAGGTGCACGTTGAAGCCCGCCTCACGCAGGCGCACGCGATCCTCGGGGCGGCCCCATCCGGTGACCGCGACGAGCCGGACCTGCTCGCCCCACGGCTGCTCCCGCGCCCATGACGCGATGGCATCGCCGGTTGCACCGGGCATGCCAATGTCCAGCACCATCGCGTCCGGCTGCCAGGCGTCAGCAATGGCTTGTGCCTGCAGTCCGTCGAGCGCGGTGCGCACCTCATGGCCGTGCATCTCCAGCACCAGGCCGAGGCTGTACGCCGCGTCGGCCTGATCATCTGCGACGACGATGCGCAGCGCGCGGGGCGCCCTTTCGAAGCCGGTCACCTCGGGCGTCACCTCCGGAGCGGCGTGTGCGAGCGGCAGGGTCAGCGTGAATGTCGTCCCGCTGCCGAGGCCCGCGCTCGTAGCCTCGACCGTGCCGCCGTGCAACTCGATGAGCCAGCGCACGACCGCCAGACCGATGCCGAGGCCGCCGCGTGTCGTCGATCCAGGACCGGTCTGGACCTGCACGAGCGAGTCGAACACGCGCTCGAGCATGTCGGCCTCGATGCCGACCCCGGTGTCGCGCACCCGCACGATTGCCGCATCGGCCTCGACCGCGAGTTCCAGGTCGACGCGGCCATCGGGCGGCGTGAACTTCAGCGCGTTATGCAGCAGGTTGTCGACTGCCTGGCGCAGGCGCAGGGCGTCGCCGTCGATGACCGCGGGCGCGTCGGGCACCCGGAGTCCCATGCGTTGACCTCCAGCGTCGGCGATCAGCCGCGCGTCTTCGCAGGCTTCGTGCAGCAGCGTTCGCAGGTCCAGCGGAGCGCGCTCGAGCTCGATGCGCCCGAGCCGGATCCGCGTGAGGTCGAGCAGCTGGTCGAGCAGCTTTGCCATCGTCGCGGCTTGTCGCTCGATCACGTCGCGCGCCTGCACGACGCGCGCGGGCTCGGCATGCTCGTCGAGAAGTCGCGCGGCGTAGCGGATCGGCGCGAGCGGGTTGCGCAGCTCATGGCCGAGCGTGGCGATGAAGCGGTCCTTCTCGCGGTCGGCCTCGCGCAGCTGTTCCTCCACGCGCTTGCGGCGCGTAACGTCCTCCACGATGCCAACCATGCGCGTGGCGCCGTCGGTGATGCCCGCGGCGCGCAACCAGCGCAGCGAACCGTCCGTCGCGATGCGGAACTCGCTTTCGAAGCGCGTCGCGCCGGACGCGGCGGCCAGGAACTCGGCGGTGACGCGCTCGCGGTCGTCGTCGTGGAGGAGTTGGTGCAGCCGGTCGGACGCAAGCTCGCGGCGCTGCCCGCCGAGCAGTCGCGGCGAACGGCCGTGCAGGGCAAGCCGGCGCTGTACGAGGTCGTATTCCCATGTGTCCATGCTGCCCGCTTCCAGCGCGAGCTTGAGCAGGGTCTGGGTGCGCTCGAGCGCCTGCTGCGCCTGGTCCGACTCGCGCGTGCGTCGCGCGTGCTCGGCTACGGCCTGCACCGCGTACGGGACGCGTCCGTAATGCTTCGGTGTCTTGGTGATGTAGTCGTCGACACCCTGTTTGAGCGCGCTGACGGCGAGCTCCTCGTCGCCGCTCGCGGTGAACATGATCACCGGCGTGCCCGGCCGATCCGCGCGCAGCCGCGCGAAGATGTCGAGGCCCGTCGACCAACGCAGGCGGTAGTCGGTGACCACGACGTCCCAGCACCGGCCGGCCTCGAGCAACGCGTCGAACGTCTCCGCGTCGCCAATCTCGTCCACGCGAGCCTCGGGCAACACCTTGCGGATCTCGCGCAGCACGAGCGCGCGGTCGTCGGGGTTGTCGTCGACGAGCAGCAGCTGCAGCGGTGAGGTCATGTCACGCTGCCCACGGCGGGCAGGTCGAGCGTGAAGCAGGCGCCTTCGCCAGGTTCGGATTCGACTTCGACGTGTCCGCCCATGCGCTCGACCGCCTTGTGCACGAGCGCCAGCCCGATCCCGGTGCCGGGGTAGCGCTCCTGGCCGTGCAGGCGCTGGAACACCTCGAAGATGCGCGGCTGATCCTTTGCGGCGATCCCGATGCCGTTGTCGCCGACAGAGACCCGCACGCGGTCGTGCACCTGCCTTACGTTCACGGTGATTTCCGGCGCGACGCCGGGCGCGACGAACTTCGCGGCATTGGACAGCAGGTTCACGAGCACCTGCACGAGCGTGCCTGGATGTGCGTGGACAGCCGGCCAAGGGGCACCGTGGCGCAGCAGACGCGCGGTTCGGAACGCGGGGTCGTAGGCAAGGTGGCCGCAGGCCTCGTCGACCGCGACGTCGAGGTCGACTGAATCGGGCGGGAGCGCCACGAGCGAGAGCAGCGAATACTCGAGCAGGTCACCGACCATGCCGTCGACGCGTGCCGCGATGTCGTCGATGCGCCGCACGAACTGCAGCGCGTCGTCGAGCCGGCCGGACGCGAAGTCCTCCTGCAGCGCACGTGCATAGCCCTGCAGCGTGCGCACCGGCTCGCGCAGGTCGTGCGAGACCGAATACGCGAACGCCTCGAGCGACTCGTTCGCCTCGCGCAGCGCCTGTGTGCGGGATTCGACACGGTGTTCGAGGTCGCGATTGAGCGCGTGCAGTGCGAGGTCCGCGCGGCGCAACGAGGAGGTGTCGTCGACGAGGCCGTCGATCGCGTCATCGCCGTCGACGGCCACCCGGACGACGCGCAGCGTGTAGTACGCGTCGTCGCTCCCGGCGCAGGCAGGGACCACCACTTCGCGCTCGGCGGTGTCGCCGCGCGAATCAAGCCCGGACGCGAGTTCGCGCGCGGCATCGAGCAGCGGATGCGACGCGGTGTCGAGCGCGGCCGTGGCGTCGAGCGCGAGCATGGTGCGAAGGGCGCGGTTCGCGTCGAGCAAGACACCGTCGGTCGACAGCCGGAACACGCCCATCCGCGCGTGGTCGAGCAGGGCCTGCAGGCGCGTTTCCGACCGCACGGCCCGCAGCCGGATCTGGTTGTGGTCCAGGCACGCGCGCACCGCGACCGGCAGCCGCACGTAATGGCGCGGGCTCTTGAGCACGTAATCGTCGAGCCCGGCCTTCATCGCCTCGACCGCGATTTCCTGCGTCGCGGTGGCCGTGAACATGATCACCGGCAGGCGCGGCCAGCGCGTTTTGACACGCTCGAGCACCTCCATGCCGGTGGTCCACTGCATCTGATAGTCGGTCACGACCACGTCGAAGCCGGCGGCTTCGAGTGCCGACTCGAAACCGGCGCGGTCGTTCACTTCGGTGGCGTCGACGTGGCCGAACTGACGGTGCAGTTCGCGCAATGCGAGCGCGCGGTCATCGGGGTTGTCGTCGAGCAACAGCAGGCGCAGCGTGGTCATCGGGATTCCGCGGTCATCGAGCGCGGCCAGGCCGGCCTGGCATTGTGGCGCATCCGCACGGTCGAGCGGCGCGCGCGCTCACGGGGCCGGCGGCAGCCGCAGCTCGAACACGCTGCCGCCGCGGGGTGCCTCGTGCACGGACACCGCCCCGCCCATGCGCTCGGCGGCCTTGCGCACGATCGCCAGGCCGATGCCGGTGCCGGGGTAGCGCTCTTGCCCGTGCAGGCGTTCAAACACATGGAAGATGCGGTCGCGGTGCTCGGGCAAAATGCCGATGCCATTGTCCTGGACGGACAGCACGACCGCCGTACCTTCGCGCCGGGCGCCGATGCGCACGTGGGGCGTCGTGCCCGGCGCGACGAACTTCAGCGCGTTGCCGACGAGGTTCGACAATGCGTGGGCGAGGGTAGGCGGGTGGGCGATCACGCCCGGCAGCGGCTCGTCGACATCGATCCGCGCACTGCGGGCCGCGATTTCGTTCGAGAGGTCGCGCAGCACTTCAGTCACCACGGCATCGAGCGCGAGAGGCTCGGTCCGCAGCTGCCCGCGCGCGATGCGGCTGTACTCGAGCAGATCGGTAACGAGCGTGTCGAGCCGCTGCGTGGTGCTCGACAGCCGCGCCGCGTATTCGCGCCCTCCTTCGCTGAGCCGAGGAGCCTCGTCCTCGAGCAGCGCCGTCGCGTATCCCTGCATGTTGCGCAGCGGCGCGCGCAGGTCATGGGCGACCGTACGTGCGAACGCCTCGAGCTCGGCATTGGCTTCGGCCAGCTCGGCCGTGCGCTCGGTGACGCGGTTCTCGAGCTCCTGCGCGGCAATGCGCAGGCGCTCGTTCGCTTCCCGAAGCTGCGCGGCCGTGGCGCGCGTTTGCGCCTGCGACTCGAGCAAGGCGCGCCGTTCGCCTGCCAGCCGGCGCGCATGCGCCGAGGAGAGCACGGCGAGTGACCCGAGCAGCGCGACCGCAAGGCCGCTGACGCCGACCGTTGCCGCCACGCCGAGTTGCGCGGCGTCTTCGGCGCGTTCCAGGCGGTGATCGAGCAGGCGGTCTTCCTCCGCCTGCATGCGGTCGAGGCCTTCGGCCAGCGCCGCCATCTCGCCGATGCCGCGCAATGCGACGTTTGCTGCGGCTTCGGCTTCGCGTCCCTGCGTGCGTAGGGCGATACCGTCGGCAAGGCTGTCGTGGCGTCGGGCGAGCAGGTGACGCAGCCGGGGAAGGGCCTTCTGCTGCTCCGGGTTGTCCATCGTGAGGCGGCCGACCGCGTCGAGGCTGCGCTGGGCCTGCGCCGCGGCCTCGAAAAACGCGTCGCGTTGCGCCGTGACGCCTGTCAGCAGGTACGCGCGCTGCGCGCTCTCCGCACGCGTCAGCGCGGCCTGCGTGCCCTCGATGCGCGCGATCACCTGATGCGTGTGCGCGACCCAGTGCTCGGCTGAGCGTGCAGTCTCGACCGCGCGGTAGGCGAGTACACCCGAAATCAGCAGGATCAGCATGGCCAACGCTGCTCCGATCCCAATGCGCCTGGCCGTACGAGCCGTGTGCGGAAGCCGGGTCCTGTCCACTCAGGTGCTCCCGCAGGCACGGCAGTGCGTGTAGGCCGAGCACGACAGGCGGCAACGGCGGCGGCACGGCGGTCGAGTCATGGGCGGCTCCGCGGCGGCGATCGGATCGACAGCGCCGGCGGGTGCGATGTCGAAGGTCAGCTGCCCCGCACGATAACGGCCAGCGCGTTATCGGCGCGAAAGCGCGTCAGAGCTGCTCGCGCAGCAGCAGCGCCATGTGGTCGCGAAAGCGTTGCAGCGCGTTCCACCGCTCGACGTCGGCAATCGTCACCCGCTTCGAGCGCGTGAGGTCGTGCGCGAACGACGCGCGCACTCGCTGGGCAAACGCCGTGTCCTGGACCGCAAACGCGACCTCGTAGTTGAGTTCGATCGACCGGGCGTCGAAATTCGGCGAGCCGATCAGCGCGACCGCACCATCGACGATGATGAGCTTGGTGTGCATCACGGTCGGCTGGAACTCGTAAAGCTCCACGCCTGCCTCGATGAGCTTGCGGTAGTACGTGCGGCTCGCGTAGCGCACGAGTGCACTGTCCTGGTGCGGGCCGGGGACCAGGAGCACCACGCGCACGCCGCGCTGTGCGGCCTCGATGAGGCCGAGCTCGAGGTCGGGGTCGGGCACGTAGTACGGGGTGGCGATGAACAGCTCTTGCCGCGCCGTGCGCGCCAGCAGCCAGTACGTCAGCGGGATGCCGGTGAAGTGCACACCCGGCGTGGTGCTGATCGGGACCGCGCGCGCACTGCCGGCCGCCTCGAGCGGGGGAAACACCTGATCGCCGACGAGCACCTCGCCGCTGGCTTCGTGCCAGTTATCCGCGAACGAGCCCTGCAGATACCGCACCGCAGGGCCTTCGATGCGGAAGTGGTCGTCGCGCCAGTGCTCGGCGTCCTGCGCGTTGCCGGCCCACTCCTGCGCGATGCCGACGCCACCGGTGAAACCGATGCGGCCGTCGACGATGAGCGCCTTGCGGTGCGTGCGGCTGTTGAACCGGTCGAGCGTGTCCCAGCGCAGCGGGCGAAACCACGCCACGTCCACGCCGGCCCGTTCCATGTTCTTGACCCAAGCCGGGTCGATCAGCCGCGCGCCGAACGCGTCGAGCAGCACGCGCACTTTCACGCCGCGTTTCGCGGCCGCAGCGAGTTCGTTCGCGAACGTCTCGGCAATGTCGCCGGTCCAGTACACGTACGTGAGCAGATTGACGGATCGCTCCGCGTTGCGGATCGCATCGAGCATCGCGGGGAAGATCTCGTCGCCGTTTTCGAGCAACGTGACGCGGTTGCCGGCCACGAGCGGCGCGTTGAGGTTCGCGGCGAGCGACACCATCATGTCGCCCGGCGGCACGCCGGGGCCGGTGGAAAGCGTATGCGGCGGCGTGTCGACGGGCTCGGATGTGGCCCAGGTGTAGACCATCCAGCTCAGCGCCAACGAGCCGGCCACGAACATCACGCGCATCCAGCCGGGCAGTCGGCGGAAACGTCGGGTCGGAACGGCGTCATTCATCGCGGGTGTCCGGCAGGTCGCGTGGTGTCGCCGCGGTCGCGGCGGCAGCGCTGACTCTAGCGTGCGCGCGGTGCAGTGCCCGGTGAACGCAGGTTACGGCCCGGGCGCCGCATCGTGTATCAGCGCGCAGTCGATCGCGTCGAGGCCCACGTGGACGAGCAGGCCGATTGCAAGCAGGCGCGTGCGGCGCGGCAGCAGCATGAGCGCGTAGAGCACGATGGCCGGCGTGGTGTGCAAGGGGTGGAAGCCGATGCTGCAACGTCCGGGCGCGTAGATCGGGTCGGCGAGCAGGTGGTCAACGTCGATGATCCAACCCGCGAGCATCCACAGCCACGCGCGTTTCCACTGCGGCCGGTAGAACACGAGCGCGATCGCCAGCGGCACGAGCGCGTGCAGCACCAGGTGGATGATCGGCCGGGCGGTGAGGTCCATCATGCGGCGACGCGGCGAGCCGCGACGGCGGCCCGGCTTGCGGGCCGTCGTTCGTGAAGCACGGGCACACGTGGCCGTTCGGCATTGGGAAACCGGCAGTGCGGGATGCGATCCATCGTCCGGCTCGTGGCAGGGCAGGCCGCACAGGATAGGCGGGGCCGACGCCACAAGCCGTCTACGAGTCCGCGCCGCCGCGTGGGGCGCCACGCGGCGGCATGGGGTCAGCGCTTTGATCCGGCCTGAAGCTCGGCGCGACTCAGGAAGCCGTCGCGGTTGTCGTCGAGCCATGCGAACCGGCTCGCGACGCGCGGCATGTGTTCGTCGACCTCAATACGGTTGAGGCGACCGTCGCGATTGAGATCGGCCGGGCGGAAACGCTCGTCGGCACGGGCGTTGTGCTCGGCCTCGCGCTGCGGTCGCATCCGCTCATGGTGGGCGCGTACTTCGGTCCTCACGAGGTGACCGTCGCGGTTGGTGTCCGCCGCGGCAAAGTCAATGCGTGCCAAGCCGCGGCCTGCACGTGCAGCACCTGCGTCGAACTCGGCGCGACTGACGCGACCGTCGCGATCGGTGTCGAGGCGCTCGACGCCGCCACGGTGTCCATGGCGAAGCCGCTCGCCGTCAATGAGGCGGCCGTCGCGGTTGACGTCGAGACGGTCGAAGCGCTCGGCGAGTTTCGGGTGGGCGGCCGCTTCGCTGCGGTCGATCGCGCCGTCGCCGTTCGCATCCAGCGCGGCGCGGGCGGGCCCGCCGGCGAATGCTGTCGAAAGCGGGAGCATCAGCAGGGTGGGGAGGGTCAGTCGCTTCATCATCGTCATCGTCATCGTCATCGTCATCATCATCGTCATCATCATCGGCTCCGGACGCGGCGAAGTGCCGCGCGTGCTTGCAACAACGCGCGACCAGCGCTCACGTTGACGCCCGCCTGCTCTGAATTCGCCCGGTCGACCGGTCGATGGCGGCACATGCTGTTGACGGCGGGGTTGAGAAAGTCGGTGCTTCCCTCCGGACACGAGGTGCGCGCCATGGGCGGCTGGGTGACGAACACGCTCAACTCGCTGGGATACATCGGCGTGGTGTGGCTGACGTTCCTCGAGAACGTCTTTCCGCCGATACCGTCGGAGTTGATCATGCCGCTCGCGGGATACCTGGTGTCCCAGGACCGCATGACGCTCGTCGGTGCGACGCTTGCGGGCACGGCAGGCTCCGTGATCGGTGCGTTGCTGCTGTACGGCTTCGGGCGATGGTTCGGCGAGGAGCGGCTCAAGCGATTCGCCGACCGTAACGGTCGCTGGCTCACGCTTTCACCGCGCGATATCGACCGCGCGTCAACGTGGTTCGAAAAGCGTGGCCTGTGGGCGGTCTTTATCTGCCGGCTGATCCCTGGGCTCCGTTCGCTGATCTCGATTCCCGCCGGAATCCACTGCATGCCGTTGGGCCGGTTTGTGCTCGTCACCGCATTGGGCACCGCGGTCTGGACGGGCGCGCTGGTGTTCGCGGGTCAGCAGCTCGGCGAGAACTTCGAGCGCATCGGGCGCTGGCTCGACCCGGTAACGAAAGTGGTGCTTGGCGCGATGGCCGTCTGGTACCTCTGGCGCGTGATCCGGTTCAAGCACGACCACGAGCGCAGCGCGCACGGCTGAAGGCGGCGTGCGCGGGGTGTTTCGAGCGCGCGCTTGGCAACGGCAGCAGTGCACGGACGCCCTGGCGTTCCGCCGGCGTCAGCGCGCTCCGGCGTCCGCGTGCATGCGCGTTACTTGGCTTGTGCCGCCCCGACAAAATCCAGAATCGCGGGCAGCACCTGCGGCGCGCGGTCTGTGTCGTACAGGCCTGCGATCGGCGCTGCGTGGCCGCCGCCGTCGAGCATCAGAAGCTCGACGCGCACCCCGGCGTTGCGCAACCGCTCGGCAAGCTGTCGGCTATCGCGTGGCTCGACGACGTTGTCGTCGACGCCGTGGATCAACAGGAATGGCGGCTCGTCGCCGTCGACAAAGTTCACGGCCTGCGCCTGCGGCCACTGGGCCGGTGCGCCGAAGATCGGCACGTACTGGCCGGTGATTTCGAAGTCGTACGGACCGGCCAAGCCGATGGCC
Organism: Cognatilysobacter bugurensis; assembly: GCF_014652095.1. Classification (GTDB taxonomy): domain Bacteria; phylum Pseudomonadota; class Gammaproteobacteria; order Xanthomonadales; family Xanthomonadaceae; genus Cognatilysobacter; species Cognatilysobacter bugurensis. The sequence goes on from NZ_BMYD01000001.1 coordinate 50,008, forward strand.
CCTGCGAGCGCGCCGGGCGTCAGGCCGTGCGGCGCGAGGTAGCGCGCATCCGTCGCGATGAGCGCCGCGATCTGCGCGCCCGCCGAATGCCCGGCCACGTGCAGCCGAGTGGGATCACCACCAAAGCGCGCTGCATTTGCGCGGGCCCAGGCCACGGCCTTCGCGCCGTCCTCGATAAACGCTGGAAAGCCCGCGCGAGGCCACGTGCGGTAGTCGGCGACGATGGTGAGTACGCCGTGTCGCGCAAGCTGCCGCCCGACGAAGCGGTACTGCACACGGTCGCCGCGTTGCCAGTTGCCGCCGTAGAAGAACACGACGACCGGGGTGGGCTCGCTGCCGGCGTTATCAGGGCGGTACACGTCGAGTGCGAGGCCCAAATCGGGCGCGTACGTCACGCTCGATTCGGGCGGCGCGAGCCCACGGTTCGCAAACCCGAACAGCGCGCGCTCGCAGCCGGCGGTGAAGAGCGTGGCGACGGCCAGCGTCGCGCCGGCGATGGTGGATCGGATGCGCACGGGAGCTCCATCGTCGAGGTCCGCTCCATCAGGCCAGCACGAGCGTGATGCGGGCGCAGAGAGCGTCCGCTGACGTGACGCTCGCGCGCTTTCTACTACCGTGACCGGTGCGAAACGCCGCGCCGACACTGCATCGCCCATCGCGCAGACGCGCGCATATCCCCGCATCGCAGCTCACTGGAGACCTCCATGCTCAAAGCCATCGCGCTCAACTGCACGCTCAAGTCGGGCGACGAAGCCTCCTCGACCGACCTGATGATCGATCTCGTTGCGCGTCATCTTCGCGAGCACGACGTCGAACTTGTCGACACGATCCGCATCGCGAGCCGCAACGTGAAGCCGGGCGTGAGTTCGGATGAGGGCGACGGCGATGAGTGGCCCGGAATCCGCGCGCGGATCCTCGAAGCCGATGTGCTGATCCTGGGAACGCCGATCTGGATGGGGCAGCCCAGCAGCGTGTGCAAGCGCGTGCTGGAACGCATGGACGCGTTTCTAGGCGAGACCGACGAGCGCAGCCGGATGCCGGTCACGTCGAAAGTCGCGGTCGTGGCCGTGGTCGGCAACGAGGACGGCGCGCACCACGTGTCAGCCGAGCTGTATCAGGCGCTCGCGGACGTCGGCTGGACGATCCCCGCCGGTGCGACCAGCTACTGGGTGGGCGAGGCGATGGGCGGGACCGACTTCAAGGACCTCGATGGGATCCCGGATAAAGTCGAGCAGACCGCGCGGGCGCTTGCGTCGAACGCCGCGCACCTCGCGCGCCTGCTGAAAGCGCAGCCGTACCCGGGCATCGCGCCGAAACAAGACGACTGACACAAAACCGCCGCCTGCCGCAGGTGATTGCGGCAGGCGGCGGGCAGATCGCGGCAGGTATCAGCCGCGCTTTTTCTTGTACATCCACCAGCCGAGCGCGCCCGCTACGCCCGCGAGCACCAGCGGATGCGAGGCGGGGTTGCGGCGCATGTCGTCAACGACGCCTTCGACCACGTTGACGCGGTCGGCCATCAGCAGCGTCATCCAGTGGCGCAGGTCGTTCTCGCTGTAGGTGAACGCGCGTCGGCGCAGCACGCCGCTTAGGCCGGACGGCGGCACGGTCGCACCGAAGACCGGCGTGATGTGCGGCCTCTCGATCGAGTGCAGCACTTCCATGTGCTGAGGCTGCTGCGACGGCTCATCCCAGTGCACGCCTTCGAGGCGTGGCGGTGTGCGTTCCATCGGCACGGCCGGGCGGTTCTTGCGGTCGAGGTCGGCGCCCCAGCCCGGGATCTGTGAACGGTCAAAAGTCATGGGCGTGGCTCCTTCAATGCAACTTCGGGGCGGACTGGCCGCTCGGGTATTCGTCGATGCTCGACATGCCCGGCGGAATCAGCACGGTCTTGATGCAGCCGTCGAGCTTGGACGCGAACATGTGGTACGCGTCGTCCACAGCCTCGAGCGGCACGCGGTGCGTGATCATTTCGCGCGGCTTGATGCGGCCTTCCATGATGTGTTCGATCAGGCGCGGATGATGGCGCTTCACGCTTGCCTGGTTCATGCGCATCGTGATGCCCTTGTTGAGCGCGTTGCCGATCGGCACGGCGTTGAACGTCGGCCCGTAGACACCGACGATCGACACGTTACCGCCGGGGCGCACGCAGTTGATCGCCCAGTGCAACGCGGTGGCGGCGCCGGCCTGCATCTTCATCTTGACGCCGGTCAAGCGCTGCAATGCGTTGCCCGCGGCTTCGGCGCCCACGGCGTCGATGCACACGTCCGCGCCCATCCAGTCCGTCATCTTCTTGATGTGGACGGCCATGTCGTCGACTTCGCGGAAATTCACGGTTTCCGCAGGGCCAAAACGGCTGACGAAGTCGAGGCGATAGTCGACATGGTCGACGACGATCACGCGGCCCGCGCCCAGCAGCCACGACGCACGCGCGGCCATGATGCCGATCGGGCCCGCACCGAAGATCACGACCGTGTCGCCTTCCTGGATGTCGCCCATTTCCGCGGCCTGATAGCCCGTGGGCACCACGTCGGTGAGCAGCACGGCGTCTTCGATATGCATGCCGGCCGGGATCTTCGTCGGGCCAATATCGGCGAACGGCACGCGCACGTACTGCGCCTGCCCGCCGTTGTAGCCGCCCGCGGTGTGCGAGTAACCGTAAATGCCGCCGACCGCGGTCGACTGCGGATTGACATTGCGGCAGTTGCCGTAGAGCTCCTTGCGACACATCTCGCAGGTGCCGCAGAAGATGTTGAACGGAACGGTGACGTGATCGCCAACCTTGAGGTTCTGCACCGAAGGTCCGACTTCCTCGACGATGCCGCAGAACTCGTGTCCAAACACGCTCCCAACGCGCGTATCGGGCACGAGGCCGTGATAGAGATGCAGGTCCGAGCCGCAGATGCAGGTGCGCGTAACGCGCACGATCGCATCGTTGGGATGTTCGATCATTGGATCGGGCACGTGTTCGGCGCGAACCTTGTACGGGCGCCGGTAAGTTGTTGCGAGCATGGGTGTCCTCCTAAGACAGCAGACGATGCGCACGAAGCGTGCGCGTGGATCAGCTAATGAAGACTTGCCGCAACTCGCGTGCCAGCGTGCGCGCCGCACTCCACCGTAGGGTGCGTGCCGTGCCGCATGAAAAACTTGCCGCTTGTAGCAGGGGTTGCGGGGTGCCGGACGTACTCCTCGTGCTAGTGCCTGCAGCTGCTCCGACACACGCCTTTAGCAACGGAAATGGCGTCAGCGCGGCGTCAGTGCGCAGCCAGGCATGCGGCGTACGCAGCTCTGCATTGCTGCGATGTTCGCCTCTGCCGGTCGCGGTTCACGCATCCCGCACGGTGCTTCTGGGACAACGCTGGTGTCGAATACGAGGAGAGGCGTGATGAATGCTCCGCTTGGTGCGGCTGGCCGCCGCGCCACCAATGAAGTTGCAAGTTGGGTGCCTCCGCTGGCCCGGCTCGGATACGCGGCGAAGGGCGTGGTCTATCTGATCATTGGCTACCTGGCGTTTCGCGCCGCCACGGCCGCGGGTTCGCCCGAAGGCGCCACGGGCGCGCTTTCCTCACTGGCGGATGAGACAGGCGGACAGCTGCTGCTGCTGCTTGTGGCGTTGGGGCTGTTGGCGCATGCGGCATGGCGGGTGGTGCAGGGTGTGCTCGACCCCGAGCACCACGAGCACGACGCGAAGCACATGGCGTTGCGCGCGTTCTACCTGCTCAGCGCTGTGATCTACGGCTCACTGGCCTGGACGGCGTTCCAACTTTCGCGTGGCCGGAGCCAGGGAGGTGACGGTAGTGGCCAGCAGCTGTGGATTGCGAAATTGATGGACTTGCCGGCCGGGCGTTGGCTGGTCATGGCGGCAGGTCTTGGCGTCATCGCCTACGGTCTGCATCAGCTGGTGAAAGCTTGGAAGGCGGATGTGCGCAGTCACATGACGCGCGATGACCAGTGGATCGTTGCGCTCGGTCGACTCGGCATCGGCGCACGCGGACTCGTGCTCTTGCCGGTCGGCTGGTTCGTGTTCAATGCGGGCCGTCACTACAACGCGCAGGCGGCCGGCGGCACCGACCAGGCCTTGCAGATGCTCGATCGCGGTGGGCTGCTCGCGGTGGTCGGCATTGGGCTGGTCGCATATGGCCTGCACCAGTTCGCAAAGGCCGCCTGGCGCCGAATCGAACGGCCGACCTGAGTAGGCGGGCGCTTCAACCCGCGGCGTCGATGACCTGGATCTCAATGCCTTGGGCGGCCACGCGCTGCCCTGCGCGGATCTTCGCGGTCTTGCGCAGCTCGACATGCCCGTCGACGAGCACGGTGCCGCTGGCGACGAGCGCTTTCCCGGCACCGCCGCTGTCGCACAGGCCGACGAGCTTGAGCAGTTGGTTGAGTTCGACGAATTCGCGGTCGAGTTCGAACAAGATCGGTTTCATGCGCGCAGCATGGGTCGACACTGCGCGCGCGGCAAGCCACTTGAGGCGACGTCACGATCGCTGAGTCGTGTGCTTCGCAAGCTGCGTACGGCTGCCGCGATTTGCGGGGTGGCGATACGTCGGCTCAACTTGGGGGGAGCCGAGTCCGGCAGCAGACGTCCGCCGGACATCCCGCAGCCTTCTGCGGGTTTGGCGGCAGCGGCAAGTCAGCGGCCCTTTCGCGCCGCAACGGTGGAAGACACGTCGAGCCACCGGGCAATCTCGTCCGCGGCCGCTACGGGATCGCCCTCAAACAGCGTCCGTTTGCGAGCCGGTGACAGCTGCTTGATGGCGTGCTCCGCCCGGCTGGCGCTCGATCGATCGGCGAACTCGAGCTGCCCAAGCAGCCGCATCGGCGGCCTGGATCGCGTATAGCGCGCCCCATTTCCCGCCTCGTGCTGCGCGTACCGGCGCGCGACATCGACGGCAATGCCGGTGTAGACGCTGCCGTCGCGGCATTCGAGCAGGTAGACGTACCAGGGTCGCATGGCCGAAAGGTAACCGAGACGCCGCGTGTGCGCCGACAAATCAGCGGCATCTGAGAGACGCATGTGGTGCGCTCCGACCCCGTCACTCAGCCCGTATCGGCCCGATGACACGCGGACCTGCGATCATGGCCGGCATGACTGAAGACACCGCCGCACTGCCATCCACGTTCGACGCCCTGCCGCTCTCGCCCGCGTTGCGGCAGGGACTCGATGCGCTCGGCTATGAGACCCCCACGCCTGTGCAGGCCCGGTCGCTGCCGGCGATCCTCGAAGGCCGCGACGTGCGCGCGCAGGCGCCGACCGGCAGCGGCAAGACCGCCGCGTTCGGGCTCGGGCTTCTGCATGGCCTCGACGTCGCGCGCGGCGATACCCAAGCGCTCGTGCTGTGCCCGACGCGCGAACTGGCCGACCAGGTCGCGCGCAACCTGCGCAAGCTCGCCACCGGCATGCCGAACCTCAAGGTGTCGCTGCTCGTCGGCGGCGTCGCGCTCGGGCCGCAGCTGGCCTCGCTCGAGCAGCACGCGCCGCACGTGGTCGTCGGCACGCCGGGTCGCGTGCTCGAGCTGGTCGAAAAACGCGTACTGCCGCTCGATGCCGTGCGCACGCTCGTGCTCGACGAAGCCGATCGCATGCTCGACATGGGCTTCGAGGACGCGATCCGCGCGCTCGTCAAGCGCACGCCGAAGACGCGGCAGACGCTGCTGTTCTCGGCAACGTTTCCCGACGCGGTGCGCGGGGTCGCGAACGCGATGCTGCGTGAACCGGTTGAAGTCGAGGTGGAGGCCGATGCCGAGGCGCCGCGCGTCGACGAGATCTTCGTCGAAACCGATGCCTCCCGCCGCGCGCCGCTGCTGGCGGCGCTGCTGCTCGAATACCGTCCCGAATCGTGTGTCGTGTTCTGCAACATGCGACGCGAGGTCGACGATGTCGCCTCGTCGCTGCAGCACTACGGCTTCGCGGCGCTTGCGCTGCATGGCGACATGGAGCAGCGCGACCGCGAGGAAGTGCTCGTGCAGTTCGCGAACCGCAGTTGCACCGTGCTCGTGGCGAGCGACGTCGCCGCGCGCGGGCTCGATGTCGAGGATCTAGCTGCGGTCGTGAACCACGCGCTGCCCAGTGACACGGACACCTACGTGCACCGCATCGGACGCACGGCGCGTGCGGGCAAGGGCGGGCTGGCCATCAGCCTCGTCGCCGCGAACGAGCGTGGGCGGCTTGAGCACCTGCAGGCGCGTCGCGCCGAGCACGGCGACACGCGTGCGCTGCAGTGGCGCCAAGTCGACCCGGTCGGCGGTCGTCCGTCGGGCGTGCCCGCCGCCAAGATGGCCACGCTGCGCATCGATGCCGGCCGCACCGACAAGCTGCGCCCGGGCGACATCGTCGGCGCGCTCGTCAACGAAGCCGGACTCGCAGGCGATGCGATCGGCAAGATTGACGTGTTCCCCACGCGTTCCTACGTCGCAGTGCCGCGCAAGCAGATCGACCGAGTGCTCGAGAAGCTCCGCGCCGGCAAGATCAAGGGGCGGCGGTTCCGGGTTGCAAAGCTGTAGGGCACCGGATTAGGTGGGCAGAGAGAGCACCGCGCCGATGGCGAGGAGCGCGACCACGAGCTGCAGCAGGTTGCCGAAGTCCGCGCCCTGGACGAGCACGGCTTGCGCCGGGTTGCGTGGATTGACGTACGCGGTCGTCTCACGGTTCATCGCCAGACCCTCGAGCAGGTCACCTGCCTGCGAAAAGCCGAGAAACCGGGTGGGCCGATAGCTGAGCCGCTGCGACACAAAGGTGCGCGACCCCACCTTGTAGCGGTAGCGCACGTTCGCCGAGTGCACGATATGGCGGCTCTCGGGATGCACGTGCTCGTCTCGATAGGCCTCGATCACCGTCGCCCGCGTGGCTCGCCAGCACCACGATGCCTGGCCCAGCACCCATGCGCGCAACTGCCACGCCGCATACGCGACCGCGACGAGCATCAACAGCGGCTTGAGCATCATTTTCGTGTGTTCAGACGATGCGACCGGCCAGCCAGATCAGCGCTGCCGAGAGCAGGGTGCTTACGAGCGCAATCAGCGCACTTGGCACGAAAGACGTGCGCAGCGCCAAGGCGAAACCGGCCGTGTAGGCGACGAGCAGGGCGGCGATCAGCACGGGGCCCCGCGTGGCTTCGCCGCGGCCGGCCGACAGCAGTGCGGCGATCAAGACGAGCGCAAAAGCGGCCGCGTACGCGACAGCGCGGGCGGCGTCACCAAGGATACCTCCATGCCGGCATCCGCCTGCGCTGAGCCGCGCACGGTGAGCGGAATGGCGATGATGAGCAGACCGAACGCGACCGCGAACGACGCCGAGCCGAGCGCAGCGATTGCGATTGCCGCGACGACGAGCAGGAGCAGGTACACGGCGTGCGCCCCGTGGCGGCGCCATCAGCGCTGATTGACGCTGTAGCCGCCCGGTCCGACGAGCGCGATCACGACCGCAGATGCGAAGAACATCGCTTGCAGTTCCAGTGCCCAGCCGCCCTGGCCGGTGAAGCGACCGAGGTCGCCCAGATGCACGAGATAGACCGCGACGAGCATGTTGATCGCAACCAGCAGTGCGCCGATCCGGGCGTGGAAACCCGTCAACACCATAAGCGGGCCGAGCACTTCGCCGAGCAGCACGAAGTAGCCAATGAAGCCCGGCCAGCCTTGCGCTTCGACCATTCGCACGATGTGGCCCATGCCGCCATTGAGTTTGGCGATGCCGTGCAGCAGGACGAGCGCGCCGAGCGTCACGCGCAGCAGCAGTTTGGCAATGTCGTGCTGGGTGTTCGGGTTCATGCAGTCGGGCTTTGGCGGGCTGCGCGCAGGATAGTCGCGCGGCGAGTCCGATGTCTGCTGCAATGCGCACTCTTCCGATCAAGGACCGACCATGCTCGCCTACGCCACCCTCGGCACGAACGACCTCCCCCGCGCCGCCGCGTTCTACGACGAACTGCTTGCGCTGCTCGGCGCCAAGCGCTTCATGGAGGAAGAGAAGTTCATCGCCTGGGCCAGCTCCCAGGAAGGCGTGGGACTCGGGATCACGTATCCGTTTGACGGCAAGCCGGCCAGCGTCGGCAACGGCACGATGGTCGCGCTGCAGGCGTCGAGCCGCGAACAGGTCGACGCCGTGCATGCCAAGGCGCTCGAACTGGGCGGCGCAGACGAGGGCGCGCCGGGCCAGCGGATGGACTGGTTCTACGCCGCCTACTTCCGCGACCTCGACGGCAACAAGCTCAACGTCTGCTTCATGGGCACCTGAGGCTTCGATGTCGCGTTGACGCCTGCCCGGGCACGGTGGACGCCGGCCCGGGCAGGAGCGTGCAATGCGATCGAAGCAACTGACGTTCGAAGACGAATTCCGCGTTGCGTTCAACGTGCGCGACGTGCAGGCGGCGGAAATGACGCTTGCCGCCGGAGATTCGACCGGCGGGCCCGACAACACCCACCGCGGCGCGGATCAGTGGCTGTTCGTGGTCGATGGCTGCGGAGAGGCGTTGATCGGCAGTGAGGCAGCCGGCCGTGAGCGGGTGCCGCTCGAGCGCGGTGCGCTGCTCGTGATCGAGCGGGGCGAAGCGCACGAAATCCGCAATACGGGCGATGCGCCGCTCAAGACCTTGAACTTCTATTACCCGCCGGCCTTCGACAACAGCGGCGAGCCCGTGGGACCGGGCAAGTCGGACTGAGGGCGCTGAAGGCGGGCGAGGGCGTGGCGCAGCGCCAAGACGGCCATGCCGCGGCTGCCGAGGTTCGTGGTACCGGAGCTTCATCGCAGCAGGCGCATGGCCGCTGCGGGTCCGCGGTCAGCGCACCGGCACCCAGACGCGACGGCCCTGCCAGGTGAGCACCGCGCCGTCGGCCGTGATCTCGTCGACGACGGCTTCGCCGAGCCGGTCGCCCTCGCCAACGCGCTGACCATCGAGGATCACGAAACGCTCGGCGGGGGCAGCCGCGAACAGATGCATGCTCATGCGCAGCGGCGGCAGTGCGCGGCGATCGGCCGGTGCGAGGTCTGCAAGCCGCAGCGGGCGATCCGAGATCGAGGCGGCCGGCGCGGGTGCCGACCTCGCGGCCGGCGAGGGTCCCGGCGGGCGGCCGGTGTCCGCTGCCGGCGCCGAAGCTGCGGTACGCGCGAGAGCCGGCGCGCGCACTGCGGACGAGGGCGGCAGTGGCAAGGCGGTATCCGCGGGCGGGCGAACGGCGGCGGGTGACGCCGCCCGCGGAGCCGGAGCGTTGTTGGCAATGCGAGGCTCTGACGGCGGCGCCCCAGCGCTGCCTGCACCGACCGCGTTCACCGCCAGCGCGGGCCGCTGAGTATCCGTTCCGGCATCGCGTCGCGGCTCCGCGCGCGGCGATACGGCAGCTCCTGTGACGGACGCGGGCCCACCGGCGGCGCCCACCCCGGCATCGGTCGATTCGATCATTGGGGCAGCCGTGGCGACACTGTCCGCGGGCTGAGCCGTGTCCTGTCGTATCGATTGGCTTTGCAGCGACGGCGGGATGGCCGTCGGCGTGGCCGCGTTGGCGCCCAGCGCGGCGGCGTCTGGGACCGTCGTGCGCTCGGGTGCAGCAGCGGTCGCGGAGGGCTCGGCGCCGTCGTCCGCGGCGAAGAACATCCGATAGCCCGTCGTCCCCAGCAGCACGACGACGGCGAGTGCGATCGCGGCCGGCACCGCGGGCAATGTTCGGCGCGCGGCGGTCGCGTCGGGCTGTGGCGCAGACGGCGCAAACGGCGGATCCAGCAACTGCGGCGGCGCGCCGCGGCGGCGCTCGGCTTCTGACTTGCGCAGCGCCTCGAGAATCAGCGACATCGGTTACTCCGTGCGTTGCAGCTGGGGGCCCGCGTCCGTCGCCGCGAGCGCGGTGCGCGTCGCAGGCCCGGGCACGCCGTCGGCGAGCAGGCCGTGCTCGCGTTGGTAGCGGCGCAGCGACTCGCGCAGCGCATCGTCGAACACGGCCGGGCCGACATGCGCGAGACGCGCATGCAGCCAGTCGACCGCCGGACCTGTGCCGCCCGGCGGCAGCGGCAGCGTCGCGAGCTGCGCGGCGGACCACAGCAGCGTGTAGTCGCCGCTCCAGACGGAGTCGAGCGCGAGTTTCGGCACGCTCACCCGTTGCCCGTCGAGCCAGAGCTGCGCGTGTTCGTTGTCGACGCCGAGCAGCAGCGCCGGCACCGTGCCGCGCGGGTGCGCGAGGTGCAGCACCGCGGGCCGGCCAACCACGCCGATTGCGTCGAGTGCGGCACGCCCCTTCGCACAATGGAGGCCCGGTTGCGGGACGGGGCGGCAGTGGCGCATGCGCGCCAGCGATGCGCGGTCAACCGGCAACGACCAGCGGCGTAGCAGCTCGGCCCAGGTGGCGGAGTCGTCGGTCGGCGCTTGCGCGAGCGCGGCCGTGAAGCCCGCGGGGTCGAGCCTGCGCGGCGCGGTGTCGGGCGCGGTTTCCGCTGACGCCGGCAGCGCCGATGCGCTCGCCGGCAGGCTGGATGCCGCCGGAGCGCCCGAAGCCGCGGCGCGTGCCGAGACTGCCGGCGCGGCGTTTGCGTGCGCGCCTTCGCCCGTCGGCAACGCGATCCACGCGCCGAGTCCGATCGCGCACGCGGTGATCGCGGCGGCCGCAGCGAGGCGCGGCGGGGTCATCCAGCGGCGCGTGGACGCGCGTGGGCGGTGCGAGATGCCGAGGGCCTCGTCGGCGGCGAGGTCGACGAGCGCGGCGTCGAGCGTCGTGCGCTCGTGCACGTAGCCCGCGAGCAGCGTGCGCTCGGCGACGACGTTGATGAGGCGCGGGATGCCACCGGTGCGCGCGTGGATGCGCGCGACTGCGGACGCTTCGAACGGCGAGCGCACGCCGCCCGCGACCGCGATGCGGTGGCGCAGGTATTCCGCCGTCTCCGGCATCGACAGCGGCAGCAGGTGGTAACGCGCGGTGATGCGCTGCGCGAGCTGGCGCAGGTCCTCGCGTGCGAGCAGGGTGCGCAGCTCGGGCTGGCCGATCAGGATGATCTGCAGCAGTTTCTGCGTCGGCGTCTCGAGGTTCGTCAACAGGCGCACTTGTTCGAGCGCCTCGTGCGAGAGGTTCTGCGCCTCGTCGATGATGAGCACGATGCGCAGGCCTTGCCCGTATGCATCGAGCAGGTACGCGTTGAGAGCGTCGACGAGTGGCTTGATGCGTCCGCGGCGACCCTCGATGTCGATGTGCAGCTCTTCGCAGATCGTCTCGAGCAGCTCGGCGGGCGCGAGCCTCGGATTCAGCACGAGCGCGACGCGCGCGTTGTCGGGCAACTGCTCGAGCAGCAGGCGCGAGAGCGTGGTCTTGCCGGTGCCGACCTCGCCGGTGAGCTGGACGAAGCCGCCGCCGCCGCCCTGGCCGACACCGTAGCTCAGGTGCGCAAGCGCGTCCCGGTGGCGTTCACTGAGGAATACGAAGCGCGGGTCAGGCGTGATGGCGAACGGCGGCTCGGTCAGGCCGAAGTGCTGCAGGTACATGGGCGCGGCGTGGGGGCGGGACCGGCGCACAGCCTGCCACAACCGTGCCGCGTCGCGTCGGGCGACGGTTCAGCTGGACAGATCCTTCGCCTCGGATGTCGCGAGCACTTCCGGGTGCCCGACGCGCCGCGGCCGGACCAGCAACGGGTGCACGAGCACCGCGCCGAGGATCACGACGACGCCCACGTAGAACTGTGGCGTGAGCTCATGCTGTTCGCCGAGCAGCACGATCGCGAGCACGATCGCGTAGACCGGTTCGAGGTTCGTCGCGAGCTGCGCGGCGAAGGCGCTCATGTGCTGCAGCGCCACGAGGCTCAGCGCGAACGGCAGCAGGGTGCAGGCCAAGGCAAGCGTGAGCAGGTAGGCGGCATCGCGCGTGCCGGGCATCACGAGGAGGTCGCCCGCGAACGCCTCCGACAGGCCCGGCAGCAGCGGCATCAGCGGGGCAAGCGCCGTGAGCGCGAGCGTGCCGGCGCCCAATTCGATCGCGGTCACCGTGAGTGCATCGCCATGCTCGACGAGCCGCTTGTTGAGCGAGCCGAAGATCGCGACCAGCAGCGCCGACACCGCGCCGACCGCAACGCCGATGCGCATGCCGTCCGGGATCCCGCCGACCACGAGCGCGACGCCCGGCAGCACCGCAATGCCGAGCATCACGTCGCGCCTTGATAGCCGCGAACGCGCGAGCCACGGCTCGACGAGCGCCGTCATCACCGTTGCCAGCGCGATGCAGGTCGCACCGACCGACGCGTTGGACAGCTTGATCGCACCGTAGAACGTGAGCCAGTGCAACGCGACGATGACGCCGATGCCCGAGTACGCGCCGATGAGCCGCCACGGCATCGCGCGCAGGCCGCGCCACACGCGCGGCACGAACGCGAGCGCGACGACGACGATGAGCATGCGCATCCAGACCAGGGGCAGCGCCGGCAGCGTGATGAGCTTGCCGAGGATTGCGGTGAATCCCCAGAGCAGCACGCAGAAGTGGATCTGCAGGAACGCGCGGCGGGTGTCGGTCATCGGCATTCCGCGATTATCCGGCAGCGGGCCGCGTGCGCCGCGGGCGCTGCGTTGCCCGGCTTGGCGTTCGGCGCCGCTGTCGCAGCGGCACGTTAGTCGACCGGCTGGGCGAGCAGCCAGTCGACGAATGCGCGCGCTGCCGGGCGAAGGCGCCGATGCGCGGGATAGACGACGTAGTACTGCCAGCGCGTGGGCAGCACCGGGCCGGGGAGGGCGACGAGTCGGCCATCGTCGAGATAGGGCTGGACGATGCGCTTGCGCGCGAGTGCGATGCCGAGCCCGTTCGCGGCGGCATTGAGCGCATCGGTGCTGTCGCTGAAGCTGTGGCGCTCCTCGATCTGGGTGCCGTGCAGCCCGGCCGCGCGGAACCAGTCGTGCCACCCCTGACGCGCGAGGTCCGCGACCAGCGGTCGCGCCGCGATGTCCGCCGCGCCCTCGATGCGCGCGAGGTCGGGCAACCGCGGGGACGCGACCGGGAACAACGCATCGTCCATGAGCAGGTGCGCGGTCAGGCCGGGCCAGTGGCCGGGGCCATGGCGGATGCCGAGGTCGGGGCCACCGTCGTCGAAGCGCGTCAGTGCGATCTCGGTGTCGAACGCCAGTCGGACGTCGGGGTGCTGCGCCGCAAACGTGGGCAGCCGCGGCAGCAGCCAGGTGTGCACGAGCGAGTGCAGCGTCGTGATGCGCACGCGGGAGGCGTCGCGGCCGGGGGTGCGCAGCGCGCCGAGCACGCCGTCCAGATCCGCGAGGGCATTGCTCGCGGCATCGGCGAGCGTGCGGCCTTCCGCGGTCAGCGCGACGCCGCGCGCGTGGCGCTGGAACAGCACGACCCCGAGTCGCGACTCGAGCTTGCGGACGTGGTGGCTCACGGCGCTTGCGGTGAGATGCAGTTCTTCACCGGCGTGGGCGAAGTTCTGGTGGCGGGCGGCGGCCTCGAACGCCGCGAGCGTGGGCAGCCAGTCGGCGCGCAGGGCCATTGCGAGACTCAAATACGATTTGGGTCAGGGCTCGAAAGTATGCGCTTGTGGGGCGGGGGCGCGCACGGACAATGGCGCCACGCCCAAGCCCGGTTTGACTCATGCGCCCCGCCGAATCGATCGCGATTGCAGGTTCCGATCCCGCTGCCGGGTCGACGGCCGTGCGCGGCTGGGTCACGCCGCTCGAACTCGGCGTGCTCGCGGCGATCTGGGGCGCGTCATTCATGTTCATGCGCGTCGCGGCGAAGGATTTTGGTTCGCTGGCCCTGGTCGAGATGCGTCTCGGCCTCGGCGCGATCGTGCTGCTGCCATTCCTGTGGCGCGAGCGGGCGGAGTTCAACCGGGCGCTATGGCCCAAGCTCGCATTGATCGGCGCGATCAACTCGGCGGTGCCGTTCACGCTGTTCGCATGGGCCGCACAGCGCGCGCCGGCAGGCATTCCCGCGATCACGAATGCGATGACCGTGCTGTTCACGGCGCTCGTGGGGTTTCTGTTCTTCCGCGAATCGATCGGGCTGCGACGCGCGATCGCGCTGCTCGTCGGCTTCGGCGGCGTGGTGGTGCTCGCAAGCGGCAAGACCGAAGGCGCGAACGTCGGCGGCGCGGTGGTGGCCGGCTGCACCGCGGCGTTCCTGTACGGCATCGGCGCACATCTGGTGAAGCGCCATCTCGTCGGCCTTCCGCCTATCGCAGTCGCTGCTGCGACGTTGGGGTGCGCGGCCCTGCTCACGCTGCCGTTTGCAATCGCGCAATGGCCAACCGAGCCCGTGCCGGCCGCATCGTGGTTCTCGGCGACGATGCTCGGCGTGCTGTGCACGGGCGTCGCATACGCGCTGTACTACCGGCTGATCCGGCGCATCGGCGCGGGCCGTGCGGTGACGGTGACCTACCTGGTTCCGTTGTTCGCGGTCGCGTGGGCGTGGGGTCTGCTCGGGGAGCCGCTGACGCTGAGCATGGGCATCGCAGGCGCGATGATCCTCGGCAGCGTGGCGATCAGCCAGCGCGCGCCGAAGTAGGGCACGCGGCCTGCGCGCCCGTCAGAACGCGCTGTCAGTGCAGCGCGCTGAACCGGTGCGGGGTCGGTGCTGCGGAGAAGCGCGGCAGCGTCGCGCCGAACCACCACAGGTGCCCCTCGATGTCGCGGCAGGCGTAGCCGCGCATGCCCGGGTCCTGCATCGACAGCGGAATGACGACCTCAGCGCCCGCACGGACGGCCTGCGCGTAGTGGGCGTCGATATCGTCGACCACCACGAAGCAGCTCTGCGTCTCCCGCCCGCCCGTCTCGTCCGGCTGCAGCAGGTGACGGTCCCAGGCCGTGCCATCTTCGGCCGAGCCGACCATCAGCGTGCCTTCGCCGCAGGACAGCCGCGCATGACGCACCGTGTGGCCATCGGCCTGAATGAATTCGGGCTCGAAGCCGAATGCGCTGCACAGCCAGTCGATCGCGACGAACGCGTTTCGATAGCGCAACCAAGGCATGACGGTGTTGACGGTGGCCACGTTGGACGCGGTTCCGGAGAGTGTGTGCTTGGAGGGTAACGGCCCGTCTGGTGAAGCCTCCGTGTCATTGCTGAAACACGGAGCCAGGCGTTCAGGCGTCATGCCAGTCTTCATCGGTTTCGAACTCGACGAGCACGTCCAGGTCGAATGCGAGCGCCTCCACGGCCTCCCGCACGCGGCCGACCGCCGCCTGGGAGCGCGCTTCGACCTCAAGTTCGTGGGTGCCAGGGCCCTGGTCGTCGGGCAGGCCGGCGGACGTCGAATCCTCGTCGTCCATGCGGGGCATCAGGTCGGCGACTTCCTCGACGTGCTCGATGCCATCGATGCTCGCGAGCAGGTTGCCGATCGCTCGCGCATTGTCTTGGTTGCCGGTTACACGCAGGCGCAATTGGGGCATGGGGGGCGTTCCACTGCAGGTTGGAGGCAGGCTAGGAGCGGCCGGGCCAAGGCGGCGTGACGGCGCGTGCGCACCGCTGCGGCTACCTTCGCGCCATGGATCCTCTTCCTTCCCCGACCGCCACGGCCACCGTCACCCTGCGCCCCCTCGAGCGCGGTGACCTGCACTTCGTCCACCAGCTCAACAACAACCGCAGCGTGATGAGCTACTGGTTCGAAGAGCCGTATGAGTCGTTCGTCGAGCTCGAAGAGCTGTTCCGCAAGCACATACACGACCAGTCCGAGCGACGCTTCATCATCGAGGACGGCGACGGGCACCGCGCGGGGCTCGTCGAGCTGGTCGAGATCGACCACCTCCACCGGCGCGCCGAGTTCCTGATCATGGTCTCGCCCGACCAGCAGGGGCATGGTTTCGCAAAGGCGGCCACGCGGCTCGCGATCAACTACGCGTTCCGCGTGCTGAACCTCTACAAGCTCTACTTGCTCGTCGACGTCGACAATGCCGCCGCTATCCACGTCTACGAGGACGCCGGGTTCACGCGCGAAGGCGTGCTACGTGAGGAGTTCTTCAGCGACGGCCGCTATCACGACGTCCTGCGCATGTGCCTGTTTCAGCACGAGGCGCTGGCGGCGGAGACCGGGACGCCCTGACCGAGGCTTCGGCGGGAGCCATCGATCGTCAGTTGCCGTCGGCGCGATGCATCGAGCGGGTGGCCCTGTGGCGGCGAGCCACACACGCCCCGCAGCCGCATCCACTTGTCGACGTGGCGCAGTCCTCCGCGGACGCGACGCGCGCGTCCGCGGAGCGAGAGGCCGAGCGTTACCGACTGCCCGAGGCCTGATCCTGATCGGCGTCGCCGCCGTGCGGACCAGGTGTGCCATGGCCCGGCGACTGGCTCGAGAACCCGCTGCCCTTCTGGCTGTCGCCAGCACGCAGGCCGCCGAGCGAATCGGTGAAGCTGCGCTGCACCTTGTCGACGCGGATGCGGTTGTGGACCTCATTGATGCCGCGGATCTCGTGGACCAGGTCTTCGGCCCGGTGCTTCATCCGCCGCTCGGTCACTTCGCCGGTCAGGGTGACGACCGCTTCCTCGACGTTGACGAGGATCTCGCTCGCGTCGATGAACGGATCCTCCGTCAGCCGGAAATACACCTCGTCGGCGATGCTCGCGTCCGAACGCGTCGCGCGCGGGCCACGACCCCGGTGACCGCGCGGGCGGTCGTCGTCTGCATGCGCGCCGTGGCGTGTGCCGCCGTCGTGCTCGCGGAAATCGCCGTAGCCGCCTTGGCCGCGGTAGCCGAACGGATCGGGATCGCCGTGCGCCTTGCTGGGGCCCCAGGCGCGCGAAGTCACCGAAGGCATGTTTTCGTAAGGGCGCGACGCGTAATCGTCACGATGGTCTGAGCCGGGCTGCTGTCTAGAGGTCATGGTCGATTCCTGTAGCTCGGTGGACGACATGGCGCCGCATCGACGCCGGTTGCGTCCGACACTAGGCACTGCGGCGTTACCGCCACGGCAAGGCGCTGCGCCTCGCATGTAACGGTCGCGCTAGGCGGGCGCGCGGCTCGAAGCGCGACGGCGGCATGCATCGGCGCTCAAGAGATGCGTCGCCGCGCCGATACCGCGGACATTGCAGCGGCTCGGATTTCCCCCGGATGTTCCTGATCATTGGTGGCATCGTCGTCATGGCCAGTGTGCTTGGCGGCTTCGTGATGGTCGGCGGCCAGATCATGGCGCTGTGGCATCTCAATGAGGTCATCGTGATCTGCGGCTCGGCCCTGGGCGCGTACATGATCGCGACGCCGCCCAAGGTGATGAAGGCGGCGTTCCGCGCGCCCCTCGGGCTGCTCAAGGGGCCAAAGTATCGGCGTCAGGAATACGTAGACCTGCTCAAGCTCATCTACGAAGTCCTCATGAAGATGCGGCGCGAGGGCATGATGGCCGTCGAAGCCGACGTCGATAATCCTGAGGAAAGCGCGGTCTTCCAGAAGTACCCGAAGGTGATGGCCGACCATCACATGCTCGATTTCATCACCGACTGCCTGCGGTTGATGGTCGGCAGCAACATGAATCCGCACGAGCTCGAGTCGCTGCTCGAGTACGAACTTGAAACCCATCACCACGAAGCGCTCGAACCCGCGCACTCGGTGCAGAAAGTCGCCGACGCGCTGCCGGGCTTCGGCATCGTGGCCGCCGTGCTGGGCATCATCAACACGATGTCGGTCGTCGGCAGCGCGCCTCCGTCCGAGATCGGCTTGAAGGTTGCCTCGGCGCTGGTCGGCACGTTCCTCGGCATTCTCATCGCGTACGGCTACGTGGGCCCGCTGGCAACGGCGATGGAGACCCGCGCGAACGAGGATGCGAAGGCGTTCGAAGTCGTGAAGATGGCGCTGGTCGCATCGGTGCGCGGTTATGCACCGACGGTGGCGATCGAGTTCGCACGCAAGCTGCTGTTCTCCGACGTGCGCCCGACGTTTGCCGACCTTGAGGCCGACCTCAAGGCCGCCAAGGGCTGACGGAGCACCCCGATGGCCTCCGAGAAACAACAGCCGATCATCATCGTCCGCAAGAAAAAGGGCGGAAGCGCCCACCACGGCGGCGCGTGGAAGGTCGCGTACGCGGACTTCGTGACCGCGATGATGGCGTTCTTCATGGTCATGTGGCTGACCGCGACCATGACGCCCGAGCAGCTCGGCGGCGTGGCCGACTACTTCAAGAACCCCAGCGCGGTGGAAAGTCGCGGCAGTGCGACGGTCGAGGGCCGGATGGGGCCCGGTGGCGCCGGCGATGCACCGATCAAGGTGTTTGAAGCCGTCAAGAACCCGCCCGGCGCGGGATCGGTCGAGGTCAAGCCCGACGCAAAGGCGGCCGAAGAGCAGGAACGCAAGCGGCTCGAAGAGCTCAAGAAGCTGCTCGAAGAGGCGATCTCGAAGAGCCTGGCGATGGCGCCGTTCAAGGACCAGCTGCTGATCGACCTCACGCCGGAAGGGCTGCGCGTGCAGATCGTCGATGCGCAGAACCGGCCGATGTTCGATCTGGGCTCACCCGAGCTCAAGCCGCACACGCGCGCAATCCTGTTCGAGCTCGGGCGCTTCTTCAACCAGGTCGACAACCGCATCGCGATCAGTGGCCACACCGACACCACGCCCTACGCCGGCGGCGTGACGGGCTACAGCAACTGGGAGCTGTCCGCCGAACGCGCAAACGCGGCACGACGTGCGCTGGTGCGCGGCGGCCTGGCCGAAGAGAAGCTCTCGCGCATCGTGGGCCTGTCCTCGTCGGTGCTGTTCGACCAGGCCAACTCCCGCAACCCGATCAATCGGCGCATCAGCATCGTCGTGCTCAACCCGGCGGCCGAACGCTCGGCCGAAGCCAGCGACCGCCCGCGTGTGGTCGGTGACGGCCGGCCGACGGACCCGCCGCCGCTGCCGCTGAGCAGCGACGCGGCAGCGCTGGCACGCGCGCCCACTGCGGTGCCCGCACGTCCGGCATCGGTCAGCAGCCGGGCTGCCGACGCAGGGGCCGGCCTCGCGAGTCCGGAGTAAGGCGACGCGGCCGCGCTGGCACGCGCGCCGACTGCGGTGCCCGCACGTCCGGCAGCGATCAGCAGCCGGGCCGCCGACGCAGGGGCCGGCCTCGCGAGTCCGGAGTAATGGGTCGGTGACGCCCGGGGTGCAGCGCGCGCGCCTCGGCGACCGCGCTGTGCCGGCCGCTTCGCCGGTGCCGCTCCGACCCCGTTACTTCGCGCCCTTGGTTTTCGCATCCGCAACGCGCACCGGCAGCGGCACGTTGCACAGGTCGATGTGGCCAGCCGGACGCTTGTAGAAATCATCGCGTCGGTTGCGGCGCGCTTCGACGAGTTCGGTGAACGCCGCGGTGTCCGTGCGCATTGCCTCGAGGGCAGGGCGCTCCCTCTCGGGCAACTCGCTTGCAAGGCGGATCGCACGGATCGGCGTGCGCTGTTCGCGCTTCTCGTAGAAGCCCAGCGGGCCGGTGCCGCGCGGCATCGTCGACAGCAGTTCGATGCCCTCAACGACGCGGCCGACGGTCGTGATGTTGCGATCGAGTTGCCGCGGCGACTGGCCGGTCACGACGTAGAGCTCCGCGCCGGTGCTCGAATCGGCGGCGATGTCACGCCCCGCGCCGACCATGCCGTAGCAATGCGCGAGCCACGTCGCGCCGTTGGCCGGGTCGCGCCCGGCCGGGAAACCCTCGACAAAGCCGACCTGCGGCGCCCAGCCGTCGGCATCGGGCAGCACGTCGAAGGCAGCGTCCTTCGCACGCACGCGCTCGAACTCGGCCGGCAGCTTCGTCTTCGCCGAGCCCAGCGGCTTGCGCTTTGACTCGTCCTCGGCCGGATCGCCCCACTGCACGACAAAGTTGTCCTGCGAGCGGTTGATGCTCAACCCGTTCCAGAAGCCCTCGCGCGCCAAGGTGCGGATGTTCTCGGCATGCTGCGGCGCGATTTGCGGCGCGAGTTCGATCACGACGCGGCCCGCGTCGAGCTCCATCACCAGCGTATTCGCCGGGTCGATGCGGCGCCAGTCCGGCGGCTTGGACTCGTCGATGATCTGCTGCATCGAGCGCGGTTTCGCCGGGGTCGACGAAAGGGCGGGCTGCGCCGACAGGGCCGGCGCGAGCGCGAACAGCAGGGCGGAGGCGAGCAGGGCGGTCGGCAGGTGCGGGTTCGGCACGGGCGGCAATCCTTCAGACGGGAGCCCGATTCTGTCGCAGGCGCGCCTGCAGTGCCCAGCGCGGTGCCGATGCCGCCGGTACGGACGTCTTCGCGCGCCGCCTCAAACTCAGCGCCCCGACGTCTGCCGGGGCGTCGGTGCTCCTGTGCGTGCGACTGCGGTCGACGCAGCCGTCAGCTGTCCCGGCCGGAGCCAGACTTCTTCCCACCGCCGTCCTGCTTGTTGACGGTGGCCCAGGCGATGCGCTCGGCATCGTCCTTGGACTTGCCCTGTTTGCGCTCGCTTTCCTCGATGTGCTCGGCCTTGCGCTTTTGCTTGTCGGTGTACGACGACTTGTCGCCCTGTGACATCGCCTTGCTCCTCACGGATGGACCGCCTCCGGTGTAGCAACGCGACCGTAGACGCCATGCCAACTCGAGCGTCACGCGCGGCTCGCGGTCACCGTGACGAACGGCAGGTGTGCTAGTAAGAACTCCGCACTAGCATGGACTCCACACTAGTCGTGGACGTCCCGATGGCCGACGCCGAGCCCCTGCTGCGCAAGTTCCAGAAGGAGCTCAGTGCGGGGACCGTCTCGCTCGCGCTGTTGGCGGTGCTGGCCGCCGCGCCGGAGCCGATGTACGGCTACCAGATCGCCAAGCGGCTCGAGCGCACCGGCGACGGCGTGCTGGCAGGCAAGCAGAGCGCCCTGTATCCCGTGCTGCGCAACCTCGAGGCTGCCGAGCTTCTTGCAAGCCACGTCGAACCCTCGCTGGCCGGTCCGCCGCGCCGCTACTACCGCATCACCGACGCCGGCCGATCCGTGCTGCGCGACTGGGCCGCCGCATGGCGCGCGACCCGCGATTCCGTTGATTCCGTGCTCGAAGGACTGATCCCATGAACGCTTCCCACGACGCCGGTCTCGCCGGTGCGCGCCGCTACCCGGCCACGATTCCCGACTACCTCGAGCACCTCAAGCGTGCGCTAGCCGGTGCCGACCCGGCGCTCGTACAGGACGCGCTGTACGACGCCGAGGAATACCTGCGCTCGGAACTGGCGGAAAACCCGGGCCGGTCGGAGGCCGAAGTCATCGCGTCCGTCGCCAGCAGCTACGGCGCACCCGACGAAGTTGCGGACATCTACCGCGACACCGAAGTGCGCGTGCAGACCGCGCTGCAGCCGCCGAAGCCACGCGCCTCGCGCTCGGCGCTGGCGAAGTTCTTCGGCGTCGCGCTCGAGCCGCGCACCTACGCCGCGCTGTTCTACATGCTGCTGTCGATCGCGACCGGCGTCTTCTACTTCACCTGGGTCGTCACTGGCGTCTCGCTGTCGCTCGGGTTGTCGGTGCTCATCATCGGCATCCCGTTCCTGATCCTGTTCTTCGGCTCCGTGCGCGTGCTCTCGCTTGTCGAAGGCCGGCTGGTGGAGGCGATGCTCGGCGAGCGCATGCCGCGCAGGCCGCGCTACGCGACGTCGAACGCACCGCTGCTCGAGCGCATCATGAAGATGTTCGTCGATCCGCGGACATGGGCCACGATGCTGTACATGCTGCTGATGCTGCCGCTGGGCATCGTCTACTTCACGGTGGTGGTGACCGCGCTCGCAACCTCGCTTTCGCTGGTGGCGGCGCCGGTGCTGCTCGTGCTGGTGGAAGCCGGCGCGTTCACGATTGAAGGACTGCAGGTGGCAGGTGCGGAAGATCTGCCGTGGACATGGCCGCTGATCGCGCTGGCCGGCATCGCGCTGCTGTTCGTCACGCTGCATCTCGTGCGCGGCATCGGTCGCCTGCACGGCCAGCTCGCAAAGCACATGCTCGTGAAGTCCGGCACGCAGCACGCGGTCTGATAACCGGCCGCGACAAACAAAAAAGGGCGCCGAGGCGCCCTTTTTCTTTACACGAGTCGATCAGCCCTTCGCGTACTTCGCAATGAAGTCGCGCACCTGCGGGTACACCTGCGTGCGCCAGCGACGGCCGCTGAAGATGCCGTAATGGCCCGCGCCCTCGACTGTGAGGTGGTGGCGATCTCGCTCGGGAATGCCGGTGCACAGCGTGTGCGCCGCGCGTGTCTGCCCTTGGCCGGAGATGTCGTCGAGCTCGCCTTCGATCGACAGCAGCGCCGTGCCCTTGATGGCATCGGGCCGCACGCGCTCGCCGCGGACGTCCCACGTGCCCTTCGGCAGGCGGTGCTCCTGGAACACGATGCGCACGGTGTCGAGGTAGTACTCCGCCGGCATGTCGAGCACGGCGTTGTACTCGTCGTAAAAACGGCGATGCGACTCGGCGTCGTCGAGGTCGCCTTTGACGAGGTCCGTGTAGAAGTCCCAGTGCGACTGGAAGTGGCGCTCGGGGTTCATCGCGACGAAGCCCGTGTGCTGCAGGAAGCCCGGGTACACGCGACGTCCGCTACCTGGGTAATTCGCAGGCACGTGATGGATCAGGTTGGTTTCGAACCACCACATCGGCTTCTGCACCGCGAGGTTGTTCACCTGCGTCGGGTTCTGCCGCGTGTCGATCGGCCCACCCATCATCACGAGCGATCGCGGCGTCGTCTCGCCGCGTCCGGCCATCAGCGACACCGCGGCAAGCACGGGCACCGTTGGCTGGCAGACACTGATCACGTGCAGGTTTTCAGCGCCGATCTCGCGGATGAATTCCTGGACGTATTCGATGTAGTCGTCGAGGTGGAACGGACCGTCGCTGAGCGGGACCATGCGCGCATCGACCCAATCGGTGACGTACACCTTGTGGTCGCGCATCAGCGTGCGCACCGTGTCGCGCAGCAGCGTGGCGTGGTGGCCCGAGAGCGGGGCGACAACGAGTACCGGCGGGTCGTCGCGCAATTGCACGAGGTCGTCCGCTTCGTCGGCATAGCGCTTGAAGCGCAGCAGACGGCAGAACGGTTTGACGAGTACTTCGCGTTCGACGACCGGGTACTCGGTGCCGTCGATCTCGATCGAGTCGATCCCGAACTGCGGTTTCTCGTAATCCTTGCCGATGCGGTAGAGCAGCTCGTATCCGGCTGCAACGCGCGATGCGCCGGGCACGCCCGACAGCCAGCTGCCGGTTGCACCGAACATCTTCGCGCCGGCATCCGCCCAATAAGTCATCGGGGCCATCCAGGCGCGACCGAGTTCGTGCATCTGATACAGCAGCATTTCTACACCCCCGTAAACCTGTACTGCACGCGGTGTTGCACCGCAGCATACCCCTGCGTCCGGACGGGAACGTGAACCCTCGTCACGTTAAACGGCCGGGCGCTCCAGTGCGGTGGCGGCAAGCGCAACGTCTGCCGACATCCACATATGCGAGCCCAGTGCGACGAAGCCGTTGGACTCGAAACGTGTGCGATAGAACGACGCGGGCCGACGCCGGAACCCCTCCGTGTCTCCGTCGATCCCGTCCTCGCGAGTGAACGTTTCCAGAAACGCCACGCCGCCGCACAACGCTGCGAGCCCGGTCAGCCCCCGATCGAGCTCGCGTGCATCAACGTAGTGCATGACGTCGCTGCACACGAGCAGGTCGACGGGTGCGCAAGGGCGCAACCATTCGAAGTCGCCAAATTCGGCAAGATGCAGGTTGCGGCGCGTGCCGAAGCGGGCGATCGCGTACTGGCTGCTGTCGAAGCCGAGGTAGTGCACCTTCGGCCGCAGCTTCAGCAGCGGCGCACGCCACGCGCCTTCGCCGCAGCCGATGTCGAGCACGGTGCGGAGCGGTCGCTCGAGGTGGTATTCGGCCGTCGCGACCGCAAGGGCGACCTTGCGGGCGAGCCGCGCCGTGCCGCCGATCGCGGCCTGTTTGAGCGCGGGATCGCGATACCAGCGCTGGAAGTAGTTGGCGTCGTAGTGCTTGGTCAACGAAGTGTCCGATGGTGGCAGTGGTTGCCCGCAGTGCGCTTGTGGGCGGCAGCCGGGGATCGATCAGGTGCGGGGTGCCCGCGCACTGCCATCGCGGCACTGACGTGCCCCATGACAGGTCTGCCGCGCAGCGGCGCGAAGGCGCAAACGATGCCGGGCCGAGGCGATACGCGACGACCCTGCACGCCAGATCCCGGGAACAGCGCGCCCGGAGCGGACCTCCATCCGCTGCATGGCATCCTAGCGGCCATTCCGACCGATACCGAGCTGCCGTGAACGCCTACGTCTGGACGAAAACCCTGCACATCGTGTTCGTGGTCGCCTGGATGGCGGCCGTGTTCTACCTGCCGCGCATCCTGGTGAACATCGTCGAGGCGGGTGACGCTGCGCCGGTGCGCGCGCGGCTGGTGCTGATGGGGCGCAGGTTGTACCGCTTTGGACACGTCATGCTCGGTGTTGCGGTGATCCTGGGCTTCGCGCTTTGGATGCATTTCGGCATTGCCGGCGGGTGGCTGCATGCGAAGCTCGCGCTCGTCGTCGGCCTGGTCGTCTACTTCATCGTGAGCGGTCGCTGGCTGAAAGGCGCGGACGCCGGGCGGCCGCTGCCGTCGGCGCGCGCGCTGCGCTGGTTCAACGAGGTGCCGGTGCTCGTGCTCGTGGCGATCGTCTGGCTCGTGCTCGCAAAGCCGTTCTGACGTGCCGGAGACCGTAGCCATGTCGACCCCTGGAATGCACGTCTCCGACGTCATCGACGACATCAAAGCCGCATTCGAACAGTTCCCGGACGCGGCCCGCTGGCGCGTGGGCGTCGCCACCTACGTGGACGGCCCCGGCAGCGACATTTCCGTGATGTACGCGGCCAGCTACCACGTCGACGGCGACGGATTCTTCCTGGTGCCGGAAGGCATGGGCGAGGCATTCGCGCTCGAGGAGCGGCCATTCACCGCGCGCGAGTTGCTCGACGCGCTCGAGGCCGAAGCCCGCTGGGCCGGTTACGCGGTGCACGTACGCGCGGAGATCGTGGAACTTGCGGACAGCTCGTTCGCGAGCCGCAACCTGCCGCTGTGGGGCGCGGGCGTGCACGACGAGGCCGAGCTGGTCTATTTCTACTACGGCGCAATGGCCCTCGAAGCCTGATTCGCGCAGCCGGCGCCCGGGTCGGGCGCGCACATCGCCCGCGCCGCGCCGGTCTGAAAGTACGCCGCGCTCAGCGCTTGGGCGGATTCACAACCTGCGGCAGTTCCACCGGCACGCCGTTCGCATCGCAACCGCCCGCGGCGCAGAGCTTGGCGCGCAGGGCTGGCAGCGACTGCAGCATGAAGTGGTGGATCGTGTTTTGCTCGACGCTGCCGCGGACGGCTGCGCTGCCCGGGCCGCGCGCCCAGATGCCGACGTCGTCGCCGCCGTGCGATTCCGCCCGCGTCGGCACGGTCGCCTCCTGCAGGAAGTCGGGCGCCGCGGTGTCGACCTCGCTGAGATCGGGGCGGCCGGTCGCCGGCTGCACCTCGCTCGCGTGGTGCGGCCACCGCTTCGGGCCTTCAGGCTGCTGCGTGGTCGCTCCGGTGTAGCCGGGGCCGTTCGCATAGCCGAGCGTGGTGTACGGCAGCCCGGTCGCGTCGCGCGCGTAGTCGTCGGCGTCGCTGCCTTCGCCGCTGCTGCCGCGGACCTTGCCGAGAATCGGGTTGCCGCGGACGGGATACCCCGCAAACGTCAGCGTGTGCGCGTGGTCGGCGGTGACGATGATCAACGTGTCGTCGGCCGAGGTCATCTCGGTCGCGGCGCGGACCGCGTCGCTGAACGCGATCGTGTCGGTGAGTGCGCGGTAGGCGTTGCCGTCGTGGTGCGCGTGGTCGATGCGGCCGCCTTCGACGAGCAGCACATAGCCGTCCGGGTCGTTGTGGAGGCGCTCGATCGCCGCGCGGGTCATCTCCGCGAGTGAGGGCTCGCCGGCGATGTCGCGGGGGCGGTCGTGCTCGAAGTTCATGTGGCCGGGCTCGAACAGGCCCAGCAGCGGGCCCTGCGCGGGCGCCTGCTGCAGCTGCTGCAGGTTCCACACGAACGTGCCGGCGGGATGGCGCTGCTTCCACTGCTCGACGAGATTGCGGCCGTCGAGGCGCTGGCCGACCTTGTCCGCGTGTTCGGGGTCGGGTTCGGTGGCCGGCAGGAACTGGCCGCGGCCGCCGCCGAGCAGCACGTCGGGCGTGAGCGGGCTTTCGACGAACTGCCGTGCGATGTCGGTGCAGCCGGCGGCCTTTGCGGGTTCGGACATCTCCGCGTCGTCTTCCCAGTTGCGGTCGGCGCTGTGCGCGAACGTCGCCGCGGGCGTGGCGTGGGTGACCTTCGTAGTGGTGACGACGCCGGTCGCCAGACCGTGCTGCTCGGCGAGTTGCCACAGCGACGCCACGGGGGCGGCGAGCGCGTCCGCACAGTCGCCGCGTGCGGCGGCCTGGTGGATGCCGATCACGCCCGCACGCGTCTTCACGCCCGAGGCCATCGCCGTCATCGTGCCGGCCGAATCGGGGGTCTGCGAATCGGTGTTGTAGGTGCGGCTCAGCGCCGTCGCCGGGAAATCCTCCCAGGCCAGGCGGTTGTCTTCACCGGCGCCGCCGCGCCGTTGGCCCTCGAGGATGCGTGCGGCCGCGACCGTGGTGAGGCTCATGCCGTCGCCGACAAACAGAATGACGTTCTTCGCACGACCGGCCATCGCGCCTCGCGCGGCGGCCTCGGACGCGCCGCTGCGATACCACCACGCTGCGGTCTCGCCGGACGGGCGCTCGATCGCCGGCACAGCGACGCGTACGCCGTGCATCGACGACGCGCCGCTCGCGTCCATGCGCGGATCGCGCGAGGCACAGGCGGTCGCGAGCAGAGCGGGCACGAGGCAGAGGAGGGGACGGGTCATCGACGGGACCTGATCGGCGGCAAGCCCGCGATTATGCCGGGCGAGCGTCGACCCGATTGGAACAGTGGGCACGCGCCGGCGGTGTCGCCCGCCCCGGCAAGCTCGGCTATCGTGGCCGTTCATCGCGAGGTGCTCCCATGTCCCTGATGTCCCGTGCCGCCGCGGCGTGGTTCAAGTTCCCGTTCTGGCAGCGTGTGCTTGCCGGCTTCGTTCTGGGCGCGCTCGCAGGCTGGCTGCTCGGTCCGGACGCCGAGCGCTTCCTCGGCCCGCTGGGCACCTTGTACGTCAACCTCATCAAGATGATCGCCGTGCCGTTGGTGTTCTTCGCGGTCATCAACGCGGTCGCGTCACTGCACGGGCAGCGCTCGCTCGTCGCACTCGGGGGGCGCACGTTTGCGTGGTTTGCGGTGACCGCGACGCTCGCCGTCGGCGTGGGGCTGTTCGTCGGCTGGGCGATGCAACCCGGACGCGGCCTCGAGGGGCTCGCGGGCGCCGCGGACTTCCAACCGCGCGACGTGCCGTCGCCGGTCCAGGTGGTGCTCGACATCGTGCCGACCAACCCGTTCCAGGCCCTCGGTGGCGCGATGCCCGCGGCGGATGCGGACGGCGCGATGCGATTGGTGCCGACGGCCACGATCCTGCAGGCGCTGTTCCTCGCCGCGCTCATCGGCTTTGCGCTCGTGAAGCTCGGCGAGCGCACCCCGGAGCTGCGCCGCCTTGCGGGCGAGGCGAACGAAGTGATGATCCAGATCACGCGTTTCGTGCTCGAGCTCACGCCGATCGGGACGTTCGGGCTCATCGCCGCGCTCGTCGGTGCGTACGGCTTTGAAAAGCTGCTGCCGCTCGGCACGTTCGTCATCGCGCTGTACCTCGCGTGCGCGATGCACATCGTCTTCGTCTACGGCGGCCTGCTCGCGGCGCACGGGCTCAATCCAATCCGGTTTTTTAGGGGCGCCGCGCCCGGCATGGAGGTCGCGTTCGCGAGCTCGTCGAGCTTTGCCTCGCTGCCGGTGGCCATCCAATCGGTCACCCGCAACCTGGGCGTCGATCGCAACTACGCCGCGTTTGCAGTGCCGCTCGGCGCGAGCATCAAGATGGACGCCTGCGGCGCGATCTATCCTGCGCTGGCGGCGATGTTCGTCGCGCAGTACGCGGGCCTGCAGCTCGACGCGTCGCAGTATTTCCTCATCCTGCTTGCATCGGTGCTCGGCAGCTTCGGCACCGCGGGCGTACCGGGCACCGCCACGATCATGGTCACGCTGGTCCTCTCGGCGGCCGGACTGCCGCTGCAGGCTGTCGGCTATCTCATCGCGATCGATCGCGTGCTCGACATGATGCGCACGATGACGAACGTGACCGGGCAGATGGTCATTCCCGTGCTGGTCGCGAAGGAGACTGGACTGCTCGACCGCGCCGTCTACGACACGGCGTCCAGCAATGTTGGCCTTCGCAAGCACGATTCGGCCGAACTGCCGTTGCCGGTCGCGCGAAGCGAGCGCGATCTGCGGACCTGAGACACGTCCCACCCTCCCGGAGCTCGATCGACATGACGTCACGCCCGTTCTTCCTTCCCCTTGCCGTCGCGGCCGTCGCTGCCGTGATCGGGGGCTGCGCATCGCGGCAGCCGGTCGCGACCGCGCCGGCGGAGGTGCGCGACGGCCGGGTCGGCGCGGAGGACATCACCCACGCCGACGTCGGGCAGCCGCGCCTCGCCCTCGCGTCTAACGAGGCGTTCCACGAAGCGCTGCCGGAGCCCTCGAATGCGCTGCCGGCGTATCCGGGCGCGTTGCTCGCGCAGCAGCTGCCGCCGCAGACCGTGTGCGTGCACGTGGCCGTCGATGGCGACGGGCGGGTCATGTTTGCGCGGCCCCTTCGCGATCGTGCCGGCTGCACCGCGGCAGCGGATGCCGCGTTCGATGCCGCCGCGGTCGAGGCCGTCAATGCCTGGCGCTTCGATCCGGCATTCAAGTGTGTGTTCGCCGATGAGGCGACGAAACGCCGCGACGGCCCGGGCTGCGCCGACACGCTCGCCGTGCGCCAACCGGTGAGCCTGGTCTACCGCTTCGAGTTCCGACAAGAAAACGGCCGCGGTGCGGTCGCGATCGACGCAAGCGCGGCGCCCTGAACCGCCACTCGTATCGGATCAGCCCCAGCCTGCGGTGACGGCCGCGAGTGTCGCGGCGCTGCGACGCATCGCTCAGGCGCGGGAGTACCGCCACGACACCATGCGGCCGTCGCGGTACGGCATCACGCCATGGAATGCGCGCGCATCGTCATCGAAGACCAGCGGCAGGAACTCGCGGTCGCCTTCCCACATCGGAAATTCGTGCAGCCGGGCAATCGGCACCCATTCGAGCGTGCCTTCGGGGTTGGATGTGTAAGGCTCGCCCTCGAACGCGGTGATCAGGAACACGAAGCCGAGCCAGTCCTCGCCGTGCTTGCCGAAGCCGGGCCAGCTGATCGTGCCCCGCAGCGACAGCGCAGTGCAGTCGATGCCGGCTTCTTCGAGGATTTCCCGGCGCATGCCGGCCAGCACGTCCTCGTCGGCCTCGAGCTTGCCGCCGAGGCCGTTGTACTTGCCCAGGTGCGCATCGTCGGGCCGCGCGTTGCGATGCACGAGCAGCACCTGCGTGCGATCGGGCGAAAGCACGTAGCCGAGCGTGGCGACAATCGGGGTGTACGGCATCAGCGCGCGCCTGGCTGCCCACTGGCGCGTTGCGTCTCGAGCTGCGCGTCGAAGCGCTTCTCGGCGCCGTCGGCATACGCAGCGCAGCGCTCCGGGCGCGGGTGGCGATTCGCCGCATCGGCCGTCGCCCAGCCGCTGGCTTCGGGGTGCGGCGTCAGCAGCAGGTCGCACGGCAGCGCGCGCACGGCGGCGAAACCCCGGCGGTAGTCCTCGACGATGCGGGGGTAACGCGCGTGGTCGATCAGCCGGTAATCCGGCGCGCTGAGGCTGTCGGCATAGGCGATGCGCGTCGGGCGGCCGTCGACCGTGTCGGTCCAGGTCCAGCTCTGGCTGCCTGGCGTGTGGCCCGGCGTGGCGTGCATCGTCAGGCGCAGGTCGCCGAGCTCGATCGACTCGCCGTCGAGCAGCAGGCGGTCGGCCTGCGCCGGCGGGAACAGCAGCCGATCGCCGAAGTGGACGTCGTCGCTGCCGCCGCGCGCGAGCAGCGCAGCCGATTCGGCGTTGGCTGCGATTTGCGCACCGGTGGCCCGCGCGATCTCGGCTACCGGGCCTGCGTGGTCGAAATGCGCGTGGCTGAAGACGATCCACTTCAGTTCACCCGGCCCGACGCCGAGCTTGCGCAGCTGCTCCAGCACGTGGCCCGCCGCCTGCGGCAGCCCGCCGTCGATCAGCACCGCACCGGCATCGGTCCGAATCAGCACCGCGGCGAGCCCTTCCGTGCCGACGTACCAGCTGCGCTCGGCGATCCGGAAAGGCTCGATCGGCCGCCGCCAGGAATCACGGGTCTCGATGCCGGCCTGCGCCGGGAGCAGGGCGGGCGATGCGGCGAGCACGGGCGTCGCGACCAGCAACGCGTACGACAGGAACAACGAACGGAGCATCGGCGTCAGGACCGGGGCAGGGCGCCGCAGTGTCCGCAATTAGTGGCCCCGCGGCCAGCGCGGCGCGGCGTCGACACCGCGAATGCGAGGATCGGGCGCCCAGTGTCAACGATCGGAAAGCAATGAGCGGCAAGCAGCGCGAACTGACGATGCGGTTCCTCGCCGAACCGACCGACGTGAACTTCGGCGGCAAGGTGCACGGCGGCACGGTCATGAAGTGGATCGACCAGGCGGGCTACGCGGCGGCCGTGGGCTGGAGCGGGCGTTACTGCGTCACGGTGGCCGTGGCCGGCATCCGCTTCCTCGCGCCCGTGCACATCGGCGACATCGTCTCGGTCACTGCCACGCTCGTGCACACCGGCACGAGCAGCATGCACTTCGCAGTCGAGGTCACCGCGCGCGACCCAATGGGCGGCGAGGAGCGGCTGTGCACGCATTGCGTGATCGTGTTCGTCGCGATGGATCAGGAGGCAGCCACACCATGCCCGGTGCCGGGCTGGACGCCGGAGACCGCGCACGACCTCCGGCTCACCGAGTACGCGCGGAAGGTAATGGCGCTCGGGCAAGACATCGAGCAGACGATCCGACGGTTCCGCGAGCCCGGTGCGGACGCCTGACCCGGCCTGCGGAAACGAAAACGCCGCCCGGGGGCGGCGTCATCGAACGCGTCGTCGAAATCGGTGGACGCAGCGGCGTTAGCCGCCCTGGACCCGGCGCGCCTGCAGGAACTTCTCGCTCCAGTAGCCGGTGTCGAGGTTAGAAACCGTCACGTCGCGACCCGTGCGCGGCGCATGGACGAAGCGGCCTTCGCCGACATAGATGCCGACATGGTCAACCTCGTCGCCGCGGCGGCTGAAGAACACCAAATCGCCCGCGGTCAGCGACGCGCGGTCAGCGACCGGTTCGCCGGCTTTCGCCATCTCGCGCGAGACGCGCGGCAGCTCGATACCGAGGGCGTTGCGGAACACGTAGCCAACCAGGCCGCTGCAATCGAAGCCGCTGTCGGGCGAACTGCCGCCCCAGCGGTACGGCGTGCCGAGCAGGGCCATTGCACGCTGCAGCACGTCGCGCATGCCGCCTTCGGCTTTCGCGTCGCCAGCGCCGGGCTTCAGCAGGCGGTTGAGGTCGCTTGCCAGCACGAGGGCGCGATCGGGCAGGGTCAGCATCGGCGGGCGGACCCGCGCCGCAGCGGGCGCTTCGGTGCCCGCGGACGCCGCGGGGGCAACTTCGGCAGGGTCGACGGCAGGTGCTGCAGAGGCCACCCACGGAAGGGCGGCCAACGATGCAGCGAGGACCCAGGTCAACGCGAAGCGACGACGGGGATTGGCGGCATTGGCGGTGCTTTTGGGATGCATCGTCACGCGGTCATCACCAGAATGGCCGGCGATCATGCCCGCTCAAGCATCCGAGGGGGTTCAGATTTCGTTAGAGATTCGTGAAACCGGCGGACCGGTGTCCCAGATCAGCTCATCCGCTGCTGCCGTCGCGCATTCATTCAGCGCAGGACACGTTTGGATCCGGCATAGCGGCTGCGCCAGTACGCGCCGTCGAGGTGGTCCATGCGAACGGCGCCGCCGCTGCTCGGTGCATGGACGAACCGGCCTTGGCCGACGTAGATGCCCACGTGATCGACACCGTCGCCATGGGCGAAAAACACGAGGTCCGCGGCCGCCAGTCGCACTGAGTCGACCTTCGGCCCCGGCCAGCCGGCGAGAGCTCGGGCGCTGCGGGGCAGCCGCAGGTCGAGGATGTCGCGGTAGACGTAGTTCACCAGGCCGCTGCAGTCGAACCCGTCCTCGGGCCGGCTGCCGCCGTAGCGGTACGGTGTGCCGACGAGTCCGAGCGCGCGGATCAGCACGGCATTCGCGCGGGCGGGGTCGGCGGGGGCGACCACCGGCCAGTCGCGCTGGGGCGGGGCGGCCGGACGCGCGGCCTGACGCGGGCCGCCGCAGCCTGCAAGCGCGAGGATCAGGACCGCGAGCGCCGCTGGGGCGGTGTGTCTGGAGGAGCAAACTGGCATCGGGCGGGGCTTGTCCGGATAATGCGCGGCCTTCGTCACGGCCGACAGCTTGGCGGGTCGAACGTGGCTCGACAATACGACCGTGGTTCCAGTCCGGCGATTTCCCGCCGGTTTCATTGCGGCCTCTGGCCGCCAGCCGAGCCCGAGCCATGAACATCGAAAAAGATAGCGTCGTCCGCTTCCACTACACCGTCTCCGAGCAGGGCCAGGAGTCGCTCGAGAGCTCGGAAGGCCGCGAACCGCTCGCGATCCTCTTCGGCCACGGCAACATCATCCCGGGCCTCGAGAAGGCGATGGAAGGCAAGTCGGCGGGCGACAAGTTCGAAGTCGACGTGCCGGCCGCCGAGGCCTACGGCGAACTGCGCGAAGGCCTGACCCAGCGCATCCCGAAGAAGCATTTCGAAGGCCAGCCGCTGAAGGCCGGCATGCAGGTCATCCTCAACACCAACTTCGGCCCGCGCGCGGTGACGATCCAGAAGGTCGGCATGAGCGTGGTCGACGTCGACCTGAATCACCCGATGGCCGGCAAGGACCTGCACTTCGCGATCGAGATCGTCGAAGTCCGCGAGGCGAGCGCCGAGGAAATCGAGCACGGTCACGTGCACGGCGAAGGCGGCCACCACCACTGATCCCCACCCGGTTCAGTGCCCGCGACGGCCCGCTTCGGCGGGCCGTTTGCGTTTCGGGGTCCGGCCGCCTGGACCCGCTGCGGAGCGCGTCGCCGTGGATGACGTCCGGCATGCAGACGCGGGCGCGGGTGCGGGGCATGCTGCGCGCTTTCAGGGAGGGCGGATCATGGGGACTGCGACGGTGCTGCAGCCGATCTCAAGGAACGAGCGAATCGAGGCGATGGACGTGCTGCGCGGCTTCGCGCTGCTCGGCATCTTCCTGATGAACATCGAAGCGATGGTCGGCCCGCTGATGGCCGGGGTCATGGGCACCGACCCGGCGCTGCGAGGGGCCGACTACACCGTCGACGCCGTGATCCACATCCTCGTGCAGGGCAAGTTCTACACCCTGTTCTCGCTGCTGTTCGGCATGGGCTTTGCCGTGATGATGCAGCGCGCCGAGCAGGCGGATCGGCCGTTCAGGCGCCTGTACCTGCGGCGCACGCTGGGCTTGTTGGTGATCGGCCTGCTGCATTCGATCCTGATCTGGTCGGGCGACGTGCTCGTGAGCTACGCGCTGATCTCGCTACCGCTGCTGCTGATGTTCCGCAGGAAGTCGGTGCGTTCGCTGCCGCGGTGGTCGACGGCGCTGTACCTCCTTCCGGTCGGGCTGATGCTGCTGTTCGGTCTGATGGGCTCGATGATGCAGGCCAGCCCGGACGCGGCCGTCGAATTCCAGAAGGGCATCGAGGCTCAGGCCGCCGGCACGGCAGCAACGATCGAGGCGCAGCGGCTTGCGTTCGGCGGCAGCGACTATTTCGCTGCGGTCGCGCAGCGCGTCGAGGACACGCTGACGATGATGGGCTACCTGCTGATGTTCGGCTGGCACGTGCTCGGCATGTTCGTGCTCGGCGCATGGTTCGTGCGCGGCGGCGCAATCGCGCGGCCGGCGGAGTTCCCGCGCCTGTTCGGCGCGCTGCGCTGGGTGGCGCTGCCGGTCGGGCTCGCACTGATGCTGCTGTCGTGGTGGCTGGAGCCGACGATGGCGGCGGACCGCATGGACATGCGCATGTCGGTCGCATACGGGCTGCATGCCGTCGCGAACCTGCTGATGTGCCTCGGCTATGCGGCGTGGGTCATGCGCGGCCTGCAGTCGCCGGCCACCGGGCGTGCGCTGGCGTGGCTTGCACCGGCCGGCCGCATGGCTCTGACGAACTACCTCATGCAATCCGTGATCGCCATGCTCGTGTTCTCGGGTTACGGGCTGGGTTACTTCGAGCAGCTGCCGCGCGCTTGGCAGCCGGTCTTCGTGATCGTTGTCTTCGCACTGCAGGTGCTGTTGAGCCACGCCTGGCTTGCTCGTCATCGCCACGGGCCGATGGAGCACCTGTGGCGTGCATGGACGTACGGCGGCCAGGCGCGCACGCGCGTGGAGACCGCGGCCGCACCGTAAACTGCGCGCATGGAAGCACGCGAAGATGCGGTCGTCGTCGGCGCCGGAGTGATCGGCTTGTGCACCGCGCTGGCGCTTGTCGAAGGCGGCCGCCGCGTGCGTGTGATCGACGCCGGCCGCGTCGGCGGCGGCAGCTCGCACGGCAACTGCGGCACGATCACGCCGAGCCACGCGCCGCCGCTCGCAGCGCCCGGCATGGTTGCGACGGCGCTGCAGATGATGCGGTCGCCGGACTCGCCGCTGTACATCCGCCCGCGGATCGACCCGGTGCTCTGGCGCTGGTTGTATCGCTTCGCGGCGCGCTGCAATGCACGGGACTGGGAAGCGAGCGCACGCGCGAAGTCGGCGCTGCTCAACGACTCGCGCGCCCGGCTGCAGGAGTGGATCGCCCGGCACGGGCTCGACTGCGAGTTCGTCGAGTCCGGCGAAGACTACGTGTTCCGCGATCCGCGTCGTTTCGAGCACGGCCAGCGCGAACTTCCGCTGCTGGGTGAGCTCGGCATCGGCGTCGAGCTCATCGACGGGGCTACCTATGAGGCGCAGGAGCCGGCGATGAAACCCGGCGTCGCGGGTGCGATCCGGTTTTCGGGCGACGCAGCGCTGCGTCCGGACCGGTACATCGCGGCGCTGGCCGACACGCTGCGCGCGCGCGGCGTTGTCATCGACGAGCACTGCGCGCTCGAATCAATCGACGCGAACGGCGGCGACGTAAGTCTGCGCACCCCACACGGCGTGCTGCGCGCGCGCGATGCCGTGATCGCGACCGGCGCCTGGTCGCCGCGGCTGGCGGTCGCGCTCGGGCAGCGGTGGCTGCGACACGCGATGCAGCCGGGCAAGGGTTACTCGATCACCTATTCAACCCCATCCCTCGTGCCCAAGCGGCCGTTGGTGCTACGCGAGCGCTCGGTCTGCGTGACCGCGTGGGGCAGCGGGTTCCGGCTCGGCAGCACGATGGAGTTCTCCGGCTTCGACGACACGCTCAACGAACGCCGACTCGGCGCGCTCGAACGCGGCGCGGCCGAATATCTGCATGAGCCGGTGGGCCCCGAAGTGCGTGAACGCTGGTTTGGATGGCGCCCGATGAGTTGCGACGACGTGCCGATCATCGGCCTCGCGCCCGGCCACGAGCACCTGTGGCTCGCCACGGGACACGGAATGATGGGCGTCGGCATGAGCGCCGGCACCGGGCAGCTGCTGGCGGACCTCATGCTTGGACGCGCGCCCGCGATCGATCCGACGCCGTACCGGCCGTCGCGCTTCGTCTGACGGAGCGGCGTGCCGCCGGGCCGGGCTGGGCCGCGTCGCGACGATCGAATCCGCGGTCCACCGCCGGTGGGCCACCGATCAATGCGTTGACTGCGATTCCGACCGGCCCGGCTGACCGTCGCCGCGGTTCGGTCCAATCGGAGCGCGCCAACATCCGAGCCTGCGGAGCGCCGCTGTCTTCGTTGCGTGCAGTCGCTTACGGCGCAAGCGCAGTCCTTCGCCTCCCGCGTCGCTGGGCGGACCGCCGCTGCGACGGCCCCCAACAATCGACGTCCGCGGCGCGCCGCGTGCCAAGCGCACTTCGACGCCGACCGGCAGCAAGCGTCGGAGCGCCCAGGTCCTGCAACGAACGCGCAGCGTCGACACCGTGGGATGCACGCTGACCGATAGCGCCGCGCAGCCCGGTTTCACACCGGGCGAGCAGGCGGCATCCAGTACAAGGAGGACACGTGGCGCACGATTTCGACCTCATCGTGATCGGTGGAGGGTCCGGCGGTCTCGCCGGCGCATTCCGTGCGGCCGAATACGGGGCGCGCGTGGCCCTGCTCGAGCCGGATGCGCTCGGCGGCACCTGTGTCAACGCGGGCTGCGTGCCGAAAAAAGCCATGTGGCTGGCTGCGGAACTCGCGGGGCGCCTGCGCCAGGCCGGCACGCTGGGGTTCGCTACCACCGGCGGCGCGCTCGACTGGCCCGCGTTCATCGCGCACCGGCAGCGTTATGTCGAGAACATCCACGCGAGCTACCGCCGCCGTCTGGACGGGGCCGGCATTACGGTGCTTCCCGTCCGCGGCCAGTTCGTCGCGCCGGACTGCGTCGAAGGCGACGACGGCGTCCGCATCAGCGCCCCGCATATCCTGATCGCGACGGGAGGCCGCCCGTTCGTGCCGCCACTGCCGGGTGCGGAACTCGGCGGGACCTCGGACGATTTCTTCCGCTGGACGCAGCCGCCCGAACGCGTGGCGGTGGTCGGCGGGGGCTACATCGCGGTCGAACTCGCCGGCGTGCTGCAGATGCTTGGATGCCGGGTGGACCTGCTCGTTCGCGGACCGCGCCTCCTCGACCATTTCGACGT
Source organism: Cognatilysobacter bugurensis (assembly GCF_014652095.1). Taxonomy (GTDB): domain Bacteria; phylum Pseudomonadota; class Gammaproteobacteria; order Xanthomonadales; family Xanthomonadaceae; genus Cognatilysobacter; species Cognatilysobacter bugurensis. The sequence goes on from NZ_BMYD01000001.1 coordinate 86,774, forward strand.
CGAGCTCGCGACGCAACTCGCGGAGGACTACCGCCACCTCGGCATCCAGCTGCACTTCGATACGCAAGTGCAGGCGCTCGAGCAGGCCAAAGGCGGGGTGCGAACGGTGACGTCGCCCGCGCTCGATCGTGCCGTGTTCGACCGCGTGCTATTTGCAACGGGCCGGCGGCCGAACGCCGCGGGGCTCGGCCTCGAGCAGGCGGGACTGCAGGTCAATGCACGCGGCCAGATCCCGGTCGACGCGGGTCACCGCACCGTCGTGCCCGGCGTGTACGCCGTCGGCGATGTCACTCCGGATATCGCGCTGACGCCTGTGGCGATCGCGACCGCGCGCCGGCTCATGGACCGCGTCTTCGGCGCCCGCGAGGTGCCACCGCTCGCACTCGACCTCGTGCCCACCGTGGTGTTCTCCCATCCACCCCTCGGCACGATCGGGCTGACCGAAGCGCAGGCGCGCGCGCAGTTCGGCGACGACGTGCACGTGGCGCGCGCGGGCTTTCGCCCGATGCTGCACGCGCTCGCGGACTCGCCGCTGCGGAGCCTGTTCAAGCTCGTCTGCGTGGGCGCGGAACGCCGAGTCGTGGGCCTGCACCTCCTGGGCGAAGGCGCCGATGAAATCCTGCAGGGCTTCGCGGTCGCGATCCGCAAAGGCGTGACGCTCGACGATCTGCGCGACACCGTCGCGATCCATCCGACGAGCGCGGAAGAGATCGTCCTGATGCGCTGAGATGGACTGCATCGACGACAATCGCACGATGGACGACGTCTACACCCTGCACCGCGGCAGCGCGCCGCTGCTTATCAGCCTGCCGCACGACGGTCATGCGATCCCCGAAGCGCTTGCCGCGCGCATGACGCCCGACGCCTGCCGCGCGCCTGACACCGACTGGCACGTCTCGCGCCTGTACGCATTCGCGCGCGAGCTCGGCGCTTCGATACTGGGGCCGCGTTATTCGCGCTATGTGGTCGATCTGAACCGCCCGCCCGACGACACCTCGCTGTACCCGGGCCAGAACACCACCGGCCTGTGCCCGGCCGTGCGCTTCTGCGGCGAGCCGGTGTACCGGGACGGGCAGGGGCCGACACCGGACGAGGTCCGCGAGCGTGTAGAGCGCTACTGGCGTCCGTATCACGACGCGCTTCGAGCCGAGCTCGACCGGCTGCACAGCACGCACGGCCGGGCCGTGCTGTGGGAGGGGCATTCGATCAAGGGCAGCGAGTTGCCATTCCTGTTCGACGGGCGGCTGCCGGATCTGAATCTCGGCACTGCGGATGGGGCGAGCTGTTCGCCCGCGCTGCAGGCGCGGCTGGAGTCGGCACTCGAGGGTCAGTCGTCGTACGACTGGGTCATCAATGGCCGCTTCAAGGGCGGCTACATCACCCGTCACTACGGCGACCCTGCGCGCAGCATCGAGGCCGTGCAGCTCGAGATCAGCCAGCGCGTCTACATGGACGAGGCCACGTTCGCGTACGACGAGCGCCTCGCCGCGCCGGCGCAGGCCGTGATCCGAACGCTGCTCGACGCCTGCCTCGAGCCGGCCCGCTGAGCGGCGCACGGCGGCCGCACGCGGCCGCCGGCCTCACGCATCACACCTCGAGCGTCGCGAGGTCGCCCTTCAGTTCGAGCCACGCCTTGCGATCCGGCGCGCGCTTCTTCGCGAGCAGCATGTCCATCAGCGCGCGCGTGACCTCGCCGTCCTCGACGGTGAGCTGCACGAGGCGGCGCGTGTCGGGGTGGACCGCCGATTCGCGCAGCTGGGACGGGTTCATCTCGCCGAGGCCCTTGAACCGAGTGACGTTGATCGCACCGCCCGAGCCCTTTTTCTTCGACTGCTTCTCGCGCTCGATCTTCTCGAGCTGGATGCGCTTTTCTTCTTCGTCCAGCGCGTAGAACACCTGCTTGCCGTAGTCGATGCGAAACAGCGGCGGCATCGCGACGAACACGTGCCCGGCCGCGACGAGCGCCGGGAAGTGCCGCAGGAACAGGGCGCTGAGCAGCGTCGCGATGTGGAGGCCGTCGGAGTCGGCGTCGGCGAGGACGATGACCTTGCCGTAGCGCAGGCCGCTGATGTCGTCCTTGCCCGGGTCGCAGCCGATCGCGACCGCGAGGTCGTGCACTTCCTGCGACGCGAGCACGCCGCCGGAAGCGACTTCCCAGGTGTTGAGGATCTTGCCGCGCAGCGGGAGGATCGCCTGGAAGTCCTTGTCACGCGCCTGCTTCGCGCTGCCACCCGCCGAGTCGCCCTCGACGAGGAACAGCTCGGTGCGCGAGAGGTCCTGGCTGCTGCAGTCGGCGAGCTTGCCGGGCAGCGCCGGGCCCTGCGTCACCTTCTTGCGGGTGATCTGCTTTTCGGTCTTCAGGCGCGCGCTGGCGCGGTCGATCGCAAGCTGCGCGATCTTTTCGCCGAGTTCGACGTGCTGGTTGAGCCAGAGCGAGAACGCATCATGCGCGGCGCCTTCGACGAAGCCCGCGGCCTGGCGCGAACTCAGGCGCTCCTTGGTCTGGCCCGAGAACTGCGGGTCGGCCATCTTGATGCTGAGCACGAACGCGACGCGGTCCCACACGTCCTCGGGCGCAAGCTTCACGCCGCGCGGGAGGAGGTTGCGGAAGTCGCAGAACTCGCGCAGCGCATCGGTGAAGCCGGTGCGCAGGCCGTTGACGTGCGTGCCGTGCTGCGCGGTCGGGATCAGATTGACGTAGCTCTCCTGCACGAGCTCACCTTCGGGCACCCAGGCCACGGCCCAGTCGGCCGTCTCGGTGTCCTTGGTCAGCTTGCCGACGAACAACTCCGGCGGCAGCAGCTCGCGGTCGGCGAGTTCGCCGCGCAGGTAATCGCGCAGGCCGTCCTCGTAGTACCACTCGTGCTTCTCGCCGCTGGTTTCGTCCAGCAGGCGCACCGTGAGGCCCGGACACAGCACGGCCTTCGCGCGCAGCAGGTGCCGCAGCGCGCGCACGTTGAACTTGGGCGTATCGAAATACGAGGCATCCGGCCAGAAGTGCACGCGGGTGCCGGTGTTCTTCTTGCCGACCGTGCCGATGACCTCGAGCTTGGACGCGCGGAAGCCGTCCTTGAACGTCATCCGGTACTCGTTGCCGTCGCGCTTGATGCGCACGTCGACGAGCGTCGACAGCGCGTTAACCACGCTGACGCCGACGCCGTGCAGACCGCCGGAGAACGTGTAGTTCTTGTTGTTGAACTTGCCGCCCGCGTGCAGCCGCGTGAGGATCAGCTCGACGCCCGGGATCTTCTCCTCGGGGTGGATGTCCACCGGCATGCCGCGGCCGTCGTCGATGACCGAGCAGCTGCCATCGGCGTGGATCGTGACCTCGATCGTCTTCGCGTGGCCGGCGAGCGCCTCGTCGACGGCGTTGTCGATGACCTCCTGCGCGAGATGGTTCGGGCGCGAGGTGTCGGTGTACATGCCCGGTCGGCGCTTGACCGGGTCGAGCCCCGACAGCACTTCGATGTCGGCGGCGTTGTAGCGATTGTTCATGGACCTGCTTTTCGTCGCCGGAACGGCGGACGCCTGGGGGGCGGGAGGGGCCGCGCGAGAATGGCGACGGGGGGCAGGGCGGTCAAGCGGGCGGGATTTCGGGCGCGTCATCGGTACAGACTCGCCGTTGGCCGTCGCGCCGACCGAGACGCCAGCGACCCGGCTGGCTGAACCGGACAGCGGTCGCCCCGGCGCCGTCCGCATAACTGGACATCGCCGCGGCCGCGCCCAACCGCTAAACTACCGCTTTCCAGCGGCAGCAACTCCATGACTCCCCTGATTTTTGTCACCGGCGGCGTGGTGTCCTCGCTCGGCAAGGGCATCGCTGCGGCGTCGCTGGCCGCCGTGCTCGAAGCGCGCGGCTTGCGCGTGACGATGATGAAGCTCGACCCGTACATCAACGTCGACCCGGGCACGATGAGCCCGTTCCAGCACGGCGAGGTGTACGTCACCGACGACGGCGCCGAGACCGACCTCGACCTCGGCCATTACGAGCGCTATCTGCGCACGCGCCTGAGCCGCAAGAATTCGATCACCACCGGTCGGATCTACGACAACGTGATTCGCAAGGAGCGCCGCGGCGACTACCTCGGCGGCACGGTGCAGGTGATCCCGCACATCACCGACGAGATCAAGCGTTGCATCGTGGAGGCCACCGACGGCTTCGACCTCGCGCTGGTCGAGATCGGCGGTACGGTCGGAGACATCGAGTCGCTGCCGTTCCTCGAGGCGATCCGCCAGATCCGCAGTGAGCGGGGCGCCGAGCACGCGCTGTTCATGCACCTCACGCTGGTGCCGTGGATCGCCGCGGCCGGCGAGCTCAAGACCAAGCCGACGCAGCATTCGGTCAAGGAGATGCGCTCGATCGGCATCCAGCCCGACATCCTGTTGTGCCGCTCCGAGCAGCCGCTGCCGGACTCCGAGCGCCGCAAGATCGCGCTGTTCACGAACGTGTCCGAGCGCGCGGTGATCTCGGCGGTCGACCTCGACAACATCTACAAGATGCCGCGCCGTTTCCACGAGGAGGGGCTCGACGACCTCATTATCGAGCGCCTGCGCCTCAAAGCCGGCCCGGCGGACCTGTCGGAATGGGACGCCGTGGTCGACGCGAGCGAATATCCGGACGACGAGGTCGTGATCGGCGTGGTCGGCAAGTACATCGACCACCAGGACGCATACAAGTCGGTCGCCGAAGCGCTCAAGCACGGCGGCCTGCGCCAGCGCACGCGTGTGAAGCTCAAGTGGCTCGAATCGAGCGATATCGAGCGCGAGGGCGCGCGCCTGCTCTCGGACGTCGACGGCATCCTCGTGCCCGGCGGCTTCGGCGATCGCGGCTTCGAGGGCAAGGTTCAGACCTCCGCGCATGCGCGCGAGAACGGCGTGCCGTACTTCGGCATCTGCTACGGCATGCAGGCCGCGGTCGTCGACATGGCGCGCCACAAGGCCGGGCTCAACGGCGCGAACAGCACCGAGAACGACAAGCACTCCCCGCACCCGGTCATCGGCCTGATCACCGAGTGGCGCACCTCGACGGGCGAAGTCGAGCGGCGCAGCGCGGATTCCGACCTCGGCGGCACGATGCGCCTGGGACTGCAGGACCAGCGACTCAAGCCGAACACACTTGCGCGCGAGATGTACGGCAACGACGTCGTCGGCGAGCGCCATCGGCACCGCTACGAGTTCAACAACCGCTACCGCACGCAGCTCGAGGACGCGGGTCTCGTGATCAGCGCGAAGTCGATGGATGACCTGCTCGTCGAGATGATCGAGCTGCCGCGCGACGAGCACCCCTGGTTCCTCGCGTGCCAGGCGCATCCCGAGTTCCTGTCGACGCCGCGCGACGGGCATCCGCTGTTCATCGGCTTCATCCGCGCCGCGCGCGAGCACAAGGCGCGCCGCGCGGCCGCGGCGAAGCCGCTCGAAGGCGCGCACGCTTAATGCGCGCGGCGCGTCCTGCGATCGCGCGCAATCGCGTTTTCCCGGCCCGTCCGGCACCTGTTTTCTGGAGTGTGCGATGAACCTGTGTGGATTCGAGGTCGGCCTCGACAAGCCGTTCTTCCTGATCGCCGGCCCGTGCGTCATCGAGTCGATGCAGCTGCAGCTCGACACCGCCGGCCAGCTCAAGGAGATCACGTCCGAGCTCGGCATCCCCTTCATCTTCAAGTCGAGCTTCGACAAGGCGAACCGCACCTCGGTGTCCGGTTTTCGCGGGCCCGGCATGGAGGAAGGGCTGAAGGTGCTGTCGGAAGTGAAGCGCCAGCTCGGCGTGTCGGTGCTCACTGACGTGCACGAGTACACGCCGCTCGACGAGGTCAACTCGGTCGTCGACGTGCTGCAGACGCCGGCGTTCCTGTGCCGGCAGACCGACTTCATCCAGAACGTCGCGCGCGCCGGCAAGCCCGTGAACATCAAGAAGGGCCAGTTCCTCTCGCCCTGGGAGATGAAGCACGTCGCCGAAAAGGCGCTCGCCACCGGCAATCGCGACATCATGCTGTGCGAGCGCGGGGCGAGCTTCGGCTACAACAACCTCGTGTCCGATATGCGCTCGCTGAGCGTGATGCGTGAGAGCGGCTGCCCGGTCGTGTTCGACGCCACGCACTCGGTGCAGCTGCCCGGCGGCGCCGGCGGCAAGAGCGGCGGCCAGCGCGAGTTCGTGCCGGTGCTGTCGCGCGCCGCGATGGCGGTCGGCATCAGCGGCATCTTCATGGAAACCCACCCGAAGCCCGAAGAGGCGCTGTCGGACGGCCCGAACGCGTGGCCGCTGCCGAAGATGCGCGCGCTGCTCGAAACGCTGATGGCGATCGATGAGGTCACCAAGCGCAGCGGCTTCATCGAATCACAAGCCTGATTCCCCCTACCTGATACGGAGTGTCAACACCCCGATGACCACGATCGCCAAAGTCCACGCCCGCGAAATCCTCGACAGCCGCGGCAACCCCACGCTCGAAGCCGAAGTCACGCTCAGCGACGGCAGCTTCGGCCGCGCGATGGTGCCTTCCGGCGCTTCGACCGGCACCAAGGAAGCGGTCGAGCTGCGCGACGGCGACAAGACGCGCTACCTCGGCAAGGGCGTGAAGCAGGCGGTCGAGAACGTCAACGGTGCGATCGCGAAGGCGCTCGACGGGATCGATGCAAGCGACCAGGCCGGCCTCGATCGCCGCCTCATCGACCTCGACGGCACCGACAACAAGGGCCGCCTCGGCGCGAACGCGCTGCTCGGCGTTTCGATGGCGAATGCGCACGCGGTCGCCGCGTCGAAGAAGATGCCGCTGTGGCAGCACCTCGCGAACGGCCGCGAGGCCGTGCTGCCGGTGCCGATGATGAACATCATCAACGGCGGCGCGCATGCCGATAACAACGTCGACCTGCAGGAATTCATGGTGCTGCCGGTCGGTTTCGACAGCTTCGCCGAGAGCCTGCGCGCGGGCACCGAGGTGTTCCACGCGCTCAAGTCCGTGCTCAAGGGCCGCGGCCTGAGCACGGCGGTGGGCGACGAGGGTGGCTTCGCGCCGGACCTGCGCAGCAACGAGGAAGCGCTGGAGACCATCCTCGAGGCCATCGGCAAGGCCGGTTACAAGGCGGGCGAGGACATCCTGCTCGGCCTCGACGTCGCGTCGAGCGAGTTCTTCGACAACGGCAAGTACCACCTCACCGGCGAAGGCAAGCGCCTGACCAGCGAGCAGTTCGTCGATTTCCTCGCGAACTGGGCCCAGCAGTACCCGATCATCACGATCGAGGACGGCATGGGCGAGCACGACTGGGACGGCTGGAAGCTGCTGACCCAGCGCATCGGCAACAAGGTGCAGCTCGTCGGTGACGACCTGTTCGTGACCAATCCGCGCATCTTCCGCGACGGCATCGACCAGCAGGTCGCGAACGCGATCCTCATCAAGGTCAACCAGATCGGCACTTTGACGGAGACACTCGAAGCGATCGCGATGGCCGACGCGAACGGCTACGCGGCCGTCGTCTCGCACCGTTCGGGCGAAACCGAGGACACGACGATCGCCGACATCGCCGTCGCGACCACGGCGACGCAGATCAAGACCGGCTCGCTGTGCCGCAGCGATCGCGTCGCGAAGTACAACCAGCTGCTGCGCATCGAAGAGCAGCTCGGTTCGGCCGCGCGTTACGCCGGTCGCGACGCGTTTGTGTCGCTGAAGCGCTGAGTCAATGGTCCATACCTCGGGCGACCGCCGGCTGCTCGTGGCGCTGCTTGCGCTGGCGGCGTTGCTCGCGCTGCTGCAGGCGCGGCTGTGGCTCGGCACCGGCGGCTACCAGGCCGTCGCCGCGCTCGAGCAGCAGGTGCAGGCGCAGACCCGCGAGAACGCGGGCCTGGGCGAGCGCAACGACGCGCTCGCTGCCGAGGTCGAGGACTTGAAGTCGGGCGAAGCCGCCGCCGAGGAGCGTGCCCGCAGCGAACTCGGGATGATCAAGCCGGGTGAGGTGTTCTATCGCGTCGTCGAATCCGACGGCGCGCCGGTGCGCGAAACCCGCGTCCCCGACGCGAGCGCGGACGTCAGGCCGTGATGCCCGAGGTCTGGGCGGTCGTGCCCGCTGCCGGGCGCGGCCGCCGCTTCGGTGGGCCACGGCCGAAGCAATACCTCGAAATCAACGGACGGCCGGTGCTCGCGCATGCGCTCGATGCGCTGCTGGCGCACGACGCCGTGCGCGGCGCGATGGTGGCGATCGCGCCGGACGACGCGGACTGGCCGGGCTGGACCGAGCGCCGAGGTAAGCCCGTGCACACCTGTGTCGGTGGCGCCGAACGCGCCGACTCCGTTCTCGCCGGCCTGCGCGCGCTCGACGGCATCGCACCCCAGGACGCGTGGGCGCTCGTGCACGACGCTGCGCGCCCGAACCTCGCGCTTGCTGATCTGGATCGCCTGCTGGCCGTTGCATTCGCCCAGGGCGACGGCGCGATTCTCGCAGCGCCCGTTCGCGACACGCTCAAGCGCGCCAACGCCGCGGGCGGCATCGCCGCTACGCAGCCGCGCGAACAGCTCTGGCGCGCGCTGACGCCGCAACTGTTTCGCCGCGATGCGCTCGCGGCGGCGCTCGCTGCAGCCGCCGGCGACGGCATCGTGGTCACGGACGAGGCGATGGCGATGGAGCGCGCCGGTGCGCAGGTGCGACTCGTCGAGGGTCGCGAAGACAACCTCAAGGTGACGACGCCAGCGGACCTGGCGCTCGTCGAATTTCTGCTCGCGCGCCGGGATGCAGACGCTTCCTACGCCAATGCCACGGGTGCCACAGCATGAACATCCGCATCGGACAGGGCTACGACGTGCATGCGTTCGGCGACGGCGACCACGTGATGCTCGGCGGCGTGTGCGTGCCGCATGAGCGCGGCGTGCTCGCGCATTCGGACGGCGACGTCGTGCTGCATGCGCTGTGTGACGCGATGCTCGGCGCGCTCGCGCTCGGCGATATCGGCGTGCATTTCCCGCCGAGCGATCCGCAGTGGCGCGGCGCGGACTCGCGCGCACTCGTGCGGCATTGCGACAGGTTGATCCGTGCGCGCGGCTGGCGCGTCGGCAATGCGGACGTGACCGTCGTGTGCGAGCGGCCGAAGGTCGGCCCGCACGCACCGGCGATGCGCGAACGCATCGCGGAGGATCTCGGCGTCGACATCGACGCCATCAGCGTCAAGGCGACGACGAGCGAAAAACTCGGTTTCACCGGTCGCAGCGAAGGCATTGCGGCAATGGCCGTGTGCCTGCTCGTGCGCGCATGAGCGTGGATCTTCCCCACGCGCATGGCGAAGCGGTGCTGCAGGCCCGGCTGCGCGCGGCGCCCGAGGATTTTGTCGTTGATGAATTGCCCGGCTTCGAGCCGACCGGGCAGGGCGAGCACCTGCTGCTGACCGTCCGCAAGCGCGGCATGAACACCGCGCACGCGGCGCGTTGCATCGCGCAATGGGCGGGCGTTGGCGACGTGGCGATCGGCTACGCCGGGCTGAAGGACCGGCATGCGGTGACCACACAGCGCTTCACCGTGCACCTTCCCAAGCGCAACGCGCCCGCGGTCGAAACCCTGACGATCGACGACGCCTTGGGTGAGCGGCTCGAGGTGCTCGACCACACGTGGCACGCGAAAAAACTGCCGCGCGGCGCGCTTGCGGGCAATCGGTTCGTACTGGTGCTGCGCGACGTGGAGGGCGACCGCGCGGCCATCGATGCACGCTTGTCGGCGATTGCCGCGCGCGGCGTGCCGAATTACTTCGGCGAGCAGCGCTTCGGTCGCGGCGGCAACAACGTAGGCTCGGCGCTCGCGATGTTCGCCGGGCGGCGGGTGCGACGTGACCAGCGCAGCGTGTTGCTGTCTGCGGCGCGCTCAGAGCTGTTCAACCGCGTGCTCGCCGCGCGCATCCGCAGCGCCTGCTGGGACACCGCGCTCGAAGGCGAGGTGTGGATGCTCGACGGCACCCGCAGCGTGTTCGGGCCGCAGCCGCTCGATGAGGCGCTCGCCGAGCGGCTCGCCACGTTCGATATTCATCCCACCGGCCCATTATGGGGCGAGGGCGCGCTGCGCACCCAGGAGGCTGCTGCCGCGCTCGAACTGGACGCGCTTGCCGACGCGGACGCCGTTGCGCTGCGCGCTGGGCTCGAGCGCGCCGGGCTTCGTCAGGAGCGACGTGCGCTGCGGCTCCGCCCCGAGGCGCTGCAGTGGCGCTGGCCCGACGAGACATCGCTCGAGCTGTCGTTTGCGCTGCCGCCGGGCACCTATGCGACCTCGGTGCTCGCCGAACTCGGCGACGTCGCAGCCGCCGGGCGCGACTGAAGCGCCGTCCGTCGGACTCGGCGCCAGCGCACTGGTGTGCGCGCGAGGCAGGCGTATAACCGAATCGACGCCCGGCATCGGGTCGGGCGCCCCGCGCCTGCGGGTGTTCGCCCGGCACGGCGCTTCGAGGAACCGCCATGTCCACACGTCGCCTTCTTCTGATCGTTGCCGTCGCGGTTTCGCTGACGGCCTGCGCCACCACCGACGACCGCGCCGCCGCCCGCGTCGCACCGCAACGGGCGGGCACCCTGGACACGCACCACGAATACGTGGCGCACGTCGAGTCGATTGCCCGGCGGCGCGGCATCGATGTGCAGTGGGTCAACGCGCCGGTCAAGCGCGCCCCGCGCGACGACTGATCGGCGCGGTCAGCGCAACCGCGTCGGCGCGAGCAACACCACGACCGCGCCCGTGCCGCCGCGGGGGGCGGGCGCGGAGTGGAAGCCGAGCACGTCCGCGCGCTGGCGCAGCATCCGGTCGACGAGGTTCTTGAGCACTGGCGCGCCGCGGCTGTCGACCGGGCGCCCTTCGAGCGCCCCCCCGTGCAGGCCCTTGCCGTGGATCACCCCGACGCAGCCGACCCCGTGCCGCCGCGCGTCGTTGAGGAACGCGCGCAGCAACTGTTCGGCGGTGTGCACGTCGGCGCCGTGCAGGTCGAGCTCCTCCTGCACTGCGATCTCGCCGCGTTTGAGCCGAGAGAACACCGTTACCGGCAGCGCGTCACTGCGGTAGCTCAGCGCGTCGGCCGCTTCCAGCAGTGATTCGTCGAGCGCGAACCGGAAGCTGCGACGTGCGTCGGCCTCGTCGAGCTCGGCCATGCGCGCGCGCGGACGCGGCTTGGGCGGCGTCGGAGGCGGAGTGGCGTCGGGCAGGCGGCGCACAGGGCCGATCGCGTCGCGGAACAGGTCCGCGTCGTCGTCGTGGTCGGGCGGGTCGTGCGCAGCCATGCCCCGAGCCTAACCGCGGTCACGTTGCAGGCCAATGCATGTTTAGGTGACCGCGTTTCGACAAGGCGCGCGGATGCCATCGGATATCATGGCCGCCCGATGGCTGCGGGCCCTGTGTGTCCGCGCCGCGCTTTTCTCTGGAGCCCATGCGAGTCCTGGTCAGCAATGACGACGGCGTCGACGCCCCCGGTATCCGCACGCTTGCGCAGACACTGCGCGAGGCGGGTCACGACGTGCTGCTCGTCGCGCCCGACCGCGACCGCTCCGGCGCGAGCAACTCGCTGACGCTCGACATGCCGGTGCGCGTCGTCCAGCAGGACGAGTCGACCTGGCGCGTGCACGGCACGCCGACCGACTGCGTGCACATCGCGCTGACCGGCATGCTCGAGCGCGAACCGGACCTGGTGGTTTCGGGCATCAACAACGTCGCCAACCTCGGCGACGACGTCATCTATTCCGGCACTGTGGCGGCCGCGACCGAAGGCCGGTTCCTCGGGCTGCCCGCGGTGGCGGTGTCGCTCGCGACGGCCGACGGCGTGGGGCGCAACTACGAAACGGCGGCGCGCGCGGCGGTGGAAATCATCGCGCGGCTGCACACCGACCCGTTGCCGGCCGACACGATCCTCAACGTCAACGTGCCCGACGTGCCCTGGGCGGCGCTCGAAGGTTTCGAGGTCACGCGGCTCGGCAACCGCCACCGCGCCGAGGGCTGCACATCGCAGACGGACCCGCGCGGCCGGCAGTGGTGGTGGCTCGGCCCGGCTGGCCCCGAGCAGGACGCGGGCCCGGGCACCGATTTCGACGCGGTGCGCCGCGGCTGCATCTCGATCACGCCGATCCAGGTCGACCTCACGCGCTATCAGGCGCTCGAGCAGGTGGCCACGTGGGTCGGCGGGCTCGCCGCGTCCCTCGAGCGACCGGAGCCGTCGGCGTGAACCGTGGCATGCGGCTCGACGCGGAGGCGATCGGCTCCGGGCTGACGTCGCAGCGCGTGCGCGACCGGCTCGTCGAGCGGCTGCGCGCCAGCGGCATTGAGGACGAGCGCGTGCTGCGCGCGATCGGCACCGTGCCGCGCCATCTGTTCGTCGACGAGGCGCTGGCGATGCGCGCCTACGAGGACACCGCGCTGCCGATCGGTCACGGGCAGACGATTTCGCAGCCGTGGGTCGTCGCGAAGATGACCGAGGCGCTGCTGCAGACCGCGCCGCGCAAGGTGCTCGAGATCGGCACGGGCTCGGGGTACCAGGCTGCGGTGCTGGCTGCGCTCGGGCTGGAAGTGCACACGGTCGAGCGTATTGGCGAGCTGCTGCGGTCGGCGCGCAAGCGCTTCCGACAGATCGGCCTGGAGGTGCGCAGCAAGCACGACGACGGCTACGTCGGCTGGGCCGAGAACGCGCCGTTCGACGCGATCATGGTGACCGCCGGCGGCGCTGCCGTCGTCGACGCCTTGCTCGATCAGCTGTCCCCAGGCGGCGCGCTCATCGCACCGGTCGGCTCGGCGACGTCGCAGGAACTGCTGCGGCTCGTCAAACATGAGGATGGACGCGTCGAGCGGCAGATGCTCGCGCCTGTCGTGTTCGTGCCCCTCCTGCCCGGCACCATCGACTGAGCCCATGACTGACCACGACTCCAGACTCCCTGGCACCCGCGCGTCCGACGACGTGTCCCTGGGCGAACAGCTCGCCGCAATCATCCGCGAGCTTCCGTCCGATTCGTTGACGCTGGGCGAGCTGCTCGACGTCTTCGGCGACGAGGGCCTGCTGCTGCTGAGCGCGCTGCTGACCGTCGTGTTCCTGATCCCCGTGTCGATCCCCGGCGTCAGCACCGTGTTCGGCGCCGCCATCCTGTTGGTCGGGATCAGCCGCGTGTTCGAACGACCGCTGTGGTTGCCCGAACGCATCCGCACGCGCGCGCTGCCGGCCGGTCGGCTGCGCCCAGCGCTCGAGCACGGGATGGTCTGGGTGCGTCGGCTCGAGCGGATCAGCCGCCCGCACCGCCTCAACGCGGTGACGGACGGCCGTGCGCAGACGCTCGTCACCAACCTGGCCTTCATCCTCGCGGCGGTGCTGCTGATGGCGCCGTTCGGCTTCGTGCCCTTCAGCAACACGCTGCCGGCGCTCGCATTGCTGCTCTATGCGATCGGCATGATCCAGCGCGACGGTGGCGCGGTCCTGCTCGGCCATCTCGCGAACATCGGAACGATCGTCTACTTCGGCGCATTGATCGGCGGAGGCGGTGTGGCCCTGCACGGGCTGTGGCAGCGCCTGTCGGGCTGATTGCCCACTCGGCCGAACACGAACAGAGGGCTCGCAATACGCATGGGCATGACAAGGCAATGGACGCTCGCGCTGGCAGGCGCACTGGGGCTCGCGGCGTGTTCCACGACGGTCGTGCGCGAGCCCGTTCAAAACGGCGGGGCAAGCGCTTCGACGCCGCGGTACGGTGAGTCCGCGACGGTCCAGCGCGGCGACACCTTGTACGGCGTCGCCACACGGAACGGCGTGTCGGTGCGCGATCTGGCGGCATGGAACGGCATCGCGCCGCCGTACACGATCTACCCAGGCCAGCGCCTGCGGCTCCACCCGTCCTCTGGGCCTGCCGCTGCGCCGGGGAAGCGCACCGTCGCCGCAGGGCCCGCGAAGCCCGTGTCCCGGGCGCCGGCCAGCCCGACGCGCCCGCGCGACACCGCGGCGCCGGCGCCAAAGCCCGCAGCGCCCGCCGCACCCCCAATCCAGAGCGGCATCGCCTGGCGCTGGCCCGCTGACGGTGGCCTCCTCAATCGCTTCGTAACGGGCGACCCCACTCGGCAGGGCATCGACATTGCCGGCGCCGGCGGCGCCCCGGTGCGCGCGGCAGCCGACGGTACCGTCGTGTACTCGGGCTCAGGGTTGGTCGGCTACGGCGAGCTCGTGATCATCAAGCACACCGATGCATGGCTGTCGGCGTACGGCCACAACCGCAAACGCCTCGTCAACGAGGGCCAGTTGGTGAAAGCGGGCGAGCAGATCGCCGAGATGGGCCGCAGCGGCGCTTCGCGCGACATGCTGCATTTCGAGGTGCGCTACAACGGCAAGCCAGTCGACCCGCTCACCTATTTGCCGCCGCGTTAAACCGGCGGCGCGGGTCGGGCCCGGCCGCCGGTCGGGCAGGGCGCGTGATCGGGGCCAACGTCGGAGTCGAGGCGCAAGCCCGCGCGACGCGCCGCCGTTGGATGCGAAAACCGATCAGCCGGTTGAGCCCAGCACGAAACCCGCCACCACGCGGCGGCCTTCGCTGGCGAGCACTGCGTAGGTGCGAGCGGCTGCGTCGTTCGACATCGATTCCAGACCGACGCCACGACCCAGACAGGCGGCCATCGTCGCCGCCGGGGGGAATGCCTGGCGCGCACCGCTGCCGAGCACGATGACCTCGGGCCCAAGCGCGAGCAGAGCGTCGAGTTCGGCGGTACCGAGTTCGCGCACATCCGTTACTGGCCAGTCCTCGACGAGCGCGTCGGGCGAGATCGCAAAACTCGTGGTCAGACGGCGCTCATTGACGAGGGCGGACGTTCCGTCCGCGCTGCGAAGCACGAACTGCTGGTCGCTTGGCTCGAGCGTGAGCTGCATCGGCTCAGGCGCGGGGCAGCACGATCTGGCGCTTCTCGCGGCTCTGCCGATACAGAACGGCGGTGTGCCCGATGCGCTGGACGAGCGCGGCGCCGGATCGCTCCGCAAGCGCGGTGATCATCGCGTCGCGAGCCTCGCGGTCCTCTGCGGCAACCTTCACTTTGATCAGCTCGTGATGCTCGAGCGCAAGCTCGACTTCCGCGATCACGGCGTCGGTCAGGCCTTTGCCGCCGATCTGCAGCATTGCCTTGAGATCGTGCGCCTGGCCGCGCAGAAAGCGCACCTGCGCCGCCGTCAGTGGGCGCGCAGCGGCCGCGTCGGCACGCGAAGCGTTGCCTGCCGAGGGATCCGAAGGAGAGGAAGACTGCGCCATGCGGGAGCGAAACCACGGGTTGAATGGGGTCGAAGGGTATCATGGGCCCCGTTGCTCCCTCGAAGTTGGACTCCCTGATGGCCACGCGCAGCAAGAGCAGCCACCGCTGGTTGCAGGAGCATTTCTCCGATCCCTTCGTTAAGAAGGCCAAGGCCGAAGGGCTGCGTTCGCGCGCCGCGTACAAGCTCGAAGAACTCGTGGAGCGTGACCGGTTGCTCAAGCCGGGCATGGTCGTCGTCGATCTCGGCGCCGCTCCGGGAGGCTGGTCACAGTGGGTGCGGCAGGCCCTGGGGGACAGTGGCCGGGTGATCGCGCTGGACATCCTCGACATGCCCACGCTCGCGGGCGTGGAATTCCTTCATGGGGATTTCAGGGAGGATGCGGTCCTATCCGAATTGGAAGCGACGTTGAACGGCACACAGGTGGATCTTGTGCTGTCCGACATGGCCCCCAATATGAGCGGTGTGGATGCGGTCGATATGGCCCGCACGATGCATCTGGCGGAACTGGCGATGGACTTCGCCGACCGCCATCTGCGCGTCGAGGGCACGTTCCTGATCAAGTTATTCCAGGGCGTGGGTTTCGACGATTACGTGCGTGAACTGCGCAAGCGGTACGCCAAGGTGTCGATTCGCAAACCCGCCGCATCCCGCAAGCGTTCGCCCGAGGTTTACGCCCTCGCGCAGGGCAAGCGGGCGGCAACGTAGCGACGGATCGGCCGGTTCATAGGGCCGCGGTGGCGGTCGGAAGTCAGAGGTTTCGCGCCTACGGGCGAACAGGCAGGGTGAAGTGAACGATTTGGCCAAGAATCTGTTGTTGTGGGTGGTCGTCGCCGTCGTGCTGATGGTGGTATTCCAGGCGTTCGGGCCGCGCTCAGCGGGGGCCGAGACGCTTGCGTACGACCAATTCGTGCAGCAGGTGCAGGGCGATCGCGTCGAGAAAGTCACGATCGGCGAAGACCGGACGACGATCACGGGCGAGCGCAAGGACGGCACGAAGTTCACGACCTTCAGCCCCGGCGACAAGGACCTCGTGAACGAGTTGCTCGAGCATGACGTCGCGATCCAGCAGACGCCGCCGGCGAACGGCCCGTCGCTGGTCTACATCCTTATCAACGTGGCTCCATGGTTGCTGTTCATCGGCATCTGGATCTACTTCATGCGCCAGATGCAGCAGGGCGGCAGCAAGGGCGCGATGAGCTTCGGCAAGTCTCGCGCGAAGATGCAGGGCGAGGACCAGGTCAAGGTGACGCTGGCCGACGTCGCTGGCTGCGACGAGGCGAAGGAGGAGGTCGGCGAGCTCGTCGAGTTCTTGCGCGACCCGTCCAAGTTCCAGAAGCTCGGCGGCAAGATTCCGCGCGGCGTGCTCATGGTCGGTCCTCCGGGCACCGGCAAGACGCTGCTTGCCCGTGCGATCGCCGGCGAGGCCAAGGTGCCGTTCTTCTCGATCTCCGGTTCGGACTTCGTCGAGATGTTCGTCGGCGTGGGCGCGAGCCGCGTGCGCGACATGTTCGAGCAGGCGAAGAAGCACGCGCCGTGCATCATCTTCATCGACGAGATCGACGCCGTCGGTCGTCATCGCGGCGCCGGTCTCGGCGGCGGTCATGACGAGCGCGAGCAGACGCTGAACCAGCTGCTCGTCGAGATGGACGGCTTCGAGGGCGGTGAGGGCGTGATCATCATTGCCGCGACGAACCGTCCGGACGTGCTGGACCCCGCGCTGCTACGCCCGGGCCGCTTCGACCGCCAGGTCACGGTCGGCCTGCCGGACGTGAAGGGCCGCGAGGCGATCCTGCGTGTCCACATGCGCAAGCTGCCGCTTGCCGACGATGTCGAGCCGATGACGATCGCGCGCGGTACGCCGGGCTTCTCGGGCGCAGACCTCGCAAACCTCTGCAACGAGGCCGCGCTGTTCGCCGCACGCGACAACGGCAAGGAGGTCCGCATGGACCACTTCGACCGGGCGCGCGACAAGATCCTCATGGGTGCCGAGCGCCGCTCGATGGCGATGAGCGAGGACGAGAAGCGCCTGACCGCGTACCACGAGGCAGGCCATGCGATCGTCGGTCGCCTCGTGCCCGAGCATGACCCGGTCTACAAGGTCACGATCATTCCGCGCGGTCGCGCGCTGGGCGTGACCATGTACCTGCCCGAAGGCGACAAGTACAGCTACAACAAGGTCGCGATCGAGTCGCAGCTGTGCTCGCTGTACGGCGGTCGCGTTGCCGAGGAACTGATTTTCGGTGCCGACAAGGTCACGACCGGCGCGTCGAACGACATCGAGCGCGCGACGAAGATGGCTCGCAACATGGTCACCAAGTGGGGTCTGTCGGACGAAATGGGTCCGATTGCCTACTCGGAAGAAGAGGACGAGGTGTTCCTGGGTCGCTCCGTGACCCAGCACAAGAACGTCTCGGACGAGACCGCGCGTAAGATCGACGAGGTCATCCGCGCGATCCTCGACAAGGCCTACGGCCGGTCCACGCAGATCCTCCGCGAGAACCTGGACAAGCTGCACCTGATGGCCGAGACGCTGCTGCAGTACGAGACGATCGACGCGAAGCAGATCGACGACATCATGTCCGGGCGTCGTCCCGGCCCGCCGTCGGATTGGTCGCGCGGCGGTCCGGCTCACGAGGAGCCGAAGACGCTCACGCTCGGTGGGCCGCAGCCGACGGCCTGACGGACGCGGGTATGTACGACGAAAAGGCCGGGGATCTCCCCGGCCTTTTTCTATGGTGGGCTGGGCTGGCGCCTTCCGCAGTCGGTCGTGCGCACCGCGCGGCCGCGAGCACGGCGACGCGGCAGTTGGTGCGACCTTTGCGCGCGAGCGGCCGTGGGGCGCTGTGAGGTCGAGAACGGCCGACGATCAGCGATGATGCCGGTTTCCCACGCGGAGCTCGCCGATGTTCGACCTCTCTCCCCGGCTCGACTGCAACGGTCGTCCGCTCATCCTCGATCGCCCCCGCGTGATGGGGATCATCAACGTCACGCCGGACTCGTTCTCGGACGGCGGTCGCCACGACACTGCCGACCGCGCAATCGCGCACGGCGTGAGGCTCGCGCAGGAAGGCGCAGACGTGCTCGATGTCGGCGGGGAGTCGACGCGGCCGGGCGCGGACGAAGTCAGCGTCGACGAGGAGCTGCGCCGCGTGCTGCCGGTGATCGAGCGTCTCGCGCGCGAGACGACGCTGCCGATCAGTATCGACACGTCGAAACCCGAGGTGATGCGGGCCGCGGTCCAGGCTGGCGCGGGCCTGATCAACGACGTGCGCGCGCTGCGCATGAACGGTGCGCTGGAGGCTGCCGCGGAACTCGCGGTTCCGGTGGTGCTGATGCACATGCAAGGCGAGCCCGGCTCAATGCAGGCGGCGCCCGACTACGACGACGTGGTGGCCGACGTGCACCGATTCCTGGCCGAGCGCATCTTCGCGGCCGAAATGGCCGGCATTCCGAAGTCGCGGCTCGTTATCGATCCGGGCTTCGGCTTCGGCAAGACGATCGAGCACAACCTCGCGCTGCTCGCGCGGCTCGACGCGTTCACGAACCTCGGCGTGCCGTTGCTCGCCGGGCTGTCACGCAAGCGCACGATTGGCGAGCTCACGGGCCGCGATGCGCCCGAGGCGCGCGTGCACGGGTCGGTGGCAGCACATCTGATTGCGGCGCAGCGAGGCGCTGTGTTGCTGCGCGTGCACGACGTCGCGGCAACGGTCGATGCGCTCAAGGTTTGGCACGCGGTCGGGCAGGTGAAACCGCCCCGCCGCGACGCGGCGCCGGCGATCCGCTGGCCTGACGAGAACTGAGCAGCGGTTGTGCACAGCGGCTGTGGACAACCGGTGCGCCAAACTGTGGACCGCGTGCTGCAGCCGTTGCAGCGCCAGCATTGCAAGAGGGATGGCGAAAATTTGACCAGCCCGGAGCGCGTCGTCCACAGGGGCTGTGGACAAGTGGTTGAGCAGTGATGTGGATAAGCGGCGGTGAGGCCCGCCCCGCGTGGCGTGTCGCTTCTCTGGTGAATTCTTAGCCACATCAAAGACTTGACGCGGGGTGCTTCGTGTGCGGTCCCAGCGCATCGCGGAACTCGCGTGCAGCGCGGCCCGGGTCGGCCGTTGCCCGAATCCGTCGCGTCGTGCCCGACGCCGCGATCGACGCGCGGCGCGCACGCTAAGCTTCCGCCGTCGGCCCGGTCGAGGGCCCGGGGACCGTCATGACCGCCAGCACGCCGTTGCTCGTCACGTTTTCGATCTACCTCGCAGCAATGGTGCTGATCGGCTTCATCGCGTGGCGCGCCACGCGCAGCTTCGACGATTACATCCTGGGCGGCCGCTCGCTCGGCGGTTATGTGACCGCGTTGTCGGCCGGCGCGTCCGACATGAGCGGCTGGCTGCTGATGGGCCTGCCGGGCGCCCTGTTCGCCAGCGGCGTGTCCGAGTCGTGGATCGCGTTCGGGCTCATCGCCGGCGCGTGGGCGAACTGGCGTTTCGTGGCCGGCCCTCTGCGCGTGTACACCGAGCGCACGCGCAATGCGCTCACGCTGCCCGATTACTTCACCCACCGCTTTGCCGACACCCAGCGCGTGCTGCGGGTGCTGAGCGCGCTGGTCATTCTGATTTTCTTCGCCGTGTATTGCGCATCAGGCGTGGTCGCGGGCGCGCGACTGTTCGAAAGCGTGTTCGGGCTGCCGTACGCGGAGGCGATCTGGTGGGGCGCGGCGGCGACGATCCTCTACACGCTGGTCGGTGGCTTCCTCGCGGTGAGCTGGACCGACACCGTGCAGGCGACTCTGATGATCTTCGCGCTGATCCTGACGCCGATCGTCGTGCTCGTCGGCGTCGGCGGCTTCCAACCGGGCATTGCGCTCATCGGCGAGTTCGATCCGCAGCGCCTGGACTGGTTCAACGGCGGCGCGCTGGGCGCGGTCGGCATCGTGTCGCTGCTCGCGTGGGGCCTGGGCTACTTCGGCCAGCCGCACATCCTTGCGCGCTTCATGGCGGCGGACCACGTGGCGACGATCCCGAAGGCGCGCCGGATCGGCATGATCTGGATGATCCTGTGCCTGTTCGGCACGATGGCCGTGGGCTTCTTCGGCATCGCGTACTTTGCGCAGAACCCGGCCGCCGCGGCGCCGGTGCAGGCCAATCCCGAGCGCGTGTTCATCGTGCTCGCCGAGCAGCTGTTCAACCCGTGGATCGCGGGCGTACTGCTGTCCGCGATCCTTGCGGCGGTCATGAGCACGCTGTCGTGCCAGCTGCTCGTGTGCTCGAGCGTGCTGACCGAAGACCTCTACAAAGGGTTCGTGCGGCCCCATGCCGGCCAGCGCGAGCTCGTGTGGGTCGGTCGCGCCATGGTGCTCGCGATCGCCCTTGTCGCGATCGCGATTGCGCGTGATCCCGAGAGCCGCGTGCTCGCGCTGGTGGGCTACGCGTGGGCCGGTTTCGGCGCCGCGTTCGGGCCGGTCGTGCTGCTGTCGCTGTTCTGGCAGCGCATGACGCGCAACGGCGCGCTCGCTGGCGTCGTGGTCGGCGCGCTCACGGTGATCCTGTGGAAGCAGACCGGCAGCGCGCTGTACGAGATCGTGCCCGGCTTCGCGCTCGCAACGGTCGCGATCGTGGTGGCGAGCCTGCTCGATCGCCCACCGCCGGACGATGTGCAGGCCACGCACATGCAAGTGCGTGCGTCGCTTCGCGAGACCGGCTACTGAGCACGCGCGTCGCATGAGCGCTGACCGCCGCCCGCGCGCGATCGCGCTCATGGGCCCCACCGCGTCAGGCAAGACCGCACTGGCGATCGAGTGGGCGCAGCGCCTCGGCGGGGAGATCGTCAGCGTCGACTCGGCGCTCGTCTACCGGGGCCTCAATATCGGCGCGGCGAAGCCGACGGCCGACGAGCGCGCGGCGGTGCCGCACCACCTCATCGACATCCGCGAACCGTGGCAGCCGTACTCCGCCGCGGAGTTCGCTGCGGATGCGCGAGTCGCGATCGATGACATCGTCGCTCGCGGGCGGTGGCCAATCCTCGCTGGCGGCACTGGGCTGTATTTCCACGCCCTGCTGCACGGGCTGTCGGACATGCCGCAGGCCGACCCTGATACCCGCGCCGCGATCGAGCGCGATGCCCAAGCGCGCGGCTGGGGCGCGCTGCATGCCGAGCTCGCGCTCATCGACCCGGTCACTGCCGCGCGTGTGCACGCAACCGACGCGCAGCGCATCCAGCGCGCGCTCGAGGTGTACCGGCTGTCGGGCCGCACGATGACCGAATGGCGGGCGGCGGCTCCCGCACAGGCCCGTTTGCCCGTGCGCGTACTGCAACTCGCGCTCGCGCCGCGAGACCGCGCGGTGCTGCACGACCGCATCGAGCGGCGGTTCGACGCAATGCTCGAGGCCGGCTTCCTCGACGAGGTGCGCGCCCTTCGCGCGCGGCCCGAGCTGGCCGCGCACCCGGCACCGCTTGACCTGCCGGCGTTGCGGGCGGTCGGCTACCGGCAGGCGTGGGAACACCTCGACGGCCTCACCGACGCGGGCACTTTCCGCGCCCGCGGCATCCACGCGACCCGCCAACTCGCGAAGCGGCAGCTGACCTGGCTGCGCGGCCGACTGGACCTGCGCTGGCTCGACCCCAGCCACGACCGTGTCGAGCTCGATGCCGCGCTCGAGCTCTTCGTCGGCCGGCTCTGACGCCGGCATTTCGTGACCGTCGTCGGACCGCGGCGTCGTGGCGGTTGATTGAGTAAGGATTGCGTTAACATCGGCCGGACCGCGACAGCGGGGCCGTGCTTCGCGAGCCGGGCGCGGCATGCCCGGCACGCTCATAACTAGAATCAGCGGGGAATTGGAATGTCGAAAGGTCAATCGTTGCAGGACCCGTTCCTGAATGCACTGCGGCGCGAGCGCGTGCCGGTGTCGGTGTACCTCGTCAACGGAATCAAGCTCCAGGGCACGATCGAATCGTTCGACCAGTTCGTGGTGCTGCTCCGCAATACAGTGAGCCAGATGGTCTACAAGCACGCCATCTCGACCGTGGTGCCGGCGCGCAACGTGCGCGTGGGACCGGGCGGCGGCTACGTGCAGGCCGCGCACGGTGAAGGCGACGACGACTCGTCCGACGCGCCGACTGAAAGCTGAGCGGCGCGGTCGCGTTCACTTGATTCCGCGCTGCGCGCCCGCATTCTGCGTGCAACGATGAAAGGGCCGCATAGGCCGGAGCGACGGGGTCTTGTTCGAACGTTCCCGCAAGGGTGAAACCGCACTGCTGATCCAGCCGCACGCCGGCGGTCCGCCAGACGAAGATGCGCTCGAAGAGTTCGGCGATCTCGCGCGCTCAGCCGGCGCGACGGTCGCTGCCACGCTGACCGCCCGCATTGATCGTCCGAATTCGGCGACGCTGATCGGCAGCGGCAAGCTCGAGGAGGTGCAGGCCGCCGCCGAGGCGACCGGCGCCGACCTGATCCTCGTCAACCATCCGCTGACGCCCGGCCAGGAGCGCAACCTCGAACGCACGCTCAAGCGTCGCGTTGTCGACCGAACCGGTCTCATCCTCGACATCTTCGCGCAGCGCGCGCGCAGCCATGAGGGCAAGCTGCAGGTCGAACTCGCGCAGCTGCGTCACATGGCGACGCGCCTCATCCGCGGCTGGACCCACCTTGAGCGTCAGCGCGGCGGTTCGATC
The DNA here is from genome assembly GCF_014652095.1 of Cognatilysobacter bugurensis. Lineage (GTDB taxonomy): Bacteria > Pseudomonadota > Gammaproteobacteria > Xanthomonadales > Xanthomonadaceae > Cognatilysobacter > Cognatilysobacter bugurensis. The sequence continues at coordinate 109,641 of NZ_BMYD01000001.1, forward strand.
GGTCTGCGTGGTCCGGGTGAAACCCAGCTCGAGACCGACCGTCGACTGCTGCAAAAGCGAGTCGAACAACTGCAGCGTCGCCTCGAAAAAGTCGAAGTGCAGCGTACGCAGATGCGTCGTGCCCGGGTGCGCAGCGAACTCCCGCGTGTGGCGCTTGTCGGCTACACGAACGCCGGCAAGTCGACGCTCTTCAATGCACTGACTGGGGCCGAGGCATACGCGGCCGATCAACTGTTCGCAACGCTGGATCCGACCGTGCGCCGCATCGAGCTGCCCGGCGGAGGCGTCGTGCTCGCCGACACCGTGGGTTTCGTGCGCGACCTTCCGCATGAGCTCGTCGCCGCATTCCGCTCGACGTTGTCCGAGGCGCGTGAAGCCGACCTGCTGCTGCATATCGTCGATGCGGCCGATCCGCTGCGCAACGAGCGGATCGCGCAGGTGGACGAGGTGCTGGCCGAGATCGGCGCGGGGGAGATCCCGCAGCTGCTAGTGTTCAACAAGATTGATCGTCTTGGCGACAATGCGCAGGTCCCTGGCGAAGAGGTCGACGGCGCGGACGAGGCGGTCGAGGCTGTGCCGATGCAGCCGCGCCACGACCGGCCTGCAGAGGGACGCGGCCGCGTGTGGGTGTCGGCGCGTGACGGTGCCGGTCTCGACCTGCTGCGCAATGCGGTCGGTGAGGCACTGGACCTGCGTCATGTGACCGGTGAAGTCCGGCTGCCGCCCCAGGCGGCGCGCTTGCGCGCGCAACTGCACGAACTCGGGGCGGTCCGCGCGGAGCAGGCCGATGACGACGGCTGGCTCGTCGAACTCGACATCGCCGAGGCCGACGCGGAGCGCCTGTACACGCAGGCGCACGGCGACGTGCTGCGTCCGCTGCTGCCCGAGCGCACCGTCGACACGCGCCTTGCTTGAGGCACTGTCACCCCCCACCTAGAATCACGGCACGCTGCGGCTTGAGTCGACAGCGTGCCCTGCGAACCTGCGAGTGCACGGTTCCGCCCGGTGCGACACGCATGTCCGCCGGTTACACGACGAGGAGCAGGCATGGCCTGGAACACCCCCGGCAGTGACAAATCCGGCGCACGCCCGCCGCGGCGTACGCGCGAAGGATTCGCCGGTTGGCTCGATTCGCTGCGGGACCGCTTCGGCGGCGATGGCGGGGACAACGACGGCGGCGCGACGAACATCGTCCGCTGGGTCGGCATCGCGCTCGGGTTGTGGCTGCTGTTCAACAGCTTCGTGCTCGTGACCGAACAGGAGCGCGGCGTGGTGCTGCGTTTCGGCCAGATTGCGCGCGTGCTGCAGCCAGGTCCGCACCTCAAGGCGCCGTGGCCGATCGAGCGCGTGATCAAGGTCAACGCGACGCAGAGCAAGGCCTACAGCGACAACGTGCCGGTGCTTACGCGCGACGGCAACATGGTCGACGTCGAAGTCAACGTGCAGTACCGCATCGGCGATCCGGTCGGCTACCTGTTCGGCTCGCGCAATGCCGACTCCGTGCTGCAGCAGGCGACGCAGAGCGCCGTGCGTGAACTCGTCGGCCGCTCCGACCTCGACGCCGTGCTGGGCGCGCGCAGCACACTCACCGTTGCTGTGCGTGAGCGGGTGCAGCGCCTGCTGCAGGCGTACCGCACCGGACTGGTCATCACCGAGTTCAACCTCCCGAACGCCCGTCCGCCGGAAGAGGTCAAGGACGCGTTCGACGAAGCGCAGCGCGCGAGCCAAGACAAGAACACTGCAATCAACCAAGCCCAGGCCTACGCAAAGCAGGTCGTCCCCGAGGCTCGCGGTGAAGCCGCGCGCATCCGCGCCGCGGCCGAGGGCTACCGCACGACGACGGTCGCGCGGGCCGAAGGCGACGCCGAGCGCTTCTCGTTGCTCGTCGAGCAGTACAAGGACGCGCCCGAGGTCACCCGCAAGCGGCTGTGGCTTGAGACCGTCGGCCAGGTGCTCTCCGAGAACCGCAAGGTCGTCGGGGGCGATTCGCGCCAGCTGATCTACGTGCCGATGCCCGATCCGCAGGATGACGCGGCGAGCCGTCGCGCGGAGACAGCGCCGCTGACGAACCCCCAATTGCTCGATCCGGTGACCGCCGACGAGCCTGTCACGCGCACCGGTCGGACTGCACGTCCGCGCGGCCGCGAGGAGTCGACCCGATGAGAGTCCAGATGTGGATCGCCCTGGCGGTCGCCGCGTTGTTCGCGCTGATGGGATCGATGTACGTCGTCGGCGCGGGACAGGGCGCGATCGTGCTCAACCTCGGCCGCCTCGTACGCATCGAGACGTCGCCCGGCCTGCACTTCAAGTGGCCGCTCGTCGAAACCGCGCGCGTATTCGACCGCCGACTGCAGGTGCTCGAGTCGGAGCCCGAGCGCTACCTCAGCGCCGACAAGCAGGACGTGAGCGTGGACTTCTTCGCGATCGGTCGCGTCGAAGATCTGCGCGCGTTCTATCGTGCGACCGGCGGCGACGAGAGCGTCGCGGTGCAGCGGCTCGCGCCGATCATCAAGGATTCGCTGCGCAACGAGATCAACGCGCTCACGCTGCGCGAGGTGGTCTCGGGTGATCGCTCGCAGGTGGTTGGCAAGCAGCTTGCTGCGATCAACCGCGGCGCGGCGACGCTCGGCGTGCAGATTGCCGACATCCGCATCAAGCGCATCGAGCTGCCGCAGGACAGCAACGTGTTGAAGTCGGTGTACGACCAGATGCGCAGCCAGCGCCTGCAGGTTGCGAGCCAGCTGCGCGCCGAGGGCGTGGAGCAGGCGCAGACCATCCGCGCCGAAGCCGATCGCGCGCGGGCGGTGCTGTTGGCCGAGGCCGAGCGCGACGCGCAGCGGCTGCGCGGTGAAGGCGACGCGCGCGCGGCGAAGCTCTACGCGACGGCCGCGAATCGCGACCCGAGCTTCTTCACGTTTCAGCGCAGCCTCGAGGCCTACCGGCAGGCGTTCAGTGACGGCGAGGCGGTCATCGTGCTCGACCGCGACGACCCGTTCCTGCAGTACCTCAAGTCCGATCGCTGATGAGCGAGTTGTGGTCGGCACTCGCGCTCGTCGCGGTGCTTGAAGGGTTGTTCCTGTTCGTCGCGCCTGGCGGCTGGAAGCGCGCCGCCGAGCAGCTCTACGCGATGCCGAACGCGCGTTTGCGGGTGGTGGGGCTGATCGTGGTCGTGCTCGGACTGCTCGCGTTGTTTCTGATTCGCGGGTGAGCCACGCTCTCTCGCGGGACACCAGCGTTCGCCGCGGTGGCCACGCCGGTACAAAACCCGGATAATGCGCAAAAGCCGGCCGGGTGATCCGTCCGGCTTTTTCCATGTCTGGGGTCAGGTGTGCTTGCACCGACCGCCGCCATGGCCGTCGCCAGGCCGTTCGCGCTGCCTGCGTCGCCACCAAGTTCCGGAGCAGCGAAAAGATGGGTCAGTCAGTCGTGGTGTTGGGCGCCCAGTGGGGCGACGAAGGCAAGGGCAAGATCGTTGATCTGCTGACCGAGAACATCGGCGCGGTCGTTCGCTTCCAGGGCGGTCACAACGCGGGCCATACGCTCGTAATCGGCGGCAAGAAGACCGTGCTGCACCTCATTCCCTCCGGCATCCTGCGCCCTGATGCGCTGTGCCTGATCGGCAATGGCGTGGTGCTGCACCCGGGCGCGCTGCAGAAGGAAATCGCCGAGCTCGAGGGCAACGGCGTCGAGGTGCGTTCGCGCCTGAAGATCAGCCCGGCCACGCCGCTGATCATGCCGTACCACATCGCACTCGATCAGGCCCGCGAGAAGGCGGCCGGCGGCAAGGCGATCGGCACGACCGGCCGCGGCATTGGCCCGGCCTATGAAGACAAGGTTGCGCGTCGCGGCATCCGCGTGGCTGACCTGCATTACCCCGACCAGCTCGCGGAGAAGCTGCGCACGGCGCTCGATTACCACAACTTCGTGCTCACGAAGTACCTCGGCGTCGAGGCGGTCGACTTCGAGAAGACCTACGACGAGGCGCTCGCGTTCGGCGAGTACGTCGAGCCGATGAAGGCCGACGTCGCCGGCATCCTCCACGAGCTGCGCAAGCAGGGTAAGCGCGTGATGTTCGAAGGCGCGCAGGGCTCGCTGCTCGACATCGACCACGGCACGTACCCGTACGTGACCTCGAGCAACACGACGATCGGCGGCGCGATGGCCGGCTCGGGCGTGGGTGCGAACGCGATCGACTACGTGCTCGGTATCGCGAAGGCATACGCGACGCGCGTCGGCGGCGGCCCGTTCCCGACCGAACTCGACGACGAGGTCGGCCAGGGCCTGCGCGATCGCGGCCAGGAGTACGGCGCTACGACCGGCCGTCCGCGTCGCTGTGGCTGGATGGACATCGTTGCGCTCAAGCGCGCAGTGGCGATCAACGGCATCACCGGACTGTGCATCACCAAGCTCGACGTGCTCGACGGCATGGAGAAGCTCAAGATCTGCATCGCGTACGAGTACCGCGGCAAGCGCACCGAATACGCGCCGCTCGACGCGGCCGGCTGGGAAGAGTGCACGCCGGTGTACCTCGAGTTCCCGGGCTGGGACGAGAACACCCACGGCATCACCGAGTGGGACAAGCTGCCGGCGGCCGCGCGTGCGTACCTGCGCGCGCTCGAGGAGCTGGCGGGCTGCCCGCTTGCGATCGTGTCGACCGGTCCGGACCGTGCGCACACGATGGTGCTGCGCGATCCGTTTGCTTGATCCGTCGTTGATCGAATGAAGAAAAAGCCCCGCAATGCGGGGCTTTTTTGTTCCGGCAGCATTGATGCGATGTTCCGCTGAACTTTCTCTCGGAATTGGCATCGGCGTCAGCGGCTCAGTCGGCGCATCTCGAGCACTCGTCGCGTCGGATTCGCTCAGAACCCCGCGGTGAACGACACGCCGGCGCCCCAGTTGGCGCTGCCGTCGCTGAGACCTTTCGTCGCGTAGAGCTGCACTTCGTTGTGCGTGCCGCCGGGCAGCGCGACGAAGCCAGTGATCTCGCTGCGTTCTTCGCTCAGCGACGAGGCCGACTCGCGCCATGCATACGCGGCGCCGAGGCGCGCCGGGCCGGCTGCGACGCTCATGCCCGCACTCGCGTTCGCGACTGCGTCGACGTCGATGTAGGGCGATTCGCCGAGGTGCGTGTAGCCGGCGCCACCGAACAAGGTCGCGCGGCCGACGTTGCGCCAGGCATCGACCGCGACGCCGACGTCGTTCGCGCCGGTGCCGAGGCCCTTGGATTCGTCGGCAGTCGCGATCTTTGCGTTGCCGCTCAGATTCACGCCGGCGGCACCGCCGATCGGCACGGCATAGGTCGCGGCGAGCGTGAGGTCGCCAATGCCCGATGCGGAGCTGTCCTGCGCAACGGCGTCACCGCCCGCGCCCGGCATGCCGCCGCCGATCGGCAGCAGGCCGCCACGACCGATGAGGCCGGAATTGGGCACCGGGCCCAGACCAGGCACGACGTTCGACGCGCCGTCGACGCGCATCCACGGCACGCTCGCCTTGAACGACCACGCGCCCCGTTGCACGGACGCAGTGAGCGGAATCTGCAGGATGCGCGTGTCGATGCCGGTGCCGAATGTTCCAGACGCATAGTCGACGCCGACGCCGACACGCGTGCCGTCTTCGGCGTGTGCGCCCGTGGCAGCGACGAGCAGGGCGGTGAGGAGCAGGGTCTTGCGCATGGAAACCTCGGAGAGCGACGGGGCCGGGCCGGCGGCGGACGTAGGTCGCCGCCGGGACGCCTCCGCGCCACTAGGGCGCGGAGGCTGGGGCTGCGATCAGCGACGCGGAGCGTCGTTGCGGCGCGCGCCGTTGGCTTCGGCGCGTGCGCGGCCGTTCGCGCTTGCACGGGCACTGCCGTTTGCGTTGCCCCGCGCGGAGCCGTTTGCTTCGCCCGATGTCGAGACGCCGACGCCACCGTCGAGCGCACCCGTTGCAGTGCCCAGTGCCGACTGCGCGCGGCCGGCCGCGCGGCCCGCTGCGCTCTCGACCGCGGCAGTGGCGTCAGCGGCGCCGCGGGCCGCGGCGTCGACACCACGCGATGCGGCGTCGCTGCCGGCGCGTGCGGCCGCACCGACGTCGGCGTTGGCTTCGACCGATGCGTCCGCATCAACGCGTGCGCGGCCGACCACGTCGGTGGCGGTGCGCAGCCCGCCCTGAGCCTGGGTCGACGCGTTCTGCGCGGCATCGTCTAGTGCGTTCAGTGCACCGGCGTTGCCGCCGGCACGTGCGGCGAGGCCATCAGCTGCAACCGCGGCGCCGGCGGCAGCCGCGCCCTGGGCGGCCGCCGAGGCCTGGCCGAGGCCGCGACCGGTACGCGAGACCGCCCCCGAGACCGTGGACTCGACGCCGCGCACTGCATCGGTGCCGCGGCGCGCTGCGGCGTCGACGGCGCGGGTCGCATCGAGGGCGCCGCGTGCACCGATCCGGCCGCGGGCCGACGCATCGGCAGCGCCGCCGATCAGACCTCCGACGCGGCCCGTGGCGGCCGGCAGACCGACCGGGGCACCGAGGCGGCCCGCACCGCCGACATTGGCACCGCCGCCGAGCATGCCGCCGAGGCTTTGCGCCTGGACGGGCAGAGCGATGGCGACCGACGAAGCGAGCAGGGTGGCGACGAGAATGGACTTGCGCATGGGAAGGACCTCCAACGCCGCGGACCATCCGCGGCTCTTGAAGTGACCTACGAGCGGAGGGGCCCGCTTCTTCCCCCGTTGGCGGAACCGTTGCGAATGGTTCAGCTAGGCGCCGGTTATGGGCTGAAGGCGATGAGCCCGTCGCCGTAGCGCGGATCGCGGCCGGGTGCGCCGAGGTCGCGGGCGTCGGCGCTCAGCGTCTTTCGAAGGCGCTCGGCTGCGGCGGCGTCGGGCTCGGCAATGCGCAAGGCTGCGGCGCGAGCGACGATCGGCGCCGCGAACGAGGTGCCGCGCGTCGGACGTCCGCGACCGGGCACGACGCCGGATGCGACGAAATCGACGTGCGGGCCACTGCCGGATTCGGGCAGCACGCGCAACTGCGGATCGACCGCGCCGACGCCCACGACGCCGGGGTATGCGGCCGGATAGAGCGGCGGAGCCGCCGGCCCGTCGTTGCCGACCGCCGCGACGATCACATGACCGCGCGCGTGCAGCGCAGCGATCGCGCGCGCGATCGCCGCGTTCGCGGGGCCGACGAGGCTGACGTTGATCACTGGCACGCGCTCGCGGGCCATCCACGCGAGGGCTTCGAGCAGGCCGAGCGTCGCGCGTCCAGCCGGGTCGCCGCAGTACACGTCGGCCGCATAAAGATGACCCTGCGCACCGCCGGCCAAGCGTGCAGCGACGGCAGTCCCGTGCGCATGCGGCACCGGTCGCCCGTTACAGCCGTGGGCCTGCACGCGAAGTTGCGCGAGTTCGGGCCGGCGCGGGTCCACGCCGCTGTCGATCAGACCGACCCGCAACGTCGCCGGCGCGGTGCCGACCGGACTTGCCGCCGATCCTGCGGCAACCGTCGCAGAGGCGGACGACGTCAGGAATACGTGCTGGTACGCGAACTCCACCGACGGCGCTGCATCACGCAGAGCACGCATGGCGCGCGCAGCGGAGCGCCGCCGGGTGTCGCGGATCCGGCGCATGTCCAGATCCAGACCGTGCAGCGATGCCTCGCGCGGCATGACCTCGAAGCCCGCCGCCTCGATTCCCTGCAGTCCGGCGGCATCGGGCGAGATCGCAAGGAACTCGCCGCGCAGCACCGGCTCACCGGCCGGGTCGAGATCGATGCGTTCGGGCAACTGCTGCACGAGCTGCCGGATGCGCAGCTTGCGCACGTCGAGCGGGCTCGCGCGTTCGATCATTCGCTCGGTTACGGCGCCACCAGCGCGCGCGGCGTCGGACACACGATCGAGCACCGGGGATGCCGCGCCGGGCAGGCCGGGGCCGACACCGGGCAGCCCGCCGAGCACCAGCGTCGGAGCACCTGCACTGGAGCCGTGCACCTGTGGCTGCGCGGCGCCTGCGAGGCACAGGAGGCATGCAAGGGTCAGCAGTCGGATCACGGGGCGTCGGCGCGGCTTGGGTGGGGCAGGGCGCGATGCTAGCGTCACGCGAATGTACGAATGCCCGCCGCCGTACAGTGGCCGGGAATAAAACGCCGCGCTGGGACGTAGGGCCATTACGAGTGAGCCAGAACGCCGACTACATCCAAGGCCTGACCGACCTGCTGCCGCGCCTGCGACGCCTCGCGCGGACGCTGTCGGGCAATGCCTTCGACGCCGACGACCTGGTGCAGGTCGCCCTGGAGCGTGCGCTCGCGCGCAGCGACCAGTGGCGCCCCGATGCGCGGCTCGACACCTGGGTGTTCGGAATCCTCCGCAACGCCTGGCTCGACGAACTGCGATCGCGCACTCGGCGGTTACGCGTGTTCGCGCCGGAGGAAGCGGGCGAGCACGTGGGCGAGCCGGCGATCGAGCGGCAGTCCGACGCGATGTCGGTCGCCGCAGCGATGGCGCGGCTGCCCGACGAGCAGCGCGAGGTGGTGGCGCTGGTGCTGGTCGAAGGGCTGTCGTACCGGGAGACCGCCGACCTGCTCGATCTCCCGATCGGCACGGTCACCAGCCGCCTGGCGCGCGCACGATCCACGTTGCAGAACCTGCTGGGCGAACCCGCATGACGATCACCGACCACGAACTGCAGGCCTACGTCGACCGCGAGCTCGCGCCCGAGGACGTCGCGCGCATCGATGCGGCGTGCGCGGCCGACCCGGAACTCGCCGCGCGGCTTGCGCGCGAGCAGCGGCTGCGTGAACGCGTGCGAGGTGCGTTCGACGACGTGCTCGAGGAGCCCGTACCCGATCGCCTCACCGCCTTGCTGCGCAATGCGGCGGGCGACGCTGCGTCGTCATCGGCCGACGTGATTCCGCTCGCGCGCCGCGACACCGGTCGGCGAGCGGCAGACACCCCGGCCGGGCCCACGGTCGCGACGGCAGCGCCGCCTGCGCCGGATGCCGCGCGTCGCGTCCCGCCGCCGATCCGCGCGCGTGCGCGGGGCGGCTGGGCGAGCTACGCGCTCGCGGCGTCGGTTGCTGCGCTCGCGGTGAGCTTGTGGCTGCGACCCGCGCCGGGCTCCGTCTATGTCGATGACGGCATGCTGGTCGCGCGCGGTGCGCTTGCAGAAGAACTCGACACAACGCTCGCGAGCGCTCCGTCGGAAGCAGGGGCCCTTGCGATCGGCCTGAGCTTCCGCGACGCCGACGGCCGGGTGTGTCGCAGCTTCGTGCAGCGAGGCGAACGCGCAATCGCCGGCCTCGCGTGCCGCGACGGCGATCGCTGGGCGCTGCCGGTGCTGAGCGCGGCCGAGGCTGTGGCGGCAGGCGAAGTGCGCCAGGCGTCCAGCGCGGTGACACCAGAAGTGCAAGCCGCGATCGATGCGCGGCTTCAGGGGGACGTGTTCGATGCCGCCCAGGAGCGCGCGGCGCGTGACGCGGGCTGGCGCTAACTAAAGCTGGCGGACCAGTGGCAACCGGCGGGGGGCCCAGTTGACGCGCTAGGCCGTCCTGCGGTCACGACAGTGGACGCAGGACCCCGTTGAAAGCCGCAGCCGGTGCGCGGTGATCGCACGGGCTCGGGCATGACTCAAAGGCCGTAGCGCACTTCGCCGCGCATCGCGGCCGTGCCGGGCGCGCAGCGATATTCGAAGCGCGCGTGCAGGCCGGTAATCGTGCCGGCGTTATCGAACGCGGTGTTCAGCACGTCGACGACCCCCGTGCCCTGCGGGCAATACTTCGGCGACTCGAGACCGCGGATCGCGTTGAAGCCCGCGTGCTGGGCGGTGGCCTCGCTGCGCGTGGTAAAGCGCCCCTTGCGCAACGTCTGCCCGCTCGGCGGGAACAGTGCGACGTTCCAGTAGTCCTTGCGTACCGAGGCTTCGAAGTACGCGCCGGAGGCATTGCCGCTCAGGGAGAACAGGCTCGAGTCGGAGTGGTGGTCGCCGCTCACCGGGCCCCATGAGGAGGTGCTGGGCGCCTTCATGCGCAATAACTGCGGCGTGGCCTCATAGCGGATCAGCCCGGTCCACGCCGGCGCGGTCGCCGAGCCCACGCGCTGGCTGTACGACGCCTCGAGGCGGATGACCTGGCCCGCGTCGTTGTATTCGATCTGTCGGATCGTGAGCCAACCCCAGATGTTGTCTTCGCCAAAGCACTTCGGGTTGTTCTCGGTGACTTCGAGACCCGCCACGCGGCCGAACGTGGCGCCGGGGCACCCGACGTTGGGATACAGGCCCGGGCGGAGCTTCTCGCCCGGAGGCGCGACGAGCGTGACCGTCCACTGGTTGGAGCCGAACGACGGCGGAGCGGCGCCTGAGGTGTCGCGTGCAGCGAAGATCACGCGGTTCCCGGCCGTGTTGAGGAAGAACCGTGCATTGGCCGAGGTCATGATCTGCCTCTGGCCGCTGGCTTCGTCGCGCACGGTGAACGCCGACTGGGCATCTGCCTGTGAAGTGGCTGCCAGCGCCAATGCGAGCGCGGCGGTGCGGATCCCTGTGTGGTGCTTGTCCATGGCTCCCCTCCTCGTGTGACCGGTTTCACGAATCGTCCACTTGTAAACGCAACGTGCAAACGCGACCGGGCACGCGGCGCTGAATAGATTCACGCAAAACCTCGACGGCGCGCACATAAAAAAGCCCCGGCCGAGGCCGGGGCTGTGCTGGTCATCGAAACGGTCGAGCTATCAGAAGTTGATGCTCCAGGTGTCGATGCGGCCCGTATCGCCGCTGTAGTTGTCGTTGACGCGCAGCTTCCAGGTGCCGTTGAGCACCTCGGTCGACAGGTTGCGCGTGAACGTGCCGATGACGTTGTCGGCGCTGCCGCCGGAGCGGTTGTGCAGGTTGTAGACCGAGCCGTCCGGTGCGACGAGATCGACCTTCAGGTCGCCCTTGTACGAGTGGAGGATCGACACGCTCACCGACGCATCGCTCGGTGCGTTGCCGCTGCGACCGGACACCGAGATCGGGCTTTCGACCGTGCTGTTGTCGCGGATCGAGTAGTCCGTGCCGTTGGTGTACGTCTGCCGGCTGCCGCCGCCCGTGGAGTAGTCGCCGACCAGGCTCACGCCCGAGAACGACGAGTACGCCTTGACGCGCACGTAGTACGTGCCCGCGGCCGGGGCCGAGAACGTGCAGGTCTCGGTGTTCCCGCTGCGATACGGACGGCAGTCGTATGCGCTGTCGGTCGGCGCGCTGCCGTAGCGCACGTAGAGGTCCGCGTCGCCGGTGCCGCCGGACATCGAGAACGTCAGGTTGCTCGCGCCCGAGGGCACGGTCATCGTGTACTCGAGCGAGTTGCCGGTGCTCGCCGAGAGGTTGGTCACCGGCGTGCCCTTGGTCAGCGTGCCACCGGTCGGCGGCGGCGGAGGCGGGGTGCCGCCGTTGACCGCATCGACAGCAGCGCGGGCCTGCGCGATGCCCGGGCCGATCGGCTGCGACGGCGTGGACGGGAATGCACGTGCCGTGCTCTTGAGGATCGACTCGATCTCGGCCGGCGTCTTCGGCGTGGTGGCCGCGGACTGCATCAGCGCGACGATGCCCGCGACGTGCGGCGCCGCCATCGACGTGCCGCTGTAGGACGCGTAGCTCTCGGTCGACGGACCCGACGTGCCCGAGTTGAGCGTCGAGAGGATCGCCGAGCCCGGCGCGGCGATGTCGATCAGCGAGCCGTAGTTCGAGAAGCTCGAACGCGCGCCCGTGCTCGTCACCGACGCGACGGCGATGACGTTGTTGCAGTTCGCCGGCGAGAAGTTCGAGACGTTCGCGTTGCTGTTGCCCGCCGCGATGACGAGCGTTGAACCGCGCGAGACCGCACCGTTGATCGCGCTCTGCATCGCGCTGCCGCAGGTGCCCGTGCCGCCGAGCGAGAGGTTGATCGCCTCGGCGGGGTTCGGATTGGCGGGCACGCCCGACACGCTGCCGCCGGAGGACCAGATGATCGCGTCGGCGATGTCGGAGTCGTAGCCGCCGCCCTTGCCGAGCACGCGCACCGGCACGACCTTCGCGCCCCACGCCATGCCGGCCACGCCCTTGCCGTTGTTCGTCACTGCGGCGACGGTGCCGGCCACGTGCGTGCCGTGCCAACTCGAAGACTGGCCGCCCGATGCATCGCCCGGGTCGGACGGATCGCTGTCGCGCCCGTTGCCGTCGGCGGCCACCGCCGTGTCGATGATGAAGTCGTAACCCGGCAGCATGTTCGCGTTGAGGTCGCTGTGGTTCGTGATGCCCGTGTCGAGCACCGCGACGACGGCGCCGGTGCCGTTCGTGACGTCCCACGCCTGCGTGGCGTACGTGCCGCCCGCTCCGGTGCCGAAGCCGAACTGCTCGGAGAAGCGCGTGTCGTTCGGCGTGAACACCGGCTTGTTGAGCTTGTCGACTTCGATGTATTCGACGGCCGGATCGGCGGCAATCTGGCGCATCAGCGCCTCGGCCTCGGCGCGATCGAGCCTGCGATCGGTGGTGAGCACGTCGGCGCCAATCGCCATGCGGCGCACGTGACCGAGCGCGACGGCCTTGCCGCCGACACGCGCCACGCGGCTGGTCGCGGCACGCACGTTCGCGACGCTCGCGCGCTCGGCGCTGCCTTCACGGTACTTGACGATGAAGCGGTCGGTGCCGTCGGCGGTCAGGCCGGTGGCATTGACGGAGCCGGCCAGCGCGGGGCCGGACACCATGGCGGCAAGCGCGATGGCAGTGGCGGCGGCGAGGGCATGGCGGCGGGTACGGCGCGTAAGTCGATCGGACATCGTGAGCTCCCGAAGAGTGGTCGATCGTTGACCGCGAGATGCGGTGCGCGAGATCCGGCAGTGAATTCGTGGCTTCCAGGCCGGCCGGACCGGGGGACGAGCAGGTGGCCCATCCTTGGGCGCTGACCCGACGCTAAACGAGCTGAATGCTCCGTTTCCGGGAAATTTTCGTTATCGATCTGTTAAAAATCGCCGTCCAGGTCAAGCTAAGAAGGTGAACAGGGAGCGGTTTTGGTCTTTCCATACGCGACAGCGCTGGAACCGTACTGTCATCGCAACCTGAATGCGGGCTGATCGGCACGCCGTTTGACGCGCTCGAGCTGCGTTCTGGGCGCTGCAGGCTCGCCTAAGCGATGCCGAACCGCCGCGAGCCCCTGCTGCTGCAGGCTCGGAGACAAAAAGGGCGTGGCCTGCGCATACGGCTGCTGCAATGCAGCAACTGTCATTGAAGGCAAGCGAACGCACGGAGTACAAGCCATCGCCGCCCTTGGGGCAACACGCGTTGACCAAGCTTGGTCAAGCGGCCGCGTAGCGTGCGGTCGGTCGCCCTCTGGAGCCCGCGCCATGCCGCACGCAACGAATGTGTTGCACGACCGCATTGCAGTCGTCTTCGATTTCGACCTCACCCTAGGCGAGGGCTCGATCGACGTGCTGTTGCGCACGCTCGATGTTGACCCCGATGAGTTCCGGAGCGAGTGGGTCGATCCGCTCGACGCGGCCGGCTGGGACCACGCGTTGGCACGCTTCAAGGCGCTCGTCGATCTGTCCGAGCGGCTCGATGGCGCAGTCACCCGCGAAAAGCTCGAACAGGTCGGACGAGACACGCCGCTGTATCCGGAGGTGGAGCGCATGTTCGACCGCATCCGCAACACCGCGCAGGCCGTGGCCGAGGGCTTGGAGGTCGAGTTCTACGTGCTGACGGCGGGCTTCGTCGAAGTGCCGTGCGGGACGCCGATCGCGCACGAGTTCAAGGCGATCTGGGGCAGTGCGGGCCATTACGCCGATGACGGACGCCTCGTGTTCCCGCGGCGCGTGGTGACCTATCCGGAAAAGGTGCGGTACCTGCTGCAGCTCGCGAAGGGACTGTCGGTCGATGGCGCCGATGCGCCCGCCGACGTTTATCGGGACGTGCCCCAGGAGCGCTGGCACGTGCCGTTCGACCAGATGGTGTACGTCGGCGATGGCGCGAGCGACCTGCCGGCATTCGACCTCGTCGAAAGCCGCGGGGGAATCGCGATCGGTGTCTTCGGTCCGGGCGAGAGCGCATCGGGCTGGAGCAAGGGGCACGACGTGCACCGCGGCCGGCGCGTGCACAACCTCGCGTGCGCGGACTACCGGGAAGATGCCGAGCTGATGCGCTCGTTGTGCCTCGCGGTCGAAAGCATTGCCAAGCTCGTGGCCCTGCGCCGGTTGGGTTGCGGCGAGTGAGCCCCGCGACACCCACCCATCACGCATGCGCGCGGATAGTCGATTCGCCGCGGCTTTTCCCGTGCACGCATGCGACCGCGCCGTACAGCGATAGCGTGCGATCCGCGCTCGCGTGGCGACGCGGGTGGCGCGTTGCAGCCGCCACGTGCCGAACTGCACCAAACCTTGTTACCTCGCTGGATCACGAATGCCTGACTCCACCCGCCACTGCACCCGACATCCGGCGGCCGTGCTACTCGCCCTTGCTTCCGCAATGGGCCTGCCGGGCTGTGTCGCGATGGGCGAGCTGGCCCATCACGGGCCGTGGGCCTGGCTCGCGATCGTGGTCGTGGTGCTTGCGCTCGTGGGGTTCATCGTCTCGCGCATGCGGCGCTGATCTCAGGGCGGAGGTGCAGGCATGAGTCACGCATGGTTTGCGCAACGGGTCGTCATCGTCATCGCGCTCGTCGTGTCCGTGCTGGCGCTGTGGCACATCGCGGAGTACCTGCTGCTGGGGTTCGGCGGCATCGTGTTTGCGGTCGTCATCCGCTCAGCGGGCAGCGCGGTGGCCCGGCATCTGCCGATCTCCAAGCCGATCGCAAGCGCGCTCGTCGTGCTCACGGTGATCGGTGCGATCGCGCTCGCGGCCGCATTGCTGGGCGACGAAGTCACGCGACAGGTGAGCGAGTTCCGCTCGTCGTTGCCCGGCACGGTGCAGCAGATCCGGGACCGCCTGGCGGCCAGTCAGATCGGCCGCGCGATCCTGTCCACGGTAGGAAGCAGCGTCGGCGACACGCTGAGCATGACGTGGGTCGTCGACACCGCGACGCTGCTGCTCGACGTGCTGGCCGACCTCGCGATCGTCATGTTCATCGCCGTGTACCTCGGCATCAGCCCGCGTCCGTACATGCGCGCCACGCTCGCACTGATTCCGCCGCCGCACCGCATGCACACGCAGGCGACGCTGCGTGCGTGCGGCTCGTCGCTGCGTTCGTGGTTGCTCGGGCAGCTCGTCGCGATGACGTTCGTCGGTGCGCTGACGGCGCTGGGGCTGTGGCTCGTCGGCGTGCCGCATGCGCTTGCACTCGGAATACTGGTCGGACTGCTCGACTTCGTTCCGGTGATCGGTCCGCTGCTCGGCGCGGTCCCCGGGGTGGTGCTTGCCTACCTCGCCAGCCCGGTGACGGCGCTCTACGCAATCGCGGTCTACACCGCCGTGCAGCAGGTGGAGGCGATGGTGATCCAGCCGCTCGCGCAGCGGTGGGCCGTCGACCTTCCGCCCGTGATCGGGCTGCTCGCGATTGTGGTGTCGGGCGCGGTATTCGGCCTGCCCGGCGTGCTGTTCGGTGTGCCGCTGGTCGTCGTGCTCAAGGTGCTCGTGCACCGCTACTGGCTCGACAAGCAGCCTCCGCTGCCCACGCCGTAAGCTCGCGGCGAGACACGCTCCGGTTTGCATCGCGGTAACGGCGACGGGGTTAGCGTCGTCGGCCCGTCCGGAGTGCAGCCGCATGAGCCACGATCTCAAGCCCATCGAGGAGCAGGTCATCGTCGTCACCGGTGCGAGCAGCGGCATCGGGCTTGCAACGGTGCTGGGCGCAGCGAAGCGCGGCGCAAAGGTGGTGCTCGTCGCACGCAGCGCCGACACACTTGGCGATGTGCAGCGGCGCATTCGCGACTCCGGAGGCGACGCGATCATCGCGATCGCCGACGTCGCTGATCGCGGCGCACTCGAGGACGCCGCGCGCATGGCGATCGAGCGTTTCGGCCGCATCGACACCTGGGTCAACGATGCGGGCGTGTCCGTCTATGGACGGCTCGACGAAGTGTCCAACGAGGACAGCCGCCGGCTGTTCGAAACGAACTTCTGGGGCACGGTGAACGGCGCGCTCACCGCGTTGCCTTATCTCAAGCGGCAGGGCGGCGCGCTCATCAACGTGGGCAGCGAAGTCTCCGATGCAGTGATTCCGTATCAAGGCATGTACTCGGCAAGCAAGCACGCGGTGAAGGGGTTCACCGATGCTCTGCGCATCGAGGTCGAGCTTCTCGACAAGGCGCCGGTCGAGGTCGTTCTCATCCAGCCGACCGCTGTCGATACGCCTTACCCCGAGCATGCAGCGAACTACATGGCCGAGGCACCGAAGCTGCCGACGCCGATGATCGAACCCGAGGACGTCGCCGAGGCGATCCTAAAGGCGGCGGAAGAAGGCGGTCGTGACATTACGGTCGGCGCGATGGCGAAAATCGACACGACGGTCAGCAAGCTCATGCCCTCGGTCGGCGATCGCATGGCCAAGATGCAGGCGGACCGGCAGCAGCGCGACGAGCCCGCAGGCGACCGCCGTGGCACGCTGTACCGGCCCGGCGAGGGCGGCGAGGTACACGGCCGCGGAGGCTGAGCGATGGCAGGCGTCCGCCTGACGCGCCGCGTTGGATGCTCGTGCTTAGACGGTGCGTTGACGTGGCAGGCGCAGACTCGACGACCCGCTGTGCGTGAGATCCGATAGCCGTGTCGTCCCAGTCGATCGATGATCCGCATGACGCCGCCGACGTTGCGCAGTTGCTGCACGCCGGCGTCGTGCAGGACACGATGCACGCGCACGTGCTGCTCGACGCGGACGGCATGATCCGCTGGGTCAACGACACGGCTGCGCAGCTGTTTCATCTCGAGCCCGCTGCGCTGGTGGGACAGCCGCTGGCGCTGCTGTTCCGCGACGACGACATCGAGCGCGGCACGGTCGCGCTGGAATTGGAGACGGCCCGCACGCGCGGGCACTGCGAGAACGACCGTTGGATGCGGCGCTCCGATGGGTCTGCGTTCTGGGCCACGGGCGTCACCACGGCGATCCGCGCGGCCGACGGCACTGCGTGCGCGTATCACAAGATCCTGCGCAACCGCACTGACCTGCGCGAGCACACGGTTGCACTGCGCAACGAGCGTGACGCGCTGGCCGACGAGCGCGATGCGGCCGTCGAGCGCATCGCCAAGAACGTGCATGAGCTGCGCAACCCTTTGTCCGTGATCGCCAGTGCCACGGAAGTGCTGCGGCGGCTTGCGGGTGACGAGGACCCGCGCGCGTCGGCGGCCGCCGAGCGCGTGCAGCGGCAGATTGGGCAACTGGTGCGCCTGATTGACGGGCTGATGGCCACTGCGGAGGGCAGCCAGGTCGCCCAGCGCGTCGAGCGGGAGCCGGTCGTGGTGCAGGACGCGATCGCGGCCGCGCTCGAGGCCGTCGAGCCTTCAGAGGGGCGCCGCGCCCGCGTGTCCTGCCTGATGCAAGCGGCGCCGGTCGTGGTCGACATCGACCCCGCTCATCTTCAGCAGATTCTGGTCAACCTTCTCGGCAACGCGCTCAAGTACACGCCCGACGGGGAGCCCGTGTGGGTGCGCTTATCGACCGAGGCGCAGGACGCAGTGGTGCGCATTGAAGACCGTGGGGCCGGCATCGCGCCCGAAGCGCTCTCGCGCATCTTCGACCTGTTCACGCGCGCGTCCGACGTGCGCGAGATGCCGGGCTCCGGTGTGGGCCTCGCGGTGGTGCGCGAGCTGGTCTCGCTTTACGGCGGGAGCGTACTCGCGCAGAGCGAAGGCGTCGGACAGGGCGCGATCTTTACGGTGCGCCTGCCCCGATGCGAGCCGGGCGGCGTATACGACGACGCCGCCGTGCTGGCGAACGCGGCGTCGGCAGCCAGGCCGACACTCGCGCCTTAGGCATCGACGGGCTCAGCCCGCGTGTCGCTGCACCCAGTCCACGTACCGGTTCACCCATCCCTGCATGAACGTGCGTGTGGACTCGCCGAGGCTGCCGTCCGCGTCGAAGGTGTCGTCCTTGACCTGGATGTAGACCTCCGGCTGGCCGAGTGTGGGCATGTCGAGGTAGCCGAGGATCGGGCGCAAGTGCTGCTGCGCGCACGCGGTGCCGGATTGCCCGACGGAAACGCCGACGATGCCGGCGGGCTTGCCGGCCCATGCACTGTCGCCATACGGGCGCGAGGCGTGGTCGAGCGCGTTCTTCAGCACCCCCGAGATCGAGCGGTTGTATTCCGGCGTCGCGAAGATCACGCCGCTCGCCTCGCGGATCTCGCGTTTGAGGCGCAGCGCGGACTCGGGCGGGTTCGCATCGTCGTCCTGGTTGTAGAGCGGCAGGTCGTCGATGCGCACCTGGCGCAGCTCGAAACCTTCGGGAAACAGGGCGGGCAGGGCATCGGCCAGACGGCGGTTGAACGACTCGCGTCGCAGGCTGCCGACGACCACGGCAATGACGTGCTCAGGCATGGCGGACCTCCACGGGACGGGGCCTGCAGGGTGGCCCGCCGGGCGTGAACCGGCCGTACCCGCCCTTGCCAGGTGCGCGCTGCGCCCCGGTCTTCACACGGTGTCGCGCGCCAATGGTCGAGGCTGCGTCACGCCCGCCGCGGGGGAGGGGACGTGTCCTGCCGCGGCCGGAGCTTTGACTCATCCGCGTTCGAACACAACAAGACCACCGCTTGGCACGCATTGACGTGTCGGCGACGGCCGATTGCCGTCGTCGGCTGCGTGCCTTCTACAGGGAAGCCCATGACCCCGACATCCAAGCCGCGCCACGTTCCGACCTTCTGCCGCTCGCTGCTGACGCTTGCGTGCTTTGCAGCGCTCCCGGCGTTCGCGCAGACGCCGCCCACCGCGCAGGCCCCGCCGGCGCAGCTCGCAGGCCACACCCCCCAGGACATCGAGCCTGCGACCCGCGCACCGGCCCTTCAGGCGCGCACGATCGACACCCAGACGCTCGCCACCCCGGGCGCCTGCCCGTTCGCGGGCCAGGGCCAAGTGACGCTCTCGAGCATCCAGGTCACCGGCGCCACGCTGGTCCCGCAAGCGGAGCTCGATGCCGCCGTCGCCGACCTCGTCGGCCGCACCGGCGACACGCAGCTGCTGTGCGACGCCCGTGACCGCGTGGCACAGGTTTACGCGGCCAACGGCGAGGCGCTCGCGCGCGTCGAACTGCCCGAACAGCGCATCACCGACGGCGTGCTCACGCTGCGCGTCAACGAGGGCCGCATCGCCGACGTGAAGCTCGTCAATGCCGAAGCGATGGGCCCGTCCGCCGCACTGGCGCAGTCCTACCTCGATAACCTGAAGACCGAAGGCGCCACGCGCTGGTCCGACGTCGAGCGCGCCTTCATGCTCGTGCGCGAAATTCCCGGTGCCGACGTGGGCTTTTCGATGCAGCGCGCGAACGACGGCAGCGCCGACGGCCTCGCCGCGACCGCGACGTTCGCGCCGCGCCGCAAGGTCGACATCACGCTCGGCGCGCAGAACCTCGGTTCGGAAGTGCTGGGCAGCAACGGCGTGTCCGCGCGGATCGATGCGAACGGCTTCACCCCGTGGGGCGACCGCACCAGCCTGGTGCTGTACTCGAGCACGGGCGGCGAGCAGCAGGTGGCTCAGCTGATGGAAGAGATCCGCGTCGGCCCGTCGGGCCTGGTGCTGACCGGCGACGTTGCCTACGCCCGCACCGAGCCGGGCGGCGCACTTGAAGCGCTCGAGCTCGACGGCGAGTCGCTGGTCGCGCGCGTCGGCGCCCGCTACCCCGTCGTTCGCCAGCGCAACGCAATGGTGGACGCGGCCGTGCGGCTCGAGGCGGTCGAGCAGGACAACGCGCTGGGCTTCCTGAACTCGATTGGCGGCCCAGTCATCCCGCTGTTCGAAGAAAGCCTCCGCGTGCTCTCGATTGGCGCCGAAGGCCGTTGGATGCACGGCGCGAGCCGCGGATTTGCAACGCACGCGAGCATCGAGTTCCGCCAGGGCCTCGAAGCGCTGGGTGCCAGCGAGACCGGCGATGCGCTGCTCTCGCGCCCTGATGCGCAGATGGACTTCACTTCGGTACGCCTCGGCGCCGGCGCGCGGACGCGCTTTGGTGCAAGCCAGACGGTTGCCCCGTATGCCGCCGTCAACGCAGCAGCGCAGTGGACCGACGACTCGTTGCCGGCGTACGAAGAGTTCCAGTTCGGCAACTACACGATCGGCCGCGGCTTCGACCCGGGCGCCGCGTCCGGCGACCGCGCGATCGCGTTGCGCACCGAGCTCGGCGTCGAGTTCTCGCTTGGCGGCGCCGCGCAGCTGGGCGTATTCGGCTTTGCCGACGGTGCGCGGCTGTTCTCGGAAGACCGGGCCGGCTACGACGCCGAGCCGTGGTCGGCCGGCATCGGCACCCGCCTGCGCACCCGCAGCAGCGAATTCGCACTGATCTGGGCCGCGCCACAGAGCGAGCCGTTCCCGGGCGCACCCGAGCCGGGCAACAGCCTGCTGCTCACGTTCTCCCACGCCTTCTCGATCCGCTGAGGACACGCACATGACCCACAAGACTTCTTCCCGCGGCCTCGCGCTTCGTGCACTTTCGATTGGCATCGCCGCGGCGCTCGCAGCGCCGCAGGTGTCTGCGCAGAGCCTGCCGACCGGTTTCGTCGATGCGACGAATGTCACCGCCCCGACGTCCGACGGCACCACGATGACGGTGAACGTGACCGGTCCACGCGCGTACGCGGAGTGGGGCACGTTCGACGTGCCCGCCGCCACGTTCTTCAATGTGACCAGCGACGCCGGGGTCGGTAACAACTACATCCTGGTGAACCGCGTCGTGGGCGGCCCGGTTTCCGCGATCGACGGCACGGTGACTGCAGGCGGCAACTTCTGGCTGATCAACCCGGCCGGCATTGCGGTCAGCGGCAGCGGCGTGTTCAACGTCGGTGGGTTGCTGTTGTCGACCGCGACGACGCTCAACGGTCAGGATGAAACACTGAACGGCGCGGCGTTCCTTGCGGACGCCACCAACACGTTCACGTTTGGCGGCGCCAACGGCGCCATTACGGTCGCGAACGGCGCCAGCCTCAATGCGAGCAGCGGCCCCGGCGCGATTGCACTGATCGCCGATGCGATCAACTTCGGCGGCACCGCCAACGCCGGCACCACGGGCCAGACCGCGCTCGTCGGTGCTCGCGGTGTCTCGGTCACCTTCGATGCCAACCTCGATGCCTTCACCACCCTCACGATCACCCAGGGCAGCGGCAGTGCGACTGCGGTGACCGTCGGCGGCGCGAGCGCGTTCAGCGGCACGAAGACCGTGATCGCGGCGGCGGGCATGATGGACGGCGCCGGTAACGTGCTGCTCGACAACAGCGGCGGCGCGAACGCCGTTGCGTTCAACTCGGGCGACATCGTGCTGTTCGCGGGTGCCAACGCGGGCGGCAGCACGAACCGCAACGTGCTCGCCGCCGGCGGCCGCACCCAGCAGACCGGCACGGCCACTGCCGGCGCCGCGAGCGTGCGGATCAACGGCAACGTGGGCAGCACGACGCAGGACCTCGACATCCGCTCCGCCGGCGCCGTCGATTACTCCGCAAACGTGCTGCAGGGCCGCGACGTTGCGATCGGCTCGAGCAGTTCCGTCACGGTCGGCGCGGCCACGGCGCAGGACGACCTGGTCATCCGCTCGCAGGGCATCACCGTAAACGGCGTGCTGACTTCGGGCGCCAGCAACAACGCAGTGGATACCGACTTCTCCGGCGCCGCAGATTTTCTGCAGACCACGACGATGTCCGGCAACGACATGTCGCTCTATGCCGAAACCGGCGTGCTGACGGTCAACACCGCGGCGTCGGTGGGCGACGGGTACCGCATCCGCGCATCGGACTTCGCGGGCGCAGGCGTGTTCACGCCTAACTTCACCCAGGGCAGCGAGAACACGTTCGTCATCACCGACACGGCGGGCGGCTTCACGACCGGCAACCTCAGCAGCCCGGGCCGCCTGTGGATCGAAGCGCAGAACGGCAACCTCGACGTCACGGGATCGCTGACCTCGACGAACGGTGACGTCCAGCTGATCACGACCGGCGGCGGCGACATCAACATCGGTGGCAACGTGACCTCGGGCGCGCGCGCCGGTTCGGTCAACGAGTACGTCTCGCTGCGGTCCACCGGCGCGATCAACCAGACCGCCGGCATCATCAACACCACGCTCAGCACCAGCGGCAGCCTGTACGCGAGCGCGGCGAACGGCATCTCGCTATCGCAGGGCAACCAGTTCGCAACGGCCGCGTTTCGGAACACCGGCGCCGGCGGGATCCTCGTCCGCAATGCCGGCAGCTTCACGCTGACGACGCTCACACCCGACGCGTTCAATCCGACCATCGCGGGTGCGACGACGGGCAGCGGCAACGTCGACCTCCAGGCCGCGAACGGGATGACCGTGGCTGCAGTCCCCGTCAGCACCGGCACGGGCGACATCCGCCTCGCGGGCGCCAACGTGGTCGTGAACACCGGTCCCGTAACGACGGGCGCCGGCAACATCGTTGTTGACGGTGCCACCACGCTCGCAACCGGCGCCACGACGTTCACGGCAACCGGCGGCACCGCGACGTTCAACGGCACGATCGACGGTTCGGCCGCGGGTACCGGCGCACTCGTCGTCAACGCCAACGGCGCAGCTTTCAATGGCAACGTCGGCGCGACGAACGCACTGTCCGACCTGACGGTCAACGGTGCCACCACGCTCAATGCCAACGCCATCAACGCGACGAACACGATCGACCTGGACGACCTGACGGTCGGCGCGGGTGTGGCCGGCACGGCGTCCGTCGCGGCGGCAAACGGGACGCTCACCTTGGGCGCGGTGACTGCCAACCACAGCGGCACGTTCGCCGGCGCGGGCGCGACCGTCAATGTCGCTTCCTTTGCCGGTGCAAACGCAGGCCTCGCGCTGACCGGCGGTGCCGGCGGAATCGCGCTCGGCACGGCTAATGCGACCACGACTGCGCTCGACACGACCGCCGCGCTCAATGTCACCGGCCCGCTCACGACGAACCTGCTCACCGGCACCGCCGGCGCGGGTGCCACGCTCGCCGGTGCGAATCAGATCGTCGAGCTGGGCGCGTTCACGGCGTCGAGCCTGACGCTCAGCAACGCCCGTGCGCTTTCCATCTCGGGCGTTGTCAACGCCAACGCAGGCGATGCCTCGATCGCCGTCACCGGCGGCAACCTCGACATCGCCGCGGGCGGCCAGGTCCGCGGTGCAGGCGTCGATCTGTCGACGGATGCGAACTTCATCAACGCATCGGGTTCGGACGCGGTCGTCGCCTCGAACCGCTGGGTGATCTACTCGCAGGCCCCGGCCGGCAACGTGTTCGACAACCTCAACAGCAACAACACCGCGATCTGGAATGCCACCCGCGCGACGCTCGCCCCGAGCGCCGTCAACGCAAACCGCTATGTGTTCGCGTTCCAGCCGCGGCTCACGCTGACGACCGACAGCGTCACCAAGGTCTACGGCACCGACCTCACCGCGAACCCGGGCGTCGGCTTCACGATCACCGGCTACCAGCCCGGCGTCGCCGGTGCGTTCCTCGGCGACTCGCAGGCCACCGTGTTCAACGGCACCCCGCGGGTCACGTCGGACGGCTTCGCACCGCGCGCGTCGGTCAACGGCGGCCCGTACGGCATCACGGTCGACCCGAACTCGCTGGCGACCAACAGCGGCTACGGCGTCGACGTCGCGGGCGCCGGCACCGTTACGGTGACGCCGCTCGGCATCACGGCAACGCCGGACGCGGACGACAAGACCTATGACGGCACCACGGCGACGACGGGCCGCTTCACGCTCAACGGCGTGCTGGCCGGTGACGACGTCGGCGCGACCGCGACCTTCACGTTCGTCGATCCCAACACCGGCGTGCAGAAGCAGGTCAACGTCAACGGTCTGTCGCTGACCGGCGCCGCGGCCGGCAACTACACGGTCACGCTGAGCGGCCAGGCACTCGCGGACATCTTTGCGCGTGCGATCACCGTGACGGCGGATCCGAAGACCAAGCAGGTCGGCAACCCCGACCCGGCGCTCACGTACACGCTCACGAACGGCTCGCTCGTTGCGGGTGATTCGCTGACCGGCTCGCTGACCCGTGCACCGGGTGAGACCGCGGGCCAGTACGCGATCCAGCAGGGCACGCTCAACGCGTCGACGAACTACGTGCTCACGTTCGTCGGCTCGACGCTGACGATCACGCCGGAAGCCGTGATGCCGGAGCCGCCGCTGCCGCCGTCGGGTGCGATCGCCACGTCGTCGTTCGCAAGCGAGACGATCGACCTGCTCGATCGCATCGACGACCGCACGCCGGCTTCGTTGTCGCAGGCCGGAGCGCTGCAGGTGGTCGACGAGCGCGAAGACTGCGAAGGCGCGAACGCCGAGCGCGCCGGTTGCCCGAGCGCACAGCCGAACTGAGGGGAGTGAGGCAGCGGCAAGGACGCCGCAACAAAAAGGCCCCGCATCGCGGGGCCTTTTCTTTTGCGTGGACGCGCCGTCGAGACGGCGGCCGCCTTACATCACGTTCGGTTCGCTGAACGCCTCGATCTCTTCGAACTCGCTGATCGGCACGCAGCTGCAGAACACGTTCTTGTCGCCGTAGACGTTGTCCACGCGTGCGACCGGTGGCCAGTACTTCTGCTGGCGCAGCGTCGGCAGCGGGAACACCGCGAGCTCGCGCGAATAGCCGTGCGTCCACTCCGCCGCCATCGCCGCATTCGCCGTGTGCGGCGCGTGCTTGAGCGGATTGTCCTCGCGGTCCATCCGGCCTTCCTCGACCGCGCGGATCTCGTCGCGGATCTGGATCATCGCGTCGATGAAGCGGTCGAGCTCGTGCAGCGACTCGCTTTCCGTCGGCTCGACCATCAGCGTTCCCGCGACCGGGAAGCTCAGCGTGGGCGCGTGGAAGCCGAAGTCGATCAGGCGCTTCGCCACGTCCTCGGCGCTGATGCCGGTCGCGTCCTTGATCGGGCGCAGGTCGAGGATGCACTCGTGCGCGACCAGGTCGTTGCGGCCGGTGTACAGCGTCGGGTAGTGCGCTTCGAGACGCTTGGCGACGTAGTTCGCGTTGAGCAGTGCGACCTGCGTCGCACGGCGCAGGCCTTCGGCGCCCATCATCGTCACGTACATCCAGCTGATCGGCAGGATCGACGCCGAGCCGAACGTCGCCGCCGACACCATGCCCACCGGCGCATCGCTGCCGAACGCGCGCGGCAGGAACGGCGCGAGGTGCTCCTTGACCGCGCACGGGCCCACGCCCGGGCCGCCACCGCCGTGCGGGATGCAGAACGTCTTATGCAGGTTGAGGTGCGACACGTCCGAACCCCACTTGCCGGGCTTGGCGACACCGACGAGCGCGTTCATGTTTGCGCCGTCGGTGTACACCTGGCCGCCGTGCGTGTGGACGATCTCGCAGATCTCGACGATGTCCTCCTCGAACACGCCGTGCGTGGACGGGTAGGTGATCATCAACGCGGCGAGCCGGTCGGAATACTTCTCCGCCTTTGCGCGCATGTCCTCGACGTCGACGTTGCCGTTCGCGTCGCACTTGGTCACCACGACCTGCATGCCGCACATCTGCGCCGAGGCCGGATTCGTGCCGTGCGCGGATTCGGGGATCAGGCACACATCGCGGTGCGCTTCGCCGCGCGAGGCGTGGTAGGCCTGGATCGCGAGCAGGCCCGCGAACTCGCCCTGCGCGCCGGAGTTCGGCTGCAGGCTCACCGCGTCGTAGCCGGTGCACTCGACCAGCATCGCCTCGAGCTCCGCGATCAGCTGGTGGTAGCCGCCGGTCTGTTCGGCCGGGGCGAGCGGGTGGATGTTCGCGAACTCCGGCCACGTGACCGGGATCATCTCGGCGGTCGCGTTGAGCTTCATGGTGCAGCTGCCGAGGGGAATCATCGTGCGGTCAAGCGCGAGGTCCTTGTCCGACAGCGAGCGCATGTAGCGCAGCAGCTCGTGCTCGCTGTGGTGCGTGTTGAACACCGGATGCTGCAGGAACCCGCTCGTGCGCAGCAGACCCGGGGGCAGCGAATCGGCCACGCTCGAATCGAGTGCGTCGATGTCGGTGATCTGCGCGCCGAACAGCGCGGCGAGGTCGACCACGTCCTGACGCGTCGTGGTCTCGTCGAGGCTGATGCCAAGGCTGCGACCGTCGATCTCGCGCAGGTTGATGCCGGCCTCGCGCGCCTTCGCGTGGATCGCGGCCGTGTCGACATCGACGACGTGCAAGGTGTCGAAGAAGTCCGGACCCACAGTCAGACCCGCCTGACGCAGTGACGCTGCGAGAATCGCGGCGAGGCGGTGCGTGCGGCGCGCAATGCGGGTGAGGCCTTCGGCGCCGTGGTAGACCGCGTACATGCTCGCCATCACGGCAAGCAGCACCTGCGCAGTGCAGATGTTCGACGTTGCCTTCTCACGGCGAATGTGCTGCTCGCGCGTCTGCAGCGTGAGGCGGTAAGCCGGCTTGCCCTCGGCGTCGATCGACACGCCGATCAGGCGGCCCGGCATCGAGCGCTTGTACGCGTCGCGGCACGCAAGGAACGCCGCGTGCGGGCCGCCGAAACCGAACGGCACGCCGAAGCGCTGGGTGTTACCGACGACGATGTCTGCGCCCCATTCGCCGGGCGCGGCGATCAGCGTCAGCGCGAGCAGGTCGGTCGCGACAGCGACGAGGCCGCCGCGTGCATGCACCGCATCGGCGAGCGCCGCGTAATCGTGGACCTGGCCGAACGTGTTCGGGTACTGCAGCAGCACGCCGAAACAATCGGCGTTCGCCGCGTCGGCGTCATCGCCCACCTGCAGTTCGATCTCGACGCCGACCGCGCGCGTGCGCAGCACCTCAAGCGTCTGCGGGTGCACGCCGCGCGAGACGAAAAACACGTTCGACTTCGACTTGCTCATGCGCTTGGCGAGCGTCATCGCCTCGGCCGCCGCGGTGCCCTCGTCCAGCAGCGAGGCATTGGAGATCTCCATGCCGGTGAGGTCGGCGCACATGGTCTGGAAGTTGATGAGCGCTTCCATGCGGCCCTGCGAGATCTCGGCCTGGTACGGCGTGTACGCCGTGTACCACGCAGGGTTCTCGAGGATGTTGCGCAGGATGACCTTCGGCGTATGCGTGCCGTAGTAGCCCTGGCCGATGTAGCTGCGGAACACCCGGTTGCGCCCGGCGAGCGCGCGGATCTTCGCGAGTGCCTCTTCTTCAGTCACCGGCTCCGGCAGTGCGAGCGGAGTGGGGGACTTGATCGATGCCGGCACGATCGCGTCCGTCAGCGCATCGAGCGACGGTTGACCGACGACCGACAGCATGTGTGCGATCTCGGCGTCGTTCGGGCCGATGTGGCGCTCGATGAACGCGCCGTGGTGTTCAAGCGCGCGCAGCGACGTGCCGGCGGGGATCGGGGTCGAACTCTGGTTCATGGCAGAGGCATCCAAAGGCTGCGTGCGTCGGCACGCAAAGGGGCGGTCCAGCCCGTCAGCCTTGCGGCTGCCGGGCGCTCGCCGGCTTGCGGCATGCGCCACAAGAGTTCCCGGCTCGATCCAGCCGACCGGCCTCGCGGCCGACCGGCGCTCGCAGGCTCGTGGCTTGCGCCACTCGAAACCCCTGCTCGCCCCTCTGTCCTTTTGCCTGAGAGTTTGAAGACACGTGCGCGCCGATGAGGCGGCGAACGCGCTTTTGCCCCTTCGGCGCCGGATTCAACCGGTCTCTCCAGAGTCATGCACGCGGCGGTCGTGGGGCCTGAGCGATTACGGGCGGTTGCGCCGTCGGCAGCGGGCGGTGCCCGCTTCTCCCACCGTGTGCCCGGTGATTATAGACGCGCCGCTGGGCCCGCCGCCGGGGGCGGCGCGGTCGAGTTCACACGTGGCTTGGCCCGGCGCTTCGGCACGCGGACACGCCGACGGGCAAGCCCGGCCGCGCCTTCCGCGGGGCGTCGCGACGGAACGCAGCAGTGCAGGGCGAAGACGTCCGCCCGTGGGGCGACCCGCTACTCTGGCCCGCCGCATCGCCGCCGTTCGATGTCCGAGACCGCTCCACCGCCCGCAATCTCGATCCGCCGCCTGGCACTGCTGCTCGGCGGCCTCGCGATGTTCGGGCCGTTTTCGATCGACACGATCTTTCCGGCGTTCCCGCAGATCGGTGCACAGCTCGGCGCCGACAAGGTCGCGATGCAGCAGACGATCAGCGTCTACCTCATCGCCTACGCGCTCACGAGCGTCGTGCATGGGCCGCTGTCGGACGCGATTGGCCGGAGGCGGGTGATCCTCGGCGGGCTGATGATCTTTACGCTGGCCTCCGTGGGTTGCGCGCTTTCGCAAGACCTGCCGACGCTGCTCGCGTTCCGCGCGCTGCAGGGCCTGTCGTCGGGCGTCGGGCTCATCGTCGGCCGCGCGGTGATTCGCGACTTGTTGCAGGGCGACGACGCGCAACGGCTCATGAGCCAGGTGTCGATGATCTTCGGCATCGCGCCTGCGATCGCCCCGATCATCGGCGGCTGGATCCTGGGATGGAGCCGCTGGCCGGCGATCTTCTGGTTCCTCGTCGCGTTCGGCGTCGTGCTCGTTGTCGCAACCTTTCGCTGGTTGCCGGAGACCCACCCCCGCGAGCAGCGGCGCTCGCTGCACCCTGCGGGCCTCGTGCGCGATTACGCGGCGATCTTCCGCAACGCGCGCTTCCAGCGCCTGGCGGCCGCAAGTGCGTTCAATTTCAGCGCGTTGTTCCTGTACATCGCGTCGGCGCCTGCGTTCGTGCTCGACCTGCTCGGGCTCAACGAGCGCCAATTCGCGTGGTTCTTCGTTCCGACGATCGGCGGCATGGTCCTCGGCGCGTTCGTCTCCGGTCGCGCCGCGGGGCGCATCACCGGAGAGCGGCTGGTCGGGATTGGCTTTGCGTGCTGCGCGGTCGCTAACGTGGTCAACGTCGGCTACTCGTTCGCGGTCGATGCACCGCAGTTGCCCTGGGCGGTGCTGCCGATGAGCCTCAACGCGTTCGGCATCGCGCTCGTGTTTCCGATCATCACGCTTTCGATCCTGGACATGTACCCGCGCCAGCGCGGCGCGGCCTCGTCGCTGCAGGCATTCACGAGCCTGGTGCTCAACGCCGCTGTGGCCGGAGTGCTTTCCCCTTGGCTCAGCGGCAGTGCACGCACGCTCGCGCTTGGCGCCATCGCATTCGTCGCGCTGGGATGGGTTTTCTGGCGCTGGGAGTCGAACGTGCGCAAGCGTGCGCTCGATGCAGAGCGCACGGCGACGCGGATGCCGAGCGATATCGTCTAGTCGCCAGCGCGTCCACGACCGCCGACCTCAGGGGCGGGCGTCAGGGCGTCGGCGAGCGCATCCCGTCGAAGCGGGAACCCGTGCGGCGTGATGGGCGCGGGCTGTCGAGCGGCGGGACCGCGCGGTCGCCCGCGGGCAGCGTCGCTGGCGAGACTGAGGATCCCTGAGATGCCACGCTCGTCGCGTTGTCGGGCGGCATCAGCGGCGCTGATCCGTTGAGTGCAACCGGTTCCGAGGCCAGGTAGTCACGAATTCGTGGGAAGACGAGATCGAACCGCGAGTACACGTCGCGGTTCGCAAGGTTGTCGAGCGACCCGGAGTTCGGGCACGCGGCCGATCCGCCGTAGAGCCCGCCCCGCAACTCGTAGCCACGGCGACCCGCGGTGAACAGCGCCGAGCCACTGCTGCCGCCCTCGGTGGTACCGCTGAGCCAACCAACCCGGTGCAGATGGGTCTCGGTGAGCACGTGCTGGCCCGTCGATACCTTCTTCGCGTCGCCACGCGGATGGTGGATCGCGGTCACGGGGCTGGAAGGGGCCAGGGGCGCCGCTGTCCAGCCTGCGAAGAATGTGCCCGCTGGCGCCGGGCTGTTCAGGCGCAGCAGCATCGCGTCAGTATCGGCGTCCGAGTACAGATACGTTGCACCGCCGGCAATTTGCGTGCGTGGCGTCGACACCCCGCTCCGGCATGCTGTGGCCTCGTAGCTCCAGAACGTGTTCAGCGTGTTCGCAACGCCCTGCATCAGAGTCGGCGAGGGCGCCCCGTCGCTCGCCGAAAAGCAATGGTTGGCACTATAGAAATACGGCACCTGGGTGGCGCCTGCCGTGTCCGCGAGCAGCGTGCCCGTGCAGATGTACGTCGCACCGTTCTGGACGAACTGCATATGCGCGACTGCATTCTTCGCATCCACGAAATGCGGGCCGAGTTCGGTCACACGGCAGCTGGTGTCGACATTGCAGCTGCCGGACTCGCCGATCTTCTCGATAATCTTGAAATCGTTGCGGCTGTTGGCGATCAGGTGAGAAAGGCTGGGCGCCTGCAGGCGAGCCGCGCTTGCCGGGACTCCGGCGGGGCGGAACACCTCGATCAGCTGGGCTTCGCCGTCGGTACTGGGTGACCAGAACAGGCCGTCAGCGGCGCGCAGTTGCTTGGCTTCATCGCCGCGTATCACGGCAACGATGTGAGACGGCGCGTCCGAGCCGGCAAAACGCAGTTCGACGCGATTGTCGAGCGCCTCGACGCGCAGACCCACGCGAAGCGCGAGCGCATCACGCGAGGAGACCTCCACCCGGGCCACGGCGCCGCCGCTCCGCACGGGGAGCCACACCAGGGTCGGCAAACGCGACTGCGGGCTCGCGCGAGATGCTTCGCGTGCGATCCCGACCTGCGGAACTTTCGCCCTGCGGCTGTTGTTGCGCTTTTGCAGGTGCAGCAACTCCTGCACTGGCACCTCGGGGTAAGGCAGGCGTGTGAGCCGCGAAGCGGGAAACTGCGCGATCCGCCAGCGCTGCGACGACGTTGGCGGCGTCCGGCTGTACTCCCCGACGGCGTGTTCGCCAGCGACGGCCCCGGATGGCAGCAAAACGCCGCTCGCAAGCAGGGCCAGTGTGGCCGTAACGCACGATATGAACAGACGCATGGCCGGGCCCCCTCCCAAGGGCTGGACGTTTCAGCGGTTCCCCTTCCGCGTGGCCGCGATTATGGGCGCTCCGGCGATGTTTGTCGGTACGGTCCTGGGCGCGGCGCCCAGACATGAAAAAGGCCGGCTTTCGCCGGCCTCGTTCGTTAAGCCTCTCGCCTCAGCCGGCCGCCGGTTTGGAGCGGGCTGGTGGGGCCGCCGCCGGCGCTGGCGCCGGCGCCGGCACGCTCGACGCCGCCGGCGTCGCGCTTGCCTGCCAGCCGCAGGTGCGGCCCTCGTTCTGCTCCGTGAGCCACGTTTGCAGCGGCGCGAAGTACTCGAGTACGGCCGACGCGTCCATCTTCTCGCCGCCCGTCAGCTCCTTGAGCGTCTGCTGCCACGGTTGGCTTGCGCCCTTGCTCAGCATCGCCTGGAACTTCTGGCCGGCTTCCTTGTTGCCGTAGAAGCTGCATTCGTAGAGTGGGCCCTTGAAGCCCGACGCGTCGCACAGCGCCTTGTAGAACTGGAACTGCAGCACGTGCGAGAGGAAGTAGCGCGTGTACGGGGTGTTGCCCGGCACGTGGTACTTCGCGCCCGCGTCGAAGAACTGCTCGCCGCGCGCATCGACCGGCGCGACGCCCTGGTACTTCGCCTTCAGGTCCCACCATGCCTTGTTGTAGTTCGCCGGCGTGATCGAGCCGTCGAACACACCCCAGCGCCAGCGGTCGATCATCAGACCGAACGGCATGAACGAGACCTTGGCGAGCGCCATGCGCATCTGCGCGTTGATGAGCGCCTCGTTGCTCTGCTGCTGCTCGCCGACGAGCCCGATCGACTGCAGGTACTGCGGCGTCATCGCGAGTACGATCGTGTCGCCGATCGCTTCGTGGAAGCCGTCGTGCGCGCCCTGCTGGAAGATCGGCGGCTTGTCGTTGTACGCCAGGTAGTAATAGACGTGGCCGAGCTCGTGGTAGATCGTCGTGAAATCTTCCTCGTTCGGCTTGATGCACATCTTCGTGCGCACGTCGCCTTCCATGTTCATGTCCCACGCGCTCGCGTGGCAGACCACGTCGCGGTCGCGCGGCTTGATGAACTGGGTCTTCGTCCAGTAGCTCTCGGGCAGCTTCGGCATGCCGAGCGAGACGTAGAAGTCCTGTGCGCGCTCGGTCATCTGCTTTGCGTTCGCGAGCTTCGCGGCCTGCTCGGCTTCGACGAGCACCGCCGGCGTGGCCACCGCGGCGCCGGCCTGCGCGATCTGCTTCGCGTAGGCCTGCTGATACTGCGCGTCCAGCGCGGTGGTGATGTCCAGGCTGCCCGCGTTCGGGTAGGGCGCGAGGATGTCCCAGATGTTGCCCCAGTCCTGCTGCCATATGTTGCCGAGCAGGTGCGCCGGCAGCATGCCGCCGGCCGCGGCGCCCTTGTCGGCGCCGTACTCGGCCTGCAGGCGCGTGCGGGTGTAGCAGTGCAGCTGCTCGTACAGCGGCTTGACCTGACCCCACAGGCGGTCGGTCTCGGCCGCGATTTCCGCCGGGCTCATGTCGTAGCCCGAACGCCACATTTCGCCGGCGTCGGCAAAGCCGAGGTTCTGCGCACCGTCGTTCACGAGCTCGACGAAGCGCGTGTAATCCTGACGCATCGGCGGCGAAATGGTGTGCCAGCCGCGCCAGGCGCCGAGCTGCTCGTTGTAGTCGCGGCTGCTGCGCAGCACGTCTTCGAGGTCGCCGAGCTGCTTGCAGGTGCGCGCCGCGCCTTCACCGGTGCAGACCTCACCCGCGCCGTACATGCCTTCCATGCGCGTCGCGATCTCGGTGAGTTCAGTGAGCTTGGCCGGGTCCTTCGGCGGCGGCATCGCGGTGGAGAGCTTGAGCAGGCGGATCGCGCGCGCGGTCTCGGGCGACATCTGCTGGCCTTCGTAGCGCTTGGCCTGCTCGATCCAGCGGTTGAGCTGGCCGAGGTAGCGCTCGTTTGCCTTCGCCGCCAGGCGCTGGCTGTCCTCGCTAATGTACGTCGACGACAGCCACTGGGCCGACGTGAGTTCCGGGTACATCGCCTTGTATTCGCGGTTGACGCGCGCGATGAACTCATCGGCGGTCTCGCCGTCCGGCGCCGTTGCGACCGGTGCGCCGGGCCGCGAGTCGTCCGGGCTGGGTTGCCGCGTGCATGCGGTCAGGCCGAGCAGGGCAGTGATGCTGAGCGCGAGCAGCGCGCGGGTGGGGGTCATGGCGGATCTCCAGGAGGCGTCCGGGCGCGATCGCGCCCGCGCCCGAAGGCTAGAGTCCGAAGCACGACCGCGCAAGGCGCGGCGGGCGTGAGGCGTCAGGCTGCGGCAGCGGGGAAGGCCGGCAGGGTCGGCATGCGCGACGTGGCGTCGGCGAGGCCGTGGCGTTCGAGCCAAGCCCACGACGTTTCGGCGTCGCGCTCGAAATACGCCCGGGCCGACCCGAGGCGGAAGCTGTAGCCCCACGCGTCCATGTCCGCAAGTGCGCGGTCGCGGCCGACGCCGGGCAGCTCACCTGCGAGCAGGATCTGCAGGACGCAGACGGCATCCTCTTCCTCCACCGAGTCGGTCGCATCGGTGTGCACCGCGGCACGCCGCTCGGGCGGCAACACGATGAGGTGGCAGGCCTCGTGCAGCATCGAGTGCACAGGCGTGTCGCACCGCACGTACACGCTCGAGGCGATGATTCCGGCCTCGCTGTCGCCCCAGTAACTGCCGGGGATCGTCGCCCCGTCCGGGACGAGGTGCAGACTCAGGCCATAGCGCGCAAGCAAAGCGGCGGCATCGTGGAATGCGATGTCGGCGAGGGTCTGCATGGTTAACGGATCGCGGTGGGCAGCAACAACGAGCGGCGCGGCGCGATCGCGGGATTTCCCGCTTCGCTCCTGCCGTTCGCTGCGCGCGCTCAGGTGCGCTCGGGGAGCGCCACGGAGATGTCGAGCACCTTGTTGTCACCGTCGCCGATGAGGTCGACCTTGACCGACTCGGCGTCGACGTTGACGTACTTGCGGATCACCTCGAGCAGCTCGCGCTGGAGCATCGGAAGGTACTCCGGTCCCCCGCGGCCTGCCCGCTCGTGCGCGACGATGATGCGCAGACGGTCCTTCGCGAGGTTCGCCGTCTGCTTCTTCGCCGTCAGGAAATCGAACATCCCCATCGATCAACCTCCGAAGAGCTTGCTGAAGAAGCCCTTCTTTTCCGCCGTGGTAAAGCGCATCGGCCGCGTGTCGCCGAGCAGGCGGGCGACGGCATCGTCGTAAGCCTGCGCGGCATCGGACTGCGATTCGAGGATCACCGGCTCACCCTTGTTCGACGCATTGAGCACGTCCGGGGACTCGGGAATCACGCCGATCGTCTTGAGGCCCAGGATCTCCTCGACGTCGCCGATGCTGAGCATCTCGCCGGTTTCGACGCGCTTCGGGCTGTAGCGGGTGAGCAGCAGGAATTCCTTGATGCGCTCGCCGTTCTCGGCGCGGCGCGTCTTGCTCGCGAGCAGGCCGAGGATGCGGTCCGAGTCGCGTACCGAGGAGACCTCCGGGTTCACGACAACGACGGCCTGGTCGGCGAAGTACATCGCGAGGAACGCGCCCTTCTCGATGCCGGCCGGCGAGTCACAGACGATGTAATCGAAGCCGTCGTGCGCAAGATCGTCGAGCACCTTCTGCACGCCTTCCTTCGTCAGCGCGTCCTTGTCACGCGTCTGGGACGCGGCGAGCACGTAGAGATTGTCGAAGCGCTTGTCCTTGATCAGGGACTGCTTGAGCGTGGCTTCGCCGTTGACGACGTTGACGAAGTCGTACACGACGCGCCGCTCGCAGCCCATGATCAGGTCCAGGTTGCGCAGGCCGACGTCGAAGTCGATGACCGCCACCTTGTGGCCGCGGCGGGCGAGTCCGCAGGCGAGGCTGGCGCTGGTGGTCGTCTTGCCGACGCCGCCCTTGCCGGACGTGACAACGATAATCTCGGCCAAAGTGGAATTCTCCTGAAGTTTGCTACTGGGGGATGGATCGCGCGACCGGGACTTCAGTCCAGCGCCGCGATCCGCAACTGGTCGTCGTCGAGCCAGACCTGGACGGGCTTGCCGATCAGGTCACGGGGGATGTCTTCGAGCACCTTGTAGTGGCCCGCGACGGCGACGAGTTCGGCATGGAACTCGCGGCAGAAGATACGCGCCTGCGCGTTGCCCTGCGCGCCGGCGAGCGCGCGGCCGCGCAGCGCACCGTAAATGTGGACCGATCCGTCGGCGATGACCTCGGCGCCGGCGCCGACGGTCGTGAGCACCGTGAGGTCGCGGTGGTCGGCGTAAATCTGCTGGCCCGACCGCACCGGAGCCACCTGAATCAGGCCGGGCTGCGACTGCGGCGCGGCCGGTGCGGGCGTCGGTGCAGCCGGGCGGGCCGGTTCGAGCTCGCGGCGAGCCGGAGTGGGCGCCGGTGCGGGGGCCGCCTGCGGCGCGCCGTCGACACGTTCGTACTGCGCCCGGAACTTCGCGAGCAACGGCAGGCCGAGCTGGATCGAGAGCTGCTCGATCTCGCTCGTGCCGTAGGCGAGGGCGACGGGCAGCACGCCGGCGGCGCGCAGGCCGTCGATGAGGCTGCGGGCGGTTGCGGCGTCAGGCGTGTGCGCCAAGCCTCCGAAGTCGATCACGACCGCGGCGCGGTCGAACAGGTTCGGCGCACGCTGCACCCGGCTGCGCATCTCCTCGACGAGGCGGGCCACGTCGAGCGTTCGAATGCGCAGGTTCGCGATGCCGACCTGGCCGATCTTGAGCTCGCCCGCCGGCTCGAAATCCATCCCGACGACATTCATGGTGCGGTTCCCGTCTGTTTCTCGAGGTAGGACGCCGATCCAGCCACGGTCCGCGGACGCCGCACCCACGGCAGTCGCGGCAACGCATCCCCGTAGGTCTCGTTGATCCACGCGTAGCTTTCCAGGTCCTTCATGAGCATCGCCGCTCGCGTGCCGGTCTCGGGCATCACGTTCTGCCCGACCTCGTGGAAACCGAACGTGCCGTGGAACAGCAGGACGGGATCGTTTGCACCATCCAGGAACACCTCGCACGCCATCTGCGAGTAGCGCAGCTCGGCGTAGCTCTGGGCATCGGCGTAGAACGCCCGGCCGACACCGCCACCCCGGCGGCGGCTCGCGACCACGATGCGGTCGATGTAGAAGAAGTTCGAGTACCGCTCGCGGAACCAGCTGAAGTTGCTGCTGTCGTGCTGCGAGGCATGGCCCACGCCGATCAGGAAGCCGGTCAGGTTGCCGTCGCGCTCGGCGACGCGGAAGTACTCGGCAGACTCGTAGAACGCGCGCAGGCGCGTCAGGTCGAGCGGCAGGATGGCGGGTCCGGCGGCGTTGTTGAGGGCGAGTACGGAATCCAGCTCGTGCTCACGCACATCGCGGACGACTATCGACATCCCATGCTCCCTGCTGCGCGCCCGGGACGGCCGCGGCCGGCGTCGATTATCGCACGCGACCCCCGTTGGAGCGACCGCGACCGCAAGCATGACTTTCGGACGGCTCCGCTTGCGCGCCGCGCCGGTAGGATGCGGCGATGCTGGCACGCCTGAACCATATCCAACTGCTGCGCTACTCGGGCCTGTTCACGTGGGCCGTCGTCGGCGTGCCGCTGCTGTACCTGTGGATGCTGCCGCTGGCCGGGGTCGACGAGGCGGCCGCTGGGCTCCGGCCGCGTCCGTGGCAGGGGTGGGCGGCGTATGCCGCGTTCGGCATCAGTTACGCCTGGTTGACGCGCGGCCTCGATGTCAGGCGCCGCACGGTTGGCGATTACGCGCTGCTGCTCGTGCTGACCGTCGCGGCGATCTCGGTGAGCTACTACGCCGAGAACGGCCTCGGGAGTGTGCTGCTCATGCTGGCGGCCTGCCTGCTCCCGTGGCTGCTCCCGTTGCCGCTCGGGATCGCCTGGCTGGCGGGGAGCCAGTTCGCGATGGTGCCGGTGTTCGTGCGCGGGTTCGACTTCACGCTGCCCGAGGCGATGATGCAGTCCGTGCTCTACGCGGGCTTCTCGCTGTTCGTGTTCCTGACCAGCCTCGTCGCCCGTCAGCAGGCACAGGCGCGTGACGAGCAGCGGCGGCTCAACGCCGAGTTGCGCGCAACGCGTGCATTGCTTGGCGAAAGCGTGCGCGTCAACGAGCGCACGCGGATCTCGCGCGAGTTGCACGACTTGCTGGGCCACCATCTGACGGCGCTGAGTCTGAATCTTGAAGTCGCCGGCCACCTTGCGGAAGGGCGCGTCAAGGATCACGTCCAGCAGGCGCACACGCTCGCGCGGCTGCTGCTCACCGACGTGCGCGAGGCGGTGAGCCACCTGCGCGAGGGCGGCGCGATCGACCTGGCCGCTGCGCTGCGCCCGCTGGCCGAGAACGTGCCCTCGCTCGACATCCGTATGGAGATCGAAGCGCCACTCACGCTGGACGACCCGGAGCGCGCGCACGTGCTGCTGCGGTGCACGCAAGAAATCATCACCAACACGGTGCGCCATTCCGGGGCGCACCACCTCTGGATCCACGCCGAACGGGTGCGCGATTGCATCGTGGTCAGCGCGCGCGACGACGGCCGTGGCGCCGACCAGCTCGTCGCGGGCAACGGCTTGCGCGGTATGCGCGAGCGACTCGCCCAGCATGGCGGCGCGCTCCAGATCGACACACGGCCCGACGCGGGGTTCAGCCTGACGCTGACCTTGCCCGTTTCGGCCGCCACCGCCGCCTGCGAAGGAGTGACCGCATGACCGACCATCCTGCTTCGAGGGCGCCGATCCGGGTGCTGCTCGTCGACGACCAGACCCTCGTTCGACAGGGCGTGCGTTCGCTGCTTTCGCTCGCCGAAGGCATCGAGGTGATCGCCGAAGCCGGGGACGGCCGCCAGGCCGTCGAGATGATTCCGCAGGTCCGCCCCGACGTCGTGCTGATGGACATGCGCATGCCCGTGATGTCGGGCCTGGAGGCGCTGCAGGCGCTCGCGCGCCTCGGCACGTTGCCGCCTACGATCATCCTCACCACGTTCGACGACGACCAGCTCGTGCTCGCCGGGCTCAAGGCCGGTGCGAAGGGTTACCTGCTCAAGGACGTCTCGCTCGACCAGCTCGTCGGCGCGATCCAGACCGTCGCGGCCGGCGGCTCGCTCGTGCAGCCGGCGATGACGCAGCGGCTTCTGTCCGGCCTGGAGCACATGCGCAACGACTTCGTGAGCCTCGATCGCCCGGATCCGTTGACCGAGCGCGAGACGGAGATCCTTCGCCTGATGGCCGGCGGATTCTCGAACAAGGAAATCGCGAACTCGCTCGGCGTCGCGGAAGGCACGATCAAGAACCACGTCTCGAATATCCTCAGCAAGCTTGGTGTGCGCGATCGCACGCGCGCGGTGCTCAAGGCCTTCGAGCTGCAGCTCGTCTGATCGCGTCGACCGTCGACCGTCGACCGTCGATGGCGATGGCGATGGCGATGGCGATGGCGATGGCGCGGCGAGTCGGGCTTGCGCGTGGCCCAATTCCGCCGCGCGCGACGTGTGTTGGAGGAGCGCGCGTCGGGCTTAGGCGTCACGCTCGATCATCGTTCGGCAGGTGCAGGCACACGCGATCTT
This sequence comes from Cognatilysobacter bugurensis, assembly GCF_014652095.1. Taxonomy (GTDB): domain Bacteria; phylum Pseudomonadota; class Gammaproteobacteria; order Xanthomonadales; family Xanthomonadaceae; genus Cognatilysobacter; species Cognatilysobacter bugurensis. The sequence continues at coordinate 148,118 of NZ_BMYD01000001.1, forward strand.
CGCTGTCGTTCCGATCGCGACGCCGCGCACACGCCCAAGCGTGATATCTCGCTCGAGGCTTGTCGCTTCAATCGAGATCCAATCGACAGGCAGTCCTGCGGCGCGGCAGGGCATGCCCGTCGATGCGGGTCGGAGTCGGGTCGGGATACGCTCCCGGACTGACTTCGCACAATCCGCGGCTGCGCGCTGCAGCTCAACCTTGTTAGGATTGCCGGTCTGCGCCTCCGGCCCCAAGAGCCGGCCCTGGAGAACCCAAGAATGACCCGTCTGCTCGAAATTTTGATCTCGGTGGCGATCGTCGCCGTGCTGTTCCTCGCCGTGGGCCTGGTGCTGCCGTCGAGCCGTCACATCTCCCACTCCGTGGAGACCAACCGCAAGCTGACGATCGTGTACGACACGCTCAACAGCCTCGGCCGGTTCGACGAGTGGAACCCGCTTGTCCTGCGCGACCCCGCGATGCAGATCAAGCTGTCGGGTCCGGAGTCCGGCAAGGGCGCGCGCCTGGACTACGTGTCTAAGGAAGACGGTCTCGGTGAAGGCAGCTGGGAAATCGTCGAGACGGAACCGCGCAAGAGCGTGACCTACGCGATCGAGAACCCGGAGCGCGGCGAGAACAAGCGCACCAAGTTCATCCTCGAGCCGACCGGCCGCAACGGCCGCAACGTCGAAATCACGCAGACCTACGACGTCGACTACGGCTGGAACCTGCTGGGTCGCTACGCGGGCCTGTACGTGAGCAGCAGCGTCGGCGAGGACATCAAGATGGGTCTGCGCCGCCTGAGCAACATGCTCGCGGGCGTGCCGAACTACGACTACGCCGACCTCGCGAAGGACGACCCGAGCCGCGCACCGAAGCTCGAACAGCGTGAAGCAGCCAACCTCCTCGTCGTCAGCGCCGCGGTCGATCGCGACAACGAGAAGGTCAAGGCGCAGATGCAGAGCAACATGGAGTGGATCAAGAAGGTCATGGCGGCAAACAACCTCGAGCCCGCCGGCCCGGTCCGCATCATCACGAACGAGTTCGGCGCCGAGACGTATTCGTTCGACGTCGCGCAGCCGGTCCGCAAGGCGGGCTCCGGCTCGGCCGCTGCTGCAAGCGAAGGCGAAGAGGGCGCTGCTGCCGCAGCACCGGTCGCCGCCGGTCCGGTGACGCAGCTCGAAGGCCTGAAGCTCGATGGTCCTGTCGAGCAGGTGTTCAGCCCGGCCAGCCGCGTGGCGACCGTGCCGTTCACGGGCCACATGGCGAGCCTGCCGAAGGTCCGCGACGCAGTGCGTGGCTGGGCGATGACGCGCGGTTACGAGGCTGGTGAGCGTCCGTACGAGGCCTGGATCAACGGGATCGCGCCGGGCTTCACCGAGGAAGGCGAGTTCAAGGTGTACTGGGCGATCAAGTAAGCGCCGCAGTTCATCGCAGTGGATCGACGCGCCGCGGGCAACCGCGGCGCGTTCTTTTTTGGGGCGCCGGCGCCCGGGCGGTGGGCCGGGAAGCGACGCCTTTTCGTTCGAGGGAGGCGGAATGTTCGGCCGGGCAGCTCTTGAACGCGACGGGCGTGCGCGGTAAGCGAGCGGGCGTCGCTGCTATCGTGCGACGCCGCGTTCCTGAGGCTGCCCGATGTCGACCACCGCACATGCCATGCGCGTTTCACCCTGGTTCGGGGCTGTCGGCGCATGGCTCGCCGGTGCTTCGGTTGCGCTTGCGGCATACGCGTCGCACGGGGTTGAGGGCGAGGCGCGCGAACGCTTGATGCTAGCGGCGGTGTTCGCGTTCGGGCACGGACTTGCGGCCGCGGCGATCGCGCCGCAGGCGTCGCGGCGGGCCGCCCGGTTCTCGCTTGCGCTCCTGCTGATCGGCGTGGCGCTGTTCTCCGGCAGCCTTGTGGCGGCACAGTTTTTCGGCACGCCTACGCGTTTCGCACCGCTCGGCGGCACGCTGCTGATGCTCGGTTGGCTGGTGCTCGGCATCGACCGGGTGCGTCGCTGATGCCGCGCCACGCGCGCGGGTTCGATGTCGATGCCGCCCACGCGCACCTCATGCGCGTGGATCGCAAGTTCGGGGCATGGATGCAACGCATCGGTCCCATTCCACGCGATCCTCGCTGGCGTGCGCCGTTCGATCCGGTCGACGCGCTGGCGCGGGCGATTCTCTACCAGCAGCTCAGCGGGAAGGCAGCCGCGACGATCGTGGGCCGCGTCGAGACCGCGATCGCCAGCGATCGATTGCACGGCGACACGCTCGGCCGCTGTGACGACGAAACGCTGCGTGCCTGCGGCGTATCGGGCAACAAGCTGCTTGCGCTGCGCGACCTCGCGCGGCGTGAGGCGCTGGGCGAGATCCCCAACCTCAAGCGGATGGCGGCGATGAGCGACGACGCCATCGTCGAGGCGCTCGTGCCCGTGCGAGGCATCGGCCGCTGGACGGTCGAGATGATGCTGATGTTCCGGCTTGGTCGGCCCGATGTGCTGGCAGTGGACGACCTGGGCATCCGAAAGGGTCTGATGCGCGTCGACGAAGCCGACGTCATGCCGACGCCGCGGGAAACTCGCGAGCGCGGAAACGTCTGGGCGCCGTACCGCAGCTACGCCGGGCTCTACCTGTGGCGCATCGCAGACTTTGCAGCGGACGCTGCGGCGACGCCGCGTTCGCAGGGCTGACGTCGATCACGCGCCCTCGGCGTCGCGGCCGCTAGCGTCGCCGCGAGGCTGACGGCCTGGGCCGCGGCCATGCGTCCAATCGAGGAGGTGCTGCATGTCCCTGAGGAATTCCTTGACGTTGAAATCGCTGTGCGCCGGCGCTGCGCTCGGCCTAGCGGTCGCCGCTGCGCCGGCCGCCGCAGACCCGTCCAACAAGTGGCGCATCGAGATCAGCAGCGATGCCGACAGCGCCGGCACGATCGTGTTCGAGTTGCTGCCGGTCGGCGGAGAGCCGATTGCCGTGGCCGTGCAGGTGCCGGATGAGACCGACGAGAACGACGTGGCCGACCTCATCCGCGACACGATGGAAGCGCAGCTCGCAGGGCGCTACAGCGTCGAAGTCGATGACGGCGAGGACGTGCTGGTCAAGAAGCTCGACGGCGCGGCCGATTTTGACCTGCGCGTGCGCGAATCGACTGTTGCGGATCTGGGGATCAACCTCGACCGCGAGTAGGCGGGCGCGGCGCGAAGACGTTCGCGCCGCTTTGCATCAGTCCGACTCGGCGGGGCTGTGGCACCAGTGCCACGGCTCGTACACGATGCCGTGCGGGTTGTCGCGCGGATAGCTCATGGCGAATCCGTGCGCTGCAGCGTGGCGCTGCAGCCAGGCGAAGGCCGGGGTGCGCTCGAACGATTCCTCCGCAGGCGGCTCGCCGGGCGCGCCGATATCGAGCGCGCGGCCCGAATGATGCTCGCTGTAGCCGGGCGCGGCGTTCACCGCGAGGATCGCATCGAGCGTGAGGCCACGCGCGAGTTTGCGCTCGACGATGCCGAGCTGATAGTCGTGGCTGCGATAGCCGGAGATCGCCTCGAGAACTACACCGTCGTGCCGCGCGGCCGCTTGCATGCGTTGCCACGCGCGCGCCGCCTGGGCGTCCAGCCACAACGCGCGGCGATAGCGGTCTACGCCAGCGAACGCCAGGCGCGCGGGCTCGGCGACCAACGGCAGGCCGGTGCGCAGCGCGTACCGGTCGTCGAGGCCGAGGCGTTCGAGGTGCGCGGCAATGCGGTCGAGCGACAGCAACTTCGGCGGCCGTGAATCGTGTCCGCGGCGATCCGATGTCTCACGCAGCGCGGCAAGCGCCGCATCGGCGCCGCCGTCCCGCTGCCAGCCGGGCAGCAGGTCCACTAGGCCTGACACCGTGTGCGCGGCCAAAAAGCGGCCGTCGCGCTTGCGTCGCAGTACGCGGCTTGCGCCGGCGATCATGCGCGCGTCGCGGTTGCTGCGCGCTGAGAGCAGCCGCGCGGGCCACAGTTCGATGTCGGGGGTGTTGATCAGCGGAAGGGCGGGAACTCGCATCGGTGCAGGTTAGCGGGCCTCGCCGGTGTCGGGCAGGGCGGGTGGGCGCTGCACGGTGACCCAGCCCGCGATATCGGAAATCAATTGCGCATCGACGCGACCGGCAGTCTGGTACTCGGCGATCGAGCCGGGGCCTTCGCCCGCCATGCCGAGATGATTGAGCGCCGGATAGTGGCGCAGCGTTGCGCGCGGCGTGTCGGCCAACGCCTGCTTCCATTTCTGCCAGTCGGCGTCCGTGACCTGGATGTCGCGGCCGCCGTGCAGCAACAGCAGTGGGAGCGTCGTGGCCTTTGCTTCGGCAACCGGGTCGACGCGCTCGAGTGCCCGCCAATAGCGTGGAGGGAGGCCCATCGGCGACTCGCCGGCCGGGACGGCCGCGTCACTGCGCACCGACGCGATCTGCCGGGCAAGGACCTCGATGCGTGCTTTTTCATCGGCCGAGACGGCGCCGTCCATGGCCGCGAGACGATTGTGTTGCTCGAGCAGAATGTCGAGTACAGGGCGCGCCGGGGCGGCCAGCAGGATCAGGCCTGCGAGCGGGCTGGCGCCGGACGCGATGCGCGGTGCGAGCATGCCGCCCAGGCTGTGGCCGAGCACGAACACGCGCTGCGGGTCGATGCCGGGCGTCGCCTTCAGCGCCGCCACCGCAGCGACCGCGTTCCGCGTGGTCTCGTCGTCCATGTCGAAGTCGCCCGACGCGAAATCCTGCGGGCGCGCATGCGTGCGCTTGTTGTACCGCAACGTGGCGACGCCGTGTTTGGCGAGGCCGCGCGCGAGGTCGAGGAACGGGCGGTTGGGACCGATCGTCTCGTTGCGGTCCTGTGGGCCTGAGCCATGCACGAGCACGACGGCGGGCAGCAGGGTGCCGTTCGCGGCATCCGGGAGCGTAATGGTGCCCGGCAGCGCGTGTTCGCCCGTGCCGATCCGGGCATCGCGCTCGGTGAAGCCCGCATCGGCGGCAGGTGGCGTGGGCGGAGGTGGCGCGGCCGGGGCGATGAAGAAGCCAACGATGCGGCCCTGTGCATCGACCGCAATCTGCGCGTCGAGTGCCGCTTTTTCATGGCGCACCGGAATTACCACGACATCGGTCCCGTCCCGCTGGGACACGCGCGCGTCGCCCCGTCCGATGCGCGCTCCTGCCTGCGCCGGCAGGGACTGCCAGACCGCGCGCAGCTTGTCCGCGCCGATCGCGGCCCGCATCTCGGGCGAGAAGCGCGCGGCCGCCGCCTCGTAAGCGCCGCGGTCCAGGTCGTCGAGCAAGCCAGTCGCGATCGACACCGGCTCAATTTTTGGTGCTGCGGCAGACCACGGCGCGATGACGAGCATCGAGAGCAGGAAAAGAATCCGGATCGTCTGGAGTGTCACGTCACTGCTCCTTCTTGAACACGGCCACGCACGGACGCGTCGGGGCGGAGAAGGCGATGTTCACGAGCTCCCAGCCCTGCGCGCCCTGTCGGTTGAGCTCTTCCTGGATGTGCTCGGGCTTCACGCGCCCCATGAAGCCCGGCCTGATCTCGACCACGTTGTAGATCCATTTCGATTTCATGTTCCATCCTCGTCCTTCCTGGATTCATCGGTTTTCGGCAAGCGCCCAGCCTTGCGCAACGCGTCGCGCAGCACGTACTCGATCTGTGCATTGAGGCTGCGCAACTCGTCGTCGGCCCACCGCTGTGCGGCGGCGAGCACCTCGGCGTTGATGCGCAGCGGGTAGGCCTTCTTCTCGCTCATCAGCGGCGTGGAGGCGCGCCGTCGCGCATGCGGGCCCGCGCGACGCTCACGACGAGGGCGAGGCCAAGCAGGTTCACTACCACGACCATCGCGACGACAACCGCCTGTCCGCGCCCGGCGTCGTGGCCGGCCCAAAGCAGCCCGCCGGCCGCGCCGAGCATTGCGAAACCGACTGCGAACAGCAGCCGCGAGATCCGGATCGCGAAGCCGACGGGATCGACGAGTCGCGAGGCATCGATCCCGTGGATCAGGTGCAGACGACCGCGGCGCACGTAGTACGCGATCACGAACACCGGCAGGCTCGTCAGGCCCACGAGCAGGGGGGCAATCAGCACATCGTTGAGCATCGCGGCCTCCTCAGTACAGCGTGCCGGCGTTGACGACCGGTTGCGTCCCGCGATCGCTGCAGAGCACGACGAGCAGGTTGCTCACCATGTGGGCGCGACGCTCCTCGTCGAGCTTCACGGTGCCGCTCTTCTCGAGCTCCGCGAGCGCCATTTCGACCATGCCGACCGCGCCCGCGACGATGCGCGTGCGCGCCGCGATGACGGCGTTCGCCTGCTGCCGCTGCAGCATTGCGTGTGCGATCTCCGGGGCGTAGGCGAGATGGCTGATGCGTGCATCGAGCACCGCCACGCCGGCGTCGGCGAGCCGCTCGCCGAGCTCGGCCTTGAGGTGATGGCTGATCTCGAGCGCGTGGCTGCGCAGCGCAAGCTGGCCTTCTTCGTGCTGGTCGTACGGATAGCTCGTCGCCATGCCGCGCAGCGCGGACTCGGATTGGATGTGCACGAAGCTTTCGTACTCGTCGACGTTGTAGACCGCTTCGGCCGAGTCGACGACCTGCCAGACGATCACGGCGGCGATCTCGATCGGGCTGCCGTCGAGCTCGTTGACCTTGAGCTTGCCGCTCTCGAAGTTGCGCACGCGCAGGCTGACCTTGCGCTTGGAATAGAAGGGGTTGTTCCAGCGCAGGCCGTCGTGCTTCACGGTGCCGACGTACTTGCCGAACAGGCTCAGCACCGCGGCCTGATTCGGCTCGACCATGTACAGGCCGAACAGGCAGAACACGGCGATCGCGCCCGCCAGCGCGGCGACGAGCGCCTGCACTCGGTCGCCGTCGCCGGCACCGTCCAGGAACGCGACAGCGCATCCCGCCACTGCCACGAGCAGGGCGAGCAGCATCGGGATGCCGGGCAGGGACCGGATGGTTTTCTCTTGCATGACCGTCGCTCCTCTCAGGTGCACGCTGACGCGTAGGTTGATATCAAAAAGATATCACCAAAAATCGAGAGTGGGCGGTGAGCCGACGAACGGTCGTGGTCAGGGCACGATCCGGTAGAGCGGCGCTGGGATGAACTCGCCCGTCGCGTACAGCGTCCGCCCGTCGCGCGACCAGGCCAACGCCTCGGCCTGTGGCAGCACCGGCAGCACCCGCACGTCCGGTGCGTCGGTCACGGCGCTCCGCCACGACTGCCGCGCATCGCGCCGGTACAGCAGCAGGTGGCGGTACGTCATCACGGCGAGCGTGTGCCCGTCCGGTGACACGTCGGCGGCGGTGACGTGACTCTGCATGCGCTGAAGGCGCGTCAGCGGACGATCAGGCGTCGCGACCGGGCGCGGCACGCCCGCGAGGGTGCCGACGCGGCGCGCGGTGAGCAGCCCCTCGTCGGGCGCGCGAAGCGGCAGGCGAAACAGCTCGGGCGGCTCGCGTTTCTTCGAGACCAGCAGCACCTGCCGGCGCGCGACATCGACGCCCACGGCCTCGCAGTCCCGTGGCCCGTCGGGCCAGCGGAACGCGATCGACCAGGCCGGCTTGAGCCGTGCATTCTCGAGCCGTGCGGGCTCTTCGACCACATGCAGCTGCAGCGAACGACGCAGCCCGCCGTTGTCGCCCACGTCCGCGATCAGCAGGTACGCGCGGCCATCGAGTTCGAACGAAGCCAGGTCTTCCCAGTCGGTCTTCGGCACGCCCTCGACGCGGAACGTCGCGATGCGCTGCCCGCGCGCGTCGATCGCGAACAGGCGCTCGGGGTTGCCGCCGTCATCGACGGACCACAGCACGCCGGGGTGCAGGCGGGATGCAGCGAGGCCGCTGATTTCATCGAGCTGCGGGTCGACGACCAGGCCGCTCAGGCGTGCACCCGATGTGTCTTCGGGCGACTCGGCGGCGCATGCAGTCAGCAGCAGCGCGAACGCGATCGTCCATGCGAGGCGCAGCAGTGCGGCAGGGCGGATGCGGGGCGACATGGCGGCAGGATCGCATGCACGCGCGCGGCTCCCAACCCGTTGGCCGACGCACGCACTTGTGTCGTGCACACCGACGGTAGACTGCGCGCCTTTCCGCCAGGACGCTCCGCCATGACGCCTTCCGATGCCCCGGTTTCGCTCGGCACGCCGCTGACCCCGCACGCCACGCGCGTGCTGCTGCTCGGTTCGGGCGAACTCGGCAAGGAAGTCGCGATCGAGCTGCAGCGGCTCGGCGTCGAAGTCATCGCGGCCGACCGTTACGCCGATGCACCGGCGATGCAGGTCGCGCACCGCGCGCACGTGATCGACATGCTGGACGCGACCGCGCTGCGCGATCTGGTCGCGCTGGAGCGGCCGCACCTGATCGTGCCGGAGATCGAGGCGATCCACACGCAGACGCTGGTGGAGCTCGAGCACGAGTTCGCCGAGCGTGGCACCGCAACGCGCATCGTGCCGACCGCGCGCGCGACGCGACTGACGATGGACCGCGAAGGCATCCGCCGCCTCGCTGCGGAAGAGCTCGGCCTGCCCGTGTCGCCGTACCGCTTTGTCGACACCCGCGCCGAATACCGCGAGGCCGTCGACGCGATCGGCGTGCCCTGCGTGGTCAAGCCGGTGATGTCGTCCTCGGGCAAGGGCCAGAGCACGCTGCGCGACGCGGCGGGGGTCGACGCCGCGTGGGACTACGCGCAGAGCGGCGGCCGGGCGGGCGCCGGGCGCGTCATTGTCGAAGGCTTCGTCGACTTCGAGTACGAAATCACCCTGCTCACCGTGCGTCACGCGCGTGGGACGAGTTTCTGCGCGCCGATCGGGCACCTGCAGCGCGACGGCGACTACCGCGAAAGCTGGCAGCCGCAGCCGATGAGCGCGCTCGCACTCGAGCGCTCACGCGACATCGCGCGGCGCATCACGGACGCGCTCGGCGGGTGGGGATTGTTCGGCGTCGAGTTGTTCGTGCGGGGCGACGAGGTGTGGTTCAGCGAGGTCTCGCCACGCCCCCATGACACCGGGCTGGTGACACTCGCCTCGCAAACGCTCAGCGAGTTCGCACTGCACGCGCGCGCGATCCTCGGCCTGCCGATCCCGGCGGACGACGGCGGCGACGTGCCGCTGCTGGCCACGTCGGCCTCGTGCGCGGTGCTGGCCGAAGGCAACGGCGTGCCGGTGTTCGACGCGGTCGACGCCGCGCTCGCCGTGCCGACGTCGCAGCTGCGACTGTTCGGCAAGCCGCGCGTCGAGGGCAAGCGCCGGGTCGGCGTCACGCTCGCGACTGGTGCGGACGTCGACGAGGCCCGCGCACGCGCTCGCGAGGCGGCAGAGAAACTCCACATTGCGCTGCGCTGAGCGGCTCGATCGGGTCCAGGTTCGGTTTGACGGAGAGAGGCAATGCCCGAGCAGCACGGTTACGCGGTTTTCCTCTACGACAACGCGCTCGAGGCGCTCGGCGCCTGCGTCACGCCGTACCTGTGCGATGGCCCCCAGGGCAAGCACCTCGTGTGCCGCGACGTCGACACGGCGGGCAGCTTCGTCGAGATGACGCTGCTGGGCTGCGATCGCGAGGGGCGGGAGACGGACCTGGAGTTCATCGTGCCGACGAACATGGTCAAGCTCATCGTCTCTTCGCGGGCCGACGCGCCGTTCGGCTTCATGCCGCGTCCTGCCGGCGGGCTGACCACGGCGTTGCCGCCACTCGGTCCGACCGCATCGCCGGTGGATGCGCCGTCGCAGGCGATGCCCGATTCCGATGCGGGCCCCGAGCCGGTGCAGACGCCGGCTCAGCCCTAAGCGCGCCGAGCCCTCACTGCTGCCGTGTGCGTCTGAGGCCTCGGCGCGGCCGCGCCGCTACACCCAGAGGTCGTTCGGCGCGGTGCGGTCGCCGCCCGCGTCGCCGGTGTTCACGACCCCGCGGGGCTCGACGAGCATGATCCGGCATTCACCATCGGCGATCGGGCGGTGCTCGACGCCGCGGGGCACGACGAACATCTCGCCGCTGCCGAGCTCGACGCGCCCGTCGCGGAATTCGAGGACGAGGCGGCCTTCGATGACGATGAACACCTCGTCGGTGTCGTCGTGACGGTGCCAGATGAACTCGCCCTCGATCTTCGCGAGCTTGAACTGCACGTCGTTCATTTCAGCCACGACGCGGGGCGACCACTGGGCGTCGATACGCGCGAATTTGTCGATCAGGTTGATTGCTTCGTATCCCATCGCGGGCTCGGATCCAGGGTAGACCGCCTGCGGATGAGACCGCGGGCTAGTCAGTGGCGGGCAGGGTGACGTCGATCCACACGGCGCGATGGTCGCTCGCGCCTGCGAGGGCCGCATCGGGCGAGTCGGCCGGCGGCCAGAAGACGCCGGCATCGTGCACGCGCAGCTCGCGCGAGGGCAACACGTAATCGAGACGAAGCGTGCCGGTCCGCGGGCCGAAGTCGCCGGTGTGCGCGGCCGTGTCGCCGCGACGCGGCAGGCTGTGCGCCGATGCGCGCTCGGGCGCGCCTGCGCTGCGGGGCACGACGGAGCCGTTGACGCGCGGATGCGCGACGAGCTGCGCGATCGCCCCCGGCTCGCCTTCGCCGTCGGTCGGATCCGCGTTGTAATCGCCGGCGATCACGAATGCGGCGTCGGGCGACAGGCCACCGCAGCGGCCGCGGTCATCGCACAGCCATTTCGAGCTGCCGCCGTCGAGATAGCGCTTCCACAGCCCGATCTCGTCGAAGTTGCGCAGGCCGTTGCGATTTTCCGGGCCGTCGAACACCGGCGGCGTCGGATGGGCCGCCAACAGGTGCAGCACGCCCTGCGGCGTGTGCACGGGGACGTCCCAGTGCGATTTCGACGACAGCCGGAGTTGCGACCAGACGTGCGGCGGGTACCACGGCTGACCCGTCTCCGGATCGACCGGCGCATGCGCGCCCGGCAGCGTGCTCCAGCGCAGCCGCTGGAACGTGCGCACGGCGTTCGCGTCGATCGGGAAACGCGAGAGCACAAGCATCCCGTACTGCCCGGGGTGCAGGCCGTAACCCCAGGCGTTGTTGCCGCGCTTGCGTGCGGCTTCGGCGGGATCGTCAGCGCCCGCATCAACGCCGGGCAGGCTCCCGCTGCGATCGAGATCCAGCCCGCTCGGCACGCCGGTGTTCACTGGCGCGAGGAATCGGTACGGGTAGTGGAGGGGCCTGCCGCCGCCGGATTGCGCCACTTCGAGGTAATGCCGCTGGAACAGATCGGCCGCCCGATGCGCCGGATCGAAGTCGAACTCGTTGAGCAGGACGATGTCCGGCCGAACCCGTTGCAGCACGGCGGCGATGCGGCGCGCCGGCTCGTCGCCGGCTTCAAGCCGGTTGATCAGCCGGCCGGAGACGTCGTCGTACAGCGAGGTGTTGTAGGTCGCCACCCGCAGTGGCTCGGGGCCGGGCCGCGTGCCATGCACGTTCACGCGCACGCAGGCAGTGACGAGCACGCCGGCCGCGAGGCCCAGCCAGAACGCGGGCCCGCGCCACCAGACGGCTTCCGACGACCGCCGGCTCACGCGTCCACGGTCTCTGCCAGATCGCGCCAGTGGCGGCCGTCGAACCCCTCGAGCGGGCGGAAGCGGCGCTTGTAGTCCATCTTGCCGTGGCGCGCGAGCCAGTAGCCCAGGTACACGTGGCCGCGGTGCTCGCGGCGCGCCCATTCGATCTGGTGAAGGATCGCCAGCGTGCCGAGCCCGCGGTCGACGTGGTCGGGGTCGTAGAAGGTGTAGACCGCCGACAGCGCATCGGCGGTGACATCGGTCACCGCGACGGCGCGCAAGGGGCCCGGGCCTCTTCCGCTTGGCGCGGGGTCGCGGAATTCGAGGAATCGCCCCTCGTTCCAGCTGCCGATCAGGAATTGGTCAAACTCGGAAGCGCCGTGCGTGTCCATGCCGCCGCCTGCGTGGCGCGCCTTCAGGTAGCGGCGATACAGCGCGAGCTGCTCGTCCGTGCGGTCGGGCGCGCAGACGCGCATCTGCACCTGCGCATTGCGAGCCAGCGTGCGTCGCTGGCTGCGGCTCGGCGTAAAGCGGTCGACCGGGATGCGCACCGCCACGCATGCGCGGCAGGCCCCGCAATGCGGGCGATAGACGATGTCACCCGAGCGGCGAAACCCCCAGCCGAGCGCAAGCGGATACCAATGGGCGAGGCGCGGGTCGCGTGGATCGAGGACGAGGTCGCGCGCGACCCGGTCAGGCCAGTAACCACACGGGTGCTCACTCGTGTGGAAGAGACGCAGGTCGTCGCCGTGCAGGTGCTGGGAGCCCATCGACTGAGAATAAACCCGCGTTCCTGGCTGCGCCGCGTGACGGGCCGCAGCCGGAACGCGGTTTGACAGCGATTCATGCGCACGCTTCGGCGTGCGGGCGGGGGTCTCAGCCCTGCATCGAGACGTGTCGCAGCGTGTCGGTGACGCGCCAGGCCCCGTCGACGTACCGCAATTGCAGCGTTTTGTAGCTGCCGTACAGCTGGTGGTGGTACGCCTCGAGTTCGACGGTCGCTGCATCGGGCGCGCTCGGCGTGAACCGGCGCACTTCGACGATCAGCGCCGGTTGGCGGGTGTTGGGCAGCACGCTGCCGGTCTCGCTGTCGGCCACGCGACGGCAGTGCGACGCTGGAACCGACGTGAACGGTTTGCGGGCGACGGTGTCGATCAGCGCTGCAGGGGCGTCCCGCCCGTCGACCGACAGGCAGAGGACGGGGAGATTGGCCTCGTCGTACGCATGCGCAAACGCTGCTCGCGCAGCACTTGGCGGCGTCGCCTGCTGCGTCCCAAACGGGGGCGAGGCGAACTGCGGCGCCGGCGGGCTGCGCAGTGCATCGAAGACGGCCATGCCCCCCACGATGACAATGCCGCCGACCAGGGCGAGCTTGATACGCGTGGCGCGACGGCGCGACGCATCGGGGCCCGCCTGCGTCTTGGGTTCGAAGCGGAACGGCGCATTCCCAGGCCCCGCGCCGCGCGTGCTGTCGATCAAACCCGCTGCACGCAGCAGCTCACGCGCGCGCACTTGGTCCTCCGACTTCGCGACCCACACCGCAGGCTGCGGCCCGCCCTTCTCGCTGTAGCTGAATGCCCCCCGGCGGTTGCCCTTGTACGAGCGGCCCTGCGTGACGCGCACCTCGATATCGTCGTCGCGCAGCAACTGCGCGACACGTTCCACGTTCTCGAGCCGCGGGCTGCTGAACACCTGGCGCATCGGTCAATCCTCGGTCCGGAACGGGCGGGCCTCAGCCCTTGGCAGGCACCTGGCCGACCGCTGCGGCCGACTGCACGACGCGGATCAGGCCTTCCTGCGCGGTGCTGGCCACAAGCCGGCCCTGACGGTCGTAGATCATGCCGCGGGCGAGGCCACGGCCGCCTTGCGCGCTCGGGCTGTCGAGCGAATACAGCAGCCAGTCGTCGGCGCGGAACGGACGATGGAACCACAGCGCGTGGTCGAGCGACGCCATCTGCACGTTCGGCTGGTAGTAGCTGATGCCATGCGGGAACGTCGCCGTTCCGAGCAGGTGGAAGTCCGACGCGTACGCAAGCAACGCGCGGTGCAGTTCGGCGGCGTCGCCGACCTTCTCGGTCAGGCGGAACCACACCTGCTGGTAGGGCGGCCGCTTCGGCGGCTTGAGCTCGTCGCGCGGGTAGACCTGGCGGAACTCGAACGGCCCTTGGCGTGACAGCCAGCGCTGGATCTTCTCCGGCAGCTTCGCCATCACCTGAGGTGGCACCGTCGGCGAAGGGTCGACGTCCTCAGGCATCGGCACCTCGGGCATCGTGAGCTGGTGCTCGCCGCCTTCCTCGTCCTTCTGGAACGAGGCCGCGAGGAAAAAGATCGGCTGGCCGTGCTGGATGGCCGTGACGCGACGCACCGAAAAACTGCCGCCGTCGCGCGTGCGGTCGACCTGATAGACGATCGGGGCTTCGATGTCGCCGGCCTTGAGGAAGTAAGCGTGCAGCGAATGGGCTGTGCGCGGCTCGGTCATCGTCGACTGTGCAGCCGACAGCGCCTGCCCGAGCACCTGCCCGCCAAACACGTACTTCGTGCCGATATCGCGGCTCTGGCCGCGGAACAGGTTGACTTCGAGGCGCTCGAGCGAAAGCAGCTCAATGAGCTCTGAAACGGGTGACGTCGTCATGGTCGTGCCGGAATGCGGGGCGTCAGTATAGGGCGGCACTTTTTACAGGCCGGTGGGTCCGCGGCTCCCGTCGCGTCGAGCAGGCTGTTTGGTGTCCGCGCTCACGGAACGCGGCGGCTACCGCGTCGCGATCGCCGTCTGGATTTCTTCGAGCCCGAAGCCGCGCGTCTCCACGCCGCTGCGCCAGAGCATGACCGCCGACACCGCCATTGGCGCCGCCAGCAACAACGCGGATGCGAGGAAGTTGTCAAAAAAGCCCACCACGCCGAGGCCCGCGCCGACGATGCCGCCGAACTTCGAGCTCGCCGCGATCGCGCCCGAGCCGGTGCCGCGCAAGCGCAGTGGGTAGATCTCGGCCGCGTACGGGATCAGCATCGCGATCACGCCGCTGACGCTCACGAGCAGCGCGGCGGTTGCAAGTGTCGTAAGCAGCGCCGACCGCGCGCCGGTCGCCTCGAGCGCGCCGAACACGAGAAGTGCACCCGCCGTGAGCGCGAGGAACAGGACCAGCGACTTGAAGCTGCTCCAGCGGTGGTACAGCCAGATGACGAGGCCGATGCCGGGCAGCGCGTAGATCGCCGACTTCGCGAGCAGCGCGCTTGCGCCGGCCGGGTCCACGCCCAGTTCGGTGAGGTTGACCGGCAGCCACAGCAGGAAGCCGAAATTCACGAGTCCCCATGCGGTGCCCGCAACGAGGAGGCTCCAGGTGATGGCCGCATGGCGGCCCTGCAGCAGTTGGCGTGTGCTCGCGACCGGGTGCGATTCGTCGATGACGGGCGCGCCGGGGTGCGCGGCGTCGTCAGGCTCCACGCCGTCGCGGCGGCCGGCGAAGCGCTGCAGCAGCGCCCGCGCCTGCTCGTGCAGGCCCATGCTCGACAGGAAGCGCGGCGACTCCGGGATCCAGCGGTTGAGCAGGATGATGATCGCGCCGGTCGGCAGCCCGAGCAGCCACAGCACGCGCCAGCTGAACATCGGCTCGAGCACGGCCGCGGCGCCGGCCGCCAGCAGGTAGCCGGCCGAGGTGCCGATGCCGCCGAGCGCGACGAGCAGCCAGCCGCGATGCGAGGCCGGGACAGTCTCGGCCATCAGCGTGAACGTGATCGGCAGCAAGCCGCCCGCTGACGCGCCCATGAGGAAGCACATCGCGAGGTTCCATTCGAACGACGGCATCGCGCCGCAGATCGCGGTGCCGATGAACATCAGCGCCGACAGCAGGATCGCCGCACGCCGGCCGAAGCGGTCCGCGATGCGGCCCCAAACGACCGAGCCGACTGTCGTGCCGGTTAGCGCGCACAAGGCGAGCAGGCTCGCGCGTGACTTGCCGATCTCGTACTCCGCGCTGAGGCCCGGCATCACGAAGCCGAGCGTCGCGGGCTTCATGACGTCGATCGCGAGCGTGACCACGAGCACCGCGACCAGCGTCCAGTGCTCACGGTTAAGCGGTACGCCGTCGGCCACGTGGAAGCGCAGCGGCGCGAAGCCTGCCGCAGGCGCAAGCGCGGGCCGCCGCGGCAGCATGCCGTAGGCCGACAGCACGAGGCCAAGCGGGATCATCGCCATGCCGGCCCACATCTCGGCCGTCATCGGCATGCCGACCATCTGCCAGTGGGTGTGCTCGCCCATGAGGAACATCGGCGCGTGCGCGAAGACGCCGGCCGTGATCAGCGCGCAGCCGATCCAGAACGCGACGGGATGGTGGAACGAGAATTCGGCGTTGCGCATGCGGCCCCCTGGCGACGTGCGCATGGTAGCGGTGCGAGTACGGGCGCGGCGGGTTGGCGGCGCCTCGGTCGGCCATCTTCGAACGCTTAGGAGGGCAGGGCGCGGCACCTACGATCGGCGATGAGCCGTACGCCGCCCTCGATAGGCTCCGCCGACCTAGGGGCGGACTGCGGCTACGGCCGCAGTCGCTCGAACCCCACTTGCTGCAGCACGCGCTCCCACGGGAACTGCGGGCCCGGGTCGCGCTTGCGGAACACCTCGCGCGTCGGGTCGTCGCTCGCGGGTTCCCGCGCGGTGTCGAGGTCTTCGTGGCCTGCAATGAACCGCAGCGTCGGGTGCTCGGCGTGCAGGCGCTGCAGCAGCGCGATCAGCGCGTCGATCTGCGCGTCCGGGTAGGGCTCGTCCATCGCCTGGTGGTCGGCGGCGAGCCAGTTCGGGTAGCGGCCGGTGTTGACGAGTTCGATGCCGATCGAGCGCGGGTTGTAGCCGCGCGTGTGGTGCGCGACGCGCAGCGGATCGACATAGCGGTGCACCGTGCCGTCGCGGTCGACGTAGTAGTGGCCGCTGTTGCCGGTGCCGGAGCCCGTGTACTGCACCTGTTCGCCCCAGCGCCGCGCCATGGCGAGATCGGGCAGCTCGGTGCAGTGGATGACGACGAGGTCGATCTGCTCGGCCGGGCGCACGTCGAGACGCGCTTCGTACGGCAGCGGGTCGACCTGCACGGGCAGGGGCGGAAGCTCGGGCACCATGCGCCGGATGCTAGCATTCGGCCCCGCTCCGGAGCCCGCGATGAAACTGCCTCCCGCCGATTCCGCGCTCGGCCGCCTCATGGCCTCGCTGCCGCGCAGCGGCCGCGTCGAGTGGATCGGCGTGCGGCCGGGGCGCGATGAGCCGGTCATCGAGTGCGACGAGGTGAGCGCGGAAACCGGTGCCGGCTTGGTCGGCGATCGTTACGCCGGCGGCAGCGGCAAGCGCGGCGTGACCCTGATCCAGGCCGAGCACCTGCCGGTGATCGCGACGCTCGCGGGCCTAGACGCCGTGCATCCGGCCACGCTGCGCCGCAACCTCGTCGTATCGGGCATCCCCGTCATCGCGCTCAAGGGCCGGCGCTTCCGCGTCGGCGACGTCGTGCTCGAGGGTACGAGCCCGTGCGATCCATGCTCGAAGATGGAAGAGGCGCTCGGGCCGGGCGGTTATAACGCGATGCGCGGGCACGGCGGCCTTTGCGCACGCGTGATCGACGGCGGGCGGATCCGCCGTGGCGACACCGTTGCGGCATTGCAAGCCGAATTGGATCTGCAATGACGGCCCGCGGCCACTGCATCCTCTCGCACGGGTTCGAAAGCGGCCCCGACGCGACCAAGGTCACCGCGCTCGAAGCGGCGGCGACCGCGCTCGGCTGGAGCTGCGAGCGCCCCGACTACCGCGACCTCGACGCAAAGCGTGAGGTCAGTGAACTCGGCGACGTGCTCGCACGCCAGCAGCGCCTGCTCGACCTCGCGCAGGCCGCCGCTGCTCGCGGGCCGCTCGTGCTCGCCGGCTCCAGCCTCGGCGCGTACATCAGCGCGCGCGTGACGCTCGAGGTGCCGGTGGCGGCGCTGTTCCTGCTGGCGCCGCCGACGCGCATGGGCGCCGCGCCTGCGCTGGATGCCGCCGCGGTGCCGACGTCGATCGTCCACGGCTGGGACGATGAACTGATTCCGGCGATGCATGTCGTCGATTGGGCACACACGCGCCGCGCGCGGCTGCTGCTCGTCGACGATGCGCATCGCCTTGCCGACCACGTCGACGCGAGCGCCCGTGCGTTCGCGGCGCTGCTCGAGGGGTTGTAACCGATGAAATTCTTCGCGAGCTGCGGCAAGGGCCTCGAATACCTGCTGGCCGACGAGTTGCTCGCTCTCGGCTGCGCGCGCGCGACGGCCACCGTTGCCGGCGTCAACGTCGAGGGCACGCCGGTCGACGCGCAGCGCGCCGTGTTGTGGTCGCGCCTCGCCAGCCGCGTGCTGTGGCCGCTGGCCGAATTCGAATGCGCCGACGAGCACGCGTTGTACGCGGGCGTCGCCGCGATCGCATGGCCCGAACACCTGTCGGAGGGCGACACGATCGCGGTCGATGCGCACGTCTCGGGCGACGCGCTCACGCATGCGCGCTACGCGGCACAGCGCGTCAAGGACGCGATCGTCGACACCGTGCGCGGCGCGGGTGGCATTCGGCCGGACGTCGACGTCGACGCCCCCGACCTGCGGGTGCACCTTGTCGTGCGCAAGGGCCGTGCGACGGTATCGATCGACCTGTCCGGCGGCCCCATGCACCGCCGCGGCTGGCGGTTGGCGCAGGGCGAGGCGCCGCTGAAGGAGACGCTTGGAGCCGCCGTGCTCATGCGCGGCCGCTGGCCGCGGGTGTATGCCGACGGCGGCGCACTGGTCGATCCGATGTGCGGCAGCGGCACATTGCTCATCGAAGGCGCGCTCATGGCCGCGGACGTCGCGCCCGGCCTGCTGCGGTGCGGGCACGCGGCGCCGACGCGCTGGCTCGGCTTCGATAAGAGCACTTGGCGCGGGCTCGTCGACGAGGCGATCGCGCGTGAGCGCGTCGGGCGTGCAGCGCTGCGTCCGATGTTCCTCGGATTCGATGTCGATCCGGACGCAATCCGCATCGCGCGCGACAACGCCGCACACGCGGGGCTCATGGATGCGATCGGGTGGCGCGTGGGCGACATTCGCACGCTCGACGCGGAGGCGCTCGCAGGGCTGGAGCGCGTGCGCTCGATGGTGGAACTGCCGACCAACTCAATGGGCGCGTCAGCCGACCGCCACGGTGGAGGCAGCGCAGGTGCCCCCGCCGACGCGGCTCCCGATGGACATGCAGATTCGGCCGCGCCGAACCCGTGGGCAGGCGCGCGCGCGAAACCCCCCGCACCGGCCGACCGCGCGGAGCCGGGCGACCCGTCGCGCGCCGACACCGCTCCCACGCCGCTCGACGCGACCGCGGCGGGGGCTGCGAAGTCCACCGACCGCGCGGCGGCGCCCGGTCTTGTCGCCTGTAACCCACCGTACGACCTGCGACTCCAAGCCGATCCCGCGCTCTACCGCGCGCTCGGCGATGCGCTGCGCCGCGCCGCGCCCGAATGGCGCGCGAGCCTGCTGTGCGGCAGCGTCGAGCTTGCCCATGCGACGGGCCTGCGCGCACGCAAGACCTACACGATGTTCAACGGTGCGATCGAATGCACGCTGCTCGACGTCGAGCGCATCGCGCCGCCGCAGCGCGAGCGCACGGCCGACGCCGCGCCTGCGCTGCCCGAGAACGCGCAGATGGTCGCGAACCGGCTTCGCAAGAACCTGCGCAAGCTCAAGACCTGGCGCGAGCGCGAAGACATCGGCGCATTCCGCGCTTACGACGCCGACCTGCCCGAATACTCGGCCGCGATCGACGTCTATGTTGCGGTGGACGACACGGGCCGCGTGCCCGAGCGCGAACGCACCTGGCTGCACGTGCAGGAATACGCCGCGCCGGCCGACATTCCGGCCGACCTGCAGCGGCGCCGGCTCAACGACCTGCTCGCCGCTGCACGCGAGGTGTTCGACGTGCCGCGCGAGCGTGTCGCGCTCAAGACGCGCGCCACGGGTAAGGGCGGCAGCAAGTACGGGCGGTTCGACACGCGCGGCGATTTCATCGTCGTGCGCGAAGGCGATGCGCGGCTGCGCGTGAACCTGTTCGATTACCTCGACACGGGCCTGTTCCTCGATCATCGGCCGATGCGCCTGCGCATCGCCGACGAGGCGCACGACACGCGCTTCCTCAACCTGTTCGCCTACACCGGCGCAGCCACCGTGCACGCCGCGCTCGGTGGCGCGCGCACGACGACGACCGTCGACCTGTCCGGCACCTACCTGCAGTGGTGCGTGGACAACCTCGCTGAAAACGGGCTCGGCGGCGCACGCCACCGCCTCGTGCAGGCCGATGCGCTCGCCTGGCTCGAGGCCGACACCGCGCAGTACGACCTCGTCTTCTGCGACCCGCCGACGTTCTCGAACTCCAAGCGCGCGCGCGACTTCGACGTGCAGGCGACGCACGTCCGGCTGCTCCGTGCGGCCGTCGCGCGTCTCGCGCCCGGCGGCGTGCTGTATTTCTCGAACAACTACCGTCGCTTCCGGCTCGACG
The DNA here is from genome assembly GCF_014652095.1 of Cognatilysobacter bugurensis. GTDB lineage: Bacteria > Pseudomonadota > Gammaproteobacteria > Xanthomonadales > Xanthomonadaceae > Cognatilysobacter > Cognatilysobacter bugurensis. The sequence goes on from NZ_BMYD01000001.1 coordinate 168,104, forward strand.
AGGCGGAGATCGCGTCGTTCGCACACGTCGAGGACATTTCGGCGAGCACGATTCCGCCCGATTTCGAGCGGGACGCGCGCATCCACCGCTGCTGGCGGCTCACCCGCCGCTGAGCGCGCGGACGTCGTCGACCCGTTGCGGGCGCCTCCGCGCGGCGCCAGCGTGGGAGCGCGTGAAAGCAGGCGTTTCGCACCGCGTGGCGCAACCGGTGCGCCGACGCGCGCCTGCGGTGCGCCGATGCACGCCTGCGCAACGGTGGTTTCCAAGGCCCGCCCTCGTACGGCCGGACGCCGACGCCATTATCTGACGTGTCCACTCGACCCGAGGCCGCCATGTCCACCGTCCCCTCCGCCGCCCGCGTGATCCGCACCTTGCGCGGCATGCCCGCCTCCGACGGCGCGGGCGTGAAGCTCACGCGCGTGATCGGCACGCCGCAGCTGCCCGACCTCGACCCGTTCCTCATGCTCGACGAGTTCGGCACCGACCGGCCCGAGGATTACCTCGCCGGATTCCCCGAGCACCCCCACCGCGGGTTCGAAACCGTCACCTACATGCTCGACGGCCGCATGCGGCACCGCGACAACCGGGGCAATGAAGGCGTGCTCGTGCCGGGCAGCGTGCAGTGGATGACGGCCGGCAGCGGGCTCGTGCACTCGGAGATGCCGGAGCAGCTGGAGGGCCGCATGCGCGGTTTCCAGCTGTGGGTGAACCTGCCCGCACGCGACAAGATGCAGCCGCCGCGATACCAGGAATTCGCGCCCGAGCGCATCGCGCAGGCCGAGCCGGCCGAGGGCGTGCGCGTTAAGGTGATTGCCGGACGCGTCGGCGATACGGTTGGCCCCGTGTACGCCGCGGGCGACGCGGCGACGGCGCCGGTCTACCTCGACATCGAGCTCGCGCCTGGCGCGGCGTGGACGCACGCGCTGCCCGGCGGGCATAACGCGTTCGTCTATGTGTACGAAGGCGCGGCGTCGGTCGGCGAGGGGGAGGCGCGTCGCCGCGTGGGCGCGCAGGAACTCGGCGTTCTCGGCGGCGGCGCGGACGTGGCGCTCGCGGGCGGCGAGGCCGGTGCGCGCCTCATCCTCGTCGCCGGCCGGCCGTTGCGCGAGCCGGTGGCGCGGCACGGGCCGTTCGTGATGAACACCCGCGAGGAGCTCATGCAGGCGTTTGTCGACCTCCAGCAGGGCCGGTTCTAGTCGACCGCACTGCGGCCGCAGACGTCAGCCGCCGTGGCGTGCGGTCTACGTCGGCTGCAGCCGCGAAATCGGGCGGCGTCTGCCGCCCTGACCTCACTTGCTGCTGAGTTGGGCGTTGCGGAAGCGCAGGTCGGCGGTCTGGCTGAGCGCCTGGTCGAGCTGCTGCTGCGTCTTCGCTTGCACCCACACGTGGGCGACGCGGCCGTCGGGCAGTTCGATGAGCGTTTCGCGCGCCTGCACGTCCGGCTGTGCGGCGAGCTCGCTGCGGTACCACTGGACTTCGCGGCCGTCGATCACCGCCTGCTCGGCGCGGTTCCCGCGCGTGGGCTTGAACGGTGAGTCGTTCGCGATGAAAAGCCCGAATGCCTCGGAGCCATCCGGGCGCAGCGCGCGGCAGAAGTCTGACTTGGCGGTGGCCTTGTGCTGCCAGATGAGGCCGGAATCGGCGGGCAGTTGTGGGCAGGCGATATCGCTCTGTGATTGGGCATACGCCCCGCCGGCGAACGCGAGCAGAACAGGCAGACAGAAAATCGAAGTGCGCATTGTGGGGTCCCCCTTGACGGCCGCTGAACCGAGCGGCACGTCACGAACGTAGCTCATTCACAGGGCCTTGACAAATCCGCGTTTCGAAGACTGTGAACCGGTTGTGTTCGTTTGCCTGTTCCGCCGTTTGACCGATTCTGTGCAACCCGTTGACGCCGTCCGGCCTCAGTCAAACGGTCCCACCGCGACGCGCGCGCTGACTGGCGTCCCCTGAGTTGCCGAGATCAGGCGAACACGGTGGCCGCCGACGCTTGCGGCGTGCGCGTCGGTCGCTGTCGACAGCTCGACGGTGCGCGCGCCGACGCTGGAATCCAGTTCAAAACGCAGGACGGCCTCCCCCGCGTGGATGCACTGCACCTTCGGCGGGCAGCGCGAGTCGGACACGACGGCGACGAAGCGCAGGCGGCCTCCGCCCGGGAGTGGAGCGTGCTCGCCCGGCGCGAGCCGGATCTCGACTGGCGTCTGCGCGGTCGCCGCCTGCTTAGCGCGTAGATCCGGCTGCGTGCAGGCGCCGACCGCGAACAGCACCGCCATTGCCGCTGCAGACCTCATGTGTGCAGCGACGGGCCCGACCGCGCGCCCGGATGCCAGCGGCGCGGTCCGGTCCCGCCCGGTTCGTGTGCCAGTTCGTGTGCGAGGTCGACCGGCCGCGGTAGGCGCTGTGCCTGCAACGATCGCAGCGTCAGTTCGAGCGCGCTCTTGAGCGACACGCGGTGGCCAGGCGAGACGAACACCGGACGCGCGTCGCGGCAGGTGCGCACCGACCAGCCGACCTGCTGATCGCCTTCGCGCAAGCGTGTCGCATCGCAGGGCGTCGGGCCCGGCTCGGGCGCGCTGCCGGCGAGCCGGTCCCGGGCCACGCCGATCGTTGGCACACCCGTGGCTAGTCCGAAATGCGATGCGAGCCCACAGCGCCGCGGGTGCGCGATGCCGTGGCCTTCGACGAACGCGACTTCGGGGCGGTAGGGCAGCGCGTCGAGACTTTCGAGCAGCGCAGGGAGCGCCCGGAACCCGAGCAGTTCACGCACGTAGGGCAGCGGTGCTTCGACCTCGCGCACGTCCACGTGGAGCGGCTGCAACGTCTGCAGGTCCATCAGAACCGCCGCGGCGCGGACGCGGCGGCCGTCGCCAGCGGTGCGCGCACTGAAGCCGCCCACGGTCGTCAGAGTCGGGCGGAAGCCGTCGCCAAGCTCGACCTCGCCGGCGAGGGTGCACTGAAGCGCGCGCGCGCCGCCTTCCGTGCCATCCCAACCGGCGAGGCCGGCGCGGGGCCAGGTGGCATTGATCACCACGTTTCGGCCTCGAGTCGTGCCGGGCCGTCGGCGCCGGGCGCGCGGAGGCGATAACGTAGCGCGTAGTCGTGCTCGCCCATCGGCGGAACGGTGCAGCTGCACAGCGCCGCCGCGAGCGCCGGGACCGTGTTGCTGTGCCCAACCACCAGGACCAGGCCGCGCGGATGCCGGGTTCGCAGGTCGCGAGCGAGTGCTTCAGCGGCGCGCGGGTCGTAGGCCTCGACGGACAGACCGTGCGCCTGCGCGGCCGGCGTCGCGGTCGCACGCGTCCGACGCGTGTCCGTGGAATACACGGCGACGAGCGGGGCATCGCGCAACTCCGCCGCGAGGCGTTGCGCACGTGCCTCGCCTGCGGGCGTCAGCGTCGGGTCACGCGGGTCGGCAGTGCTTTTTTCGGCATGGCGCACGAGCAGGTACGTTGGGCCGCTCTCTACCGCCGAGGCGTCTGCGGCCGGTGCGGAAGCGCACCCGAGCAGCAGCGTCGAGAAGCCGACCACGGCGGCAATGCCGATGCGCACCGCGCCGCGCGCGTGCGTCCACGCGCCGGTGCGCGTGGTGATGTGGGGCAGGGCGGTCACGGCGTCGTGAGCTCGCGGCGGCGCCGACAGGCCTCGTCGACGTTTGCCAGCAGTGCGTCGGGGTCCACCGGTTTGACGAGGTGCCCGTCGAAGCCGCAGCGCTCGCTGCGATGCCGGTCGTCCTGCTGGCCCCAGCCGGTGACCGCGAAGATCGCGAGCGCGTGGCCCCAGGCTTGCGCGCGCACGTGCGTGCACACTTCGTAACCGTTCCGGCCGGGCATCCCGATGTCGACGAGCATCGCGTCCGGGCGCAGGCGCTCCGCCGCTTCGATGCCGGCGTTTCCGTCGTAAGCCACATGAACCTCCCGACCGCACAGGCGCAGGAACATCGCAAGCGAATCTGCGCTCTCCCGGTTGTCGTCGATGACGAGCACCCGCTGCGGTCCGTCACCGCGATCTGTTACCCCATCGGCGATCCGCGGCGTGGAGCCGTGTGCCGTCGGCGTGTCGCACAGCGGCAGCCGTACGGTGAACTCCGCGCCGCAGCCGCGGCCGGCGCTCTGCGCGCTTACGGTGCCGCCGTGCAGTTCGACAAGGCTGCGCACGAGCGTGAGCCCGATCCCGAGGCCACCCTGTGCCTGGTCGAGCGTGTGGTCCACCTGGCTGAACATCTCGAACACGCGCGGCAGCATGTCGAGCGGGATGCCGACGCCGTTGTCGCGGACGCGGACGACGGCGTCCGTGCCTTCGGCTGACGCGGACACAGCAATCCGGCCGCCGTGCGGCGTGTACTTCGCCGCGTTGTTGAGCAGGTTCGAGAACACCTGTGCAAGCCGGATCGCGTCGGCGTCGAGCAGCAGAGGCGCCGTTGCAAGCTCGACGTCGAGCGCGTGGCGGCCGGCGTCGACGAGTGGCCGGCTGGTTTCGACCGCGTGCTGGATCACCTGCGCCAGGTCGATGCGCTCGCGGCGCAGCTCGATCTTGCCGCGGCTGATGCGCGAGACCTCGAGCAGGTCGTCGACCAGTCGTACCAGGTGGCGCACCTGCCGATCCATCATCGCGTGCATGCGCGGGAGGTCGACCGGGGCTGCGGACTCCATCTGCAGGATATGCAGGCAGTGGCGCAGCGGGGCGAGCGGGTTGCGCAGCTCGTGCGCGAGCGTGGCGATGAACTCGTCTTTGCGGCGGTCGGCGTCGCGCAGCGCTTCCTCGGTCTGGCGGCGCTCGGTGATGTCGAGCGTGACGCCAGCGACCGCGATGGCCTGGCCGCGCGCGTCATAGGCGGCGCGACCGCGCGCGACGAGCCAGTGCACGCTGCCGTCCGACCAGACGACGCGGTATTCGGCCTCGTAATCGCGGTGATGTTCGATCGCGGCCCGGAGTTCGGCCTGCATCGCATCGCGGTCGTCCGGATGCACGAGCTCGTCCCACAGGCGCGCATATGCGAGCGGGGCATCGGCAGCGAGCCCGTAATGCGACTTGCACAGCGCGGTGCAGGTGAAGTCCATCGTGAGCAGGTCGAGCTGCCACGAGCCCAGCCGGCCGGTCACGAGCGCGAGGCGCAGGCGCTCTTCGTTGCGGCGCAGCGCCGCCTCCGTGTGCTTGCGGCCGGTGATGTCCGAAAACAGCACGGCCACGCGGCGATCGGCCGGGCGACCAATGCGGAACGCATAGACGTCGAACCACCGCTGCAGCGCCCGCGCCTGTGCTTCGAAGCGGACGGGACGCCCGCCGTGGGCGACCTCGCCGTAGGTGCGAAACCAGTGCGGCTCAAGCCCGGGTATCAGCTCCAGCGCGGTATGCCCGACCGCGTTGCGCACGCCGCAGTGCCGCTCGAACGCCGGGTTGACCTCGAGGTGCCGGTAGTCGAACGCGGTGCCGTCGGGGTGGCAGAGCAACTCGATGACGCAGAAGCCCTCGTCGATCGACTCGAATAGCAGGCGGTACTGCTCGCGGCTCTCGCGCATTGCTGCGTTCGCGCGGGCGCGTTCCAGGCGCAGGTGAACGCGCGCGGTGAGCTCGTGCAGCAGCTCGCGCTCGTCGTCGCGCCACTCGCGCGGCTGCGCGTCCTGCGCGACCAGCACGAAACGCCAGCGGCCCCCGCTCGGGAACGGCACGATCATCACCGAGCCGATATCGCGCGCGCGGTATTCGTCCAGGCGCACCGCCGTACGCGGGTCGGTCGCCACGTCGTGCACGGTGATCGTGTTGCCGGTGCGCAACGGCTCCAAGAAGCGGTCGTCGATGACGTCCGAGAGCGTGCGCGGCGCGCTGACGACATGGTTCTCGCCGTGCAGGTGGACGACCGTCGCGTCTTGGCCGTCTTCGCCGACGTCCGCGAACACGAGCGTCGGGATGCCGAAGTAGCGGCCGATCCGGTCGGCCGCAACGTGCATGATGTCTTCGGCGTCGTCGAGCTGCGCAAGCGCCGACTGCATCTGCGACGCAAACCGCGCATCGCGTTCCCTGCGCCGGTGCTCGTCGATTTCCAGCATCGACCCGATGCAGCCGAGCAGCGCGCCGTGCGCATCGAAGCGCGGCGCGACCGCATCGAGCACCCAGCGGTGCTGGCCGTCGTGGCGGCGCAGCCGGTATTCGATGCGCGTGGGGCGCCGCCGCTCGTGTGCGGTGAGCAACGTCGTGCGGACGCGCTCGCGGTCGTCCTCGTGCACGCAGGCGAGGCGGTCTTCGTCGACATCGAGCGTCGCAATGCCCGTGAACTCGCGCCAGGAGTCGCTGACGAACGTGCAGCGCCCGTCGGCCTCGCTGACCCAGATCATCATTGGGGCGTGGTCGGCCATGGTGCGGAAGCGCGACTCGCTCTCGTGCACGCACTGCTGCATCCGCCAGCGCTCGAGGTGGCGGCCCACGAGCCGCGCGCAGCGCGCGAGCATCGCGTCGTCGAACTCGCTGCAGGCCTCGCGGCGCAGCGCGGTCAGGCGCGCGCCCGGGACATCGGCGAGCGGCACGTGGCGGACGCGCCCGAAGCCGAGCGCAGGCACCGCGGTGAACTCCGGAGGTGTGACGCCGGCGGGATCACCGAGCAACGCCGCGAGCGCGAGTGACTGGGCGTCGTCGAGGCCGGCCGCGGCGGGCGGCGCCGCGCTCGAGGTCGCCCGCCCCGGCTCGATCAGCACCGCATCGGCCTGCACCAGCCGCCGCACGCCTTCGGCGACTGCCGCGAGTACGCGGGCTGCCGCCTCGGGCGACCCGACCGCATCTAACCACGCGTCCAGCGCGTCGAGAGCTGCGAGCGGATCGGCTGCGTCGCATCGGTCGAGCGAGATCAGCGGCACCTCGAGGCAGGGTCCGGCGGACACGCCGGTCGGCACCGACGGGCGGATGCGGGAGGACGGCAAGAGCGGCTCCGGAGGTCAGCGCGTGACGAACGTGTGTTTATACGATGCGAAGCCGCCTCAAGAGGTAAAGGTTCTGTGATTGCAACTCATGCATTGCCGCAGGCTGACGTATCAATCGCGACTCAAGCGCTCTGCGTCAGCAGCGTCAGCAGGCCACGCGCCGCGTTCAGCCGCGACGGTGCGTCCGGGAGTTCGAGCTTCACACGCAGCTTGTCGGGGCCGTCCATCTGGTAGGTCTTCGGCTGGCCCTGGATGAGCTTGATGATCGCCATCGGGTCGACCTTTGGTTTCTCGGTGAACTGCACGCGGCCGCCGTTCTCGCCGAGATCGAGCTTGCGGATGCCGATGTCCGTCGCGCGTTGCTTGAGCTCGGCGATCGCGAACATGTGCTTGGCGGCGTCCGGCAGCAGGCCGAAGCGGTCGATCATCTCGACCTGCAGCTCGCGCAGCTGCGCTGCGTCGTGCGCGCTGCTGATGCGCTTGTACAGCGTCAGGCGCGTGTGCACGTCGGGCAGGTAATCGTCCGGAATCAGCGCCGGGATGCTGAGCTCGACGTCCGCGCCGCGCGCTTCCTGCAGGTCAACGTCGGGCAGGTGCCCGCGTCGGATCGAGCGCACCGCGCGCTCGAGCAGCTCGGTGTACAGGCTGAAGCCGACCTCGGCCATCTGGCCGCTCTGGTCCTCGCCGAGCAGCTCGCCCGCGCCGCGGATCTCGAGGTCATGCGTGGCCAGCGTAAAGCCTGCGCCGAGCTCGTCCATCGCCTCGATCGCGTCGAGACGCTTCTTCGCGTCGGAGCTGATCGCCTTGCGATCCGGGATGACGAGATACGCATATGCCCGGTGGTGCGAACGGCCAACGCGGCCGCGCAGCTGGTGCAGCTGCGCGAGGCCGAACTTGTCGGCACGGTTGATGATGATCGTGTTCGCGTTCGGGATGTCGATGCCCGATTCGATGATCGTCGTCGACAGCAGCACGTTGAAGCGCTGCTTGTGGAAGTCGAGCATCACGCGTTCGAGTTCGCGCTCGGGCATCTGGCCGTGCGCGACGCCGATGCGCGCACCCGGCACGAGTTCCTGCAGCTGCCGCTCCATGCGGCCGATGCTCTCGACGTCGTTGTGCAGGAAGTACACCTGCCCGCCGCGCGCGAGTTCGCGCTGAAACGCCTCGCGGAGCTGCGCGTCGTCCCAGGGCACGACGAACGTCTGCACCGCGAGGCGGTGCGCGGGCGGCGTGGCGATGATCGACAGGTCGCGCAGGCCGGCCATCGCCATGTTGAGCGTGCGCGGGATCGGCGTCGCAGTGAGCGTGAGGAGGTGGACGTTCGCGCGCAGCGCCTTCAGCGCTTCCTTCTGGCGTACGCCGAAGCGCTGTTCCTCGTCGACGATCACGAGGCCCAGATCTTTGAACTTCACGTCCGGCTGCAGCAGGCGGTGCGTGCCGACGATGACGTCGATCGTGCCCTCGGCGACCTTCTCGAGCTCGGCCGCGATCTCCTTTTTCGACTTGAAGCGGCTCAGTACCTCGACGCGGATCGGCCAGTCGGCAAAGCGGTCGCGGAAATTGCGGTAGTGCTGCTCGGCGAGCAGCGTGGTCGGCACGAGCAACGCGACCTGCTTGCCGCCGACGGCGCAGGCGAATGCCGCGCGCACCGCGACTTCCGTCTTGCCGAAGCCCACGTCGCCGCAGACCACGCGATCCATCGGCTGGCTCGATTGCAGGTCGCGCAACACGGCTTCGATCGCCGAGTGCTGGTCCGGCGTCTCCTCGAACGGGAACGCGGCTGCGAACGGCTCGTACATCGCGCGGTCGACATCGACCGCGAGGCCCGCACGCGCGTGGCGCTTGGCCTGGATCTCGAGCAGCTCTGCGGCGACGTCGCGCACCTTCTCGGCGGCTTTCTTCTTCGCCTTCGTCCACTGCTCGCCGCCGAGCGAATGCAGCGGTGCGGTTTCTTCGGACGCGCCCGAGTAGCGGTTGATCAGGTGCAGCTGCGACACCGGCACGTAGAGCCGGTCGCCCTTCGCGTACTCGATGTCGAGGAACTCGCCCGGCGTGCCGCCGACGTCGAGCGTGACCAGGCCGCGGTAGCGGCCCACGCCATGGTCCTCGTGGACGATCGGCGCGCCTTCGGTGAGTTCGCCGAGGTCCTTGATGATGGCCTCGGGCTCGCGGCCGACGCGCTTGCGGCGGCGCGGCTGCGAGGCACGCTCGGGGAACAGCTGGCGCTCGGTGAGGACGGTGAACGTCGGCGTGCTGATCGCAAAGCCGTCTTCGAGCGGCGCGACTGCGATCGCGAACAGTTTGTCGGGCGGGGCCTCGTTCGCGGGTTCGGGATGCCGCATCGGTCCGCGCGCGGTGAACGCCGCCCAGTCCGGCAGCACCGTCGGCTTGAGGCCGACCGAGTCGAGCAGTTCGAGCAGCGCTTCGCGCCGGCCCGCAGAATCGGCGGCGATGAGCACGTCGCCCGGGTATGCGCCGAGGAAGGACTTGAGCGAGTCGACCGCCGACGGATCTCGCGGTGCGAGCGGCAGCGGCATCGCGGGCTGATCGCCGAGCGCCTGCGCGCGGTCGATCTGCGCATGGCCCTCGGCCCAGACTTCGACGCGGTGCCCCTGGTTGAGCTGCGCGCGCAGGGCTTCGGGGGAGAGGTACAGCTCTCCCGGCGGAAGCAGCGGCCGCTCGACATCGTGGCGCCGCTGCTCGTATCGGTCGGTCGTTTGCTGCCAGAACTGCTCGGCAGCCTCGAACACGCCATCGCCCACAAGCGGCAGCGCATTGCCGCGCAGGTAATCGAATAGCGTGGCCGTTTCGCTGAAGAACAGCGGCAGGTAGTACTCGATGCCAGCGGGTGCGCTGCCGGCCTTGAGGTCTTGGTAGAGCGCACTGCGCCGCGTGTCGACGTCGAAGCGTTCGCGCAGTGCGTCGAGCGCACGCTTGATCGACGCCTCGTCGAGCGGCAGTTCGCGGCCGGGCAACAATTCGATCGAATCGACCTTGTCGAGCGAGCGCTGCGACTCCGGATCGAACAGGCGGATCGTGTCGATGTCCTCGTCGAGCAACTCGACACGGAACGGCTGATCGGCGCCCATCGGGTACACGTCGAGCAACCCGCCGCGCACGGCGAAGTCGCCGGGGTCGAGCACCTGCGGCACATGGCGGTACCCGGCCGATTCGAGGCGGCGCTTCTCCTCGTCCATGTCGAGCCGCTGGCCCACGCGCACGTCGAAGTTGCCGCCCACCACGTGCTTCGGCGGCGCAAGACGCTGCATGAGCGTCTGAACCGGCACGACCACGACGCCGCGATTGAGCTTCGGCAGCCGATGCAGCGCTGCGAGTCGCTGGCTCACCAGATCCGGGTGCGGGCTGAAGCGGTCGTAGGGCAGGGTTTCCCAGTCGGGAAACAGCAGCACCGGTACACGCGCGTTCGGCGGACCGGACGCCAGCAGCGTGCGCAGGTCGCTGTCGAGCTGCTGCGCGGCGTGGTTGTCGCGCGCGATGGCCAGTAGCGGGCCGTCGAACGCGGCCGCGGCGGTGGCGATGTGGAAGGCCAGCGCAGACGGCGAGGCGGGCGCGCGCCACCAGGCGCGCAGCTGGCCCGGACGCGGCAGCGGCGGAGTCGAAATCGGGGGAAGGGGCATGAAGACGCGGTCCGCGGATCGATTCGGCACGCGGCCGGGCCGGCGTGCGGGGCGACGATTCTAATGGAACGCCTCGCGCGGCCCGTCCACGCGGTGCGCACGGCGCGAGCCGCGCGATGCACCGTTGCAGCCGTGCCGTGCAGGAACGATTGCGCGCCGCGCACGCGCTCACTAACGTCGTTCGACCCGTCGCGCAGCATGCGCGCGCGATCTGATCCCCCGATTCCATCCCTCAGGAGTATCCCGATGCCGCTCGATTCCGTGCTGTACACCGCCCAGGCCACTGCGACCGGAGGCCGCGATGGCCGCGCCGTGTCGTCCGACGGCGCACTCGACGCCACCCTCTCGACGCCGCGCGAGCTCGGCGGCGCCGGCGGTCAGGGCACCAACCCCGAGCAGCTGTTCGCCGCGGGCTATTCGGCCTGCTTCATCGGCGCGCTGAAGTTCGTCGCCGCCCGCGAGAAGGTCGCGTTGCCAGCCGACACGCGCGTGGAAGGCAGTGTCGGGATCGGCCAGATTCCGGAGGGCTTCGGTCTGCAGGTCGAACTGCGGGTCGCGCTACCGGGCATGCCGCAGGAGCAGGCGCAGTCCCTCGTTGAGCAGGCGCACCGCGTGTGTCCGTATTCGAATGCGACGCGCGGGAATGTGGACGTGATGCTGACGCTGGTCTGACGTCGCTGCTCGCCGTATGACGACGCCGTGCCCTCGCGGGCGCGGCGTTTTTGTTATCGATCAGTGCAGCTCGCGCAGGTCGAGCGTCATGCGCACGAGCCCGGGTGTCTTAGCGGCCTCGCGCGTGAAACCCAGCGACTGGGCCAGCGCGATCATGGCCTCGTTGCTCTCGAGCACCTCGCCGTAGAGCTGCTGCAGCCGCCTGCTGCGCGCCCACTTCACCAAGCGCGTCATCAGGTACCGACCGACGCCCATGTTCGCGATGTGCGAACTCACGAGTATCGCGAACTCGCCGTCGCGCTCGTTCGCATCGACCGCCACCCGCGCGACCGCGCCGATCAGCGCCTCGCCCGGTGGCAACGGCTCGGCTGCGACAAGCGCGAATTCGCTGCGCGGGCTCACGCGCGTAAACCGCTGTGCAAGCTCCGGTGTCAGCTCGCCCATCGTGTACGCGAAACGCTGCCGCACCTCTTCGGGTTGCAGCAGCGGAAATCCGGCGCGCAGCGGTTCGGCGTCCTCGGGACGGATCGGACGGATCAGCAGTTCGCGTCCGTTGGGCAGGCGTTGGCGTTCGTGCCAGGGCGGAAGGCGTTGACGTTCCATCATGTCTCGATGTTGGCACACTGCCGGTGGCCAACTTCTTCATTCGGTGTCGACATGGACGAGCCTGCACTGCGTGATTGCGCGCTGGCCTGGCCCGGCGTGAGCGCGGAGATCAAATGGCAGGACGACCTGGTGTTCTCGGTCGACGCGAAGATGTTCTGCGTGCTGAGCGTCCGCGGCCCGCAGGCCGGTCGCGTGAGCTTCAAGGTCGACGACCACCGATTCCTCGAGCTCACGGGCCAGCCCGGCTTCGCGCCTGCGCCGTACCTCGCGCGGGCGCGCTGGGTGCAGGTGTCGGCTCCGGACGCCCTGCCCGGCGAACAGCTGCGGATGTTCGTTCGCCGCAGCTACGAGCTGGTGCGCGGGAAGCTGTCGAAACGGAGACAACGTGAACTCATCGACTGAGGTGGCGCCGGTTGCACCCACGTTTTCGACCGCGGTGCGGTTCTGGTTCGTGCTGGGTTGCATCAGCTTCGGCGGGCCGGCGGGGCAGATCGCCGTCATGCACACCGAGCTCGTCGACAAGCGCCGCTGGATCGATGAGGCCTCGTTCCTGCGCGCGCTCAACGTGTGCATGTTGCTGCCCGGGCCCGAGGCGATGCAGCTGGCCGCCTGGCTCGGCTGGCGCCTGCACGGCGTGCGTGGCGGGCTTGTCGCGGGCGGGCTGTTCGTGGTGCCGGCGGCGGTGCTGCTCGCCGGGCTGAGCTGGCTCTACGTGCGCTTCGGGGAATCCCCAGTGGCGACGGGCGTGGTGTTCGGGCTGCAGGCCGCGGTGCTGGGGATCATTGCGTACGCCGCGCGCAAGATCGGCGGCCGCGTGCTGAAGACGCCGTTCGCGTTCGTGCTTGCGCTGCTCGCGCTCGCCGCGATCGCGCTGGCTGCCGTGCCATTTCCGGCCGTGGTGGCAGGCGCGGCGCTGGCGGGGCTCGCGGTGCGGCGCTGGCGCCCCCAGTGGCTCGCGGCGCCGACGTCCGCGCACGGTGCGCCGGGTGTCGCGTCGGCGTTGCCAACCGCCTCGCTCGGCGCCGGCTACTCGGTTCGCATCGGCATTGCGCTGCTTCTCGCGTGGTGGCTGCCATTGCTGGCGCTCGCCGCGTGGCCGGGACCGGGCAGCACGGCATTTGCGATGGGCCTGTTCTTCAGCAAAGCCGCGCTCGTGACATTCGGCGGTGCGTACGCGGTGCTGCCTTATGTCGCCGAGGAGGCCGTTCGGACCCACGGCTGGCTCGACGCGGGCCAGATGATGGCGGGACTGGGCCTTGCGGAAACCACGCCCGGGCCGCTCGTGCTCGTGCTGGAGTTCGTGGGCTTCGTGGGCGGCTGGCAGCAGCCGGATCTGGCCAGCCCACTGGCGTCGGCCCTGCTGGGCGCCGCGGTATCGCTGTGGGCGACGTTCCTGCCGAGCTTCCTGTTCGTCCTCGTGCTCGCGCCGTGGATCGATCGAATCGGCGATGCAGGGGCGGTCGCCGCAGCGCTGTCCGCCGTGACGGCGGCGGTGGTCGGCGTCATCGCGCATCTCGCGCTGTGGTTCGGCGCGGCGCTGCTGTCGGGGCAGACGACGGCAGCGGCGGCATTCGCGGTCGTGGTGGCCGTCGTGACCTACGTCGGGCTGGCGCGCTGGCATTGGCCGGTCGCCGCCGTCGTGGTCGGTGCGGGCGTGCTCGGAGCGCTCGCGCAGACGGTGCTAACAATCGTCTGAGGTTTGCGCGCTGCGGCGCGTCCGCTCCCCGTCAGCTGCGCTTGCCGCGCAGCTTCGAGATGGTCTTGACGACGAGGAGCACCGCGGCGCCCAGGACGATGCCGACCAGGGCGTCGAACGCCATGCCGATCAGCGTGCCGCCGGCGCCGTGCTTGTACGGCTCGATGAAGTGCTCGAGCGCCGGGATTCCGTGCACGAGGATGCCGCCGCCGACGAGGAACATCGCGGCGGTGCCCGCAATTGATAGGAATTTCATCAGCCACGGCGCGAAGCGCAGCAGGCCCGCACCGATCGCCCGGCTCGCGGCGTCCGCGCGTCGGCTGAGCGCCACGCCGAGGTCATCGAGCTTCACGATGCCGCCGACGAGGCCATACACGCCGATCGTCATGATCACGGAGATCGCCACGAGCACCGAGAGCCGCGTCATGAATGGCTGGGTCGCGACCGTGCCGAGCGTGATCACGATGATCTCTGCCGACAGGATGAAGTCAGTGCGCACCGCGCCTTTGATCTTGTCGCGCTCGAACGCGACCATGTCGACGTTCTCGTCCTGCAGCGCTTCGACGTGCTCCGCGTGCTCTGCGGCCTTCTCTTCGCTATGCAGGTATTTGTGCGCGAGTTTCTCGACGCCCTCGTAGCAGAGGAAGCCGCCGCCGATGATCATCAGCGGGATCACCGCCCACGGCGCGATCGTGCTGATCACGAGCGCGGCGGGCACGAGGATCGCCTTGTTGAGCACTGAGCCCTTGGCGACCGCCCATACGACGGGCAGCTCACGGTCGGCGCGGATCCCGGTGACCTGCTGCGCGTTCAGCGCGAGATCGTCGCCGAGCACGCCGGCCGTCTTCTTCGTCGCCACTTTGGTCATCACCGCAACGTCGTCGAGGATTGCGGCGATGTCGTCGATGAGCGTGAGCAGGCTGGCGGCGGGCATGGGCGAGGGCGGGTCGTGAAAGGGCGCAGGAGTGTCGCACAGCCGGTGCAGCGCGCCGCGTGCAGGTCAGCGCGAGGATTTGACTCGCGCGAGCGTGCGGGAGGCCGTCAGGCGGGCTCTTTGAGCCAGTCGAGCCGCCACGATCCGCTCGGATCGCCGAGCGTGCGCGCCAGCAGCTGCAGGGCGCCGCGCAGCGTTTCGTCCAGGCGCCACGGCGCATTGAGCAGCAGCAGGCCGCTGCCGTTCATTCGCAGCGGCGAGTCGTCCGGGTGCACGAGCAACTCGGCGACGAACGTGGACTTCGCCGGCAGCGCCGCGGCGCGCCGGTAGAACGGCTGCAGCGCGCGACGCATTTTGATCGGGTACCACAGCGCGAACGTGCCCTGCGGCCAGCGCGTCAGTCCTTCGCGCAGCGCATGGATCGCGGTGTCGAATTCCTCGAGCTGCGCCTCGTACGGCGGATCGATGATGACCAAGCCCCGGTTGAAGCGCGTGTCGCCGATACGTGGCGGCAGCAAGGCCTTGATCGCCGCATACCCGTCGCGCTCGTGCGCCGACACCCGCGCGTCGGCGGCGAATGTCGAGCCGAGCAGCTGCGCTTCTTCCGGGTGGAGCTCGCAGGCGGCAATGCGGTCGTCGGGACGAAGCGCATGCGCCAGCAGCCACGGCGAGCCGGGGTAACTGGCCGAGCCGTGGACCTGCCGGCACGCGCGGACCGCCGCGAGATAGCGCGTGATGGCCAGGTGCTTGGGCGATTCGGCCAGCAAGCGTCCGATGCCGCCTTCGGCCTCGCCCGTGCGCAGCGCCGAATTGCTGTCGAGGGCGTACAGCCCGCGTCCGGCGTGGGTGTCGAGCGCAAACAGCGGTGCCGGCTTGGCGGTCAGCGCGTCGCACAGCGCCAGCAGCGCGACGTGCTTGAGGACGTCGGCGTGGTTGCCGGCATGGAATGTGTGGCGGTAATTCATCTCCATAGCCTACGCAGTCCGCCCGGCGCCGCCCAGCGCGAGCGCGGCTGGTCAAACCGCAATCGCGAATCAGCGGCAAGGGTCGACGCCGTCGACCCGAGGGAACGGCAGCCGCGTGTGCTACTGAACCGGCAGCGGCCAGAGCCACCACGATGCGGCCGCGATCGAACCTCCGAGCACGGTCGCCGCCAGCACGTCGGTGGGGTAGTGCAGGCCGAGCACCACGCGCGATGCCGCGATGCCCGCAGTGAACGGCACGAGGATCCACGCGAGCGACGGGTAGTGCGCGATTGCCACGAGGCTGAATGCCACCGCATGCAACGTGTGGCCCGACGGAAAGCTGAACTCGTCGAGCGGCGCGACCAACGCGCGGATGCGTGCGTCGAACACGAACGGCCGCGGGCGCTGCGTGTAGCGCTTGAGCACCCGGTACAGCGCGAGCGCGACGACGCCGGTCAGCGCCAGGTGCATGGATGCGAGGACACCGGCAAACCCGTCAAACAACACGAGCATCGCCATGAGCGCGTACCAGGCAACGCCGTCGCCGAGCCGGCTGATCACCGCGAAGATGGGCCGGGCTCGCCCCCGCGAGCACCAGCGATTCGCGCGCAGGCACCAGCCCGCGTCGTGCCGGCCGAGGTGGCGGCGCCATTGCACTGGCTTCATCGCGCACTCCCTTCGTACAAGGCCGGCGCGGGACGGGGCTCCCCCGCAGCACGCAGACGGCCTGCACGGCGGTCGACCAGCCCCTGCAGCAGGCGATCGAGGTCCGATGCCAGCTGCGCCGGATGCAAGTGCAGCACGGCCTGGCGCGCTGCGCCCGCCATCGCGCGGCACAGCACGTCATCGGCCGCGATGCGTACGGCGGCGTCGATGAATTCCTCGTCCGTGGGACCCGTCGCCGCGCCGCCGCCGCTGCCGCGCAGATGCTCGCGGGCGGCGGCGGTGTCGAAGGCGACGGTCGGCACGCCGCTCGCCATCGCTTCAAGCGTCACATTGCCGAACGATTCGGAGCGGCTCGGAAACAGCAGCAGATCGCCGCTCGCATAGTGGCGAGCAAGTGCCCCGTCACGCTGCAGCCCGCAGAAAGTCAGGTCGGGGTGTGCCCGCTCGAGCGCCGGCCGCGACGGGCCGTCGCCGACTATGACGAGGCGGGTGTCGGCACGGAGCCGCTGGATGCATCGGAATGCCGCGATCGCCAACCCGACGTTTTTCTCCGGCGCGAGACGTCCGACGTGCAGCACGACGAGCGTGTCGTCGCTGGCGCCCCACCGGGCGCGAAGGGCGGCATCGCGCCGCGCAGGCGAGAAGCGCGCGGTATCGACCGTGCGCGGCAGGTGTACGACGCGGTCGAAGCGCTGCGCCTGCAGGCGCTGCTGCAGCTCGCGCGTGGGAACGAACGTGGCATCACCGCGGCTATGGAAGCGGCGCAGCCACGCGAGCGCGAGCGGCTCCAGCGCCCCGAGGCCGTAGTCGCGCAGGTACCGGTCGAAGCGTGTATGGAACCCGGTCGCGACCGGGATGCCGAGTCGGCGCGCCGCGCGCACGGCCGACCAGCCGAGCGGGCCCTCTGTCGCGACGTACAGCCCGTCGGGGCGGTGCGTGCGCCAGTGGCGCACGAGGCGCGTCGTGGCGGGCAGGCCGAATTGCAGCCCCGCGTAGCGCGGCAGCGGAGCGCCCGGAACCAGCAGCTCGTGCGGCGCAGCGCGGTCGGACCGATGCGGCCGCACGACCGATACTTGGTGCCCGCGGGCGCGAAGGCCGCACTCCATCGACTGGACGGTCAGCGCAACGCCGTTGACCTCGGGCGGGTACGTCTCGGTGACGATCGCGTACTGCATGCGGCCCTCCGGTTGAGGGCAGCCTGCGCCGCGCGCATGAAACACCGGTGTCTCGCGCATGACTGCGGCATGACGCGGCCTTGGGTGTCTTGAACCGCGCGATAAGGCTTACGCGGTTTCGAACCGGAGCGCGACGCCGATGCGTTCCACCATCTCAGGCTCGCCGGCCAAGTCGGCCTGCAGCAGGGGGCGCGCTTCGAGCCAGCGGCCGGAGAGCGTGACCGTCAGCGCGTCGTCCTGCGCATGGGCGTCCAGCTGCGGGATCGGGTCGGCTTCGTGCGCTCGGTGCAGCAGCACGGCGAGTCGGAGCAGGACGGTGCTGCGCCGCACTTGGGCGAGGAGGCGGTCGGGCAGTGCATCGAACGGCGCCTTCGGAATCGTGCGGCGATGCACGCGAACGAGGGCGGCGAGGAATTGCTGTTGCTGCCGCGAGAACCCCGCGATGTCGGAATGCTCGATCACGTACGCGCCGTGCAGGTGGTATTTGCTGTGCGCGATCGCGAGCCCCAGCTCGTGCAGGCGCGCGGCGCGCGAGAGCATGAGGCGATCGTCCGCATCGAGCCGCCATGGCTTGGCGACCTGGTCGAACAATCGCATCGCAGTTGCTTCGACGCGGGACGCCTGCGCCCGGTCGTTCCCGTAGCGCTGCATCAGCGCTTCGACGGCCGTCTCGCGCGGGTCCAGCGAGCTGCCGCGATCGAGCATGTCGTACAGCACGCCCTCGCGCATCGCCGCCTTGCTGACCTGCATCCGCTGCAGGCCCAAGGCCTCGAACGCCGCTTCCAGCACCAGGATGCCGCCCGCGATCACCGGCCGGCGCTCGTCCGACAGGCCCGGCAGGTCAATCTGGTCGATGTGCGCGGCCTGCAGCAGGCGATCGCGAACGACGGGCAGTGCTTCGGCGCTCACCGCGCCCTTGGTGAGCTTGAGCTCCGCACAGATCGACCCGATCGCCTTGATCGTGCCCGAGGTGCCGAGTTCTTCCGTCCAGCCCAGCGCGCGATACGCGGCCGCAAACTGCTGGAACTGGGCCGCGACTTCCGCGCGCGCCTCCTGCCATCGCTTCGCCGACAGCTTGCCGTCGTCGAAGAAGCGCCGCGTGGTGGCCACGCAGCCGAGTTGCACGCTCTCGCGCTCGATCGCCTCGAACCCGGCGCCGATGATGCATTCCGTCGAGCCGCCGCCGATGTCGATGACGAGGCGCAGCTCGCCGGGCTTGGGCGGCTGCGCATGCGCGACGCCGAGGTAGATCAGACGCGCTTCCTCACGGCCAGCGACGACCTCGATCGCTGCGCCGAGCGCACTTTCGGCGGGCATGAGAAACGCGTGCGGGACCGAAAGCCGGCGGACCGAGTTCGTCGCGATTGCACGCACGCGCTGCGGCGGGATGTCGCGGATGCGCTGGCCGAACCGCGCGAGGCACTCAAGCGCGCGTTCGCGCACGGCCGGGTCCAGCCCGCCGCGCGCGTCGAGGCCTTCAGCCAACCGCACCGGCTCCTTGATGCGGTCGACCACGCGCAGCTGGCCGAGCACGTAGCGCGCCACCACCATGTGGAAGCTGTTCGAGCCAAGGTCGACGGCGGCGAGGAGGTCGCCGTCCTGCAGCGGCAGGCGCGCGGTGTGGAGAAGGCCAGTCATTGGGGAATGATCGGCTATCCGCAAAGACGCGCCAACAGCGCGCTCTGCGCCGAGTGCAGGGGTTCACCTGCCGCGGCCTGTACGAGTCGGTAGGTCCCGTCGGGCGCGAGCGTCCAGGCGTTGAGGTTGTCGGCGAGATAGTTCTCGAGCGCTTCGTCGAACACGCGCTCGGCGGCGCGCTCATCGAGGATCGGAAAACCGGCCTCGATGCGGCGCAGCAGGTTGCGTTCCAGCCAGTCCGCACTCGAGCAGAACAGGTCCGGCGAGCCGTCGTTTCCGAACCAGTACACGCGATGGTGTTCGAGGAAGCGACCGACGATCGAGCGCACGCGGACGTTTTCAGAAATGCCCGGCACTCCGGGGCGCAGCGTGCATGCGCCGCGCACGATGAGGTCGATCTGAACGCCGGCCTGCGACGCCTGGTACAGCGCGCGGATCACCTGCGGCTCGTTGAGCGCGTTGAGCTTGGCGATGATGCGGCCGGGCCGGCCGGCACGCGCGTGTGCCGCCTCGCGCGCGATGCGTTCGAGCAGGCCGGCATGCAGGGTGAACGGCGATTGCAGCAGGCACTCGAGCTTGAGCTTTGGCGCCAGGCCCGAGAGCTGCTGGAAGATCATGTGCACGTCGCTGCCGATTCGCGGATCGGCCGTGACCAGCCCGAAGTCCGTGTACACCCGCGCGGTGCCTGAGTGGTAATTGCCGGTGCCCAGGTGCACGTAGCGGCGCAGCTTCTGCCCCTCGCGGCGCACGATCAGCATCATCTTCGCGTGCGTCTTGAAGCCGACGACCCCGTACACCACCTGCACGCCGGCTTCCTGCAACCGGTCCGCCAGCCCGAGGTTTGCCTCTTCGTCGAAGCGCGCGCGCAACTCGACGACAACCGTCACGTCCTTGCCGTTGCGCGCCGCCTGCACCAGCTGTTCGACGATGGGCGAGTCCTTGCCCGCGCGGTATAGCGTCTGCTTGATCGCGAGCACGTTCGGATCTTCAGCAGCCTGCTTCAGCAGCTCGAGCACCGGAGCGAACGAATCGAAAGGATGGTGCAGCAGCAGGTCGCGCTCGGCGACCGTCTTGAACATCGTGTCCACGCCGTTCGGCACGCACGGCGTGTACGGCGGGAACTTCAGCTCGGGGCGCTGCACGAGGTCGTAGATCTGCAGCACGCGGCTGAGATTGACCGGTCCATTGATCCGGTAGACGGCGTTCTCAGTCAACTCGAAGTTGTGCAGCAGCGCCTGCACGATCGCCGGCGGGCACTGCTCCGCGATCTCGAGCCGCACCGCTCGCAGGTAGCCGCGCCCGGCGAGTTCATCGCGCAGCGCAAGCGCGATGTTGTCGACCTCTTCCTCGTCGACGAGCAGTTCGGAATTGCGCGTCACCCGGAACTGGTACGCGCCCTTGACCTGCATGCCCGGGAACAACTCGTCGACGAACGTCGCGAGCATCGCCGAGAGGAACACGAAGTCGTTCGCGCCGCCGGAGATTGCCTCGGGCAATTGGATGATGCGTGGGAGGGAGCGCGGCGCGCGGACGATCGCAAGGTTGCCCGCGCGTCCGAACGCATCCCGCCCCTCGAGCACCACGACGATGTTGAGCGACTTGTTGAGGATCTTCGGAAATGGGTGCGCGGGGTCCAGGCCGAGCGGCGAGAGCACCGGCATGATTTCTTCACGAAAGACGTCGCGCAGCCATTCAGTTTGGGCCGGCGTCCACGTGTCGCGCCCCATCACGCGGATTCCGGCGTCGTTGAGCGCCGGGCGCAGCACCTTGTTCCAGCAGTCGTACTGCGCCGCAACCAGTTCGGCCGCGCGATCGTGGATGCGCCCGAGCACCGTCGCCGGCGCCAGCCCGTCGGGACCTGCGCCGAAGCCGAACTCCAGCGCGTGCCGCAGCGTGCCGGCGCGGATCTCGAAGAATTCGTCCAGGTTCGTGCAGCTGATGCACAGGTACTTCAGCCGCTCCAGCAGCGGCACGCGCTCGTCCTGCGCCTGCGCGAGCACGCGGAAGTTGAAGTCCAGCTGCGACAGCTCGCGATTGAAGTACAGCGACGGCTGGCGCAGCGGATCGTCCGACGCGCCGTCGCCGGTGTCGGAGGTGGGAAGGCTGGCGACGGTGCGTGGTTCGTTGGCGGTGTTCATGCGGGCTGCGGATGGGGCTTGCGCGATCGTAGCCGTTCGACCCCGAAGTGGCATGAGAAGGTGCTGCCGCGCCCGACCTCGCTCGTGATGCCGAGCCGGGCCTGGTGCAGGTTCAACACGTGCTTGACGATGGACAGCCCGAGCCCGGTGCCGCCGCTCTCGCGGGAGCGGCTGTTCGACACCCGGTAGAAGCGCTCCGTCACGCGCGGCAGGTGCGCCGCCGGGATGCCGTAGCCGCTGTCGACCACCTCGAGCGCGACACCCCGGCCGTCGCGCCTGAAGCGAATGCGGATCGAGCCTCCGGCAGGCGTGTAGCGCACGGCATTGCTGACGAGGTTCGAGAACGCGCTGTGCAGTTCGCGGTGCGAACCCCACAGATCGACCCCGGCCTCGTCCTCGACGGTGACGTCGTGGCGGCTCTGGCTCAGCGCAGTCGCTTCGCGGCGCAGCGCAGCAAGCATCGGCGCCATCGCGACGGTCTCCTCGCTCGGCAGACTGTCCTGCGATTCCAGCCGCGAGAGCATCAGCAGGTCTTCGACCAGCTGCGTCATGCGCTGCGACTGGCGCTGCATCTCCGCAAGCATCGGCGCCCACTCCGGGTTGTCCTCCGGGTCGAGCATGTCCAGATAGCCGTGGACGACGGTCAGCGGCGTGCGCAGCTCGTGCGATACGTTTGCGACGAAGTCGCGTCGCATCTGCTCCAGCAGAAGGAGGCGCGTGACATCGCGGGCGACGAGCATCCACAACTCGTCGGAGTAGGGGATCAGGCGCAGCGTCAGCGTCACGGCCGGATTGACCGGCGAGCGCGTCTCGATCGGTTCCGCGTGCCGGCCCGCAGAAAGCCAATGTGCGAGCGGCAGCGGCTGCAGCCGCGCAACGAGCGGCGCGCCGATATCACCCGGATACTGCAGCCCCAGCAGCGCACCGCTGGCTTCGTTGAACCACTGGATGCGCTGGGTGCCGCGGTCGACCACGACGATCGCGTCCGGTAGCGCCGCGGCGGCCGCGCGGTACGCACGCAGCATCTCGATGAGTCGGCGCTTGCGGCCGCGCATCTCGGCCTGGCCGCGGTACAGCAGCCGGTCGAGTTCATTCCACACGCCATCGCCCAGCGGCGGCGCAAGTCGTTGGCGAGCAGTGAGGCGCAGGAGCACGCCGCGCAGGCGCCAGTAATGCCAGGCCACGACGCCGAGCGCCGCGAAGGTGACGATCGGCCACGGGTGTCCGCTCATGACCCCAACGGCCGCCGCGCCGGCTAGCACGGCGAGGAGCTGAGACAGCGTGCGGAGCCACGCGTTGCGGGTGCGATGGGGCATTGGATCAGTCTAGGCGCGGCCGTGGCGCACGGCGAACGCGGCTCAGCCTTCGAGTGACGCCGAGAACCGATAGCCGGCGCCGCGCACGGTCTGCACCATGCCGTCGATGGCGTGTGGCTCGAGCGTCTTTCGCAGGCGACGAATATGCACGTCCACCGTGCGCTCCTCCACATAGACGCTGCCGCCCCACACATGGTCGAGCAGCTGCGTGCGCGAGTACACGCGCTCGGGGTGGGTCATGAAGAAGTGCAGCAGGCGGTATTCGGTCGGACCGATCTGCACCGGCTGATCGGCGCCGCCCGCGTTCGCGAACACGCGATGTGCGGCGCCGTCGATGCGCAGCGCCCCGACCGAGACGCTGCCGTCCTCGTCGTCGTCGCGCGAGCGGCGCAGTACCGCGCGGATCCGGGCGAGCAGTTCGCGCGCCGAGAATGGCTTGACGACGTAATCGTCGACCCCCGCCTCAAGGCCTCCGACGCGGTCGTTCTCTTCACCCCGCGCCGTCAGCATGATGATCGGCACTTCGCGCGTGAGCGACTCGCGCCTCCAGCGGCGCGCCAGGTCGAGCCCGCTCGTGCCGGGCAGCATCCAGTCGAGCAGGATCAGGTCGGGCACGCGGTCGGCAATCGCCGCCTGCGCCTCACGCCCGTCGGCAGCGTGCACCGGGTCGTACTCACCTTTGCGCAAGGCAAACGCGACCATGTCGCGAATGGCCGGTTCGTCTTCAACGATCAGGATGCGCTTGAGCACGTTTCACCGCACAGTTAGCTCGAAACCGCGTCAGTACACTACTGATTTATGACGCGGCAGTGACATCGTCACATCTTCGGTCAGGCCTTGGTCCTCACTGCCGACGAAGGTCCTCATCGCGAATGCCCTGTCGCTTGAGCTCGAGGACGGTCGGCGTGATCGCAGCGATGCGCGCCTCGATCCGTGCCCGCGCGTAATAGTCGAGTTCGCCTTTTTGCTTGAGCGTGTTGAGCTGCAGCAGCGCCTGTTCCGCGCGCCCGCTCAGCAAGGCCGCCTCGGCGTAGGCCTCGCCGGCCCGGACCGGATCGCCCGCAATTTCACTCGCGCGCGCGAAGGTGCGCTGGAAGAGGGCATCGTTCGACGAGGTTGAAAGCAGCGGGCGCAGTACAGCTTGGGCGCGACGACCCGCATCCGGCGCGTCGCGCTCGCCCAGCAGGCGGGCGTACGTCAGGGCGACGGCGCGGTCACGCGGATTCGCGCGGAGCAACGCTTCCAGGCGCGCGTCAGCCGCTGCGGCGCGGCCGCTGCGCGACTCGGCTTCCGCGAGCGCGAGCGTCACCCAGCGGTTGTTGGGCTGGCGCTCCGAAAGCGCCGTCAGCGCCGCAGTCGCAGGGCCCGCCTGGTTCGCGCGCAACCGGGCCACGGCCTGGCCGTACCGCTGCGCGTCGTCGAGCCGCCCGGTTTTTTCGATGCGTGCGTACTCGTCCAGGGCGGTGGACGGCGTTTGCGCGGTGAGCACGCGCATGCGCTCGCGCGCGAATGAAAACTCCCCCGTGCCGCCGTTCGGCGCAGCCGCTGACACCTGCATCCCGCCGGGCAGCAGCGGGTTATCGCTCAGCGACGAAGCCACGAAACGACGCCCGGGCGCGCGCGCGATCTGCTCGGCGCGCTCCTTCGCCTCGCTGATACGGGTTGTCGTAACCGGGTGCGTGCGCAGGTAGTCCGGCGTTTCGCCGAACCAGTTCGCCGCGTTCGTGCGCGAGCGGGCGTGCAGCGTGGCGAAGAAATCGGCCATCGCGGCGACGTCATATCCGCCGCGCGACAGGGTCTGGATCCCGACGCGGTCGGCTTCGGACTCGCTGGAGCGCGTGTAGTCGATCTGCCGCTGCTGGGCGAGGCCCATCGCCGACACGATCGCCGCCTGCGCTGCGTCGTCACTGGAGTTGCCGCCGGCCGACTGCGCGACCACGATTGCGCCGAGCATCGCGAGCAGCAGTGGCAGCTGGTCCTTCTGCGCGCGCTCGACCGCGCGCAGCACATGGTCCTGCGTGACGTGCGCGATCTCGTGCGCAATCACCGCGGCCACCTCGTCCTCGCGCTCGGCCGCGAGCACCAGGCCTGCGTTCACGCCAATGTAGCCCCCGAGCGTCGCGAAAGCGTTGATCTCACGCTGCCGCATCATGAAGAACGTGAAGGGCTGCCGCGGCTGGTCGCTCTGCGCAACGAGCCGAGCGCCGAGGGTGTCGAGCCAGCTGTCGACCAGCGGGTCTTCGAGGATGTAATCGTAGTGGCGCAGCTGCGCGAGCATCATGCCGCCATAGCGCGACTGATCGGTCGGACTCAGCAGTTCGCCAGCGGACGACCCGATATCGGGCAGGCGCGGTTCCTGCGCGAGCGCGAGCGGTCCCGCCAGCAGCATCGTCACGAGGGCAGTGGTGAGCAGGGAGCGGCGCAATCGGAAGTCCTCGCGTGAAGCACGTCGCACGGTGGCGCGACGCGTGTGAACCCATCTTTAAGCGCGGCCGTCGGACGCGACGTTGCAACAGCGGGATGGAAAACCCGCGCCGCCGGTCGCATATTGCGACACGTGTCCGCGGCGGGCCGCTCCTGCCTCAGACCTCAGAACCCCTCCCAAGTTTCCGGAGCACGATCTTGACCCAATCGCCGCAATCCGCGCCCGCGATCACGATTTACACCACCGCGGTGTGCCCGTACTGCGTTGCCGCGAAGAACTTCCTCAAGAGCAAAGACCAGACCTGGACCGAAGTCCGCGTCGACCTTGACCCCGAGGAGCGCTCGCGCATGCAGGCGCTCACGAAGCGCACGAGCGTGCCGCAAATTTTCGTCGGCAACGTGCACGTCGGTGGGTACGACGACATGATCGCGATGCACCGCGCGGGCAAGCTCGACCCGCTGCTCGCCGGCGAGGGTCAGCGTTCATGAGCGACGCGCAGCAGGCCGAGCAGGACCGGATCGCCGAATTCACCGCGTTCCGCAAGCGCATGAACGAGCGCATCCTTGCCGAGCCCAACCAGGTGGTGCGGCGCTTTTTCGCGCTCGACACGCAGACCTACCAGCCCGGCGTGCTCGACGTAAAGACGAAGGAGCTGCTCGGTCTCGTCGCGTCGATGGTGCTGCGCTGCGACGACTGCATCAGCTACCACGTCGCGCAGTGCAAGGAGGCCGGCGTGAACCGTGCGGAGATGTTCGAGGCGTTCTCGGTGGGCCTCGTGGTCGGCGGTTCGATCGTGATCCCTCACATGCGCCGGGCCGTCGATTTTCTCGATCGGCTCGAGCAGGGCGAAGCCGCGGCGCCGTCGTCGCACGAGCACGATTGAAGCGAATCCATGCATCCGGGCGCCTGCATTGACCCAATGTGACGTGTCCGCGGCCTGCAGGTGCAGGCCGCTTCCGGCATAATTCACGGTCGTTTTTCCCCGGCGCGCCAACCACTTGCGCGCCCCCAGCCGGAATTCCTCCAATGACCCAGACCATTACGGTGATCCGCGGCGACGGCATCGGCCCCGAGATCATGGACGCGACGCTGCGCGTGCTCGACGCGATGAACGTCGGCCTTCAGTACGAGTTCGCGGATGCCGGCCTGGTCGCGCTCGAAAAGCAGGGCGAGTTGCTGCCCGCTGCCACGCTCGAGTCGATCCGCACCAACCGCATCGCGCTGAAGAGTCCGTTGACTACGCCGGTCGGCGAGGGCTTTTCGTCGATCAATGTCGAACTGCGCAAGCGCTTCGACCTGTACGCGAACGTGCGTCCGGCCAAGTCGTTCCCGAACACGAAGTCGCGCTTTCCCTCCGGTGTGGACCTCGTCACCGTGCGCGAGAACACCGAAGGCGCGTACATCGGCGAAGGCCAGTCGCTGAGCGAGGACGGCGAGACGGCCGTGCTGCAGCAGAAGGTCACGCGCCGCGGCTCGGAGCGCATCGTGCGCTACGCGTTCGAGCTTGCCCGCAGGACCGGCCGCAAGAAGGTCACGGTCGTCCACAAGGCGAACATCCTGAAGTCGACGTCGGGCCTGTTCCTGCGCACCGCGCGCACGGTCGCCCAGGAGTACTCGGACATCGAGTGCAACGAAATGATCGTCGACAACTGCTGCATGCAGCTCGTCATGCGTCCCGAGCAGTTCGACATAATCGTGACCACCAACCTGTTCGGCGACATCATCTCCGACCTCTGCGCTGGCCTCGTCGGCGGCCTCGGCCTGGCGCCGGGCGCGAACATCGGAACCGATGCCGCGATTTTCGAAGCGGTCCATGGCACCGCGCCGGACATTGCAGGGCAGGGCAAGGCAAACCCGTGCGCATTGCTGCTCGGCGCGGCTCAGATGCTCGACCACCTCGCAATGCCCGAGCAAGCCGAGCGCCTCCGCAAGGCGGTCATCTCGACGCTCGAGGCAAAGGACTCGTTGACCCCCGACCTCGGCGGCAGCGGAACGACCGATACGTTTGCCGACGCGATCATCCGCCGGCTCTGATCGCCCGATGCCGGATGTGAAAACGGGGCGCTGTGCGCCCCGTTTTCGTTTCGATCCCCGGCTGTCGCGTCAGTCGCGCGACTGCAGCTTCATGAGCAGGCGGAGGATTTCCAGGTACAGCCAGATCAGCGTGACGAGCAGCCCGAACGCCGCGTACCACTCCATGTACTTCGGCGCGCCCTGCTCGACGCCCGATTCGATGAAGTCGAAGTCGAGCACGAGGTTCAGCGCCGCGATCACGACTACGAACGCGGAAAACGCGATGCCGAGCCAGCCGCTCTCATGGATGAACGGGATCGACGTGCCGAAGAAGCTCATCGCAAAGTTGACGAGATAGAGCAGCGCGATGCCACCCGTCGCGGCGAACACGCCCAGCTTGAAGTTCTCCGTGGCGCGGATCAGGCCACTGCGGTACGCGAGAAGCAGCGCCGCGAGCGTGCCGAACGTGAGCCCGACCGCCTGCAGCACGATGCCCGGGAACCGCTGCTCGACCATGGCCGAGATCGCGCCGAGGAACACGCCCTCGAGCGCGGCGTAGAGCGGGGCCGTGACCGGTGACCACGTCTTCTTGAAGACCGTGATCAGTGCGAGCACCAACCCGCCCACTGCGCCGCCGAGCATGTACGGCGTCATGTTCGCGGTGCCGTTGCTTGAGAAGAACAGGCCCCAGGTGTACATCGCGCCGACTAGCGTGATCACGAGCAGCAGCCCGGTCTTGTTGACCGTGCCGTTGAGCGTCATTGCACCTGCGTCCCGCCGGACGACGGCGCCGCTGCCGAGGTCGAGGAAGGTCGAATCCTTCAAGGCCGGATTGCCACTGCGCATGGGGTCCCCTGAAATACGTTTGGTTGAGGCCGCGAGCATACCGCTGCAGATGCTGCCCGCGCCTGATTGACAGAACCCCGGGGGGGAATAGAGAATGCACGGCCTTTCGCGGCGCTGGTGCGCACGGGAGCCCGGCATCGGGGCATAGCGCAGTCTGGTAGCGCATCTGGTTTGGGACCAGAGGGTCGGGGGTTCGAATCCCTCTGCCCCGACCATCACGCGGAACGCCGGTAAGATCGATCGCTGGCGCCCGTAGCTCAACCGGATAGAGCACCGGCCTTCTAAGCCGGTGGTTGCAGGTTCGATTCCTGCCGGGCGCGCCAGGCGGTACAGTGTTGGTTGTTATGGTGGCTGTAGCTCAGCTGGTTAGAGTACTGGATTGTGATTCCAGATGTCGGGGGTTCGAGTCCCCTCAGCCACCCCACTCTTGTGCGGAACCGCAGCAGATTGCTATAGTTTCGCGCCTCAGCAGTATCGCTTCACAAGTTTTGGGCCGTTAGCTCAGTTGGTAGAGCAGTTGACTCTTAATCAATAGGTCCAAGGTTCGAATCCTTGACGGCCCACCAAAACACGAAGCACCTGGCTCCGGCCAGGTGCTTTTTTGTTGCGGCGTCCCCGGTGCAGAATGCGCCGCGGGGTGTCCCGATGCGAAAGTGGCGGAACTGGTAGACGCACTGGATTTAGGTTCCAGCGCCGCAAGGCGTGCGGGTTCGAGTCCCGCCTTTCGCACCACCCAACGAGGCACGACCCCGGCCCGGGCTTTCTCGCACTCTTTTCGGCTGCCCCGCGCACGTATCTCGACGGCCGGGCCCACCCGAGCTTCGCGCCGTTCGCCGCTGGGTGCCCCGCGCCAGCGGCCCGGCCGTGCGCTGGCAGAGCGCGCCGTTATCGGCGAAACTTGCCCGTTCCGTGGCCGCTAGCGGCGCGGCTCCCTTATTGAACTTACCGTCGCGGCCACGGGCTGCGGTCGCAGGAGTGGATATGCAAGTCTCGGTCGAATCCGTCGGTGCCCTTGAGCGTCGCCTCAGCTTCAGCCTGCCGCAGGATCGCGTGGCCGAGCAGGTCGACGGGCGTCTTCGCGAGATCGCACGCGGCGCAAAGCTCAAGGGCTTCCGTCCGGGCAAGGTGCCGGCAAAGGTGATCGAGCAGCGCTACGGCCAGCAGGTTCGCGCTGAAGTCGTCGACGCGCTGCTGCGCGAGAGCTTCTCGCGCGCGGTCCGCGATAACGAACTCAAGATCGCCGGCAATCCGCAGATCGTCCCGGCGGACGGCGAGGCGCTCTCCTACGTGGCCACGTTCGAGGTCGTTCCGGACTTCGGCGACATCGACGTCTCCAAGCTCAACGTGGTGCGCCACACCGCCGAGGTCGCCGACGCCGACATCGACACGATGATCGAGAATCTGCGCCTGCAGCGCCGCAGCTGGAACCCGGTCGAGCGCGAAGCGGCTGAAGGCGACGCGGTCGAGCTCGAAACCTATTCGCAGGTGGGCGACGAGCGCTTCCCGGCCGAAGGCGTCGAGCGTGGCGTCACGATGATCGGTTCAGGCGCAATGTTCCCGACGATCGAATCTGCGCTCGTCGGCATGAAGGCCGGGGACGAAAAGCAAGTCGACGTCGACTTCCCGGCCGACTGGCGCGTTCCGCAGTTCGCGGGCAAGAACGTGCAGGTGCATCTGAAAGCCCTGAAGGTGTCCGAGTCGCAGCTTCCCGAGGTCGATGCTGAATTCATCAAGAGCTTCGGCATCAAGAGCGGTGACGCCGAACAGTTCCGCGCCGACATTCGCACGAACCTCGAGCGCGAGCTCAAGGGCGCGCTGATGACACGCCTGCGTCGCGAAGTCGGTGAGCAGCTGATCGCGGAGTACGGCTCGGTCGAAATGCCGCCCAAGCTGGTCGAGAACGAAGCGCGCGAGATGGCGCGGCAGGCGTTCGAGCAGGCGCGTCGCCAGGGTCATTCCGGGCAGATGCCGGCCGACGCCCACCTCGGCTTCATGGAGGCTGCGCGTAAGCGCGTGCTGGTCGGCCTGCTGGTCGGCGAGATCGCGCGTCGCAACGACCTGCGCCTCGACCCGCAGCGCCTCAACGAGACGCTGCGCCTGATCGCGTCGACCTATGAGGAGCCACAGCAGGTCATCGAGCTCTACCGAAATGACCAGCAGTTGATGTCCGGGCTGCAGTCGCGCGTGATGGAAGAGCAGGTCATCGACTGGATCGCCGAGCGCGCCCAGCACGACGAGCAGTCGCTCACGTTCGCCGAGGCGATCCGCCCGTAATCCAGTGATGGCGGTCTCGGTCCGTGAACGCGGACCGACGGCCGGTTTGCGCCGGACGGCACCGTCGTCCATTTCACTTGCATGCTGCGGTGTCCGTCCCCACGTTGGACGGACCCGACCAAGCCCGACCAGGTGCCGTTTAAATGGAAAACCTCACCCGTGCCCTCAACCTTGTTCCGATGGTGGTCGAGCAGACCAGCCGCGGCGAGCGCGCGTACGACATCTATTCGCGCCTGCTGAAGGAGCGAGTGATCTTCCTGGTCGGTCCGATCGACGACCACATGGCGAACGTGATCGTCGCGCAGATGCTGTTTCTCGAGGCGGAGAACCCCGAGAAGGAAATCAGCCTCTACATCAACTCCCCGGGCGGCGTCGTCACGGCCGGCATGGCGATCTACGACACCATGCAGTACATCAAGCCTGACGTCAGCACGATCTGCGTGGGGCAGGCGGCGTCGATGGGCGCGCTGCTGCTGGCGTCCGGCGCGAGCGGCAAGCGTTACGCACTGCCGAATTCGCGCGTGATGATCCACCAGCCGCTCGGCGGCTTCCAGGGCCAGGCGAGCGACATCGACATCCACGCCCGCGAGATCCTCACCCTGCGCCAGCGCCTCAACGAGGTGCTGTCCAAGCACACCGGCCAGCCCCTTGAGACGATCGCGCGCGATACCGAGCGCGACAACTTCAAGAGCGCTGAGGCGGCCCGCGAGTACGGCTTGGTCGATCAGGTGCTCGAGCGCCGTCCGGAAGAGTCCGTTCAGGCGGGTTGATGTTGCCGGCGATGTGGTAAGTCGCTGTTCGACAAGGGAATTGTGGAGTTCAAGCAGGCGCCCGAGGCAGCTCGGGCGCCTGTGTTATCCTCGGGCCGCCACACCTGAGGCCGGCACGTTTGCCGGCCTCGAGACATGAGTATCAGGCACAAGCATGAGCGACGACCGACAGAGCCGCAGCGCCGGCGACGGCAACAAGATTCTTTACTGCTCGTTCTGCGGCAAGAGCCAGCACGAGGTCCGCAAGCTCATCGCCGGGCCGAGCGTGTTCATTTGCGATGAATGCGTCGAGCTGTGCAACGACATCATCCGCGAGGAGCTCGAGGAAAAGGCGCAATCCGGCCGCAGCCATCTGCCGAAGCCGCGCGAAATCCTCGAGGTGCTCGACCAGTACGTGATCGGCCAGCAGCGCGCCAAGCGCACGCTGGCGGTGGCCGTGTACAACCATTACAAGCGCATCGAAAGCCGTCAAAAGAATGACGACGTCGAACTCGCCAAGTCCAACATCCTGCTCGTCGGCCCCACGGGCTCGGGCAAGACGTTGTTGGCCGAGACGCTGGCGCGTTTGCTCAACGTGCCTTTCACGATGGCGGATGCGACGACCTTGACCGAAGCCGGCTACGTCGGTGAGGACGTCGAGAACATCATCCAGAAGCTGCTGCAGAAGTGCGATTACGACGTCGACCGCGCGCAGCAGGGCATCGTGTACATCGACGAGATCGACAAGATCTCGCGTAAGTCCGACAACCCGTCGATCACGCGCGACGTCTCCGGTGAAGGCGTGCAGCAGGCGCTGCTCAAGCTCATCGAAGGCACGGTGGCCAGCGTTCCACCTCAGGGCGGCCGCAAGCATCCGCAGCAGGAGTTCCTGCAGGTCGACACGCGCAACATCCTGTTCATCGTCGGCGGTGCATTCGCGGGGCTGGACAAAATCATCCAGCAGCGCAGCTCCGATGCCGGCGGCATCGGCTTCGGCGCCAAGGTCAAGAGCAGCGAGCGCAAGGCCGATATCGGCCAGACGCTCGCCAACGTCGAGCCGGAAGACCTGATCAAGTTCGGGCTGATACCCGAGTTCGTCGGCCGTCTGCCCGTGGTCGCGACGCTCGAGGAACTCGACGAGGCGGCGCTCGTGCAGATCCTGACCGAGCCGAAGAACGCCATCACGAAGCAGTTCAAGAAGCTGTTCGAAATGGAGGGCGTCGAGCTCGAGTTCCGTGCGGACGCGCTTGCGGCGATCGCGAAGAAGGCGCTCAAGCGCAAGACCGGTGCGCGCGGGTTGCGCACGATCGTCGAGGCCGTGCTGCTCGACACCATGTACGAACTGCCGTCGCTCGAGAACGTGAGCAAGGTGGTCGTGGACGAGTCCGTCATCGAACACAAAACGGATCCGTACATGATTTACCAGACGCCGCCGGGCCCAGCGAAGGCGGCGTCGGGCGACTGATGCGGCAAGCTCGACCGGCCAAATCCAGGTCCGCTTCGCGCGGGCCGGACGGTGTGAATCTGAAGCCCGGTGCGCAAGCGCCGGGCTTTTTTGTCGGCCGCATAACGCTTAGAACGGTTAGATCGGACGCAATATCTCGTAAAACCCGCCCCTCTCCACGTTTTTTTCTCGATACCCGGTGCATCTTGTCGGATATCACTCCATTCGGAGCATTCCCATGACCGATCCCGTCACGCGCGACACCTTCGACCTTCCGGTTCTGCCGCTACGCGATGTCGTCGTGTTTCCACACATGGTGATTCCGCTTTTTGTCGGCCGGGACAAGTCGATTCGCGCGCTCGACCTCGCCATGGACGGCGACAAGCGCATCCTGCTCGTCGCACAGAAGTCGGCCGAAACCGACGACCCGGGCGCCGGCGACCTCTACAACGTCGGCACGCTCGCCCATGTGCTCCAGCTGCTCAAGCTGCCCGACGGCACGATCAAGGTGCTGGTCGAGGGCGTCGACCGCGTGAAGGTCGAACGCGTTCTCGAGCGGGACGGCGCCCTGGCAGGCCGCGCCTACGTCGCGCCGCCCGTGCTCGACCGCGACGAGCGCGAGATGGAAGCGATCGTGCGCTCGTTGATGGGCGTGTTCGAGCAGTACGTGAAGGCCAATCGCAAGTTGCCGCCGGAGCTCATGCAGACGCTGTCGGGCATCGATGAGCCCGGCCGGCTCGCCGACACCATCGCAGCCCACCTCGGTGTTCGCCTGACCGATAAGCAGAAGCTGCTGGAAACGCACGCGATCGGTGTGCGCCTTGAGCAGCTCATCGGCCTGGTCGATGGCGAGCTCGACGTGCAGATGCTCGAAAAGCGCATCCGCGGCCGCGTGAAGTCGCAGATGGAGAAGAGCCAGCGCGAGTACTACCTCAACGAGCAGATGAAGGCGATCCAAAAGGAGCTCGGCGAAACCGACGAGACCGCCAACGAGCTTGAGGATCTGGCGCGGAAGATCGCTGACGCGGGCATGCCCAAGCCGGTCGAGACCAAGGCCCGCTCGGAGCTCAACAAGCTCAAGCAGATGTCGTCGATGTCGGCCGAGGCCGCGGTCGTACGCAACTACCTTGAGTGGCTGCTTGGCGTGCCGTGGAAGAAGCGCACGAAGGTGCGCAAGGACCTCAAGGCGGCCGAGGACGTGCTGGACGCCGATCACTTCGGGCTCGACAAGGTCAAGGAACGAATTCTCGAGTACCTCGCGGTGCAGGCGCGCGTGAACAAGCTTCGCGGTCCGATCCTCTGTCTCGTGGGCCCACCGGGCGTGGGCAAGACGTCATTGGCGCAGTCGATCGCCAAGGCGACGAACCGCAAGTTCGTGCGCATGAGCCTTGGCGGCGTGCGCGACGAGGCCGAGATCCGGGGCCATCGCCGCACGTACGTCGGCTCCATGCCGGGCCGCATCGTGCAAAACCTCAACAAGACCGGCAGCCGCAACCCGCTTTTCTTGCTCGACGAAATCGACAAGATGGCGAACGATTTCCGCGGCGACCCGTCGGCGGCGTTGCTCGAGGTGCTGGACCCCGAGCAGAACTCGACGTTCAACGATCACTACCTTGAGGTCGATCTCGACCTGTCGGACGTCATGTTCGTTGCGACTTCGAACTCGCTCTACATCCCCGGTCCGCTGCTCGACCGAATGGAAGTCATCCGGATCCCCGGGTACACCGAGGAAGAAAAGCTCAACATTGCGATGCGCTACCTGCTGCCGAAGCAGATGAAGGCGAACGGCCTGCGCGATGACGAAGTCAATATCGAAGAGGAAGCAATTCGCGGCATCGTTCGTTACTACACGCGCGAATCGGGCGTGCGCAATCTCGAGCGAGAGGTCGCCAAGCTTTGCCGCAAGGCCGTGCGTGAAATCGCGCTTGCCGGCCCGCGCCCGAAGGGCGAGGACCTTACGATCCGGATCGGTGCCGACAACCTTGAGAAGTACCTCGGCGTGCAGCGTTTCGACTTCGGTCGCGCGGAGGAGCAGAACGAGATTGGCCTGGTAACGGGTCTCGCCTGGACGGAAGTTGGCGGCGATCTGCTGCAGATCGAATCCACGCTCGTGCCGGGCAAGGGCGCTTTGATGCTGACCGGCCAGCTCGGCGACGTCATGAAGGAATCGGCATCGGCCGCGCTGTCGGTCGTGCGGGCACGCACGGAGCGGCTCGGCATCGACCTGGACTTCCTCCAGAAGCACGACATTCACGTGCACGTACCGGAAGGCGCGACTCCGAAGGACGGCCCCAGCGCCGGCATTGCGATCACCACTGCGCTGGTGTCGATGCTGACCAAGAACCCCGTGCGCTCCGACGTGGCAATGACCGGCGAGATCACGTTGCGCGGTCGCGTGCTTCCGATCGGCGGGCTCAAGGAGAAGCTGCTCGCGGCCCTCCGCGGCGGCATCCGCACGGTGATCATTCCGGAAGAGAACAAGAAGGACCTTGCGGACATTCCAAAGAACGTCACGGACGGTCTGGAAATCCTCACTGCGAAGTGGATCGATCAGGTGCTCGACATTGCGCTCGAAAAGCCGCTCGCCGCTGCGCCGGCTCAGGGTGGGGTGCCCGCGGTCGATACCTCAGAGGTCAAGGTCGTAGAGGGCGACAGCGCGGTCGAGATGGTGGACGTCAAGCACTGATCGAGCGCTGCAAAAAACGCTGGAAGCCGCGTCAATACTGGCTTTCAGCTTGCGACCCCTGTGGGGCGCTGGTATAACGGCTCGTCCGTATGAAGTCTTAACAACTGCATACGGAGAGCCGATCGGGGGGGCCTGCAGTGCGCAGGCTGGTCCGGTTACCAGAACACCGCGGCCGAGTCCGCACAGGGAGTCCAATTCGAATGAACAAGGGTGAATTCATCACGGCCGTCGCTGACGCCGCCGAGCTGTCGAAGGCCGATGCGACGCGTGCCGTCGACGGTGTGATCAACGTGATTACGACGGCGCTGAAGAAGGGCGACGCGGTCACGCTGGTCGGCTTCGGCACGTTTGAAGTTCGTAAGCGCGCCGAGCGTCAGGGTCGCAACCCGAAGACCGGCGACACGATCAAGATCGCCGCGTCGAAGAATCCGGCGTTCAAGGCTGGCAAGGCGCTCAAGGATGCTGTAAATTAATCGGCTCGCCCACCAGCGCTTTGGCGCGGTACAGGCCGGGTGCTTAGCTCAGCGGTAGAGCGTCTCCTTTACACGGAGAGGGTCGGGGGTTCGAAACCCTCAGCACCCACCAGCTGGGTGATGTCCCGAAGCACGCGACCGCGGTAAGACGAATCGAGCAGGCGCTTGGCGCCGCACAGGTTCGAAGCGATCGGTGAGGAGCAGGTTCAAAGTGCGGAGTGGTAGTTCAGTCGGTTAGAATGCTGGCCTGTCACGCCGGAGGTCGCGGGTTCGAGTCCCGTCCACTCCGCCAGTTGTAGCCAAGGGCGCTCTCGGGCGCCCTTGTTTTTCTAAGGTTGAGGGTTGTGCAGTTTGCAGGCACGCCATGTGGTTTCAGCGCGGAGTGGTAGTTCAGTCGGTTAGAATGCTGGCCTGTCACGCCGGAGGTCGCGGGTTCGAGTCCCGTCCACTCCGCCATTGATTCAAAAGGCACCGGAAACGGTGCCTTTTTTTTTGGGTCGTGCGCCGTTGCCCACGTCGCGGCTTAGTGCCCGAGCCTGCTCAATCGAAGGTGTTCGGTCGCGGACGCTCGAGCGATCGGCGGGGAAAACGCGTCCCTGTCGCAACCGCGTTAAACTGCCCGGCTTCGCCTCGACGCGTACCGGACATGCTGCAGACACTCCGCGAGAAGACCTCCGGCTGGATCGCCACCGTGATCATCGGCCTGCTCATCATTCCGTTTGCTCTGGTTGGGTTGCAGGACTACCTGGTGCAGCGCGGCGATGTGCATGTCGCAGAGATCGACGTTCCTCCTTCGTGGTGGCGCGGTGCACCGGCGTGGTGGCCGGTCTCAACGCTGTGGGAGCACGAGCGCATCACCACGCAAGAGTTCCGCACGCGCCTGGAAAACGCGCGGCAGCGCGCGCGACAGGAGCAGGGCGAGGCGTTCGATGCGCGGGCATTTGAAACCGCCGAGAACAAGCGCGCTGTTCTGGAGCAGATGATCGATGAGCGCGTGCAGGCGATTGCAGCGCGCGAGAGTGGTGTAGCGGTCGACGACGCCCTAGTGCGTCGCGAGATCCAGAGCATTCCGGCATTCCAGGTGGACGGTCGCTTCAGTCCCGAGCGGTACCAGCTCGCGCTCGCGTCGCAGTCTCCCCCGCAGACACCCCGACAGTTCGAGCAGCTCGTGCGCGAGGGTGTGCTGCAGACGTTCCTTGCCAGCAACCTCAACGACAGTGCGTTTACGACGCCGTCTGAGATCGAGCGCATGATCCGGCTGCTCGGTGAGCGGCGGTCCGTCACCCTGATGAGCCTTCCCCCCGCGACGCCCGACGCCGCGCCGGTCAGCGACGCCGAAATCCAGAAGTGGTACGCCGCGAACGCGAAGGACTATCGCGCGCCGCAGCAAGTAACGCTGGAGTACGTCGAGCTCGACGGCTCGACGCTGCCCGTGACCGCCGTCGACGACGAAGCGCTGCGTCGTCGCTATGAGCAGGAGAAGAACCGCTACGTTGCCGCCGAGCAGCGCCTCGCCTCGCACATCCTGGTGCGGGTGCCAGAGGGCGCGGATGCAGCCGCGGTCGAAGCCGCTCGCAAGAAGGCCGAGGCGTTGGCTGCGCAGGCCCGGGCTCCGGGCGCGGACTTCGCGGCGCTCGCGCGTGCGAACACCGATGACGAAGGTTCGAAGGCCGGTGGTGGCGACCTCGGTTGGGTCACCCGCGGGCTGATGGTCGGCCCGTTCGAAGACGCGCTGTTTTCGATGAAGTCGGGTGAAATTGCCGGGCCGGTCCGGACTGATTTCGGCTGGCACGTGATCCAGCTGCGCGATCTGCAGGCAGGCGCACAGGAGTCGTTCGAACAGGCCCGCAGTGCGTTGGCGCGTGAGCAGGCCGAATCCGATCGCGAGCGCGCGTTCAACGACTTGAGCGGTCGCCTGGTCGACCTCGTGTACAAGAACCCGTCGTCGCTGGTCCCGGCGGCACGCGAACTCAAGCTGCCGGTGCAGACGCTGGGCCCCGTCAGTCGGGACGAGTCGACGGGGATTCTTGCGAACCCCGCCGTGAAGCGCGCCGCGTTCTCGGAAGCGCTGATCCAGGACGGGACCGTGAGCGACCCGATCGAGATCGGCCCGAACCGCAGCGTGCTGATCCGCGTGACGTCGCATTCGCCCGAGCGCACGCTGCCGCTCGCTCAAGTGCGTGAGCGTGTCGAAGAGGCCGTTCGCATGGATCGCACCCGAAAGGCCGCGGAAGCGCGCGCCCGGGCGCTCGTCAAGCAAGTGCAGGGCGGCGCGTCGCTCGCGTCCATTGCGCAGGCGAACGGCGCGGCCGAGCCGACGCAAATTCCCGAGCTGCCACGCGGCGCACCGCTGGGCGCGCCGGGTGTTTCCGAAGCGGTTTTCAGCGCTGCAGCGCCGGCGGCGGGGACGGTGACGCCGGGCACTGAGGTGCTGCCGGACGGTTCCGTCGTGCTCTTCACCGTCGACGCGGTAATGCCCGGCGACGTCGCGACGCTCGACCCGACCCAGCGCGCCACACTGCAGCAGCAGCTGCAGGCGTTGCAGGGCGCGAGCGATGTGCAGGCGCTCGTGCGCGCGCTGCGTCAGCGCTATCGCATCGACGTGGTCGAAACGAACTTCTGACGGTCTGCGGCGACCCGAGAGAGGCAATGAAAAAGCCCGGCGAAAGCCGGGCTTTTTTGCGTTCCGGGCCTAGCCGTTCGCGTTACTCGTCGCCGATTCCGGTCATGCCGAGGATGTTGTACCCCGCGTCGACGTAAGTGACCTCACCAGTGACGCCGGATGCGAGATCCGAGCACAGGAATGCGGCCACGTTGCCAACGTCTTCGATCGACACGCTCCGGCGCAGCGGGGCATAGGTCTCGAAGTGATGCAGCATTTTGCGGAAGTTCGAGATACCGGCCGCAGCGAGCGTCTTGATCGGGCCCGCCGAGATCGCATTGACGCGCGTGCCCTCCGCGCCGAGGTTGAGCGCGAGGTAGCGCACCGTGGCCTCGAGGCTCGCCTTCGCAACGCCCATCACGTTGTAGTTCTGCAGGGCGCGCTCGGCGCCGAGGTAGCTCAACGTGAGGATCGAGCCATTGCGCCCCTGCATCATCGGGCGCGCCGCCTTCGCAAGCGCCGCGAGCGAGTAAGCCGAGATGTCATGCGCGATGTGGAAGTTCTCGCGCGTGAGCCCGTCGAGAAACTCGCCCTCGATCGCCTCGCGCGGTGCATAGGCAATCGCGTGCACCAGGATGTCGAAGCCATCGCCCCAGCGCTCGCCGAGCTGCGCAAAACACGCCTCGATCTGCGCGTCATCGGCGACGTCGAGTGGAATCACGATGTCGCTGCCGAGCTCGGCGGCCGCGGATTCGACGCGCGACTTGAGCTTGTCGTTCTGATACGTGAAAGCCAACTCTGCGCCTTCGCGGTGCATGGCCTCGGCGATGCCGCTTGCGATCGAGCGCTGGCTGGCCACGCCCGTGATCAGCGCGCGCTTGCCTTGAAGAAAACCCATGTGTGCTCCCTCGTTGGACAGGGGCGCGTGGGCGCCCGAAAGGCGGCTAGTGTGCCCTGCGGGTTTCGGCCGGGCTACCTGCGGCGAGGTATGGGCGGCGAGGGCTCATGCGAAGTCGGCCGCCGCAGGCGTGCGCTGTGGTCGACTTGGTGCGCGCGGCGCACTTCGATCCTGTCGCAATGTGTTGTGTACGGCCGCGGTCGAACACCAGGTTCGGACGGCCATCGACACAGCAAATGCTCGACCGTGACTGCAACGACGATCGATGCGACTGCTCGTCACTAGCCGCGCCTGTCGCCGGCTAGACAGACGTATTCGCGCCGCTCAACTGCGAAACCCGTCCTTCCAGCGGCGTAACTCAGCGAACGTTTCGACGTCATCGGAAGGTGCATGGCCTAAGCGCGTTGCAATCCTGTCGCGGACCGCGGCGGCGTCGCAGCGCAGGAACGGGTTGCACGCGCGCTCGCTGGCGATCGTGCTCGGCAGCGTCAGCCGCCCTTGAGCACGGAGCATTCGGACCTCGGCAGCGCGGGCGTGCAGCGCCGGGTTGTCGGGTTCAACCGCCAGCGCAAATGCCGCGTTCGACTCGGTGTACTCGTGGCCGCAACACACGCGGGTCGCATCGTCGAGGGCGGCGAGTCGCGCGAGCGACGCATGCATTTGCGCAGCGGTGCCTTCGAACAGTCGCCCGCAGCCGAGGCTGAAGAGCGTATCGCCACAGAACAGGCTGCCCGCGCCGACGAAGGCAACATGCGAGCGCGTATGACCGGGCACGAACATCACGTCGAAGCGCACGCCTCCCGCCTCGATGCGCGCGGCGTCGCCGACGCGTTGTGTCGCGTGCTCGATGCGAACATCATCCGGAGCGAACACGGGAAGCTCCGGCCAGCGGTCCAGCAGGGCCGGCACGCCGCCGATGTGGTCGTGGTGGTGGTGGGTCAGCAGCACCGCGCTCGGCACGAGGCCGTCCCGTGCGGCATCGAGCACCGGCGTTGCATCGCCCGGATCGACGACGATCGCGCGGCCGGTGTCGTCGATCAGGCACCACACCAAGTTGTCGTCGAAGGCGGGAAGGGCGGTCAGGCGCACGGGTGTCGCTCCTTCTGGGATTGCCGCAGAATCGGTCGGCCCGTTCCCGGACCGCTGCAGGCGACCATGCCCCGCGTGCGATCGACGCGTCAATTCGAACCTGCTCTCGACTGGTACGCCAGCGCGCCCGGGCAGGGTTTGCTTGCGGTCGAGCAGGCGGCCATGGCGCGCGTGCTCGGGCAGAATCCGGCGTCTGCACCCGGATGGCTCTGGTTGGGCGTGCCCGGCGCGACGCCACCCGACTCGGAGCGCCGCCGCGGCCTCCTGCTGCGTCGCGACGAGGGCGGTTACGCGGGCGACGTGCGCTGCGCGCTGCCGCTGCCGATTGCAAGCGAAAGCCTCGGTGTCGTGCTCGTGCAGCACGTGCTCGACGACGCACTCCCCGGAGACGCGCTGCTGGACGAGTGTGCGCGCGTGCTCGACCCCAGCGGCGTGCTCTGGCTCGCCGTTCTCAACCCTTGGAGCCCGTACCGTGCACGCTGGCTGCGGTCGGGCTTGCGTGCGCACGATCCGGGCCGCTGGCAGCGGCGCCTGCAGCGGGCCGGATTTGCGATCGACTCGTTGAGCCTGCAATGGCTGGGGCCGCGGTGGCGCAGTGCGCACGGCGACGTCGGCGTGGGCGCCGTCGACCGCCTGCGGGCGGGCGTTGCACTGACGGTGAGCAAGCGCACGCTTGCCGCGATACCGCCTGCGCCGCTGCGCGGGCTGCGTCTGCAGATCGGTTCGACGATGAGCCGCGGGCGCTGAGTCGCACGCGATCGGCCCTGTCGTCCACGACCCGCGTGCGACTCACGGTCGTGATAATGCGCCGATGACGTCGACCACCTCTGCACTCAAGCCCGTCGTGATTTACACCGACGGCGCCTGCCTCGGTAACCCCGGCCCCGGCGGCTGGGGCGCGTTGCTCCAGTACCGCGAGCAGGAGCGTGAGCTCTCGGGCGGAGAAGCCCCGACGACCAACAATCGCATGGAGTTGATGGCCGCGATCATGGCGCTCGAGACGCTCAGCGAGCCGTGCGAGGTCACGCTCCACACCGACTCGCAGTACGTCCGCCAAGGCATCACCGAGTGGATGCGCAACTGGGTGCGACGCGGTTGGAAAACGGCGGGCGGCGACCCCGTCAAGAACCGCGACCTGTGGGAGCGGCTGCACGCTGCGACGCAGCGCCATCGCATCGACTGGCGCTGGGTGAAGGGCCACTCGGGCGATCCGGGCAATGAACGCGTCGACAGGCTTGCGAGCCTGCAGGCGCAGCGTCTCAGATCCGGCGCCGCGACGGTGCTATAGCGGGACCGTGCGGTCGCGTTTCCTTCCGCTTCTCATCGAACCTGCATGCGCCAGATCATTCTCGACACCGAAACCACCGGCCTGAGTTGGGAACGCGGCAACCGCGTCGTGGAAATCGGCTGCGTGGAGTTCATTAAGCGCCGGCCGAGCGGACGGACGTACCACGTCTACCTCAACCCGGGCCGCGAGTTTGAGGCCGGGGCGCAGGAGGTCACGGGTCTTACGCTCGAGTTCCTGGCCGACAAGCCGCGCTTCGAGCAGGTCGTCGATGAATTCCTCGCGTTCATCGACGGCGCCGAACTCGTCATCCACAACGCGGCGTTCGACGTCGGTTTCCTCGACAACGAACTGCGCCTGCTTGGGCCGCAGTACGGACGGCTTGCGGACCGGTGTGCGATCGAGGACTCGCTCGCGATCGCACGCAAGCGCTTCCCCGGCCAGCGAAACTCGCTCGACGCGTTGTGCAAGCGGCTCGGCGTCGACAACACGCATCGCCAGCTGCACGGCGCGCTGCTCGACGCGCAGCTGCTCGCCGAGGTCTACATCGGCCTCACGTCGGGGCAGGGCGACCTGGGCTTTGCTGACGACGGCAAGAGCGAGGCTGCGGCTGCTGCGGCTGCGTTCATGGCGACCCCGGCGGCGGCGCGGCCGCGAGTGCAGGTCGCGCCCGAAGAACAGGCCGCGCATGACGCGCGTCTCGAGAAGCTGCGCAAGAAAGCCGGCCGCGCGGTGTGGGACGCGTGGGAGGAGCAGCCGGCGGACGCGGCCGCGCTGTCTACAGTGCTTGAAGCGGTCTGAGTCCGCGGGGGGCCTTTCCAGCGCCCGCGTTCGCATGACGCATGCTCCTCGGTAAGGACGCTCGTTCGCGTCCGACCGGGTCTCAGTGGCGCCGGACGAGTACCGCGGTGATGTTGTCCGAGCCGCCGCCGTCGAGCGCCGCGGCGACCAACGAGTCGACGCATTCCTGGGCGCTGCAGTCGTGCTGGCCTAGCACGCGCGCGATCTGCGCGTCGTCGACCTCTTCCGTCAACCCGTCGCTGCACAGCAGCAACTGCATGCCCGCGCGCAGCTCGCCCGTCATGCTTTCGACGTTGAGGTTGCGCGGGTCAGTCACGCCCAGCGCCTGCGTGACCACGTTGCGGTGCGGATGGCTGCGCGCCTGCTCGTGCGTGATCGCACCGGTGGCGATCAGCTCCTGCACGTAGCTGTGATCCTGCGAGAGCTGCGCGAGTTGGCCGTCCCGCCACAGATACACGCGGCTGTCGCCGACCCAGGCGACCTCGAAACGCGCGCCGTTCACGCGCGCGGCAACGACGGTCGTGCCCATCGGCAGTGCGTCGTTGCGCCGGCGCGAGGTGCGGATGATTTCTTCGTCGGCGATGCGGATCGCCTGAACGAGCGAGGTGCCCGCACGGATTTCGCGCACGATCGTGTCACGTGCGAGTGCACTGGCCACTTCGCCGTACTCGTGCCCGCCCATGCCGTCGGCGACGAGCCACAGCCCCAGCTCGCTGTCGCCGTAGTACGTGTCCTCGTTGAGGTCACGCCTCAAGCCGACATGCGTCAGGTGTCCGAATTCGATCATGGGTCGATCATGCCGGCGGATATCCGCTTGTACCTCGTGCATAACGCGATCATCACGGCCGGGCGGCCGCGAGGCAACCGTGTCGCGCACTGCCGGGCAAGCGCGGCGAGGTCATCCGTACGCGGGGTTACGCGAAACGCGCAGTTCGCAGGACGCGTAAACGCGGATTTCCGTAGACCGAGCGGCCACGACCGGCGCCGCTCAAAAACGGCGCAAAGAAAAAGGGCAGCGCGTGCGCTGCCCTTTCTCATGTCTGGCGGAGAGGGGGGGATTCGAACCCCCGGTGCGCTATAAACGCACGCCTGATTTCGAGTCAGGTACATTCAACCACTCTGCCACCTCTCCGGTGGCCGCCGGCCGGAGCCGACGGGCCGCTCATGATACGTGGCGTGCCGGGGCGGGACAAGCCGGCTTCGGGCGTATCGACCGCGGCGCTACACTGCCGCCCCCATTTCCGGTGGTCTGCCCATGTCCGAGATCCTTGTCCCCGTGTCATTCGGCGAACTGCTCGACAAGATCGCGATCCTGCAGATCAAGTCCGAGCGCATCCAGGACGAAGCGAAGCTGGCGAACGTGCGCAACGAACTGTCCGCGCTCGAGAAGACCTGGATGGCGCATCCCGCCGCTGGGCACGACATCGTGCGTTTGCGCGCCGAGCTCAAAGAAGTCAACGAGCGCCTGTGGGTGATTGAGGACGACATCCGAATTAAGGAACGGGCGCAGGCGTTCGACGCCGAGTTCATCCGCCTCGCGCGCAGCGTGTACTTCGAGAATGACGAGCGCGCGCGGATCAAGCGCGAGATCAACGTTGCGCTCGGCTCGGCCTACATCGAAGAGAAGTCGTATCAGGACTACCGCACCGGGGCCGCGCCGTAACCGCGACCTGCGCAGGGCGTCGTGGGTGCCGCGACGAGGGGCTCGCTGGGTGCTCCCGGCGTCCGGCGCTCAGTAAGTGCCGCTGAGGCCTGCGATCACGCCCCGTGTCGTGATCGATCCGCCACAAAGCGCTCGAAGGCCGCGATCGCTTCGTCGACCGTTACGAGGTCCATGACCCCTTCGTGCTCGATCTTGGTCCCCCACGGCAGCGCGGAGGCAGGCTTGTCGCGAAAG
This sequence comes from Cognatilysobacter bugurensis, assembly GCF_014652095.1. Taxonomy (GTDB): domain Bacteria; phylum Pseudomonadota; class Gammaproteobacteria; order Xanthomonadales; family Xanthomonadaceae; genus Cognatilysobacter; species Cognatilysobacter bugurensis. The sequence goes on from NZ_BMYD01000001.1 coordinate 211,938, forward strand.
CGGCGCGCCGCGTCGTCGTACCGGTCCACGCAGTAGCGCCGGTCGCTGTAGGGGCCGCTGCGTGCGGGGTTGCTCGCGGCATGCAGTCCGAGCACTTTCGCGCCCATCGCGTTCGCGATGTGCATCGGGCCCGAGTCCGGCGTCATGACGAGATCCGCGCGTTCGAGCAACGCGGGCAGCTGCTTGAGCGTGTCCTTGCCGATGAGATCAAGCGCCGGTGAATCGAGCACGGCGAGGATCGCATCGCCGGTCGCGCGTTCGAGTTCGCTGCGTCCGCCGCAGAGCACGACGCGCCAGCCGCGCGCGGCGGCATGGTTTGCGACGGCGGCGTAGCGCTCGGCGCGCCAGTTGCGCAGCACGTGGCTCGAGCACGGCGAGATCACCAGCGTGGGCGTGTCGTCGACCGGCCACTGCGCCCGCGCCCACTCGCGCGCGTCATCGGGCACCGGCAGGTCCCACTGCACGCGTGTCTGTCGCAGTCCGAGCGGCTCGCAGAAGCTGCCGATTGCGTCCAGCACGTGGATGCCCGGCCGGTCCGGGATGCGCTCGTTGACGAACAGCCCGTGCAAGTCTTTCGAGCGCGAGCGGTCGTAGCCGACACGGCGGCGCGCGGGAATGAACGCAGAGAGCAGGTTCGCGCGTGCGGCAACCTGCATCTGGAGCAGCCCATCAAAGCGCATGCCGTCAAACCCGCGCCGCAGCGTGCGCATGCCGGCCCATCCACTGCGCTTGTCGTACTCGTGGAAGGTCACGCCCTCGAGGCCTTCGAGCAGACGGCGCTCGCCTTTTCCGATCACCCAGTGCAGCGCGGCATGCGGCAACCCCTCGCGCAACGTGCGCACCAGCGGCACCACATGGGTGACGTCGCCGAGCGCGGACAGACGCAGCAGACAGATCGAGGAAAGCGGTGTGGTCGGAGAAGTCGGCACGGCAGTTGCTAGACTCGGGGCGATGACGGGGTATGACGCCGCCGAAGGACTGACGCCGTTCCGCGATGAGAGCGGATACGGTTCGATTCTGTTCGACGTGACACGCGTGCGGCAACCGACGCCCGTATGGTTCTCGCCGACGCACTGGGGTGAGCATGCACGCCCGGTCGAAAGCGGTGGACGCGGCGGCGCGTGGTACGTCGACACGCCATTCGGCGCGATGCTGCTGCGGCGCTACCTGCGCGGCGGGCTTGCATCGAAGCTCAGCCGCGAGCGCTACTGGTGGCACGGAGGGAGCCGCACGCGCAGTTTCGCGGAGTTCCGCGTCACGCGCGAGGCGGCGCTGAAGGGCGTGCCGGTGCCGCGACCGATCGCCGCGTTCTACCGCCGCGAAGGCGTGTTCTACACCGCGGCCATCTTGCTCGAACGCCTTGAGAACGTGCGCACGCTGGCCGACCGCTCTGCGGTAGCCAGCGACGGCGCGCCTTGGGAAGAGGCCGGCCGTCTGATAGCGCGCTGCCATCGGGCGGGGCTCGATCACGCCGATCTCAACGCGCACAACCTGCTGTTCGACCCGGCGGGCCGTGGCTGGGTCATCGACCTCGACCGCGCGCGGCTGCGTATCCCCGAGACTCGCTGGCGTGAAAGCAATTTGCGTCGCCTCGAACGTTCGTTGCGAAAGGTGCGCGGCGAGCGCTCGCTCGAAGAGGTCGCCGTGCATTGGAAACGGCTGCGTGGCGCATACGAGCAAGCCTGGGAGCGCGGCTACTGATGACCTGGGCTTTGCGGTGGCATGGCACCGGCGGCGCGGGCGCAGTCGAGCTCGGCTCGGCGATGGCGACGATCGAGCGCGACGGTTCGCCCTGGCTGACGATCGACTGCGGCAGTGAAGGGCTCACGTCCTGCCTCGCGCAGTACGGCGAGCCGCCGCGCGCGTGGTTCGTCACTCACGTGCACTTCGACCACGTCGGCGGCTTCGAGCGATTGTTCATCGCAACGTTCTTCGACGCGGCCCGGCTCGGCCGCACGCGGTTGTATGTGCCGGCCAAGCTCGTGCCGCTGTTGCACGCGCGCGTCGCGGACTACCCGAATGTGCTTGCCGAGGGCGGGGCGAACTTCTGGGACGCGTTCCAACTGGTGCCGGTCGGCGACGCGTTCTGGCACGACGGCGTGCGGGTCGAGGTGTTCCCGGTCCGGCACCACTGGCCGGATACGGCGTACGGCCTGCGCCTGCCGCAGAGCCTGGTCTGGACCGGCGACACGCGACCAATCCCGGAGCAGCTGGCGCAACATGCGCGCGATGGCGAGGTAATCGCGCACGACTGCGCTTTGCGCGGCAATCCCTCGCACAGCGGTATCGACGACCTCGAGCGCGAATATGCACCTGCGCTGCTTGGGCGCTGCGTGCTGTACCACCACGCCTCGGCGGAGGACGCCGATGCGTTGGAAGCACGCGGCCATCGCGTCGCGCGGCCTGGTGACGTCACGCCGCTGGCGCCGCCGCACGCGGGCATGCCGGCGGATTGAGTCCGTTCGGGGAAGCAGTAATGACGCGCCGATCGCGTCTCGAGTCGCGACCGCAGGAAGCCAAAGTCAAAAATGGCGATGGCCCCGCCGGCTGACCTCGGCGCCCGCATCAGTCAATACCGTTGCTGCCTTCCGGCCCTGGCGGAGTTTTCGACCTAGCGTCGCGAGGGGCCGACGGGGCCACCACGGAGACTTGCAACCACGACCGGCTGCTACACCCGCCGGTACACATCTGGAACAGCTCGCGGAGCGCCGCGGGCTTGATACATCGTCACGAACATATTGGCGGAGAGAGGGGGATTCGAACCCCCGAAGCGCGGTTTAGACGCTTACACACTTTCCAGGCGTGCTCCTTCAACCACTCGGACACCTCTCCGCACCTGGTACTGCATCCCCGGCTGCCAACGTCCGGCCGACGGGGCCGCAGAGTCTAGCTCCGGCGCCCCCTGTGGACAAGGCGGCGCGGGCGGTCAGGGTGGGCGTGGCACAATGCCGCCATTGCGCCGACGCCGGCCGCGACCGTCCGCCGGCCTCCACCGCCGGCCGCTGCAGGAGCTGCTCCGCCCGATGTCCTACCTCGTCCTCGCCCGTAAGTGGCGCCCGAAGCGCTTCGCCGAACTGGTCGGGCAGGAGCATGTCGTGCGGGCGCTGACGAACGCGCTCGACACCGGCCGCGTGCACCACGCGTTCCTGTTTACGGGCACCCGCGGCGTTGGCAAGACCACGATCGCGCGCATCTTCGCGAAGTCGCTCAACTGCGAGCAGGGCACGTCGGCCGACCCGTGCGGCGAGTGCAACTCGTGCAAGGACATCGACGCCGGCCGCTTCCTCGACCTGCTGGAAATCGACGCCGCGAGCAACACCGGCGTCGACGACGTGCGCGAAGTCATTGAGAACGCGCAGTACATGCCGTCGCGGGGCCGCACCAAGGTCTACCTCATCGACGAGGTGCACATGCTGTCGAAAGCGGCGTTCAACGCGCTGCTAAAGACGCTCGAGGAGCCGCCGGGCCATGTGAAGTTTCTGCTCGCGACGACCGATCCTCAGAAGCTGCCGGTGACCGTGCTGTCGCGCTGCCTGCAGTTCAACCTCAAGCGGCTGGACGAGGCGCAGATCGGCGGTCAGATGACGCGCATCCTGGAGGCTGAGGCGATTGCGACGGAGCCCGGCGCGATCCGGCAGCTCGCGAAGGCGGCGGACGGCAGCCTGCGCGACGGCCTTTCGCTGCTCGACCAGGCGATTGCCTACACAGGCGGCCGGCTCGAGGACGCATCGGTTGCCGCGATGCTCGGCAGTGTCGACCGCACGCGGGTGGGCGCGGTGCTTGGCGCCCTGGCTGCCGCCGATGGTGCCGGACTCATGGCCGAGATCGCTGAGCTCGCGGAGTTCTCCCCCGATTGGAGCAGCGTGCTCGACGCAATCGCCGACGCCCTGCACCGCGTGCAGGTGCGCCAGTTGGTGCCGGACGCGGCCGTCGAAGCCGACGGCGTCGACGTCGACGCGCTCGCCGAAGCGGTGCGGCCCGAACTCGTGCAGCTGTGGTACCAGATGTCGCTCGGCGGTCGACGCGACCTGCCGTATGCGCCCAGTCCGCGCGCCGGGTTTGAGATGACGCTGCTGCGCATGCTCGCGTTCCGCCCATCGGACGGCGAAGCGGGCAGTGCGCCAGGACCGCGAGACGCGGGCGCGACCCGCGCGCCGGCATCCGGGCGGACTCCGCCCGCGGCTGCGCCTGCGCGCAGCGGTCCGCGCGAGAACCCGTTCGAACCGCGCGCAGCGGCTGCGGCGTTGCTCCGCGACGAGACCGGGCCGGCGATGTCGGCCGCGGTCGGTGTTCCCGCAGCAGTGGCGAGGGAACGCCCCGTTCCGGTCGACACGGCTCATGACGCGCCTTGGGCGCCGGCACCCCAAACAACTGCGCCCAAGGCCGAGGTGCGGCCTGCGGCACCTCCGGCGGCGGCTCGTTCCGCGCCGCGCGAAACCGCCACCGTGGCGACGCCGTCCCGCGATGCACGCCTTGCGGATGCCGCAGACTGGCACGCGCTCGTCGCCGGCAGCGAACTGCGCGGGCCGGCGCGCCTGCTCGCCGAGCACGCGGGCTTCGTGTCCTACGAAGGCGGCGTGCTGCGCCTGTCGCTGGCCCCCGACGACGAGCATCTGCAGGGGCCTGTGCTCGTCCGCCTGGTCGCTGAGGCGCTCGCCCCCTCCCTGGGCACGGCGCCGGATATCCGGTTCGAGACGGCCGAGCTTGTAGGTGAGTCCGTCAGCGAGCGGAATCGCCGCGTGCGCGACGAGCGCCAGACCGCGGCCGAGCATGCATTTACGAACGACGCCGATGTGCAGCGCCTGATCCAGCAGCGCGGCGCCCGGCTCGTGCCCGATTCCATCCGTCCTTTCGATGAGTGAACGACCATGCGTGGAAACATCGCCCAACTGATGCAGCAGGCGCAGAAGATGCAGGAAAACCTGCAGCGTGCGCAGGAAGATCTCGGCAAGATCGAAGTCACCGGTAACGCCGGCGGCGGCATGGTCGCCGTGACGCTGACCGGTCGCATGGAGTGCCGCAAGGTGCGCATCGACCCGAGCGTGCTGAGTGACCCGGAGATGGCCGAAGACCTCATTGCCGCGGCGTTCAACGACGCGGTCAACAAGGCCAATACGGAGTCGCAGGCGAAGATGGCCGCCGCGACGGCCGGCATGCCGATTCCGCCTGGCATGAAGCTGCCGTTCTGACCTGAGGCGATCGCGCGAAGTCAGCGTCGTGGACAGCACGCGGTGAGGTTCGTTCGCGCCGCGCTGTCCGCGCGACGCGGACGCGCGGCACGCGCTGGAATCGCACGTGTGCCGGCCGCATATAGACGGCTGACCGTCCTCCAGCGCCCACGCAACACCCACGGCTCGCCATGTCCCAACTGCTCGAACAACTGATCGATGCGTTCCGCGTGTTGCCTGGCGTGGGGCAAAAGTCCGCCCAGCGCATGGCGTACCACGTGCTCGAGCGCGAACGTGGCGGCGGTCAGCGGCTCGCCGATACGCTTGCCTCCGCGATCGAGCGGATCGGGCATTGCGAACGCTGCCGCGACTTCAGCGAGACGCCGGTGTGCCCGGTGTGCGCGAGCGCATCGCGGGATGCGCATCAGCTGTGCGCGGTCGAATCGCCGGCCGACCGGCTCGCGATCGAGCAGGCGACCGGCTACCGCGGCCTGTATTTCGTACTGCAAGGGCGGCTCAGCCCGCTCGATGGCATCGGCCCTCGGGAGCTCGGCCTCGACAGGCTCGCGGCCCGCCTGGCGGAGGGTGAGGTGCAGGAGCTCATCATCGCGACGAACCCCACGGTCGAGGGCGAAGCGACCGCGCACTACCTGGCGCAACTGGCGCGGCAGCACCGCGTGCGTCCGAGCCGTCTCGCGCACGGCGTACCGCTGGGCGGCGAGCTCGAATATGTCGACCGTGGGACGTTGTCGCACGCGTTTGGCTCGCGTACCGAAGTGCAGTCCTGAGCGCGACCCATCGCGGCATCGCGTGCGCGCGTCGCTTCCAGCGATGAACCACGACGCAGCAGACGGAAGTCGTGCCTGCAGGTTCTGCCGAGCGCGCTGAATCCACTGCGGACGGCTCGAATCCGCGATCACGCCGTCCGTGCGTATCGCCCACCGCGGCTAGGGCGCCGCAGAATCCGGCAATCCCTGCACAGCCCACCCTGTCTCGTCGAATCCCATCTCCTGCCCGCGCCCTGAGCGTTATCGTGTGCCCTCGTGATCCGGAGACGAGCGATGAGCGGTGTTGAAACCGTGCACGGCTATTACGACGCGTTCAACCGTGGCGATCGCGACGCGATGCTCGCGCTGCTGACGGACGACGTCGTTCACGATCTCAATCAGGGCGCACGCGAAACCGGCCGCGACGCGTTCCGCACGTTCATGGCGCGCATGGATCGATGCTATTCCGAGCAGCTGCGCGACATCGTCGTGATGACGAGCGCTGACGGCGCACGCGCAGCCGCGGAGTACGTGGTGCACGGCACCTACCTCGCCAACGACGAGGGTCTGCCGGCCGCGACGGGCCAGCGCTACGTGCTGCCGGGCGGTGCGTTCTTCGAACTGCGTGACGGCCGCATCGCGCGCGTCACGAACTATTACAACCTCGGCGACTGGATCGAGCAGGTCACGCGCGCGTCGTGAGCACGTTGCACACCCGCGTGCTGCGCGGTGCCGAGATGGCGCCGCACCTTCCCGACGTCGCGCGGCTGCGCATCGCGGTGTTTCGTGACTGGCCGTATCTATACGACGGTGACACGGCATACGAAGCGGCGTATCTGGCCGCGTACGCGCGGACGCCCGACAGCGTGCTCGTGCTCGCCCTCGACGGCGAGCACGTTGTGGGGGCATCGACGGGGTTGCCGCTTGCGGACGAGGACGCCGAGTTCCGGGCACCGTTCGAGGCCCGAGGCACTCCGGTCGACCACGTCTTTTACTGCGGCGAATCAGTGCTGCTTTCTGAGTATCGCGGCCGAGGCATCGGGCACCGCTTCTTCGATGCGCGCGAAGCGCACGCGCGGGCGCTGGGCGGGTTTCGCTGGACCGCGTTCGCGTCGGTTGACCGCGATGCACGCGATCCGCGTCGTCCCGCCGGGCACCACAGCAACGAGGCGTTCTGGCATGCGCGCGGGTACGAGCGCCAGCCGGACATGACGATGCGACTGGCGTGGAAAGAAGTCGGCGAGTCCCGTGAAAGCGAGAAGCCGCTGACGTTCTGGCTTCGCCCGTTGGAGGGTGGATCGTGAGAATTGCCGTCGCGAAGTACCGCATCGACGCGCCAGCCGATTTCGACGCGTTCGCGAACAAGCAGCGCGGTCTGCTTGGCGAGGCACGCCGCGCCGGCGCGACATGCGCGGTGCTGCCGGAGTACCTCGCGCTCGAGTTGTCCGCGACGCAGGCGCCGGCCGTGCGCGCCGATCTCATCGCGTCCCTCGCGGCCTTGCAGCCGCTCACCGACGCATGGCAGGCGCTGTACGCGGACCTCGCACGCGAGACGGGGCTCGTGCTGCAGCCGGGCACGTTTCTCACCGACGTCGGCAACGGCCGCTATCGCAACCGCGCGTGGTGGTTCACGCCCGATGGCCGCCGCGGCTTCCAGGACAAGCTGCAGCTCACCGCGTTCGAGAAGCAGCTCGGCGTGATCGAGGGCGGTGATGCGCTCACGGTGTTCGCTGCCGGCGGCGTGCGTGCCGGCATCGCCATCTGTTACGACGCAGAATTTCCGCTGCCGGTGCGCGCGCAGTGCGAAGCCGGGGCGCGCCTGCTCCTGGTGCCGAGCTGCACCGACACCGAGGCAGGCGCCACCCGCGTGCGCGTGGGCTGCCTCGCGCGTGCGCTCGAGAACCGCCTGTTCGTGGCCCAGTCGGTGACCGCGGGTCTCGCCGAGTGGAGCCCTGCGCTGGACGTGAACACGGGCGAGGCCGCCGTTTACGCACCGATGGACCGCGGCCTGCCCGCCGACGGCGTGCTCGCGATGACGCGCGGCGGTGAGGCGTGGGCAATTGCAGATCTCGACTTCGCTGCCCTCGACGCGAGCCGCGCGACGGCGCAGGTGGCGAACGACCGCGACTGGCCGGGGCAAGAGCTGCCGTCGCTCCGGCGGGCGAGGCTGGTGGACTGACGCAGGCGCCTGCGGGTTTTCCGGACCGGGGACGCGTTGCATGCGACGCCCGACGCAACCCACGGGTGCGCACTCGAGCGTGCGCGCGGCGGCCTGCCGGCCGGCCTAGAATTCGCCTACGCAGTGCAGGGGAGCACGGGACGGCATGGACAGGCGCTTGCGGATTGCGGTGGTCGGGTATGGCACCGGAGGACAGGCGGCCGCGCTGTTTCTCTCGCGCGACGGGCATTCGGTGGAGGTGTTCGAACGCGCTGAAGCGCTGGGCCCGGTGGGTGCGGGGTTTCTGCTTCAACCGGTGGGGCAAGCGGTGCTGTGGGAGCTCGGCCTGCTCGACACCGTGCTCGGCTACGGCGCGCGCGTGGCGCGCCTCTACGGGGAGACGACCACCGGCCGCCCCGTGATGGACATGCGCTACGCCGAGCTCGATGCGCGCCTGTTCGGTCTCGGCGTCCAGCGCGGGGCCCTGTTCGGCGTGCTCGACGCGGCGTGGACCGAGCAGCGGATGCTGCATTGCGGAACCCGCATCGTCGATATCGACGTCGAACGCGGCGACCTGACCGACGGCGAGGGTCGCCGGCACGAGGGGTTCGACCTGGTCGTCGTCGCGGACGGCGCGGCGTCGGGGCTGCGCGGCAAGGTCGCGCCGGCCAAATTGGACCGACCCTACCCGTGGGGCGCGCAATGGTGCCTGGTGCCCGCCGGCGACTGGCCGGCGGCCGATGTGCTCGAACAGCGCTACATCGGCGCCCGGCGCATGATCGGCATGCTGCCGGTCGGGACGCGCCCCGACGATTCGGTGTCGCGACTGAGCTTTTTCTGGAGCCTGCCCGTGGCCGAGTTGGCTGCGGCGGGCCAGGACGAAGCCGCGTGGCGTGCCGAGGTTGCGGCGGTATGGCCTGACGCGGTCCAGCGACTGGCCACCACGCCGGTGCCGGCAGGATTGGCACAGGCGCGGTATCGCGACACCACGCACGCGACCTGGCACCGGGGCTGCGCCGTGCTGCTCGGCGATGCCGCGCACTCAATGAGCCCGCAGCTCGGGCAGGGCGTCAACATGGCCTTGCTCGATGCACAGGCGCTGCGCGATGCGCTGCGCACCGCGCCGAGCGTCGGCGTGGCACTGCAGGCCTACCAGCGCGCCCGCTGCGCTCACGTGGGCATCTATCACTTCTGGAGCCGCTGGCTTACGCCGCTGTTCCAGTCCGAGCGTGACGGATGGGCACGGCTGCGCGATCTCACGTTCCATCCGATGTCGCGCATGCCGGGCGGGCGCAGCCAGATGCTCCGGGTGCTCACCGGCACGCAGCAGGGTTGGTTGGGCCGGGTGACGCTGCCAGCGGGCTTCCTAGACTCGCTCGAGAGCCGCGCCGGGGTCAGTGCTGCCGCGTGTGCGGTGGAGGCCGGATGAGCGCATCCGCCGGCCCGGCCCTGTTTCCGCGGTTGCTTGGGGCCCGCTTCGCGCGGCTGCCGCCCGCCGTGCAGCGCCTGCACCTGCACACGGGCAAGCGGCGATACCACGGGGAGATCGACGTCGAGCGCGGTCGGCACTGGCTTGCGCGAGCATGCGCTTGGGCGACGCGCTTGCCGCCGGGCGGGCGCGGCCCCGTGCATGTCGATATCGAGTCCTCACCGCAGGGGGAGACGTGGGCCCGCTGCGTGGGGCCGCACGTCATGCGCTCGCGGATGTGGGCCACGCGCGACCGACTGTGTGAGCGGCTGGGGCTGGTGACGTTCGAGTTCGAACTCGATGTCGAGAACGACGCGCTGATCTGGCGTGTTGCCGGCGCCCGGGCCCTCGGCGCGCCGCTGCCCGTGGGGCTGTTCCGCGGCGTCTCAGCAAAGGAGTCCGAAGTGGACGGGCGTTATCGCTTCGACGTGTGTGCGGCGCTGCCGCTCGCGGGCCTGCTCGTCCACTACCGGGGGTGGCTGCATGTCGATGCGTGAGGATGAGGCCGTCATCGTCTTCGACGGCGTCTGCGGCCTGTGCAACCGCTGGGTGGACTTCCTGTTGCGTCACGACCGTGGACGGAGTTTTCGCTTCGCGTCGATGCAGTCCGCGGCCGGGCGCGAGCTGATGCTGCGCCACGGGCTCGACGCGGATGATCCCGCCTCATTCCTGCTTGTCGACCGGGACGGCGCGTGGACCGATGCGCGTGCCATCCGCCGCGTGTTCGCAGGCCTCGGTGGCGGCTGGCGCGTGGTAGACGGTCTGATCGGCGCAGTTCCGAGCGCGGTCGCTGACCGTGTGTACCGGTTCGTCGCGCGTCACCGATATCGCCTGTTCGGGCGGCGTTCGCAATGCCGCCTGCCCACGCCCGACGAGTCGTCGCGTTTTATCGACTGAGCGCGAGCTCCCGCGTCTCGGTCCAGATCGGCGAGTCCGAAAGCGCGTCGAGAAACTCGGGTAGCGTGAACAGATCGAGGCACGGCCGGGCGCCTGCGCCGGGGAGGTTGCCGCGCATCAGCTTGCGGGCGAGCACGACGGCCGCCGTCGCGGGGATGCGAGGCCCGCTGCCTTGTTCGGCCACGATCGACCATTGCAACTGCAGCGGCGTCCCGTCTCGACCGATGCCCCGCATGTCGACGGTCATCAATCCGGTGTCGCTGCCGGCGTGCAGCCACCATTCGCTGATTCGCAACAGCGGTTGCGCCCAGCGCTCGAGTCCGGGCGCGAGGCGGCCGCGCACGGCCCAGCTCGCGAGCCACAGGCCCAAATGCATGCGCCGGAGTTCGAGGCCGGCCCGGAAATCGCAGTGGCGCAGTGTCGGATACCGTGCCGGCAGCACGTCGAGATCCGGCACATCGCAACGTGCGAGCCAACGCGAAGGCAGACCGGGCACGCGTATGCGACGCAGCGACTGCCAGCCGTGCACGCTGCGCCACCGCCCGTCGATGAGCGCCCGGTGCGGGCGCCCGACGTAGCCGAGGATGGCCTGGGTCGTGGCGAGGCCTCGCGCGGTGCGGTTGCCGGGGCTGATCGCCGACTCCACGGACTCGAGCGTCGCGAAGCGCGGCGCGTGGGCAGCCACCACCGCGGCCGACAGGCCGGGCACGCTGCTCGCTCCGGAAATGACCCAGCGGCCGCGCGTTCGTGCCTCCTCATCCAATCGCGTGATGCCGGCCACGAACGCACGCCCGTCCGCGAGGTCGATGTAGTGCGCGTTGCAGGCGAGCGCCGCCTCGGCCACGCGGTAATCGCGCTGCTGGAACGGGCCCGCGGTGTGGATCACGAGATCCGCCTCGAGCGCACGCAGTCGGTCGTGAAGCGCGGGGGCTTCGACATCGATCTGCGCGGCGGACATCGCCGCGCGCGCCCCGAGCGCGACGAGCTCGTCGAGCAGCGCGGCGGCCTTTGCGAGCGATCGGCCCGCGAGGATCAGCTCGGCACGCGGCTCGAACGAAAGCGCCTCGGCGATTCGCCGGCCGAACTGTCCGTACGCGCCGATGATGAGGATGCGGAAGCAGGGCATCCGGTGATGCTAGCGCCTGCGCCTGCGGACGATGGCGGCCCCGTCCTCCCACGGCGTCATCGCGGGACTGGCTATCCTGCCGCCCTGGCCGAATGAGGAGCGTCGCGATGTCCGAGACCGTGTTCCACAAGATCCTGCGCCGCGAAATCCCGGCGGACATCGTCTACGAGGACGAGCACCTGTTCGCGTTCCGCGACATTTCGCCGCAGGCGCCGGTGCATGTGCTGTTCGTGCCCAAAGAGACCGTGCCGACCTTGAACGACCTCGATCCGTCGCAGGTGGAGACGGTGGGCCGGCTGATGACCGCGGCCGCGGCCTACGCGAAACGCGAAGGCTTCGCCGAAGACGGCTACCGCGTGGTCATGAACTGCAACGAACACGGCGGGCAGACCGTGTTCCAGATCCATCTGCACCTGCTGGCCGGTGCGCCGCTCGGCGGCTTCGGCGCGCCGCGCTGATCGCCTGAAACGACGAAGCCCGGCCGGAGCCGGGCTTCGCGCTGCGCGTGAGCCGCTGCGGGATCACCAGTAACCCCACCACGGCCACGGCGCCGGACGCGTCACGACATCGACGCGCTCGCGCACCGGCCACAGGTAGACCGTGTCGGCGTCGACCCGCGGGAAGCGGTAGTCGTAAGCGCCGATGCGGCGGTTCTCATAGCCGGCGATGCGCCCCGTGAACGTGACCTCGCGATTCTTCTCGAACAGCGCCGGGTCGTAGAACCCGGTGCGGCACGCGATGAACCGGCCGCCGACGTCGTCGGTTTCCCAGATCGGGCGCGCGTTCGTGTTGAGGCGCGTGGAGATCATCTCGAAACAGGTGCGGTTCTCCTGCGGCTCGACCTGCACGATGCGGCCGCCCCAGCGCACGACCGCGCCGGTGCTTTCGGTTTCGACGGCCTGGCGCGGAGTGACCTGCGCGAACGCGCCTTGCAGCGGCACGGGTTGGGTGACGCAGGCGCTGAGTGCGAGCGTGGCAAGCGCGAGCGTGGCGATGCGGATTTTCATGAGCGTCTCCGGGTGATGCGCGGCAGCGGGTCGCGATCCCTGCGGGGGCTCCGCGCGTCGTGCGCGGTCACCGGTTGCGGCGGGTCGGACGGTGCGCACGCAGGTCTCGGACCAGCGCCGCCCGCTCGTCGGCGGTGTGACCCGGAGCGTAGCGCGCTTCAGTGAAACGGCGGGTGAGCGCGAGCAGGGCCTCGGACGCCTCCGGGCGGGCCTGCGCGACGCGCGCGGCCCAGTCCTGCGCCGTCTCGTGTGGGGCGCGTGCAAGGCCGAGCGACGCGTAGCGCGCGACGAGCCGGTGCCAGGCGCGCAGCAGCGGGTCGGTCTCGCGCGGGCCGCGCGCGCTGAACCACAGCATCACGAGCAGCGCGACCGCGCAGGCGCCGCCGAACAGCGCGCCGAGCCGCGCGGCGCCCAGACGGTCGATGCCGATCGATTGCAGCATCCGGTCCTGGCGCTGCGCGTCGAAGCCGAGCACCAGGTCGTTCCAGCCGCGGCGCAGGAAGTCGCCCACGTCGCGCAGCGGCGCGTCCGAGCCCAGGCCGCCCAGCAGGCCGGTGTCGGCGGAGGCGCGGTCCGAGAGCGTGTCGTAGATGCGCTCGGGCGCCACGGCAGCAGTCGGGTCGACGCGCGTCCAGCCCTGCGCGGGCAGCCAGACCTCGACCCAGGCGTGCGCGTCCGACCGCCGCACGACCCAGTAACCGCCGATCGGATTGCGGTAGCCGCCGACGTAGCCGGTGACAACCCGGGCCGGAATGCCGGCTGCCCGCATCAGCACGACGAACGAGCCGGCAAAGTGCTCGCAGTACCCGGCCTGGTAGCCGAACAGGAATGCGTCGATCGACGCGCGGTCTTCGACCAGCGGGGCGTCCAGCGTGTATGCGAATTCGGCGCGGATCCAGGCGAGGGCGCGCTGCACGATCGCCGCGTCGTCGCGCCCGGCCTCGCGCCGCCACTGCCGGCCCAATGCGAGCGTGCGCGGGTTGAACCCGTTCGGCAGCTGCAGCGCGAGTGCGCGGAGGTCCGGTGGCAGATCCGGCTGGAATTCTTCGACCGGCGCCGACTCGAAGCGCCAGCGTGTCAGCGAGCTCAACGGCCGTGGGGTGTAGACGACGCGGTCGACTGCCATGGACGCGCCCGCCGGGACGTCGAGCGGCACGTCGAGCGCCACGAGCTGGCGGCGATCGGTCGGCTCGACCTCGATCGTGTACCGCCAGCGCGGCGCGGCGACCGGGTCGACCGGCGCCGGTGGAATGAAGCGCAGCCCGCGCGGCGAGGTCCACACGGCGCCGTCGAACAGCCACAGCACCGGGCCGCGCCAGTACATCGCCGACATCGGCGGCGTCGGGCCGTCGAAGTCCGCGCGCAGGGCGGGGCTTTCATCGTTGAGGAGGTCCAGCCATTCGCCCGGCCGCATTTCGTCCGAAAGCCCGGGGCGGGCGAGGGCGCGGTCGGGCACGCCCCACAGCGGCGCGCCGAGCCGGGGGAACAGCCAGAACGCCGCGAGCGCGAGTGGCAGTCCGAGCAGCACGAGGCGGCCGATCGACACCGCCGTGCGCCGGCTGAGCAGCGGCGCCGCGGTGTCGCCGGACTCGACGTCCGCAAGCCGTTGCAGGGTGGCGAGTGCAAGCAGCACGGCGACCAGGCCCAGCCCGAGCGCGAGCGGTCCCTGGTCGAGGAGGAACGTCGCGAACGGGGCGAACAACCCGAATCCGACCAGACTCCGCGCATCGCGCAGGGCGAACGTCTCGGCGGGTTTGATCGCAATCATCGCCGCGAGCAGCGCGGACCCGGTGTCGCGTCCGAGCCGGAAGCCCGACAGCGACAGCACGGCGGCGATCGCCGCGACCGCGAGCAGCACGCGCACAAGCTGCGGCACGGGCCGGCGCCATGCGAGCGCCGCGACGGCCGCCGCGGTCGCGGCCAATGCAGCGCCCATTGTCGGCGGCAGGTGCAGCAGCAGCGGCAGCAGGCAGACGGCGCCGGTCGCGACCGCCGCGTGGCGGCTGGCGGGATCGAGCGCCGTGCGGGCGGGCACGTCAGCCACCGGGCATCAGCGCCAGCGCGCGCAGGCAGGCGTGTCGGTGCGACGGCCCGTGGTCGGGGCCCAGCGCGGGTTGGCCCGGCAGCACGAGGCGGTATCGGCGCCCGTCTCGTTCGGCCTCGTCGACCCATCGGGCCAGACGCGCAATGCGCGCTTCGATCGGGATCGCGCCCGCCTGCTGCCAGTCGAGCACGACCTCCGTGCCCAGCGGCTGTTCGTACTCACGCACCAGCAGCGAGTCGCGGCGCGCGGAGTGCTTCCATGCGATCGCGCGGCGCGCATCGCCGACCCGGTACGGGCGCAGGTGGTGGACGTCGTCGCCGCTGGGATGCACCCGCGTCTGCGCGAGTTCGCCCGCGCCCTCGGGCAGCGGCGGGCCGTGCGGCTCGGGCGCCGGATACACCAGCAAGGGCGCGTCCGACCAGGCGTAGGCCCACGCCCGGGCAAGACCCAGCGGGCGCACGGTCGACACGCGCAGCCGCGGCGCATCGAGCCAGCCGCGTCGCTCGGTCGGCACCGCGATCACCGCCTGGCCGTCGCCGTCGACGAGGTTGAGCACGGCGCCGTGCTCGCGGTGCACGTCGTCTTCGATGCGCAGCCCGCGGCGCACGCGCCGATCATTCGCCTGCGCGTGCACGCGCAACTCCAGCGGCGTCCCGGCGGCAACCGGCTGTGCGTCGATTGCGTCGACGCGCAGCCCGGCCAGCTGCAACTGCGAGGCGACGAGGCTCGCCAGCCCCGCGCCCGTGAGCAGCAGTGCCAGCAGCAGCGCAGGGTTGTTGTTGTAGTTCAGCGCGCCCGCGAGCATCGCCGCGAGGAGCGTGCCGTAGAACAGGCCGAAGCGCGTGGGCAGCACGTAGATGCGCCGGCGGTCGAACGTGGCCGGCAGCGTTTCGGGCGCGCGCGGCCGGGCGAGGGCTTGCAGCCGCGTGCGCCAGCGCCGGACGGTCGCCCGCGGCATGCGTCAATCCACCGCCACCGCGTGCAGGATCGACTTCGCGAGCGTCTCGCCGCTTCCGGCCTGCGCTTCGGGCACCAGGCGGTGGGCCGCGACGACGCCGAACAGCGCCTGCACGTCCTCGGGAACTACGTGCGCGCGTCCGAGCAGCAGGGCATACGCCCGTGCCGCCCGCAGCAGCGCGAGCCCGGCCCGCGGCGACAGGCCGACGCGGACCCCCGGGTGGCGTCGGCTTCGCGCCAGCAGCGCCTGCACGTAATGGATCAGGGCCTCGCTCGCGTGCACGTCCCCCACGGCGTTGCGCAGCGCCACCACGTCCTCGGCGCGCAGCGCGGGCTCGACCTTCGCGATCAGCGAGCGGCGGTCGCTGCCGGCCAGCAGGTCGCGCTCGGCGGCTTCGTTCGGATACCCGAGCCCGAGCCGCAGCAGGAAGCGATCGAGCTGCGAGTCCGGAAGGGGGTACGTGCCCGACAGGTCGACCGGGTTCTGCGTTGCGATCACGAAGAACGGATCGGGCAGGGGATGCGTGCGTCCGTCGATCGTGACCTGGTGCTCCGCCATCGCCTCGAGCAGCGCACTCTGCGTCCGCGGCGGTGCGCGGTTGATCTCGTCGGCGAGCAGCACCTGCGTGAACACGGGTCCCGGATGGAACTCGAAGCGGCGTGCCTGCGCATCGAACACCGACACGCCCACGACATCGGCCGGCAACAGATCGGAGGTGAACTGCACGCGCTGGAAGTCGAGCCCGAGGCTCGCCGCGAGCGCGTGGGCGAGCGTCGTCTTGCCCAGGCCCGGCAGGTCTTCGATCAGCAGATGACCGTCAGACAACAGCGCGACGAATGCAAGCCGCACCTCGTGCGACTTGCCGAGGACGAGCGCATTGACCTGCGCCTGTGCGCGATCGAGGGCCTCGCGGAGGCCATCCGTTAGCATTGCCGCCGCCGAAGAAGGTGCCGCCATCGCGTGTCTCCTGTTCGTCGTCCGAGTTTACGAGGTCAGGCCCATGCGCGATGCCGTACCCCTTCACGCCGATGCCGGCGGCCGCATGCGGCTGGTGTTTTGGTCGCTGTGGGCGCTCGTCCTCGTCGTGAAGCTGGGCATCGCTTCGACGCTTCCGCTGTTTGTCGACGAGGCGTTCTACTGGCAGGAGGGGCAGCATCTCGCGCCCGCGTACTCCGACCTGCCGGGCCTGACTGCATGGCTGACGCGTCTGGGCGTCGAGCTCGGCGGCGATCGACTCCTTGCATTGCGGCTGCCGTTCCTGCTCATCGCCGCAGCGGTGCCCGTGCTCGTCATGCGCATCACCTCGCGCGAATTCGGATCGAACGTGGGCTGGCTGGCGGGCGTATTCGCGCTGCTGCTGCCGCTCGTCGGGTCGCTGGGCCTGCTCGCGCTGCCCGATGCGCCGATGGCGGTGGCAACCTTGCTTTGCGTCGACGCGGGCGCGCGCTTGCTGCGCCGCGTGGACGCGCCCGCGTCGCTCGAACTGGCCGCGGGGCTCGCGCTCGGCGCGCTGAGCCACTACCGCTTCATCGCCGTGATCGCCGTCGGCTTCGTCGCGCTTGCGGTGCTGCCTGCGGGTCGACGTGCGCTGCGCGATCCGCGGGTCTGGACCGCGCTCGCGATCGGCGCGTCCGCGTGGGCACCGCTCGTTGCCTGGAACCTCGACAATGCCGATGCCGGCCTGCGCTTCCAGCTCGTCGACCGCCACCCTTGGGCGTTTCATGCCGACGGCCTGCTGTTCCTCGCGATCCAGGCGCTGTTCGTGACGCCGCTTCTCTTCGTCGCACTGCTGCATGCGGGGTGGCGCGGGTGGGCCGCGAAGACGCCGTCGTCGCAGTACTTCGCGCTGTTGGGGCTGCTCGTGGTTGGCGGCTTCTTCGTGCTCGGGTTTTTCGCCGACACCGAGCGCGTGAGCTTCCACTGGCCGCTGCCCGGTTACCTCGCGCTGCTGCCGCTGCTTCCGGCTGCGCTCGCCCGCTGGCCACGCGTGCTGCGAGCGGCGACCGCCGGGCTCGCCGCCCTGGGCCTGCTCGCCTCGCTCGGGTACTACGCCGCTGTTTCGGTGCCGTCGCTGCGCGAGAAGACCGCGGGGCTGAAGTGGTACCCGACAAATTTCGCCGGCTGGGACACCCTCGCCGACGCCGTGCGCGCCGAACTCGCCCGCATGCCACCCGGCACGCGCGTCGTGGCCGACAGCTTCAAGGTCGGCGCCGAACTCGGCTTCGCGCTCGGCAAATCCGACATCCCCGTGCTCGACCACCCGATTAACCACGCCCACGGCCGCGCGCCGCAGTTGCGGCTGTGGGGGTTGGAGGCGAGCGGTCGGAGCGAGCTGGAAGGGCCAGTGCTGCTGGTCGTTTCGGCGTCCGAGGTCAAGCTCAAGGCACTGCTCGACCACTATCAGTCCCTATGCCGGCGCATGGAGGGGCTGCCGCCGGCACGTGTCGTCGACATCGATCGCGGGCACCAGCGCTTCCTGCTGTTCCCGTTCGCGAGTGCAAAGCAGGCCGATGGGCCGTGCGTGACGCCGGCGCTTGCGTACATCGATGCGCCGTCGCCCGGCGCCCGCGTGCCTGCCGAGTTCAGCGTGCGCGGGTGGGCCATCAAGGACGCGGTGGGCGTGGAGCGCGTCACCGTGCTGCTGGACGGCCGCCCGATCACCGAGACGCGGTACGGCATCGCGAATCCCGGCGTGGGCGCCCTTTGGCCGCGCTCGACCGACCCGAATCACCCCTTGGTCGGCTTCGAGGCGCACGTCGATGCGCGGGGAGTCGAGCCCGGCG
This sequence comes from Cognatilysobacter bugurensis, assembly GCF_014652095.1. Taxonomy (GTDB): domain Bacteria; phylum Pseudomonadota; class Gammaproteobacteria; order Xanthomonadales; family Xanthomonadaceae; genus Cognatilysobacter; species Cognatilysobacter bugurensis. The sequence continues at coordinate 230,314 of NZ_BMYD01000001.1, forward strand.
TGCACTGGCTCAGGCTGCAGGTTCACGCAGCGGACGGCAGCGTCGAGACGTGGCCGGCGCAGCGCGTCGAAATCGCCCCTGCGCGCTAAACTCGCGCGCCATCACGACCTGGGAATTCCGGTGAGCACCCGCTGTCTGTCCTCGTTGCCGGCGTTGCGGATCGCAGTGGTCGTGCCCTGTCACAATGAAATGGCGACGATCGACCGGGTCGTCCAGGACTTCCGCGCCAGCCTGCCGACCGCGACGGTCCACGTATTCGACAACAATTCGAACGACGGCACCGCGGAGATCGCGCGCGCCGCGGGCGCCCAAGTCCACCGCGTGCTCCTGCAGGGCAAGGGGCAGGTCGCGCGACGGATGTTCGCGGACGTCGATGCCGACGTGTACCTGATGGTGGACGGCGATGGCACGTACGACGCGGGCGCCGCGCCGGCGCTCGTCGCGCGCATGCTCGAGGACCGGCTGGACATGGTCGTCGGCGCGCGCTGCAGCCACGAGCGCGCTGCGTACCGCGCCGGGCACCGCGCGGGAAACCATCTGCTGACGAAGTGCGCCGGTCTGCTGTTCGGGCGCAGCTTCCGCGACATGCTGTCGGGATACCGCGTCTTCTCGCGCCGCTATGCGAAGTCGTTTCCAGCGCACTCAACCGGCTTCGACATCGAGACCGAGCTCGCCGTGCACGCGCTGCAGCTGCGCATGCCCGTGGCCGAAGTCGACACCGACTACGGCGCGCGCCCCGACGGATCCAGCAGCAAGCTCAACACCTGGCGGGACGGTGCTCGCATCCTGTTGCGCATCGTGCGGCTCTGGAAAAGCGAGCGGCCGATGCTGTTCTTCTCGCTGTGGGCGGCGGCATGCGCGGTGACTTCCATCGTGCTGGCCGTGCCGCTGCTCGAGACGTTTCTCGAGACCGGTCTCGTCCCACGCTTTCCGACGGCGATCCTCTGCGCGGCGCTGATGGTGCTGGCGGGCTTGTCGCTCGTCTGCGGCCTCGTGCTGGATGCGGTCACGCGCGCGCGTGTCGAGCTCAAGCACATGGCCTATCTGTCGGTGCCGCTGCCTCCGCTGATCGAGCCCGGTGATGGGCACTGACCTGTTCGGCCGCGCGACGGACACCCAAGCGACACTGCCGGGTGCACCGGCGCCAGGTCGGGACTTCGCTATCGCGGGTGCCGCTGCGGTGCTGCTGGGCGGGATCGTGTCGCTGCTGCTCGGGCAGGACCGCAACTGGGACCTGCGCAACTATCACCTGTACAACGCCTACGCCTGGCTCGAAGGCCGGATCGGCTTCGATCTCGCGCCCGCGCAGCTCCAGAGCTATTTCACACCGCTGCTCGACGTGCCGTATTTCCTGCTCGTCAGGCATGCAGGCGCGGAATGGGCTGGACTCGCACTCGGTGCATGGCATGGCCTGAATTTCGTGCTTGTGGCTTTGGTGGCGGTGCGGCTGCTCGGCCACGAAACGCGTCCGCAGCGCGTCGCGCTCTGGATTGCGCTCGCGGGATGCACGAGCGCGGCGTTTCTGTCCGAGCTGGGCAACACGATGGGCGACAACACCACGGCGGTGTTCGTCCTTGTGGCGTTGCTTTTATGCTGGCCTGTGCATGCCCGGCCGGTGCGCGACGGCTGGTTATTGGTCGCCGGCGTGTGTCTTGGCACTGCCGTGGCGCTCAAGCTGACCAATGCGATCTACGCGGTCGGTCTGGGCGCCGCACTGCTCGCGCAGCCCGCGCGCCATCGACCCGTGCGCTCATTCGTGTTGCTGAGCGCGAGCGCATCAGCGGCGTTCCTTGTCGTGGCTGGGTCGTGGCACTGGGCGCTGTGGTCTGCCTTCGGCAACCCATTGTTCCCGCAGTTCAACGCTTGGTTCGGCGCGCCGCTCGCGCAGTCGATCGGCGTCGCGGACGCGCAGTGGGGTCCGCGCCACCTCGGGGAGCTGCTGACGTGGCCCTTGGTGTTCACGATCGATCCGGTGCGCGTCGGTACCAGTCCACTGCCTCAGGCGATCTGGGCCGCGCTCTACGTCGCCGCCGCAGCCGTTCTCGTGCGCATGCTCGCGGGGGCGCGTGGAGCAAGGGGCCGGTGGCGAGCTGCATCCGATGAAACTCGCTTCATCTTTGTGTTCTTCATCGTGAGCTTCATTGCCTGGATGCTGGTGTTCAACATCCACCGATATCTGGTGGTGCTGGAGTTGCTTGCGCCGTTGTTGCTGTGGTGCATGCTCCGCCCTCGCTGGCCCCGTTTGGCCCGGTGGGCCGTGATGCTCACGGCGGCCGTGTCGCTGCTGGGATGGAACACCTGGGGCCATGCGCCTTGGAGCGAGCGCGACTTCACTGTCCAGCAGCCTGATGTCTCGGCGGTGCCTACCTCGGCCACCGTGCTGCTTGTGGGCGGAGAGCCGTTGGCATGGATGGTTCCATTCCTCCCCGAGCAATGGCGATACGTCGCAGCCGCGTCGAACTTCCCGGAGTCCTCCGCGTATCGGCGCCGCGTGCTTGCGTTGATGCGGGCGAGCGGCGGCCACGGCTTCGCGATCCTGCCGGCGCACATCGATCGCCAGGCTGCGCATGCAACGCGGATTGACGCGACGGCGCGGCGTTTGGGCTTGGACAGTTGTCAGGAGCTGGGCTGGGTGGCAGCACGCGTCAAGCGGGTCAGCGTCGCGCGCGACGCTGCCGGACGCTGCCGCCTAGCGGCGAACCGGCCTGGTTCGAGTGAGTCGCTTGCGCTCGATCAAGCCACAGCTGCCCAGGCCGTCCAGTCCTTGCGCGCCTACGGACTGGAGCTTGATGCCGAGTCCTGTCGCTTCATGGACGCCCGGATCGGGGCCGAGGCGCGGCCCTATCAGTGGTGCCGCGTGAGCGTCGTGCGCGGCTAGGGCAGCCGAAATCCGGCCTCGCGCAGCAACCGTGCGGTCGCAATCAGCGGCAGCCCGATCAGCGCCGTCGGGTCGACGGTTTCAATCGCGTCGAACAGCGTGATGCCCAATCCCTCGGATTTGAAGCTACCGGCGCAGTCGAGCGGTTGCTCGGCTTCGACGTAGCGCGCGATCTCGTCGCCGTCGAGCGTGCGGAAGCGCACGAGCGTGCGGTCGCACGCTGCGTGGCACCGGCCGTCCGGGTGGCGGAGGGATAGCGCGGTATGGAACACCACGGCGCGGCCCGACATCGCCGCAAGCTGCGCGTGTGCATTCGCGCGGTCACCGGGCTTGCCGAGCGGACGTCCGTCGAGTTCCGCGACCTGGTCCGAGCCGAGCACCCAGGCGTCGCGGGACCGGATCACGGCCCCGGCCTTGGCGTCGGCAAGGCGCACGGCCAGCGCCTGCGGCGCCTCCCCGGGGCGGGGCGTTTCATCCACATCCGGTTGCGCGACGTCGAACGGCACGCGCAGGCGTTCGAGCAGTTCGCGCCGGTATCGCGAGGTGGACGCGAGGACGAGAGGGCGGGTCATGCCATCGGTGCGCGGGCGCGCTCGATCCGTTCGAGCTGATGCTCGATCCGCGAGCGCGCGGTTTCGATCGACGCGCGCACCTCGGCCAGCTGGTCCAAACTCGCGGTCGGCGCGTGGTCGCGCAGCCACAGGCGTTGACGCAGCATTTCGCGCATGGCCTCGCCGACCGGGTCGGCGCCGTCTTCGCCCGCGACCGCTTCAATTTCAGCGCGCGCCACGCGCAGGCGTGACTCGAGCGCATCCGCCGCGTCGAGTACATCGCGCATGATGCGTTGGCGCGGCGTCGGCTCGCGGCGGCGTTGCGCGAGTCGCACGATTACGAAGACGGCCGCTGCGAGCGCGACGAGAATCAGGACGGCGAGGCTGGCAGTCACGGCGCGGTACGGCTCGGGGCGGCGGTGCAGTCTGACGCGCGCGCTACACCGTCGCAAACCCGGGCGCGGCGGGCCCGGCAGCGTCTACACACGGATTTGACAGGGGCCCACGGCGTCACTACCATTCCCCGGCTTATGTCAGCGAACCTGCCCGAGATGTTGGACGCTTGGCGCATGGTCGCAGCGCGACGTGGCGTCGAAGGACGCCTGCCGCTGTCGGCACTTAAGCGCCTGGGCGAGAGTCTGGTCGACGATGAAGGCGAGGTCCGCTTTTCGATCGAGTTCCGCCACGACGCGCTCAAGGTGCCGTATGCCGAACTGCGCATCGAGACCGAACTGCCGCTGCAGTGCCAGCGCACGCTGGAGCGGTTCGTGCTGCCGGTCAGCATCGAGCAGCGGCTGGGCCTGATCCGCAGCGAAGCCGAAGAGGCCGCGCTGCCACCGGGCTACGAGCCGCTGTTGATGCCGGAGGACGGCATGCTGCGCGCAGCGGAGCTGGTCGAGGACGAGCTGATCCTCGCGGTGCCGGTGGTGCCGGTGCGGCCTGACAGCGAGCCAGTCGAGCGCGAGTGGACTGACGGGCAGGCTGCTCCGGATGAGCCGGAACGTCCCAATCCGTTCGCCGCGCTGGCCTCGCTCAAAAAGAATCCGAAGTAAGTTTTACCTGCCTTTTCGACGTTTTCTTGGAGTAATCCCATGGCTGTCCAGAAGTCCCGCGTTTCTCCGTCCAAGCGCGGTATGCGTCGCGCGCACGATGCGCTGTGCCCCAAGCAGCTGGCGACCGACCCCACGAGCGGCGAGACGCATCTTCGCCACCACGTGACGGCTGACGGCTACTACCGTGGCAAGAAGGTCATCAGCACCACGACCAAGGTCGCCGACGAAGAATAAGCAGCGGGTCGCGCGTATGCGCGGACCACGTGCTTCGGGGCCTGGCACCGCCCCGGCCCCGACCGGGCCGGCTGGTCCGATGTATCGAACAAATGCGACCCGCAGGGTCGCATCTGTCTTTGGGGCTCGCGCGTTCATGCATGAGCGCGGCTGCCTGCATGGCGCAGCGGCAGACCGGGGCGCTGGTCGACAAGGGGGCGAGGTCGGATGACCCAGCAGGTTTACGCACGCATTGCCGGCACCGGCAGTTACCTCCCGGAAAAAGTGCTCACGAACGCCGATCTCGCGCAGTTCGTCGACACGAGCGACGAATGGATCGCCGCGCGCACGGGCATTCGCGAACGTCATGTTGCCGCCGAGGGCGAGACGACCTGCGACCTCGCATTCCACGCGGCGTCGCGTGCGCTTGAGGCGGCCGGCATGCGCGCCGACGAGCTCGACCTCATCGTGCTCGGCACCACCACGCCCGACATCATTTTCCCGTCGACCGCGTGCCTGTTGCAGCATCGCCTCGGCGCAACCGGTTGCCCTGCGTTCGACGTGAATGCAGCGTGCTCGGGCTTCGTCTACGCGCTCACGATCGCCGACAAGTTCATTCGTTCTGGCGCGGCCAAGACCGCGCTCGTCGTCGGCGCGGAGACGCTCACGCGCATGCTCGACTGGTCGGACCGCTCGACGTGCGTTGTATTCGGCGACGGCGCCGGCGCGGTCGTCCTGAAGGCCGACAGTGAAACCGGCATCCTCAGCACGCACCTGCATGCGGACGGCAGCAAGAAGGAGCTGCTCTACAACCCGGTCGGTGTCTCCGTGGGCTTCAAGCCCGAGGAACATAACGCTGGCGTCAAGGTGCTGATGACCGGCAACGAGGTCTTCAAGTACGCGGTTAAGGCGCTCGACTCCGTCGTTGAGGAAACGCTCGAGGCGAACGGCCTTGATCGCCACGAGATCGATTGGTTGATTCCCCACCAAGCGAACCTGCGCATCATCGAGGCGACCGCCAAGCGGCTGGACATGCCGATGGAGCGGGTTGTGGTCACCGTCGACAAGCACGGCAACACGTCGTCGGGCTCGGTGCCGCTTGCCCTTGACGAAGCCGTGCGCTCGGGGCGCGTCCAGCGCGGTCACCTGCTGTTGCTCGAGGCATTCGGCGGCGGGTTTACCTGGGGCTCGGCGCTCGTGCGCTATTGAGTGCACTTCAAGCACGATTTGGCGACGCCCCCGAAAGGGGGCGTTTTCATGTGCGAGGACGGCGAATCGAATCCGGAAGCACGCGCGTGCGCGACGCGGTTGAAGCGGACTGTACGCGTCAGTACAGACGGCGCCGGGGGATCGCCCGTATCATGCCGCGTCCTTCGCACCGGGTGCCTGCGTGACCGCCACTGTCGCCATCGATCCGCAACTCGCGTTTGTCTTCCCGGGGCAGGGGTCGCAGTCCGTCGGGATGCTTGCGGATCTGGCCGGACACAATGCGCTCATCGAGCAGACGTTTTCCGAAGCCAGCGAAGGCGCCGACGTCGATCTGTGGGCGCTGAGCCAGCAGGGTCCCGAAGCGCAGCTCAACACCACTGAATTCACGCAGCCGGCGCTGCTTGCCGCGGGCGTCGCCACGTGGCGGCTGTGGTGCGCCGGCGAGCGCGCCCGTCCGGCGATGCTCGCTGGCCACAGTCTCGGCGAATACAGCGCACTCGTCGCCGCCGGCGTGCTGTCGCTCGCCGATGCCGCGCGCCTCGTTCGCCTGCGCGGTCGACTGATGCAGGACGCCGCGCCCGCTCGCACAGGTGCGATGGCCGCGGTGCTCGGCGCCGACGACGCACTCGTGCAGGACGTCTGCGCCTCTGTTTCGGGCGACCATGTCGTCGTGCCGGCCAATTTCAATTCGCCGGGCCAGATTGTGATCGGCGGACACACCGACGCAGTCGATGCTGCGCTCGCGCAACTTGCCGAGCGCGGCGTGCGGAAGACCGTGAAGCTTGCTGTCAGCGTCCCGTCGCACACGCCGCTGATGCGCGAAGCGGCAAACCGGCTCGCGGAAGCGATGGCAGAACTTACGTGGCACGCTCCCGCGCTGCCGGTCGTGCAGAACGTCGACGCGGAAGTGCACGAGGGTGCGGAATCGATTCGCGATGCGCTCGTCCGACAGCTCTACTTGCCGGTGCGTTGGACGGAATGCGTCCAAGCGCTCGCGCAACGCGGTGCGATCCGCATCGGCGAGTGCGGTCCCGGCAAGGTGCTCACTGGGCTGGTCAAGCGTATCGACAAGACGATCGATGCGCGCGCCCTAGGCACGCAAGCGGAGTTCGACGCCGCGGCAACCGAGTGGTCGACGCGCTGAAGCCCACGCATTCGATGAAACGGCGGCCATCGCAAGGTCGCAACGAAGGAGAAGGACGAGCATGACCCAGACGCTGCAGGGCGAAATCGCCCTCGTCACCGGCGCGAGCCGCGGCATCGGCGCCGCGATTGCGGACGAGCTCGCCGCGCAGGGCGCGACCGTAATCGGCACCGCGACGAGCGAGAACGGCGCGAACGCCATCGGCGAGCGCCTCTCGACCCATGGCGGCCACGGCCGCGTGCTCGACGTGTCGGACGCGGCGTCGATCGAATCTCTGCTCGACTCGATCGCGAAGGAGATCGGTCCGATCTCCGTGCTGGTGAACAACGCCGGCATCACGCGTGACAACCTGCTGATGCGCATGAAGGACGAGGACTGGCAGGCAATCATCGATACCAACCTCACCAGCGTGTTCCGCACCAGCAAGGCGGTGATGCGCTCGATGATGAAGGCGCGTAAAGGCCGCATCATCAACATCGCGTCCGTCATCGGCGTGACAGGCAACGCGGGGCAGGCAAACTACGCAGCGGCGAAAGCCGGCATCATCGCCTTCAGCAAGTCGCTCGCGAAGGAGATCGGCTCGCGCGGCGTGACGGTGAACGTGGTCGCACCCGGCTTCATCGACACCGACATGACGCGCTCGCTGCCCGACGATGCGAAGAATGCGATGCTCGGGCAGATCGCGCTTGGCCGCTTCGGCGAGCCGGCGGACATCGCGCGCGCGGTCGCGTTTCTTGCGGGGCCCTCGGCGGCGTACATCACCGGCGAGACGCTGCACGTCAACGGCGGGATGTACATGCCGTAACCGAATCCGGCGCGCGCATGCTCGAGTCAAGCATGCTCGCGCCGCACCCCGGATGTTCTTGCGAACGTCCGGCTTCCATTAGACTATTCCGTCGAACATTCCCGTCCGGGAGGAGAGAAAATCCATGAGCAGCATCGAAGAGCGCGTCAAGAAGATCGTGGTCGAACAGCTGGGCGTGAAGGAAGAAGACGTCACCAACAACGCTTCGTTCGTCGACGACCTCGGCGCCGACTCGCTCGACACCGTCGAACTCGTGATGGCGTTGGAAGAAGAGTTCGAGTGCGAGATTCCGGACGAAGAAGCCGAGAAGATCACCTCGGTGCAGCAGGCGATCGATTACGTCAAGGCGCACGTCAAGTCGTAATCCGCCGAGCACGCGGCGTTCCGGGCGACGATGCATTCGCGCTCGTGACCGTTTGACCGGGGCCGCATTGCGGCCCCGCGTCGTTGAAGACCCTGGCCATCGCGCGCCTTGTCGGCTCTGAAACCGGCGCAGCATTTTCCGCGCGTGCGGCGGCTAGCGTCGCCGCGGCGGTGCCAGTCACCCGATCATCTGCCGATCCGGCCCCGCCGGGGGCATCCGTTGAGGGAGTTCGTCATGTCCCATCGCTCGGCCACTTCGCGCCGCGTCGTCGTCACCGGCCTCGGCCTCGTTTCGCCCCTCGGCAACGACGTCACGAGCAGCTGGGACGGCATCGTCAACGGCCGTTCGGGCATCGGTCCGATCACCCATTTCGACGCGTCCAACTTCAGCACCCGCATCGCGGGTGAGGTGCGCGACTTCGACGTCACCCGCTGGGTGAACTCGAAGGATGCGCGGAAGATGGATCCGTTCATCCACTACGGCATCGCCGCATCGCTGATGGCGTTGCAGGATGCCGGGCTCGAAATCACCGAGTCGAACGCCGAGCGCGTTGGCGCGCTCCTGGGCTCGGGCATCGGCGGCATCCTCGGCATCGAGGAGCAGACGGTGAAGTTTGCCGAGGGCGGCCCGCGGAAGATCTCGCCGTTCTATGTGCCGAGCACGATCATCAACATGCTGCCGGGCCAGCTCTCGCTGATCACCGGCATGAAGGGGCCGAACTTCTCGGCCGTATCGGCGTGCGCGACGTCGAACCACTCGCTTGGCATGGCGATGCGCATGATCCAATACGGCGACGCGGACGTGATGGTGGCCGGCGGCGCCGAGCGCGGCTCGTCGCCGACGTCGATGGGCGGCTTCTGCTCGATGAAGGCGATGAGCACCCGCAATGACGACCCCGCGCGCGCATCGCGCCCCTGGGACGAGGGCCGCGATGGCTTCGTGATGGGCGACGGCGCCGGCGTGCTGGTGCTCGAGGAGTACGAATACGCGAAGGCGCGCGGCGCACGCATCTACTGCGAGCTCGCGGGCTTCGGCGCGACGTCGGACGCGTACCACATGACCGCGCCGAGCGAGACCGGCGAAGGTGCGGCTCGCTGCATGGTGAACGCGCTGCGGGACGCGGGCGTCGATGCGGGCGACGTCGGCTACGTTAATGCGCACGGCACGTCGACGCCGCTTGGCGACCTTGCCGAAACGATGGCAATCAAGGCCGCGCTCGGTGAGCATGCGTACCGCACGATGGTCAGCTCGACCAAATCGATGACCGGTCACCTGCTCGGCGCGGCCGGCGGGGCGGAAGCGGTGTTCTCCGTGCTCGCGCTGCACACGGGCGTCATCCCGCCCACGATCAACCTCGAGAATCCGAGCGCGGGTTGCGACCTCGACTACGTGCCGAACGTCGCGCGGGAAGCGAAGGTCGACGTTGCAGTGTCGAACGGCTTCGGTTTCGGCGGCACGAACGGCACGTTGGTGTTCCGCCGCGTCTGAGCGGCGCCTGCGTGGCGGGTAGCCGGGCCAGCAATGTCCCGGCCGGCGCTGCGGGTCGACGCAGCCACTGCGATCGACGTGGCCCGCGTCCAGGGCCCACGCGCCACGATGCGTAACCTCGCGGCTTGAGAAGAGTCACGCTGCACTCGCCTTTTCGCGCCGCCTGACGGGCGGTTCGCCGCGATCGGCAATCGAGCGTTACCGCCGCGCGTGTACGACAATGCCGGCATGTCACTGACCCGCCCGTTGTCGAATCTGGATCTGCTCGACCTGCATCGCCTTGCGCCTGCGCGCTACCCGGTGCTGCTCGAATCCTCCGCCTCTGGCACCGCGCAGGGCCGCTGGGACCTGCTGCTTCTGAGCGACGGGGAATGCCTGGAACTTGATGCGGATGGCGTCGTCCGGAACACGGCAGGCGAGGCGCGGGGCGCGGACTTCTTCCACGAACTCGACACGGCGTGGCGACGCGAGCGCGTCGGCCACGACGCACACGATCCGACGGGCCTGCCGTTTGCCGGTGGCTGGGCGGTGCTGCTGGCGTACGAGTGCGCCGCGCAGGTCGAGCCCGTGCTCGCACTGCCGACCCCGCATGACGACGGGCCTGTGGCGGTCGCGTTGCGGTGTCCAGCGGCCGTGCTGCGTGATCGACGCACCGGCGCCTGCACTGCGGTGTGCGAGCCCGGCGCGCAGGCATGGCTTGATCGCATCGTCGACGACGCGCACCGCGTGGCGGCGCTTGCCCCGGCGGCGGCGTGGACACCGCCTCAGGCGATCGACGAGGCGCCGGCGGACCGGTTCACGGACGGGGCGCGGCGCGTGCTCGAGTACCTAGCTGCGGGCGACGTGTTCCAGGTGAACCTGTCGCGTGGCTGGGCCGCGCGCTTCGCGCAGACGCCGGCGCCGGACGCGCTGTTTCGGCGCCTGCGGGAGCACAACCCGGCGCCGTTCGCGGGCATCTTCCTGCACAAGGGGCGAGCGGTCGTGAGCGCATCCCCCGAGCGGCTCGTGTCCGTGCGGGGCGACGTCGTGGAGACGCGGCCGATCGCCGGGACGCGGCCGCGGGTGGCCGGCGACGACGATGCCCTGCGCATCGGCGAGCTCGTCGGCCATCCGAAGGAGCGCGCCGAGCACGTGATGCTGATCGACCTGGAGCGCAACGACCTCGGCCGCGTGTGCGCGCCGGGCACCGTCGAGGTCGATGAGCTCATGACGGTCGAGAGCTATGCGCACGTGCACCACATCGTCAGCAACGTCCGCGGCAGGCTGCGTGCCGGCGTGACGCCGGGCGAGGTCATCCGCGCCGTGTTTCCGGGTGGGACCATCACCGGCTGTCCGAAGGTGCGGTGCATGCAGATCATTGCCGAGCTCGAAGGCGAGCCGCGCGGCGCGTACACCGGCGCCATGGGCTGGCTTGCGCACGACGGCGACATGGATCTCAACATCCTGATCCGAAGCGCGACGCTCGAGGGCGACGCACTACGTTTCCGCACCGGCGCCGGCATCGTCATCGACTCCGATCCCGATCGCGAACTTGAAGAGACACGCGCGAAAGCGCGCGGGATGCTGCGTGCGCTCGGCTGATCGCGCGCGGATGCATCGGACGTGCGTGGCGTGAGGCCCGGCGACGGCGCGGCCGCTGCCGTGGGCTTCCACGGTAGAGAACGGATTGACGCATGGCCGCTCGCGGACCGCGGCGCGGCGTACGGCGATGGACTGTTCGAAACCATGCGCGCACACGAGGGCCACGTGCCGTGGTGGGACGCGCACTGGACGCGACTCGAGGGCGGCGCGCGCCGGCTGGGTTTTGCACTCCCGGAGCGATGCCGCGTGGAAGCCGAGGCGCAGGAATTGCTTGCAGGCGGCGGCGGCGTGCTCAAGCTCGTCGTCACCCGCGGAAGCGGCGGCCGCGGCTACATGCCGCCGGCCGATGCCGAGCCGAGCTGGGCGCTTTCGCGCCACGCGTTGCCCGCGGCCGCGCCGACCGGCGGGCTCGTGCTGCGCTGGTGCACGCTGCGGCTCGCTGTCCAGCCGGCGCTCGCGAGCATCAAGCACTGCAACCGTCTCGAACAGGTCCTCGCCCGGGGTGAGTGGTCCGACCCGGCCGTGCACGAAGGTCTGCTGACCGACGCGGACGACCACCTCGTGTGCGCGACGGCCGCGAACGTGTTCGTGCTGCGCGACGGACGTTGGCAGACGCCGTTCGTCGATCGCTGCGGTGTCGCCGGCGTCTGCCGCGGCTGGGCCATCGAGCGGCTCGGCGCCGCTGAGGCACGGCTGTCGAGGGCGGACGTCGAGCAGGCCGATGCGGTGTTCGTGTGCAACGCGGTGCGCGGTATCCTGCCGGTCGCTCAGCTTGGCGAGCGCACATGGCCGCCGCACCCGCAGGTGCGCGCGCTGCGCGAACGCCTCGCTGACGAACATCCCGCCTTCGCCCTGGAGCTTTCGTGACCCGGAAACGTGCGTCCTTCGGTGGACTGGTCCTGCTGCTGTTGATTGCGCTCGGCATTGCCGGTGTTTGGGCTTGGCAGCGCTATACGGGCTTCGCAGACGCGCCGCTTGCGGGTATCGAGGAAGGCGAAACACTCGTCATCGAACGCGGCGACGCGTTGACGAGCGTGCTGCGCAAGCTGCGCGAGGTGGGTGTCGAAAACGGGCAGGCGTTCGAGTGGAGCGCGCTGGCCAAGCAGCTCGGAGCGGCCGACCGGCTGCAAGTGGGCGAGTACCGGCTCGAACCCGGCATGACACCGCGTGAACTGCTCACGCAGATGCGCGAAGGTCGCGTCGTGCAGCGGCGCGTCACGATCGTGGAAGGCTGGAACATCCGCGAACTCCGCGCGGCCCTCGCGCGGGCCGAGCCGCTCGAGCAGGAGGCCGCGAAGATGAGCGATGCCGAGCTCATGAAGGCGCTCGGCCATGCGGGCCAGCATCCCGAAGGCCGCTTCCTGCCAGAGACCTACCTCTACACGACCGGCGACAGCGATCTCGATGTCCTCGGCCGGGCCCATGCCGCGATGGAGAAGGCGCTCGCCGAAGCCTGGGCGCGCCGTCGTCCCGACAGCGTCCTGAAGTCGCCCGAGGAGATGCTGACGCTTGCATCAATCGTCGAAAAGGAAACGGGAGTTGCCGAAGAGCGGCCTCGCATCGCCGGATTGTTCGAGCGGCGACTGCGCATCGGCATGCGCCTGCAGACCGATCCGACGGTGATCTACGGCATCGGCGCGTCGTACGACGGAAACATCCGCAAGCGCGACCTGCAGACGGACACGCCGTACAACACCTACACGCGCGCCGGCCTTCCGCCGACGCCGATTGCGATGCCCGGTGTGGACGCGCTCAACGCGGTCGCGCAGCCGGCGGACGGCGACGCGCTGTATTTCGTCGCGGTCGGCGACGGCAGCGGGCGACACCTCTTTGCGAAGTCGCTCGCCGAGCACGAGGCGAACGTGGCGCAGTACCTGCGCAATTACCGCGCGGCCCGCAAGGCAGCGCAGTGACGGCAGCCGCGTCTGCGCTCGGCCGTCCGGCGCGGTTCATCAGCCTTGAAGGCGGTGAGGGCGCGGGCAAGTCGACCGTGCTCGCCGCATTGCGGGCGGCGCTGGAGGCGCGCGGGGAAACCGTCGTCTGCACGCGCGAGCCCGGCGGCACGCCGCTCGCCGAGCGCATCCGCGGCCTGTTGCTGCAGGCCGATGGTGACGCGCCGACGCCGCCCGCCGAGTTGCTGCTGATGTTCGCGGCCAGGGCTCAACTCGTTTCGACGGTGATCGCGCCCGCGCTGGCGCGCGGTGACTGGGTTCTCAGCGATCGCTTCACCGACGCAAGCCATGTGTACCAGGGCGCGGCGCGCGGCGGCGATGCAGCGCTCATCGAGACGCTCGAGCGTCGCGTCGTCGGCATCGAGCCTGCGATGACGCTGCTGCTCGACGTGCCTGTCGCCGTGGGTCGTGCACGCATCGCCGGCCGGGGCGCGCCCGATCGCATCGAAGCCGAGCACGACGCGTTCTTCGACACGGTGCGCGGCGCATACCTGGCGCGGGCCACGCAACACGCCGAGCGCTTCCGCGTCGTCGATGCATCACGCCCGGCGGACGAGGTCGCCGAGGCTGCCGTCGCGCACCTGCGCGCGCATCTGGAGGCGATGGGATGACGGCGTTCGCGCCCTGGCAGCAGCGCATGCACGATCGCGCGGCCGCCGCGCTCGACGCCGGGCGCCTCGGGCACGGCCTGCTGTTCGCGGGGCCCGCCCGGCTCGGCAAACGCGCGGTTGCCGAACGGCTCGCGCAGCGCGTGCTGTGCCTGGCTCGGCCGCCGGGCGGCGATCCGTGCGGAGTCTGCCGCGGGTGCCGGCTGTTCGCCCAGCGCCACCAGCGCGATCCCGTCGAGTTGCGCGGAGACGGCTCGCTCGCGCAGCCGTTCGGTCACAGCACGCACCCGGATTTCCTGCTGATCGGACTCGAGCACAACGACAAGGCGCGCCCGCCGAAGATGCGGGGCGAGATCGTGATCGAGCAGATGCGTCGGCTCGGCGAGGAGCTGGCGCTGACGCCGCAGTTCGGGGAAGCGCGCGTGGCGATCATCGATCCGGCCGATGCGATCAACCATGCCGCCTGCAATGCGCTGCTCAAGACGCTCGAGGAGCCGGTGCCGGGGCGTTATCTGTGGCTCGTCAGCGCGCATCCGGTGCGCCTGCCGGCGACGGTGCGCAGCCGGTGCCAAAGGCTCGAATTCACGCTGCCGGCGGCGGACGAGTCGTTGCAGTGGCTGCTCGACTGCGGTTTCGCGGACTCCGCTGCTCGCGAGGCGCTGGAAGCCGCGCGTGGTCATCCGGGCATCGCGCGCGAGTGGCTTGAAGGCGATGGGCTGGCGCTCCGGCGCGAGGTGGCGGCCGACCTCCAGCGCATCGCGCGGGGCGAAGCGGGTGCGGTCGAGGTGGCACAACGATGGATCGCGGATGGCCAAGCCTCGCTGCGGCTCGTGCACGCGGCCGACCTGGCAGCCGCCGAAGCCGCCGGCTTGACCGATGCGCAGCGCGTGCGCAGTCTGGGGGTCTGGTTCGACCACGCAAACCGGGTGCGCGAGCAGTTGCGCACGACGGTCCGCGCGGATCTGGCCGTGGTGGAATTGCTGATGGCCTGGCGCAGCGGCGTCGGGCATGGAACAGGCGGCGCAGCCGCGGGAGGACGACGGCGATGAGCGCGACGGGCGGTGGGGCGCGCCAGGGCATCCTGAACCTGGCGATCAAGGACAAGGCGGCGCTGTACGGCGCGTACATGCCCTACATCAAGAGCGGCGGCATCTTCGTGCAGACGCCGAAGCGCTACTTTCTTGGCGACGAAGTGTTCCTGTTGCTGACGTTGCCCGAGTCCACCGAGCGCTTGCCCATCGCGGGCAAGGTCGTGTGGGTCACCCCGGCGGGCGCGCAGGGCAATCGTCCCGCAGGCATCGGCGTGCAGTTCCCCGAGACGCCCGACGGCGAGGCCGTGCGCGGCAAGATCGAGACGCTGCTCGCGGGCCAACTCGGCGCGGACCGCGGCACGTATACGATGTAGCCGAGACGGCTGCGGTTCGGCGCGCATCGCGCCGCCGCCTTGGGCAACGACTACTCCTCGCGCCACCGGACCTCCGGTGGCGCGCTTGTTTTCGACCTCAGCCGCGCAGCGCCGGCGAATCCCAACCCGGACGCGGTGCGAAGCGCTCGCCGTGTCGCGCCTGCAGCTGCTTGAGGCGTGCGAGCACCGCATCGACACCGGTCTCGCGGATGTACTGGATCGGGCCGCCACGGAACGGCGCGAAGCCGGTGCCGAAAATCACACCGGCATCGAGCAGGTCCGCGTCCTCGACCACGCCGTCGTGGAGGCAGGCGACGGCCTCGTTGAGCAGCGGCAGCACCAGCCGATCCTCGAGATCGGCGGGCGGCGTGTAGCCCTCGGGCAGGTCGGGTTTGACGGCCCTGCCGTCCTCCCACTGGTACAGGCCCTGGCCGTCCTTCTTGCCGCGGCGACCGGGCTCCGCCTGCGCGGCGAGTGCGGCCGGGACGCTGAGGCCGAGGAACGGCGCGAGCTCGCGGGCGACGCCGGCCGCGACGTCCAGGCCCACCGTGTCGACGAGTTCGATCGGGCCCATCGGCATGCCGAACTTCAGCGCGGCCTTGTCGATCGCCGGACCCGGGATGCCCTCGGCGTACGCCGTCACTGCTTCGAGCAGGTAGGGGAACAGCACGCGGTTTACGAGGAAGCCCGGCGTGCCCGCGACCGGCACCGGCAGCTTGTCGATCGCGCGGCAGAACCCGGCGAGGCGCTGTTCGACGCCGGCGTCCATCGCGTCGTGGCGGATGATTTCCACCAGCGGCATCAACGCGACCGGATTGAAGTAATGCAGCCCGGCGAACTGCGCGGGCCGCGCAAGTTCGCCGCGCAGTTCGGTCAGTGCGATCGACGAAGTGTTCGTCGTCAGCAGCGCATCGGGCTTGAGGCGTGGCTCGACCGACGCGTAGAGGCCGCGCTTGGCGTCGGGGTTCTCGATGATCGCCTCGATGACGAGGTCCGCGTTCGGCACGCCCATGCCTTCGGCGTCGCCCCTGAGCCGTGCTGCGACAGCCGGCCGCTTCGCGTCGTCCTTGACCTTCTTCGCGAACAGCTGCTGCGCGCGCTCGAGCGCGGCGTCGACAAAGCGCTGCTCGCGGTCCTGCAACGTGACTTCGAAACCCTTGTAGGCCGACCACGCCGCGATATCGCCGCCCATGACGCCTGCGCCGACGACGTGCACGTGCGTCACGCCGTGGTCCTTGCTGCCCTGCGACCTGAGGCGTTCCTGCAGGAAGTACACACGGATGAGGTTGCGCGCCGTGGGCGTCGAAGCGAGCTTCACGACCGAGCGGCGCTCGGCGTCGAGCTTGCGACGCATCCCGCCGCCGGTGCGCTGCCAAGTCGAGATCAGCTGATACGGGGCCGGGTAATGCTCGCGACGCGCCTTCCGCGCGACCTGCTTCGTGAGCACCGGGGCCAGCGCCTGCCGCGCGGCCCAGGTGTTCGTCAGCCAGCCCATCGCACGTTGCTTCACCGGCCGGGTCGTGCCGCGCAGCGCGAGTTTCGCGGCTTCGTCGACGAGCAGCGCGGGTTCGGCGAGCTTGTCGACGAGGCCGATGCCGCGAGCGGCCGACGCCGACAGCGAGCGGCCGGTCAACATCAGGTCAAACGCGGCCGGCGCGCCGACGAGCCGTGGAAGACGCACGCTGCCGCCCCAGCCCGGGTAGATGCCGAGCTTCACTTCCGGCAGGCCGATGCGCGTCGACGCGTCACGGCTCGCGACGCGGTATCGGCAGGCGAGTGCGAGCTCGGTGCCGCCGCCCATGCAGAAGCCGTGGATCGCGGCGACGGTTGGGCAGGGCAGGTCGGCGAGCTTCTGGAACACCGCCTGGCCGCGGCGGATCGCGTCGACGACCGTGCCGTTGCGGTCGAATGTCTGGAACTCGCCGATGTCCGCGCCGGCGATGAAGCCGCTCGGCTTCGCCGAGGCGACAACCACGCCCTTGGGCGGATCGAATGCGAGGCGCTCGAGCAGCCCTTCGAGTTCGACGAGCACGCCCTGCGACAGTGCGTTGACGGATTCGCCTGCGCGGTCCAGCGCGAGTACGAGCACCCCGTCGTCGCGCCGCTGCGCCTGCCAGTGCTGCAGGCGCAGCCCGTCGAAACTCGTGTGTCCGTGGGCGTCGTTCGACATGCCGCACCATCCGTTCAGGTATGGAACAAGCCGCTATCATCCCGAGCGAGTTTCATCGGCGTCAATTCGCGGGTGCGTTCGCGCCCCGGCAACGGGCCGCTGAATCGCGTGAGCGCCGTCGCCCCGTCGCGACGATTGAACTTTTTCCCCACGGGCTTGTCCCAGTGTTCGGCCCTGGCCGAGCTGACAGGAGTGCCGGCGCGGCATGGCCGATAAATTGTTTTCCCCGGAAACGGAATTCGACCA
Organism: Cognatilysobacter bugurensis; assembly: GCF_014652095.1. Classification (GTDB taxonomy): domain Bacteria; phylum Pseudomonadota; class Gammaproteobacteria; order Xanthomonadales; family Xanthomonadaceae; genus Cognatilysobacter; species Cognatilysobacter bugurensis. Next base: position 247,980 of record NZ_BMYD01000001.1, read on the forward strand.
CGAGCTGGTCCGTCGCGTGCAGCGCGGCGACAGCGCGGCGTTCGATGCACTGGTGCGCAAGTACCAGCATCGGATCACCTCGCTGATCGGACGCTACGTGCCGGACTGGAGCGAATGCCAGGACGTCGCGCAGGAAACGTTCATCCGCGCTTACCGCGCGCTGGGCAGTTTCCGGGGCGACGCCCAGTTCTATACCTGGTTGCACCGGATTGCCGTGAACACTGCAAAAAACCATTTGGTTTCCCAAAACCGCCGCCCGCCGACCGACGACATCGACGCGTCCGATGCCGAGCAGTTCGACACCGGTGCGCGCCTGCGCGTGACTGACACGCCCGAGCACGAACTGCTGCGGCAAGAGATCGAGCGCACGGTGATGCGCGCGGTCGAGGCGCTGCCCGAAGAGCTGCGCACTGCGCTCACCCTGCGCGAGATGGACGGCCTCAGCTACGACGAGATCGCCGAGCGCATGGCGTGCCCGATCGGCACCGTGCGTTCGCGCATCTTCCGGGCGCGCGAGGCGATCGACGTGCAACTGCAACCCTTGCTCGACCACACCACCCGGGAGCGGGCACGCCCATGACGACCGACCGTCCGAATGCCGACGAGCTGGAAAACCTGAGCGCGCTGTTCGACGACGCGCTCGATGCCGATGCCGCGCGTTTTGCGCGCAAGCGCCTCGGCCACGACGCGGAGTGGCAGCAGGCCTGCGGGCGCTGGCAGCTTATCGGCGACGCGCTGCGCGGGCAGGCCACGGCTGCCGCGCCGGCCGACTTCGCCCTGCGCGTGCACGACGCGGTCGCACGCGAGCCCGTGCCGGTGCCCGAGTTCATGCCCGTTGTGTCGCGGCCCGCGGCCGGCGCCGCACCGCGTCGTCGCGCCCCGATGTGGATCGGCGGCGCGCTCGCAGCATCGCTGGCCGCCGTCGCGGTGTTCGTTGCTCGCCCGCCGGTCGAGCCGCCTGCGATTGATCCGGCCTCGTCGGTCGTTGCGCAGCAAGCAGCAGAGCCTGGCGCGGTCGAGCGCGACATTGCCGCGGTCAGCGTGCCTCAGCCCGGCGTCGAGGATCGCAACGTGGCCGCGTCCGCTTCATCGCCGTCGGTTGATCCCGCGCCCGCCGTCGTCGCTTCCAGTGCGGACGACGCCGAACCGCGGGTCGCTCGTCGCGTGCCGCGCGCGGAGCGCCGCGTGCTCGCCGCGCGGACGACGACGGCGCGGGATGCGCGCGACGTCCAGCGCGATGACGAAGCCGACGCGCGCGTCGCCGAGCTTGCGCCGGATCCGTTCCGTCCCGCGACCGAAATCGTCACGCGTCCATGGCCGCGCGCGGTGCTCCCGAACTCGCAGGCCGCCGGTGCGTTGACCGCAAGTTTCGAGGCGCCAAACGCCGACGCGCGTTCGTTCTACCCGTTCGAGCCGCCGGTGGACGTGCCGGTGTCGCGCGAGCCCTGACGTTCCGCCGTCACGTGCCGACCGTCGGCGCGTGACCACAATCCGTTATCCCCTTCGGAGGCCGATTCCATGAACCGACCGCTGCGCGCGTTCGCCCTCGTCGGCGCGATCGCGATCGCTCTGCCGACCGCCTGCACGGCGCAATCGCCCGACAACCGCCCGGCCGCGCTGCCGCCCGTGCCCTCGACCGCGCCGCCGGCAGTGTCGATGGTGTCCGGCCTGCCGGACTTCACGAACCTGGTGCAGCAGGTCGGCCCGGCGGTCGTGAGCATCTCGGCCGAAGTCGGCTCGCGGAGTGCGATGCGCGGCGGCCCGGAGGGCGCGCCGGGCCAGGAAGAAATTCCGGAGATCTTCCGTCGTTTCTTCGGCGACGAGATGCCGATGCCGGGCCCGCAGCAGGGCCCGCGCCCGCGTGGCATTTCGCAGGGCACGGGTTTCCTCATCTCCGACGACGGCTACGTGCTGACAAACCACCACGTGGTCGACGGTGCAGAGACGGTGTCGGTGCGCCTTGCCGACCGGCGCGAGTTCCAGGCCAAGGTCATCGGCAGCGACGAGCAGTCGGACGTCGCGCTGCTGAAGGTCGAAGGCAAGGGCCTGCCCGCGCTACGCACCAGCGGCAAGCCGCTCAAAGCAGGCGAATGGGTCGTCGCGATCGGCTCGCCGTTCGGGCTCGATCACTCGGTGACCGCGGGCATCGTGAGTGCCGTCGGCCGCGCGAACCCCTACGCGAACCAGCAGTACGTGCCATTCATCCAGACCGATGTCGCCATCAACCGCGGCAACTCGGGCGGCCCGCTGCTCAACACCAAGGGCGAAGTTGTCGGCATCAACTCGCAGATCTTCTCGAACTCCGGCGGCTACATGGGCGTGAGCTTCGCGATCCCGATCGACGTGGCGATGAACGCGGTGCAGCAGCTGCGCGAGACCGGCCGCGTGAGCCGCGGCCTGCTCGGCGTCGGCGTGCAGCTCGTCACGGCCGAGGAGGCGCGGGTGCTCGGCCTCGAGGACGTGCGCGGCGCGCTCGTGAACGCGGTCCAGCCCGGCGGCGCAGCCGCGAAGGCCGGCATCGAGGTCGGCGACGTGATCCGCGCCGTCAACGGCAAGCCGGTCGATGTGTCGAGCGACCTGCCGCCGCTGGTGGGCCTGCTCCCGCCCGGCACGCGCGCGACGATCACGGTGATCCGCGACGGTCGCCAGCGCGATATCCCGGTCGTGCTCGACGCGCTCGAGCCCGCCACGGCCGCCGCTGCGCCGGGCAACGCACCGGCCCCGGCCGGGGCGCCGCCCGCGCCGGCGGCGCGCAACGCGCTCGGCATTGCCGCGCGTGACCTCGCGCCCGCCGAGCGCCAGCGCCTGGGCGTCGAAGCCGGGCAGGGCGCGATCATCACCGGCGTCGACGGCGAGGGCGCCCGCGAGGCAGGCCTGCAGCCGGGCGACGTGATCCTGCGCGTCGGTCGCACGCCGGTCGACGGCGCCGCAGCGCTCGCTAAGGCGCTTGGCGGCGTTGAGGCCGGTAAGACCGTGATGCTGCTCGTCCGCCGCGGCGGTGCAACGCAGTGGGTGACCGTGACGGCCGACGGCCGCTGACGCCGCGCGCCGCCTGCGCCGGACCGGCGCGGGCGGCCTTGCGGGCTGTGCGATACTTCCGCGCTGTTTTTGCCCGTTTCCCGAGCCGCGCCGCCCGATGCAGCAGATCCGCAATTTTTCCATCATCGCCCACGTCGACCATGGCAAGTCGACGCTCGCCGATCGCATCATCCAGCTGTGCGGCGGCCTCGAGGCCCGCGAGATGGAGGCCCAGGTGCTCGATTCGAATCCGATCGAGCGCGAGCGCGGCATCACGATCAAGGCCCAGTCCGTCTCGCTGCCCTACAAGGCCAAGGACGGGCAGACGTACTTCCTGAATTTCATCGACACGCCGGGGCACGTCGACTTCAGCTACGAGGTCAGCCGCTCGCTGGCCGCATGCGAAGGCGCACTGCTCGTGGTGGACGCGGCACAGGGCGTCGAAGCTCAGTCCGTCGCGAACTGCTACACCGCCGTTGAGCAGGGTCTCGAAGTCGTGCCCGTGCTCAACAAGATCGACCTGCCGACGGCCGACATCGACCGCGCAAAGGCCGAGATCGAGGCGGTGATCGGCATCGACGCCGAGGACGCGGTGGCGATCAGCGCCAAGACCGGCCTGAACGTCGTCGACGTGCTCGAAGCGATCGTGCATCGCATTCCGCCGCCGAAGCCGCGCGACACCGACAAGCTGCAGGCGCTGATCATCGACTCGTGGTTCGACAACTACCTCGGCGTCGTAAGCCTCGTGCGCGTCATGCAGGGCGAGATCAAGCCCGGCGACAAGCTGCTGGTGATGTCGACCGGCCGCTCGCACCAGGTCGACAAGGTCGGCGTGTTCACACCCAAGCGCAAGGATCTGCCGGCGCTGCGCGCGGGCGAGGTGGGCTGGATCCACGCGGCGATCAAGGACGTGCACGGCGCGCCGGTCGGCGACACGCTGACGCTCGCCGGCGATCCGGCGCCGAAGCCGCTGCCCGGTTTCCAGGAAATGCAGCCGCGCGTGTTCGCGGGCCTGTTCCCCGTCGATGCCGAGGACTACCCGGACCTGCGCGAGGCGCTGGACAAGCTCCGCCTCAACGACGCCGCGCTGCGTTTCGAGCCCGAAAGTTCCGAGGCGATGGGCTTCGGTTTCCGCTGCGGCTTCCTCGGCATGCTGCACATGGAGATCGTGCAGGAGCGCCTGGAGCGCGAGTACAACCTCAACCTGATCTCGACCGCACCGACCGTGGTCTACGAGGTGCTCAAGACCGACGGCACGATCGTTTCCATGGACAACCCGGCCAAGCTGCCGCCGGTGAACATGGTCGAGGAAGTGCGCGAGCCGATCATCCGCGCGAACATCCTCACGCCGCCGGATTACGTCGGCAACGTCATCACGTTGTGTGAGGAAAAGCGCGGCTCGCAGATCGGCATCACCTACATGGGCCAGCAGGTGCAGATCAGCTACGAGCTGCCGATGGCCGAGGTCGTGCTCGACTTCTTCGACAAGCTCAAGTCGGTCAGCCGCGGCTATGCATCGTTGGACTACCAGTTCGTGCGCTTCCAGGAAGGCCCGTTCGTCCGCGTGGACACGCTGATCAACGGCGACAAGGTCGACGCGCTCAGCATCATCTGCCACCGCAGTCATGCCGACCGACGCGGCCGCGACCTGTGCGAGAAGATGAAGGACTTGATTCCGCGCCAGATGTTCGACGTGGCGATCCAGGCCGCGATCGGCTCGCAGGTCATCGCGCGCTCGACCGTCAAGGCGATGCGCAAGAACGTGCTGGCCAAGTGCTACGGCGGTGACATCAGCCGCAAGAAGAAGCTCCTCGAGAAGCAGAAAGAGGGCAAGAAGCGGATGAAGCAGGTCGGTAGCGTCGAGATTCCGCAGGAGGCCTTCATGGCCGTGCTGCAGATGGACAACAAATAACAAGGAACGCCTGGACGCTCGTTCGAGCGGCACGCGCCCGGTGAGCCGGTCGCGGCCCGCGGCATCACGGCCGCCGCCCGCGCCGTGATTGGACTGCCGGGCTGCATTCGCCTTTCAAGGAAACAAGATGCGCTGGTTTGAAATCGCCCTCGTCGTGCTGACGGTGTTCACCGGGCTCGTCTGGCTGCTCGACAAGCTTTTCTTCGAGAAGCGCCGCGCGTCCGAGTCGGGACTGCTCGATGAGGGCAAGGAACCGATCGTCGTCGACTACTCGAAGGCGTTCTTCCCGGTGCTCCTGGTCGTGCTGGTGCTGCGCAGCTTCATCGCCGAGCCGTTCCGGATTCCGTCGAACTCGATGATGCCGACGCTGCTGACCGGCGACTTCATCCTCGTCAACAAGTTCACCTACGGCCTGCGCTTGCCGGTGACGAACCGCAAGCTCGTCGAGCTTGGGGCGCCCGAGCGCGGTGACGTCGTCGTGTTCCGCCCGCCGCATCACCCGGAGCAGGACTGGATCAAGCGCGTCGTGGGCCTGCCGGGCGACCGGATCGCCTACCGCGACAACCAGGTCCTTCTCAACGGCGAGCCGCTCGCGTATTCGCCGGTCGGGACTTACGAGGGCCGGGGCAACGGCACCGAGATGACCGGCGCCGCCGAGATCCAGGAGCAGCTCGGTGACCAGCCGCACCGCATCCTCGAGCGCACCGAGTCGCTGTACCCGGGTCAGGGCGAGGGCGAGTGGGTCGTGCCGGCGGGGCATTATTTCGTGATGGGCGACAACCGCGACAACAGTGAAGACAGCCGATACTGGGGCTTCCTGCCGGAGAAGAACCTCCGCGGGAAGGCGTTCCTGATCTGGATGAACATCGACGGGGGCATCGATCTGTCGCGCATCGGCAGCTCGATCGAGTAACCGGGTGCCCGGCTGTCCGGGCGTGACGAGGGGAGTGAGCAGATGAAGCGTCAACAGCGGGGCATGACCCTGATCGGGTTCATCATGGTCCTGGGGGTCGCGGGCGTGTTCGCGTACATGGGCATGAAGCTGATCCCGATGTACTCGGAGTACTACACGGTCAAGCAGTCGCTCGAGGGCATCGCGAAGGAGCCGGGCATCACGACGCAGGACACCGCGCGCATCAAGGACCTGTTCTTCCGTCGCTTGTACGTGAGCTACGCGGAGAACGTGAAGCCCGAGCACGTGAAGATCACGCGCAAGGATGCCGGGTTCGTGGTTAACGTGGACTACGAAGTGCGCAAGCCGCTGATCGCCAACATCGACGTCGTCGGCCGCTTCCAAGCCGAGCAGGAACTTCGCCGCGAGCGCGATTCCGGCAGCTACTGAGCCGCGCGTGAGCGGGTCCTCGCCCGAGCGCCTCGACGCGCACCGTTTCAGCGACCCGGCGCTGCTCGCGCAGGCGCTGCGGCACCGCAGCGCGGGCACGCCCCACAACGAGCGGCTCGAGTTCCTTGGCGACGCGCTCGTCAATCTGTTCATCGCCGAGACGCTGTTCGCCCGTTGGCCGCAGGCCGACGAAGGCGCGCTCACCCGCGCGCGCGCCGAACTCGTTCGCGAGTCCGCACTCGCGCCGATCGCCCGCACGCTCGAGCTCGGGTCCAAGCTGACGCTCGGGCCGGGCGAGATGAAATCCGGCGGACACCGACGCGACTCGATCCTGGCCGACGCGCTCGAGGCGATTGTGGCCGCGATCTACCTGGACGCCGGATTCGAAGCCTGCCGCGCCGCCGTGCTGCCCTGGTTCGAGTCCGCGATCGAAGCGCTGCCGCCGCCGCACAAGGTCGGTAAGGACGCGAAGACGCGCCTGCAGGAGTGGCTGCAGGGCCGTCAGAAGCCGTTGCCGGTGTACACGCTGATCTCCGAATCGGGCGAAGAGCACGCGAAGACCTTTCACGTGAGCTGCGCCGTGACCGACCTGGCGCTCGTGACCGAGGGCGAAGGCGCGTCGCGCCGGGCGGCCGAGCAGGTCGCCGCCGAAGCGGCGCTCGTGGACCTCGAGGCTCGGCGCGCAAAGAGCTGAAACCGGGCCTTTGCGCTGGTTCGATCGCGGGAGAGCATTGAGCCCGCGAGGTGCGATCCGCACATACCCAGGCGGCCACAAATGCCGCTTGCATCAGAGCCGGCGTCATCCCGCGATTCCAACTCCAGATCGATGTCTGCTGCATGCGGTTTGCCACGCATGCTCCGCGCGCCGACAATCGCCGGATGAATACCGCTCCCCATCGCGCCGGCCATGTCGCCGTCATCGGCCGGCCGAACGTCGGCAAGTCCACGCTCGTCAACGCGCTCGTCGGCGCGAAGGTCAGCATCACCTCGAACCGGCCGCAGACCACGCGGCACCGATTGCTCGGTATCGCGACGTTTCCCGAAGGGCAGTTGCTGCTCGTCGATACGCCGGGCATCCATCGCGAGCAGAAGCGCGCGATGAATCGCATGATGAACCGTGCGGCGCGCGGTGCGATCGAGGGCGTGGACGCCGCGATGCTGGTCGTTCGCGCCGGCCAGTGGGACGACGAGGACGGACTGGCCTACGACGTGTTGCGCAGCTCCGGCGTGCCGGTCGTGCTGGTCGTGAACCAGGTCGACCGCCTCAAGGACAAGACGGTGTTGCTGCCGTACCTCGCGAAGATCAGCGAGGGACGCGAGTTCGCTGCCGTCCATCCGATATCGGCGCTCAAGCGCAAAGGGCTCGAAGCGCTGGTGCGCGACGTGCTCGCGCTCGTGCCCGAGCAAGCTGCGCTCTACGCCGAAGACGAGATCACCGACAAGAGCCAGCGCTTCCTTGCAGGCGAGCTCGTGCGCGAGCAGCTCATGCGCCAACTCGGGGACGAAGTGCCGTACGCGACGACGGTGGAGATCGAGCGTTTCGTCGTCGACGGCGCGCTGCTGCGCATCGGGGCGGTGATCTGGGTCGAGCGTGACGGCCAGAAGGCGATCGTCATCGGCAAGGGCGGCGAGCGGCTGCGCGAGGTCGGCTCCCAATCGCGCCAGCAGATGGAGCGCCTGTTTGGATCGAAGGTGTTTCTCGAAACCTGGGTGCGCGTGCGTGAGGGCTGGTCGGACGACGAAGCCGCGCTGCGCGCATTCGGATACGACTGACGACGAGGGCGGGTTCGCATCGATGCGGACCACGGCGCGTTGATGCGGTGTCGCGCACCGTGATCGCGCGTCCCCGATGCACTAAAGCGAGTCCCGAGACCGTCCGATGCGCCTGACCGCGGAGCCCGCGTTCGTCCTGCACACGCGCCCGTGGCGAGAGACGAGCCTGCTCGTCGAGGTGCTGAGTGCGGGACATGGGCGGCTCGGCATCGTCGCGCGCGGCGTGCAGGGCCCGAAGCGCCATGTGCTGCGCGCGGCGCTGCAACCGCTGCAGTCGATCCGCTTCGATGCGGTGCAGCGCGGCGAGCTCGCGCGGTTGGTGTCGGCCGAAGCGCTCGATGCCGCTCCGCGGCTCGGCGGCGACGCGATGCTCGCCGCGTTCTATCTCAACGAACTCACGCTGCGCCTGACGCCTCGCGACGACCCGCAGCCGGAGCTGTACGAGGCGTACGCGTACGCACGCGAGCGGCTTCGTCATGGCGACTCGCTTGCGTGGACATTGCGCCGTTACGAGCGCGATCTGCTCGATGCGCTCGGCGTTGGGCTCGACTGGGCGCAGGACGCGCACGGCCCGGTCGATCCGGCCGCGCGTTACCGGCTCGACCCCGAGCAGGGGCCGCAGCGCGTGCTCAGTGACCGCGGTCGCGGCGATCGCAGCCATGCGGCGACGGGCCGCGCATTGATCGCGCTCGCGTCGGACACCGCGCCGACGCCGGACGACCTCGTCAGCCTGCGACGCCCGATGCGCGAGGTGCTCGCGCATCACCTGGGGCCGCGCGGCCTGCGCTCGTGGGAACTGATCGGGGAGATGGCCCGCGTCGGCCGTGAATCGCGGCCGCCGGAGCCATAGCGCCGGTCAGGCGACGTCGGTCGGCGCGCGTGCGAGCAAGGCGCCTACCTCGCGTTCGAACTCGGCAAGCGTCGATGGACCCGGCGCACCACGCAGGGCGTGCACGCACTCGAGCAAGGTGGCTGCGCCGACGAACGCGCAGCTTGCCTGCAGGCGATGCAGCGTCGCCCGCAGCGCCGCGTCGTCATGCGTGTGCACGGCAGTGCGACAGCGCGCAAGCGCGTCGGGCAGCTCCTGAAGGAAGAGGGCGCGCAGTGCGAGCAGCGATTCGCGGCGGCCGCCGAGCGCGCGAAGCGCCTGCGGGTCGTCCCACCGATCAGCGGGCTCGCGTCGGCGTTCAACGCTCGAGGACGGCAATACGGCCGCGACCAGCTCGGCGGCCGGCAACGGTTTGACGAGTACGTCGACAAACCCGGCGTCGCGCAGCCGCGCGTGCAGCGCCGGATCGCTCGAAGCCGTGTGCGCGATCGCGCGCGCGAACAGGCCTCGAGCACGCAGCGATGCGAGCAGGTCGATGCCGGTGCCGTCGGGCAGGTGGGCGTCGATGAGCCACAGGTCGTGGTGTGCGTGTGTTGCCGCGTCGTGTGCGGTCGCGACGCAGCCACGGGCATCGACGTGGGCGCCTGCGCGTTCGAGCGCGAGAGTGAACACGCTGGAACTGACGGCGTCGTCTTCGACGAGCAATACGCGGGGATTGCGGTCCATCGTGATGTCTCCCGGCCGTATCCTTCGACCATGTCGCTTGCCATCGTACGCCGGCTCTCAGTGCTGCTGCTTGTTTCGATTGCCGCCTGCCCGGCGGTGGCGGACGCACGCACGGCCGTCGCCCGCATCGAACGCGTGGCGACCCCGGTTGCCACGCTGCAGGGCGTCGAAGTGCGGCTCGCTTGGCCCGATGGCGCAGAGGCGGGCACGCTCCGGCTGCGTGCGGAGCGGCTCGACGCGCCCGACCTCGGTTATCGGTTCCGAAACCTCGACTGGACCTGTCCGCTGCAGCGGGAGGGAAGCCGCTGGCGATGCTCGGGCGCCCTGCGGGCCGGCGGCTCCAGGCCGTTCGAGTTTTCATTCCTGCTCGACGACGCCCACACGCAGGCCACGCTCGCGCGCGGCGCCGCGCGGATCCACGTACGCCGCGCCGCCGCGCAGCCGACGCTGACCCGCATCGACCTGACCGCCGTGCCGCTCGAATGGACGCAGGCGTTGCTCGCGCAGGCGTGGAGCGAGGCCCGGTTCACCGCGGGCACCGGTGACGCGTCGCTGACCATTGCCGCGCCGGAGCGGGCGTCGCTGCGCATCACCGGGCCCGTCGTCCTGCGCGGCGCCGGCCTCGACACCCCGGACGGTCGCATTGCCGCCGAGCAGCTCGGCGCACGCTTCGATCTCGATGCCGAATTCGGTGATGTCGACCGCATCGCAATCGATGGCCGCCTGGAGGGCGGCGAGTTGCTGTTCGACCGCACCTACGTCGCGCTCGGCGCACGCACCGTCCCGCTGCAGGTGCAAGCCAGGCAGGCAGGAGGCGGGCGCTGGGAACTGCCCGTGCTTACGTGGCGCGACGCGGGCGTGCTCGAAGTCGACGCGCGTGCCTTGCTTGCGCCCGACGGCACACCCACGACGCTCGGCGTCGAGTTCCGCAGCCCGGTCCTGCAGGCGCTTGCGGCGCATTACCTGTCCGGATGGCTTGGATCGGCGGGGCTGGGTGATCTGCGCGCGAGCGGCGGTGCGCGCGGCGCGCTCGTGGTCGACGACGGCGAGGTGGAGAGTGCCGCCCTCGTGCTCGACGATGCCGGGTTCGACGATCCGCGCGGGCGCTTCGCGTTTGAGGGCCTGGCGGGCGACGTGCGCTTCTCGGCCGGGGCGGCGATCGACAGCGCGCTCGCGTGGCGCAAGGGCGCGCTGTACGGGCTGCCGTTCGGTCCCGCCCGCCTGCCGTGGACAAGCGGCGGCGGCGCCATGCGGCTGCGCGAGGATCTTGCGGTCGGCGTGCTCGGCGGCTCGCTGCGCATCGAGGATCTGGTGTTGCGGCCGCCCGCCGGCGGCGAGCGCTTCGATGTGCGCTTCGGGCTCGGGCTCGACGGCCTGGAGGTGTCGCAACTCGCGCAGGCGATGGAGTGGCCCGCGTTCGGCGGCACGCTGAGCGGGCGCATCCCACAGGCGCGTTATCGCGAGGATCGGCTCACGTTCGACGGCGGCCTTTCGATGCAGCTGTTCGACGGGCAGGTCGCGGTGTCGGCGGTTGCGATGGAGCGTCCGTTCGGCACGGCGCCCACGATGACGGCCGACATCGCACTCGACGATCTCGATCTCGAAGCGCTCACCGGCGTGTTCGGGTTCGGCAGCATCACCGGCCGACTCGACGGTCGCATCGACGGCCTCCGACTCGTCGACTGGCAGCCGGTTGCGTTCGACGCACGGCTTCAGACCGATCGCCGCCGAGGCGTGCGACAGCGCATCAGCCAGCGCGCGGTGCAGGACCTGTCCAGCGTCGGTGACGCGTCGTTCGTCAACACGTTGCAGGGGCAGGCGCTCGCGCTGTTCGACGACTTCGGCTACTCGCGGATCGGCATCGGGTGCCGTCTCGTCGATGAGGTGTGCACGATGAACGGGCTCGGTTCAGCGGGGCGCGCATTTACTATCGTCGAAGGCGCGGGGCTGCCGCGTTTGACGGTTGTAGGGTTCAACCAACGCGTCGACTGGCCGACGCTGGTCGAGCGCCTGGCGGCCGTGGGGTCGGGCGATGTACGGCCCGTGGTGGACTGACGGCGCAAGGCGCCTGGAGAAATGACGATGGTGCGTTGGATGGGGCTGCCGATCGCAGCCGTGGCATTGACCGCGTGCGTGACGATCAACGTGTACTTCCCGGCGGCCGAGGCGAAGGAGGCCGCGCGCGAATTCGTCGAGAACGTGATCGGCGACGAGGCGAAGGCACCGAAGCCGGTCGAGCAGGGGCCGGGCGGTCAGAGCGCGTCGCGGCATGACGCGCGCGACGCGATGTCCGAACTGGCCGCGCTGGCGCGGCGGGTTGATGTCTGGGCGGTTCTGGGTGTGGGCGCGGCGCATGCGCAGTCGCCCGACATGACGATCAAGACGCCGGCGATCCAGGCGATCCAGGCACGCATGGCGGAGCGTTTCGAATCCCAGCTGCGTGCGGGCTTCGAGGCGGGCGCGCTCGGCTTTGCGAGCGACGGCACGATCGTCGTGCGTGATGCGGGCAAGTTGCCGCTCAAGGATCGCGTCGCGATCAACTCGGCCGTTGCGGACGACAACCGCGACCGCAAGGCGGTGTACCGCGAAGTCGCGGTGGCGAACGGCCATCCGGAGTGGGAAGACCGCATCCGCGAGGTGTTTGCGAAGCAGTGGATCGACAGCGCGCGTTCGGGCTGGTGGTACCAGAGCGGCGGCGCGTGGAAGCAAAAGTGACGCGTCAGGCGGACTGAGTGCCTGCGCCCCGAACGGCCGCCTGTGCGGCCGTTCGCGTTTGTGCGGGTTCGGGCGACGCGCGCGGCCGGCGCGGTGCGGGCTTCTGCGACAATGCGCGGCTTCGTATTCGCAGCAGCGCACCGTGGCCCGCATCGACAAGACCCCCTTCGAAGCCGAGATCACCGGCCTCACCCATGACGGCCGCGGCGTTGCCCGCCGCGACGGCAAGGCGATGTTCGTTGCCGGCGCGCTGCCGGGCGAGCGCGTGATGGCCGTGCAGACGGGCCGCCACCGCAACTTCGACGAGGGGCGCACGGTCGAGGTGTTGCAGGCGGCACCCGAGCGCGTCGAGCCGCGCTGCGGGCACTTCGGCACCTGCAGCGGCTGCGCGATGCAGCACTTTGATGAGGCCCAGCAGATCCATGCGAAGCAGCGCGTGCTGCTCGAGAACCTCGAGCGCATCGGCCACGTGCGTCCGGCACGCGTGCTGCCGCCGCTCGCCGATGCCAGCTGGGGCTACCGACGCAAGGGCCGCTTTTCGGTGCGCCGCGTCGAAAAGAAGGGCAAGACGCTTGTCGGCTTCCGCGAGACCGATCCGCGCTTCGTCGCGGAGGTGACGCATTGCCACACGGTGCTGCCGCAGATCGGCGAGCGGATCGAAGCGATTGCCGCGCTCGTCGATTCGCTCGATGCACGCCGCGACGTTCCGCAGATCGAGTTCATTGCAGGCGATCCGACGCCCGAGTTCGACGGCGTTGCGCTCACCGTCCGGCACCTCGCGCCGCTGTCGGAGGGCGATCGTGCAGCGCTCGTCGCGTTCGCACAGGCGGAGCGCTTTGCGATCTTCCTGCAGCCGGGCGGTCTCGACTCCGTGCATCCGCTGTGGCCGGCCGACCCGCAACTGTCGTTTTCGCTGCCGCAGTGGGACCTGCAGTTCAAGTTCCGACCGCTCGACTTCATCCAGGTCAACCCCGGCCTCAACGGCAAGATGATCCAGACGGCGCTCGATCTGCTGGAGTCCGAACCGGGCGACCGCGTGCTCGACCTGTTTGCAGGGCTCGGCAACTTCACGCTGCCGCTCGCGCGTCGCGTGCGTGAAGTGGTCGGCGTCGAGGGCGAGGCGGGTCTCGTGCAGCGAGCGCGCGAGAACGCCGAGCACAACGGCATCGCGAACGCGCAGTTCCATGCGGCCGACCTCGCGAAGGATCTTTCACGCGAGCCGTGGATGAGGGAACGCTTCGATCGCCTGCTGCTCGACCCGCCGCGCTCGGGTGCGGACTTCGTGCTTGCGCACCTGCCGCTGGCGCAGTTCCGCCGCATCGTCTACGTGAGCTGCCACCCGGCCTCGCTCGCGCGCGACGCGGGCTTTCTCGTCAACGAGAAGGGATGGAAGCTCGAGGCCGCCGGCGTCATGGACATGTTCCCGCACACCGCGCATGTCGAGAGCATCGCGGTGTTCGAGCCCCGCCGCGCGTGACCCGGCCGCGCATGACCACGGTTGCGCGGCCCCTGCAACGCGTCCACACGCACTGCTGAACACGTTTGCCAGGCTTCACGCGACGCGTCGCCACGCTTGATCGAACACGTTTTGAGGCCTTGAACCCGCGGGCCCGCCAAAGGAAAAGTCGATGGGCATCGAAATCGAACGCAAGTTCCGGGTCACCGGCGACGGCTGGCGCGCTGCGGCGCGCAAGGTCGAGCCGATGGCGCAGGGCTACCTCAACGATCTGGCGGCGATGGACCGCGGCGCGATGAAAGCCTCGGTGCGCGTGCGCATCGCGGGCGACGGCGCGTGGCTCAACCTCAAGTCGCGCGAGCTCGGGCACACGCGGCAGGAGTTCGACTATCCGATCCCGGTCGACGACGCGCGCGCACTGCTCGCGCTGTGTGTCGGCGGCCTCGTCGACAAGCGCCGCCATTACGTCGACCACGGCGGGCGCACCTGGGAAGTCGACGAATTCTTCGGCGACAACGTCGGGCTGGTCGTGGCCGAGCTCGAGCTCGAGTCGGCCGACGCGGCGTTTGAACGCCCCGACTGGATCGGCGAGGAAGTCACGGACCAGTCGCGGTTCTACAACCTCGCGCTGTCGACGCGGCCGTTCTGCGAATGGAGCGACACGGAGCGCGCCGGCCCGCCATAACGGCAGCGCAGGGTCCGTGCAGGCTCGACCGCTCGCACGCCGGATGCCCGCTCACGCGATCTGCGCGACAATGCGCGCCGCTTTCGTTGGGCACCGCCCAGGAGTCTCCGCATGCTCGTGATCGGCATCGCCGGCACCGAACTCACCGCGCAGGAGCGCGACTGGCTGCAGCACGACGCGTGCGCCGGCGTGATTCTTTTCTCGCGCAACTTCGCATCGAAGCAGCAGGTCGCCGAGTTGTCGCAGGCGATCCGCGAGGCCGCGCCGCGACCGCAGCTCGTGTGCGTCGACCAAGAAGGCGGTCGCGTGCAGCGCTTCCGCGACGGCTACAGCGCGCTGCCGCCGCTCGAGAACTTCAACGCCCTGTTCGCGCAGGAGCAGGCCGCCGCGTTGCAGCTCGCGCAGGAACACGCCTGGCTGATGGCGAGCGAGATCCGCGCAAGCGGCGTCGACCTAAGCTTCGCACCTGTCGTCGATCTCGGTCGCGGCAACCTCGCGATCGGCAATCGCGCGTTCTCGGCCGATCCGCACGTCGTCGCCGCGTTCACCCGTGCGTACATCCAAGGCATGCACGAGGCCGGCATGGCCGCGACGCTCAAGCACTTCCCGGGCCATGGCTCGGTGCTTGAGGACACGCATTTCGACAACGCCGTCGACGACCGTCCGCTCGAAGAACTCCGCGCGCTCGACCTCGTGCCGTTCGTCGCGGGCATCGAGGCAAAGGCCGACGCGGTGATGATGGCGCACGTCGTCTATCCGAAGGTGGCGCCCGAGCCGGCCGGTTACTCGCGCAAGTGGATCGAGGAGATCCTGCGCGAGGAGATGGGTTTTCGCGGTGTCGTGTTCTCCGATGACATCGGCATGGCGGCTGCGTTCTCCGCGGGCGGCGTGAAGTCGCGCATCGACGCACACCTCGATGCCGGCTGCGACGTCGTGCTCGTCTGCCACCCGGACCTCGTCGACGAATCGCTCAAAGCGGTCGAGGGCCGCACGCTCAACACGATGGCGCTGGCCGGCCTGCTCGGCCGCGGCGTGATGGGTTGGGACGGGCTGCTCGCCGACGGCCGCTACAGCGACACCCGCAACCGCCTCGAGGGACTGAGCTGATGGCCGGCGATCTGAAGGCCGCGCTCGCGAACGCGGACGTGATCCACGAGCGCGACGTGCTCGAACAGGCGATCGCGACGATGGCCGACGCGATCAACGCGGACCTTGCGGACGGCCCGCGGCCGGTCTTCCTCACCGTCATGCACGGCGGGCTGCCGTTCGCCGGGCAACTCGCACTTGCACTCGGCGAGCGTGGGCTGGATTGCGAGTTCGACTACCTGCACGCGACGCGCTACCGCGGAGAGACCTCGGGCGGCGAGCTCGTGTGGAAGCACCGGCCGGCGACGTCGTTGCAGGGTCGACTCGTGCTGCTCGTCGATGACATCGTCGACGAGGGCCACACCCTGCTCGCAGTGCGCAACTGGTGCGTCGAACAGGGCGCCAGCGACGTGCGCATCGCCGCGCTCGCGGTGAAGCGCCATGACCGCTGCGTGGATGGCATCCGCGCCGATTACGCGGGCGTCGACGTGCCGGACCGGTACGTGTTCGGCTACGGCATGGACTACCACGAGCAGGGCCGCAACCTGCCGCGAATCTACGCGCTGCGCTGAGCCGCGTGTGCGCCGGCGTTGACCCGGCGCAGTGAATCAAACGCGGCGCTCGACTTGCATCGCGCCGCGAATGGAGACGACATGGATCCGATCGCACTGGCCGTCATTGGCGGCACCGGTTTGTACCGCTTGGCCGACCTCGCCGACGTCGAGACCCTGCAGCCTGAAACACGCTTCGGCACGCCGTCGGGTCCGGTCCGCGTGGGTCGGCTCGCGGGTCACCGCGTCGCATTTCTCGCGCGCCACGGCGAGGGACATTCGCTGCCGCCGCACCGCATCAACTACCGCGCAAACCTCGTTGCGCTGCAGCAGATCGGTGCGACCCGCGTGCTGGCGCTCAACACCGTCGGTGGGATCACAGAGCGCTTCGGTCCGCGCGTCCTCGCGTGCCCGGACCAGCTTATCGACTACACCTGGGGCCGCGTCTCGACGATCTGCGAAGAATCCGGCACGGAAGTGATCCACGTCGACTTCGGTGAGCCGTACACGCGTGCGCTGCGCCGCGAAGTGATCGATGCAGCGCAGCGCGCGAACGTCGCGCTCGTCGACGGCGGTTGCTACGGCGCTACGCAAGGCCCGCGCCTTGAAACACGCGCCGAGATCGCGCGCATGCGCCGCGATGGCTGCGACCTCGTCGGTATGACTGGCATGCCGGAGGCTGCGCTCGCACGCGAACTCGGGCTGGATTACGCGTGCCTTGCTATCGTCGCGAACTGGGCCGCAGGCGCCGGTCCGGACCCGGACGAAGTCATCACGTTGCAGGACGTGCTCGACAACGTGGCCGCTGCTTCCGAGGGCCTGCCGGCGCTGTTGCGCGCTTTGTTGCCGCAATGAAACATTGCAGGACTTTGCTGCAATTGTTTTCTCATCGTTCAGTTTGCATACTCGGACCGCGACTGAGCCGCATCACGCGCCAGCGCACATCGCACCCAGCATGAGGTCATGGATATGCAGTACGGCACCGTGAAGTGGTTCAACGACGCCAAAGGCTTCGGTTTCATCTCGCCAGAGGACGGCAGTGCGGATGTTTTTGTGCACTTCTCCGCGATCAACGCCAAGGGCTTTCGCAGCCTGCAGGAAGGCCAGCGCGTCAGCTACGAGCTGACCCAAGGCCCGAAGGGCGCGCAGGCATCGGGTGTCACCCCGATGGCAGCCGCCACGGCCTGATCGACGCAGAGCCGAATTCCCGACCCCGCTCCGGCGGGGTCTTTTTTTAGCGGTCGCGTGCGGCTCGCTTGGAGCGAAGCGTCGGCCTTTATCGCGGTAAACCTTGCGAACGTCGCGAACGCGTACCGCGCAGGCATCGAAAAGCCCGACGCGTCTTTTTTCAGCCGATCGTTACCTCGGCCAGTCAGTCCAGAAACTGCAGCCGTGCAAGCTCCGCGTACAGCCCTCCGCGCTCGAGCAGTTGCGTATGGGTGCCTTCGGCCACGATGCGTCCGCGGTCCATCACGACGATGCGATCTGCCTTGAGCACCGTGGCCAGCCGGTGGGCGATCACGAGCGTCGTTCGGCCCTCCATCAGCGTTTCCAGCGCGAGCTGCACGGCCCGCTCGCTCTGCGCGTCGAGCGCGCTCGTCGCTTCATCGAGAAGCAGGATGGGCGCGTCCTTGAGCAGCGCGCGTGCAATCGCAATGCGCTGCTGCTGACCGCCAGACAGCCGGGCGCCACGCTCGCCGAGCTCGGTCGCCATGCCGTCGGGCAATGCATCGATGAACTCGTTCGCGTGCGCCGCGCGGGCCGCATGGGCGAGCGCGGCGTCGTCGGCATCGAGGCGCCCGTAGCGGATGTTGTCGGCAGCGCTGGCTGCAAAGATCGTCGGGTGCTGCGGCACGAGCGCGATCGCCTCGCGCAGTGCCGCGGGATCCAGCGCGCGCAGATCGGCGCCATCGACGCGCACTTTGCCGGCCTGCGCATCGTGGAAGCGCAGCAGCATCGACAGCACCGTGCTCTTGCCCGCGCCGGACGGGCCGACAAGCGCAACGGTCTCGCCCGGCATCACGCGCAGGTCGAAGTCGTCGAGCGCCGGCAGGTCGGGCCGGAGTGGGTAATGGAACGTCACGCGTTCGAACACGATCTCGCCGCGCACGCGGGGTGGTAAGGCGGTCGGTGAATCCGGCGCGCGCACGGCATTGGTCTCTTCGAGCAGCTCGCTGATTCGGCTCATTCCGCCTGCAGCGCGTTGCAGCTCGTTCCACACTTCAGCGAGCGCGCCGACCGAGCCGCCGCCGATCAGCGCATAGAGCACGAACTGCCCAAGGGCACCCGCGCTCATGCGGCCCGCGACGACGTCATGCGCGCCCGACCACAGCACGAGCGTGATCGCGCCGAAGATCAGCACGATTGCAACCGCGGTGACGACGGCCTGCGCGCGGATGCGTCGCGCGGCGGCGTGCACCGCCATGCGCACTGCATCGCCGAAGCGGCCGCGTTCGTACGGCTCGCGCGCGTGCGCCTGCACCGTGCGCACGGCCCCCAAGGTTTCGTTCGCAAGCGCATTCGCTTCTGCGATGCGGTCCTGGCTTGTGCGCGACATCTTCTGCAGACGTCGCCCACCGAGCACGATCGGCAACACGGCGAGCGGAATGCCGATCAGCGCGTACGACGCCAGTCGGGGGCTTGTCACGAACAGCAGCGCGATGCTGCCGAGGAATGTCACGGCGCTGCGCAACGCCACCGACATGCCGGAGCCGACCACGCTACGCAGCAGCTCGGCGTCCGCGGTCAGGCGCGAGACGAGTTCGCCGCTGCGGTTCCGGTCGTGGAATCCGATGTCGAGCGAGAGCAGGTGTGAATACAGTCGCTCGCGAAGGTCCGCGACGACGCGCTCACCGAGCAGTGAAACGAAGAAGAAGCGGGCGGCCGTTGCGAGTGCGAGCACGACGGCGACGAGGAATAGCAGCACGAACGCACGATCGACCGCGTCGCCACCGCCGGCGGCGAAGCCCTCGTCGATCATGCGCCGGAACGCGATCGGCAGGCTCAGCGTTGCACTGCTCGATACCGCCAGCGCGGCGAGCCAGCCGACGAACAGCCCGCGGTGGCGGCTGACGAACGGCCACAGCGTGCGCAGGCTGCCGATCGGCGCCTTCGTGGCGGGGGTCGCGTCGGCGGGGGAGGGGGCGTCGGAGGAATCGCTCATCCGCGCATTGTCGGCGATCGGCTGCTGCGGGCGCAGGGTTGGCTTCGCTTTCGCGTGTTTCGGCGACGACGCCCGCGGCGGTCGCGGGTGCTTTCAGGCCGTTGCGCGCGGCTGCGCGTGCGCGTTCACCGTTGTTGACTCGGTTGAAGAAGAGCGGATGCAGCCTCGGCGGGGCCGGCGCCGCGACGCGTTGCACCCGATGGCGCGCCTGGGGCGCGCAACGGCACCGCGATCAGCCGTCCGAGTCCACCGTCAGCCGCGCACGGTCGCGCGTCGCGTCGCGCAGCTGCGTGCGCATCGTGTCGACGCCGTCGGCCGGCAGCGCGACGCGAAGGCGCACGCCGTCGGCGTCGTACTGCTCGTCGAGCCGCGTCGCGCCAAGGCTCGCAAGCAGCGAGTGGGCGATGCCGAGGTCGTCGAACGCGATCGACACCGTCACCTCCGCGATGTCCACCAGCGGCGCACGCGGCGCGGCGCGCAGGCACTCGGCCGCGCACCCGCCGTACGCGCGCACGAGCCCGCCGGCGCCCAGCTTGATCCCGCCGTACCAGCGCGTCACGACCACGACGACGCGGTCGAAGCCCTGGCCGTCGATCGCCGCGAGGATCGGGCGGCCTGCCGTGCCGGCCAGTTCGCCGTCGTCGTTGGAGCGGTACTGCGCGTCGATGCGGTAGGCCCAGCAGTTGTGGGTTGCTGCGGGATCGGAGACCTCGGCTAGGAACGCGAGGGCGGCGTCCGGCGATTCGACCGACGCGGCCTGCGCGAGGAACCGGCTGTGCTTGATCTCGAGCGAGTGCGACGCGCGGGCGGCCAGCGTGTCGCGCGTCATCGCGCGAGCTCACGCAGGTCGCGCGGCAGTCGGACGCGCGGGTGTGCGTCTTTGAATCGACGGAGGCTTTCGCGGGCGGCCTCGACGTCACCCGTGTTGCGGCGCGCACGCACGCGTTCGAGCCATTCGGCCGGCGCCAGGCCGGCGTCGTCGCTGACCGGCAGCGCGGTGACGTCGATGGGGGCCGCTGCGCCGCGTTGCGTGGGTGTGCTTGGAGCGCCGGGGGCGTCGTCGCGCGCCTCGGGACGTGCGCGCGCGGCCGTGGTGTAGGTGGCGCGACGCGGGCGGTTGGGTTGCGTGGTGGCGTCGGCGCCGTCAGGCGACGTGATTGCGCGTTGTGCAGGCGCGCTGCCGGCCGCCTGCGGGGTTTCACTCGAAGGCGGCTCGGGACGCGCAACGTCGGAGCCGGTGGCAGGTTCAGCAGCCGCGGCGGAGGGGGCCGTCGACGACGCCGGCGGCATCGAGGTCGCATCTGCGATCGGGCTCGCCGGCGAGGCCGCGTTGGCGCTGTTGCCGGGCGCGCGCTTCGAAGCAATCGGCGCGCCCGCGCCCGGCGCCGGCGCAGCCTCTGAGTTGGCGGAGGCGGCAGCGGCCGGCGCAGTCGT
The DNA here is from genome assembly GCF_014652095.1 of Cognatilysobacter bugurensis. Taxonomy (GTDB): domain Bacteria; phylum Pseudomonadota; class Gammaproteobacteria; order Xanthomonadales; family Xanthomonadaceae; genus Cognatilysobacter; species Cognatilysobacter bugurensis. The sequence continues at coordinate 268,670 of NZ_BMYD01000001.1, forward strand.
CCGACGGGGCCCGAGCAATTCGACCGAGACCACGCCGTCGTCGATCGTTTCCTCCCGAGGCGGCGGCCGGTCGACCGGCCGCAACTGCCACGCAGTGCCGATTGCGATCGCGAATGCCGCCGCGGTGCCGACCGCGGTGATGGCGCCGCCGGACCACCGGGCGGCACGTCGCGCCTCCCGCTTGGCATGGCCCGCCGCCGGTCCTGCCGCCGCGCGCGCCGCGGCAAGAATGCGCGCGTCGACCGCGGCTGACGGGCCCGCGGCACCGGCCACACGCTCCAAGCGGGCGGCCAAATCGCGCTCGTCGGGGCTCAGCGGGTCGCGGTCTGAAGCACTCATTTGGGACGGTCCGGAAACGTGTGACAAAGGCGGAGCAGGCGCGGCAACGTGCCACGTGCAGCGTGGAAATCCGGGGAAGCGCCAAACCGTGGAGCCCACACGGCCGCGCGAGCGCTGCGCGCACTGTCAGCGCCGAACGCGAACATGTGCAGGTCACTCACTGCCGAGCCCCGCACGCAGCTTGTCCATCGCGTACCGCAGCCGCGACTTCACCGTCTCACGTCCAGCGCCCGTCACCTCGGCGATCGCCTCCAGGCTCAGCTCGTGCTCAAGGCGTAGCAGCACGACCGTGCGCTGCTCGTCGGGCAAGGCTTCGATCGCGCGCTGGAGACGCCGCCGCTCTTCGAAGTCGGACAGCGCGTGCTCGGGCGTCGACCCATCGGTGGCCGCGGCAAGCCGCGCCTCGCCGTCGGCGGGCGCCGCGGGGCGGTGCTTCTGCGCGCGCCAGTGGTCGCCCAGGCGGTTGTGCGCGATGCGGAACAGCCAAGTCCGAAACGCCGCGTCCGGCCGCCAGCTCGCGCGCGCGGCGATGACGCGCTGCCAGACGTCCTGGAACAACTCATCGGCAAGCGCGGGATCGCGCACGTGCCGCAGCACGAACCGGTACAGCGGACCGCGATGCCGGGCATAGAGGCGCTCGAACGCCCCGGCATCGCCCCCGGCCCAGGCGAGCATCAACACGTCGTCGCTGGGATCGGCGCCCGAATTCATCCGGCGCAGCGTACGGTCTTGCGCGGATGAGGCATAGCGGACTGCCCGCGGCCTGCGTGAAGACGATGTCGGCGCCACGATTTGAGACGCCGCGCTATGCTCGCCCGGCCACAGGGGGTGGCGGGGTGGGAGACGGCACGTGCAGAAGGCGGTCTTTACGACGCGGCCGGCGGGGGACCATGGCGTATGCGCACTGGTGTCGCTCGCAGCGTCGCTGCGGCACACGCTGCCGCGCAGCGCGGAAGTCGCGGTGTGCTGGCGCAATCCGGACGGTACGTCGGGATGCTCGCTGAGCGACGGGGCGGCCGGGCTGGCGCCACTCGCCGAGAAGATCCTGTTTTCCGACGACCCACTGCCCCGCGCGGCCCAGCTGCTGATCGATGCGTGGGACGAGCAGGACGGCACGCGCGCGGTGGTCGTCGCCTCGATGCCGGATCCGATGATTCCCGCCGCAAGCACGGCATGGGCGGGGCTGACGCGCCGCGTGGTGTGGGCGAGCCTCGTGGCAGCGCGCGCGCAGGCGCACGTCGAGCTGCTCCGCAAATCCGAGCGGCTGCAGCAGGCGCTGTACGAGATCGCCGACCTCGCGGGCGCCGACCTTGAGTTCAGCGTGATGCTCGGCCGGGTGCACGCAGTCGTCGCGCGGCTGATGTTCGCTGAGAACTTCTACATCGTCGCCTACGACGACGAGCGTGAGCGGATGCGGTTCCTGTACTTCGCCGACCAGCGCGACCCGTACGTGGCCGATCCCGAGCGCGAGATCGGCGCCGAGGATCTTCCGCACAGCCTCACGCTTGCATTGTTGCGACACGGCGCGCCGCTTCGCGGGTCGATCGACGCGATCCGCCAGCAGACCGGCCTGCTGCTCGAAGACAGCGACCCGCGCGCGGATGCCGCCGCCGCCGCCGGCCCGGAGAGCCTCGACTGGCTCGGCGTTCCGATCGTGCGCGACGACCATGTGTGCGGTGCGGTCGTCGTGCAGAGCTACGACCGCGCCGACTGCTACAGCGACGAGGACCGCGCGCTGCTCGCGTTCGTGGCGCAGCACATCCAGACGGCACTCGAGCGGCACTGGGCGCGTGAGGAACTCGAGCGGCGCGTCGACCAGCGCACCGAAGCGCTGTGGAAGAGCAATCGCGACCTGCAGGCCGAAATCATCGAGCGCCAGCGCGCCGAGCGCCTGCAGCGAGCGCTGTTCCGGATTGCGGAACTGTCGATCACCGCCGACACGCTCGAGCGTTTCTACGCGCAGGTGCATGACGTCGTCGGCGAACTTCTGTACGCGCGCAACTTCTACATCGCGCTGCTGTCGGCCGACGGCACGATGCTCGAGTTCCCGTACTCGATCGACGAGCGCGACATGAAGCGCGTTGCGCGCAAGCGGGCCAGTGGCTTGACCGAGTACGTCATCGCCACCGGGCGCGCGCTTCTCGTCGACCGCTCGCGCATCCTCGATCTCGAAGCCGACGGCGTGGTGCGCAGCGTCGGTGCGCTCTCGCACTGCTGGCTTGGCGTGCCGCTGCGTCGCGACGACGCCGTCGTCGGTTGCATCGCCGTGCAGAGCTATTCGCCCGAGACGATCTTCACCGTGCGTGATCAGGAGTTGCTGACGTTCGTCGCGTACCACATCGGTATCGGCCTGGCACGCAAGCAGACCCAGGACCGGCTCGTGGCGGCGCATGCCGAGCTCGAGCAGCGCGTGGCGGCGCGCACCTTCGAACTCGCGCAGTCGAACTCGCGCCTCATCGCGCAGATCGGCGAGCGCGTGAAGGCCGAGAAGCAGCTCACGCACCAGGCGCTTCACGACCCCCTGACCCAGCTGCCGAATCGCACGCAGCTGCTGCAGCGGCTCGCGCGCGCGATCGATCGTGCGCGGGAGGGCGAGGGCCACCAGTTCGCCGTGCTGTTCCTCGATCTCGATCGCTTCAAGCTCATCAACGACAGTGCGGGCCATGCGGCCGGCGACAAGCTGCTCGTAGAAGTCAGCCGGCGCATCGTCGACACCGTGCGTGCGGAGGACACCGTCGCACGCCTGGGCGGCGACGAGTTCGCCGTGGTCATCGAAGACATCGAAAGCGGCCAGGTCGCGGAAGACCTGGCCGGGCGCATGCTCGGCGCGCTGGGCACACCGTGCTGGGTGGCCGGTCGCGAGCTGTTCCCGTCGGCGAGCATCGGCATCGCGTTGTGGCACCCGCGCTACAACGACGGCGCCGAGATGCTGCGCGACGCGGACGCGGCGATGTATCGCGCGAAGGCCGCCGGTCGCAGCGACTGGGCGGTGTTCGACGAGGCAATGCGCGAGGACGCGATGCGCATCCTCGACCTCGAGGCCGACCTGCGCCGCGCGATCAACGGCAGCGGGTTCGTGGCGTTCTACCAACCAATCGTGCGCCTGTCCGACGGTCAGGTCATCGGCCACGAGGCACTGCTGCGCTGGCGACACGAGCGCCGCGGCCTGCTGATGCCGGGCGAGTTCATCGGCCTGGGCGAAGACACCGGGCTCATCGAGGAGGTCGACTGGCTGGTCTACGAACAGGTGGCGCACCGTTTGGCGCGCACCGAAGATGGCTACATCTCGGTCAACGTCTCACCGCGGCATTTCCGCAGCGAGGAGTTCGCCGATCGCCTGCTCGACCTGCTCGCCTACGCCGGCGCCGACCCGCGACGGCTGCGCATCGAGATCACGGAAGTCGCGCTGCTCGACGACGCGCCGCGCGCGCTGCGCATGCTGGAGCAGCTGCGCGATGTCGGCGTGCTCGCGCAGCTCGACGACTTCGGCACAGGCTATTCCGCGCTGTCGTACCTGCACCGTTTCCCGATCGAGTGCCTGAAGATCGACCGCAGCTTCGTGGCCGGGCTGGTCGGCGAGTCGTGCGCAGAGAGCATCGCCGTCGTGCGTGCGATCCAGGCGCTCGCGAACGCGCTCGGCATCCACACGGTGGGCGAGGGCATCGAGACGGAGGCGCAGCGCGAGATCCTCGAGGGGCTGGGCTGCAGCCACGGACAGGGATTCCTGTTCGGGCATTCGAGCGAGCATCCGGGGCCGAGGGTCGATGTGCTCGACGCGCCGCGTCCGGAGCTTGTGCACCCCGTGGCCGCTGTCGCGCAGTAGCGCACCGGCCGCTCAGGGGTCGCGGATCACGAGCAGCCGCGATTCGGTCATGTCCTCGATCGCGTAGCGCACGCCTTCGCGGCCGAGGCCCGACGCTTTGACTCCGCCGTAGGGCATCGTGTCGACGCGGAAGCTCGGCACGTCGCCGACGATCACGCCGCCCACCACGAGCCGGTCCCACGCGCGCATCGCGTGCTCGAGCCGGCCGGTGAACACGCCGGCCTGCAGGCCGAACGCGCTGTCGTTGACCGCATTGAGCGCGGCGTCGAACTCGTTGAACGGTTCGAGCACCGCGACCGGTCCGAACGCCTCGCACCGCTGCAGCTTTGCTTCATGGGGCACGTTCTCGAGCAGGGCGGGCGGCAGCAGGTGGCGGTCGCGCGGGCCGCCGACGAGACGCGTCGCGCCGCCCGCGCAGGCCTCGTCGATCCACGATTCCACGCGCTGGGCTGCGGCCTCGTCGATCATCGGGCCGACGAAGGTCGCCTCGTCGCGCGGATCGCCCATGCACAGGGTCGACACCGCTTCGACGAGGCGCGGACGCAGCTCGTCGATCAGGCTGCGATGCACGAGGATGCGCTGCACGCTGATGCAGCTCTGGCCGCTCTGGTAGTACGCGCCGAGCACGAGCCGCTCGACGACGCGATCCAGCGGCACGCCGGGGTCCGCATCCACGATGCAGGCGGCATTGCCGCCCAGTTCGAGCACGACCTTCTTGCGGCCGGCGCGCGCCTTGAGGTCCCAACCGACGGGGCCACCGGTGAAGCTCAGCAGTGCGATCCGGTCATCCTCGACGATTGCGGACGCTTCATCGGGCGTGCAGGGCAGCACGGAGAACGCGCCGGTCGGCAGGTCCGTTTCGGCGAGCACCTCGGCGATCAGCAGCGCGCCCAGCGGCGTCTTCTCGGCCGGCTTCAGCACGAACGGGCAGCCGGCGGCGATCGCCGGGGCGACCTTGTGCGCGACCAGGTTGAGCGGGAAGTTGAACGGCGTGATCAGGCCGCACACGCCCACCGGCACGCGCTTGGTCATGCCGCGATAGCCGCGCGTGCGCGGGGAAATCTGGAGTTCGAGCACCTCGCCGCCGATGCGCGTGGCTTCCGCGGCGGCCTCGCGGAAGGTGTCGATCAGGCGCGTGACTTCGCCGCGCGCGTCGCGGATCGGCTTGCCGGCTTCCGCGCACAGCAGCTGCGCGAGTTCTTCCTCCCGCTCGCGGAACCGGCCGACGCAATGCTCAAGGACGTCGCGCCGCGCGTCGGGCGGCAGCGCCTGCATTGGCCCCCGTGCGGCGTGCGCGGCGGCAATCGCCTGGTCGACTGCGGCGGCATCGGCGAGCGCCACGCGCGCGATCGGCTCGCGCGTGTATTTGTCGTGCACGGTGAGGTCGCCGTTCGGGGCGACGGGTCGGTTCGCGAGCCAGTACGGGCGGGGATCAGCGGTCACGGTGCGGACTCCTGTTGGGCGTGCGGCATGCGGATGACGTGTGTGGCGAACGTCGACGCTGCGCGCTGCGGCAATGCATCGAGCATCTGGCGGGTTGAGCTGCGCAAGCGCGCCGCCGGCGCCAGCTGGTGGCCGCCCTGCTACGGCGTCGAGTCGTCCGCGGGCGGGCTGCGCGTCTCGATGACGCGCACGTGCAGGCCGCCGTCGGACAGGTGCACATCAAGCGCTGCGCCCGGCTGCGTGTCCGACGCGCTGCGCACGACTCCGCCGTCGGCGTCGCGCACGATCGCGTAGCCGCGGGCGAGTGTCGCGATCGGGCTCACCGCGGCGAGCGAGCGCACGAGTCCGCGCAGGCGCATCGCATCGTTCGACAGCCGCCGCGCCATCGCGCTTTGCGGCCGGTGGCCGATTGCCGCAAGCCGCTCGCGCAGCCGCGCGAGCCGGCGCTGCGGGTGGTGGGCGCGCAGCACTGCGTCGGCGTGGCGCACGCGGGCGCGCTCGCGGTCGAGCCGGCGATGCCACGCGGATTCCAGACGCCGCAGCGCTTCGGCCTGGCGGCGGCGGAGCAATTCGACGCGGGCCTGGGGCCGCAGCGCATTGAGCCGCAGCGACGCGCGGTCCGTGCGCTGCATGGCCTGGCGCAGCCGCTGCAGCTGCGTTGCGCGCAGACGTGACGCGAGCGCACGCAGCTGGCGGGCGAGGTCGTCCGTGCTCGGCACCACGAGCTCGGCCGCGACGGACGGCGTCGGCGCACGCAGGTCGGCCGCGAACTCGGCGAGGCTGAAGTCGGTCTCGTGGCCCACGGCGCAGACCACCGGCGTGCCGGAAGCGGCGACCGCGCGCGTGAGGTGCTCGTCATTGAACGACCACAGGTCCTCGAGCGATCCGCCGCCGCGCGTGAGCAGGAGCACGTCATAGCGGCCCGATGCGTCCGCGCTCTGCAGCATCGAGGTGATCTGCGCGGCCGCCGCGGCGCCCTGCACCGGTACCGGCAGTACGTCGACCTCGACGAGCGGAAAACGCCGCGCGAACACGCTCAGCACGTCGCGTATCGCGGCGCCGGTTGGCGAGGTAATCACCCCGATGCGGCGCGCGTACGCGGGCAGAGGCCGCTTGCGTGCGTCGTCGAACACGCCCTCCGCGGCGAGCCGCGCCTTGAGCTCGTCGAACGCGCGTCGCAGTGCGCCTTCGCCGGCCTCTTCCATGTGGTCGAGCACGAGCTGGTATTCGCCGCGCGCCTCGTAGAGCGTGGCGCGGCCGCGCGCGAGCACGCGCAGGCCCTCACGCGGCTGGAAGCGCAGCCACGTGCTCTTGGGCTTGAACATCGCGCAGCGCACCTGCGCGCGCGCGTCCTTGAGGTTGAAGTACAGGTGCCCGGACGACGGTCGGGCCACGTTGCCGAGCTCGCCTTCGACCCAGATCGACGGGAACGCGCCTTCGAGCATGTCGCGGGCCAGCGTGTTGAGCTGGCTCGGCGTGAACACGTTCTGCGGAGTGCTCGGTTCCATCGGAGGAGGCGGCTCGGAAGGGCGGCTACCTTAACGCAGCGGCCGTCGACGACCCGGCATGCCCCGGGCGGGTCGCCCGTTTGGCAGCCGCGCAGCAGGGCTGGCTTACAATCGGCGGATGAATTTCGAAGCTCCCGCGCCCTGCACGGTTCCCGAGTTCGGCCCGCATTCGCGACGCCGCACGCGCCAGGTCGAAATCGGCGGCGTGCGCGTGGGCGGTAACGCGCCGGTGGTCGTGCAGTCGATGACGAACACCGACACGTCCGACGTGCAGTCGACGGCCAAGCAGGTGGCCGAACTCTGGCGCGCCGGCTCGGAGCTTGTGCGCATCACGGTCAACACAGCCGAGGCCGCTGCGGCTGTGCCGCGCATCCGCGATCGCCTCGCGATGCAGGGCATCGAGGTGCCGCTGATCGGCGACTTCCACTACAACGGGCACCAGTTGCTCGCCGGCGAGCCGGCCGCCGCCGAGGCGCTTGCGAAGTACCGCATCAACCCCGGCAACGTCGGCTTCGGCAAGAAGAAGGACCTGCAGTTCGCGCAGCTCATCGAGTTCGCGATCCGCTACGGCAAGCCCGTGCGCATCGGCGCGAACTGGGGCTCCCTCGACCAGGCGCTCGCGGCGCGGCTCATGGACGAGAACGCGCAACGCGCGAACCCGTGGGACGCCGGTCGCGTGCTGCGCGAGGCGCTGATCCGCAGCGCGCTGGATTCGGCCGATCGCGCGGTCGAGCTCGGCCTGTCGGCCGATCGCATCGTGCTCAGCGCAAAGGTCAGCGGCGTGCAGGAGCTCGTCGCGGTCTATCGCGAGCTCGCCACGCGCGGCGATTACGCACTGCACCTGGGCCTGACCGAGGCCGGCATCGGCAGCAAGGGCATCGTCGCCTCAAGCGCCGCGCTCGGGCTGCTGCTGCAGGAAGGCATCGGCGACACGATCCGCATCTCGCTCACGCCCGAGCCAGGCCAGTCGCGCACGAACGAAGTCATCGTCGCGCAGGAACTGCTGCAGACGATGGGCCTGCGCGCCTTCACACCGATGGTCACCGCCTGCCCCGGCTGCGGTCGCACGACGAGCACGTTCTTCCAGGAGCTCGCGCAGAAGGTGCAGGCGCATGTGCGCGAGAAGATGCCGAAGTGGAAGATCACACACCCGGGTGCGGAAAACCTCACGCTTGCGGTGATGGGCTGCGTCGTCAACGGCCCCGGCGAGTCGCGCCACGCGAACATCGGCATCTCGTTGCCGGGCATTGGCGAGGCCCCGTCCGCGCCGGTGTTCGAGGACGGGGAGAAGACCGTGACCTTGCGCGGCGAGCACATCGCCGACGACTTCGTGGGCCTGATCGATCGCTACGTCGAGCGGCGGTACGGTGCAGCTTCCGACGCCGCCTGAGCACGCCATCCGCGCCGCCGGGGTCGCCCTCTGGCACAGCGCGCACTTCGCCTACGGCTTCCTGCGCCGCCGCGGCTGGCGGCTGGTGCTGCTGTTCGTCGGCCTGCTGCTGCCGATGTGGGGCTTCAGCGAGCTGGCCGACGAGATCCACGACCAGGAAGCGATCGACTTCGACGAGCCGATCCTGCGTTACGCACGTGCGATGGCGTCCGATGCGCTCGATCCCGCAATCTTGCTGATCACGCGGCTGGGCTTTGCGCACGGCGTGATTCCGTTCGATATCGCGCTGATCCTGGCGCTCGCCCTGCGTCGCTGGTACCGCGAGGCGACGTTCGCGACGATCGCGTTGGCCGGCTCCGGCCTGCTCAACACCGCGGCCAAGTACTCGTTCGCGCGCGAGCGGCCGACCTTATGGGAGTCGATCGCGCCCGAGGTGACCTACAGCTTCCCGAGCGGCCACGCGATGGGATCGGCCACGCTGGCCTGTGTGCTGGTGCTGCTCGCCTGGCGCACGCGCTGGCGGTGGCCGGTGCTCTTGGCGACGCTCGCGTTCACCGTCGCCGTCGGCTTCTCACGCGTGTACCTCGGTGTGCATTACCCCTCCGACATCCTCGCGGGCTGGGCCGCGGCGAGCGCGTGGACGGCGGCGGTGTTTCTCGTCGCGTTCCGGGGGCGCCGCCGGCCCTGGCAGCACCACGGCGCCGCCTGAGGCCTACTCGCCGGGCTTCGCGGCGGCGCTTGGGGCCGCGGTCGCGGCTCGCCGTGCCAGCTGCGCTTCGCGGTGCGCGATGTACGCATTCGCGCCGAAGATGATGGCCGCGCCCGCGACGGTCCATCGGTCGACCGCCTCGTCGAACAGCAGGTAGCCGAGCACGGCGACGATCGGCAGCTGCATGAAGCTGATCGGCGTGAGCGCCGAGACGTCGCCGAGCTTGAGCGCTCGGGTCCAGAGCATGTGGCCGAGCGTGCCCAGCGTGCCCGCGGCCGCGACCCACAGCCACGTGATGCCCTGCGGCCATTCCCACACGAACAGCGCCGGGCCAAGTGACATCGGCACCCACAGCATCGTCGTCCACAGCACGATGCGGTCGGCCGGCTCGGTGGCGGACAGCTGCTTGATCTGGATCGACACGAGCCCGCTGAGCACCGCGGCGGTCAGCGCGACGAGCGTGCCCGCCGTGAAGCTGTCGGTGCCGGGGCGGACGATCACCATCACGCCGATAAACCCGACGACGACCGCCGCCCAGCGCCGCGCCCGCACCTGCTCGTGCAGGATCCACACCGCCGCAATCGTGACGAACAGCGGGGTCGAGTACGACAACGAGACGGCCTGCGCGAGCGGCAGATTCCCGATGGCCCAGAACCCGCAGAACATCGACACGATGCCGACGAGGCAGCGCACGAAATACTTCGACAGTCGGTCGGTTTTCAGCAGCCCCGGGCCGTGGTGGACCAACAACGGCAGCGCGGCGATCACGCCGAAGAAGTTGCGGAAGAACGCGATCTCGAACGTGTGCAGCGTTTCCGCCGCCAGCTTGATCGCGACCGCCATGAGCGCGAAGAACGCGGTGCTGCACAGCATGAGCCACACGGCGCGACCGTGCGTCGTCAGCGGCATCGGGGCGTCTCCAGCGGGCGCGTCGGGGCGTGCAGGATAGGCGCAGTCGCGTGCAGGACGTTTTGCCGCTGTGGGCAGGCGACGCGGGCCGGGCGCGGGACCGCGTGGCCGGTCACGCCTGAATCACCATGCGGCCCCGATGACGCGCGGCTCGGGCTCCAGCCTCACGCCGAAGCGGGCGTGCACGCTGTCGGCAATGCGACGGGCGAGGTCGAGCAAGTCGCGCCCGCTCGCGCTGCCGTAGTTGACGAGCACCAGCGCATGCGAAGGCGCGACGCCGGCATCGCCGTCGCGTTGGCCTTTCCAGCCGGCGCGGTCGATGAGCCAAGCCGCGGAGAGCTTGCGCAGCTCGGGCGACCCGGCGCGGAACACCGGCAGCGTCGGGTGCTCGGCGAGCAGCGCCTCAGCCTGCTCGACCGGCACGATCGGATTCTTGAAGAAGCTGCCCGCATTGCCGAGCACAGCGGGGTCGGGCAGCTTGCTGCGTCGGATGTCGATGACGGCATCCGCGACGTCGCGTGCCGTCGGCGACTCGATGCCGCGCGTGGCCAGCGCTTCGCGCAGCCCCGCGTAATCGAGCGTCAGCGACGGTGTGCGCAATAGGTCGAACTCGACCGCGGTCACGACGAAGCGGTCCGGCGCGTGCTTGAACACGCTGTCGCGGTACCCGAATGCGCAGGCATCGCGGTCGAGCCGATGCATCGTGCCCGTTCCAGGCTCGAACGCCTCGACCGCATGGATGAGTTCGCCGACCTCCACGCCGTACGCGCCGATGTTCTGGATCGGCGCGGCGCCGGTCGTGCCCGGAATCAGCGCAAGGTTCTCCAGCCCGGCGAAGCCACGGCCCAGCGTGTCCATCACGAGAGCGTGCCACTCCACGCCCGCGTCGGCGCGCACGATCGCGCGCTCGCCGTCGTCGCTGACGATCGAGACGCCGCGGCCGGTCAACGCGAGCACCGGACCCGGCGCGTCGCCTGCGAACAGCAGATTGCTCCCGCCGCCGAGCACGAGCGGCCGCGCGCCTTGTAACTGAGGAAGTGCGAACACCTCGGGCAAGCGCGCCGCATCGGCGACCTCGACAAGCCACGGCGCCCGCGCGGCAACGCCGAACGTGTTGCGCCCGGTGAGGTCGGCGTCGCGCGTGAGACTTACGGCGTCGGTCATTGCTCGGGCGGGACGTTGCCGCGGCTCGGGGCTTCCTTGCGCCGCCGCATCGCCTCGACACACTCGTCAATCAGCGCAGGCCCGCGGTACACGAGGCCGGAGTAGCACTGCACGAGGCTCGCCCCGGCGGCCATCTTCGTCACCGCGTCGGCCCCGGACAGGATGCCGCCGACGCCGATCAACGGGATCGTCTCGGGCAGGCGGGTGCGCATCATGCGCAGCACGGTCGTTGCCTGCGCCATCACCGGTCGGCCGGACAAGCCGCCGGCCTCGTCGGCCACGGGCAGGTGTTCGACGTCCGGCCGGCCTATCGTCGTGTTCGTCGCGATGACGCCGTCGACCTGGAGGTCGCTGAGCACCCGCGCGGCGGCCTCGATATCGCTGTCGCTCAGATCAGGCGCGATCTTCACCAGCATCGGAACGCGCTTGCCATGCCGCGCGCCAAGACGCTCCTGCGCCTCGCGCAGCGCGCCGACCAGCCGACGCAGCGCCTGTTCTTCCTGCAGCTCGCGCAGGCCCGCGGTGTTCGGCGAAGAGATATTGACCGTCACGTAGTCCGCGAGCGGGTACACGCGCTCCAGGCAATGCAAGTAGTCGGCTTCAGCCAGTTCGTTCGGTGTGTCTTTGTTCTTGCCGATGTTGATGCCGAGCACGCCGCGGCGCGTGCGCATGCGTTCGACGTTGTGCGCGAGCGCGTCGACGCCGTCGTTGTTGAACCCGAGCCGGTTGATGATCGCGCTGTGCTCCGCGATGCGAAACATGCGCGGCTTCGGGTTGCCCGCCTGCGGCCGGGGCGTGACCGTGCCCACCTCGACGAAGCCGAAGCCGAGCGCGAACAGGGCTTCGGCGTGCAGCGCGTTCTTGTCGAGCCCGGCAGCGAGGCCGACCGGGTTCGGGAACGTGAGCCCGAACACGCGCGTCGGGAACGGCTTTGGCGGGCGCGGCAGCAGCAGTCTGCCGCTGATCGCGTGCAGCGTGTCGAGCGCGCGCAGCGTCAGGCCGTGCGCGGTTTCGGCATCCAGACGGAACAGCAGCGGGCGGGCGAGGGCGTAGGCGGGGCGCATCGTCTCAGTGCATCTCCGACAACCAGGCGAGTCCGCCAAAGAACACGATGGCCGCGACCACCATCAGCACGGCGGCAACTGCCATGCCGATGCCGAGCCAACCGAGCACGAGCCCGGCGACCGCGAGCCCGTCGCCCTCAAGGCCGCTCGCGCGCCGGATCTCGGCGCGCGCCATGTGGCCGGTGACGACCGCGACGAGGCAGCCGATCAGCGGCAGCAAGGTCCAGCCGAGCACGCCCGACACGAGGCTCGCGATCGCGAGCGATGAAGTCGTGCGGGCGGGTTCGTTCATCGCGGCGCCCTCCGGGCGTCGTGGGCCACGTGTCAGACGTCAGGCTTCGGATCAGAGATCGAACTTGATGCCCTGCGCGAGCGGCATCGAGTCGGAGTAGTTGATCGTGTTCGTCTGGCGGCGCATGTAGGCCTTCCAGGCGTCCGAACCCGACTCACGACCGCCGCCGGTCTCCTTTTCACCGCCGAACGCACCGCCGATCTCCGCGCCCGAGGTGCCGATGTTGACGTTCGCGATGCCGCAGTCCGAACCCCACGCCGTGAGGAACTGCTCGGCGTTCTTGAGGTTCGTGGTGAAGATCGACGACGACAGCCCCTGCGGCACGGCGTTCTGCAGTTCGATCGCTTCTTCGAGCGTCGAGTACTTCATGACGTACAGGATCGGCGCGAATGTCTCGGTCTGCACGACTTCCGCGTCGTTCGTCAGGCCGGTGACGATCGCCGGCAGCACGAAGTTGCCCGGGCGATCGATCGCTTCGCCGCCGGTCTCGATCGTGCCGCCCTGCGCCTTCGCGCGGGCGATCGCATCGAGGTAGCCCTTCACCGCGTCCTGGCTGTTCAGCGGACCCATGAGGTTGGCCGCGTCGGTCGGGTCGCCGATCTTGCCTTCGACCTGCTTGTACGCGGTCTTGAGCTTGCCGAGCACCTCGTCGTAGATCGACTCGTGCACGAACAGGCGGCGCGTCGTCGTGCAGCGCTGGCCGGCCGTGCCGACCGCGCCGAACACGATCGCCGGAATCGCGAGGTTCAGGTCGGCCGACGGGTCGACGATGATCGCGTTGTTGCCGCCGAGTTCGAGCAGGGAGCGGCCCATGCGGCGCGCGACGCATTCGCCGACGTGGCGGCCGACCTTGGTCGAGCCGGTGAAGCTGATCAGCGGGACGCGCTTGTCGTCGACGAAGCGCTGCGCGAGCTCGTTACCCGCGTCGTTGAACAGGAAGAAGATGTCCGGGAAGCCACCGGCCTTCAGCGCTTCGTTGCAGATCTTCATCGACGCGATCGCCGAGAGCGGGGTCTTCGGCGACGGCTTCCAGATCGAGATATCGCCGCATACAGCCGCGACGAACGAGTTCCACGCCCACACCGCGACCGGGAAGTTGAACGCCGAGATGATTCCGACCAGGCCGATCGGGTGCCACTGCTCGTACATGCGGTGGCCCGGGCGCTCGGAATGCATCGTCAGGCCGTAGAGCTGGCGCGACAGACCGACGGCGAACTCGCCGATGTCGATCATCTCCTGCACTTCGCCGTCGCCCTCGGGCTTGGACTTGCCCATCTCGAGCGCGACCAGCGAGCCGAGCGCGTCCTTATGGGTGCGCAGCGCATCGGCGCACAGGCGGATCGCCTCGCCACGGCGCGGGGCCGGCGTCTGGCGCCACACCTTGAAGGCGGCCTGGGCGCGCTCGACGATCGTCTCGTACTCGGCCTGCGTCGTCGCGTTCACGCGCGCGAGCACCTGGCCGTCGGTCGGGCTGACGGACTCGACGAGGCCGGCGCCGCCGGTGGTCGACCATTCCCCGCCGCCAAGATAGGTGCCCGATTCGAGTTCGGTGAGGCCGAGGGCGGTAAGGACGGAATGGGTCATTTGAAACTCCTGAGTCGAAAGCGGCCGGGTCATCCGGCACGGAAGGCCGCGCGCGAAAGCGCGCCGCCGAAGCCCCGTACGAAAAGCCCGCACAGGGACGTGCGGGCTCATGCAGAGGGACCTGCTTGGCGGCCCCGACACGATTCGAACGTGCGACCTGTCCCTTAGGAGGGGACCGCTCTATCCAGCTGAGCTACGGGGCCAAGCGGGGCATTTTTGCACGAACGGGCCGAGGGCCGGAATCGGCCCCTGGACGGGCGGCCTCCGGCGCTGCTCGCGGCGCGCTCACCCGCGAGGCGCGGGAGCCTTTCCATGAGAGCGCCGCGGCCCCACCATAGGCGCAGTAGCAGCACAGCCATGGACGGCGGCGCTTCCCAGCCTTGTCGTGCCATGCAAACCGCCGCGGATGCGGTGATGGCCCACCGTCTGGAGATGCAGCGTGTACGGATACACCCCTGAAAGCCTCGCCCGCGTTGCCCGCCTCAATCAGGACACCCGGCTGATCCGGGTGGCGTCGCCGCTCGAGGCCGACGCATTCATCGTCCATCGGGTGCACGGCACCGAGGCGCTGTCGCGCCCCTTCCAGTTCTCCGTGGACCTGCTGTCGCCGGACGCGCAGCTGGAACTCAAACAGCTGGTCGGCCATCCGATGCGCCTGAGCCTGCACACGCCGGACGGCGACCGCCATTTCCACGGCTACGTGCAGGAGTTCGCCCGCATCGGGACCGACGGAGACCTGGCGACCTACCGCGCCGAGCTCGCGCCGTGGTTCGCGTTTCTCGATCACTCGAGCGATTGCCGGATCTTCCAGGACCGCACGGTCGTGGAGATCGTCGAAGAGGTGTTTGCGCCGTACGCCGAGCTCGCCGCCTGCCGCTACGACCTCGACGCGGCGCGTTACTCGAAGCTCCCGTACTGCGTGCAGTACAACGAGTCCGACTTTGCATTCGTGTCGCGGCTGCTCGAGGACGAGGGCATCCACTACCGGTTCGACCACGCCGCTGACGGCCACACGATGGTGCTGTCGGACGACTCGACGCGTGCGCCCGCGATCGATGGTCGGGTGCGGGTGAGTTACCACGCGGACGACGGCGTGCGAAACGAGCATGGGCTCGACAGCTGGATCTCGCGCCGGCGCATCGGTTCCAACGCGCAGGCCGTGAAGAGCTTCGACTTCAAGCAGCCCAAGAGCGCGCTGATGGTGGATCTGCCGTTGAGCATTCCCCACGGGCGGCTCCCACGACTGGAGACCTACCGATACGACGGCGCGGCCCGCTTCGCGGACTGCCGCGTGGGCGACGCGCTGGCGCTGCTGCGCGCCGAGGAGGCTGCCTGGCCGACGAAGCGGTTCGAGGCGACGGGCGATCACCGCGGGCTGCAGGCGGGGCGGCACTTCGTGTTGCACGGACACTTCGAGCATCTCGAAACGGACGAGGAGGCCCGGCAGTTCCTCGTTGTCGAGACCGTCCACGACATCCGCAACAACTTCAGCGACGGGTACACCGAAGCCGAGGGCGCGACCTACCGCTGCGCCGCGACGTGCCTGCGCCACAAGATTCCATTCCGCCCCCAGCGGCTGACGCCCATGCCGCGCATGGCCGGCCCGCAGACGGCAACGGTCGTAGGCCCGCCCGGCGAGGAGATCCACGCCGACCGCTACGGGCGGGTCAAAGTGCAGTTCCACTGGGATCGGCTCGGCCGGTTTGACGATGCGAGCTCATGCTGGGTGCGCGTCGCAAGCCCGTGGGCGGGCGCGGGTATGGGCGGTGTCTCCGCGCCACGCGTCGGGCAAGAAGTCGTCGTGGATTTCCTCGACGGAAACCCAGACCGTCCGCTCATCACCGGCCGGGTCTACAACGAGGACAACCTGCCGCCGTTCGGCCTCGAGGTCAGCGGCATCAAGTCCAGGACCGTCAAGGGCGAGGGCTACAACGAGGTCAGCATGCATGACGGGGCCGGCCAGCAGTTGCTGAACCTGCACGCGCAGAAGGACATGGCGACGACGGTCCTCAACGACCAGAACGCCACGGTCAACAACAACAAGACCACCAGCGTTGCAAGCAACCACACGATGAGTGTCGGCGCGAACCAGGCGATCTCCGTCGGTGGCACGCGCGGCATCAGCGTCACCGGCGACGACTCGTTGAGCGTGACCGGTGGGCGTACGACCGACGTCAAGGGCACAGCCACGACGACGGTGAAGGGCGCGGTCACAGAGACGTTCGAGACGGGGCAGACCTTGTCGATCCCGGCCGTCGGATATTCGGAGACCATCACCGGCAAGTTCGACAGCGCGCTCACGGGCCCATTCAAGAGCCTGCGCGATGGCCCGTGGGACGAGACGATCACCGGCCCGGCGAGCTGGACCGTCAATGCCGCAGTGACCGAAACCGTGACCGCAGGCGGGCGAACCGTCTCGATCACCGGCGGTGACAGCCGGTCGGTTGTCGGCGCGGTCGAGGACTCCAATCAGGGCGAGCGCACGGTGAGCGTGGTCGGCAGCAGCAGCCATCAGGTCCAGGGCCCCCACACGAGCTTCTCCACCGCGGACATGACCGTGGCATCGAGCGCGAAGGTCGTTCTTGCGGTCGGCGGCGCTTCGGTCGTCATCGACGCGGGCTCGATCACGATCAGCGCAGGCGGGTCGACGATCAAGGTCGACGCGAGCGGCGTGAGCGTCGACGGTGCCACCATCAACCTCAACTGCTGAGCGTGCACATGACGAGGCAGAAGAACGCCGTTGAACGGCGTATCGACGTGCTGTGCGAGCAATGGCTGCGCGCAACTGAGGCACCGGATGTGCGAGCGGTGATCTGGCGCGTGCCCGATAACGCCGATCGCATGATGGCGGCATTCTTCGAGGCGCAGGCGCACCCCGAACTGGCGGGCACGCCCGACTTCTTCCTGCGGCTGTCGACGCCGTTCGAGACCGGGTTCGGGTACAGCCGGGCGCTGAAGGAAGATCTGCGGCGTCGCTATCTGGACAGCCGCGACAACATGGCAGAGGAGGGCGTCGCGCAGGACTGGCTCGATGCCTACCGCCAACAGCCGGACACCGCGGCGGGCACGCTGGCGCAGTGGGCCTCGTTTGCGACGCACCACCGGGAGCGGATGCGCTACTTCGCGGCGGTGCTCTCGCCCGAACAGGTCGCATCGCCGGCGGCGTTCGAGCGCTGGCTGGACGCGGCACTCGCGACGCCCGCCCCGGCCAATGTCCGCCTCGTCCTCGTCGACTACGCGTCCACACGGCAGTGGCAGCCGTTGGTTGAGCGCCACGGATCGTCGGTGACCGTCATCGACGCGCCCGTGGACATGTTCGACATCGCGCGCGACATCGCCGCTCAATCCGGTGGGGCAGGCCCGCAGACGGCATTCCGGCAGATGCTCGCCGATGTCATGACGCTGCTCGACAAGGGCAGTGCATCCCAGGTGGTCGCACGCGGCGAGCGGGCTATCGCGCTTGCACAGCGCGCTGATTGGCCCGATCAGCAGGTCGTGGTGCACATGGCAGTCGCCGGTGCGTACATGAAGGAGCAGCAGTTTCCCGAGGCGATTGCCCGCTACCGCACCGCCCGCGAGCGGGCACTCGACGCCGAGCGCGCATCCCACCCGGCCGGGCTCCAGCTCGTCATGCAAACGTGGTTCGGCGAAGCCGGCGTGTGGCTCGTGGCCGGTCAGCCGGAACGAGCGGCGGCGGCATATGCCGAAGGCGCGGAGGTGGCCCGGCGCATGCCGAACGCGATGTTCGTGATCGAAGGCCTGCGCATGGCCGGCTTCTGTCTCGCGCAAGCCGGGCGTCGCGAACCGGCGCGGGATTACGGGCTGCAAGCGCTTGCAGCAGCGCGCGATGTGCCTGCGTCGGACCGTCCAATGACCACACTGCCGCTTCTACTGCAGGATCTGTTACGCCTGCAGGACGCGCCGCGCACCGAAAAGATCGAGCGCGCCGCGGAGCAGTATCGCGTGGCCGTTGAATCGGCGCGCGACGCCGCGGAGATGCGCGCTGCCCGACTCGGCGCCGATCCAACGTGCCTGGAGCTGGAGCGCATCGAAGCGGAGCTGCAAGGGCGGTACGAGACGGCATTCGCCAATGCCGCCCGCGAGCGCGAGCGGCAGATCGCGGGTGGCGACGCGTTCTTCCGCCGCGTGGTCGCCGTGGGCCGCGACTTTCTGCATCCGAGATGGAGCGGCCTGCCCGACATTCGGCATCCGCTCGACAAGGCGATTGTGGAGTGGAGCGAGCCTCCGCAGTTCGCGGTGCTGCCCGACCCGGAGCCGCTGTTTACGCCTGAGTCGGCGACCGTGGCGCGCGCACCCGCTGCCGAGGAAACCGTTGCATGACGCCCCGCCGTTTGTTCGTGCTCGCCGGTGTCACTGCGCTCGTGATCGGCCTCGTTTGGATGCTCGGCGACGAGTACGGCAACGAAGCGCGCGCCCTGCTGCGCGCCGTGGCCCGCGCGCTCTAGCGCATCAACCCGCATCGACGCAAAGGATTGCCGTGACCCTCGCCGCCAAGCATTTCGACCCGCAACTCGGGATCGACATCCATCAGTACCTCGCTCCGCCCGCGCCGCTGCCGACGCCGCATATCGGCATGGTGCTGGACCCGTTCGACTATCTGCCGATCATCGGCGGCACCGTGCACGTCAGTGGAGTGAAGCGCGCGACGGCCGGTACGGGCGGACTGTGCATCCACATCCCGCTCGGCGCGTGGGTACCGCCCATGAAGGCACCGATGGGCCCGCAGTTCGAGGACGAGTTGTTCATGGGCAGCCGCACCGTGCTTGCCGATGGCGAGCCGTTTTCGCGCCTCGGCATGCCGGTGCTCGATTGCAACCTCGTGGGCATGATCCCGCCCGTGCGGCCGAAGAGCCCGCCGAAGCCAAAGATGTCGCTGACGCTGCCGACCGCGATCAACGTGGCGATCCCGACCACCGTGAACGTCGGTGGCCCCCCGACGATCTCAATGACCGCCATGGCGTTCAAGGGCGCGTTCTGGCTGCTCAAGAAGAGCGGTGTCGCACGGCGTGCGGCCGACGCGTTCGCGAACATGCGCCGTCGGGCGTGCAAGAACATGAACCCGGGGCTCCTCAAGTGCAAGGTGTTGCGCGCTGAGCCGGTCGATATCCGCGACGGCAGCGTCGTCGTGACGCACGAGGATTTCTCCATCCCCGGGCGCCTGCCGCTTGCATGGACGCGGCACTACCGCTCCTCCGAAACGTATGCCGGTGCGTCCGGCCATGGCTGGCAGACGCCCGCCGACATCCGGCTGGTCATCGAGCCGGACGGTGCGGTGCTGTTCGTGGATGTGCAGAGCACGGCGGTGTTCCCACATCTGCCGGCAGGGGAGGGCACTGAACACGCGGTGCTCGAGTTCGTCGACGGTGCCCGTCTCATGCGCGAGGCCGATGCCTGCGGCGTGCGGTACGTCGTCCGGACGAAGGACGGCCTGCGGTACGTCTTCGTCCCGCCCTCGAACGGCCCGTCGAGCATGCCGATCGAACGCATCGAGGACCTGTGCGGCAACCACTGGCAGTTCGAACGGGTCGACGGGCACCTCGTGCGTATTGTCGAGAGTGGCATCATCGACGAGGAAACCGGCCAACCGTTGCAGGGGCGCTTTCTCGAAATCGATTCACGGCAGGGCCGCGTCGAGCGCATCGCGCTGCACGACCCCGGCACGGGCCTGAACTATCCGCTCGTTCGCTATCGATACGATGCGGCGGGCGACCTCATCGCCGCGCACGATGCACTGGACGCGCCAAGGACGTTCGAATATCGCGAGCACCGGATGGTGCGGCATACCGACCGTCTGGGTCTGTCGTTCCACTATGCGTTTGACGACCAATGGCGCGTCATTCGCAGCTGGGGCGACGGTGGGCTCTACCGTTATACGTTCGAGTACGACGCGCTGCTGCGCGAGACGCAGGTCACCGACTCGCTCGGCCACACGTCGCTGGTGAAGTTCGACGAGAACGGGCTGCCGCTGTGCGAGATCGACCCGCTCGACGGTGTGGCCGTGTTCGAGTACGACGACGTCGGCCGCACGACCGCTGTGGTCGATCCGATGGGGTTGCGGACCGCGTTCGACTATGACGAGCGCGGGAATCTGCTGAAGCTGACGCGGGCGGACGGAAGCGTACTGGAAACGTCGTATGACGCCGGCGACCGGCCTGTCGATGTCATAGATCCGGGCGGCGCGATATGGTCGCAACGATGGGACGACCGTGGACTGCTGCTCGAGCAGAGCACGCCGCTCGGTGCGATATCGCGCTTCGGCTACAACGCTTACGGCCAGTTGCGTACGCACGCGGATCCACTCGGCGCTGTGACGCGGCTGCAGTTCGACCGCCATGGCCAATTGCAGCAAGTTGTCGATCCGTTGGCTGTCACAAGTCACTACCAGCACGATGCGCTTGGAAGTCTGCAGGCACAGACCGGTCCCGCGGGGCAGGTGACACGTTACCGGCATGACGGCAAAGGCCGCCTGCTGGAAATGATCCAGCCGGATGGTGGCCGTATCCACTGCGAATACGATGCCGAGGACCAGTTGCTGAGGCATCGTGATGAGGCAGGCCATGTCACGAGGCTCGAGTACGTGGGCATCGGCCAGATTGCGCGGCGCCTGCAGGCCGACGGCCACAGTGTGTGCTACGAGTACGACACCGAAGAGCAACTGACGGCCGTCATCAACCAGCGTGGCGAGCGCTACGAACTCAGGCGCGATGCGCTGGGCCGCATCATCGAGGAGGTCGACTACTGGGGGCAGGCCCGCCTCTATCGGTACGATGCGTGCGGGCGGCTCCTCGCGACCGAGGATGCGCTCGGCCATACGGTTAGCTATACCACCGACAAACTCGGCCGCGTCTTGGGCAAAGCGCTTCCAGATCCGGACCGGACGGGCCATCTCGTCCAGGAAACCTTCCGATACGACGACGGAGGGCGCCTGGTCGAGCTCCGCAATCCGCACCGCCATGTCACGTGCCGGTTCGACCCGGAGGGCCGCCTCGTCGAGGAGGTGCAGGACGGTTTCCGCATCACGAGCCGGTTCGATGCACTCGGTCGGCGCGTCGCTCGCGAGACCAGCGCCGGCAATCGCGTGCTGCATACGTTCGATGCTCGTGGCCAGGTCGGCACCGTGCGGATTAACAACGATGTGCCGATCGTGATCGAGCGCGACCTTCTCGGGCGAGCGGTCAACGAGAAGCTGGGTGAGCATCTGCAGCGCAGGCTGCACTACGACGGACGGGGCCTGATGACCGTGCAATCCGTTCTGCGCGACGAGTTGCCGCTGTTCGAAACCTCGTACGGCTATGACGGCAGTGGCAACCTGACGGAGCGCAGGGACAGCGAACACGGCAGCGATTGCTACACGCATGACCCGCTGGGACGGGTCATGAGCCACGCCGACCCGACGGGCCGCATCGCGCATTTTCTCAACGATGCAGCTGGCGACCGCCTCCAGACGCGCGTGCGGCCGGCGCGGATGAAGCGCGTCTCCGGTGGTGATGCCATGCCCGACCTGTGGACGCGAGAGGGTGTCCACGAGGGGGTCCGCTACGTCTTCGATCGCACCGGCACGCTGGTGCTCCGTAGCACCGATCAAACATGTGCCGGCCTGGCGGACCGGTCGGAGGAGCTGCACCTCCGCTGGGACGCCAGCCAGCGCCTAGTCGAAAGCCGGAAGGGCACGGAAATCACCCGGTACGGATACGACGCGGTGGGCCGTCGGGTATTCAAGCGCAACGCGACGCACACCACGTGGTTCTTCTGGGACGGCGACACCCTCGCCGCTGAAGTCGTGCAGGATGACGCGTCGCGCGCGCCGTGCGCCGCGACGGGCAGCAACGTCCTCGAGTTGACCGAGTTCCAAGAGAAGAAGCGGCGCACTGCGGCGCTTCACGCACGTGCCCGTGAGTACGTGTATCACCCCGGTACGTTCGTACCGCTGGCGCTGATCGAGCGGCAGCCGATCGACTCTGCCCTACATGTTCGACCACGGTCGGCCTGCGAGGTGACTGCCCGCTCGGACGTGGACAACACATCCGAGCCGTCGGCGCCTGCCGCGCGCGCCCTGTCGCGCAACCGGTTTCGTCCTGATCCAGGCGATCCGACCGGGGTATTGCTGGCAAGCCTGTCGGAAGATCCAGGATGGGCCGTTCTCGGCCACACCGCCGGCCTATCCGGGGCGATGCGCAGCAGAGGCCTCGGGTCACTGTCACTGGGCGGCGCCCCGGCTGACCGCCCGGGCGCGGGAGCGCTGGGCCGAACGGCGCTGCTGGGCGGAATCGTGCGCGAGCCGGCGCCTGCACGCCCCGCCAGGCCTTCGGAGACGGACCAGTCGCGAGTAAGGAAGCGGCCGGCGGACCCAGCTCGAATTCCACCCGAAGATTCCGGCGCGGCGGAGGTGTACTACTACCACGTCGATCCGAACGGATGCCCCACCCGCCTGACCGACCCGCAGGGAAACGTCGTCTGGTCGGCGAGCTACACGGCGTGGGGGGCAACGACTCGGCAGTCCGGCAGCATCCAGAACCACCTGCGGTTGCAAGGACAATATCTGGATATGGAGACCGGGCTCCACTACAACCGGTTCCGCTATTACGACGTCCGCACGGGCGCCTACATCTCGCAGGATCCGGTAGGGATCGCTGCCGGCCCGAACATTTACGAGTATGGCCCGAACACCGGCATGTTCGTCGATCCGTTGGGTCTGAGCCGCTACCGGCGCGTCACCGCCAGCGACGGCCGCACCGTATATCAGCGCGACGACCTATTCGATCCGCAACGCAAGAGTGCCTGGAAGGACCCCGTCACCGGGCAATGGAAGCGCGGTTCGAACCTAGATCGCATGGGTGACGGGCTCGCGCCGATCGGCACGGATGGGAAATCGGTACAGCTGCACCACCTGACGCAGACCGAGATCAACACATTCACCGGGCAGCGCGGTTCACTGGTCGAGATACTGACCGACACGCATCAGAATCATTCCAGGATCCTCCACTATCCGTTCCCGCGTGATCCCAACCGTCCGAAGCAGACGCTGCCCCGCTACCCGAGTTTCCGTAAGAATGCTGACGGAACGGCATCCGCACTCGACAAGCAGTTCAACGACTTCAGAACCGCTTACTGGAAACGGCGCGCGGCCGATCTCCTTTCCGGCTGCAGGTCATAGGACCCCATATGTACGAGCAACTTCAGGAAAAAATCTCCAGCACCGATGTGATCCGCTGGCACCCGGGGCAGGAGGTCGAGGACGAGTGGATTGCCGACGCCGAGCAGGAACTCGGGGTTCGGCTGCCGCCGTCATACAAGTGGTGGTTGAAAACGTTCGGCAGTGGCGCCGTAGGCGGCTCGGAGATTCTGACGCTGGCGCCGCCCGAATTCCGTGACGACGCCGACGCCGATCTCGTGTACATCCATCGCCTGAACAGGGCGAACCCCAACTGGCCGGAGGGCCGCATCTTCATCCTCCAAACCAGTCCGGAAGAGGTGTTTTACTTCGATCTAGGCGACGTATCGGCCAACGGTGAATACGCGGTATTTCGCGAGGATGTGTTCGGAGCCAAGCCGGAACGCTACGCCGATTCCTTCTCGCAGTTTCTCGAGCGCCTGATCGACGAGTACGCCTAGGGCGGGGCAGCCGGATCCGTCAGACCAACCCCGTCGCATAGAACACCGCGATCACCACGAACACTGCGGCGGTCTTGATCAGCGTGATCGCGAAGATGTCCTTGTAAGCCTGGCGGTGGGTAAGACCGGTCACCGCCAGCAGGGTGATCACCGCGCCGTTGTGCGGAAGCGTGTCCATGCCGCCGGACGCCATCGAGGCGACGCGGTGCAACACTTCCATGGGGATGCCGGCCGCCTGCGCGTTCGCGATGAAGCTCTCGGCCATCGCCGCGAGTGCGATGCTCATGCCGCCCGAGGCCGAGCCGGTGATGCCGGCCAGCGCGGTCACGGTGACCGCCTCGTTGACCAGCGGGTTCGGGATCGAACCGAGCGCGTTCGCGACGACGAGGAAGCCGGGCAGCGCGGCGATGACAGCGCCAAAGCCGTACTCGCTCGCAGTGTTCATCGACGCGAGCAGCGCACCGCCGATCGCGGTCTTCGTGCCGTCGGCAAAGCTCGAGAACACCTGCTTCCACGCGAACAGCAGCACGGTCGCGATGCCGACGAGCAACGCGCCCTCAACGGCCCAGATCGCAGCGACCTTGGTGACGTCCTGCACCACCGGCGTCGCGGTGCCCATCACCGCCGGCATGAACTCGTGGCTCGTGCCGTACACGCGTGGGATCAGCGCGGTGAACAGCTTGTTCGACACGCCGACCATTACCAGCGGCAGGATCGCGACCAGTGGATTTGCGAGCGCGCCGCCTGCATACGGCGCGGGCTCGTTGAGGAGGGTGGCCGGGTCGCCGTAGCCCTCGCCGCGTGCAGCCGCGGTGCGCCGACGCCATTCGAGGTAGGCGAGGCCGACGATCGCGATGAAGATCGCGCCGATCGTGCCGAGCACCGGCGCGGCCCATGACGTGGTGCCGAAGAACGCGGTCGGGATGATGTTCTGGATCTGCGGCGTGCCCGGCAGCGCGTCCATCGTGAACGTGAATGCGCCGAGCGCGATCGTGCCCGGAATCAGGCGCTTGGGGATGTCACTCTGGCGGAACAGCTCGGCCGCGAACGGATAGACCGCGAACACGACGACGAATAGCGATACACCGCCGTAGGTCAGCAGTGCGCAGACCGCGACGATGGAAAGCATCGCGCGGCCCGCGCCGAACAGGCGGATCGTCGCGGCCACGATCGCCTTCGAGAATCCCGAGATCTCGATGAGCTTGCCGAAGATCGCGCCGAGCAGGAACACCGGGAAATACAGCTTCAGGAAGCCGACCATCTTGTCCATGAACAAGCCGGTGAACATCGGCGCGACGAGCGACGGGTCGGTCAGCAGCACGGCGCCGAGCGCGGCGACCGGCGCGAACAGGATCACGCTGTAGCCGCGGTACGCGACGAACATCAGAAACAGCAGCGCGGCCAGCACGATCAGAAAGGACATCGGGGCTCCCGGAGGGCTGGGGCCGGCGCGACGCGCGCGGCGATCGGACATCGCACCTGCGCGGCATGCGCGGTTCGACGCGTCGCAGTGTCCGCAGCTAGCCGCGGCCGAGGCATTGTCCGAAGGTACAGCTGCTGCTCGGCGGTGCCGGCTCCTAGGCTTGCGGGCAAGGTGGCGAGCGCCGCCAGACCGAATCGCGCCGGACGACCTGTCCGGCACATCGACATGCATCCGGGGAGAAGTACCGATGGGCCGCACCGCCACCAGCCGCAAACGCCTCACCGTCGCCATCGCCTGCGCGCTGCTTGCGCCGGCCGCCTGGGCGCAGGACACAACGCCCGCCTTGCAGGCGGAGCGCGCGGAAGAGTCCCGTCCGGACCCGGGCATTACCAGCCTCGGCGGCGTCAAGGTCACCGCGCGCAAGCGTGAGGAAACCCTGCAGGACGTGCCCGTCGCGGTCACCGCGTTCACCGCCGACGCGCTGGACAAGCTCGCGGTCGACGACCTGTCCGACCTCGACGCGCAGGTGCCGAACCTCACCGTCTACGCCGCGCGCGGCTCGACGAGCACGGTCACCGCGTATATCCGCGGCGTTGGCCAGTCCGATCCGCTGTGGGGCGTGGACCCGGGCGTCGGCATCTACCTCGACGACGTCTACATCGCGCGTCCCCAGGGCGCGTTACTCGATGTGTTCGACGTCGAGCGCGTGGAGGTGCTGCGCGGGCCGCAGGGCACGCTGTATGGAAAGAACACGATCGGCGGTGCGATCAAGTACATCTCACGCGGCTTGCCGACCTCGCTGGATGGCTTCGCATCCGTCACGGTCGGCAACTACAACCAGCTCGACGTGAAGGCCGCGGTCGGCGGTCCGATCGGCGGCGAGAACAGCGGCCTGCGCGCCAGGGTGGCCGTCGCCAGCCTCAACCGCGGCGGCTTCGGTGAGAACCTGTTCACCGGTCAGGACGTCAGCGACAAGGAAATCACGGCGGCGCGCTTCAACCTCGGCGCGTACTCCGGAGGCGACCTCGACATCCAGTTCGCGTTCGACTGGGTCGACGACCAGTCCGGCGTGCGCGGCGCGCAGATGCTGTCCCCGAATCCGTTCGCACCGGCATTCCCGCCGCTCACCGACCGCTACGACATCCGCAGCGGCATGCGCAACGTCAACGACACCGAGATCAAGGGTGCGTCCGCGACCGTCAACTGGCGCGCGAACGAGGACTGGACGCTCAAGTACGTGATCGCCAAGCGCGAGAGCGACAGCGCGACGAACATCGACTTCGACACCACGCCGCTCGAGATCGTCGACGTGTTTGCGCGTTACTACGACGAGCAGGTCAGCCACGAGCTGCAGGCGAACTATGACGCCGGCGGCCGTGCGCGCGGCGTGGTCGGCCTCTATGCGTTCGACGGCGACGCCGGCGGCGTGGTGCAGAACATCTTCGGGCGTCCGGGCCAGCCGGTGTCGATCGTGAACCCGATCTTCGGCGACACGCGTGGCGAAGTGGGCACCGAGAGCATCGCCGTCTACGCGGACTGGTCGTTCGATATCAGCAACCGCATGGAGTTGAACCTCGGCGCGCGCTACACCGACGAGGACAAGAGCGCGTTCGCGCTCAACCGCTTCTACACCGACCGCACCTACACCGTCGTCGGGCCGCTGGGCACCGCGGCGAACTTCGACAAGACGGTCAACTTCCAGAATGTCTCGCCGAAGGTCGCGCTCAACTACGAGATCACGCCGGACATCATGGTCTATGGCCTCGCGACGCGCGGCTTCAAGTCGGGCGGCTACAACATCCGCGCGAACACCACGGCCGTGCCGCGCTCGGGTGAGCCGTTCGATGACGAGGTGGTCGACAGCTTCGAGGTCGGCAGCAAGATGGCACTGCTCGACAGCCGCCTGTTCCTGAACCTCGCGGCGTTCCACAACAAGTACGAAGACATCCAGCTGTCGGTGTTCACCGCTTTCACGCTTCCCAACGGCCAGCAGAGCTTCTTCGGCGACTTCACGAACGCCGGCGCCGGCACGGTGAACGGCGTCGAGGTCGAATACCAGTACCTGCCGACGCCGAACTGGGCGATCAGCGGCAACCTCGCGTGGCTCGACGCGAAGTACGACGAGTTCATCACCGGTGGTGTCAACGTCGCCGACAGCCAGTTCTTCACGAACGCACCCGAGTTCTCGGGCGCGCTCAATGTCGAATACCGCACGGAACTGGCGGGCGGTGGCAACCTCTCGGCGCGTGTGGGCTACGCCTACCAGAGCGAGGTCTGGCCGACGACTGACCTGAGCCCGCTGATCCGCCAGGACGGCTACGGCGTGGTCAACGCGACGGTGAGCCTGCGTCTCAATGACGCCTGGTCGATCCAGCTGCAAGGTACGAACCTGGCCGACGAGGAGTATCGCACCACGGGCTACAACATCGCTTCCTACGGGATCGTCACCGGCTTCTACGGCGCGCCGCGCCAGGTCTCGCTGTCCGCGCGTTACGACTTCTGACCGATCCGGCCGCTCCCGAAGACGGCGCGGACGCAGCGGCGGGCTTCGGCTCGCCGCTGCGTTATTCTGCGGGCGATCGGCTCCGGACGGGCGGCACACTGATCCACCGGCATCGAGGGGGCGCGGCGACGGCCGCGGCGTGACGGGATGATCTGGGGCGGATCGGTGCTGAGCGTCGGGGTCGTGGTGCTGGCCGCGCTGGCGTGGCTGGGCGTGCTGTTCGCCGTCGCGCTCCATGCCGAGCGTCGTCCGCGGCTGCTCGCGCCGCACTGGCCGCTCGTCTACGCGCTCTCGCTCGCGGTCTACTGCACGTCGTGGACGTTCTACGGCACGGTGACGCAGGCCGCGCGCTACGGCTGGCCGCTGCCGCCGACGTTCGTGGGCACCATTCTTCTCTACGTATTCGCCGCGGCCGCGATGACGCGGCTCGTGCGGCTTGCGCGCGACTCGGGCGCAACCTCGCTCGCCGATCTCATCGCCACGCGGCTCGGCAAGGACACGCGCATCGCGGCGACGGTCACGGCGGTTGCTGCGCTCGGCCTGGTGCCGTACATCGCACTGCAGCTGAAGGCGGTCGCGATGAGCTACGCGATGCTGACAGGCACGTCGCCGGCCGTCGCACCCGAGCCCTGGCGCGACGGCGCGTTGTACGTCGCGCTGACGATGGCATCGTTCGCGATGCTGTTCGGCACACGGCGCGTGAGCGCGGCCGAGCACAACCGCGGGCTCGTGCTCGCCGTCGCGTTCGAGTCGGTGTTCAAGCTCGTCGCAATGCTCTCGATCGGTGCGTTCGTCGTGTTCGGCATCGACCTGCCGCCGGAAGCGACACGTGCGGCTGCGGCCGAGCGCCCGGACGCGGACGGTTTCATGCCGCTCGTGCTGCTCGGCGTGCTTGCGATGTTCACGCTGCCGCACCAGTTCCACGTCGGCGTCGTCGAGTGCCGCGACGAATCGCACCTGCGCACCGCGCGCTGGCTGTTCCCGCTGTACCTGCTGCTCATCGCGCTGCCGCTGCTGCCGCTCGCGCATGCGGGCGACGCGCTGCTCGCCGGCACCGGCCTGTCGCCGGACCTGTACGTGCTCGCGCTTCCGCTCTCGCAGGGCCACGAGGCGCTCGCGCTGTTCGGCTTCCTCGGCGGACTCAGCGCCGCGACCGGCATGGTCGTGGTGAGCACGCTCACGCTGAGTCTGATGATCGGCAACCACTGGTTGGCGCCGGGTCTGCTGCGCGGTGCATGGTCCACGCCCGGAGGTGACCTGCGTGCCAGTGTGCTGCGTCTGCGTCGCGTCGGCATCGTCGCGATCATGCTTTGCGCCTGGGCCTATCACCGGCTCATCGGCGACAACGCGGCGCTCGCCGACGTGGGTGCCGTGTCGTTCTCCGCACTCGCGACGCTCGCGCCTGCGCTCGGCTTCGCGGTGTGGCGGCCGCAGACGCCACCGCGCGCGGTCGTCGCAGGCATTGCAGCGGGATTCGCGATCTGGTGCTGGGCGCTGCTGCTGCCGCTGATGGCACAGGCACAGGGCGCGTCGCCGGCGTGGCTGGCGCGCGGCTTTTTCGGCATCGACTGGCTTGCGCCTGACGCGCTCTTTGGGCTCACCGGATGGAGCAGGCTCGGCCGCGCGGTCGGCGCAAGCCTGTGCGTCGGCACCGCAGTGACCTTCGCGATCGCCGCCCGGGGACATGGCCCCCGACCGGAGGAGCGCGGATTCGATGAGCGCACGCTGCGCAACGCGGGCCGGCGCTTCATCACCGAGGCGCGGCTCGACGAATTGCTCCGCGACGCGCCGACTCACGGCGCCGTTCCGGCCGCGATGCAAACGCGCGTGGAGCAGGAGCTCGCGACCGTGCTCGGCAGCGCATCGGCGCGGCTGCTGCTCGATGCCGCTCACCGGCAGGCGGGCGCCGACTTCGATACCGTCGCCGCGATCGTCGGCGAGGCCTCGCAGGCGTTGCGATTCAACCAGCGCGTGCTCGAAGCCGCGCTCGAAAACATGACGCAGGGCATCAGCGTCGTCGATGCGCATCTGAGGCTCGTCGCGTGGAACCGGCGTTACGTCGAGTTGTTCGGCTTTCCGGACGAGCTCGTGCGCGTGGGGCAGCCGATCGCCGTGCTTTCGACCTGGGCGCTCGAGCGCGTGTCGCACCAGGGCAGCGCGGGCGATGCGCTCGAGCGGCGGCTCGCGCACATGCGTGCGGGCACCGAGCACTTGTCCGAGCGCGTGTTTCCCGATGGCAGCATCGTCGAGATCCGCGGCAACCCAATGCCCGGTGGTGGATTCGTCGCGACGTTTACCGACGTCACCGCATTCCGTCGCACCGAGGCCGCGCTGATCATGGCGAACGAAACACTCGAGCAGCGCGTCGCCGAGCGCACGGCACTGCTCGAAAGCGCGAAGCGCGAGGCCGAGCGCGCGAACGATGCGAAGAGCCGATTTCTTGCGGCGATCGGCCACGACCTGCTGCAGCCGCTGCATGCCGCACATCTGTTCACCGACGCGCTCGCGCAGCAGCTCACCGTCGCCGCGCAGCGCGACCTGGCCGCGCAGACTCGCGGCGCCCTGGAGTCGACGACGAGCCTGCTCGGCGGGCTGCTCGACATGTCACGCCTCGAAGCGGGCGGCCTCGCGCCGCAGCCGCGTGACTTCCCGCTTGCCGAAGTGCTCGATCCGCTCGCGTCCGAGTTCCGCGCACTTGCGGCAGAGCGTGGGCTGGAGTTCCGCTGCATGCCGACGCGCGCGTGGGTTCACAGCGATCCGCAGTTGCTGCGCCGGGTGCTGCAGAACTTCCTGGCGAACGCGGTGCGCTACACCGACCGCGGCCGCATTGTGCTCGGGGTGCGGCGCATGGCGCGTTCGGTGCGCATCGAGGTGCACGACACCGGCCCCGGCATCGCGCTGGAGCAGCAACGTGTGATCTTCGAGGAATTCCGCCGCGGCGAAGGTGCGGGCGGGCAGGGGCTCGGCCTCGGGCTCGCAATCGCAGACCGCATGGCGCAGCTGTTGCACGCGCCGTTGTCCTTGCGCAGTAAGCCCGGCCGCGGCACCGCGTTCGCGATCGAAGTGCGATGCGCACGTGCGCAGGCACGTGTCGCGCTGCCCCAAGCCGACACCCGCGTCCGCCTGCCGGGCACGCGCGTGCTGATCCTCGACAACGAGCCCGTTGCATTGTCGGCTCTGCAGCACCTGCTCATCGGATGGGGCTGTCGGGTGAGCGCCGTGCGCAACCGAGCCGAAGCTCGCGCCGCGCTCGCGCACGAGGCCGCCGACGTGTGGCTGTTCGACTACCACCTCGACGACGATGACACCGGCCAGGCCGTATGCGCGGCGCTCGGCGAGGAATTCGGCGTGCGGCCCGCCGTCATCCTCAGCGCCGATCACACCCCCGAGGTGCGTCGTGCCGTGCACGAGGCGGGCCTGCCGCTGCTCACCAAGCCGCTCAAGCCGCTGGCGCTGAAGTCGGTACTCGACCGCGTGCTAGCAGCGCGCACGGTGCAGGCTATTCCTGCGATGGCAAACGCCGAGCTCGGCGACGCGTAGCCCCACGCCAACCTCTGGGCCGATTAGCCCAAGTCGGCAAGGCTCGCAGCGTGTCGCCTCAAGTGCATTCGTCTGGGTAGCTGCGCCCAAGCGAACTACACCGTCACCCTGACTCCTGCTGATCCCTGACAGCGAGAATGCGCCGAAATGCCGGTCGCTGCGTCGCTGCCATTCCGTTGTAGGCCTAGCAGGCGAAGCGCACTGCGCCGCTCCATCCGGCGGGTGCGCGGCGTCGAGATCGCGCCACAGCGTGTGGCTATCCGGCTGCCTCTTTGTGGCGTTCCGAGTCAGCGAAGCGCACGCGGTCGGGCATGCACCGTCAAGCCGGAGTTGCCGCACCTGTCGGGGCTGCCGAGACCCGCGGCGTCCGCCATCCCGGTCGTGTTCACGCCGGAAATGGAAGCGCAACTCGGCTACTTCCGAGCCGCCTGCGGCCGCCCTCAGGCCTCGATCTGCCGCGACGGGTCGCTGAGTTCGAGTTCGCGCAGCACCACGCCCGCCTGCGTGCGGTTGCGCACGCCAAGCCGCTCGAAGATCGCAGTGAGATGCGCCTTGACCGTGCGTTCCTGCACATCGAGCCGATCGGCAATCTGCTTGTTGAGCAGACCCTGCGCGACAAGCACGAGCACGCGGAACTGCTGCGGGGAGAGACTCGCGAGCCGCGCCGCGAGGTTAGCGTCGTGCGCAGACGACTGCGCGCGCGACACCGACGCGCGCAGGCCGGTCGGCAGCCACTGTTCGCACGCGAGCACGGTGCGAATCGCATCGCGCAGCTCGTCGAGTCCCGAGCTTTTCGGCAAATAACCGGCGGCGCCGTGATCCAGCGCGCGGCGCACCACGCGCGGGTCGTCGTTCGCCGAGACCACGACGACCGCCACGCCCGGGTACTGGGCCCGGATCGCTGCGAGGCCTGCGAGCCCATGGTTACCCGGCATGTGCAGATCGAGCAGCACGAGGTCAACGTCGGGCTCGGCATCGAGCACCGCGAGCACGCCGTCGAGCGAGTCCGCTTCACGCACGTGCAGGTCGGCAACGGCATCGGCCGCCGCGCCGCGCAGGGCGGCCCGGAACAGCGGATGGTCGTCGGCGATCAGCAGCGTGGGCATCGCGGCTTACTGGACGGTCCAGCCGCCGTCGACGTCGATCGTGTGGCCAGTGATGTTGCGGGCCGCCGGCGACATCAGGAACGCCGTGATGCCTGCGAGCTCCTCGAACGTGATGAACACGCCCTTCGGCATCGGCTTGAGCATCACCTGGCTCACCACCTCGTCCTCGGGGATCCCGCGCGTACGGGCCTGATCCGCGATCTGCTTGTCGACGAGCGGCGTCTTCACGTAGGTCGGGCAGATCGTGTTGATCGTGATGTCCGTGTCGGCCGTCTCGAGCGCGAGCACCTTGGAAAAGCCGAGCAAGCCGTGCTTCGCGGCAACGTACGCGCTCTTGTACGGGCTCGCGACGAGCGAGTGGATCGAGCCGATGTTGACGATGCGCCCGAAGCCGCGCTCGCGCATGCCGGGCAGCAGCGCGCGTGTGAGCCGCGCCACGCCGACGAGCATGACCTGCACGAGGAACTCCCACTTCGCAATCGGGAAGTCCTCGAGGGGTGCGACATGCTGCAGTCCCGCGTTGTTGACGAGCACGTCGACCGGGCGCGACACCGCGGAAAGCGCCGCCGCGACGCTGTCGTCGGAGGTCACGTCGAGCGCGAGCGCTTCGGCCGAGCCGCCGTCGCTGCGGATCTGCGAGGCGACGGCCTCGGCCGACTCAAGCGCAAGATCGGTGATCACGACATGGTGGCCTTCGCGCGCGAGTTCAGTCGCGATGCCGGCACCGATGCCGCTGCCGGCGCCGGTGATGAGGATGCAGCGTGGGGTCATGGGCGTGCTGTCATGTGGAACGGTCGCCGACAGCCTAGCAAGCCGCCGCGGCGCCCACGTGGTACGAAGGTACGATGCTGCGCCACCGCGCGCTTGTTACGGTCGCGCAATGAATATCCGACCGCTAATCCGCGCCTCCGCTCTCGGCCTCGCCGCCCTCGCGTCCGCCTGTGCTTCGCCGGGGCCCGCGCGAGAGGGTGCGACCTCGACTGGAGCCTCGACGATGTTCGAACCGCTGCGCGTCACGACTCACCGCGATGGCGACGATCTGCTGACCGCGGGGCTGGGCCTCGACGGCCTGCGCGCGATGGCGCCGCCCGCGTTCGCCGACGCCACGGCGCCGACGCCGGCCGAGCTGCGCCGCCGCGCGCTGTGGAGCAACTGGCGCGGCATCGCGGACCTCTCGCCCGCGGGCGGCTACGGCACGCTCTACGGCAGCACCGTCGCGGTGCCGGGACGCGAGTTCCAAGCGTTCGCAACGCTGCCCGGCGCGCGCACGCCCCACCGCGTGCTGCTGCAGGCGCCGGACGCGTTCGATGCGGGCAAGCGCTGCCTGCTCGTCACTGCCTCGTCGGGCTCGCGCGGCGTCTACGGTGCGATTGCGGTCGCCGGCGCGTGGGGCCTGCCGCGCGGCTGCGCGGTCGCCTACACCGACAAGGGCGGGGGCACGGATTACTTCGACTTTGCGGCGCCCGACGGCGTGCGCCTCGACGGCACGCGCGCGCCGGCAGGCGCGCCGCTCGCGTTCGAGCCGCAGGACGCGGCGGCCGCAGGCATCGCATTCAAGCACGCGCACTCGCGCGACAATCCTGAGGCCGACTGGGGCCGGCACGTGAAGCAGGCCGCCGAGTTCGGACTGCACGCGCTGACGCAGGCCTATCCGCAGCAGGCGCCTTTCACGTTCGACAACACCCGTGTAATCGCCGTTGGCATCTCAAACGGCGGAGGCGCCGTGCTTCGCGCAGCCGAGCTCGAAGGCGGCTGGCTCGACGCGGTCGTTGCAGGTGAGCCGAACGTCTACGTGGACGCGCCCGGCGCACGCACGCTGTACGACTACGCGACCGAAGCCGCGCTGTTGATGCCCTGCGCGCTCCCCGCGCTCGGCCTGCCGGCGGCGCCCGACGTCGCAGCGCGCTGTGAGGCTGCGGTGCGTTCGGGGCTGATCGACGGCGCCGACCTCGTCGCGCAGCAACGCAGCGCGCTCGACGTCCTGCACAAGGGCGGCTGGACCGACGCCGCGCTGCGCGCTGGTGCACTGAGCGCCGGCTTCGACCTGTGGCGCGCGGTCGCCGCCGCGTACGCCTCGGCCTATGGCCGGTACGGCGTTGGCGCGCACCCGTGCGGGTATCGCTATGTCACCGCCGGGAGCGACGGTCCACGGCCGCCAACGCCTGCCGAACGCGCCGCGTGGTGGTCCGACGGTAGCGGAATCCCACCGTCGCCGGGCATCGCATTGCTCGACCCCGATGGACGAACGGCGACCGACGGCCTGCAGTGCCTGCGCGCGCTGTGGGCGGGGGAGGGCGCGGCTGCGCAGCGTGTGCGCGAAGGTGTCGCCGCGACACGCGCGGGCCTGCCGCGCGAAGGCTTGCCGATGATCGTGGTGCACGGCACGGACGACGGCTTGATCCCCGAGGCGTTCAGCAGCATTCCCTACGTAACGCAGGCCGCAGCGGCCGGTCGCGACGTGCGCCACTGGCGCGTTCGCAACGCCCAGCATTTCGACGCGTTCCTGGGTCTGCCGGCTTACGGCGCGCGGTACGTGCCGCTGCTCCCGTACGTCTACCGCGCGCTTGATCGCGTGTCGGCGCATCTCGACACCGCGGCCGCGCTGCCGGCGAATGCGGTGATCGAGGCAATGCCGCGCAGCCCCGACCAGCCGCTCGACGCTGCGAACCTCGCGTTGCCTTATTGAACCCGCCGGGTGGCCGAGCCCAGCACGAACGCGAACTCGCGCGGCTTCGAGCGCTGAAGCGCAGCGCGGTGCCGTGGGAGAGCGTCTACTGACACGGACGCTGATTTCTACAGCGGATCAACGGAATCGGGCCGAGCGGAAGCAGTTGCCGTCAGAGCAAGGCAGGCGCCTGCCTGATCGACCGCCGCGGCGGCGCCTGTCGCGTCAGTGGGACGTCGCCTCCGTCCGCGCGCTGGCCAACGAACGACCGCGCTCGGCATACCAGACGGCGCCCAGGGCGGCGATGAGCAACATCTCGGCCAGGTCGCCGCCGTAGTACATCCATTGCGCAGCGGCTTCGAGCTCGGACCGCGCGACCCCGGCGCCCTGCGGCCAGCCGTGCACGTACATGAGCTTGCCGAGTGTGCTGTGCACGGCAATTGCGACGAACAGGACGACTGCTCGGTAGCGCACCGAAGGCCGGCCTGGCGCAGGATCCGGGCCCGCGATCGACCACGCGAACAAATAGCCGGCCGCAAGGAAGTGGTAGTGCACCAGCACGTGCAGCCATGCCGAACTGCGCGACAGTACGAACAGCTGCGTCGAATACAGCAGCACCATCCCGCCCACGTTCAGCAGCAGCGCCGCGATTGGGTGGCTCAACACGCGCACCGGCCTGCTGTGCAGCACACGCACCGTTCGCCGTGCCGTGCGCGGCCCCACGCTGGCCAGAAACAGCGTCACCGGTGCGGCCATGACGAACAGCAGCGGCGCGAACATGCCCAGCAGCAGGTGCTGGAACATGTGGCCCCGGAGGTCGGCGTGGGCCCAGTGCACTACCGACGATGACAGCGCAACCAGCAGCAACGCGCCGCCGCCTACGAAGCTCAGCGTTCGCCACGGGCTCCAGCGCGGGTGGCGACGGGCCGCCGCCACGTAGCTGCCGAGCACCAGCGCGATCAGCGCCCAGACGAGCGCGAGGGCAGTCGGCACGACGGCTGGGGAGTGCTGCACGCCTACGCGTCCCGACGCGAACGCCGCAGCAACGCCCGCCCGATGATCAGCAACGCAACACCTGCAAGGTTCCAGGCCAGGTCATAGGGCCAGAGGTCCTCGACGCCGTAGCGCACCTGATGCACCCGCAGCAGCTTATGGTCGACGAGGCCGTCGAACAGCTGGAAGCCACCCGCGCCGAGGAGGAACCCGCCCCACGCTGCATTGCGGTCGATCGGACCGCGACGGCGCGCATCGGCGTACATGAAGAAGCCGGCCACGACTGCGATGAGTTCCACCGCATGCAGCAACCCATCGGTGAACAGCCCGACGGCGGGCGTGGACCGATCGTAGAAGTGGTGCCAGGCGAGCAGCTGATGGAACACGATCTCGTCGACTGCCGCCATCAGGCCGATGCCGATCACCACCGTCGCGCGGATCAGGTGCTTGCGGTTGCTGTCCATGAGGCCTCCGGCGTGCAGGTGCGTCACGGTGCAGGCCCGGTCGTGAAGCCCGGATCGGGACGCTGCCGAAGGATGGTGCAACGCGTGCCGCGTGCAGCGCTCTAGGCATCGCAGCAACGCATGCCAGCTGCGGAAATGAAAAAACCCCGCCGAAGCGGGGCTTTTTGCTGATTCGTGTGGTGGAGCGGAGGGGGATCGAACCCCTGACCTTCGCGATGCGAACGCGACGCTCTCCCAGCTGAGCTACCGCCCCACACGAGGCTGCAAGTCTAGCGACGTCCGTGGCGACGCGCTAGCCCTTCGGTTGAAGCAGCGGCGCGAGCGCGGGTTCGAGCGCAGTGCGCCGCCAGCCGGACAACGCGTCCGGCCACTCGCCGCGCTCGGCCAGTTGCTCCAGCCAGCGGCGCGAGGCGAGCACGCCGTCGGGCAGTTCGAGCTCGCGGCTTACCCCCGCGACGGCGTCCTGAAAGTCGCGCAGGCGCTGGCGGTCGATTCGTTCGCCGATGGGTTCGGGCGCCTCGGCCTCGTCGGAAAGCGGGGTGGTGAGCGCGACCCAGATGGCGTCGCCAAGCTTGCGCGGCGCTTTCGGGTGCGCGTCGAGCTCGCGCTGCAGGCCGGCGCGGTCGATCGGCGGCGTGCGCGCGAGCGCGGTCGCGAGTTCATTGTCGAGGATCCACGTGCGCGGACGATCGTGCTCGCGTGCGTACACGTCGCGCCAGCGGAGCAGCCGCGCCAGGCGAAGCTGCGCGTCGCGATCGAGGAACTGCGCGGCGCGCATTGAGAGCTGCGGCCAGCGTTCCGGCGCTTCGTCGCGGGCATTGGACACGACACGCGATGCGTCCTCAATGACCCACTCGCGGCGCCCCAACTGCTCGAGCAGACCGTCGAGCGCGTCGTGCAGTTCGAATAGATGGCGCACGTCGTCAGCCGCGTACTCGAGCTGCGAGGGAGATAGCGGGCGTCGCAGCCAGTCGGAGCGGGTTTCGCCTTTCGCAAGCGCGACGCCGGTCATCTGCTCGACGAGCTTCTGGTAGCCCAGGCCGCTGCCGATGCCGGTCAGCGCCGCAGCGAGCTGCGTGTCGAACAGCGGCTCGGGCACGACCCCGCAGGCGTGCTTGAACGCGACGAGGTCCTCGCTCGGGCTGTGCATGACCTTGAGGATCGTCGTGTCGGCGAGGATCGATGCGAGCGCCTCGGTGATGCCGGGCGCGAGCGGGTCGACGAGCAGCACGTCGAGCTCGTCGCCGTCACCCTCGATCGCGATCTGCACCAGCGCGAGCTGCGGCCAGTACGTGCGCTCCCGGATGAACTCGGTGTCCAGGCCAATGCGAGCCGGGCGCGTTGCGAGACGCGCACGCAGCGCGGCAGGGTCGGTGATCCAGGTCGGCACGTTTGGGCGTTGAGGCGACGGCGGGCGACAATAGCCTACTTTCCACGGGCCCGCCGTCCGCGCGGGCCGCCCAGGAGACCGAGTGCGAGCCACCCTTGCCGTCGCGTCCGTGCTGTTGATCGCCGCGTGTTCGCGCACGCCGGACTCCGCGCCCGCGCCGGTTGCGGAGCCCGCGAGCGCGCCCGTCGAGCGCGACGCAAAGCCGGCCCGCGCACCGTCGGCGCCGAAGCCGGTCCCAGGCTGGGCGCCGCCGGCCGTCGAGGTGACGGAAGGCACGAAGGGGCGCCTGCGCGAACGCGCGCGTGTTGCGCTCGAGGCGGGGCGGCTCTACGAGGACGCCGACGCCGCCGTGCCCATCGTGCTCGCGTTGCGCACAGCCGCGCCGGACGACAAGGCCGTCGCGGCACTGGCGGACCGTGCGCTGGTCGCGTTGATCAAGCGGGCGGACGAGGCGCTGGGGGCGATCGACACGGATGCGCAGTCGATCGCGTCCGCGCGCGAGGCCCTGTCGGTCGCCCGGGCCGTCGCGCCCGAGGATGAGAGAGTGGCTGCGCTCGCGGAACGCGTCGAGGCGGCGGAGCGCGCCGATTCTGCCAACGCCGAGGGCGAGCGCCTGCTCGAAGCCGATCGCATCGGCGAGAACGGGGGCGGCGCGATCGCCGCGTTCCGGCAGGCGCTGGAGGCGCGCGAAGGCGATGCGCGCGCGCTGCAGGGCTTGGCCGCTGCCGAAAGCGCGCTGATCCGTCGAGCGGAAGCCGCCGCGGACGACGGTGATTACGCTGCGGTCGCACGTTGGCTCGACCTCGCGGCGAAAGTGCGGCCGGAGGCCGCGACGGTCGACGATGCACGGGCGCGGCTCGCGGCGCAGCGCGCCGCACGCGTGCGCGCGCTGCGCGATCGCGGCATCGCGGCGCTGACTGAAGAGGACGGGATCGAGACTGCGCGGGAGCACCTCGCCGCACTGTTGCGCATCGCGCCGGCGGGCGATGACGCCGCCGCGGAGCTGCGCGAACGCATCGACCTTGCAGTGCATTACGGACTGTTCCGCCCCGGTCAGGTGTTCACGGACGCGCTCACCGGCGGCGTCGGGCGGGGGCCGGTGATGGTCGTCGTCCCGCACGGCGGGTTCCGGATGGGGGCGCCCGCCGGTGAGCGCGGGTCGACCGACGCCGAACGGCCGGTGCGCAACGTGCGTTTCGAGCGGGGCTTTGCGATGTCGCGCAACGAGGTCACCGTCGGCGAGTTCCGGCGCTTCGTGAACGCAACCGGCCACCGCACGCGTGCGGAGCGTCGTGGCTACTCGATCGGTTATGACGAGCGCGCAGGCAACCTCGTTAGGCGCAGCCGCGTGGACTGGCAGGACGACTACGCCGGCCGCCCGGCAGCGGACGACCTGCCCGTCGTACACATCAGCGCGAAGGACGCCGCGGCGTACGCGGACTGGCTCAGCGAGCGCACGGGGCACGCGTATCGGCTGCCGAGCGAGGCGGAGTTCGAATACGCGCTGCGCGCAGGCAGCACGGGGACGTATCCCTGGGGCAACGGTGCGCCGCCGCCGGGGTCGGGCAATTACACGGGCGCCCGTGACGTGTCGCCGAGCGGCCGTGAGTGGCGCAATGCGTTCGAAGGCTATGGCGACGATGCCTGGGGGCCGGCGCCGGTCGGCACCTACCGGCCCAATCGATTTGGCCTTCACGACCTCGCCGGCAATGTCGCCGAGTGGGTGGCCGACTGCTGGCACGACAGCTACCGGCGTGCACCGAGCGGCGGCGATGCGTGGGTCAACCCCGGTTGTCGGCTGCGCGTGGTGCGCGGCGGATCGTGGGCGAGCTCGCCGCAGCAGACGCGCGCGGCGTGGCGTCAGTCGAGTGAGGCGGACACCACGAACGCGCGCATCGGCTTTCGCGTCGTGCGCGAGATCTGACACACGCGGCCTGCGCGCGCCGCTTCGAGGAGCGGTGGCATGAGAGTGGATCCATTTGCAGGCATGCGGCGCGGCCGCTCGGGCGGCGCGCGGGCAGGGCGCGGCTTCGGCGGCATTCGCTGGTGGGTGCTGTTGCTGTTTGCGGGCTACGCCGCTTTCAGCTGGTTCGGCAGCGCCGAGACCGACCCATACACGGGTGAGACCGCGCACTACGGAGCTTCGCCGGTCGAGGAGGTGCAGCTCGGCGCGCAGGCGTACCAGCAGGTGCTCAGCGACGCGACTGCGCAGGGCGCGTTACTGCCGGCCGATGCGGAGGTGAGCCGGCAGATCCGCGAGATTGCCGAGCGCTTGATCGCGAAGGTGCCGGCCGTCACCGAAGCCCTCGCCACCGAGAACGGCCAGGAAGCGCCGCAGATCTATCGCGATTTCCAGTGGGACGCGGCGGTGATCCAGTCGGACGACGCGAATGCGTTCGTACTGCCCGGCGGCAAGATCGCGGTCTACACCGGATTGCTGCCGGTCGCCGAGAACCAAAATGCGATGGCCGCGATCCTCGGGCACGAGATCGCCCATGCCTTGCTGCGTCACGGCTCGCAGCGCATGGCCCAGCAGAAGCTTGTGCAGGTCGGGCAGATGGCGGCGGGCGTCGCGCTCGGCGGCATGGACCCCGGACAGCAGCAGGCCGTCATGGCCGCGCTCGGCGCAGGCGCGCAGTACGGTTTCATCCTGCCGTACGGGCGCAATCACGAAACCCAGGCGGACAAGGTCGGCCTCATGCTCGCGGCTGCAGCGTGCTTCGATCCGCG
Source organism: Cognatilysobacter bugurensis (assembly GCF_014652095.1). Taxonomy (GTDB): domain Bacteria; phylum Pseudomonadota; class Gammaproteobacteria; order Xanthomonadales; family Xanthomonadaceae; genus Cognatilysobacter; species Cognatilysobacter bugurensis. Next base: position 309,342 of record NZ_BMYD01000001.1, read on the forward strand.
CGAGGCGGTGCCGCTGTGGGAGCGCATGGGGCGGCTCGGCGGTGGCGAGCGGCCGCCGGAGTTCGCATCGACGCATCCCGATCCCGCGAACCGCCAGGAAACGCTGCGCGCGCTGATGCCGCAGGCGGAAGCGTTCTACCGCGAGCATTGCGCTGACCGGCCGCCGCTGCAGTGACCGAGTCCGTCCTGTTAACGCTCTTGCGCTCAAGCCGCGACGGCCTTGCGCGACGATGAGCCCCGTCGATCGGCGCGATCCAGCGGGACGCACCGCAAGTCGCGGCGCGTGTTACGTGTATGTCGCGCCGTGCGCCTACGAAGATCTTCTCAAGCTCGGGTTCTCGCGTGACCCGCTGGACCGGTTGCGGTCCTTGCATCGGCGCTACTTCGAAGTCTTCGATCTCGGCCGCGCGATGCTTGTCGAAACGGAGACGGTGCGCGATGCACGTGCAATCGAACTGCGGCTTCGACGCGAACTCGGCGAGCACAACGCGCCTGCGCCGCTGGTCATGCGCGAAGAGGCGGGCGGCGCCAGCGAGTGGTACCGCGGCGCGTATGGTCGGCTCGACCAAGCCGTTCTCGCGCTCGAAGCGGGCGGGCACCGCGTGCATCGGCCGGCCGACACGTGGTTCAGGGCGGCGCTCACCGCGCGCAGCGACCTGCTGTACGCGTGGACGCTCGCAGTGCTCCCAACGGATCCGGTCGAAGCGGGCGACCCGCGCGCGTGCGCCCTCGTCTCCGACGCGCTCGATGCGTGCGGCGCACTGGGCATCGACCTCGAGCCGCGGCTTCCGCCGGCCGTGCTCGCTTGGCATCGGCAGCGCGGAGGACGCGGGTAGACGGGTAGGCGGGCATGGGACGGCGCCGCCCGCCCATACGCCCGGTGGCCGTCCGGAAGTCTTCCGCGCGACCCGCGTTTACGAACCAGGGCCCGGCAGTGGTGCGCGGTTCAGTCACACGGCGTCATCCGCACGACGACGGGCCGTAGCTCGTGCGCAGTGTTCCACTGCATGAGGCAAGCACTCACATGCGCTTGACCCACGACGACTAGCATCATCCCCTGATTTTGTACGGTCTTCGGCGCATGCAATCCACGACAGGGCACAGCACTCGTGATTCCCGGTCCTGGGTCGCGGCCTCGCGTGGCAACAGCGAGTTCCTCCGGCTGCGCAACGTCGTCGACGCCCTGGTACGCACGGCCGAGCATTCCGGCAGCACGGCGTCCTTGCTGGACGATGCACTCAACACCGTGATGGAGCTCACCCGTGCGACGGGCGCTGTCGTGCTGTTGAGCGAGGCGGGCAAGGGCTTGGCGGTCGCAAGCGTAAAAGGCCAGATGACCCAGGTCGACCGCAGCGCGTTCGACAGCGGCCAGACGCTTGCACGCGCCTGTCTTGAATCACACTCGGTCCTGCACAGCGACGCGACCCACGACGACCCCCGCGTGCACGGACCCGGCTGCCATCGCGCGAAGATGCGCTCGCTGATTGCCACGCCGTTGCGCTACGGCGACGACGTGCTCGGCGTGCTCGAGGTCTGCTCGAGCGTGACGCATGCGTTTGACACGATCGATGCGCAGGCTGTCGCGCTGCTGGGGAACGCAATGGGCGGCGCGCTCGGGCGTCAGATGGCGCTCGATGACAACGCCCGCCTGCTCGCGCGTCTCGAAGAAGCGCTGCACGTCACGCAGGCCACGGCACGCAAGTACAAGGACGCTGCACTGTACGACGCGCTCACCGGCCTACCGAATCGCGCGATGCTCGAAGGCCAGCTCGAAGAGGCCTGTCGCACGCACGAAGGTCATGCGAACCGCTTCGCGCTGATGTTCATCGACCTTGACGGTTTCAAGCCGATCAACGACACCTACGGCCATGCGACCGGCGATGCCGTGCTGCGTGAGGTCGGCCGCGTGCTGCATGATTGCGTGCGCGACACCGACCTCGTGGCCCGCCTCGGCGGCGACGAGTTCGTGATCCTGCTGTCACCGTTGCGCGATGCGCAGAACGACGTCCAGCTGATTGCCGCGGCGATCAAGCGCTCCCTCGAACAGCCGCGGGAGATCGACGGCGTCGAGTTTACGATTCGTGCGAGTGTGGGTTGGGAGACATTCAACAACCACGACGCGCAGAGCATGCTGGCCGCGGCTGACCAGGCGATGTACCGCAATAAGAAGGAACGCGGTCAACGCTGAGGCGTCGCCGACTCCTTATCGCGAAGCTGCACGCGAGCGAATGGCTGTACGCGCCCGTGCTCCGGGAACATTCGACTCATAGACCGATGCCGCCCGCGACCGCGAGGTGGCATCGCTCGATTCAGTGGGCGCCGCCGCGTTCCTGCGCCATCCGCGAACGCACATTGCCGTTGATGCCGCGGCCCATCGCAACCGGAGAATGCAGGTTGCCGCGCGTGGTCGACGCGGGCGGCGCGTCTTCCATCTGGATCTGGTGCGACACGGTGGCGGTCACCGACTCCGTCAGCCGCGGCAGGATCTGCTGCGACAGCGATGCCGCCTGGGCCGGCAGGCCGACGTTGATCTCCGCGCGCGGCCGGTCGATCGCTTCGATCACCGCATCGATGACCTCCGACGGGTCGGTGATCGGGTAGGGCTGCAGCGTGTGGCCCGTGTAGTTCGCCGCGTGTTCGTAGAACGTCGTATCGGCCGCCATCGGGAGGATCGCGCAGATGTGGATCGCGTCGTGGCCCTGTGCCTGCATCTCCTGGCGAAGCGCGCCGCACAGCCCCACGATGCCGAACTTGCTTGCGCAGTACGACGCGAAGTACGGCGCCGGCGTGTGGCCGAGCATGGACGCCATGTTGATGAGCGTGCCGAAGCCCTGGCGGCGGAAGCGCGTCAGCGCCGCATGGCTGCCCGCGATAGTGCCCGCGAGGTTCGTCTGGATCACGCGCACATGGTCCTCGACCGGGATCTCGTCGAACGGACCTAACGCCGCGACGCCGGCGTTGTTGATCCACACGTCGATGCGGTTGAAGCGCGCCACCGCGGCGCGCGCGAGCTTCTCGACATCGTCGGGGTTGCCCACGTCGCAGTGCACCGCAAGCGCGTTGCGACCGCATTCCTCGGACAGCGCGTCGAGCAGGTCCTTGCGGCGCGCGGCGACCACGACGTTCGCCCCGCGCTCAGCGCAGCGCAGTGCGATGCCGCGGCCGAACCCGCTCGACGCTCCGGTGATGACGACGGTCTGACCCTGCATGTCGATGCTCCGATGGCGTGTGCCGCGCGCGGCAGGTGCTGGGATGCTCTGCGGACGCGCGTGGTGTGGCGGTGAATCCACGCGCGACCACCTCGTGTTCACGATCGTTTGCCTATCAGTGGAGCCCAGACGCCCGCCGGGCGGTTCGTGCCGCACCGGCACCGACGTGGTGAGGAGATTGGAATGAAGACGAAACTGATCGTGTCGGCTGTGCTCGCTTCGATCGTGGCGATTGCCGGTTGCAACCGCGAGGCCGAGGCGCCGGTCGTGGGGGCTGATGCGAACGCCGTGGTGACGCCGAACGAAGCCGCGTCGCAGGCGCCGGAGGCGATGCCAGACACGATGTCGAGCAGCCAGGCCCGTATTGAGGGCGGCCCGATGCCCGCGGCTCCCGTCACGGGGCACACGCTGGTCGAAAGCGGATCGGCCGGCCCGAACGGCGGTACGTTCCTGGCCGACAGCGCCGGCCGTGCGGTCTACATGCTCGAAGGCGATCGCGACGGCAGCAAGTGCACGGGTGGCTGCCTGCAGGCGTGGCCGCCGTTGCTCGTCACGGAAACTCAGCCGACCTCAGGGGCGAACCTCGACCCGGCGCTGGTCGGGAGCATCAAGCGCCCGGACGGGTCGATGCAGGTCACGTACAACAGCCACCCGCTGTACCACTACGCAGCCGACGGCGGCCGCGGGATGACGCAGGGTCACGATGTGAAAGACCAAACGGGCCACTGGTATCTGCTGACCACGCGTGGCGAGCCCTACAAGGGCGACGGCGCTGCCGCGGCAGGCGGTACGGCGCAGCCGGCTGGCGGAGCGGCACCCACGACGGGTGGCATGCGCTGACGATTGAGGGTGGGTCGGCCGGGTGGCCTGTTTGGCGCCCGGCCGGTTCATTTAATCGCGCAGCAGATCAGGGGCGGGCGACCGTGACGACCTGACGGCCGTCGACGGCTTCGACGGTGCGGCTGGTGTACTGCTGCGTGCGCTCGCGCTGCTCCTGGTTCCGGACGAAGCGAATGGTTTCCGGAATGACGATGCGGAAATCCACGGCGGCGCTCGCTTGAGAGGGGTTCTCTCCCGGCGCGTGCGGCTGTGCCATGACAATGGGCGGGGCCAGCAGCAACACCGTCAGGAGCGCGATCCAGCGCGAGCGACTGCGTACGGTCGACCTGACGCGTTTGCATGCCATCGAGGGGTGCGAGTCGAGCATCGGCGCGCTGGGGGCGTTGGACTGTTAATAGACAGCCTCTTCCCAATTGCAATACGCAACCGTGCGTAAACACGCAATTTAGTTTACGAAAACGGTTCGTTATTTGTACGAAATCGGCTATTTAGCCGAATTGCCGGCGCATGCAGCGCTACGTCGCAAACGTGCGTAGCCCCGCCAGTTTTTTGCCGACGGAGTGTCGCCGCCGAGCGTCAATCGGCCGGCGCGGACGCCGATTTGATCGGCGCTTATACGGTCGGCACGTCGCGGATTCCCGGCGCCGAAATCGAACTCGCAACGCTACGCTTCCCGATTGTCGCCGTTGTCCTGCTGAGGATCCGAGCGCCCGGCGCTCGCACCCGTTGCAGCGTCGCCTGCAGCTTCGGTCAACGTCGGGCGCTGGGTGTCACGCACGACCTCGTGTGCCACGGCGGTCACCGCGTCGGTGGCGATCAGTCCCAGCGACGCCGCGTGCCTGGCCATCGCCAGGCTGTCGGCCGCACGCAGCATCGGCACGCCGGTGCCTTGCACGCGCTCGATTTGTGCGTCGACGCCGCTGTCGTAGCGCGACAGCGCCGCCGGATCGACGTCGCGGATGTAGATCGCCGCGATCCGGTCACCGAAGCGATGCGCGGCTTCGGCATAAAGCTCGGCGTCGGCCTGGCCTGAGTCACCGAGCAGCACCCAGCGCAACTGCGGGAACCGCTCGATGAGCTGGCTTGCACGCTCGAGTTTGTGGCCGTGGCCTGCGGACTTAATGAACTTTCCGGTGTCGACGCCGAGATCGCGAAGGAAGATCGGCCCCGCGGGAATCGTGTTGAGCTCCATGAAGTCCTCGAGCAACTCGTAGAGGTTCCACGGCGAGCTCGAGACGTAGAAGATCGGCACGCGTCCGCGACCGTCGGCGCCGGCCTGTAAGGCCTGGTAGAGCTGTGCAACGCCTTCCAACGGCTTTCGCGTGCGGGCGTTGTGCAGGAACGTAAGCTGCGCGGCGGTTTTCCAATCGGTCACTCCGCTGTGCAGGATCGTGTCGTCGATGTCCGAAATCACGCCGATGCCCGGTCCGTCGGCCACCTGCAGCACGGGCTGCGGCGTCGCGAGCGTGCCGTCGGCGAGCGACGCGATCGCGTTGTCCCACAGCGCGTCGCTCGGCGTGGCGCTCGTGTCGAACGTCGCGGTGTAGTAACCCTCGGAATCGCTCGCGATCTCGAAGTCAGCGTCGCGGAAGCGCAGCCGCAGCGGCACGTTCGGCACCTCGTCGCTCTCGAACCGGCGGTACGTGTTGAGCAGGTTGTCCCACCACCGGTCGTCGTCGCCGGGGCCGCCGCGTGGGCGGTTCGACAGCACGCGGCCGAACAGCTCGACGCCACGCGCATCGGCGAACCCGCGATACGCGGCAATGTGGCGCGGGGCATTCGTCCCAAGCCGCGTGTTCACGCGGCGCCAGGCGGTGTCAACGTGTTCGTCGACGTCGACTGCGATGTTGTGGAGATGGCCGCGAAGGGCGGTGGGCCAGCGGCGGCGGGGCGAGGGCTTGTCCATGCGCACATCCTTCGGTGCGCAGCGCGAATGCACCGTCATGATGCGAGTCACTCAGCCGGCGACTGCAGCGCGCACGCTTGGCTCACAATGGCCGCGTCCCGCCGCGCCGCCCCCATGACCACACCCTTGCGCAAGATCCTGCATGTCGACATGGACGCGTTCTACGCGTCGGTCGAGCAGCGCGACGATCCCACGTTGCGCGGCCGGCCCGTCGTGGTCGCATGGCGGGGTCCGCGCTCGGTCGTGTGCGCGGCGAGCTACGAGGCGCGCGTGTTCGGCGTGCGGTCGGCGATGCCCGCCGTGCGTGCCGAACGCCTGTGCCCGGATGCGGTGTTCGTCCCGCCGGACTTCGGCCGGTACAAGCAGGCGTCGCGCCAGGTGCGGGAGATCTTCGCGCGCCACACGGATCTCGTTGAACCGCTCTCGCTCGACGAGGCCTACCTCGACGTCACTACAACGAAGACCGGATTGCCGAGCGCGACCGCAACCGCGGAGGCGATTCGGGCCGAAATTCGCGAGGCGACGGCGCTTACCGCGTCCGCCGGCGTCGCACCGAACAAGTTCCTCGCGAAGATCGCTTCGGACTGGCGCAAGCCCGACGGCCAGTTCGTGATCCGGCCGGAGCAGGTCGAGCGTTTCCTGACGCCGCTGCCCGTCGGTCGACTGCCCGGCGTCGGCAAGGTCACCGAGGCCCGGCTCATGAAGCTCGGCATCGCGACCGTCGGCGACCTGCGCGAGCGGCGGCTTGCGGAGCTGGAGCAGTGTTTCGGACGCTGGGGCCGGCGGCTGTTCGAGCTCGCCCGCGGCATCGATGACCACCCCGTGGAGCCCGAGCGCCCGTCGCTGCAGGTCTCGGCCGAAGACACGCTGGAACACGATGTGCCGCTCGACGCGCTTGCGCCGCACATCGAGCGCATGGCCCAGAAGGCGTGGACCTACTACGAACGCGAGCACGGGCGCGTGGCGCGCACCGTGGTGCTCAAGCTCAAGACGTCCGATTTCCGCATCCTGACCCGCAGCCTCACGCCGCGCGCCGTCCCGACATCGGCCGATGCGCTGGTGCGGATCGCGCTGGCGTTGCGCGAGCGCGTCGCTTTGCCCGCGACGACGCGGTATCGGCTGGTCGGGGTCGGGCTCGGCGGCCTCGTCGACCGCGACCTCCACCATGCCCAGAGCGGATTGTTCGACGATGTGGCCTGAACTCGCCCCGTTTCCGATCGACGTGCCCGAGGCGCAGTGGGAGGCGCTTGCCGCCGCACATGCCTCGCCGCCGCGTGCGTACCACAACCTCTCGCACGTACATGCCGTGCTCCGTCACTGGCGCGATGTGCACGACGGCCCGGGCTGGGACGATCCCGTCTCCTCGTTCCTCGCGGTGCTCTACCACGACGCGGTGTACGTCCCCGGTCGCAGCGACAACGAGGCGAACTCCGCGGCACTGGCCGTCGAGCACATGGCGCGTTGGCAGGCGGGGGGCGACGGCGGGCGCGTCGCGGCGCTCATCGAGCTCACGGCCCGGCACGGGCGGCTCGGGCCCGCGGGTGTCGATCGCGACGCAGCGCTGTTCCTGGACTGCGATATGGCAATCCTGGGTGCGTCGCCGGCGGAATTCGCGGCGTACGACCGTGCGATCGCTGCCGAATACCGCGGCGCCGTGCCGGCGTGGATGTACCGGCTGAACCGGCGTCGCTTCCTGAAGGGCCTGCTTGCTCGCGAGCGGCTGTTCCTCAGCGAGCACTTCCACGCGCGCTACGACGCGCCGGCCCGCGTCAACCTGCGTCGCGCGGTGACCGAGAAGCGCTGAGCGCGGCCGCTAGCCGTTCGGTAGCCGAGCGCGGTGAAGGGCGTGCAACCGCCCGCGTCTCAACGCGGCGAGCCTGCCCGGGCGCATGTCACTGCTCCAAGCGGGACAGCTGCCTCGAACCTCAGCCCCGGACGACGAGGACCGCGGGACCCAGCTGTGAGGTCAGCACAAGGGCGAGTGACGGCGCGCCGTCCAGCAGCGGCTCCACGTTGTCGCTGAACGACGGCGGCGACGGACGGTAGGCCATGTCGTCGGGCAGCACATCCTTGACGACGTAGCCCATGAGCACGTTGACGAGTTCGCCCAGTGCGTCCTGTGCAAGCGCGTCGTCGCACTCATCGGCCGTGATGCCGAGGAATCCGCATGCGATCCCGGTTGCCGTGGCGGCATCGCACCCCAGCGCGAGCGTGAAAGAACGCTGCGCCGCGATGTGCACCGAGGCCACGACACCGGTCGGCGGCGCGGCTTCGCCCGCGTCGACAAGGCGGGAGAACTGTGCCTGCTGCTTGAGCAGCCGCGGGAACAGCCGGCCGCAGGTCGCGAGCGCAGCGCTGGCGATGTCGGCAAGCGGGTGGCCGGCCATGCCCAGCTCGAGCGACTTCAGCGCATCATCGCGGTCGTTCTGCTGCGCTTTGAGCGCCGACTCCACCTGCTCACGGGTGAGCATGTTGCGGTCGACGAGGATCTCGCCGAACAGCTTGCGACGCGCCTTCTGCTCGTCGAGCAGCTGCGAGAGCTGGTGGCCGTCGAGCAGCCCCATCTCTTCGGCGATGTCGCCGAAGCGCTTGTCTTCCGCGCGCTGGCGCTCGTTGATGCGGGCCGCCTGCGCCGCCGTCAGCCAGCCGCGCGCCTGTGCAAGCTCGCCGAGCAGCGGATTGGACGCGCGCTGCACCTCGAGCGCCTCGAGCAGCTGCGCGCCGTCGATGAGGCCTTGTTCGAGCAGGAATTGTCCGAAGAATTTCGCTGCCATGTCAGGCCACCGTCTCGCGCAGCACGCGCACCATCGCGTCGGGGTCGATGGGCTTTTGCAGGTACGACTTCGCCCCGAGCTTCAGGCACTCCTCGATGTCGTGCTGCGCGCCGAGCGAGCTGAGGATCACGACGCGCGCATTCGGATCGAGCTCGCGGATGCGGCGCAGCGCTTCCTTGCCGTCCTGCTGCGGCATCACGAGGTCGAGCAGCACCACGTCCGGGCGCAGCTTCTCGTACTGCTCGACCGCCGCGACGCCGTTGTCGGCTTCACCGATCACGTCAAAACCGCATTCGGCGAGCTGGCGCGCGGTGAGAAGGCGCAGCGCGCGGGAATCGTCGCAGAGCAGGACGGTGGTGCGGGGCGTCATCGGTGGACCTCGGCGTCAGATTGGAACAGGACGGGACCGCGCGAGTGCGGTGCTTGCTACATGAACGGCTGCGTCTCAGGGTTCTTTAGCGCTGGGTTCGGGAAGGCCTCGTGAGGGCGCGGCGGCTCGAGCGTGTCGCTTCGGATGCCTCGCGACGCGCGGCCGGTCGGACCCGGCCGCAACACCGGCTACCATCGCGCGCCTCGATTCCTTTTCCCCGCCCGACTTCAACAGGAGCTGCCCATGGCGCTTTCCATGCACGACGCGTCCGTCCCCGTGTTCCGCCAGATGCTCGCCAGTCTCGCCGACGTGCTGCACAAGGCGCAGGCCCACGCCGAGGAGCGCAAGATCGAGCCCGACGCGCTGCTGCAGATGCGGCTGTCGCCCGACATGTTCCCGCTCGTGCGGCAGGTGCAGATTGCCTGCGACTTCGCCAAGGGTGTGTCGGCCCGGCTTGCGGGTGTCGAGGTGCCGTCTTACGAGGACACCGAGCGCACGTTCGACGAGTTGCAGGCGCGCATCGCGCGCACGCGCGAGTTCATCGAGGGGCTCGATGCGAGCGCGTTCGAGGGCAGCGAAGGGCGCGACGTCGTGCTGCGGCCCGGCACGCCGAAGGAGCGCCGCCTCGACGGCCGCACCTACCTCGTGCATTACGGCCTGCCGCAGTTCTTCTTCCACGTGACGACCGCGTACGGTCTGCTGCGCCACGGCGGTGTGCCGATCGGCAAGAAGGACTTCATGGGTCAGTACTGAGCCTGACCCGACGATGGAACACGAACGACTCGCGCGCCCCCTGGGCGCATTCGCGTTCGCGGGCGTGGTGTCGTTCGCGGCCGTGGCGTTAGCGCTGCAGGGCGTGCGCACCGATCTCGACTGGCGCGACGCCCCGTTGAGCCTGTACCTGCTCGGCACGCACGGGGCGTGGCTCAAGGCCGCGTACTTCGCGCTCGCCGCGTCGCTGTTGGGGCTGGGCGCAGCGGGCTACGCGGGCCTGTCCCGCGGCGCTCGCAGCGGCGCGCCTGCGCTGCTGTTTGCGTGGGCGGGCATCGCGCTGGCAGTGGTCGCGGTTGCCGACAGCCGCCTGCCGGGGCAGGACGTCACGCTCGAGACGCTCGTGCACGGCATCGCGGCGCAGGCGGCGTTCCTGTGCGTGACGGTCGCGATGCTGCTGCAATCGTGGCGGCTCAGGCTCGACGCCGCGTGGCGACACCGGTATGCGCCGGCATTGGCACTGGCCGCGCTCGCGTTCATCGCGCTGTGGACGCATGCGCTCTGGCGCGACGCCCCGCGCGGGCTGACCCAGAAGATCGTGGTGCTGCTCGTGCTGGTCTGGCTCGGCGCGGCTGCGTTCGGCTTCAGCCGGCGCCGCGTCGCCTGAGCCACTCGACGGCGCCGCGTCCTGCCACCACGCCGCTCGCGAAGCAGGCCGTCAGCAGATAGCCGCCGGTCGGCGCCTCCCAGTCCAGCATCTCCCCGGCCACGAACGTCCCGGGGAGGCCATGCAGCATCAGCGCCTCGTCGAGGGCCTCGAGCCGCACGCCGCCGGCGCTGCTAATCGCCTCCGCGATCGGGCGAGGCCGTACGAGTTTGAGAGGCAGGCGCTTGATCGCCGCGGCGAGTTGAGCCGGGTCCTGCATCGCCGCGCGGTCCACGCACTCGAACAGGAGCGCGGTTTTTGCGCCCTCCAGGCCCGCGCGCCGCCGCAGGTGCTCGCCGAGGCTGCGGCTGCCGCGCGGCTGCGCGAGCGCGTCCCGCAGTGCCTCGAACGTGCGCGACGGCGCGAGGTCGAGTTCGAGCCGGGCATGCCCGTCGCGCTGGATGAGCTGGCGCAGGTCGGCCGACAGTGCGTAGACCAGGCTGCCCTCAATGCCCGTCGTCGTGAGCACGCATTCGCCCTGCAGTGCATGGGCGACGCCGCTCGGATCGGTCCAGTGGGCGACGACGGGCTTCAGCGGCGCGCCGGCGAACTTCGTCGATAGATGTTCGCTCCAGCCGATGTCGAAGCCGCAGTTCGCGGGCTCGAGCGGGGCCACGTCGATGTCCCGATCGACCAGCCAGGGCACCCACGCGCCGTCCGAGCCGAGTTCCGGCCAACTGCCGCCACCGAGCGCGAGCACCGTCGCGCGGGCGTGCAGCAGCACCTCGCCATCCGGCGTCGAGATGTGCAGCGCGCCGTCGTCGGCCCAGCCCTGGAACCGGTGCTGCATGTGGAACCGAACGCCCGATTCGCGAAGCCGCCGCACCCAGCCGCGCAGGAGCGGCGCGGCCTTGCGGTCGGTCGGGAAGACCCGTCCCGAGGTGCCGATGAAGGTCTCGATGCCGAACCCGCGCGACCATTCCCGAAGGGCGTCCGCATCAAACGCATCCAGCCATGCGCCGACGTGCATCGACCGCTCGCGATAACGCGCATCGAATTCGGGCCGCGGTTCGGAATGGGTGAGATTGAGCCCGCCCTTGCCAGCGATCAGGAACTTGCGGCCGACCGATCCCTTCGCGTCGAATAAATCGACCTCGACGCCCGCGGCGCGCGCGACTTCGGCCGCCATCAGGCCGGCGGGGCCGCCGCCGATAATGGCAAGACCAGGAAGGAAAACGGGGTCGGGCATCGGGCGCGGGGCGGAGAACGGGGCGCCATGATAGGCGCGGGGGCCGTACGTACGGCGGTGCAGGCAGCGTCGGTTATGGTGGCCATCCATTCCCCACCGTGCGCCGCATGACGTCCACCGCCCGCCGCCTGCCTCTCGTCCTGATCGCATGCGCCGCGCTCGTGGTGGCGCTGGGCGCTGCTGCGGCGACGCCCGCGCCCACCCCGCGGGCGACCGCCCCGGGCGTGACCCCGCCCGCGCTGGCGGGGCTCGATGCCTTCGTCGAGCGCGCGCGATCCGAATTCGACGTGCCGGGCATCGCCGTCGCCGTGGTCAAGGACGGGGAGGTCGTGCTCGCGCGCGGCTGGGGCGTGCGCGACCTGGAGTCCGGCGCCCCGGTCGAAGCCGACACATTGTTCGCGATCGCGTCGAACACGAAGGCGTTCACTGCCGCCTCGCTGTCGATGCTCGCCGATGAGGGCAAGCTTTCGCTCGACGACCGCGTGATCGAGCACCTGCCGTGGTTCCGCATGTCGGATCCATACGTCACGCACGAAATGCGCATCCGTGACCTTCTTGCGCATCGCAGCGGGCTCGGGCTGGGCGCTGGCGACCTGCTGTACTGGCCGGGCACCGGCTACAGCACGGAAGAGGTCGCGCGGCGCCTGCGCGACGTGCCGCTCGAAGGCAGCTTCCGCGGCCAGTACGCGTACGACAACATCCTCTACGGCGTCGCCCAGCTCGTGATCGAGAAGGCCAGTGGGCAGGACTTCGATGCCTTCCTGCGCACGCGCATCCTCGACCCGCTCGGCATGCGCGACACGCGCTACAACAGCGACGCGCTCCGCGACGGCGACGACGTCGCCACCGGCTACGCCAAGGCGGACTTCAAGCACACGGTCCCCGCGCCGCGCGTGTCGTGGCACAACGTGTCGGGCGCGGGCGGGTTGTACTCAAACGTGCTCGACATGGCGAAGTGGATGCAGATGCAGCTCGCCGGCGGCACCTACCTCGACGCGGCCGGCAACGAGCAGCGGCTCTTCAGCGAGAAGCGGCAGGAGGCGATGTGGTCCGTCGTCACGCCGATGAAGATCCCCAACCCGTCGGTGCCCGAACTGCGCGCGGCCAAGCCGAATTTCCTGGGCTACGGAGAGGGATGGCAGCTGTCGGACTACCGCGGTCACAAGCTTGTCTGGCACACCGGCGGTTGGCCGGGCATGGTCTCGCGCCTCACGCTCGTGCCCGGGCATGACCTCGGCGTCGTCGTGCTCACGAATGCGGAGCTCGCTGCGCCGTTCCAGGCGATCACGCTGCGCGTTCTCGATGCCTACCTCGGTGCGCCGGAGACCGACTGGGTGGCCGCCTACGCAGCGTCGCTCGCTAAAGCGCGCGACGACGCGGGTGAGGACTGGGCCAAGCACGTCGCCGCGCGCGACGCACGTTCGAAGCCGTCGCTGCCACTCGAAAAGTACGCTGGCACCTATCGCGATCCCTGGTACGGGGATGTCGAGGTCTCCCGCGAGAAGGGCGCAATGCGGCTGCGCATGAAGCCGAGCCCGGATCTCGTCGGCACGCTCGAGCACTGGCAGCACGACACATTCATCGTCCGCTGGGACGCGCGCTGGCTCAACGCAGACGCGTTCGTGAACTTCTCGCTCGATCCGGACGGTGCGATCCGCGACGTGCGCATGCACGCGATCTCGCCGCTGACGGACTTCAGCTTCGATTTCCACGATCTGCGCCTGGCGCCGGTCAAAGACGGGCAGGGCTCACCATGAGCCGGCGAACGTTCGGAACGGCGGCGCACGCATGAGCCTGTGGATTGCGATCGCGATCGTCGTGATCGGCCTGTGGCTCGCGATCAAGGCCGTCGGCCTCGTGGTGCGGGTGGCGCTCTGGGCGCTCGTGCTAGGGGCCGTGTACTGGCTGCTCGCGCCGCACCTGGGCCTGTCGGTGCGCTAAGCCCGACCGCGGTTCAGCGACAGCGGGCGCCGCGCGCTGCGGCGGCCTTAAAATCGCGGACATGATCCTCAACATCGCTGCCTACCGCTTCGTCGCGGTTGCCGACCCGCGCGCGCTTGCCGACACCCTTCAGGCGCGTGCCGAAGCCGCGGAACTCCGCGGCACCGTGCTCGTCGCGCCCGAAGGCCTGAACCTGTTCCTCGCGGGCGACGCAGCGGCGCTCGACGGTTTCCTCGATGCACTTCGTGCCGATGCGCGCTTTGCCGACATCGTCGTCAAGCGCAGCTGGAGCCGCATGCAGCCGTTCGGGCGGCTGAAGGTCAAGGTCAAGCCCGAGATCATCAGCTACCGCATCGACGAGGCCCAACCGCTCGGCCGCGATCGCGCGCCGGCGGTCGAACCCGAGACGCTCGCGCGCTGGATCGAACAGGGCCACGACGACACGGGCCGCCGCCTCGTGTTGCTCGACACGCGCAACCGCGAGGAGTTCGGCTACGGCACGTTCGACAACGCGCTCACCCTGCCGATCGACAACTTCACCGAGCTGCCCGACGCGCTCGCGCCGCATCGGGACGCGCTCGCGGATGCGACGGTCGTGAGCTTCTGCACCGGCGGCATCCGCTGCGAGAAGGCTGCGCTGCATCTGCAGGCTTCGAGCATGGACAACCTGCTGCAGCTCGAGGGCGGCATCCTCAACTACTTTGAACGCGTCGGCGGGTTCGGTTACGACGGCCGGTGTTTCGTGTTCGACGGCCGCGTCGCGCTCGACGCGCAGCTGCAGCCGCTCGTCGACGGCGAGGGCGAGGGCGAGGGCGATGTGATCAGCGCGGTGGCTTGACGTCCACCAGCTCCACGTCGAACACGAGTGACGCATGGGGCGGAATCGCGCCGCCCGCGCCCCGGCGCCCGTAGGCCAGCTCCGGCGGAATCAGCAGCGTGCGTTTGCCGCCGACGTGCATGCCGGCCACGCCTTCGTCCCACCCGCGGATCACGCGGCCTGCGCCGAGCAGGAACGTGATCGGCTCGCCCCGCGCGTATGAACTGTCGAACTGCGCGCCGCGCTTTGAAGGCACGCGCTCGTCGTAGAGCCAGCCGGTGTAGTGCACCGCCACCTCCGTGCCGGGCAGGGCGAGTGCACCCTCACCGCGCTGCCTTTCGACGCGCTGCAGCTCGGCCACGCGGCCGCCCGGGGGCGGTCCGGGGTCACGGCAGGCCGGCAACACGAGCAGCGCTGCGCAGAGCAACGCAGTGAACGGGCGCGCCGCGATGGCGCGAGGGATGTGGGTCATGGGCGTCCTCCGCCGCGCAGTCTGCCCCAACCTGCGGTTTCACTCCGTGTTTCCCGCAGGGCTGTTGAGATGGAGCGGTCCCGTTCGCCCCTGAGGAGCCCACCATGACCGACCATGACGAGCACCGCCCGCTCGACCGCGATAACGCTCTCAAGAAGCTGCACGGCCTCATCGAGGACGTGGAAGTCGCAATGCTGACCGAAGTCGCCCCCGACGGCCGACTGCACAGCCGCCCGCTGCACACGCTGCGCGCCGAAATGGACGGCACGCTCTGGTTCGCCACCGGCTATCACAGCGAGAAGGTCCGCGAGCTTGAAGCGAACCCGCAGGTCAACGTCGCGTACGCATCGCGCAGCAAGGGCACCTACGTGTCCGTAGCCGGTCGAGCGTCGATCACCCGCGATCGCAAGACCATCGACGAGTTGTGGTCGCCGCAGATGAGCATCTTCTTCAAGGACGGCAAGGACGATCCGAATCTGTGCCTGATCCGCATCGATCCCGAGAGCGCCGAGTACTGGGACGGCCCCAGCACGGCGATCGGCAAGGGCCTGTACTTCGTCACCACCGCGGTGACGAAGAACCCGAGCCACATGAACGAAAATCGCACGATCGATCTTCGCCACTGAGTGACGCACCGTTGGTGTCGAGGCGGGCGTGCCGTGTGATGCGGCGCGCCTGCTGGCGTCATCGCATGCGGGGACTGCGACCGATCAGGCCGACCGCTCAGGCCGCAAGCCCGGCCGCGTGTCCCGACGCCCAGGCCCACTGGAAGTTGTAGCCGCCGAGCCAGCCGGTCACGTCGAGCACTTCGCCGACGAAGTACAGGCCCGGCACGAGCCGCGACTGCATCGTGCTCGATGAAACGCCGTCGGTGTCCACGCCGCCGAGCGTGACCTCGGCGGTGCGGTAGCCCTCGGTCCCGCTCGCGACGAGCGGCCATGCCTGCAGCACATCCGCAATCGCCCGCAGCTGCGCCGGCGTGTATTGCCGCAGCGGCCGCGTATGGGGGCCGTGCGGCAGGTAGACCTCGCACAGGCGCTGTGCGAACCGTTTGGGCATCGCGTCGCCGAGCACGGTCTTGAACTCCGCGGCCGGACGCGCCTTTTGCCAGCCGAACAGCGCCTCGTACGCGTCGACGCCGGGCAGCAGATCCAGCGTCAGTGCGTCGCCGGGCTGCCAGTACGACGAGATCTGCAGGATCGATGGCCCGCTGACGCCGCGGTGCGTGACGAGCATGAAGTTCTCGAACGACTGCCCGTTGCAGGTCGCGACGACGGGCAGCGCGACGCCGCTGAGTTCCGCGAGCCGCTCGTGGTGCTTGCCGCTGAGCGTGAGCGGCACCAGCCCCGCGCGCGTGGGCAGGAGCGCGTGTCCGAACTGGCGTGCGAGTTCATAGCCGAAGCCGCTCGCGCCCATGCTGGGAATCGACAGCCCACCGCTCGCGACCACGAGCGACGTCGCGACGAAGGCGCCGTGCGTCGTGTGCAATTCAAACTGCCCGTCGTCGCGGTGAGCCACGCGCTCGACGCTGCACGATGTCTCGATGCGCACGCCGGCCGACGTGCACTCGTCGACGAGCATGCGCACGATGAGCTTCGACGATTCGTCGCAGAACAGCTGGCCGAGCTCTTTCTCGTGATACGCGATCCGATGCCGCTCGACGAGCTCGATGAAGTGCCAGGGCGTGTGGCGTGCAAGCGCGGACTTGCAGAAGTGCGGGTTGCCGCAGAGGTAGTTTTCCGGAGTCGTGCCGGTGTTCGTGAAATTGCAGCGGCCCCCGCCGGACATCAGGATCTTCTTGCCGACCCTGTTCGCGTGCTCGATCACGACGGCGCGCCGCCCGCGCCGGCCCGCGGTCATCGCCGCATACAGGCCCGCGGCCCCGCCGCCGATCACGAGGACGTCGACATGCTCCATCGATCAGTGGCCGAGCGCGTCGCCCATGCGCACGTTCGGCCGCAGCGCGAGGCTGCCCGTCTCGCCCATGAGCTGCGTTTCGCGGTCCTGGATCAGGGCGTTGAAGCGCATCGTGCGGCCGTATAGCGCCTCGAGTGCGTCGACGTCGGCCTCGGCGATGTCGATGACCGTGAGGTTCTTGAGCCGCGACAGGCCGGCGGCGTTCTTGTCCCACCACTGCTGCGCGCTCGCGCCGGAGTAGGTCACGACGATCACTTCGCGGGCGCGGCCGCTGGCGCGGCGCACGTCGGCCTCGTCGGGCTGGCCGAGCGTGATCCACTGCTCGATGTCGCCCGTGTAGTCGCGGCGCCACAGGTCGGGCTCCTCCTCGCCGTCGAGCGGGCGCCCGAGCGCAAGACGCTCGTCGGCGAACAGCGCGAACGCGAGGAGCCGCACCATGAGTCGGCGCTCGGTTTCCGACGGGTGCTGCGCCAGCGTGAGCGCGTGCGTGGCGTAGTAGTGCCGGTCCATGTCGCTGACCTGCAGCTCGGCTTTGACGACGGTGGATTTGGGCGACATCGTGGCGGCCGGGCGGGAAGGGGGCGTCATTCTAGGGGCGAACGCGGTCGCCGACCCGATCCGGGGGCCGGCCCGTGTCTTCGCCGGTCCCGCATGCGTGCGTCGGTTCGGGCGCGCCGGCTGCGGCGTGGCCGCTAAGCTGCGCCGATGACACGCCCGCCATCGATCGACGGCATCGCCGCCAGCCACCTGCAACTGGCGCCCGGCGCTGCGCCGCGGCTGCTCGATGCGCTGTGCGAACGGTTCCCGGGCGTGACGGCGGAGGTGTGGCTTGGACGCTTCGCGCGCGGGCGCGTGCTGGGCGAGGGCGGGCGCGCGCTCGACCCCGACGCGCCGGTGCGCACCGGGCTCGACATCTACTACTACCGCGAGCTCGAGCACGAACCGCCGATCCCCGTGCGCGAGACCGTGCTGCATGTCGACGCGCATCTGATCGTGGTCGACAAGCCGCATTTCCTGCCGGTGGTGCCGGCGGGTCGCTTCGTGCGCGAGACCCTGCTCGCGCGTCTCGCGTGTGCGTTTCCCGACGACGATCTGGCGCCGCTCCACCGCATCGATCGCCTGACGGCGGGGCTGGTGCTGTTCTCGAGAAACACCGAGGCGCGGGACCGCTACCAGACCCTGTTTCGCGAGCGGCGCATCGTCAAACACTACGAAGCGATCGCGCCGGCATTGCGATCGTTGTCGTTTCCGTATGTGCACCGCTCGCGACTCGAGCCCGGCGCGCCGTTCTTCCGGATGCAGGAATGCAGCGGCACGTCGAACAGCGAGACCCGCATCGACATTATCGACCGGCATCCGGATGAGTGGGCTTACCGCCTCGAACCCGTCACCGGGCGCAAGCACCAGCTCCGCGTGCACATGGCCTCGCTCGGTGCGCCGATCCGACACGATCCGCTGTACCCCGAACTTGCGCCCGCCGCCGCGGACGATTTCGAGCGACCGCTGAAACTGCTCGCGCGCGGGCTTGCGTTCGCCGATCCGCTGGATGGCCGCGAGCGCGTGTTCGAGAGCCGGCTTTCTCTGTGAGAAGGCCGGAGCTACGGCTTGAGCTTGTGAGCCGAAGTCGCTGACGCGGCTGGCGGATATCGGCTTCGTGGATGGCGGAGTACGAGTCGGGCGACGCCTCGCTTGAAGCTGCTCGCGCGCGGCCTCGCGTTCGCCGATCCGCTGGATGGCCGCGAGCGCGTGTTCGAGAGCCGGCTTTCTTTGTGGGAAGACCGGAGCCGGGCTTGAGCTTGTGAGCCGAAGTCGCTGACGCGGCTGGCCGATATCGGCTTCGTGGATGGCGGAGTACGGGTCGGACGACGCCTCGCTCGCACCCCGATCCGATCAGTGAGCCAATGCCTTTTTTGCTAGCGGTGCATGCCCATGCGGCGCAGCCGGATCGTCGGAATGGCGCAGGCGATCGGAACGTCAAACGCGCCCGACTCGGCACGCGAGCGCATCTGCCGCGCCGGCCGACAGCGGACATCGGCACGGAACGCCGCCGAGGCCGCGTCCGCACCGGGTGCGGGGTCACGAGTGAAAGACCCCGCTCGCCTGAGCCCGAATTGCGCTGGAAACTGCCGCGCGACGCGGCGCCCCAGCGCCTTAACGCGGCGGCCGCGGCTTGAATCCCGGGCGCCCGCCGGGGCCGCCGGAACGCGGACCGCCTGGACCGCCCGTGCGTGGGCCACGCGGACCACCCGGACCGCCCGGTCGCGGACCGCCAGGACCCGAAGGGCGCGGCCCGCGCCCGTGGCCGCCGGCAATGTCCTCTTCCGCGGCGCGCGCGAGCTGGAGTTGCTGCCCCGCGACGCGCACGCGCTTGAGGTGATCCATCACTTCAGACGGCATGCCCTGCGGCAGGTCGACCAAGCTGTAGCTGTCGCGGATGTCGATGCGGCCGATGTAGCGGCTTTCGAGCTCCGCCTCGTTCGCGATCGCGCCGACCAGGTTGCCGGGCTTGACGCCGTGGGCGTGCCCGACCTCGACGCGGAACGTCTCCATGCCGACTTCGGGCGCGCTGCGCGGCTCGCGCGGCGCCCGGGCAGGGGACTCGTCGAAAACGCCTTCGCCCGCATTCGCCCCGGAACCGCGCGCCGCATCGTCGCGGGCGGGCCCGCGTTGTGCGTCGTGGTTGAAGCCGGACTCTCGCGGAGCGCGTTCGCTGCGTTCGAATCCATCGCGCGATCCCGCGCTGCGGTCGCCACCGCGGTCGAACCCGCGCTCGCGACCGCCCCGCGCGTCGTCGCGACGCGGCGCCGGCCCGCGCTCTTCGCGTCCGCCGCGGTTGTACGCCGGTCGTTCGTAGTCCGCACCGCGTGCGGCGCGCACCTGGTCATCGGTGGCCTTGAGCAGCAGCGGCATGTCGCCCTGCACGAGCTTGGCGAGCGCCGCGGCGATCTCGACCGCCGGCACGTTGCGTTCGCGCTCGAAGCGTTCGACGAGGTCGCGGTACTGGGCGACGTCGGGGCTCTGCAGCGCTTCGGAGATGCGGTCGAGGAACTTTTCCACGCGCCGCTCGTTGACCGTTTCGACGGTGGGCAGCGTCATCGGCTCGATCGGCTGGCGCGTCGCGCGCTCGATCGCGCGCAGCATGCCGCGCTCGCGAGGGGTCACGAACAGGATCGCCTCGCCCTTGCGGCCCGCCCGGCCGGTGCGGCCGATGCGGTGCACGTAGCTCTCGGTGTCGTACGGGATGTCGTAATTCAGCACGTGGCTGATGCGGTCGACGTCCAGGCCGCGTGCAGCGACGTCGGTGGCGACCAGGACGTCGATCTTGCCGTCCTTGAGGTTCTGGATCGTCTTCTCGCGCTGCGCCTGCTGGATGTCGCCGTTGATCGCCGCCGCCGCAATCCCACGCGCGGCGAGCTTCTCGGCGAGTTCTTCGGTGCCGAGTTTGGTGCGCGCGAACACGATCATCGCGTCGAACGGTTCGGCCTCGAGAATGCGCGTGATCGCGTCGAGCTTGTTGATGCCGCTGACCGACCAGTAGCGCTGGCGGATGTTCGCGGCGGTCGTGGTCGACGACTTGATCGCGACCTCGACCGGCTCCTTGAGATACGTCTGCGCGATGCGCTTGATCGGCGGCGGCATCGTGGCCGAGAACAGCGCGACCTGGCGCGTTTCTGGCGTCTTCTTGAGCACGGCCTCGACGTCGTCGATGAAGCCCATGCGCAGCATTTCATCGGCCTCGTCGAGCACGAGGCAGCGCAGCTCGGAGAGATCCAGCGAGCCGCGGTTGATGTGGTCGATCACGCGGCCGGGCGTGCCGACGATGACCTGCACGCCGCGCTTGAGCGCCTGCAGCTGTGGGTAGTAGCTCTGGCCCCCGTAGATCGGCAGCACGTGGAAGCCGGGCAGATGGTGCGCGTATTTCTGGAACGCCTCGGCGACCTGGATCGCAAGTTCACGCGTCGGCGCGAGCACCAGCGCCTGCGGTTTGGCCTGCGAGGCGTCGATCCGCGCGAGGATCGGCAGTGCGAACGCGGCGGTCTTGCCGGTGCCGGTCTGCGCCTGCCCGAGCACGTCGCGGCCCTGCAGCAGCGGCGGGATCGTGGCGGCCTGGATGGGGGAGGGGGACTCGTAGCCCACATCCGTCAGCGCGCGCAGCAGCGGCTCGGGCAGGTCGAGGTCGGTGAATTTGATCGAAGGCGCGGGAGATTCGGCGCTCATGGGGCGGGCTCGCTGCCGGTGAACACCGGCCTGAATGCGGACAGTGTAGCGGTGGGGTTAAAACGCGGCGTGTGGGCTGCGTATGCGGGATGTTCGTACAAGCGAGGTAGGCGCGCTGGCGCGGGGCCTATTGCACCTCAAGCGCGCTGGGCGAGCCACCGGTCAAGTTCATTGGCAAACGCCTGCCGATCCCGCGCGTGCAGCGGCGGCGGACCGCCGGTCTGCACGCCGGCACCGCGCAACTCGTCCATGAAATTTCGCATCGACAGGCGCTCGGCGATCGTCCCCGCCGTGTAGCGCTCGCCGCGCGGATTGAGCGCGTCTGCGCCTTTTTCGATCACGCGCGCAGCCAGTGGGATGTCCTGCGTGACCACGAGGTCGCCTGTCTGCACGCGCTCGACGATCGCCGTGTCGGCCACGTCAGGCCCGTGCTCGACCTGCAGCGCACGGATCAGCGGAGAACTCGGCACGCGGATCCACTGGTTCGCGACGAACGTAATCGGCACCGCAGCGCGCAGCGCCGCGCGCACGAGGATGTCGCGCATTACGCCGGGGCATGCATCCGCGTCCACCCAGATGCAGCGATCGGACGCCGCGTCGGCGGGGCTCACCCCTGGGTGTCGGACCCGGTGCCAGCCGCGCGCTCGGCGTCGCGGGTGGCCTGATCCTTGGCGGCCTGCTTCTTCGCGTTCTTCTCGTCCTGCTTCTTCTTCTTGGCGATTTCGCGCTGGCGTTTTTCGAAGGAATAGTTGGGCTTGGCCAAGGTCGGCTCCGGTCGGTCAATGAGGCAGTGTAGGCGCGAAAGGTCTACACGTGGGGTGAAACACGTCCGTGTCACGCGTGTACGCGCGAGGGCGCGCGGCAGTCACGCCGCGGTCGCAGGCATCTAACCACCATCGCGAGCCGACTACCCGGAGGTGTGCGCATGCGTACCTTGCGATTCGACAATGCGTTCCTGCGCGAGCTGCCGGGCGACACCGAAACCGGATCGCGCATCCGGCAGGTCCACGGCGCGGCGTGGTCCCGTGTCGACCCCACGCCCGTAGCGGCGCCCCGTCTGCTCGCGCACTCGGCCGAAATGGCCTCGCGGTTGGGCCTGCACGAGGCTGACGTGCAGTCGCCCGAGTTCGCCCGGGTGTTCGGCGGAAACGGCCTGATGCCCGGCATGCAGCCTTTCGCCGCGAACTACGGCGGACATCAGTTCGGCCATTGGGCCGGGCAGCTCGGCGACGGCCGCGCGATCACGCTGGGCGAGGCGATCAACGACGCAGGAGAGCGCTGGGAGCTGCAGCTCAAGGGCGCAGGCCCCACGCCGTATTCGCGGTCCGCCGACGGCCGCGCCGTCCTGCGCTCGTCGATCCGCGAATTCCTGTGCAGCGAGGCGATGCACCACCTCGGCGTGCCGACGACGCGCGCGCTGAGCCTCGTCGCGACGGGTGACGACGTCGTGCGCGACATGTTCTACGACGGCAATGCGCGGCCGGAGCCGGGCGCGATCGTCTGCCGCGTGGCCCCATCGTTTCTTCGCTTCGGAAACTTCGAGCTGCCGGCCTCACGAGGCGACGTCGAGTTGCTGCGCCGGCTCGTGGAGTTCTGCATCCGTCGCGACTTTCCCCATTTGTCGGGCGAGGGCGAGGCGCTGTACGCCGCATGGTTCCGCGAGGTGTGCACGCGCACGGCGGTGATGGTCTCCCACTGGATGCGGGTGGGCTTCGTGCACGGGGTGATGAACACCGACAACATGTCCATCCTCGGCCTCACGATCGATTACGGCCCGTACGGCTGGGTCGACAACTTCGACCCGGATTGGACCCCGAACACGACGGATCGCCAGAACCGCCGCTACCGTTTCGGCCGGCAACCGCAGGTCGCCCATTGGAACCTCCTGCAACTCGCGAACGCGCTGGTGCCGCTGTTCGGCACGACCACGCCGCTCGAGGAGGCGTTGCAGGCGTACGTCGATGCGTGGATCGATGCCGATCGCGACACGATCGCGCGCAAGCTCGGGCTTGCCGAGTGCCGCGATGAGGACGTCGAGCTGGCCCAATCCTTGTATTCGCTGCTCGCGCTTGGCGAAGTCGACATGACGCTGTTCTTCCGCGCCCTGATAGACGTGGACCTCGCGGCGCCGTCGCTCGTGCCGTTCGAGGAGACGTTCTACGACGCGGAGAAGCGAGACGAGGTGGCACAGGGACTCAGTGATTGGCTTGGTCGGTATGCCGCCCGTGTTGCGCAGGACGACTCCCCGGCTGACGCGCGCCGCGAGCGCATGAGGCTCGCGAACCCGCGTTACGTCATGCGCAACTACCTAGCGCAGCAGGCGATCGATCGCGCGGAGCAGGGCGACCCGGGCGGGATCGTCGAGTTGCTCGAGGTGATGCGCCGGCCGTACGACGACCAACCCGGCAGCGAGCGCTTTGCGCAGCGCCGACCCGACTGGGCGCGGACGAAGGCCGGGTGCTCGATGCTTTCGTGCAGTTCGTAGGCGCCGTGCGCCGTTGAGCCGCGCTCGCTCGGCCGTAAACAGGCGTCTGTTCGACGTGGTTTAACCGAGGGTCGGAGAGCCGACGGTGTGCAGACCGCGCATTCACCTGCGTGCGCCGATGCTGGCCGCGGTCCAGTTGGAGAGCGGCAATGAACCCGAATTCGGTCCGATGGATTCAGCGGGCACGCGCCACGGCGCTCGGCGGGAGCGTGTTGTTGCTCGCCGCGTGCGCCACGCCGTACGGCGGTGGATATCCCGGCGGCGGGTACCGCGAGACGGCGTACCCCGGGGCCGGCGGTCCCGTTACAGGCTACCCAGGCGGGCAGTACCCCGGTGGGCAGTACCCCGGCGAGTACGGCGCGGAAGTCGTGCTCGGCACGGTCCAGCAGGTGGACCCGAACTACGGGCGGATCGTCATCGCGTCCGACGGCAGCGGATACGGCGGCGCACGCGCGCTCGAGATCGCCTACGACCGCGGCACGCGGCTGGTGTACCAGGGGCGCGACTATCCGGTTGAAGGCCTCGAGCGTGGTGACCGCATCCGCGTCGAGACGACGAACGCCGGCGGCCGTCTGCAGGCGCGCTTCATCGAAGTGGTGCAGAACGTGCGTGAGGCGCCGAGCAGCGGCTACGGCGACACCTACGGCGGTGCGATCGAAGGTGCCGTGCGGATGGTCGATCCGCGCGCCCGCCTGATCGAGATCACGCGCGGTGGCTACACCGGTCGGGCCGAGCGCGTGTTCTACGACGAGCGCACCGAAGTGGTGCACCGCGGACAGCGGCTGCGGCCCGAGCAGCTGCAATCGGGCGACGTGATCCGCGTGCAGGCGCGGCGCTTCGGGCAGGACTGGCTGGCCGAGCGCGTCGAGGTGCAGGTCGACGCGCGGTCGCGGTATCCCTGAGATCCGGCACTGGGGCCGACCGACGAGGCGGCCATCACGGGCATGAAAAAGC
Source organism: Cognatilysobacter bugurensis (assembly GCF_014652095.1). GTDB lineage: Bacteria > Pseudomonadota > Gammaproteobacteria > Xanthomonadales > Xanthomonadaceae > Cognatilysobacter > Cognatilysobacter bugurensis. Next base: position 333,851 of record NZ_BMYD01000001.1, read on the forward strand.
GGCCGGGTTTCCCCGGCCGCTTCTATTTGTGTTGCAGAGCCTCAGCCTTACGGCGCGACCGTCGTCTTCGCGGTGACCACCGTGCTGTCGAGCGTGTAGTTCGCGAGCACCGTCGCGTAGCCCTTGACGAGGTACTTGTACGTGCCCGGCTTGGCGACTGCGAACTCCAGCACTTCCGGGTTGTTCAGCGTGGCGCCGGACGCAACCTCGTTGCCGTCGGGATCGACGAGCGAGAAGTCGATGTCGACGCCGCCGTCCCAGCCGATGACGGCCTTGACCGTGATCGCGTCTGCACCCACCTCGAACGCGAACTCGTCGATCTCGAGGTTCTCGGCCGACGGGCCCATCGTGCCGGTGAAGCGCGTGGTGGTTTCGCTGAGCACGGTGTTCGTCGAGTACAGCTGGCCCTCGGTCAGGCTGCCGTCGAAGTACACGTTGCCCTGCACGCCGCGGATCTCGACGTGGTGCAGGCCGCTGCCGAGCCCGGTGATCGGGAAGCTGTTCCGGTCGTCCTCGGTCGTGCTGTAGAAGCTGATGCGGCCCACGTTCTTGCCGTCGACATAGACATCGGCCAGTCCGCCGCGCGGGTCGCGCGGATACAGGATCTGCGCCGCGCTCCCTTCGAATGCGAGCTTCACGCGCGGTACCGACTTCTTGCTGACCTTCGCCGTCTTGTAGCTGCCGCCGACGGTGCCTTCGTCTGCAACGCTCGACCAGGTGCCGCTGTACGACAGCAGCGAATGCGAGTCCGCCGCGATGACCCAGCGGCCCTTGCTCGACCACTTTGTGATGCCCTTGAGGAACTCACTGCGCTGGCCCTGCGTCTTCGACGCGAGATCGACCGCCGCGAGCACATCGATGTAGCCGCCGCCGACGACGTGGTACGGGTAGTTCATCGGCGACGCGGTCTGCATCAGGATGGTTTCGATCTGGTCGGGCGACAGATCGGGGTTGGCTTCGAGCAACACCGCCGCGGCGCCCGCGACGAACGGCGTCGCCATGCTCGTGCCGCTGAGCGTGTGGTAGTACTGCGTGTAGGTGGGATTGTTGACGTCGGCGATCAGGCCGGTCTGGCCGAGCGCGGTGTTCGGTGCACGCGTCGAGATGATGCTCGAGCCCGGAGCGACCACGTCGATGTGCTTGTAGAAGTCGCCTTCTACACCGCGGCTCGAGAAGTTCGAGATGTCCTTCGCCTTCGTGCCCGAGCCGACATTGATGACCCATGGCACGATCGCATACGGGTTGAGCGTGTTCTCCGCCGGACCGTCGTTACCCGCGGCGAACGCCACGATCATGCCCTGGCGGTACGCCTCGTAGCTCGCCTTGTTGATCGGGTTGCTCGGGTCGTAGACGCTGTTCGAGCTGCCCCACGAGTTGGTGATGATGTCGATTCCGTACTTCTCGCGGTTCGCGAGCGCGTAGTCGAAGCCCATCAGTGCATACAGGATGCTCAGGCCTTCGCCGGCACCGAGCCCGACGAGCTTCGCGCCCGGCGCAATGCCGTCATGCGCGCGGGCGCGGCGCGAATCATTGATCGAGGCAGCGCCCGTGCCGCCGACCGTGCCCGCGACGTGCGTGCCGTGGCCGCTGCTGGTGTCGGAGTTCGGCACGTTCTCGACCCACGCCGAAGCGCCGGCGATGCCGAGGTCGCCGACGAGCTTCACGTTCTGCACGACCTTGGTGCCCTGCGGCAGGTCCGGGTGCGTTGCGTCAACGCCGGAGTCGAGCACGGCGATCGTGATGCCCTTGCCGCTCAGCCCGATGCCGTCGTGCACCTTGTGACCGTTGGTGATTTCACCCGCGTCGTAGTTGAAGTACTTCAACGGCGCATCGAAGTAGATGCTCTCGACGCCGTCCCACTGCGCGACCTCCCGCACCTGCGAGGAGGTGAGCAGCGCGCCGGCCATCGGCAGCGCCTTCATCGGCAGGATCTGGCTCGTGAGGTTCGCGAGGCGCGACATCTGCGCCTTGTCGCTGAACGTCACGATGACGCGGTGCGTGGATTGCGTGGCCAGGCGCTGCTCGAGGTCCTTCGAGACCAGCGCATCGGCCTGTGCGGTGAAGGAGACGCCAAGGCCGAGCGCAATGGCGAGGCCGAGGGCGGAGTGGGTGACGGAGCGACGACGCATGGGGGCAGCCTCCAGGGGGATGACCCGACTCTCCGCCTCGCCGTCGCGCACGGCCATCCGGGATTCCGCCCCGTTCGCAAGAGGGAAAACCCTCACGCGCCACGGAATGCGGGCGGGCGCGGGCGCGCGGACCGGTAGAATGCCGGGATGCCCCTGATCACCCTGCAGAACGTCGACTACAGCGTCGGCGGCCCCTTGTTGCTCGAGAACGTCGAGCTTTCCATCGATAAAGGCGAGCGCATCGCGCTCATCGGACGCAACGGCGCCGGCAAGTCCACGCTGCTCAAGCTCATCGCGGGTGAGTTGCAGGCCGACGACGGCGAGGTCCGCCGCGAGGGCGGGGTGCGCGTCGCGAGGCTCGAGCAGGAGGTGCCGATCGGCGCGGGAGGCGCGGTGTGGGACGTGGTAGCGGAGGGCCTCGGCGATCTCGGCCGCTGGCTGGCCGAGTACCACCACCTCAGCCATGCTGACGTGTTCGACGGCGACGCACTTGCACGCGTGCAGACGAAGATCGAAGCGGCCGATGGCTGGGCGCTGGACCAGCGTGTGACCGAGACCCTGACCAAGCTCGAACTCGACGGCGAGGCCGCGTTCTCAGGCCTGTCGGGCGGCATGAAGCGGCGGGTGCTGCTCGCGCGTGCGCTCGTCTCCACGCCCGACGTGCTGCTGCTCGACGAGCCGACGAACCACCTCGACATCGAGGCGATCGACTGGCTCGAGGCCTTCCTCAAGGGCTGGACCGGCGCGCTGATCTTCATCACCCACGACCGTCGCTTCCTGCGCGCGCTCGCCACCCGCATCGTCGAGATCGACCGCGGCCAGGTCACGAGCTGGCCCGGCGACTGGGCCAACTATGAACGCCGCCGCGAGGAACGGCTGCACGCGCAGGCGCAGGAGAACGCGCGCTTCGACAAGCTGCTCGCGCAGGAAGAGGTGTGGATCCGGCAGGGCATCAAGGCGCGCCGCACGCGCGACGAAGGCCGGGTGCGCCGCCTGGAGGCGATGCGAAATGAGCGAGGCCAGCGACGCGAGCGCGTCGGCAACGTGCGCATGGAAGTGGCGAACGCCGAAAGTTCGGGCCGCAAGGTCATCGACGTCAAGAACGTCGACTTCGGCTACGGCGGTCGGCCGATCCTGCGCGACTTCTCGACGACCATCATGCGCGGGGACCGCATCGGCCTGATTGGACCGAACGGCAGCGGCAAAACCACGCTGCTCAAGCTGCTGCTCGGCGACCTGCAGCCGAAGGCGGGCGAGGTGCGTATCGGCACGAACCTGCAGGTCGCGTATTTCGACCAGTACCGCGCGACGCTGCGCGAGGACTGGAACGCAATCGAGAACGTTGCCGAAGGGCGCGAGTCGGTCGAGATCAACGGCAAGCCGAAGCACGTGATCGGCTATCTGCAGGACTTCCTGTTCACGCCCGAGCGAGCGCGCGCGCCGATCACGCGGCTCTCGGGCGGCGAGCGCAACCGCTTGCTGCTCGCCAAGCTCTTCGCACAGCCGTCGAACCTGCTGGTGATGGACGAACCGACGAACGACCTCGACGTGGAAACACTCGAGCTGCTCGAGGAATTGCTGGGCGATTACTCCGGCACGCTCCTGCTCGTCAGCCACGATCGAGACTTCATCGACAACGTCGTGACCTCGACGCTGGTGATGGAAGGCGACGGGCAGGTCGGTGACTACGTGGGCGGCTACTCCGACTGGGTGCGTCAGCGACCGGTCGCGCCGACCCCCGCGGAACGCAAGGGCGCGACGACTGCGCCCTCGGCTGCCAGCGCGCCGAGCGCCGCGGCGCCATCTGCACCGAAACGCAAGCTGAGCTTCAAGGAGTCACGTGAGCTCGAACAGCTTCCCGCGCGGATCGAGACGCTGGAGACGCGCATTGCCGCGATGACGGCGGAGATGAACGAGGCGGACTTCTACCGCCGGGACAGCGCGGCCGTTGCGTCGCACGGCGCGGAACTCGCGCGCGTGCAGGCGGAACTGGACGCCGCCTACGCCCGTTGGACCGAACTCGACGCTTGAATCATCGGCGGCGCCGTGGCCGCGCGTCGCCCACCCCGCGACGCGCGGTCTTTGCCGGTCAGCCGATGAACCCGCCACCGTTGACGTGGATGAACTGGCCGGTGACGTAGCTGCTGTCGTCGCAGGCCAGGTAAACGAACGCGGGTGCGACTTCGCTGGGCTGGCCCGGGCGCTTCATCGGCGTATTGCGGCCGAATTCGCGCTGCTTCTTCTTGTCGAAGGTCGACGTGATCAGCGGCGTCCAGATCGGGCCGGGCGCGACGCCGTTGACGCGGATGCCGCGGTCCACGACGTTCTTCGCAAGCGAGTACGTGAAACTCTCGATCGCGCCCTTGGTCGCGGCGTAATCGATCAGATGATCGCTGCCGCGGAACGAGGTCACCGAGCCGGTGTTGATGATCGTGCTGCCGGGCCCGAAGTGTTCGAGCGCATAGCGGCTCAGGTGGAAGAACGGGAACACGTTGTTCTCGAACGTCGTCCGCAACTGCGCTGCGGTGATGTCCTCGAGCTTCGCCTGTTCCGTGTGGTCCGCTAGGTTGTTGACGAGCACGTCGAGGCGCCCGAGCGTTTTCACCGTGCGGGCCACCGCGTTCTTGCAGAACGCCTGTCGACGCGCATCGCCGCGAATCAGCAGGCAGCGCTGGCCCTCCGCCTCCACCATGGCCTGGGTATCGCGCGCGTCGTCGTCCTCGTCGAGATAGAGGACGGCGACGTCGGCGCCCTCGCGCGCGAAGTGCACGGCAACGGCGCGGCCGATGCCGCTGTCGCCACCGGTGATCAGCGCGGCCCGGCCCTCGAGCTTGCCGCTGCCGCGATAGCTATCGCGGATCGTCTCCGGCTTACGCGTCATGGAGCGCTGATGCCCGGGGGAAATGCCACGTTTCGCGCGCTTTGCGGCCACAGAGTGTGTCCCTTGGTGAGAAGCGACGATGGTGGTCAGGGCCCTGTCGCAGAGCGATGAAGGCACGGGCGGCCGCCACGTCCACGCGTCATCGGCAGAGGCGCTGACATGCTGCCCCGATGGACGACTCAAGCCATCGTCGACTGTTCTTTGCGCTGTGGCCCGACGCTGCCGTGCGGACGCGCATCGACGCTGCGACCGAGTCTCTTGCAGCGGCGCCCGGAGCACGGCGCGTGAGGGCAGAGCGCTTGCATCTCACCCTGCATTTTCTCGGCGATGTCCCGGACGGTGCGTGCAATGGAGTGCGCGACGCCGGCGCGGCCGTTGCCGCGGATCGGTTCGATCTCGTGCTCGATCGCGCCGGCGGCTTCGCGCGCGCCCGGGTGGCCTGGCTGGGGTGTTCGCACACACCTGCCGCGCTCATCGACCTCCACGCTCAACTGGGCGCGGCGCTCCGCGAGCGGGGTTTCGCGGTCGAGTCGCGTCCGTTTGCGCCGCACGTGACGGTGCGGCGCGATGTGCGCCGTCCCACGGCGGACGCATCGATCGAACCGATCGACTGGCCGGTGGACGCGTTTGTGCTGATCGAAAGCCGCAAGGGCTGCGGCTACGTCGAAATCGGGCGCTGGCCGCTGCGCGGCTGAGCGCCGGTCAGTCGCGCAGCGAGACCGAGGTGGTCGTATCGAGGCGGCCGTCGGAACGCAGGACGGCGGTGCGACGGTCGCGGGCGGCGAGCACGGTGACCGGCAGCTGCGATGGCCGTTGGCGAACGAACTGCAGGCGCCAGCCATCGCGCTCCAACTGCGCGAGCTGCACGAGCTGGGAGGTGTTGAGAAGGGCGCGGAAGTCTTTCGTCGACTGCGGGCGGCAACGGCGGCGGTCCTGGATCAGCATCGGAGAGCCTCGAACGGATTTGCGGGCGTGTGATGATTCAAACGTGCAACATCCGCGCGAGCGGACTCCAGCGCGGCGATATTCGCCTGCGGCAGTGATGGAAGCGTGCATGGCCGAGCTTAAGCGTTCACGGGCTATCGGCGTGACGCGACGCAGGCTCTGAGCATGCACGCGCGCCCTCACGATGACCCGTCCGTAGTGTCCGGTACCCGCCCCCCGATCCGCATCGGTTGCGCCGGCTGGTCGATTGCGTCGGCGCATGCCGCGCTGTTCGGCGAGGGCGACAGCATGCTCGCGCGCTACGCGACGCGGTTCGACACGGTCGAAATCAACTCCAGTTTCTATCGCCCGCATCGGCGTCAGACCTATGAGCGCTGGGCGGCAACCGTGCCCGAGGACTTCCGCTTCTCCGCGAAATTGCCGCGTGCAATTACGCACGAGGCGCGGCTGATCGGCGCCGACGACGTCCTCGACCGCTTCCTCGACGAGGTGAGCGGATTAGGCGACCGCCTGGGCGGTGTGCTGGTGCAGCTGCCGCCCAGCCTCGCGTTCGATGCGCGCATCGTCGAGAACTTCTTCGAGCGACTGCGGGTGCGGACGGACGTCGCGCTCGCCTGCGAGCCGCGGCACCGCAGCTGGTTCGTGCCGGAGCTCGACGCGCTCTGGGAGCGCTTTGACGTGGCGCGCGTCGCCGCCGACCCGGCGCGCGTCGAAGGGGCGGGGGAGGTCGCTGGGCACGGCGGCTGGCATTACTGGCGATGGCATGGATCGCCGAAGATCTACTACAGCGCATACGACGACGCGGCCCTGCGTACGCTTGCAGACGACCTGCTCGTACGTGCCCGGCCCGGGCGCGAGGCGTGGTGCATCCTCGACAACACGGCCGCTGGCCACGCGACCAGCGACGCCGCCACGATGCAGGCGCTGTGCGGCGTGGAGCCGACCGGTGCGTACGACACACCGGCCGCACGGCGGCCGCGCGCATCGCCGCCGACCCAGGCGCACCTCGGCTTCTGAGGCAGCGCCGGGTCAGGCGGCCGTGTGATTTACCGCGCGGGCGCCTGGTCCGTACGCAGCACCGGATACAGGCCGTAGCGCTCATCCCACGCGGTGTGCCGGCGGTAGAAGAAGTCGAGCCGTGCGCGTGGGTTCTTCGCGAACTCCGCGTCGTCGCGCAGGCGGGCCTCGAACTCGGACTTCAGCCGCGGATCGCGCGCGAGCATCTCGCGGGCGACCTCCTCGGCGACGTAGTCCTCCATGTACTCCTTGCGCTCGAACGCGTTGTTGAACCCGCCCCAGGACGCCAGCGAGTCCGGCGCCTGCGGTTCGAGCAGGGCGACGACAAGCCGCGCAAGCGGCTGCGCGATCGGCACGAAGAGCGCGCCCGTCGCTACGTCGGTCGTCTCCGGCGCCCACGCGCCGGCCAACGTGGTGCGCTGCCGGCCCTCGACCGAGCCGCTCGCGAACTCGCTGCCTTCAGCGCGGAACGCCTCCACGCGCGCATCGTCCAGGGGCGCCTTCAGGGTCTCGAAGCGGACACCGTGCTGCCGGAGCTTGTCGCCCACCCACGCGGCGTGAGCGGCCGGCACGAGGTAGCCCGCGCCGGGCGCGGTCACGGTGCGGCCGGGCGCGATCTCATCGCGCAGCGGCACCTGCCAGAGCTGCGGCGTGGTTTCGTCGTATCGCGTCATCAGTGCGCCCGACACCTCCGACGGCGTGCGCGAGTACGCGTAGCCGCGGAACGGGATGGTGCGGGCCGTGTCGGTCGTCTTGTAGTCGAGCGGCACCGGGTCGCCGCCGAGCTCGCGGGCACGCGCATCGGCGGCGCGCGTCGCGGCCTGCCACTCGCGCCCGCGGCGCGCCACGCGGTCGAGCGCGGAGACGACGGTGTCGTACGTGGTCTCGACGCGGTGCGAGTAGGGGCGCCAAGAATGCGTTTCAACGAGCATGCCGAGCCGGTTCCGCAGCGGCATGTAGCCGTGGGAGAAGCGCGGCGGCGCGACGCTGTCCTCGAAGCCGGAAGCCGGGTTGTCGTTCTCGACGAAAGAGGGGTAGAACGGCAACGGCAATGCGCCTTCCTTCGCGAGGTCGGCGATGACGCCATCGCGGAACGCGCGGCCAACCTTGCGCAGCTCGGCGTCGCCCGAGTTCAGCGGTTCGACCTGGATCGACACGTCGTGCTCGAACTTCGCGCCGTTCGTGACGTGCAGGTCGACGTAGGCGAGCGGGTCCCAACGGTCGATCAGCGCGAGCATCGCCTGCATCTCGGGCGTGTCGGCCTTGGCGTAGTCGCGGTTGAGGTTGTGATTCTGCGCGGTGGTGCGCCAGCCCATTTCCTCGGGGCCGCGCTGGTTCGGGCGATTCCATGCGCCGAAGCGCTCGTGTCCGTCGACGTTGAAGACCGGCACGAACACGAGCACCTGCGCATCAAGCGCGCCCTTCGCCGCGCGGCCCTCGAGCACTTCGCGCAGCGCACGGAAACCTGCGTCCTTGCCGTCGATCTCACCGGCGTGGATGCCGCCCTGCACGAGCGTCACCGGCAGCCCGCGTTCGCGCGCGGCCTCGGGTGTAAGTGCGCCAGACGTCGATGCGACGAGCAGCTTCATCGGCCGACCTTCGGGCGTGGTGCCGAACGTCTCGCAGCGCACGGACTTGGGGTAACGCTGCGCGAACGCATCGCACAGCGCGATCACCTCGTCATAGCGGCCGGTGCGCGCGTAGCCGCTGCGTTCGGCGACGGTCGTGAGCGCGTCGGCCGACGGCGTTGCCGCAAGGCCGGAGGCCGGAGCGGCCAGCACTGCGAGCGCGGCAGCGATCGTCGTGAGGCGCGGAAGCGACGGCAGTCGACGCATCATGGGCGGGTCCGTTCGTAGAAAACCGCGATGGTAACGAAGCCCCGCGCGCGGGCGCCGTGCGGCCCCTTGGCCGCACCGATCGCGCAAAGCGCGCGAGTGGGCGAAGTCCGGCGACGCGCGCGCCTGCCGCCGCGGCGCCACGGCGTGCCGGCCGACGCGTGCGCCGCATAAACTCGGCGGCTTCCCGCCCCCGGAGTCTGCCGTGTCGTCGACCGCCCCGCATACCCTCTATTACTCACCCGGCGCTGCGAGCCTGGTCGTCCACTGGCTGCTGATTGAGCTCGACGAAGCCTATGAGCTCCGGCTCGTCGACACGAAGTCGGGCGAGCAGAAATCGCCCGAGTACCTCGCGCTGAACCCGAACGGCGTGGTCCCGACGCTGGTGATCGACAACGAGCCGCAGTTCGAAGCTGCCGCGCTCGTGCAGACGCTCGCCGATCGTCGCCCCGAGGCCGGGCTCGCTCCCGCGCTCGACGACCCGCGCCGGGGCGCGCACACGCAGTGGATGTTCCACCTCGCGAACTCGGTGCAGCCGCTTTTCCGCATCTGGTGGTATCCGCATGAGGTCGCAGGCGAGGCGCAGGCCGAGGCCGCCCGTGCGCACGTTGCGCCCCGAATCGAGGCGGCCTGGGAGCGGCTGGACGCGCATCTCGCCGCGAACGGCCCGCACCTGCTCGGTGACCGCATGAGCGCAGCGGATTTCTATCTGCTCATGCTGATGCGGTGGTCGCGCAACATGCCGCGTCCGGCGACGGAATGGCCACACCTGGCGACGCTCGCCCGCACGCTCACCGCCCGCCCGTCGTTCCGGACGCTCTACGAACGCGAAGGCCTCACCGAATGGCCGTGACCCACTGACGCAGGTGGGCCGCGCGCATGCCGAGGCGGCAGCCGCGTGGCCCCGCCGGAGGCCGCGTGCGGGCTCCATCCGGCTGAGCCTCATCGGTTAGGCTTGGCTGCCCCATCCATACCCGCAGGCGCGGCGATCCCGAACGATCGCGCGCCGCCGTCTCGTTGCATGCCGTGAGGTAGTCCCGCTGATGAACACCGCCGCCGCCCCGACCGACGCGTCGGGCCCGATGCCCCGCCAGATCCCGTACATCATCGGCAACGAGGCGTGCGAGCGCTTCAGCTTCTACGGCATGCGCAACATCCTCGTGCCGTTCCTGGTCACGAGCATGATGCTCGCCTACGCGCCGCTCGCCGAGCGCGAGGGCCTGGCGAAGGAAATCTTCCACACCTTCGTGATCGGCGTGTATTTCTTCCCGCTGATCGGTGGCTGGATCTCCGATCGGTTTTTCGGCAAATACAACACGATCTTCTGGCTGTCGGTCGTCTACGTGATCGGTCACGGGTTTTTGGCCGTGTTCGAGGACAATCCGAAGGGCTTCTATACCGGCCTGCTGCTGATCGCGATCGGCTCGGGCGGTATCAAACCGTTGGTCTCGGCGTTCGTCGGCGACCAGTTCGACCAAACGAACAAGGCGAAGGCAAAGATCGTCTACGACGTGTTCTATTGGACGATCAATTTCGGCAGCTTCTTCGCATCGCTGCTGATGCCGTTCTTCCTGAAGAACTACGGTGCCTCGGTGGCGTTCGGCATTCCGGGCCTGCTGATGTTCGTCGCGCTCGCGATTTTCTGGGCCGGACGCGACAAGTACGTCAAGCTCGCACCCACGCCGCCGAACCCGCACTCGTTCATCAACGTGGTGCGCACTGCACTCACCGCGTCGGGCGGCGGCAAGGGGCTTGGGATCGCGCTTGTGGGCGCCGCGCTGGCGGTCGTGAGCTTTTTCTACATCGGCACGCTCGGCCTCGTGTCCTCGTTCTGCCTCGCGCTCGTGTTCGTGATCGCGTTCGGTGGCTGGGGCGCGTCAGTCAACCTGGACCGCGCGCGGGGCGCGCATCCCGATGAGGCGGTGAACGGCGTGCGTGCGGTGCTGCGCATCCTCATCGTGTTCGCCCTGGTCACCCCGTTCTGGTCACTCTTCGACCAGAAGGCCTCGACCTGGGTGCTCCAGGGGCAGGAGATGGCCAAGCCCGATTGGTTCCAGGCCGCGCAGATGCAGGCGCTGAACCCATTGCTCGTGATGCTCATCATCCCGTTCAACAACCTCGTGCTGTACCCGGCCCTGCGCCGCATGGGCTTCCAGGTCACCGCGCTGCGCCGCATGGGCTGGGGCATCGCGTTCTCGGGGCTCGCGTGGGTTGCGGCCGGCATGCTGCAGCTGGCCCTCGACGGCGGCGACCCGGTGTCGATCGTCTGGCAGGTGCTGCCGTATGCGCTGCTCACGTTTGGCGAGGTGCTCGTCTCGGCGACCGGCCTCGAGTTTGCCTACAGCCAGGCGCCGCAGCCGATGAAGGGCACGATCATGAGCTTCTGGCTGCTGTCGGTCACGGTCGGCAACCTGTGGGTGCTGCTGACCAACACCGCGCTGCGCAACGACGTGGTCTCCGCCGAGGTGGCCTCATGGGGCATCAGCGAGACGGCATTCCTCATGTTCTTCTTCGCCGCGTTCGCGCTGGTGGTTGCCGGGATATTTGCGCTGTACGCCCGGCATTACCCGATGCAGGACCACTACCGGTCGGCCTGACCCGGAGCCATAACGATGCTGACCCTCATCGTCATCGCCGTGACCGTGCTCGTGTCGTGGCTCGCGTTCCAACGGCCGCGCCTGCTCGAGCGGTTGATCCTGTGGCCGCCCGCGATCGATAAAAAGCGGCAGTACGACCGCCTCGTCACGCACGGATTCATCCATGCGGACTGGCAGCACTTGCTGTTCAACATGATCACGCTGTTCTTCTTCGGGCAGACGATCGAGCCGCTATTCGCGGACTACATGGGGCCGCTGGGCTTCGTGCTGTTCTACCTGTCGGCGATCGTGGTTGCGATCCTGCCCACGTACCTGCGGCACCGGCACGACCCGAGCTACCGCAGCCTCGGCGCGTCGGGCGGGGTGTCCGCCGTGCTGTTCGCCTTCATCCTGCTCAAGCCCTGGTCGCTGATCTTCGTGTTCTTCCTGCCGGTGCCCGCGATCGTCTATGCGGTCGCTTACGTCGGCTATTCGTTCTATGCCGAGCGGCTCGGGCACGACAACGTCAATCACAGCGCGCACCTATCCGGTGCCGCCTACGGCGTGCTCTTCATGCTGCTGATGGACCCCGGCGTGGGCGGAACCTTCGTGCGAGAGCTGACGAATCCGCAGTTTCTCCGTTGACGCGCCAAGCGCTGCGCTCGAATGCAAAAAAGCCCGGCATGTCCGGGCTTTTTTGTCACCTGATCTGAATGCGTTGCGTGCTACGAGGGCGATGCGCCAGCCGGCGCGACGTTCGAACGGAGCATTCCCATGGCAACGACAGCAGGTGGACGTACCGGACCGGGCGCCGCGCGGGCCGGCACGGTCAGCAAGCAGGCAGGACGATCGAAGAGCGCGCGCGAGGCACTCGGGGACGACGCATCGACTGCGTCACGCGGTTCGGCAGTGAAGAAGTCGTCCGCCTCTTCGCGGTCGGCGGGCCGGCGCGCGGCGGGTGACGGCGCGGCTGCGTCGAGCGCGAACGGCGCGAGCAAGCGCGCGTCGAAGGCGGCGGGTGCGTCGAAGCAGACCGGTGCGGCGTCCACAGGCGCGGGCGCCTCAACATCCCGAAGCGGATCATCGAAGGGCGCAGCGTCGAAGTCCGTGGCATCGAAATCGTCGGCGTCGAACGGAGCCGGCGATTCGACGTCGAAGGGCTCGTCCCGCGGCGCGAGCTCTGCAGCCCGCTCCGGCACTGCGACCTCAGGCGGAACATCGAAGTCGACCAAGAGCAAGACGGCTGCCGGACGCGGCGGCGCGTCCGATCGCGCCGAAGCCGAGCGAAATGCGTCGGCGTCGCGGGGCGACACGGCACGCAAGGACGGCGCGTTGAAGTCGAAGGCCTCCCGGTCCGATGCGAGCCTGAAGCGCACCGGGTCGAAAGCGGCTGAAACGAAGAGCGCGGGCGCCACGGATGCACCGTCGAAGAACGGAGCCTCTAAAGCCCCTGGCTCGACGAGCACGGCCTCCAAAAAGGACTCCGAACGCGTGAAGTCGAACGGCCGCTCGGTCGCGTCGCGCGAGCGCGCGGACGTTGGCGGCAACGGGACGCAGTCGCGCTCGGCGAAATCCGCGGGCGCCGCTCGCGCGTCCGGTGCTGAACCCACGGGCAGGAGCGCCGCGGACTCCGGCCGCGAGACGGGCGGTGCCACGCAGTCGAGCCGGGGGACGCCGCAGCAGCGGCAGTCGTCCGAGGGCCGCGGCAGCCGGACCGCCGGAAGTGGCACGTCGAACGACACGGCGCGAGCGGCCGTCGGCAAAAACGCGGGCGGCCGTGCTGCGAGCAGCGTGTCTCGCGACGCGGGCCGCGCGGGTGCGTCGACGCGCGCCCGCATCCCCGACACCGCCACGAGCGACACCAACAAGTCCGCCTCGACGAAGCGTGTAAGCAAGGGCACGGCCTCGCCGCATACGCCGACGCGTGGACGCGGCGCGGGCGCCGCGAACCGCCCCGACGCGTCGAGTGCCGGCGTCGGCGCACAGGGGCCGGGCAAGCGCCGGAGCCGTGACGGAGGCGGCAGCGACCGGCTGACCGCACCGGCAGGCATCGTGCCCGCGTCGTCGTATCAGGGCGGCGGCGCGCAGCCATCCGTCTGACGCGGCATCCCGATCAGTGTCGCGCGAGTCGATGCGGGCGCTCCACGCGCCCGCATCGATGATGTCCGCTGGTCTTTCCCTTTGTGACAAGGAACCGCATGAACGAACGACTGAGCGAAATCGAACACGATCGCGACGCGCAGTGCTTCCGCGCTGGCGTGGACGGACACGAGGCACAGCTCGAGTACGACCGAGTCGACGGCTGGATGGTCATCACCCACACGCGCGTGCCGGACGCGATTTCCGGCCGCGGCGTCGCAAGTCGCCTGACCCGGCGCGCATTCGAGGCCGCGCGCGAGGAGGGGCTGCAGGTGCGCCCGATGTGCTCCTACGCCGCGGGCTGGGCGGAACGCCACCCCGAGGTGCGCGACCTGCTGCAGTGATCGCTGCGCAGCCCTCGCGGTTGTGACAGCATGCGCGCCCTGCCGAACGCGACCTTCGCATGCGCCTGAACAAACACCTCAGCGAAACCGGCTTCTGCTCGCGACGGGAGGCCGACCGCCTCATTGCCGAGGGCCGCGTCACCGTCAACGGTGCGCGGGCGCGTGTCGGCGCGGAAGTGGGGGAGGACGATGAGGTCCTCGTCGATGGCCAGAAGCTGCAGGCGCGCAGCGTCGCGAAGGGCCAGCGCAAGCACGTCTACATCGCGCTTCATAAGCCGGTGGGCGTGACCTGCACGACGGAGAGCGACGTCAAGGGCAACATCGTCGACTTCGTCGGGCACGAGCGACGCATCTTCCCGATCGGTCGCCTCGACAAGGACTCCGAGGGGCTGATCCTGCTCACGAGCAACGGCGACATCGTCAACGAGATCCTGCGAGCGGAGCACAAGCTCGAAAAGGAGTACCTCGTGGCGGTGAACAACGCGGTGACCGACGAGTTCCTGCGCGGCATGGCCCGCGGCGTGCCGGTGCACGGGCAGACGACGTTGCCGTGCAAGACCGGCCGGCTCGGCAAGTTCGGCTTCCGTGTGGTGCTCGTGCAGGGCCTGAACCGGCAGATCCGCCTCATGGCGGCGCACTTCGGCTATCGGGTGAAGCAGCTTGTGCGCGTGCGCATCGGCAACGTGAAGCTGGCGCACCTGAAGCCGGGGCAGTGGCGCAACCTGACCGACGCGGAGCTGCGCGGACTGCTGCCGCTGCGTACGGAGTGGTAGCAAGCGCGTCGATCCGGACGTCACGACGCGCGCCCTAGGCTGGCTGCAATGAACGGTCGGGCCGGCGTTGAAATGAATCGAATGATGCGGTGCGGGGCTGCGGCGGTGATGGCGTGCGTTCTGCTTGCCGCGTGCGAACGCGGCGCGCCTGATGCAAACAACACACCGCGCGACGGCGTCGCGCCGCGGGCCGGCGCCGATGCTCAGCCCGCTGCCGAGGCTGCTGCCCCAGCTGCGCCTCCTGCGGCCGCGCTCGAAGACGTGGTCGAAACCGCGCCCACGCATGTCGTCGGCATCAGCTACCCCAAGACGATCTCCGGCGAGCCTGGGCTTGCGGTCGAACTGAAGCGCTATGCGGACCGCCAGCGCGAGGAGCTCGCCAAGGCGGTCGCCGGACGCGGCGCAGACGCGCCCCCGTACGACCTGACGCTGAGCTTCAGCCAAGTCTACGAGTCGCCCCAGCTGATCGCGGTGGCTGCGGACGGGAGCACCTACACCGGGGGTGATGCGAGCCGCCCGCTGGCCGCGCGCTTCGTGTGGCTCCGAGACGAGGACCGGCTGCTCACCGCAGCCGATCTGGTGCCCGACGAGAGCAACTGGACGCGCATCGCCGAGGACGTGCGATCGCAGCTGCGCACGGCCTACGCCCAGCGCATCGAGGCCGATGGCATGCCGGCGGCGGAGCGCAGCGCGGCGACGCGCGAGGCCGCCAAGCGCATCGAGCGAGGAACCGCTGCAGGCGCCACGCATTTCGCGATGTTCGAGCCGGTAGCGGGCCCGGGCGGGCGGATCGGGGCGCTGCGCTTCGTGTTCCCGGCGGCGCAGCTCGACACCGGGCTGCATGGCACGCACACGGTTGAAGTGCCCGCCGACGCGCTTCGACCGCTGGTGGCGCCGCAGTACCGTGATCTGTTCGCAGCGCCTGCCGGCTGACCGCGATGCCCACCCGCCCGCCCGAACCTCCA
>NZ_BMYD01000001.1:349465-1586696 GCF_014652095.1 Cognatilysobacter bugurensis
CGAAAAAAGCGCCGACAACCCCGCGCACTGCGCGGGGGCCCCGTACCGAACCGCCCGTCGCGCTCGACGAGGTGCCCGAGGGCAGCGCGCCGGAGCCCGTCGACGGCACGCTCGCCGCGTTGCGCGCGGCCGTGATGGCCTGCAAGCGCTGCGATCTGTGGCGGCCGGCCACGCAGACGGTGTTCGGCGAGGGGCCTGCGAAGGCGCGCATCATGGTCGTGGGCGAGCAGCCCGGTGATCAGGAAGACCTGGCGGGCCGCCCGTTCGTGGGACCGTCCGGGCGCTTGTTCGACGAGGCGCTCGAAGAGCTTGGCGTCGACCGGGGCGGCGTCTACGTCACGAACGCGGTCAAGCATTTCAAGTTCGTGCCGCGGGGCAAAGTGCGGCTGCACCAGAGCCCGAACGCCGCAGAACAGCGCGCCTGCCGACCGTGGCTCGACGGTGAGCGCGAGCGGCTGAAGCCCGAGGTCATCGTCTGCCTCGGCGCGACGGCTGCGAAGCAGGTGTTCGGTCGCAAGTTCGGCCTCATGAAGCAGCGCGGTCAGTGGCAATTGCTCGACGACGGCTCGCGAGGCTTTGCGACCGTGCATCCGTCGTGGGTGCTGCGCCAGCGCGGCAGCGACGAGCGCGAGCGCGCGTACCGTGGGTTCGTGGCTGACCTCGCACTGCTCACGGAGTTCGAGGACGGCTGAGCGGGCGCTCCGCGCCCGCGAATGGCGCGACGCAGCCGCAGGGGTGCGCTCGCTGCGGCCGCCAAAACGCAAACCGCCCGGGTAGGCCCGGGCGGTTTGCGTGACGTTGTGGCTTAGAAGCGGTTGCTTCGGATCAGCGGCGCTGGTCAACCGCCGGCGCTGGCGATGTCGCATCCGGTGCCTTGCTGTCGTCCGACACACCCGAGACGAGACCGCGACGCTCGAGCAGCGGCTCGATCTTCGGGTCCGCGCCCGCGAAGTCGCGGAACAGGACCATCGCGTCCTTGCTGCCGCCCTGCGAGAGCAGCTTCTCGCGCAGGCGATCGCCGTTCTCACGGGTCAGGCCGCCGTTGTTCTTGATGTAGGCGACGGTGTTCGCGTCGAGCACTTCCGACCAGATGTACGCGTAGTAGCCCGCCGAGTAGCCGCCCATGATGTGGCTGAAGTACGGCGTGCGGTAACGCGGCGGCACGGCATAGAAGTCAATGCCGTCGGCGGCGAGCGCCTTGGCCTCGAAGTCCATCACGCCCTTCGCGTCAGGCAGTTGGTCCGCGGTGGCCTGGTGCCACTTCTGATCGAGCATCGCCGAGGCGAGGTACTCGGTCGTCGCGTGGCCCTGGTTGAACTTGGACGCCGCGACGACCTTGTCGAGCAGTTCCTTCGGCATCGGATTGCCGGTCTCGTGGTGCTTCGCGTAGTTCGCGAGCACGCTCGGCCAGTCGGCCCACATCTCGTTGACCTGCGAGGGGTACTCGACGAAGTCACGCGGCACGCTGGTGCCCGAGAACATCGGGTACTTCACGTCGGAGAACATGCCGTGCAGCGCATGGCCGAACTCGTGGAACATCGTGGTCACTTCATCCCACGTGAGCAGCGTCGGCTTGCCTTCGCTCGGCTTGGGGATGTTCTGGTGGTTGGCAACAACTGGCAGCGTGCCCATCAGCTCGCTCTGGTCGACATACGAGTTCATCCACGCACCGCCGCGCTTGGAGGCGCGTGCGTACGGGTCGAACAGGAAGATCGACAGCGGCTTGCCGTCCTTATCGAAGACGTCGTAGACGAGCACGTCCGGGTGGTAGGTCGGCAGGTCGGTGCGCTGCTTGAAGGTCAGCCCGTAGAACTCGTTCGCGGCATGGAACACGCCGTTTTCCAGCACGTTCTTCATCTCGAAGTACGGCTTGAGCTGGCTCTCGTCGAAGCTGTACTTGTCCTGGCGGACCTTCTCCGCGTAATACGCCCAGTCCCACGGCTCGAGCTTGAACGTCGGCTGTCCCTTGGCCTTCTGTTCCTTGTCGATCATCGCCTGCAGGTCGGCGGCTTCGCGCTTGGCGTTCGCGACGGCGGCCGGTGCGAGCTGGCCGAGCATCTTGTTGACCGCCTCGGGCGTCTTCGCGGTCTCGTCCTCGAGCACGTATGCCGCATGCGTCGGGTACCCGAGCAGCTTCGCGCGTTCGGCGCGCAGCTTGGTCACGCGCGAGACGATGCCGGTGTTGTCGTACTCATTGCCGCGGCTGCCGCGTACGATCGAGGCCTTGTACAGGCGCTCGCGCAGGGCGCGGTTTTCAAGATCCGTCAGCGGCGGCTGGCCCGTGGTGTTGAGCAGCGCGATCACGTACTTGCCTTCAAGCCCGCGCTTCTTCGCGGCCTCCGCGGCAGCTGCGATCGCCTCCTCGGACATGCCCGCGAGTTCTTCGCGCGAATCGACCGTGATCGCCGAGTCGTTGACCTCGGCCAGCACGTTCTGGCTGAACTTCGTTCCCAGTTGCGCGAGCTCGGAATTCATCTTCTTGAGCTTCGCCTTGTCGGCTTCCGACAGGTTCGCGCCGGCGCGGACGAAGTTCGTGTAGTAGCGCTCGATCAGGCGCACGCTTTCGGGATCGAGGCCGAGGCTGGTGCGGTTGTCGTGTAGCGTCTTGATGCGCGCGAACAGCTTGGGATTGAGGTTGATCGCGTCGCTGTGCGCGGAGAACTTCGGCGCGTATTCCGCCTGAATCTTCTCGCGCGTGGGATTCGTGTCGGCGCCCACGAGGTTAAAGAACACCGAGGCAGCGCGGTTGAGCGTCTGGCCGGCTTTCTCCATCGCGACGATGGTGTTATCGAACGTCGGCTTTTCGCCGCTGTTCGCAATCGCCTCGACTTCCTTGAGGTGCTCGCTCATGCCGCGGTCAAAAGCCGGACCGAAGTGGCTGTCCTGGACCTTATCGAAGTGCGGGTACTTCAGCGGCAGCGTGCTTTCGGTGAAGAATGGGTTCGACTCGGACGCATTGGACGCGGACGCGTTCGAAGCGGACGGGTTCGACTGGGACGGATTGGACTGGGGCTGGCTCATCGCGGCCTCGGGTTTGGCGGACTTCTGGGCCAATGCCGGTGCGCCGGTCGAGGCAAGCGCGACGGCAAGGGCCAGCGCAAGGGGATGCTTCATCGTGACGACCTCTCGGTGGTGAACCCGTGGAGCCTAGCGCAACCGAGATGAGCGGGCCCATGACAAAAGCCATCCCCCGCTGTGCCGGGCACGGCGGTTTCATGAGGTGAACGCTCGGCCGCGCTCGCGCCTGCATTCACGTGTGCCAAACCGTGCGCGGGGCAGGGTAAGGACTTTCCCACCCGCCTATCCGGCAAAGGAGCGACCGATGGATGTGACCAGCGTGATGACCCCGAATCCGGCCTGTTGCGGTCCGGAATCTTCGCTGCGCGAAATCGCCCGCCTCATGCTCGACAACGACTGCGGCGAGATTCCGGTCGTCGACGAATCCAAGCGCGTTCTCGGCGTCGTGACCGATCGCGACATCGTCGTGCGCGTGGTCGCCGAAGGCCGCGACACGAACGAAGTGAAGGTGCGCGAGGTCATGTCGACGCCGCCGACCACCGTCAGCACCGACGCCAAGCTTTCCGACGTCATCGACGTGATGGAGAGCCGGCAGATCCGCCGCGTGCCGGTCGTCGACCTCGACGGCAAGCTCGCCGGCATCGTCGCGCAGGCCGACGTCGCCTTGACCGGCAAGGATCGCAAGACCGGCAACGTCGTCGAGGAAGTGTCGAAGCCCGGCAACCGCCACTGACGATTGCGCGCCGCGGTGCACCGCGGCGACGCACTCGACCGAAGCCGCGCCTGTCGCACGACGGGCGCGGTTTTTTATTGCGGTCCCTGTACGCAGGCCGTTTCGACGCGGCTGCAGGTGCTGCGACAGTGCCACCGCGCGGGCAGCGACGTGCGGGGCTTGCGGCAGAGGGGCCGGATCGGGTGCACTCCGTCTTCAAAAGGGCAGGCGAGGCGCCGCATGGATTCGGTCTACCGGTTTTCCGCCGTCGACATCGACGGCACGACGCGCGACTTGGACGCGTTCCGCGGCCAGGTGCTTCTGATCGTCAACGTCGCGTCGCAGTGCGGCTACACGCCGCAGTACAGTGGCCTTGAGCAGCTGTGGCGACGCTATCGGGATCGCGGATTCGCCGTGCTGGGCTTCCCGTGCGATCAGTTCGGCCGACAGGAGCCGGGCGATGAGGCCCAGATCCGCGAGTTCTGCTCGGTCAAGTACGACGTCACGTTCCCGATGTTCTCGAAGGTCGACGTCAACGGCGTCGACGCGCACCCGCTGTGGAGCTGGCTCAAGCACGAGCGACCGGGGGTGCTGGGCACCGAGGCGATCAAGTGGAACTTCACGAAGTTTCTCGTGGGCCGCGACGGACGCGCGCTGCGGCGGTACGCGCCGGGCGACACGCCGGAGTCCATCGCCCCTGACATCGAGGCGGCGCTGGGCGCCGGGGCGTGAGCTACCGCGTTGCGTTCGAGCGCAGCCCGCAGACGCTCCGCGTCGCGCTGAGCGGCGGCGAGCGTGACTTCGACGACACACTCGAAGCCTGGCGCGCCATTGCTGCGGAAGTGCAGCGCAGCCCGCCGGAATCGGTGCTGGTCGTGTCGGAGGTCCGCGGTGCGCCGCTGACGCTCGAACAGGTCGACGGCTTTGTCCGGGCCATGCGCGGGCTCGGGCTTGAGCGGCTGCGAATTGCCTACGTGTATCAGCAGGACGCCGGTTGGCGCGAAGTCGAGACCGCGGAAATCCTTGCGGTGGAAGCAGGCTTTGAAGCCCGGGCGTTCACCGATGAGCGCATGGCGCACACCTGGCTGCGCCACGGCGAGCGCTGAGCCAAGTCGGCAGCGGCTCTCCGCTGCCGGACTGCGCCCCGCGCCGCCCATTACTTTTCGACAAACGCGCGCTCGTAGACGTACTGGCCCGGCACGCCGATGCGCGGCGCCGCCTCGAACCCACGCGAGTCGAGCAGCGCCCGGAAATCCGCAAGCATCTGCGGGCTGCCGCAGATCATTGCGCGATCGTGCTCGGCGTCGAGCGGCTCGATTCCGAGCTGTTCGGCCATGCGGCCCGATTCGAGCATCTGCGTGAGGCGGCCGCGCTGGTCGCGGCCGTCGAAAGCGAAATCCTCGCGCGTCACCGCCGGGTAGTAGCGCAGCTTCTGCGCGATCTGCTCTCCGAGGAACTCGTGCCGCGGCAGCTCGTTGACGATGTAGTCGCGGTAGGCGAGGTCTTTCTCGTTGCGCACGCCGTGGCATAGGATCACCCGCTCGAAGCGCTCGTACGTCTCCGGGTCCTTGATGACCGACAGCCACGGCGCGAAGCCGGTGCCCGTGCCGAGCAGGTACAGGTTGCGCCCCGGGTGCAGGTCATGGATCAGCAGCGTGCCGGTCGGCTTGCGGCCGATCAGCACGTGGTCACCGGGCTTGATGTGCTGCAGGCGCGAGGTCAGCGGGCCGTTGGGCACCTTGATGCTGAAGAACTCGAGCTGCTCTTCCCAGTTTGCACTTGCGATCGAATACGCGCGCAGCAGCGGACGCGTCGAGCCGTCGGGCTGTTCGACGGGCAGCCCGATCATCACGAACTGGCCGTTGTCGAAGCGGAAGCCGTCGTCGCGCGTCGTGGTGAAGCTGAAGTAGTCGTCCGTCCAGTGGCGGACGTCCAGCACGGTTTCGGTGCCGTAAGCGGAGGACATCGGGAAAGGGCACTGCAGAGGGGTCGGCGATTTTAGCCGATCAGCTCCGCCGGCCCCTGTGCGACGGGCCGGCGGAGCGGGCAATCACTGCATGAGCGGATACGGATTGACGGGCGTCCCGTCGTGCCACTGCTTCTCCGGGCCGAGCTCAAACACCGCGAAGTGCAGGTGCGGGGCGGTCGGATCCGCATTTCCGGTGCTGCCCACGTAGCCGATGACCTGGCCGCGCTGCAGCACCTGGCCTTCTTCGAGCCCCGGCGCGTAGCTCTGAAGGTGTGCGTAGTAGTAGGAGTAGGTGCCCGTCGGGTCAAACTGGTAGATCGTCAGGCCGCCGGCCTTGCTGTCGAACAGCTTCGCGACCGGCCCGTCTGCCACGGCCACCACCGGCGTGCCCGCCGGCGCCAGGATGTCCAGCGCTTCATGGACGCGATCGGTGCCACGCGAATCGCCGAAGGTGTCGCTGAGCTGGTCCGGTGTGACGCCCTGCACTGGCACCATCAGAGAGCCCGGCGCGGCGGCTGTTTCCGCCCGCGGCAACACGGGCACGTCCGTCGGCGCCAGCGGGGGCGGGGGAACCGGGCCCGGCACGTCTGCGGCAGGAGGCGTGGCCGCCGCGACGGGTGGGGCGTCCGGCTCAGGCCGCCCGCCGCCCCGCGTCATCCAGAAGTACAACAAGTTCGCGCCGAGCAGCAGGCCGGCCAGAAACAGGAGGACGCCGCGCACTGTCGTCATCGTGTTCGCCTTACTCCTGCAGGATGGCCGGCGTTCCCGGCGAGACGGCCTGGGCGAGGGTTTGCGCCGACCAGTTGGTCAGACGGATGCAACCGTGCGACTGCGTCTTGCCGATCAGCGCGGGCTCCGGCGTGCCGTGCAGGCCGTAGTGCTCCTTCGACAGGTCGATCCAGACGAGTCCGACGGGGTTGTTCGGGCCCGGTGCGATCTTCGCCTTCGAATGCGACGGGTCCGCGTCCCAAAACAGCTTGGGGTTGTAGTGGAACACCGGCTCCTTCGCGACGCCCTTGATCTTCCATTCGCCGATCGGCAACGGATCGTGCGAGCTGCCCGTGGTCGCCGGGAACTGGGCGATTTTCTTGTTGGTGCTGTCGAAGACGCTCACGGTCTTGTCCGAGTCGTCGACCACCACCTTGGATACGCTCGTGAGCGCCGGAAGGTTGTGCACGTTCGGCACCACGATCTTCGTGCCGGGCTTCGTGATATCGACATTCGGATTGAGCGTCTTCAGCAGCGCCGGGTTCGCGTGGAACTTCTCGGCGAGCGCTTCGGTCGGGGACGTGTATGCGAGGCGATCAAGCTTGGCCTGCGCCATCATCCCGTTCGGGATGTCGACGAAGGGCCCGGCCACGTCCTGCTCGGTCACGGTGTACTCGACCAGTGCCGGCCCGCCCGCCCCGGTCAACGCAGTCCAGGTCTCGGCGTCGAGCGAGTCGCCATCGCCGAGACCGTGCGCGGCCTTGTAGCCGGCCAGCGCCGTGCGCGTGTTACCGCCGTCAAAGCCGTCGATCTGGCCGGGCGAGAAACGCGCGCGATCAAGCAGCACCTGCAGGCGCAGAATCGCGGGGCTCGCGGACTTTTCCGACTTGCCGGACTTGTCGGGTTTGTCGGATTTCTGGGCCGTCGCGTCGGCCGAGTTGACGGTCTCGATGTCGAGCGTCGGTGCGGCCAGGGCAGTGCCAGACGCGAATGCGCAGGCCAATGCGAGCGGCAGGAGGGCGTGAAATCGGCGCATGGGGCAGTCCTCGAGAGCGGATGCCTTCATCCTGCGCAAGCGGGGCCGCATGCCCCGTGAAACCCGTGCAACACGCGCGCGGCCGTTCAGTCGCGCGTTCGTTTCGAGGCTAAAACCAGCGCCCTTTTTGCGAAACGTTCATCGCGTCGTTTCGACACTGCAGACGGTTCACCGCGAACCCAGGAGGCCGAGATGAGCAGCAAACGCGAATTGATCGAACCCAATGGCGACAAGCGCTACGTGCGTCGCGACGAGCACGGTCGATTCAAGGAATCGGATGATGTTTCGCGCTCGCTGTCGCAGGACGCGCGCAAGCATTCCAAGAACGACGTGAAACCCGGACAGGGCGACCGCGGCGACCGTCAGAGCTGACGCGCTTTGGCTTGCGCCGGCACCGTGTCGAATGCACGGCGCCGGCGGCGGCCCCGTTGCCGGGACGCAGCCTCGTCATTTGAACCCGCCCCCACGGGCTGCGCTCAGCGCGGCCCGTTTTGCTCCGCGCGCGGCGCGCGTCGGTCGCGCATCAGCGCGCTGATGACGATGGTGAGCCCGAGCGCACTGCCGATCAGGAACATCACGAGCGCGATCGCCGGATAACCGAACAACGTCGGGCCGACGTCGACGCGCATCACGAGCGCCGACGCAACGATGAGCGCGGCGGTGACCAGACCCGCCGTGATGCGGTTTGCGATCTTCTGCAGGTTCTCCATGAGATGGGACTCTTCGAGCCCCGTCACGCGCATCTGAAGCCGGTTTTCCGCGAGCAGGCCCAGCACGTCGGAGACCTTGCGCGGTGCATCACGCATCAGCGCCTGCATGTCCATCAGATCGCCGGCGAGCTTCGCGGGCGACATCGATTGCCGCATGCGGTCCTGCATCACCTGGTTCAGATGGCCTTCGACGACCGACTTGACGTCGAGCTCCGGCGCGAGCGCGCTGCAGACGATTTCGAGGTTCAGCAGGGTCTTGCCGAGCAGGCTGAGTTCCGACGGCGTACGCAGACCGCACGCCGTACCGAGCCGCGTGAGTTCGAGCACGAGCCGGCCTTCGCTGAGACCGCGCGAGTGGCTGCGGTGCGCGGAAAACTTCGCAACCAGCTGGCTGACCTCGCGCTGGTAGCGCGTCTCGTCGAAGTCCTCGAGGCGCGTACCCATTGCGATGGCTTCGCGCACGACGTCCTCGCCGCGGCCGTCGACCGCGGCGAACAGCAGCTGGAACAGCCGGTCCCGTTGGCGCGGTGGAATGTGCGCAACCATGCCGAGGTCGAAGAGCGCGAGCCGCCCATCCTGCGTGAGCAGCAGGTTGCCCGGATGCGGGTCGGCGTGGATCTGGCCGTGCACGAGGACCTGATCGAGATAGCCGCGCATCAGCGCGCTGGCGAGGCTCTCGAGGTCCTGTTCCATGCGCCGAAGGCCGGAGATGTCGGTCACCTTGACGCCGTGCACGAGGTCCATCGTGAGAACGCGCTTGCGCGTGTAGTCCCACACGGGCTGTGGCACGCACAGCTGTGGATACGGTTGGAAGCGCTCGCCGAAGCGTTCGAGGTTCTCGGCCTCGGTGCGGTAGTCGAGCTCGGCGATGAGGGTCTTGCGGAACTCGTGCACCCAATCGGCAAACTGCACGCGCCGGCCGAGGTCGGTGGCACGATCGATCCGCGTCGCAACCGAGTTCAGCGAGTCGAGATCGGAGTGCAATTGCTCGGTGATGCCGGGGCGCTGCACCTTCACTGCCACCTCGCGCCCGTTGCGCAGCCGCGCGCGGTGCACCTGGGCGAGCGATGCGCCGCCGAGCGGGGTCTCTTCAAAGTACTCGAAGAGCTTGCCGATGCGAGCGCCGAGCTCGCTTTCGACAACCTCCCGGATTTCATCGAACGGAATCGGCGAGACGTCGTCCTGCATGCGCTCGAGCGCGGCGATGTACGCGGGCGGGACCATGTCGGGCCGGGTCGACAGCGCCTGGCCGATCTTTACAAAGGTGGGCCCGAGCGCCTCGAGGTCGCGGACGAACTCCTCGGGCTTGCCCGCCGCTGGCACCGGCTCGTCGGCCGGTGCCAGCGCGTCCGGGTCCAGGCCGGTGAAGACGCCTGCGCTGCGGTACTTCAGGAGAAAGCGCACGATCTGCGCGGTGCGGGCGAGGCCGCGGGGGGCGTCTTTCACGGGAGTCTCCATTGCGCGGCCAGCGTATCGACGCTCGCGTCAACGGCTTTTCACCGAAGTAACCGCAGCATTCAGGCATGGAACGGACCGGAACGCTGTGGACCGTCGGTCATTCGACGCGGCCGCTGGAGCTCTTCTTTGAACTGCTGCAGGGCGAGGGCATCGAGGTGCTCGTCGATGTGCGCCGTTTTGCCGGCTCGCGGCGGAACCCGCAGTACTCGAGCGAGTCGATGGCCCGCGCGCTGCCGGCGGCGGGCTTCGAGTACGTCGCGATGCCCGACCTCGGCGGGCGGCGCCAGGCGCGTGAGGACACACCCCACACCGCGTGGCGCAATGCGAGCTTCCGCGGTTACGCCGACTACATGGACACGGCCGCCTATGCGAACGCTAGGTCACGTCTGGTCGCTCTCGCGCTCGAACGGCGCACCGCGGTGATGTGCGCCGAGGCCATGTGGTGGCAGTGCCACCGCAGCCTGATCTCCGATGATCTGAAGGCAGCGGGCTGGACCGTGTTGCACATTCTCGCGCCGAGGCGCGTCGACGAGCATCCGTACACGTCGGCGGCGCGCATCGAGGACGGGCGCCTCACGTACACCGCGCCGCCGGATGCGCAGGGCGCGTTGTTCTGAGGCCTTAGACGATTGGAAAGCGCCCGCCGTGTGCGCCTCTCAGCGCACTGGAGGGATCAGCTGCAGCAGACGTCCGTCTTCTTGGTCGGTGATCACGTAGACGTGGCCCTCCGGCCCGACCCGCACGTCGCGGATGCGCGCGCCGATGTCCTTGAGCAGGCGCTCCTCGCCGGCGATGCGATCGCCGTCCAGCGTCACGCGGATCAGGCTGCCATCGGCAAGGGCGCCGAGCAGCAGGCTGTCGTTCCATGCCGAGTCCGGGCGGCCGGTGTAGAACGCCATCCCCGCCAGGCCCGGTGACTTCTCCCACACGTGGTGCGGGGGCTGCATGTCAGGGGCCTCGTTGCCGACGGCCTCCGGAATCGGCAGACCCGAATAATTGATGCCGTGCGTCACCACCGGCCAGCCGTAGTTCTTGCCAGGGGCGGGCAGGTTGATCTCGTCGCCGCCCCGCGGGCCGTGTTCGGCTTCCCACAGCGTGCCGGTGCGGGGGTCAACCGCGAGCGACTGTGCGTTGCGGTGCCCGTAGCTCCAGATCTCCGGACGGGCGCCCGGCGTGCCGACGAACGGGTTGTCCTGCGGCACGCTGCCGTCGAGGTTCAAGCGCACGATCTTGCCCTGCAGCATGTCGAGCTTCTGGGCGGTCGGCCGGTCGTTCCGGTCGCCCTGGCTGATGAACACGTGCCCCTTGCCGTCGAACGCGATGCGCGAGCCGAAATGGTTCGGCCCTTCCAGCTTCGGTTGCTGCTGGTAGATGCGCTTCACGTCTGTGAGCGCGTTGCCGTCGAGAACAGCGGTGGCGACGGCCGTGCCGGCGGTGTCCCCCGGGCCCGGCTCGGCGTAGCTCAGGAAAATGCGGCGGCTCGTTGCGAAATCCGGTGCGAGCACCACGTCGAGCAGCCCCCCCTGGCCCTTCGCCCACACCGCGGGAACGTTCGCGACCGGTTCGGACAGCTCGCCCGTCGCGGACACGCGGCGGAGGCGCCCGGGGCGCTCGGTGACGAGGAAACCGCCTTCCGGCAACGGCGCGACGGCCCACGGGTGCTCGAGCCCGGTGGCGATCTCGCGGACCTGCAGTTGCTTGCCGGGCGTCGGCGGGGCGGTGGTTGCTGCTGGCGCGGTCGCGGGCGGCGCGGACGCTTCGGCGGCGGCACCGGGCGCGCGATCGCAGGCGGCCAGGCTCAAGGCGATCACGAGGGCCAGGGCAGAGGAGAGGGCGGCATGGCGCATGGCGTCGGTTCCCGGTTGCAATGCGCACAAGCGTCGCATGGTCGGCTGCGCCTGGCATGGCCGGACCGGGCGATTCGCCCTGGCGCCTCGGAAATCAGCGGTAGCCGGCCGCCTGGAGTTCGAACAGTTCCGCATAGCGGCCACCTTGCGCGAGCAGTTCCTCATGCGTGCCGCTGGCCTCGAGGCGGCCGTCGGCGAGCACGAGGATGCGGTCGGCCATGCGCACGCTGGAAAACCGGTGCGAGATCAGCACCGCGGTGCGGCCTGCCGACAGCGCCTTGAACCGCTGAAACACCTCGAACTCGGCGCGTGCGTCGAGCGCGGCGGTCGGCTCGTCGAGGATCATGACCTGGGCGTCGCGCATGTAAGCGCGTGCGATCGCAAGTTTCTGCCACTGGCCCCCTGAGAGGTCCACCCCTTGGCGGAAGCGACGCCCGACGATCTGGTCGTACCCTTCGGGCAGCGATTCGACCATCGCGTCGGCCGCCGCCCGGTGCGCGGCGCTGCGCACGCGGTTGCGGTCGTGCATCGCATCGACCCGGCCGACCCCAATGTTCTCGGCCGCGGTCAGGTGGTAGCGCACGAAGTCCTGGAAGATCACGCCGATCTGCCCACGCAGGTCGTCGAGGTCGTACTCGCGCAGGTCGCGGCCGTCGAGCAGGATGCGGCCCTCGTCGGGGTCGTACAGGCGCGCAAGCAACTTTACGAGCGTGGTTTTCCCGGCGCCGTTCTCGCCGACCAGTGCGAGCACCTCGCCGGCGCGCAGTTGAAAGTCGAGATGGCGCAGCGCCCAGCCTTCGGTATCGGGGTAGCGGAACCCGACGTTCTCGAACACGAAGCCGCGCTGGATCGGCTGCGGCGCAGGCACTGCGCCCGGGCGTGAGCGGATCTCGGGCTCGATCGTGAAGAACGAGAACAAGTCATCGAGATAGAGCGCCTGGCCGGCCACCTGCGTAAAGCCCACGAGCAAACTTTCGAGCAGTTGCCGCAGCCGCAGGAAGCTGCCGGCGAGGAAAGTCAGGTCGCCGATGCTGAAATCACCGCGCACGGTGCGCCACGCGATGTACGCGAACGCGACGTAGTAACCCAGCGTGCCGAGCGCAGCGAACAGCGCGCCCCACATGGCACGCCGCCGCGCCAGCGCGCGGTTGGCGAGGAAGAACGCATCGGCGAGCGTGCGGTAGCGCTCGATGAGGAAGCGGTGCAGGCCGAAAAGTTTGACTTCCTTTGCCGTGTCGACGCTCGCGCCGGTCTGTCGCACGTATTCGAGCTGGCGACGCTCCGGCGTCCATGCATAGCCGAGTGAGTAGCCGAGTGCATTGAAGTGCGCCTCGCCGACGAACGCCGGCACCAGCGCAACGACGAGCAGCACGATCAGCCAGGGCGCATAAGCCACGAGGCCGGCGGCGAACGCGATCACGGTGATCGCGTCCTGCGCCTGCCCGAACAGCTGGCTCATGAGGCTCATCCGCCCCATCGTCTGCCGGCGCGCGCGGTCGAGGCGGTCCTGGATGTCGGGGTTCTCGAAGTCCTCTAGGTCGAGCGTCGCGGCGTGTTCCATGAGCCGCACGCTCGTCGCGTTGGTGAACAACTCCGACAGCAGCGTGTCGCCGTAGGCGATCACGCGGCCGAGCAGGTCGGCCGTGACCGCCAGCGCGAGCTCGATCGCGACCAGGGCGAGCAGGCCGTCGAGCTGGCCGCGCGCGAAGGCCGCCATCGGGTCGTCGAAGGCGATGCCCGAACCGGCGAGGCGCACGGCTTCGTCGATGATCAGCTTGCCGACGTACAGCGTCGCCACCGGCAACAGCGCGCGGACCAGCCTCAGGCCCAGCGTGACCGCGGTGAGCGCCGGGCTTGCGGCCCAGACCGCGCGGAGGAACGGCGGCAGGTTGCGCAGCGCGTCCAGCCGGGCGCGCAGGCTCATGCGGGCCGGGTCTCTAGGGGGTGTCGCGGTCGAAGGGGGCATGTCGAATTGTCGCAACCGGTTGTGAAACGACGGTTGCGCCAGCGCGTGGGGCCGCGCCGACCCGTCCGGCCTGATGCCTCCGTCTCGGAATTGTTCCCGGCGTCCGGGCGCAGCGGCCGACTTTGAACTGCGCGCACAGAACGCGACGATGCGGAATGCGCAAGATGGGGTCCCCCACCTCCACACTGTCGGAAGTGCCGGCCACGGAGCCGGGTCCGACGGGCGCACGGCGCGGAGGCCGTGACGCCGCATGGCAGCAGCCGCACCCCACCGCGAAGTCTCGACACCGCCCGACCCCACGGCGCGCTTCGACGTGCGTGCTCTCGCCGTGACCGTGTGCGGCACCGCGTTGTTCGCGGTCGCCGCGACGTTCGCGCCAGGGGCGCTCGTGTCGGCCGTCCTGATCGGGCTGGCCGCGGCGATCCTCTTTGCGGGGCTGTGGCGCTCGGCGCACTCGGCCGCCGCGATCGCCGTGTTCGGCGGGGCCGGAGCGGCCGCGCTTGTCGCGCCCGCCTGGCTCGATGCCGATCGAATGGCGATGACGGCCTGCGCGGCGGTGCTTGCCGTCGGCGTCGTGATCATTCGCGCCTTCGCGCACCGGCGCCAGACGACGGCGGACGGGCTTGCCGCGAGCGCCGTCGTCGCGTTCGCCCTGCCGCCGCTGGCGGCCTTGTGCGCGGTGCTCGTGGGGCCTGCCGGGTTTCAAGCGCTCGCATGCGGTGCCGGCCTCGCACTCGGCCTGGTGGCTGCACTTCCGACGCTGATGACCCCGCGGCCCGACGACGCGCCTTCGGTCGGCGTTCTCGCTGCCGTCGGCGGCGCGGCCGCACTCGGCACCGCCGGCTGGCTGGCGCTGTGGCCGGGCGGCTTTGCGCTGATCGCCGTGCCGCTCTGGCTCGGCGCGTTGCGGGGCGGACCGCGCGCGGCCGGGGCGCTCGCGATCGGAACCGCAGTCGCGCTCGCGGTCGTCGTGGCGCTGGGAGCGTCGATTGACCTTTGGCGCGGCGTCGACTTCGTCGCCGCGGCACTCGTGGCGGTTCCGTTGCTCGCCGGCGGGCACGCCCTGGCGATCTTCGGCCGCGAACGCGCCGGCGCGGCGCGGCAGGCGCGCTCGACGACCGAGCGGCTCGACCGACTGGTCGAACGCACGCCTGCGCTGATCGCGCGCTTCGGCCGCGATCTCCGACATCGCACCGCGAATCCGACCTATCTCGACTGGCACGCGCGCCCGACCGATCAGGTGCTCGGCTACTCCATCCTCGAAATCTACGGCGAGCAGGCCGCGGGCGCGCTCGGCAGCAGCGTGCAGCGCGTGCTCGCGGGCCAGTCGCAACGCGCGCAGGTGCGCGTTGGCGCGCGGCAGCTCGACGTCGCCCTCGAACCCGAGTTCGCCGCCGACGGCACCGTGGACGGCTTCCAGTTCTTCGGACAGGACGTCACCTGGCGTGACCAGTCGACGCGCCGCCTGCAGTCGATGCTCGATGCCGCCTGTGAGCCCAGCGCGCTTCTCGACGCGGCCGGCACCGTGGTTGCGATCAACGACCGCCTCCGCGACTGCCTGCTCGTCACCCGCGACGCGCTGGTCGGAAAGCCGCTCGACCGTTGGCTCGACGCCGAATCACGCATCCAGTGGGCTGCATTGGTCGACCTCGCGAGCGCCCAGCCGGGCATGCATTCCATGGGGCTCGCGTCGCCGGTCGAAGCGCAACGCGCGGGTGGCGACGCGTTCCCGGTGGAGCTCACCGTGACTGGCGTCCCGGGCGAAGACCCTTCGCGGCTCGTCGCCACGCTGCGCGACCTCGGCCCGCTGCGGGCCGCCGAGCAGGCGCTGATGGACGCGCGGGCGCAGTCGCGCACGGCGGTCGACTCCCTCGGCGAGCCGCTCGTCGCCTGCGACAGTGGGATGCGCATCACCCTCATGAACCCGGCCGCCGCGCGGCTGTGCGGCTGGAACGAGCGCGACGCGATCGGCCGGCCGCTCGAAGAGGTCGTGCGCATCGTCGATCCGGTGACGGGGGCGCCGCGCCCGCCGACGATGCGCCAGGCGATCAAGGACGGCGTGATTTCGCGCGCGCAGGACGATCGCGCGGTCCTTGATCGCGACGACAAGCAACACCCGATCGAAGATTCGGCGTCGCCGGTGCGCGACCGCCACGGCGTCGTGGTGGGCGGCGTGATGCTGCTGCACGACGTCAGCCAGGCGCGCGCGCTGGCCAATCGTCTGTCGCACATGGCGCAGCACGACGCGCTGACCAAGCTGCCGAACCGCGTTTTGCTGCAGGACCGCCTGTCCCAGGCCGTCGCGGCGATCCCGCGCGGCGGCAAGGGCGCGCTGCTGTATCTCGACCTCGATTTCTTCAAGCACATCAACGATTCGCTCGGTCATCCGGCGGGCGACCACGTGCTGCAGGAAGTCGCGCAGCGGCTCGTGGCCGGCGTGCGCGACGACGACACCGTCAGCCGGCAGGGCGGCGACGAGTTCGTGCTGCTGCTCAACCGCCTGGCCGATCCGCGCGACGCCGCGCGCGTCGCGGAAAAACTCATCCGCTCGATCGAAGAGCCGATCCCCTACCAGGGGCAGGACCTGCACGTGTCGGCGAGCATCGGCATTGCGCTGTTCCCGCAGGACGGGCGCGACGTGCCCACCGTGATGAAACAGGCCGACACCGCGCTCTACAGCGCGAAGGAGGCCGGCCGCTGCCGCTACAGCTACTTCACCGACGTGATGAGCGAGCGGGCCGAGGCGCGCATGCGCACCGAGCACGACCTGCGCATCGCGCTCGGTAACGAGGACTTCCGGCTGTACTACCAGCCCCGCGTCGATCAGCGCGATCGACGTGTGATTGGCTTCGAGGCCCTGCTGCGCTGGCAGCGCCCAGACGGGCGCGTCGTGGCGCCCGACGAGTTCTTGGAGGTCGCCGAGCAGACCGGCCTGATCGTCCAGATCGACGAGTGGGTGATGCACGAGGCCTGCCGACAGGGTCGCGAATGGCATGCGATGGGGCTGCCCATCGTGCCGATCTCCGTAAACATCTCGCTCGCGCGTTTCGACCCCGAGCGGCTCGTCAACCACGTGCGCAGCGTGCTGCAAGAGACCGGCGCCGACGCGCGCAGCCTCGAGATCGAATTCATCGAAAGCCAAATGTTTGCGCAGCAGGACCGGGGCCAGCAGGTCATTGCCGAGCTCAAGCAGCTGGGCGTGCAGGTCGCGGTCGACGATTTCGGGCGCGGGTTCTCGAGCCTGAACTACCTCGTGCAGTACAAGTTCGACACGCTCAAGATCGACCGCACCTTCGTCTCGGGCCTGCCGGATCCGAAGCACTTGGCAATCGTGCAGGCGATCGTCGCGATGGGGCAGGCGCTCGATTACCGCGTCGTCGCGGAAGGCGTGGAGACGCACGAGCAGGCCGACATCCTCGCCTCGTTTGGCTGCACCGAGATGCAGGGCTTCCTGTTCAGCCGCCCGCTGCCGGCGGAGCAACTGCCGGCGCTGCTGCGCGACGGGCTGCCCGCGGATTTCCGGCGCATGGTGTAAGCCGCGCGGGTCCGCGGCCGCGGTAAAATCGCGGACTTTCCGTCACCCGGCGCCGCCGTGATCTTCATTCAGCAAGAGCACTTCATCCAGTCCGTCGCCGACGCGCTGCAGTACATCAGCTACTACCACCCGGTCGACTACATCAAGAACCTCGCCGCCGCGTACGAGCGCGAGGAGTCGCCGGCCGCGAAGGATGCGATCGCGCAGATCCTCATCAATTCGCGCATGTGCGCCGAGGGCCACCGGCCGATCTGCCAGGACACCGGCATCGTCACCGTGTTCCTCGAGATCGGCATGGAGGTGCAGTGGGGCGGGGTGACCATGGGCGTGGAAGACATGGTCAACGAGGGCGTGCGCCGCGCGTACAACCACCCGGACAACAAGCTGCGCGCAAGCGTGCTCGCGGATCCGGCCGGCAAGCGCCAGAACACGAAGGACAACACGCCGGCCGTCGTGAACATGAAGGTCGTCCCGGGCAACACGGTCGACGTCATCGTCGCGGCGAAGGGCGGCGGCTCGGAGGCGAAGACCAAGTTCGCGATGCTCAACCCGTCCGATTCGATCGTCGACTGGGTGCTCAAGACGGTGCCGACGATGGGCGCCGGCTGGTGCCCGCCGGGCATGCTCGGCATCGGCATCGGCGGCACCGCAGAGAAGGCGATGCTGCTCGCGAAAGAAGCGCTGATGGAGCCGATCGACATCACCGACCTGCAGGCGCGCGGGCCGAGCAATCGAGCCGAGGAACTGCGCCTGGAGCTGTACGAGAAGGTCAACGCGCTCGGCATCGGCGCGCAGGGCCTGGGCGGTTTGACCACGGTGCTCGACATCAAGGTCAAGGATTACCCGACGCACGCGGCCAACCTGCCGGTCGCGATGATCCCCAACTGCGCCGCCACGCGCCATGCGCACTTCACCCTGGACGGCAGCGGCTCGGTGATGCTCGACCCGCCGTCGCTGTCCGACTGGCCGGAGCTGACGTACGACGCGAGCAAGGGCCGCCGCGTCGACCTCGATACGGTCACGCCCGAGGACGTTGCAAGCTGGAAGCCCGGCGAAGTGCTGCTGCTCAACGGCAAGCTGCTCACCGGCCGCGACGCCGCGCACAAGCGCATCGTCGACATGCTCAACCGGGGCGAGCCGCTGCCGGTCGATTTCCGCGGCCGCTTCATCTACTACGTCGGCCCGGTCGATCCGGTGCGCGACGAGGTCGTGGGCCCGGCCGGCCCGACCACGGCGACGCGCATGGACAAGTTCACCGCGCAGGTGCTCGAGCAGACCGGCCTGCTCGGCATGGTCGGCAAGGCCGAGCGCGGCCCGGCGGCGATCGACGCGATTCGCGAGCACCAGTCGGTCTACCTGATGGCCGTCGGCGGCGCGGCGTACCTCGTGTCGAAGGCGATCAAGCAGTCGCGCGTGGTCGGCTTCGCCGACCTCGGCATGGAGGCGATCTACGAGTTCACGGTCGAGGACATGCCGGTGACCGTCGCCGTCGACAGCCAGGGCGAATCGGTGCACCGCACCGGTCCGAAGGAATGGCAGGCGCGCATCGGCAAGATTCCGGTCGTGGTGGCCTGACGGCACTAGGGCATCCGGCGCGCATGCATCACGGGAGCGGTGTGGCCGCTCCTCGTGCCGCGCGCCTCGCCACAGTGTGACCGCACGGCGCGGGGCGGGCAGCCCGCCAGCGGGACAAGCCGACGCTGAAGTGGCAGGCACGGGGCGACGCGACATGCGCCAGCGCCGCGCACGCACGCTCAGAGCATCGAAACCAGCCGATCGACGATACCGCGCGTTGTTGGGCGCGCCAGGTAGTCGCGCGCCAGCGTCTCGAGCGCGAGCAGGTTCGTGTCGCTCGTGTCGTCCAGGTCGTCGAGGCCGACGACGAGTTCGGTCTGCAGCCGGAAGTAGCCGTCGCCGACGAGCTGGTGCGCGATGTAGTCGACCGAGTCGCTGCTCGCGTCGAAGAGCACGTCGATGATCGGGATCGCCCATTCGAGCGCGCCCCATTCGCGCGCCGATGCGAGGTCGATCGCGCGGTTGCGCTCGCCGCTGCCGACCGACAGCACCACGAGCTCGCCGCTGCGGTCGACACGCTTGTCCTTGCGCAGCGCCTCGGCGATTGCGCAGGTCGTGGGATTGTTCGCCACCACGCCGCCGTCGATGAGGGCGTGCAGCCGGCCATTGAACGTTATCCCGTGTGCGGGGAAGTACGTCGGAGCGGCCGACGACGCGCGGCACACCTCCCACACCGGCAGCTGGGCGTGCTCCGGCTTGAAGCTCTTGAAGATGACCGGCCGGCGGCCGATCGTGTCGTAGGCCGTGACCAGCGTCGGCTTGGCAAGGTCGCCCATCCGCGCCGTGCCGAACACGTCTTGCAACACGCGCTCGAGCCCGCGCCCGTCGTAGCGCGGTGCGGACGTGCCGTGCTCGAACGTGCGACCCAAGCGCGACCACAGGCGTCGTGCAATGCCCGGAAATATCGTGTGCCGATGCACGCGATACAGCTCGGCAATGTGGGCGGGCGGCAGGCCAAGGCCCAGCGCGCAGGCGATCATTGCCCCTGTCGAGCTGCCGGCGAACAGGTCGAACCGATCCCTCAGGCCGCCCTTGCCGGCAGCCGCGAGCGCAGCATCAACGTTCTCGAGCCAGCGGCAGGTGACCAGCCCGCGGATGCCGCCGCCGTCCAGCGAAAGAATGCGCCTCGCCTGCATGTCACGCTCCTTGTGGTTCGAAAGCTACAGCTGCGATCGGAAGGGCTGGACCAGCTGCTCGAAGATGCGCCGTCGCAGCGGTCTACGTTTCCAATCGTCGTAGGTATACGCCTCCGCGCGTTGCAGGTCCGTTTCGTAGATCGCGGACATCTGCGCGGCGAATTCCGCGTCGTAGATATTCAGGCTTGCCTCGTCGTTGAGACGGAACGAGCGCCGGTCGAAATTCGTCGAGCCCACCGACACCATCGCGCCGTCGACGATCAGCATCTTGAGATGCAGCATCGTGGGGCAGTAGTGGTAGATCTCGATCCCGGCCAGCAGCAGCTCGCCCAGGCACGTCTTCGACGCGATCTTCACCGAGATCGAGTCGATGTACATA
This sequence comes from Cognatilysobacter bugurensis, assembly GCF_014652095.1. GTDB lineage: Bacteria > Pseudomonadota > Gammaproteobacteria > Xanthomonadales > Xanthomonadaceae > Cognatilysobacter > Cognatilysobacter bugurensis. The sequence goes on from NZ_BMYD01000001.1 coordinate 369,515, forward strand.
CCCGGCACCAGCACGCGCACGCGCACACCGCGCTCGCGCGCGTCGATCAGTGCCTTGCGCATTAGATGGTCGGGCACGAAGTACGCGGCGCACAGGTCGATCGTGCGCTGCGCCGCCGCGATCGACATCAGGTACATCAGGTGCATGCTCTCGCTGCCGCCGGCGGGGGAGGAGATGAACATGTGCGCCGGGCTATTGCCCGCAGGCTCCAGCGGCGGGAAGTAGTCCTCTCCGTTGAGGACGACGCCGGTGGTCTTGATCCAGTTGTCGTTGAACGCGGCCTGCACCTGCGCAACCACCGGGCCCTCGATGCGGAAGTGCATGTCCCGCCAGTGGTCGCTGTCCTGCGCATGCCCCAGCCACGGATCCGCGATGCCCACGCCGCCGGTGAACGCCACGACGCCGTCGATGATCAGCAACTTTCGGTGCGTGCGGTTGTTGAGACGGCTCAGGCTGTACCAGCGCAGCGGCCGGTAGTGGTGCAGCTCGACGCCTGCGGACTGCATGCAGTCCAGCAGTTCGTCGTCCATCTTGAATGCGCCGGCCCAGTCCACGGTGACATGGACGGCGACACCCGCCCGCGCCCGCTCGGCCAGCGCTTCCGCCACTTCGGTGCCGATGTGGCCGGCCCAGTAAATGTAGGTCTCGAACGTGATCGTCCGCTGCGCGCCGCGGATGGCCTCGAGCATGGCGGGGAAGATCTCGTCCCCGTTCTGCAGCGCGACGACGCGATTTCCCGGGAGAATCGCCGGGCCGAGCAGCACCGACATTTCGCGCAGGAACTGCTCATCCTCGGTCGCGTAGCGATGCGCGATCCGGCGTTGAAGTTTGCGTTCGGGCGCGGCGACGTTGAGTGCGATGAGCACGACCAGCACGGTCACCAGCACGGTCGCAACGATCGTCGACAGCATGGGCACGGCTCCAGCGGCTCACACGGCCGCCAAACGCTACTGTGGCGCTGGCTCGACCAAAGGGATGTGAAGTGCCGCCTGGGTCACGGCCGCTCGCGTCGCACGCGCGTCAGACGAACCACGCAAACGCGAACAGCCCAAGCATCGCGAATGCGAGCCCGATCTTGAGCGCGACACCGAGCAGGATGCCGAACCACGTGCCGAAGCCCACCTTCGCCGCCTGGCCGACCTGGCGGCCGTGAATCAGCTCGCCCACGAGCGCGCCCGCGAACGGGCCGACGATCAGGCCCGGGATCCCCAAGAACAGCCCCGCAAACGTGCCGACGACCGCACCGATCAGTGCAAGCCGGCTGGCGCCGACGCGCTTGGCCCCCATCGCCGTCGCGACGAGGTCGACGCCGAGGGAGACGACGGTCATCACACCGAGTATCACCAGCGTTACGGTCCCGACCTGTTCGAAGCCGTCGGCCCACGCCGCGAGCAACAGGCCCGCGAAGATGACCGGGACGCCGGGCAGGGCAGGGAGCACGATGCCCGCCAGTCCGACCAGGACGAGAAGTGCCGCCACCGCGTACCACACGACCTGCAAGTCCATCGCATCCTCGCGAATGAAGGGGGCCACGGCCCGATTGCAATTCGAACAGGCGACCGTTACGTTGCCTGCGCTGTTGTTGCCAAGGGTCACCCTGAATCGTGGCCCGATGCGGATGATCGTTGATCGCTACATCGTTGCACCGCTTCCTCCTTGCAACCAGCATGCGGCGACCGCCGCGCATTCCAACGCAACGTTACAAGGAGAAGGTCAATGTCGAACCGTGAAACCGGAACGGTCAAGTGGTTCAACGATGCCAAGGGCTTCGGCTTCATCAGCCGCCAGAGCGGTGAAGACGTGTTCGTGCATTTCCGCGCCATCGAGAGCCAGGGCTTCAAGAGCCTGCAGGAAGGTCAGCAGGTCAGCTTCACTGTGGCGCAGGGCCAGAAGGGCCTGCAAGCCGAGTCCGTGCAGCCGTTGTAACGATCGCTCGGCTGGGTGGGGAAACCGGGCTGCGGCCGGGTTTGCCACGTGCGTAAACGAAGAACGGCCCGCCGAAGCGGGCCGTTCGTTCAACACGAGGCACTTGAACTCAACGCAACCAGGCACGCCCGTTTGCGACGCGGACGTACGACCCCTCACGGACGCCGCCGAGATCGTTCTGGGTCACGACCGTGACGCGTCCATCGTTCATGCGCACGTGCACGTTGTACGTGGCACCGGCGACATTGCGTTGGATCGCGTTGCCGGCGAGGGCACCCGCTGCCGCGCCAGCAACGGTGGCGGTGTTGCGGCGGCCGTCGCTCTTGTCTTCGGCGATCTCACGGCCTGCCGCCGCGCCGACCAAGCCGCCGATCACGGCGCCTGCCGCGTTCGGCACCGCGCTGCCACCGGACTGCTCGATGCGCACGACGGTGCCGCAGTCATAACAGCTCGTGTTGGATGCGCCGTAGCCGCCGGCCGATGCGCCGTAACCGCCGCCCGAGGCGCCGTATCCCGACGCGCCGACACCGGCGCCGCCGTGCGTTGCACAGCCGGACAATGCGAGCGTGGAAGCAAACGCGATGCCAGCCAAACGAATACCCGTCTTCATGGGACCTCCTGCAGTGGAGCGGCGGTGCATCCGCCACGCGCCGCCACGCTAGGCGCGGCCTCGTGAATGCGTCATCAACCGAACCGCCTGCGTGCGGACGCCGTTCAGCTGCCGCGGAAGTCCTGATGGCAGGCCTTGCACGCCTCGCGCACGTTCTGCACCGTTGCGCTGAGGCCCGGGCAGTTCATCGGAGGCGATGCCAGCGCATTGTCGACCGCGGCACGCATGCTGCTCGCATGCTGCATGTAACGCGCGTCGTCGCGCAGGTCCGGGAACGCGGGCTCGAGGTCATCCGCCAGCGCGCGCAGCGTGCGCAGGTGAGGCAGCGTGTCCGTTGCCGCACAGCGGTTGCTCTCGATGTTGGCCGCAAGCTCGTTCACGTGCCACTGCTGCACCCGCATCACGGCCTGGTCGAAGTGGTCCTGTCGCGCCTCGATCGCGCGCAGCGCCATGGTGGTCGCAATCGCGCCGACGAGCAGGCCGACCAGGAACAATGCCAAGTAGCGACGGGCCTGGGTCGAGCGGGACATGGAAGGGGTTTCGGTACTCATCGCGGCACTCCCTGCGGGCTACCGCCGCACCTTAGCACGCACCTCCAAACGGTCGTTTGCACGCGTCGGGCGGCTGCGCAGCGCGCACGATTACAATGCGCACATGAGCAATCACGCACAAGATCCGGCCTGGCAGGAGCGTTTTTCAGGCATCGACCGACTCTATGGTGCAGGCACGTACGCGCGCCTTGCACAGTGCCGCGTCGCCGTGGTCGGCATGGGCGGCGTCGGGTCGTGGCTCGTCGAATCGCTCGCGCGCAGCGGAGTGGGCCACATCACGCTCATCGATGCCGACGACATCTGTGTGTCGAACACCAATCGTCAGCTGCCTGCGCTCGCGGGGCAGTACGGGCGTGCGAAGGTCGACGCGATGGCCGAACGTTGCCGTGCGATCAATCCGCAGATCGATGTCGACCCGGTCGCGAGCTTTCTCACGGCCAGTAACATCGAGGCGCTGCTCGACCGAGGCTTCGACCTGGTGCTCGACGCCTGCGACAGCTTCCGGAGCAAGGTGGAGCTCATCGCGTGGTGCCGCCGCCGCAAGCTGCCGATCGTTGTCGTCGGCTCAGCCGGCGGACGGACCGACTCGACACTCGTCCGCATCCGCGATCTATCGCGCACCGAGCACGACGCGATGCTTGCGTTGATCCGCAAGAAGCTGCGCAGCGAGTTCAATTTCCCCAAAAACGCGGGGCGCTATTTCAGCGTGCCGGCGGTGTATTCGCTCGAGAACGTGCGCTATCCGCAGGCGGACGGAACCGTCTGTGGCGTTCGTCCAAGCGCAGGGCCGGATGCGGCGCTCAAGCTCGATTGCGGCACCGGACTCGGTGCGGCGACACACATCACCGGCGCATTTGCCTTCGTTGCCGCCGGGAAGGCGATCGAGTTGCTGCTCAAGGTGCGCGCGAAGGTCGAGGTCGGCGGCGACGCGCGCTCTCAGGACGCCTGAAGTGTGTTGCCGCGGGTCAGGTCAGGTGACGCGTTGTCGAACCTCCGCGGCGTTCAATGCGAACAATCGCTCCGCATTCGCAGTCGTGACGGCTGCAATGCGCTCGACGGCCTCGTTGCGGAGCCGGGCGATCGTCGCCGCAACGAACGGCAGATGCATCCCCTCGTTGCGCTCGCCGCGGTGGCAACAGTCCGGTTGATCCGGCGCGTCTGTTTCGAGCACCAGCCACTCCAGCGGTACATCCGCAGCAAGTCGGCGCAAGCGGTTCGCGCGTTCGTACGTCACGGGGCCTCCGAGACCTAGCAGGAACCCCAGCTTCGCGAGCGCCTCGGCCTGCTGCAGGCTGCCCGAAAAGCTGTGCACCACGCCGCGCAGACCGCCCACACGGCGCAGCGCCGCAATCGCCGCGTCCACCGCGCGGCGCGCGTGCACGATCACAGGCAGGTCGAACTCCCGCGCGAGCCGCAGTTGGGCGTCGAACAGCCGGCTCTGCCGGTCGCGATCCAGGCTGTCGACGAAAAAATCGAGACCGCACTCTCCAACGGCCACTGGCCGTTCGCGCGCGAGCCAATCGCGCAGGCTGTCGACGTCGCAATCCCTGTGTGCGTCGAGAAACATCGGGTGCAGGCCGTAGGCAGGGAAAAGCCCCTCGTGTTCCTGGCAGACCTCGCGCAACCGCGGCCATCCGGCGGCGTCAATCGCCGGCACCACGTGGCGCAGCACACCCGCTGCCGACGCGCGATCGAGCACAGCGCCGCGGTCCGCGTCGAACGCGTCGACGTCAACGTGGCTGTGGGTGTCGACGTACACCGGCTCAGCGGTCCGGCGTGACGTCGATCGGCTCGCGCGCCTGCTTGCGGCTCGCGAGCCATGCAGTTGCGAGGCCGAGGACGATCTCGTCGACGAGCGGGATCGGGTCGGGCAGCAGCACGCTGATGGCGAACGCGATCAACGTCAGCTTGAACAGCGTCGGATGACGCAGCCGACGCACGCGACTGAGCAGTGGAAGCACGAGAAAGCGCATCTGGAATCCCCGGCATACAGAAGCCAAGGACGCTATCACGCAGGCCTCGGTTCATTCTGACGACAGCTTGACGTTAAAAATTCGGGTGCCCGTTCAGCTTCGCAGTGCTCGAATGCGGCCGTACCCTCAACAAGCCGCCAGCGCGGACGCAGGAGCTTCATATGGACAAGAACATCATCGCGGTCGCCGTCGCATCGATGCTCGTAGGAGGCGTGGCCGTTGCCGCGTACGACAGCTTCCGCACTCCGTCGACCGGAGCGTCGCCCCTCGTGACCGCTGCGCCCGCCCCGGCAGTGCAAGGCGCGCCACTCGACATGGCGCAGACCAACCTCATCGATCCGCGCGTCGCCACTCAGCCTGAAACGCCGAGCATCGAGTACGCCGACATCGTCGAAGTCGACCCCGTGCGCGAGCAGCGCCCGCTGTACGCGACCGTCATCGCGACGGACCCGGTGCGTGAAACGAGCACGACCTCGGTTCCGCGCGAGGTCTGCGAGGACGTGGTCGTGCAGGACCGCATGCCCGAGCGCGACGGCAACGTCGGCGGCACGGTGGCAGGTGCGCTCATCGGCGGCTTGGTCGGCAATCAGGTCGGCGGCGGCAACGGCAAGAAAGTCGCGACTGCGGCGGGCGCGGTGGCCGGTGGCTTCGTGGGCAACCGCGTCGACCGCAACCACGTCGGCGGCCAGGTGGTCACTCGCACCGACCGCCAGTGCCGCACGGTGTACTCGGATTCGAAGTCCTCCCGCGTGGTCGGCTACAACGTGACCTACCGCAATTCGGACGGCACGACCGGCACCATGCAGATGGCGAGCCGCCCGGGCAACCGCGTGCGCCTCGGCAGCGAGGACCACGTGGTCGGCTACGACGTGAGCTACCGTTACCAGGGCCGTGTCGACACCGTGCGCCTCGACGACCGTCCCGGCCCGCGCCTGCCCGTCATCGACGGGCAGGTCGTGACGCAGACCGCGGCTGCATTCGAGCCTGCGCCGCGCGGCTGACGCGCGTTCCACTGCGCTAGTACACGATTGGGGCCGGGCGACCGGCCCCGTTTTTTTGTTGGCGAAATGCAAAAAAACGGGTGGTGCGGGCGAGGGCGGCTTGTACAATCGAGCACTTTACTTTTGCCGAGTGCACCATGGCCCTGCAGCCCTACGATCTGTTCGACGTCCGCTCCCTGCTCACCGAAGAAGAGCGCGCCGTGCAGGACACCGTCGCGCGGTTCACCGACGAGCGGGTGCTGCCGATCATCGGCGACGCGTTCGACCAGGGGCGCTTTCCAAAGGAACTCGTCGGCGAAATTGCGGAACTCGGCCTGCTGGGTTCGTCGCTGCCCGAACAGTACGGGTGCGCCGGCCTCAACGCGGTGAGCTACGGCCTGATCTGCCAAGAGCTCGAGCGCGGTGACAGTGGCATCCGCAGCTTCGTCTCGGTGCAGAGTTCGCTCTGCATGTACCCGATCTACGCCTACGGCAGCGAAGAGCAGCGCATGCGCTGGCTGCCGGACATGGCTGCGGGCAAGGTCATCGGCTGCTTCGGCCTCACCGAGCCGCACGGCGGTTCCGACCCGGCCAACATGAAGACCGTCGCCAAGCGTGACGGGGACGACTGGGTCATCAACGGCTCGAAGATGTGGATCACGAACGGCAACCTCGCCGACATCGCGATCGTGTGGGCGCAGACCGAGGACGGCATCCAGGGCTTCCTCGTCGAGAAGGGCATGAAGGGCTTCGCGGCGCAGGAGATCAAGCACAAGATGAGCCTGCGCGCGTCGGTGACGTCGTCGCTGTTCTTCGACAACGTACGCGTGCCCGACGCGAACCGCCTGCCGAACGTGAAGGGCCTCAAGGGCCCCCTCGGCTGCCTCACGCAGGCCCGCTACGGCATCACCTGGGGCCCGATCGGTGCGGCGATCGCCTGCCTCGACGAGACGCTCAAGTACACGAAGGAGCGCATGCTGTTCGGGCGCTCCGTCGCGGCGACGCAGAGCGCGCAGATCAAGATGGCCGAGATGGCACGTCGCATCACGCTCGCCCAGCTGCTCGTCGTGCAGCTCGGCCGCCTGAAGGACGCCGGCACGATGCAGCCGACGCAGGTCTCGCTCGCGAAGTGGAACAACTGCCGCATGGCGATCGACATCGCGCGCGAGTGCCGTGACCTGCTCGGCGGCGCCGGCATCACGACCGAGCACTCGCCGATCCGCCACGCGCTCAACCTCGAGTCGGTCATCACGTACGAGGGCACGGAGACCGTGCACCAGCTCGTCGTGGGCCGCGAGCTCACGGGCATCAACGCGTTCTGATCGGGCTTGCCTGATCGAAGCAGGCGTCGCATGCGACGCCGATTCCCGCGGCCACCGTCGTCCGGCGCGTGGTCGCCATCGAAACGGAGTTCGCCGTGCACATGACCGGCCCGCGGGTGGAAACCGACCGCCTTATCCTGCGTCCGTGGCAGCGCGACGACTTCGAGCGCTACGCCGAGATGTTCGCGGCGCCCGAGACGCGCCACATCGGCGGGCCGCTGCTTCGTTCGGATGCATGGCGTCGCTTCCTGCATATGCCGGGCGCGTGGGCCCTCCAGGGCTTTGCGATGTTCGCCGTCGAGGAGAAGGCGAGCGGCCGCTTCATGGGCCAGGCCGGGCCGTGGCAGCCGGACGGTTGGCCAGGCACGGAAGTCGGCTATGCCCTGCACCCCGAGGCGTGGGGCCGTGGGTACGCGACAGAAGCCTGCGCCGCTGCGATCGACTGGGCCTTCGATGTGCTCGGTTGGGACGAGGTGATCCACTCGATCTCGCCAGAGAACACCGCCTCGCAGAACGTCGCGAGGCGTCTCGGCGCGACCAATCGCGGCCGCGGCGTGTTCCCGGCGCCGCTGGATGCGCAGGTGATTGAAATCTGGAGTCAGACGCGCAGCGACTGGCGCGCCCGGCGCGCGGAGAAGCTCGTATGAGCGGGCTGCCTCCGACGGCCCTCGGGCCCACGCTCCGCACCGATCGGCTGGTCCTGCGCCCGCCGTCTGCAGAGGACTTCGAAAGCTGGGCGGCCCTCATGGCGGACGCCGACCACGTCCGCTACATCGGCGGCGTGCAGCCGAGGGCGGTGGCCTGGCGGGGGCTCATGACCATGATCGGATGCTGGGCGGCGCACGGGTTTGGCATGTTCTCGGTGGTCGAAGCATCGAGCGGTCGTTGGCTTGGGCGCATCGGCCCGTGGTCGCCCGAAGGCTGGCCGGGCACCGAGGTCGGCTGGACTCTGGCTCGCGAAGCGACCGGGAAGGGATATGCCCACGAGGCCGCGGTCGCCGCGATCGACTGGGCGTTCGAGACGCTGGGCTGGACGGACGTCATCCACACGATCGACCCCGACAACGCACCGTCGCTCGTGCTCGCCCAACGCCTCGGCTCCACCCGGCAGCGGAGCGGGCCAGTGCTGCCGCCGCCGTTCGACACGCTGGACGTCGAGGTGTGGGGCCAGACGCGGGAGCAGTGGCGTGCACGCCGGGGCGCGGCAGCATGACCTCCGTCTACGGCTTTTCGCCTTCCGGCAACTGCCATAAGGTGCGTCTGCTGCTCGCGCAGCTCAGGCGTGAGTACCGCTGGGTCGAAACCGACAGCAGCATCGGCGCGACGCGCACGCCCGAGTACCTGGCCAAGAATCCGAACGGCAAGGTGCCAATGCTCGAACTCGACGATGGGCGCGTGCTTGTCGAGTCGAACGCGATCCTGTGCTGGCTCGCCGACGCCACGCCATATCTGCCGGCCGACGCATGGCAACGCGCACAGGCGCTGAGCTGGATGTTCTTCGAGCAGTACAGCCATGAGCCGTACGTTGCAGTCGCGCGTTTCATCTGCGGCTGGACGCCGGCCGACTCGCCCCGACGCGACGACCTACCGCGCCTGCGCGAGCGCTCGCACGACGCGCTTCGGGTGATGGAGCGGCATCTGGCTGCGCATCCATGGTTCACCGGCGGGCAGTACGGCGTCGCCGACGTCGCACTGTTCGCGTACACGCACGTAGCCCCGCACGGCGGCGTGTCGCTCGACCCGTACCCGCATATCCGCGACTGGATCACGCGCGTCCAGGCCACGCCCGGTTTCGTGCCGATGCCGGCGCCCGATGCCGCGGCCCAGGGGCGCATCGACGCGTCGGCCTAGTCCGTCGCGGTTTTCCATCCTCCTTCCACTGCGGGCACTGCCCGCATCGCCGGTCCCTACATGTTCGCCACGATCCCCAATCCCATCCCCGCCCGCATGAAAGGCCTGAACCGGGCCGAGATCTGCGACGTCAACTTCAGCGAGTTCGTGAAGGCATGGGACGGACGGCCCGATGCGCGCCCCGCACCGGACGAGGCGATCCTCGACGGCAGCGCACTCGACGCACGCGGGTTCCGTGAACTGTTCGAGTCGCAGCTGATCAGCCGCCATCTCGACCTCATGGCGCGCGTACTGCGCGTGCAGAACAAGGTCTTCTACACGATCGGCAGCAGCGGCCACGAAGGCAACGCGATGGTCGCGCGGCTCACGCGCCACACCGATCCCGCGTTCCTGCATTACCGCTCCGGCGGCTTCATGGCCGAGCGCTTCCGCAAGCTGCCGGGCATGGATCCGGTCATGGACTCGGCGCTGAGCTTCGCTGCAAGCGCGGAGGACCCTGCGAGCGGCGGTCGCCACAAGGTGTGGGGCAGCAAACCATTGTGGGTGCTGCCGCAGACCTCGACGATCGCCTCGCACCTGCCGAAGGCGCTGGGCACCGCGATCGCGATCGAGGCCGGCCGACGCCTCGGCCACACGCTCCCCATCCCCGGCGACAGCATCGCAATCTGCTCGTTCGGTGATGCGTCCGCGAACCACGCGACGGCGCAGACCGCGTTCAACGCCGCCGCCTGGACGGCGTACCAGAAGCTGCCCGCCCCAGTGCTGTTCGTCTGCGAGGACAACGGCATCGGTATTTCGGTAAAGACGCCGACGGGCTGGATCGGCAACCGCTTCCGGAGCATGGACGGTCTCGACTATTTCTACGCGGATGGCCTCGACCTCGCGTCGGGCTACGCGGACGTCCAGCGCGCGGTCGAGCACTGCCGTCGGACGCGCCGGCCGACCTTCCTGCACCTGCGCACGACACGCGTAATGGGTCATGCGGGCACGGACTTCGAGATCGAGTGGCGTTCGATCGAAGAGCTGTGCGCGGTCGAGGCGAGCGACCCGCTGCTGCGTTCCGCGGCGATCGCGCTCGAATCGGGGCTGATGTCGAGGGATGAAATCCTCGAGCTGTACGAATCGATGCGCCAGCGTTGCTTCGCCGCGGCGGAAGACGCGGATCGCCGGCCCCGGCTGCAGTCGCTCGACGCGGTGGTCGCACCACTCGCCCCTTACACCGCCGACGCCGTCGACGCGGAGGCGCGTCGCGCCGATTACCCGGAGCGCCGCCTCGCCGCGTTCGGCAGCGAGGAAAAGCTCCCCGAGCGGCAGCCGCCGAAGCACCTCGCGATCCAAATCAACCAGGCACTGCACGACCTGTTCGCGAAGTATCCGGAGGCGCTGCTGTTCGGCGAGGACGTCGCACAGAAGGGCGGCGTGTACACCGTCACCAAGGGGCTGCAGAAGGCGTTCGGCGCGCGCCGCGTGTTCAACACCCTGCTCGACGAGACGATGATCCTCGGCATGGCGCAGGGCTTCGCGAATGTCGGCCTGTTGCCGGTGCCCGAGATCCAGTACCTCGCGTACTTCCACAACGCCTGCGACCAGATCCGCGGCGAGGCCTGCAGCCTGCAGTTCTTCAGCAACGATCAGTACCGCAACCCGATGGTGGTGCGCATCGCGGGCCTTGGCTACCAGCGCGGGTTCGGCGGGCACTTCCACAACGACAACTCGATCACGGCGCTGCGCGACATCCCGGGACTCGTCGTCGGTTGCCCGTCGCGCGGCGACGACGCGGCGACGATGCTGCGCACGCTCATGGCGCTCGCGAAGGTCGATGGCCGCGTCTGCGTCTTTCTCGAGCCGATCGCGCTCTACATGGCGAAGGATCTGCACGAGCCCGGCGACGGCGGCTGGCTGACGACGTACCCCGCGCCGGGCGAAGCGATGGCGCTCGGCGAAGGTCGTGCGTACGGGGAGGGCAACGATCTCGTGGTGTTCACGTACGGGAACGGCGTGCCGATGAGCCTGCGCGCTGCGCGAGCAATCGAGGCGAAACACGGCTGGAACGTCAAGGTCGTCGACCTGCGCTGGCTGGTCCCGCTCAACGACGCCTACATTGCGGAACAGGCGCGCGGAGCGAAGCGCGTCATCGTGGTCGACGAGGGACGCCGCAGCGCAGGCGTGGGCGAGGGCGTGATCACGGCGCTCAGCGAGGCCGGCTTCGGCGCGGTGCCGCTGCAGCGCGTCGTCGGCGCGGATACCTACACGCCGCTCGCAGGCGCCGCGTTCCTCGTGATTCCAGGCGAGGAAGACATCGTGGCCGCCGCGGAGCGGCTCTCCCGACCCTGAGTAGGAGAACCGGCGCCGGTCGCTTGCTCCGGCGATCGGGCCGCTCTATCCCGGTCGCCTGCGTGCGCCTAGGCCGAATCTCGCGAGGCGGTCAGCGTTCCAGCCCGTCTCGCAGAGGCACCTCGCGCACCGCCACCCCGCCGGCCCGTTCGGCCGGCTGGGCGCGACCGAGGCCCACGACAGCGAGCGCGACGTGGCGCCCCGGCGGCGAGGCCGCCGCGATGACGGTGCCCAGCGCCGCATCGCCATTGGACGCCTCGGCACCGGGCTCAACCAAGGCGTCGGTATCGAGCAGCGCCAAGCCGCGCTTCGCCTTTCCGAGAAAGTGCGTCCGCGCGACGATCTCCTGGCCGGGGTAGCAGCCCTTCCGGACGCTGAAGGCGCCGAGCCGGTCGAGCGACAGCTGCTGCGGCGTCCATTGCATCGCCTGCGACGCCGGAAGACGGGGCACCCCATGCTCGATGTCGAAGCACGACCAGTGAGCGTTGAGTGCCTCGTCCGGCTCGGCGGCCTCGTCCCGGGGCAGGATCACGAGGGTGCGCGGCGCCGTGGCCGTGCCGACGTCGAGCTCGACCCCGCCGTGTGGGAGCGGGGCAACCGCGTTCGCCTGCGCCGCCGCCGGCGCATCGAAGGCGCCGCAGGCGACCAGATCGTCCCGGACTGAAACGTTCACCTTCGCGCGGAACACGAACCGCTTGAGTTCCGCCGCAAACGCACCCACTTCAGCGTCAGGCAACACGAGCCACAAGGTCTCGGCGTCGATCCGGACGAGCGCGAACAGCGCGATCAGGCGCCCTTTTGGCGTGAGCCAGCCGTTCCACTGCCATCGCTCGGGTTCCAGCGCGGCGACGTCATTCATGAATTGGGCTTGCGCAAAAGACGTGGCGTCCGCGCCAATCAGCGTGACGACGCGGTGTCCTGTCAGGGCAAAGGGCTGTTTCGGCACGTGCGGCGGGTTGTCAGGCATGAGGGCGCGGACTTAAGCTTTAACGTTGTGATGATAGGCGAAACCACTCCGATCCCCGACGATGCCGACCCGGACGCTCAGTCCGCGCCGGCAGCTGATAGTGGCTCGACGCAGGATGCGAAGCCCGAGGAGATCGGCGGTCGCGACGGTCCTGATCCGACGCGCTATGGCGACTGGGAAAAGAACGGCCGCTGCATCGATTTTTAGGCATCACACGTACCTGTCCACACCGCGCGTTCCGCACGCGCGGTGTGTCGCACCCGCCACGCGGCACCGCCGCCCAGCCGAGACTGCCATTTCATGGCGCATCGACCACGCCCCCTGTCGCCCCACCTGCAGGTCTACCGCTGGCAGGTCCAGATGGTGGTGTCCATCCTGACGCGCGCTACCGGCATCATCGCCGGGCTCGCGGCGTTCCTGTTCACGGCCGGACTTGTCGCGCTCGCGGCGGGTGATGCCGCATGGCTCGAATTCGTCGAGCTCGTGCGCTCGCCGCTCGGCTTCATCGTGCTTTTCGTCTGGACGTGGGCGCTCGCGTTCCACTCGTTTGCCGGTATCCGCCACCTCGCGCAGGACGCGGGCGTGGGCATGAAGATCGAGTCCGTGATCCGCAGCAGCTGGGCAACCATCATCGGCAGCCTGCTCGTGACCGCGCTCGTGTGGGTGATCGCGATGATGCAGGAGGGCGGGGCATGAGCCAGGATCCGAACGGCCCGGCGACACTTCGCCACCCGCTCAAGCGTGCGCGCGGCCTCGGCTCCGCGAAGGGCGGCACCGACCATTTCATCGCGCAGCGCATCAGCTCGATCGCGCTTCTGTTCCTGTCGATCTACGTGATCGCACTCGTGATCTCGCTCGTCGGCGACGACTACCTCGCCGTACGCGCGACGGTCGCGCATCCGCTGCACGCGACGCTGCTGGTTGCGTTCACGATCGCGACGTTCTGGCATTCGAAGCTCGGCTTCCAGGTCGTCATCGAGGACTACGTCCATACGCCCGTCTGGGCGGTGACGCTGCACCTCATCAACGTTTTTGTCTGTGCACTCGCGGCGATCGCCGGCGTGCTCGCCATCGTTCGCATCGCTCTCGGAGCCTGACGCCGTGCCGGCTGCTTATTCGATCCAGGAACACAAGTTCGACATGGTCGTCGTCGGCGCCGGCGGCGCCGGGCTGCGCGCGACGTTCGGTCTCGCCCAGAAGGGGCTGAAGACCGCGTGCATCTCCAAGGTCTTTCCGACGCGCTCGCACACCGTTGCCGCGCAGGGCGGCATCTCCGCCGCGCTCGGGAACATGGGCGAGGACGACTGGCGCTACCACTTCTTCGACACCGTCAAGGGCTCGGACTGGCTGGGCGACCAGGACGCGATCGAGTACATGTGCCGCGAGGCGATCCCGGCGATCATCGAGCTCGAGCACCAGGGCGTGCCGTTCTCGCGCACGATGGAAGGCAAGATCTATCAGCGCCCGTTCGGTGGCATGACCACGCGCTACGGCGAGGGTCCGCCGGCGCAGCGCACCTGCGCCGCCGCCGACCGCACCGGCCACGCGATCCTGCACACGCTCTATCAGCAGTCGCTTGCGCATGACGCGCAGTTTTTCATCGAGTACTTCGCGCTCGACCTGATCATGGACGCCGACGGCGTGTGCCGTGGTGTGCTCGCGCTCGACATGTCGGAAGGCACGCTGCACCTGTTCCGTGGCCAGGGCACGGTGCTCGCCACGGGCGGTTACGGGCGTGCGTATTTCTCCGCGACGTCCGCGCACACGTCGACCGGTGACGGCGGCGGCATGGCGCTGCGTGCCGGCCTCGGCATGCAGGACATGGAGTTCGTGCAGTTCCACCCGACCGGCATCTACGGCGCGGGCTGCCTGATCACCGAGGGCGTGCGCGGCGAAGGCGGCATCCTGCGCAACGCGGCGGGCGAGCGCTTCATGGAGCGCTACGCGCCGAGCGTCAAAGACCTCGCGCCGCGTGACATGGTCAGCCGTGCAATGACGCTCGAAATCCGCGAAGGCCGCGGCGTCGGCGAGCATAAGGACCACATCCTGCTCGACCTCACGCACCTCGGCCCGGAAGTGATCCACGAGAAGCTGCCGGGCATTGCCGAGTCCGCACGCATCTTTGCGAACGTCGACGTCGAGAAGCAGCCGATTCCGGTCATCCCGACGGTCCACTACAACATGGGCGGCATCCCGACGAACTTCCACGGTGAAGTCGTGCAGCTGCGCAATGGCGATCCGGACGCGGTGGTGCCGGGTCTCTACGCGATCGGCGAAGCCGCCTGCGTATCCGTGCACGGCGCGAACCGCCTCGGCTCGAACTCGCTGCTCGACCTCGTGGTGTTCGGCCGCGCCGTCGCGAACCGCTGCGCTGAGACGATCAAGCCCGGCGCGACCCACAGCACGCTCTCGCGCGATGCATGCGACGTCGCGCTTGCGCGTCTCGATCGTCTGCGCAATTCGAGCGGCGGCACGCCGACCTCCGTTATCCGCGACAAGATGCAGCGCACGATGCAGGCCGACGCCGCGGTGTTCCGCAGCGGCGAGACCCTGTCGGATGGCGTGCGCAAGATGCGCGAGATCCGCGCCTCATTCGAGGATGTGCGCGTGGCGGATCGTTCGATGATCTGGAACACGGACCTGCTCGAGACCTACGAGCTCGGCAACCTGCTCGATCAGGCGCTGGCGACGATCGTATCGGCGGAAAATCGCACCGAGTCGCGCGGCGCCCATGCCCGCGAGGACTTCCCGGATCGCGACGACGCCAACTGGCAGAAGCACTCGCTGTGCTGGGTCGACGAAAAGGGCAACACCCGCATCGATTACCGCCCCGTGCACATGTATACGCTGACCGACGACGTTGCCGTGGTGCCCGCCAAGAAGCGCGTTTACTGACGCTGTGATTCGTGGCTGAGGCTCGACACGCGCGAGTCTCCAGTTGCGCCAACCGCGAATCGCCAATCAAGAACCCCCGGAAGCCGCCATGGCCGAATTTACCCTCCCGAAGAACTCGAAGGTCCTCAAGGGTCGCCACTGGCCTGCGGCCGGGGCGAAGCAGCCGCGCACGTTCAAGGTGTACCGCTGGAGCCCCGAGGACGACCAGAACCCGCGCGTCGACACGTACGAGGTCGACCTGGCCAGCTGCGGCCCGATGGTTCTCGACGCGCTCATCAAGATCAAGAACGAGATCGACCCGACGCTCACGTTCCGTCGCTCCTGCCGCGAGGGCATCTGCGGATCGTGCGCGATGAACATCGACGGCACGAACACGCTCGCGTGCACGAAGGCGATCGACGACTGCCGCACCGGCGACGTGCCCGTCTATCCGCTGCCGCACATGCCGGTGATCAAGGACCTGGTCCCGGACCTGACGCACTTCTACGCGCAGTACGCGTCGATCAAGCCCTGGCTGCGCACGCAAAGCGCGACGCCGTCCGATCGTGAGCGCCTGCAGTCGCCGGAAGACCGCAAGAAGCTCGACGGCCTGTACGAGTGCATCCTCTGCGCCTGCTGCTCGACGAGCTGCCCGAGCTACTGGTGGAACGGCGACCGCTACCTCGGGCCGGCGATCCTGCTGCAGGCGTACCGCTGGATCGTCGACTCCCGCGACGAGGACACCGGTGCGCGCCTCGACGATCTTGAGGACCCGTTCAAGCTCTATCGCTGCCATACGATCATGAACTGCGCGCGTACCTGTCCGAAGGGGCTGAACCCGGCGCAGGCGATCGGCGAGATCAAGAAGCTGATGATGGCGCGTCGCGCCTAAAGCTGGATTGCCGACAGGCGGCTGCGAGAGATCGCAGCCCCGTCGGCTCGATCGCCACTGCGTGCCGGTTCGCCAGCTGGCGGCGCGATCAGGTCGGTCGGTTGCGGTCGCAGGCGGGCCGCGCTGGCATCGCCACGCCTGGCGATAATCGATAGGCCCGCCCGGGCGCATGCCAAGGAGCCGCGATGATCGACACCAGCATCTTCCAGCCCGCCGTCGCGATGGTTGCACTGACCTTCGCCGTGTCGGTACGCCTGCTATTTACGCGCGTCAGTGCCATGAAGCGCGAACGCATTCATCCGCAGTCCGTTGCTACTGCGGCTGCGATGGCGGCGCGCATGCCCGACAGCCGCGTCGCGGACAACTTCCGCAACCTGTTCGAATTGCCGGTGCTGTTCTACCTCGCGACCGTCGTCGCCGCCATGGCCGGACTGGTCACGCCGACGCTCCTCGCGATCGCGTGGGCGTTCGTCGCGCTGCGCATCGCGCACAGCGTGATCCACTGCACGTACAACAAGGTCATGCACCGTTTCTACGCCTACATCGGCGGCTGGGCTGCCCTCGTGGCGCTGTGGGGCGTACTGGCCGCGGGCCTGTTCGCGCGATGAACGAGGCCGATGCGACCGAGCTTCGACGCCTGCGCTGGCGGTGCCGACGTGGCATGCGCGAGCTCGATCAGCTGTTGGAGCGCTATCTCGATCGTTGCTGGCTCGAGGCCGGCTTCGTCGAACGCGGTGTTTTCCTACGATTGCTGGAAAGCGAGGACGATAAGCTCTGGCGTTGGTTCCTCGGTTACGACACACCGCCCGATGTCGAGCTCGCGCACCTGGTCGAACGCATCCGCGCCCTGCCGCATTGAGCTGCGCCGCTCCCGCGCGCTCGCCGGCGCGTTCGCGCTGCTCGGTGGCCTGGCAGCGCTCTCAGTGTCGTTAAGTGATATGCCGTCGTGGCTGGCATGGCCCGCGGGCATCGTCTCGGTCCTGCATGGCGCGCGACTCGCGCGCCGGGAATGGGTGAGGGTGCCCATAGGCCTGACGTTCGCCCGCAACGCCGAAGCAACGGTAGACGGCACGCCGGTGCACGCGGTCCGTGTCCGCTGGCGCGGCGTAGTCGCATTCGTCGAGTGGCGCGACGCCCGGGGCCGGGCCCAGCGACGGGTTCTAACGCCCGACGCGCTGTCGCCTGCATCACGGCGTGAACTGCGCCTTGCATGGAGCGACGCAACGACTGCGCGGGACGACGCCGCAGTGGCACCATAGCCGACCCACGAGGGCCGCACCCGCATGTTCAAACCTTTACCCGTCGCGATCGGCCTGCGTTACCTCAGGGCGAAACGGCGCAACGGCTTCATCTCGTTCATCTCGCTTGCCTCGATTCTCGGCATCGCGCTCGGTGTCGCTGCGTTGATCACGACGCTCGCGGTGATGAGCGGTTTCCAGCGCGAGATCCGCGATCGCATGCTGCAGATGGTCGCGCATGCGACTGTCAGCGGTTACGGCGAACCGTTCAGCGATTGGCCGGCGGCCACGGCGCTCGCGAAATCCGACGCGCGCGTCGCGGGCGCTGCGCCCTACGTCGAGACGGAGACCCTCCTCCGGGGTTCGCGCAACCAGCCGGCGATCGTGCGCGGGGTGCTGCCGAGCGAAGAAGCACAGGTTTCGGTGCTTGCCGAGAAGATGGTGGCCGGGCGGCTCGATTCGCTAAAGCCGGGCACGTTCAACATCGTGCTCGGGCGCGAACTGGCGATGTGGCTCGGTGTCGAGCTCGGCGACAGCGTGGTCATGATGACCTCCGAGGCGCGCGCGACGCCCATGGGTGCGCTGCCGCAGCTCAAACGCTTCACGGTGAGTGGTCTGTTCGAAGCCGGCTATAACGAATTCGACCGCGGCATGGCCTTCGTGAACATGCGCGATCTGCAGCGGCTGCAGCGCACCGGCGACGGCGTGACCGGAGTCCGCCTGCGCCTGCACGACATGGATCTCGCAGGTGACGTGGCCCGCGACCTCGCGCGCAGTCTTGGTGGCCCCTACCGCGTCAGCGACTGGACCACGGAGAACGCGAACATGTTCCGCGCACTCAAGATGGAGAAGGCGATCATGGCGGTGCTGCTGTCGCTGATCATCGCGATGGGCGCGTTCAATCTGGTGTCCTCGCAGGTCATGCTCGTCACCGACAAGCAGGCCGACATCGCGATCATGCGCACCCTCGGACTCACGCCGCGCGCGGTGATGCAGGTCTTCATGGTGCAGGGCACGCTCATCGGCGTGATCGGCACGCTTTCCGGCGTGATCGGCGGCATCGTGCTCACGCTCAATCTCGAGTACATCCTGCGCGGCATCGAAAGCGTGTTTGGGATCGTCGTGCTGCCGGAGGACGTCTACTACATCACCGGACTGCCGACCGACCTGCAGGCGGAAGACGTGGTGACGATCGCACTCGTCGCGCTGACGATGGCGTTCCTCGCCACGTTGTATCCGGCTTGGCGCGCGGCGCGCACACCGCCCGCGGAGGCACTGCGTTATGAATGATTCGATGACGCACGGTGTCGTGATCCATTGCGAGAACCTCGGCAAGACCTACGCCGAGGGCAAGCTGCGCACGCCGGTGTTCGACGGCCTCGAGCTGTCGGTCGCACAGGGCGAAACCGTGGCGATCCTCGGCGCCTCGGGCGCCGGCAAGAGCACGCTGCTGCATCTGCTCGGGGGCTTGGACACACCGACGAGCGGTGAGGTCTTCGTCTCGGGCCAGAAGATGAGCGCGATGTCGGACGCGGCGCGCGGTGCGCTGCGTAATCGCGCGCTCGGCTTCGTGTACCAGTTCCATCACCTGCTGCCCGAGTTCACGGCGGTCGAGAACGTGATGCTGCCGGTGCTGCTCGGCGGTGAGTCCGTGCCCGAGGCGACGCAACGCGCGCGAGTGCTGCTGGAGTCCGTCGGTCTGGGCCACCGCCTTCACCACAAGCCGGGCGAACTGTCGGGCGGAGAGCGCCAGCGCGCGGCGGTGGCGCGCGCGCTCGTCAACCGCCCGGCCTGCGTGCTTGGCGACGAGCCAACCGGAAACCTCGACGAGAAAACCGCTGCGACGGTGTTCGATCTGATGCTCGATCTCAACCGCGAGCAGCGCACGAGCCTGGTGCTTGTTACCCACGACCGCAGCCTTGCGCGCCGGCTCGACCGCATTCTCGAACTGCACGAGGGCCGGTTGCGCGAGGTCGCGCCGGACGAGGTCTAGCGCATGCAGCCCGCGGCAAGGACGCCGCTGATCACCCCGCTGAGCGCAGCCATGCTCACGGCCGGCGCTCTGGCGGCGCTGCTGCTCCCGCGCGTGGTGCCTTGGCCGATCGCGCTTGTGCTGCTGGGCGGCGCAGTAGCAGCGATTGCCGTGGGGCGGGGCCGCCCGGCGCTTGCGGCCGCGCTGCTCGGTTTTGGGCTCGCGAGTCTGCACGCCGCGTATGCGCTCGCGATCCAGCTGCCCGCCGACTTGGAACGCGCGGAGCTGGCGGTCACCGGCCGCATCGTCGACCTTCCGATGGTGGAGCCGCGGCGTACGAGATTCACGCTGCAGGTGGACGCGGACGCGGAGGCCGGTCCGCTGCGCGGCCGAACGGTTCGACTGTCGTGGTACGACCACGGCCGCCGGTCGGCGCGCCCCGTCATTCGCGCAGGCGAGCGCTGGACGTTCCGGGTCCGCGTGCGTGCGCCGCGCGGGCTGCGCAACCCCGGGGGCGCGGACGCCGAGAAGCACGCGCTGGCACAGCGAGTCTCGGCAACCGGGTACGTGCACGTGCCGTCCGCGGCCCGGCAGCTGGATCCCGCGAGTGGGGTCGGCGCATGGCGTGAACGCATGTCCGAGCGCATCGACGACGCTGTCCCCGATGCGTCGGCGCGATTTGTCCGTGCGCTTGCACTCGGCGACACGCGCGGGCTTGATGAAGCCGATTGGCACGTGCTTCGTGCGAACGGCCTAACGCACTTGATCGCGATCTCAGGTTTCCACGTCGGGCTCGTCGCCGGGTTCTTCGCGTTGCTCGCGCGCGGCCTCGCGAGGCTTGGTCCTGCGCTCGTGCGTCGCTGGCCGACGCCGGTGCTCGCCGCGGCGTCCGCCGTCGTCGGCGCCGGAATGTACGCGGCTGCAGCGGGATTCTCGCTCCCGACCGTACGCACCCTGCTGATGATCGGTGCGGTCGCAGGCGCGCGGATGGTGCGTCGGTCGGCGCCCGTAGTGCAGTCGCTGGCGCTCGCGACCGTGGCCGTGGTGCTCGTCGACCCGCTGGCCCTCTTGCAGGCCGGGTTCTGGCTGAGCTTTGCAGGCGTTGCGTGGCTGGTGTGGTGCCTGCCCGGCACGGCCGAGCGCGGCCCCCGCGCATGGGTGGCCGGGTTCGTTTCGGCGCAGGGCGTGGCAACGGTGGGTTTGCTGCCGTTGTGCGTTGCGTTCTTCGGGCAGGCCTCGCTGGCCGGGCCGTTCGCGAACCTGCTCGCGGTGCCGTGGTGGAGCCTGGTGGTTGTCCCGCTCGCACTGATCGGGCTCGCGTTGGAGTCGTTGTTTGCTGGCGCCGGCGCGTATGCATGGCGGCTCGCCGCGGCCGCGTTCGACCTCAGTTGGCCACTGTTTGACGCGCTTGCGGCAAGCCCGCTCGCGCTGTGGTGGCTGCCCGAAGCGTCCGCGGTTGCCGTACCGCTGGCGCTGGCCGGCGCGGTCTGGCTGCTGCTGCCGCGCGGGCTGCCCGGACGCGGCCTGGCGCTGCTTCTCTGGCTGCCCTTGTTGTGGCCGGATCGGCGGTTTCCGGCGGATGGCGAGGTCGAGGTCGTCGCGCTCGACGTCGGGCAGGGACTGGCAGTTGTGGTGCGCACGGCGCGGCACACGTTGCTGTACGACATGGGTCCAGCCGTGCCCGACGGCTTCGATGCCGGCGAGCGGGCGGTCGTGCCAGCGCTGCACGCGCTGGGAATATCCCGACTCGATCGTGCGATCGTCAGCCACGCTGACAGCGACCATGCCGGCGGCTTCGACGCCGTGCGGCGCGCGATTCCGATCGCGCGCGCCTACGCGCCTGAAGGGTCCGGCATGGACGGCACGCTCCCATGCGTGGCGGGGCAGGCTTGGCAGTGGGACGGCGTGGTCTTTCGCACGCTGCACCCCACGCCGCACTTCCCTTACCTCGGCAACGAGGCCGGATGCGTGTTGCGCATCGAAACTCGCCATGGCGCGGCGCTGTTGACGGGCGATATCGGCCACGTGATCGAACGTGGACTCGTCCGCCGGGCCGCGTCGTATGTCCGGGCCGATGTCGTGTTCGTCGGGCATCACGGGAGTGCCGGCTCATCGGATCCCGCGTTCGTTGCGGCGACCGGGGCGCGGCACGCCCTCGTGTCGAGCGGGCATGGCAATCGCTTCGGCCATCCGAAGCCCGCCGTCGTCGAGCGCTGGCGTGACGCCGGCGCGCGGGTCCACGACACCGCGGTGGGCGGCGCGCTGCGTGTCTCGATCGAGCGCGCGGGCATCGAGATCGAAACGCGACGCCACGCACAGCCGCGCCTGTGGGACGCGGTTGCGCGATCGAAGCCGCCGGAGGCCGGGGTATCCTACGGGCCTTGATGAGCGGGCCGCGGGCCGAGGGTCGATTCCGTGTTGGAACTGGTGATGGCGGGCGGTTGGCCAATGATTCCGCTGCTGCTGCTGTCGGCGCTTGCGCTTGCGCTCATCGTCGAGCGTGCGTGGACCCTGCGTCGCAGCGCGGTGCTGCCGCCCGGCCTCGGCATGGAAGTGCGCTCCTGGGCGCGCCGCGGCCGTCTCGATCCCGCCCATATCGACTCCCTTCGCGCGACGGCGCCCCTCGGCGCATTGCTCGCGGCCGCGCTCGACGTGCGACACCGCCCGCGCGACGAGATTCGTGAGCGGCTCGAGGCCGTCGGTCGGCACCTCGTGCACCGCATGGAGCGCTACCTCAACACGCTCGGGACGATCGCCGCGGCCGGGCCGCTGCTCGGCCTGTTCGGGACCGTCGTGGGCATGATCGAAATGTTTCTCGGCATCGTGGATCACGGCATCGGCGACGTGAACCAGCTGGCCGGCGGCATCGGCAAGGCGCTGATCAGTACCGCGGCGGGCATGATCGTTGCGATCCCCGCGCTCGTCGCGCATCGGTGGTTCCGCGGTCGCGTCAGCGAATACGTCGTCGAAATGGAGCACGAGGCGATCCAGCTGCTCGACGCGATCGAACCGCCCGCGGCGGCGGCACGAGGCGGCAAGGGGCATGCGTCGGCGCCGGCGACGTCGGGCTGAGCATGCGCATCCGCGACCACCGGGCCTCGGACGAGCCGGAGATCAGCCTCGTCCCGCTCATCGACGTCATCCTGGTGTTGATCATCTTCTTCGTGATCACCGCGACGTTCGATGCGCGAACCGGCCTCAAGATCGAACTGCCGCGTGCAACCGGCGAGGCGACCGAGACCACGCCGCCGCTTAGCGTGCTCGTGAACGCGGAGGGCCGCTATTTCGTCGGCGACCACGAAGTGCTGCGCACCGACGTGGAAGCGCTGAAGTCGGCGCTGTCCGAGGCTGCAGGCACGGATCGCGAACGCACCGTGCTGCTGCGCGCGGACGGCCGCACGCCGCACCAGGCGGTCGTCACGGCGTATGAAGCGCTTGGTCAGCTCGGCTTTCGCCGGATCACGATCGCGACGGCGCCACCGACGGGCACGACAGACGAGGGCACGCGTTGAACGGCGGCGACGGCGACGCATCGCCTTGGGTGACCTACCGGCGCCTGCTGGGCTTCGCAAAGCCCTATCACCCGCTGCTCGGCGTCGCGGCGGTCGGCATGCTGATCGAAGCTGCAGCGGGCGCGTACTTCACCGCGCTGATGCAACCGATCATCGACGAGACCTTCGATCCGTCGTCGACCGGTGTCGACCTGTGGCTTCCCGCGGGCATCATCGGCCTGTTCGTTCTGCGCGGCATCGCCGGCTTCATCGCCGACACGCGCATGGCGAAGGCGGGCCGCAGCATCGCTCGCGACATGCGCACAGGCGTGCTCGGCAAGTACCTGCGACTGCCGGGCGCGCGTTTCGACGCCGAGCCCGTGCCGTCGATGCTGATCCGCCTTGGCTCCGACAGCGACCAGGTCTCGCAGGCGGCGATCGACGCGCTTCGCGTGATGGTGCAGCAGTCGTTGCAAGTGATCGGCTCGCTCGCCGTGATGCTCTACTTCAGCTGGCGCGTGACCTTGGCCATCTTCCTGCTCGGCCCGCCGCTTGCGTGGGTCATGGACCGCGTTGGCCGCCGCTACCGCATGTTCAGCCATCGTATCCAGGAAAGCGGCGGACACCTGCTTCAGGCTGCCGACCAGGCGCTGTCGAGTCAGCATGAGGTCAAGGTCTACGGTGCGCAGGGCGTCGAGCTCTCGCGCTATACCGAACTCGCAAACACGAACCTGCGCCTGAGCATGAAGGTGGAGGCGACGCGCAGCATCTCGTCCGCGCTCGTGCAGCTGATGGGCGCGATCGGGCTCGCACTGCTGCTGTTCTTCGCCGGGCGCGAGGCGATGGCCGGCCGCCTCACCGCGGGGGGGTTCGTCTCGCTCATGGTCGCGATGATGGCGATCATTCCAGCGCTCAAGCAGCTCACCAACGTGCAGGGCATGCTCCAGCGTGGCGTGGCCTCGGCGCAGCGCCTGTTCACGGTGCTTGACGCCGAAGACGAGCCGGACACGGGCACGCACTCGGTCGACCGGGCCCACGGCCTGCTCGAGTTCCGGAACGTCACGGCGCGCTATCCCGACCAGCCGGCGCCTGCGCTGCACGACATCAGTTTCGTCGCACGCCCCGGTACGGTCACCGCGATCGTCGGCCGCTCGGGCAGTGGCAAGTCGACGCTGATCAAGCTGATCCCGCGCTTCTACGACGTCGAAGCGGGCGAGATCCTCGTGGACGGCGTGCCGGTTCGCGAGTACCGCCTCGCCGACCTGCGACGCCAGATCGCGCTCGTCGGGCAGCAGGTCATGCTGTTCGACGGCACAGTCGCCGACAACGTCGCGTACGGCGAAATGCAGGCCGCGCCGCGCGAGCGGCTCGAAGACGCCGTCCGCGGCGCGAACGCGATGGAGTTCGTCGAGCGCCTCCCCGACGGGCTGGATACGGGCATCGGCAGCAAGGGAGGCCGGCTCTCGGGCGGGCAGCGCCAGCGCCTCGCGATCGCCCGCGCGATGCTGAAGGACGCACCGATCCTGATCCTCGACGAGGCGACCGCCGCGCTCGACACGGAGTCCGAGCGACTCGTGCAGGACGCGCTGAACCGACTGATGCCGGATCGCACCACGCTCGTGATCGCGCATCGCCTGTCGACCATCGAACATGCCGACTGCGTGCTGGTGCTCGACCACGGACGCATCGTCGAGCAGGGCACGCATGCCGAGCTGATCGCGCGCGGTGGGCTCTACGCGCACCTGCATCGCATGCAGTTTCACGACGCATGAGCCGATTCAATTCACCGCCGCGGTACTGGTACGACGAGGGCCCGGTTCCAGGGGCTGCGCGCGCGCTGGCCGCTGCTTACGGCGCAGCGGCGGACGCACGCCGACGCCTGTACGCGCGCGGGCTGCTGCGTTCGTCGCACCCCGGCGTGCCCGTGATCGTCGTCGGCAACCTCACCGCGGGCGGCGCTGGCAAGACGCCGCTGACTGTCGCGTTGGCCGAGCGCCTGCGGGACGAGGGCTGGACGCCCGGCGTTGCAAGCCGCGGCTACGGCCGCGTCGATATGGAGCGGTCCCACTGGGTTGAGGCCGCCAGCGACGCGGCGCTAGTGGGTGATGAGCCGCTGCTGATCGCGCGGCAGACGCGTGTGCCCGTGCGGGTGGACCGCGACCGTGCGGCAGCGGCCCGCGCGCTCGCTCAAGCCGGCTGCAACCTCGTGATCTGCGACGACGGGCTGCAGCACTACCGGTTGCGGCGCGACATCGAGATCGAGGTGATCGACGGCCGGCGCCGCTACGGCAACGGCCGCCTGCTGCCGGCCGGACCGCTGCGCGAACCGCCCGAGCGCGGCGCGCAGTGCGCGTTTCGCGTCCTCAACCTGCCGTCCCAAGCGACTGGTGCGGAGTGCGGTTTCGGGGAGTGGCCGATGCGGTTGCACGCAGAGCGCGCAGTGCCAATCGCCGGCGGCCGACCGCAGACGCTCGAATCGCTGGCTGGACGCCGCGTCCACGCGGTCGCCGGGATCGGCGATCCCGAGCGGTTCTTCTCGATGTTGCGCGGCTTCGGCATCGGCGTGGTGCCGCACGCGTTCGCCGACCACCACGCGTACGAGCCTCAGGACTTCGCGTTTGGTAGCCCGCTGCCGGTGCTGATGACCGAGAAGGACGCCGTCAAGATCCCCCCCGCGCGCAGCGGGGGGTTCCCTGTCGAACGCTGCTTCAGCGTGCCCGTGCGCGCTGCATTGCCCGAGGCGTTCTGGGTGGCTCTCGTTGAGCGCCTACGCGCCGCTGCGGCCGCCCCCGGAGCCCCCGCCGCATGACGTCCGTCGATTTCGTCGTCGCAATCCCCGCGCGTTACGCGGCGTCCCGCTTGCCGGGCAAGCCGCTCCGGGAGCTCGGCGGCGAGCCGCTCGTGTGCCACGTCGCGCGTCGCGCGCTGGCGGCCGGCGCGCGCGAGGTCTGGGTCGCAGCGGACGACTCGCGCATTGCGGACGCGCTGGAGGGCAGCGACGCCCGCGTCGCGATGACGTCGACCGGCCATGCTTCCGGCACCGACCGGCTGGCCGAGTGCGCGAGGATTGCCGCGTGGAGCGATGACACGGTTGTCGTCAACCTGCAGGGCGACGAACCCTTCGCGCCGGCCGAGGGCATCCGCGCGGTTGCGGCACTGCTCGTGGAGTCAGGTGCCGAAATGGCCACGCTCGCCGCTCCGATCGACGACGTCGAGACGCTGTTCGATCCAAACGCCGTCAAGCTCGTGCGCAACGCGCGCGGCGATGCGATGTACTTCAGCCGCGCGCCGTTGCCCTGGCCGCGCGACGCGTTTGCCACCGACCGAGCGCGACTGCCCGAGGGTGTCGACGCATGGTTGCGCCACATCGGCATCTACGCGTACCGCGCCGGGTTCCTGCAGCGTTTTGCCGCCATGCCGCCGGGTCGCCTGGAGACGGTTGAGTCGCTGGAGCAGTTGCGCGTGCTCGAGGCCGGGTTTCGGATTGCCGTGGCGCCGACCCCGGCGCTGTTTCCACCGGGCGTGGACACCGCCGAGGACCTGGTTCGCGCCGAGGCGCGCCTCGCTGCCAACTGACCGCACCCCGGCGCTCACGGCGCTCCGCGCTTGCCCCCGGCGATAATCGGCCCCATCTCGACCGCCGATGCCCGTGCACATGCCGCCGCGCTGCTCCTGCCCAGCTGACTCCATGCGCGCGCCTGCACGCGCCGGGCGAGCGTACGCGTGAGCGCCACGACAGCATTCGATGGCAAGGCATTCGTCCGTGCGCTCAGCACCGCGCCCGGTGTGTACCGCATGTTCGCCGCCGACGACACCGTGCTGTACGTCGGCAAGGCGAGCGCGCTGAAGAATCGCGTATCGAGCTATTTCAACAACACGCCCAAGTCGACGCGCATCGCGTCGATGGTGTCGCAGATCGCGCGCATGGAGGTCACGGTCACGCGCACCGAGGCCGAGGCGCTGATTCTCGAGAACGAGCTCATCAAGTCGCTCAAGCCGCGCTACAACGTGCTGCTGCGCGACGACAAGAGCTACCCGTATGTGTTGATGACGAACGAGGCGTGGCCCCGCATCGGCACGCACCGCGGGCCGCGCTCGGTGCCCGCGCGCTACTTCGGCCCGTATGCGAGCGGCCTCGCCGTGCGAGACACGCTCAACCTGATGCACAAGCTGTTCAAGCTGCGCAGCTGCGAAGACAGCGTCTTCCGGAATCGGTCGCGCCCGTGCCTCCAGCATCAGATCGGCCGCTGCAGCGCGCCGTGCGTCGGCCTCGTGTCAGGACCCGAATACGGCGAAAGCGTACGGCGCGCGACACTGCTGCTCGAAGGTCGCAGCGACGAGCTCACCGGAGAACTCGGGCGGCTGATGGAGGCTGCGAGCGAGCGGCTCGACTTCGAGGAGGCCGCGCGGCTGCGCGATCTCGTCTCATCGATCCGAACGCTGCAGGCGCGCCAGTACGTCGACGGTCGCGCTGCCGATCTCGACGTGCTCGCGATCGCGATGCAGGGCGCGTCGGCGTGCGTCGTCCTGCTTGCATTCCGCGACGGGCGAAACCTGGGCACGCGCGCGTTCTTCCCGAAGACGAACGGCATCGACGTGCCCGCTGAAGTCCTCGGGGCATTCGTCTCTCAGTACTACATCGACCAGAACCCGCCGAAGGAGATCGTGCTTGATCGCGACATTCCGGAGCGCGCGCTGATCGAAGAGGCGCTGTGCCGCGCAAACGATCGCAAGGTGCAGATCCGCTGCAACGTGCGCAGCGAACGCGCCGGCTATCTCGATATCGCGCGCCGCAATGCGGAGATCGCGCTGGCGGGCGAGATGACGAGCCAGAGTGCGCAGAAGGCGCGCCTGGACGCCCTTCGCGAACTGCTTGCCCTCGCTGAGCCGCCCGATCGCATCGAATGCTTCGACATCAGCCACACGATGGGCGAGGCGACCGTCGCCTCGTGCGTCGTGTTCAATGCCGAGGGGGCCGCGCGCGGCCAGTACCGCCGCTACAACATCGCCGGCATCACGCCGGGCGACGACTACGCCGCGATGCACCAGGCCATCCATCGCCGCTTCAAGCGTGCGGTCGAGGAGAACGGCATCGTTCCCGACGTGCTGCTGATCGACGGCGGAGCCGGGCAGGTTGCCCAGGCCAGATCAGTGCTCGACGCGCTCGGCGTCGTCGGCGTCGCGCTGGTGGGCGTCGCGAAGGGCCCCGCGCGACGGCCGGGCGACGAGGAGCTGCTGCTGCCGGACGGACGCTGCGTGCGTCCGGGGGCGGACTCGCCGGCGTTGCAGCTGATCCAGCAGGTGCGAGACGAGGCCCACCGCTTTGCGATCACCGGTCACCGCGGGCGCCGGCAGAAAGCGCGCACGAGCAGCCGCTTGGAAGACATCGCCGGCATCGGCCCGCGACGCCGAGCCGCGCTGCTCAAGCACTTTGGCGGCCTGGGCGGTCTCAAGGGCGCGGGCGTTGAGGAAATCTCCCGCGTGGAGGGCATCAACGAGGCGCTCGCCGAGCGGATCTATGCGACCCTGCACGGCCTCGAAACGGCAGAGCCAGCCCGCCGCGCCGGCGGCGCCCGGAGTCTCGAATGAAGTTGACCGTCCCGACCATGCTGACGCTGCTGCGGATCGTGCTGATCCCCGTGCTCGTCGTGGTGGTCTACCTGCCGTTCAAGTGGACGAACTTCGCGGCTGCGTTCGTGTTCGCACTGGCATCGTTGACCGACTGGCTCGACGGCTGGATTGCGCGCCGGTTCGACCAGTACTCGGCGTTTGGCGCCTTTCTCGATCCCGTTGCCGACAAACTCATGGTCGCGATCGCGCTGCTGCTGATCGTGCAGCAGCATCCGACGATCTGGATGACCGTGTGGGCTGCTGTCATCGTCGGTCGCGAGATCGCGGTGTCGGCACTGCGCGAGTGGATGGCGGAGATCGGCCAGCGCTCGCGTGTCAAAGTTGCGGCGGTGGGCAAGATCAAGACCATCGTGCAGATGCTTGCGTTGATCTTCCTGCTCTATGGCGTGCCGCTTCTCGGGCTCGACGTGTTCCGCATTGGCGAGTGGCTGCTTGCCGCGGCTGCGCTGCTGACCCTGTGGTCGGGCGCTGCCTATCTGCGAGCTGCATGGCCGGCCTTGCGCAATGAAACTCAACCGTTAAAATAAGGCACGCCGATCACACGGCGTGGCAGCAAGGCAGGAAGTGCAGCACGGCATGCACTTCGAACGAATCGAAACAAAGTGTTGACAGTTTCGAGTCGGTGCCTAAAATGTCGCTTCCTCTGCGGGAATAGCTCAGTTGGTAGAGCACGACCTTGCCAAGGTCGGGGTCGCGAGTTCGAGTCTCGTTTCCCGCTCCAGATTCACGGGGTGACCCGATCAAAACCCCGCGCGACGGGGTTTTGTTTTTTTCGGCGATATTGATCGCCGTCGCGGACTTCCGCGAAACACGTCACCGGCCGGGTGGCAGAGTGGTTATGCAGCGGACTGCAAATCCGCGTACGCCGGTTCAATTCCGACCTCGGCCTCCAAGTTTCAATGCCTCGCTTCGGCGAGGCTTTTTTTTTGCCCATCGTGCGGTGCGTGCAGAGCATCTACACCTTCCCGCATGCCGGCTCATAGGACGCGCGGCTGTACGCAAACCGGGCGAAGCTCGCGCGTAGCCGCTCCGACGCGAGGCACGCGCACCCGGCTGCGGCCGCGCGAACTCACCCTTGTTCAATCCCGCCTTGCGCGGCCGCGGGCGGCCATCGAGCCGAGCCGTGCGGGTCAAATTTCAAGCCGGCGCGCCGTCGCGTAAGCTATTCGCGCCGAGCGCCCGGATGGCGGAATCGGTAGACGCAGCGGACTTAAAATCCGCCCGCCGCAAGGCGATGCCGGTTCGACTCCGGCTCCGGGCACCAACGCGCGCGGCCTAGATCGCGCGCGTCGAGGACTCATTCTCAGCACGCTTCGAGCAGTTCGAGCACGCGTTCGGGTGGACGCCCGACGACCGCGCGGTTGCCGCACACGAAGATCGGTCGCTCGATAAGCCTCGGATGCGCGCTCATCGCGGCGATCAAGGTGTCGTCGCCGACGTCGGCGGCGGCGAGGCCCAGCGACGCGTACTCCGCTTCGCCCGTACGCAACAGCTCGCGCGGTGACATGCCCAGACGCTCGAGCAGTTCGCGCAACTCTGCCGACGTAGGCGGGCTCTGGAGATAGTCGACGACGTCGAGTTCTACGTCCCGCGCGCGCAGGAGGTCGAGCGCGGCGCGGGATTTCGAACAGCGGGCGTTGTGATACAGGCGCAAGGCAAAGTCCTCGTGTGGGTGGGCAAACGATAACGGTCGAATGCCGACGGCGCTGCACGTGCCCATGTACCGAGGCCCGACGTCATTGAGCCGGCGTGGTTGCAGTGAGAACGCGCGCGCCCACAACAGCGCAGCGAACGCGCGGACTGCATCGCGCGTCCGAGCGGCGCCCGGTTCGCGAAAGGCGCGATGCGCGTGCCGCCGACCTGAATTCGTTCTGTTCGGCGTGCTGAAGGCTGTTCCGCCGCACCGAAATCGCTGTGCAATCGTTGCGATTCGTTCACCGGCAACCGCGCAGACTGCGGTGGCATCTCCTATCTGCGTCGTCAAGCGCGACGCCATTGACGCGAGCCTGCAATGCCCGTCCTTCGCTTCATCGCTGCTGCTGCCCTGGGCCTCGTGCTCACGGCGGCGTCCGCCGTGCGTGCCGACGAAGCGAGTGCACGGCGCACCTCGCCAGCGCCGCTGCTCTGGCAAGTGTCCGACGCGGACAGCACCGTGTATCTGCTCGGCTCCTTCCATCTGCTCAAGCCCGACGACTATCCGCTGCCGCGCGAAGTCGAGGCGGCGTTCGTCGATGCGGAGCGGCTGGTCTTCGAGATCTCGCCCGAAGAGCTCGCTCGCCCGGACGTGGCGCAGCAGACGTTGGCCGCCGCGCGGTACGCCGACGGGTCGACCCTGAGTGCGGTCCTGCCGGGCCCGCTGCGCGAGAAGTTCGAAGCGCTTCTCGCTGAGCGCGGCGCCACGTTGGCCCAGTACGACGGATTCGAGCCGTGGTTCGTGAACCTGACACTGGTCATGGGGCTGTCGAACACCCTCGGCTTCAGCGCCGAGCATGGGCTCGATCAGCATCTGATGCGCAAAGCGGCGACTGCGGGCAAGCCGGCGCTGGGTCTCGAAACCGTTTCGGCACAAATGCAGGCGCTCGATTCGACGCCGCTGGACGAGCAGCTTGCGGCACTCGAGGACTTCGTCGACGATCCCGACGGCACCCGTGCGTTGCTGACGCGACTCCACGATGCATGGCGGCGCGGGGACGCGGACGAGCTCGACCGGCTCACTCGCTCTGAAATGCAGCGCGAGACGCCCGAGACGTACCGAATCGTCAATGTCGAGCGCAATCGGGCCTGGATGCCGGCGATTCGCGCGCAGCTCGCGGACCCCCGTGACGACGTGCTGGTCGTGGTCGGCGCAATGCACCTGCTCGGCGATGACGGGCTGGTGGAGCAGCTGCGCGCTCAGGGGCTGCGCGTTGAGCGCGTGTGCGAGACCTGCAACTCGGTCCGGGGCCGCTGAGTCGGATTCCTGCGGGACCCCTCGTGGCTTGAACGAATCACGGGTGTAGACGGCCCGCTGCCATGTCACCGAGAGGGCCCGCTGCTCGGCGATTGCGGAGCGGACGCGGCGGCCGATGCGGACCTGCAAGTGATCGATCAGTCCGGGCGGCCCGACTCCGGATCCACCAACACGATGCAATCCACCGGGCACGCCGGGACGCACAACTCGCACCCGGTGCAGAGCGGCTCGATGACGGTGTGCATGTGCTTGGAGCCGCCGATGATGGCGCCGACCGGGCAGGCCTGGATGCACTTGGTGCAGCCGATGCAGTCCGCCTCGACGATCAACGCCACCTGCGGTGGGGCATGTGCGCCACGGGACCGGTCGTACGGCCGGGGCTCGACGTCGAGCACGCGCGCCAGCGCCAGCGCGCCTGCATCGCCGCCGGGCGGGCAGCGCTCGACACCCACTTCACTGCGCGCCATCGCGTCCGCGTACGGGCGGCAGCCTGCAAAGCCGCACTGGCCGCATTGCGTCTGCGGCAGCAGACGGTCGAGGCGTTCGACGAGGTCCATGGTCTCGCGTGGTCCGGACGTAGGCTGCGGAGGAGGCGCGCCACAAGGGTGTGTGGCCGCGACGGCAATCAGGCGGCGCTTTCACCCAGGCCTGCGTCGAGTCGAACCCGACGCAACTCCGCAGCCGGAGAGCGCGCCGCGCCGGTGTCCGGACGCCGTGAGTTCCGGGCTGCTCAGCGCACCGGCATGCCGGGTGCGGCGCCGCTGTCGGCGTCGAGCAGGAACAAGCCGCCGCCGTCGAAACCGGCCGAGAGGATCATCCCCTCGCTCAGGCCAAATCGCATCTTGCGCGGTGCCAGGTTCGCGATGAACACGACGCTGCGACCGACGAGCTTCTCCGGTTCCGCGTACGACCCGCGGATGCCGGAAAAGATCTGGCGCTGACCGAGGTCGCCTGCATCGAGCAAGAAGCGCAGCAGCTTGTCCGAACCTTCGACGAAACCGCACTCGAGGACCTTGCCGACGCGCAGGTCGAGCTTGGCGAAGTCGTCGATGCCGATCGTCGAGGCGCCGGCCGGCGAGGGGTCCTTTGCGGCAGGGGCTGCTTGCGCGCTCTGCGCGGGCGCCGCGTTTGCAGCAGCGGGCGCCGGTGCGGCGGCGGCGAGGGTGTCCTTGGATGCGTCGGTCATGGCGTCGATCTGCTTCGGGTCGATACGGGTGAAAAGCGGGGCGTACGCTTCGATGCGGTGGGCGCGGAGCGGTTCATTGAGATCGCTCCAAGCGCACACGGGCGCAGCCAGGAACGCTTCGGCCTGCGCGGCGACGCGTGGCAGCACCGGCTTGAGCGCGGCGGCGAGCACGCGGAACAGGTTGAGGCCCTGCGTGCACACACCCTGCAGCTCGGCATCGGCGCCGTCTTGCTTGGCGAGCACCCACGGCTTGGTCTCGTCGATGTAGCGATTGGCTTCGTCAGCGAGCGCCATCGTCAGGCGGAGCGCGGTCGCAGCCTCGTTGCGTGCGTATGCCTGCGCAATGGGCTCGAGCTGCGACACGAAACGCGCGTACATCGCGTCGTCGGGCAGGGCGTCCGACAGCAGGCCGTCGAAGCGCTTGCCAACGAAACCGGCGCAGCGGCTGGCCAGGTTGACGAACTTGCCGACGAGATCCGAGTTCACGCGCGCGATGAAATCGGCGAGGTTGAGGTCGACGTCGTCGACGCCGCCGCTCGTCTTGGCGGCGAAGTAGTAACGCAGCGCCTCCGGATCGAGCCCGGCTTCGAGGTAGGTCCGCGCCATGATGAACGTGCCGCGGGACTTCGACATCTTCGCGCCGTCGACGGTCAGGTACCCGTTGACGTGCAGGCGCGTCGGCGCACGGAAGCCCGCCCCGTGCAGCACCGCCGGCCAGAACAGGCCGTGGAAATTCACGATGTCCTTGCCGATGAAGTGGTGCAGCTCGGCTTGGCTGTCGGGCGTGAGGTAGCTGAAGAAGTCCAACCCGGCTCGCTCGCACAGCGCCTGGAAGCTCGACAGGTAGCCGATCGGCGCGTCGATCCAGACGTATAAATACTTGCCCGGGTGCCCGGGGATCTGGAAACCGAAATACGGCGCGTCGCGTGAGATGTCCCACGCGCGTAGGCCGCCTTCGGCGTCGAGCCATTCGAGCAATTTGGCCTTGACGCCCGGCAGGGCCACGTCGCCGGCGAGCCAGTCGCGCAGGAAACGTTCGAAGTCGCCGACCTCGAAGAAAAAATGCTCCGACTCGCGCAGTTCCGGCGGTGCACCGCTGAGGACCGACTGCGGTTGCTTGAGCTCGGTCGGCGCGTACGTCGCGCCGCACACCTCGCAGTTGTCGCCGTACTGGTCGGGTGCGGTGCAGTTCGGGCAGCTGCCCTTGACGTAGCGGTCGGGCAGGAACATGCCTTTGACCGGGTCGTAAAGCTGCGCGACCGAGCGGCGCTTGATGTGCCCGTTGTTGTCGAGCTTGGTGTAGATCGCTTCGGTGAGCGCGCGATTGCGGTCGGAATTCGTCGAGTCGTAATGGTCGAATGCGACGCCGAAGTCGGCGAAGTCGCGTTCGTGGCTGGCCTGGATGCCCGCGATGAACTGCTCGGGGGTCGTACCCGCTTTCTCGGCGGCGAGCATGATCGGCGTGCCGTGGGTGTCGTCGGCGCAGACGAAGTGCGCGGTGTGACCGGACAGCCGTTGCGCGCGGCACCAGACGTCGCCCTGGATGTAGCCCACGAGGTGGCCAAGGTGCAGCGGGCCGTTCGCGTACGGCAGGGCGCAGGTGACGACGAACTCGCGGGTCATGGGAGAGGGGCGGGCCAAAGGGGCGCGATTATCGCATGCGCTGCCACGAAGCCCCCGGACGTGCGGGCGCACTTTCAAGGACCGACGTGCCTTTGCCGAGCCTTTCGCGCCCGCCCGCTCAATCATGCCGGGTGTTCCGCCGCAGCAATCACGTCGCGTCGTGTCGATGAGGTGCCGGCGCTGGCCGGCAGCAGGTTCAACTCTGCAGATGGGGACCGCGAAAAAAGAAAGGCCCGGTCGCCCGGGCCTTCTGCAGACATTGCGAGACCTGCGTCAGTTCGCGCGCTGCCACGTTGCCGTGCGGCACAGGAAGGACATCTTGCAGCCGGTGATCTCGAGCTTCTGGCCGCCGTCGACGAGCTTCACGCTCTTGACCTTGAAGTTGTCGCCGGTCGAGGGCTTGAACCCCTGGCCATTGCCCCAGGCGTTGCCGGCGGGCTTGAGGTCCCACAGCACGACCATGCCGGCGGTGGGCTTGCCCTTCTTGTCTCCGCTGCACGCGGTGCAGGTGGCCGCCTTCGGGTCAAGCGCCTCGACGACCTTCGCCGCGAACGTGCCGTTCTTAGCCTGGTAGACCTCGGTGATCGACATCGCCTTGCCGGTCTCGTCGTCGATTGTCTTCCAGCGGCCGACCGGCGAGGCGGGGGATTGCGCAAACGCCGTGCACGACACGGACACAAGCGCCAGGGCGAACAGGGTCTTGCGCATGAATATCTCCAGAAGTAACAGGTGGCCGGGCTGGCCGGTGACGTGACTTTTATACCGCATCCGCGGGCGTACGGAGACACCTGCGTCTTGGCACGTCCGGAATCTATTCAAAAAAAAGCCCCGAGGGTCAGCCCAGGGCTTTTCAAAACTCGACCTTGAATCAGAACTTGTACGTCGCACCGACGTAGAAGAACCGGCCGACGCTGTCATACATCGAGGTTCCGGCGTCCGTGCCGAAGTAGTTCAGCGGCGGATCCTTGTCGAACACGTTGTCGACACCGACATAGACGTCCAGCCCGGTCTCGCCGACCGCGTACCCAATCTGGGTGTTGTGGTAGGTGTACGACGGGTTGAAGATCGGAGCAACCTGTCCCGGGTTGGCCTGGTAGCTGTTCGGGACCACGCGAAGGTTGCCGTCCACGTAGCGCATGTCCCACTGCACCCGCCAGTCACCGAATTTGTACCCGGCGTTGAGCGTAGCCCGCCACCGCGGATCCGTCACGTACGTGACGTATTCGACGAACTCGTTCGGGAAGTCCTGGAATGCGAACTCACGCGATTGGAGGATGCGTGTACCGACGAAGCGCAGCGTGGTGTTACCGCCGAGCAGGTCGAAGCGGTAGTCCATTTCGACGTCCACGCCAACCCGGCGCGATTTCGCCAGGTTCTCCGCCAGTGCCTGCCAGTTGGTGATCGAGTAGCCCGGGAAGACACGACCCTGTGCGTCAGTGAAGCCGCCAGCCGGAGCACGGAAGATCGCCTCACAGAACGGGTTGTTAATCCCGCCGGGAGCGTCGACGCAGCGAGTCGCGTTGGTCTGCGCAGTCACCGAGCCGATCGCGTCGGTCAGCGTGATGCGGTAGTAGTCCATCGAAAGGCCGAAGCCTTCGATGAACTCCGGTTGCCACACGAAGCCGAGCGAAACCGACTTTGCTTCTTCTGGATCCAGATTCGGGTTGCCGCCGCTCACGCCGGGGCGGTTGGCGGTGTAGGTGTCCTGGTAACCGGTCGGGATGCCGAGCGCGTTGCAGTTAGCCTGACGTAGTGCGCGGTCAGGCGCGGTTGCCAGGCTGTTAGCGCCCGTGGCGTTGCAGGGGTCGCTGATGAAGGCGAAGTTCTGCGACTGCGGGTTGAACAGTTCACCGATGCTCGGCGCACGAACGGCCTGCGCATAAGTGCCGCGGAACCGAAGCGACGGGATGATGCTCCAGTCGAGACCGAGGTTCCACGTGCTGGTCGAACCGATCGTGCTGTAGTCCGAATAGCGACCTGCGAGATCGACCGTCAGTCGATCGATGCCCGGAAGATCCGCCAGCACGGGGATGCTGACCTCGGAGAAGACTTCCTTCACATCGTAGGCGCCGCCCCGGCTCGGGATCGCATTGAGGAACGTCAGGCCGGCCGCCGCCAGGGCGTCGGTGTTCTCACGGCTGGTTTCCTTGCGGTACTCGACGCCGCCCGCGAAGCCGAGGCCACCGGCCGGCAGCTCAAACAGGGCACTGTTCGAGACGGACGCGCTGAACACGGTTTGGGTGAGCTTGGACTGGTTCAGCGAGTTCGTATTGAACCAAGCGGCGGCTTCAGCGCTCACCGCGCCCTCGCCGAGCACACTAAACGGCACGCACCCCGCCGTGGCGAAGCTGCTGTACGTGCGGCCCGTATGCGGATTGATCGCTAGCGGGTTGACGGTGGCGCGACACACGATGTTGCCATTGGCATCACGGGTGGTGTCGAGACCGGCCTGCCAGCGCTCGTTGATGCGGTTGTTGACGTTGAGGCGGTCGATCGTCGTCTGGCCGTACACCGCCGAAGTCTCGTACTTCCAGTCGTCGCTGAGGTAGCCCTCGAGGCCGAATACCGTGCGGAAGGTCTGGCGTTCGACGTCTTCCCCGCGGCGACCGGCGTCGACGTTGAAGCGGTTGATCAGCAATTGGGTCTGGCCGCGGGCGACCATTTCAGCCCGCAGCTGAGGCGAGATGAAGGGGTTGTCGCGCAGCAGGCGGAGCGGCGCATCGAACGCCGGCTGCCCGAAGAACTGAGATTTTGCCTGAACGTACTTGCCCTCGAAGAACATCGAGTGGTTGTCGTTTAGGTCGAAACGGAACAGGGTGTTGAGGCTGTTGCGCTCGTAGGCAGGTTCGAGATCGGCGACCGAATTAAGGTCGAGGAAGTCGCAGTCCACGCAGTTCGCCGGATTGGCGGTGTCACGAAGTCCGCTGTAGCGGACGGGGCGGTAGGTGCCGTCGTCGTTGAACAGGTACCGCACGCCGCCGAGAATGAACGTACCTCCATTGGAGAACGCCGAGGTGCCGCCCGGGCCCAGGAAGATGCGCTGCGGGTTGTCCTGGCTCGGCGGCTGCGTCGGGTCATAGTTCGGATTGGAGATCTGGGTCAGGAATTCCTGGCCGATTTCGCGGTTGCCACGACCAAAACGGTCCTGCTCGCTGTGTTCGACCGAGAACGCCGCGGTGCCGCGGCCGTCGGCGAAATCGCTGCCGCCCGAGAAGCTCACGAACGAGCGCGAGAAGTCGCTTTCATCCGCCTGACCGGTCTGGCCGCGCATTTCGAAGCCGTCGAACGACTTGCGCAGGATGAAGTTGACCACGCCCGCAACGGCGTCGGCGCCGTAGACCGAGGACGCGCCGCCGGTGATGACTTCGACCCGCTCGATCCAGTCCACCGGGATCGTGTTGACGTCAACGGCGGTCGAACCCGGGCTGCTGCCGACATGGCGGCGGCCATTGACGAGCACGAGCGTGCGCGCCGTGCCCATTCCGCGGAGGTCAAGCAGGCCGAGGCCGACCGTGCCGATGAAGCGCGACGAGTTGCCGAGTGTGTAGCTCGGCGAGAGGGACGGCAACTTCGTCATCAGGTCGCCGATCGTCACGGCGCCGGTCGCGCGGATCTCCGCGGCGCTGACGGAGGTCACCGGCGAAGGGGTGACGAAGCCCTGGCGCGCGATACGCGTGCCGGTGACCGTCACCTTATCGAGGTTGGTCGCTGCTTGACCCGTGGTCGGGGTCGCCGTCGTCGCTTCCTGTGCCACCGCAGTGGCGCCAAGTGGTGCCACCAAGACAGTAACGAGCGCTGCAGTCAGGTGATTGCGCTGCAGTCGAGTGGCTCGAGAGATCATACTGAGCCTTAAGTAATTAGGACGCGTTTGCCGTCGCTGAAGCGGCATGTCAAGTGCCAAACCTCGGTCGAGTGGCGGCTCGAAGTTAACACCGCGTTAACCAAGCTGTCACACCCGTTTAATCATGTTTCAGACCTCCAATTGGGGATTAATCGTGACGAACGTCGAAGAAGCGCTAAATGCGGTATGTGTTGGCGCTGACACCGCCACACTTGGTCAAGTGGGCGCACGGATTCAAACCGTCGATGCGTCCGGTCTTTGTGCCGTCCGGATAGCTGTTCCGGTGCCCATTGCTGCTTTGCAGCATCAAATGCGCGAGGCCGTAGAGGCGACGATCCGCCGGGTGGGCCGTCTGCCAGGCGCAATTGAGATCATCCAGCGCATCGGGACCCATGCCCCCCAGCCCGGCGTCGAGCCGGTCGCGAACGTGCGCAACCTCATCGCGATCGCCTCCGGCAAGGGCGGAGTGGGCAAGTCGACGACTGCAGTGAATCTAGCGCTCGCGTTGGCGCTCGACGGCGCGAAGGTGGGCGTGCTAGACGCCGACATCTACGGCCCGAGCGTCCCGATGATGCTGGGCCTGTCGGGCCGGCCGGACAGCCCGGACGGCAAGTCGATCGAACCGATGCGCGCACACGGGGTCGAGGCGATGTCGATCGGGCTGCTCGTCGACAACGACACGCCAATGATCTGGCGCGGGCCGATGGCGACGTCGGCGCTCACGCAGTTGCTGACCGAAACGCGCTGGGGCGACCTCGACTACCTGATCGTCGACCTGCCGCCGGGCACGGGCGATATCCAGCTCACGCTCGCGCAGAAGATTCCAGTCGCCGGCGCGGTGATCGTAACCACGCCGCAGGACATCGCGACTCTGGACGCGCGCAAGGCGCTGAAAATGTTCGAGAAGGTCAACGTGCCCGTGCTCGGCATCGTCGAGAACATGGCGGTGCACACCTGCTCGAACTGCGGGCACGCGGAGCACCTGTTCGGCCAGGGAGGCGGTGACCGCATGGCCGAGCAGTACGGCGTGCCGCTGCTTGGCAGCCTGCCTCTGGAGATCGGCATCCGGGAGCAGGGCGACGCGGGCCGCCCGATCGTCGTCAGCGACCCCGACTCGGCGGCGGGACGGGCGTACCGCGCAACTGCAATGCGGCTCGCGGTCGAACTCGCGAAGCGGCCGCGGGTGGCGACGCCGTTGTCGGTGTCGTTGCTGGGCCAATAAGGGCGCCCGACGGGCACGCGGCGCCTGTGCTTGCGATGGCGCTGAGGCTTGTTCGCCGGGCCAACCTGCCGCGCGAAGGCTAGAATCCTGCGCTTTACCGCCAACGAGCCACCCGATGAGCATCAAGTCCGACCGCTGGATCCGACGCATGGCCGAGCAGCACGGCATGATCGAGCCGTTCGAGCCCGGCCAGGTCAAGACCGCGGCGGACGGCCAGCGCATCGTGAGCTACGGCACGTCGAGCTACGGCTACGACGTGCGCTGCTCGCGCGAGTTCAAGGTGTTCACGAACATCAACTCGACGATCGTCGACCCGAAGCATTTCGACAGCGGCAGCTTCGTCGACATCGATTCGGACGTGTGCATCATCCCGCCGAACTCGTTCGCGCTCGCTCGCACGGTCGAATATTTCCGCATTCCGCGCGACACGCTGGTCGTCTGCCTCGGCAAGAGCACGTACGCGCGCTGCGGCATCATCGTGAACGTCACGCCGCTCGAGCCGGAGTGGGAAGGGCATGTGACGCTGGAGTTCTCGAACACGACGCCGCTGCCGGCGCGCATCTACGCGAACGAAGGCGTCGCGCAGATGCTGTTCTTCCAGTCCGACGAGGTCTGCGAGACGTCCTATCGCGATCGCGGCGGCAAGTACCAGGGCCAGACCGGCGTCACGTTGCCGCGCACGTAATCGCCGGCCCGCCCGTCGACGATCAGGGCTTGCGATAGGTGACGAAAAATCCCTGCAGGTCGCCGTTCTCGATGTACGGCTCGACCGACAGCACGCGGTAACCCTTGGCGGCGAATACCTGGTGCGAGCGATTGAGATTGTTCGCCGCACCCTGGTTGCGGAACCCCCAGCTCACGTCGACCCAGATCGACACGTCCTGCATGCCCGCGCGCGCCGCTTCGGCGGCGACGTCCTCGGGCTTCTTGTCGAACAGCGAAGCCTTCGCCGGCGCTCCGAACGATGTGGCAAGGGCGAGGGCGATCAGCGGGGCAACGGCGGCAGTGCGCATCGGCGTCTCCGTGGATAACGGCTCAGTCTGCTGCGCATGCTGCACGAAGCGCCTGAAGTCGCGCGGAACGCGCGGCGGCCGTGTAAGGCTCGGCGGTGCCGTGGCCCCAGACGGGACCTGGCCAGGCGGCGTCGCCTTCGAAGCGCGCCACCACATGCACGTGCAACTGCCGCACCACGTTACCCAGTGCGCCCACGTTGAGCTTGTGCGGCGACGCCACGGCGCGCAGCGCCGCGCTTGCCCGCGCGACCTCGACGGTCAGCTGCTGCTGCACGTCGGCGGGTAGATCGACGATCTCGACTGCATCCGCGATGCGCGGCACCAGGATGAGCCACACATATCGGGCGTCCTCCATCAGGCGCACATCGCACAGGGGCCAGCGCGCGACAGGGTGCGTGTCGGCCTCGAGCCTCGGGTTCAGCGACCAAGCGGCGTCGGCGCCGTTCATGCGAGGTGCTCGGCGAAGAACGCCTGGGTGCGCTGCCAGGCGAGCGCGGCGCTTGCGGGCTCGTGCACGTGCGAGCTGATGTCGCGGTTGAAGCCGTGCTTCGCGGGGTACACGTGAACCTGCGCGTCCGGCTGCGACGTGCGGTGGCGCTCGATGTCGCCGGGCGGGATCGTCGGGTCGAGCTCGCCGAAGTGGAACAGCATCGGCGCACGCGCGGGCTCGTCGATGAACGGGATGCTGCGCGCGCCGTAGTACGAGACGGCCGGCAGCCCAAGCCGGGTGTTCGACAGGAACGCAAGACTGCCACCCCAGCAGAAGCCGACCGCGCCGACACGCAGGCCGTCCTCGCGAATCGGGTCCGCAGCGGCGGCCACGATGTCGATTGCGCGCTCGAACCCGAGCGCCGCGACGAGTTCGCGGCCGCGCGCGACACCGCCGTCGTCGTACGCCAGTTCGACCGCAGGCTCGACCGGATCGCACAGCGACGGCGCGATCGCGACGAAACCGGCTGCAGCGAACCGGCCTGTCACCGCGCGGATATGCGCGTTGACGCCGAAGATCTCCTGCAGCACCACGATCCCACCGCGCGGCGCGGTCGCCGGCGCCTCGCGCCAGGCGCGCACGTTGCCGTGCGGCGTGTCCAGTCCCATCCACGTGCCCATGTGCGGTGCGTCCCCGTTCCGTGTGGCGTTGGGCGGGGATTCTAGCCGCGCGCCTATAATCCGCCGCGTTCCCGCATCCGCTTCGCGCCCGGCACCCGCCGCGGCGCCCGTTTTCTACGGTCGAGTTTTTATGTCCCTCAACGACGCGCCGCCTCGCAGCGGCAAAGTCGGTTTCGTCAGCCTCGGATGTCCGAAGGCGCTCGTCGACTCCGAACGCATCCTCACGCAGCTGCGCGTGGAGGGCTACGACATCGTGCCGACGTACGACGACGCGGACGTCGTCGTGGTCAACACCTGCGGCTTCATCGACTCCGCCGTGACCGAATCGCTCGATGCGATCGGCGAGGCGATTGCCGAGAACGGCAAGGTCATCGTGACCGGTTGCCTCGGCAAG
The DNA here is from genome assembly GCF_014652095.1 of Cognatilysobacter bugurensis. GTDB lineage: Bacteria > Pseudomonadota > Gammaproteobacteria > Xanthomonadales > Xanthomonadaceae > Cognatilysobacter > Cognatilysobacter bugurensis. The sequence continues at coordinate 411,466 of NZ_BMYD01000001.1, forward strand.
CGCCCGGAGCAGATCCGCGAGGCGCATCCGGACGTGCTCGCGATCAGCGGCCCGCAGGACTACGCAAGCGTGATGAACGCGATTTATGCCGCCCTGCCGCCGAAGCACGATCCGTTCATCGACCTTGTGCCGCGGCGCGCGGCGGCCGAAGACGACATCGGCATCAAGCTCACGCCGAAGCATTACGCGTATCTCAAGATTTCCGAAGGCTGCAACCACCGTTGCAGCTTCTGCATCATTCCGTCGATGCGGGGCGACTTGGTCTCACGTCCGGTCGATGAAGTGCTGCGCGAGGCCGAGCGCCTCGCGCGTGGCGGCGTACGCGAACTGCTCGTGGTCTCGCAGGACACGTCGGCGTACGGTGTCGACGTGCGCTATGCGGAGCGCACCTGGCGCGATCGCGCGTACCAAACCCGCATGAAGTCGCTGTGCGAGGGCTTGAGCGAGCTCGGGATCTGGACGCGACTGCACTACGTCTATCCGTATCCGCACGTCGACGAGATCATCCCGCTGATGGCCGACGGCAAACTGCTGCCGTACCTCGACATCCCGTTCCAGCACGCGAGCCCGCGCATCCTCAAGCTCATGAAGCGGCCGGGCGCGGTCGACAAGACGCTCGAGCGCATCCAGCGCTGGCGGTCGATCTGCCCCGAGCTCACGATCCGTTCGACGTTCATCGTCGGATTCCCGGGCGAGACCGAGGCCGAGTTCGAGCAGCTGCTCGACTTCCTCGACGAGGCGCAGCTCGATCGCGTGGGCGCGTTCGCCTACTCGCCGGTCGAGGGCGCCACCGCGAACGCGCTGCCCGACGCGGTGCCGGACGAGGTGAAGCAGGAGCGGCTTGCGCGCTTCATGGAGCGCCAGGCGGACATCTCCGCGGCGCGACTGGAAGCAAAGGTCGGGACCGTGCAGCGCTGCCTCGTCGACGCGGTGGACGGCGACCTCGCAATCGCGCGGTCGATGGCCGACGCGCCCGAGATCGACGGCCTCGTGCAGATCCAGAATGGCTTCGAAGCCGGGTTGAAGCCGGGCGAGTTCGTCGATGTCGAGATCATGGGCAGCGACGAGCACGACCTGTACGGCGAGGTCGCGTTCGACGACTGACCCCGCGGCTCAGCCGGGGTACTGCACGTCCACGATCGCGAATCGCTGCGGTCCCGCCGGCAACTGCGCGTCGAACTCGTCGTCGATGCGCTTTTTGAGCATCGCGCGCGCGAGCGGCGAATCGATGCTGATCCAGCCCTGCTTCGCGTCGGTCTCGTCCGGGCCAACGATGCGATAACGGTGGCATTCGCCGCTGGCGGCATTCTCGAGTTCGACGACCGCGCCGAAGAACACGCTCTCGGGGTCGCTGGGCGCCGTCTCGATCACGCGCAATGCGGGGACGCGCTTGCTGAGGTAGCGCACGCGTCGGTCGATCTCGCCGAGCTGCTTCTTGCGATAGGTGTACTCTGCGTTCTCCGAGCGATCGCCTTCGGCCGCGGCGGCCGCGAGCGCCTTGACGACCTCGGGCCGCCGCACGCGCCACAGCTCGTCGAGCTCGGCTTTCAGGCGCTCGTGGCCGCCCCGGGTGATCAGGGCGGTGCTGCTTTCGGCAGGTGGGCGCCAGCGGCTCATGGGCGACGTCGTGCTACGGCGGGCCGGCGATGGTAATGCGCTGGCCGCCTGCACTGCATACAGACGCTTGCATGCATGGTGCGCAGCCGCGACGCTGGTGCATCGCCTGGGGGCCGACATGCTGATCCTGCCACTGCACCGTCCGCTGACGCGCGCGACGTTTCCATTCGTGACTGCGCTGCTCGTGCTCGCCAACCTGCTCGTGTTTTTCGGTCCGCAGCGTCGTGACGAGGCGGCAATGGAGGCTGCGACGCGCCGTTATGTCGAGTCCGGCCTGGCCGCGATCGAGACGCAGGCGTACGAACGCCATCTCGAGCGCGGGCGCGTGCGCGATGCGCAGGCTCGTTGGCAGGCGCTTCCCGAAGCGGCCCAGCCGGGCGCGGCGCTCGCCGAGGCCGAGACGGATGTGGGGTTCCGTGCGGAACTCGACCGCGGCGCCTTGTTCGACGATGCCGCGGTGACCGCGCGTCATCGCGAGTTGCGCGCGGCCTTTGCGCCGTATGTCGATCGCGTGTTCACGCTGCGACACCTGCTGCGGAGCAACGAGGTGGATCCGTGGCGCATGCTGGCCTCCGCGTTCCTGCATGCCGATGCAGCGCATCTGATCGGCAATCTCGTGTTCCTCGTTGCGCTCGGCCTGTTGGTCGAAGGCGCGCTCGGCCCACCGCGCCTTCTCGCGCTGTACCTGCTCGGCGCACTTGGCGCGAGCGCGGCCTCGCTCGCCTGGCGATGGGGAGACCCATCGGGCGGCCTGGGCGCCTCGGGGGCGGTCGCGGCGCTGATGGGCGCGTTCTGCGTTGTCTGGGGCCGGCGCCCGGTGCGCTTTTTCTACTGGCTGCTCGTGGTGTTCGACTACGTGCGTGCGCCCGCTATCTGGCTGCTGCCGGCCTGGCTCGGCTGGGAGGTGCTGAACCTCATGATGCAACCCGATGCCGGGATCGCATTCGACGCGCATGCGGGGGGTCTGGTGACCGGGGCTCTCGTCGGGCTCGCGTTCGCGGCGACGGGGCAGGTCCGAAGCGCGTTCATCGAAGACGCGGCGTCCGGCGATATCGCAGACGACCGCTGGACGCGGGCCCAGGCGCTGCTAGGGCGGATGCGGCTCGACGAGGCGGACGCGCTGCTGACCGAGCTCGCGGCCGAGCAACCGCAGCGGCTGGACCTGCGTCTGGCCCGCTACCGAGTCGCGAGCAACGGCGCGCGCGCCGAGGTCGCCGAGCGTGGCTGGGACGCGCTCGCCGTCGACGCCCGCGATGCGGCAGGCATCGCGTCGCAGCTCGCGGTGCTGCGTGAACTCGATGCCTCGGGCCACGGCGTGCCCGAGCCCCAGCGCCGGGCGCTCGCGGCGCGCTGGATCGACTCCGGCGCGCTCGACGCCGCTGAAGCCGCGCTGGCGGGGCTTCAGTGCGAGGCATCCGAAGAGCTTGCGGCTCTGTGGTTCCGCCTCGCGCTCGCGCATGGGCCGCGTGACGCGGGGCTTCCGGCACTGCGCACGGTGGCCGAGCGCTTCGTCGGCTCGCCGCAAGCGGCGAAGGCGCAGTTCCTGCTCGACAATCCTTGAGTCGCGGTCAGGCGGGCAGCGCGCGGGCGAGCTGGAGTGCGGTGTCGATCCGCGCGCGCAGTGCGTCGTCTTCGCAGCGCTCGCGTGCCTGCTCGAGTACGGCGCGTGCGTCGGCGTCGCGCCCGAGGCGATCCAGGAGAAGCATCCCCAGATCCAGGCCCCAGTGGGGTGCGTCCGCGTCGCGCCCATGTCGGCGCAGCGCTGCGTCGAACACGTCAGCCGCGAGCTGGGACTGGCCTGCGTCGCGCGCACGCGAGGCCAGCAGCACAACGTGCGCCGTCTGCAGCGGGACGAAGTCGCGGTCGAGGTCGATCAGTGTGCGCAGCAGCGTCTGCGCCTCGCGCTCGCGCCGCTCGAGCAGCAAGAGGTTCAGATAAGTCGCGCCGTGTTCGCTCACGGCAGCAGCGTCCCCGGACTGACGCAGCAGCCGGTGCAAGAGTTCATGTGCATCGACGCTGATCGCGCGAACGCGCAGCTCACCGCGTAAACGCTCGATCGCAGCCAGCGTGTGTCCGTCGCGTACCAGCGATTCGGCCTCCTCGAGCAGGGCCGCGTCGGGGCGGTGCAGGTCGGGCAGGGCGTCGTGCAGCGCTTCGGGCGAGTAGCCGAGGGCGTCGTGGTACTGGAACACGAGGTAGCCCATGAGGTGGAACGTTGCGAACAGCGCCCACAGCGACAGGAAGGTGATGACGAGGTCGCCGATCACCGGCGGCATGCGGCCGCCGAGCAGTTCGGACGCGGAGCCGGCGCTCGCCTGGATTACGAACAGCAGGCCCACCACGGCCAGATAAGGCCAGCCGATTCGCGCCACTACGCCGAACGAAACGGCGGGGTTCAGTGCACGGCGCAGGCTGCCGTCCATTGCGAGCGACATGATGCAACCGGGCTGCAGGAACGCGACCGCCGCCAGTGCGAACAACGCGGCACCCGGGCCAAACGCTGCCAACACCCCGAGCACCGCGACGACCGCAAGCACCTGCAGCCCGATGAGGCGCCACACCACGCCGTTGTCGAAGCTCAGTGGCCCTTCGGGCGACTCGGGGCGCCCGTCGGCGGTGGCCCGCAAGATCTCGAAGCCGTACTTGTATGCCGTGAGCCACAGCAGGCCCCGCATCATCGTGCCGATGCCCGGAATGAAGGTGAGCAGGCTGAAGAGCGTCAGCGCGATCAGCGTGTACAGCGCCGCGCCATGCACGGGGTACAGCATGATCGGGCGGAGCCGCTGCCAGAAAGGCTCAGGCGTGTGCGCCGGGCGGGTCCGGGTGGTGCGTGCGTAGGTCATGGCGGGCCGCCCCCTGCGGCGAGTCGTCACGGCAGGGCGCTGCGGTGTCGACGCGCCGCATTCAATGCGGCGTGCGCAATCCGTGCGTGTCCGGAGCCGTCCTGGCGTAAGTGCCGCCGCATTGTGCGATCGCCGTCACGTCCTTGCCAAGGGGCGGTCCGCTGATCGATTACTGCGCGGGCACAGCCTCGCGCGCCCATGGCGCGGCGCCGGCGCGCGTTTGGCCCGCCTCGTCGAGCACCATGAGGCGGTCACGGCCGTCCATCGCGAACACGCGGTCGGCCTCGGATTTGCTGTTCGGGTCGAGCCGGACGCGGGTGTCGTTTTCTTCGACGGTCCACGTGCCGTCGCGCATCGCGCCGCCTTCGGAGAGGCGGTAGACACCGTCCGCGCCGAGTTCCAAGCGGTCGCCGCCTGCGACGAACGTGCCGGCGTAATCGCGCATCTCAAACGCCGCCGGGGCCGCGGGGGCGGGGGCGACTTCCGCGGGTGGCGCCTCGACGGCGGGGGCGGCGACCGGAGCCGGCGTCTCCGCAGCGGGCGCTGGCTCGTCGCGATTGCACGCGGCCAGGGACAGGGCCAGGCAGGTCAGGGTGGCGATGGATCGGATCATCTCGTGTCTCCGGCAATGTGGAATTGAATGTCTCGATGCGACGCGCGCGATGCGTCAACGGCGTCGACCGCCGAACAGCCCCCCGAGCACGCCGCGCACCAGCTGTCGACCGATCTGGCTCCCGACCGTGCGCGCCGCCTGCTTGGCCACGGTTTCGACCAGACCTTGCCGCCGTCCAGTGCCAAACACCGCATCACGAATCGTGTCGGCCCTGCCACGTGCAGGCTCCACGGTGGCGTCCGTGGAGACCGGATTGCGCACCGGTGGCGCATCGGTCTCGCTCGCACGCGTTTCGGCCTTGCGCGCCAGCATTTCAGCGGCGGACTCGCGGTCAACGGGCGTGTCGTACTGCAGTCCGACCGGGCTGCTGGCGCGCAGGCGCGATCGCTCATCCGCGCTGATCGGCCCGATGCGGCAGCGCGGCGGCGTAATGAGCGTGCGCTCGACCGGCATCGGCGTGCCATCCGGCTGCAGGGTGGACACCAGGGCTTCGCCCGTTGCGAGCGTGCCGATCGCGCTGGCGACGTCGAGCGACGGGTTCAACGCAAACGTTTCTGCCGCGGTCCGAACCGCTTTCTGGTCGCGTGGCGTGAATGCGCGCAGTGCGTGCTGCACGCGGTTGCCGAGCTGGCCCAGCACCGCGTCGGGCACGTCGTCGGGAAACTGGGAGCAGAAGTACACGCCAACGCCCTTCGAGCGAATCAGGCGCACGACCTGCTCGACGCGGCGAAGCAATTCGGGGGGCGCGTCGTCGAACAACAGGTGCGCTTCGTCGAACACGAAGACGAGGCGCGGGCGGTCGAGGTCGCCGACCTCCGGCAATTGCTCGAAGAGTTCGGACAGCAGCCAGAGCAGCATCGTGGAATAAAGACGTGGGCGCTGGACGAGTTTTTCGCTCGCGAGGATGTTGACGACTCCTCGGCCGTCGGGCGCGGTGCGCACGAGGTCCGCAAGTTCCAATGCGGGCTCGCCGAAGAACTGTTCACCGCCTTCGCTGTCCAAGCGCAGCAACGCGCGTTGGATCGCGCCGATCGATTGCGAGCTGACGAGCCCGTATTCGGACGACACCATCTTGCGCTCGTCGGCAATCAGCGAAAGCAGGGCGCGCAGGTCCGCGAGGTCGAGCAGCAGCAGTCCCCGGTCGTCCGCGAGCTTGAACGCGATGTCGAGCACGCCGGCCTGTGTGTCGTTGAGTTCGAGCATGCGCGCGAGCAGCAACGGGCCGATCTCGCTGATCGTCGTGCGCACCGGGTGGCCGTGCTCGCCGAAGACATCCCAGAACACGACGGGGTTTGCTGCCGGCGCATGGTCGTCGAGTCCGAGTTGTGCCACGCGCGCCTGCACGCGCTCGTTCGCGCCGCCCGCCATCGCCAGCCCGGCGACGTCGCCTTTGACGTCGGACACGAACACCGGCACGCCGAGCCGCGAAAAGCCCTCGATCATCGTCATCAACGTGACCGTCTTGCCGGTGCCGGTCGCGCCCGCGACGAGCCCATGGCGGTTGGCGAGCCGGGCGTGCAGCACCACGGGTTCGTGACCTGTGTCCGTCTTGCCGAGCAGTACACCGGAGACGGGCGAAGCGGCGTCGTGCATGGCGGGGTCCAGCGGAGGTTGCTTCGATTCTAGCCATGCGCGCCGTTGCCCCGTGAAGCCGGTCACGCATTGCGAGGCCGCAGGTGAATGGCGTCCGCGCAACGGGCATGAATAGGGCGCGTCGCCTTGCGGGTGCGCATATGCGATCGCTACCCTCCCGGCTCCCCCGTCGTGCCTGTCGCCATGCCCCTTCCGGTTTGCTCTCCTGCGCGTCTCGCGCCACTCGCCTTCGCCACGCTCGTCGTGCTTTCGTTCGACGCCGCCGCGCTGTCGCGCCGTGACCAGGCCGCCGTCGGTGCCTTGAGCCAGCGGATGCAAGCCGCCGAGGCGCGCTATCGCGAAGCGACCGTCGCGGCACGCAACGACGACCCGGGCGCCCGGCAGGCCGCCGATGGCGCGCTCGAGGACATGGAGGACGTGATCACGGCCTGCGGCAAGCAGCGCGGCTGCTCGATGCCAAACATGCTCGCCGCGTTCAAGCGACTGCTCAAGTCGAACGCGGATGCCTCGCCGGTCGATGAGGACGTCGATACGACGCTGGTCGACGAGTCCATCGGAGGTGGCGTGCCGAACGCCGCCGAAGCGGCTTCGCTGCTCACCGAGGACAACGAGCGCTTCAAGCGCATGGTCCAGTACAACCCGGCGGTGCAGGCGGGCATCCGCCGCTGGCTCACGGACATGCGCGTGACGCTGATCCAGAGCCACGAGAACTACCAGCACATGCAGCACCTGATGTCGCCGGCGTTCAAGCGCAGCGGCCTGCCCGAGGCGCTGTTGTTCGGCATCATGGCGAAGGAATCCAACGGCAAGGTGCACGTGGGTTCGCGCGCGGGCGCGGTCGGGCCGTTGCAGTTCATGCCGGCCACCGGCAAGCGCTTCGGGCTCGGTCCGGACGGCACGGGTTTCGACACGCGCTACGACCCGCAGTCGGCGGCGAACGCGGCAGCGGCGTATCTGAACGAGCGTTTCCGCGAACTCGACAGCAACATCGAGATGTCGCTCGCCGCGTACAACGGCGGCGAAGGCCGCGCGCGCCGCGTCTACCGCGAGAGCGGCGGCCGCAGCTTCTGGGACGCGGACGTCTACAACCAGTTCCCGGCCGAGACCAAGGACTACGTCCCAATGGTCATCGCCGCGGCGTGGCTGTACCTGCATCCGAAGGAATACGGCCTCACGTTCCCGAAGGTCGACACGCGCCAGGCGACGCTGAAGCTTGCGCGCACCGCATCGATCTACGAACTCACGATCTGCCTGGGCAACGGCGGCACTCGCGACGGCTACATGCGCGTGTTGCGCAACCTCAACCCGCGCTACGAGGCGGATCAGGCGATCCCGGCGGGCACGACGCTCAACGTGACCACTAAGATGGTCGGCCTCTACAACCGCTGGTGCGCGCAGGGCGAACGCGCGGACCTGGCGCGCACGCTCGTCGCAAGCGATCCGGGCCGCGCCATTGTGCGCACCGGTGCACCGGTGCCGGCGGCTAAGCCCGCCATCACCGAAACCGCACCCGCGCCTGCACCCGCGCAGCCGGAGGCCGCGGCGCCCGCCGTCCCGACGGCAGCGGCAAAGGACTCGAAGAAGAAGTCGCCGGCGCCGCGCGAGTACCGCGTGCAGCGCGGCGAGACGCTGACGTCGATCGCAAGCAAGTTCGAATGCCGCATCGGCACGCTGGCCGATGCGAACCGCGTTGAAGGCCCGCGTTACATGATCCGCCCGGGCCAGCGGCTCAAGCTCGACGGCTGCGACGGCGAGGGCTGAGGCCCACCGCAGGGAGGCCTGAGAAACGCCGCGCCCCGCCTCGAGCGGCGGGGCTTCGCTTAATCGACGAGCCGTGCGAGCTTTTGCCCGAGCCGCACGGCGCCTTCCGCGCACAGGTCCGGCGCGAGCTCGGCCACGCCCGGCGGCAGCAGCACGATCACCGTCGAGCCGTAATTGAAGCGCGCCATCTCCGCGAAGCGGCCGAGCGTGATGCCGGCGCCGCGGTAGTCCTTGACCGTGATCTTCGTGCCGTAGTGCGGGATCTCCTCGCCGCTCCACACGGTTTCGACGCCCGACACGAGCAGCGCCCCGACCATGACGACTGCCATCGGGCCGAAGTCGGTGTCGAAGTGGCACACCAGACGCTCGTTGCGCGCGAACAGGCCGGGCACCTTAGCGACCGCCGCAGGGCCCACGCTGAAGAGTCGACCCGGCACGTGCACGGTCTCGCGCAGCGTGCCCGTCCACGGCATGTGGACCCGGTGGTAATCCTTCGGCGACAGGTAGACGGTCGCAAACAGGCCGTGCAGGAACGGCTCGGCCGCGGTGACGTCACCGAGCAATTCGGCCGCCGTGAACGATTGGCCCTTGGCCTGCAGGATACGGCCGGCTTCGATGCGGCCGCACTGGCTGATGCGGCCGTCGGCGGGCATCACCAGCGCGCGCGGGTCGGGATCCGGGGAGCGCGCGCCGGGGCGAAGTTCGCGCGTAAAGAAGCTGTTGAACGTCTTGTACTGGCGCGCGTCGGGCTGCGCCGCTTCGGTGAGGTCGACGCCGAACTTGCGCGTCACGGTGTCGATCAGCCACGCGCTCATGCGCGGGTGATCGGAATACGCGAGCCGTCGCGCGACCGACGACAGAAGCCGGTGCGGCAGCACGTAGGTGAGTTGGGTCATCAGACTCATCGCGCCGCTTCCTTCGTGAGCGTAAGCAGATCGGTGCCGACGGCATTCGGATCGAACGGCGCCTGCACGATGCCGGCCATGCGGCCCTGCGGGTCGAGCAGCACCAGGGTCGCGCTGTGATCCATCGTGTACTCCGTTTCCGGACGACCTTCGCCCGCCGCAACCTTTGCGAACACCAGGCTCAGCGAGCGCGTGAACTGCTCCAGCGCAGGCACGTCAGCCGTGGCGGCGAGCGTGTCGCGGTGGAAGCCGTGCGCGTACTCGCCGATGCGGTCGGGCGTGTCGCGCTCGGGGTCCACCGACACGAACAGCACGCGCGGGCGCACCGATTCGGGCAGCGTTTCCCATCGCTTCTGCGCCTGCGAGAGCTGCGCGAGCGTGGTTGGGCACACGTCGGGGCAGTGCGTAAACCCGAGAAACACGACCGTCCAATGGCCGCGCAGCTCGCCCGGCACGAGCGGCGTTCCGTCGGACTGGCGCAGCGAGAACGCCGGCAGTTCCCGCGGCGGCAGCAGGCGGGCGGCCTGCAGGGCCGGGGCGTCCGCGGCCGCCGGGGGCGCATCGAACACGCGCTGCGCGACGAGCAGGCCAAGACCGGCGCCAAGCGCGGCAATGAGGATCATGAGCGTCGTGCGATTGAACATGTCGGGTCCAGCGAAGGTGCGCGGCCATGATAGCGGGCGCCCGCCGCTATAATCGCCGCCCCGTTTTCACCTGCGCTGCCGCGCGTACCGCCATGACCGCCGATGCCACCTTCGAACAGGTCTCGATCATCGACCTGATCCGCTACGGCGGCAGCTGCTTCGGCGAGGCCGGGCTCACGTTCGGCCACAGCTACGACAACGCGCTCGACGAGGCCACGCAGCTGGTGCTGCACGCCTTGCGCCTGCCGCACGATCTCAGCCCGGTGTACGGCGCCTCGCGCGTGACCGCGCAGGAGAAGGCGAAGGTGCTCGAACTGTTCCGCCGCCGCATCGACGAGCGCGTGCCCGCCGCGTATCTCACGGGCGAGGCCTGGTTCGCGGGCCTGAGCTTCAAGAGCGACAGCCGCGCACTCGTGCCGCGTTCGCCGATCGCCGAGCTGATCCCGCACGGCTACGAGCCGTGGCTCGGGGGCCGCGAAATTGAGCGCGTGCTCGACCTGTGCACCGGCTCGGGGTGCATCGCGATCGCGACGGCGCACTACCACCCGCACTGGGATGTCACCGGCGCGGACATCGACGACGACGCGCTGTCGCTCGCGCACGAGAACAAGGCGCGCCTGCACACCGACAACGTCACGCTGCGCAAGTCCGACCTGTTAGACGGCCTGCAGAGCGAGGTTTACGACCTCATCGTGACGAACCCGCCATACGTCACGAACGACGAGACCGACGCACTGCCGCGTGAGTACTCGTACGAGCCCGACCGCGGCCTGCGCGCGGGCCACGATGGTCTGGACCTCGCGCTGCGCATCCTGCGCGACGCGCCGAAGCACCTCAGCGTCGACGGCGTGTTGATCTGCGAGATCGGCGAGGCCGAGCGCGCACTCGTCGAGCTGCTGCCGGAACTGCCGCTCGCGTGGGTCGAGTTCAAGGTCGGGCAGATGGGCATCTTCGTCGCCGAGCGCACCGACCTCGTCGCGCATGCCGACCGCATCCGCGAACTCGCCGACGCGCGCGACCCGTCGAAACGCTGAGGGCGCAAAGCCGCTGCATCCGCCTGTGATGCAGTGATGACCAGACGGCATTCGACAGCGCCCGCTGTCGAATGCATGCTGCGCCTCCACCCTTGAGCCACCCCGACGTGAACACCTTCGGACACCTGCTGCGCGTGACGACCTTTGGCGAAAGCCACGGGCCGGCGATTGGCTGCGTGATCGACGGCTGTCCGCCGGGCCTGGCGATCGCGGCCGACGATTTCGCCGCGGACCTCGAACGCCGCGCGACCGGCCGCAGCCGGCACACGTCGCAACGACGCGAGGGGGATGAAGTCGAGATCCTGAGCGGCGTCTATGAAGGGCATACGACCGGCACGCCGATCGCCCTCCTGATCCGCAACACCGACGCGCGCAGCAAGGACTACCGGGCGATCGCCGAGCAGTTTCGGCCGGGTCACGCGGACTACACCTACTGGCAGAAGTACGGCACGCGCGATCCGCGCGGCGGCGGGCGGTCGAGCGCGCGGGAGACGACGATGCGCGTCGCAGCCGGAGTGATTGCCAAGCGCTGGCTCGCCGAGCGTTATGGCGTGCGCGTGCAGGGGCACTTGTCGCAGCTCGGCGAAATCGTGCCGGCACGCTTCTTCGCGGACGAGATCGAATCGAACCCATTCTTCTGGCCGTGCGCCGCGCAGGTGCCCGAGCTCGAGGCCTACATGGACGTGCTGCGGAAGTCAGGCGACTCGGTGGGCGCGCGCGTCGACGTGATCGCCGACCGGCTGCCGCCGGGCTGGGGCGAGCCGGTGTACGGCAAGCTCGACGGTGAACTCGCGGCCGCGCTCATGAGCATCAACGCGGTCAAGGGCGTGGAGATCGGCGACGGGTTTGCGAGCGTCTCGCAGAAAGGCAGTGCGCATCGCGACCTCATGGGGCAGGGCGGCTTCGCGTCGAACCATGCCGGCGGCGTGCTCGGCGGCATCAGCACGGGCCAGCCGCTGCGGTGCTCGGTCGCGTTCAAGCCGACCTCCAGCCTGCGGCTGCCCGCCGACACGCTCGACGTGCACGGCAACCCGGTCGAGGTCATTACCACCGGGCGCCACGACCCCTGCGTCGGCATCCGCGCGACGCCGATCTGCGAGGCGATGGTCGCGCTCGTACTCATGGACCAGGCGCTGCGCCATCGCGCGCAGTGCGGCGATGTCGGCGACGTGTCACCGCGCGTGCCGGGCGCGATCGCCGACGGCATTGACCCCGACGTGAAACGATAGCGGCCAGCCGCTGCGCTCGCCTGCGGGCGATAACGCGCGACTGCGCCGCACCACGAGTTTGCCCCCCTACCTGCATCGGCGACCATTCGCGCGATGCATCCGGGCAGGCGCACCCTTGGGCGCCTGCCGAGACCTCATCCGGACCCGCACACCATGACCCAGCAAGTCACCGTCGCCATCGTCGGCGCGACCGGCGCCGTCGGCGAAACCCTTCTCAACATCCTCGCCGAGCGCAAGTTCCCGATCGCGCGCCTGCACGTGCTCGCAAGCGCGCGCTCGGCCGGCAGCCAAGTCGAGTTCAACGGCCGCAAGATCGCCGTCGAGGACCTTGCGACGTTCGACCCGAGCGGCGTCGACATCGCGCTGTTCTCGGCCGGCGGCAGCGTTTCGAAGGAGTTCGCACCGAAGTTCGCGGCCGCGGGCGCCGTCGTGATCGACAACTCTTCGGCATTCCGATACGACGACGACATCCCGCTCGTCGTCGCCGAAGTGAACCCCGAGCAGGTGCGCAACCGCCCGCGCGGCATCATTGCCAATCCGAACTGCTCGACGATGCAGATGCTCGTCGCGCTTGCACCGATCCACCGCGAGGCGGGCATCACGCGTCTCAATGTCGCCACGTATCAGTCGGTGTCGGGCACCGGGCGCCGCGCGCTCGAGGAGCTTGGCAAGCAGACCGCACGCCTGCTGAATTTCCAGGACGCCGAGCCCGAGGTCTATCCGGTGCAGATCGCGTTCAACGTGATCCCACACGGCGGCGACTTCACGGAAAACGGCTACACCACCGAAGAAATGAAGCTCGTCTGGGAGACGCGCAAGATCCTCGGCGACGAGTCGATCGGCGTGAATGCCACCGTGGCGCGCGTGCCCGTGTTCTACGGCCATTCCGAGGCCGTCCACATCGAGACGCGCGATAAAATCACGGTCGAGCGCGCCCGTGAGCTGCTCGAGCAGGCGCCCGGACTCGAGATCGTCGACGAGCGCGTCGGTGGTGGCTATCCCACCGCCGTCACGCATGCGTCGGGTCAGGATCCGGTCTACGTCGGCCGCCTCCGCGAGGACATCTCGCACCCGCGCGGGCTGTCGATGTGGATCGTTGCCGACAACATCCGCAAGGGCGCTGCGCTCAACGCGGTCCAGCTCGCGGAGCTCGTGCTGGCCGAGCGCTGAGCACCGCTTGCGTTGCGCCTTCCCGGTGGCCGCGGCTAGAGTCGCGGCCATTGGAGATTTGCAGGGATCCGTCTTGAAGCATTGGCTGCGGCATCCGACGTTGACGCTGGCCGTGTCGGCCGCGCTCGCACTCGCGAGCGGCACGGCGGCTGCCCTGGGGCTTGGCCAGATCGAGGTGCGCTCGCGTGCCGGCCAGCCGCTGATCGCCGAAATCCCGATCATCAGCACCACGCCCGGCGAGCTCGACGACCTGCAGGCGCGCCTCGCATCGCCTGAAACCTTTGCGCGGATCGGCCTCCAGCCGCCGCAGGGCGCCGTCACCGATCTGCGCTTCGACGTCACCCGCGATCGCAATGGCCGGCCCGTCATCCGCGTCACCAGTGATCGACCGATCGACCAGCCGCTGCTCACATTCCTCGTCGAGGTCGACTGGGGACAGGGCCGCCTCGTGCGCGAGTACTCGGCGCTGATCGACACGCCGAGCGCGATCGCCGCGCCCGTGCAGCCGCCGATCCAGGCACCGATTGCCGCGCCGTCGAATACGATCCAGCGTCCCGTCAGCGCACCGCAGCAGGCCGCCGAAACCGACCGGGTGCAGCCCGCTGCCGGACCGCCCCCCGGTGACGCGCCGTCGCCGACGCCCAATGAGTACGGCCCCGTGCGCCGCGGCGAGACGCTCGCAGCGATTGCGTCACGTCTCGGGCTCGACGACGGAACATCGCTGAATCAGGCGATGATCGCGATGCTGCGCGCGAACCCCGATGCGTTCATCGAGGGTGACATCAACCGGCTGCGCCGTGGCGCGGTTCTGCGTGTGCCCGCGGCCGCCCAGGTGGCTGCCGTGGATGCCGCGCAGGCGTCGCAGATCGTGCGCGATCGCATGCGCCAGTGGCGCGAGGCGCGCCGCCAGGCCGTCGTCGACGCTGGCCCACCACAGGCTGACTCCACAGCCACTCCGCAGGCGCAGCAACGGCAGGCCAGCACTCCGCAAGCGCCCACTGCGAAGCCCGCCACAGCGCCACGTGCCAGCGCTGACGCACGTCTTGAAATTGTCCCGCCTGCCGCGAACCGCGCGACCCAGGCGGGCACCCAGTCCGGTCAGCAGGCCGGCGGCGAGGGCACGATGCTTCGACAGGAACTCCAGCAGACCCGCGAAACGCTCGCGGCCCGCGACGCCGAGCTCCAGGACCTTAAGAGCCGCGTTGCGGAGCTTGAGAAGCTGCAGTCCGACCAGCAGCGCCTGCTCGCACTGAAGAACGCCGAGCTGGCGGCCGCGCAGCAGCGCATGGCCGCGCCCGCCGCGACCGCGACGCCGCCCCCGCAGGCGCGCGAGGCCGAGGGCGGCATGCTGCCGTGGATCCTCGGCGCAGCTGCGCTGCTCGCGATCGCCCTTGCCGCATGGTGGGCCCGCAGACGCCCCGCGCCAGCGCCGTTCCGTGCTCCCGCCGGCTCGGCCGCCAGCGACCTCGCCGCCGCGTTTCCCTTGCGCGGGCAGGACGACGATCGGCTCGTGGTCGCGCCGGGCGGCGTCGACGAGGGCGGGATTGCACCGATCGGGTCGTCCGGACTCGAGCACGAAGCAGCCCCGCCACAGGAGCCGGCGCTTGAGGCCGAGCATGCGCGCAACGACGAGCATGCGGACGCAGTCGTCGACGAGCGCGAGTTCGCCCCCGTTGCGCCGGCCCCGGTAATCCGCGTTGTGGAGCCTGAAGCCCACGACGAGCAGGAGCCGGCAGCCGCGCCCGTGGGGTTTGAAGACGAACTTCGTGCTGTGTACGAGCCGCCAGCTCGCGACGCCGCGGCCAGCACCGAGCCCGGCACCGACGCCGACGCCGACGCCGACGACTGGACCGGTCCGGACCTCGCGGAGGAGGACGCGCCGCGCGAACAGGATGACACCGGGCTGCCGCCGTGGCACGCGCCGCACTCGACCCCGATGCCGCCGACCGGCTTGCCGCCGGAGCCGGAGCCCGAGCCCGAGCCCGAGCCCGAGCCCGAGCCCGAGCCCGAGCCCGAGCCCGAGCCCGAGCCCGAGCCCGAGCCGGAGCCGGAGCCGGAGCCGGAGCCGGAGCTGGTCGTCGATCCTTACGAGTCGAAGATCGAACCGACTCCCGATCCGCTCGCGGATGCTCCCGTCAACGAGCGAATTGAGCTCGCGCAGGCTTATCTGGATCTCGGCGATACCGACAGCGCACGCCAGCTGCTCGGCGAGGTCGCCGTGATTGGTGACCATGCGTCAAAGCAGCGCGCAATGCGCATGCTCCGTGAGATCGAATAGCGGTGGAGTCAGACACGGGTTCGGGCGATACCGCGATTCAGCGGATCGCGCTCTGCATCGAGTACGACGGAAGCGAATTCTCAGGCTGGCAGCGGCTCACGCGGCCGGGTGAGCCGGATCGGCGCAACGAGCCGACGGTGCAGTCGGCCGTCGAGGACGCCGTCTCGTCGGTGGCCGGTGCCCGCATCGACGTCGTTTGCGCCGGACGCACCGATGCAGGCGTGCACGCGGCCGGGCAGGTCGTGCATTTCGACAGCCCCGTGCACCGCGATCCGCGCGGCTGGACGCTCGGTGTGACGTCGCGCCTGCCTCCTGCGGTGTGCGTGCGGTGGTGCCTGCCTGTCGAAGGTGATTTTCACGCGCGTTTTTCCGCCCGCGCGCGCCGTTACAGCTACCGCATCCTCAATCGACCGGTCCGGCCCGCGCTGCAACGGCAGTACCTGAGCTGGGAGCGGCGATCGCTCGATGCCGATGCGATGCACCGCGCAGCGCAGGCATTGCTCGGCGAAAACGACTTCTCCGCGTTTCGTACCGTGCATTGCCAGGCGGCACACGCGCGGCGCGAAATGCAGGACATCGTGGTGCGACGCGAGCGCGACATCGTGGAAGTGCAGGTGCAGGCCAATGCATTCCTCCATCACATGGTGCGAAATATTGTCGGAAGCCTGCTCATGGTCGGACGTGGAGAACGAGACGAATCGTGGATCGGTGAATTGCTGGCCGGACGCGATCGCACCGTCGCCGGTCCGACCGCTCCGGCCGCAGGCCTCGTGTTCCTTGGCCCGCGGTACCCCGCCCAATGGAAGTTGCCTGCAGAGGTAACCCTGTGAATCGAACCCCTTTTCGCACCCGCATCAAGTTCTGTGGCCTCACCCGCGCCGGCGACGTGCGTCTTGCCAGCGAGCTCGGTGTGGACGCCGTCGGCTTCGTGTTCGCCGAGAAGAGCCCGCGCCGGCTGAAAGCCGAAGAGGCGCGTGCGATGCGGCAGGCGCTCGCGCCGCTGGTCGACGTGGTCGCGCTGTTCATGGACAACTCGCAGGACGAAGTGCGCGAAGTCGTGCGACAGGTGCGTCCGAGCTTGCTTCAGTTCCACGGCGACGAGGATGACGCGTTCTGCCGCGGGTTCGGCGTGCAGTACCTCAAGGCCGTGCCTATGGGAGGCAATGGCTCTCGCGAGGACGGCATCGCGCTGCATCGCCGATATCCAAGCGCCGCGGGCTTTCTGTTCGACAGCCACGGCGGCGGCGAGAGCGGCGGCAGCGGGCGCACGTTTGACTGGGGCCGGCTGCCGGCCGGATTACAAAAGCCGTTCGTGCTCGCGGGCGGGCTCACGCCCGACAACGTGTTTCAGGCCGTCCGCGACACCATGCCGTGGGGCGTCGACGTCTCGAGCGGCATCGAGGCTGCGCCCGGCGTCAAGGACGGCGATCGCATGCGTCGCTTCGTCGAGGAAGTGCGTCGCGCCGACTGCAACGCCGACTGACCGCCAACCGCCCGCTGCGGCGAGGCGGCGCGCTCGGCGATTGGCCTACACTGGCCCCCCGCTGCCACACCGGGGTCGGCCACGCCGCCCGTACGTCGATGAACTCTCCGACCGATTTCCACGCTTTTCCCGATGCGAACGGCCATTTCGGTCGCTTTGGTGGACGCTTCGTTGCCGAGACGCTGATCGGCCCGCTGCAGGAACTCGCGGCCGCGTACGACGCGGCGCGCGTGGACCCGCAGTTCATCGCCGAGTTCGAGCGTGACCTCGCGCATTACGTCGGCCGCCCAAGCCCGATCTACCACGCACGTCGCCTCAGCGACGAAGTCGGCGGCGCGCAGATCCTGCTCAAGCGCGAAGACCTGAACCACACCGGCGCGCACAAGATCAACAACACGATCGGGCAGGCGCTGCTCGCATCGCGCATGGGCAAGCCGCGCATCATCGCGGAGACCGGCGCAGGCCAGCACGGCGTCGCGTCGGCGACGGTCGCGGCCCGCCTCGGGCTCGAGTGCATCGTGTACATGGGCGCGACGGATATCGAGCGCCAGAAGATCAACGTCTACCGCATGAAGCTGCTCGGCGCGACGGTGGTCCCGGTGACGAGCGGGTCGGCGACGCTCAAGGACGCACTCAACGAAGCGATGCGCGACTGGGTCACGAACGTCGACAACACGTTCTACATCATCGGCACCGTCGCGGGCCCCGACCCGTACCCGCGGATGGTGCGCGACTTCAACTCCGTCGTTGGTCGCGAGGCCCGTGCGCAGATGCTGGCCGAATACGGCCGACTGCCAGATGCCGTGACCGCCTGCGTCGGTGGCGGCAGCAACGCAATCGGCATCTTCCACGCGTTCCTCAACGACGCCGGCGTGCGCATCGTTGGTGCTGAAGCAGCGGGCGAGGGCATCGCTTCTGGCCTGCACGCCGCGTCTCTTGCGGCAGGTCGCCCCGGCGTGCTGCACGGCAACCGCACCTACGTGCTGTGCGACGACGACGGCCAGATCATCGAGACGCACTCGGTGTCGGCCGGCCTCGATTACCCGGGCGTCGGGCCCGAGCACGCGTTCCTCAAGGACATGGGCCGGGCCGAGTATGTCGGCGTGACAGACGACGAAGCGCTCGCCGCGTTCCACAGGCTGGCGCGCACCGAAGGCATCCTGCCCGCGCTCGAGTCCAGCCACGCAATCGCGCAGGCGGAGAAGCTCGCGCGCGAGTTGCCGAAGGATGCGCTCGTGCTGTGCAACCTGTCTGGGCGCGGCGACAAGGACGTGCACACCATCGCATCACGCGACGGTTTGACGTTCTGAAGCGCCGTCCCGAGCCAGCCAGGCCGCAGGCATGTGCCGCGCGGACCTAAGGCGTGTTGCGTTTCGCTCTTGCCCCTTCACTGATTTCCACCGTCCCGGCCGCGCCATGACCCGAATCGACGCCTGTTTCTCGCAGCTCCGTGCGCAAGGCCGCAAGGCGCTGGTGCCGTTCATCACCGCCGGTGACCCATCGCTGGACGCGACCGTGCCGGTGATGCGTGCACTCGCCGAAGCCGGCGCCGACGTGCTCGAGCTCGGCGTGCCGTTCTCGGACCCGATGGCCGACGGTCCGACGATCCAGCGCAGCTCCGAGCGCGCGATCGCACGCGGGGCCGGGCTCGCATATGTGTTCGAGTGCGTGCGCCGCTTCCGCGAAACCGATGCCGACACGCCGGTGGTCCTGATGGGCTACCTCAATCCCGTCGAGATCCGGGGCGCAGAGCGCTTCGCCGCCGATGCCGTGGCCGCCGGCGTCGACGGTGTCCTCCTGGTTGACCTCCCGCCCGAAGAGGCGGGCGAGTTCCGGGACGCGTTCGCAGGACACGGGCTGGCCCTGATCCTGCTGGCCGCGCCCACGACGGACGATGCGCGCATCGCGCACCTGTGCTCGCAGGCGGTCGGATACCTGTACTACGTGAGCTTTGCTGGCGTCACCGGCGCCGACCGGCTCGACACCGGCGTCGCGGGTCAGCGCTTGCAGACGATCCGCGCCCACAGCCCCGTTCCGGTCGTGGCGGGGTTCGGCATCAAGGACGCCGCAAGCGCTGCCGCGATGGCACGCGAGGCCGACGGCGTCGTGGTGGGCAGCGCACTGGTCGCCGCGATTGCCGACGCTGCCGATCCGGCCGCTGCGGCGCGCACGTTCCTGCAGCCGCTCCGCGCGGCTCTGGATGCCTGAGCCGCGGTCACGCGGCTACACTGGCGCGCTGGCCGGCCCTTGGGGCCGGCGTTCGATTGCCTGAACGAGGGTCCCCGCACGCATGTCCTGGCTCAAGAAACTCATGCCGTCCGGCATCCGCACCGACGGCGCCAACGCCAAGCGGCGCAGCGTGCCGGAAGGCCTTTGGGAAAAGTGCGACAGGTGCGCGGCCGTGCTGTACCGGCCCGAGCTCGAGGAAAACCTCGAGGTCTGCCCGAAGTGCAACCACCACATGCCGATCCGCGCCCGCGCGCGCCTGGCTTCGCTGTTCGATCCCGGCTCGACGCAGGAGATCGCAGCCGAGCTTGGTCCGACCGACGTGCTCAAGTTCCGCGACCAGAAGCGCTACAGCGATCGCATCCGTGCGGCGCAGAAGAGCACCGGTGAGCGCGACGCGCTGATCGCGCTGCGCGGCGAGCTCTACGGGAACCCGCTTGTTGCCTGCTCATTCGACTTTGCCTTCATGGGCGGCTCGATGGGCTCCGTCGTCGGCGAACGCTTCACCCGCGCGGCCGAAACCGCGCTCGAGATGCGCTGTCCGTTCGTGTGCTTTTCCGCCAGCGGCGGTGCACGCATGCAGGAAAGCCTGTTCTCGCTGATGCAGATGGCGAAGACGTCCGCGGCGCTTGGCCGCCTCCGCGCCGCGGGCCTGCCGTACATCTCGGTGCTCACGCACCCGACGACCGGCGGCGTCTCGGCGTCGTTCGCGATGCTCGGCGACATCAACATCGCCGAGCCCGAAGCGCTGATCGGGTTCGCCGGCCCCCGCGTCATCGAGCAGACCGTCCGCGAGACGCTGCCCGAGGGGTTCCAGCGCAGCGAATTCTTGGTGGAGCACGGCGCGATCGACCAGATTTGCGATCGCCGCGAGCTCCGCAGCCGGTTGGGGCAGCTGTTGGCGTTGTTGATGAAGCACCCCCAACCCCGCGAAGAGGCGGCAACGAACGAATGACCCGCAAGTATTTCGGCACCGACGGCATCCGCGGCCGCGTGGGCGAAGGCCCGATCTCCGCCGACTTCGTGCTGCGCCTGGGCAACGCCTACGGCCACGCGCTGCGCCGCCGTGGCTGGCGCAACCCCGTCGTGATCATCGGCAAGGACACGCGCATCTCGAACTACATGTTCGAAGCGGCGCTCGAGGCCGGCCTGGTCGCCGCCGGCGTCGACGTGCAGCTCATGGGCCCGATGCCGACGCCCGCGGTCGCGCATCTCACGCACTCGATGCGTGCCGACGGCGGCATCGTGATCTCGGCCTCGCATAACCCGCACCACGACAACGGCATCAAGTTCTTCTCGGCCGAGGGCGAAAAGCTCGACGACGAGACCGAACTCGCAATCGAGGCTGCGCTCGAGAAGCCGTTCCGCACCGTGTCCTCCGAAGAGCTCGGCAAGGCCGTGCGCACGCGCGACGCGATCGGTCGCTACGTCGAGGCCTGCAAGAACTCCGTACCGCGCGGCTTCGACCTCGGCGGCATGCGCGTGGTCATGGACTGTGCGAACGGTGCCACGTACCAGCTCGGCCCGCTCGTGCTGCGCGAACTCGGCGCGCGCGTCGACGCGATCGGCATCGATCCGAACGGCGTCAACATCAACGAAGGCGTGGGCTCCACGCATCCGGAGAAGCTCGCGGCACGCGTGTTCGAAACGGGCGCTGACCTCGGCATCGCGTTCGACGGCGACGGCGACCGCGTGTTGTTCGTCGACGGCGAGGGCACGGTGCGCGACGGCGACGACCTGCTGTACTTGCTGGCGAACGACTGGCAGCAGCACGGCCGCCTCAAGGGGCCCGTCGTCGGCACCCTGATGACGAACTACGGCCTCGAGCGCGCGTTCCGCGAGCGCGGGATCGGCTTCATCCGCGCGAAGGTCGGCGATCGCTACGTGCATCAGCAGCTCATCGCACACGACGGCGTCCTGGGTGGCGAAACCTCGGGGCACTTGCTGTGCCTGGACCGGTCGAGCACCGGCGACGGCATCGTCAGCGCGCTGCAGGTGCTCGAAGTGCTGTCGCGCCGAGGCCTCTCACTGCGCGAAGCGCTGTCGGGCCTTGCAAAGGTGCCGCAGAAGACCGTCAACGTGCGTTTCGGTGCCGGCAAGAAGCCCGTGGAGGCCGCGTCTGTCCAGGAAGCGCTCGCCGAAGCACAGGTGGCGGTCGACGGCCGTGGGCGCGCGTTCCTGCGCCCGTCGGGCACCGAGCCGGTGGTGCGCGTGACGGTCGAGGCTGACGATGCGGCGCTCATGCAGAGCACGCTCGAGCGGCTCTCGGCTGCGGTGCGAAGCGCGGCTGCGTGAGTCAGAGGGTCGCGGGTCCGCGTTGCCGGGCCCGCGGCTAACCCGCGCGCAGCGCATACCCGGCGCTGCACGTTTCACTTTTCAGTCCGACTGCAAATGAGCCAGATCCCGACCCTCGACATCCGCCGCTTCATCGATCCGACCAGTACGGCCGACGCCGAAGCGTTCGTCGCCGAACTCGGCGCGGCGTATCGCGAATGGGGCTTTGCCGGCATCCGCAACCACGGCATCGCGCAGTCGCTGATCGATGACGCGTATCGGGTGTTCGCCGAGTTCTTCGCGCTGCCGGACGAGGTCAAGCGCAAGTACCACGTGCCGGGCGGCGGCGGCGCGCGCGGCTACACGCCGTTCGGCGTCGAGACCGCGAAGGGCGCCCAGCACTTCGATCTCAAGGAGTTCTGGCACATCGGTCGCGAGATTCCGGGCGATTCGAAGTACGCGGACGTCATGCCGCCGAATCTATGGCCGGACGAAGTACCGCAGTTCCGCGAGGTCGGCTATGGCCTCTACCAGGCGCTGGATCACCTCGGCTCGAAGGTGCTGTCGGCGCTCGCACTGCACATCGGACTTCCGGCGGACTATTTCGTCGACAAGACCGACCAGGGCAATTCGATCTTGCGGCCGATCCACTACCCGCCGATCACAACGCCGGACGTCCCCAACGTTCGTGCCGGCGCACATGAGGACATCAACCTCATCACATTGCTCGTCGGCGCGAGCGCCGAGGGTCTCGAAGTACGCTCGCGCAAGGGCGAGTGGGTGCCGTTCACCGCCGATGCCGACACGATCGTCGTGAACATCGGCGACATGCTGCAGCGCCTGACGAACCACGTGTATCCGTCGACCACGCACCGCGTCGTCAACCCGCCGGGCGACAAGGCGCGCCAGCCGCGCTACTCGACGCCGTTCTTCCTGCATCCCAATCCCGACTTCGTGATCGACGTGCTGCCGTCGTGCGTGACGCCCGACAACCCCAGTCGCTACCCGGAGGCGATCACGGCGCAGGGGTATCTCGAAGAGCGCCTGCGCGAAATCAAGCTCAAGTAACCGCAATGCCGGCGTCGCGAAGCGCGTCGCGCCAGGCGTCGAGCTTGGCGGACTCGCTCTGCGACGCGTTCGCCGGGCTCGTCGAGGGCAGGCGCCGCAACTCCGGCACGTTCGTGCCCAGGCGGGGCAGGGCAGAGCGCCTAAAGCTCTGTTCGGCCTTGGCCCCGTTGAACGCGATGAGCTTGAGATGCGGGTGCGCCGAAAGAAATCCTTCGAAGTCGTTCGCCACCTCCGCGCGGATTGCACTGTCGAGGCTGCCTTCGCGCTCGCACTCGGCCAGCACGTCCCAAAGCGCCACCCCGGACCCTCGCATGGCCGCGATGCGCGCTTCGTAGGGCGCGCGCGCATCGACGCCCAACACTGACTGCATGAACTGCCAGAAGCGGTTCTGCGGGTGCGCGTAATACCGCCCGAGCTCCAGCGACATCCCGCCCGGCATGCTGCCCAGGATCAGCACGCGGGCATCGGGGTTTTCGATCGGGGGAAGTCCCTGCAGGACAGGCATCGGCGGTCTCCGGTTCCCGTGCATGCTCGCCGCCGTCCCCGCATTCCGCGGTGAAAACCGCGCGTAGGGCCCGGGGGACGCTTGCGATAGACTGCCGCCCCTTCATGAACAGGAACCGCGCATGCGCCGCAGGATTGTTGCCGGAAACTGGAAGCTGCACGGCGATCGCCGCTTCGCGAACGAGCTTGTCGATGCCATCGCCGCGCAGACCCCTCCCGCGGGCGTCGATTGCGTTGTCCTGCCGCCGATGCCATACCTTGCCGAGCTCATAGAGCGCACGGGCGGCCGCGGTGTCGTGTTCGGCGCGCAAGACGTGAGCGCAAATGAAAAGGGCGCGTACACGGGCGAGGTTTCAGCGGCGATGCTCCACGACGTGGGTGCGCGCTACGGGCTCGTCGGGCACTCCGAGCGGCGCGAGTACCACGCCGAGAGTAACGAGCTCGTCGCGCACAAGTTCCAGGCAGCGAAGAGCGCCGGCCTGATCCCGATGTTGTGCGTCGGCGAGTCGCTCGCGGAGCGCGAGGACGACCAGACCTGGTGGAAGCTCGAGCAGCAGATCGGCGCTATCTTCGACCTCTGCGGCGCGCAGGCATTTGACGGCGCGGTCGTGGCCTACGAGCCTGTCTGGGCCATCGGCACCGGGCGCACCGCGTCTCCGGAGCAGGCGCAGGAAGTGCACGCGTTCATCCGTGGCGAAATCGGCGGGCGCGATGCTAGAATTGCCGACTCGCTGCCGATCCTGTACGGCGGCAGCGTGAAGGCCGATAATGCCGCCGCGCTGTTCGCGCAGCCGGACGTCGACGGCGGTCTGATTGGCGGTGCGTCCCTCGTGGCGTCCGACTTCCTCGCCATCGTCAACGCCGCGGCTCGTTGAGGTCTCCACCCCTGGTTTCGGATCCTGCCGATGCTGCTTTTGCTCAACATCGCTTACGTGCTGATCGCGATTTCGATGATCGCGCTCATCCTGATGCAGCGCGGCGCAGGCGCGCAGGCGGGCTCAGGGTTCGGCGGCGGCGCATCGTCGACGGTGTTCGGCGCGCGCGGCTCGTCGAACTTCCTGTCCAAGGCGACCAAGTGGCTCGCGGTTACGTTCTTCGCGATCAGCCTGTTCATGGCGTGGTACGCAACGAATCTCGCCACGGGCGACGTCGCGGCGGGCTCGGACCTCGGCGTGATGTCGCAGGTCCCGACGGTGCCGGCTGGCGAAGCATCGGTTCCGGTCGTTCCGACCGCGCCGGCAGGCGCAGTCCCGCAGGTGCCGGTCGATGCGACGCCGGCAGCTCCGGCAACAAATCAGATGCCTGAACAGGCTTCTGATCGGTGAAGTAACCCTGTATCATTCACAACGTTCCATCCACCGGCGGAGACCGCGTGGATGGGTCGGCCGACAAGACGGGCCGGCCCAGACTTCAACGCCGGAGAGGCTGCGAAGAGTGTCAGGAAGACACGGTAATAAGCCCAGGTGGCGGAATTGGTAGACGCACTACCTTGAGGTGGTAGCGACTTAGGTCGTGGGGGTTCGAGTCCCCCCTTGGGCACCATACCGAGCAACAAGAGTCACGCACCGGAAAACCGGGTGCCACCCGCTGCGGAGCACCCGCGAATTGCGGGTAACCCGGGCGCCGATGCGCTGCCAAGGCCGCCCGGCGCGGCCGTAGCCCTCTAAGCCGCGAGAACAACCGAGTGCTGGCCGAATACCTGCCGACCCTGCTGTTCCTGATCGTTGCCGGCGGTATCGGCATCGCCCTGCTCGTGGTGGGCAATCTCCTCGGGCCCAAGACCCCGACGGCAGCCAAGCTCTCCCCGTACGAGTCGGGCTTCGAAGCCTTCGGTGACGCGCGCATGCAGTTCGACGTGCGCTATTACCTGATCGCGATCCAGTTCATCGTCTTCGATCTGGAAATCATCTTCATCGTGCCTTGGACGCTCGTGTTCACCGAGATCGGGCCGCGTTCGCTCGTGACGATGGGTCTCTTCGTCGGGATGCTGTTCCTCGGTTTCATCTACGTGTGGAAGAAAGGCGCGCTGGAATGGGAGTGATGCCGTGAGCGTGCTCAAGACCGTCTCCAACCTCATGCACAACCCGCTGCCCGAAGGGCGGCTGGACGACATTCTGCTGCCCGAAGACCGCAACCCGGTCATGCAGCAGGGCTTTGTGACCACGAACCTCGACACGCTGTGGAATTGGGCGCGCACCGGTTCGATGTGGCCGATGACGTTCGGGCTCGCATGCTGCGCGGTCGAGATGATGCACGCCGGCGCGGCGCGCATCGACCTCGACCGCTATGGCGTCGTGTTCCGCCCGTCGCCGCGCCAGTCCGACGTCATGATCGTCGCCGGCACGCTGGTCAATAAGATGGCGCCTGCGCTCCGCAAGGTCTACGACCAGATGCCGGACCCGAAGTGGGTCATTTCGATGGGCAGCTGCGCCAACGGCGGCGGCTATTACCACTATTCGTATTCCGTGGTGCGCGGCTGCGATCGCATCGTCCCGGTCGACATCTACGTCCCCGGCTGCCCGCCGACGGCCGAGGCGTTGACCTACGGGATCCTGCAGCTGCAGAAGAAGATTCGTCGTGGTACGAACTTTGGCGCAGCGCGCCAGGGAGTCGGCTGATGGTCGAGTCGGCACACGAGTTTGCCGATCGCCTTCGCGCACGCTTTGAAGGCGGCTCGGTGGTGGTCGTCGAGCCGCGCGGGGAGGTGACGCTCGACGTCGCCTCTTCAGCGTGGCTCGAGACCGGGCATGCATTGCGCAACGAGTTCGGCTTCGAGCAGCTCGTGGATCTCTGCGGCGTCGATTACCTGAGCTACGGCAGTGACGAGTGGGACACCACGGTCTCGTCCGAGGGCTTCTCGCGCGGCGTGGAAGGCAAGACGGTCGGACGTTTCGCCTGGGGTGAGCTGCCCAACGGTGCAGCTAACGCGCCGGCGCGTCGCTTTGCGGTGGTCGTGCACCTGCTGTCGTACAAGCACAACCAGCGCTTGCGCGTGCGCACGCTTGCCGAGAACGACGACCTGCCTGTCGTTGCGTCGTTGATGCCGGTGTGGCGTGGCGTGAACTGGTTCGAGCGCGAGGCATTCGATTTGTACGGGATCATCTTCGAAGGTCACCCTGACCTT
Source organism: Cognatilysobacter bugurensis (assembly GCF_014652095.1). Classification (GTDB taxonomy): domain Bacteria; phylum Pseudomonadota; class Gammaproteobacteria; order Xanthomonadales; family Xanthomonadaceae; genus Cognatilysobacter; species Cognatilysobacter bugurensis. The sequence continues at coordinate 437,832 of NZ_BMYD01000001.1, forward strand.
CGCCGGATCCTGACCGACTACGGTTTCGTCGGTTTCCCGTTCCGCAAGGACTTCCCGCTGATCGGCAACGTCGAAGTGCGCTACGACGCGGAGCGAAAGCGCGTTGTCTATGAGCCGGTGTCGATCGAGCCCCGCGTGCTGGTGCCGCGCGTGATCCGCGACGACGCGCGTTACGCAACGGCGCAGGGTGAAGCCGCGCAGCGCGCGGAGGTGAAGAAGTGAGCGTCGTCCCCGCTGTGCTGACCGAAGAGATCGGCGCGCCTGCCAGCCAAGCGCCCGAAATCCGTAACTACTCGCTGAACTTCGGACCGCAGCACCCGGCGGCCCACGGCGTGCTGCGCCTGATTCTCGAGATGGACGGCGAGGTGGTCTATCGCGCGGATCCGCACATCGGGCTGCTGCATCGCGGCACCGAGAAGCTCGCGGAAACCAAGCCGTTCAATCAGTCGGTTCCGTACATGGACCGGCTCGATTACGTGTCGATGATGTGCAATGAGCACGCCTACGTGCGTGCGGTCGAGACGCTGCTCGGGATCGAAGCGCCGGAACGCGCGCAGTGGATCCGCACGATGTTCGACGAGATTACGCGTCTCAAGAACCATCTGATGTGGGTGGGCTCGAACGCGCTTGACCTCGGCGCTATGGCGGTCTTTCTGTACGCGTTCCGCGAGCGCGAAGAGCTCATGGACGTGTACGAAGCCGTCTCTGGCGCGCGCATGCACGCGGCGTACTACCGCCCGGGCGGCGTCTACCGCGACCTGCCGGACCGCATGCCGCGCTACCGCGAATCGCAGTGGCGCAAAGGCAAGACCCTCAAGCGCGCCAACGAGGCGCGCGAGGGCACGATGCTCGATTACCTCGAGCGGTTCACCGCAGATTTCCCGCATCGCGTCGACGAATACGAGACGCTCCTGACGGACAACCGCATCTGGAAGCAGCGGACGGTGGGCGTCGGGGTCATTACCCCGGAGCAGGCGTACGCGTGGGGTATGTCCGGCCCGATGCTGCGCGGCTCCGGCATCGCATGGGACCTGCGCAAGCAGCAGACGTATGCGCGCTATTCCGCGGTCGATTTCGACATCCCCGTCGGCACGAACGGCGACTGCTACGACCGATACCTCGTGCGCATGGCGGAGATGCGCGAGTCCAATCGCATCATCCAGCAGTGCATCAAGTGGCTGCGCGCGAATCCCGGTCCGGTGATGGTCGACAACTACAAAGTTGCGCCGCCGAGCCGGGAGGAGATGAAGGACGACATGGAAGCGTTGATCCATCACTTCAAGCTGTTCTCCGAAGGCTACTGCGTGCCTGCCGGCGAGACCTATGCGGCTGTCGAGGCGCCGAAGGGCGAGTTCGGTTGCTACATCGTCTCGGACGGTGCAAACAAGCCGTTCCGCCTGAAGATCCGGGCGCCAGGTTTCGCGCACCTGTCTTCGATGGACGAGATCGTCAAGGGCCACATGCTCGCGGACGTCGTGGCGATGATCGGCACCTACGACATCGTGTTCGGCGAGATCGACCGTTGAACGTCCGGCGTCGCACTCCGGGCCGCTGAGCGTCCCGGCGCCGTGCCGCGCGATGCGCGACGGCACTCCAGCAGCCCCACTATTCGAACCCTGCATCCATGAAAGCCACCGGAAATTTCGAGGCCTGCCAGCACGTCGACCCCATGGTCGCGCTGTCCGACGAGACTCGAGCGCACATCGACCATTGGCTGACGAAGTTTCCGCCCGACCGCAAGCGTTCGGCGGTGCTGCAGGGGCTGCACGCCGCGCAGGAACAGAACGCGGGTTGGCTCAGCGACGAACTCATCGCCGCGGTCGCGAAGTACCTGTCGATCCCGCCGGTGTGGGCGTACGAGGTCGCGAGTTTCTACTCGATGTTTGAGACCGAGCAGGTCGGCCGCAACAACGTCGCGTTCTGCACGAACATCAGCTGCTGGCTCAACGGCGCAGAGCAGCTTGTCGAGCATGCGGAGCGAAAGCTCGGCTGCAAGCTCGGCCAGTCGACCGCCGATGGGCGGGTGTTCCTCAAGCGTGAGGAAGAATGCCTCGCCGCGTGCTGCGGCGCGCCGGTCGTCGTCATCAATGGGCATTACCACGAGAAGCTCGACGCCGCGAAGGTCGACGAGCTGCTCGACGGGCTGAAGTGAGGCCGAACGCAATGGCACATCACGACTATTCAAAGGGCTACGGCCCCGTCGGCCCGGCGCCGCAGGAGCACAACGTCGTCTACACGACGCTGCACTTCGACACGCCGTGGTCGTACGAGAATTACCTCAAGACCGGCGGTTACAGCGCCTGGCGCAAGATCCTCGAAGAGAAGATCGAGCCGGCAGCAGTGATTGACATGGTCAAGCAGTCCGGTCTACGCGGCCGCGGCGGCGCGGGCTTCCCGACCGGCCTGAAGTGGAGCTTCATGCCCAAGGGCAGCGGCACGCAGAAGTACATCCTCTGCAACTCGGACGAGTCCGAGCCGGGTACGGCCAAGGACCGCGACATCCTGCGCTTCAACCCGCATTCCGTGGTTGAAGGCATGGCGATCGCCTGTTACGCGACGGGTTCGACCGTTGCGTACAACTACCTGCGTGGCGAGTTCCATCACGAGCCGTTCGAGCATTTCGAGCAGGCGCTGAAGGAAGCGTACGAGAACGGCTGGCTCGGCAAAAACCTGCTTGGCAGCGGCGTCGACGTGGACATCTACGGCGCACTCGGTGCGGGCGCGTACATCTGCGGCGAAGAAACGGCGCTGATGGAGTCACTCGAAGGCAAGAAGGGCCAGCCGCGCTACAAGCCGCCGTTCCCGGCGAACTTCGGGCTGTACGGCAAGCCGACGACGATCAACAACACCGAGACGTATGCGTCGGTGCCCGCGATCATCCGCAACGGCGCGGAGTGGTTCCTCAACCTCGGCAAGCCGAACAACGGCGGCCCGAAAGTGTTCTCGGTGTCGGGCCACGTGGCCAAGCCGGGCAACTACGAGATTCGCCTCGGCACGCCTTTCTCCGAGCTGCTTGAGATGGCGGGCGGTATGCGCGCCGGCCGCAAGCTCAAGGCCGTGATTCCGGGCGGCTCGTCGATGCCGGTGCTGCCGGGCGACACGATGCTCGAGCTGACGATGGACTACGACTCGATCCAGAAGGCCGGTTCCGGCCTCGGTTCGGGCGCGGTCATCGTGATGGACGAGACGACCTGCATGGTGCGTGCGTGCCAGCGCATCGCGCGCTTCTACTTCAAGGAGAGCTGCGGCCAATGCACGCCGTGCCGCGAAGGCACCGGCTGGATGTATCGCATGCTCACGCGCATCGTGCACAAGGAAGCGACGCTTGAGGACCTGCAGATGCTGCGAGCCGCGGCGGGTCAGATCGAGGGTCACACGATCTGCGCGTTCGGCGAAGCCGCGGCGTGGCCGGTCCAAGGCTTCCTGCGTCATTACTGGAGCGAGTTCGAGTACGCGATCGTGAACAAGCGCTTCCTCGTCGACGACCAGGCCGCCGGTGCCGTGCGGGAGGCCGCATGAGCGCCCAGCCCGTGAATCCGAACGTGCCGCCCGATCACGTCGCGATCGAGATCGACGGCGTCGCGATGACCGCGCCGAAGGGCTCGATGATCATCCAGGCCGCCGACAAGGCTGGCATTCCGATCCCGCGCTTCTGTTATCACGACAAGCTCAGCGTCGCGGCGAACTGCCGCATGTGCCTGGTCGAAGTCGAGAAGATGCCCAAGCCGTCGCCCGCGTGCGCGACGCCGGTCATGGACGGCATGACGGTGCACACGCGCACCGAGAAGGCGCTGAAGTCGCAGCGCAACGTCATGGAGTTCCTGCTCATCAACCATCCGCTCGACTGCCCGGTCTGCGACCAGGGCGGCGAGTGCGAGCTGCAGGATCTTTCGATGGGCTACGGCCGATCGATCAGCCGGTTTGCCGAGCGCAAGCGCGTCGTGCCCGACGAGGACATCGGTCCGCTCGTCGCAACCGAGATGACCCGCTGCATCCAGTGCACGCGCTGCGTGCGCTTCACCGCGGAGGTCGCCGGCACGTATGAGCTCGGCGGCATGTACCGCGGCGAAAATCTGCAGATCGGCACCTACGACGGCAAGCCGCTGACCACCGAGATCTCGGGCAACGTCATCGACGTGTGCCCGGTCGGCGCTCTCGTCGACAAGGTCTATCAGCACCGGGCGCGTCCGTGGGAACTGATCGCGCGCGAGTCGCTGTCGTTCCACGACGCGCTCGGCAGCAACCTGTTCCACCACGTCCGCCGCGGCGAGATCCTGCGCACGGTGCCGCGTGCGAACGAAGCGGTGAACGAGTGCTGGCTGTCGGACCGCGACCGTTTCGCACGGCAGGGCCTGTACGCGGCTGACCGTGCCCTCCAGCCGATGATCAAGGACGCGGGCGAATGGCGTGACGCCAGCTGGGATGAGGCGCTCGCACGTGCTGCCCGGATCCTGCGCGACAACGGCGCCGATCGTCTCGGCATGCTCGTGCACCCGTCGACGTCGAATGAAGAGGGCGCGCTGCTGGCGCGCCTCGCCGAGGTGCTCGGAACCGGCAACCTCGATCACCGGATCAGCCAGTGCGACCTCTCAGACGGCGCAGCAGCGACGGCGTTCGAGATGCCGGTCGCCGAGCTGTCGACCGCTGACGTTGTCGTCATCGTCGGCTCGCAGCTGCGCCACGAGCTCCCGCTCGTGCATGCGCGCGTGCGCACGGCGTGGAAGTCCGGTGCGAAGGTCCACGTTGTCAACCCCGTTGACTTCGACTTTGCGTTCGACGCGACGAGCCGCCGCATCGTCGCGCCCTCGCAGCTCGCCTCGACGCTTGCTGATCCCGCGCTGCGTGACGCGGCTGCGGCCGGCACGCGCGTGGCACTGCTGATCGGCGCGATCGCGGAGAACAGCGTGCACGCGGCGCAGATCCGCGCCGCGGCGCGTTCGTTCTGCGACGCCACCGGCGCTCGCCTGTGCCGTATTCCGCAGGGCGCGAACGCCGTCGGGCTGGCTCGCCACGGCGTGTTGCCGGCCAGCCGCGACGCGAACCTGATGCTCGGTGATGCGCGCAGCGCGTACCTGCTGTATGGCGTCGAGCCTGGCCTCGACTTCGCGGACGCGGGCCGTGCGATGCGCGCGCTCGGCGACGCGCAGGTCGTGGCATTCAGCCAGTACGCATGCGCCTCGACGCGTGCGGTCGCAGACGTGATCCTGCCGATCGGCTTGCTGCCCGAGATCGATGCATCGCTCACCAACCTCGACGGCATCACGCAGGACGCGCGAGCGGGCGGGAAGCTGCCGGGGATCGCACAACCGGGCTGGCGCGTGCTTCGCGCACTCGGCGGCGAGCTCGACCCCGCGGCGTTTGCCTTCACGGACTTCGCCGGCCTGCGCGGCTGGATGTCCCCGCGCGCGGTCAACGCGGTTCGCTCCGACGCGCCCGCAGCGGGCGAGGGGTTCGAAGTCGCGATGACCACTGCGATCTACCGCAGTGACGCCACGGTGCGCCGCGCTGCTGCTCTGCAAGCTCACCCGCTGAACCTGCCGCCCCGCGCGGTGGTCCACCCGGACGACGCCGGGCGCCTCGGACTCAACGAGGGCGCGTCGGCGAAGCTCACGACGGCTGCCGGAACGGCGACGCTTCCGCTTGAAGTGAGCTCGAAGGTCGCGGCGGGCACGGTGTGGGTCGAGAGCGGCCACGGTGCAACGGCGCCGATCGGCGCGGCCCGAATTCAGATCGGGGGAGCCTGACCCGTGTTCGACACCTACCTCGTCAGCCCGCTGCACGACCTCATGACGTCGTTCGGCTATGCGGGCCAAGCGGCCTGGATTGTGCTGAAGATCCTCGTGATCATCATGCCCGTGATCATTGCGGTCGCGTTCTACGTCGTGTGGGAGCGCAAGCTCATCGGCTGGATGCACGTGCGCCACGGACCCATGTACGTGGGCATGGGCGTACTCCAGGCGTTCGCCGACGTGTTCAAGCTGCTGTTCAAGGAAGTGATCCAGCCGGCGAAGGCGGACCCGTTCCTCTATCGCTTGGCGCCCTTGATCGCACTCGCTCCGGCGTTCGCCGCATGGGCGGTGGTGCCGTTCGATTACCGGCTCGTCCTCTCGAACGCGAATGCAGGCCTGTTGTATCTCCTGGCGATGACCTCGCTCGGCGTATACGGCGTCATCCTCGCGGGCTGGGCGTCGAACTCCAAGTACGCGTTCCTTGGTGCGATGCGCGCTGCCGCGCAGGTCGTCAGCTACGAGATCGCGATGGGCTTTGCGATGGTCGGCGTCATGATCGGCGCACGCAGCCTCAACCTCAGCGCGATCGTGCTCGCGCAGGCCGGTGACGCGGGCCTGTTCGAGTGGTTCATGTGGCCGATGTTCCCGCTGATGGTCGTGTACTTCATCTCCGGCGTCGCCGAGACCAACCGCGCGCCGTTCGACGTCGTCGAGGGCGAGTCCGAGATCGTTGCGGGCCACATGGTCGAGTACTCGGGTTCGGCGTTCTCGCTGTTCTTCCTCGCCGAATACGCGAACATGATCCTGATCAGCTTCTTGGTCTCGATCTTCTTCCTGGGCGGCTGGCTCAGCCCGTTCCAGGGCCTCGGCATTCCGCTGCTATCGGCCAACGGCTGGTGGTGGTTGCTGGTCAAGGTGTTCTTCTTCGCGAGCGCGTTCATCTGGTTCCGCGCTTCGTTCCCGCGCTACCGCTACGACCAGATCATGCGGCTCGGCTGGAAGGTGTTCATTCCGCTGACCATCGCGTGGATTGCAGTCACCGCGTTGCTCGCATTCTTCAACGTCTTCACGCCGGGGCAGTGACACGGCCATGAACCGCATCGCCTCCTATTTCAAAAGCCTTCTGCTCATCGAGCTGATGCAGGGCCTTGGGCTGACGTTCAAGTACTTGTTCAAGCCGAAGTACACGGTCATGTACCCGGCCGAGAAGATCCCGCAGTCGCACCGCTTCCGCGGTGTCCACGCGCTGCGTCGGTACCCGAACGGTGAGGAACGCTGCATCGCGTGCAAGCTGTGCGAGGCGGTGTGCCCGGCGCTTGCGATCACGATCGATTCCGAGAAGCGCTCCGACGGCACGCGCCGCACGACCCGGTACGACATCGACCTGTTCAAGTGCATCTACTGCGGATTCTGCGAAGAGTCCTGCCCGGTGGATTCCATCGTCGAGACGCACGTGCACGAGTACCACTTCGATCAACGCGGACAGAACATCGTGACGAAACCGCAGCTGCTTGCGATCGGTGACCGGCTCGAGGCGGAACTCGCCGCCCGTCGCACGGCCGACGCGCCGTACCGCTGAGGAAACGCCCATGGATCTCGTCCAACTCGCGTTCTACGTGTTTGCAGCTGCGGCTGTCGCATCGGCGGCGGCGGTCATTACCGTTCGCAGCCCGGTGCACGCCGCGCTGTTCCTCGTGCTCACGTTCTTCTCCGTCGCTTGCACGTGGCTGGTCGCCGGCGCCGAGTTCCTCGGCATCGTGCTGATCCTGGTCTATGTCGGCGCGGTCATGGTGCTTTTCATGTTCGTGGTCATGATGATCGACATCGATCTGGGGCCACTGCGTAAGAACTTCGTCCGATACCTCCCGGTAGGGGTCGTGGTGGCCGGCGTGATGCTCGCCGAGATCGTGACGTTGATCGGCGTGAAGGCCCGCATGATCCCGTTCGAGATGAACGCGGCCGCAGGCGACGTGCCGAACACAACCTGGCTGGCGCGTACGCTCTTCACCCAGTTCCTCCTTCCTTTTGAGACCGCGGCCGTCATCCTGACGGTGGCGGTGATCGCCGCCGTGATGCTGACGCTTCGGCGCCGCGAAGGCGTCAAACAGCAGGATCCGGGCGAGCAGGCCCGCGTGCGGGCGTCGGACCGGCTGCGCATGGTCAAGGTCGACGCCGTGGTCACGCGGCCGGGCGATCGGAACGCCAACGGGGAGGCGATGGAATGAGCGGTGCATTCGCTGGCGTGGCCCTCGGCCACTACCTCGTGCTCGGTGCGGTGCTGTTCTGCATCAGCGTCGCGGGCATCTTCCTCAACCGCCGCAACGTGATCATCCTGCTGATGTCGATCGAGCTGATGCTGCTCGCGGTCAACATCAACTTTGTCGCGTTCTCGCGCGAACTCGGTGACCCGTCAGGGCAAGTCTTCGTCTTCTTCATCCTGACTGTCGCGGCTGCCGAGGCCGCCATCGGCCTGGCGATCCTCGTCACGCTGTTCCGCAACCGGCGCACGATCAACGTCGCCGAAATCGATTCGATGAAGGGCTGATCCGATGCCGGGTGCCGAAATACTTCACAGCAGCATCGCCATCAGCAAGTCCGTCCTGCTCGCGGTCGTGCTCGCACCGTTGCTTGGATCGATCCTCGCCGGTCTCTTCGGACGCCACATCGGTCGAGCGGGTGCGCATACCGTGACGATCCTCGGCGTCGCCGTCAGCTGCGTGCTGTCGTGCTACGTGCTCTGGCAGCTGGTGGGGCAGGGCGCGCCGCCGTTCAACGAAAACCTTTACACGTGGTTCCAGGTCGGACAGATCGACGCGCATGTCGGCTTCATGGTCGACAAGCTCAGCGCGATGATGATGGTCGTGGTGACGTTCGTTTCGCTGCTCGTGCACCTCTACACGATCGGGTACATGGCCGACGACGACGGCTACCAGCGCTTCTTCAGCTACATCTCGCTGTTCACGTTCTCGATGCTCATGCTCGTCATGAGCAACAACTTCCTGCAGCTGTTCTTCGGCTGGGAAGCAGTGGGCCTGGTCTCGTACCTGCTGATCGGTTTCTGGTTCAAGAAGCCGACGGCGGTGTTCGCCAACATGAAAGCCTTCATCGTCAACCGCGTGGGCGACTTCGGCTTCCTGCTCGGCATCGCCGGCGTGCTGCTCATGTTCGGCTCGCTCGACTACGCGACGGTGTTTGCGAACGCGCCCACCATTGCGGGCGTCTCGATCACGATCATCGACGGGTATGCGTGGTCGGTCGCCACGGTGATCTGCATCCTGTTGTTCATCGGTGCGATGGGCAAGTCCGCCCAGGTGCCGCTGCACGTGTGGCTGCCTGACTCGATGGAAGGCCCCACGCCGATCTCGGCGCTGATCCACGCCGCCACGATGGTGACCGCGGGCATCTTCATGGTCGCGCGCATGTCGCCGCTGTTCGAACTCAGCGAAACGGCGCTGCAGTTCGTGCTGTTCATCGGCGCCACGACGGCCTTGTTCACGGGCCTCATCGGCATCGTGCAGAACGACATCAAGCGCGTCGTCGCATATTCGACGCTTTCGCAGCTCGGCTACATGACCGTCGCGCTGGGCGTGTCCGCGTACTCGGCCGCGGTCTATCACCTGATGACGCACGCGTTCTTCAAGGCGCTGCTGTTCCTTGCCGCGGGCTCGGTGATCATCGGCATGCACCACGAGCAAGACATGCGGAAGATGGGCGGCCTGCGCAAGTACATGCCCATCACGTACTGGACGAGCCTCATTGGCACGCTGGCGCTCGTGGGTACGCCGTTCTTCAGTGGCTTCTACTCGAAGGACTCGATCATCGAGGCAGCCGGTCACGTTGCGCATGCCTCGCCGAGCTGGATCGCGACCTACGCCTACTGGGCGGTCCTGGCTGGCGTATTCGTGACGTCGTTCTACAGCTTCCGCCTTCTGTACCTGACCTTCCACGGCGAGGAGCGCTTCCGTCACGTGGACGCGGGTCACCACGAGTCTCCGGACGCGTTGCAGCAGCACGAGGGTCACGCGGCGGACCAGCACTCGACCGAAGAGCAGGGTCACGGTCAGCACGTCCACGCGGACGACCACGGCCACGGACACCATGGTCCGGTCGAGCCGCACGAATCGCCGTGGGTCGTCACGCTGCCGCTCGTGCTACTGGCCATTCCTTCGATCCTGGTCGGGTTCTTCACCGTGGGCCCGATGCTGTTCGGCACGGACGTCATGGGTCACGAGAAGCAGCTGCCGTTCTTCCTGGGGGCGATCGACCTGGCGCCTGCACGCGACACGATGGCAGCGCTTGCGACGGAATTCCACGGGCCGGTGGCGTTCGCGCTTCACGGTTTCCAGACCCCGGCGTTCTGGCTGGCGTTCGCAGGCTTCGCACTCGCCACGGTCATGTACTGGTGGAAGCCGCACCTCGCTGCAAGGGCACGTCGGATCTTCGAGCTGCCCGCGCGCATCCTCGAGAACAAGTACGGGTTCGACCATTTGTGGATCGACGGTTTCGCCGGCGGCGGCGTGATGCTGGGTCGCGCCTCGCGCGCCGTTGATACGCATCTCATCGACGGCGCCGCGGTGAACGGCAGCGCCCACACGGTGGGCCTGATCGCACGCGGCGTGCGCCAAGCGCAGTCGGGTTACCTCTACCATTACGCATTCGCGATGATCCTCGGCCTCATCGCGCTTCTGGCCGTGCTGCGGCCTTGGCAGTGAGTTGGCATAGGACCGCGCTGTGAGCCCCGAGCCCTTGAACGGAATGTTTCCCTTGCTGAGCCTGCTGGTCTGGTTGCCGATCATCGGCGGCGCAATCACGCTCGCTTTCGGCGAGACGCGTATGAACGCGTCCCGCTGGTTCGCGACCGGCGTTGCGCTGCTGACCCTTGCCGTCAGCCTGCTGATGTTCACCGGTTTCGACTACACGACGCCCGCGATGCAGTTCGTCGAGAACGCAGCGTGGATCCCCGCGTACGACATCCGCTACCACCTCGGCGTCGACGGAATCTCGGCCGCGCTGATCGGGCTGACGACGTTCACCTCGGTGCTCGTGCTGATCGGCGCATGGGGCTCGATCGATTCGCGCGTGCACCAGTACTACGCTGCCTTCCTCATCCTCGAAGGCTTGATGGTCGGCGTCTTCGCCGCGCTCGATTCGATGCTGTTCTATGTCTTCTTCGAAGGCATGCTGATTCCGATGTTCATCATCATCGGTGTCTGGGGCGGTCCGCGGCGCGTCTACGCGTCGATCAAGTTCTTCCTGTACACGTTCCTCGGCTCGCTGTTCATGCTGGTCGGGTTGATCTACCTGTACCTCAAGGGCGGCAGCTGGCAGCTTGCGGACATGTACGCGCTGCCGCTCAGCGCGACTGAGCAGACGTGGCTCTTCTTCGCCTTCCTGCTCGCGTTCGCGGTCAAGGTGCCGATGTTCCCCGTGCATACATGGCTTCCGGATGCGCACGTCGAAGCGCCGACCGCCGGCTCGGTCGTGCTGGCGGCGATCATGCTCAAGATCGGCGGCTACGGGTTCTTGCGCTTCAACCTGCCGATCGTCCCGGACGCCAGCCACGAGTGGGCCTGGCTGGTCATCGCGCTCAGCCTGATTGCGGTGATCTACGTCGGCCTGGTTGCGCTCGTGCAGGAGGACATGAAAAAGCTCATCGCCTACTCGTCGATCTCCCACATGGGTTTCGTCACGCTCGGCACGTTCATCGCGCTGTCGCTGGTGCGCGATTACAGCAACTACGACGCGGCGCGTCTCGGCCTGCAGGGCGCAATGGTGCAGATGATCAGCCACGGCTTCGTGTCGGGTGCGATGTTCACCTGCGTCGGCGTTCTGTATGACCGCATGCACAGCCGCATGATCCGCGACTACGGCGGCGTTGCGAACGTGATGCCGTGGTTCGCTGCGTTCGTGGTGCTGTTCGCGATGGCGAACTCCGGCCTCCCCGGCACGTCCGGTTTCGTCGGTGAGTTCATGGTGATCATCGCGAGCTTCCAGAAGCACCCGTTGATCGCGTTTGCAGCCGCGACGACCCTGATCATTGGCGCGGGCTACACGTTGTGGCTCGTCAAGCGAACGATCTGGGGCGAGGTGGGCAATGCGCACGTCGCCGAGCTCAAGGACATCAACGGGCGCGAGGCATTCGTGCTGGGTGCCTTCGCCGTAGGGGTGCTGCTCCTCGGCGTGTGGCCGAAGCCGCTGACCGACCTGATGGAACCCTCGATTGCGAACCTCGCGATGCAGATCGCGAGCAGCAAGCTCTGATTTCCTATCGCCGCGGCGCTTGAACGCCACGGCCTGCCGGCCGGCCGCACGATGCGCCGGTGACAAGGACCCGACATGTTGACCGTGCCGACCGCCTCCGAACTGCTTCCTCTGCTGCCCGAGCTCGTGCTCGTGGGAGCCGCGTTCGCGCTCCTGTTGCTTGACCTGTTCCTCGACGAGCGGCGGCGTGTCGTCACGCATGTGCTCTCAGTTGCGACGCTGGTCGTGGTGGCCGCGATGATCGCCGGCGGCGTCGGCGGTCAGGGAACGGTGCTTGGCGGCATGTTCGTACGGGACACCGCAGCCGATCTGCTCAAGATCGCGATCACGCTCGTCGGCGCGGTTTCGCTGATCTACGGCTGGCCGTTCCTGCGCGACCGCGGTCTTTACAAGGGCGAGATCGCCGTTCTGATCCTGTTCGCAACGGCCGGCATGATGCTGCTCGTTTCGGCGGGCAGTCTGGTCATGGTCTATCTCGGACTCGAGATGCTCGCGCTGTGCTCTTACGCACTCGTCGCGATTGATCGCGACAGCCCGCTCGCGTCCGAGGCGGCGATCAAGTACTTCATTCTCGGGTCGCTGGCGTCGGGCCTGCTGCTGTACGGCATGTCGCTGGTGTATGGCGCGACGGGCACGCTGGACCTCGCGACGATCGGAGCCGCCGGGTCCGCCCTGCAGACGTCGACGATGCTCATTACCGGTGTCGTCTTCATGGTTGCGGGCATCGCATTCAAGTTCGGCGGCGCGCCGTTCCACATGTGGCTGCCGGACGTCTATCACGGCGCGCCGACGCCGATCACCCTGTTCATCGGCTCCGCGCCGAAGCTCGCGTCATTCGGGATGGCGTACCGCCTCCTGGAAGTCGGCGCCGGCGGCCTCGACGACACGTGGCGCCTGATGATCGCGGCGATCGCGGTGGCGTCGCTCGCGATCGGCAATCTGACCGCGATGGTGCAGGACAACGTCAAGCGTCTTCTTGCGTACTCGACGGTGTCACACGTGGGCTTCCTGTTCGTTGGCCTCGCGGGCGGAGGCGAGCAGGGCCTGGCCGCTGCAATGTTCTACGCGATCAGCTACGCGCTGATGTCGACCGCTGCGTTCGGCGCGATCGTCGTCCTTGCGCGACGCGGCTTCGAGTCGGACCGCATTGACGACTTCAGGGGGCTCAACGCGCGTAACCCGTGGCTCGCTGGCCTGGTGCTGTGTGTCATGGCGTCGCTCGCCGGCCTGCCGCCGTTCCTGGGCTTCTGGGCGAAGCTTGCCGTGCTACGTGCTGCGCTCGAAGGCGGGCTCATGTGGCTCGCGATCGTCGGCGTCGTGTTCGCGGTGGTCGGCGCGTTCTACTACCTGCGCATCGTCAAGGCCATGTACTTCGACGAGCCTGAAGATCGCACGACGCACGAGATGGTCGCCGACCGTCCTGTACGCATTGTATTTAGCGTCAACGCGCTTGCATTGCTCGCGCTCGGGTTCGCTTGGAATCCGATCATGGTGTGGTGTCAGCGGGCGTTTGTCGGCTGAGTTAAAGAAAAGTTGAGTCCGATGTATGAATCGGGCTTGCGGAGGAGTAAGTCGGCCGTTATCATGAGCGGCCTGATGCGGGGTGGAGCAGTCTGGCAGCTCGTCGGGCTCATAACCCGAAGGTCGCAGGTTCAAATCCTGCCCCCGCTACCAGCTTCGGTCGTTAGCTGCTTCGGCAGCTGGCGGACGGTCTGAAAAGACTTTCCGCAGACCTGGCTCGGGCTTGGTATCCGCGCTCTGCTCGCGCGGGTACACCGAAATCCAGCAGTACCGGACAAGGGGCCCTTCGGGCCCTTTGTTGTTTCTGGCGCTTGCCGCGCCGATTGGGCGTGACTGGCGATGCGGCCGCGCCGCGGGAGAGGCATTCATGACCGATAAGGCAACCGAAGTTTCGCAGCTGCTCGCACCGACAGTGTCCGCGCTTGGGCTCGAGTTGTTGGGCGTCGAATATCTACCGGGTTCCGGCAGCGCGGTGTTGCGCTTGTACATCGACGTGCCCGCAGCCGAAGAGGGCCGCGCGGTGACGATCGAGGACTGCGAGGCGGTGAGCCGGGAAGTCTCGGCGCAGCTCGATGTCGAGGACCCGATCAGCGTGCACTACACGCTCGAGGTGTCGTCGCCGGGTCTCGATCGTCCGTTGTTCGGCGCGGCGCAGTTCGAGCGCTTCGTGGGTGAGTCCGCCAAGCTGACGCTGCGCGTTCCGCAGGACGGGCGCCGGCGGTTCTCGGGGCGCATCGTTCGTGTTGATGGCGGCACGATTACGTTTGACATGGATGGCACCGAGTTCACGGTGGCCGCCGACAATATCGACAAGGCACGGCTGGTGCCGGACTGGGCGGCACTGGGCCTCGCGCCGAGCAAGCCCGGCAAGGGCAAGCCGGGCCACAAGTCGCCCAACAAGAATCCAACCCACAAGCCGGCGGCCGATGGGCCGAGCGCGGCGGAGTAACGAGATGAGCAAGGAATTGTTGCTGGTCGTGGACGCGGTCGCCAATGAGAAGGGCGTGCCGCGCGACGTGATCTTCGAGGCCATCGAGGCCGCGCTCGCGTCCGCTGCGAAGAAGCGCTATCAGGACGAGGACGTCCTTGTGCGCGTGGCAATCGACCGCAAGGACGGCAGCTACGAGACGTTCCGTCGCATGGAAGTTGTCGCCGATGACGTCGTGATGGAATCGCCGGACCGGCAGATCCGCATGATGGACGCCGTCGATGAGGTCGAAGGCGTCGAAGTCGGCGACTACATCGAAGAGCAGATCGAGAACCCTGATTTCGGCCGCATCGCGGCGCAGGCGGCCAAGCAGGTCATCGTGCAGCGCGTGCGCGAGGCCGAGCGCCAGCAGGTCGTGGACGCGTGGAAGGATCGCGTGGGCGAGCTGGTCACCGGCATCGTCAAGCGCGTCGAGCGCGGGAACATCTATGTCGACTTGGGCGGCAACGCCGAGGCGATCATTTCGAAGGACAAGGGCATTCCGCGCGACGTGCTGCGCACCGGTGACCGGGTGCGAGGCTACCTCTACGACGTGCGTTCCGAGCCGCGTGGGCCGCAGCTGTTCATCAGCCGCGCTGCGCCGGAATTCATGATGGAACTGTTCAAGCTCGAAGTGCCTGAAGTCGGGCAGGGTCTGGTGTCCATCCGCGCCTGCGCACGCGATCCGGGCGACCGCGCGAAGATCGCGGTGGTCGCACACGACAATCGCACCGATCCGATCGGCGCGTGCATCGGCATGCGCGGTTCGCGCGTGCAGGCCGTGAGCAACGAGCTCAACGGCGAGCGCGTCGACATCGTGCTCTTCTCCGATAACCCGGCGCAGTTCGTCATCAACGCGATGGCGCCCGCCGAAGTGCAGTCCATCGTCGTCGACGAAGATAAGCACTCCATGGACCTCGCCGTCGCCGAGGAGCGCCTCGCCCAGGCGATCGGTAAGGGCGGCCAGAACGTCCGGCTGGCAAGCCGCATGACGGGCTGGCAGCTCAACGTGATGACGCAAGATCAGGTCACCGCGAAGTCCGAAGCTGAGCAGAACGCTGCGCGTCAGCTGTTCCAGGACAAGCTCGAGGTCGACGAGGAAATCGCCGGCATCCTTGTCAGCGAAGGGTTCAGCACGGTCGAAGAAATCGCCTACGTGCCGGTCGGTGAACTGCTTGCCGTCGAGGGTTTTGACGAGGACATCGTCGAAGAGCTGCGTGCCCGTGCACGCGACGCGCTGCTCAACGAAGCGCTCGCGGCGGAAGAGCAACTCGAGGAGCATCAGCCTGCGGCCGACCTGCTCGAACTCGAAGGCATGGACGAGGCGACGGCTTATGCGCTCGCTGCGCGTGGCGTCGTGACGCGCGACGACCTGGCTGACATGGCAACCGACGAACTCATCGAGATCGAAGGCGTCGACAAGGCTCGCGCAGCTGCTCTCATCATGGAAGCGCGCAAGCACTGGTTCGAGTGATTCATGGCGCGACCGGAGTCCGCTCCGGTCGCGCTGAATCGCGCGGACCTGCCTTCGACGCCGTCACCCGCTAGAATCGCCCACCTCGGTCGTGGCCCCGCCGCCGACCTGACGAAACGGAATCCGAATGTCGCAACAGACCACCATCCGCAAGCTGGCCGAACTGGTGAACACGCCGGTCGAGAAACTGCTGGAGCAGCTGGCCGAGGCCGGCATGAAGTTCAGCGGTCCCGACCAGGTCGTTACCAGCATCGAGAAAGTGAAGCTTCTCGGCTTCCTCAAGCGTGCGCATGGCAAGAGCGACCAGGCGGACGATCCGCTGGACGCGCCGAAGAAGATCACGCTCAACCGCAGCCGCAAGCAGGAGATCACCGTTGGTGGCGGGAAGAACCGCCAGACGGTCGACGTGGTCGTGCGCAAGAAGGTGACGGTCGTGAAGCCGGCCGAAGGCACGGCGCGCGCTGCTGCGGCTGCTGGCGACGATCGCGCGGAGATTCTCCGCAAGCTCGAGGCATCCCGCCAGCGCAACATCGCGGAGCAGCAAGCTCTTGCGGAGTCCGACCGCCGCCGCGCCGAAGAGGCCGAGCGTGCGCGCCAGGACGCCGAAGCGGAGCGTCTGCGCGCTGCGGAGGCGGCGAAGGCCGCGTCTGCTGAGCCGGCGGGCGAATCGACTGAGGAAGCCGCCCGTAAGCCTGCCCAGCCGAGCGCGCCGAAACCCGCCGCCGCGCCGGGCCGCGAGGCGCCGCGTGCAGCCGACCCGCGCCACAAGACGCGCGGCTCGCATGCCATGGTGGCCGGCGTCGAGGACGACGACCGCGCCAGTCGCTTTGCCGGGCAGATGCACCTCAGTGCGTCCGATCGTGCACGTCGTTCGACGAATGCGCGCGGCAAGGGCAAGCCGATGCGGCGCTCGGCGGAGCCGTCGCGCTCAGGCGCTGGTCCGCACGGGTTCTCGCGTCCGACCGCGCCGATCGTGCGTGAGGTTGCGATTGGCGACACGATCACCGTGGCTGACCTCGCGCAGAAGCTCGCGCTGAAGGGCGGCGATGTCGTCAAGGCGCTGTTCAAGATGGGCGTCATGGCGACCATCAACCAGGCGATCGACCACGACACCGCGGTGCTCGTGACCGAAGAGCTCGGGCACAACGCGGTCAAGGCAGGCGACTCGTCGGCTGAAGACGCGCTGCTCGCGCATGTCGAGGACGCCCAGGGCGAGAAGACGACGCGTCCGCCCGTCGTCACGATCATGGGCCATGTCGACCACGGCAAGACCTCGCTGCTCGACTACATTCGTCGCACCAAGATCGCTTCGGGCGAGGCGGGCGGCATCACGCAGCACATCGGCGCGTACCACGTCGAAACGCCGCGCGGCGTCATCAGCTTCCTCGACACGCCGGGCCACGCCGCGTTCAGTTCGATGCGCGCGCGCGGCGCGAAGCTCACGGACATCGTTGTGCTCGTTGTCGCGGCCGACGACGGGGTCATGCCGCAGACGAAGGAAGCGATCCAGCACGCGAAGGCGGCCGGCGTGCCGCTCATCGTCGCGATCAACAAGATCGACAAGTCCGACGCGGATCCGATGCGCGTCAAGAACGAGCTGCTCGGCGAAGAGGTCGTGGCCGAGGACTTCGGCGGCGACACGCAGATGGTCGAGCTGTCGGCGAAAACCGGCGACGGCGTTGATGACCTGCTCGACTCGATTTCGCTGCAGGCCGAAGTGCTCGAGCTCCGCGCCGTGCCGACCGGTCGCGCCACGGGCGTGGTGATTGAATCCTCGCTCGACAAGGGCCGCGGCCCGGTTGCGACGGTGCTCGTCCAGCAGGGCGAGCTCAGCAAGGGCGACTACCTCGTGTGCGGCGTGCAGTACGGCCGTGTCCGTGCGTTGTTCGACGAGACGGGTTCGCAGGTGCAGTCGGCCGGGCCGTCGATTCCGGTTCAGGTGCTCGGCTTGTCGGGCGTGCCGGACTCGGGCGATGACTTCGTGGTCGTCGACGACGAGCGGCTCGCCAAGGACGTCGCGCAGCAGCGCGACACGAAGCGTCGCGAGTCGCGCCTCGTCGCCCAGGCGGGCAACCGCATGGAAGACATCATGGCGCAGATGGGCGAGGGCGCCGGTCAGCAGACGCTCAACCTCGTCGTCAAGGCGGACGTGCACGGCTCCGTGCAGGCGCTGCGCGAGGCCCTTACCGGCCTCTCCACCCCTGCAATCCGCATCAACGTCATCGGCGGCGGTGTCGGTGGTATCACCGAGTCCGACGCGACACTTGCAGCCACGTCGAAGGCGACGATCATCGGCTTCAACGTCCGTGCGGACGCCTCGGCCCGCAAGGTGATCGAGGGCAACGGCGTCGACCTGCGCTACTTCTCGATCATCTATGACGTGATCGATCAGGTGAAGCAGGTGGCGTCCGGCATCCTCGGCGTCGAGATCCGCGAAGAGATCATCGGCATCGCCGAGGTGCGCGACGTGTTCCGCAGCTCGAAGTTCGGTGCGGTTGCGGGCTGCATGATCACCGAGGGTGTGGTGAAGCGCAGCAAGCCGATCCGCGTGCTCCGCGAGAACACCGTGATCTTCGAAGGCGAGCTCGAGTCGCTGCGTCGCTTCAAGGAGAACGTCGACGAAGTGCGTCAGGGCACGGAGTGCGGCATCGGCGTCAAGGCATACAACGACGTCAAGCCGGGCGACCAGATCGAGTGCTTCGAGCGCATCGAGGTCCAGCGCACGCTCTGATGCGCAGCGTCCTAGTCGGTGATTCTGCGCCGCAACAGCGGATCGGATCACCGATCGACGACGTACTCGCGCGGACAGCTATCGCTGTCCGACGCTTTCACTGTTTTGAACCGGAGTTCCCCGACACGTGCCTTCCAAGTCCTTCCACCGCAGCGACCGCGTCTCCGCCCAGCTCCGCCGTGAACTCGGCACGCTTGTGCACGAGGCGGTACGCGAGGGCGGGCTCCCGTCGGTGAGCGTGTCGGACGTGGAGGTCACGCGCGACCTCGCGCATGCAAAGGTGTTCGTGACGGCCCTGATGCCCGACCAGTCGAAGGCTGCGGTCAAAGGGCTCAATGCGATGGGGAAGGACATTCGCTACGCGCTGGCGCGTGCGATGAAGCTCCGGCACGTGCCGGAGATCCATTTCCACTACGACGATTCCGTCGACCGGGGCGAGCGGATCGAGAATCTGCTGCGCAACCCGTTATCCGCGGATGCGGACGGCGACGGCGGCGACGACAGCGCGCCGTCGAACGTCTGAGCCGGTTACAGCGCCGACGATCGGGCGGCTCCCAGTGGGCGTCTAACGGTCCATCTCTGCGCTTGCTCGCCACGACGCGATGAGCCCGAAACCCCGCATCATCTTCCGCCAGCTTGACGGCCTGCTGCTGCTGGACAAGCCGGCAGGGCTGAGTTCGAACCAGGCGCTGCAACAGGTGCGCCGGCTGTTCCGCGCGGAGAAGGGCGGCCACACCGGAAGCCTGGATCCGCTCGCAACCGGGCTGCTGCCGCTGTGCTTCGGCGAGGCGACGAAGATCGCCGGCTTATTGCTGGGCTCGTATAAGGCGTACGAGACCGTCGCCGTGCTCGGCGTCACCACGGATACCGACGACGCGGACGGCGTCCCACTGCGCGAGCGCGCCGTGCCCGACATCGATGATGCCGCGATCGAATCCGCGCTCGCACACTTTCGCGGCGCTTTGCGGCAGCGCGCGCCGGTGTATTCGGCGCTCAAGCAGGGCGGGGAGCCGCTGTACGCGAAAGCCCGTCGGGGCGAGACGATCGAGGCGCCCGTGCGTGATGTTCAAGTGCAGCGCTTCGAGTTGATCGAACGGAACGGAAACCGACTCAGGCTCCACGTCGAATGCGGGTCGGGCACCTACGTCCGCAGCCTCGTGCGTGACCTTGGCGAGACGCTCGGCTGCGGTGCGCACGTGGCCGTCCTGCGTCGCACATGGGTCGAGCCTTTCCGGGCCCCGCGCATGTTCACTCTTGATGCGCTGCACGCGCTCGCGATGGAAGGCGATGACGCCCTGCTGGCGTGCCTGCTGCCGATCGAGGCCGGGCTCGAGTCATTTCCCCGCGCCGTGTTGAGCGACGAGTCGCGGCGCGGCTTCGCACACGGGCAAACGGTGCCGTTCGACGCTGCGGGCTTGCGCACCGAGGGCACGATCGCAGTCTTCGACGCCGATGGCAGATGCCTTGGCCTCGCCGAACAGCGGGGCGCATCGCTTGCGCCCCAGCGAGTGTTCCGGGCCGCGTGGAACGGCTGAGCTCGCATCACGGAGTTTTCACGGTCGGCGCGGTTGCGCGGTCGCAATCGGGCAGGGCCGCTGTTACAATTCCGGCGCTTTTTGCGCTTCCACCGCATCAGGCACTCACCCTCTATCCAGCAAACGGCGAGCCAGGCGGTGCATCGATCCGCAGCGATCGATTCGCTTCTGCAGGCCACGCATCACGAGAACAGCATGTCCATTGACACCAGCAAGGTTATTGAAGAACACAAGCGCGCCGAGAACGACACCGGTTCGCCGGAAGTCCAGGTTGCCCTGCTCACGGCGCGCATCGAGCAGCTGACGGGTCACTTCAAGACCCACAAGCAGGACCACCACAGCCGCCGCGGCCTGCTGATGATGGTCAATCGCCGTCGCAGCCTGCTCGACTATCTCAAGCGCAAAGACAACGACCGCTACAAGGCGCTGATCGAGAAGCTCGGTCTCCGTCGCTGATCGAAGTACCCGCCGCGGCGCAGTGATGCGCCGCGGTTTGCTTTTGGCGGGCCGAAAAGCTCGCGGCAGGACACCCGGTGGAGTGTCGTCCACCGACCGGACACGGCAAGGGCCGAGGCCGGAACGCATCGATACAAGGGAACAGACAACGTGGCAAAAATCACCAAGACCTTTACGTTCGGCAAGCACCAGGTGACCCTGGAAACCGGTGAAATCGCCCGCCAGGCCGGCGGCGCCGTCATCGTCAAGATGGAAGACACCGTGCTGCTGGTCAGCGCCGTGGCTGCCAAGACCGCACGTGAGGGCCAGGACTTCTTCCCGCTGACGGTCGACTACCAGGAGAAGTTCTACGCCGGTGGCCGTATTCCGGGCGGCTTCTTCAAGCGCGAAGGTCGCCAGACCGAGAAGGAAACGTTGATCTCGCGCCTGATCGATCGTCCGATCCGCCCGCTGTTCCCGGAAGAGTTCCGTAACGAAGTCCAGATCATCGCCACCGTGATGTCGCTGAACCCCGACATCGACGGCGACATCCCGGCGCTGCTCGGTGCCTCGGCTGCGCTCGCGCTCACCGGCGCCCCGTTCCAGGGCCCGATCGGCGCTGCGAAGGTCGGCTACAAGAACGGGCAGTACCTGCTCAACCCGACCGTTAGCGAGCTCGTCGACTCGGATCTCGAGCTCGTGGTCGCCGGTACGCAGGACGCGGTGCTGATGGTCGAGTCCGAAGCGAAGGTGCTGTCGGAAGAGGTCATGCTCGGCGCCGTGATGTTCGGCCACCGCGAGATGCAGGTCGCGATCAACGCGATCAACGAGCTCGTCGCCGAAGCCGGCAAGCCGAAGTGGGACTGGCAGCCGGCCGCGAAGAGCGACGGCATGATCGACGCGCTGAAGGGCGCGATCGGCAGCCGCCTCGCCGATGCGTACCAAATCCGTGTCAAGGCCGACCGCCGCACCGCGATCTCGGCACTGCGCAAGGATGTCATCGAGCAGCTCGCGCCGCAGATCGAAGCGAAGGGCTGGACGAATGCTGAGCTGTCGAAGGAGTTCGGCGAGCTCGAGTACCAGACCATGCGCGGTTCGGTGCTGCAGACCCGCACCCGCATGGACGGTCGCGACCTCGACACGGTGCGGCCGATCAGCTCGAAGGTCGGCATCCTGCCCCGCACCCACGGCTCGTCGCTGTTCACGCGCGGCGAGACGCAGGCGATTGTGGTCGCCACGCTCGGCACCGCGCGCGACGGGCAGATCATCGACGCCGTGGGCGGCGAATACAAAGAACACTTCCTGTTCCACTACAACTTCCCGCCCTACTCGGTCGGCGAAGCGGGCCGCATGATGGGGCCGAAGCGCCGCGAGATCGGCCACGGCCGCCTGGCCAAGCGCGGCGTGCTCGCCGTGATGCCGACGATGGAAGAGTTTCCGTACACGATCCGCATCGTGTCGGAGATCACCGAGTCGAACGGTTCGTCCTCGATGGCCTCGGTGTGCGGCAGCTCGCTTGCGCTGATGGACGCCGGTGTGCCGATCAAGGCGCCGGTGGCCGGCATCGCGATGGGACTGATCAAGGAAGGCGATGATTTCGCGGTGCTGAGTGACATCCTCGGCGACGAAGATCACCTCGGCGACATGGACTTCAAGGTTGCCGGCACCGAGAACGGCGTGACCGCGCTGCAGATGGACATCAAGATCCAGGGCATCACCGAAGAGATCATGAAGACCGCACTGGCCCAGGCCAAGGCCGGTCGTCTGCATATCCTCGGCGAGATGGCGAACGCGCTCACGTCGCCGCGCAGCGAGCTCAGCGAGTACGCGCCGCGCCTGCTGACGATCAAGATCCACCCGGACAAGATCCGCGAAGTGATCGGCAAGGGCGGTTCCGTAATCCAGGCGATCACGAAGGAAACCGGCACGCAGATCGACATCCAGGACGACGGCACGATCACGATCGCCTCGGTCAACGCACTTGCCGGCCAGGCCGCGAAGGCGCGCATCGAGCAGATCACGTCCGACGTCGAGCCGGGCCGGATCTACGAAGGCAAGGTCGCGAAGATCATGGACTTCGGTGCGTTCGTCACGATCTCCCCCGGCAAGGACGGCCTGGTCCACGTGTCGCAGATCTCCAGCGAGCGCGTCGAGAAGGTCAGCGACAAGCTCAAGGAAGGCGATGTGGTCAAGGTCAAGGTGCTCGAGGTCGACAAGCAGGGCCGTATCCGCCTGTCGATGAAGGCTGTCGAGGAAGGCGAGGGCGCAGCGGCCGAGTAATCGGCGCGGCAGCTTTCACCGGTAGTGAAAAAGCGGGCTTCGGCCCGCTTTTTCTTTAGGTCGGCTCCGTCGCGTACGACGCGCGTGCGCCGCCGCGGGCGTCCTGCGCGGTCAGGACTGCCGTGGCTCTGGCGCCTGCCCAAACAGGATTCGACGTTCCTCGTCAGTGAGCGGAGGCCGCTTGCCCGTCGCGACCCCTTCGTACGCACGCTGCGTCGCAGGCCGGTCGCGTATCGCCTCGAACCAGCGCTTGAGGTGGGGGAAATCGTCGAGGTTCTGCCGGTGTGACTCGTACGGGACGATCCAGGGGTAGCAGGCGATGTCGGCGATCGAATATTCGTCTGCGATAAATTCGTGCCCCTCGAGCCGGCGGTCGAGGACACCGTAGAGCCGGCCCGTCTCCTTCTCGTAGCGCGCGATCGCGTATGGCACCGGCTCGGGCGCATAGATGTTGAAATGCCCGTTCTGGCCGGCCATGGGACCAAGGCCCGCCATCTGCCAGAACAGCCATTGCAGCGCCTCGGCCCGGCGCCGGGCGTCGGAGGGCAGCAGCCTTCCTGTTTTCTCGGCGAGGTACAGCAGCATCGCGCCAGACTCGAACATCGCTAACGGGTCGCCGCCGCCTGCAGGCGCGTGGTCGACGAGGGCGGGGATGCGGTTGTTCGGCGCGATAGCGAGAAATGCGGGATCGAACTGCTCGCCCTTGCCGATGTCGACCGGAATCGTGCGGTACGGCAGGCCGGTTTCTTCGAGGAAGAGCTTGAGTTTCAGGCCGTTCGGCGTGGGCCAATAGTAGAGATCGAGCATGGCGTGTCTCCTGTGGCGGTGCGTCGAGCATGCGCGCCGTGGACGCCAGTGGCGCTCCCGCGCATGGAACAGGGTGTGCCGCCGTCAGCCGGGCGTATCGGGCGCTGCAACGCGCGGGCCGCGAATCCGATGGTGCGCCTCGAGCGAGAAGTACATCGGCAGGGCAAGCAGCAGCGGCGCTAGGTAATAGACGGCGCGATACGCGAGCAGTGCCGCAAGAATTTCGAAGCGCGGCATCTGTGAATCGAGCATCGCAATGAAAACGGCTTCGAGCACGCCGATGCCCGCTGGCACGTGGACCAGCGCCGCCGCGATGCCGCTCAACAGAAGGACGCCCAGCACCTCGGCATACGCGATGCGCCCGTCCATCAACACGTGGATGATGCCGGCGATCACCGACCAGTTGCCGCACGCAAGCGCTGTCTGAAGCAGGGCCATGCGCAGCGTCGGCAGGTGGAAAACGCGGCCGCGCAGGCGCAGGTGCCTGCCGTGGAACAGCGCGCACGCGACCCAGTACGCGAACGCAAAGGACACGAGCGCGCCGCCCACAGTGCGCAGCAACCACGGCGGAATGGGCCAGTCCGGCGGTATCTGCAGAACCCCGGTCAGCAGGATGACGCCTGCGAGCACTGCGTAGCCCAGCCAGTTCGTGAAGATGCTGAAAGCGGCGACGCGGACGATGCGCGACGGTGTAAGGCCCGCATGGCTGTAAAGCCGCAGCCGGAAGCCGCCGCCGCCGATGAGCGCGCCGAGGTTGAGGCTCATGACGTAGCTGACGAACGCCACGGCCATGACCCTCGGCGTCCGCAGGCCGTGCTGGGTGTAGCGGCGGGCCGCGAGGTCGTAGCTGCAATAGAACAGATAGCTCGTCGCGGCGAGCGCCGCGGCCGTGAGGAGCTCGCTGGCTCGGTAATCGGCGAGCGATGCGAGCACGCGGTCCCAATTGATCGCGCGCGCGTAGCGCACGAGCAGCGCTGCGACGAGCACCAGAAACACGACCATCGCCCCGCGACCTACGCGGGTCCAACGCGCGCGCGCCTCCGGCGTCATGCGGGTGCTTCCTGCACGCGGCGCGGCCGCAGCAGCAGGCGCGTGGGCGCATGTGCCGGCAGCAAGCCTGCCCAGCGAGGAAAGCGTCGCATCAGGTGGTAGGCGATCGGCCCGGTCACGGCCTGCCAGATGCCGCCGCGCAGCGATGACGGATCGATGCGGAAGCAATGGGCATCGCGGAGCTCTTGCAGGCGCGCACGCAGCACGGCGTTGAATTCCGCGTCCCGGATGAAGACGTTCGCTTCGAGGTTCAGCGACAGGCTCAGCGGGTCGAGGTTGCTCGAACCGATCGTGGCCCATTCGTCGTCGATGACGGCGACCTTTCCGTGGAACGGCCGCGGCATGTACTCGTAGACGCGCACGCCGGCCTGCATCAAGTGCTTGTACAGCGCTCGCGCGCCGAGCGTCGCGATCGGTTCGTCCGAGCGAGCAGCGACGATCAGCGTCACGGACACCCCCCGACGCGCTGCGCGGCGCAGCTCGCTGAGCAGCCGGTGACTCGGGAAGAAGTACGCGTTCGCGATGACGACCTCGCGCTTCGCGCCCCTGATCGCGGTGCGGTAGGCGCGTTCGATATCCGTGCGGCAGTGCGCGTTGTCGCGCACGGTGAGCTTGACTCGGGCGTCGCCATGCGCCGTGCCCGACGCGTCGCCTGGAAGCGACGGCGCGGGCACGCGCGCCTGCGTCGCAGTGAACGCGCGGATGTCATCGACGATCGGGCCCGTGAGCTCGACCGAATAGTCCTGCATGGCCTCCGAGCCGTAGTCCATCAGATGGTCCGCGGAGAAATTGATGCCGCCGACGAACGCGACACGCCCATCGACGACCAGCAGCTTGCGATGCATGCGTCGGAACACATGCAGCCGTAGCCCGAATGGCTTCGGGCCCGGGTCGAACACGTGGAAGCGGACGCCGGCGTCGACGAGGCCGGCCACGAAGCGGTGCGAGAAGCTCGGCGAGCCCCAGCCGTCGACAGTGAGCTCGACGCGGACGCCTCGGCGCGCGGCGTCGACGAGATGGCGGTGCAGCTCCAGGCCGACCTTGTCCTCGAACAGGATGAACGTCTCGAGCAGGACCTCGTGCTCGGCGGCGGCGATCGCCGCGAACGCGCGCGGGAAGAACTCGTCGCCGTTTTCGAGCAGGCGCACGCGGTTGCCGGCCCGCCAGTGCGGCGCGGAAGCCGCGACGTGCGCGCGCCGCCGCGTCATGCGTGCACGCGGGCCGAGAGTGGCGCGTGGTCCGACAGGTGGCACCACGGGCGCGAGGAGAGCGCCTCGGCGTGTTCGACCCGGACGTTGCGCAGGTAGATGCGGTCGAGCCTCAGCGTCGGGTATCGCGCGGGAAACGACCTCGCAAGGCGGCCGCAGTGGGTCTCGAACGCTTCGCCCAGGCCGAAACGCCGCAGGTGCGGATGCCCGCGCAGGCGCCAGTCGTTGAAGTCGCCGGCGACGATCAGCGGCGCGTCTTCCGGGATTTCATCGCGGACGAGCTCGCCCAGCAGCGCGAGCTGCCGCTGCCGGTGCGCTTCACGCAGGCCCAGGTGCACACACACCGCATGCAGCTCGCGTCCGTCGGGCAGTGCGAGCACCGCGTGGAGCAGCCCGCGGCCTTCGTGCCCGTGCACGGACACGTCGCGGTTGTCGTAGCGCAGGATCGGGAACGTCGACAGCAGCGCGTTGCCGTGGTGGCCATCGGGATAGATCGCGTTGCAGCCGTACGCGTGGTGGGGCCAGATCTGGTCGGCAAGGAACTGGTACTGCGTGCCCTGCGGCCAGTTGGGATGCCGCTTGGCATGGCGCGCGTTCGCGCCCATCACCTCCTGCAGGAAGACGATGTCGGCGCCGACGCTGCGAATTGCATCACGCAGTTCTGGCAGCACGAAGCGGCGGTTGAGCAGGTCGAAGCCCATGTGGGCATTGACGGTCAGGACGTGGAGGGTCGGCATCCCGGGCGTGGCAGCAACGGACGTGCCCGATTCTCGCCACGCGTGCGGTCACGCTGCGTGAGGACAGGGCTCGAGCAGGGATTGGTGAATGCCGACTTGCCCGTCACACGCGCGCTTGGCACGCTGGTGGCATCTCACCGTTCAACGGAGCCGCGCATGCCTCGCCATTTTTCGATGCTCCGCGATTTCCATCTCGCCGACTGGTTCACGCTCGCGAACGCTTTTTGCGGCACCGGAGCGATCTTCGCGGCAATGCGGTTTCTGCAGGAGGGACGGGTCGACGACCTGCTCATCGGCATGGCGCTGATCCCGCTCGCGTTTATCTTCGACGCGCTCGACGGCCGCGTTGCGCGATGGCGCAAGTCCGCTTCTACGCTGGGCCGAGAGCTCGATTCGCTCGCCGACATCATCAGCTTCGGCGTTGCGCCCGCCGCGCTGGCGTACGCCTGCGGACTGCAGGGCGGCTGGGATTGGATCGTGCTGAGCTACTTCGTCGGCTGCGGCGTGAGCCGACTTGCGCGCTACAACGTCACTGCCGAGCAACTCGCGGGCGACGAAGGCAAGGTCAAGTACTTCGAGGGCACGCCGATCCCGACCAGCCTGCTGCTGGTGATCGTGCTTGCGGTCGCGGTGGCGCAGGGCGCGATCGGCCGAGACCTGTGGTTCGGCGTGTGGCACCTCGGCCCGTGGCAATTCCATCCGCTGGTGCTGATGTTCGCGTTGTCGGGCTCGCTGATGATCAGCAAGACGCTGCACATCCCGAAGCCGTGATGACGACAGACCTCACCGGCGCCGTTGCTATCATCCGGCCGATCACATGGCAGGACAGGAGTGCCGAGCGCAATGCAAGGATTCGGAACGGGCGCCGCGCCCGGCGGTGACTTCAACGACTCGGTGCGCCAGGCGTGGACCGCGTGGGGCAACCTCATGCGGGGCGCGGGCATGACGCCACCGCCCGCTGCGCCGGCGTGGTCGGACCCGGCCGCGTGGTGGGTCCAGATGGCCGGTGCACCGGCGCCCGCACCCGAACAGCCGGGCGACGCGCTGCTGCGCGGGCTCCGCGACCAGGCAGGCGGTTGGTTCGCGCAGATGCAGCGGCTTGCAGCCCAGTTTGCCGGACGCGATGCGAGCGCCAAGGACATCGCAGCGGCGTGGAAGCAGATGCTCGGCGGCCACGCGGCGCAGTCTTTCACCGATGTGTTTGCATCGATGTCCCGCCCCGGCGGACAGGGGATGGAGCAGTGGCTCGCCCAGGTGCAGCCGTTCCTGCAGATGCTCCAGGTCACGCAGGGCGCACAGCCGCAGGCCGATGCGCGCTCAATGATGGGGCTGCCGACGTTCGGATTCGCGCGCGAGCATCAGGCGCGTTGGCAGAAGCTCGCGCTTGCCCAGATCGACCATCAGGACAGCAGCCGCGCGTTTGCGGAGCTCATGAACGAGGCCGCGCAGCAGGCGTTCAGCGCGTTCGAGCGCAAGCTCGCAGAACGCAGCCAGGCGGGCCAGCAACTCGAATCGACGCGCGCACTGTTCGACCTGTGGGTGGACGCGGCCGAAGAGTCGTACGCCGAGATCGCCCTGTCGCCTCGATTCCGCGAAGCTTACGGTGCCCTCGTCGACTCGCAGATGCGCCTGCGCGCCGCTGTGCAGCGCGAAATCGAACTTATGGGCGAAATGCTCGGGACACCGACGCGGACTGAGGTGGACGCCGCGCACCGGAAAATCGTGCAGCTCGAACGCGAACTGCGTCGGCTGCGCGACGCCGTGGAAGGACTGCGGGCGAACGCGTCCGCGGGCGGCGTCGACGATCAGCCGCGCGCTGCTCAGCCCAAGGCGGGCGCCGAGAAGAGCACTGCGGCGCAACCGGACGCGCCATCGAAGTCGAAGCCGGTGGCGAAGAGTGCCTCGAAGGCGGACGCGTCCGCGGGCAAATCGTCTACAGGCGGAAAAGCATCTGCGAGCGCGAAGGCGGATGACAAGCGCAAGCCCACGAAGGGCGCATCGAACACGAAGAAGGCGCGGTGATGGAGACGACTCCGGTGCAAGGCCCCCTCAATCTCACCCCCGAGGCGCTTGCGCGCGAGTCCGCGCAGATGCAGGCCAAGCTCGGCGCCGCGTTCGAGACGCTGCGCTCGGTGGGTGATTACGACTACGGCGCGAGCGCGCGCGAGGAAGTCTGGCGCGACGGCAAGGTGGTGCTGTATCGCTTTCGCGGCGACAAGGAATCGACGGCGCGCGTGCCGCTGCTGATCTGCTACGCACTCGTCAACCGGCCGTACATGGTCGACCTGCAGTCCGACAAGTCGATCGTGCGCGGCCTGCTCGAGCGCGGGGAAGACGTCTACATCCTCGACTGGGGCTACGCGGATCGTTCCGACCGTTTCCTCGAGCTCGAGGATTACATCGAGCGTTTCCTCGGCGGTGCAGTGGACTACCTGCGCCGGGCAAACGGGCTCGATTCGATCAACCTGCTCGGCATCTGCCAGGGCGGCGCGTTCTCGCTGTGCTATGCGGCGCTGAACCCGCAGAAGGTCCGCAACCTCGTCACGATGGTCACGCCGGTCGATTTCCACACCGGGGACAACATGCTCGCGAACTGGGCCCGCGGCGTGGACGTCGACCTGTTCGTCGACACGCTCGGTAACGTGCCGGCTGACCTGATGAACCTGAGCTATCTGATGCTCAAGCCCTGGCGTCTGTTCGTGCAGAAATACGTCGGGCTCGTGGACATCCTGGACGACCGCCAGGCGCTCGAGGATTTCCTGCGCATGGAGAAGTGGATCTTCGATTCTCCCGACCAGGCCGGCGAGGCGTTCCGCCAGTTCGTCAAGCAGTTCTACCAGGCGAACGGTTTCGTCAACGGCGGCGTGCGCATCGGACCGCGCGAGGTCGACCTGCAGAACCTTACGATGCCGGTGCTGAATGTGTTCGCGCAGCAGGACCACCTGGTCCCGCCGGCGGCATCGCAGGCGCTGGGCGGGCTCGCCGGCACGGACGACTACAGCGAACTGTCCTTCCGCGGCGGGCACATCGGCATCTATGTGTCGGGTCGCGCGCAGAAGGAAGTGCCCAGCTCGATTCACGACTGGCTCGCAAAGCGTTCGAAGACGTAACTGATCGCGGAACTCGGTGGCCGGGGTGCCGACGCCGCGCTCACCGCCCGGCGTCGACACTCGATGCCACCGCGACCGGAGAAACACCATGTCCGATGCGAGACCGTTTGTGCGATCGAGGCACGACCGCATGATTGCCGGCGTGGTCGGCGGCATCGCGCGTCGCTACGGCTGGAGCTCCGGCCTGCTGCGCTTGGTCTTCGTGATCGTTTCGATCGCGTCTGCCGCATTTCCCGGCATCCTCGTGTACCTGCTGCTGTGGCTTCTGATGCCGGAAGAAACCCGCTGAGGCATGCCGCGCTGATGGCGCTCGGGGCGGTCTGGACCGCGCCGAACACCGCAATCGGCCTGCTGCTCGGGGGCCTGGGCACGCTCTTCGGAGCGCGCCCGCGCTGGCGCCGGGATGATTTCGCGCTCGTCTTTCAGCATTTCCCCTGGGGTCGTCCCGGCGGTGCGATGACGCTCGGCAACGTGATCGTGCATACCGGCGCGGATCTTGACGTGGGCTGCCACACCTACGCGCACCGCGCGGGGTTGTGTGTCGAACCCGCGGTCTCGCTCGCCGCACACGAGCGTGCCCACGTGTTTCAGTACATGGTTCTCGGTCCGTTGTTTCTGCCGCTGTACTTGATTTGCGGCGGCGTCAGCGTGCGTAACCGCTTCGAACGCGCTGCAGACCGGTACGCGCGCACCGGGCGCGGCTGGTGGCCTTGGAGCGGGCCGAAGGTGTAAGCCCTCGGGGACGCGTCGGGGCAGGCGTCGTGCAGCCGCGAGGCGTCCGCCGACAACGCCGAGCGGGGCTTCACCACTGTCGCCGCGAGGTCCGGCACACGGTTGACAGGGCGGCCGGGCGCCGGCGCGTGCGGCCCCAGCGCAGGCGATGCTACCGTTGCGCACCGCGCCCGAGCCATCCCACGCTGTGCAGCCGAGTCTGGTCCACCCCGTCAAGCCCGATCTGGGTGCGCAGAACGATCGACACTCGGTGCCGCTGCGGGTCGCTGCTCTGCAGTTCCTGGCGTTCGCGACGGTGTATGCCTTGTTCGCGCACCTGGGGCTGCGCTGGGCCGTGGCGCAGGGTGCGGCGTCGCCGGTGTGGCCTGCCGCCGGCATCGCGTTCGCGGCGGTTGCCCTCGGGGGAGTCCGGCAGGTTCCGGCCATCCTCGCCGGTTACCTCGCGGCCGCATGGTTCAACCAGTTGCCGCAGGCGGGCTGGGTCATCCTGCTGATCGCCGCGGGCAATGCGGGCTCGGCTGTGGCAGGCGCTTGGTTGATGAGGCGCTGGGGATTCAGCCGCGCGTTCGATCGCTCCCGCGACGTGCTGACGTTCGTCATCGCAGCGGCGGCCACCGCGTGCATTGCCGCGGCAATCGGCGCAGTCGCCATCGCGCACGCGATGGGACTGGACGGCTCGTCGACCGCGATGATGGCGGTCACCTGGTACCTCGGCGACTTCACCGGGGTGCTCGTGATCGCATCGCTGGTGCTCACGTGGACCCACGGGCGCCTGCCGCGGTCGCGGCGCTGGTGGCTGCAGCTCGCGGTCTGCCTGGCGATTGCCGGCGCCGTGGGCGGGGCCGTGTTCCTGACCGACGGCTCGCACCGTCGCCTCACCTTCCTCGCCTTCGTCCCGCTCATCTGGGCCGCGCTGTCCTTGCGAATGCGAGGCGCGACTGCCGTGATGCTGGTGGTCGTCGGGCTGGCGGTGTGCGGCACGACGGTCGGGCTGGGCCCGTTCTCGGTGTCGAGCCCCAGCACGCGGTTCATTGATCTGCAGCTGTTCGTGGCGGTTCTTTCGTCAGTGACGATGGCGCTCGCCGTGGTCGCGGACGAGCGCCGCGCACAGAAGCTGCTCTCGTTGAGCGAGGCGCGGCTGCGACTGGCACTCGAGGCATCGCGCACGGGCCTGTGGAAGCTCGACATCCCGTCCAGCGCAATGACGTTCTCGCCGGAGTGCGCCACCATCACGGGCCTCTCGCCCGATGACGTCGAACCCACGCGCTCGGGCGTCATGCAGCGCGTCCACCCCGATGACCAACCGGCTCTACGCGCCGCGTTCTGGGAGGCGATGCAGAGCGGTGCGCTGTTCGAGTCCGTGTTCCGGCTCGTGCACCCCGAAGGGCGCGTGGTGTGGATCGAGGCGCGCGGGCGTGCTCAGTTCGATGCCGATGCGCACGCGGGCAGCATGCTCGGCACGATCACCGACATCACCGAGCGCAAACGGGACGAGTTGAAGCTCGCCGACCAGGCGCGCCTGCTCGACCTCGCGACCGACGCGATCATCGTCCGCGACCTGCGCGGGCGGATCTCCTACTGGAACAACGGTGCGGTCGAGATGTACGGCTTCTCGGCGGAGGAAGCGATCGGCCGCGAGGTGAGGTCGTTGCTGAGCACCGACTTCCCGGAGCCGATCGAGCGCATCGAGGCGACTCTGCTCGCCCACGACCGCTGGACCGGAGAGATGTCGCACACTGCGCGCGACGGCCGCCTCGTCAACGTGCACGCGCGCTGGGTGCTCAACCGCGATGCGCTCGGCAGGCCGGAGTCGGTGCTGCAGACGCACACCGACATCACCGTGCGAAAGCGCGTGGAATCGAACACGCGCTTCCTCGGCAGCGTCGATCGCGCGATTGCGCAGGCAGGCTCCGCGGACCGGATCGCCGCGGCCACGCTGGAACTGCTGGGCGGGCATCTGCAGCTCATGCGCTGCACGTTGTCGGACATCGACCTCGAGCGTAGCCGCATCCGCACGCTGTCCGAATGGACGGACGGCGCGCCGCGCGTGAGCGGCGTGCACGATGCGCGTGAATTCTTCACGTCCGACCTCGGGCGCACGCTCGCGTCGGGCGACGCGGTGGCCGTGGCGGACGTACGCACCGACCCGCTGACCGCTGCGCACGCAGATAACTACCTCCCGTTCGGCACGGCTGCGCTTGCGGCCGCGTCGTATGTGTCCGAGGGGCGCCTCGCCGGCACGCTCACGATGGCCTCGAGCGTGCCGCGTGCGTGGCGCACCGATGAGCTCCAGCTGCTGCGCGAAGTGGTCGCACGCCTGTGGCCTGCCATCGAGCGCGCGAAGGCCGTCGCCGCGCTTCGCGAGTCCGAGGCCCGCTTCCGGCAGATGGCTGACACCGCGCCGATGATGGTCTGGGTCTGTGAAGCCGACGGCGCATGCTCGTACGTGAGCCGCCGCTGGTCGGAATTCACCGGGCGGCTCTCGAATGCGGAGCTCGGCGTGGGCTGGCTGGAGTCGGTGCACCCCGATGACCGACCGAAGTTGCACCGGATGCATGCCGGCGGCGGCGTGCACCGCGACGCCTTCAACTGCGAGCTCCGCGCGCGACGCTGGGACGGGCAGTACCGTTGGCTGCTGGTGTCCGGGCGACCGCGCAGCGCGGCGGACGGGGGCTTTCTCGGCTACATCGGCGCGTCGATGGACATCACCGAACGCAAGGAGGCCGAGCACGCGCTGCACGAGGCGGATCGTCGCAAGGACGAGTTCCTCGCCACGCTCGCGCACGAGCTGCGCAATCCGCTGTCGCCGGTGCGCACGGGCCTGCAGGTCCTCAACCTCACCAACGACGCCGACACCGCGCGCCGCACTCGCGAGATGATGGAGCGCCAGCTCGCACACATGGTGCGGCTGATCGACGACCTGCTCGACGTCTCGCGCATCACCAGCGGCAAGGTGGTCCTGCGGCGCGAACGCATCGCGCTGCAGGACGCCGTCCGGGCGGCCATCGAGTCCGCTCGCCCGATGGTGGAGGCAGCGCAGCACCGGCTGCACGTCAGCCTGCCGGCGGAGCCGCTGTGGGTCGACGCCGATCCCACGCGCATCGCGCAGGTGCTCGGTAATCTGCTGACGAACGCCGCGAAGTACACGCCCGACGGCGGCGACATCCACCTCGCCGCATCCAACGTCGACGGCGATGCGGAAGTCAGCGTGCGCGACACCGGCCTCGGCATTCCGCCTGACGCGCTCGCGGACGTGTTCGGGATGTTTGCGCAGGTCAACCGGACGCTCGATCGGGCACAAGGCGGACTCGGCATCGGCCTCGCACTCGCTCGGCGGCTTGCCGAGATGCACGGCGGCGCGATCCGTGCCGCCAGCGAGGGACTCGGACGCGGCAGCACGTTCACGGTTTCGCTGCCAGTGGCCGCAGACGCGCCGTCGATCGGGCCGTCGTCGACGGAGCCGGCGAACGGCGCCGCACCGTGCCGCGTCCTCGTGGTGGACGACAACGTCGATGCGGCCGAAACGCTCGGGATGCTGCTGAGCCTGGACGGCCACGAAGCCCGCCATGCGCACAGCGGTGCGGATGCCCTGGCTGTCGCCGACGCGTTCCTCCCCGACGTCGTGTTCCTCGACATCGGCATGCCCGGGATGAGCGGCCATGAGGTTGCGCGCCGGCTGCGCGCGGACCCCCGTTTCGAGCGTACGCTGCTCGTGGCCGCCAGCGGGTGGGGCGGCGACGGCGACAAACGCTTGTCGGTTGACGCGGGCTTCGACCTGCATCTCACCAAGCCGGTCAGTGCAGACGCCGTGCGCCAAGCGATGTGCCAGAGGCAGCGGGGTAGCGGCGCTGGTAGCGGCGCTGGCGACGGCGCGTGCGTGGATCAGCCGTCGGGCTCCACCACGCGCGCATGAAAAAACCCGCGCATTGCGCGGGTTTCGTCGGTGTGGCAACGCTTGGTGCCGGAGGTGGGCACCTAAAGAAATAGATAAGGTTCTGATTTAGAACAGGATTGAGAAGGGCATGGGGATTATATGGCCCCGTATGTGGCCCCGCAGTGGGCCAGCTGGGCAGTCGCAGCTCCTGAGTCGATGCTGCTGAACGATGCCGCAATGCTCCCGCCTCCTTGCCGATGGATCGACTGCCCCGATGGCTCCTTTCTGCGGTGGAACATGCGAACGGTCGCGTATGTCCGGCCAGCCGGCCGGCGCTACCAAATGACCATCCACTGGCGCAGGTGGACACACACGGGGTGCGCCGATTCGTGCGGGCAAGGGAAGCGCTTCATTGAGCAATGGATCGAAAAGCAGAGCGGCCACGCGCCGAGCGCTAGGGAAAGACTAAATGACGAAGCGGCAGGCACAGGAGCGATGGCCCGGGGCGCGTATCCATGCCCGCAGTGGCCCTGAGGACGCCGACAGCCCGACGGGAATGCCGGCGGCGTCCGTCCCCGCCGTTCCGCCTTGTTATCAATGGACCGCGCGTTGCAGCACTGTCCTCGTACGCTCCGAAGTCATACGCGCGCGATGCGTCCAAAAACTCCGGCATCACGTCTCGAGCTTTCAGTACTGCTCACACCTGAGTTAAGCCGCGCCGCGAAGCGGCGTCGGCTTGAACGAATTGCTAGCTCTAGAGTACTGCGCCCTGAGTTTTCCCATGGCCTGTATCTCGATCGTATTTCTTACTCTGCTGACCGTACCGTTTCACGATCTCGTTGGCTGCCGCGTCTATGTTCTTCTGTAAATCTGGGCAGGTCATGACGGACCACGAAACGTCCCTCAACCTTTCAACTTCGTCGTACGCCGCACGAGCGATGGCGACATGTCCGTCCTCGTGCAGCCGCAGAGCGGCGGCGTAGCGCTCCCATTCCTGCAGGAGCCGTTTTGAGCCGCGTTTAGGCGAGTGCCACCTCGGAAGTGTCACTTTTACGTCGAGGTCAGCCGCGAAATGGGTCAGCATACACTCGCCCTCCGCGGGTGATTCGAAGCCATAAGACCATGCGAGCGTCCACTCAGTTACGCCATGAGACCTTCGCCCCGCCATGTCGGCCGGCCCCTTTGCCGCAAGCTCGGCTCTGAGCTGCGCGACCGTGCTTCCCAAGACCTCGTAGTAAGCAACCGGATAGTCAGCGGCGCTCGCGAAAGCGGGGCTGCCTGCGAGGGATGCGGCCACTATTAGCGCGTTGGGCAGAGACTTCATATCGTTCTTGAGCTAACACCTGAGTTAAGCCGCGCCGCGAAGCGGCGTCGGCTGGGACGAATTGTTAGGCAACTCCCGGCTTACCACCGAAACCAAAGCAAGAGACTGCCACTCTTGCAGCGCCCGATAAAAGGGTCACCGCGACTTCCCGGAATGCCTGTGATGCCGGCAAGTCGATAGCTATACAGCTAATGGGTAACCAGTGACCAACCCACTGGATAGTCGCGCATGCCGTACCCTGCGAATCCGTTGTCGGTCGCGGCCCACAGCTGCATTGCATTACCATTTGTCCACACCAGGTCGGTGAGGCCATCGCCCGTGTGGTCACCCGCGTGCAGCACACGCCAAGACCCGTCTACGCTGTATTGGGCACCGCTAACGCGACGAGTACCGGCCATTTTCCAGGTGACAAAGTAACCCAAGCCGGCGTGGCGCCAGAACAGGTCATCGCGCCCGTCGCCGGTCACGTCGCCCGTGCCGATGAGTTCCCAGCCGGTCGGGTAGCTTCCCATCGCCGCAGTATTGAACAGCAGGTTCACAGCTCCCGACCACAGATGCATCGACTGCCCATCCGTCCAAACCAGGTCCAGGCGACGGTCCCCGTTCAGATCGCCGGTACCAGCAATGCGCCAGCTTTGGGAAACACCATAGGCACGCCCCGAACGCACGCGCTCGCCGTCCATCAGCCACAGCGCGTACGTGCTGTTACCGGCGTCACGCCAGCCAAGGTCCGCGCGGCCGTCTCCGTCAACGTCGCCCACCGACACCACCCGGTAACCGGTGGGAAACGACTGCATGCCTACACCGACATAGCCGCTTTCCATCCCCTTCCACATCTGCATGGTGTAACCGTCCGACCACACCAGGTCCAGACGTCCGTTTCCGTCGAAATCGCCACGGGCGACCACGCTCCACGACGGCCCGACCCCATAGGCCGCGCCGCCGATCACACTTGCACCGTCCATGGCCCAGGTTGCGAGGTGATGTTGTACATCATCACGCCAGAGCAGATCGCTCTTGCGATCGCTGTTGAGATCGTCGATTACCGTTGGCGATCCCGGAACAATGCAGCCTTGGCCGTAATGGATCTCAATCCTCTCAGCCGTGGTCGCATTATTCTTCAGAACCAGATCCGTGCACGCATCCCCGTTGAGGTCGCCGGTGCCAATGATGCCGCCAGAGGTCGTGATCGACCTCGGCGCCTCGAAGCCGTCTGCTGTCCGCAAGTAATAGCGTAGCGAGTTCGAACTCACGTCCCTTGCAAAAAGATCCTTACGACCATCACGATCGAGATCGCTTGCGGTCGGAACCAGCGGCGCACCGATAAATTTCAATGCAGCCTTGTACGTCAAGCCTCGCGCCGAGTCTTGGAAAAACAGGCCCAGATCCGCGTCAGGGTAAGAATAGCCGGTGCCGTCCCGAAGATTTCGATAGCGTGCTATGGCGACGTCATTACGCCCATCATCATCGAAATCTGCAACGACCAGATTCCGTCGGTATTGCGAATCGGGCGTCGGATAGACAATCGGCGGGTCGAAAGCGTCTTTGCCATTGTGGACATACACTTCCAGATTGCTGTATCCACCGGGATTGCTCAGAAGGAGATCCGGCAAGCCGTCGCTGGTCACATCCGCCACTTCCAGATCGGCTCCGTTAGGAATTGGTAGTGGTCGCGCGGCCTTGATCCCGCCGTTGCCATCCCCCATGTAGAGCATCGCTGCGCCCTCCGTTTCAGTCATTACCGCCACATCGCCAAAGCCATCGCGATCCACATCGAGGATCTGTGACTCCTTCGCAGTAATGCCGGTGCTCGTTTCAAACGTTCGCGCGAAACGCTGCCGATCGCCCTGCGACTCCAGAATAGTCACGCCGTTGTTATGCACAACAACGATATCCAGTAGACCGTCGTTGTTCATATCCGCCAAGTTCAACGTGCGGCCCGCCTGCTCCATGGTCCCCGGATAGACATAGCCGTACATACGGCTATCCAGTTCCCCGGCCTCCGTTTGCGACCTCACAACAACGAAGTTGCGGGCGTCCCCATCATCACCGGAAGTGACGACAACCACGTCATCGCGACCATCGCCCGTTACGTCGCCTATCGCTCCGTCCTCATATCGGCCAGGAGTGAGATGAAAGACAGGGCTGCGGAAAGAAAAGGTCGTCGCCGTGTCGGATGACGCCTCCGCCTGTGGTTGCTCACCCGCCACCACACTGGAAAGCCGTGCCGAAGCTTCCGACACGGGCAAAACATCCTTCGCGACTGGGCTAGGCTCAATAGTGCTCGGAGCAGCGACCACAAGAGCGATCGCGGCGAAAGCGGCGCAGAACGCGCCCATCCATTTCTTGTACATATTCCCCCCCCCAGAGTAGGCGACAGTATAACGACGCAGCAGGCTGTCTCGACGCCCGGAAGCTTCGATTCACCTCTTGGAACCGATTGCGACACCGGATCATTGGACGGGAACAGGCGCTAGGCGGCGCAGGTGCAAGACAGTGCAATAGGCACAAAACGCTGGCAGTGCCAACGGATTCCATGCGGTGCGTCGCAAAAGAATCGCGTTGAAGCCGGCCCATGATCTTGCGGAAGATGGCCGGCCGGGTACAGCGGCCCGACGCCTTATCAGAAGCTATGCACGTGGACCGCCGATATCGGACCAACGCTGTCGAACTCGGGGTTAGCTGCCGCATGCCGTGGGACGCAATTATCCGATGGCACTAAAGGAGCCCGGTTGGCAGTACCTGTTCCCATCCGGCCGCTTGGCACCTGATCCCGGGACCGGCGACCTGCGCCGGCATCACGTGGACGAGGCGGTCATCCAGCGCGCCGTGAAGGTGGCTCGCCTCAAGGCCGGGATCATAGGCGGCCAGCTGCCACACGCTGCGGCATTCCTTTGCTACGCACCTACTGGAGAGCCGGCACGACATTTGTGCCGTTCAAGAGCTGCTGGGTCACAAGGACGTGTCCACGACGCAGATCTACGCCCATGTGCTGAGCCGGGGCGCCAGTGGTGTGCTCAGTCCGCTGGATGCCGACCCCTGAGTGCGAGCGGCCGTTGCACCGTTGCGGCTACTAGAGACTGCAACGACGCAACGCGCCAAAACCATTGAGAACAACGCGGATCAATCTGGCTCAGGGGCGCGAGCTCGAGTCAGGTTGGCGAGGGCTCTGGCTTTTCCTTCTGGCGTCCGCGGCCCGGTGCTTCGCCTACCGTGCCATTTACACCGACGCTTACCGGGCTCACTCAGGGCCTGGCATGGCTGCCCGTCCCGATGGCGTCGAGCGCCACAGGGCATGCGCGCAGGGACGGGCGCGGTTGACGCTGCTGGCGGCAGCAGTCTGCTTCCGACTGCTGCATGAGCGTCGAAGTCGTTCGCGGGTGCGCGCGCCTGCGATGGGTGAGGTAACTCCGGACCGCCGCCAGAGTCATTCGCGCGTGCGCGTATGTGTCGGAAAACTCCGGCACCGGCACTCGGAGTCATGGGCTCTGATTCTTTTTGATTGTTTATTCCGGCGAGTCGCGCCCACTCGCAGACGATGGCGTCGAGCACGGCGCTATTGGTCGCGTTGACGCCGCCCGGATGCTCTCGCGCCCTCCTGGCCTCAATGGCGGCCTGCGCCGCTGGGCTTGCGTAGTAGTCGATGCGCCGGCACGTTGACTTGTAGGACGCCCGGTTGTAGGCAGCCCGCACCTTATTGCGCTCCGCGTGCGCTAGCTGTCGCTCGATTACGTCAGGCTGCCAGCCCATCTCATTGAGGCGGGTCGAGGCCATCGCGCGGAAGCCGTGCCCGGTCATGGTCTCGCCGTCGAAGCCCAGCCGGCGCAGCGCCGCGTTAACCGTGTTCTCGCTCATGGGACGGTCGGGCGTCCGCAGCGACGGAAAGCAATAGCGCCCGCGTCCGGTCAGCGGTTGCAGCTCGCGCAGGATGGCCACGGCTTGGTCAGCGAGCGGGACCACGTGCGCCTCGCGCATCTTCATTTTGCCGGCCGGGATGCGCCACTCGGCCGCGTCCAAGTCCAGCTCGGTCCATTCCATCGCCCTCAGGTTGCCGGGGCGGACGAACAGCAACGGCGCGAGTTTGAGCGCGGCAGCCGTGGTCGGCTGGCCTTGGTAGGCGTGGAGCGCCCGCAGCAGGTTGGCCACGGCGGTCGGCTCAGTCACGGCCGCATGCGAGCGAGAGACGATGGGGGCCAGCGCACCGCGCAGGGAGGCCGTCGGGTCGATCTGGGCACGTCCGGTGGCGACCGCATAGCGGAACACTTGCCGATGCGCTGCTTAACCCTGTGGGCGGTTTCCAGCGTGCCGGCGGCCTCCAGCGGGCGCAGAGCCATGAGCACGTCAGGTGGCCCGATCTGGGCGATAGGCAGGGCATGCAGGCCCGGCACAAGGCCAAGCATCCATTGGG
Source organism: Cognatilysobacter bugurensis (assembly GCF_014652095.1). GTDB lineage: Bacteria > Pseudomonadota > Gammaproteobacteria > Xanthomonadales > Xanthomonadaceae > Cognatilysobacter > Cognatilysobacter bugurensis. Next base: position 478,015 of record NZ_BMYD01000001.1, read on the forward strand.
CTTTCGCATAGGTGACGGGCGCAAGGCTGGCGGCCTGCTTGGCGAGCCACTCGTCTGCAATGGCTTTGAAGCTGTCCGCCCCTGAGACGCGAGCAGCCGTCTTACGGGCACGCTTCACCGCTGCGGGGTCCTGGCCCTCCCGTAGCGCCGCGCGCGCCTCCTCGCGCCGCTTGCGGGCCTCTGCCAGCGTCACTTCGGGATACACGCCGAAGGCCACGCGCGAGTCTCGCCCCCCGTGGCGGTATCGCATGCGCCAGTAGCGCGCGCCGGTCGGCATGACTTCCAAGTAGAGGCCCGCGCCGTCCGTGAGCTTGTATGGCTTGGCGCGCGGCTTCGCGTTGCGGGCGGCCGTGTCGGTCAGTGGCATGGGGCCATATCTCCGAGCTGCGGGGCCACTTTGCCCCGATGGCCCCGATCGTGGCCCCACATTTGCCGGGATGCAATGAGACTTTGGCGGACGTTAGGCAACAAAAAACCCGCGAATCTACGCGGGTTTTGGGGGTGTTCGCGCTCTACGGGATGCCGTGAGAAGCAGCCGTGGTGCCGGAGGTGGGACTCGAACCCACACGCTTTTAAGGGCGGCGGATTTTGAGTCCGCTGCGTCTACCGATTCCGCCACTCCGGCAGCGGGCGCGCAGTATACCCGTGCGCGGACCGGAGCGGCGCAGCCGGCCGTGCGAGCTACAGCGTCAGCGGACCGCGTCGACGCCCAGGGCCCGGTCGACGCGAGTGAACCACTCGCCGGACTGCGGCACGAACATCGCGCAGGCGTGCATCGCTGCCTGGTAAATGTGCAACGACACCGCGACGTCGTTGGGGCTCGTGTTGCGAATCGTGTGGTACTCGTGCGGCGGGATCAGGCTGCCCGCGCTGCCGAGGCAGGCCTGCATGCCGCCTGCGGAGCGGAAGCGGAATCGATCACCGTCGCGCTCGCACAGTTCGTACTGCCGGATCTCGAGCTCGCCGTCCCATACGCCCTCGACACACCACAGGCCGCAGTGATCGTGCACCGGAGTGCCCTGACCGGGCGCCCAGGTCATCGCGACGACGCTGTAGCCGAGCTCGACGCTGCGATAGATCTCCCGACGCGCGTAGCGCTCTTCGATGGGCGCGTAGACGCATTCGGGCAGCTGCACGTCGGGGTCGCGGATCGCGCGGCACAGCGTGTCGCGAAGGGCCGCGGTGACGGCGTGCTCGTCCCCGCGACCGACGGCTTCGTCGAGTGCGCGGATGAACTTCTCCCGGCCTGGAAAGTCGACCTCGGGGCAGGGCGGGGCATATGCCGAATCGGTTATATCCATATAGCCATTGTAGCGGCGCTCAGAGCGCCGCGAGGAAGGCGCCGACGGCGGGTCCGAACCGCGCGATATCGACAAGGAATGCGTCGTGCCCCTGAGGTGACTCGAGCGGAATGAATTGTGCGTTCGCGCCTCCGTCGCCGAGGCCCTCCGCGATTTCCTGTTGCTGCTGCAGCGGAAAGAGGATGTCGGTGTGCACGCCGATCGCCAGCGCGCGCTCAATCCGGATGCGGGAGAGGCCGCCGCGGGCACCGAGCCCCGCCTCGCCGAGGTCGAACCAGTCCATCGAGCGGCTGAGGTACAGATAGCAGTTCGGATCGAAGCGGCGGACGAATCGTCGCGCGTGTGCTTCGAGATAGCTCTCGACCTCGAATTCCAGCCCGAACGGATCGCCGCCGACGCGGTCGGACTCAAGGCGCACGCGGCCGAAACGGCCGTCCCACTCGAGCGCAGAGCGGTAGGTGATCACGCCGAGCTTGCGGGCCATGCGCATGCCGGATTCGGGGTAGCTTGCGTCGTCGTAGTTGCCGCCGTTCCACTTGGGATCGAGCCGGATCGCCTCGCGCTGAAGCGAACGGATCGCGATCGAGAACGGCAGCGCGCACGCGGCGCCGGAAATGTTCACGTGCGCGCGCGCGATGCCTGGATAGCGCAGCAGGAATGCCAGCGACACCATGCCGCCCATCGAATTGCCGATCACGCAGGCGAGCGTGCCGATGCCGAGCGCACGCACCGCATGTGCGGCGCTGTCGGCGCAATCCTCGATCGAAAGCTCGGGGAAGCCGAGGCGATAGAGCTCACCGGTCGACGCGTTGATCGACGCGGGCCCCGTGGAGCCCTTGCAGCTGCCGAGCGAGTTCACGCAGATCACGAACCACCGGTTCGTATCGATCGGCTTGCCCGGGCCGACCATCGGCTCCCACCAGCCGGCATCCCCGTTGCCTTCGTTCGAAGCCGCGTGCGCGTCCGGCGACAGGCCGGTGAGAATCAGGACGGCGTTGTCGCGCTCAGGCGACAGCTCGCCCCAGGTTTCGTAGGCGACACGCGCGCCGTCGAGCGTGCCGCCGCGCTTCATCGCGAATGCGTCGGGCAGCGGGATGAAGCGCGTGCCGGGCGGAATGAATTCGGTCATGCGGATGCAGGCTCCATAACGCGGCGCCGCTTGCGCAGGCGCGGCGGGCGGGCATTGTCGCTGCATGAACGCGCTTGCGCACGGGCGGAGGACGCCGCGTGCGGAGCGGAGCGCGCGGACCTAACGCCTCGTGTCCACGCGGAGCGCGTCGAAGCGCCCGTCGACAGGTGCGCCGGCGCACCGCCTGCGTGATCGTTCGACGCCCTATCCAGGACTGACGTCAGCTCGTACGAGCGCCCGCTGCTAAGGCGCTGCATTCGCGCCGCCCGAAAACGTCATGCCGCGCAGGCGCGATGTCGAAACTCCACGCGCCGTCGAGGCCGGGCGCGCTCAAGGCACCTTGCGATCGATCGTTGTCTCGACCCGTGCGCCCGCCGCGTTGTCGATCGCGACGGGCGCCGATGCGAGATCACCGGGTTGCGCCGACGCCTGGCCGCTGAGCGACACGCGCGCGAGCACTTCAACGCGCGGAAGCTGCGACAGACGGGCCGTCGGCATCGGGCTGTCGCCGTCGTCGAGCTGCACGGTCAGCGGGAACGATGCGGCCTCGACGCGTTCCACCGCGACAGGCATGACGGTGCCGGGTGCACGCGCGATGACGAACACCGTGGCGTTGGCGGGGAGCGACGCTGCGAGCGCCGGTGCGAGCGCGACCTGCACCTCAAGGCCACCGGCAGGCGCCGGGTCGGCCGGGGACAGTGGATCGAGTCCCGCTGCAGCGCGCGCGGCGTCGATCTGCGGGCGCAACGTCGCAGCAGTGGACGGATCGACGACCGCGAGCAGGGGCTCCCAGGTGCGTGCAGCGTCGGCCGCCTGGCCCGCCTGCCGCTGCGAGATACCCAGGAACCAACGCGCCCGCTGGTGCGCCGGCTGCAGCTGCAACGCGCGGCGCAGCATGGCGACGGCAGCGTCGTCGAACAGCCGCTGTGGATGAGCGCGGGCGCGGGTCTCCGCGGCCTCCGTGAGCACCTCGGCATCGGGCGCTCGTTCGATCGCCTCTGCGTATGCTGCGAGCGCTTCGCGGCTGCGGCCCTCGTTCGCCAGCGCACGCGCGAGAACGCGCCAGCCTTCCGGTTGGTCCGGGTTGCGCTCGAGTTCCAGCTGCAGCTGCGCAATCGCGTCCGACATCGTGGCCGGTGCGACGCGTTGTGCGGGATCGAGCGCGGCCGGGGTGCCGATCGCGAAATAGAGCAGCGCGGTCGTGCAGGCCAGCATCAGCGTGACAGCAAGGCCCGGCGCAATGCGTGGCCGCCACAGCGGGCGCGTGACGAACGCGAGAGTTGCCAACACAAGCAGAGCAGAGGCGAGCGCAAATGCCGTCATCACCACTCCTGGTCCGTGTCGGCGGCTATATCGGTGCGCGGCGCGCGTCGGCGCACGAGGCCGACGACCACGAGCGCGCCGCCGATCAGCAGCACGGCCGGCCCGAACCACAGCAGCCATGTGGCCGCGCCGACGCGGGGGCGATACAGCACGAACTCGCCGTATCGCTGCACGAGGTAATCGCGGATTTCCGAATCGCTTCGGTCGGCGCGGATGAGCTCGAGCACCTCGCGGCGCAGGTCGACGGCGATCTGGGCATTGGAGTCGGCGAGCGACTGGTTCTGGCACATGACGCAGCGCAGCTCGGCGACGAGCGAGTGGAAGCGCCGGGCTTCGAGTTCGGACTGGAACTGCAGCGGCGCGGGGTCGGTCACGGGCTGGGCGAACACGAGGGTCGGCAGCAGCGCGCACAGCACAGAGAAAAAGACTGCGCAGGCGAAGGTTCGCGCGCGGAGCCGCGCCTCACCGACGATCCCCATGGCCGACCGCGCGGCCATCATCGGCGTTCCAGCGCCGCAAGCTGCGGCATCAGTTCGTCACGCACCGTCGCTTCGGTCATTGGGCCCACATGCTTCCAGCGGACGATGCCGTCGCCGTCGACGAGGAACGTCTCGGGCGCGCCATAGATGCCCCAGTCGATCGCCGACTGCCCTTCCTGATCGGCGAGCACGAGCCAGTACGGGTTGCCGAATTGTTCCAGCCAACGCAGCGCGTCGGCGGGCTCGTCCTTCCAGTTGTAGCCGATTACGCGGAGCTTGCGCGTTTCGGCGAAGCGCGTGAGCACGGGGTGCTCGTCGCGGCAGGCCGGGCACCAGCTACCCCAGACGTTGAGCAGGTACGGCTCGCCGCGCAAGGTGGCGTTCGATACCGTCCGCCCCGGCTCGTGGAGCACCGGCAGCGCGAACGCGGGCGCCGGCTTGCCGACGAGTGGGGAGGGCAGCGCGTCGCGGTTCGGGTTGCGGCTCAGCCATACGCCGGCCGCGAGCAGCGCGGCGAGCAGGCCGAACACGACGAGCGGCAGCCAGCGCGATCGGGTCATCGGTCGGTGTCTCCTGCGGGGCCGCGGGCGGGCGAGGGCGGCGACTGCGATCCGGAGCGCGTTGCGCGATCGGCTGCCGGGCGTCCCGCGACCGCGTCGGCTGTCGCATCGCGCGCGGTTCCCTCGCGCGTCGTCGGTTCGCGACGGAAACGGCGGTCGAACGCGGCGACGAGCCCGCCGAGCGTCATCAGCAACGCGCCGATCCAGACCCAGCGCACGAACGGCTTGACGTGCGCACGCACCGCCCACGCCCCGTCACCCAGCGGCTCGCCGAGCGCGACGTACAGATCGCCCGTCACTCCACGGTCGATCGCCGCTTCGGTCATGACCTGCCCGCCGCTCGCGTAAGCGCGCTTTTCGGGATACATGGTGCCGGCGGGGCGACCGTCCTCGAACAGCGTGACGGTGCCGCGGTCGGCGGTGTAGTTCGGCCCCGGCACGCGTGTCACGCCCTCGAAGCGCAGCGTGCGACCAGCAATCTCGATGCTCTCGCCTGGGCGCACCGCGAGCTCGCGCTGCACGTTGAGGCCTTCGACCAGCAGTGCACCGACCAGGAAGATGGCGACGCCGAAGTGCGCAAGCGCCATGCCCAGCATCTCGGCGGTCAGGCGGCCGTTCGCGCGCACACGCGACCACACGAAGCGCAGCGTGCCGCCGGCCACCCAGACGGCAGCGGCGATGCCTGCCGCCACCTTCCACGGCCCCTGCGGCGCGAGGAAGAACGCGAGCACGCCCGCGCCGAGCGCCAGCACGAACCACGGCGCCAGCATCGCAAGCGGCTTCGACGGCTGCTCGCGTTGCCACCGGGTGAGCGGACCGAACGGCAGCAGCAGCACGAGCGGCGCCATCAGCAGCATGAACATCAGCGCGAAGTACGGCGGGCCGACCGAGATCTTGCCGAGGTCGAGCGCATCCGCGAGCAGCGGATACAAGGTGCCGAGCAGCACCATCGCACATGCGGTCGACAGCAGCAGGTTGTTCGCGAGCAGCAGCGTCTCGCGCGAGCTTGCGGCGAAGTGGCTGCGCGGATCCGCCATCTCATCGTCATCGGACGGCGCGCGCAGCGCGTACAGCAGAAGCGAGCCGCCGACCACGATGCCGAGGAAGATGAGCACGAACAGACCGCGCGACGGATCCGCCGCGAACGCGTGCACGCTCGTGAGCACGCCCGACCGCACGAGGAAGGTGCCGAGCAGCGAGAGCGAGAACGTCGCGATCGCGAGCAGCAGCGTCCAGCCGCGGAAACTGCCGCGCTTTTCTGTCACCGCCTGCGAGTGCAGCAGTGCCGCCCCGACGAGCCACGGCATGAAGCTCGCGTTTTCGACCGGGTCCCAGAACCACCAGCCGCCCCAGCCAAGCTCGTAGTACGCCCACCACGACCCGAGTGCGATGCCGAACGTCAGGAACGCCCAAGCGACGTTCGTCCACGGCCGCGTCCAGCGCAGCCAGCGTGCGTCGATGCGACCGTCGAGCAGCGCCGCGATCGCAAACGCGAACGGCACCGAGAAGCCCACGTAGCCGAGGTACAGCATCGGCGGGTGGATGATCATCCCCGGGTCCTGCAGCAGGGGATTGAGGTCGCGCCCTTCGGCGGCAGCTGGGAGCAGCCGCTCGAACGGGTTGCTCGTGAAGATCAGGAACGCGAGGAACCCCACGCTCACGATGCCCATGACGCCGAGCACCCGGGCGATCACCGTCGCGGGCAACCGCTGCGAGAACCGCGCAACAGCGCCGGTCCACAGCGCGAGGATCAGGGCCCACAGCAGCAACGAACCCTCGTGCGCGCCCCAGACCGCCGTGTAGCGGTAGACGACAGGCAGCAGTGAGTTGCTGTTGTCGGCCACGTAGCGCAGCGAGAAATCCTGCGAAACGAAGCCCCAGGTCAGGATCACGAACGCAAGCGCGACGAGGCCGAGCTGGGCATACGCCGCCGGCCGCGCGATGGCCATCCACGGGGCGATGCCGCGCTGGGCGCCGATGAGAGGCAACGCAGACTGCAGCGCAGCAATCAGCAGCGCGAGGGCGAGGGCAACCTGGCCAAGTTCGGGCAGCACGGGCGGTTATCCGGCGCGACGCGGTGTGCGGCGCGTGTTCGGCGAACGCGGCGCCGGCGCGGGAATCGGCGCTCCGAGCGAAGCGATCGGACCTCCGCAGCCGCACGGGACCGCGGGCAGGCGCGCGGCGTCCACCGGCGCGGCGGGCGCCGGCCGGTTCGTGCGGGCGCGCGTCACGGCGCCGCCGGCGATGTCGGCTGCGCCGAAGCGCCGCCGGCAGCGGGCGCCTGCACGTCGTGTTTCTTGTGCGCGATTCCCATCTTGTCGGCGACTTCCTTCGGCATGTAGGTCTCGTCGTGCTTGGCGAGCACTTCTTCCGCGACGAAGCGCCCGTCGACGACGCGGCCGGTCGCGATCACCGCCTGCTTCTCGCGGAACAGGTCCGGCAGGATGCCCGTGTAGCTCACCGGCATGCGGGCATCGCCGTCGGTGACTTCGAAGCGCGCCTCGAGCGAGCCCGGCGTCCGCTTGAACGAATCAGCGGCGACCATGCCCCCGAGACGGAAACGCGCGTGCTCGCCGGCGTCGCCGCGCAGCACCTCGCTCGGCGTGTAGAGGTAGGCGACGTTGCGCTGCAGGGCCATGGCCACGAGCGAGGCGGCCAGGCTGGCAGCCGCGACAAGCGCGACGATCCACATCAGGCGGCGGCGGCGGACGGGGTTCATCGACTCAGTTCTCCGGAAACAGGGCGCGGGGCCTCGCGTGCGGCGCGGCGGCGCGCGGCGCGAAGTTCGCGGTGGATCTGCAGGCGCGCGGCGACGAAGTCCCAGCCGAGCACGATGACGAACACGGCGTACGCCGCGACGACGTAATCCTGATAGCTCATGCGCGTCCCCCATGCGCCAGCTCCGCGACCCAACGCTTGCCGGACTCGCGGCGAAGGTTGTCGGCACGCGCACGTGCGAGCAACGTGCCGACGAACCAGAGCTTCGTGCCGACCACCACCCACACCAGCGGCGCGACCATGCTCTCGTCCATCGACGACGAGCCGAACAGGCGGATCGTCTGACCTTGGTGCAGCGAGTTCCACCACACCACCGAGTACCGGATGATCGGCAGCAGCACTACACCGACGATCGCGAGCAGGCCAGCCGCGCGTGCGGCGGCGCGGCGGTCGTCGATCGCGTGATACAGGCCGCTCACGCCGAGGTACAGGAACAGCAGGATCAGCTCCGTGGTCAGGCGCGGGTCCCAGTCCCACCACGTGCCCCACATCGGCTTGCCCCAGATCGAGCCGGTCGCGAGCGTGATCAGCGTGAAGCCCGCGCCGATCGGCGCGCAGGCCATCGCGAGGATCTCGCAGAGCTTGATCCGCCAGACGAGCGCGACCGCAGAGTAGAACGCCATCAGCCCGAACACGAACAGGCTCATCCAGGCCGACGGCACGTGGATGTAGAGGATGCGGAAGCTGTCGCCCTGCTGGTAATCCGCCGGCACCTGGAACAGGGCGCCGTACAGCCCGATCGCGATGACGAGCACGCCGAGGCCGTAGCCCCACGGGGCCCAGCGCGCGGCGAAGCGGTCGAAGGTCGGCGGCGAGCCGAGTTGATGGAACCAAAGCAGGATCGGATTCATGTGTCGGTCTGGCCCGCCTCACGGCGCAGGCCCCGGGCAGGGCTATTGTCGCGCGCCGACAGTCGGCCGCGGTTTGATCGGGCGCAAGAAACGGCGTCCGGTTCAGGTCAATGCAATTCGGATGGCAGCAGCAGCGGCGAGTGGGGCGAGCACCACGGCGAGTACGAGTCCCGCGCCGAGCAGCAGCAGTGCGCCGCCCGGATCCAATCCCTGGGCTGCCGCCGCCACGCTGCCCGCGCCGAACACCAGGACCGGCACGTACAGCGGCAGCGCAAGCAGGGCGACGAGAATACCAGAGCGCCTCATGCCGACGGTCAGTGCGGCGACGACCGCGCCGAGCAGGCTCAACAGAGGCGTCCCCAGTGCGAGCGACGCCAGCAGCACCGGCAGCTGATCGCGCGGCAGGTGAAGCAGCTCGCCTAGCGCCGGGGTGGCGACGAGCAGCGGCAGGGCCGTGGTGGCCCAGTGCATGAACGTTCTCACCGCGACGAGCCAAGCCAGTGGCACGGGCGCGAGCATCCACTGCTCGAGCGAGCCGTCCTCTGCGTCGCCGCGGAACAGCGTGTCGAGGGCCAGCAGGCCCGCGAGCAGCACGGCCACCCAGAGCACCGCCGGGGCGACGGACGCGAGCCGCGCCTTCTCGCCGCCGAGCGCGAGCGCGAACAAGACCACGACGAGCAGCGCGAACAGCGCGGGCTGCAGTGCGTCGCCCCGCCGGCGCCACAGCAGGCGGAGGTCGCGCGTCATCAGCGCGCGCGCGGCGCCGGTCAGGCTGGGCAGGGCAGAGGCGGCATTCATGCGGCTTTTTCCAGCACGAGCATCCGCGTGCGCACCGGGGGCGCCGCATACGCGCCGTGCGTGGTCACGAGCGCCGCACCGCCGCTGCGAAGATGCGCCTGCACCATGCGGTTCACGAGTTCGATGCCTTCGAGATCGAGGTTCGCGTATGGCTCGTCGAGGAGCCACAGCGGCGCCGGAGAGAGCCACAGCCGCGCGAGCGACAGGCGCTTTTTCTGGCCCGCCGAGAGCTGGCGGGCGAGGGCGTCTTCGTAGCCGGCAAGACCGACGATCGCGAGCGCGGCCTCGGCGCTCTGGGCGCGGCGTCGACCTTGGAGGCCGGTCAGGAAGTCGAGGTTCTCCAGCGCGCCCAGATCAGCCTTGAGACCCGGTAGATGGCTGAGATAGGCGATCGCCCGCGAGCGGTCGGCCGCACGCGCGCGCCGTCCGTCGATATCAATCTCGCCGGCATCCGCGCGCAGCAGCCCTGCCAGAACACGTAGCAACGTGGTCTTACCCGCGCCGTTCCCGCCTTGCACGAGCAGGGCTTCTCCCGCGTCGACACTGAAGTCGAGCGGACCGAACACCGGTTCATCGTTGCGCAGGAAACGCAGGCCGCGTGCTTGCAGCAGCGGCGGAGCAGAGTGTGAAGTGTCCATCGGCGCGACGCGGGCGGCCGGCGCGGCCGCGGGCCGTCATTCTACCCAGTCGACCCAGCGCAGCCCCGCCGTGCTTGCCGGACGCGGCACCACCATCCGCAGGTGCACGGGCTCGCCGTGCATCCAGCTCAGGGTCCCGGCCTGCCCGAACTCGCGCGCCAGCGCGTCGAGCGTTTCCAGCGACAGCCCGTGCGCGAGCCAGCCCGGCTCGTACCAGCCGCCGTCCGACGCCTCGGCCCATGCGCCAACCCGCGCAACGCCGGCCTCGTCGAGGCGCGCGCGCAGCGCCTCGTCGGCGCGGTCGTTCGCCTTACGCGATTGCGGTTGCGACGCCGGGTTCCAGGCGGTGAGAAACGCATACCGCTCGCTCGGCCAGGCGCGTTCGAGTTCGACCGCGGGCACGCCCACGTGCAATGCGATCGGTTGGCCCTGCACGGTCGCGCCGTAGCGGGCGGCCGCGTACGTGCGGGCGAGTTCGAGGGTGTCGACGATGGCGTGCATGACGGCAGTGTCCCGAGCCGCCGCGTTGTGTGCAACCGCTTCGCGCCCGCTCTCGCGTTCGCGTCTTAAACTCGACGCCCTGCCCATGACCGGACGCGCGATGACGCCCACGCCCGACACCAAGCTGCCGAAAGTCGGCACCACGATCTTCACCGTGATGTCCCAGCTCGCGATCGAGCACGGCGCCGTCAACCTGGGACAGGGATTTCCCGATTTCGACGTGCCTGCGCGGCTCGTCGACGCGCTCGCCCGCGCAATGCGCGAAGGCCGCAATCAGTACTCGCCGATGACGGGAGTGCCGGCGCTTCGCCAGGCGATCGCCGAAAAGACCGAGCGTTGCTACGGCTGGCGGCCGGACGCGGAGTCGGAGATCACGGTCACGTCGGGCGCGAGCGAAGCGATCTTCGATGCCGTCCACGCCGTGGTGCGGCCCGGCGACGAAGTCATCGTGCTCGACCCCTGTTACGACTGCTATGAGCCGGCGATCGAACTGGCCGGTGGCGTTGCGGTGCACGTGCCGCTCGATCCGCGTACGTTCGCGCCCGACTGGGACGCCGTCCGCCGCGCGATCACGCCGCGCACGCGCATGCTCATGACGAACACGCCGCACAACCCGTCCGGCGCGATGCTCGACGAGAGCGACGTGCGTGCACTGATCGACCTGCTCGAAGGCACGGATATCTACCTGTTGTCCGATGAGGTCTATGAGCACATCGTGTTCGACGGACGGCGCCACGAATCGGCGCTGCGCTACGCCGAACTTCGCGAGCGTGCGTTCGTTGTGTCGAGCTTCGGCAAGACGTATCACTGCACGGGCTGGAAGGTGGGCTACTGCATCGCGCCGCCGGCGCTGAGCGCCGAGTTCCGCAAGGTCCATCAATACAACACGTTCTGCACGTTCACCCCGGCCCAGTTCGCGTTCGCCGAGATGATCGAAGCCGAGCCCGAGCACTACGAACAACTCGGCGCGTTTTACGAAACCAAGCGGGATCGCTTCCGCGAACAGCTGTTGACGACCAAGCTCCAGCCGCTGCCGGTGCCCGGCGGCTACTTCCAGCTCGTCGACTACTCGGCCGTCAGCGACCTCGATGACGCGGCGTTCTGCCGCTGGCTTACGACCGAAAAGGGCGTCGTCGCGATCCCGCTGTCGCCGTTCTACGGCACGCCGCCAGTCGGCCAACGCCTGGCGCGGCTGTGCTTCGCAAAGAACGAGGCAACGCTCGACGCGGCAATCGAACGCCTCCGCATGCTCTAACGGCGGAACGCGAGTCTTCAGACATCCACCAAGCCACGCCAGCGCCCACGCCGGGCCGACAGGACCGACCATGCAGAACCTGCGCATCTCCCTCGTCCAGGGCAACACCCGCTGGCACGACCCGGCCGGCAATCGCGAGTACTACGGCGATCTCATTGCACCGCTGCACGACATCACCGATCTCGTCATCCTGCCGGAGACGTTCACGAGCGGCTTCTCGAACGACGCGATCGAGCATGCCGAGACGATGGACGGGCCTACGGTGGCCTGGATGCGGGAGCAGGCCGCGAAACTCGGCGCTGCGTTGACGGGCAGCGTGCAGCTGCGCGTCGACGGCAAGGTCTTCAATCGCCTTCTGTTCGTGACCCCGGATGGCGAGCTGCAGACCTACGACAAGCGCCACCTCTTCCGCTACGCGAACGAGCACGAGCGGTACGCGGCTGGGCGCGATCGGCTGACCGTGGAGTGGAAAGGGTGGCGCATCTGCCCGCTGGTCTGTTACGACCTGCGTTTCCCGGTGTTTTCGCGCAACCGCTTCAATGTCGAACGCGAGAACGCGCTGGATTACGACCTGCTCATCTACGTCGCAAACTGGCCGTCGGTGCGCAATTACCCGTGGAAGACGCTGCTGCGCGCGCGCGCGATCGAGAACCTCTCGTACGTGGCCGGCGTCAATCGCGTCGCCACCGACGGCAATGGCCATTCCTATGCGGGCGAGAGTGCGGTCATCGATTACGCAGGGCAGGCGATCAGCGAGTGCGGTGAGCACGAGGTCGTGACGACGACAACGCTGCTGGCCGCCGAGCTCAAGGCGTTCCGCGATCGCTTCCCCGCGATGCTGGACGCGGACCGCTTCACGCTCGAGTGAGCGCAGCGCCGCTGCGATGGCGCGACCGTCACCGCGCTGCACCTACGCTGCGGCCCGCCTTTGCTCAGGAGCGCCGCATGCCAATGACCCGCGATTACGCCGCTACGGAACCCGCGCGCGAGGAGGTCGACGCGCTCGACGGGCCGACGCTGCTCGAATTCGGCGCCTCGTGGTGCGGGCACTGCATCGCGGCGCAGCCGCTGCTCGAGCGCACGTTGGGTCTGCATCCACAGGTTCGGCACATCAAGATCGAGGACGGACGCGGGCGCCCGCTCGGGCGTTCGTACCGGGTGAAGCTGTGGCCGACGCTGGTGTTCCTGCGCGACGGGGAAGAAGTTGCGCGCCTCGTTCGGCCGACGGACTCCGGCGCCATTGCCGAAGCGCTCGGCCAGATCGACCCGCAAACCTGACGCAGCCGACGCGGCTCAAACACAAAGGGCGCCTTTCGGCGCCCTTTGCTCGGTGCGCTCACCTGTACTCAGGCGCCGCCGCGCGGACCGCGCCCGCCGCCAGGGCGACCGCCACCGCGAGGGCCGCCCGGTCGCGGGCCGCCGCCGCCCGGCTTGCCACCTGCAGGCTTGCCACCGCCGGGCTTCCCACCCGCGGGCCGTCCGGCAGGACGCGCGCCGCGAGGCTTGTCGCCGTACGGATTGAAACCGGGGTTCGCGTGGTCTGACGGAAAGCTCGGCGCGCCGCCGGGCTGGCCGTACGGTTTGCGCGGACCGCCGCCACCGCCGCCGCCCGGGCCGCGGCGTTCGCCGCCCGGTCCGCCGCGACGCTCGCCACCAAAGCCGCCGGGGCCGCCCGGACCGCCGCCCTCACGACGCGGTCCACGGTTCTGCGCACCGGCGGGCTTGGCGCCGTAGGGTTTGCGTGCGCGTGCGCCGTCTGGATTGCGATGACCGGTCGGACCGGTGTCGACGCCGTCCGGCACGTACCAGGTGCGGAACGCGGCGGGGTTGCCTTCCGGCAAGGCGCGCGGGTTCTTGTCGGCGCGTTGCTTGAACGGGCGCTGCGATTGCTTCGCCGCCATTTCGCCGGTCACCGTCAGGCCGCCCGGCTTGCGCGGACCGCCGCGACCGCGACCGCGGTCCTCGCGCACATTGTCGAAGCGGCGCAACTCGCGGCCTTCGTCGGCCGTGTTGTGGCCGCTCACGTAGCCCTGGCTGCGGGCGCGGCCGCTGAGGTCGATCGTCGCCTTCGTCGCCTTCCGCTGACCAATCACCGGCTGCAGCGTGAGCGCTGAAGGGGCGCCGTCCTCGAGGCCCAACTCACCGCGCAGCGCTTCCACGCGGTCGGTCGGCAGTTCCTGCGACTGGCCGCGCAGCAGTTCGCGCGGCAGGTCGACGCTGCCATAGCGAATGCGCTTGAGGCGGCTGACCTGGCAGCCCTGCGATTCCCACAGCCGGCGCACTTCGCGGTTGCGGCCTTCCTTCACCACGACGCGGAACCAGTCGTGCGAATCCGAACGGCCGATGCGCTCGATGTCATCGAACTTCGCCGGGCCGTCGTCGAGCGACACCCCGCGTCGCAGCCGGTCGACGATCGCGTCGGACACGTTGTCTTCGCCTTCGGGCGCACGCACGCGGCAGACGTACTCGCGTTCCACCTCGCGCGACGGGTGCATCAGCGCGTTCGCGAGCTCACCGTCGGTGCTGAGCAGCAGCAGGCCCGTGGTGTTGATATCGAGCCGCCCGATCGCGATCCAGCGCGCGCCCTTGAGCGCGGGCAGCGCCTCGAACACGGTCGGACGCCCTTCGGGGTCTTCGCGCGTGGTCACTTCGCCCTCGGGCTTGTTGTACATCAGCACGCGCGGCGCGTCGGTCAGTGCGCTCGCGACGAACTGGCGCCCGTCGAGATCGACGCGATCGCCGCTCTTGACGCTCACGCCGACCTGCGCGACCTCTCCGTTGACCTTGACGAGGCCGTCGGCGATGCGCTGCTCGAGCGCGCGGCGCGAACCGAGACCGGCCTGGGCGAGCACCTTGTGCAGGCGTTCCTCGAGGCGCGGAGCCTGGTTCGCAGTCGGATCGATGCGTTTGAGGGTGAGCTTGCGGCTCTTTTCTTCAGTCATGTTTATCAGACTCCGGCGCGCCGGTTTCGGCGGCCTGTGACTCGGGAACGGTCGTCGTCTCGACGGCGTTGTCTACGTGATCGTTCTCGTCCGCCGCGCGCTCGCCCGGCGCGGCATCGGGGGTTTCGGTGTTCGAAGGTGCTTCGTCCGCGTTTCCACGGGGGGCTTGCTGGGACGTCGGTGAATCGATGTTCGTGTCGGCAGAAGCCGCGTCCGTGTCGTCGATGCGCGCATCGTCGTTGGCCGCGGCGTCGGAGGCTGCGCCTGCGCCTGCGCCCGCGTCTGCGGACGCAGCGGAGTCGCGCGCGATGCCGCTGGTAGCGATCGGTGCGCCTTCGAACGGCAGCTGCGGTTCGAGATCGCCCAGGTCGCGCAACTCCGACAGCGGCGGGAGTTCGTCGAGCCGCTTGAGGCCGAAGTAGTCGAGGAAGACCTTGGTCGTGCCGAACAGCGCGGGCTTGCCGGGGACGTCGCGGTGCCCGACCACGCGGATCCACTCGCGTTCCTCGAGCGCCTTGATGATGTTGCTGCTCACCGCGACGCCGCGCACCTGCTCGATCTCGCCGCGCGTGATCGGCTGGCGGTACGCGATGAGCGCGAGGGTTTCGAGCGTGGCGCGCGTGTACCGCGTCTGCCGCTCGGTCCACAGCCGCGCGACCCAGGCGTGGACGTCGGCCTTGACTTGAAAGCGGAAGCCCGAGGCGACCTCCACCAACTCGACACCCCGGTCGGCGCAGTCCTCGCGCAGCGCTTCGAGCGCATGTTCGACACTGCCGTTGGGCGGCGGCTCGTCCTCGGGAAACAGCGCCTGGAGCTGCGCCAGTGTAAGGGGCTCGTTCGAAGCGAGCAGCGCGGCTTCGACAATGCGCCTGATCAGGCCGGCGTCCAATGGATCAGACATCCAGAAGGTCCAAGGCTGGGCCCCGCGCGCAGCGTGGGCGTGAGTGGCCTGCGTGAGCCGGCATCAGCGCGTCATGCGGCGTCATTGGCCGGCTCCGCGTCGAATTCGCTCGACAGCTCGATCTCGCCTGCGTCCTGCATCGTCGCGAGGGACTTAACGTAGATCGGTGCGAGCGGATCGTCTTGCACGATTTCGATGAGCTGCTCCTTGGCCAGCGTGAGCAGCCCAAGGAACGTGACGACAACGCCGAGCCTGCCTTCTTCCGCCGTGAACAGCGTTTCGAAGCGGTGGAACGCGCCGTCGCGCATGCGCTCGAGCAGTTCGCCCATGCGCTGGCGAACGCTCAGCGCGTCGCGCCGGATCGCGTGCTGCGTGAAAAGTTCGGCACGCTTGAGCACGTCACGCAGCGCCAGGAGCATTTCGGTGAGCTCGACCGGGGGCGGCAGGCGGACTGCAGCGCGGTCGGGCACGTGGGCCGCGGCGATGGCCGTGTCGCGGTCCTGCCGCGGCAGTGAGTCGATGTCTTCGGCGGCTTTCTTGAAGCGCTCGTATTCCTGCAGCCTGCGGACGAGCTCCGCCCGCGGATCGTCTTCTTCGCTTTCCTCGCTCGCGGCGCGCGGCAGGAGCATGCGCGATTTGATCTCGGCGAGCATGGCAGCCATCACGAGGTAGTCGGCCGCCAGTTCAAACCGCATCTCGTGCATCGCCTGGATGTAATCGACGTACTGGCGCGTGATGTCGGCAACGGGAATGTCCAGGATGTCGAGGTTCTGTCGACGGATGAGGTAGAGCAGCAGGTCGAGCGGACCTTCGAACGCCTCGAGGATGACTTCGAGCGCATCCGGCGGGATGTACAGGTCCTGCGGGATCTGCAGAACCGGTTGGCCATGCACCATCGCCAGCGGCATCTCGTGCTGCTGCGGGTGCGCGGACCCGTTGGACGGGCCTGTGGGCTCGGACGCCTGCGGCGCCAGATCGTCGGTCATTCGGAGGCGACCCCTCCGGGCCGTCGAATCAAAACCATGCGGGTGCGACCGCCAGGGGCGGCCGTCGCCGTCGAAGACGGCGGGGTGCTGCGGACTGCAAGATCGCTGCTCGAGCCCGGACGGGTGCGTCGCGCGGCGACGGGCCGGGCGGAGCGGGTCTGGGGCGGGCCGTGGGTGCAGCGAGCCGGGTGGGCGGACGGGACCGCGGCGGACGGTGCCTGCGGTGGGCCGTTGCTGCCGGCCGGGATACGCCCCTAGGGTACGGCCATGTCGCAAGGCTTGTCCAGCGGGCATGCGGCGGGTCGTCGACGCCTACAATCGCGGCCCCCGCGATGGAGTGATCAAACCATGTGGTACGTGATCGAAGGCTACGACGGCGACGGCGTGCTCGCGCGCCGGCTCGAAGCGCGGGCGGATCATCTCGCGCGCCTTGTCGCGCTGCGCGATGCAGGCCGGCTGCTCGTGGCGGGCCCGTGCCCCGCGATCGACGCCGAGGACCCGGGCCCGGCCGGTTTCAGTGGCAGTGTCGTGATCGCCGAGTTCGAGTCACTCGCCGACGCACGCACGTGGGCAGACGCTGACCCTTACCTCGCCGCCGGGGTGTACACGCGCGTCGAGGTCCGTCCGTTCCGCAGGGTGCTGCCGTGACCGGCCCGCTGCCGCGCGAGCAGCGCGTGGACGCGATCCGCGCGGCACTGGAGGCCACGTTGTCGCCCAGCGCGCTGGAGATCGAGGACGAGAGCCATCGCCACGCGGGGCACGCCGGTGCTCGCGACGGACGAGGGCACTACCGGGTCGACATCGTCAGCGACGCGTTCGCGGGTATGGCGCCGCTTGCGCGCCATCGCGCGGTCTACGCGGCGGTCGGAGACCTGATGGCGACCGACATCCATGCGCTGGCCATCCGTGCGCGCACGCCCGGCGAAGCCGGCTGAGCGAGGGCTTCAGACGCACCAGTGAACCTGAAGCGGCCCGGGCCCATCGAGCGCCGCCAGTACAGGCCAGGACGCGCGGTCGCCGCTGGCGATCGCGTATTCGAACGCTTCTCGCTGGTCGCGGCCGCGGAGCAGCAGCAAGCGCGAGCGCGCGCGGGCCAGGCCCGAGGGTGTGATCGAAATGCGGCGGAGCCAGTCGCGCGCGGCCGGGCTCCCGGTTGCATCGACGGCCGCGTAGGCCTCGGGCGTGGCGAACACGCGCTGGAGATCGGCCATGAGCGGGAAAAGCGAGGCGAGGTGTCCATCCGTGCCCATCCCCAGCACGGCCGCGCTGGCCGCCTGCCGCCCATGGGCATTCGCGACGGACACCGACTCCTCGATTGAGCGTCCGACCGACGTGAGCGATTCGAAGCGAGCGCCAATGGCATGACCGCGGCGCAGGCGTTCGTTGATCCGGAACGCGTGGCTGTCGGGATCGTCCGGACGGAGCCAGCGCTCGTCGGTCTGAGCGAGGTCGATGCGCGACCACTCGAGCGGGGCTTTCGACAGCGCTCGATACACCGGCGCCGCAACGTCGTCCGCGGTCAGAACCAACCGCGCCCGCGAATGCGCGCTCAGGTCGCGGCGCAGCTCGGCCGCGACGGCGACCGCGACCGCCCAGGTCCAGACGTCGGCGTTCCGATGCAGATGCAGCACGTAGCGGCCGGCTTTCGGCTCCGGCAGCACCTGTTCGATTGCGGGGCGATCGTCGTCGAGCGTCATGCCTGGAAGTTATGCAACTGTCGCGCCAGCTTTCGGGTGCCGGGCGCGCGGGACGGGCGAGGATAACGTCGAGGGCGCTGATCGCGTGCTCACGCGCAGCGTTGCGGCCCGGCGCGCGCCCGGGGCCCGACGATCGACGGTCGCTATACTCCTGCGCTGTTTTGCCGGGCTGTCGCCCGGCCCGCCGCCGGGCCCCGCACCGGCACCACGCGCGGCATCCGCCGCGCCCAGGGGCTTTTCCGCCGCATGCGTCTTTCCACGATCAAGCTCTCGGGCTTCAAGTCCTTCGTCGACCCGACCACGCTGCACCTGCCGACGAACATGACCGGCGTCGTCGGTCCGAACGGCTGCGGCAAGTCGAACATCATCGATGCGGTGCGCTGGGTCATGGGCGAGAGTTCGGCAAGTCGGCTGCGCGGCGATTCGCTGACCGACGTGATCTTCGCGGGCTCCTCGGCGCGCAAGCCCGTGTCGCAGGCGATGGTCGAGCTGATCTTCGACAACGCAGACCGCACGATCACCGGCGAATACGCGGCGTTCAACGAGATCTCGGTCAAGCGCACGGTCAGCCGCGATGGCACGAGCCAGTACTACCTCAATGGCGCGAAGTGCCGCCGCCGCGACATCACCGACCTCTTCCTCGGCACCGGCCTAGGACCGCGCAGCTACTCGATCATCGAGCAGGGGATGATCAGCCAGATCATCGAGGCCCGGCCGGAAGACCTGCGCGTGTACCTCGAGGAGGCGGCGGGCATCTCCAAATACAAGGAGCGGCGCCGCGAGACCGAGAACCGCATCAAGCACACGCGCGAAAATCTTGCGCGCTTGACGGACCTGCGCGACGAAGTCGGCAAGCAGCTCGAGCATCTGAAGCGGCAGGCGCGCCAGGCAGAGCAGTACCAGACAATCCAGGCCGATCGCCGCATCAAGGACGCGGAGTGGAAGGCGCTCGAGCACCGAGACCTGGACCAGAAGCTGCGCGTGCACCGTGAGAAGCTCGATCAGCAGGAGACGCGCCTGCAGCAGCTCATCGCGGAGCAGCGCGAGGCCGAGCGCGAGCTCGAAACGGGCCGTGTGCGCCGTGAGGAAGCCGCCGAGGGGCTCAGTCGCGCCCAGGCGGAGAGTTACGAAGTCAGCGGCGCGCTGGCGCGCATCGAGCAGCAGATCCAGCACCAGCGCGAGATGTCGACGCGCCTGCAACGCGCACGCGACGAGGCGCAAAGCCAGCTGGCCGAGATCGCGATGCACATCGGCAGCGACCAGGCGCGGCTTGACGCGCTGCTTGCATCGGTCGAGGACGCCGAGCCCCAGCTCGAGACGATGCGCGAGGAGGACATCGCGCGCCAGGATGCGTTGCGCGACACCGAAGCGCGCCTCGTCGACTGGCAGCAGCGCTGGGACGCGCACAGCCGCGCACAGGCCGAGGCGGCGCGTGCGGCCGACGTCGAACGCGCGCGCATCGAAGGCCTCGATCGCCAGGTCCTCGACGCCGATCGTCGGCGTGATGCGTTGGCCGCGGAGCGCACCGGTCTCGACCTGACGGCGCTCGCCGAGGCATTCGAGGAGTTGCAGGACCGCCACGAAACGCAGCGGCTGTCGCTCGACACGCTCAACGAGACGCTGGACGCGCGCAAGACGGCGCTGTCGGAGCTGCAGGAGCAGCAGCGCGGGATGCAGGCCGAGCTTGCTGACGTGCGCAAGCAGGCTCAGGGCGCGCGGGGCCGACTGTCGTCGCTGGAAACGCTGCAGCAGGCCGCGCTCGGTCAGGAGCAGGGCGCCGCGCTCAATTGGCTGCGCAGCCGCGGCCTGGATTCGGCCACGCGCGTCGGCGAAGCGCTGACCGTTGAGCCCGGCTGGGAAAATACGGTCGAAAGCGCGCTTGGCCAGCTGATCGAAGGCGTGCTTGTCGGATCGCCAGAGAGCCTCGTCGAGGCCATCGGCGAACTGGGCGACGGCCGTCTGGCGCTGGTCTCGCCGGAACAGGATTCTGACGAGTACCCGTCGACGTCGCTCGCCGCGCGCGTCCAGGGCCCGCGTGCGATCCGCCAGTTGCTGGCGCGGCTGCACGTGGCCGAGGACCTTGTCGAAGCGCGCGCGCTCCAGACGCGTCTCGGTGCCGGGGAGTCCGTCATCACCCGCTCGGGCGAGCGGCTCGGCGACGGCTGGGTTCGCGTGCTGCGCTCGGGCGCGGCGAAACAGGGCGCCCTGCTGCGCGAACGCGAGATCCAGACGCTGCGGGCGGACATCGAGACGCTGCAGTCGCGCGAGCGTGAGCTCGATTCGGGGCTCACGCAGATGCGCGAACGCCTGCTCGCGGCCGAGCAGCAGCGTGAGGAAGCGCAGCGCGCGTTGTACTCGGCCCACCGCAGCGTGTCCGAACTCGCGGGCCAGTTGCAGAGCCAGCAGGGGCGTCTCGACTCGGCGCGCGGCCGCATCGAGCGCATCGATGCGGAGCTTGCGCAACTGGCGTCGTCGCTCGAAGCGGGGCGCGAGCAGTCGCGAGAGGCGCGCATGCGTCAGGAGGAGGCCGTCATCCGCATGGGCGACCTCGAAGACGCCCGCCACGAACTCGAGGCCGAGCGCCGCTCGTTGCACGAGGCGCGCGACGCGGCGCGCAACGCCGCCCGCGAAACTCGCGATGCCGTGCATGCACTGGCGTTGTCGCTCGAAAGCCAGCGCACGCAGATTGCCGGCCTTTCTCAGGCGCTCGAACGCATGGGCGGGCAGCGCGGCCAGCTGGACTCGCGCCTCGAGGAGCTCACGTTGCAGCTCGAGCAGGGCGACGAGCCGGTCGTCACCCTCGAGGACCAGCGACAGGTCGCGCTGGAGCAGCGCGTGCTCGCCGAGCAGAAGCTCACCGCCGCACGCATCGCGCTTGACGGCATCGATCATGATCTGCGCCGTTTCGAGCAGGTGCGCCAGCAGCGCGACGAGCAGGCGCTGCAGCAGCGCGAGGCGATCGGTCAGCGCCGCCTCGAGCAGCAGGCGCTCGTGCTGAAGGCGGAGACGCTAGCTGCGGCCGTCGTCGAAGCCGGCTTCGTGCTCGAGGACGTCGTCAACACGCTCACGGACGACATGGACGCAAAGCTGTGGGAGCGGGCCGTGGTCGAGCTGGACGCGAAGCTGCGACGCCTCGAGCCCGTCAACCTCGCCGCGATCGCCGAGCATGCCGAGGCGGCTCAGCGGAAGGAGTATCTCGACGCGCAGGACGCCGACCTCACCTCGGCGCTTGAAACGCTCGAGGACGCGATCCGCAAGATCGATCGTGAAACGCGCGGGCGCTTCAAGGACACGTTCGACCGCGTCAATTCAGGCGTGCAGCAGCTCTATCCGCGGCTGTTCGGCGGCGGTCACGCGTACCTCGAACTCACCGGCGACGATTTGCTCGACACCGGCGTGGCGATCATGGCCCGCCCGCCCGGCAAGCGCGTGTCGAACATCTCGCTGCTTTCGGGCGGCGAAAAGGCGATGACCGCGGTGGCGCTCGTGTTTGCGATCTTCCAGCTCAATCCCGCGCCCTTCTGCCTGCTCGATGAGGTGGACGCGCCCCTGGACGAGGCGAACGTAGGCCGTCTCGCCGCGATGGTCAGCGAGATGAGCGAGCAGGTGCAGTTCCTCTTCGTCACGCACAACAAGGCCACAATGGAGGTGGCGCAGCAGCTGTCGGGCGTGACAATGCGCGAGCCGGGTGTGAGCCGCCTCGTGTCGGTCGACCTCGCCGAGGCCACGCGCCTGGCCGGTATGGCCTGAAATCTGCGAATAACCAGCGGCACTGCGCGGCTCGGCTGGACCGTGCCGTGCAGCTGAGCTAAATAGCCTGATCCCCTATCGCCTGTTTCTCGAAGCTGGATCCGCGTGCGCACCGGCGCCGCGCGATCCGCGACCCCGGAGTACGAAATGTCCGACATGACCCTGCTGCGCATCGGCATCGCGATCGCCGGCATCATCCTCATTGCCTCGATCTTCTATTTCGGAAGACCACGCAAGCCGGGGCAGGGCAAGCGCGTCGCGCGTGACGCCGGCCCGCGTCGCGAGCCCACGCTCGGCGAGCAACTCGAGGCGGACGCGCAGGCATCCGCCGCAGTAGGTGCCAACGGGCACGACGGGGACCTCGGCACCGCGACGGCCGAGGCGCCGGCGCAGGAACTCGGCAAGCGCGTGAGCGAAGAGTTCGACCGCATCGTGACGCTGTACCTCGCAGCACGTGCGGGCCAGAAGCTGCACGGGCCGGACATCGTCGTCGCTGCGGAAAAGGCCGGGCTCGTGTTCGGGCACATGGGCGTGTTCCACCGCCTCGTCGAGAACCGCCCGGAGCGCGGCCCTGTCTTCTCGGTGGCGAACATCATGAAGCCGGGCAGTTTCGACGTGGCGCAGATCCACACGGTCGAAACGCCTGCGATCGCGTTCTTCCTCACGCTGCCGGCTCCCGTGCCCGCTCTTGAGGCCTGGGACACGATGCTGCCGACCGCGACGCGCATGGCGGAGCTGCTCGACGCCGTCGTCCTCGACGAGCAGCGCAACGCGCTCGGCCGTCAGCGCATCTCGCATATCCGCGACGAACTGCGCGCGTACGACCGCCAGCGCGAAGCACCGCCGCTGACCAAGCCTGGCCGCTGGTAAGTCCGCGCCGACGAGACGCCCACGCACCTCCGTGGGCGTGCAGGCTCCGCCGCCGCCGCGTCGCTCGCACCTGGATTCAAGCGCCCATGACCGCCGCTGACCGCATTGCCGCGCTTCGCCAGCAGATCGACGAAGCGAATCACCGCTACTACGTGCTCGACGATCCGTCATTGCCGGACGCCGACTACGACCTGCTGCTGCGCGAGCTCGAAGCGCTCGAAGCGAAGCACCCCAAACTCGTCACGCCCGACTCGCCCACGCAGCGCGTAGGCGCAGCGCCCTCCGGGGCGTTCGCGTCCGTGCGCCACGCGCTTCCGATGCTGTCGCTGTCAAACGCATTCGCCGACGAGGAAGTCGCGGACTTCGTTCGTCGCATCGAGCAGAAGCTCGACGTCGCCGCGCCGCGTTTCTCGGTGGAACCGAAGCTCGACGGACTTGCGATCAGCCTGCGCTACGAGCGCGGCCGCTTCGTGCTCGGCGCGACGCGCGGGGACGGCGCGACCGGCGAGGACGTGACCGCGAACCTGCGCACGATCCGCGCGATCCCGATGGCGCTGCGCGGCGAGGGTTGGCCCGACGTGCTCGAAGTGCGCGGCGAGGTGTACATGCCGATCGCCGCGTTCGAGGCCTACAACGGAAGGATTCTCGCCGAAGGCGGCAGGCCGCTCGCAAACCCGCGCAACGGCGCGGCCGGTTCGCTGCGCCAGCTCGATCCACGCATCAGTGCGCAGCGCCCGCTCGCGTTCTACGCGTACGGCGTCGGCGCGGTCGAGGAGGGTGATCTCCCCGACTCGCATTCGGCGACGCTCGCGCAGCTGCGCGAGTGGGGTTTTCCTGTAAGTGCCGAGAGCGACGTCGTCGAAGGCGTCGATGGACTGCTCGCCTACTACCGCCGCATCGGCGAACGCCGCAACGCACTGGCGTTCGACATCGACGGCGTCGTGTACAAGCTCGACGACTACGCGGCGCAGGAAGAGATGGGCTTCGTCTCGCGCGCGCCGCGCTGGGCGATTGCGCACAAGTTCCCGGCCCAGGAACAGCGCACGGTGCTCGAAGGCATCGACATCCAGATCGGCCGCACGGGCGCGGCGACGCCGGTCGCCCGGCTGCGACCGGTGCAGGTCGCGGGCGTCGTGGTCACGAACGCGACCCTGCATAACGCGGATCAGATCGCCCGCCTCGACGTGCGCCTTGGCGACACCGTGATCGTGCGCCGCGCGGGTGACGTCATTCCGGAAATCGTGCGCGTCGTCGCCGAGGACCGGGACCCGGCAGCCACGCCCTGGCAGATGCCGACGCAGTGCCCCGTGTGCGGCTCGGACATCGTGCGCGAGGAAGGCGAGGCCGTCTGGCGCTGCTCAGGCGAGCTCACCTGCGGCGCGCAGCGCAAGGAGGCGGTGCGGCATTTCGCCGCACGCCGCGCGATGGACATCGAAGGGCTCGGGGACCGCTACATCGAGGACCTCGTCGATCTTGGCTACGTGCAGTCGGTCGCCGACCTCTATGCACTCGGGCTCGACGATCTGCTCGAGATGAAGCGGCGCGTCGACGAGCGCGACGGCAGTGAGCCGGCTACGGTGAAGGGCGGCAAGGTAGCGACGCGCTGGGCGGAGAACCTCATCGAGGCGGTCGATCGAAGCCGCCGCACCACGCTGGAGCGCTTCCTGTTCGCGCTCGGCATCGGCCATGTCGGGGAGAGCACGGCGAAGGCATTGTCGGCATGGTTCGGCGATCTCGAGCTGATCCGTCGTCTGCCGTGGCCGCTCTTCAAGCGCGTGCCGGATGTCGGTGGCGAAGTCGCGCGCTCGATCGGGCGCTTCTTCGAGCAGCCCGGCAACCAGCAGGTCATCGACGACTTGCTCGCGCGCGGCGTCGAGATCACAGACACGCACGCACCAAACGCGAAGCTGCGAGGCGAGCTCGGCGTGGCGACGCTGCTCGTCGACATGGAGATCCCGAAGATTACGAAGCTGCGGGCGGATCAGCTCGCAGCCGTGGCGAAGGATGCACAGGCGCTGCTCGACCTGCCCGAGCACACGTTTGTCGCAGCAGGCCTGCCGGCTGACACCGCGCGTGCGCTCGTTGCATGGCTCGAAGACGACACGAATGCGCGGTTGGTGGCTGCGAGTGGCGAGGCAATCGCGCGGCTCGATGCTCTCACGCCGCAGGCCGCGCCCGGTGGCTCAGGGCCGCTCGACGGACAGACCGCGGTGCTGACCGGCACGCTGTCGGCAATGACCCGCGACGCTGCGCAGGCCCACCTCGAGGCATTGGGCGCGAAGGTGTCCGGCAGCGTCTCCAAGAAGACCAGCTTCGTCGTGGCGGGCGAGGCGGCGGGTTCGAAGCTGGAGAAAGCGACCGCGCTCGGCGTGTCGGTTTGGGACGAGGCGAAGCTGATCGCGTTCTTCGCCGAGCACGGACGGTCCGCATGATCGAAGGCGGGCCATGCATTGCGCGAAGCCGGTGCGCGGCGCTTGGCAGTCGCCGCTTCCGCCGCACGCGATGAGTACCGACTGGACGCCGAGCGCGATGTTCGACGCGCTTCGATTGCGCGCGCGCCTCAACGCAGTCATTCGCGCATTTTTTGAACGGCGCGGCGTCATCGAGGTCGAGACGCCGGTGATGTCGCTCGCCGGCAACACAGAGCCGAACATCGCGTCGTTCCACGTTGAGTTCGGTGGCCGCACCGACGGTGCATCCCGTACGCGCTGGCTGCGGACGTCGCCCGAGTACCCGCTCAAGCGCCTCGTGGCAGCCGGTTTTGGCGACTGCTACGAGCTTGGCCGCGTCTTCCGCGACGGCGAGGCGGGCGGGCGGCACAACCCCGAGTTCACCATGCTCGAGTGGTACCGCGTTGGCTGGAACCACTTAGAACTGGTCGAAGAGGTGGCGGCGCTCGTGGGCGAAGCCCTCGCGCTTGTGGATCGCCGCGTGGCGCTGGACATCGTCGATTACCGAACGCTCTATCGCACGCAAATCGGGGTGGACCCGATGAGTGCGAGCGTGGTCGAGTTGCAGCGGGCCCTCGGCGATGTGCACATCGACCCGGACGGGCTCACGCGCGATGACTGGCTCGATCTGCTGATGACGCATCGTCTGCAACCGACATTCGGCGTCGATCAGCTGCTCGCGATCGTCGATTACCCGGCGACCCAGTGCGCGCTCGCCCGCGTACGCGACGGTGATCCGCCTGTCGCAGAGCGCTTCGAGCTCTACCTCGGTCCGCTCGAGATCGCGAACGGCTACCACGAGCTCGCCGACGGCGCCGAACAGTCCGAGCGGTTCGAGCGCGACACACGCGTCCGGCGCGCACGGGCTGCGGTCGAGCCGCCGATCGACACACGCCTGATCGCGGCGCTCGATCATGGGCTGCCCGATTGCGCCGGCGTTGCCGTAGGCGTCGACCGCCTGCTCATGGCGATGCTCGGTACGGACCGGATTGCCGACGTGCTCGCGTTCGATTTCGCGCGCGCCTGAGGACGCGCGTTGCGCCTGCGCAGGGCCCCGCGTCGCGCGCGGATACAATTGCGCAATGAGCGACCTCGACTTCGACCGTTACGACCGCATCCGCCCGATCCGCTGGACCGGAGACGCCCTCGAACTGCTGGACCAGCGCAAGCTGCCGTTCGAGGTCACCTACGTGCGCTGCGAGACGAGCGACGCCGTGGCCGAGGCGATTGCCGCGCTCACGGTGCGCGGTGCGCCTGCGATCGGCATCGCGGCCGCATGGGGCGTCGTGCTCGCCGCGAGCACCGTCGACGCCGCTGACGGCGCCTCGGCTGCGCAGGCGCTCGAGCCCCCGATCGATCGCTTGAATGCGTCGCGGCCGACGGCGGTGAACCTGGCCTGGGCGCTCGCACGCATGCGCCGCGTGCTCGGCGAAGCCGGCGCCGATTGGCGCGAGGTCATCGCGCGCGAGGCCGAGGCGATTTCGACCGAGGATCTCGCCGCGAACCGCCGCATGGGTGCACTCGGCGCTGCCCTCATCGAGCCCGGCAGCGGCGTTCTCACCCACTGCAACACGGGCTCGCTCGCGACGGCGGGCTTCGGGACCGCGCTCGGCGTGATCCGCGCAGGCGTCGCACAGGGGCGCATCGAACAGGTGTTTGCCGGCGAGACGCGGCCGTGGCTGCAGGGCTCCCGATTGACCGTGTGGGAGCTCGAGCAGGACGGCATCGCGCCGACGCTGATTGCCGATGCCGCCGCCTCGCACCTGATGAAGTCGAACAAGGTGCAGTGGGTCATCGTCGGCGCGGATCGCATCTGTGCCAACGGCGACACCGCGAACAAGATCGGCACTTACCAGCTTGCGATCGCGGCCCGGCACCACGGCGTCAAGTTCATGGTGGCGGCGCCGTCGTCGACGGTCGACATGGCCACACCGTCGGGCGATGCGATCCACATCGAGGAGCGCGACCCGGGCGAGCTGTTCGGGGTCGGTGGCGTGCGCACGGCAGCCGAGCGCGTGAGCGCGTGGAACCCAGTGTTCGACGTCACGCCGCACACGCTCATCGACGCGATCGTGACCGAGCGCGGCGTGATCGAGCGCCCGGACGAAACCGCGATGCGCGCAGCGTTCTCCTGACCGGAGGGTCTGCGTTGCACGTGGGAAAGCGCGCAGTGCTTCGTGGTGCGTGAGGCTGCGCAGCACGGGGCTCGCAGCGGCGCGGCAGGCTGAATCGGACGCACGGCCGCAGGCCGTGAGACCTGCCGGCGCGGCCACCAGGGCTGCCGTGAAACCCCACATTCAGGCCGGATGCCCAACGCGTCCCGAACGCTCCGGTCAGACGCTGCTAAGTGCTTGTCCCCGTTAGAGGTTTTAGCTGGCTCGGGGCGCCCGTTCGTGCTAATGTTTCACGTCTTTTGGACGCCTGTCGGCCCGTGTCCGGTTCGGTGCATTCAGCACCCCGCGCGGGACTGACGAGGACGTCTATCCACTGCCCCAGACGGAATCCCGATGGCCGAACTCGCCCGCGAAATCATCCCCGTCAATCTCGAAGACGAGATGCGCCGCAGTTACCTCGATTACGCGATGAGCGTGATCGTGGGACGCGCCCTGCCGGACGTCCGCGATGGCCTCAAGCCGGTGCATCGCCGCGTGCTGTTCGCGATGCACGAGCTCGGCGCGCACAGCAACAAGCCGTACTACAAGTCCGCGCGAATCGTGGGCGACGTGATCGGCAAGTACCACCCGCACGGCGACACGGCGGTGTACGACACGCTGGTGCGCATGGCGCAGCCGTTCTCGTTGCGCTACATGCTTGTCGACGGGCAGGGCAACTTCGGCTCGATCGACGGTGACTCCGCCGCGGCCATGCGTTACACCGAGGCGCGCATGTCGCGCCTCGCGCACGAGCTGATGGCGGACATCGACAAGGACACCGTTAATTTCCAGCCGAACTACGACGAAAAGGAGCTCGAGCCGTCGGTGATGCCGACGCGCGTGCCGAACCTGCTCGTCAATGGCTCGGCCGGCATCGCGGTCGGCATGGCGACGAACATTCCGCCGCACAACCTCTCGGAAGTCGTCGACGCGACGATCGCGTTGATCGACCAGCCCGAGCTCGATGTCGAAGGGCTCATGGAGTACATCCCGGGCCCGGATTTCCCGACCGCGGGCATCATCAACGGCACGGTCGGCATCCAGGCCGCGTACCGCACCGGCCGCGGCCGCGTGCGCATGCGCGCGCGCGCCGAGGTCGAGGTGGCGGACAACGGCCGCGAAGCGGTCGTCGTCACGGAGATCCCGTACCAGGTCAACAAGGCGCGGCTGATCGAGAAGATCGCCGAGCTCGTCAAGGAAAAGAAGCTCGAGGGCATCTCGGAGCTGCGCGACGAGTCCGACAAGGACGGCATGCGCATCTACATCGAGGTCAAGCGCGGCGAGTCGGCCGAAGTGGTGCTCAACAACCTCTATCAGCAGACGCAGATGGAGTCGGTGTTCGGCATCAACATGGTGGCGCTCGTCGACGGCCGCCCGCAGCTGCTGAACCTCAAGCAGATCCTCGAAGCGTTCGTGCGTCACCGCCGCGAAGTGGTGACGCGCCGCACGATCTTCGAGCTGCGCAAGGCCCGTGCGCGCGCGCACATCTTGGAAGGCCTGACGGTCGCGCTCGCGAACATCGACGAGATGATCGACCTGATCAAGACCTCGGATAACCCGCAGGTCGCGAAGGAGCGCATGCTCGCGCGGCTGTGGACCCCGGGGCTCGTCGGTTCGCTGCTGGCCGCGGCCGGCAGCGAAGCCTCGCGTCCGGAAGATCTTCCGCGCGGCGTGGGCCTCGTCGACGGGGGCTACCAGCTGACCGAGACGCAGGCGCAACAGATTCTCGAGATGCGCCTGCACCGCCTGACGGGTCTGGAGCAGGAAAAGCTCACCGAGGAGTACCGCCTGCTGCTGGAGACGATCCGCGGCCTGATCGAGATTCTCGAAAACCCGGAAGTGCTGCTCGAGGTGATCCGCACCGAGCTGCGCAACCTCAAGGAAGAGTTCGGCGACGCGCGCCGCAGCGAGATCCGCGAAAGCGAGGAAGACCTCGACATTCTCGATCTGATCGCGCCCGAGGACGTGGTGGTCACGCTGTCGCACGCGGGCTATGCGAAGCGCCAGCCAGTCAGCACCTATCGCGCGCAGAAGCGCGGCGGGCGCGGGCGCAGTGCAGCAGCGACGAAGGAAGAGGATTTCATCGACCAGCTGTGGCTCGTCAACACGCACGACACGCTGCTGACGTTCACGAGCGCAGGCCGCGTGTTCTGGCTGCCGGTGCACCAGTTGCCCGATGCGGGCCCGAACGCGCGCGGTCGCCCGATCATCAACTGGATCCCGCTCGAAGCCGGGGAGCAGGTGCAGGCCGTGTTGCCGGTGCGCGAGTACCGCGAGGACTGCTACGTGTTCTTTACGACGCGCTGCGGCACGGTCAAGAAGACGCCTCTCACCGAGTTCGCGTTCCGTCTGCAGCGCGGCAAGATCGCGATCAGCCTGGACGAGGGCGACGCGCTCATCGGCGTCGCGCTCACGAACGGCAAGCACGACGTGATGCTGTTCGCGAGCAACGGCAAGGCCGTGCGCTTTGCCGAAAGCGAAGTGCGCTCGATGGGCCGCACCGCGACGGGCGTGCGCGGCATGCGCCTGCTCGACGATGAAAGCGGCGACGGCGCGCGCGTGGTCAGCATGGTCGTCATCGAAGGCGATGGCGACATCCTCACGGCGACCGAGCGCGGCTACGGTAAGCGCACGCCGGTCGAGGACTATCCGCGTCGTGGCCGCGGCACGCAGGGCGTACTTGCGATCAAGACCAGCGATCGCAACGGCGAGCTCGTCGGCGCCGTACAGCTCAGCGACCACCACGAGGTGCTGCTGATCTCCGACGGCGGCACGCTGGTGCGGACGCGCGCGAACGAGATCGCGCAGGTTGGCCGCAATACGCAAGGCGTCACGCTCATGCGGCTCGCGAAGGACGAGAAGCTGCAGGCGGTCGAGCGGCTCGACGCGTCACTCGATGAGCCGGACGCGGAGGTGTCCGACGAATCGGGTACGGGGGAGGCGGCGCTGGCAGTGGAGGCCGCAGTCGTCGAGGTGCTTGATGCGTCCGCGGATGTGGTCCAAGACGACCGCGCGGCGGGCGACGATACGCTGGCCTGACGAGTCTCCTCTGCCGTCAAACGCAAACGCCGCCCGAGGGCGGCGTTTGTGTTTCCGGACCCACGTACCAGGACGAGCGTCCCCTGGGGCGTGCCACGCCAGCGGGTCTAGTCGAGTTGGCTCAGCATGTGTTCCGCGGACGAGACGCGGTACTCGCCGGGCGCCTCGATCTCGAGCCGCTTGACGACGCCGTGATCGACGAGCATCGCGAAACGCCGCGAACGCGTGCCCATGCCGTAGGCGCTTGCGTCAGTGTCCAGCCCGAGCGCGCGCGTGAACTCGGCGTTGCCGTCAGCGAGCATCATGAGCTCGGCGGGTGCGTCGACGCTCTTCGCCCACGCCTGCATCACGAACGGGTCATTGACCGACATGCAGGCAACGTCCACGCCGCGCTCGCGGAACTTCGCGAGATTCGCGACGTAGCCCGGAAGGTGACGCTCCGAGCACGTGGGCGTAAATGCGCCCGGGACGCCGAACAGCAGAACGCGGCGGTCCTCGAACAGCGTGCGCGTATTGAGGTTCTCCACGCCTTCGCCAATGCGCTGGACGGTCACTTCAGGGATGCGGTTTCCAGTCTCGATCGTCATGTTGGGCTCCTTGAGGAATTTGAACGCAGTCTAAGCGAGGGCGCATTTCAGGCGGACGAGGGCGCTTGAGCGGCGCGCGGCCGGTCCCTACATCGCCCGCAGTCGCGGCTCGGCCGCATTAATCGAGACAAGGTGGAGGTCCCAATGAATCTCAACCGTTTTCCGCAGCAGCACCGCTCCGGTCAGGCGCCGATGCCGGAGGAGTTCAAGCAGCTGTTCGAGCGGTTCTTCCAGATGAACGAGGGCGGGGATGAGTCGTCGGTGGTGACCAGCCAGTGGGCGCCGCGCGTCGACGTACGCGAGGACGCGAACCGCTTCGTGATCCTGGCCGACCTGCCGGGCATCGACCCCGCCGAGGTCGAGATCTGGATGGACAAAGGCATCTTGTCGATCAAGGGCGAGCGCAAGAGTGAAGTCACCGAGCAGAACGAGCGCTATTCGCGCATCGAGCGTCGGTACGGCAGCTTCCATCGCCGCTTCGCGCTGCCCGACAGCGCTGATCCCGAAGGCGTTACTGCGGACGGCCGACACGGCGTGCTTGAAATCAGCATTCCCAAGCGCCCCGAGACGACGCCGCGGCGCATCCACGTGGGCGGTGCCGGCCAGCGGGACGGGAATGGCGGCGGCGACGGACAGTCGACCCGGCAGTAAGACCACGTCATCGGGCGGTCATCGCGCGGCGTAGACCGTCGGTCACGGTCGAGCCGTCTACACTACGGCCCGCGAGCGTCGCTTGCGGGCCGTTGTTTTTTCGCGATGCGGTACCGACTGATCACGAAGGATCACGATGCAGTTCAAGGATTACTACGAAATTCTCGGCGTGGAGCCGGGTGCGGGCGAAGCCGAAATCAAAAGCGCGTACCGGCGCCTGGCACGCAAGTACCACCCCGACGTCAGCAAGGAAGCGGGCGCCGAAGACAAGTTCAAGGCCGTCAACGAAGCGTACGAAGCGCTGCGTGATCCGCAGAAGCGCGCCGCGTACGACCAGTTGCGTTCGCGCGGCTATCGGCCGGGCGACGACGTGCGGCCGCCGCCGGGTGGGTTTGGTGGCGGCCAGTACGGCGGGCCGGATTTCGACGAGATCTTCGCCGGCGGAGGCGCTGCGGGCGGCTTCAGTGACTTTTTCGAGAGCCTGTTCGGTCAAGGGCGCCGTGCCGGGGGCGGGTTCTCCGGGCGGCCGGGCGTCGGCGCGACCCCGCGCGGCGACACGCGCGCGAAGCTCGCCGTGCCGCTGGAGGCCGTCTATGCCGGATCGAGCGTGCGGATCAACGTCAACGGCCGCACTCTCGACGTGCGCGTGCCAAAGGGCGTCCGACCGGGGCAGGTAATCCGGCTCGTAGGGCAGGGCGAGCGCGGCGATCTGATGCTCGAGGTCGAATACGCGGCGCATCCGCAGTTCGAGGTCGACGGCCGCAACGTGATCCATCAGCTCGCCGTGGCTCCGTGGGAGGCGGCTCTCGGCGCGACCGTGAGCGTGCCGACCCTGGGCGGCTCCGTCGAACTCAAGATCCCGCCGAAGTCCGAGGCGGGCCGCAAGCTGCGCCTGCGTGGTCGCGGGCTGCCCGGCGACGCGCCCGGCGATCAGATCGTTGAACTTGAGGTGCTCGCGCCGCCGCCGCAGTCGGCCGCTCAGTCTGATGCGTACGAGGCCCTGCGGTCCGCATTCGGAGGCGACTGGCGCCGGGCCTGAGCGTGCCGCGGTGGGCGTCCAGCGGGGGATGGGGTGCCCTTGGCGTCACGCTGGCGGGACGCTGACAATAAAAAAGGAAGCGGCACGCCGCTTCCTTCGTGTCGAGCGACAACGAACGCGCCGTACTTCAGCCGGGCAGCAGCTCGTTGATGACATTCGCCAGCGCGCTCTCGTCGAACGGCTTGGTGATGTACGCCTTCGCGCCCTGGCGCATGCCCCACATGCGGTCGGTCTCCTGGTCCTTGGTCGTCACGAGCACGATCGGGATGTGCTTCGTGGTCGGCTCGCGCGTGATGGAGCGCGTCGCCTGAAAGCCGTTGAGGTTCGGCATGACCACGTCCATCAGGATCAGGTCCGGCAGCTCACGCTTGGCCGCTTCGACGCCGGCGGCGCCGTCTTCCGCAGTGACTGCTTCATGGCCGAGCTTCTCGACGAGGCGGCGGATGCCCATGAGCTGCGAAGGCGAATCATCGACGATCAGGATGCGCGCCACGGTCGGGTCCCCAGGTTGCGAAGCGGTATTGAGCGGCGATTGTAGCGGTGCCGTCGGTTACAAGGCGACGAGCGTGCGGCCCTTGGACCCACCGGCCAGCATTCGCGCGAACACGTCAGGCAACTCCGACAGTCCGACCTGCTGCGTGCAGATCGTGTCGAGGTGAGCGGGCTTCCAGTCGGACGCAAGACGCTGCCACACCGATTCGCGGATGTCGCGCGCCGTCCCGGCCGACGCCACCCCGAGCAACGACACGCCGCGGATGATGAATGGCATGACCGTGGCATCGAGTTCTGCGCTTGCCGCCAGCCCCGCGCTCGCGACGTTGCCGTATGGCGCGGTCTGCGCCAGCAGGCTCGCCAGCATCGGGCCGCCGACGTTGTCGAGCCCGCCGCCGAACCGCGTCGACTCCATCGGCCGCGCAGTCGCGAGTGCATCGCGCCCAAGTACCTGCTTTGCCCCCAGGCCGGTGAGGTAGTCCGCTTCGTCGGCCTTCCCGCTGATCGCGTGTACCTCGAAGCCGGCGCGCGTGAAGATGTCCACGGCCAGTGAGCCGACGCCGCCTGTGGCGCCGGTGACGGCAAGCGGACCCAGATCCGGCGTCTGCCGGTTGTCGAGCATGCGGTGCAACGCGAGGCCCGCGGTGAACCCTGCAGTGCCCAGGATCATGCTCTCGCGCAGCGACAGCCCCTGCGGCAGTGCGATTGCCCACCGCGCCTCGATGCGCGCGTACTGCGAGTAGCCGCCGTCGCGCGTTTCGCTGAGGCCGCAGCCGGTGACGAGCACCGCATCGCCTTCGCGGTATGCGGGATCGCTGGAGGCCACCACGTGGCCCGCGACATCGATGCCGCCGACGAGCGGGAATCGACGCAGGATCTTTCCCTGGCCGGTCCCCGCAAGGGCGTCCTTGTAATTCACCGACGAGTACGCGACGCGGACGACGATCTCGCCCGGCGCCAACGCATCGATCGAAACCGGTTCGATGTCGCTCCGGTAGCCGGCGTCGTCGGAGTGGATGCGGAACGCGTCGAACGTCGAAGGCAGCGTCATCGTCGGTCTCGTGGCAGCAGGGGCAGGAAGGATAGCGGCGTCACGCATCGGCGATGAGCGCAGAGGGGATGCATCAGCGCAGCGACGCGCGGCGCTTTTCGTCGAGCCACTTTTGCGCGTGCGCAGGCTCGTAGGCGCGCATCCACGCGAGCATCTCGTCCATGTCTTCGCCGTGCCACAGGTCCTGGCGTTGGTCCGCGTGCACGAAACGCTCGGCGACCATGCGGTCCATCATCGCCATGAGCGGCGAGTAGAAGCCGTCGATGTCGAGGAATGCACACGGGCGGTCGCCGATGCCGAGCTGACGCCAGGTCAGCATCTCGAACATCTCGTCCATCGTGCCGAAACCGCCGGGCAGGGCGACGAACGCATCGCTGAGGTCGAACATGCGCGCCTTGCGCTCGTGCATGTTCGCGACCACGTCGAGTCGCGTGAGGCCCTTGTGCGCAACCTCCATTGTCACGAGTTGCTCAGGAATCACACCAATGACCTCGCCACCGGCGGCCAGCGCCGCGTCCGCAACGATCCCCATGAGCCCGACATTGCCGCCCCCGTACACCACGGCGAGCCCTTCGCGCGCGAGCCGCGCGCCAAGTTCAGCGGCGCGCTCGCCGTAGATCGGGCGGTTGCCGAGGTTCGAGCCGCAGTACACGCAGACGGATTTCATGGGGCAGAGTCTTCTCGCAAAACGTGAAAGGGTTATAGCGGCCGCGGCATCCACGGCCGGTGCAGGCGGGGGGCAGCTGTGGAAACGACAACGCCGGGCAGTGCCCGGCGCTGTGGTCTGGTCGAGTCCGGGGCGCCGCTCTGGCGCGCGCTCCGGAGCCGGCTCAGTTCACCTTGTGGATTGCGCGCTTGTCGACGGCCATCGCGGCGTCGTGCACGGCCTCCGAGAGGCTCGGATGCGCGTGGCAGATGCGCGCGAGGTCCTCGGCCGAGCCGTTGAACTCCATCGCCAGCACGCCTTCGTGCACGAGCTCGGACACGTTCGCACCGACGAGGTGCATGCCGACGATCCGGTCGGTCTCCGCATGCGCGAGTACCTTCACGAAACCGGCCGGCTCGCTCATCGCGACCGCACGGCCGACCGCAGCGAACGGGAAGCTGCCGGCCTTGTACGGGATGCCCTCGGCCTTGAGCTGCTCTTCGGTCTTGCCGACCCACGCGATCTCCGGCTCGGTGTAGATGACCCACGGGATCGTGTCGAAGTTGACATGGCCCGGCAGTCCGGCGATGAGCTCGGCGACCGCGATGCCTTCCTCGAAGCCCTTGTGCGCAAGCATCGGGCCGCGCACGCAGTCGCCGACCGCCCACACGCCATCGACGCCGGTGTGGCAGTGCTCGTCGACCGCGATCTGGCCGCGCTCGTTGAGCTGCACGCCCGTGCCTTCGGCCAGCAGCCCGCGCGTCG
Source organism: Cognatilysobacter bugurensis (assembly GCF_014652095.1). Lineage (GTDB taxonomy): Bacteria > Pseudomonadota > Gammaproteobacteria > Xanthomonadales > Xanthomonadaceae > Cognatilysobacter > Cognatilysobacter bugurensis. The sequence goes on from NZ_BMYD01000001.1 coordinate 513,647, forward strand.
CCGCCTTGCGACCGACCGCGACGAGCAGCTTGTCGAACACGAGCGTCTGCTGGCCCTTGTCGTCGTTGTAGACCACGTGCACGCCGTCGTCCTTGACCTCGGTCGTCGCGACCTTCGCGCCAAGGCGGATGTCGAGACCCTGCTTCTTGAACTCGCGCAGGGACACCTTCGACGCTTCGGCGTCGGCCGCGGCGAGGAACGATGGCATTGCTTCCAGGATCACGACCTCAGCGCCGAGGCGGTTCCACACGCTGCCGAGCTCGAGACCGATCACGCCGGCGCCGATCACGCCGAGGCGCTTGGGCACTTCGGTGAAGTCGAGCGCGCCCACGTTGTCGACGATGTGCTCACCGAACTTCGCGAACGGCAGTTCGATCGAATCCGAACCCGCTGCCAGGATGACGTTCGTGCCCTTGAGCTCGACGGTGCTGCCGTCGTGCTGCTTCACGGTGACGACGTTGCCGGGCTGCAGCTGGCCGAAGCCGTAGAACGCGGACACCTTGTTCGCCTTGAACAACGCCGCGATGCCGCCCGTGAATTGCTTCACGATCTTGTCCTTGCGGCCGACCATCGCGTTGACGTCGATCTTCGCATTGTCGAACGCGATGCCGTGGTCACCGAAGATGTGGTGCATGTTCCAGAACTGGCGCGAGCTGTCGAGCAGCGCCTTCGACGGGATGCAGCCTACGCGCAGGCAGGTGCCGCCAAGGGCGGGCCTGCCGTCCTTACCGAGCGCGGCATCGATGCACGCGGTCTTGAGGCCGAGCTGCGCGGCGCGAATCGCGGCGTGATAGCCCGCAGGGCCTGCGCCAATGACGACGACATCGAATTGCTGTTGTTCGCTCATCTCAGTTTCCTTGTTCGCTCAAAGCAAGAGCCCCGCGCATGGCGGGGCCCGTGGGCAATTACATGCCCAGCAGCATGCGGTGCGGGTTCTCGAGCTGGTTCTTGATGTCGACCAGGAAGAGGACCGCGTCCTTGCCGTCGATGATGCGGTGGTCGTAGCTCAGCGCGATGTACATCATCGGCGCGGCGATGACCTGGCCGTTCTCGACGATCGCACGCTCCTTGATCGCGTGCATGCCGAGGATCGCCGACTGCGGCGGGTTGACGATTGGCGTCGACATGAGCGAACCGAACGTGCCGCCATTGGTGATCGTGAACGTGCCGCCCTGCAGGTCGTCGAGACCGAGCTTGCCGTCGCGAGCCTTCTTCGCGTAGTCGGCGATGCCCGTTTCGATGTCAGCGAACGACATGCGCTCGACGTTGCGCAGCACCGGCGTCACCAGGCCCTTGTCCGTCGACACCGCGATCGAGATGTCGGCGTAGCCGTGATAGATCACGTCGTTGCCGTCGACCGAGGCGTTGATGATCGGATGGCGCTGCAGAGCGTTCGCGGCCGCCTTCGCGAAGAAGCTCATGAAGCCGAGCTTGATGCCGTTGGCCTTGACGAAGTCGTCCTGGAGCTCCTTGCGCATCTCCATGACCTTGCCGAGGTTGACCTCGTTGAACGAGGTCAGCATCGCGATCGAGTTCTTCGACTGCATCAGGCGCTCGGCGATGCGCGCGCGCATGCGCGTCATCGGCACGCGCTCTTCCGGGCGTGCGCCGCCCGCGACACCGGCGCCGCCGGCCTTCGCGTAATTGACGATGTCTTCCTTCGTCACGGCGCCGCGCCGACCCGTTCCAGCCACCTGCGACGCGTCGACGCCTTCGCGGGCAGCGGTTGCGCGCGCACCGGGCGGGAGCGACGCGCCGTTGTTCGACGCGGGCGACGGAGCCGGCGCTGCGGCCGGCTGCGCGGGAGCCGCCGCTGCGGGCTGCTCGCTCTTCGCCTCTGGAGCGGGGGCGGCGGCCGGCGCCGCGCCCGCCTCGACGATCGCGATCACCTGCTGGCTGTTCACCGTCGAGCCGAGCTCGAACTTGATCTCCTTGAGCACGCCGTCCACGGGCGACGGGACTTCGAGCACGACCTTGTCGGTCTCGAGGTCAACGAGGTTCTCGTCGCGCTTCACCGCGTCACCGGGCTTCTTGTGCCAGGTGGCGATCGTCGCGTCGGAGACCGACTCGGGCAGGACGGGAACTTTGATTTCGGTGCTCATGGGGACGGCGTCCTTGATTTGAAGGTGTGTCCGGACATCGGAAAGCGGGGCAGCGAAGCGCCCGGCGCCGCGAATGCGGCACGCCGGGCGTCGCAGGTCATTCGGCGCAGTCTTCGCCGCGGGGCGGGTTGACGAGCGCGTCGGCGATGAGGCGCGTCTGCTCTTCCACGTGGTCCGCGAAGTGGCCGGCCGCAGGAGACGGCGAGCGTTCGCGACCGGCGTAATGCAGCGACTGGCCGGACGTCAGGCAGGCCGTCAGGTGGTGGCGGATCTGGTACCACGCGCCCTGGTTCATGGGCTCTTCCTGGCACCAGATCACGTCCGCAGCACCGCCGTAACCGGCCAGTTGTGCGCGGAGCTCGGCGCGCGGGAACGGGTACAGCTGCTCGATGCGGATCAGCGCCACGTCGGTCGCGCCGCGCTTGTGCAGGTCTTCGAGCAAGTCGTAGTAGACCTTGCCGCCGCAGAGCACGACGCGGCTGACCTGCGCGGGGTCGGCCGAGCCGTCGGGAATCAGCGTCTGGAAGCTGCCGGTCGCCAGCTCGTCGAGCGACGAGACCGCAAGCTTGTGGCGCAGTAGCGACTTGGGCGTCATGACGACCAGCGGCTTGCGCGTGGTCATCAGCATCTGGCGGCGGATCATGTGATACGCCTGCGCCGGCGTCGTGGGCGTGCACACCAGCATGTTGCCCTGCGCGCACAGCTGCAGGAAGCGCTCAAGGCGTGCCGAGCTGTGCTCGGGGCCCTGGCCTTCATAGCCGTGTGGAAGGAACAGCGCGAGCCCGCACAGTCGGCCCCACTTGGCTTCGCCCGACGACAGGAACTGGTCGATCACGACCTGTGCGCCGTTCGCGAAGTCACCGAACTGCGCTTCCCAAATGTCGAGCGTGGTCGGGTCCGCGCTCGCATAGCCGTATTCGAACGCCATCACCGCTTCCTCGCTGAGCAGCGAGTCGATGATCGTGACGTCGGACGGGGTCTGCACGAGTTCGCGCAGCGGCAGGTAGTACTCGTCGCTGCCCTGTTCGTGGAGGATCGCGTGGCGATGGAAGAACGTGCCGCGGCCGGAGTCCTGCCCCACGAGGCGCAGTTTGAAGCCTTCGTCGACCAGCGTCGCGTATGCAAGGTTCTCGGCAAAGCCCCAGTCGCCCGGCAGCTCGCCGGCGGCCATCTTGCGGCGGTCTTCGTAGATCTTCGCCACGCGCGCATGAAGCTTGATGCGCTCGGGAATCGTGTTGATCTGCCCAGCGAGGCGGTCAAGGCGGCCGCGCTCCACCGTGGTGTCGACCGCATCGGTGATCCGGCCCGTCAGGTACTTCGACCAGTCGATCGCGAATTCATCGGGCGTGACTTCGGCGAGCTCGGTGGTCACCGACCCCTCGTCGAGCTTCGCGCGGTATCCGTCGACAACGGCCTGCACTTCGTCGGCAGTGACCGTGCCCTCGGCGACGAGCTTGTCGGCGTACAGCTCGCGCGGCGTCTTGTGCTTGCGGATCTTCTGGTACATCAGCGGCTGCGTCGCCGCCGGCTCGTCGGCCTCGTTGTGGCCGTGGCGGCGGTAGCACACGAGGTCGATGACGACATCGCGACCGAACGCGTTGCGGTAGTCGAGCGCGAGCTCCGCGCAGAACGCGACGGCCTCGGGGTCGTCGCCGTTCACATGCAGCACCGGCGCGGCGATCATCTTCGCGACGTCGGTCGAATACAGCGTCGAGCGCGCGTCCTGGCGCTCGCTCGTCGTGAAACCGACCTGGTTGTTGATGACGATGTGTACCGTGCCGCCGACCGCGAACCCGCGCGCCTGCGACATCTGAAACAGCTCCATCACCACGCCCTGGCCCGCGAACGCCGCATCGCCGTGCATGAGGATCGGCAACACCTGCGCGCGGCCGTTCTCGCCGCGGCGCGTCTGGCGCGAGCGCACCGAGCCTGCGACCACCGGGTCGACGATCTCGAGATGCGAGGGGTTGAACGCGAGCGCGAGATGGACCGGACCGCCGGGGGTGGCGACATTCGCCGAGAAGCCCATGTGGTACTTCACGTCGCCCTGGTGGGCGAGGTCGCTGTGGACGTGCTCGAAGTTGCCTTCGAACTCGTCGAACAGGTGCCGCGGCGGCTTGCCGAGCGTATTCACAAGCACGTTGAGGCGGCCGCGGTGCGCCATGCCGATCACGACGTCCTTAACGCCCTGTTCGCCGGCGCGGCGGATCGTGGTGTCGAGCAGGGGAATCAGCGCGTCGCCACCCTCGAGCGAGAAGCGCTTCTGCCCGACGTACTTCGTGCCGAGGTAGCGCTCCAGGCCGTCAGCCGCGACGAGGCGCTCGAGGATCCGCTTCTTGTCCCCAGCGCTGCGGCCGAACTTGCCGCCTGCGCGCTCGAGGCGCTCGTACATCCAGCGGCGCTGTTCGACGTCGCTGATGTGCATGAACTCGGCGCCGATCGAACCGGTGTACGTCGACTTGAGCAGCTCGAGCAGCTCGCCGAGCTTCATCCGGTCGCGACCGCCGACACCGCCGGTGCTGAACTCCGACGACAGGTCGGCGTCCGACAGGCGATGGAACCCGAGCGACAGGTCCGGCGCATCAGGCTTCTGCCACATCTGCAGCGGATCGATGTCGGCAGCGAGGTGTCCCCGCGACCGATAGGCCGTGATGAGGCGGCCGACGTGGCGTTCGCGCTCGTCGCCGGCGGCTTGCGGCGCCGCGACCGTGCCGCGCGCCGCCGCCTTGCCCGCTTCGGCAATCGCTTCGATGACCGGCGAATGCGGCACGTCACCGGCTTCGCGACCCTTGAAGCTGTCGAAATACGCCTTCCATTTCGGCGACACGCTGTCCGGCGCGACCAGGTACTGCTCGTACAGGTCCTCGATGTAGGCGGCGTTGGCGCCGAGCTGGGAGGACTGGGAGAACTGCTTCAGGAGGCTGTCCACGATGGAGGTCGGGAAACTCGATGGGGAAGGCGGGAGTGCCCGCTGCGCAGTCGCGGCGCGGCGCGGGCCCAAAGATGCGGAAGTATAGCCGCAGGCCGCGGACGGCCGGGTTTGCCGGGTCCGGGCTAGATGCCCAGCGCGCGCAATTCGGTGGCTGGACGTGAACGCTCCCAAACCGGATCGAACGCGTGGCGAAGTTCGCGGGCCTGTGCGCCGGAGTCGATGCGGGTCTCGCCGTCGAGCCGGTGCCCGAGCGGGCGGAAGTACCAGCCGTCCGCGTCGTTCACCGTGTACGCCGAGGGGTAGGCGAGGTCGACCGGGTCGCCGACGACGCGGAACGCGAACGAACTGGGCAGCCGCTGCGACAGGGAGATCAGCGGCGCGAGTGCGCGTCGCGGTGCCGCGGCGTCCTGCAGGAGCACGCGCACCTCGCCCCCGCGTGTGCCGAGCCGACGCAGCGCGGCGACCGCTTCAGGCTGGTCCAGGAGGCCCGGATCCAGCGCCCGCGAATACACCCGCAGCAATCGGCGGGTACCGGCGGCGATGCTTTCGAGCGCGGCGAGTCCCTGCTCGCGCGTTTCGACGACGCCCGCGCCCACCAGCGCACGGGCCATCGTCTGGTGCTCGATGCCCGCTTCCTCGAAGCGCGGACCGAGCGGCAGGAAGCCGAGGCGCCGATAGAACGCAAGAGCGCCCACCTGCGCGTGCAGGCGCACTTCGGGCCACCCCATCGCACTCGCCGAATCCACGAGCGCCGCGAGCATCGCCTCGCCGACCCCGCGCCCGCGCCAGTCCCGCAGCACGGCCATCCGACCGATGCGGCGATCGGGGGTGAGCCGGCCTGCGCCGATCGGGGTGCCGTCGGCCGCGCGCGCGAGCACGTGCACGCATTGCGGGTCGAGGGCGTCGCGCTCGATTTCGGCCGGCACGCGCTGCTCGTCGATGAAGACCGTGCCGCGCACGGCGTGCAGCTCAACGCGTGCCTCGTCGAACGCAACGCGCTCGACCACGAACCCGTCGGTCATCCGTGCGCGTCCGGGTCGTCGATGGGCTGGTAATGCCCGGCACCGAGCAACTCCGCCAGACAAGCGCGCCCGGCGTTCGACAGGCGTGTGTAGTCGGCGCCGTCGAGCACGGCCCCGTTCGCGATGATCTGCGCGTCGCGCACGGGCAAGGCGTAGGTCTGTCCGCTGACGTACAGGCTCGCGCCGCGCGTCGCGCGACGCCAGGCCATGCGTGAGAACGGGTGCCGCATCAGCGTGGCGCCGCCGGCGAACGCTTGCTCGACGCCGTCCGCACTGAACGGCGCGTCGTCGGCCATGACCGTGCCGGCGCTGCGGTAGAGCGTGATGAAGCGGCCGAACCAGTCGCCGAGCCGGTCGGGATCGTTCATGCGCAGCGCATTCAGCGCTTCGACCACGCGACCCATGGAGACGGCATCGATCTCGGCCGCATCGCGCGGTGGCGTGAGGTCCGGGTCGCGGTAGCGCAACGATTCATCCGCGCCGCTTGCGAGCGTGTCGACAAAATCACCGAGCAACTCAGCCGCCGACGGCGCGCGCATGCCGACCGAGAACGTCAGGCAAGCGTCTTCGGCGATGCCGTGGTGGGGCACACCGGGCGGCAGGTACAACATGTCGCCCGGACCGAGCATCCACTCATGCGTCGGCGTGAATTCGCTCAGCAGCTTGAGCTCGACGTCGTGGCGGAATTCGAGTGGCGGGTTCGGTGATGCGTCGACCTGCCAGCGCCGGTGACCGTGCGCCTGCAGCAGGAACACATCGTACTGGTCGACGTGCGCGCCCACGGAGCCGCCGGGCGCGGCGAACGAGACCATGACGTCGTCGATGCGCCAGCGCGGCAGGAAGTCGAACGCCTCCAGAACCTCGGCAACGTCCGCGTCCCACTTGTCGACGTCCTGCACGAGCAGGGTCCAGTCGTGGTCGGGCATGCCGGGGAACTCGGCCTCGTCGAACGGGCCGTGGCGCACCTGCCAGGTGTCGTGCTCGCGGTCGTGCGCGATCAGGCGCGACAGCGCGGCTTCCTCGCAGGCGAGGCCGGCGAGGTCTTCGGGCTCGATCGGCGAAACGAAGCCCGGGAACGCATTGCGGATCAGCAGCGGCCGCTTCTGCCAGTAGTCGCGCAGAAACACCGCGGGCGGCATGCCGAGTGGCGGCCGGCGCGATGCGTCGATCTCGATCTTCGGCGCGGTGACCTTGCGCGACGGGGTCTTCTTCGTGCTCATGATGCGATCTCGTCGTAGCCGCGTCCGAGGAACTGCAGCAGGCACCAACCGTGTCCGAACGGGTCGGCGAGTTGCACGATGCGGCCCCACCCGGCCTCGCGAACTGCGCCCTCCTGCACGGCACCGGCGGCGACGGCGCGGATGAGTGCGGCGTCCAGGTCGTCGACGACGAGGTCGCAGTGCACGGGCGTCCAGTGGCGGCTGTAATCGCGGACGTCATCGCCGGCGCCGGGCGTGCCGGCGTCCTTGTGCAGCAGGTAGATCGCGATCTCGAGCCCGATCATCTCGACTGCGTCGATGCCGAAACGCCGGGCCGGATCGAGCCCGAACGCCGCGTAATAGAACCGCTCGGCGGCGCCGAGGTCGGGAACGTCGATGTTGAGCAAGGCCTTCATCGTGGTCCTCCTGCGTGGCGCGCCGGCGCCGTGATCAGATCCCGCGCGCGAGCTGCTCGGCAACGCCCGTGTAACTGCCGGGCGTCATCGCGAGCAGTCGCTCCTTCGCGTCGGCGGGCAGGTCGAGGCCGCCGATGAACTCGCGCATCGACGCCTCGTTGATGCCCTGGCCGCGCGTGAGTGCCTTGAGCTGTTCGTACGGATTCGGCAGGCCGTGGCGCCGCATGACGGTCTGCACGGCTTCGGCGAGCACCTCCCAGGACGCGTCGAGGTCGGCTGCGAGGCGGTCCGGGTTTGCACTGAGTTTGCCGAGGCCGCGCAGCAATGCGTCGTAACCGATCAGCGCGTGGCCGAAGGCGGTGCCGAGCGCGCGTAGCACGGTCGAGTCGGTGAGATCGCGCTGCCAGCGGCTGATTGGCAGCTTCGCGGCGAAATGCTCGAGCAGTGCGTTCGCGATGCCGAAGTTGCCCTCGGCGTTCTCGAAATCGATGGGGTTGACCTTGTGCGGCATCGTCGAGCTGCCGACTTCGCCGGCCTTGACCGCCTGCTTGAAGTAGCCGAGCGAGATGTAGCCCCAGATGTCGCGGCACAGGTCGATCGCGATCGTGTCGATGCGCTTCTGCGCGTCGCACAGCTCGGCGATGCCATCGTGCGGCTCGATCTGCGTCGTGTACGCCTGCCAGTCGAGACCGAGCGACTGCACGAAGCGCTGCGAGAACGCCGGCCAGTCGATGTCGGGATAGGCCGAGACATGCGCGTTGTAGTTGCCGACGGCGCCGTTGATCTTGCCCGGCATCGGCAGGCCGATGAGCACGTTGCGCTGGCGCTGCAGGCGCGCCACGACGTTTGCGATTTCCTTGCCCACCGTCGTCGGCGACGCGGTCTGTCCGTGCGTGCGCGAGAGCATCGGCAGGCCCGCGTGCTCGTGAGCCATCGCGCGCAGTTTTTCGACGAGTTCGTCGAGCTTGGGCAGCAGCACGGTGTCGCGCGCCTCGCGCAGCATCAGTGCGTAGCTGAGGTTGTTGATGTCTTCGCTCGTGCATGCGAAGTGCACGAATTCCATCGCCGGCCCGAGGTCCGCGTCGTCCTGCAGGCGTTCCTTGATCAAGTACTCCACGGCCTTGACGTCGTGGTTCGTCGTGCGCTCGATCTCCTTGACGCGCGCGGCGCCCGCGACATCGAAACCGTCGGCCAGCGCACGCAGACGGGCGGCGGCCGCGTCTGAGAACGGCGGGAGTTCGACGATGCCGGGCTCGGCGGCGAGCGCGAGCAGCCATTCGATCTCGACGCGAACGCGCGCCCGGATGAGGCCGAACTCGGAGAAGATCGGCCGCAGCGCGTCGACCTTGCCGGCGTAGCGGCCGTCGAGCGGCGAGAGGGCGAGCAGCTGCGATTCGATGCGATCGGACATGGGCGCGGCATTGGAGACGGGGCCGTGATTCTACAGGCGCGTCGCCTGTGCCCGCGGTGCGGTCCGGCCACGTGCCACTGACGGCCGCGTGCGTACGCTCGCGGCTTTCCCGCCGAGGACGACGCCGATGGCCCGGACGAATGCATCCACCCCGCGCATCGAGCGCGACAGCATGGGCGAGTTGCAGGTGCCCGCCGATGCGCTGTGGGGCGCGCAGACCCAGCGCGCCGTGGAGAACTTCCCGGTTTCCGGGCGGCCGATGCCGCGAGGCTTCATCCGTGCGCTCGGGCTCGTCAAGGCCGCGGCCGCCGAGGTCAACGGGCGTCTCGGCCTACTTGGTAAAGACACCGCGGCCGCGATCCGCAGCGCGGCACTGCAGGTGGCCGAGGGTGAGCACGACGCACAGTTCCCGGTCGACGTGTTCCAGACCGGCTCCGGCACGTCGAGCAACATGAATGGCAACGAGGTGATTGCGGCGCTTGCCACGCGCAGCGGCCGCGCGCGCGTGCACCCGAACGACCACGTCAATCTTGGCCAGAGTTCGAACGACGTGATCCCGACGGCGATTCGCGTGTCCGCACAGCTGGCCATCGGCGAGTCGCTGTCGCCGGCGCTGAAGCACCTTCGGCAGACGATCGAGCGCCGCGCACGCGGGCTGCGCAAGGTGACGAAGACCGGCCGCACGCATCTGATGGACGCGATGCCGCTGACGTTTGCGCAGGAGTTCGGTACCTGGGCGGCGCAGCTCGACTCCGCGCAAGCGCGCATCGACGACGCCCTGGGACGACTGCGGCGCCTGCCGATCGGCGGGACGGCGATCGGGACCGGGATCAATGCGGACCCGCGCTTTGGAGAGCAGGTGGCCCGTGCGTTGTCGACGATGACGAAAGCGCGCTTCGTGGCGGCCGAGAACCGCTTCGAAGGTCTCGCGTCGCAGGACGACGCGGTGGAGCTGTCGGGTCAGCTCAACGCGCTCGCGGTGACGCTGATGAAGATTGCGAACGACCTGCGCTGGATGAACTCGGGCCCGCTCGCAGGGCTCGGGGAGATCGAGTTGCCGGCGCTGCAGCCGGGCAGCTCGATCATGCCGGGCAAGGTGAATCCGGTCGTGCCGGAGGCCGTCGCGATGGTGTGCGCGCAGGTGATGGGGCACCACACGGCGATCACGGTTGCGGGGCAGAGCGGCAACTTCCAGCTCAACGTGATGCTGCCGCTGATCGCATACAACCTGCTCGACTCCATCGAGTTGCTGTCGAACGCGATGAGGCTGCTCGCCGACCGCGCGATCGAGGGACTCGTCGTCCGCCACGAGCGCGTGCGGGAAATGCTGGATCGCAATCCGATCCTGGTAACCGCGCTGAACCCGATCATCGGCTACGAAAAAGCCGCCGCGATCGCGAAGCAGGCCTACCGGGAGGGGCGGCCGGTGCTCGAGGTCGCGGCGGAGAGCAGCGGGTTGTCGATCGCGGAGCTGCGGCGTCTGCTCGACCCGGTTGAACTCACGAAGGGCGGCATCCGCGAAGGCATGGGCGGCGGGGGCTAGCCGCGGCCGGGCCGGCGTTTGTGGCCCATCGGCAGACGATTTACGCCGACGTCTGCGCCGCGCCCGTCGCCTTGCCGTTTTCGGCCGGGGCTTGGGGCGACGCCGGCACGCCCGGCACCGCAGGCGGCTTGCCGTCGCGTACATCGGCCCGGCATTCGTCGATGTCGCTACGGTCCATCGTCGCGTACGGGGCGAAGGCGGGCAGCGCGGCAGCGAGCGCCTGCTGGGTCTCGAACATCGCCGGCAGACGCTCGCACAGCTTCAGTGCCGAGGCACGCACCGATTCCGCCTGGGCTTCAACCTGCTTCTCGACCTGGTCGGCATTGCCGTTGAAGACGCCGCGCAGGGCTTCGCCCACGGCCCGCGTCGCGAGTCGGGCACCCTCGATGCCCACCTCGGCACCCGCTGACGCAACCGCGGCCACATGCCCTCGGTAGTCGAGAAGCAGGCGGTGTTGGGCTTCGGTGACCGGCACGGCGCGGCCGTCGATCAGCAGCTCGCCTGCCGGCGTGATCTCGGCCTTCGGCGCGCCGGTGGGGCCGTCAAGCGAGATGTTCTCGGTGGCGAGCTTGTCGCGCACTTCGGTCATGGCCGAGGCCATGCTCGAATCGATCGTGCCGGCAATCGAGTCGGTCGACTCGACCGCCTGGGCGGTGGCGGCGTTGCCGTCGGGGCCGCAGCCCACCAGGGCGATGACGACGGCAAAGGCGAGGGCGGCGGTGCGGAGGGTCTTCATGTCGGTTCTCCAGTTCGGGGAACGAGGGCCTCAGCCCTCGTCCCTCCAGCGGCGCAGGCGGATGGCGGCGAAGATCATGGCGGCACCGATCAAAGCACCGACCCACAGGTCGAACGTTCCGGCGAGTGCCCAGTTTTCTCCGGCGTTGACAAGCAGGCCGATGTCCTCGGGGCCCTGCACGTGGACCGTGTTCACTGAATCCAGCTTCGGCGCCCAGGTGCCGGGGAACACGCTGAGCAATCCGCGGTAGGCGACGGTGTACCAGAGCGGGCCGAGGTCGAACTGCAGGCCCAGGATCAGCGTCGAGAAGCTGACCAGCGCGCAGCCGAGCACCGGGATCATCACGGCCCACAGGAACGGCTTGGACGGCGCAGCAGCCGAGCAGAGCATCAGCCAGCCGACGGCGGGCAGTGCCCACAGTGCGTACAGCGGCACCATGGCGATGACGTTTCCGATCACCTGCAGCGGATGGGAGTGCGTGAAGATGCCGCTCGCGCCGGGCAGGCCGTTGATCGACGTCGTCAACGCGGTGACCACCCACAGCGCCAGCCCGAGCAGCAGTCCGATCGCGACGGTGACGATCGGGGCGAGGATCAGCGCCCAGGCGGCCTTCGAGGCGACCGTGCTCGCATCCGACACCGGCAACGACTTCCAGAACAGCACGCTGCGATCCTTGCGATCGTCGTACAGGCTGCCGAGCGCGTAGAAGAACACGACGAAGCCGAGCACGATCGACGTGATCGCCAGGCCGCCGAGCAGTGCGGCGTCACCTGCGCCGCCGAGCACGCGCGCGATCTGGTCCGGGTCCGCGTTCGCCATCTCGATGCGATTCGCGTGGCGCGCCTTGAAGACGCTTGCGCCGATCGCGCCGAGCACGGTGAAGACGAGCGTGATCAGGCCGGCGATCAGCGGCGCCCAGAAGAAGCCGCCCTTGTGTTCCCAGTATTCGCGCCTGAGCAGCAACTTGAACGTGTGGGTCGGGTGCGGCGGCGCGACCGGTGCGCGCGGGGGCAGGGTGTCGATGGTGGCGTTCATGCGTAGGTCCCCTTCATGGTGGCGACGAACAGGTCGGCCAGGCCCGGCGTGCGGCTTTCACCGAGTGCCTCGAGCTGATCCGGCGACGCGCCGTCGAACAGCATCACGGTCTTGCCGAATGGCAACGCGCGTTCGTCGACCGGCTTGAGCGCGCGAGCAGCGTCGATGCGGTCCGCGCTGACGAGCACCTCGGTGTAGCGCGTGCCGAGCGACTCCATCTCGGTGTCGAGCACGATCTTGCCGTCACGGATGAACATCACGTCGGTGAGGATGTGCTCGACCTCTTCGACCTGGTGCGTGGTGATGATGATCGTCTTCTGCTCGTCGAAATAATCCTCGAGCAGGCGCTGGTAGAACTGCTTGCGATAGAGGATGTCGAGCCCGAGCGTGGGCTCGTCGAGCACCAGGATCTTCGCGTCGATCGCCATGACGAGCGCGAGGTGCAGCTGCACGATCATGCCCTTGGACATCTCGCGCACTTTCATCTTCGGCTTGAGTTGTGTGCCGGTGAGAAAGCGCTCGCAGCGGGCGCGGTCGAAGCGCGGGTGCACGCCGGCGACGAACTCGATCGCGTCCTGCACGCGGATCCAGCGCGGCAGCACCGCCACGTCCGCGATGAAGCAGATGTCGCGCATGAGCTCGTCACGCTCGGTGCGCGGGTCGCGGCCCAGGACGCTGAGTTCGCCGTCGAACGGGATCAGGCCAAGCATGGCCTTAAGCGCCGTCGTCTTGCCTGCGCCGTTCGGTCCGATCAAGCCCACGATGCGTCCGGCCGGGATCTGAAACTCGGTGTTGTCGAGCGCGACCTTGTTCTTGTAGGCCTTGCGCAGGCCGCGGGCTATCACGACCGGTGCGAGCGCCTCGGTGGAATGGGTGTAAGCGGCGGCGTTCATTGGGCACCTGCCTGCTTGGGGGCGGCGTTCATCAGTTCGTCCATCGACAGCCCCAGGCGCATGATGCGCTCGAGGACCAGCGGCCATTCCTCGCTCAGGAAGCGCTCGCGTTCGTTGACGAGCAGTTTCCGTGCAGCTTCTTCCGTGACGTACATACCCAGACCCCTGCGTTTTTCGACGAGTGCCTCGTCCGCCAGTTCCTGATAGGCGCGCGAGACGGTGATTGGATTGAGCTGGTATTCGGCCGCGACCTGGCGGACCGAAGGCAGGGCGTCGCCGGGCTTGAGGATGCCGTCGAGCATCATCGCGATGACGCGCTCCTTGAGCTGGCGGTAGATCGGAGCGCCGTCGCTCCATTGGATGGCGGTCATGGTTCAGCCCCGCGGTGCGAAGGAAAAGAAGGGCAGTGCCACCGAGTGGCGCACCCGGCCGGTGCGTCCGCCGAACGGGCGCGCCGGGAGAGCGGTCGCTGCGGTCGCCGTGGCGCCGACGGTGGTGGCGTTGGAGTGGAAAGCCGAGCCGGCGCGCTGGACGTCGCCGGTGCTCGCCTGCGCCGCAAGCGCCAGCAGAAGCAGCGTGCCGGGCACCATCAGCGCAGAAGCGGTGTTGTGGAGCTTGCGGTTCATGTGGACGTCCTGCTTGTTAGTAGACCGGTGTTGTAGGCAACTATAACACCATGTCGGAAGACGTCAACAGGTCCGGTACCCAACTGAAGGCATACTCGACCGCGACCCGACCGGAGACCGCCGTGAACTCATCCTTCCTGCCGCGCCTGCTCGCGCCGCTTGTCCTGTGCGCCGCCTTTGTGGCGGCTGCGCCCGCGGCTGCCGCCGACCTGCTCGGCCACGCGTACCGGCCTCTTGCCGGCAAAGAAAAGGTCGACCTGCGGCGCGCGTACGGTGGCGACGTCGTGCTCGTGGTCAACACCGCGAGCAAGTGCGGCTTCACCCCGCAGTTCGAAGGCCTGGAAAAGCTCCACGCCGTCTATCGGACGCGCGGCTTCGCGGTGCTCGGTTTTCCCTCGGGCGACTTCAAGGCGCAGGAGTTCGAGGACGAAAAGCAGATCCGCGAGTTCTGCACGCTGACCTACGGCGTGAAGTTCCCGATGTTCGAGAAGGTGCACGTGGTCGGCGACGACGTGACGCCGCTGTACCGCGACCTTGCTAAGGCATCGGGCGAGGCGCCGAAGTGGAACTTCCACAAGTATCTGGTCGGCCGCGACGGCCGGCTTGTCGCGAGCTGGGGCAGCCGCACGGCGCCCGATGACCCGCAGATCGTGGCCGCGATCGAAAAGGCGCTGGCCGCGCCGCGCCCGCGTAAATAGCGCATTGCTGCAGCACGAGCGCACCGTGCCGATGAGCGCGCGGTGCGCAGCGTGGGGAACTCTCGCGCAGGCCGCGCGGTCGGACATGGGTCATGCGATTGCCCGCATCGCACACGCCACTGACAATAGCGGGCTTGCACCGTAGCCACGGTGCACCGAAAGGAGCGACACCGGATGAACGTTTTGCTGCGCGGCTCGGCCGTGCTGTTGACCGCCGCGGCCCTGACCGCTGCGCTGCCTTCTGCCCACGCGACCCCGACCCGTCCCGGCGTCGTCAACCCGGAGACGAAAACCATGCTGTCGAACGACCGTGAGAAGGTGAGCTACGCCATCGGCCTCGATGTCGGCAATTCGCTCAAGCCGATCGGGCCCGACCTCGACGTGGCGGCCCTCGAGCAGGCCATGCGCCATGTGTTCGGCGGCGGTAAGCCGACGATGTCGCAGCAGGAAGCGCAGGCGACCGACCAGGCGCTGCGCGCCCGCATTGCGGCGCGCGAGGGCAAGGCCGTTCCCGGCAGTGCGCCCGGCGCCGCCGCTCCGGCCGTCGACAAGTCGAAGGTCGGCACGTTGATTGGCAGCTACATGGTCGGTCCGTCCCTGACCCCCATCAAGGACGAAGTGGACCTGGCCGTGTTCCTCAAGGGTCTTCGCGCCGCAATGTCCGGCGAGACGCCCGCACTGAGCGAGGAAGAGGCGCGCACGGTGCTCACCGCATTCGGCCAGCGCATGCAGACCAAGATGCAGGCCCAGGCGTCCGCCACCGGCGAGCGCAACCGTGCTGAAGGTGCGGTTTTCCTTGCTAAGAACAAGGAAACCAAGGGCGTGTTCACGACGCCGTCGGGCCTGCAGTACATGGTGCTTCGCCAGGGCGCCGGCGAGCGCCCGAAGCCGGGCAGCCGCGTGCGCGTCAACTACGAAGGCAAGCTGCTCAACGACACCGTGTTCGACAGCTCGTACGAGCGTGGCGAGCCTGCCGAGTTCGCGCTCAACCAGGTGATTCCGGGCTGGACCGAAGGCGTGGGCATGATGCCGGTCGGTGCGAAGTACCGCTTCTGGATTCCTGGCGACCTCGCCTATGGCGCGAAGGGCACGCCGGGTGGCCCGATCGGGCCGAACGCGACGCTCGTGTTCGACGTCGAACTCATGGACATCCTCGACTGATTTTCGGTCACCACCGCGACCCGGCCGCCGTTTGGCCGGGTCCCCCGCGCGGGCCATTTTGCCCGCCACGCATGGAGAAAGCCGAATGAGCCATACCCCCCGCATTGCCCTGATCGCACTGGCCGTTGCCGCGATGACCGTCGGCTGCCAAGAGAAGGCCGACGGTGAGAAAGCCGCGACCACGGCCGCCACCGCCGCACAGCAGAAGGACCCGAACGCCGTGCCGGGCCTGCCGAGCGAGAAGGAGCGCGTGAGCTACATGGTCGGCATGGACCTCGCGAAGTCGCTCGAGCCGGTGAAGGACGAGATCGACCTCGACACCATGAACCGCGCGATGAAGGCGACGCTCGCAGGCGAGAAGCCGCTGCTGACCGAAGAGCAGGCTCAGCAGGTGCGCGAGGCGTTCACCCAGAAGATGCAGGCGCAGCAGGTCAGCAAGATGATGGCGCAGGCCAAGGAGAACGAGACGAAGGGCCAGGCGTTCCTCGCCGAAAACGCAAAGAAGCCCGAGGTGAAGACCACCCCGTCCGGTCTGCAGTACCAGGTGCTGTCCGAAGGCCAGGGCCCGAAGCCGACGGCGGCGTCGACCGTCCGCGCGCACTACAAGGGCATGCTGCTCGACGGCACCGAGTTCGACAGTTCCTACCAGCGCGGCGAGCCGGCGACCTTCATGCTCCCGCAGATGGTGCCCGGCTGGCAGGAAGGCATCCCGCTCATGAGCGTGGGCAGCAAGTACCGGTTCTGGATCCCGTCCAAGCTCGGCTACGGCGAACAGGGCACGCCCGGTGGCCCGATCCCGCCGAACGCTACGTTGGTGTTTGAAGTCGAGCTTCTCGACATCGCGAAGTCGCCGTCCAGCTGAGCCGGCGGCCTCGCGCGCAGGCCACCGCGGCCCGCCTAGGCGGGCCGGCACAATCAGGAACACCAAATGCGCGCAACTCTCTTCGGCACCGGCTACGTCGGTCTCGTGACGGGCACATGTCTTGCGGAAGTCGGCCACGACATCGTTTGCGTCGATGTCGACGCCGGCAAGATCGCCAAGCTCAACGACGGTGTCATTCCGATCTACGAGCCCGGCCTGCAGCCGATGGTGCAGGCCAACCACGCGGCCGGCCGGCTGCGCTTCACGACCGACGCGGCGGAAGGCATTTCGCACGGCGAAATCGTCTTCATCGCGGTCGGCACGCCGCCCGATGGCGACGGCGATGCCGATCTGCGCTACGTAGTCGAGGTCGCACGCACGATCGGCGCGCACATCACCCGGCCGACCGTCGTAGTCAACAAGTCCACGGTGCCGGTCGGCACGGCGGACCGCGTCCGAGCCGTCATCGCCGACGAGCTCCAGAAGCGCGGGGTCGACGTCGCATTCGACGTCGTCTCCAACCCGGAATTCCTCAAGGAAGGCGATGCGGTCAACGACTGCATGCGGCCTGACCGCATCATCGTCGGATCCGACAGCCCCACGGCCGTCGAGCGGCTCAAGCGCCTGTACGGCCCGTTCAACCGCAATCACGAACGCATTCTCGTCATGGACGTGCGGTCGGCGGAGCTCACGAAGTACGCCGCGAACGCGATGCTCGCGACAAAGATTTCCTTCATGAACGAGATCGCAAACGTCGCCGAATGCGTGGGCGCCGACGTCGAGATGGTGCGCCAGGGCATCGGCTCCGATCCGCGCATCGGCTGGCACTTCATCTACCCGGGCGCCGGCTACGGCGGCTCGTGCTTCCCGAAGGACGTGCGCGCGCTCTCCCGCACGGCGTTCAAGTGCGAGTACCGCACCGAACTGCTCGACGCCGTCGAAGCGGTCAATGAGCGGCAGAAGAGCCACCTGTTCGAACTGATCGTGCGCCACTACGGCGACGTCGAAGCGCTGCGCGGGAAGACGTTCGCGGTGTGGGGGCTGGCGTTCAAGCCGAACACGGACGACATGCGCGAAGCATCGAGCCGCCGCTTGCTCGAACAGCTGTGGCGCGCGGGCGCCCGCGTGCGCGCGTTCGACCCCGAGGCGCGCGAGACGACCGAGGCGATCTACCGCGACCGCGAAGACTTTGTGCTCTGCGAGCACGCGAACGAGGCACTCGAGGGCGCTGACGCGCTTGCCGTGGTGACCGAGTGGAAGCAGTTCCGGAGCCCGGACTTCAGCCGCCTGCGCGGCACGCTCGCCGACGCTGCGATCTTCGACGGCCGCAACCTGTACCACCCGGCGGAAGTCGAGGCGGCCGGCATCGCCTACTACGGCATCGGCCGCGGTCGCTCGCTGCGCCCGGTATCGGCGGCGCTGGCATCGGAGGCCGACGGCAACGCCGGCGCATCTGCGGCTCAGCCCGGCGCGGCCGCGATCCAGCCGGCCTGACGCAGGGGCGGGTCCGGCGATCACGCGCCGGGCCCGTTACACTGATGGGGATGAACACCGACACCGAGCAACGACTGGTTGACCTGGAAACGCGGCTCGCGTTCCAGGAGCACGCCCTCGGCGAACTGAGCGATGCGCTCGCTGCCGCACGCTCGGAAGAAGCTCGTACGGCGCTGTTGCTGCACCGGACCCTGGAAGAAGTGCGCCAGTTGCGCATGGCCCTGTCGGCCGCACCGGTGTCTGCCGATGCGGCGCAGGAGCCGCCCCCGCCGCACTACTGACCCGCGCACTGCCGCGCCGACGAAATTCCCATGAGCGACACGCTGCGCAATCAACTCCTCGGCCTGGGCTTCAAGGCCGCTGTCCCCGAGCGTAAAGAAGGCCGGCCGAACCACGGCAGGCCCAAGGACGGTGGCCCGCGCGACAGCGCGCCCCGCGACATCAGGCCTCGAGACGGCAGGCCCAACACCGGTCCGCGTCCGCCGGGCAGCTCGCACGCGCAGCCGCGAAGCGCACCGCGACCGGGCGACGCCCGGCGGCCTGGGGGCGCTCCGTCAACGAAGAAGCGCGACACCCGCACCCGGGAAGAGATCGACCTCGCGAAGGCGTACGCAATCCGCGCGCAGCGTGAGAAAGAAGAGCGCATCGCAGCCGAGGCGGCCAAGCAAGAGGAGGCGTGCCGCCGACGTGAGGCGCGCGCGCAGCTTGCTGAGCTCCTCAAGGACAAGGGTCTCAATGTTGCCGACGCGGACATCGCGAGGCACTTCCCGTACGGCGGCAAGATCAAACGCGTGTACGTCACCGCGGAGCAGCTGCGTGCGTTGAACGCGGGCGAGCTCGGCGTGGTGCAGGTCGAGGGCCGCTACATGCTGGTAACCGCCGAGGTACTGGCGGAAGCGGAGCGCGTCTTCGCGCCCGCGGTTGCCCTGAAGGTCGACCCGAATGCACCGGCCGAGGACGATCCGTACGCGGATCCGAAATACCAGGTGCCGGACGATCTGGTCTGGTGAATTCGCTCCGTCCGAGGTTCGTGCTGCTGCCCGGCCTTGACGGCACCGGCCATTACTCGGAAGTGCTCGAGCAGCTGCTGAAGCCGCACGGCGAAGTGCTGTCGCTGTCGTATCCGCGCGACCGGCCGCTCGATTACGACGGGCTCACGAAGCGCGTCGCCCCGGCGCTGCCGCGCGAGCGCCACATGATCATCGCGGAGTCGTTCGGAGGACCGCTCGCGCTCATGCTCGCCCGGCAGCGTCCGCCCGGGCTCGCAGGATTGGTGTTGGCGTCTACGTTCGCGACGATCCGCTGGCCGTTCAAGCGCGCGCTGCTCGCACTCGCGCGACGGGTGTCGCCCGGACATGTCCCGGCCGCGCTGACGTCACGGCTGGTGTGGAGCGGCCGGGATTCGCTCGCGAGGCGCAACGAGGTGCGCGCGGTGATGATGCGCGTGCGCCCCGATGTGGTTTCGCTGCGCAACTGCGAAGCCCTGCGCGTGGACCTTCGATCCGGTCCCTGCGTCGATCTGCCGGCGCTCGTGATGCGGGGTCGCCAGGACCGACTGATTGGCGCGCGCTCCACGGCCACGCTCGACGACGTTCTCACCAACGTCGAGCGCGCGGAGTTCGACGCGCCGCATTTCCTGTTCCAGGCCGAGCCGGACGCGACCGCCGCCTGCATCGTCGACTTCGCAATGCGGCGCGTGTTCGCGTGCGAAGCGGCGAAAGCAGCCTAGCCCTCGAGCGGTCGGTCACTCGGGGTCGTAGTCGAGGTTCGACGCGAGCCAGCGCTCGGCCTGCGACACCTCCACGCCCTTGCGCTTCGCGTAGTTGGCCACCTGTTCCTTCGACACGCGCC
Source organism: Cognatilysobacter bugurensis (assembly GCF_014652095.1). Lineage (GTDB taxonomy): Bacteria > Pseudomonadota > Gammaproteobacteria > Xanthomonadales > Xanthomonadaceae > Cognatilysobacter > Cognatilysobacter bugurensis. The sequence goes on from NZ_BMYD01000001.1 coordinate 533,628, forward strand.
CGACCACGAAGTACTGGCTGCGCGGGTGGCTGAAGTAGTAGCCCGACACCGCCGCGGTGGGGTACATCGCAAAGCTCTCGGTGAGATGCAGGCCGGTGTGGCGCTCGGCGTCCAGCAGGCGGAACAGCGTTGTTTTCTCGCTGTGCTCCGGGCACGCCGGATACCCCGGGGCAGGGCGGATGCCCACGTATCGCTCGTCGATCAGCGATGCATTGTCGAGCGTCTCGTCGGCGGCGTAGCCCCAGAATTCGCGACGCACGCGCTCGTGCAGACGCTCCGCAAGCGCTTCGGCAAGGCGATCTGCGAGTGCCTTCAGCAGGATCGAGTTGTAGTCGTCGTGCTCCGCCTCGAAACGCTCCACGTGAGGCTCGATGCCGATGCCCGCCGTGCACGCGAACGCGCCGATCCAGTCGCGCACGCCGGTTGACTTCGGGGCAATGAAATCCGCGAGACAGAAGTCCGGCCGGTCCACGGGCTTGTCCACCTGCTGGCGCAGGAAATGGAGCGTCGTGGCGGCACCGTCGCCGGTGTCGACCTCCACGTCGTCGCCGACGGCATTCGCCGGCCACAAACCGAACACGCCCTTCGCGGTCAGCCATTTCTCACGGACGATGCGATCGAGCATCGCCCGGGCGTCGCGGTACAACTCGCGGGCCTGCGGGCCGACGATCTCGTCGTCGAGGATCGCCGGGTATTTGCCGGCGAGCTCCCACGTGTTGAAGAACGGCGTCCAGTCGATGTAGTCGACGAGCTCGGCGAGCGGATAGTCGTCGAACATGTGCAGGCCCGGCCGCTTCGGCGCGAACGGCACGTGCGTGTCCCACCCGCCGTCGAACCTTTGCGCACGCGCCTTTTCGAGCGGGACGAGGCGCTTGCCGTCGCCGCGGTTTCGGTGCCGCTCCCGGATCTCGGCGTAATCGGCGTCGTTGGCAGCGACGAACGGCGTGCGCAGGTCCGGGCTGATGAGTGACTGCGCGACGCCGACCGCGCGGGACGCGTCCTTCACCCAGACGGTCGGTGACTTGTAATGTGGGTCGATCTTCAGCGCGGTGTGCGCGCGCGAGGTCGTCGCGCCGCCGATCATGAGCGGCATGTTGAAGCCCTGTCGCTGCATTTCGCGCGCGACGTGGCTCATCTCCTCGAGCGACGGCGTGATCAGGCCGGAAAGACCGATGATGTCGGCGTTCTCGGCCTTCGCGCGGTCGAGGATGACCTGCGCCGGCACCATGACGCCGAGGTCGATGACGTCGAAGTTGTTGCAGGCGAGCACCACGCCGACGATGTTCTTGCCGATGTCGTGCACGTCGCCCTTGACGGTCGCCATGACGATCTTGCCGTTCGACTTGCCGACTTCGCCCGTGCGCAGTTTCTCGGCCTCGATGTACGGCAGCAGGTGCGCAACGGCCTTTTTCATTACGCGTGCGGATTTGACGACCTGCGGCAGGAACATCTTGCCGGCGCCGAACAGGTCACCAACCACGTTCATGCCGGACATCAACGGCCCCTCGATGACGTCGAGCGGGCGCGTCGACCGGGCGCGGGCTTCTTCCGTGTCGGCCTCGATGTACTGGTCGATGCCGTGCACGAGCGAGTGCGCGAGGCGCGCGTCGACGGGCTTCTCGCGCCAAGCGAGATCCTCGACTTTCTTCTCGCCCTTCTTTCCCTTGTAGCGGTCGGCGATCTCGAGCAGCCGCTCCGTCGAATCGGGCCGCCGATTGAGCACGACGTCCTCCACGCGTTCGCGCAGCACCGCATCGAGATCGTCGTAAAGCGGCAGCGCGCCGGCATTGACGATGCCCATGTCCATGCCGGCGCGGATCGCGTGGTAGAGGAACACCACGTGGATTGCTTGGCGCACCGGCTCGTTGCCGCGGAACGAGAACGAGACGTTCGAGACGCCGCCGGAGATGTGGCTGTGCGGGAAGCGCCGCTTGAGCTCGCGCGCGGCTTCGATGAATGCCACCGCGTAATCGTTGTGTTCCTCGATGCCCGTCGCGACCGCGAACACGTTCGGGTCGAAGATGATGTCCTCGGGCGGGAATCCGACTTCCTCCGTCAGCAGCCGGTAGGCGCGCGAGCAGATCTCGACCTTGCGCTCGACCGTCTCGGCCTGGCCCGCCTCGTCGAAGGCCATCACTACGACCGCGGCGCCGTAGCGGTGCACGAGCCGCGCCTGGCGCAGGAACTCGGCTTCGCCTTCCTTCATCGAGATCGAGTTGACGATGCCCTTGCCCTGCAGGCACTTGAGCCCGGCCTCGATCACGCTCCACTTCGAGCTGTCGACCATCACCGGCACGCGTGCGATGTCGGGCTCGGCGGCGATGAGGTTGAGGTAGGTGACCATCGCCTGCTCGGAGTCGAGCAGGCCCTCGTCCATGTTCACGTCGATGATCTGCGCGCCGCTCTCGACCTGTTGGCGCGCGACTACGACCGCGTCGTCGTAGCGGCCTTCAAGGATGAGCTTCTTGAACTGCGCGCTGCCGGTGACGTTCGTGCGCTCGCCGACGTTGACGAAATTGCTCTCGGGCGTGATCGGCAGCGGCTCGAGGCCGGCGAGGCGGGTGATGCGGGGCAGATGTGCGGTCATTGCGGTGGGGGTTCACCCCGGATCGTGAGGTCGGTCAGGCCGCGGCGGCGAGCGCCGGGCGGATGCGCGGAGAAACGCCTTCGACGGCGCGCGCGATCGCGGCGATGTGCGCAGGCGTGGTGCCGCAGCAGCCGCCGACGAGGTTGAGCAGGCCCGCCTGGGCGAATTCGCCGATCACCGCGGCCATGTCCTCGGGCGTCTCGTCATAGCCGCCGAATGCATTCGGCAAGCCTGCGTTCGGGTGCGTGCTGATGTACGCATCGGCGACCTGAGCGAGCACGTCGATGTGCGCGCGCAGGTCGCGTGCGCCGAGCGCGCAGTTGAGGCCGATCGCGAGCGGCTCGGCGTGGCGCACCGAGTACCAAAACGCCTCGGCGGTTTGGCCCGACAGCGTGCGCCCGGAGGCGTCCGTGATGGTCCCCGAGATCATGACCGGCAGCCGCGCGCCGCGGCCGTCGAAGGCATCCTCGACTGCGAACAGTGCGGCCTTCGCGTTGAGCGTGTCGAAGATCGTCTCGACCATGATCACGTCGGCGCCTCCGTCGATCAGGCCGTCGGTGGCTTCGCGGTAGGCGATGCGCAGCTCGTCGAAGGTGACCGCTCGGTAGCCCGGGCGGTTCACGTCCGGGCTCAGTGACGCCGTGCGGCTCGTCGGGCCGAGCACGCCGATCACGAAGCGCGGGCGGGACGCATCGCGCGCTTCGGCCGCGTCGCAGGCCTGCCGCGCGAGCCGCGCGCCGGTCTCGTTGAGCTCGCGGGCGAGGTGCTCGAGGCCGTAATCGGCGAGCGAGATCGTCGTCGAGTTGAACGTGTTCGTCTCGACGAAGTCGGCACCGGCATCGAGATATTCGGTGTGGATGCCGGCGATGAGTTCCGGGCGCGTCAGGCTCAGCAAGTCGTTGTTGCCCCGTTGGTCGTGCGCGCACCCGCAGCTGTCGCCGTGCGCGTGGTCTGCGGCGTGGGACGTGTCGAAGCCGGGCGCGAAGCGCGTACCGCGGTAGTCGGCCTCGTCGAGCTCGTGGCGCTGGATCATCGTGCCCATCGCGCCGTCGATGACGAGGATGCGCTCGCGCAAGAGACGTTCGAGCGCGTCGGCACGGACGGGGTTCAGCCAGGGCAGGCGGTGCATGTCAGCGGCTCCCGCTGCGCGTCGCATCGGGCTTGGAGCCGATGAGCGCGATGACTTCGAAATGGGGCGGGCGGCGCTCACGCGTCACTGTGCCGGCGCTGACGACCTCGAGTCCGGCGCCGTGCGTGAAGTCCCGCAGCGCGGCTTCATCGAACCCAAGATTCACGTGGCCGTAGGCCTCGACCACGCCGCGGTGTTCGTGCGGTGCAAGGCTCGTGAGCAGCAGCCGGCCGCCCGGACGCAGCACGCGACCCGCCTGGGCGACGGCCTGCGCGGGCTTCTCTGCATAGGTGAGCGCATGCATCAGCACGACGAGGTCGAACGTCGCGTCCTCGAAGGGCAGTGCGTGCATGTCGCCCTCGCGCACCTCCACGTTTTCAAGGCGGCGCAGGCGCTCCGAGGCGGCGAGCACGACCTTCGTGCTCGAGTCGAGGCATACGTAGCGCTGCGAGTGCGGCGCGACGAGTTCGGCGAGCACGCCGTCGCCTGAGGCGATGTCGAGCACGTCGCCCGTGCGCAGCAGCGGCAGCGCCGCGCGCGCGAGTGCCTCCCAAGTGCGGCCAGGAGAGTAGTGGCGCTCCATGTCGCCGGCCACGGAATCAGCCCAGTTCTGCTCGGACGCGCGCGCGGCCAGCACCGACGGCACACGCTCGGCATCCTGGCGCAGCAGCGGGTCGTCGCTGCCTTCGCGCAGCGTCTGCCACAGCGCGCGTTGGGCGGGGTCGAGCGTAGATTCGTCGAACCGGTAGTAGGCCGACACGCCGGCGCGGCGGTCGCGGACGAGGCCGGCGTCCTTGAGTCGGGCGAGGTGGGTGGACACGCGCGGCTGGGCGAGGCGGGTGATCGACGAGAGCTCGGCGACGGTCAGCTCCTCGCGCTCGAGCAGCGCGAGCAGCCGCACGCGCGTGGCGTCGGCGAACACTTTGAGCCGGGACGACCAGCCTTCGAGATCCATCGGAACAGCCTTTATGTGTTTATCGCGATATAGCGATAAGTGTCGGGCTGTGTGGCGGAGCGGTCAAGCGCGCAGTGCGTGTTGGTGGCTCCCGGACACGAAAAAGCCCGCGGCGGTTGCCGCGGGCTTCAGGTCGCCGCACGTGGCGGGATCAGCCTGCGAGTTCGACGAGCAGGTCGTTCAGGCGACGCACGTACGCGCCCGGGTCCTTCAGGCCGTTGCCGGCCGCGAGCGCCGCCTGGTCGAACAGCACGCGAGCGAGGGCGTCGAAGCGCGAGGCGTCGGTCTGTGCGTCAAGGCGGCCGATCAGCGGATGCTCGGGGTTGATCTCGAACACCGGCTTCGACTCCGGCACCGCCTGACCGCTGGCCTCGAGGATCTGGCGCAACTGCAGGCCGATGTCCTGCTCGCCAAGCGCGAGCACGGCGGGCGATTCGGTCAGGCGGTGCGAGACGCGCACGTCGGCCACGTCGTCGCCGAGCGCCGCCTTGAGCCGCTCCACGAGGCCCTGCTTGGACTTCGCGACCTCTTCCTGCGCCTGCTTGTCGGTGTCCGTGTCGAACGCGCCGAGGTCGAGATCGCCGCGCGCGACGTCCACGAACGACTTGCCGTCAAATTCCGTGAGGTAGCCCATCAGCCACTCGTCGATGCGGTCCGTGAGGAGCAGCACCTCGATGCCCTTCTTGCGAAACACCTCGAGGTGCGGACTGTTGCGCACCTGCGCCGGGCTCTCGCCAGTGAGGTAGTAGACCTTGGTCTGGCCGTCCTTCATGCGGCCGACGTAGTCGGCGAGCGAGACGTCCTGCGCCTCGCCGCCGCTGTGCGTCGACGCGAATCGCAGCAGGCCCGCGATGCGCTCGCGGTTCGCGAAGTCTTCGGCCGGGCCTTCCTTGAGCACCTGTCCGAACTGCTTCCAGAACTCGGCGTACTTCTCCGGCTCGCCCGTGGCGAGCTTGTCGAGCATGTCGAGCACGCGCTTGGTCAGCGCGCTCTTCATGGAGCTGATGACAGGGTCCTTCTGCAGGATCTCGCGCGACACGTTGAGCGAGAGGTCGTTCGAGTCGACGACGCCGCGGAGGAAGCGCAGGTACAGCGGCAGGAACTGCTCCGCTTGGTCCATGATGAAAACGCGCTGCACGTAGAGCTTGAGCCCACGCGCGGCCTCGCGGTGGTACAGGTCAAACGGCGCACGGCCCGGAACGTACAGCAGCGAGGTGTACTCCAGCTTGCCCTCGACCTTGTTGTGGCTCCAGGTCAGTGGGTCGCCGAAGTCATGCGAGACATGCTTGTAAAACGCCTTGTATTCGTCTTCTGACACTTCGTTGCGTGACCGGGTCCACAGCGCGTTTGCGCGGTTGACGGTCTCCCACTCGGGCTCGGCCGGTGCGTCCTTGTCCTCGCCGTGGTGCTGCTTCGGCATCTGGATCGGCACGCCGATGTGGTCGGAGTACTTCTTGACGATCTCGCGCAGGCGCCAGCCGTCGGCGAACCCGACGTCGTCCTCCTTGAGGTGCAGCACCACGCGGGTTCCGCGCCCGGGCTTCTCCACCGTCTCGATATCGAACTCGCCTTCGCCGGCGGACGACCAGTGGACGCCTTCGGCTGCGGGCGCGCCGGCGCGGCGGGTGAACACCTCGACGCGGTCCGCGACGATGAACGCCGAATAGAAACCGACGCCGAACTGGCCGATCAGCTGCGAGTCCTTGCGCTGGTCGCCCGACAGGGCATTGAGGAAGTCGGCGGTGCCGGACTTCGCGATCGTGCCGAGGTGGGCAATGACCTCCTCACGGCTCATGCCGATGCCGTTGTCGTCGATCGTCACCGTCTTCGCGTCGGCGTCGAAGCTCACGCGGACGCGGGGCTCGGCGTCGCCTTCGAGCAATTCCGGCTTCGAGATCGCCTCGAAGCGCAGCTTGTCGGCGGCGTCAGAGGCATTCGAGATCAGCTCCCTCAAGAAGATCTCTTTGTTCGAATACAAAGAGTGGATCATCAACTGAAGCAGTTGCTTGACTTCGGTCTGGAAGCCGAGGGTTTCCTTGCGGGTCTCCACGGACATGGTCGGGCTCCTTCGATAACGGGCCGCGCACAGCGGCCGACCGCGCGCAGTTGGGGGCGCCGGGAAGTGAATTCAAGCGCCTCGCGGCGAAAATCGAGCGCCGCCGCCACACGGCTCGACCGCAGGAACGGCTACAATCCGCGGTTATTGCATCGATGACCCGCACGAGGTGCCGACGTGGATTTTGGCTTCACCGAAGAGCAGTTGATGATCCAGGATGTGGCCCGCCGCATCGCCCAGGAGAAGATCGCGCCGAGCGCCGAGCACCACGACCGCACCGGCGACTTCCCGCTCGAGAACATGCGCACGCTGGGCGAGAACGGCCTGATGGGCATCGAAGTGCCGGCCGAGTACGGCGGCGCGGGCATGGACCCGATCTCCTACGTGCTGGCGATGGTTGAAGTGGCGGCCGCGGACGCGGCGCACTCGACGATCATGTCGGTCAACAATTCGCTGTTTTGCAACGGCATCCTGAAGTTCGGCACCGAAGAGCAGAAGCAGCTCTACGTGCGCGCGATCGCCGAAGGCCGTGAGATCGGCGCGTTCGCGCTGACCGAGCCTCAGTCCGGCTCGGACGCCACCGCGATGCGCTGCAAGGCCGCCAAACAGGCGGACGGCACGTTCGTCGTCAACGGCAAGAAGAGCTGGATCACGTCGGGCCCGGTCGCGAAGTACATCGTGCTGTTCGCGGTCACGGACGCGGAGAAGGGCGCGCGCGGCATCACCGCGTTCATGATCGACACGACGCGCGAAGGCTTCCACCGTGGCAAGACCGAGCCGAAGCTCGGCATCCGCGCGTCGGCGACCTGCGAGATCGAGTTCACCGACTACGTGGTCCGCGCGGACGAGGTGCTCGGCCAGGAAGGCGAGGGCTTCAAGATCGCGATGAGCGTGCTCGACGCGGGTCGCATCGGCATCGCGAGCCAGGCGATCGGCATCGCGCGCGCGGCCTACGAGGCGACCATCGAGTATGTGAAGGAACGCAAGGCGTTCGGCCAGCCGATCGGCGCGTTCCAGATGACGCAGGCGAAGATCGCCGACATGAAGTGCAAGCTCGACGCAGCGACGCTGCTGACGCTTCGCGCGGCGTGGCAGAAACACCAGTTCGACAATGGCGGCGCGCGCTTCTCAAACGAGGCCGCGATCGCAAAGCTCGTGGCATCCGAAGCGGCGATGTGGATCACCCACCAGGCGCTGCAGATCCACGGCGGCATGGGCTACTCGAAGGAAATGCCGATCGAGCGCTATTTCCGCGACGCCAAGATCACCGAGATCTACGAAGGCACCAGCGAGATCCAGCGCCTGGTGATCGCTCGCAACGAGACCGGTCTGCGCTGATCCCGATGCGCCGCTGCGCCGCCCCGCTGCCCGCCGGCCCGTGTGAACGGGCATCGGGCGCGATGCGGCCCGGTGGCGTGCATACGCCGGCGTATCTCCCCCTCTGACATCCTCGACGGCCTGCGCGAAAGCGCGGGCCTCTTCCATTGGACTGCCCGTTCCCATGAGCCCGAAATCCGAGACCTCGTCCGCCAAGGCCGCCGTCCGCAAGGCGCCTGCCCGTCGCACCGCTGCAGCTGAAGCGGCCGCGCGTGAATCGGTCGCGCTGGACCCGATCCTCGATGCGCTGCGCAAGCGCACGCCGAAGCCGCAGCACGCGGAGGTCGAAACCTTCGCGCGCGCCTTCTACAAGCGCATGTCGGGCGACGAACTGCCGCACCACAACGCGGACGCGTGGGCCGCGCTTGCCGCCGATTACCTGGAGTTCGTGCGCACCCGCAAACCCGGCGCGGCGCGCGTGCGCCTGTTCAATCCGAGCCAGGCGACGCACGGCTGGGAGTCGCCGCACACTGTTCTTCAGGTCGTCAACGACGACATGCCGTTCCTCGTCGACTCGGTGACCATGGCGCTCGCCGAGCGCGGCATTGGCGTGCATGTGCTTGGCCACCCGGTCATCGCGTTCCGCCGCGACCGCGCCGGCAAGCTGCTCGAGGTCGGGGGCGGCGAGTGCGAATCGCTGATGCATCTGGAGATCGACCGCCAGAGCAGCGACGAGATGCCGGAGATCCAGTCGGCGATCGAGGCCGTTCTAGCTGACGTTCGAGCGATTGTCCGCGACTGGGCGCCCATGCGCCAACGCATGCTCGAGATCGCGGAGGAGCTCGGCGAGCGGCCGCTTCCGATCGACGATGACGCGCGCCGAGAAGCGCAGGAGTTCCTGCGCTGGGCGGCCGACAACCACTTCACGTTCCTCGGGTACCGCGAGTACGAGGTCGCGAAGGACGGACGCAACGAGGTGCTCTGCGCGCTCGAGGGCAGCGGCCTGGGTCTGCTGCAGTCGAAGGATGTCGGTAAGCCGCGTCTGCTGACGTCGCTGGCTGCACACGCCGTGGAGCAGTCCGGCACCGTCGATGCACTGATCCTCACCAAGACGAACGCGCGCTCGACGGTGCACCGTCCGGGTTACATGGACTACATCGGCGTGCTGCGTTTCGACGAATCCGGCAAGCCCGTCGGCGAGCAGCGCTTCCTCGGCCTGTACACCTCGAGCGCGTACAACCGTCGTCCGTGGGACATCCCGATCGTTCGCGAGCGCCATGAATACGTGATGCAGCGCTCCGGTCTCGCGCCGAACAGCCACAGCGGCAAGGCGTTGCGCCACATCCTCGAGACGCTGCCGCGCGAGGAACTGTTCCAGTCCAGCGAGGAAGAGCTCTACCGCACGGTCACCGGCATCCTGGGCCTGCAGGAGCGCGTGCGCAGCCGCCTGTTCCTGCGCCGAGACCGCTACGGCCGGTTCTTCTCGGCGCTCGTCTACATTCCGCGCGAGCGCATGAGCACCGACGTGCGCCTGCGCATCGAGCACATGCTCAAGCGGGTGCTGCATGGCGAACGCGTGGATTCGAGCGTCGTGCTCGGTGAATCTCCGCTCGCGCAGCTGCATCTGATCGTGCGCCCCACCTCGGGCGAGGCGATTCACGTCGACAACGCCGCAATCGAATCCGAGCTCGCGGGGATCGTGCGTAACTGGGCGGACGAGCTGCGCGAACAGCTCATCGCACGGCACGGCGAACAGCGCGGCCTTGCGCTCGCGAACCTCTATGGCAAGGCGCTGCCGGCCGGCTATATCGAGAACGTGTCAGCGCAGGTCGCTGCGACCGACGTCGAACACCTCGCCGCGTTGACGGGTCCGGACGACCTGCGCCTGAGCCTGTGCCGCGCCCGACAGGGTGAGGGTGGCCTGCGCTTCAAGCTCTATCGTCAGTTCGACGACATCCCGCTGTCGGATGCGCTGCCGATGATGGAAAACATGGGCCTGCGCGTGATCTCCGAGCACCCGTACCGCATCGAAGTTGCGAACGGCGTACCGGTGTACATCCAGGACTTCGAGGTCGAAGTGGTCGGGCCCGAGCGCGACATCGACTCGGTCGACGAGCAGTTCGAGGAGGCGTTCGCGAAGATCTGGCAGGGCCAGGCCGAGAACGACGGCTTCAACCGCCTCGTCCTCGCCGCGAACCTGTCGTGGCGCCAAGTGGCGATGGTTCGCGGCTACCTCAAGTACCTGCTGCAGGTCGGCGTGCCGTTCTCGCAGAGCTACGTCGAGGCGACGCTGGCACGTTACCCACTGCTCGCACGCCTGCTCGTCGAGCTGTTCGAAGCGCGGTTCCACCCCGGCACCGGCAGCGAGACGAAGGCCGAAATCAAGGCCGGGGTCGAGCGCTTCACGAGCCAGCTGAAGTCTCTGGCCGGCGGCGACGAAGCCCTGCTCGCAGCCGTCAGACCCGTGATCGAGGCGCGGTCCGGCAAGCGCGCGGCGCAGGTGTCCGCGACGCGTTCGGCGATCCTCGGGCTGCTCGACCGCGTGTCGAGCCTCGACGAGGACCGCATCCTGCGCAGCTTCATCGGCGTCGTGGACGCGACGCTCCGCACGAACTACTACCAGAACGCCGCGGACGGCACGCAGCGCAGCTACATCAGCTACAAGTTCGACTCCTCGCTCGTGCCGGACCTGCCGAAGCCGCGCCCGTACCGCGAGATCTTCGTTTACAGCCCGCGCGTGGAAGGCATCCACCTGCGCTTCGGCCCGGTCGCACGCGGCGGCCTGCGCTGGTCCGACCGTCGCGAGGACTTCCGCACCGAGGTCCTGGGTCTCGTCAAGGCGCAGATGGTCAAGAACACCGTGATCGTGCCGGTCGGCTCGAAGGGCGGGTTCTTCGTCAAGCGCCCGCCGGCTGGCGATCGCGACGCGATCCAGGCCGAAGGCATTGCCTGCTACAAGATTTTCATCAACGGCCTGCTCGACATCACCGACAACCTCGACAGCGCCGGCAACGTGATTCCGCCGCGCGACGTCGTGCGTCACGACGGGGACGACCCGTACCTGGTCGTTGCGGCCGACAAGGGCACGGCGACGTTCTCGGACATCGCGAACGGGATCGCGCGCGAGCACGGCTACTGGCTGGACGATGCGTTCGCATCCGGCGGCTCGGTCGGCTACGACCACAAGGGCATGGGCATCACCGCGCGCGGCGCGTGGGAGTCGGTCAAGCGCCACTTCCGCTCGATGGGTCGCGACACGCAGAAGCAGCCGTTCACCGTCGTGGGTATTGGTGACATGTCGGGCGACGTGTTCGGCAACGGCATGCTGCTCAGCAAGCACATCCGCCTGCTCGCGGCGTTCGACCACCGCCACATCTTCCTGGACCCGAACCCGGACGCAGCGGTGTCGTTCAAGGAACGCCAGCGCATGTTCAAGCTGCCGCGTTCGAGCTGGGAGGACTACAACACCGCGCTCATCAGCGAAGGCGGCGGCGTGTTCGCGCGGTCGGCGAAGTCGATCCCGCTCTCGCCCGAGATCAAGAGCGCGCTCGGCATCGACCTCGACGTCGAGGCGATGAGCCCGCCGGAACTCATGAGCGCGATCCTCAAGGCGCCAGTCGACCTGCTGTGGAACGGCGGTATCGGCACCTACGTGAAGGCCACGGGCGAAACGCACGCCGACGTGGGCGATCGCTCGAACAACGCGCTGCGCGTCAACGGGCGTGAGCTGCGCTGCAAGGTGGTGGGCGAGGGCGGCAACCTGGGCCTCACGCAGCTCGGCCGCATCGAGGCGGCTCAGCACGGCGTGCTGCTCAACACCGACTTCATCGACAACTCGGCCGGCGTCGACACCTCGGACCACGAAGTCAACATCAAGATCCTGCTCAACGGGCAGGTGCGCGCGAAGAAGCTCACGCTGGATGAGCGCAACACGCTGCTCGCGTCGATGACGGACGAGGTCGCGGACCTGGTCCTCAACGACAACTACCGCCAGAACCAGGCGATCAGCCTGATGGAACGGATGAGCGTCACGCGTCTGGGCTCAAAGCTGCACTTCATCAAGAGCCTGGAGCAGCAGGGGCTGCTCGATCGACAGATCGAGTTCCTGCCGTCCGATGCGGAGATCGCCGAGCGGAAGACACGCGGGCAGGGCCTGACGCGCCCGGAGCTGTCCGTGCTGCTGTCTTACGCGAAGCTGGTGCTGTTCCAGCAGCTCGTCGACTCCGACGTGCCCGAGGATCCGTACCTGTCGAAGGAATTGGTGCGCTACTTCCCCGTGCCGCTGCAGGAGAAGTACGCGAAGGCGATGCAGGGCCACCGCCTCAAGCGCGAGATCATCGCGACGGCCGTGACCAACTCGATGGTCAACCGCATGGGCGCGACGTTCGCGCTGCGCATGACGGAAGACACGGGCCGCACCCCGGCCGAGGTCGCCGAGGCGTACACGATCAGCCGCGAGGCGCTCGATGCGCGCGCGCTGTGGGCGCAGATCGACGCGCTCGACGGCAAGGTCGCCGAGTCCGCGCAGCTCGACGCACTGCAGACGATCTGGCACCTGATGCGGACGATCTCGCGCTGGCTGCTGTCGCGTCCCGGCCGACTGCCGGAGATCACCGATGCAATGACGCGCTACGGCCAGGGGCTGCAGGCGGTCCGCGACGCCGTGCCGGCGACGCTGTCGGACGCGCGCCGCACCGCGTACGACGCCCGCCTGCGCGAGTGGAAGGAAAAGGGCATGCCGAACGCGCTGGCGATCGAGCTTGCCGCGCTTCCGCTGCTCGAGTTCGGCTGCGACATCGTCGAGGTCGCGCATGCCCGCAAGCTGGCCCCGGCGGAGATCGCGAAGGCGTACTTCACGCTGGGCGCCGCACTGCATCTGCCGTGGCTTTACGAGCAGATCGAGGCGCTGCCCGTCGACGGGCGCTGGCAGGCACTGGCTCGTGGCGCGCTGCGCGACGAGCTCAGCCGCCAGCAGCGCGCGCTGGTGAGCGAGATCCTCGCCGACGGCGGCCGCAAGCCGACCGAAGCGAAGATCGAAGCGTGGCTTGGCCGCGACGACGCGAACCTGCGGTTCACGATGTCGATGCTCACCGAGATGCACAGCCAGAAGACGCTCGACTACCCGACGGTCTCCGTGGCCGTGCGCCGTCTCGCACAGCTCGGCGCGCACGGCGCCTGATGCGTTGTGATCCCCTCCGCGCACGGTTCACGCCGTGCGCGGAGATTGCGGCGCACGCGGACGGCTGCCTGGAGACGCCGCGATGCCTGCACATCGCGGCCACATCCCCGTCGCCGCGCGCGGTTATCCTCGGTCCATGCCACCGGAGCCGCCGATGACCGCGACGTCGCCCCGTCTCGCCTTTCTTGCCAGCCCCGCCGAAGACGCGCAGCGCCTGCGCAAGGAACTCGCCGACCACTACGGCGACCACGCGCCCGCGGACGCGGACGTGCTCGTCGCGCTGGGCGGCGACGGCTTCATGCTGCAGACGCTCCACCGCCACGGGACGCACGGCAAACCGGTGTTCGGGCTCAAGCTCGGCACCGTCGGCTTTCTGATGAACCACCAGCGCGACGGCGCGACGGTCGCCGACCTCGGCCTCGTCGAGCGCATCCACGCCGCGGAACCCGCGGTGCTGCGTCCGCTCGAAATGGTCGCTCACACCGAGTCCGGCGCGACCATGGGGTCGCTCGCGTACAACGAGGTTTCATTGCTGCGTCAGACGCGCCAGGCGGCGCACCTGCGCATCGAGCTCAACGGCCAGACGCGGCTCGACGAACTCATCTGCGACGGCGTGCTGGTGGCAACCGCCGCCGGCAGCACGGCCTACAACTTCTCGGCCCACGGCCCGATCCTGCCGCTGGGCACGAACGTGATCGCGCTGACGCCGATCGCCGCGTTTCGACCGCGCAGGTGGCGCGGTGCGGTGCTGCGCGCGGACACGGAAATCTGCTTTCGCGTGCTCGATCCGTACAAGCGTCCGGTGAGCGCAACCGCGGACTCCCATGAAGTGCGCGACGTGGTCGAGGTGCGCATCCGCGAGTCGCAGGACCGGACGGTCACGTTGCTGTTCGATCCCGAGCACAACCTCGAAGAGCGCATGCTCGCCGAGCAGTTCATCAGCGGCTGATGCGCGGTCGCATCGCATGCGTCCGCAGCGGGCACAATATCGACCATGCCCGACCGTGATGCCGACCCCCTGATCGTTGCGATCTCCTCGCGCACGCTCTTCGACATGGAGGACAGCCATGTGCTGTTCGAAAGCGAGGGGCTGGACGCGTACGCCGCCTATCAGCGCAGCCACGAGGACGACGTCCTCGCACCGGGCATCGCGTTCCCGCTCGTACGCAAGCTGCTCGGCCTGAACCGCGACGCGCCGCCCGAGGCGCCGCACGTCGAGGTGATCCTCATCTCGCGCAACTCGGCCGACACCGGCCTGCGCATCTTCAATTCGATAGCCCACCACGGTTTGTCGATCAAGCGCGCGGCCTTCAGCAACGGCGCCGCGCCGTATCCGTACATCCGGCCATTCGGCGCCGACCTGTTCCTGTCGGCCAACGGCGAAGACGTGCGCAGCGCACTCGCCGCCGGCGTGGCGGCGGCCACGTTGCTGCCGGCCAAGCCCGCGCAGCACCGCTTCGACCAGCTGCGCATCGCCTTCGACGGCGACGCGGTGATCTTCGATGACGAGGGCGAGCGGGTGTCACGCGAAGGCGGATTGGCGGCGTTCGCCGAGCACGAGCGTTCCCGCGCCGGCGAGCCGCTATCGGGTGGGCCGTTCCGCGGCTTCCTCGATGCGTTGCACCGCCTGCAGGCCGCGTTTCCGACCGGTGTGGATGCGCCGATCCGCACCGCGCTCGTGACGGCGCGCTCGGTGCCCGCACACGAGCGGGTCATCCGGACGCTGCGCGACTGGGGCATCCGGCTCGACGAGGCGCTGTTCCTCGGCGGTCGCGCGAAGGGCCCGTTCCTGGACGCGTTTGGCGCGGACATCTTCTTCGACGACTCCGAGCACAACATCGTCTCCGCGCGAGGGCACGTCGCCGCGGGCCACGTGCCGCACGGCGTCGCAAACCGCAGCTAGCGCGCTTCGCGTGCGGATCCGCTGGGCGCCGGAAGCGTCGGATCGAGCGCTGCAAGGGGCAGCCGCACGTCGGTAACGCGCCAGCGCAGCCCGTCGCGCGACAGCACGAACACGACCGGAGCCCCGTCGCGGTTCGGGACCGTCGCGGTGAAGCGTGACGCCGACTCGAAGCGATAGCTCGCATCGGCAAGCAGATCCTCAGGCGGCACGTGCGCATACGTGTCCTGCGGCGAGATGCCGCCGCCGCTCACGCGATGCCAGACGTCGCGTCCCTGCAGCGCCAGGCCGATGCCGGCCGGCGTCGCGAGCGCCTCGACGACGCCGCCGCTTGCCGCCGCGGCGATGCGCAGCGCGATCGCGCCGAACGGGCTTGCCTGCGCATCGGCACCTGCGCGTCGCACGAGGTAATCGTCGAATTGCGCGCGGATGCTGGCGCGCAAGGCCGGGAAATCCACGTGCCTCGACAGCTCCGCCGTATCCCCGCGCTCGACCGCGCGGCCGATGGCATCCATGGTCCGGAACGGGCCTGCGCCGATCCAGGCGACCATCGCGGCGAATGCGAAAAAGGCGATCAGCAGCCACTTCTTCATCTCAGAACTCCAAGTCGAGTGCCGCGCAGAGGTAATCGACGAACGGCGTGAGCACGATGAGGTCGCGTTCGATCTGCGCGAGCAGGTCGTCAGCGGTCATGCCTGCATTGTCGACGGCGCGCATGGCGAGCAGGTTCTTGCGCCGCAGGTCGTCCGCGAACTCGAACTCGGCCGGAAACCCACGCGGACCGCGGACGAGCATGCTGCGGTCGTCCAGCACGAAGCGGTCGCGGAACGCTACCCCGTGCGCGGCTGCTCGCCAGCCCGACGGGTTATCGACGATGAATTGCCTCGCCCTGCGCATGGTCGAGGGTTCGGGATACCACAGCCCCGCGCCGACGAACGACGCACCGTCCTGCAGGTGGATGAAGAACGACGGCGCCGCGGTGTGGCGCCGTTCGTAGAACAGCTCTGCGCCTTGCCAACTCTTGTACGGCGCCTTGTCGGCATACCGGCGCACGTCGCGCTGGATCCGGTAGAGCGAGCCGCCGACGTTGCGCGGGTCCGCGCGGAAATGCGGGCTCACCGATGCGAGCACCGGCTGCAGGTCAACCAGCAACTGCTGGAACGGCGCGCGCACGTGCGCTTCGTAATCGGCGCGGTTCGCGTTGAACCACGCGCGCTCGTTGTTGCGCGCCAGCGAGCGAAGGAAGCGGAAACTGCGTTCGGTGAAATAGGCGCCCATCGGCTCCGTCAGGCCAGCTGCGACTCGAGCTCGCGACCCCAGGCTTCGAGGCGATCGAGCAACGCGAGCTTGCCACCGTCGTGCGCATGCGCAACGCGAAGCGCGGCGATCTCACCATTAAAGCGCTCGAACGTGCACTCCGACAGCCCGCCGTCTTCGCACAGGCGCCGGCGCCGATACGCATCCCAGTCGGCGCGCTCGGAGGCGTCGAGCGTGTCCGGCCAGTTGCGCGCGCGGTAACGGAACAACAGCGCCTGCAGGCGCGGATCGCGAAACGCGAACGCACGTCCGCGCAGTGCCTGCGGCGGCGTCGAGCGAACCTCGCGCAGCAGGCGCTTGTCGCCTTCGGCGATGAATCCGTCGTAGAGCGAGGCGTCGGGATCGCAGGGCGCGCGCGCGCGCTCCGCGCCGTAGACGCGACGCACCTTTTCGACAAGCGCCGGGCCCGCCGCACGCAGGCGTGCCGCGCGGTCCAGCACCGCGTCCGCGTCGATGCCCAGCCGATCGAGGTCCGGCGGGCGCAGGTGGTCCCACGCGATCAGCGCTGGACACCGGTTGAGGTGGACTTCCTTGAGCGCAACGCGGGTCTCGCCCTCCGGCAGGTCCGCCGTCGGCGTGTAAAGGCGGTCGGCGATCTCCTCGGCGCTGCACTCGAGCAGGGCCGTGGGGTCCTGCCCGAGATCGAAGACGATCACGCGGCTGTCGATGTACGGGTGGCGCGCGAGCGGAACCACCGGCGCCGCGCAGAGGCGGTCGACCGGAAAGCGTTGCGAGACATGCAGCGCGGGCGTCAATGAGGTCACGTCCAGCAGCGTGCCGGCGTAGCGTTTGTCGCGCAGCCGCAGCGCGTAGGCCCAGAGCTTCGGTTGCGATGCCTTGAGCTTGCGCGCCAGGCCGATCAGCGCGCGCACGTCCGAAAGCGCCTCATGCGCATCGCCCTCGCGCACGCCGTTGGCTTCGGCGAGGTGTTCGAGCTTGAACGAGGGCTTGCCGTCCGCACGCTTCGGCCAGACGAGGCCGTCGGGCCGCAGCGCGTGCGCGAGCCGCATCACGTCGAGCAGGTCCCAGCGGCAGTTGCCGCCGCGCCATTCGCGTTCGTAGGCGTCGAAGAAGTTGCGGAATAGCCCGTGGCGAACAAACTCGTCGTCGAAGCGCAGCGAGTTGTAGCCGAGCGTGCAGGTTTCGGGCCGAGACATCTCGTCGAAGATCAGCGCGAACGCATCGGCCTCGGTCATGCCGTCGCGCAGCGCGTCCTGCGGCGCGATGCCGGTGATCAGCGTCGCGATGGGCGAGGGGAGCAGGTCGTCGGCCGGTTTGACGAACACGTTGATGGGCGCTTCGATCTCGTTGAGGTCGAGGTCGGTGCGGATCGCCGCGAACTGCGCAATGCGGCTCGTCCGCGGGTCGGCCCCGAACGTTTCGAGGTCGTAGAAGAGGAAGCTGCCCGCCATCGGATCAGCTGTTCGAGGCGAGTGGCGACAAGCGCTCGCGGACGAGCGCATCGACGCGGTCCCAGTCGAGCGTGTCGAGGCTCGAGTGCCCACGCGTGAGTTCGACCAACAGTTCCCGCTGCACGGTTCCGCGTTCGTATGCCACGGCATAGGGCACACGTCGGAACGAGACCATCGTGTAGCGGGGCACGAAGCGGTCGGGGTGGCGCTCCGCCAGGCGACGCTCGAGATCACGCTGCAGCAGGTAGTCGTCGTTGTCGACGCGGTCGCGCATTTCGAGGTAGTTCTCCAGCGCCATCTGCTGGATCGCGCGCGCATTCGGCAGCCGCTCGGCCTGGAACTCGGCGAATGCGGCCTCGCGGTCGCGGTTCCGGTCGAGGTGCTCAGCGAGCGAGACGCAGTCTTCGAACGCGCAGTTCATGCCCTGCCCGTGGAACGGCACCATCGCGTGTGCGGCGTCGCCCAGCAGCACCGCGCGGTCGGCCAGGTGCCAGCGCTCGAGATAGAGCGTCGCGAGGATGCCCGTGGGGTGGTGCTCGAAATCGTGCTCGAGGTTCGGGATCAGCGGCAGCGCATCGGGGAAATCGCGCTCGAATAGCGCGCGCGCGTCGGCGCCGTTGCGCACGGTCGCAAAGCTCGGCTCGCCCTCGTTCGGCAGGAACAGGGTGACGGTGAACGTGTGCTCGTCGTTCGGCAGCGCGATGCACATGTAGCGGCCGCGCGGCCAGATGTGCAGCGCGTTCGGCTCGATGCGGAAGTCGCCGTCCTGCGCGGGGGGGATCTCCAGCTCTTTGTACGCATGGCCGAGGTGCTCGGTGCGCTCGCCGAGGTCGACCTCTGCGCTCATCGCCGCCCTCAGCGCGGAGCCTGCCCCGTCCGCCCCGACGAGCGACGCGAAATCGACTGTCTCGGTGAGGTTGGTCCGCGGGTCGCGGAACGTCGCGCGCCGTCCGGGAAAATCGACGGACTCGAGGCCACGGTCGAAGTGCAGGTGCGCCCCGGCGCGCTCCGCGATATCCAGCAGGATCACGTTGAGCTCGCCGCGGTGGACCGACCAGATCACTTCGCTGTCGTCGCGGCCGTAGCGCTGGAGGTCGGTGCGGCCGTCCGCGAAATGCACCATGCGGCCGCGCATCATCACCGCCTGCGCCATCACCGCATCGTCGCCGCCGGCCAGTCGCAATGCGTGCCGGCCGCGCTCGGCAAGCGCGAGATTGATCGATCGCCCGCCTGCGTAGCCCTGCACCCGCGGGTCGCCGCGTTTCTCGAATACGTCGACGTGCCAGCCGCGACGCGCGAGCAGCGTCGCGAGAACCGCGCCGGCGAGCCCGGCGCCGATGATCGTGATGCGGCGCTCGATGCGCTCGCCGTCAGCGGCCATCACGCCAGTCCTCCACGGTGCGCACAAAGCGCAGCACGTCGGTGTGCGTGTTGTAGAGCGGCGCGGGCGAGATGCGGATCACGTCGGGTTCGCGCCAGTCGCCGAGCACGCCGTGCGCCGCCAGGTGGTCGAACAGCGCGCGCCCGGCGTCGCGCCCGCCATGCACGCGCAAGGAGAGCTGGCAGCCGCGGCGCGCCGGCTCACGCGGCGTGAGCACCTGCAAGGTGTCTGCGAGGCGCTCGCGGATCATGGTCTCGAGGTATCCGGTCAGCGCCTGCGATTTCGCACGCAAGGCCGGCATTCCGGCGCGGTCGAACAGCACAAGTGACGCGCGCAATGGCGCGAGCGCGAGGACCGGCGGATTGCTGAGCTGCCAGCCATCCGCACCCGGCGCGGGTACGAATTGCGGGCCCATCGCAAACCGGCTGCGCGGGTCGTGTCCCCACCAACCCGCAAACCGAGGGACGTCGGCTTCGGCGTGTCGTTCGTGTACGAAGCAACCGGCGACCGCTCCCGGGCCGGAGTTCAGGTATTTGTAGTGGCACCACACCGCGAAGTCGGCGCCGCTGTCATGCAGCGCGAGCTCGATGTTGCCGACCGCGTGTGCGAGGTCGAACCCGACTGCGGCCCCCTGGGCGCGCGCGAGCTGCGCGATCGCGGCGAGGTCGAACGCCTGTCCCGTGCGGTACTGCACGCCAGGCCACAGCACCAGCGCGAGGCGGGCACCGTGCGTTTCGATCGCGCGCTCGATTGCGGCCATCGACAGCGTGCCGCCGGGCTCGTCGGGCTCGACTTCGATGAGGTCGGTCGCCGGATTGAAGCCGTGGAAGCGGATCTGCGATTCGACCGCGTGCCGATCCGACGGGAACGCGCCGGCTTCGATGAGAATCGCGGGGCGCTCGCTCGTCGGACGGTAGAAGCTCACCATCATCAGGTGCAGATTGACCGTGAGCGTGTTCATCGCGACCACTTCCACTGGCTTCGCGCCGACGAGCCGTGCGAGCGAGCCGCGCACGAGCTCGTGGTACGTCATCCACTGCGCGGGGGCGGTGAAATGGCCCTCGACGGCCTGCGTCGCCCATTTGCCGAGCACTTCGTCGATGCATTCGCGCACGCCACGCGGCTGCAGCCCGAGCGAGTTCCCGACGAAATACGCCATCTCGGCGTCGTGGTGGCGCGGGATGAGGAACTCGTCGCGCAGGGCGTGGAGCGGGTCGGCGGCGTCGAGCGCGAGCGCGCGGGTGTCGTCTTGGAAGTCGGTCATCGTCATCGCGAATGCAGGGGCATGCGGCGCGTCGTGGGTGCGCACGGCAGGCAGGGAGGGTGGCCTCGACTCATGCGAAGCGCGACAGCGGCAGGCCGAGCCATTCGAGCGCGGTGCCGTGATAGAGACGGGCCTGCTCGTCCGGGTCGAGACCCAGTGCCGCGATGCCTGCACCGGGCTCCTGCTCGCCGAGCGGGAACGGGTAGTCGGTGCCGAGCATCACGCGCGAGACGCCGCAGGTGTCGATCAGGTAGCGAAGCGCACGCGCGTCGGCCACCCAGGAGTCGAAATACAGCCGGTCGATGTACTCGCGCGGGTTGCGCGGGTTGTCGGTGGCGACGAGGTCCGGGCGCATGTTGAAGCCATGCTCGATTCGACCGATCGTGTACGGAAACGCGCCACCGCCGTGCGCCATGCAGATCTTGAGCTTCGGCAGCCGCTCGAGCACGCCGCCGAAGATCAGGCAGCACGCGGCGCGCGCCTGTTCGGCCGGCATTCCGACGAGCCACGGCAGCCAGTATTTGGGCATCGATTCCGCGCCCATCATGTCCCACGGGTGCACGAGGACGGCTGCACCGAGGTCACTGGCAGCCTGGAAGAATTCGAACAGCTCCGGCGCGTCGAGGTTCCACGCACCGACGTGGCTGCCGATCTGCACGCCTTGCAGACCGAGCTGGTCGATGCAGCGCTCGAGCTCCTGGACGGCAAGACGCGGCGACTGCAGCGGAACCGTGCCGATCCCGGCGTAATGCCGCGGATGAGCCCGGACGGACTCGCTCATGTGGTCATTGAGCGCCTGGTGCAGCGCCAGCGCCTGATGCGCCTTCGCCCAGTAGCAGAACATCACCGGTACGGTGCTGATCACCTGCACCTGCACGCCAAACCGCGCGTAGTCGGCCATGCGCTCGGCGGGGTCCCAGGTCTTCGACCAGATTTCCCGGAAGAACTTGCCGTCCTTGTAGATCCGGTGCCGGCCGTCCTCGGTGTGGTGGATGACCGGGAAACGCGGGTCGCCGTACTTCGTCGCGAGGTCGGGCCAGTCGCGGGGCAGGTAATGGGCGTGGATGTCGATCTTCAACATCGGGCGCAGGCGGTGGGCGGTCGCAACGAAGCGGGGCGCCCACCATACCCGACCGGTTGCATGCGGTCAGTCGATCGCGGCGTCGTAGCGGGCTGGCGCCGGATTCAGGTGGCCGCAGTTGTCGCAGGTGCGCAACTCGCGCGAGGCATAGAACCGGTCGAACACGGGCGGAAAGTCCTGCTCGATGTTGCCGAGTTCGAAAAACTCTTCGTAGAGCTTGTGGTTGCAGCGCTCGCAGAACCACATGAGGCCATCGCGCTCGCCGGCCGTGCGCTTTCGCTCGATCACGAGTCCGACCGAGCCAGCGGCCCGTTGCGGGGAATGCGGCGTGCGTGCCGGCAGCAGGAAAGTTTCGCCAGCGCGGATCGGGATGTCGCGTGCGACGCCGTCATCCTGCACCTTGAGCACCATCTCGCCCTCGAGCTGGTAGAACCACTCGGGGCCCTCGTCCCAGTGGTAGTCCGTGCGCGCGTTCGGGCCGCCCACGATCATCACGATGAAGTCGCCGTCGTGGATGCACTTGTTGCCCACCGGCGGCTTGAGCAGGTGGCGATGCTCGTCGATCCAGGCCTGCAGGTTGATCGGGGCGGGCAACATGGCGATTCCTCTGTCAGCGCGAGAGCAACTGCGCGAGGCCGGCGTATAGCGGAATGCCGATCGCGAGGTTGAATGGGAACGTGATGCCGAGCGCGGCGGTCACGCAGCGGCCCACGTCGGCCTCGGGGAGTCCGGCGCGTACGGCGGCCGGCGCGGCGATGTATGAGGCACTCGAGAGCATCGTGCCGAACACCGTGGCACCGCCCACCGAAAGGCCCATCGCCAGACCAATCGCGACGCCGGCAGTGCCGTGCAGCAGGGGCACGCCGATGCAGAACAACAACAGCCGCCCCCATCCCTGCCGGAGTGCCGCGAGGCGTCCGGCCGCGATCATGCCCATGTCGAGCATGAAGAGCATCAGCACGCCCTGGAACAAGGCGAAGTACATGGCGTCCACGGCCTTGATGCCGCCCGGGCCAGTGATCGCACCGATCGCAAGCCCGCCGAGCAACAGGACGGCGGTCTTGCCGGTGAACACTTCGCGCAGGGTGTGATGGCTGGAGCCACCGACCGGCTGGTCTTTCTGGCCCAACGCCAGGCCGATCAGCAGCGCGGGCACCTCGAGCGCGACCAACAGCGCGACCAGCACGCCCTCGGCCGGCGCGCCGCTGCGCTCGACGAACTGGTTCGCCGCAATGAAGGTCACCGCCGAAACCGAGCCGTAATGTGCAGCTATCGCGGCAGCCTCGCGACGGATGTCGCCGAGCACCCACCGCGCGAGGAGATACGCGCTCAGCGCAGTGACGGCGCCGGCCGCGAGCGTGACCGCGAGCATGATGATCAGGCTCAACGGTTCCTGGCCGCGCAGGGCGACGCCGCCCTTCAGTCCGATCGCGAGCAGTAGAAAGATCGAAAGGTACGCCTGAATCTGCGGCGGGATCTCGAGGTCGCTGCGGATCGCCCGCGCGAACAGCCCGAGCGCAAACGCGAGCACGACGGGCGCGGTCAGGTTGGCAACCAGCAGCTCCATCTCATTCCCCCACGAAGCGGGACGGAGCCGCGGCGACGCACTTGAGTTCGATCGCGATCGGTGTCGGCAGCGCGGTAATGCCGAGCGTGGTCCGGCACGGCGCGGCGGCAACTTCTGGGAAGTACTCGGCCCAGATCGCGTTGTAGGCGGCGAAGTCGCGCGCCATGTCGGTGAGGTAGACCGTCACGTCGACGAGGTCCTCCCAACGCGCGCCGCTGGCTTCGAGCACGGCACGCACGTTGGCGAACACCGATCGCGTTTGCGCTTCAATGTCGTACGCCACCAGCGCACCGTCGGGACCGACGACGTTGCCGGGGATCGAATTGTCGACCGGGCTGCGCGGACCTATTCCCGACAGGAAGAGCAAGTCGCCGACCCGCCGCGCGTGCGGGTAGCGGCCCACGGGTGGCGGTGCGCCCGGCGTGCTGATCACGTTTGCCATCAGCGGTCCACCCGGTCGTTGCAGATGAGCGCGAGCGCGCGTTGGTATTCCTCGGCGAGATCGCTGCCTGCACTGAGACCGATGCCGAGGTCATGAACCAGCCCGTCGCGCAGCCCGTAGACCCAGCCGTGCACGGTCAGTTCCTGGCCGCGGGCCCAAGCGTCCTGCACGATCGTGGTCTGCACCACGTTGATCGCCTGCTCGAGCACGTTGAGCTCGCACAGGCGGTCGTGCTGTAGCTCAGCACCGCCGATGGCGCTGAGGCAGGCCGCATGCTTGACCGACACGTCGCCCACGTGGCGCACCCAGTTGTCCGCCAGGCCGACGCGTCGGCCTTCCAGTGCCGCCAGCACGCCGCCGCATCCATAGTGGCCGACCACGAGGATATGGCGCACCTTGAGCACGTCCACGGCGTACTGGATCACCGACAGGCAGTTGAGGTCGGTGTGGACGACGACATTCGCGATGTTGCGATGGACGAACACCTCGCCTGGCGCCAGATCGATGATCTGATTGGCCGGCACGCGTGAGTCGGAGCAGCCGATCCACAGGTACTCGGGGGCTTGCTGCCCCGAAAGTTTCGCGAAGAACTCAGGGTCTTCCTGGTGAATGCGCTCGGACCATTCGCGGTTGCGCTCGAGCAGATGCGTCAGTGAACTCATGCCGTCCTATTCGATGTTGAGACCGACGTTCTTGGCGTCGGTGAAAAAACGCATGGCCTCGAGCCCGCCTTCGCGGCCGAGACCGGATGCCCCGCTGCCGCCAAACGGCGTGCGCAGGTCGCGCTGCATCCAGGTATTGATCCAGACCATGCCCACGCGCAGGCGCGCCGCGAGGCGGTGCGCGCGGTGCAGGTCGCGCGTCCAGACCGATGCGGCGAGCCCGTAGTCACCGCAGTTTGCGAGGCCCAATGCGTCGGCCTCGTCGTCGAAGGGCTGCAGCGTCACCACCGGCCCAAAGATTTCGTCGCGATTCGCGCTGCAATCGGGTCCGAGCCCTTCGATGACCGTGGGTTCGATGAACCAGCCGGGGCGTTCAAGGGCGTGGTCGCCGCAGAGCACCCGCCCGCCCTCTGCCTTCGCGGCGCCGATCGCGGCAGTCACCTTGTCGAATTGCACCTCCGACACCAGCGGGCCGATGCGCACATCGCTGTCGATCGGATCGCCGACGCGCAGTGCGCGCGCAGCCTCCACGAACGCATCGCGGAACTCGATGTAAATCCGTCGTTCGACGAGCACGCGGGAGCCGCACAAGCAGATCTGTCCGGTGTTCTGGAACGCCGAGCGCACGAGGGTGTCGAGATGTTCACGCCAGTCGGCGTCGGCGAACACGAGCGTCGCGTTCTTACCGCCGAGTTCGAGCGAAAGCTTCTTGAGCTGCGGCGCGGCGATCGAGGCAATGCGGCGGCCGACCGCGGTGCTGCCGGTGAACGAGATCGCCTTGATGCGCGCATCGGTCACCAGAGGCTCGCCCACGTTCGGACCGCGACCGTGCAACAGATTGAGCACGCCGCGGGGCAGCCCAATCTCGCTCGCGACCTCGCCGAGCATCGTCGCGGTCAGCGGCGTGACTTCCGACGGCTTCGCGACGACGGTGTTGCCGGCCGCGAGCGCGGGCGCGATCTTCCAGGTCAGCAGGTAAAGCGGCAGATTCCAGGGCGAAATCGTGGCGACCGCGCCGAGCGGTTGTCGCAAGGTGTAGTTGAGCCCGGCCTCGCCATGGTGCGACTCGCTGGCGAACTGCGTTGCGGCGTGCGCGAAGAAGCGCAGGTTGCGGATCGCGCGCGGAATTTCGACTTCGCGCGCGAGCGCGAGGGGTTTGCCCGCATCTCGTGACTCGGCATGCGCGAACTCGTCGAGGCGTCGCTCGATGCCGTCGGCCAATCGCTCCAGCCACCGCGCGCGCTCGCTGTTCGGCAGCGCCGACCAGCCCGGGAACGCGCGCTCGGCTGCGTCGATGGCGTCGGAGACGTCCGTTGCATTGCCGGCGGCGACCTGCGCGAACACGCGGCCGGTCGCCGGATCGGCCACGTCGATCCAGTCGCCGCTTACGGGCTCACGGAAGCCGCCGTCGATGTAATGGCAGAGTCGCATCGGATTAGCTTAGCAGCGCCCTGCGGTTGCCTTGGCTCGGTCGACGGGAGTGCGGTTGCACGACCGTTGCTAAGGCCGTGACGGGTTACCGCGACGCGATGGAGGTACGGCGAATCGTCAGAGCGAGCGGGTTCGGCCGCCGTCGACGGGCAGGTTGACGCCGGTGATGTACGCCGCGGCGGGTGCGCACAGGAATGCAATCGCGGCGGCGGTTTCCGAGGGTTGGGCGAATCGGCCGATCGGGATTTCCGCGACCATCTCTGCGTGGATCTCCTCGCGGCTGCGGCCCGACTTGGAGGCGCGCGTGTCGATGATCTGCTCGATGCGCGGCGTCTGCGTCGAGCCCGGCAGCACGTTGTTCACCGTGATGCCGAAGCGTGCGACTTCGGTTGCCAGCGTCTTCGCCCAGCCCGCGACGGCCCACCGCGTCGAGTTGGAAACACCGAGTCCGTTGAGCGGCTCCTTCACCGACGTCGAGATCACGTTCACGATGCGCCCCCAGCCGTCGCGCTGCATCCCCGGAATCACTGCGCCGGAAAGCACGTGGTTTGCGAGCAGGTGCTGGCGATAGGCTGCCTCGAACGCGCCGACGTCGGCGCCGTGCACCGGGCCCGGCGGCGGGCCGGCAGAGTTGTTGATGAGGATGTGCACGGTTCGGTTCGCGACGAGCGACTCCACCTGCGCGCGTAGCGCCTCGGTGTCGCTTGCGTCGGCCGCGATCCAGCCGTGCACCTGGGCCTCGTGCGTGCGAGGCAGCCCAGCGGCCACCTCGCGCAGCGTCGCCTCACGTCGCGCCAGGACCGTGACGTCGGCGCCGAGGGCGGCCAAAGCCTTTGCGGCCGCCAGCCCGATGCCTTGGCTGGCGCCGCAGACGAGGGCGTGGCGGCCAGTGAGATCAAGATCCATCGGGGGCTCCTTCATAAAGTGCGCTCCAGGGGCGGCCGTCAAACCGGTGTGCGCTCGCGCATCAGGCGAGCGACCTCGGCGTCATACGGCCGCCCGGTGCTTTCCAGGCTGCTGGCGACCGCGTGCCGGTTCCCGACCGGGTGGTTCTGGTTGAGTTTGAAGTTAAGTTGTATGCGCTCGACCGTCAGCGAGAAGCCGACAATCCCGCGAAGTTGCACGCGGTGGTCGTCGCGGTCGTGCTCATAGCGCCAGTCGCCGCCGACCTGCGACTCATGATGGGCGCTGAGGGTGTCCACGATCTCGGCAAGCGCCGATTCCTCGTCGAACAGCTCAATCCCGCCGTGCAGATGCGCAAGCGCGTAGTTCCACGTCGGAACACGCGACGCGGCCGCCTCGTCCGGATACCAGCCCGGCGAGATATACGCGTGCGGGCCGTGCACGATCGCAAGCGCGGCGCCACTGAGACGCGACTGCGGATTCGCTCGCGAGAAATGTCCGCGCAGTTCGACGCGCTCGCCGTCACGGCGATACAGCACCGGCAGATGCGTCGCGTGCGGTGCGCCATCGAGCACCGCGACCAGCGTGATGAAGTTGTCGCGTTCGATCAGCGCGTCGAGGGCGGTGAGGTCGGTCTCCGCGAAGGACGCCGGCACGTACATCAGCGCGGGCGCGGCAGCTGCTGGACCATGCGGGGGCGCAGCTGCTCGTCGTCTTTCGCCGATGGCGGCGCGAGCTCGTCGAGCGCGAAGCCGCGCTCCGCGGCGTCCTCGGGGTCCAGCCCCTCGTAGGAGACGAACTCGGCGTCCATGAGCGCGGCACGCGCCGAGTCTTCGCTGTCGTAGGGCAGGGTGGCGCCGTCACTGTCGAACACCTCTGCGGTGCCCGCGTCGCGCACGCGCAGGCGGGCCCAGACGACCGTGCGTCCGAGCGTGGCAAGCCACCACTGGTCCTGTGAGGGTCGATCGTTCTGCGTGTCGTCGTGCATGGCCGTCATCCGGTCAGGGTGGTCGCGATCGCCCACAGCAGGCCGGACATCACGAGGCCTGCAATGATCGTCAGGAGAGAAACACGCGCCGGTGTCGCGAGGCCACTGAGGTTGCGATCGCCCGTGGCGTAGTAGCCGCCACGCAGCAGCCACCACAGCGCCTTCGGGTTGAGGAACGGGAACGGCCCGATCGCGGCGCCGGCCTCAGGGTGCCTGTCGCGGATGTGCACGAGCGCAAGAGGCCAGAAGATCACGAACGCCGTCGCGCCCGCGATCGCGAGCGCCAGGGCGAGCAGGGCGAAGAACAGGATCATCGGGCGGCGCGTCCATTGAAGCGCTGCGACGACGCATGCGCGTCACCCGACCCTGGGGATGCCCGCAGTCCGGCGGTCATCAGAACTCCGCCTGGCCCGGCGCGCGCGGGTACGCGATTGCATCGCGGATGTTCGACAGGCCGCACACGTAGACGACCAGCCGCTCGAAACCGAGGCCGAAGCCCGCGTGCGGCACCGTGCCGTAGCGGCGGAAATCCCGGTACCACTGATAGTGCGCCGGATCGAGCCCGAACTGCGCCATGCGCGAATCGAGCACGTCGAGCCGCTCCTCGCGCTGTGCGCCGCCGATGATCTCGCCGATGCCGGGCGCCAGCACGTCCATCGCCGCGACAGTCTTGCCGTCGTCGTTGAGGCGCATGTAGAACGCCTTGATGTGCTCGGGGTAGTTCATCACCACCACTGGCCGCCCGACGTGCTGCTCGGTCAGCCAGCGCTCGTGCTCGGTCTGCAAATCGAGGCCCCACTCCACCGGGAAGTCGAACTTGTGGCCGGACTTCTGCAGCAGCGACACGGCCTCGGTGTAATCGATGCGCTCGAACGGCGCATTGATGAAGTCCTCAAGCCGACTCACGGCGTCCTTCTGCACGCGTTCGGCGATGAACGCCATGTCGTCCGCGCGTTCGGCAAGCACGGCGCGGAACAGGTACTTCAGGAAATCCTCGGCGACCTGCGCATTCTCGAGCAGGTCGGCGAAGGCGATCTCCGGCTCGACCATCCAGAACTCGGCCAGGTGACGCGTGGTGTGGCTGTTTTCCGCGCGGAACGTCGGACCGAACGTGTAGACCTTGCTTAGGGCAAGGCAGTAGCCCTCGACGTTGAGCTGCCCCGACACGGTCAGGAATGTCTCCTTGCCGAAGAAGTCGCGCGAGAAGTCGACGTTGCCCGACGCATCGCGCGGCAGGTTCGCGAGATCGAGCGTCGACACGCGGAACATCTGACCCGCGCCCTCGGCGTCGGACGTCGTGACGATCGGCGTGCTGATCCAGTAGTAGCCGTGCTCGTGGAAGAAGCGGTGCACGGCCTGGGCCAGGCAGTGGCGAATGCGCGTGACCGCGCCGAAGAGGTTCGTGCGCGGGCGAAGGTGGGCGACTTCGCGCAGGAACTCGAGCGAGTGGGGCTTGGGCTGGATCGGGTAGGTTTCCGGGTCGTCGACCCAGCCGACGACTTCGACGTGATCCGCCTGGATCTCGAACGACTGGCCCTGGCCCTGCGACGGCACCAGCGTGCCGCGGCAGATCACCGAGCACCCCGCGGTCAGATGCTTCACTTCGCTGTCGTAGTTCGGCAGCGCGGCAGGAGCGACCACCTGGATCGGCGCAAAGCACGAGCCGTCGCTGACGTTGACGAAGCTCAGGCCGGCCTTCGAATCGCGCCGGGTGCGCACCCAGCCGCGCACCGTGACTTCGCCGCCGGCGGGAATCTTGCCCGCGAGCGCGTGCTGCACGCTGACCACCGTCATCGTTCGTTTTCCTCGCCCGTAGGGCCGGTTCAAAGACGCGCGAGTGTACTGCCGGACCGCGGGGGCACGCGAGGCGCCGGCCGCTTGGGCCGGCGTTGTGGCGCCCCCACCTATACTCGCGACGCGTTGAAACCCTTTGCAGGAGCCGCCATGGCCGTGACGATCACCCCCGCTGCCGCCGAGCGCGTACAGCGATACCTCGCCGAGACGCCTGACGCGATCGGCCTGCGCTTCGGTGCGAAGAAGACCGGCTGCTCGGGCTGGCAGCACATCGCCGACCTCGCCCGCGACGAGCGCGACGGCGACCATGTGTTCGAGCACGAGGGCGTGCGGATCTTCGTCGACACGCAGAGCCTGCCGGTCGTCGACGGCACGCAAATCGACCTCGTCCGCCAGCGCCTCGGCGAGCAGTTCGTGTTCCGCAACCCGAACGCCGCGGCCGAGTGCGGCTGCGGCGAGAGCTTCACCACGGACGCCGAGCGGGCCTGACGCACGCTCACACCGCCAAGTCCGGTCATGGCCGGACTCGACCCACGCGGCGCTAGACTCCGGGCGACTTTCGCCGGAGCCTGGCCATGATTCGCACCGTCCTGCTGTCCGTGGCGATCGCCGCGGCACTTTCCGCCGCACCCGTCGGCGCGCAAGCGCCGCCCGCCGCACCCGACACCGCGCAAAGCGACGACGCGGCCCGCGCGCTGCACCGCTTCTTCGAGGAAGAGTGGGAACGCTCT
This sequence comes from Cognatilysobacter bugurensis, assembly GCF_014652095.1. GTDB lineage: Bacteria > Pseudomonadota > Gammaproteobacteria > Xanthomonadales > Xanthomonadaceae > Cognatilysobacter > Cognatilysobacter bugurensis. The sequence continues at coordinate 563,724 of NZ_BMYD01000001.1, forward strand.
CTTCGCGACAGCCCGGAGACGGCCAGCTATCGCGGCGACCGACGCTTCAATGATCGCTGGACCGACCTCAGCACCGAGGCGATCGCCCGGCGTGAAGCCGCCGACCGCGGTGCGCTCGCGAAGCTCCGCGCGATTGATCGGAGCCGCCTGTCCGCGGTCGACCGCCTCAATTACGACGTGTTCGCATGGCAGCTCGAGCGCGATGTCGAGCGGCAGAAGTACCGCGAGCATTTGCGACCGCTGAGCCAGCGCGGCGGCGTGCAGACCGCTGACGAGCTCGTTGAGGTGCTGCCGTTCGCGGACGAGCGCGACTATGCGGACTGGCTCAAGCGCCTGGAAGGCGTGCCGGCGATGGTCGAGCAGACAAGCGCCCTGATGCGCGAGGGCCTCAAGGCCGGCAACACGCCGCCGCGCGTGCTGATGGAACGCATTCCGGCGCAAATCGCCGCGCAGGTCGTTGCGGACCCCGAGCGCAGCGCGTTTTTCTCGCCGTTCCTGAAGATGCCCGAGTCGATCCCCGCCGCGCGGCAGGCAGAACTGCGCGCGCAGGCGCGTCGCGTGATCGCCGAGCAGGTGATCCCGAGCTACCGCACGTTCGGCGAGTTCTTCAACACCGAATACCTGCCTCGCACGCGCGAAAGCATCGCCGCCGCCGATCTCCCGGACGGCAAGGCGTATTACGACTTCCTCGCGGGTCACTTCACGACGACCGAGCTGTCGGCCGACGAAATCCACGCGATCGGCCTGAAGGAAGTCGCGCGCATCCGCGCCGAGATGGAGAAGGTGAAGGCCGAAGTCGGCTTCAAGGGCTCGCTCGCGCAGTTCTTCGAGCACCTGCGCACCGACCCGAAGTTCTTCCACGAATCGCCCGAGGAGCTGTTCGAGGCGTACCAGGCGATCTCCAAGCGGATCGATCCGGAGCTGGTGAAGGTCTTCAAGACGATTCCGCGCCTGCCGTACGGCGTGCGCCCGATCCCCGACAAGATCGCGCCGGACACGACCACCGCGTACTACCAGCCCGGCGCCGTCGACGGCACGCGCGCCGGCTACTACTACGTGAACCTCTTCAAGCCCGAAGTGCGGCCGACGTGGGAAATGATGGCGTTGTCGCTGCACGAGGCCGTGCCAGGCCACCATTTCCAGTTCGCGCGCGGCATGGAGCTGCCGGACGTTCCGATGTTCCGACGCGTCGGCTACTTCGTCGCCTACGGTGAAGGCTGGGCCCTGTACGCCGAGCGGCTGGGTTACGACATGGGCCTGTACGACGACCCGTACGACCGCATGGGCCAGCTTGCCTACGACATGTGGCGTGCCGTGCGGCTCGTCGTCGACACCGGCATGCACAGCAAAGGCTGGAGCCGCGATCGCGCGATCAAGTACTTCATGGACAACGCGCCGAAGACCGAGCAGGACGTCGTCAACGAGATCGACCGCTACATCGGCTGGCCGGGGCAGGCGCTCGCATACAAGATCGGTCAGCTGAAGATTTCGGAGCTGCGTGAGAAGGCTTCGCGCGAACTTGGCGAGCGCTTCGACCTGCGCGAGTTCAACGATGCGGTGCTCTCGGCCGGGTCCGTGCCGTTGGCCGTACTCGAGGCGCACATGAATGCGTGGATCGCCGAGCAGAGCGGCGGCCGGAAGCAGGGGGCCGACCAGAATCAGAAGCCGGACCAGAAGCAGAGCGGCTGACGCCAGCAGGCGCTCCGGGCCGGGTTTGCCCGGCGCCGGCGCGACTGCCATACTGTGCGGCTCCCGCGGGTCCGCCCGCAGGACCTTGCCCCACTGCGCCGACGGCGACGGGGGGCTGAACAGGCCGCGCTGCGGCCGGCATCCACAAGGAAAACAAAATGCGTCATTACGAAGTCGTGTTCCTGGTCCACCCGGATCAGAGCGAGCAGGTCCCCGCGATGGTCGAGCGCTACCGCGCCCTGATCGAAGGCGGCGAGGGCAAGATCCACCGTCTCGAGGACTGGGGCCGCCGCCAGCTGGCGTACCCGATCGAAAACCTCGTCAAGGCGCACTACGTCCTGATGAACATCGAGTGCGGCCAGGACGTGCTCAACGAGCTCGTCGACGGCTTCCGCTTCAACGACGCCGTGCTGCGCCACCTGGTCATCAAGCGTGACGAGGCGGACACCGAGCAGTCGTTGATCATGAAGTTCAAGGACGAGAAGGGCGACAAGCCGGAGCGTGGCGAGCGCCGTCGTCGTGACGACGAGAGCGACACCCCGGTCGGCAATGCCGACTCCGCCGATAACGCCGAAGCCGCCTGATCCCGCTCTCCAGGAACGCACCCATGTCCAAGTTCTTCCGCCGCCGCAAGTTCTGCAAGTTCACCGCCGAGGGTGTCAAAGAGATCGATTACAAGGATCTCAACACGCTCCGCGCGTACCTCACCGAGACCGGCAAGATCGTGCCGAGCCGCGTGACCGGCACCAAGTCGAAGTACCAGCGCCAGCTGGCAACGGCCGTCAAGCGCGCCCGTTTCCTCGCGCTGATCCCGTACACCGACAACCACAACGCCTAAGCAAGCGCCCGTCCTGCGGGACGGCGCCATTCGCTCCTCTTCTGCCCGGCGGGAGAGGAGCGGTGAGGGCACTTGCCCTTTTCGGACAGCGAAATCCGCTGCGGGGCTGCGGCCCTGCTAACGAATACGGAAAAAAACCATGCAACTGATCCTCCTCCAGAACGTGACCAACCTCGGCAAGCTCGGTGACAAGGTCACCGTGAAGCCGGGCTACGGCCGTAACTTCCTCGTGCCGCAGGGCAAGGCCGTGCCGGCCACCGCCGCGAACCTGGCCGACTTCGAGGCGCGCCGCGCCGAGTTCGAAGCCAAGGCCAAGGCCCAGCTGGAAGGCGCCGAGAGCCGCCAGGCCGCGCTCGAGGGCACCGAAGTCACGATCAGCGCCAACTCGTCGACCGAAGGCAAGCTGTACGGCTCGATCACGCCGCGCGACATCGCCGAGGCGCTGACCAAGCACGGCAACCAGGTTGACAAGTCCGAAGTCGTGCTCGGCGAAGGCCCGCTGCGCCGCGTCGGCGAGTACGAAATCGTCGTGCGCCTGCACGCCGACATCGAAGCGACCGTCAAGGTCATCGTCGTGCCCGAAGCCGCCTGATTCCAGTCGGTCGTTCGGTTCGAGAAGGCGCCTCCGGGCGCCTTCTTGCGTTTCGCAGTCCCTGAGATCCAAGAGTGCGACAACGCGCGCGGTTATCCCGAGATATCCACAGACTTGTCTGCAACGTGGAGCCGGGTGCGGGGGCTAGGATGCCTGTCCGCTCCGACCCCACGGACGGCCTTTCCGACGACCGCCTCCGATGAACGCCCGCTCCGGCTTCCGCAAAGACAAACGCTTCGAGACCCGCGCCGAACAGCGCGTGGACCAGCTGCGCGTTCCCCCGCAGTCGGTCGAAGCCGAGCAGGCCGTGCTCGGCGGCCTCATGCTCGATCCGAGCGCGTACGACCGCGTTGCCGACCAGCTCACCGACAACGATTTCTATCGGCGCGACCACCAGCTGATCTTCCGCGCGATCCGCGAGCTCGCCGAGAAAAACCGGCCGTTCGACGCGGTGACGCTCGGCGAGTGGTTCGAGTCGATGGGCCAGTCGGAAACCGTCGCAGGCGGCGCGTACCTGGTCGAACTCGCGAGCACGACGCCGTCGGCGGCGAACATCGCCGCGTACGCCGAGATCGTGCGCGACAAGGCGGTGCTGCGGCAGCTGATCGAGGTTGGCACCGGCATCGTCAACGACGGTTTCCAGCCCGACGGACGGGAAAGCGGCGAGATCCTCGCGCGGGCCGAGCAGGAGGTGTTCGCGATCGCCGAAGCCGGCGCACGCGGTCGCACCGATTTCGTGGCGATGAACAAGGCGCTGTCCGAAGCGTTCGATGTGCTGCAGACGCGTTACGCGAGCGGCGGCAGTGTTACTGGCCTTCCGACCGGCTACACCGAGTTCGACGACATGACGGCCGGCCTGCAGCCGACCGACCTGATCATCCTGGCCGCGCGACCTGCGATGGGCAAGACGACGTTTGCGCTGAACATCGCCGAGCACGCCGCGATCCGCACGAAAAAAGCGGTTGCGGTGTTCTCGATGGAAATGTCGGCGAGCCAGCTCGCGCTGCGACTGATCTCTTCGAACGGCCGCATCAACGCGCAGCGCCTGCGCAACGGACAGCTCGAGGACGAGGATTGGAGCCGCGTGACCGGCGCGATCCGTATGCTGCGCGAGGCGAAGATCTTCATCGACGACACGCCGGGCCTCTCGCCCGAGGTGCTGCGTGCGAAAGCGCGCCGCCTCAAGCGCGAGCACGACCTCGGCCTTGTCGTGATCGACTACCTGCAGCTCATGAGCGTGCCGGGCAACACCGAGAACCGCGCGACCGAGATCTCGGAGATTTCGCGCTCGCTCAAGCACCTTGCGAAAGAGCTCAATGTGCCGGTCATCGCGCTGTCGCAGCTAAACCGCTCGTTGGAGCAGCGCGCGGACAAGCGGCCAGTGATGGCCGACCTTCGCGAGTCGGGTGCAATCGAGCAGGACGCCGACATCATCCTGTTCATCTATCGCGACGATTACTACAACAAGGAAAATTCGCCGGACAAGGGGCTCGCCGAGATCATCATCGGCAAGCAGCGTAACGGCCCGACCGGGTCGGTGAAGCTCAAGTTCTTCGGCGAATACACGCGTTTCGACAACCTTTCACACGACGCGATCGGTTCGTTCGAATAACGTCCGCGCATGGAGCGCGTGCCGATCGAGTCGGAAGCCCTGTGCGGCGTCGGGTACGACCCGGGCCAGCGCGTGCTCGAAGTGGAGTTCCGCAGCGGCGAGGTTTACCGGTACTTCAACGTGCCGGAGCACGAGTACCTCGCGCTGATGGAGGCCGATTCGTTCGGCGTGCACTTCGTCGAACGCGTCCGCAATCGCGGCTACCGGTTCCACCACGTCGGATGAGCGCTGCGCCAGGCTCACCGATTCGCCGTCGCGCCGGCAGCGCGAGCGCCGCCGGCGTTCCGCATGATCATCAACGCAGGTGGTGGCGCCAGCCGATGCACGCGAGCGATGGCAGCCGTGCTCCCGTAGCGCCGAGCCGCGGCGTCCTGCAGAGCTGCCACACAGCCATCGCGCCACTGGCCTGCGTACGCGGCGAAAGCCGCCGTTAAACTAGTCCGATGGCACGACCGACCTCTGCGACCATCCACATCGATGCGCTGCGCCACAACCTAGCGCAAATCCGCGCACGCGCGCCGAACAGTGGCGTCATTGCCGTGGTCAAGGCCGACGGCTACGGCCACGGGCTGGAGCGCGTTGCACGTGCCCTGTCCGGCGCCGACGCGTTCGGCGTCGCGGCACTCTCCGATGCCGAGCGCCTGCGCGCTGCCGGCATCTCGCAGCCGATCCTGCTGCTGTCGGGCTTCGATGAGGCGGCGGACATCCCGCGCCTGCGCCAGTTGCAGGTCGACACGGCCGTCCATCACGTCAGCCAGCTAGAGATGCTCGAGCAGGCGGAGCCGGGCGAGCCGATCCGCTGTTGGCTGAAGGTGGACACGGGCATGCACCGCCTCGGCTTCCCGCCGGAGTTCGTCCGCCAGGCGCATGCGCGGCTGTCCGCGCTCGCGGGTGTCGTCGGCGAGATCGTGCCGATGAACCACTTCGCGAGTTCCGACGAGTTCGACAACCCGCAGACGCTCGAGCAGCTGCGCGTGTTCGCCGATGCGACGAGCGGGCTGCACGGCGGCCGGTCGCTCGCCAACTCGGCCGCGGTGCTCGGTTGGCCCGATGCGCATGCGCAGTGGGTGCGGCCGGGCGGGGCGCTGTACGGAATGTCCGTCGTTGCCGGCACCACGGGTGCGGACTTCGGGCTGCGGCCGGCCATGACGCTCGCGACGCGGCTCATCGCGGTTAATCACGTCAAAAAGGGCGGGCGCATCGGTTACGCCGGCACATGGGAGTGCCCGGAAGACATGCCCGTGGGTGTTGCCGCAATCGGCTACGGCGACGGATACCCGCGCGCTGCGCCCGCGGGAACGCCCGTGCTGGTCGACGGCGTTGGCACTCAGCTGATCGGTCGCGTGTCCATGGATCTCATGACGATCGACCTGCGCGGCGTGCCCGCGGCGAAGGTGGGCTCTCCCGTCGTGCTGTGGGGGCCAGAACTGCCGGTCGAGCGGATCGCAGAGGCGGCCGGCACGATTGCGTATGAGCTCACGTGCTCGATCACGCGGCGCGTGCGCTTCAGCGAGGCGTGACCCGGGCACGTCCGCGGCAGCCGCCCGACCTTGGCAGGGATAGAGCCGCGGGGCCTTAATGCGTCCACGGGGACTCGAACCTGAACAGCGCTTTCCGCCGCTCACCTTGCAGTTACGGTTCCGTTATTAGCGTCGTCTCCGTTGTCCACCACGACGGAAGGCAAGCAATGAAAACGAATATCAAGCTCGCGGCGGCCGCGATCGCCGTCAGCGCCGCGCTCAGCGGCTGCGCAACGACCGGCGGCGGTTACTACGGCGGCGCGCCGCAGGGCGGCTATCCGCAGGCGGGCGCTCCAGCCGGCCAGCAGAGCGACTACGACAAGACGCGCCGCAACGCGGCGATCGGCGCAGCCGTGGGCGCAGTGGCCGGCCTGCTGAGCGGCAACGACGCCACCGAGCGTCGCCAGCGTGCGATGGTCGGCGCCGGTGTCGGCGGCTTGGCCGGCGGCGCGGTCGGCGCGTACCAGGACCGCCAGGAGCGCGTGCTGCGCGACCGCATGCAGGGCACGGGCGTGGAGGTCGTACGCCAAGGCGACAACATCACGTTGAACATGCCCGAAGCCATCACGTTCGGCTTCGACCAGTCGAACCTGCAATCGCAGTTCTACCCGGTGCTCGACCGGCTCGCGAATACGCTGCAGGAATACAACCAGACGATCGTCGAAGTCGCGGGGCACACCGACAGCAAGGGCACGGACCAGTACAACCAGGCCCTGTCGATGCGCCGCGCCGAATCCGTGTCGAGCTACCTCATGAGCCGTGGCCTGATGCGCGATCGCTTCATCGTGACGGGTGCGGGCGAGTCGCGCCCGGTGGCGACCAATGACACCGAGATGGGGCGTGCGCAGAACCGCCGCGTTGAAATCACGCTGGTTCCGCTGCGCGGCTGAGTCCCGCCGACACTGACAGTGCGAAAGCCGGAGCGGCGGGTCCGCTCCGGCTTTTTTGCGTCAGTGCACGTCGTCCTCGTTGTCTTCGTCGGACACCGGTAGCCCGGCACGACGCCGGACGATTCGATCGAACCAGCGCAGCAGCGTGAGCGTCGCGAGCGTAAGCAACGTGGCGCCGACTGCGAGCACGTAGTAACCAAGCCCCGCGGCCACGCCGATCACCGCGACCATCAGCAACGACGCGGCGGTCGTGATTCCGGCGATCGTCTGCTTCTGTCCGCGCGAGAAAATGGTGCCCGCACCGATGAAGGCGACGCCCGCGATCACTGCCTCGACGAGGCGGAGCGGGTCGCTCTGCACCTCGAGCCCGTCGGCGATCTCGCGGCTGTGCGTGAGCCACACCATGCCGATGCCGAGCAGCAAAGCGGACGCACCGGCAACCAGCATGTGCGTTCGAAAGCCTGCGGGTCGATTGGCCATTTCGCGCTCGACCCCAACGAGGCCGCCCAGCACCATCGCGATGGCGGTATTGGCCACCACCCAGAGTTCGTGATTCCAGTTCATCCCGGCACGCTCGCTCAGCACCGGTCAAGGCGGCGTCGGCACGACGTCGGTGCGGCGTATGCGGCGCGCTGACACAGCCCCGCCCACTATCGACCCATGCACGAGCGCACCGACCTCGTCGTCCTCCGGCGCGAAGGGCTGTACTGCCCCGCGGGCGACTTCTACATCGACCCGTGGAAGCCGGTCGCGCGCGCGGTGATCACGCACGGGCACGGTGATCACGCGCGCCCGGGGATGGGCCGCTACTACGCTGTCGCCGACGGTCTGCCGGTCCTGCGCTGGCGGCTAGGCGAGCAGGACTACGCAATCGCCGAGTACGGCGAGCCGCTCGACATCGGCGCTGCACGGGTGTCGTTCCACTCTGCCGGTCACGTGCTCGGCTCGTCGCAGGTGCGCATCGAAGCCGGCGGCGAGGTCTGGGTTGCATCGGGCGATTACAAACGGCAGCACGATCCGACGTGCGCGCCCTTTGAAGTCGTGCCCTGCGACGTGTTCATCACCGAATGCACGTTCGGCCTGCCGGTCTACCGTTGGCCTTACACCCCGGACGTCGCGCGTGAGATCGTCGAGTGGCGCGACCGCTGCGGCGAGCGAGGCGAGACCGCCGTGCTCCTGTGCTACGCGCTCGGCAAGGCCCAGCGGCTGCTCGCGGAGCTCGCCGCGTTTACCGATCGCCCGGCGTTTGTCCACGGCGCAGTGGCCGCGGGCGTGGAGGTTTATCGCGGCGCCGGCATCCCCATGCTCGAAACCCGGCTGGTCAGTGAGACCGAAAAAGGGATGGATTTCGCGGGCGAGCTGGTGGTCGCGCCGCCGTCCGCCGCAGGCAGCCCGTGGATGCGACGTTTCCGCCGCGCGCAGACGGGCTTTGCGTCGGGGTGGATGCGGGTCCGCGGCAATCGCCGGCGGCGCAATTGCGACCGCGGCTTCGTGGTGTCCGACCATGCGGACTGGCCCGACCTGATGCGGACGATCCGCGAGACGGGCGCGCGTCGCGTGATCGCCACGCACGGCAACACCGAGGCGATCCTACGCGCGCTCAACGAGGAAGGGATCGCCGCCGAGGCCTTCCAGACGGAGTTTGGAGAAGCCGTCGAGGGAGAGGCCGAGTGATCGCTACGCCGCCAGTAGGGGCCCGCCCATGAAGCGCTTCGCTGCGCTGTATCGCGAGCTCGACCGCAGCACGGCGACGCTCGACAAGCGTGCCGCGCTGATCGACTACTTCCGCAGCGCGCCGCCCGCCGATGTCGTCTGGGCGCTGTGGCTGCTCTCGGGCGGCAAGCTCGCGCGCATCGCCGGCACCCGCGAGCTGCGGCAATGGGCCGGCGAGGTGACCGGCACGCCCGAGTGGCTGGTCGAGGAAAGCCATGCGCACGTGGGCGACCTGGCGGAAACGCTCACGCTGCTGCTCGACGATCCGGTAGGCATCGGCGAAGACGTGCCGCTGCGCGAGTGGATCGAGCGTCGCCTGTTGCCGTTTGCGGGTCGCGATCCACCGCTGCGGCGCGAAGTGGTGACCGAGGCCTGGAAGCAGCTCGCGTTCGACGAGCGCTTCGTGTTCAACAAGTTGCTGACGGGCGCGCTGCGCGTCGGCGTTTCGCAGCGCCTCGTGCAGCAGGCGCTGGCCGAGATGTCGGGCGTCGACATCGCGCGCATTGCGCAGCGCATGCTGGGCGCGTGGAAGCCTTCCGAGCGCTTCCTGCGCGACTTGCTCAGCGAAGGCGAACTGCCCAGCGACCGGCAGCAGCCGTACCCGTTCTTTCTCGCATCGCCGCTCGAATCCGAACCGGACACGCTCGGCCCGGTCGACGATTGGCTGCTGGAGTGGAAGTGGGACGGTATCCGGTTGCAGCTGATCCGGCGCGGCGGAGAGATTGCGCTGTGGTCGCGCGGCGAGGAACGGTTGGACGGGCGCTTTCCGGAGATCGAAACCGCTGCAGCCGTGTTGCCGCGCGACTGCGTGATCGACGGCGAGTTGCTCGGCTGGCGCGCGGACGATTCGCGGCCGCTTGCGTTCACCGCGCTTCAAACGCGCATCCAGCGCCGCAAGCCGGGCGCAAAGACGCTCGCCGACACACCGGTGCAGGTGCTGGCATACGACCTGCTCGAACTCGAAGGCGAGGACCTGCGCGAACGCCCGCTCTCCGAGCGACGCGCAGCCCTTGAGGCACTACTCGCCGACATGCCCGATCCGCGCATCCGCGTGTCGCCGAATGTCGAAGCCGCGTCCTGGAGCGACGCCGCGGCGCTGCGCGAAGGCGCGCGCGAGCGCGCGGTCGAAGGCCTGATGCTCAAGCGCCGCGCGTCGTCTTACCAGAGCGGCCGTCGACGCGGCGACTGGTGGAAGTGGAAGATCGATCCGCTCACGATCGATGCCGTGCTCGTGTATGCGCAGTCAGGCAGTGGCCGGCGCAGCACGCTGTTCACCGACTACACGTTCGCCCTGTGGAGCGGCGACCAGCTCGTGCCGGTCGCGAAGGCGTATTCGGGACTCGACGACAAGGAGATCCTCACGCTGGATCGCTGGATCCGCGCGCACACCGTGGAGCGCTTCGGGCCGGTGCGTCAGGTCGAGCCCGTCCACGTGTTCGAGCTGGGCTTCGAAGCGGTGAATCGCTCGACCCGCCACAAGTCGGGCATCGCGGTGCGTTTCCCGCGCATCCTGCGCTGGCGTCACGACAAGCCGGTCGCTGAGGCGGACCGCGTCGACACGCTGAGAGCGCTTGCACATTGAGCACGTCGGTGCGACGCAAGCGCGCGGCCCCGGAGGCGGCGACAGACGCGCAGTCGCGGCTGGACGCGTGGTTCGCGACCCGCGGCTGGGCGCCACTGCCGTTCCAGCGCGACGTGTGGGCGCGGTACCTGGCCGGCGAATCCGGCCTGCTGCACACCCCCACCGGCAGCGGAAAGACGCTCGCCGCGCTCGGCGGCGTGCTGCTCGATGCACTCAACGCCGAGCCGGCCGCGCCTGCCCGCACGCGTCGGGCAGCGCCCCCGGACAACGCCACCCCCGCACACGAGGTGGGCCGGCTTCGCGTCGGCCGCGGCGGCCGCCTCGTGCGCACCGCGCCGAACGCAGCGCAACGCGAAGCCTCGCGCGGCCGCCAACGCGATCTCAAGCTGCTCTGGATCACCCCGCTGCGCGCGCTCGCCGCTGACAGTGCGCGTGCGATCCGCGAGCCGTTCGCCGAACTCGGACTCGACTGGGAGGTCGGACTGCGCACAGGCGATGCCAGTGCCCGCGACAAACGGCTTGCGCGCGACGGCCGCCTCGATGCGCTCGTCACCACGCCCGAGTCGATCGCGCTGCTGCTGTCGTACGCCGACACCGCGCCCCAGCTCGCGTCGCTGCAGGCCATCGTCATCGACGAGTGGCACGAGCTGGTCGGCAACAAGCGCGGCGTCCTGCTGCAGCTGTGCCTGGCCCGGCTTCGCGCGCTGGCGCCCGGTGTGCGCATCTGGGGCCTGTCCGCAACGCTTGGCAACCTCGACGAGGCCCGCGACGTGCTGCTGCCGCACCGCCCCGATGCGGCCATCGTCTCCGGTGTCGCGCCGCGCGCGGTCACGCTGGAATCGCTGGTGCCCGACGTCGGAGAGCGCTTTCCGTGGGCCGGGCACCTCGGGCTCAACCAGCTGCCCCGTGTCGTGGATCGGGTGTTTGCAGCCCGCACGAGCCTGGTCTTCACGAACACCCGCGCGTCGGCCGAGATGTGGCACCGCGCGCTGTCGGCCGTGTGGCTGGAGGACCCGGCCACACTCGCGCTGCATCACGGCTCGATCAGCGCCGCGTTGCGTGCGCAGACCGAGGCGGGCCTGCGCGAAGGCCGCCTGCGCTGCGTGGTGGCCACGTCGAGCCTCGATCTAGGCGTCGACTTCCCGGCCGTGGACCAGGTGATCCAGATCGGCAGCCCGAAGGGCGCGGCGCGCCTGCTGCAGCGCGCAGGCCGCGCGAAGCATCGGCCGGGCGAAGCGGGGCACGTCGTATGCGTGCCCACCCACGCGCTCGAGCTCGTCGAATTCGCCGCCGTGCGCCGCGCGATGCAGGCCGGCCGCATCGAGTCGCGTCCGCCGCCGATGCTGAGCCTGGACGTGCTCGCGCAGCACTGCGTGACCCTCGCGCTGGGCGGCGGATTCGATGGCGATGCGCTGTATGACGAAGTGCGCGGCGCGCACGCGTTCTCGACGCTGGCGCCGGACACCTGGCAGGCCGTGCTCGACTTCATCGTGCAGGGCGGTCGCGCGCTGGAGCACTACCCCGACTACCGGCGCGTGGTGCGCACGGAAGACGGGCGCTACGTGCTCATCGACGACCGCCGCATCGCGCTTCGCCATCGGCTCTCGATCGGTACGATCACGAGCGAGGGCTCGGTCGCGGTCAAACAGCTGCGGGGCGGGGCGCTCGGCTCGGTCGAAGAGACCTTCATCGCACGCCTGCGGCCGCGCGATCGGTTCCACTTCGCAGGCCGTCTGCTCGAACTCGTGCGCCTCGAGCAGATGACGGCGTACGTCCGCAACGTGCGCAGCGGCGACGGGCAGGTGCCGAAGTGGGCCGGCGTGCGGATGTCGTTGTCGACGGAGCTCGCGCGCGGCGTCGAGCACCTGCTGGCGACGCCTGCCGATGCGCCGGAGCTCGGTGCGCTCGCGCGCCTGCTCGATCTGCAGGCGTCGCTGTCCGCGTTGCCTGCGCAGGGCGAGATGCTGGTCGAGATCGTCAAGGCGCGCGACGGCCAGCACCTGTTCGTGTACCCGTTCCTCGGACGGGGGCTGCATGAAGGGCTTGCCGCTCTGCTGTCGCTGCGTTGGGGGCGCATCCGCGCAAACACGTTCGCCTACGCCGCGAACGACTACGGCTTCGTGCTGTCACCCGCGGAGGCCGTGCAGATCGACGAAACCGAACTGCAGGGTCTGCTGCATCCCGAGGGCCTGGTCGACGACCTGCGCGAGAGCCTCAACCTGGCGGAACTCGCGCGTCGTCAGTTCCGCGAGATCGCGCGTGTCGCGGGGCTGCTGCCGCCCTCGCTCCCGGGGCGAGCGAACCGTTCAATGCGCCAGCTGCAGGCCTCCAGCGGGCTGTTGTATGACGTCCTCCGTCGCTACGACCCCGACCACGTGCTCCTGCAGCTCGCCGACCACGAGGTGTTGAGCCAGCAGCTCGAAGTCACGCGGCTGCAGGCCGCGCTGGCCGATTGCGCGTCGCGCGCCTTGCGGTGGCGACGGCCGAAAAGCCTCACGCCGCTGTCGTTCCCCTTGTGGGCCGAGGGCAAGCGCGGCGAGCTCAGTACCGAAGACTGGAAAACCCGGGTGCAGCGCGCCGCGGAGCAACTCGAACGTCGCCATGCGCGCCGCGCTTGAGCTGCATATCGCCGGCGAGCCGGTGCAGTTGCTCGCTGATCGGGCGCTGTACTGGCCCCGCCACCGCCGCCTGCTGATCGCCGACCTGCACCTGGGTAAGGCTGATGTATTCCGGCGCGCGGGCATCGGCCTGCCGCGCGGCGGAACGACGCACGACCTGCAACGCCTCGATGCGCTCGTGGACGCAACCGGCGCCACGGCGCTGTGGGTACTGGGCGATGTCCTGCACGGGCCGGCGCCGGACGCCGCGTGGCGTGCGCGCTGGGGCGCGTGGCGCGAAGCGAACCCGGAGCTCCACGTTGCAGCACTCGTCGGCAACCACGACCGCGCGCTCGCGCAGGCCGGGCTCGGCATCGAACTGCTGGGCGAGGCACACGACGACGCACCGTTCGCGCTCCGGCACGAACCGGAGGATCACCCCTCGCTGCATGTGCTATGTGGGCACCTGCACCCGTGCATCGGGCTGCCGGGTCTCGGTCCCCGGCGCTGGCCCGCGTTCTGGCTGCGCGAACGTATGACCGTGCTGCCCGCCTTCTCAGCGTTCACCGGCGGCGTTGCGATTGCGCCGTCGGCGCGGGAGGTGGTCGCCATCTGCGCCGACGGCGTCATCACGAGCGTGCGCGGCCACGGTCATTCGCGTGGCGAGGCCACGGGGTCGCCGCGGCACAGGGGCCGATGAATCGTCGCCGACAGGCGAGGGCGGTGCGCTTGTGATCACGCGCGGCGGGCCTATACTGGCTCGGTCAGCAAGCAATTGTTGTCCCCGGGGGTGCACTGGCTTCGACGGGGGTTGCGAAATTGCCTGGTGCATGCCGAGGGGGTAGCTTTCCTCGTAAATCCAGCTGCAAAACTCTAGTTGCCAACGACGACAACTACGCTCTCGCCGCTTAAGGCGTAAGCCCCGAAACAGCTTGTGTCCGTGCTCGCTGTGTAGGGTCATTATCACGGAATCGCCGGTGATGGCTGCCCGTCAGTCGCCGGTTAACCCAAAGCGGGCTTGTCCTTGGGTGCGCTTTGCACGCCGTGCTGCCCCGGGACGAGAATCAACGGCGAGCTAAGCATGTAGTGCCGGGGATGGAGTGCCTTCGGACGGCGGTTCGATTCCGCCCACCTCCACCAAATTCAAAACCCGCCGCAAGGCGGGTTTTTTATTGTCTCGCGTATATCCTGTCGGCAATGGATGCCTCCCCCGACATCCCGCAGGACCGCGGACCACGATTTGCCGGCTGGCTGCACGGCGGTCACTTGCTCGCGTTCGCGGTCTTCGCCGGCGCCTTGCTGCTCGTGTTGGCCACGTGGCACACCGTCCGCCAGCGCGAGGTGCGCGCGGCGGAGGCTCGCTTTGTCGCGATGACCGGCGAGGTCACCGACCTCCTCGTGCAGCGTCTCGTCGAGTACGAACTCGTCGCGCGCGGCGGTGCCGCACTGTTCGCTTCGGTCAGCCGACCGACGCCGCAGCAGTGGGCGTCATACGTCGAGGGCATGGACCTCGAGGCGCGCTTTCCCGCAATGCTCGGTCTAGGCTTTGCCGCGTACGTGGACGGCGGGCGCATTGCCGCATTCCAGCTCGACCGACGCGATGCAGGGGACGGCTACTTCGAGGTCTATCCGCGTGGCAAGCGCGACACATACGCGCCCGTTCTGTTCCTCGAGCCGAGGACGCCCGCGAACATGCGTGCGGTCGGGTTCGACATGCATTCCGAGCCGACGCGGCAAGCGGCATTGCAAAGCGCACTCGAGACCGGCGCGGCGCGGCTGACAGGTCCCGTGCGGCTGCTTCAGGACGGGACCGCCAGGACCACGGGGCTGCTGCTGTACTTGCCCGTGTTCCGCAGCGGCGAAGCCCCCTCCGATGCAGCTGCGCGGCGGATGCTCATGCAGGGGTGGGTGTACGTGCCATTCCGCGTGCGGCCGTTCGTCACCGCGGCGCTCGGCAATATCCATCCCGAGGCGCGGTTCCGGGTGTACGACGTGACCGGCGGCCAGGCCGTGTTGCTCTTCACCAACGCGTCGGCCCCGGCCGAGGGGCAGGAGCCGGCATTCCGCTACGAGCGCACGCTGCAGCAGTACGGGCGCGACTGGCGAATCCAGTTCGAGTCGCCGCCAGTCGAGGTCGCCGCGCCGCGGCTGCCGGCGCTGCGCAATTCGCTCCTGCTCGGCATCCTGGCGTCGATGCTGCTGTACGGGATCGCGTGGTCCCTCGCGCAGACTGAGGCCCGTGCGCGCACGATCGCGCGCCGCCTCACCGAGGACTATCGCCGCAGCGAGCAGCGCTTCCGCGGCGCCATGCAGTACTCGGCGATCGGGATGGCATTGCTCGACAGCCACGGCGCGATCGTCGAAGCGAACCCGGCTATGGGCGGCATCGTGGGGCGTGATCCAAAAGCGCTGCAGGGGCTGACACTGCGCTCGTTGTTCTGCGACGGAGAGGACGACGCCGTGCGCGTCCCGACGCCGGCCCCGGACGAGGCGGGTACGCGCCGCGCGACGCGTCGCATCCAGCATGACGACGGCCCGCCGCGCTACGTGCACCTCACCTACGCTGCCGTGCCCGGCAACATCGGCCAGGACGTTGCCGAGCTCGTGCAGCTCGAGGACATCACCGAGCGCATGCGCGCCGAAGCACGCGTGCACGCGCTGAACCGCACGCTCGAGGCGCGCGTCGCGCTGCGCACGCGCGAGTTGAGCCAGGCCAACCAGGAGCTCGAATCGTTCGCGTACAGCGTCTCGCACGACCTACGCGCGCCGCTGCGTGCGATCGACGGATTCAGCCGGATCCTGGCTGAGCGTCACGGCGCGGTGCTTGACGATTCAGGGCGCGACTATCTCACCCGCGTGCGCCGCGCCGCAGGCCGAATGGGCGAGCTGATCGACGCAATGCTCAAGATGTCGCGGCTGACGCGCGGTGACATGCGGCTCGAGGTCGTCGACCTCAGCCGCCTTGCCGCCGAAATCGCTGACGACCTGCGCGCCGAAGACGCGGAGAGGCCGGTCGAGTTCGTCATCCAACCCGGACTGACGACTACGGGCGACGCCACGCTGCTGCGTAACCTGCTCTCGAATCTGCTCGCGAACGCCTGGAAATTCACGCGCGAGCGCGAACCGGCCCGTATCGAGTTCGGTCGTTTCGAGGACAGCGGCGAGTACTTCGTCCAGGACAACGGGGCGGGTTTCGACCAGGCCTACGTCGACAAGCTGTTCCGGCCGTTCCAACGCCTGCACAGCCAGGAGGCCTACGCGGGCCACGGCATCGGCCTGGCGACGGTGAAGCGGATCGTGGAGCGCCACGGCGGCGCAATCCGCGCCGAGGGCGCGGAGGGCGAGGGCGCGCTGTTCCGGTTTACGCTGCGCGCCGAGGCGCACGGCGAAGGGCGTTAAACCTCAGGCGTTCTTGTTGTGCCGACGCATGACGCGCTGCTTCTCGCGCGCCCAGTCGCGTTCTTTGTTGGTCTCGCGCTTGTCGTGCGTTTGCTTGCCCTTCGCGAGCACGACTTCGATCTTGACCTTGTTGCCCTTCCAGTACAGGGCCGTCGGCACAACGGTGTACCCGTCGCGCTGCACTCGGCCGATCAGTGTGTCGATCTCACTGCGGTGCAGCAGCAGCTTGCGCGCGCGCCGCTCCTCGGCAACCACATGCGTGGACGCGGAGATCAGCGGGGTGAACTGCGCGCCGAGCAAATGGATCTCGCCGTTGCGGATATTCGCGTATGCCTCGGTGATGTTCGCCCGTCCCGCGCGGATCGACTTCAGTTCCCACCCCTGCAGCGCAAGGCCCGCCTCGAATCGATCCTCGAGGTGGTAGTCATGCCGGGCGCGGCGGTTCAGCGCGATCGTGCCGCCCTTCGCGCTCTTTCCCGTATCCTTGCCGGTCTTGTTATTCGCAGTCTTCGCCATCGCGCCATTCTCTCCGATTGACGGGGATTTGCGTGAAAAGGCGATCGCAAGCCACTCATGCCCGATATCCGCCGCTCCGCGCTCGTCGAACACTCCGCCGCCCGCATGTTCGCCCTCGTCAACGACGTGGCGGCGTACCCGCGGCGCTTCGAGTGGTGCGAGCAAGCTCAGGTCCTGGAATCGTCAGACGAGCGCCAGCTCGCACGGCTCGACCTGCGTCTCGGCGGGCTGCGCACGTGGTTCATGACCGAAAATACGCTGTCTGCACCGCATCACATCGAGCTGCGACTGGTCGAGGGCCCGTTCAAACGGCTCAGCGGCCGCTGGGAGTTCCACGCGCTGGACGAGTCTGCCTGCCGCGTTACCTTGACGCTGAGCTTCGAGCCGAAGGTGCGTCTGCTGGCGCCGGCGCTCGCGATCGGATTCCAGGGGCTCGCGGATCGAATGGTCAACGACTTCATCCGCGTCGCCGACCGCGACCCGGATCCTCGCTGAGCCCGAGCTCGTGAAAATCGAAGTGATCCGCGCGTGGCCGCGGCGGTTCGAGTCGACGTTCCTCGAACTGCCGGAAGGCAGCACGGTTGGCGATGCGCTTGAGCAGGTGCAGCGTAACGCGGACGAGATTGCAGTTGCGGTGCATGGCCTGCGCGCAACCCCGCACACCCTTCTGCACGACGGCGACCGGATCGAACTGCTCAGGCCGCTGATTGCAGACCCAAAGGATGCACGGCGCAAACGCGCCGAACAGCGGCCACTGAAGGGCCGCTAGCGACAGGCGGCCTCAGCGGCCGCCGCGCGACTTTTTCTTGTCCTTCGCCAGGTTACGGCCGAACTGCTCGACCGACTTCTCGGCCAGCTGCTCGTCCTGCTCGGGGAAGTAATCCCCGTCCCAGCGGGCGAGCGTGTCGCCTTCGAACCACAGCGTCAGGTTCTTGATGTCTGCGCGCGATACGCGTCCGACCCGCTGCGTTGCCGTGTAGTCCCAGCGGCCCGGGTTGTACGGATCCGAGATCGACGGCGTGCCGAGCAGGGTCACGACCTGCTGCTTGCTCATGCCGGCCTGCAGCTGGTCGACCGCCGACTTCTCGAGCAGGTTGCCCTGGTAGATCGGCTGGCGATACACGATGCCGCAACCCGCGGTCATCGCGGCGACGAGCAGGACGGGCAGAAGCGAGCGCATTGCGTGCATGGGCACTGATCGGGCAGGGGAAATCAGCGCCGATGATACACTGCCGCCCCTGTCGACGACGGCGGCCACGGCCCTGTTCATCGCGGGTTGAGCGACCGATGCCTGCACGCGCATCGGAAAAATGCGAAGCGACCGGAGGCGCAATGGAGTCACAGGATCTGCGGAACGTCGGCTTGAAAGTCACGCATCCGCGCATGCGCATCCTTGCGCTGCTGGAGAAGTCGAAGTCGCGCCACGTCACTGCCGAAGACATCTACCGGATGCTTCTCGAGCAGGACGAGGACATCGGGCTGGCGACGGTCTATCGCGTGCTGACGCAGTTCGAAGCGGCGGGCCTTGTGCTCAAGCACAACTTCGAAGCGGGCCAGTCTGTGTACGAGCTCGATCGCGGCCAGCACCACGACCACATGGTCGACGTCGACACCGGCAAGATCATCGAGTTCGAAAGCGGCGAGATCGAAGAGCTGCAGCGCCGTATTGCCGAGAGCATGGGCTACGAGATCGAAGACCACTCGCTGGTGCTTTACGTGCGCAAGAAGCGCTGAAGCTGGCGGACTGTGTACGGGCGGCGCTGCGGCGACGCCCGTCCCGCTAGAACATCGCGCCGACGGCCGCGTGCGTCGCCGTGCAGAGGCCAGCGACGAGCCCGGCGGCGAGCATCATCCACGCCGGCGCAGCGTCGGACGTCCGCGCTTCGTTGAGCGGGATGCGCTTCACCCGCGCGACAACGACGTCCGTGCCGACGAGCAGCCCCGCCGAGATCAGGATCGATACGGTCGCGGGCCAAGTCACGCTCGAAGCATCGGTCCACTGCTGAAACGCGCCGAACAGCAGCGCCCAGCTCACGATCACGCCAAGCACGGTGAACAGCGTGCCGCCGAAGCCGCGGGTGTGAATCCACAGCAGCACGAGCGCCGCGACGCACGCGCCCCAGCCGCCGGAACCTGCGACCGCCAACACGCAGGCGGTGCCGAACAGCGCGGACACGATGACGAGTGCGGGATTCCACCGCAACGTATCTCGGTTCCACGCGGCAAGACGCCGCACCGCGGTCATGAGCGCGGTCCACGCAAATCCAATCCCCGCGGCGAGGCCGCTGGTCGCAGCTGCGCCGGCGAGTAACGCGTCCTGGCCAGCCAGCCAGTTGAAGAGCGCGACGAACGGCACCGCGTACACGGGTGCGCGCGCAACCGGCACCGCAAGGCGCCGCCAGTCGAAGCTGTTGGGATCCGTGACCCGGCGCCAGAACTCGAGGGCTTCGGTGTCCAGCCGGGCATAGGTGCTGTGCGCGCACGCCTCGACGAGGCGCGTAAACAGACCCGCCAGTTGGCCCGGCAGCCCCGGCACCAGGAGTATCAGGATCCGGCGCAGCCACGCCACCGGCCCCATGAGCTCGCGCAGCAACATGCGATCCACGGGCTTGACGCGCTTCGAGCGGTACTTCTCGATCAGTGCCTCGAACGCCTCCTCGGGTGACCGCGCACGCATCCCGGGCACGCCGGTCGGATCGAGCCAGCTGCGCGCCTCGAGGAAGTCGAGCGCGGGTGCGATCGCAGGGTGCCGCCGGAGGCGCGCGTCCACCCCGAAGAACGCCTGCAGCACGTCGAGGTGTCCCTGATGCGGGTTGAGTTCCGCGCCGCGGCGAGCGAGCGCGTCGAACACGTGGGGCATCACGGCCCACTTGAGTTCGATCGAGTACAGCGCCTCGTGATGATCGAGCCACGCCGCCAGATGGGTCGGATCCTGCCTGCGCAGCGGTTCGCACAGTTCAGCGAAGAACGCGCCGAAGTCGAAGTCCTGAGCGGGCTCCGCCCCGGTTTCGACGGGCGCGGCATCTCCGACCGCGTCGCTGGCTTCGTGCGTTGGTGTGTCGATGGGTCGCCCGAGTTCGCGACGCGCGTCATCGAGGGGCGAGGGCGCCAGCGCGTCGACCGCGGGGCCCTGCGGTTCGACCGTGTGCTCGGTCTCCTGCGCCGACCTGCGCGCGTGACCGGTCGCCCATTCGAACGCGTCCGAGAGCAGCTGGAACGCGACCGGGTCCGCCTCCGGGCGCGTGATCTTCAGCCGCGCGGCATAGGCGCGCTTGATTGCGCGCGCGTCCCCGGTCTCGGCGATGCCGAGGACGTCCCAGGCCGTCGCGCTCATGCCAGCGGCCCGGCTTCAAGGCCGTCGAGCGCAGACAGCAGCGCGGTGCGATGCTCATCGATCTGCGCCCGGTCCTGGGTCGCGAGCACCGACTGGAACTGCACTAGCCAGTGCTGCAACTGCGCGCGCATGTCGCCGAGCGACTCGGCGTAGAGGCGCTCCACCCGCGCCACGGCCGCAATGTTCGGCTGTTCCTCGCGTGGATGGACCTTGAGCGCCGCGAGTTCGTCCAGGCGCTTCTTCGCCTCGGCCTCCGTGAGGTCGCTGCCGTCCTGGATCAGCAGCAGCTCGCGGCGGATGCCGCTCTTCTGCACCGTGGCCTCGACCTGCAGCACGCCGTTGATGTCGTAGGTAAAGCGCACGTCGATCCCGCGCTCGTCCGGCGGGCCGGGCGGGACCGGAATCTCGAGCTGACCGAGCGCGATGTTCTGGTCTGCGCGCGGGTGTTCGCCCTGGTAAACGCCGAGCGTGACCTGCGTCTGTTGCGGATGCACGGGGAAGTACTCGCGCATCCGGCTGACCGGCACCGTGCTGTTGCGCTCGATGATCGGATCGAAATGGCCGTCGCTGCGCTGGCCTGGCCCCAAGTTCATGCTGATTTCGACGCCGAGCGAGTGCGGGCATACGTCGGTCAGCACGATTTCCTCGAACGCCGCGTCGCGCGCTTTGAGCGCGGCGGCGACGCAAGCACCCTGCGCAACCGCCTCGTCCGGCGCGACGTGCCGCAGCGGCAGCCGCCCAAGCAGGCGGGCGGCGATGCGCGACAGCAGCGGCATGCGCGACGCGCCGCCGACCATCACGACCTCCGCGAGGTCTGCACCGCGCAAGCCCGCATCGCGCATTGCACGCTCGATGGGTGTGCGCAGGCGCTGGATCAGCGGCGCGACAAGCGCCTCGAACTGCGATTCGTCGAGATCCGTCGCGACATCGTGCCCCGCAAGGGACAGGGCGATGCGCGCGGCGCGGCCGTTCGAAAGCTCGCGTTTCGCGTGCTCCGCCCGCATCCAGAGCATCGCGCGTTCCGCTGCCGACAGCGACTCCGCGTCGACCTTGTGCGACGCGAGCACGTGGTCGCGCAGCGCGTGTGTGAAGTCGTCGCCGCCGAGGAAATTGTCGCCGGCGCTCGCATGGACCTTCACCACGCCGTCGAACAGCTCGAGGATCGACACGTCGAACGTGCCGCCGCCGAGGTCGAGCACGAGGACGTGGGCGTCATCCAGCCGCTCCGCCAGGCCGTACGCGAGGGCGGCAGCTGTAGGCTCGTTGATCAGACGCTCGACTCGGACGCCCGCGAGTTCGCCGGCTCGACGCGTCGCGCGGCGCTGCGCGTCGCTGAAGTACGCGGGCACGCTGATCACGGCTTCGTCCGGCCGTGACCCGCAGGCG
Source organism: Cognatilysobacter bugurensis (assembly GCF_014652095.1). Lineage (GTDB taxonomy): Bacteria > Pseudomonadota > Gammaproteobacteria > Xanthomonadales > Xanthomonadaceae > Cognatilysobacter > Cognatilysobacter bugurensis. The sequence goes on from NZ_BMYD01000001.1 coordinate 585,392, forward strand.
GCCTCCACGTCGTCGAGCAACGAGCGGATCACGAGTGCCGAAAGTTCTTCAGGCAGGTAAGCCCGCTTGCCGAGCCGTGTCTCGCGGCGCGTGCCCATCCAGCGCTTGAAACTCGCCACGCTCGCATCCGGATGCGAGATCACGCGGTCCAGCGCTGGGCGCCCGATCAGCAACGTGCCGTCGTCGCCCACGCTGACCGCAGATGGCGTGAGCACGTGGCCGTGGGCATTCGCGAACAACCGCGACTGCCCGTCGATGAACGCACCCACGAGCGAGTGAGTGGTCCCCAAGTCGATTCCGACGATCATGTTGCTGCAGGCCCCCACCTGCTGTCGTGCTGCGCCGCGAGCGGCCGGTACAGCCTACATCCGGAACACGCCGAAGCGCGTGCCGGTGCTCTGGCCCGGCGCCGGTTCGATCGGTGCGTTGAGGCTCGCCGAGATCCCGAGCCCGAGCACGCGCCGCGTGTCGGCGGGATCGATGATGCCGTCGTCCCACAGCCGCGCCGTCGCGTAGTAGGGGTTGCCCTGCGTTTCGTACTGGTCACGGATCGGCGCCTTGAACGCCTCCTCGTCCTCGGGCGTCCACACCTTGCCCGCGGCCTCGATCCCGTCGCGACGCACGGTGGCGAGCACGCTGGCCGCCTGTTCGCCGCCCATGACGCTGATGCGCGCGTTCGGCCACATCCACAGGAAGCGCGCGCCGTACGAGCGGCCGCACATCGCGTAGTTGCCCGCGCCGAAGCTGCCGCCGATCACGACGGTGAACTTCGGCACGTGCGAACACGCGACGGCGGTGACCATCTTCGCGCCGTCCTTCGCGATGCCCGCGTTCTCGTACTTGCGGCCGACCATGAAGCCCGTGATGTTCTGCAAGAACACCAGGGGGATGCCGCGCTGATTGCACAGCTCGATGAAGTGCGCGCCCTTGAGCGCGCTTTCGGCGAATAGGATGCCGTTGTTCGCGACGATGCCGACCGGATAGCCGTGCAGATGCGCGAAGCCGGTGACCAGCGTCTTCCCGTAGCGCGCCTTGAACTCCTGCAGCTCGCTGCCGTCGACGATGCGCGCGATGACTTCGCGGATATCAAACGGCCGGCGCGTGTCCTTCGGCACGATGCCATACAGCTCCTCTGCGCCGTACAGCGGCTCACGCACAGGCTGCGTCGCGACGGGAAGCGTCTTGCGGCGATTCAGATGGCCGACGATGTCGCGAGCGATCTGCAGCGCGTGGCGGTCGTCGTTGGCGAAGTGGTCGGCGACACCTGAGACGCTCGTGTGCACGTCCGCACCGCCGAGCGCTTCGGCATCGACGACTTCGCCGGTGGCCGCCTTCACCAGCGGCGGGCCTCCGAGGAAGATCGTCCCCTGTTCCTTGACGATCACCGACTCGTCGCACATCGCGGGCACGTACGCGCCGCCCGCGGTGCAGCTGCCCATGACGACCGCGATCTGCGGGATGTTCTCCGCGCTCATGCGCGCCTGGTTGTAGAAGATCCGGCCAAAGTGCTCCTTGTCGGGAAACACTTCATCCTGCAGCGGCAGAAACGCGCCGCCGGAGTCGACGAGGTAGACGCAGGGCAACCGGTTCTCGCGGGCGATCTCCTGCGCGCGGAGATGCTTCTTGACCGTCATCGGAAAGTAGGTGCCGCCCTTGACCGTCGCGTCGTTCGCGACGATGACGACTTCCTGACCCATCACGCGGCCGATGCCGCAGACCATGCCTGCGGCGGGCGCCGCGTCGTCATACATGCCCTCGGCCGCGAGGGGCGCGACCTCGAGGAACGGCGAGCCCGGGTCGAGCAGGGCCGTGATGCGGTCGCGCGCAAGCAGCTTGCCGCGCTCGGTGTGTTTCGTGCGCGCCTTCTCGCCGCCGCCGTCTGCGGCACGCGAGAGACGCGCGTCGAGTTCGTCGACAAGCGCGCGGTGGTAGGCGGCGTTGTCCTGGAAATCCTGCGAGCGGGGATCAAGCTGGGAGGCGAGGGCAGGCATCGACTCAGTCGCGAAACGGGGGCGCGGCATCAAACCACAAAGCGTGTGGATGGGCCAAGCAGGTCGCTTGTTCGGCAATCGTTCGCGACGAGCGCATGCGACGCCTCGGCTGCACGTAGTCTGGATGCGCGATGCGATCGCGATTCGCCCTTGCGTCGGCCGCGACGCGATTTACCGGCGGAACGCTTTCGGCGGCGGACCGAAGCCACGCGGGGTCTGCGCGGTTGCCGCGCTCTTGCGTCTCGCAACGAGACCTTCCTTGCGCGGCGACCGCGTTCGCGACGTGAGCCCACGCTCGAATGCGCCGCACGAGGCTACAAAAGAGAAGGGCCCGCTTGCGCGGGCCCTTCGGGTACTGCAGTCGCGTGAAGCGATTACTGCTGGACTTCTTCCGTCGCGGCCGGAGCAGCGGCGTCGACGGCCGGAGCGGCAACGTCGGCAGCCGGGGCAACGGCCGGGTCGATCACTTCAGCCGTGGTGGCCTCGGCAGCCGGGGCAGCGGCCGGGTCCAGAGCCGGGTCAACGACCGGCGCTTCGACGGCGACTTCGGCGTCAGCGGCAACGGCTTCTTCCGTCGCAGCAGCGTCGACGGCGGCGGTGTCAGCGGCTTCGTTGTTGCAAGCCGACAGGGCGAACGCGGCGGCGAACAGGGCGACGTAGAGCTTGGTGTTCATGGGATCTCTCCAGAGAAAACAGACTTGAGGGTGGGACAACGGTGAAGCAACGCCAGTGTTAATCGGCTCGGCTCATCGCGTCGCTTTCATGCACTGACAAGGAAAAGCCGCCAGGCAGCTGGCGGCCTTTCCGGTACAGCAAGCGGTATGGCTTGTTAGTTCTCGACGGCGTTTTCCGCCGCTTCCTGAGCCTGTTCTGCCGCGTCGGCGGACTGCGCCGCGGCGTCGGCTGCGCTGTCGGCGCTGCCGAGGTCGGTGGACGTCATCGCGGATTCCGCAGAGGTGGCCGCCGCATCAGCGGCGACAGCCGCTGCATCGGCTGCAGCCTGCGCGGCATCGGCCGCAGCAGCGTCACCGGCAGCGACCGCGCTCGACGCTGCGTCCTGCGCGGCGGTGGCCGCGTCGGCGGCTTCGACAGCGGAATCCGCAGCCTGCTCTTCGTTCGAGCACGCGGCCAGCGCAAAACCCAAGGCCAAAGCCAGGAGGGCCTTGTTGATCATCATGGTGCGGTTTCCTCGTCAGTGGGCGGGCGCACTCACCCGCGCGCCGATAACATGATGACAAGCCCTATTCACGTGTCAAGCGTCCCGTACTGGCAACCCACTGCCGTCGTACGGGTCGCGGTTCAGGTTAGCTCGATTGCGATGGCTGTCGCCTCGCCGCCGCCGATGCACAGCGAGGCGACGCCACGCTTCCCACCGCGCTGACGCAGCGCGTGGATCAGCGTGACCACCAGACGCGCGCCGCTCGCACCGATCGGGTGGCCGAGCGCAACGGCGCCGCCGTGGACGTTGAGTTTGTCGTGCGAGATGCCGAGTTCTTTCATCGGTGCCATCGCCACGCACGCAAACGCCTCGTTGATTTCAAACAGGTCGACGTCGTCCACTGTCCAGCCCGCCTTTTCGAGGACACGGCGCGTGGCTTCGATCGGAGCGGTGGTGAACCACTCGGGCTCGTGCGCATGTCCGGCATACGCAACGACACGCGCGAGCGGCGTGGCGCCAAGGCGCTCGGCGGCTTCGGCCGACATCAGCACGGCGGCCGCGGCACCGTCGGAAATCTTCGACGACGTGGCGGCCGTCAGGAGGCCCTCCTTGCCGAATGCGGCGCGCAGGGACGGAATCTTCGATGCGTCGATCTTGCCCGGCTCTTCGTCCGTGTCGACGACGACTTCGCCCTTGCGGCCTTTGACCGTCACCGGCGCGATTTCGTCATTGAACGCGCCGCCCTGCACGGCTTCCTGCGCACGACGCACGCTCTCGGCCGCGAAGGCGTCGAGATGCTCGCGCGTGTACTCGTACGTCAAGCAGGTCGCATCGCCGAACACGCCCATCGCCTTGCCGTCGTACGGGTTCGTGAGGCCGTCGTGGGCCATGTGGTCGAGGAATTCCGCCGCGCCGTAGCGCACGCCCGTGCGCGAGCCGTTGAGCAGGTGGGGCGCGTTGGTCATCGACTCCATGCCGCCGGCGACGACGACCTGCGCCGAGCCAGCGCGGATCATGTCGGCCGCTAGCATCATGGCTTTCATGCCCGAGCCGCAGACCTTGTTGATCGTGATGCACGCGGCCGAGGTCGGCACGCCCGCTGCGATCGCGGCCTGGCGCGCCGGTGCCTGGCCGAGGCCGGCGGGCAGCACACAGCCCATGATCACCTCTTCGACTTGGTCGGCCGCGACGCCACCGTGCTCGAGTGCGGCGCGAATGGCCGTGGCGCCAAGCTGCGGGGTGGGCACGCCGGTGAACTGGCCGAGGAAGGAACCGATGGCGGTGCGCTTGGCACCGACGATGACGACGTCGCTCATGGCGTGCTCCGAGTGGGGCGGTCGGCTCAAGGCCGGAACCACCCGATTATGCGACTGCATGCTGCAGCGCGGCAAACGGACGTTCCGACGGTGCCTGTGCACGAAATGTGTATGCGACCTGCAGGCGGCGAGCAGCCACACAGTCGGCGTAAGTCGCCGAGACCGCAGGGTTTTTCTCGCGTCCGCGGCATAGGCTTGGGCGGGTGGGGTACCAGTCTCGCGATGGTGGGCGAGCCGCAGCGTCGCACCGCCTGAACAATCACGCCAAAGCCCGCACATCAGCCAATCGGCCGAGGACGACCGCAAACAAAAAGGCGACCCGAAGGCCGCCTTTTCGTGCCGCCTGCGCGCGCTCAGGCGTTGCCGGCGAACAGCTCTCGCCCGATCAGCATGCGGCGGATCTCGTTCGTGCCTGCGCCAATCGCATAGAGCTTTGCGTCGCGCAGGATGCGGCCGGTCGGGTACTCGTTGATATAGCCGTTGCCACCGAGCGACTGGATCGCTTCGAGTGCGACCTGCACCGCGCCTTCCGATGCGTGCAACAGGCACGAGGCCGCGTCGATGCGGCTGCGCTGGCCGGCGTCGTAGTCGCGCGCCACCTGGTAGGCGAACGCACGCGCGGACTGCAGCGCCGTGTACATGTCGGCCACTTTCGCCTGCATCAGTTCAAAGCAACCGATCGGCGTGTCGAACTGCTTGCGCTCGCGGACGTAGGGCAGGGTGATGTCCATGGCCGCCTGCATGAGGCCGATCGGGCCGCCGCTCAGCACGAGGCGCTCGGTGTTGAGACCGCTCATGAGCACCTTGACGCCGTTGTGCACTTCGCCGAGCACGTTTTCCTGCGGAATTTCGCAGTTGTCGAACACGAGCTCGCAGGTGTTGCTGCCGCGCATGCCGAGTTTGTCGAGCTTCTGGGCGGTGCTGAAGCCCTTCATGCCTTTCTCGACGAGGAACGCGGTCATGCACTTGCTGCCCGCCTCCTTGCCGGCGGTGCGCATGTAGACGATGAGCACGTCGGCCTCGGGGCCGTTCGTGATCCACATCTTGTTACCGTTCGCGATCCACACGCCGTCGCGCAGTTCGGCGCGGCAGGCCATGGAACCGACAACGTCCGAACCTGCACCCGGCTCGCTCATCGCGAGCGCGCCTTTGAACTCGCCCGTGCAGAGCTTCGGCAGGTATTTCTGACGCTGCGCCTCGTTGCCGTTCGCGTAGAGGTTGCTCACGCACAGGTTGGAGTGCGCGCCATACGACAGGCCGATCGAGCCCGATGCACGCGAGATCTCTTCCATCGCGACGAGGTGCGCGAGGTAGCCCATCTCGCTGCCGCCGTATTCGCCCGGCACGGTCAGGCCGAGTAGGCCCATTTCGCCGAGCTTGGGCCACAGTTCCTGCGGGAAGGCGTTCTCGTGGTCCACGCGTTCGGCAATCGGCGCGATCTCGGACTCGGCAAAGCGGCGCACGGCGTCGCGCAGCGCATCGACTTCTTCACCCAGCGGGAAAGGACGCATCGGAACTCCTGGTTGTCGGTTGTTGGTCTGACGACTCAAAAAGAACGACGGGGCTCTAGGCCCCGTCGTCATAACGCAACAGTTACGGCTCAGTGGCCGCCGCGGATGCGACCCTGGAAGCGCGGTACCGAGCGACCCAGCGGCAGCTTCAGCTTGCCGATCGCGCTGATGCGCTCTTCGGCCAGGCGGTCGGCGGCCTTGTAGGTCGGGATGCCGTCGCGCTCGGCGATCTCGAAGATGCGGCCGAGGTTGTGGTAGATCGTGCGCATCATGCGCATCGCGCGTTCGCGGTTGTAGCCGTCGAGCTCCAGCGCGACGTTCATGACACCGCCCGCGTTCACCGCGTAATCCGGCGCGTACAGGATGCCGCGCTTGGCGACTTCATCGCCGATCGCGTTGTTCGCGAGCTGGTTGTTCGCGGCGCCGCAGATGACCTTCGCCTTCAGGCGCGGCAGCGTCTGCTCGTTGACCGTGCCGCCGAGCGCGCACGGCGAGTAGATGTCGGCCGGCACGTCGTAGATCTCGTCGAGACCCACGGCTTCCGCGCCGAACTCGTTGACTGCGCGATCGACCAGCTGCTGGTTGATGTCGGTGACGAAGATCTTCGCGCCGCGCTCCTTGAGCAGCTTCACGAACTCCATGCCGACGTGGCCGAGGCCCTGCACGGAGTAGGAGTACTTGCCCACTTCCTCGTTGCCGAAGCGCTTGTTGAGCGCGGCCATCAGGCCCTGCAGCGTGCCGTACGCGGTGAACGGCGACGGGTCGCCCGAACCGCCGTGGACCTGGTGCACGCCGGTGACGTACTCGGTCTCGCGGTAGACGTACTCCATGTCGTTGACGTCGATGCCGACGTCCTCGGCCGTGATGTAACGGCCGCCGAGCGACTCGACGAACTGGCCGAACGCGCGGAACAGCGCCTCGGACTTGTCCTTCGCCGGATCGCCGATGATCACGGCCTTGCCGCCACCGATGTTCAGGCCCGCGACCGCGTTCTTGTACGTCATGCCGCGCGAGAGGCGCAGCACGTCGTTCAGCGCTTCCGCCTCGGTCTTGTACGGCCACATGCGCGTGCCGCCCAGGGCCGGGCCGAGCACGGTGTTATGGATCGCGATGATGGCCTTGAGGCCGGCGTCCTTGTTGTGGCAGAACACGACCTGCTCGTGGCCGAAGGTGTCGAGGGTTTCGAAAATCATCCGGTGCTCCGCGTCGGCAGGCGGTCGCACAAAGGCCACCACGCCGGCTCTAAGTTGATAAGTCGTTGAATCGGCAGTGAATCGTGTCTGCGTGGGGCGCTAGGGCGTCCGCCGCAGGGCCGACATTCTAATGCAATCGATTGCAGGGGCCGTGACGCGGTGGCCGGGCAAAAGCGGCCATCGTCAGCTCGCGCGCGGTAGCGCCTTGGTGAAGCGACGCGCCCCCGAAGCATCGTGCATGCGTCACGGTGTCGCACATGCGCTGCATCCGCAGCCGCTAGGTCCCCGTATTCCCGCCCGAACAACGCGCCGAAACCACCGGCGCGTAGAACGCCGAAAGGGGAATGACGATGGGACAGTTGATCAGAAAGTGCCTGCTCGCGGGAGGATTGCTTGCGTGCGCGCAGCTCGCGACCGCGGCAACGCTCGCCCAGCGCGCGTCGGCGGAGTCGCAGGCCGACTCGCACGGCACGCCCACTCAGAAGCCGCGCTCACAGGATGCGAGCACTGCATCGGGAGCACGCGCTTCGGCCGGGTCGCCAATCCACGGACGCATCAGCCTCACGGCCGGTCCGCGGCAGGACGTCATGCGCGGCGAGGTCGAGGACACGGTGATCTACTTCGTGCCGGAGGACGGCGCACAGAAGCCGGCCCCGATTCGTGCCAGCGCTGCGACGTACACCAAGGGGTTCGATCCCAACCTTCTCGTCGTGCCGGTCGGCAGCACGGTCCGGTTTCCGAACCGCGACGTCATCATCCACAACGTGTTCTCGGTAACGCCGGGCTCGGCGTTCGACCTCGGCAACTACGGGCCGGGTGAGACGCGCTCGCAGCGTTTCGACAAGGCCGGGCTCGTCGTCGTCAATTGCCGCGTGCACCGCGGCATGCGCGTCAACGTGCTCGTGCATGAAACGCCGCATCTGGTGCGGCCCGACGCAGACGGCCGTTTCAAGCTGAGCGGACTTCCGGCTGGGCGCGGCACGCTGGTGATCTGGCACCCGCGCGCGTCCGCGCAGTCGGTCGTGGTGGACGGCGTTTCCAACGCGCCGATCGTCCGCACGCTCGTGGCCTCCCGGCCGCGCATCAGCAGCTACCTCTGAGGCGACACATGAGTCGGAACCGTTTTCTGACCCGCGTGGGCCTCGTGGCCCTGGCGTTGGTGCTCGCACTCGGTGCATTGCTGATCTGGCAACAGGCGCGGCTTTTGCACGTGCACGATGCGCACGTGCGTGAGCAACAGCGGGCCACCCAGCGCGCAATCGAGAACCAGCACCGAGCTGCACTGCAAAAGCGGGCGGAGTTCGTCGCGAGCGACCCCGCCTTCGCGGGCTACGTCGAGCAGGCGATGGGCGGCGCATTGCCCGGCATGGACATCGACACGACCTCCATCGTCGACCTACTGCGCGAGCGCCAGAGCCAGCACGGTCTTGCCGCCTCCGCCGTGCTGGACCGCAACGGCCGCGTCGTCGCGTCCACGGTGGAACTTGGGCGCGCCGGCACGCTGGAAGGCGACCCCTTGTTTGCGCGAGCGCAGACCGACCTCACCGTGGTGACCGGTGTGCGCGAGCAGGCCGAGGGCCTGCTGCACGTGGCAGTGCTTCCACTGGCGGCGGTCGGCGTGAGCGAAGGCTTCCTGCTCGTCGGAATGCCGCTGGACCTTCGCTTTGCGCAGGAGATCGCTGCCGCGGGCGGGGGCGACGTGCTGCTGCGGCACGCCGACAGCGGGCGCGTCGTGGCCTCTACGCTCGGTGGAGCGCCTGCAGCCATCCTGCAGGCGCTCGCACAGCCTGGCGATGCAGCACCGGCGCAGGTGCTCGTCGGTGATGCCGACCGTCCGGTAACGGTGCTGCCCTTGCTCGATTCGGATCGCGCGCGACTCGTGCTGCTCGCATCGGCTGCGCCCCGCGAAGCCCTCATCGGCGCGCTGCGCACGACGTGGCTGGTTGCGGTCGCCGTTCTGTTGCTGGTGCTCGCAGCGGTGGCATGGCTGATCTGGCGCAGCGTGTTGAAGCCCGCGGCCGCGATCGCCGATTGCCTCGATCGCGCCGGTGCCGGTGATTTCCGCTTGCAGATGCCGATGGCGGCGGCCGGCTCCCTCGCACCGCTCGCGCACGCATTCAATCGGCTCATGGCGCGCCTGAGCACCTGATCACTGCCGGCGCATGCGCGTGCCGATAAGCGCATGCGCCGGACGATTCGTGCTCAACGTCCCAACTTCCACACGGCCACGCATCCACTCCGACGCGCCCTGCGTAAAGCGCGACAACGACGCCGGTGCGCGTTGCATATCCAATAGGGGACGTACGTGAAGCAAACACCATTCGCCCGAGCGACGCGGCTATCGCTCGCCATGGCCACCGCGCTCTGCGCGCCTGCAGCCTATGCGCAGGATCTTGCCTCGCTCGAAGCGCCGGCCGAAGACGCGACCGACACCCGCGCGGGCATGAGCGGCAAGCTGCTGCTGACCGGCGGCGTGAGCCAGATCGAAGGCGCAGCCGGCGGCGGTCTCACCCCGTGGGCGGTGATCGGCGGCTACGGCACGCGTGACCAGATCGGCGCGAATGCGTACTTCACCCGGGTCGAAGTCGACGACTACAGCCTCGACAGCTTCGGTGCGCTCGTCGGCTTCTACGACCGCGTCGAGCTCAGCATCGCGCGCAACGAGTTCGACACCGAGAACGTCGGCGCCACGCTCGGTCTCGGCCGCGGGTTCACGATCAAGCAGGACGTGGTGGGCGTGAAGCTCCGCGTGGCCGGCGACGCCGTGCTGGAGCAGGATTCGATGCTGCCGCAAATCGCGATCGGCGCGCAGCACAAGCGCAACGATCAAGGCGGACTGCTCGCGGCCATCGGCGCGCAGGACGACAGCGGCACCGACTTCTACGTGAGCGCCACCAAGCTGTTCCTGGATCAGAGCCTGCTGCTCAACGGCACTGTGCGTTTCACCGAGGCCAACCAGTTCGGCATCCTCGGTTTCGGCGGTGACAAGCACGACGGTCACTCCGCGCAGTTCGAGGCCTCGGCCGCCTACCTCGTCACGCGCAATCTCGCGATCGGCGCCGAATACCGCACCAAGCCCGACAACCTCAACATCGCCGTCGAGGACGACGCCTACGACGTGTTCGTCGCCTGGGCGCCGGTCAAGAACGTCTCGCTGACGGTCGCCTATGTCGACCTCGGCAACATCGTCATCGCCGACAACCAGCGCGGCGTCTACGCCTCGCTCCAGGTCGGCTTCTGAGCAACGCGGAGACCCACCCATGAACCTCTACAACCACGCGCTCGCCACGGCGCTCTCGTTCGGCCTCGCATTCACCGCGGCCGCCCAGTCGCCGGCGCCGACCGCAGGAGCCGCGCCCGCCGGGCAACAGGACCCCACCGCACGCAATCCCGCGCCGGTTCACCCCGAGCTCAAGGGCGTCTTCCAGGATTTCGGCAGCGAGCCGGGACTGACCGCGCTGATGGACGAGTTCATGGCCGTGATGCTCGAAGACCCGCGCATGCGGCCGTTCTTCGAGAACACCGACCAGCCGCGCATCAAGCGCCAGCTCGTCGAGCAGTTCTGCGCGATCCTCGGCGGCGGCTGCGCCTACAGCGGGCGCGACATGAAGTCCTCGCACGCGGGCCTCGGCATCGACCGCGCGGACTTCAACGCACTCGTCGAGGACCTGCAGGTCGCGATGGACCGCAAGGGCGTGCCGTTCCGCTCGCAGAACAAGCTGCTGGCGATCCTCGCGCCGATGCATCGCGAAGTGATCACGCGCTGAGGGCGGGGCGTACCGCGGCGGCGATGCGTCGCCGTGGTCAGTAGCTGCGGTAGCGGCGTTCGCGCAGCCACAGCGTGGCGAGCCACTTCTCGCCGCGCTCGACCGGCAGGCCCGCATGCAGCGAGTCTGCGTTGGGCCGGCCATCGGCGTCGAGGTTGTCGAACATCACCGCGCAGCCTGCGCGCGGCTCCACACGGACGCCCGCCGCCGGGAACTCGGTCGCGCCGCCGGCTTCGACGTCGTTGAGATAGACGCAGATCGTGCGGGTACGGTTGCCGGCGTGCGGCCGGTCGGCGGCGAGTGAGGCCGGGTTGAGGTAATCGCGGTGCGGGCGGTATTCCTCGCCCGGCGCGTAGCGCAGCACGATCAGCTGCTCGGCATGCACCAGTTCCATGCGTGCGGCTCGCGCGATGCGCAGCTGCACGGCGCGCAGCGCGAGGTCTTCGAGAATCGGGTCGAAGCTCGCGTCCTGACTGGTCCGCACCTGCGTCGCGGCAGGCTGGCCCGTTTCCGGGTCCAGCGTCTGCGACCGGCGCAGCAGCTGCGCGCCGCAGGCGATCAGCAGGCGGCACTCGTCAGCCGACAGCAGCCCTTCGATCTCCGACATGCGTGGCGAGGACGCGCGCTCGACCAGCGGCGGGGTCTGCAGCGCGTCCTCGAGCGCGACCATGCCGGGCGCGGGGATGTGGCGGGGGTCAGTCGTCGGCCTGCGGGCCGACGACGCGGGCAAGGGCAGGGCGCCCGCCGCTTCTAGCCGGCGACGCAGGTCTTCGGCCGCGGCCGGTTGCGGCGCACAGCCTTCACCGCGGGCGAGCCGCGGAAGCAGCAGCTGCGCGGCGATGCCGTCGCCCAGCTGCGCGGCGCGTTGCAGCATCTGGACGCACAGCGCCTGGTCCTGCGCGCTGTCGCGGCGTCCGAAATGCACCGCGGCGGCGCGCAAGGCCGGCGGAAAACCGGCCTGCACCCCGGCGAGCACGCGCTGGTTGATCCGCCCGTCCCGCGGCAGCACGGTGCTGCCTAGCGCGATCAGCGCAAGGAAGTAGCCAGCCACGACATTGCGCTGCCGCTCGGCGCGCTCCAGCCAGTCGACCGCTGCATGAGGCGCTGCGTCGGTGCCGATGCCATAGAGCAGCATCCGGGCGCACTCGACCTGCGCGCCGCCGTGACCGGCTTCGGCCGCGGCGCGGTGCAGCTCGAACGCCTCCTCCATCGCGCCGCGCTGGACGAGCGCGAGGGCAAGGCGCACGCGGTCATCCAGACCGCCACGCGCGGCCGCGGCGCGCAGGGCGGCCAGTTCAGGGTCGACGTCGACAGGGGGCTGGAAGCTCATCGGCGCAGCTTAGCGCGGTGGGATTTCGCATTCGCGCCGCAGGCGGTGGCGGGGCCAAATGCGACGAGACAGGCGTCGCGCGGCGCCGGCCCGGCGCGACCGCGGCAGGCATTTCGACGGAACCCCCCGGCGCCTGCGGAGGACGTTTTGCGCCCCGCGCCAACGCGCCACGTCGCGCATGTCCCCACGGCCGGGCTCGTGGGACACCCGCGTTACAATCGGGCCATCCCCGTTTTATATGAACGAGCGCGCCATGAGCACGACTGCCGCCCACGCCACCGGCACCGAATCGTCCGCCGAGATCGAACGCGCCACGCCGCTGCGCTTCGTCACGGCCGCCAGCCTGTTCGACGGCCACGACGCCGCGATCAACATTATGCGCCGCCTCATCCAGGGGCAGGGCGCCGAAGTCATCCACCTCGGTCACAACCGCTCGGTCGAGGACGTGGTGCGCGCCGCGCTGCAGGAAGATGCCGACGGCATCGCGCTCTCGTCCTACCAGGGCGGGCACGTCGAGTACTTCAAGTACATGGTCGACATGCTGCGCGAGCGCGGCGCCGGCCACATCCGCGTGTTCGGCGGCGGCGGCGGCACGATCACGCCCGAGGAGATCCGCGAGCTGCAGGACTACGGCGTGGAGCGCATCTACCACCCGAACGACGGCATGCACATGGGCCTCGTCGCGATGATCGAGGACGTGATCCGCCGCGCGAGCGAAGGCCGCATCGAAGGCGAGCCGCCGCATCACAACCCGTCGATCGACGACGAGATCGGCATCGGCCGCATGCTCAGCGCGATCGAAGAGGGCGCATTCGACGACACCCAGCTCGCGCACCACCGCAAGCAGTGGACGTTCGCCGGCAGCAAGACTCCGGTCATCGGCATCACCGGCACCGGTGGCGCGGGCAAGTCGTCCGTCACCGACGAGCTGCTCAACCGCTTCCTCGCCAGCTTCCCCGAGATGCGCATCGCGGTGATCTCGGTCGACCCGACCCGCCGCCGCACGGGCGGCGCGCTGCTCGGCGACCGCATCCGCATGAACTCGCTGCGCTCCAAGCGCGTGTACATGCGCTCGATGGCCACGCGCCGCCAGCACGCCGCGACGAACGCCGTGCTCAAGGACTCCATCTGCTTCCTCAAGGGCCTCGGCTACGACCTCGTCATCGTCGAGACCGCGGGCATCGGCCAGTCCGACTCGGAGATCGTCGACCTCGTCGACTTCCCGATGTACGTGATGACCAGCGACTTCGGCGCGCCGAGCCAGCTCGAGAAGATCGACATGCTCGACTTCGCCGAGCTCGTGGTGCTCAACAAGTTCGACAAGCGCGGCGCCGAAGACGCACTGCGCGACGTGCGCAAGCAGTGGAAGCGCAACCGCGTGGCGTTCCAGACGCCCGACGAGGACGTGCCGGTCTACCCGACGATCGCGAGCCAGTTCAACGATCCGGGCATCAGCTGGATGTTCTCGAATCTCTGCCGCCTGCTGCGCGAGAAGCTGCAGGTGCCCGCCGAGAAGTGGACGCCGGACCTCGACACCTCGCTCAAGGAGCCGCGTGCCACGGTGCTGATCCCCGGCAGCCGCGTGCGCTACCTCGCCGAGATTGCCGAGCAGGGCCGCTCAATCAACCGCCAGATCGAAACCCAGGCCGAGATCGCCGACCGCGCGCAGAGCTGCTGGCAGGCGCTCGAAGTGCTCGGTGACGCGCAGTTGCCGAAGGGGCTCGACCTTTACCCGGCGGAGGCGCTCACCGACGGCGGCGACCAAACCCTGCTCACGCTGCGCCAGCGCTACAACGACGCCGTGCAGTCGCTCACGTCCGAAGCGCTCAAGCTGCTGCGCGAATGGCCGGCGCGCCTGAAGTCGATCACCGACGAGGTCAACGAGTACAAGGTCCGCGACAAGGTCATCCGCGTCGAGAACTACCGCGAATCGCTGAGCCACCAGCAGATCCCGAAGATCGCCGCGCCCACCTACCGCGGCTGGGGCGACCTGCTGACCTTCCTGCAGAAGGAAAACCTGCCGGGCGCTTACCCCTACACCGGCGGCGTGTACCCGTACCGCCGCAGCGGCGAAGACCCCATCCGCATGTTCGCGGGCGAGGGCACGCCCGAGCGCACCAACCGTCGCTTCCATTACCTCTCGGTCGGCCAGCCGGCCGCGCGCCTGTCCACCGCGTTCGACTCGGTCACGCTCTACGGCGAAGACCCGGCGCCGCGCCCGGACATCTACGGCAAGATCGGCAACTCGGGCGTCAATATCGCCACGCTCGACGACATGAAGAAGCTGTACTCCGGCTTCGACCTGTGCGCGCCCACCACGTCGGTGTCGATGACGATCAACGGCCCCGCGCCGATGATCCTCGCGATGTTCATGAACACCGCGATCGACCAGCAGGTGGAGAAGTACCTGCGCGCCGACCAGGCCCGCTGGGACGCCGCACGCGAGGTGATGGACAAGATGTTCGAGGGCCGCGAGCGGCCGACGTACAGCGGCATGCTGCCCGAGACGAACGATGGCCTGGGTTTGGGTCTGCTCGGCGTCACCGGCGACCAGGTCGTCGAGCGTGAGGTCTACGAGAAGATCCGCGCCGAGACGCTCGCCACCGTGCGTGGCACGGTGCAGGCCGACATCCTCAAGGAGGACCAGGCCCAGAACACCTGCATCTTCAGCACCGAGTTCGCCCTGCGCATGATGGGCGACATCCAGCAGTTCTTCGTGGACCACAACGTCCGCAATTTCTACTCGGTGAGCATCAGCGGTTATCACATCGCCGAAGCCGGCGCGAACCCGATCAGCCAGCTGGCTTTCACCCTCAGCAACGGCTTCACGATCGTCGAGTACTACCTCGCGCGCGGCATGAAGATCGACGACTTCGCGCCCAACCTGTCGTTCTTCTTCAGCAACGGCATGGACCCGGAGTACACCGTCATCGGCCGCGTCGCCCGCCGCATCTGGGCCCGCGCCATGCGCGAGCGCTACGGCGCGTCCGCGCGCAGCCAGATGATGAAGTACCACATCCAGACCAGCGGCCGCTCCCTGCACGCGCAGGAGATCCAGTTCAACGACATCCGCACCACGCTGCAGGCGCTGTACGCGTTGTTCGACAACTGCAACAGCCTGCACACCAACGCCTACGACGAGGCGATCACCACGCCGACGGAAGAGAGCGTGCGCCGCGCCGTGGCGATCCAGATGATCATCAACAAGGAGCTGGGGCTCAACTTCAACGAGAACCCCTGGCAGGGCAGCTTCATCGTCGACAAGCTCACCGACATCGTCGAAGAGGCCGTCTACAAGGAGTTCGAGGCCATCAGCGAGCGCGGTGGCGTGCTCGGCGCCATGGACACCATGTACCAGCGCGGCAAGATCCAGGAAGAGTCGCTTTACTACGAGCACAAGAAGCACGACGGCAGCCTGCCGCTGATCGGCGTCAACACCTACCTGCCCAAGGACCACGGCGGCGACATCGTCACCGAGATCGAGCTGATCCGCTCCACGCCGGACGAGAAGGGCCAGCAGATCGACAACGTGGCCGCCTACCAGGGCAACCGCAATGCATTCGCGTCAGACGGGCTGAAGGCGCTGCAGGCGACGGCGCGGGAGCGCAAGAACGTGTTCGCGAGCCTCATGGAAGCGGTGAAGACGCACAGCCTGGGGCAGATCAGCCACGCGCTGTATGACGTGGGTGGGGAGTACCGCCGGAATATGTAACGCCCGCCGAGAACAATTCTCGCCCGACAAAACGCCCGCATCCGCGGGCGTTTTGCTTTGCGTCACGGTATGGCCGCGTTCCGCAATTGCCGACGAGTACGCGTATCGCTTAGCGTCGCTGGTTCAACGCCGAGCAGGGGAGCTCGCATGGAAATCAAGCAGCGCCGCAACTCCAACCGCATCCGCTACGTCTTCGGGGAAGACGAGCTGCAGTATCAGTGGGAGGACGGCTCGGGCAGCCGGTCGTTCTCGGTGCCGTACACCGATATCAGCCGAGACCGGCAGACGCTCGTCGAGCGCAACGCGTGGCTGCGCAACGTCGGCCTGCTGTGGCTCGCGATCGGCGCAGGCACCACGGCGATCAACTGGTTCAGCGCGGGCGAGCTCAAGGCGTCGATCTGGCTGCTCATCGGCGCCGGTTGCTACGGCGCCTACCGCCTGCGCAGCACGAGCTTCACCATCGTCCCCAGCGAGAAGGGCAGCCTGCTCGTCATCGACGGCGAAGAGGGCCGCCGCATCCTCGCCGAGATCGAATCACGCCGTGCCGCCCAGTTCCGCCGCGAGTACGACTTCATGCCCGAGGGCGACACCGCCGAGCAACTGCGCGGGAGGTTCAAGTGGCTGCACAAGGAGGGTGCGCTGAGTGACGAAGAGTTGCAGCGGCGGTTGGCGGTAGTGGATGCGAGCGATGCCGCACGCCAGCCGGCTGAGGCGGCTATCCCGCGTGCGGTGCTGAACTAGACGTGGATGGTGAAGCCAGGAAGTGAAGCTGCCCCGTTTGTCTGGCAAGCCGGCTCACACGCGATGACGAAGAACTAATCTGATGGGACGCATGAACGCGAAGCTTAAGAAGGGCATGGGCAGGTTATCCAGTCACCGTGCTCTCATCATCGGAGCACTGATTGTCGCGATTTCGATCGCCGGCCTGTGGCTGGCTACAGAGAGGTCCGGCACGGGGCAGGCGGTGATCGCAAGTATCTCCTCCGCGCTTCTCTCAATCGGCTCCCTGTCTCTCGTGTACGAACTCGCGATGAGACAGCAGATTCACGATGAGCTAGTGGAATTGGTTGGCGTCGAAAGGTCGGCCGCGCGGGCCAGGCTACGTCAAATTGGGGCCTCCGAGCAGTTTCAGTGGCTCGAGGCATTGCAAAATGCTCAAAACATCCGAGTAGTTCTTTCGAACCCCGAGCCTTGGATCAGCAACGTCATCTCACCAATAGTCGACGCTGCAGTCCGTCGAAAGATCAACGTGCACATTCTTGTCCCTTCGAGTTCCGGCGCGATGACCGAAAGTGTCGCAAGTCTTCATGGAGTTCCAGACGCCGATTTTCGTGCCTCGATCGACCGGGCCGCGGGCCGTGCCGAGGCAACGTGGCGAAATCGAAACAACATAGCTTCCGGATCCAGCATCCGAATAGCCGCTTTCGATAGCGTCTGTGTCAGCACTCTGGCGCTATTGGACAAAGTTGCCGTGATCATTTCATACAAGCCGTGCGGAAGTCGCCACGGAGAAGTTGATAACGGAATATTCAGCACGTTTGATTTCACTCAGGAGGCGTATCCGGGTAGTTGGTACCAGAGGCACTTCGAGGATGTGGCTGCGTCCTCTACGCTCATTTACGAGAACGTCCGGAGTTGAGGCGATGAAACCACATGGCTTAGCAGTGCGGATGCTCGGTCTGGGCGACCTCTTGGGCGCAGTTGGGCGGGGCGAAATCGCTCTGCCGGATTTTCAGCGTGACTTCGAATGGTCAAGCGCAGACGTCGAGCAGATGCTTGTCACTGCACTGAATGCTTGGCCGGCAGGGTCATTGCTGTTGCTGGAGGGTGGGGGCGAATCGTTCTTTCGAGTGAAGCCGTTTAATAGGGGGCCCGCTCGTCTAGCGGAAACTCCGAGATATATCGTTCTAGACGGGCAGCAGCGTATAACGGCCCTGTTTCACGCGATATACGACCGCGGAGATCGGATTTACTATATTGACGGCGCGAGACTACTTGAGACCGACGACTTAGAGGAGTCAATGCAGGCGATCTCACGTGGGAAATGGAATGCAACCTATCGTGATAAGCGTAGACAGGCGCAAGACCTGATCATCCCGTGCGCGGCTTTGGAAAGCCCTACTGCTTTTTTCGAATGGCGAGACGACGTTGTCGACGTGTTGTCCGAAAGCGGGCCGCAGTTGCGTCGAGATCTAACAAGCATCTACCAGCGCTATCTGTCGCCTCTGCACTACTACGAGCTTCCTGCTGTAGTGCTCGAGCGAGCGACCTCCGCCGTGGCAGTCGCAAGAATTTTTGAACGAGTAAATCGACTCGGCCAGCGACTCAACACCTTCGACTTAATGGTCGCGAGGACCTACGCGGCAAACTGGAATCTCCGGGAAAACTGGAAGGCTTTCGGCGTCGAGCACCCAGATGCGCATGCGTTTTTTGATCACGACGGTATGGCAATATTGCAAGTCGTTGCGCTTCGTGCCGCAGAAGACGTGAGGCAGGCAGCCGTTCTGAAATTGTCCGCGCCGCAGGTTCACGTTCAATGGGCGGCAACTGCATCTGCCTTGGTCGACGCGAAGAACTTTTTCCAGAAGCGGTGCTTTGCCTCGTCAAGGGCGGAACTTCCATATGTGTCACTGGCGCTTCTGTTTGCCGCACTAGCGGCCGAGGACTCAGGCTGGTTGTCCAGTGAGTGGGTCGAGCCTTTCTTTTGGGCTCGTTCGTTTGGTCGTGCGTACGACGTAGCCTCGAATACTCGGGTCGTTGCGGACTATAAAAAAATCCGACGGGCCAAGTCGCCTGCACGGGATCTGTGCGCTACGGACCTTACGGCTGAGGATCTTGTGCTCGCGGGAAAGCAGGGCGGTAGAGCCCTGTCGAACGCGTTGTTGTTGTACCTGCGTAAGCAATATGTAGCATGCGGCCTAGGTGATGTCGGGGGCTCCGCTGCCGCGTCGCTCATTCCAGGTCATGCTGAGACCGCCGTCGCTGGCGCACCGCCTCTCTCGACGCGCGTGCTTGGTACGGTACTTGTCGCTCGAGGAGATGCCGTTGAAATCCAGAAAAATGGCTTTCAATCATGGCTGGCTTCATCTGGAGAATGTGAGTCCACGCTGCGTTGCAATTTCCTCCCATCTAGAGATGAGCTTCTTCGTCTTGTAGATCAGGAGGAGTGGGACAGAGTGCTCGCGACGCGTGCAGGAAATTTAGTTTCGCGCCTGGCCGCGGACGGCGTGGTGTTCTCGGCTTCTGGTGTTTCGCTGTAGGTGCTCAAAAACGGGGTCGGGTTGGACTAAAACAGGGGTCACAGTGGACTGCCCCGCATTCGAAACCTCGAAACCCGGGTCGGAGCGCACTTTCCCTCTAGGCGGATTGGGGCAGATTGCATTTTGCGCGGCTATCGATCTGGGCAGAAGGTGGGTAGATTCCATTTCTATCTAAACGAGGCCGAGCCGCATTTGGTCCCATCCGCGGCGATCTTCGGGCAGGCTGCGCCTACAGGCAGACCCGGTTTGCGCCCGATTCTCCGCGCTATTGTCGTGCGCCGTTGGGACTGGGCTAGATTCCTTGGAATCCACAAAGCAGAAGTGCAACCGAGTTCGCCCTGTAAGCAGCGAGCCATGCATTTTGGCTTTAATTGAGTGTCCTCGCCGCGCCGTCATTTTTGGTTTCTAAGGCGCTCACCTAGGTATATTAGTGATCAGAATCTCTTTTTCCCAGGTTCAGCGGCCCGTCGGTCAGGGCGGGTTCCAGACATCCTTCCTGCACAGTCCTGATTTGAAGCGGCACTCGGGGACGGTTTCACGTACACGGATATCCTTCGCCTGGGCTTACGACTGCGGCTCCGATCAAATGTCGGCGCTAACAGCGGAGATTCGGAAGGTCAGCGGCTTACGTTTTAACGTACTGTTCCTCTCGCACTTAGACAGTGACCATGTGGCAGGCATTGACAGGTTGCTGCTCGCAGCTTCTGGTGTCGACGAAGTGGTTCTTCCCTATCTGGGAGCCGAGGACTGGGCGCTGCACCTGGCCGCTTCTGCAGCTTCGGGGACGCTCACGAGCAGTCTGCTCGACCTTGCGGCCGACCCGGCAGGCTGGCTGGGCGCACGAGGGGTGGGCCGCATCATTTTCGTCGCGGGCGTAGACGACGACGATGCAGTCGGTCGTCCTGATTCGATCGAGCCCGGCCGGCATCTCCCGGAGCTACCGTCTCAGGACCCGGATGGTACTGAAGACGCTGCGGAGCCCATGGAGACCGATTGGTCGCGGCCTCCGCGCGTTCTTGACGCGGGTGACCCGGCTAGTAGGCGTGCCGCGACTGCCCTCTTAGCGCACGGTGCGGTGGCAGCAGTGCGTGTGGCGGGCCAAAGGTTGAACTGGGTGCTCTCGCCTTTCGCTTTCCGACCGTCTGCAGCCAAGATGGCGACGTTCCGAAACGCGCTGGAGCATCATTTCGGATGCTGCTGGACGGCGAAGGACTATGCAAACTTCGCCCGTTCTACCGAGGGGCGCGCGAGGCTCAGGAAGTGCTACGACGCAGTTTGGAGGGACCACAATCTGCACTCGATGGCGCTTTATGCTGGGCCTGCTACCCCTGCAGGCGGGCCGCGTTTGTGCACAGCTTGGCATGGCAAGTTTGTCCGTCCCGTACCGCCAGGCTGGATCTCGACAGGCGACTTCGATGCGAGTGTCACGAGGCGACGGGCTGGCTTGCTCAACTACTACTCCCCTTATGCACGCATGGTTGGTCAGCTGGGGCTGCCTCATCATGGTTCAGACTTGAGCTTTAATCCGGGCATGCTCGGTGCCTTTCCGCGCCTGAGGTGTGCAATTGCGGCTGTGGGCCCGAACCGCTATGGCCATCCCGGAAGTGCTGTTCAGACCGCCGTCGCCGCTGCGCCACTGGTCGATTTCGTTCGTGTGGACGAGTACCCATCCAACACCTATCGCGTTCGCGGCATCGTTCCGGCTTGGACGTGACTAAAAGAAAACAGCAGCGTGTGAATAACGGGGTGAATAACGGGGTCAGGTTTACTTACATACCCCAAACAAAAGGCCCCGCACTGCAGGTCCGTTCGCATTCCACATCGGGCGACGAAGACTTACCAGCCGCGGTGCCCATGTCAGGCTTCTCCAGCGGGCTCTTCTCGAAGCGCTTGCCGAGGTCGCGGCGCAGGCCATCGAGGCCCGCGGCCTGGCCGCTGAGCTTGAGCCGGGCGTAGCCGTGCAGTGCGCGGCGGCCTTTATGTCGCTGCCGAGCGAGATGCCGGTGTCGGTGAAAATTTTGCCCAGGCGGTCGATGCGGGTGCGGCGCAGCGCAAGTGCGTCGTGGGTGGCGAGGTCACGCGCCATTTCGTCGCGCTCTACAACACGGGTCAGTGTGCAGCGTCCTCCAGCGCACCAAGGAAAAGGGGTCGGGTTCATTTCGGCCGAATCGGGCTCAGGTTCACTGCCAATGCACTCTGACCCCTGTTTTCGTGTTCGGGCCCGGTGAACGAAGGATCGGGGGCAGCGCGTTAGGATCCCGAGCAAACAGTCAGCGGGCCTCGAGAATGAAGTCGTGGGAAGCGGTCAACAGTGCAAGCGCTGGGCTCGCCGGTGTTGAACCGGATGTAGGAAATGCCTGGGACACCGTCGACGCGATGGTGGACGGATTCTTCGCCCTCCTGCCGAATATCGCCATTGCGGCGGTCGTCATTCTTGTCTTCTGGATCGTGGCAAAGGTGATCCAGAAAGTCGTGGCCAGGGCAACGGCCAATCGCGAGGATGGCAATCTCGCCACCGTGCTTTCCAGGCTGGTTTACTGGGGGTTGCTGATCCTGGGCCTGCTCGTCGCGATCACCATCATCGTGCCGTCGATGACGCCCGGAAAGCTGGTGTCCACTCTGGGTATCGGTGGCGTCGCAATCGCCTTTGCGTTCAAGGATATTTTTCAGAACCTGCTTGCCGGGATCCTGATCCTGCTGCAGAAGCCGTTCCGTGTCGGAGACGAGATCACAAGCGGCGCGTACACGGGAACGGTCGAGGCAATAGAAACCCGCGCCACCTGGATCAAGACCTACGACGGCATTCGCGTCATCGTGCCGAACAGCCAGATCTATCAGGAGCCAGTGAGCGTCATCACCGCTTACGACATGGTCCGCAGTGAGTACGACGTGGGCATCGGCTACGGTGACGATATCGGGCAGGCCTTGGAGGTCGCGCTGGATACGCTGAAAGGGATCGACGGGATCCTGGACGATCCTGGACCCGACGTTCTCGTGTGGGAACTGGCCGGGTCCACGGTCAACCTCAGACTGCGTTGGTGGACCAACCCCAAGCGCGCGAATGTGGTGGTCAAGCACAGCGAGGTACTGCGAAAGGTGGCCGAAGCGATGGGCGCGGCCAACATCGATTTGCCGTTCCCCACTCGAGTCGTGCTTTTGCATGACCAGACCGAGGCCACCGATGGCGACCGCACGAAACAACGTGAAGGTTGGCCGGCCGGGGACTCCCCGCCGCCCGCCCGTACCGTCGCAGGCGCGCTGATCCAGGCGGCTGAGCAGGCACCAGCGCAGCAGGGTGACAAACCCGCCACCTGACCCCGTTCCGTTTAGAGCGCCCGCGACTGTTACCTACCAACGCCGGCCATCACCCCGAATCGGAATCGTGCCGATTGTTCCGCACCGCTGTCGCCCGTCAATTGCGCCATGCGCATCGTCGATAACAACGAAAGCCCGGCGCTGAAGTTGAGCCCGTCGATGACGTCGTGCAGTGTCGGCACGAACTTCATATCTCCGGCGCGGCTGGCCCCGGCGTGTTCCGCGGAAACGACGAGCGCAGGGTGGTCGTACAACGGCGAGTGTTCCCATGCTGTCAGTAATGCCTCGCTTTCGCCGAGGCGTGAAGCCTTGCGCAGCAGGCGCAGCAGGGTTTCGGTGTCCGGGGTGTCGGGCCCGGTCAGGAAGCGGTCGATCGCCCCGCCGGACAGCCGTTCGACCCACAGCGCGCGCAAATGGCGGTCCACCGTGGGGCGCACCAGCGACAGCATCGGACCGAATAGCGGCCGCTCAGACAGGGTGACGATCGCCGCCTGGTGCTCGATCACCTGGTCGTGCAGCGCAAGGGCGGGTGTGCTCCGCCGGGCGTGCGACGGAACAGAGAGGGCACGCAACACCCACGCTGCGATCTTGCGTGCGTGATCGAGCGCCGGCTGGTGCGGTTGGGGCGGCGTGTGGCTGACAGCCCCGGGGTCAGTCTTCCTCATAGCGTGGTCCGGTGGCATCGACATGGCGATGTTGCAGGTTGCGAGGACGGGTTCGTCGTGACTGAAGTCGAGCAAACAGCGACGCTTACCCGCGGTCACGGGTTGAGCTCGGCCGCATACCCCTCCAGTTCAGATCCCGGCACTTGAAAATGACGGAGCGGGGCGAGGTTGACTTGCACAGCCCAAACAAACGGCCCCCCACCGCGGGGCCTTTTTAGAAAAGGGGTCAAGCTAGAAAAGGGATCAGGTTGATTTTTTTCACAGGCAAAGTCGACGGAGGCGATTAAAGCCGACTGGCGCCCTCCATAACGGTGGTGCTCAGCGCCGGTTGTGTCCGTCGCTTCGGGTAATACTCTGGCATGCGCGATGATCGATCGCGTTCTCCGCCGCGCGACAGGACCCATGACGACGCCGAATGACGCCAAGCTTGACCGGATTGTGGCCGAGGCCCGGCGCAGCGCGGAGCAGCGCGACCAGGGGTACCGCGAGCGTGCGCTGAAGATGTACCCGTGGGTCTGTGGCCGCTGCGCGCGCGAGTTCACGCGCGCCAACTTGCGTGAGCTGACGGTCCATCATCGCAACCACAACCACTCGGACAATCCGCCCGACGGCAGCAATTGGGAGCTGTTGTGCGTGTACTGCCACGACAACGAGCACTCGCGTCAGGCTGACTACACCGGGGTCAGCGCGTTGGATGCCGAGGACAAGCCGCCCGCGGCCACGTCCAACCCGTTCGCCGATCTGAAATCGCTACTTGGGAAGCGCCCGCCGAAGGACGGATGAGGTCCGAGGAAAAGGCGCTCGAGAACCCAACAGGCCGCTCCCGGGCCGCCTGTTTCCTTGAAAGTTCATGCCTTTCAATGAGCAGCCGAGACGTCGTGCGAGGCGTCGCGTACCTGATGGATGACCTCGGCGATGTGGAGGTGGAGATCGCCGCTACACCGCCGCCGTTTTGTCGGACGGGCAACGTGGTGCGCAGGCGCCTAGCCGACGAACGCCTGCAACAGCGCGGCCGCGGCCATCGGTCGCCCGGTGAAGTAGCCCTGCACCTCGTCGCAATTCCAGGCGCGCAGCACGTCCAACGTGTCCTGGGTTTCCACGCCTTCCGCCACCACGCGAAGGCCGAGGTCGTGCGCGATGCCGATCATCGCGCGTGCGAGCGGCCGTGCGTCCGCATCCGGGCCGAGGTCGCCGACAAAACTGCGATCCAGCTTGACCGCGCGTGCCGGCAGTTTGCGCAGGTAATCGAAGTTGCTGTAGCCGGTGCCGAAGTCGTCGATGGCGATGGTCACGCCCATGTCGCGCAACCCCACGAGCTGCACCAGCACCTGCTCGGCGTTGCGGATCAGCGCGGTTTCGGTCAGCTCCAGTTCGACGCCGCTGGCCCGCAGCCCGCGTTGTGCGAGATGCGCGGCGAGCCGAGGCAGAAAATCCGTCTCCTCGAGGTTGCGCGCCGAGACGTTGACCGATACCGGGATCATCGCGCCCTGCGCCTGCCACGCCACCTGCTGGTCGAGCGCTGCCCGCAGCACCCACTCGGTCATCGGCCGTGCGAGCGCGGTCTGTTCGACCAGCGGGACGAATTCGGCCGGCGAGATGTCGCCGAGCGTGGGATGACGCCAGCGCAGCAGTGCCTCGGCGCCGGCGCAGCGGCCGGTGCGCAGGTCGATGCGTGGTTGGTAGACCAGCGACAGTCCGGCCGGCTGCGCGAGTGCGTCGGCGAAATCGGAAAGCAACGTGAGCCGGCGGCGATTGGCGGCATCGCTGGCCGGGCTGTAAACCGCGGAGTCCAGGCCCATGGTGCGCGCGTCGTTCGCTGCGCTGATGCCGGTGCGCAAGGCGTCATCGGCCGCGGCGTCGCCCACGTCGAAGGGCGAGACCCCGAACACCGGCATCATCTGTACGGGGATGCCGTTGCTGCCCACGGGCACGGCCAGCGCGGCGGACAGCGCCGTCGTCACCGTCGTCCAAGGGCCCGCTTCGGCCTCGTCGAGCAGAACAGCGTAGGACACGACATCGACGTGGTACGCGGTGCAGCCGCGGCCCAGCCGAGCCTTGAGGATCCGGCTGCTGGCCTGCACGAGGTCGTCGATACAGCGCGTGCCCATCACGCTGACGAGCTCCTGCAGGCGCGTGGGGTCGAGCAGGCTGACCAGCAGCAGCACCCGCGGCGCGCCGGGCCGGGCGCGCGCCAAGTCGGCCAGGTCGTTCGCAAACTGGTTGCGGTTCGGGAGGCCGCTGAGCGGGTCGCGCCGGCCGTAATCGTGCTCGAGCTCCACCTGCGCCATCACCATGGCGGCGAAGTCGCGCAGGGACGCCTGTTCCTCCTCGCTGGTCTCGCGAGGTGTCCGGTCGAGCACGCACATCGCGCCCAGCACGTGGCCGTCGCGGGTGATCAGCGGCGCGCCGGCATAGAAGCGCATGCCCGAGCGTGCCAGCACGCTGTCGGCGAATCGTGGGTCCTGCTGCAGGTCGGGCACCACGACCATGCCGGCCTGCGCGGTGACCGCGGCGCACGGGGCTTTGTCGCGCGGAATCTCGCGGCCCGCGGTGCCGACATGCGATTTGAACCACTGGCGGTGCGCATCGGTCAGCGACACCGCGGCGACCGGCACGTTGAACAGCCGACTGGCCATGCGGGTGATGCGGTCGTAGCCGTCGCTCTCGAGCGTGTCGAGCAGCGCTAGATCGCGTAGGGCGGCGAGGCGCGCCGCCTCGGCCGTAGGGTCGATCGTGCACGACGGGGCGGTCGCGGCCGGCACAGCATCAGCATCAGCGGGCTGGGGCACGAGGGGGGCATCCATGGCGGGGCTGCGATTGGCAATGCGGGGCGCTTCTGCGGTTATCGGCAGGTGGGCCGCTAGCTTGATGATCCAAGGTGGAACGACGGACCGGGGAAAGGGGGCGAGGAAAAGGGGTCAGGTTCGTTTTTCAACGTCTGAATGCGACAAAGCGGCCACGTCGGGAAAGGGGGCGGGTTCAGTGTTTGTGTGTTGATCGCCCAGCAGGATGCGGCTCATCTGATCTGGCCGGCGTGAGTGGTTCCGTTCGAGGGCGCAGCCCTGTCAGTCGGCGCTGAGACCGAACAGCAACCTGCGATGTGGCTCTATCACGCGGTGCTCTTCCTGCAGTTCTATCTGCTGGCCTTTGCTCTTGGGTGGATCGCCGGTCGCTATCGCAGCCGGGCGGTCACGGTCTGACAATTAGCGCAGACCGGTTAGGCTCACTTACGCTGCCACCGGCTAGGTCGGGCAAACAAAAAAGCCCCGCACTGCGGGGCCGTTTGCATTCCAGGTAGTGCCCGGTAACAGGGTCAAGCTGGGTTCCTTGAGAAAGCGAGCCTGGCTCCGTCTGTCTTCACCGACTTTGCGCGAACTCTGGGAAGGCCTTCGCGATCGGCGCCTCATCCGGCACGATGTAGAACACGCCGCCACGCTCGAACGTTGGCCGCATGATCTGTTCGAAAAACTCCGGCGAGACGTTGATGCAGCCGTGCGTGACGCGGTTGTCGTCCGGCGTCGGCGATGCAAGGCGTTCGACACGCTTCTCGGCCGGGACGTCGGTCGCGGTCGGGTGGATGGCGACCGCGGAATCGTGGTCCACCCACAGCACGCGCCCGGCGTCGACAGACGGCCCGAAGCCGCCCACGAAACGACCGGCCGGTGTCGTGCGGTCCCGCCCCGGAATCTCGCGAAGCGCAACACCGGCGATCCCGGGGGCCGTGTGGTCGCCGACCGCCGAGCCGATGAGTACAGGGGCCGCGCCGCGAGGCCGGCCTTCGCCGTCGAACACCAGGATCTGTGCGGCCTTCTTGTCGATGACCGCAAACGGATAGCCTTGGCTGTCCTTCGTTGCGACCGCCCATCCCGCGAGCTTGATCACGGTGCCGGACACCTCCTGACCTCGCGGAAGCTGGTCGACGGCGGCCATCGGTTGCGCAGGGGCATCCTTCGCGCTGGCGATGCCGAAGCTTGCAAATGTCAGTGTCAACGCGCCAAAAACGGCGCGGATCACAGGGAGTGTGCAGGTACGGATAGGACGATTCCTCAGAACCAATGCTGGATGGGATCAGGACCCTGGTGGCCCGCAAAGGCCACCAGGGTCCCGCTCAGGCCGTTCGTTGCGAACGGCACGTAGAGCGATTAACCGCGCGGCTTGCGGGCCGGCGCCGTTTCGAGCTGCTGGACGCGGCCTTCGAGCTGATCCAGGCGCTGGTTCGCCTGCGTCGCGGACTGGTTGGCGGATTCGGCGCTCTGGGCTGCGCTCTGCACGCGCGTGTCGATCTGATCGAGGCGCGTGTTGACTGCTGCGAACTCGTCGTCGTAGGTGGCGCATGCGGACAGGCCGAGGCTGGCGGCGAGGGCCACGCCCATTGCGAGATGTTGCTTGGTCAGAACCATTTGAATCCTCCTTCCTGTTGGGGTGGCCGAAATATAGCGGGCTTTTTGGCCCGTTAATTTTCAGCGTACAGCTGAGGTTGGACTACGTAGATGGGCTGTGAAGGCGTTGCTAAACGTGAGCCGCGCCAGGCGCGGGGTCAGGTTGGACTGCCCTGCGGGCGTCAGGGTCTCGGCTCGCGATGGACCCTGCGAGAAAGACGCCTCGCACCGGCGCCGTTCGTCTCTGACAGAGACCCGGCGAAGCTATCCACGCGCCCTGCAGCGGCCCGCCGGTGGTCAGCGACGATCCCGATCGAGTGCGTGCGTGTCGTCCTCGCGGAAGCAGTACAGCACCCAGGCGGCCGCAAAGATGATGAGCGAGGGATAGAAGAGCACGTTGCCGCCCTCCAAGTACCAGCCCCACGGATCGACCACCGAGCGCCATACGCCGATCAGGGTTGCGCCTGTGATCAGCAGCAGCACGGGGTAGGCAAACCCACGCAGCCAACCAAGCACGACCGCGAGACCAAGGATGATCTGGAGCACACCGAACGCCTTGAGCAACGTCGTCGATGAGAAGAGGTCGAGGTAGAAATGCTTGGAAACCTCGAGCCCGTGTTCGACATTGACCAGCTTGTCGATGCCCCAGATCACCATCAATAGGCCGAGCGATAACCGAAGTACGAGAAGCGACGCTGCTTTCATCGGAGATCTCTGTGGGCGGTGTAACTGCAGCGAGGCTACACGGCCCGTGCGGCGCCAGCTCCCGCGTTGCTCAAGCAAAGGCGCCAGAAATTAGGCCTCAGGTCAGCGCGCGTGAGGTTTTCCCACCGGGTTGAGCTGTCGGCTGGCCGCGGCCGCTCGGGCGCGGCGTTGGATCGAGGAGCCATGCTCGATGGCTGCCTCGGCGCCGGTGGCAGGCGATGGACACACAGAGCGAAAAAGCGCAGCGACTTGCACCTTTGGTCGAGAAGCGCAGGCGCGAGGTTTGGCCCGGCTACACCGGGCTCGGCGAATATCACGACGGCGCGTACGAAGGCGACTACGTGTGTCCGTATTCGAAGTCGGCGTGCAATCTGGACGCACCCGTCATGGTGCTGCTGCAGGACTGGATATCCCACGACGCGATCTCGCAGCCGATCGACCCGGACATGGTGCGCCATGGCCAGCTACCGAAGCTGGCAACAAACCGGAACCTCAAGCGCCTGCTGATGCAGACGTTTGGACTATCGCTTGCGGACATCTATGCGACTGACCTGTTTCCGTTCGTGAAGCCCGGCGGGATGAGCTCGCGCATTCCCGCGGCGCACTTACGCCGCGCCGCGCGCGAATTCGCGCTCCCGCAAATCGAAGTCGTCGCACCGGCGCTGGTGATCTGTCTGGGGTTGGCCACGTTCAACGCGCTTCGCGAAGCATGCGGGCTGAAGAGCGTGCGTCCGCTCGATGCCGCGATTGAACAGCCTTTTGGTTGGCGCAACAGTCGCATCTGGTGCCAAGCGCACACCGGTGGGATGGGCTTCAACAACCGGTCTCGAGGCGATCCAGGGCGTGTTGCAGGCGACTGGCGGCGCATGCGGGACTCGATGGCTGCCGAATCTCTGCGCGCCGTGGGCGACGACAGAGTGTCGGGGGCCCTGCACCCGCCCATCGCCACGAGCAGCAGCCCCGCGCCAACTGCTCAAGCTCAGAAGGCGTGTCGGATATGCGGAAGACGACTTCCGGCCAGCGAGTTCGTCTATGGGAATCAGGTCGACCGGTCTTATTGCAGGTCGTGCAACAAGCTCGAAAGAGCGGCCTACGCGTGTGGTGGTCGGGCCGAAGCGCAGGCGTTCCGAGAGTCGCAGCGACGCTTGTGGCGGTAAGCAGTAAGGGGCGGATACGACCAGGTACGACACCAGGTTCACGTCCTATGAAACTGGGCCCGCCTCGGTGCGAACCCGCCGCGAACCCGGAGTCGCGCAAGCGAATGAGCCTACAGCTCTTCGCCCAGGGATCGGAGCCTGTCCTTCGCGGATGAGGAGCCGGGATCGAGCTGCAGAATCTGGCGGAGCGCCTGAAGTGCCTGCGAGCGATCACCCTTTGCGAGATGCGCATCCGCCAGGCTGTCATAGGTGTTGGTCGAGGCGGGGTGGGCGCGTGTGTTGGCACGGAAGACGAGGACCGCCTTGTCTGCCATCTTGCGTTTCAGCAAGTGGTAGCCGAGCTGGTTCACCTGCTTCTCGCCGAAGTCATACCGTGCGGGCCGCGCAGCGAGCTCTGTGTCCAGCCACTGCTCGACCGATTGGAGACTGTCGCGATCAAGCCTCTCCGAGAGCGCGCGGTGGGCCGGTTCGAGGACGGGCGACGGTGCTCCTCCGGCAAGAATGTGCTCGACGGCGTCGCGGACCTGCTCCACGCTGTCGTCTTCACCGTTGTTGGTGAGTTGCACGGCCGCTGCGTCATGCGTCGGCCATAGAGTGAGATCGGACTTGAAGCCGCGCCAGTGGCCCCCGTGCGTCACGCGGGACGTGCCGAGCTTCGAAGGTTTGAGGCTCAACCCGAAGCCGTAGGGAACGGCGGAACCGTCTGTGAGTCTCGCGGGAGTGGTCGCGGCCTTCCAACTCGAGGCCGACACTGCCTTACCTTCCAGGATGGCGCGCATCCAGATCTGCAGATCGCGCGCGGTCGAGTAGATGCCCCCGGCGCCGCGGAGGTACACGTTAGCGATCTGATCCATCGGGCGCCGTTGGCCATCGCCCCGGGTGGCGAAGCCGTAGGCACGCGGCTTGATCGAGCTTTCGTTTTCGGGTGTGCGCAGCCGTGTGCGCGTCATTCCGAGCGGAACGAAGAATGTGCGACTCAGGAATTCGGCGATTGGCACGTCGGCAGCTATCTCGACCACGTCGGCGAGGACGATGTAGCCGGTGTTGCTGTACTCGTGGCGCGTACCCGGTTCGAAGCGCAGCGGAAGCGCCTTGTCCGCAAGCGTCTCGACGGCGCCGCGAAACAGCACCGGGGCCGGTGCCGACACGGATTCTGATCGGCGTGAGTAATGAGGAATCAGGTCGGGCAATCCCGAAGTGTGCGTCAGCAGGTGTCGCACGGTGATATCGGGGTACGGAAAGCTCGGCACATAGCGCGCCACACGGTCATCCAGCCGGACCCGCCCGTTCTCAACCAGCCGCATGACCGCTGCGGCGGTGAACTGTTTGCTGATGGACCCGATGTCGAACGCGTGGTCGGGCCCGATCGGCTCGTCGCCTGTGGAAGACGCATGACCGATGGCATTCCGGTAAATCACCTGGTCAGCCCGCATGACGAGGTAGCTCCCGTTGCACACTTCGATGTCGCGACAAGCCTCGAGATAGCGCGCGATGCGTTGCGCTGCAGGGTCTTCCACCGGGTGAGCCGTGGAGGGCGCAGAGGCGACTGCGAGCACGACGAGCAGCAGGTGCGCCGGAAGTCTCGTGCAGCGGTGATGGGGCAGGGCGCGGCTTCCTGGGTGAAGATTGCTCATGATCCGATCCTTGGTGGCGTTTGTGCGCGGCGGAGCGAAGGCGTGCTGTCGAAGTGACACGCATGCAAGCGCCGCCGGTGCGCGAGACTCCAGTTCAACGGGGCGGGACGCCACCACCGGATGACGAATGCGCGGCCGCCGGGAACGACGCGGGTGAATTCGCCGACGAGTGGGGCGCCGGTCGGGACTGACGGGCATGACCCGCGCGAAGAGTGATAAGGGCCGTTCGGCTCGCTTCCAGAGCAGGGAGCTGGACGGCCGGGGAGTGCGTGCAGGTCCATTTTCCCGCGACCGAGACCGCAGGGTCAGAGTCGATCTCGCGTCGAGGTCAGGCGAGAGCGCCTTCCGCAGGCGTCCAACTGTGACCAGTTGGGCAGGGCGCACGACAGAGGTCGACCGAGCCGCGCGTTCGCATCCACATCCGGCGCTCCCGGGGTTAGCCTCTCGTCATCCCGACCGAAGGATTGAATGGATGACCGCCACCGTCGCCGGTCTCGTGACGCCGCATCTGCTCCGTGTCGTAGACCTCGCTAATCAAGCCGAGAAGGGCATTAACGTCGACTGGCACGTGCGCAGCGCGGTGTCTCAGACAATGGCCGAGCTGCGCGACCAGTGGAATGCGGCCGCGTTGATCAACACGTACGTCGAGGGGCTTGAAACCGCTGCGGGCAATGCGCCGTCCCATCGCACGGTGTACGCCGGTGTGCTGCGGGCAGCGGCCGCCAGTGCACGTGGTCCCGGGCGTGAATGAAGGGTCGATCGCTGGCGTGCGGGCGACCGCCTAGGCGGGAGGGGGCCCGGCTAGCGGCGGGTCCCGTCGTACGATGAAAGGACTCGCGTCAGCTCGACAAGGCCCAGCTCGAACGAAAGCAGCTTCCAGTAACCCGAGCGCGGCGCCACGGGTGCGTCTGGGGTAGCGCGACTAGAGAAGTCCAGTTTGACCATGGCTTCCGCGCTGCTTGCGGCCTCAGCGCTTGGCCATCAAAGCCGTCGCTGTCTCCAGACGTCTCGCCACGACTTTGCGCGTCTTCTCGAGACGCGCCTTTACAGCTTCGCCCTTCGCGGCCTCCATCAGCTTGTCGTCGATCATCGCTAGCGCTTTCCTGTGACCGTCGCCTCGACGTAGCCGCGTTCGAACCCGGCGCCGTCCTTCGCGACCAGCGGCGCCAGCACCACCGCACCGTCCTTGCGCATCTAGCTCACCTGCGGCGTGATCACGGGGCGCGCATCAGCCTGCTCGCCTAACTTCAGTGTCTGGCTGAAGTTCATGCCGTGGTTGCCGTGCAGACTGCCGGCGAACTCCGCCACCGGCTGGCTAAGCTGCTTGCTCTTTGCCTGCATGGCGGCGACCGCTTCGTTCTTTTCGATCATCGCTACGCTCGCGAGGGCTTCGGCGTCGGGCTCGGTCGTGCCTCTCTCCGCAGGGGAGTGCAACGGCGAATTTGCGGCGACAGACTCGTGGCTGAACTTAGCGGCGTTCTACGTCATCGGTGTGGACTGCAACGCCTGCGTGTACGGCGTCAGGTTGCCGATCCTCTCTTTGTGGACGGGCTCGCTAAAGGCCTGGCGACTTCTTCGACCGTCATCATTCCCTTGACGATGCCGTAGTCCAGATTCAGCGTCAGGACGTTTTGCGCTTTGAGGTCGCAGCGCGCGGATAGCTCGCCGGTTATGCGCTGGATGGTGCTGCTGCCGTTGTGTGCTGTCCGCCTGGTAATACTCTGGAGGGCACACTACGAGAGGCAGGGCAATGGACAGAATCGAATCGACGTCATCATCCGATGGGGTGCAGCGCGCGCCTACCGATCGCGATACGCGCCAAGCGGAAACGCATGCTTGGTGCGTGGCCGCGTTCGGCGACCACGACGCACGCTCGATCCCGCAGCGCGGTCTTCGACTTGCGGAGGAGGCGATCGAAACGGCGCAGGCCTGCGGATGCGACCCGGCGATGCTCCATCGGCTGATCGACCATGTGTACGCAAAGCCGGTGGGCGAGCTTGCTAAGGAACTCGGCGGTCTCGGCGTCACGCTGCTTGCGTTGGCCGAGGCGGCAGGCGTGAGCGCGGACGAGGCGGAGCGGCAGGAGATCGACCGCGTGCGCGCGAAGCCGCTCTCGCACTTCGCAGCGCGCAATGCGGCGAAGGCGGCCGCGGGGTTCCATGTTTCGGCCGTCTCTGGACCCGATGATGTTTAGCCGCGGCTGTGTTGGCTGCTTGCGCCTCCGAGGCGGCCGACGCATCTGAGGTGCTAACACGCTAGCCCCTAATTAGGACGCTCCGCGGCTGCAAAACAAAAGGCCCCGCAGCGCGGGGCCTTTTCCCTTAAGCGTCTTGGACTGAGGCGTTACGCCCTCTGCAGACTCGCGACCATTGTGCTAAACGCCGCGCATCTGCCGGGTACCGCCGGTGATCCCTTAGGACCGGATGTTGCCGCTGCCCTCAATGCGCTCCACCATTTCCTTGTGCTCATTGAGCGTGGGCAGCATGCCGCGGGCATACGCGACGAGTTCCGGGTGCTCATCCGAGGACGTGAAGCCCTCGAACAGCGTGAGCGTCTCGCGATGCGCCAGCTTCTGCTGGGCGAGATAGACGCTGTCGAATTCGTTATCGCTGGCCTGGCGCAGGTGGTCAACCATCGTCTGACGGTGCTGGTCGAGCTCGCCTTCGATCTCGCCGATGAGGTCCTGATCGCCGTGCGAACGCAGCGCCGCCATCAGCTTGTTGGCGCTTTCGGTATGGTCCTTGAGCATGCGATCGGCCAGCTGCCGGATCTCCGGCGAACGCGCGCGCTGCTGCGCGATGCGGGCCGCCTCGATCTCGTACACGTCGCCACGGCTTGCATTGGCGACGAAAGCGTTAACCGACTTGGAGCCCAGGCCGGCTTTCATCGTGCCGACCAGGCCGCCGACGGCGTCCACTGCCTTAGCAACGCCGCTCAGGCCCTTCTGATTATCTCCGCGATTTTCCATGGGTATGTCTCCTTTTGTGGGGGCGGGGTGCGCGAATGCATACGCCCTTTATTGGGCGTCCTCCGCGCAAGGAACACCACCATAAAGGACGAGCAGTTAGGTAACGGTCGAAACAAAGTGAAGAGAGGCTGTGGATCCGACTTCGATAAGCGGCGTTATCGGCTATCGGTCGCGTTTCGAGCGCTCGCGTCGACAGTCGACACGGCGTCCTCCGAAACGATGTGCCGCGCATGTCCGGACGTGCTCAGGCCAAGTCCGGGGAGCGCGAACTTTAAATAATGGTCGAGATTGAATTTTATCGGTAGCCGTGTCCGCCAGCTAAGGAGGCGGACTCCTATGGGACGCTTTACCCGCCGAGCTTGTGCCCGCCCATGCGTTGCACGCCGCGTCGACACTTGGCCCGCGACGCTAGAGGCGAGTGGCGGCCGGCGGGCGGACAGGCAGCGAGTGTCGATCCTCAGCCGGTGCTGCGTTCACCAGGCGTACGCCGGGAGATTGATATTCGTTTGCTTGGTATTGATCGGACCTTTTCGCATCGAGCAACGAATGCAGAGCGCCGATGTCTCAGCGGAGCAAGCGGGGAGGCCAGCGGGCGAACTTCGCGATGTGCCTTCCTGGCCCCTCGGCGGGTCCCGACCAGACCCGGGCCGGCCGACGTGCCGGGGGCTGCAGTGAGCACGCCGCGCATCGTGCTGGTCACGGGCGTGTCGGGTTCGGGCAAGACCACGGTCGGCACCTTGCTCGCACACCGGCTGGGTTGGCCGTATTTCGAGGGCGACGATTTCCATCCCAAGCCGAACCGCGAGCGAATGGCGCAGGGACTGCCGCTAGAGGAATCCCATCGCGCCCCGTGGCTCGCTGCGCTGCGCACGTGCATGGATCAGGTGCGGGCCACGGGTGGACGAGCGGTGTTCTCGTGTTCGGCGCTGCGTGAATCGCACCGCGAGCAGCTTGTCGGCGAGAGCGACGACGTGCTGCTCGTGCATCTCACGGGCGACTACCGGACGATCCACGGGCGAGTCGTCCAGCGGCAAGGCCACTTCTTCGATCCCGCGCTCGTAGCGAGCCAGTTCGAAACCTTGGAGCCGCCTCGCGATGCGCTGGCGATCGACGTCGGGGCGACGCCCGAGGCGATCGTCGAGCTCATCGTGCAGGCGATGGGTTGACGGGTCCTCGAGCCAAGGACGGGCGAAACGAGCGGCTCGGTTCGGCTCGGCCCCTGCGCCCGGCGGAGCGCGACGTCGCCGTGCAATCGGCAGATCAGGCACACCCAACGTCATCAAAAAGGCGCGTCAAAGCCGCCTGCGTTGATCCCGCCGAAAGGTAGGGTCGTCTAGTCTCTCGCGACTCGTGAGTCGCACCTTCTCCTCCCTTCGGATCTACAACTACCGCGTCTGGGCCGGCGGCGCGCTCGTGTCCAACGTGGGCACGTGGATGCAGCGCGTCGGCCAGGACTGGCTGGTGCTGACCCAGCTGACCGACCACAGCGCCACGGCGGTGGGCATGGTGATGGCGCTGCAGTTCGGGCCGCCGCTGCTGCTGTTGCCGCTCACGGGCTGGGCGGCCGATCACCTCGATCGTCGCAAGTTGCTGCTGTGGACGCAGGCGGCCGCGGGCTTGCTCGCGTTGGGGCTGGGCCTGGTGACACTGATGGGCGTGGTGCAGCTGTGGCACGTGTACGCGTTCGCGTTTGGGCTCGGCTGCGTCACCGCGTTCGACGCGCCCGCGCGGCAGGCGTTCGTTTCGAACATTGTCAGCGACGACGACCTGGCAAACGCCGTCGCTTTGAATTCGACGTCGTTCAATGCGGCGCGCATGATCGGGCCCGCCGTGGCGGGGCTGCTGATCGCGGCGGTGGGCGAGGGCTGGTTATTCATGATCAACGCCGCGTCCTACGCCGCCGTGTTGGTCTCCATCGGCTGCCTACGGGCGCATGAGCTGCATGCCGAGGCTACGCCGGAGCGAACGCGCGGCAGCATGCTCGCCGGATTCCGCTACGTGTGGCAGCGGCCTGACCTCGTCGCGGTCATGGTGATGCTGGCGTTGATCAGCACGTTCGGCTTCAACTTCGCAATCTTCGTGTCGACGATGTCGGTCACCGTGTTCGACGGGGATGCCAGCCAGTACGGCCTGCTGACTTCGGCCATGGCGCTCGGGACGATGAGCGGGGCGCTGCTGTCGGCGCGACGGCCGATGCCGGGCATGGTGCTGATGGGCGTCTCCGCGGCGGCGTTCGGCGTCGCAACGGCGGTCGCCGCGGTGATGCCGAGCCCGTTGTCGTTCGCGGCGGTGCTGGTCTTTGTCGGGCTTGCGGCGCTGACCTTCATGACGGCCAGCACTTCGATGGTGCAACTGACCACCGAACGCGCGATGCGGGGGCGCGTGCTCGCGTTGCGCATTGCCGTGGCCATGGGCGGGACCCCGATAGGCGCGCCGCTGGTGGGTTGGGTTGCGGACCGGTTCGGACCGCGGTGGGCACTTGGCGTCGGCGCGTTGTCGGGGCTCGCCGCCGCGGGCGTTGCGGTCATCTATCTGGTCAGGCATCGCAGGCTCCGCCGCGATCGCGACGGCAGCTGGTGGCGCCTCGCGGTCGACGCGGAACCGCGCGACATTGAGGCGGTGCGGGTGGCGGCGGGCGAGCGGGTGAAGTGAGGGTGCGGGGCCGGGGAGATGCACGAGCGATAACTCCAACGGCCAACGGGGCGGTGCGGGCCAGCCGGCGATAAACGTCGCGGCTATCAGTGCGCCCTGCGTCCGCGCAAAATCGGCTCTGTCCCGCTCGCGATGCGAGGCGCCATCGAGCCCGCCTCCGACCTGCGGTTGTGCCTGCCCTCCAAACGGACGCGTGCGCCTGGCGTCGCGTCGCTAGAGTGGGTTGCTTCACCCGCCTGCTTGGACGCCATGGCCTCTCTCGCTTTTCTGCTTGCACCTCTCGCGCCGATTCCCGCCGAAGCCGATCGAGCGTGGTTCTGCGACCTCAAGCAATGGTCGATGGCGCTCAACGCCCATTGGGACACGCTGCGCGATCGTCTGCCTCCCGAGCAGCGCGCGCGCGTGCCGCGTGCGCTGCAGATGCGGCTGCCGAGCGGCACGATGCATTTCGGGGCGGGCTCCGGGCCGGAAAAGGTCGGTCGCAACGCATTCAAGTGGGCCAAGCAGCTGATCGACCACTACGTCGTTGGTGAGTTCGCCGCGCCGCTGCCGGTCATCGACACGCTGCTCACATCGCAGGCGCTCGGCCTGGCGCCTGCGCCGGGTCTCGACAATCTTGAGCAATATCGCGGCGATGCCTTGCGCGCCATTGCGGCCGGCAAGCTCAAACGCGGCGGAAGCCTCGGCTACGCGTCGAACGCGGGGTCCCCCTGGGAGTTCAGCCTGTGGGGACACCGCGCCGCGGAGCGCAACGCACTGCACGCCTTCGCGCAGGCCTACGGGGGCGATTACGTCCTGTTAGCGACGTGGGGCGAGGCATTGCGGGTCGAGCGCATCGCGAGTGCTGGCCCGGGAGCGGCGCCTGCGGTGGACGACGAATGGACGGTGCGACTTGTCCCGTTGGCCGCTAGCGGCCGCCACCCGGACCTGCTGTTACGGTTGCGGCGGTTGTTCCAGGGGGCGGCGATCCAGCCGGACTTCGCCGCGATCGAACGCGAACTTGCGGCACCGCGCATCTCCGTAGCCGCGTTCTTCAAAGCGTTCGGCGTTGCTGGTGCGCGCGAGGTGGAGCCGCCGAACGCGGAAGTGCTTTGGAAGCAGTTGGACGACGTCTCAACCGCTCTCCTGACCGGCGCGCCGCCGACGAAGCAGGCGCTTGCGGCTGTCAATGCCGTGCTCGGCGAGTCCGGCGACAAACTGCCTGCGAAGCCTACGCGGCCGGGGAAGGGCAGTACCGCGCAGGCAGTCGTCTTCGCTCATCACCTGTTCCACCAGCGTTTGCCGGCACCGACGGGCGGCCCGTGGGCCGAGCGTACGCATGCCGCCGAGACCGTGGTGCGCGTGGAGGACAGCCTGGCGCACCGCGCCATGACGTTCGGCTGCGGGACCAAGGGAGCGGGCGAGTCGGCGGCGGCGGCACGGATGCTGTTGCATGTCGAGCCGCGGTCGCGCGCGGGCGATCCAGTCGCCATCGCGATGCTTTCGAACGAGTGCGAGGTCTGGAATTGGCACGGATTCGTCGAACCGCTGGCGACGGTGTCAGAGACGTTGGCGCGAACCGCCTTCACCGCGATCGTTGCGCCGAGGGCCGAGCGTGCCTCACTGCGGGAGACCTTCGGCCTCGAGGCGCCTGAAGAGCACGAAGAGGACATCCCGCCGGGGCCGTGGGCCGCCGAGGTCTTTCTCGACAGTCGCGCATTGATCAAGGGCGATCTCAGCGCGGCCGCGGCGGCGTGGATGCGCAAGCGAAAGGCCTCGGGGATCGTCGCACGCGTCGTGCCCGATGGCGCCGTGTCGCTCACGTACTTCGCAGCCGGCCGTGAGGCACGGGATGCAGCCGATGCCGGTCTGCCACCAGCCGACCCCAACGCGCTACGAGAGGCACGTCGCAACTTCGACCTGCGCGCGGTGCCCGTTGCCCTCGGCGTGGGAGACCTCTTCGCGCCGGGCGACCTCACGCCGTCGCTGCAGCTTCGACCCCCTGTCGAGACGGCATCGCGCGAAACCACGAACGGCCTGCTGGCCGCACTGCCGGCTCCTGCACCGGTGCGCGACTGGCGCATCCTCAGCAGCAGCTTCGATGATGAAATTACCTTACGTGGCGGCGATGGCGATGGCGGCGACGCGCTGCTGGCGTTGCGCATCCGCGTGCCCGGTGCCGATCCCGACGGTCTGCGGTCGCTGTGCAACGATCTCACCGGCCGCGACCTTGCCGACAACGGCGATGTCTGGCGTCATGCGGATGACGAGTTGCGCGCGGACATGGGCGACGATTACTGCCCGGCACTGCTGCGCATGATCCTCGGGGACGCGCCTGCGGGCACCGAAGTCGCGCTGACGGGCGGGTGCGATGCGCCGCTCAGCCTGG
Organism: Cognatilysobacter bugurensis; assembly: GCF_014652095.1. Lineage (GTDB taxonomy): Bacteria > Pseudomonadota > Gammaproteobacteria > Xanthomonadales > Xanthomonadaceae > Cognatilysobacter > Cognatilysobacter bugurensis. The sequence continues at coordinate 624,474 of NZ_BMYD01000001.1, forward strand.
TGCTGGTGAACGCGCATGCGTCTGCGTAGCTGCCGCGGCACTGCTCGCAACGGCGTCGCGGATCGATGAGATGAAGCGCCGGCGCTTCGGCGAGCACCTGCGATGCGGCGGCCCGGTGTTCCACCGACCGGGCCCGGTTACAGCCCTTCAGACGGCACGAGGCGCCCCAGCCGCGAAGGCTGGCCCGCGCCGCCTGCCCCCAGTTTTACCGAGAAGGTAAGCAGGCGGACCCAAAGCCCGATCAATCCAAGCGTGGCAAGGAGCCACGCCGTGATCGCGAAACGCACGCCTGAGGCATCCGCCAGCAGCCCGTCCGCATACCGCGCGAACTCGGCCGGCGAGGGACGCGTTGCGGCAGTCGCGGGTTGCAAGGGCAGCGACCCTGCGAGGGCGAGCGTCAGGCCGATGAGTCGCATGTGCGGAAATCCTTTTCGCGGGCGCCGGACCGGGAGCGTGTCCTAGCGTAGCGTTCGATCAGGCAGGCGGCCGCTCGGAGTCCAGAGGGCACGCGGATGCTCAGATCGGGATGGAAACCATCACCCGGGTCGCATCAGAGCGACGACATCCGTGCCGGGTGCGTCGGTCTCGTCACCGGTCGACGACTTCGCCGCCTTTCATGACGAGTTCCACCTGCTTGAGGGCGGCAACGTCTTCAAGCGGGTTGCCGCGCACGGCTACCAGGTCGGCCTGCTTGCCGGCTTCCAGGCTGCCGATGCGGTCGCCGAGCCCGAGCAGGTCGGCGGCGTTGCGGGTGGCGGCCACGATCGCCTGGGCAGGCGTCATGCCGTGCTTGACCATCAGAACGAACTCGTCGGCGTTGCGGCCGTGCAGGCTGACGCCGGCGTCGGTGCCGAATGCGATCTTCACTCCGGCCGGCACGGCGCGTTCGAGCGCCTTGCCGGTGATGCCGATACGCCACTGGACCTTCTTGAGCACCTCGCCGGTGTATGCGGCCGGGTTCGCTTCGAGGCGTTCGATGTAACCGTTAACGGTCGACAGCGTGGGCACGTAGTACGCGCCGCTCTCGCGGAACAGCCGGAGGCCGTCGGCATCGAGCAGGGTGCCGTGCTCGATCGAGTCCACGCCCAGGCGCAGCGCGAGGTTGATGCCGTCCGCGCCGTGCGCGTGCACGGCGACCTTCTTGCCGTACATGCGCGCCGTCTCGACCACGGCTCGGGCCTCGTCCTCGAACATCTGGGCGCCGAGCCCGGCGCTGATACGGCTGTTGACGCCCCCGGTGATCGACAGCTTGATCACGTCGGCACCCTGGGCGATCTGCTGGCGCACCGCCTTGCGGCAGCTGTCGACGCCGTCGCAGACGTTGCCGCCGGTATCGATCGCGGCGTGCAGCTCCTCGCGGTAGCCGAGCGTCGGGTCGCCGTGGCCGGCGGTGGCCGAGATCGAGGTGTTCGCGGACAGGATGCGCGGGCCCGGCAGCTTGCCGGCATTGATGGCATCGCGCAGGGCGCGGATCTCGCCGTCGCCATCGCCGAGATTGCGCACGGTGGTGAACCCCGCGGCAAGCGTTTTGCGGGCATTGGCGGCGGCCTCGAGCGCATTGTCGGCGGCGTTGCGCTGGACCTCGGCAAGCTGGCCGGCCACCCCTCCGAGATCGCTGGTGAGGTGCACGTGGCTGTCGATCAGGCCCGGCAGTACGAAGTGCTCGCGCAGGTCCACGACCCGCGCGTCGGCGACGTTGAACGCCTCGGGGCCATGGTGGCCGTCGCGAACCTCGGTGATGACGCCATCGTTGATGAGCAGCGTGGCCGCGCCGCGCGGCGTCGAGCCCGGCCGGTCGAGCAGCCGACCGGCCTGCACGACCACCGGCTGCGCCTGTGCACCGACTGCGGCCGCGAGCAGCGGCAGGGCCAGCAGCATTCCTCGAATCGACATGCAAACACCCCGCGGTACGGCGCATGGCCAACGGACCAAACGTAGCAGACGCTCGGCGGGCGGCGGTTGGCCGAAACAGGGGCCTGCCCGCGCGTTTGCGTTGCGGAACGAACGGATTGCACGCCCGGGGGGCAGGGCGCGGCGCGGTTGAGGCAACGGTCGGGCGACGCGCGGCGCCTCCGTTGTCCGGTCCGGACGCCGGGCAGGCGGCGAAGGCCGGCAGGCGGAGTCCCCGCAGCCGGCCGTCGGTCTCCGCCCCCGGTCCGCCCGCTTACCGCAGCTTGGCCGCGAGCTCCTTCAACACCCTCGACAGTGCCGCCTCACGCCCCGCGCTGTTACCTGCGGTGCCGGAGCCAACAGCCACCGAGCCCGCCAGCGTGTCGAGGCGGCGGGCCAGCGCGGCCTTGTCGCCGCCAGAACCGGGTTGGTTCAGCGCGGTTTGCGCGGCAGTCAGTGCCGCACGCAGCTCGGGTTCGAGACCCGCCTTGAGCGCGCCGTTACGCGCCAGCTGATCGACGTACGCCAATCCGACGACGGGCGCCGCCGGCCACGTCATTGCGAACTGCTGCTGTGGGTTGAACACCGGATCGGCGGTTGCGAGCGCGGCCGCGGAGATTTCATTCGTGGTGATGAACTTGCTGGGCTCCAGCGTCAACACGTCGAGCCCGCGCGTGATCTCCGAGCCGTAGATGCGCCCGTCGTAGAAGTACGTCGACCAGAAGCCGCCGGTGATGAGCTTTTCCGCATCGACGGGGCCGCGATCGAAAAACGCGATCTCGACAGGATTCGCCGAGTCCGTGAAGTCGATCACCGACAGTCCGCCCTGGTACCAGGCCTGCACGAACACATCGCGCCCCGGCACCGGCACGACCGACCCGTTGTGCGCAACGCAGTTCTCGGTCACCGCCTGCGGGGCAGGGATCTTGAAGTAGCTGCGGAACACGAGCTTGCCGTCGACGATGTCGTAGATCGCATCCGCGCCGTAGTTGCGCGGATCGGAGGCGCGGCAGCGCGGGCGCCCACCGCCGCCCCATTCGTCGGTGAAGATCACCTTCGTGCCGTCGTTGTTGAACGTCGCCGAATGCCAGTACGCGAAGCCCGTGTCGGTAACCGCGTCGATGCGCTTGGGCTTCAACGGGTTCGAGATGTCGAACAAGATTCCGTTGCCCGAGCACGCGCCGGCCGCGATCTTCTTCTCCGGGAACACGGTGATGTCGTGGCAGTGGTCGGTCTTGCTGGTCTTCTGCGTCATGTCGCCGTGGTCGCCACCGCGCCACAGGCCGGCGAGCGTGCCGGTCTTGGGATCGGCGAACACGGCGGGGCTGTCGACCACGCGCGCCTTCGACGGATCGGCGACCGGGATCTCGATGACGTCGATGCGGAACAGCGCGGTGCGCGTGTCGCCGGGGACTTCATCGACGCAACGCTCGAGTTCTTTCTGCTTGCGCACGGAGCTGGTGCCGGAGTTGTAGACGACGATGCGCTTGTCGTCGCTCGACACCACGGAGTGCGTGTGCGAACCGCGGCAGGTCTGCACGGCCGCGACCTGCTTCGGACGCGCGAGGTCGCTGATGTCGAACACGCGCAGGCCGCGGAAGCGGTCTTTCGATACGTCCTCGACGACGCCCTGCAGGCCGCAGTCGAGCCGGCCACGCGTTTCCTCGACCGACATTAGCAGCAGGTTGCCGACGATGGACACGTCGCCCTGGCCGCCGGGACAGACCACCGAGCTGACCAGCGTGGGCACGCCGTCGGCGCCGAGGCGATACGCGTTGAAGCCGTGGTAGTTGCCGACCACGAGCACGTCGTTCGAGAACGCCATGTCCGTGTTCGAAAAACTCAGCAGTGCGCCCCGGCCTTTTTCGCCGGACTCGCCCTTGAAGCGCTTGAACGCCTTGTCGCGCTGTTCTTCCGCGAGTGCTTTCGCGTCCTTCTTCTCTTCCTTCTTTTTCTTCTTGTCGTCGACCGGCTCCAGCGGCAGGCCCGCCGGATTTTCGGGGTCGAAAAAGCCCGCCGGTTTCGGCACCGAAGCAATCAGCCGCATGTTTTCAATCGCGCTCGCGGCGTCGCGGAAGCCCGCCTTGAGGCCGGTGCGCGGATCGGGGCTGACCGTGGCCAAGAGCGTGGTCATGCGCTCGATTTCGGCGGCTTGGTCGTTCGCGACGTCATTGACGAACTCGAGCAGCGTCGGGTCGTAGGCCGAGCCCGACTGGTCGAGCAATTCCTCGACCATCTTCAGCGCACCGCCGTGGTGGCTGATCATCAACTGCAGGAACTGGCGGTCGAACTCGCGGCCCTCGGCCTGGGCCAGCGCGCCCATCTGTGCGGGCGTGGCCATGCCGAACATGCCGTGTGAGGCATGGTCGCCCGCCTGCGGATCCGTCGCGGTTTCACCGCGGGCCGTGAGCCACTGCTGCATGAAGCCGATTTCGTCCCGCTGCGAGGCCTCGATGCGCGCGGCTGCTTCGATCACCGCCGGGGAGTTCGTGCGCTTGCCGACCAGCGCGGCCATGTCCATCGCCTGCTGGTGATGCGGGATCATCTGCCGCATGAACTGCACGTCGGCCGCCGAGTAACGCGAACCGGCAATCTTCACCGCCTGGTCGGGCGACAGCTCGCGCGTTGCCTCGCCCGGCGCACCGGGGTTGACGATGCTCACCTGCGCAAAGGCGGGCGAGATCGGCGCTGCAAGCATCGCCGCGAGCAGGAGGGAGGGGCGCATGTTCGAAATGCGCGCACGGGGCGATGCGACAGGCTCAAGCGGCTGGCGGGTCATCAATGGGTCCTGTGGCCGAGTACGAAGATCGACGCCCGGAGGAGGCGCCACCGCCGTCTAACGTAGCGAAACGCGGACCAAGAGACTTGACGGTCGCGGTCGGGTTGAGGGACTGGCCTTCCGAGCGAAGGCGGTGCGCTCCTGCCGGCAACGAACATGCGCGCCGCCCGTCGATCGGCCGCGGACACCTCCGTCGCCGATCCCCGGACCGGCTCGTCTGTCACGGCCCTGCCGTGCCGACGGCTCTAATGGCGCCCGCCGGCGCGGCTTCATGCCCGCCGCGCAACGCGGGCTCTACCCTTGACGCTGATCGACGGACGGGCTGCGGGGCAAATGCGTGACGGCTGATGGCTCGGGATCGCTTGAGCGACCGATCAACGTGCTCGTGATCCTCGGCCACCCGCGGGTGGACAGCCTGTGCGGCGCGCTGGCCGACTCGTACTCCGAGGGCGCGCGGTCGGCGGGTGCGCAACTGCGTCGCCTTGACCTGGCGGCTTTGGACTTCGATGCGCACCTGCACACGTACTCGCCAAACGACCAGCCACTCGAGGATGACCTCCGCGAAGCCCGTGAGCTGGTGCTGTGGGCCGACCACCTCGTGTTCGTCTATCCGACGTGGTGGGGCGGCGCGCCGGCCCTGCTCAAGGGGTTTCTGGATCGGCTGATGGCGCCGGGGTTCGCGTTCCAGACCAGTGAAGGCGGCACCGGTTACGAAGGCCTGCTGCAGGATCGCTCGGCCCAGCTGATCACCACCATGGACACGCCGCCGCTGGTCCATCGGCTCGTGTACCGCCAACCTGGGCGGAACGCGCTGGCCCGGGCGACGCTGGGTTTCTGCGGCGTGCGGCCGGTGCGTTCGCTGGTGTTCGGGTCGGTCAAGCAGGCCGATCCCGCGCAGCGCGAGGCGTGGCTGGCCCGGGCGAGGGAGCAGGGGCGCGCGCTGCGGCACGGCCGCGTCACGCGCGCCGAGCGGCTGCGGCAGAAAGCCGCGGCCTGGCTGCGAAGCCTGCGCCTGCAGTTCTATCCGATGTCCTGGGTGGCCTACGCCATCGGCGCGCTGGCGGCCTCCCCCGGCGGGCAGGTGTTCGAGGCGCCGGTGTTCTGGATGGGTTACCTCTGCCTGTTCCTGCTGGAGGTGGCGACGGTGCTCGTCAACGAGCTCGTCGACCTGCCGACCGACCGGCGCAACCGTCACTACAGCACCTTCACCGGCGGCTCGCGGGTGCTCGTTGACGGCTCGCTGAGCGTGCGGGAGGTACGAACGGGCATTGGGGTGGCCTTGGTCGGACTGCTGGCGTGCGCGGGGTGGCTCGTCTCGGTGTCGACCGCGAGCCCGGCTGCCGTGCTCGGGACGCTCGGTGCTGTAGCGGTTCTCGCCATCGGCTACACGGCGCCACCGCTCAAACTCAGCTATCGCGGCCTCGGTGAACTGGACGTCGCCGTCACCCACAGCATCGGCGTGCTGCTGTGTGGCTACGTGTTTCTCGGCGGGGATTGGAGCGATCTCGCGCCGTGGGTGCTGAGCGTGCCGCTGCTGCTGGCCACGTTGCCGTCGATCACCCTGTCGGGCATTCCGGACCTAGCGTCCGACTGCGCTGCCGGCAAGCGCACCCTGGCCGTGCGTCTGGGTCACCGCAACGCGCTGCGGGCGTCGCTGGTCTTCGTGCTGCTGGCCGCCGCGGCCGCGCTCGGGTGGGACAGCCTGGGCCTGGTCGGCGGCGCGTACGACGGCATCGCCTGGGCGGCGCTCCCCCACGCGGCCCTGCTGACGTGGCTGCTGCGGCGCCACGCACGCGCCGCCGAAATGCCGCGGCGGATCGACGGGCTCATGGCGGTCACGCTCGGCTACGTGCTCTGGTTCGGATTGGTGCCGCTGCTGCGGCTGGCGTTCGGTTAGGCACGGTTAGTGACGTCCGCAGCGGTGCCGCCGGACAGATCCGGGCCGCTGCCCGGCAAGCCGCTCGCCGCGACGCGCTCAGTTGGTGAGCTGATGCGGTGTCGCCATCAACTGCTGCCGACCGAACCAGCTGCGCAGCCGCGCGAGCAGCAGCTCGGCATCCGTGAGCGCCTCGCGCTGCGCGCGCACCCTGACGGCCGCCGCCGGGTTGTCGGTGGAGATGTCGTCCACGCCGAGGTCCATGTAGCGCGCCATCCGCGCCGGGTCGTTGACCGTCCAGACCTGCAGCCGGTAATCGCGACGCCGGGCGTCGGCCACGGCGGCCGAATCGAGCGCCAAGTGGTTGAGCCCGAGCATGTCGAACTCGGTGCGCCGCGCGGTGCCCGGCAACGCGGCGTTGGCAAACAGCACCAGCGGTGCTTGCGGTGCGGCATCGCGCGCGACGCGGATCAACTCCGGCGAGAGCGAGGCGAGCATGACGCGGTCCTGGTACCGGCCACGCCGTATCTCCCTGAGGGTCGCCGTGAGCAGCGCATCGGCGTTGTGCGCGTCGGGCTTGAGTTCGATGATCGTGGTGGCACGGCGGTCGATGAAGGTGAGTGCCTCCCGCAGCGTGGGGACGCGCTCGCCTGCGAACGCGGGATCGAACGGGCGGCCGACGTCGAGCTCGCGAATCACCGCCGTGGGCGTCTCGACGACTCGCCGCGGATCGCCGGCGAGACGCAGGAAGTCGCTGTCGTGAAAGACCACGGGCACTCCGTCGGCGCTGAGCCGGACGTCGAGCTCGATCGCGTCCGCGCCCGCGTCGATGGCGGCCTTGAATGCGGCCAGCGTGTTCTCCGGGGCGACGGCCGACGCGCCGCGGTGCGCGGTGATCGTGACCTCGCGACGCAGGTTCATGCTGTTGACGGCGAGCGTTGCCTGGCTGAGTGCGACGACGAGGAACAGCCCCTCCGCGGCCCAGACGAAGCGGCCCGGATGCGCCGGCACGGGATCGGCGGTGCAGGAGGCGCGCGTGCCGCCGAGCCGGAGGAACAGCGCGCGCACGAGCAGTGCATTGAGCGTGGTGCCCAGAAACAGCACACCCAGCGCCGTGGCGGCATAGAACGTGAGGTAGCCAGCCATGCCGGCGCTCATGAGCCAGCGATGCGGCGGCAACCCGTCGAGCAGCGGCGTAGCCGCGCGCGAATACAGGTCGGTGACGATCACCGGCATCACGGCGACGGTGAGTGCCAATCCGACCACGAGGACGGCGATGCGCAGGTGCCTGCCGCGCGTCAGCGTCCGACTGCGCGCGAGTGCGGCGGCCGGCGTCAGGCCTTCGAGCACGAGGGCTGGCGTTGCGAGCAGCCATCGGAAGTACAGCGTCGCGTGCAGCAGCAGGCCCGCAATCAACACGGGCAGGAACGCGCCGATAAACGCCCACATCGCAGGTGGCCGCGCGGTCACCACGTAGTACGGGTCATATGTACTCAGCAGCATCTCGTAGAGCACGCTGCCCAGTGCGAGCCAGGGCACAGCCAGCAACGCGTGAACCAGCACCTGCGTGCCGGCGAGCACAGCGAGTGGACCGGCGCGGCGCAGCACGCCCAGCAGCGCCATGGCCGCGGTGCGATACCGGCAACCGTGGCTGGCCGACACCAGCAGCATGCCGGCCTGCTGCAACATCACGACGAACCACGTGAGCGCGGCGGCGAGCATGAGCCACGCGAGCGCCAGCGCGCTGTCGAGCAGACCATCGACGTCGCCGGCGAGCGGGCGTTCGATCCAATGCAACGACGCGGCGAGCGACCACGTCGTCAGCGGCGCTGCGGCGACGGTCGCAAACGCCGTGAACAGCAGATACCAGGCCAGCATCGGCCGCAGGTGGCGCCGCACGTCGCGTCGCATGTCGTGAACGAGGATGCCGCGCAGGAGCGCGCGGTCGTCGGGCGCGGCCTGCGGCGTCGTTCTGTCGTGGCTCGTGTCGTGGATGCTCGAGCTGCCTCGTTCCTGCATGGCGCGAGTCTAGACAGACGGGCGGTGGTGGCTGCGAAGAAAGACGAGCAGGGCGGGCGACGGCCGATCGCAGGCGCCAGCATTCTCCGCCGTTGCTCGGCAGGCGTCGCGTTGCGGCCTCGTTCCGTCCCGGCCGGGCCCGCGCGCGTCGACGCGGCCGGCGGCAGAGGCGCGATGGCGTCGGACTAGTCGATCTGCCCGCCGGGCACCGCCCCGCCGACCAGTTCGAGCAACCGTTCGGGATCCAGCGGTTTCACCAGGTGGTGGTCGAAACCTGCCGCATGCGAACGCGCACGGTCTTCGGCTTGTCCGTACCCGGTCGCCGCGATGAACAGCGCGTCGCCGGCGCAGGCCGCGCGCAACCGGGTGGCGAGGTCGTAGCCGGAGAGATCGGGCAGCCCGATGTCGAGCACGTACGTGTCGAATGCGCCCGGGTCGTGCCCGGAAAGTGCGCCCGTCGCCGTGTGGGCCACGGTGACGTCGTGGCCGTACAACCGGAGCAGGTCGGCCGTCGTGTTCGCCGCGTCCTCGTTGTCGTCGACGAGCAGGACGCGTGCATGTCGCAAGGTGACCGGGCGTGCGTGGGTCACCGGCGGTGGCGCGTCCGCCGCCTGGTGGCGCGGGAGCGAGAGCGCGAACGTGCTGCCCTGTCCGGGGCCCTCGCTTGACGCGGTTACAGCCCCCCCCGTGCATCTCGACCAGGCGCTTCACCAGCGGCAGGCCGATACCGAGGCCGCCCTGCGAGCGGTCCGGCGTGCGCTCGCCCTGGGTGAACAGTTCGAACACCACGGGCAGCAGGCTGGGACTGATGCCGAAGCCGTTGTCGGTCACGTGCAGCGAGACGGAGTCGCCGTCCGCGGCGGCGCCGACGCGGATCTCCCCGCCTTCAGGCGTGTAACGCGCCGCGTTGTTGAGGAGATTGGCGACGATCTGCACGAGCCGGGTGCGGTCGCCCTGCACGGTCAGCGGTTCCGATGGCACCGACGCGGACAGCGCGTGGCGGCGCGCATCGACGAGCGGGCGCACCTGTTCCACCGCGGCCGCGACGACGGCGCGCATGTCGACCGGCGCGACGTCGAGCTGGACCAGGCCGCGTGTCACGCGCGACACGTCGAGCAGGTCGTCCACGAGGGCCGTGATGTGGCCGACTTGGCGGCTGATGATCTCGCCCGTGGTGCGCACGCGCGCGGGATCCTCGGGAACCATGCGCAGCAACTGCGCGGCGGTGGCGATCGGCGCCAGCGGGTTGCGCAGTTCATGGCCGAGCATGGCGAGGAACTCGTCCTTGCGCTCGTTGGACAGGCGCAGCTCCTCGTCCACGGCCTTGCGCGCAGTGATGTCCATGACCACGCCCGCCATCCGGCTCGGCGCGCCGTTGCTTTCGTAGACGGCGCCGTAGGCCGCGATCCAGTGCAGCGAACCGTCGGGCCAGATGACCCGCGCTTCGAATCGCCAAACTCCGATCTGCGCGATCGCGTCGCGGAATGCCTGGGCAACCCGATCGCGGTCGTCCGGGTGGACGTGGTGGATGAATGTTTCGAAGCCCCACTCGGGGATGCGCTCGTCGTAGCCGAAGCACTTGTCGTGCCGCAACGAGCGGTACGCAGCGTCGGTGACGAGGTCGAGATCCCAGTCGCCGATCTCCGCCGAGTCGAGCGCGATCTGCAAGCGCTGGGCGATGTGGATCGCTTCGGCGCGCGCTTCGACAAGCTCCGCGGTGCGCTCGGCCACGGTGGTCTCCAGCGAACCCGTGAGCTCGCGCAGTGCCGCTGCCGTCGCCCACTGGTCGATCGCCGCCGTGACGCGCCGTGCGACTTCGCTCGCGAATTCCGAATCGGCCTCGGTCCAGATTCGCGAAGCGACGAAGAAAAAACGCCCCGGCGCATCTGCGGGGCGGTCGATACGGACGGCCAGGAGCGCCCGATCGAGCGGGGAGCTTGTCGGAGCGGGCCCGCTCGACGGGGGCAGACACCATGCGTCAGGAGCCGCAATGTCACCGGCCGCAGCGGACTGCACTACTCGGGACGTGATGGCGCGTTCCCATGTCTCAGCGTCGAACTCGCCCGTGATGACTTCCGTCCGGGCTGCGCCCTCCGGCGTCTGATCGACGACGCGGCATCCGCCAAGCGGTTCGAGGTAGTCGACGAGCACACGACCGGCCGCAGCGAGTGCATCGTCAGACGAGTCCACCGCCGCCAGCGCGTCGGTGAGTTCGAGCAGGTGCGCCTGACGCCGCTCGCCGAGCACGCGCGTCGTCGTCTCGACCACGGAGCTGTACATCCCGCGCAGGCGACCGTCCTCGTCGCGCGCCGGCGAGAAGAAATACGTGAACCACGCGCGTTCCTCGCCGCCGGCGCGGCGGATCATCAGTGGCACGTCTTCCATGTGGAACGCTTCGCCTGCGCGGGCGCGGTCCACGAGTGGGCCGATATCCGGCCAGATTTCGGGCCATACCTCGTCGAGTTTCTCGCCGAGGGCCGCCGGGTGCTTTTCGCCAAGGAACTCGACGTACGCGTCGTTGTAGAGCAGCCGGCGCTCGTCGCCCCAGACCAGCGACATCGGCTGCTTCGCGTCGAGCATCATCCGGAACATCACGCGCATCGACGCAGGCCACGTGCCGATGTGGCCGAGGCCGGGCAGCGTGGACTGGCGCTCGTCCAGCGCAGCGGTGACGGGGATGCGTTCCGGTATCGACGTCAAGGCGGGCACGAGGGCTCCGAACGGGTCTCCATGATTGCAGAGGTGGGCAATTGGAGGCATGAACACCTCTGACAAATCGGGGTCGCCGTGCGTATGGGCGGGCAGGGCCTGACTCGGCGTTTCGTTCCCCGCGAGCAGTCGCCGCGCCGATGCTCCCGTAGCGAAGGGGCCAGCTTCGCAACGCAAGGGCGCGCCCGAACCTCATTTCGGATGCGGATTTCGGGCAGTGCCTGCGGTGTTGCCGGCACAATAGGCGCTTCCACGAACCGCCTGTCCGTCCATGGCCCTGCTTCGTCTTTGCTTCATCTCCCTGCTGATCGCGGCCAACACGGTGCTGCACGTGGTGCCGCTGCTGATCGTGTCGATGCTGAAGGCGGTGCTGCCGTCGGATCGCCTTCGCAAGGCCAGCAATCCGGTGCTGACGGGCCTGGCGGAAAGCTGGATCGGGGTGAACAGCTGGGCGGTCGACCGGTTCACGGGCACGCGCGTGGACGTGGAGATGGACGCGTCCCTGCGCATGGACGGCCACTACCTGATGCTGGCCAACCACCAGAGCTGGGTGGACATCGTGGTGCTGCAGAAGGTGTTCAATCGGCGCATTCCGTTCATGCGTTTTTTCCTCAAGCGCCAGTTGATCTGGGTGCCGCTGCTCGGGGTGGCATGGTGGGCGCTGGACTTTCCGTTCATGGGCCGCCACACGCCGAAGCAGATTGCCCGCCGGCCTGAACTCGCGGGGCGCGATATCGAAACCACGCGCCGCGCCTGCGAAAAATTCCGCGAGATCCCAGTGACGATCGTGAACTTTGTCGAGGGGACGCGTTTTACCCCCGCCAAGCATGCGCGGCAGGGCAGCGGCTATCGGCATCTGCTGAAGCCCAAGGCAGGGGGCGTGGCGTTCGTGCTCGACGCGATGGGCGAAGGCCTGCACGCGATTCTCGATGCGACGATTGCCTATCCCGCCGGCCGCCCGTCGCTTGCCGACCTGCTGGCCGGCCGCGTGCCGGAGGTCCGCGTACACGTGCGTCACCGCCCGATTCCGGCGGAGTTTCTCGGTGGCGACTACCAGAACGACCGCGCGTTCCGTGTCCGGTTCCAGCGGTGGATGAACGGTCTGTGGCACGAAAAGGACCCGGACGTGGAGCGACTGCTCGCGCGCTGAGCGAGCGCCGGCACGTCCGCCTGCGGCAAGCGCCGAACGGCTCAGCCGAGCCTGCCCGGGGCCCCGCTGATATATCGCCTCGACCGTTGGCATGGGCAGCTGCCGTCGCCGGGCGGGAGAACGCTCGGTCCGGCACTGATCCGCCGCGCGCCGACACGCGGCTTTTGGAACTCGCGCATGGTGCGATTCTCGCCGTCGCGACGGCCACCGCGCTTTGACGTTCGCCGCGGGTCGCTCCTTATCTTTTACACCTGCGTTCGTAACAGCAGCCACGCGGGTGGACCTGGCGCCTTGGCGAGGAACACCGCGACTGCGTCGTCATCCGCGGCCCCTGCGGGACCGACCAGAAGTTGACGCGGACGTTGGGTTGACCGTGCGGCGCTCGCCCGCACGCCGGTCCGTTTCCGGTTGATAAGCGCGGCCGTAAGACGGCCTGACCGACTGTCTCGAGCGGCTCCGGCGCGGCCGCGAGCGAGCAGACCGCGCGGCGCGTGAGCGCCGATCATCCGGATTTCATTCAGCTTCCCTTAGGGTTTCGCCTCGCAACGCCTGTTCGCTCGACCGCGCGCTCCACGCGCATCAGGGTCGGCCCGGCCTGGAGTTCCTGTCCCGGCGTCCTGCAGGTGTGCATCCGTTTACTACTCCACAGGAGAGCACCATGGCTGCAGTAACTCATACGACCACCGCCACAGCCGCGACGCGGCGGGTGTCCTGGGGCGCAATCCTCGCCGGCGCCGTCGTCGGGCTTGCGGTGATGCTGCTGATGGGCGTGCTCGGCATCGCGATCGGTGCAAGCGTCATCGACCCGATGCAGGAGCAGAACCCCGTCGAAGGCATCGGCATCGGTTCGGGGATCTACTTCGTCATCAGCGTGATCGTATCGATGCTGGCGGGCGGCTATGTGGCCGGTGCCCTCGCGACGCTGCAGACGCACCACGACCGCACGCTTCATGGCCTTGCCACGTGGGCGATCATCACCTTGCTCTCGATGGCGCTGCTCGCCACCGGCATCGGTCGCCTGATCGGTGGCACGCTCAATCTGCTCGGCGAAGGCCTGCAGAAGGCGGGGCAGGCCGCGTCCGCCGTGACGGGCCCGATCGTCAACCAGGCACAGGACGAGCTGAAGCAGGGCAGTGTCGACATCAGCGCGCTGCGTCGTGAAGCCGAGGCGCTTCTGCGCGACACGGGCAACCGCCAGCTGAAGCCGGGCGAGCTCGAGCGCGATGCGGAGCAGGTCGGCGACGCCGCCGGCGAGGCGCTGCAGCGCGCCGCGCAGAATCCGGCGCAGGCCGACGAGGCTCTGAACCAGATCCTCGACCGCATCCAGAGCGAGGCGCGCGAGACGATCAACGGCACGGACCGCGAGGCGCTGGTCAACCTCATCGTGGCCCGCACCGGCATGAGCCGCGACGAGGCCCAAAAGACCGTCGACAACTGGGACCGCAGCTACAGCCAGGCGTACCAGCAGGCCCAGTCGACTTGGCAGCAGGCGAAGGTGCAGGCCGAGCAGAAGGCACGCCAGTGGGGCCAGGTGTCGGCTGAGGCCGTTGCTGCGGCCGCGTGGTGGTCGCTGTTCGTGCTGGTGCTCGGCGCGGTTGCGGCTGCAATGGGCGCGAACATCGGCGCGAATCGTCTCGCCGTGGCGACGCGCACGGACGTTCGCCGCTAAGCGAGTTCGAGCGGCAGGCGCCGGGCCACGCAGCTCGGCGCTCGTCGTCGGATCGTGTGCTAAGGAAGAGGCCCCGCACTGCGGGGCCTTTTTACGTCTGCACGCGCGTGTCAAAGACTTACGCAGTGGTCGGCAGGTCCGTTGACTGACGTTCCGCTGCGCGACAAGCCTCCAGCGCGCCGGCCGCTATGATCTGCCGATGGCCAAACTCCTGCTCAACCTGCGCGGCGTGCTCGAAGACGAAGCCGACGACGTGCGCGCGATGCTCGACCGGGCGCGCATCGAGTACTACGAGACGCCACCCAGCATCTGGGGCATTTCGGCCGGTGGCATCTACGTCAAAGACAATTCGGACGTGCCCGAGGCCAAGCGGTTGATGGCCCAATACCAGTCGCAGCGCCGGGCCCGCGTGCGCGCCGAGCAAGAGGCGGCGATGCGCGACGGCACTGCCGAGACCTTCGGTACTGTGTTGCGCAACGAGCCGGTGCGCGTCGTGCTGACGATCATCGCGATCGCGTTCCTGCTCGGCCTGGTCGCGCTGCCGGCGGTGTTGCTGCGCGGCTGAGGACGCGGACCGCGGGCGCTAGGTCGCGTGGTCGACGCGGCCTTCAGCCGGCGCTTCGGACGCGCACGGCGCCGGCCCGGGCGGCGCGTCGTCCGCAGGGTCGGTCGGCTCTGGCGTGCCATCCCGGAAAATGATCCGGGCGTGCCGCTGGTAGGTCCAGTACGACCAACCCCAGTTGAGCAGCACGATGAGCCGGCTGCGGAAGCCGATCAGAAAGAACACGTGGGCGACGAGCCAGAACCACCACGCGAGGGCGCCGCTCAGTCGCAGCCCGTGCACGTCGACGACCGCGGCCATGCGGCCGATCGTCGCGAGGTTGCCGTAGTCGCGGTATCGGAACGGCGGCGCGGCCTCGCCAGCGAGACGGGCGCTGATCACTCGCGCCACATGGCTGCCCATTTGTTTCGCTGCAGGGGCGACACCGGGAACGGAGCGGCCGTCTTGTTGCAGGGCGGCGAGATCGCCGGCCACGAAGATCTCAGGGTGGCCGGGAACGCTGAGGCCCGGCCCGACCGGAACGCGTCCGACGCGATCAGTCTCGACGCCCAACATCCGGCCCAGCGGCGATGCGGCGACGCCGGCCGCCCACAGCACCGTGCGCGCCGCGACGCGGTTGTCGCCTATGCGGTAGCCACGCGCGTCGATGTCGGCCACCGGCGCGCCGGTGAGCACCTCGACGCCGAGGGATTCGAGCTGCGCACGCGCACGCTGGGAGAGCGACTCGGGGAACGACGAAAGCACGCGCGGCCCGGCTTCGATCAGCCTGACGCGCGCGGTGGCGGTGTTGATGTGGCGGAACTCGTCGCGCAACGTGTGTCGCGCGATCTCGGCGAGCGTGCCGGCGAGTTCAACGCCCGTGGGCCCGCCGCCGACGACCGCGAAATGCAGCCATGCGTCGCGCTCCTCCGGCGTGGCGGCCATCTCGGCGTTCTCGAATGCGAGCAGGACGCGTCGCCGGATCTCCAATGCATCGTCGAGGGTCTTGAGGCCCGGCGCGTCTTCCGCCCACTCCTCATGGCCGAAATACGCGTGCGTGGAGCCGGTTGCGAGTACCAGCGTGTCGTAGTCGAGCCGGCGTCCATTGGACGTTCGCACTGCGCGGGCCTCGACATCGATCTCTGCGACCTCCGCGAGCACGATCTCGACGTTGCGTTGGCGACGCAGGATGTGGCGCAGCGGCGCCGCGATGTCTGGCGACGACAGGCCTGCCGTGGCGACCTGATAGAGGAGGGGCTGGAACAGGTGGTGATTGCGTCGATCCACCAGCGTGATGCGCACCGGCGAGCGCGCCAGTGCGCGGACAGCCCACAGGCCAGCGAAACCGCCGCCGACCACGACGATGTGAGGGCTCATATCCGCTCCCGTCTGCAGTTGCGCAATTGTCCGCCTTACGCGGCGCGCGTGCATGTATGACGTGCGCGCGGACGGGAGCCCATCGCCGAAAAAGCTTTGCGCGCGGCGCGAACGGACCATGGCGCGGGCGCGGAGAACTGCCAAACCGTCGGGCCGGACGCACAGCCGCTGCGCTGCCTGCACGGTGCAACCGCAGGCAACGCCCGAGGGGCGCGGCGAGCGAAATCACCGCGCTGCAGTGGCTTACTCGTGCTGCAGGAAGAACGCCACCATCGCCGCAGACGCGTCGGGGCCTGTCGCGTCGGTGTACGAGCCGGCCGGGTCGCCGCCGCTCCACGCGTGACCGGCGCCGTGCAGCGTCCACCGCTCGAAGTGCGATCGGCCTGCGTCATCGACAACGACCTGCCGCGTGAACGCCTGTCCGCCGGCTGCGCGTCCGCTCTCGGTGCGGGTGCGCTGGCCAGGTCGCGCCGCGGCCTTGGCCAATGCGTCCGCATTGCTGGGCGCGACCGTGCGGTCCTCGTCGCCGTGGAACACGATCATCGGCACCGCTGCCCCCGGCGCCGGCACTGCCTGCGCGCCGTGTCCTTGCATCGCGCCGAACGCGGACGGCATGTCGTGCGCGCTCGCATACGGCAAGCCTGAGTGCACACCGATGGCCTGGAACAGGTCTGGGTGCGTTTGGCCCAGGATCACAGCCATCGCGGCGCCGGCGGACAGCCCGGCGACGAAAATGCGGCCCGTGTCGACGCGATGCTCCTGTGCGATCTGCCGCGCAATGCCCGCGAGGATCGAAGGCTCGCCGGCATCGCCGCGCTGGTCTTCCGACCGGAACCAGTTCCAGCACTTCGCGTGGTTCGCCTTGCCGATCTGCTGCGGGTAGGCAACGAGGAAGCCGTGTCGGTCGGCGAGGGCATTCATGCGGGTGCCGATCGCGAAGTCCTCGGCGGTCTGCGTGCACCCGTGCAGCATGACGATCAGAGGGCGCGGTGCGCCGGCGGCGTCGTAGCCCACGGGCAGGTACAGCCGGTAGTCGCGACGTCCGTGCGCGTTCGAGAACGTTGCGCGCAGGAACTGGCCTTGGCCTGGAACCGTCTGTGCCGGCGCAGACTGCTCGGGGCGGACCCGGACGCGCGGTGTGACACCCGTGTCGGCGACCGGCGCCGCACCGCGTGCGTCGAGGCCGGCGCTCGCCAGCGCGCGGTCGATCGTCGCGCGCACCGCATCGTTGCTGCCCGACCGGTCGAGACCCGCTGCCGAGAGCGCCCGCGCGATATGGTCGGTGACGCCGCTCGTGTCGGCTTGGGCGGGCGAGGCCTGCTTGAGGCGATCGAGAATCTTGGAAAAAGGCTTCATGGGACTCCCGTCAGAAGGGTTTGTTGCACTGCAGCATACGCCGCGGTAATTAACGGACCGTCACGCCGCGCGACAGCCCGGGACGTGGGGCTCACCTTCTGGACGCGGGCAGCCCACACCAAGCGCGATTGAAGCTCGAGCCACGACGCGGCAAGGGTTGGGTAAAGCGAAAGCCTCCGAAGACCCGCCTCGCGCCGGGTGGATCAGCCGACTCTGGCGCTGCCGGTCGGGCGCGTTCCCTGGAGGAACGCTGATACGCGAGGCCGCAATCGGATGCCTCCGGTGCACGCCCCCGCGGCGCGTGTGCTTGAGCTACCGCGCCAACTCAAGCCTTAGCCGTCATCGACTCGCCGCCGATCGCAACATCTCTCACAGCTGCAGCGTGGAGGGCGTCGATCGCTACCTCAGCAAAATTGAACTAACGCAGTCTTGCTCGGTCGCGCCGCGCGTGGCGCGGCGCTCGGCACGCTTGCTTTGTCGGGTTGCGCGAGGCGTCCAAAGGGCGACGAGTTCAACTGGACCATCCGGAGCTGCATCGCACCGAGAGGCTGCTGCACGAGCGGATCGCGGCTCGGCCGCAGACGCACGACGCGCTGGTCACGCAGCTCGCCCGACGCGTGCCCGTAGCTGCGATGGCCCACTTCGCGACCCATCGCGCCTAGCTGAAGGACGAGGACAACGCGTCGTTCAAGGACTGTGCGAAGAAGATCCGCATCGGCCATTCGGACGCGCCGATGACGGTCGGAGGCTTCGCCGATCCTTTGAGCGGCGCGAGCTACAACAAGCGCCCGGCCAGCGCCACGTGGAAGCCGCGCGCAAATACCACATCGCATGGGCCGGCCTTGCGCCGACGCAGGTGCACGCCGTGAGCTACGGCGAAGACCGCAGTCGTTGGGTGGGCGACGACGCTGAGGGGCGGCGCGGGCGAAGTGAATCGCCGCTTTTCGCTGCCGGTCGACTACGGCCCATCAACGGCGAGCACCGCACTGCTGTAAGCGGCGCACTGCTGCAAGCGGTCCGCTGCGTAGCTCCCGCGTTGCACTTCGCAGCGCATTGGCTGAAGGGGACCGGTCTTGCGGCAGCAGCGGTCTTTCCTCGGATTCGCAGCGTTGGCGGGCTATCGCACGAGCAAGGCCACTGCCCGAGCGCCACTCCTCTCACCAGCGTGTCGAGATCCCCTGGCGGCAGGGCTGACGCTTCAACTTCAACCAGGCCGTCCGGATATTTCCAACATCCTGAGCATGTGCCGAAGCCGCGCCACTTCGGCACCGATGCCCTTGCGTGTCAGCCCGTCAGCGCGGCATCGAGCCGGTCACGCAGTACCTGCGTCACTTCCTTGCAGCTCGCGTCCATGTCCTCGACCAGGCGACGATCGGCGGCCGACAGCGACGCCGAACCCTGCAGCAGGTAGAGCGTGGTCACGACGGGCTGCAGCAGGTCGCGGATTTCGCGCTCGGCGGTCGCCAGAACCCGCTCGCGCGAACGCGCTTCGTGCAGGTGGGAGCGGGCGCGCTCGAGGTCCTCGATCATCTCGAGTTGCGTACCGATCAGGTCGGCGAAAAGTTCGAGCGACTTGAGCAGCGCTGGCGCGTCGAGCGGGACGCTGCGGCTGTCGATCGCGCACAGCGTGCCGAAGAAGTCGCCGTTCGCGCGGTGGATCGGGACTGCCGCGTAGCTCTGCAGGCCGTAATGGCGCGGCGTGTGATGCGTCGAGTACACCGGGTGCGTGCTGGCCTCGCCGAAGATCACCGGTTCGCGGTGCTGCCGGATCTCATTACAAATCGTCATTTCGAGCTCCAGGTCGCCGCCCGGGGCCAGGCCGAAGTCGAGCTCGTCGCGTACGGAGCAGGCGGTCCAGCGGGTCTCCGTCACGCGCGCCACCGCAGCAAACCGCATGCCGGTGATCTCGGTGACGGCCGACAGAATGCGCGGCACGGCTTCGATTCGCTGGACGACCGCGACGTCTCGCTCGACCGTGCTGCGGCTCTGCATAGCGGGTTCCTGTGACGCTCGGGTCCGCCAGTTAAACACCTGCTTGCGACGGGCGCGAGTCGGTGGCGCGCCAGAGCGGCGCTGCTTCGCCTGCGCGCCGCCGTCCAGCTTCGCCCCGCACCGGCGCTGCGGCAGAACCGCGGTCGGCACCCGCCGCAACCACCGTGTAAGCGGTTGCGGCGGACGGCATGGCCTGCACCGTCTACAAAGTCACCTTCTTGCGATTGTCGGAGGACACGCGATCGATGAGCTTGTTGTAAGGATCAAAGCCCGCTTCGTCCGGACGCTCGTCGACCGTGACGGTGAGCGTGGGGCTCTCGCGGTCGATGCGATGCCGCTTGAGGTAAAGGACTTTTTGGTCGCGCTCCTCTCCGGACGGGCCATTCGCGAAGACGCCCACCTCGATCCAGTCGTCCAGGGTCCCCGCACTTTCCTTGCCCTTGCCGTCGGCGTAGCGCTTGGCCGCGTGCAGGTCGAGCCTGACGTCATACCGGCCATCGGGTCGCCGAGTGGCGCTCGCGGCTTCGACGCGGTTGTCGTAGAAGCTGATCTTCTCGAACAGGTCTGTGATCAGCGCTTGCTGATCAGGCCGCGCTTCCGCGCGGATGAAGGTCAGCAGTTCGGCCGAGGTGGGAAAGGGCGCGCTCTGGTAGGCCTTGGCCTCGAGAAACTTCTTGAGTGCGCGGTTGAGCGCCGCTTCGCCCAGCTCTTCGCGCAGGCGATAGAGCACCAGCGATCCCTTGCGGTAATGGACGTACTGCTGGTCCTCCACGCGGTAAAGCGGTTGCTCGTCCACCAGTTCCCCGCTGCGTCCGGAGAGGTAGCGGTCAAGCTCGGTCTTGAGGAACTGGCGCATGTGGGCGCGCCCGTATTCCTTTTCCATCACCATCAGCGCCGAGTACTGCGACAGCGTTTCCGACAGCATCGTCGCGCCCTGCACGTTTGCGCCGATCACCTGGTGCGCCCACCACTGGTGCGCCACCTCGTGGGCGGTTACGTAGAACACGTAGTCGACGTCGTCGGGATCGCGCAGATCGGCAATGAAGCCGATTGCCTCCGAGTACGGGATCGTGTTCGCGAAACTCTGCGCGAACGTCGCGTATCCCGGGAACTCGATGATGCGCACTTGACGATGCTGGTACGGGGTGAAGTTTGCTTCGTAGTAGGCAAGCGACTTCTTGACCGCGTCGATCATGCGGTCGACGTTATAGCCGTGACGCTCGTCGTGGTAGATCTCGATCGGAATGCCGTTATAGGTGTCGCGCTTCACCTCCCAGCGCCCCGACAGGTACGCGAAGAAGTTCAGCATCGGCCGATCCATTTCGTAACTGAAGCAGCGTCGGCCATCGCGCTTGAATTCGCGCACGAGATAGCCGGGCGCCAGCGCGACCTGGTCGGGCGCCGTGCAGATCGTCGTTGTGTAATCGATCCAGTCCGAATCGGTGCCCAGGTACGTGTTCGCACGCGCCGCTTCGTCCTCGAGCTTTGCCATGCGCCGCGGCTCACCGAGCCCGCGCTCGCGCCGGTCGTTGCGCGCCGCGAGCTCACGGCGCTCGCTGTAGCCGAACGACGGAAAGACGGTGTTGTTGAAGAAGGTCCCGTTCTCGACCACCTGCGTGGGCGCGCCGTGGCCGGTCATGCCGTCAGCGCGGAAGTCGAGCTTGAAGCTGACCGCTCGTTCGTCGCCGGGTTGCAGCGGTTCGGCGAGGCGATAGATGCGGTAGCCCATGTCCTTGTCGTGGGTGACGAGTTCGGCGCCGCCGAGGTCGATGTCGACGAGCCACTCGTCGTCCTGCATGAGCACGTGCACGTCGCGGATCGGCGTGGCATGCACGTTGCGCACACGATAGCGGCCCGCGACGCGCAGCTCCTGCGTCTCGGGGCGGAGATCGACGTCCGTATCGACCGCCACGATGCGCGGCTGCGGCAACGAGCGGTACTTGCCGTAGGTCTTCTCGTAGTTCGCCTGGAGATCGAGCTGCTCCTCCGGCGAGCGGAAGTCGTTGCGGATGTTCGTGTTCCAGAACAGGAAGCCGCCGATCGCCGCGAACGCCGCCAGGCTGGCTGCGAGTGCAAGGCCGGGGCCTCCGTGCAGCCGCTGGCGCGCGAGCGACCAGCGTTGCTTGCGCCCCATCGCGACGCCTCGCACCCACAGCGCGTTCGCCAGCAGCATCAGCGCCAGCAGGAACGCCGCCCAGTACGACTGGAACCACAGCTGCTCGCGCAGGAAGTGGCCATAGCCGTTCATGTCCGAATACGGGGCGTCGGGCCAGCCGCCGAACGTGTACAGGTGATGCGTGAAATCGAGTACGTCGAGCGCGAGCTGGCTCAACATCACCAGGATCAGCAGCGCGTAGCCGACGAACTTGTTGTTGCTGAAGACCTGCAGTGCGAGCGCGAGGCCGCCCATGAGTACGAAGATCACCGAATCCACGGCAAGCGCCTGGAGATACACGAGCGGCTCGATCGCGGTGTAGCCCTTCGAGAGCTGGATCGCGACGGCGGTGACCACGCCGATCGCTTGGAATGCGATCACGACGGCCACGAGCGCCCCGAACTTCGCAAGCAGCGGCACCCAGTTCGGCACGGGCATCGCGTCGGTGACTTCGTTGATCTTTGCGCCGCGCTCCTTCCAAACCAGCTCGCCCGCATAGAACAGCACGATGATCACGAGCAGGAAGCTGTAGCTCTGCTGCAGGGCCCGCACCATCTGCGACGTCACCGGGTAGATGCCGGTGCCGTAAGCGCTCTCCATGTAGAGCGCGCTGGGCAGGAAGTTCGCCATCGCGAACGCGAGGAGCACGAGGAACGGCACGCTGCGGAACACGCCCAGGGTGTCGAAGCGGAGCTGCCGCATGAACTGGTGCCAGGCCGTCGAGGCGCCGAAACGCGGCTGCACCCGGGGCACGGCAAGGGGACGCGTGGCAGCGGGCGTCACTAGCGTCGCAGGGGACGGCGCGGCGCCGCGGCCCCAGCGGCGGCGCGCCGTGCCGGTGCGTGCAGTTTTGAACAACGCAAACGTGGCAGCGAGCAACGCAAACGCAGCGCCGAGCCAGATCGCGCGATTGGCGACGAGGTAACCCGACAGCTCCGGCAGCCGCGCGTTGCGTTCGTCCACCGACCAATAACGGATCGCGTTCGCCATTGCGCGGATGCCTAGCGGCTCGAGCATCGACGCGAGGCCGCGGTTATCGAGGTCGGCCAGGATCACGCCGCTGACGCCGTACAGCACGAAGAACGCGATCACGCCGATGTAGACCCACAGGATGCTGCGCGTCAGCGCCGCCAGCAGCGCCAGAAGCGCGCCGGTGAACAGCAGGTTGGGGATGACGAACACGCCGAAGCCCCAGACATACGGCGTCAGCGAGACGGGGCCGAGGCGCTCGGGTTCGACCCAGGGCATGAACTGGGCCACGAACATCCCGATGCCGACCAGCACGTACATCGACAGGCTGATGACGAAGGCGGCCGCGAGCCGACCCGCCAGGTAGTCGCGCCGGCGCACCGGCGCCGAGAACACGAGTTCAGCCGTGCCCTGGTCGAAGTCGCGCAGCAGTGCGGAGCTCACCACGAGCGTGACGATGAGCATGCCCAAGAAGCTGAACAGCGCCAGCCACGTCGCGACAACCGTCGGTGCGTTGCGGTGGATGTTGCCGATGCTGCCGC
The DNA here is from genome assembly GCF_014652095.1 of Cognatilysobacter bugurensis. Classification (GTDB taxonomy): domain Bacteria; phylum Pseudomonadota; class Gammaproteobacteria; order Xanthomonadales; family Xanthomonadaceae; genus Cognatilysobacter; species Cognatilysobacter bugurensis. Next base: position 647,498 of record NZ_BMYD01000001.1, read on the forward strand.
CGATTTGGATCGTTTCGCTGCCCGCGGCACTGAAGGCGAGGGCGGCGAACAGCAGCGCGAGCAGCCAGATCACCGGGGATCGGAGCTGCTCGCGCAGTTCGAAGCGGAAGAATTCGAGCGTCATGGCGGCGCTCCGTCAGGCGGCCCGCGCTTGCAGGCGCAGGCGCTGGAAGTAGACGTCCTCGAGATCCGGCGCCACGGGCTCGAAGCCGACCTCCGGGCGATCGGCGCTGAAGACGTGGATGACCGGGTGGCCGGCGACGAGCCGCGTCGACAGCACCGTGCAGCGCGCTTCGTAATCGGGCAATGCCGCTTTGGTGACCTGCTTGCGCCACACCTGCGATTCGAGAGCGTCGATCGCGTCGGTGGGCCGGCCCGTCAACAGCACCTGACCGCGATTCATGATCGCCATGCGCGGACAGAGGTCGGTGACGTCCTCGACGATGTGGGTCGACAGGATCACCGCGACCTGCTCGCCGATCTCCGCGAGCAGGTTCAGAAAACGATTGCGCTCTTCGGGGTCGAGCCCCGCCGTCGGCTCGTCGACGATCACCAGGCGCGGGCTGCCGAGCAGCGCCTGTGCGATGCCGAAGCGCTGGCGCATGCCGCCCGAGAACGTACCGAGCTTGCGCTTGCGCGCGTCCCACAGATTGACCTGTCGAAGGAGCCCATCGACGACCTCGCGACGCTGGCGGCGATGGGTCAGCCCCTTGAGGGTCGCGAAGTGCTCGAGCAGATCTTCGGCGCTGACCTTTGGGTAGACGCCGAAATCCTGGGGCAGGTAACCCAGCTGCCGGCGCACGGCATCCTTGTCGCGGAGCACGTCGATCGCACGGCCGTCCGCGCCTTCAAGTGTCGCGGTGCCGCGATCGGCCTCCTGCAGCGTCGCCAGCGTGCGCATCAGCGACGACTTGCCGGCGCCGTTCGGCCCGAGCAGGCCGAACATGCCGCGTGGGATGTCGAGGCTCACGCCGTCCAGGGCGCGGACGCCGTTCGCATAGGTCTTGCTGAGGTCGCGGATCGTGAGCATGGGGTCCCCTGGCGCAGTCGGTGGCGCCCCCATGCTCGACGTTGGGCCGCCCGTGACCAAGGCACGGAGTGCACGGTGACGACCGGCACATGGCGCCCCGCTCGCGCGTCGGCCGCTAGAACTTCAGGCGAATGCCGCCGTTGACCACGAAGCCGTCGGTCGGCGCCCATGCGTCGACCGTCCACCCGCCGTCGGCGGCGCGCTGCGGCAGCGTCATCGGGTGATAGCCCGTCTGGCGGACGTTGAGGATGTTCTCGAGGTTGAGGAACAGGCTCACGCGCCCGAGGGTGATCTCGCCGAGCATCCCGAGTTCGACATACGGGCGGCCCGTGCGCCGGTAAGGGTTGTCGTCCAGCGGCTGCGTGCCGGTGTAGTACGCCTCGATGCCGACGCGGCCGCGGCCGTGCTGCTCCCACATCGCTACGACGCCGCCGGTGTGGCGAGGCGTCAGCGGCACCTGACGCCGGCCGGGACCGTCGGGATCAGGTTCCGTCGAGTCAGTGAACACGTAGCTGCCCGTGACGACGAAATCCTGCCACCGGTAACGCAGCAGCAGCTCGCTGCCGCGCGTGCGGGTCACACCCTCGACATTGACCAGCTGCACGCGGGGCGTGCCGTCGGGCGACGGCGGCGCGAGGTCAAGCCGCACGGCGTCATCGATGTCGGATGCAAACAGCGTGAGGCTGGTTTCGATCGGGCCAGTCGCGTAGCCGACGTCGAGCGAAGCAGTCGTCGCGGTCTCGGCTTCGAGGTCACGCAGCGGTTCCAGACGCGCAAGGCCCGCCGCCTCGATTTCTTCGACAAACGGGGTCGGCGCGTAGAAGCCTTGGCCGATCGACGTACGCACCGACCAGTTGCGCGGCCGGTAGAGCAGGGAGACGCGGGGGCTGAAGTGCGCACCGTACTCGCTGTGATCGTCCCAGCGCGCGCTGCCGGCGAGGGTGAGGTTTTCGCGCAGCGCATGTTCGGCCTGCGCGAACACGCCCGGCACGGTGTAGCGGTAGTCGAATGCGGGGAACGTGCGCGAATCGTAGGCATCGGACTGCAACGCCGCGCCGGCGAGCCACGTCGTGTCACCGAAGCCGGACGCGTACGAGGCCTCGGCGAACGCGGTTCGGTGACGATCGTTCTCGACCAGCGGGCCGAAGCGGTGTCGGTGGTCGGTCGTCATCGCCGACGCGCGCAGGTGCAGCGTGTCGGTATCGCGCACGGGCACCTCGACGACGGCGCCGGCGTCGTAACGCGTGGTGTCCTGCGTGAGCGCGAACGGCTGGCCGTCGGCGAGCACCGAGCCCGGCAACGTTCCACCCGCGCGATCCTCGGACATCGCCCCGAACGTCAGCAGTGCGCGCGCGCCGTTGTCCCCGGTCCAGAAGAGGCGCGGCCGTAACGTCCAGCGGTCGAACGCGGGCATGTCGATCCAACCGTCGTCGTCGAGATCATGGCGGTCCTGCGTGTGGTAACCGCCGGTCACCGAATAGCCCCAGTGCTCATCGAGCGGCGCTGCGGTGTACGCGGTAACGTCTTGCCCGTTGCGGCTCGTCACGTTCACGAGCAACTCCGTCTCGGGCTCCTCGCCGGGCCGCCGCGAAATCAGATTGATGACGCCGCCGAGCGCCGACGGGCCGTACAGCGCCGAGGCAGCGCCCTTCACGATTTCGACTCGGCCGAGGTCGGTCGGTGGGATCTGCAGCAGCCCGATCGACGAGGCCTGACCGCCGTACAGCGGCAGGCCGTCGGCCAGCAACTGCGTGTAGCGCCCGCGCATGCCCTGGATGCGGATGTTCGACGCGCCGAGCGCCGGCGACGTGGCCTGCACCCGGATGCCACCGGTCTCGGCCACGAGCATCGCGATGTTGCCGGGCGTCATCAGCAGCTTCTCTTCGATCTCCTCGCGCACGATGACTTCGACGCGGATCGGCTCCTCGGACACGCGGCGGCGCGACCGGGTCGACTCGACGAGGACCGCGTCGAGTTCCGTAGCGTCCTCGTCATGGCCGTGCTCGCCGGCATGGGCTTCGTCAGCGCGGTGCTCGTCGGCCTCGTGTTCGTCGGCCGCTTGGGCCGGGGCATCGGCGTGGGCTTCCTGCGCAGACGTGAGGGGCGCGGCGCCCAGGCACACCAGGCACAGGGCAATCGCCAGCGGCTGGCGGCGGAACGTGCGGGGGTAATGCAACTGCGAACTCCTGAAACGAGAAGGCGCGGGCCGAATTCCGGCTGCGGCGCGTCGGTCAAATTTTATCGGGCCGGTCAGGCGGGCCCCTGCGCGGCGCGGGCGTCCGCGGGTCAGAACTTCTCGCCGACCGGCAGGTAGCGCCACGCGCCCGGGGGCATGGCGCCGTTCGGGCCCTTGCCGACCCCGATGCGGCCGATGCGCAGGCGACGGATCGACTTCACCCGAAGCCCGACCTGCGCGCACATGTATTGCAGCTGGCCTTCGCGGACGCCCTTGATCGCAAACCGCAGCCGCTGCTCGCTCTGCCAACTGACCTTGCAGGGCGCAAGCCGGCGGCCGGCGTAGTCCATGCCGTGGTTGAGGCGCCCCAGCCCGTACGGGCCCAGATCGCCTTCCACCTCGACCAGGTACTCGTGCTCGATCTCGTCCGCGTCCTCGGTCAGGCGCCGCCAGACGCGGCCGTCCTGCGTCAGCACCATGAGCCCGGTCGCGTCGCGGTCCAGCGGCGCGAGCGGGGTAAGCCGGTGGAAATGACGCTCCAGCACCCGGATGTCGGACGGGTCGTCGGCCCAGCGCGTCGCCGGCGTGATGAGCGAGGTCGCCGGGTTCGGTCCCTGGATCGCGTCCACGCCGGGCGGCTTGTTCAGCAGCACTGTGGCGGGCTCGACGTCGTCGAGACGCGCCTGCGGGTCGACCGTCACGACCTCCTCGGCGACGCGGTGCTGCGGCGCCTCGACGACGGCGCCGTCGACGGACACCCAGCCGTTGCGGATGTATTGCTCGGCGTCGGTGCGCGAGCAATGCATGAGCTCGGAGACGCGTTGGGCAAGGCGGACCGGTTCAGTCATCGGGGAGGCCGCGGGGGAGGGCGCGCAGTGTACCGGGCCGCCGCCGCGACCCCGGCGCGCCGATCTGCAACACTGTGCGCCCGTCCCGCGGCGCGATCGCGAGACCTTTCCCCGGGATCCTGTGAAGACACCTGCAAGCCTGCAGACGCTGATCGACGACGGCGTCATCGACGAAGTGCTTCGACCGCTCAAGAGCGGCAAGGAAGCGGCGGTGTACGTGGTGCGCTCCGGCGACGACGTGCGCTGCGCAAAGGTTTACAAGGACATGGCCCAGCGCAGCTTCAAGCAGCGCGTCCAGTACCAGGAAGGGCGCAAGTCCCGCGGCAGCCGCGAGGCCCGCGCGGTGGCGACGGGCAGCAAGTACGGGCGCCGGCAGCAGGAAGCCGAGTGGAAGAACACCGAGGTCGACGCGCTGTACCGCCTGCGCGAGGCCGGCGTGCGCGTGCCCGAGCCGCACGGGTACTTCCACGGCGTGCTGCTGATGGAGCTGGTCACCGATTCGGAGGGATTCTCCGCGCCGCGGCTGGGCGAAGTGGAGCTTGCCGCCGAGCAGGCGCGGGCGTTCCACGCCACGCTCGTGCGCGACGTGGTGCGCATGCTGTGCTGCGGCCTGATCCACGGCGACCTGTCGGAATACAACGTGCTGGTCGGGCCCGACGGCCCCGTCATCATCGATTTCCCGCAGGTCGTGAGCGCCGGCGGCAACAACGCCGCGCGCGCGATGCTGCTGCGCGACGTCAACAACCTCACCGCGAGCCTCGGGCGCTGGGCGCCCGAACTGCTCGACACGTGGTACGGAGAGGAGATGTGGGCGCTGTTCGAGGCGGGTGACCTGCAGCCGGACACCCAGCTCACAGGCAGATTCACTCCGGACCTGCGCCGGGTCGACCTCGACAGCGTCCGCGACGCGATCAACGACGCGCGCGAGCTCGCGCTGATCCGCCAACAAGGGCGCGAAGCCCAGGACGAGGACTGAGGCCGAGGCCTGGTCGCGGGGCATGCGCCTGTCGGGCCGACCCGCACTCCGGCGGCTGGCCGCGCAGGCGTGCCGCTTGCGTCACGACTTCGGAGTCAGCTTCAGCAGCCGGCCGTTCCCGCCGCGCTTGCCGTCCTCGAGCAGCCAGACCGCGCCATCGGGCCCCTGTTCGACCTCGCGGATGCGCGTGCCCATGTCCCAGCGCTCGGCCTCGCGCGCGCTCGCGCCGTCGAACGAGACACGCACTAGCGACTTCGATGAGAGCCCGCCGATGAGGCCGCTGCCTTTCCATGACGGGAATAGGGTGCCGTCATAGATGACGAAGCCCGCTGGCGAGATCACCGGATTCCAGGTGATGACCGGCGCCGGGAAGTCCGGTCGCGTCGGGTGGTCCGGGATGCGCTTGCCGTCGTAGTGATCGCCATTCGAGACGATCGGGTAGCCGTAGTTCGCGCCTTTCGTGATGAGGTTCAGCTCGTCGCCGCCCTTCGGGCCCATCTCGTGTTCCCAGAGCCGGCCTTCGGCGTCGAAGGCGAGCCCGAGGATATTGCGGTGACCGAGCGACCACACCTGGGCCGCCACGCCACGACGCTCCGCAAACGGGTTGTCGGCGGGGACGCTGCCGTCGTCGTTGAGGCGAAGCGTCTTGCCGAGGTTCGACGTCATGTCCTGGGCCGGGTCGAACTTCTGCCGTTCCCCGGACGTCACCCACAGCTTTCCGTCCGGGCCGAACGCGATGCGATTGCCGAAGTGCCCTTCGCCGGTCTGCTTCGGCACCTGCCGCCAGATCGTCTCGAGGCCTTCGATGCGGCCGCCGCCCTGGTCATCGACCACGAGGCGGCCACGGGCGACGGCGCCGCCGTAGGTGTCGGCCTCGCCAGGCTCGACGTAGCTGAGATACACGAGCTGGTTTGTCGCGAAATCCGGGTGCAGCACCACGTCGCCGAGCCCGCCCTGGGATACCTTCGCCGCCTTCGGTGTCCCCGTGACGGTGCCGGTCTTCTTCGTGGCCGGGTCGAATAACCGCAGCGTGCCGCCCATCTCCGTGACGAGCAGTCGACCGCCGGGCAGGAACGTCATCGCCCAGGGATGATCGAAGGTCGCGAACTCGGCGGTTTCGAACGAGGCGGACGGCGACTTTGCGGCATCCGCAGCGTGGGCGGTGGCGCACGCCGTGCACACACCGAGCGCAGCGGTGAGGGCAGACAGCACTGAGATCCGGGGCATCGAGAGTCCTTGTGGCGAGAAGGTCGGCAGATCGTCCCAACCATACCTGCAGGCGCGTCGCGACCCTTTGCGACCTGTGGCGCGAGAGAGAACTGGGCGGCGCGGCAGATGGCGGCGCGCTTGGTTACGCCGCGGTTAGCCATCGCCTTCGTGTGGAAGCTCGTGCGCACGTGCGCGAGCGCTGGCGCGTGCATGCAAAAAAGTTACTCGGGGTCCCGGCGACCCCGCGCGCATGATTCGACGGCCGCAGGCGCATGCGGCGCCTGATCGACGCGCAGTTCGACCAGGCTCCCGCTTCCAAGGAGTACCGTCATGTCCACCGCTCACCCCCGCCTTGTCACTACGGCGCTGCTGGCCACTGCAGCCGCCGCCCTGACGACCTTCGCTCACGCACAGCCACCCCAGCGCTCGCTCGCCTACGTGTCAGAGCCCGGTGACCCGATCGGACAGGGCCGATCGGGCACCGCGCTGCCGCGTTTTCTCTATGCCAAGCCCGACGGCGTTTTTGTCGCCGCGTGGGACGGCGAGGTGAACTACGAACTCGTGCTGGTGCCACCCGCCGGACAGCGGCTGCAGCGCGGTTCGTATGAGGACGCGCGCGGCGGAACCGAGACGACCGCGGGTCACCCGGTCCTGGAGTTCAGGTCGAACGAGGTGTGCGAAGGCTCGCGGGGGCGGTTCCAGATTGACGACATCGCGTACGACGATGCCGGCAAGGTCACCCGGCTTCGCGCGAATTTCGAGCAGCGCTGCGTCGGGGCGTCGGGGTCGCTCTGGGGTGATCTCGCGCTCGACGCCGGCTTGACCGCGTACTCCGCGTCGCTTGAGCCTGTCGGTCTCTATGACCCCAACCACGCGATCGCCTATCTGACCGTGCAATGCGCCGGAGCGCCGACGTACGGCGAACTGCGGCTGAGGGCGTCGCAGCGCGTACGCGGGGGCGGAACGGTCACGGCCGTCTCCGACCGGACGTTCGGCTGCGGCCCGGAACCGCAGCGGGTTCGGCTGGACCTCATTGCGGACGGCACCGCCACGTGGCGACCCGGCCCCGTGCAGGTGGAAGTCGAGTCGTTTGTCCACGACCCGCATTACGAGGAAGCGGGGCGCGTGCTGCGGGCAACGGTGCAGGGAACGGTCGCCCTGCCGCATGCCCGACGGCAGCCGAGTCACGCGCGGCCGACGCCGCGTGTGAGCGCGGCAGGACGCTGACAGGCAGCCCCGCGAGGGCGCGCAAACGCCCTCGCGCCGGTATCGGCGGAGAAGCTGCCTCGTCCGCTCAAAGCCCGCGCTGTGCACCGGAGATGTGCACAGCGCGGGCAATCAGAACCGGTATTCGACCGTCAGGCTCACGCTGCGTGCGTCGCGCTTGTCGTCGGACAAGCGGTACTCGTCGGCCACCGCGTCGTACTGCACCTGGGACGTCCGGTACTGATTGACCATCAGCCCGACGTCGAGCAGCGGGAGGATCGTGGTGCCGACGCCGAGGCCGGCGTACGTGCCTCCGTCGTGTTCGTCGAACGCGCGGCGCGAGGTCACCGGCGCGGTGTTCACGGCGGTGTCGATCGCGGTCTCGTCGAGTTCGCGCTGCATGCCGAGCACGCCGGCACGACCGATGAAGAACACCGGGAGCAGCGGCGGCTTGATGCGCGCATTCACGCCGGCAAAGCCGTAGCGGGACGACAGCGTGTACGTGCGATCGATCGTGCCGCCCGTGTAGTCGAACCGCGTTTGCCCATCCATCTCGCCGAGATGGCCTACGCCGGCTTCGAGGCCGACCTGCGCGTAACCGATGCCCCAGCGGTAGCCGCCGCTCGCCTGCACCAGCGTGCTGCGATCATCGTCGAGCCCGCTGTCGAGCTCGATGACGCCGCCCTGGCCGTTGATGAAGAAGTCGCCGGCGAACGCCGCGGGCGCCGAGGCGAGGCTTGCGGCGAACAGCGCCGCGCGAACGAGGTTGCGCATGGGGATTCGGTCTCTGAGGGTGACGTGCATCGGCGACGGGCCGTTGCGAGGCCGCACAGGGTAATGGGGCATTCTTGAACCGATCCCGGCACGTGACGCGTGCGATCGGCCGGCCCGCCCCACGAGCCGCAAGCCTGCTGCACGAAGGTCCCGAAGCTCACGCGGTCGGCATTACCATCCGCGCGGATTGCAGCGCCGTCGCGCCTCGGCGCGACTCTGCCGACAGCCGCGCGGGCCATGCCCATTCGCCGGAGTCTCAATTGAGACAAGGCCGGCGCCGAGCACCGAAAGGACAATGCGATGAGCAAGCAAGGGCAGGGCAGCGGCGACGGATGGCTCAAGTGGGCCTACGGGTTCGTATTCATCCTGATGGCGATCGGCGCGGGTCGTTCTTTGCTGAAGCTTGCGCGCACCTGGGGCTGGGCATGACCTCGGGAGCCTCTGCGTCGCCCGACGACACGGCGCGCCAGCGTCCTCCGACGCGCCCGGTCCGGTGGGGCATGATCGGGTGCGGTGCGGTGACCGAGGTCAAGAGCGGGCCGGCCTTTCAGCTCGCGGAGGGGTCCGCACTCGTGGCGGTCGCGACCAGGCGTGCGGAGGCAGCACGCGATTACGCGCATCGGCACGGCGTGCCGGCTGCATTCGAATCCATTGATGCTCTGATCGCGTCCGATGACGTCGATGCGGTGTACATCGCCACACCGCCTGCGAGCCACCTCGAACTCGCCTTGAAAGTCGCACGCGCCGGCAAGCCCTGCTGCGTCGAAAAACCGATGGCGTTGAACCATGCGCAATGCGTTGAGATGGTGGAGGCCTTCGAGGCGCGAGGGCTTCCGTTGTTCGTGTCGTACTACCGCCGGTCGCTGCCGCGCTTTAGCCGCGTGAAGCACTGGCTCGATGAGGGCCGCATCGGCGAGGTGCGCGACGTGCGCTGGCACCTGGTCAAGCCGCCGTCGCCTCGAGACCTCGCGGGCGAGCCAAACTGGAGAACAGACCCCGACGCGTCGCCGGGCGGCTACTTCTCCGATCTCGCGAGCCACGGCCTCGATCTGCTGCAACACCTGCTGGGCGACATCGAGGCCGTCTGCGGTTGGGCGGTCAATCAGCAGGGCCTGTACCGCGCCGAAGATGCCGTGGTCGCAAGCTGGCGGTTCGCGAGCGGGGCACTCGGCTCCGGCAGCTGGAACTTCGGCGGCAGCGAGCGCCGGGACGATGTGGAGATCATCGGTGCGCGGGGCTCGATCCGCTTCTCGGTGTTCGACGATGTGCCGCTGCACCTGTGGGTCGACGGCGTTGAAATCTCCGAGTCGATCGAGCATCCGACCAACATCCAGCTTCACCACGTGGCGAACATGATCCGTCACTTACGCGGCGACGCACGGCATCCCGCGCTCGGCGTGGAAGCCGCGAAGACGAGCCGGGTGATGGATCGGATCCTCGGTGCCTGTTGAGGTAACGACCGCACGCCGTGATGCGTCCCGAAGTGGGCGCAGGACTTCGAAGCAGCGACCGGCTGTTCACCGCATGCCGGTCGCGCCACCTTGCCGTTTGGTCCGCGTCGGCGCCGTCGCCTCACGGAATGTGCCGCGTGTCACAGCCTCGACGACCTGCGGAATGAGCTTCCCGAAGGACCACTTTATTTCACGCCGTTTTCGCTTAATCGGGCTCATCACTGGCTCCAGGGAGGCTCATCCAGATGCCGGCCGAAGGGGGCTTCATGAAACTCGACGTACTGATGGTGGACGACTGCCGCGACCTGCGCGAAACCGTTGGCGCGATCCTGCGGCACCAGGGACTTGAAGTGGCGGTGGCGGAACATGGACGCGCCGCACTCGATTTGCTTGCACGCGGACCGGAGCCTGGGCTCATCCTGCTCGACTTGATGATGCCGGTCATGGACGGATGGGCGTTCCTCGAGGCGTGCCGCGCGCGCCCCGAGCGGCTGCAGCGCATCGTGGTGGCGAGCTCGCTTGCTGGATCAAGTGAGCTGGCGCTGATCCGCAAGACCTACGGATGCCGGACGACGGGAAAGCCGTTCGACATCGACGCGCTGATCCGCATGGCGCAGGCGACGCGCAGCCGCATGGTCGCGTGAGCGTGCCACGGCGTTGCGGTGCGTCCCGCGGTCGTGGGTCGCCCGTCTGCAGCAGGTGCTATCCGGCCCGGGACGCCGGATAGCACGTCTATCGGCCGGCCGCAGCCCCGGCGCGCGATGTCGCCTGGCTGGGCGCCGCGGTCACGCCGGATGCCCGCGAAGTCCGAATGCGGAGACGATGCGCCTGCGGTAACTCGGACCGCTGCTCAGGCGCAGGCCTGACGCAAGCCGCAACACGTACTGTCCCGCGCCGAGCATCTCGATGTCGCTGACCGCGTCGAGCCGGACGATCCGCGAGCGGTGGATACGGATGAAACGCTCAGGGTCGAGCCGCGATTCCATGCTGCTCATCGTTTCGCGCATGACATGGCGCTCCGCGCCCACGTGCAACTCGACGTAGTTGGACTGCGCGATCACGCAATCGATCGCACTCGCTGAGATCAGACGCAGGCGCGCGCCGACGGGCACCGCGAAGCGGTCGGGAAGGCGTGCATCGCGCGACTGCGACACTGCGCTCCGGCTCACCCGAACGCGCTCCAGCGCGGCGCGCAGGCGCTCGAGCGAGTAGGGCTTGAGCAGGTAGTCGACCGCGCCCGCGTCGAACGCCTGCACTGCATGTTCGGCGTGCGCGGTAACGAATACGACGTTCGGCCGCGACGCGGCATCCGCTGCGGCCAGCACTCCGAAGCCCGTGAGGTCGGGAAGGTGGATGTCGAGGAACACGACGTCCGGCCGCAGGCGTCGCAGCGCCGCGATCGCGGCGTCGCCCGTGCTGCATTCGGCAACGACGTCGATGCCCGGCTCGTGGCCGAGCATGCGCCGCAACCGCGTCCGAGCCATCGGCTCGTCATCGACCAGCGCAACCCGCAGCGGCGGCTGCATCAGAGTGCCGCCGCAATGACGAGGGGGAGGTCGATGCGCACGCGCGTGCCGTGCCCGCCACGCGTGTCGATGTCGAGCCGGTGGTCGTCCGCGTACAGGCACTGAAGCCGCGCTCGGGTGTTCGCAAGGCCCACCCCGAAGCCGCCGGCAGAGGGGCGGTCGCCGCCGTCGTCACGGACTTCGAGCACGAGGCGCGCCGCGTCGCGAACCGCGTGCACCTCGACGGTGCCGGGGGACGCTCGCTGCGCGACCGCGTGCGACACGGCGTTTTCGACCAGGGGCTGCAGCATCAGCCGCGGGACCTGCGCCTCGAGCGCACCGGGCTCCACGTCGCAGCGAAACCGCAGCCGGTCGCCCAAGCGGACCTGCTCGATGCCGATGTAACACTGCAGCGCATCGAGCTCGTCGCGCAGCGAGGTGTGCTGCCGCCGGCTCGACTCGAGGCTGTGGCGGAGCAGGGCGCCCAGCTCGACGATCATGCGGTCGGCCGCATCGGCGTCGTGGTGCACCATTTCCGCGATCGAATTGAGCGCGTTGAACAGAAAGTGCGGGTTGAGCTGCGCCGACAACGCATCGAGCCGCGCCTGCATGAGCCGCGTCTGCAAGACCTCGGCCTGCAGATCGCGGATTCGTGAGCGTTCGGCGTATACGAGCGCGTGCCCGACGCCGACGATGAGCCAACACATCACGAGGTTGTTGAGCACGCTCGTAAGCAGCACCTGCTGCCAGCCCGGCACCGCGTCGTACCAGCCGATCCATCCGTTGAGTGCCACGACGACGACCGCTCGGTAGACGACCACGGCGAGCGATGCCGCGAGCAGCACTGGCACCGCGCGTTTCCAGCGACCGCGTTCGATCGGCACGCGCGAGACGCACCACAGCAGCGCGAACGTGGCGGGGATCCACAGCGCCGCGCTCGCGAACTCGGTGCGCAGCACGTGGCCGGTGGCGGCCGGCTGGCCGAGGTTGGCGCGCATCGTCAGCACCTGACAGGCCCAGACGACGGCGTTGAGCCCCCACCAGGCGACGACAGCGGCGGCGATCATGGCGAGACGTTTGCGCATTCGGCTCCACGCTAGCCGCGGGCAGGCATCGTCGCAACGCAGGACAGGGTTTTCGTCCCGGGTTGCGGGCCATTCGTCCCAGCAAAGCCGCCGGCCGGTCGTGCGGGCGCAGCGTTCGCGCACCCAACCGGAGGACTGCGCCATGCGACGTCTGATTGCGAATGCCCCTGCCGTGCTCGCTGTTTCCCTCATGCTCGCGTTGCCGACCGCCGCCGCGGACGAGTGCGCTGCACCCGAAAAATTTGCGGAAGGCGTGGCGTCGTCGCCGCGCTGGGATTGGCGGCTGACGTTCGAACCGTCGCGTCGCACGATGTACTGGGCGCACACCCAGGGCTGGTGGCCCGCAACGCGCGAACGGGCGACGATCCTCACGTCGCGTAAGACGACCGATGGTTGGAGCGCGCCGGAAGTCGCGTCGTTCTCCGGCGTCCACAGCGACATGGACCCGGCGGTGTCGCCGAACGGACGCACGCTGTTCTTCTCGTCGGAGCGTCCGCGCCCGGACGGCCGCGCCGCGCGCATGGACCTGTGGATGGTCGAGCGACACGGGCGCGACTGGGGCGAACCGGTGCACCTGGGCGATGCGGTCAACAGCACGGGCGACGAGCTGTACGCGAGCGTGGACCGACATGGCACCCTGTACTGGGCCAGCAATCGCGACGGCGAGTTCGATATCTACCGCAGCCGCCGCGAGCGCAACGGCCAGTACGCGGTCGCCGAGAAGGTCCCCGGCCTCGTCAACAGCCGCCTGCGCTGGGAGTTCAATCCGGAGATCTCGCCCGACGGCCGCACGCTGCTGTTCGTGCGCCTCGACCTGCCCGATGCGCTTCCGGACCAGGGCTACGGCTTCGGCGACATCTATGCCAGCCGGCTCGCTGATGCCGGGTTCGAGGAGCCGGTGAACCTCGGGCCATGCATCAACACCGCAGGGGACGAGTTCCACCCGACCGTACTGTGGGAGCGCAAGCTGCTGTTCTTTGCGAAGGACCTCGGCCGCCCAAGCGACTTCTACGTCGCGCCGCTCGTCCTGCCCTGGGCGAAGTAAGCGCTCTTGAGACGCGGAGCCGCCGTGCCGGCGAGGTCCGGCACGGCGGCGCCTGCTTTACGGGGATATGCGTGCGCGAGCACGGCCGGGGCGCCGACCCGCGCCGACGGGCGCCGACGGGCGTCAGCGTCGCCAACGCGTTCCCGACGCAGGCAGCACCTCGCGCGACAATGGGCGCCGCCCATCTGCGCCGATCCCATGCCCATCGCACTCACCGATTTCGCGAGGCCGCGCCTCTTTCCGCGCGAGCCACGCCGCAACACCATTCAGGACATCACGGCCGATGCATTCGTGCAGCATCTCAACGAGACGCCGCCGGTGCAGGTGCTCGACGGCTATGCGCCGTTCTGCAAGCTGCATGTGCACCGCAACTGGACGTCGACCCGGTGCCTCGCGGTCCCGATCACCGACGACAACCGACACCTGCTGCGCTCCGATTACGAAGCTCGGACGAAGGACGAGTTGCCCGTGCTGGTGCGGTGGTTCGAAGGCATCGAACCGCCCGTGGCGAACTTTCTGATCCCCATTCTCTACAGCCGCGAGCAGCTTGCTCGCGAAGGCACGCACATCGACGCCGATTGGGGCGTGGTGGGCTGCATGTACACGATGGAGGCCGAGGAGACGCCGATGGCGCCGATCACGATGATGCGCAATGCGCTCGGGGTGGAGGAGGGTGGCTCGGGCGTGGGGCTCGACCGCGACGCCTATCGGCGCAGCGTCGAATTCTGGCGTTCGCACGCGAACTGGCGGGGATAGGCGAATCGCGCCGAACTCGCCTCGCGCAGCGGCCGGCGCAGACGGACGCTGATCAGCGCGCAGCGGCGACGTGGCTCGCCAGGGGCCGCGGCCCGTTACGGGCGCGCGGAAGCCGCCGTCACGGGCGCTGCGCGCAGCAGCATGGGCCGCCGGCGCCAACAAAAAAGCGCGGCCCTCGAAAGGACCGCGCCTCGTATCAAGCCGCGTGGCCGCGATCGGGCATCCAGCACCCGATCGCAGCGAGCGCCATACCTCAGCCGCGGAGCTGGGCCTGCACCTTCTGTGCGTGCTCCAGATGCTTCTGCATGACCTGCTTGGTCATCTGCATGAACTCGCGCTGCGAGGCGTCGGTCGCGACGCTCATCGACGCGTCGAGCATCGCGATGCCCATCTGGTGGCTCTGCACCATGTGCTCGATGTAGGCACGCGCGTACGCATCGCCCTGCAGGCCGTTGAGGCGCTGCTGCGTCTGCTGATCGAGCATCATCAAGTGATGCGCGCCTTCGCTCTTCTGCTGCATGCCGCCGGCCGCATCAACGAGCGTGCGGGTCTTCGCAAGGTGCGGGGTGTGCTCGGCCACCATCATCTTGGCGTACGCCATGACCGGCTCGCTCACCTGCTTGGACTGCGTGAGCTGCGCGAGCTTGAGCTCGTGCTGGTCGACGAGTGCAACGAGCGTGAGCGCCTCAGCCGGGGTCGACGCCTTCGGCAGCGGAGCACCCGCACCCGCCATTGCGCCGCCGTGCTTCGAATGCGCGGCCGAGGCGCCTGCCTGCGTGTCACCGGCCATCGTGCCGCCGGCCATCGCGCCGCCCGAGGCCACCATGCCGCTGCTGGCGGTGCCGGCTGCGGCCGTGCCGGCGGTCGAGCCGGAGATCGCCGTGTTGCCGGTCATCGCGCTGCTCGACAGGGCAGCGCCCGAATCCGTTGCGGCGCCCGTCGAGCCCGTAGCGCCGGACATCGCGCCGGCCGTGCCGGTTGCGGCAACCGAGCCGGCCGAGCCGGAGATCGCGGTGTCCGCCGATGCCTCGGGCGCGGCGACGCCGGCGTCCATACCGGTGGAAGCGCAGCCGCCAAGGGCGAGCGTCATCAGCGCCGCGGTGGCCACTGCAAGGCGAGTCTTGTTATTCATGGGTGTCTCCAATTGGGGGAACGTCAGCCCGGATGGGGCCGCGCCGGCGACGCTACGCGTGCGCTGTCGGCGGCCCTGTGAAGCCGGCGGTAGCGCTTGGCTGGCTGTTCATACGCGGAGGTGTGACTCCCCGGAGGCGAGGCTGGCGTACCTGATGACGACGGACCGTTGGCGTCGGAGTGTCGGCGCACGGGCTGTGGCCCTGCGCGCGGTCCGTGTGATCGGTCGGCACCGCATTGGGGGCGTGCAGACGCGATCGACGCGGACGAAAAGAAAAAGCCCCTGCGCTGCAGGGGCTTTTAAGTGACGGATCGGAACGAGAACCGCGGTCAGCCTTGCGCGCGCTGCTTCGCAATCCAGGCATCGACTTCGCTTTCGAGGAGCGTCAGCGGCACCGTGCCCGTGAGCAACAGCAGGTTGTGGAACTCGCGCGGATTGAAGCGCTCGCCGAGCGCGGCGCGTGCCTTGTCGCGCAAGCGGATGATCTCGATCTGTCCGATCTTGTAGCTCGTCGCCTGGCCGGGCATCACGACGTAGCGGTCGACTTCGGACGGCGGAATGCCGTAGTCGATCGCCTGCTGGCGCGTCCAGCGCTTCGCGTGCAGGCCGGTGTCGACGACGAGCCGGCGCGCGCGGAACAGCTCGGCATCGAGCTGGCCCAGGCGACCTTCGAGATCGCCCTCGTACCAGCCGTTCTCCGCGGCGAGCCGCTCGGCATACAGCGCCCAGCCTTCGCTGAAGGCCGAGATGCCGCCGAGCGCACGGACCTGTCGGAACTTCGGCAGCGCCTCGTTCTCGACCGCGAGCGCACCCTGGAAGTGATGGCCGGGCACCGTCTCGTGGTAGACGAGCGTGCGCAGGCCAAAGCGCGTGAGCCGGTCTTTGCGCAGCGGCATCTGGTAGACGCCGGGGCGGGAGCCGTCCAGCGGTGGCGCCGTGTAACTCGCAGCCGCGCTCGCCCAGCGGTACTCCGGGTAGGGGCGCGCGATGACGGGCGTCTTCGGGCGCAGATCGAACAAGGCGTCTGCACGCGTTTCCGCGTCGCGGATCATGGTGTCGATGTCGGCCATGAGCTGCTTGCGGCCCGCGTCGTTATCCGGATATGCGAGATCCCGTTCGAGCTGGTCCGCGCGGTCCTTGACCGAGCCCTGGGTGCGACCGAGCTTGCGCAGGATCGCGTCCATCTCGTTCTCGATGCGCGCCACCTCGCGCAGGCCCAGCTCGTGGATCTCGTCGGCCGTCAGCTGCGTCGACGTGAACTGGCGCAGACGATGCTCGTAGGTCTCCGCGCCGTTCGCAAAGCGCCAAAGGCCGGCGTCGTCGGTGGACTTCGGCAGCTGCGATTCCAGCTCGGCAATTGCCGCACGCCAGGCGGGGTACACCGTCTGCTCGACGATGCGCTTCGCCTGCTCCACACGCTGCTGCCGCGCAGCGGCATCGACGCCTTCGACGCTGGCGAGTTTGTCCGCCAGCGTCGTAACAAGCGGGTTTTTCGCCGGTGCAGGCGCGATGAACGTGCGCATCTGGTCGATCGTCGCCTGCAGGATGAAGCGCGGCGGCAACACGCCCTTCGCGGCCTGCGCCCGCGACTCGGCGACCGCTTCGCCCATGCGCTCGTCGAAGAGTTCCAGGCGGGCCAAGTAGTTGTCGGCGTCCTGCGCGCTCGACACGGGGTGGATCACGGTCATGAGGTTCGGCAGCCCGACGTTCGCGCCGCCGAACTGGTTGAGCGGGTACTGCGTGTCGCTGTAGCGCTCGCCGTCGACGATCGTCTGCAGCTGCCAGCGCATGAGGTCGGCCGAGACACGCTCGGTGTCGCTCATCGCGCTGCGGTCGAACGTGGCCAGCCGCGCGAGCCCTTCGCGGGCGACGGCGACCGTCTCGCGCTCGTATGCGTCGGTCTGGGGCGTGATCTCGCGGTCGAGCCGGTTCTGCAGATCGCCTTCGAAGTAACGGCTGGCGGTTGCGGCGTTCGGATTGCGACGCATCCAACGATCGGTGAACTCGGTGAAGAACGCCGACACGGACTGCGCCGCTGGGGCCCCGCGGTCGACCGCCTGCGTGCTCGCTGCGGGAGCGGTCGGGGTGGAGGCGCATGCGCCGAGCAGGGCCACGGCGAGCGCCGCGGAGAGATGCAGTGAAAGCGGATGGAATCGGGGGCGCGTGGCCACGGCATGTCTCGTCGAGGGCGGTGAACCGATTGTAGGCAGCCGCCGCGGGCGCCCCTGTTGCCCGACTTGGCGGGCGGCCATCGCCAAACGGGCCTTGATCCGTGAAGACCGTCCGCGCGGGGTGTGCGCGGTCTCACGACGCGCGAACGCCGGGGTGACTTCCGTCATCGATATCGGACTCAATAAGCGCAAGCGTTGGTCGTTAACCCATTGGACAGCATTCCGTTGTGGGCGGGATGCGCGTGTACGCCCTGATACCTTCGAGCCTTCTTCGTGGTTGCAACCGCCGATCCCCGGTTCGTGTTGGCAAACGGCGCCGCGTCGACGGAGGACCGCGCGCGCGAGGCGTGGGACCGCGCGGCGGCGTACGCGGCGGGGACGGTCGCAGTGTCCCTCCTGGTCATGTTCGTCTCGGCCGCGATCGCGCAGTCGCGCCCCGGCGTGGGCGACGACTTGCTGCTGGTACTTGCCGCCACGCTGGTGCTTGCGGGGCTGCGGCTCCGCGGCCGCCCGGCCGGTGACTTCGCGCTGCGGGTCGCGTGCGCGCTTGGCTTCGTGACCGGCGCTGCGGCCGCGCTCGCGGCACTCGCGCAGAACGCCACGGCGCCCACGACCTGGGTCGCAACCTCGTGTGTCGTCGCGGCGGGCGCCCTGTGGCAACTGCGGCGGCCGGCAGCGTGGCGTCTGTCGGACACCTTCCTGTGCCTCGGCGCCGCCGTTGCGCTGACGTCGCTCGTTGCCTGGGGCGATCCCGGCAACGGGCTCGCGCACCTCGGCACGGAGTACCCGGCCGCGCGCCCAGTGACGGCATGGGTCGCGCTCGCGATCGGCGCCGCGCTCTGGGCCTCGCACCACCGCTTCCGTCGATTCGGTTGGCTGCTGCTCGCCACGGCCGCCGTGCCGATCGGCCTGACGTTCCTCGGCAAGCTTGGCGTGCCGACGCCGTCCACTTGGCTGTGGTCGCACGGCCTGCTCCCGCAGGCCGACGCCCCGGTCGTCGGCAACTATTCCGACATCGTGCTCACCGCCGGGCTGGTCGCGGTCGCGCTGCGGCTCCGCGACCCGCGGCGCGATCAGGGGCGGGCGACGGCACTGTCGCGTGGACTCGGCGTCGCGATCGCCTCGGTGAGCGGCATGACGGTCGTCGGTCTCCTCGCCACGATCGACTCAGCCGCGCCCGAGGTTGCCCGCGCGAATTTCTCGCTGAGCGCGAGCGTGATGCTCTTCATGCTCGGTGCCGCGCTCGCCGTGGAACGCGGCGGCGGGCTGCGGGACAGTCTGCTGGACGCCTCACCACTGGTCGCGACGCTGACGTTGGGCGGCCTGTTCTGGTGGGGCACGATGAGCGACCGCGACGTTTTCGAGCGCCGCTCCGCCGCTGCGGAACTGGTGCAGATCGAGGCCTTGCTCCACCAGGACCTCAAGCACCGTGCGGCGTCGGTCGGCCGCCTGAGCTATCTCGTGGACGCACTCGCTGGCGAGACCGCGGCGCCCCGCTTTGCAAGGCAGGCGCGCGACCTGGCGGGACAGACCGAGGACGTGGCGTTCGTGCGCGCCTACACGCGCGATGGCACGTCGCTGGAGTGGGGCGCGGCTCCGGCGCGTGCGCCGATCATCATCCAGGGGCGCCCCGGCGTGCCGCAGATCGAAGCCGCGCCGGGCGGCTGGTGGATCACCGTGCCAGGCGAAACCGGCACCGCGGCATTCGTCGACCTCGTGCGTCTCGTCGAGCACCGCCTCGCGTCCCACGACGGCGCGCCGATGCGCATGGGCGCCGACGGGGCCACGACCCCGAGTCCGCTGCCGCGCGCCCGCGCCGTGGCGTCCCGCACGTTCGATTTCGACGGCCACCCGGTCACCGTCGACGTGCTCCCGGATCCGAGCCTGCGCGGCTTCGTCCTCTCGCGCACCGCGGTCGTCGGCTCCTTGAGTGCCGGACTGCTGGTGTCGTTCGTGCTGTTCCTTTACGAACTTGCTCGGTCGCGCGCGCATGCGCTCGTGCTCGAGAGCCAACGCCGACTCGAAGCGTCTGAAGAACTCGCCCGCGCGGCAGGGATCGACGGTGTTACGGGGCTTGCGCGTTTCTCCGCGCGCGCGTCTTCGCTGGCGGGGCTGCTCGACCGCGCCGCCCCGACGGGCTGGCTCATCCTGATCGACCTGGACGCATTCGGTTCGCTCAATGACGCGCTCGGCCACGAGGCCGGCGACGAGATCCTGCGCGCGCTCGCGCGACGCATTGCGATCGAGGGACGCGGCACCGGCGAACTGCTGCGCTTCGGGGGCGAGGGCTTTGCGCTGTTCGGCACGGACGATCTGGACGTCGACACGCTGCGCCAGATCGCTGAGAGGCTGCGACACGCGATTGCCGAGCCGGTGACGCTGGCCGCGCCTGCGCACCAGGTCAAGGTCACCGCCAGCGTTGGCGTCGCGCGCATGCCCGAGCACGGCACGCGGCTGAAGGCGCTCCTGCGAAGCGCCGATCTCGCGCGCCTGGCGGCGAAACGTGCCGGTCGCAACCAGACGCAGATCGCGCGCGTGGTCGACGTCGGCGAACAGCGCGACCGACTGGCGATGACGGCGGCGTTGCGGGATGCGATCGAATGCGACGAGATCCAGGTGGCCTACCAGCCCATCGTCGACGTCGACAGCGGACGCATCACCTCATTCGAAGCGCTCGCGCGCTGGCACCACCCGCAGTGGGGTGACGTGTCCCCGGTGCAGTTCATTCCGCTCGCTGAAACCAGCGGACTCATGGAGCGTCTCGGCGAGTCGGTGATGCGCGCGGCGTGTCGACAGCTGGGGAACTGGCAGGCGTTGGGGTTCCCTGACCTGTCGATGTCGATCAACGTGTCGCCGAGCCAGCTCGGGCAGGGCACGCTGCCGGCCGTCGTCAGCGGCCACCTGCAGGTAAACGGGCTAGACCCGCGCACGCTCACGTTGGAAGTGACGGAAAGCATGCTGATCGAGGACGTGCTGGCCACGGCGGCGCTGCTCGAAGACCTCAAGCGACTCGGCGTTCGGCTGGCGCTCGACGATTTCGGCACCGGCTATTCGAGCCTCGCGTACCTGCAGCGCCTGCCGCTCGACGTTCTCAAGATCGACCGCAGCTTCGTCCGGAACGTGGTCGACAGTGAGAACGACGCGGCGATCATCCGCATGATCCTGGCGCTCAGCGAGCAGATGCACCTGGGCACGGTCGCAGAAGGCGTCGAGGACGAGGCCCAGGAGGCGTGCCTGCGGGCGATGGGGTGCACGCGCATGCAGGGCTATCGATTTGCGCGGCCGTGCTTCGCCGTCGACGCCACCGCTTTGCTGCTGTCGTTGAATCGCGTGGACGAGCCCGCCTGACGCGGGCGTCTCCGCCGCGGGGCGGAGGTCGCGATGGGACCGTCGGAAAACAACAGCTTGTGAGGCGCCTGGCGCAGCGGAAGATGCCGAAACGCTCCTGGCTGAAGGCGCGCTTCAGGCGTTCGCGTGCGCCGCTGCGGCGGCGAGGATGGCGTCCGCATCGTCTGATGACGCGACTTCGGCGCCGCCCTGGGTCGCTGCCGCCTGCTCCTCGAGGGCGGCGGCCCAGTCGAGTTCGTGCGCGTCGACCGCGACCTGGCCCAGCACCGCATCGATGTCGACGTCCGCGCCGAGCGGTGCATCGACCTCCGCTGCCGGTAGGCCGGCGGCCCGTTGTTCTTCGAGCGCGGCGGCCCAGGCCAACTCCGCTTCGCTCATGTTCGCGTCTTCGCGGATGACCGCGTCGACATCGATATGGGTCGCCTGCGTCACCGGTGGCGACGAGGGCAGGGCGCTGCCCACGCCGAGCAGCCGCTCGCACAGGCGGGCGCCGGCCTCGGTCGTGGCGAGCGTCCAGGGCGCGACGGGCGGCTGGCCCGGGCGCAGGGCTCGGGGCTCGCACAGCCATGCAGTCGCCGCGTCGTGCGAGCCCAGTGCTTCGTGGGCCTGCGCGAACAGCCGTATGGCCCGCACGATCCGATCCGTCTCGGCCGGCGTGAAGCGGCGCCCGAGCATGAGCGTCAGGCGCGCGTGATCGGCGCGTACGAACACGTCTCGCGGAAGCGGCACCGCGTCCGACAGCTGCGCCCACGACTCGGCGGCGAGGCCGGAGCGCGTGAGTTCGAACACGTCGAGCTCGCTGGCCAGGGGCAAGCCGAGCAGCTTGCCCATGCGGGCAAGGACGGGATCGTCGGAGGGGGTGGGGGTCATGCTCATGGTCGCGGCCACGTCATCGGCCGGTCGGGCGGAGCCTTGAGTGCCGGGCGCCGGGAACGCGCGAGCCGTCACGGCGGGCGCGGGCATGCGCGGACGGTGTCCCGGATCCCCCCGGCTGAGACAGCGAGACGCGACAATGCCGGCCGTTCGTCTTCTCGTGCCCGCGCGGCATCGCCTCATGAACCAGCCCAGCCGTCCGCGCGTCCTCGACGAAGCGGCCAAATCGGCCGTCCGCGAGGCCTACGAGAAAGTCACGAGTCGCTTGCCCGGCTTCGTGCCGCGACGCTCCCAGCGCAGCCTCATCGCGACCTCGTCGCGCGCGCTCGGGGCGTCGGGCGGATTCGCGGTGGCTGAGGCGCCGACCGGCACCGGCAAATCGCTCGGCTACCTGATCGCGGGCATCCCGACGGCGAAGCTCGGCAAGCGCAAGCTTGTGCTGTCTACCGCTACCGTCGCACTCCAGAGCCAGCTGATGGGACGAGACCTGCCTGCCTTCCTCGAAGCCACCGGCCTCGAGATGAAGGTCGCGCTCGCAAAGGGGCGGCAGCGCTACCTCTGCGTGCGCGACGCGATGGACCTCGCCGGCGGGCAGACCGCGCAGATGGACCTCGGGCTGGAGATTCCGCTGGCCGGTTGGCCGCACCCGCCGCAGCTCGCGGAGATCAAGGCCGTGCAGGCGCTCGTGAGCGCATTCGACCAGGGCCGCTGGAACGGCGACCTGGACGAGGCCCCGGCCGCGATCCCCGACACCGTCCGCCCGCTGCTCAGCACCACGTCGGGCGCGTGTTCGAACAGTCGTTGCGCGCATGCACTGCGCTGCCCGGTGCTCGCGGCGCGCAAGGACGTGCGGGACGCCGACATCGTCGTGGCGAATCACGCGATGGTGATCGCTGCGCTCGAGCTGGATGGCGACGCTGACGCGGAAGCGCCGGCCGAAAATTTCCTCATCGGTGACCCGGCCTCGTGCACGTTCGTGTTCGACGAGGGGCATCACCTGGCCTCCGTTGCGATCGAGTCGGGCGCGGCGCGCCTGCACATGGGCGCCCTCGGACGCCGGCTCACGAAAATGGGGCCCGTGTTTGCCGCCCCGTTTCGACTGCTCGAGAAGGACAAGATCGGCAGCCGCGAACTGGCCGACGCGCACGCCGACCTCAAGCGCCTCACTGATGCGGTCAAGGCGTTCGACCTGCGTCTGCAGACCAGCTGGACGCCCGACTTCAACGAGCGCGACCCGATGTGGCGTGCGCCGCTCGGCCGCATCCCGGACGAGTGGCGCGTCACGGCCCAGTCGCTCGCCGCGGACACCGCGAGCCTGCTTGAATGGCTCGACGGCGCGCGCCGCCGCGTGCTCAAGAAGGACGGCCCGAAGAGCCACGAGACCGTCACGCGCGCAATGGGGCAGGCGGTCGAGCAACTGCGCGAGGCCGACGAGCTGTTTGCCGCGTGGGGGCGCCAGGACCGCGACGGCGAGCCGCCGCATGCGCGGTGGATGACGGTCGGCTTCGACAAGGGCCTGATCTGCCACGCGTCCCCGGTGTCCGCCGCAAAGCTGCTGCGCCAGCGGCTGTGGTCCAAGGCCGATTCCGTGCTCGTGACGTCCGCGACGCTGAGCGCGGGCGGCAACTTCAAATCCTTCGCGGCGTCGGTCGGGCTGCCCGCCGAGGCCGAATGCGCTTCGCTGCCATCGCCGTTCGACCTCGAAAAACAGGCCGTGCTGCAGGTGCCGGCGTTTCCGGTGTTGCCGGACAACGAACGGCACCCGCAGGCGCTGGCCGACTGGCTGTCGCGCGAGCTCGACTGGAAGGCCGGCTCGCTCGTGCTGTTCACCTCGCGCCGCAAGATGGAGCAGGTGCACGCGCTGATGCCGGCCTCGCGTCAGCTGCAGATCCGCATGCAGGGCGCGCTCGGCAAGCAGGCGCTGGTCGACGCGCACTGCGCGGCCGTGGACGCAGGGGACGGCAGCGTGCTGTTCGGGCTTGCGTCGATGGGCGAAGGCCTCGACCTGCCGCGCGATTACTGCTCGACCGTCGTCATCACGCAGCTGCCGTTCGCCGTTCCCACCGAGCCCGTGCTCGCGACAAAGTCCGAATGGCTGGAGTCGCGCGGGCAGAACCCGTTCCTGCTCGTCACCGTGCCCGAAGCGATCCGCGTGCTGACGCAGTACGCCGGCCGGCTCATCCGCACGCAGGACGACACCGGGCGCATCGTGCTGCTCGATCGCCGCGTGGTCGAGAAGCGCTACGGGCGCGACATTCTTGACGCATTGCCGCCGTTCCGGCGCGAGATTCACCGCTGACGCGCGCTCGGGTGCGGGATAGCCGCTGTCACAGCTGCCGCCCCGCTGCGTATCGCCGCGGCTGTGCACGTTGTCGGTGGTGAGCGCAGGCCCGCCGTGGCGCCCGTCGCGGAGGAGCTGGCCTGAACTGCACGCAACGCTTCACGTAACGCTTGCACCTCGTTTCCCGTCGCCGCCCATGCTCCACGACGGCGCAATCAGCGCCGTGCACTTCGAAGGACAAGTCATGACGACGTATCGCATCCTGCTGGCCGCATCGCTGTCCTTCGCCTTGATGGGATGCGGCAGCAACGACGAGCAAGCGCAGGCACAGAGCCCCGCCATCGAGTCGTCCACGCCGCTCGGTAATGCCGGCCCGCCGCCGGGCGCCGCGCCTGCATCCGGCTTGGGCGACGCCAATACCGCGCCGGACCTCTCAGCGACCTCCGCGGCGACCCAGCCGATCGCAACCGACGGCAGCACGGTGGCCGCCGACGGAACCAATGCAGGCACCGCTGCGTCGGACACGACCGGCGACGCCGGGCAGATGCAGGGGCAGGAAATGGACACCGCCACCGACACCGCTCCCGCCCAGACCCCGCCGACGCAGTAACGGCATTCCGCTGCCGCAAGAGACGGCAGCAGGCGAGCGCCCGGCCTCAGCGCCGGGCGTGTGCGCCGCCGCGGACGCGCTCAAGTCACGTCGGCTGCGGGTCTGCGTGTTTATGCCGCGCCGGGTCGAACGTCGATGCCCAGCGCGGACGCAACGAGGCGCATCGCCTCGTTGTCCTCGCTCCGCGTGATCCAGCCCGCGTGCAGGTCATGCCCGGCGTCGCGCACCCACAGCGTGTAGTGATGCTCGCGCAACCGGTCATACGCGGTGCCGATCAACGACTCGGCATCCGCCGCGTCGAGGAATTCATCGTCCGTCGGGTCTTCGACGCCCCAGTCGATGTGGAGATTCCACCGCGACGCGAGCTCTTCCAGGCTCTCCACCAACGCCCGGGTATCCGCCACCTCCACACGGAAGCCCGACTTCCAGTCGATCACGTCCGCCAGCGGCTCGATCGGGTCGTCTCCGCCTTGCACGACCATCGCAGTCTGCCAGCGCTCGAACTGCTCGCGCGCGGCCTCTTCGTCGCCCGGGTTGATCAGCAGCAGCAGCTGCCAGACCACCTGCTCGAGCGCGGCCTCGTCGTCGAGGTCGTGCTCGGTGCGAAAGCTCTGCGCGAAATTGTCGTCGGGGTCGAATTCCGAATGCATGCGCATGCACGTCGATGGCGGCGGGCGCACAGCATGCGACACCGTGCGTGGGCGCGTCATCCTGCTAGCTGCGCCCTTTGTGAAAATACACCTGCTCCGCGGCCCAGCGCAGCGGCGGCGAATGCAGCAGCAGGTCGAACGGCCAGTCGAACTGCAGGCGGTCGTACGCCCAGCGCAGCGCGCGCTTCCTGCGAAAGCGCGGAGCCGCCCGCACGGCGACGTCCTCGGGCCGTGGGCCATCGTCGAGGCGGTGCGCGGCGATCGCCCGCCCCACGGCCCAGCCGTGCTCCCATGCCGAGTGAATGCCTCCTGCGGTCACCGGTGACACGATGCCGGCCGCGTCGCCGATCAGGATGGCGCGGTCGCGCGCCATATCGAAGACGGGTCCGCTGCAGGGGATCAGTCCCGCCCGCGTGTGACCCGGCCGCAGGTGTCGCGGCAGTCCGCCCGCTTGCCCCACGCGCAGCAGGAAGCCGTCGATGTCGGGTACCCGCGCGCGGTGCGGGTCGTGCCGCAACGCGAGGCCCGCCTGGACCCCGGTCGGGTTCTGCGCGATCCAGCCGATGTAACCGGGCGCATAGCGTTTGCTGATGAAGCAGTGCAGTGCACCCGGCTCGGCGAGCATCGCGCCTGGAAACTCGTATTCGATGCCGTAGAGGAACTCGCGCACGCCACCGAGGCCGCACCGCTCGGCGACCCGCGAACGCGCCCCGTCGGCGCCTACGAGGTATTGGACGCGACCGACCCCGTCCACATCCCAGCCGCCATCGATGCGCCGCGCATGCTTGAACGAGCAGCGCAACCTCAGGTCGACACCGGACGCGCGCATGCGAGCGGCGAGCCATCGCATCAGCTCGGGCGTGTCGGTGGACAGGAAGTAGTAGCCGGGCGCGGCCAACGCGACCTGCCGCAGGTTCGGCGCGTACAGGCGCACCTCGTCGATACGACGCGTGAATGCCGCCGGCACTTGCCCCAGCAACGTCTGTTCGGCGGCTTCCTTGACGATGATGCCGGTCGTGTGCAGCTTGTCGCCGGGATCGCTTTTGCGCTCGAGCACGACCACGCGCAGACCGCGCTCCGCGGCAGCGATCGCGCACGCGGCGCCGGCAAAGCTGGCGCCGACGATCACGACGTCGGCCGTGAAGGAGGATGGGGAGTTCGCCATGGAGCCGCTTCCGGAAAGGTGCGGACACGATGGCGATGCGCGGAGAAGCCGGAATGGCGCGGGTGTGAGGCGAATCTGAAGTCCGGCGGTCGCGGCCTCTGCTTACCGGCCTGCGTCGCCTTTGGAGTGGGGCACTACCTGCGGACGCCCAGCACGCCGTCGAGCGCGAGTCGAGTCTTGAATCCCGCGGCCTCGAGGCGCTTTGCCACCTCGCGCGGTACGTCCCGCCCGCTGGTCAGCTTGTTCGGACTGCCGGTGTAGTGGAACAGCCGCGCGCCGCGCCGGGCCACGCGTGCGAGCTCCCCATAGAACGCCTGCGAGTACAGCTCGCCTGCGATGCCGAACCGCGGCGGGTCATGCAACAAGGCGTCGAACGCGGCGTCGGGCAGGGTCGTGATGGCCTGCGACACGTCCGCATGCGACAGCTGAAGCCGGCCTCCGGCCGCCGCCGCATCGGGGTCAGGCGACCAGGGGTTGAGTGTGCGCAGCCACAGGACGTCGGCATTTTTCTCGAACGAGCGAATGCTCGCCGCCCCCGCCTCCAGGCAACGGCGCGCGAAATAGCCCAGCCCGCCGCAGGTGTCGAGCACGGGCTTGCCGCGCGGCTCGACCAGCGCGACCTTTCGTTGGGCATCGTCGAGCGGAGACTCTTTCGATGTCGGCAGCATCTTGATGCCGTCGATCTCGAAGGTAGGCACCTGCCATTCCGTGGGCACCAGCTTGATCAACGAGCCTGAGAATCGCGATACGGGCGCAAACTCCTCGCCATCCCAGAAGTAGATCGTGCGGTCCTTGAGCTTGGCGGGATAGGGGTAGGACCCGTCCCGCCACCGCCATTGCGTCGCGTCCAGCAGCACTTCCTCCTGCGTGCGACCGAGGTCGAGCGTGCCGGGCCACCGGCCGTGCCCGGCGCCGCGCGCAGCGAGGATCGCGTCGAGCGTTTCGCGGGTCAGTAAGGGACCGGTGTAGTGCGGCAAGTAACGAACTCCGATCAGGGGCTGGGGACCCAAGGTGTGTGCCGCCAAGCGCGTCGACCGCGCAGTGTTGAGCCGTTTGGCAAGCATCCGAGCCGCCAGCCAAGGATGACAGGGCGCGAACTATACGGTCGGGATCCTACGCGCGCACCTGCGAGCGCAACCCGCGCTTAAACAGGGTCGAACGACATGACTGCAGCGGCTTCGTATCTCGCTGTTAGTCGTATGTCCGACACGGCGTGCAAGTCACAGGCCAGCTTGGTGTCGTGCGGCAAGTCAGATGCGCTTGTAGTAGGCGCGCGCGGTCCGTAAAGACGCCCATCCACGCTCTCTTATAAAGCTTGCGCCGCTGGGTGGGCGCCGCTGGTAAAGGCATCCATCAATCCAACAAAGGCCGTGCCTGCGATATGGATGAGGACGAAATTAATCAAGAACAAATCTTATAAAGGTCTGTCCGTCCGCGCGGGGTACGGGCGTTGTCACGCAATGCCACGGATGTTCTGGCGTGATGCCGCAGCTGCGGACGCGGCGCCTTGCGGGGGCAAGCACAATGGCTACGATGTCTCGTCGCGCATTTGTCCACGGAATCGCGACCGTGCCAATAGGTTTGTGGGCCGCGCGCGTGACGCACGCGCAGCCGGTCGCGACGTACGTCAGGCCGGATATCGCGAGCACACGCGGGCGGGAGATGGTGCGCATTCTCGCCGATGCCGTGCGCCGGATGCGCTCGCGCAGTGATCGCGATGCACGAAGCTGGCGATGGCAGTGGTACACGCACTTCGTCAGTGGATCGACGACAAAGGCATCCGAGCTGAGCCGCATTTTCGGCACGGCATGGAGCGCGCAGCGCGCCTTCGCAAATGAGGTGTGGAACACCTGCCAGTCCCATGCCGGACAGAACCCCAACCATTTTCTTCCGTGGCATCGGATCTACGTTCACCATTTCGAGCACATCGTCAGGGAGGTGAGCGGTCGGCCGGATTTCGCTCTCCCGTACTGGAACTACACCTCGCTCGATCCCGCCAAGCGTGGCGTCGTCCCGCGCGAGTTCCGGCTCCCGAACGATTCCCTGCTGTCGTCACTGCACCGTGCCGACCGCACCGGCCTCGCAAACGCGGGACTGCCGATCCATCGAGATCAGCCCGGCGATCCCATGGATGTGCGCACGGCCATGAGCCGGCAGAGTTACGTGACCGTCGGATCCGTCAACGGCTTCTGCAGGGAAGTGGACGCCGGCATCCACGGGCGCATCCACGTGTTAGTGGGCACGCGAATGAACATGGGGCAGATCTCCTACGCGGCCCAGGACCCGCTGTTCTGGGTGCATCACGCGAACATCGATCGCCTGTGGGCGAGTTGGAACGAGAACGGCCGCATCAATCCGACCTCCGGCAGCTGGCGCGACCGCAGATTCGTGTTTGCCGACCGCCTGGGAATGCGCGTGACGGCGCGCCTGCGCGACGTGTTCGATGCCCGGGCACTCGGTTATGCGTACGACCGATATGTCGGAGTGGACGGCCGCGAGCGCGCCGCGTCGACGTCACTTGCCGCTGAAACGGGCTCCACGCTGAGCAACCTGGCAGCGCGTGGCGACGCGACGTCACGTGTACCGGAGCATGTTGCCTCTGCGAGGCCGCTCGAGCTGGCCGGCGGGGGTACACGGGCCGGCCTTCGCATGAAGGAGGGTTATCCGCTCACCGGACTCGACCCGGGCGGGCAACGCGCAAGCCACCTCGTCGTCAAGAACCTCCACGCTCGGGCGCTGTCCGGACGGACCGGCCGATCGAACTCGTCGTCGTCCCCGGTGGCAGGCCCACCCGTGACGCGCGGCCTATGATCGGGACGATCCAGCTGGTCTGGCAGTGATGGAAGACAGCAGTGAGAGCCGACGCCGTCGCCTACGCCGCACTTCGTTCAAAGGATGAGCTTGTACACACGTTGCCGACAGCAATGAATCGCCCGCAACACTTAACGACTTGCTTGCACTTCCCGGCGCCGGGGGTCGCATCCTGCGCCCGACGCACTCAGCGTCATGCCCAAGCGGAAGCTCACGATGACCATGAATAAGTTGTTCCTTGCCGCCTCGCTCGGCCTTGTTCTCGCAGCTTGCGCAGGTGAGCAGGCTGAAACGGCGGCCGTGGAAGCCCCTGCGGCCATCGAGGCGCCGGCTGCCGGTGAAATCCCGCAGGCGGGTGCAGAAGGGATCGTTACGGGTTCGCCCGAAGAGAACGTGATCGGCACTGATGCCAATGTCGGCGCGACGACTGCCGATGCGGGCGCACTTGGTGAGCCTGTCGTCGATCCGAACGCCCCCACGGTCGCGGATCCGATGACCACTGAGCCCGTCCTCGAAGGCAACGCCGAGGTTGACGCAGAGGCCGAGTTACCGGTTGAGTAAGCGCGTTGGTTGCGGCCCCTGGCAGGGGCTGGCCAGTGCTGGTTGTTCCATCGCCGGCCCGCGGAAGCGGGTCGGCGTTTTTGTGCAATGCAGGCGCAGCCCCACCCGGGCCGTCCCAGCGCCGGTGCTACAGTCCCGGCCCTTCGCCAGCGCGGTAATCGACGTATGCACAGCCCAGCGCCTTTCTATCCGATTGGGACCCCAGGCATCGCCTGGACTGACGCGGAGCGCCTGCAATGGCGCACGGGCCAGACTCGGCACCGCAGCTACGCTGACGACGTGATGGCGCGGATCGAGCAGCTGCGGCGC
This sequence comes from Cognatilysobacter bugurensis, assembly GCF_014652095.1. Taxonomy (GTDB): domain Bacteria; phylum Pseudomonadota; class Gammaproteobacteria; order Xanthomonadales; family Xanthomonadaceae; genus Cognatilysobacter; species Cognatilysobacter bugurensis. Next base: position 677,470 of record NZ_BMYD01000001.1, read on the forward strand.
GGCTTTGACGTCCGGGAATACGGCGATGTCACCTATGAGGGCGTGCGTTTTCCGCTGCTGGCTGTTCGAAGCCGCGACTGGGACGACGCTCGGCCGGTCGGTCTCGTGACGGGCGGTGTGCACGGCTACGAAACCAGCGGCGTGCACGGGGCGCTCGAGTTTCTCGAGCGCTACGCGACGCAGTACGTCGGCCGAGTCAACCTGCTCGTCGTGCCGTGCGTAAGTCCGTGGGGTTACGAGCGCATCCATCGGTGGAATTTCGACGCGCTTGACCCAAACCGGTCGTTCCGCGAGGGGAGCGGCTGCGGCGAAGCCGAGGCACTGCTGCGGCTCGTCCAACCGCTTCGGTCCCGCGTGCTCGTACACATTGACCTGCACGAAACCACCGACAGCGACGAGAGCGAGTTCCGTCCGGCAAAAGCGGCGCGGGACGGCGAGGCATTCGAGCCCGGGCACGTCCCCGATGGCTTTTACCTGGTCGACGACAGCGAGAATCCGCAGCCCGCGTTCCAGCAGGCGATCATCGACGCAGTCGCGCGCGTGACCCACATTGCGCCGGCCGACGAGCGCGGCGAGATCATCGGCTCGGCGGTTGTCGCCCCGGGCGTCATCCGCTATCCCGTGCGCGAACTCAGCCTTTGCGCCGGGATCACCGGTGCGCGCTACACGACGACGACCGAGGTGTACCCCGACAGCCCGCGCGCATCGTCCGAGCAGTGCAACGCGGCGCAGGCGGCCGCTGTGTGCGCTGCGCTCGACTACGCGATCCCTCACGGCTGAGGGCAGCGGGGGAAGGGCGGGCCGTCAGCCTGTCGGCCGACAGGGGCAAAGAGGTCGGGCTGGGGTTGAGGTGCCGAAGCCCAGCGCCCGTAGGCGGCGCCGCGCACATCGCTGAACGAGGTATATCCGAATTTGGCCGTTCGCGGCCGCATGCTCCGGGTTGCTACGTGTTGTCCATCAGCCAACCAAAGCGCCGAACGTGGACTCTCATAACGTCAGCCCTGCGCACCTCCTCTGGACCGGCGGATGGGACTCCACGTTCCAGCTGCTGCGCCTCCTGCTCGTACACCGCCGCCCGGTAGTCCCGATCTACCTCGTCGACGAACGCCGGCCCTCGCTTAAGATCGAGCAGCGCACGATGACGCGCATCCGCGAGCGCCTCGCGGAACTGCATCCTCACACCCGCGAGCTCATGCGGCCGACCGACTTCGCGCCGGTGGCGGACATTGCCCCGGATCCCGAGGTGTCGGCGGCTTACGCACGTCTCGATGCGCGCTGTCGTATCGGAACGCAGTACGAATGGTTGGCGCGCTTCTGCCGCCAGCGCGGGCTCAGCGACGTCGAGATCGGCTTCGAACGCGAGCGCTACGGCGCCGGCGGTCTGTTACTCGACCTCACCGTTCCCGGCGTTTCCGAGGGAGGTGGATATCGCGTGCATCGGCTGCCCCCCGGCCACGGCGATGACGACGTCGATACGGTCTTCGGGTCCTACGTGTTTCCGCTGTTCGACGTCACCAAGCAGCAGATGGCGCGCGAAGTGGATGACCGGCGCTGGCGGCCGCTCATGCTTGAGACATGGTTTTGCCATCGGCCGGTCCGCGGCCGCCCGTGCTCGCGCTGCCACCCGTGCCTCAACGTGATTTCGGCGGGTCTAGGCTGGCGCATTCCGCGCGACCGGCGCGTGCTGGGTGCGATGCACCGGCTGACCATCGGCTCGCTGAAGTCCGTCGCGCGGCCGCTCGTGCAGCGCCTGCGCAGCTCCTGACTCCACTGCGGCAGCCTCGAGCTGCCGCATTTCGGTCGATACACTGATAGATCTGACGGGCCCGCAATGGGACCGCCGGGTGGTTCGCACCGCGGACCGCGTATGTCGGTGCGAATTCGCGTGGCGTTTCGCATGCCTCGCCTCACGGAACAGTCCGCGAGATTGAGTGTGTTGTCGATCGGCGATTGGGCTGCAGCGGCTCAACCGATCCGCTGCCACTCGCGCCGGTTGGCTCCGGTTTACCGAATCGGCTGTGCACCTCTGCCTTCGGTCGGACACACGTACGTGATGCGCGCCGCCAAGCCGCAGCGCGAACGCAATTCACAGCAGCGAAGGCACGTTTGGCACTCGTATTGGTCGAGCCGGTCCTGCGCGCTGCGCAGAGGCACGCCACTCCATTTCCGAAACATTTCGAATCTCGAGCGCGTACATTCGTTCGCGTGTTCGACGCGTCTATGACGTATTAATTGACCCAGCGCGCCGGAAACGCGCTTTACCTGATGCCGCTGATCGGCGTCCTACGGACCGCAACGTCGTGCAATCAAAACATCGCCACAAAAATTAGCCGGATTTAAACCCGGTTGTCACGGCGAGCGCGACAGTATCGATCTCGCAGTAACCCAGCGGATGAGACACGTTATAGCCGTTCAGGCACGCATGTCCGTCCGTCAACCGCCAAAGCGTTCAGTGCAGTGCCAAGGACCTACGCGGGCCCCGCAGCCAGGCCGGACGCCATAGCCAGCGAGACACCATCATGCCGCCCATCTCCCGTCGCAGTTTTCTCCGCGGAATGTCCACGGTCCCGATTGGCCTGTGGCTGGCGAGCAAAGCTCACGCGAACACACCGTTTATCCGTTACGACATTGCGTCGCCTGAAGGGCAGAGCATGCTTGCCACGCTCTCGACCGCGGTGAAGCAGATGAAATCGCTGAGCGACGCAAATCCCCGCAGCTGGCGTTGGCAGTGGTACACGCATTTCGTAAGCGGATCGACCACGAAGCAGGCCGAAATCGACCGCCTGTTCAGCGCAACCAGCTGGCGGCGTGTACTCGCTGAGGAAATGTGGAACACCTGCCAGTCCCATGCGGGGCAGAACTACAATCATTTCCTGCCGTGGCATCGCATGTATGTGCTCTATTTCGAGCAGATCGTGCGCGAAGTCACGGGCAGGGCTGACTTCACGCTGCCGTACTGGAACTACACGTCCGCCGACCCGGCCAAGCGTGGCGTCGTGCCCGCGCAGTTCCGCTTGCGCTACGACTCGACCTGGGCGCCGCTGTACCGCTCCAACCGCTCGACGCTGGCGAACTCGGGCCAGCCGATTCACCAGAACGAGCCGACCGATGTCATGGACGTCCGCGGGCTCATGGCCAGCGAGAGCTACAGCAACATCGGAAGCGTCAACGGCTTCTGCCGTGGGGTCGACTCGAGCATCCACGGTCGAATTCACGTGTTGACGGGCAACAGCACCAACATGGGCAAGATCTCGTACGCGGCGCTGGACCCACTGTTCTGGGTGCATCACGCGAACATTGACCGCATGTGGGCAAGCTGGAACGCGAACGGCGGGGTCAATCCGACCTCGGGCACGTGGCTCGATCGCGAGTTCGTATTCGTCGACGGAGGCGGCCAGCGAGTCTCGGGCCGTCTGCGTGACTTTCTCGATGCCTCGTCGCTGGGCTATTCGTACGACCGGCTCATCGGTCCAGACGGCAGCGAGGATGGCGTGAGCACGTTCGCAGCGGCGTCGTCAGCGCGTCGTAACAGCGTAGGGCGGAACCCGGAGCGGATCGGCTCGGGCAAGCCGATGGAGCTCGGGGCACAGCCGGCACGCACGACGCTCACGATCGACGACGGCCGTCCCGAGACTGCGCTGGACCCGACGGGGCAGAAGCGGACCTACCTCGTGGTCAAGGACCTGCACACATGGCAGCAGCCGGAGGCGTTGTTCCACCTCTACGTCACGGCGCGCGGAGGCGGCCCGGTGCGCGATTACCACGTGGGCGATATCCACTTCTTCGATGCGGAGTTCCACGACCACGGCAGCAGCCCGCTCGACGAAGCGCTCGGCGAAAACTTCAACAGCTTCGATATCACGGAGGTGCTGAAGCGCCTCGTCGCCCGCAAAGCGATTAAGCCGGGCGTGCCGCTCGAACTCGTCGTGGCCGCCGGTGGCCGCCCGACGCCGGGCGCGAAGCCGCTGATCGGAACCGTACAGCTGGTCTGGCAGTAATGATCCGCACCGCGTGCCGCCGCTAAGGCGCGCACGCGGGTAAGGAGTGCACCCGGTCTTAAGCAAATCAACAGCGGCCGTGTATAAGCCTGCTTCGCTGCTACCGCGATAGTCACCGATCGGGGATACGTCAGACGATGGATCCAATACTGATGTTGCAAGTCGCAGTCGCGCTGTACGCGCTGGCGGCGCTTGGCGGGTTGGCGATGGCCGGCATTCGATTCGTACGCCATCGCAACCCGCCATCCTGGCTCGCGATGGCGCACGGCCTGCTCGCATCGGCCGGTCTCACGCTGCAGTTGTACGCCTCGCTCGTCGCGGGCGCGCCGGGCTCTGCGCTGTTGTCGGCGTTGCTGTTCCTCTTGGCGGCCGCGGTCGGCGTCTGGCTCAACCTGCGGTACCACGAGGCGGATACCCCGCTGTCGAAGCGCACCGTTCTTGCGCACGGGGCCGTCGCGATCGTGGCTTTCGCGCTGTTGTTGTTCGCAGCGTTTTAAGCGCCTCTGCGGCCCCCTACGACTCGCTTCTAGCCCCTCGGGTCGACCGGCGCCTGAGACGCCCAAGACAGAAGGCACCAGCCGCCGCGCTACCCGAGCGGGCCACGCATGCGGCCGGTGCCACTCCAATCGCGTGTCCGCCCGCGCGGACACGCTGCGGAATCAGTGCCGCGTCGCGTCGATGTCGCGCGCGTCGTCGCGCGCTTCGCCATATTCGCGCTGCGCTTCACCGAGCTTCTGCTGCACGCGGCCGCGCGTTTCCTGCGAATGGTCGTCGGTCATGTCACCGACGATCTCGTTGACCTTGCCCTTGATCTCGGTCTTGGCGCCTTCTTTGCGATGCTTGTCCATGGTGTTCCTCCCGGTGGCCGCAACACGCGGCCGTGCTTCGTGTATAGCGCTGCGCGAATTCGGCTGTCGTGACCGCCAGGGCTGGTTTCCGTTAACCAAGTCTCTGCTCGCCCCCCAGCGTTTGCGGTCGGGGGCCACGGAATGTCCCTCGGTGTCCCGGGCCCCGGGACGCGGTCGAGTACAATGCGCGCCGTTTTACAGCCGATCGGACGCATCGTGACCACGCCGCCCTAATAGCCCAACCGACGGGCGCCCGCACAGGCGGGTCGCGGCATCGCGTCTTCTTTCGATCAACGCGCCGGCATCGTCGCCGGCCGAGGGCTTTGTCTTGAATTCTGCTTACCGACCGGGCCAGGAATGGTTCGGCAACGTCCGCGGCGATCTGCTGGCCGGTCTTGTCGTGGCACTCGCACTCATCCCTGAGGCAATCGCGTTTTCCATCATTGCGGGCGTCGACCCGAAGGTGGGTCTGTACGCGTCGTTCTCGATCGCGACCGTCATCGCGTTCGCCGGTGGTCGACCGGGCATGATCTCCGCTGCAACCGGGGCAATGGCGCTGGTGATGGTCGACCTCGTGCGGGACCACGGCCTGCAGTACCTGCTCGCTGCGACGATCCTCACGGGCGTGCTTCAGATCATGGCCGGCGTGCTCAAACTCGGCACGCTGATGCGGTTCGTGTCGCGGTCGGTGATTACGGGCTTCGTGAATGCGCTCGCGATCCTGATCTTCATGGCGCAGCTTCCCGAGCTCATCGGCGTGTCGTCGATGGTCTACGTCATGACGGCGGCAGGGCTGGCGATCATCTACCTGTTTCCCTACCTGACGCGCTCGATCCCGTCACCGCTCGTGGCCATCGTCGTCCTCACGGCCGTTGCGGTCGGCTTCGACATCGATGTGCGCACCGTGGGCGACATGGGCGAGCTGCCCGACAGCCTGCCGGTCTTCCTGCTGCCGGACGTGCCGCTCAACCTGGAGACGCTGCGCATCGTTCTTCCCGTGTCGATCACGCTGGCGATCGTCGGCCTGCTCGAGTCGCTGCTGACGGCGCAGATCGTCGACGACCTCACCGACACGCCGAGCAACAAGCATCGCGAATCGGCCGGGCAGGGCATCGCGAACATCGCGACCGGCTTTATTGGCGGCATGGCGGGCTGCGCGATGATTGGGCAGTCGGTGATCAACGTGAAGTCGGGCGGGCGAGGGCGGCTGTCGACGCTCGTTGCAGGTGTCGTTCTGTTGATCCTGGTCGTGTTCGCGGGCCCGTGGGTCAAGCAGATCCCGATGGCGGCGCTCGTGGCCGTGATGATCATGGTGTCCATTGGCACCTTCAGTTGGAGCTCGATCCGAAACCTGCATACGCATCCGCGCACATCGAGCATCGTGATGATCGGCACTGTGGCAGTCACCGTCGTCACGCACGACCTCGCCAAGGGCGTGCTGACGGGCGTCCTGTTGTCGGCGCTGTTCTTTGCGCGCAAGGTCGGGCGCGTGCTGCACGTGGGTTCGACGCCGGGCGAGGGCGGTCGGTCGCGCGAGTACGTGGTCACGGGACAGGTGTTTTTCGCGTCGGCCGATGCATTCGTGTCGGCATTCGACTTCAAGGAGGCGCTGGAGCACGTCACTATCGACGTCCGCGGCGCGCATTTCTGGGACCTGAGCGCCGTGGGCGCACTCGACAAGGTCGTGTTGAAGTTTCGGCGCGAGGGTGCGCGAGTCGATATCGTGGGGCTCAACGACGCGAGCGCGACGATCGTCGATCGACTCGGCGTGCACGACAAGCCGGATGCCGAACGGCTGATGGGCGGACATTGAGGAGGCCCACATGGACAACCAACGTTCCGGTCCGCAGCCGCTGATTCACGCCAGTGGCTGCGTCCTGGCCGCGGTCGATCCGTCGGCCTACGCGCTGAGCGTGGCCGACCTAGCCGGCTGGGCCGCTGCACGCATGGATGCCCCGCTGGAACTGCTGCACACCTTGGACCGACGCGCCGCGGCATCGTCCACCGACCTCAGCGGCGCCATCGCGCTCGGTGCGCAGGAGGCGCTGCTCGAGCAGTTGGCCGATCTCGATGCGCGCGGCATGACGCTCGAGCAGGCACGCGGGCGCTCGCTGCTCGACGGACTGCAGGCCCGTCTGGGCGTCCGCTCGGGCATAGAAACGAAAACCCACTTGCGCCACGGTGCGCTGCCCGACTCCCTGATCGACCTCGAGCCCGCCGTGCGGCTGTTCGTGATTGGCAAGCGGGGTGAGCATGCCGTGACGTTGGAGGGACACCTCGGCAGCAACCTCGAGCGCGTGGTGCGCGCCGTCCATCGGCCCGTGCTCGTTGCCGCGCGTGGGTTCACGGCGCCTAGTCGGTTCGTCATCGCGTTCGACGGCAGCGCAACGACGCGACGGTGCGTTGAGATGGTGTGTGCGAGCCCGCTGCTGAAGGGCCTCGCGTGCCATGTCGTCACTGCGGCGCAGCCGTCCGACTCGACACAGGCGCAGCAGGACTGGGCGCGCGGCGAGCTCGAGACCGCGGGTTTTGCGGTGCAGCTGCACCTCGCGGTTGGCGACGCCGACGAGGTGGTGGCTCGGCACGTCGAGTCGCTGCAGGCGGACCTGCTCGTCGCCGGCGCGTACGGGCATTCGCGCATCCGGCAGTTCATCGTCGGCAGCACCACCACGCAGCTGCTTCGGCAGTGTCGCGTGCCGGTGCTGTTGCTGCGCTGACCGCGGCGAATGCGTGTGATGGACGTCCTCGTCTGCACATCGAAGGACCAGACCGCGTGGCGTGACGCTCTCGCCGCGCGTTTACCCGCGGCTCGCGTGCACGCCGGCCCGGACGCGCCGCCCTGCGACTACGCCGTCCTGTGGAAGCCGCCCGGCGATCTCTTTGCCCACCAGCCGCGGCTCAAGGCGATGTTCTCGCTGGGGGCAGGCGTGAACGGGCTGCTGGCGATGCAGGAGCTCCCGCGTGACGTGCCGCTCGTGCGCATGGAAGGGGCGGGCATGGGGCCGCAGATGGTCGAGTACGCGCTGCACGCGGCCCTTCGGGAGCTGCGCGGATTCGGTGGGTATGCGGACGCCCAAGCGGCCGCCTGCTGGAACCCCGGCCACGCACGCGCGCGGCGCGACCTGACTGTAGGCGTGCTCGGCCTCGGCGTGCTCGGCGGCGCGGTGGCATGCGCGCTCGCAGATTTCGGATTCGACGTCGTCGGCTGGAGCCGGACGCCACGCACGCTCGAAGGCGTCGACTGCCTGCACGGCAACGACGGTCTCGACGCGGTACTGGGGCGCAGCCGCCTGCTCGTGATGTGCCTGCCGCTGACGCCAGACACTGACACACTCCTCGACGCGACGCGCCTTGCGCGTCTGCCGGCGGGCGCCGCCATCGTGAACATCGCGCGCGGTGAACTGATCGACGACGCGGCACTGCTCACCGCGCTCGACGCGGGGCACATCGGGGCGGCCTACCTCGATGTGTTCCGCGACGAGCCTTTGCCGCCGTCGCACCCGTACTGGCGCCACCCGCGCGTGATCGTCACGCCACACATCGCGGCACTGACCGACGTGCATGCGGCCTGCGATCAGGTCGCCGACAAGATCCGCTGCCTCGAAGCCGGCCTGCCGATCAGCGGCGTAGTCGAGCGCGACCGCGGCTACTGACGACGGCGATACGGCTTACGTCAATCGTTGTTGTTGCTGTTGTTGACGTCTTCCTCGCCATGCATGAAACGGCGCTTCCCGCCGGGCGCGTCCGGATCCTGCGACTGCTTGGCGTCGACCCAATCGTTGAACGTCTGCTTGTGCTTGGCCTGCGGGTCCGTGTTGTTCATGCCGCGGGGCTGTTCCTGGTTCTGCGATTTGTCTTTCTGGTTGCTCATTTCAACTCCTTGGTGGTGCGCGCCACGACGGCGCGCATCCCGATCAAACCGCAGCCATGATTAAGCGCCGATCAAACCCGACGGATGCCGCCACGATGACCGACCCCGCTCTGCAACTCATCCACACGCCTCGATCCCACTTCGCGCGCAAGGTGCGACTGCTCCTCGATGGACTTGGAATCGAGGCCGAACTGATCGATGCGGTCAACGCCGCGGACCCCGATCCCGCACGCTTTGGCCCGAATCCGCTGCTCAAGGTGCCGACACTGATCGATCACGGTCGACCGGTCTTCGAGTCGGACCACATCGCGATGCACCTCGTGCGCACACGCGACCCCGATGATCGCTTTGACGTGCTCACCGCTGACGTCGACGTGCTGAACGCCCGGGCAGTGCTCAACGGCGTCATGGCGCTCGAGGTCGAGCTCATCCTCGGCGCACGCAGCGGGCTCGATACCGCGCAACCGCGCTTCGCAAAGATGCGCGAGGCGATCGAACGCAGCCTGGCTTGGCTCGAGTCGAACGCCTCGGTGTTCGAGGGGCCCGTGTCGTACCTCGGCTTCCATGTGCTTTCGATGCGGGATCACGTGGCCCTGTACGACCTGGTGCCGCTGGACTATCCGCGTCTGCAGGCGTGTGCCGACGGCATTGCCCGGTTGCCGTTTACCGAGAGCTCGAAACCGGTGTGACGGCCAGCAGCCGGCGTCTCAACCCGTGCGCCACGGGCGCGCGGACGCTGCGAACCAACTCAGAAAGTCGCTCTGCATCGCCGGCTCGAGCGTATGGCCCGCGTCGTGCAGCCTCAACTCGTGCGCCACGCCGAGCGTCTCCAGCTGTGCGGCGGCCCGCGTGGCCCACTCAGCGGGCAGCACGTCGTCCTCTCGACCGTGGACGATCAGTGCGTGCAGATGTCTTGCATTCTCCCCGTCGGCGAGGAAGGGCTCGAGCTCGGGCATGACACGGCCGCACAGCATTGCGAAGCCGGCAACCGATGCGGGCGATGTAAGCGCCGCCGCCGCCGCGAGCATGCCCCCTTGGCTGAAGCCCGCGAACACAGTCCTAGCAGGCGCGATGTCGTGCCGGCCTTGCAGCTGGGCCACGAACTCGATCAGCTTGAGGCGCGCATCCTCTGCCTCGTCCTCGACGACGCGCGGTTCGTCCTCGCCGAGCGATTCGCGGAACCAGCCGAGGCGCTCGCCGCTGATGGTCTGTTGACCGCGCGGGAGGACGACGAGGACGTCGTGACCCACGCGCGCGCCGGCATCCGCCAGCTGAAGCTCATCGCCACCGACTCCGTGCAGGAGCACGAGCAAGGCGCTGGGTGTTTCAGGCACAGGCTCGAGCGTGCGGAACGCGAACGCATAGTGCGCGTCGTGGAGCAGGTCGCCGGGCGTCTTCATCAGGTGTGAGTACGGGAGTAAGCGAGCGGTCGCGTTGTCGCCATGCTGCGGGTCGAACGGTGCGCGCAATGTCGACAGCCGGGCCGGCGTGCGGTCGACACTGCGTCCCGGTAGGCGTTCGCCGCAGTCAACCTGAGACACCGAGTGTCTACGGTGCGAGCCGACGTGGGCGTGGCGAGGGGCGGATATGCGGGTAGATGGCACCACCGCGCCCATCCGATGCCGCTAGCTCCGGCTGCGCGCGAGCGGCCGCGTTAGCGCGGGACCTCTAATGGGCGAGGACCCTGGCCAAGGATGAGTTTTATCAAGCTCACTCCGAGAACAGGCGCGCCGAGTGCGTTGGTGATCACTTATCAAATTGTGCAAACACTAAACAGTGGATACGTAGTTTCTTCCGCGATGCGCGCGTCGGCTCCGAAAATTTGGGGCGGTATCCGCGAATAGCAAAACAATGCAGCTGCCTAGCTGCGCCATTTAATGGGAATCGTCGCTTGGAGATTGCCGCCGTCATCAACGCGACGGCCACGCATCGACGCGGTCGAGACAACCCAGTGTCCGCGCTATCGGCCGCTTGTGTTTGGCTTGGATTATAAATTTCTACGTTCGCTGTACAGGTGCATGTGGATGATGGGAAATGTGCGCGGCCTGGAACGATGGGCAGCCACGCTCCCTTCATCGTTAGGAGAACCGACATGAAACGGACACTGTTTACAACGCTTGGGCTTTCGATCCTGCTCGCGACGGGCTGTGCAAGTACGCAGTACGCGGAAGACACCTCGGCCGACGTGGGCTTCGCGGACTGGGATGCGGACCGCAATGGCATGATCGCGGATGCCGAATTCCGCGCGGGTTTTACGCAGAACGGCTGGTTCAATGAGCTCGACCGTGATCGCGATGGCCGGGTAACGAACGAAGAATTCGGGATGGCGTCGACCGGCTGGGGTCTAGACGGCAACGCGTTTGCCACCTGGGATACGAACCGCGACGGCGTGCTGGATGACGGCGAGTTCGGTACGGGCGCGTTTTCGACCTGGGACCGCAACCGCGACAGCATGCTCGACGACAGCGAGTTCGCAGCAGGCGAGGGCTGGTTCGACTGAGCCTGCTGTGCGGCCCATTGAGGTTTGATGGCAGCCGGGAACGAGTCGGCATCCGCGCATGCCGGCTCGGTTTCGTTCTGACTGAACGGCGGTGTTGGTCGGCGCGCGCGCACCAGAAGCCGAGCATGTCTCTGCAGCGCATACAGACGAGGCAAGACCTCTAGGCCCGATCAGCGCCGCTGAAGGTGCCATGCCTGGTCTTCCATTCGAACTCGATGCGCGCCTCACGGCGCCGCGCGGATACGGCTTGCTCGACATCGTGATCGTCAACGAAAACGCCGATGCCGCGACGACGTTGGCGGCTCTGCTGGAGCTCGAGGGGCACCGCGCCCACGCTACTCACCGCGACCGAGTCGGTTCCGTTGCCGGACGCCGCCTCCGCTTCCGTGCTCGACATCGGTCTCCCCGACCTGTCAGGCCACGAGCTTGCGCGGCGATTGAGGCGAACGTCGCGTGGCAGCAGTTGCTGCAGTACGCGCTAAAGAGCTATGGGCAGACGCGAGAGCTTGCGGCGTCCAAGGAGGCCGGGTTCGGCCGGCGTTCCGTAAAGCCCTCGCGGCGGTAGGTGCTGCTGGATGCGTTCGCGCCGGACACCCGAGCGAAGCCGGGTGCGGGTGCGTCGCAGCAATCTGGCGCCGAGGGCGCGGTCTAGTACATGCGGTAGCAGGCTTCGCCGTCGAGGAGGTCGGTGAGCAGTGCGTCTGTCGGCTGCGTCGGTGCAGCGACACGCGGAGCGCACTGCCGTCGAAACCCGGCATACGCCGGCTGGCGCGCATGCGGTACGGCAGAAGCTCGTCGCGACGAGGTCGTGCCGACGGCGCCGGGCCAAACCTCCGTCAGCGCGCGGAGCCGCCGGGCGGCTCCAGTGCTGCGAGCACCCGCGTGACGACCCCGGGGAGGTCAGGGGTCCAACGCAACACGACGACGAGGTCGTGCTCGCGGTCGACGTAAACGTAGTGGCCACCGAAGCCGGCGCCCCAGAACGCCGATTCGGGCGCTGCCGGAATCGCCTCGCGCCCTGTGTTGAGCCACCACAGGAAGCCGTAGTCCAGCTTCACAGGGGAGGGCCGGGTCGCCCGGTCGATCCAGTTGCGCGACACCAGCTGGCGCCCGCCCCACTGTCCGTGGCGCAGCATCAGGAGCCCGAAGCGCGCATGGTCCGCCGCGCTCACGAACATGCCGCCGCCGAAGTGGCCGCCGCCCGACACCGACTGCATGCGCAGACCGTCGAGCTCGATCCAGGAGTTCTCGTAACCGTGCCACCGCCACGTGGGGCTGGCGCCGATCGGGTCCATGATCCGGGCTTTCAGCACGCGCGGCAGCGGCTCCCGCATGACGTGCAGCAAGGACAGCGCAAGCAGGTTGATCCGCACGTCGTTGTACTTGTAGTGCGTTCCGGGCGCATGCAGCGCCCGTTTCGATGGATCGTCGCCGACGGGGCGGTCGGCCCAGTCGTGTACGTCCCACAGGGCGCCGCTCCAGTCAGACGTTTGATGGAGCAGGTGCCGCCAGGTGATCGCCCCGTTATGCGGCCGGTCGTACCACGGGCCCGGAACGTAGGATGCGACGCGGTCATCAACCGATGCGATGAGGCCGTCGTCGACGGCAAGTCCGGCGACCGTCGACAGGTAGCTCTTCACCACGCTGAAGGTCATGTCGACGCGGTGGATGTCACCCCATTCGGCCACGATGCGGCCGCCGCGCACGATGAGGCCGCTTGCCTCGCTTCGCGGCGTGAGTGGGCCGAGGATGCGGTAGTTCGGTTCCTTGGCGCCGTACGCGGCCATCAGCACAGGGCGCAGGTCGGCTGGCTCTACTTCGGCCTTTTGCTTTGCGTAGGACACGGCCGCTTCGAGCCGCGCGGGGTCAAAGCCGGCGGCCGTGGGGGATCTTCGCTCCCATTCGTGGCGCGGGGGGACGTAGTCCGATGCATGTGCGGCGCCGACCAGCAGCGCAGCGGTGAGCAGGACAGAGCGGATGAATCGGCGCATGGCAGCGGCCCGTGCGGGAGGACGGTGCAGCATAGGCCTGGGCGACAAGGTCGCGCCTTGCGGCTGCTGTCAGCTCAGTGGGGAAGCGTCCGCGCCGACGCGGCACTTGCACCGCGCTTCGGTCTGAACGCGTCGTCCAGGTCACGAAGACCCCGCCTCGATCTGACCTCGCTCAGCCGGCCAGCCGCTCCCAGAGCCAATACCCGGCCAGCGCCGCGATCGCGATCGAAAGCGCAGGCATTGCCCATCGTGCGTACCAGCGTCGGTCGCGCACCGCGATGAGCAACGGCAATGCCGCGGCCACCACTGCGATCTGTCCGAGCTCCACGCCGACGTTGAAGCTCACCAGCGCCGCCAAGCGCTCCCGCGTGGGCAGGCCGAGCTCGCCGAGCGCGCCGGCAAACCCGAAGCCGTGGATCAGCCCGAACATGAAACCGACCACCCAGAGCCGTCGCGTCACGATCGGCCGCACGTTGTTCAGCGCGGCCAGCAGCACGCTGCCCGCGATGGCCGCTTCGACCCAGCGCGATGAGGGCGTCACCCAGCCGAGTGCTGCCAAGGTCAGCGTGATCGAATGCGCAACGGTGAAGGCGGTAACGATGCCGACCACCGGGCCAATGCTCTCGCGCCACCCCGCAACCGGCCGCCATGCACCGCGCTCGCGCAGCAATGCCGCGGGCAGCAGGAGCGACAACAGGAACGCGAGGTGGTCGTAGCCGATCAGGATGTGGTGCACGCCTTCGCGCAGATAGTCGACCCAGCCCGAGCGACGTGCGAGCGCCACATCGAACACCAGCGGTTCGTCCCGCGCGATCGCGACGCTCGTTTTGCCGCCGCGTCGAAGGTTTACGAGTGCACGGTGCTGTGGGTCGCGTTCGCGCATGAGGCTGTAGTCGAGCTGCAGCGCGCCGCCGCCCGGGCAATCAGCGGTGTAGGGCAGGTGCGCGTAGACCCCATCCTCGTAGCGCCGCACCCCGAGGCCGGACGGCTCCAGCGTGCAGGCCCTGCCGCCGGAGGACACGACGACGCCTTGTTCGACGAGACGCTGGATCGCAGGCTGCGCGTCCTGCAATTCACCCCAGGTCACGCGCTCGTCGCGGTCGGCGTCGAGCGGAATGCTGAGCGCGAGGTCGCGGACCGCGACATCGAGTTCCATCCGAACCGGCGCGTCTTCACCTTCAACCGCGATGTCGACGTGGGACATCGACACGGTGTGCGCGTTGGCGAAGCCCGATGCCGCGAGCAGCACGCACGTAAGCACGCGGAGCGACATTCGCATCAGCGCGCTCCCCGCTGCGGCGACGGCAGCTCGACATTTTGCGACGCCGCCCACGCAGCCACGGGCGCCCAGGCCTGCGGCGACTCAGCCGCCGTGGAGGCGCGGCGCAGCAGGTCCACATCTTCGCGATCACGCTGGTGCTCGAAGTTGCGCTGCGCGAGCGGCAGCGCGCGCTTCGGATCGTTGCGCAGCGTCAGCCAATACTCTGCCTCGTCGCGAAGGTCAGGCTCGAGGCCCAGTTGGCGGGCCAACTCGAAGCGGCTTGCGAGCATCTGACCGAGGTCGCGTGCGTCCGTGCGTCCAGCCTGGTGCGCGGCGAGCGCGCGCTCGAGCAGGATGTGGTCGCTGGCAGGCGCGTCGGCGAGCGCCTGCAGCGCGTCGGCGGGCCGCCCGGTCTCCCGCAGGTGGCGTGAGAACGCCGCGAGCGTGCGGACATCGCGCGGACCCACGGCCAGGGCCTTGCGGAACCATGCATCCGCGTCGGCATCGCCGCTGCGCGACGCGGTTTCCGCGCGCATCAGCAGGGCGTGGCGTGCGCTCTCGCCTTTGGGCGACGCACGTCCGATCCAGTGATCGAGAAGTTTCTTCGTTTCATCATAGCGACCGCGGCGCAGTTCGACCGCGGCGATGCACAGGAGCCCGCGGTCCGCGTCGAGGCCGACGGCGAGGCTCGCGCACTCGCTGCGTGCGCGTTCGACATCGCCGCCTACGAGGAGAATCTGCGCGCGCGACAATCTCGCGTCGGCGTCGCGCGGGTCGCGCTCGATCGCGCGGTCCAAGAGCTTGAGCGCGGTGTCGAAATCGTGCCGGTATTGCGCCACGTACGCTTGTGCGCGCAGTGAGTCCGGCGTCTCGCGCCGGCCACGGTAGCGTTCGAGGATCTTTTCGGCGCGAGCGATCAGCCGGGCGTCGCCGGAGCGGGCGGCAATCGCGATAAGCGCATTCGCGTCGGCCACCGTACCCACCGCCGCCTTGGCGTTGGCCTGCGCGCGGGGCATCACGTCGGCATATCCGCTGGGGAGCACGTCGATGACGGCATCGCGTCGCAGCGGCTCGCTCACGGGCGGGCGTTGTGCCCACGCACAGGCAGGGCCTAAGAGCATGAGAAAGAAGAGGAATCGCCCTACGGCATGCATCGGTGCCTCCGGCAGAGTGCAGTTGGCGAGCAGGTTGTAATCGAACGAATTGTCACGTGCTGCACGGCCAACGGCCACGCGAAAGCCGTGCGCCCGAAGGCGCACGGCGTGGTCTCGCACTTGATGGATTACGGGGCGCCGCCGTCATCCGGCGGAGCAACTCCAAACGGCGAACCCGGCAACGGCGTGTTGAGGTACGGGAACGATGTCTTGAAGCGGGCTGCAGTGACGAGTGCACCGTCCGTGTAAGGCAGCTGCCCGGAAGGCGCGACGTCCTGTGGCAGCAGCGCACCCATCGCGACGCGCAGTTCGATATCCACCACGTCATCGCCAGGACGGCGACCGTTCGGGAAGCCCGCGACATCGCCGGCCAGAACGGCGAGCGAATCCTGCTGCGCAGCCGGCACCGGAGCGATCGACGTGTTCAGCCGCATCATCTCGGCAGGGCGAACGTTCGCCGGCTGGTTGAGGCCCGGCACGCCGGTCAGGAACGCCTGCACCAGATCCTGTCGCGGGTACTGGCTCGGCGCCTGCACTTCGGGGAACAGGGTCTGCAGCAGCACGGGCAACGTCGGATACTGGACGTACTTCGCGAACGCGGCGTCACCGCGCGGCGAGGTGCGGTTGAACTTGTCCTTGTCGGGCAGGCCGATCACGACTTCGTTCACAAGCGGCGCGGACAGGCGCGACACCTGTGTGAAACGGCCGTGCTTATTCGGCAGCGCCGCGGTGGCCCAGGCACCGATGATCGGACTGCTCGCGGTCGTGAGGCAGGAGATTGGCACTTCGAGCGCGATGGTGGTGACGTTCTTGTTCTCGAGCGCGTTCTTGCCGAGATCCCGCTCGCCGACCGGGTTGAGGTTCACGAGATCGAAGATCTCGCCGACATTGACGACGAAGCCCTCGCGACGCTGGCCGACAAACACGCGCGACTCACCGGCACAGTTGTCCAGACCGACGCGATAGATGTGACTGTTCGCGTAGCTCTCGTAATCGGGGATCGACTTGTTGCCGATGTTGTCGATCGGCTTGTAGAAGAACGGCTTGTTGGTGTCGAGGTTCTGCGCGAGCTTGACCTTGCCCTTGTGCACCGATGCGAAAGCGTAGGACTCGATGCGATTTTGTACCGGCTCAGGTTCCGGGTCGCCGCCAAACGGGCCGATGTTGATCAGCGGCACCGCGACGTCCTGGCCGCCCACCGGAACTGTCAGTCCCTTGATGCGGTTTTCAAAGCGGAAGTAGAACGACGTGTCGGAGTAGGCGTCGCCGTTCGCATCAACGTGGATCGCATACAACGCGTCTTCGTCCATCGTGAAGTAGTTGGGGCCGCCGAACGGGTCCTGGAACGGCTGGTAGTTCGCGATCAGCGTGACATAGCCTTCGCGGCCCGGTTCATAGCTGCGGAACATGTAGAAGTCGGTGTTGTCGACCTTCGGCATCTCCGTGATTTGCGGAGCTTCGCGATGGCTTGAGCCGATCGCGGCGCCGCCGATAACGAGACCGGTAAGCGCGACGGCTAGGAGCGTGCGTTTCATCGAAGTGTCCTTTCTGGGGGAGGGAGTGGCGCGCAAGTCGCGCCAACCGACGGAAAAGTCGCTGCCTCGTTCCGATCTGCACCGGTGCGATCGTTTCCGTTCGTCTGAATCTACGGGCGAGAGACGCGGTCGGATGCGACGAATTTGCACACGCGTTCAAGCCCATGCACATGTGAGTGCATGAGCCGGCCGATGCGGGGTCGCCGCGCCACGGTCGCTCGTCGCGACGACTTCGTCGCAAGCGCAGCCGCTGTCAGCTAAGCAGCGCCGAAGCTTCACCGCTCGCGTCTGCGCCGCGCGGCTGTCATTGACGGTGCTGAACAAAGCATTGCCAGCGGCCTCGTCAGATCAGTTTTTCTCGCTGAACGTCTGAGTAACAGGACCGTGTGGCCGTTTGTTATCGGTCCTGTGTCGCAACTTCGACCAGTCAAAAGCGGTAAGCGAAGCTCATGCGGATGCTCCTTCGCGGAAACACGTGGTAGTGGACGTCGTCGACACCGCTCGCGCTTTCTCCAGGCAGGCGCGAGGCATAGAAGTAGTCGACATCGTGATCGCGGCTGTCGAGCGCGTTGAGCACGTCGACGAACAGGCCGAAGCGGCTCCACTCGCGCCCGACGCGCAGGTTCACGATCGTGGCGCCGTCAGACTCGACGCTGCCATCCTCGATCAGCGGGTAGCGGCCGAAGTGACGCAGCTGAGCGTTCGCGGTCCAGCCGTGAGCGTACCGGCCTGCGATGCCCGCTGAGATGACGAGCGGAATCGCGCCGGGGACCTCCGGGCCGGCCGGGTCGTCGTCGCGGAAGCGCGCGTGCGAGTACGAGACTTCGAAGTGGCCCGTGTAGCGCTCGCCGCCGAACCAATGCCCGCCCAGCTCCACGCCGCGCCGGGCACTCGGACGGCTCGCTTCCGTGTTTCCTGCGTCGCCGACGAACACGAGTTCGGAGTCGAGGCGAAGCGCCCACAGCGCAACCGTCGCCTGGAAACGCTGCGAAGAGAACAGGCGCGCGCCGAGCTCGGCGCCGATCGACTCGACGAGCGGATCCACGCGTGAAGCTGGCTCTCCCGTTACGGGGTCGACGCGGATCGTGGTGCCGCGCGCATCGTTGGAGTGGAATCCGGTGCCTCCGCTCGCGTACCACTCTGTGCGCGCCGACGGCGCGAACGCGACGCTCGCCTTGTACGAGGTGATGCCCGCCCGGGCGTCACCCGAGTTGAGCAGCAGGGCGCTTTCGACGTCAAAGTCGTACTCGTCACGCCGCACGCCGAGATACGTGCGCCAGCGCGTTCCGAAATGCGCCTCGTGCGCTGCGAACACGCCGAGGCTGCCTTCGTGCACTGCGTCGTCCCGCACCGCGGATACGAATTGACGCCCGGCGGTGCGCAGCAGCGCGACGCGGTCGATGTCGTCATAACGGCCCTCGACGCCGACGCGCCAGCGGTCCGCGCCACGGCTCCATTGCTGCGACGCGCCGAATCCGTAGAGCGTGCGATCGTCCACCTGCTGGAACTGATCGCCGTTGTCGGGGTCGTCGAGCAGGTAGGTGAAGTTCGACCACAGATCGAGCGAACTGCGCACCGCGTAGACGTGCGCCTGCAGGCGGCCGCTCAGAGCAACGCCGTTCCAGCCCGCAGAGATGCTTTCACGGGACGCGTCGCCTCCCACCGTTGTGTCGAGCGACCCGAACTCGGAGATCAGGCCCTGTTCGACCGCGCGTGCGGGGATCTGATCGGCCGAGTTCCACCGGTTGCGGTACGCCATGCCCATGATGTGCCACCGGCCGTTCGCCGTCGGCGCGCTGTAGCGCAGAAGGGCGCTTCGCTTGCGCACGTCTTCATCAATGTCGTCCCAAGGTCCGTCATAGCGCTGCAGCTCCGCGGCGTACAGCACGCTGCCGCCGGCCGCGTCGAACGAGTCGACCACGACGCCGCGCGCGTAGCCATCGTCACCGACGCCGACCTCGACGTTGCCGTCGTCGACGCGATCGGCGATGCGGAACCGTGCGCTGCCTGCGGAGGCGAAGTCGCCGACGTCCGCGTAGTACGGGCCCTTGCGGTAGGTGATCTCGGCCACCGCCTCTGGAATGACGAAGTTCAGATCCGTCCAGCCGTGGCCGTGGCCGTGCGTGCGCATGTTGACCGGCATGCCGTCGACGAACGTCGCGAAGTCCGTGCCGTGATCGAGATTGAAGCCGCGCAGGAAATACTGGTTCGCCTTGCCGCTGCCCGAGTGCTGGGTGGCGACCAAACCGGGTACGAACTCGAGGAGATCGCCTGTCCGAAGCAACGGACGGGCTTCGATCTCGGCAGGGCCTATCGTGCCTTCGGACGCGCTCACGGCGTCACCGACGAGGCTCAGGCGTCGCCCGACGACGACCACGCGGTCGAGGTCGGCCGCATTCGCGTTTGCAGCAGCGGCGGCCGTTGTGGGCGCCAACGGGGCGGCGGCGTTGTCGGTGGCGACGTTCTGCGCAGCGGCAAGATGAAACGGCAGCATTAGCGCGGCGCAGGACACGCGACGCATCGCCACTCGGGCGTGTCGGCCCGGTGGACGTAAGAAATGGGACATGGGTGTCTCCGGCGCGATGCGCCATGGAATGACACCGCCGATGCAACGCATCGCGACACAACGGCGGCACGGGCGCGCCTGGCCGCGCACCCCGCGAGGGGCGCGTGCCGACGCGGCCTGCGTCAGACCGATGCGTGCGGGGAGGGGGGACGCTCTGGCGCTTCGCCGTGCCAACGCGCCGAACCACTGCGCACGGCGCAGTGGAGCGCGGTCGCATGGTGGACGTCGATTGGCGTGAGCCACGGGGCCGCGAGCGACCAGCCGGGTTCGAATGCGCTGGCGAGCGTCTCGAGGGCCGCGACATTCACTTCGCTGGGAAGGAGCACGACGCCCGCTGCTTCGACCGCGTGGCGGTGATCGCGCGTCACGTCGTGGCGATGCGCTGTTCTCGGCTCCGGGGCGGCAAGGGTGGCGTCAGGCGCGGCGTTCGCGAGCACAAAGCTCGGCGCTGCTTCATGCGCAACCCTATCGACCGTTGCCATCGAGTCTGCCCCTGAGTCAGCCGACGGTGGCACATGCGCCTGATGCGGGTCGAGCGAATGGTCGCGCCCATGCGCGTGGCGATGAGCTCGCGCGTCCGGCACAGGCCGCCGTGTATGCGTACTGGCGTTCGCTGCGGAAAGCTGGCGTTCGACCCGATTCATCGCCTTGGACGGCGCGGACGCGTTAGCTGCCGCCTCGAAACCCGTCAGCGACGAATGCGCCGCCCAATGCTGATGGGCTGGAGGCGCCTCGCACGGCGCCGTTACGGCACACACGTGGAGCATGGCCTTAGTTCCGGCCGCGACCGCCGTTACCGGCGCGTCCACATGAAAATGAGCGGTTGGGCGGAGGGGTTCGACATGGCGCCACCAGCCCTGCGCAACGACCAGCGCGACCACTACGCACGCCGCCGCAACGATCGCGATGTATGCGCGAGCAATCGGCTGCCTGGCGCGACACGCTTTCAAACCGTGGACCTCCAGATCGGCCAGGCGGGGGTGCGAACAACGCAGCGTGGGTCGACGCCTCAGGCTCCGGTGGACCGCGTGACGCCGATGGGAACCGCCGTGGTCGTACGACCGCAGGGCGGCCACTGCATTCGGAGTTACGGCAGTGCGCAGCAGCTGGATGCAGTAGCAGCCCACCGTGGGCCGACGGGGGCTCAATACCGGCACAGCGCTGCCTGCGCGCGCAGACCGTCGCGCATTCTGAATGCGCGCTGGGTCCGGTGGACCGGCCACGTTGCGCCGCGTCACGGCCGGCCACATCCGGACAACGCCGGGCCTGGGATTGCGCCTATGCTCCGGCCACTGCGCCGCGTGCGCCCGTTCCCGTCGGAGATCCAGACTTGAAGACGACCCTGCTTGCCACCGCGACCGCCCTCGCGCTCTCGCTCGCCTTTCCCGCCGCGGCGACAGACGCCGACCGCTGCCTCGACGCGTCGTGCGACCTCCGCGCGCTGTACCAGACCGACGCCGCGCCCTCCGGCGCGTCGGACAACGCGCCGATCGCCGCGCAGAAGCTCGGCCGCTGGGGTATCGACACCGCGGGCATGGACCCGACCGTGAAGCCGGGCGCCGACTTCTTCGGCTACGTCAACGGCAACTGGGCGAAGAACACCCCAATCCCGGCCGACCGCTCGAGCTACGGCGGTTTTGCCGTGTTGCGTGACCTGTCGGAGGCCCGCGTCCGCCGCCTCGTCGAGAGCTACCCGGCCGCTGACCCCGCAAGCGGCGACGACCAGGCGAAAGTCGCCGCGCTGTATCGCGGCTTCATGGACGAGGCGGCGATCGAGAAGGCCGGTGCAAAGCCACTGCAGCCGGCGCTGAAGGACGTGCGCAACGCCAAGTCGAAGGAGGACATCGCCGCGCTGATGGGCCGCTCGAACGCCGGCTTCGGTCGGAGCTTCTTCGGCATCGGCGTGTCCGACGACCAGAAAGACCCGGACCGCTACACGCTCTACATGAGCCAGTCGGGCCTGGGGCTCGGCGACCGGCAGATGTACCTCGACGAGAAGTTCGCGCCGCAGCGCGAGCGCTACCAGGCGTACATCGCGCAGATGCTGGGCCTGGCCGGATGGGACAAGCCGGCCGAAAACGCCGCTGCGATCCTTGCGCTCGAGACGAAGCTCGCCGAGGCGCACTGGACGCGTGCCGAGAGCCGTGACCGCGACAAGACCTACAACCCGGTCGAGACCGCCGAACTCGCTTCGAAGGCGCCCGGATTCCCGTGGGCGACGTTCTTCAAGGCCGCAGGCGTCGAGAACACGCCGCGCGTCGTCGTCCGCCAGGACAGCGCAGTCCCGAAGATGGCCTCCATCTTCGCAAACGCCGACCTCGACACCCTCAAGGCCTGGCAGGCGTTCCACACCACTGACCAGGCTGCGCCGCTCCTGTCGAAGGCGTTCTCCGACGCCGAGTTCGAGTTCCGTTCGAAGTTCCTGTCGGGGCAGCCCGAGCAGCGTGAGCGATGGAAGCGCGGCGTGGCGTTCGCCGAAGGTGCGATGGGCGAAGCGATCGGCCGTGACTACGTGCAGCTGTATTTCCCGGCTGATTCCAAAGCGAAGATGGATGCGCTCGTCGCGAACGTGAAAGAAGCGATGCGTGCACGCCTGGATACGCTCGAGTGGATGAGCCCGGAGACCCGTAAGGAAGCGCACGCCAAGCTCAACGGCTTCGGTCTCAAGATCGGCTACCCCGACAAGTGGCGCGACTACAGCGGGCTGCAGGTCAACGCCGGCGATGTGTTTGGCAACGCCGAGCGCGCCGCGAAGTTCGAGTGGGATTACGACCGCGCGCGCATCGGCCAACAGGTCGACAAGGGCGAGTGGGGCATGACCCCGCAGACCGTCAACGCGTACTACTCGTCGGTCAAGAACGAGATCGTGTTCCCGGCCGCGATCCTGCAGCCGCCGTTCTTCGACCCCGACGCCGACCCCGCCGTGAATTACGGCGCGATCGGCGGCGTGATCGGGCACGAGATCATCCACGGCTTCGACGACCAGGGCCGCAAGTCCGACGGTGCCGGCCTGCTGCGCGACTGGTGGAAGCCCGAAGACGCGGCGAAGTTCGAGGCGCAGGCGTCCAAGCTTGGGGCGCAGTACGAGGCGTACGAGTTCCCGCAGCTGCCGGACATGCGCATCAACAGCAAGGTGGCGATGGGCGAGAACATCGGCGACCTGGGTGGCATCACCATCGCGCTGGAGGCCTATCGCCGCTCGCTCGACGGCAAGCGGGCACCGGTGCTCGACGGCTTCACCGGCGACCAGCGCTTCTTCATGGGTTGGGCGCAGGTGTGGCGCACGCTGTGGCGCGATGACGCGCTGCGCCAGCAGCTCGTGAACGGCACGCATTCGCCGGGTCAGATCCGCGCATTTGCGCCGCTGCGCAACGTCGACGCGTGGTACGACGCGTTCGGCATCACGAAGGCCGATCCGTTGTGGGTCGCGCCGGAGAACCGCGTGCGCATCTGGTAAGCAGCGCCGGAGACGGACGGAGCGGGGCCGGCCTTCGGGTCGGCCGTTCTTTTTTGTGAGTTACGAGGCGGTCGGTCGGTCGCGACGCACGCGCCTGGTTTCGCGGCCGGCGGCTCATGCCTCATAAAGCGGCCGCGCGCTTAGATGCGGTCATTCGCAGCCAGTGGCGCCGACATGCAACTCATCGACGAACAGGGCCATGCGCCGATCAAGGCCTGGGTAGACGGGGTGCCCGTCGAGCCCGAGGCCCTGCAGCAGCTTCGCAACATCGCCTCGCTGCCGTTCATCCATTCGCACGTCGCGGCGATGCCGGACGTGCACTTCGGACTCGGCGCGACCGTGGGCTCCGTGATCGCGACCAAGGGCGCGATCGTGCCGGCAGCCGTTGGCGTCGACATCGGCTGCGGAATGATGGCGGTGCGTACCTCGCTGACGGCGGACGACCTGCCCGACAGCTTGGCGCCACTGCGTAGCGATATCGAGCGCGCGGTGCCGCACGGCATCGTCAACACGCCCGGTCGCCACGACCGCGGGAGCTGGGCAAAAGTGCCGGACTCGGCGGGGCGCCGATGGAAGTCGTTGCAGGCGCGCTTCGATGCGATCGAAAAGCGCCATCCGCAGATCCGGATGAAGCATTCGCCCGCCAAGCAACTGGGCTCGCTCGGTGGCGGCAATCACTTCATCGAGCTTTGCCTGGACGAGTCGCAGCGCGTGTGGGTGATGCTGCACTCGGGCTCGCGCGGCGTCGGCAACCGCATCGGCACGTACTTCATCGAGCGTGCGCGCGAAGAGATGCTGCGCCAGAACGTGCATCTGCCGGACCGGGACCTTGCCTACCTTCGCGAGGGCAGCGCGTCCTTCGACGACTACTGCGATGCGCTGGAGTTCGCCCAAGTGTATGCGGCGGAGAACCGTCGCCAGATGATGGACACCGTGCTCGCGGCGATCCGTCGCCAACTGCCGACGTTCACGCTCGACAAGCACGCGGTGAACTGCCACCACAATTACGTTTCGCGCGAACGGCATTTCGGCGAAGACGTTCTAGTGACGCGGAAAGGCGCCGTGAGTGCGCGCGAGGGCGAACTCGGCATCATTCCGGGCTCAATGGGTGCGCGCAGCTTCATCGTGCGCGGCAAGGGCAATGCGGAGTCGTTCTGCTCGTGCTCGCACGGCGCGGGCCGCGTGATGAGCCGCACCAAGGCGAAGGCGACGATCAGCCTCGACGAGCACGTGGCCGCGACGCGGGGCGTGGAGTGCCGCAAGGACGCCGGCGTCATCGACGAGTCGCCGCGTGCCTACAAGGACATCGAGGCCGTCATGGCGGCCCAGTCGGATCTCGTGAGCGTGGAGCACACGCTGCGCCAGGTGGTGTGCGTCAAGGGCTGATCGCGTCTGCCGTCTGCGGCGCCGTCAATGCGACGCGCGCTGCAGCACGTCGGCGAGGCGCGCCGTGTCGACCGGCTTGACGAAGTGGTGGTCGAACCCGGCCTCGAGCGCATCCGCGCGGTCCTGGTCCCGCCCGTACCCGGTGATGGCGATCAGCGTCGCGTCGGCCGTCTCGGGCGACGCCCGCAACCGTCGTGCAAGCTCGATCCCGTCGATGTCCGGCAGCCCGATGTCGAGGAGGCAGACCTGCGGCCGTTCGCGCTTCGCCCGGGCGAGCGCGTCGCGGGAGTTGTGCTCGACCGTCGCGTGATGGCCGATCATCTCGACGAACATCGCAAGGACCTGCGCAGCGTCGTCGTTGTCGTCGACGACGAGCACCGACAGCCCTTGCCCCGTCTCGGGCGGGAGGAGGGGGGCCGCGCCGTCCGCCAGCTCGGCACCTGCCGGGTCCAGCCGCGGGAGGCAGATCGTGAAGCGGCTGCCGTGCCCCGGTCCCGGGCTCGACGCACTGATCGTGCCGTCATGCAGCTCGAGCAAACGGCGCACGAGCGCGAGGCCGATGCCGAGCCCGCCTTGAGAACGATCTGACGTGCGCTCGGCTTGCGAGAACAGGTCGAACACGCGGTCGACGAGTTCCGGCGCCATGCCGATGCCCGTGTCGGTGACCGCGATCTGCAGTCGGTCGTCCTCGGAGCTGAGCTCGATGCCGATCTCGCCGCGCTCCGGGGTGTACTTGGCCGCATTCGTGAGCAGGTTGGCGACCACCTGCACCAGGCGCTTGCTGTCGCCGAACACGATCGCCGGATCAGCGAGCAGCCGAATCGTCATCCGATGCCCGCGCTGCTCGATCAACGGCCGCACCTGCTCGACGGCTTCCGCGATGATGCGCTTCGCGTCCAGCCGCGACTTCTCGAGCCGAACGAGGCCGCGCGTGACGCGCGAGACGTCGAGCAGGTCGTCCACGAGGCCGGTCATGTGCCGCACCTGCCGCGCAATGATCGCGCTGGTCTGCCGGACGTGCTCGGGGTCGGCACTACCGAGCGCAAGCAGGTCGGCGGCTGCACCGATCGGCGCCAGCGGATTGCGCAGCTCGTGCGCGAGCATCGCGAGAAACTCGTCCTTTCGGCGATCCGCCTCCCTCAGTTCGTTCTCGGCGCGCACCTGTTCGGTGATGTCCATCTCCGCGAGCACCGCGCCGACGCGCCTCCCCTGGTCGTCGGTCACCGGGGCGGCGCTCATCAGGCAGACGCGGCTGGTCTCCGGGTCGTCGAACCGACGGATACGGATGATGTCGTGGCTGGCGTCCTCGCCACGCAGCACGCGGGCCGTTGGCCACTCCTGGGCTTCAAGCCGCTGGCCGCTGCGGGGGCCGCCGTCGGCCCAGTGACCGGTCCAGTCCGCGAAGTCATCGACCGACCGCACGGCCGGTTGCGGGTGGCCCCAGAGCCGATGATGCGCCCGGTTGGTCCGGCGCACGCCGCCCCGAGCGTCGCTGACGACGATGCCCACCGGCGCGGCGTTGAGCACTGCGTCCAAACGGCGACGCTGCGATTCCGCACGCTCCGCAGCAACGCGCGCCTCGATCGCGCACCCCTGCAGCGCGCGCTCTGCGCTCACCCGCGCGGTGACGTCGGTCGATGAATGCAGAATGCACAGCAGCTTTCCGGTCTCGTCGAAAACCGGAGCGTTGACGGCATCCCAGAAGCGTTCCTCGTATCGCATCTGCCCGTCATCCGTGCGCACCTCGACCGGATACCGCTGGGCGACGAGGGCGTGCGCACGGCCTGACTCGCGCACCCGCGCAAGCGAGTCATGAAGCGCCGCGACGCCGTTGTCGTCCTCGTCCTCGGGGTTGGCCGGAAACGCTTCAAAAAGGGTCCGCCCGACCAGTTGCTCGCGACTGCGGCCCACGCGGGCCAATAACGCATCGCTGACGGCCACGATCACTGCCTCGCTCGTCGGGCCGAGCATGAGCATCGGCGCCGGCGACTGGTTGAATGCGGCTTCGAGCAACGGACTGGGCAGTTCGAGCAACGGGCTGGGCAGCATGGACACGGGCGGTACGAGGACGCGGCAGCATCGCCGAACGGATGCGATGCACGCATCAACGCTGGGGTTAATTCAGCCCGAGCAGAGAGCGGGGCCTGGGCGCGATTAGCGCGAGTTTCCGTGCATGTCCGGGGGAGGCTCACGACGCTGCGTCCGTCACCCGCGTTCCGCGGACGCGGTTCACGCCTATGCAATGCGGGGACCGGGCATGAGCCTCAGTTCACGCCGGACCCATGCGCGCCGTCCCAGCATGAGGAGTTCATTCGATCGGGAGAACACCATGCCGACCAAGCGCATCGCCATCCTCGCCACCGACGGCTTTGAGCAGTCCGAACTGATGAAACCCCGTGAGCAGCTGAAGTCTGCGGGGTTCGCCGTCGATGTGATCGCACCGAAGGGTGGCGAGATCCGCGGCTGGAACGATAAGGACTGGGGCGACAGCGTGCCGGTCGACGTGGAGCTCTCCAATGCATCCCCGGACGACTACGACGCGTTGGTGCTGCCGGGCGGCGTGATCAATCCGGACAAGCTGCGCATGGAATCGAATGCGATCGAGTTCGTGCGTTCGTTCGACAGCGCCCGCAAACCACTTGCGGCGATCTGCCATGGGCCGTGGTTGCTGGTCGAGTCGGGGGTTGCGAAGAACCGGACCGTGACCTCGTGGCCGTCGGTGCGCACCGATCTCGAGAACGCAGGCGCGACCTGGAAAGACGAAGAGGTCGTCACGGACGGGCACCTGATCACAAGCCGTAAGCCCGACGACATCCCGGCGTTTACGAACGCGGTCATCAGCGCGCTGCAGTAAGGCGTACCGCCAAGCCGCGCTTCGCTCTGACGGCGATCGCGCCAATGGGAGTTGCGCGGTCTGCGGCACTCGAAGCGGCGCTTGGCGATGAAGTCGCCTGTCTGAAGCCAATGCCAACACGAGCGCGAGCGACATCCCGCTCGCGCTTGAGCGTGACCCCTGTCACGGTTACGGTCGTTGACGGACGCTTCACATGTCCGTTCGTCACCTATTTCTCTGCAGGGGCAAGCATGAATCTTCTCGGTCGGGCCATCACCGTGGCCCTCGGCACCATCGGTTTCGTCGCATCCGCGCAAGCGGCCACCTATGTCGTGACCGCCAAGGCAAACGGCTTCAACCAGAAACTCGAGCGCGAAGTCGAAGCCGCCGGCGGTGTCGTCACCGCGCGCCTGCCTCAGATCGGCGTCGCCATTGTCGAATCAGACAACGCGTCGTTTGCGTCCCGTGCGAGCACGGTTACCGGCATCCGATCGGTCGTGAAGGACATCACCCTGCAGTTCGAAGTGCCGGAGAACGAGGCGGTAGACGCGAACGCGGCAAACCCGCCGAACTCGGGCGACGACGACCGCTTCTTCGACCTGCAGTGGGGTCATGCGGCGATCGATGCAGCGGGCGCGTGGAACCGCGGCTTCCGCGGCAAGGGTGCGACCGTGGCCGTGTTGGATTCGGGCATCGCCTGCGCGCACCCGGACATCGCCCCGAACCTGCTCGCCGCGCAATCCGCGTCGTTCGTAGCGGGTGAGACCTACTGCCTGCAGCGCATCAACGCGTTCAACCACGGCTCGCACGTCGCCGGCACGATCGCGTCGCCCGACAACGGCATCGGCACGATCGGTGTCGCGCCTGAGGCGAAGCTCATCGCGGTGAAGGTGCTGTCGGAAGTCACGGGCAGCGGCAGCTTTGCCGGCATCATCCAGGGCATCGTGCACGCGGCCGACCAGGGTGCGGACGTGATCAACATGAGCCTCGGCGTGCGCGGCGGCCTTCCGGTCAACGGCCCGGGCGCGAACGAAGTGCATGAGCTCATCAACGCGACCGCCCGCGCCACCCGGTACGCGCGCAAGCAGAACGCACTCATCGTGGTCTCGGCGGGCAATGACGGCCGTGACCTCGACAAGGACAGCAGCACCCAGATTTGCGACTCGAACAACGAGTGCTTCAATGCGAACCTGCGCGCGTTCCCGGGCGAACTTCCGGCCGTGCTGACCATCGCCGCGACGGCGCCGATCGGTTGGGCGAAAGATCCGAACGGCAATCTCGACTATCTCGCGAGCTATTCGAACTACGGGCAGTCGGCGATCGACTTCGCGGGGCCGGGCGGTGACGCCGAGTACCCGGGGAACGAGAGCTGCACGGTCGCAGGCATCACGAACCCGTGCTGGGTCTTTGATCTCGTCTTCAGCGTCGGCGGCTATCGGCAGGTGACGCCGGACGGGCCGGTCACGCCGTCCTACAACTGGACGGCCGGTACTAGCATGGCGGCGCCGCACGTCTCGGGCGTGGCTGCGCTGATCGTCGGCAAGAACGGCGGTGAGATGTCGCCGGCGGCCGTGGAGCGAGTGCTGCGTCAGTCGGCTGACGATCTCGGTAAGCCGGGCAACGACAGCCACTACGGCGCAGGCCGTGTGAACGCGGCGCGCGCGGTAAGCCAGTAAAGCGAAACGCCCGCCAAGGCGGGCGCTTCAATGCAGTACGACGGCCGCCTCTCAGGCGGCCGTTTTTTTGGCGCGACGGGCGCGCTTCTTGGGCGCTGTCGACTCTTCGGAGACGGCGCCGCCATCGCTCCCGAGCGCTTCGAGACGTTCGAGCGCCTCGCGCTTGCCAAGCGAACGCAGCTCGACCAGCCGCGCCTGTTGCGCACGACGAGGCACGGCCTTGCCGGTCTCCCAGTTGTAGATCGACTGGCCGCTCGCGCCGGCAAGCCGGCCGAAGTCGCTTGCGGAGAGCCCAAGGCGGGAACGCAGCGAACGCAGTCCCTTCGCGACGAAACGCGTCTTGGGCCCGTCATTCTCTTCGGTCGGCGCAGCTGCGGGTGCCTTTTCGCGGCGCTTCGTTTCGCGGCTCAGCTGCTCGATTCGGCGCTTGAGCTCCGCGATCTCACGACGCTGGTTCGCATTGGCCTTCCGCAATGGCTCGATGTGGGCGCGCATTTCCTTGCGGGCCAGCCGGGTGATCTCGTTCTTCAGTACATTGCCGAGTGTGGTCATCTTGGTCGCCTTGCCAAAGTCGCGCGAGTCTAGCGCGACTCGCGTGCAAGCGCGGCCATGAGGCGAAAACTTGGACCGGGCGCGCCCGAGTCCACGGTGCGCGCCTTGCGCTGTTCTAAAGATCGGCTGTGCGTCGAAACCGGTGCGGGGCGGGCGCCGGCTGGAGTTTCCGCCGGCATCACCGCCGGCTCTCGCATGAGCGAACCAAGAACTGCACGACCGGTCTCCTCTGCCTCAGAACGTGCCCGAAATCGCGAACGACAAGATCGGTCCAATGCGGCGGTCGCGGACTTCGATGTAGTCGATCGGCCCGGTGCGGCGATCGAGGTACACGGTGCGATCCCACATGCTCATCGCATCCGTGATGTTGCTCGCCGTCACGCGCACGGTCAGTCCTTTCAAGTTCTTGCGCTCCAGGAACAGGCTGCCCCAGATGGGACCTTCCCACACGCGTCCGACTTCGGTGAGGCGGTAATCGCGCGCGTAATAGCCGTAGCTCGCGTTCGCGCCCCACGCCCAGTCGGTGTCGGGCACGTCATGGCGTAAACCCAGTTCGACGAGCTCTTGGAGGTTGTTGCTGATCGGCCGCTGCTCCCCGGTAAGCGGATCGCGCACGCGGCTGCGTTCGACCTGCACGCGTGCATCGAGCTTGGCACCGCGCCAGCCGATCGGGTCGAACAGCAACGTGTGCTTCCACTCGACGCCGTGCCGCGTGGCGCGGTCGATGTTCCCCGTGCTCTCGCCGTCGACGCCAATCGGCACCACGTCGACGATGTCGTCGATGCGCTGCGTGTACAGGCGCAGTGCCGTGTTGCCCCAGTCGCCGAGCGTGCGCGACGCTTCGAGCTCGAGTTCCCACGTCTGCGGCGGCACGAGATCGGGATTGCCGGCAAAGGACTGATCGTCGTTTAGATCCACGGAGGCGAGGAAGTCGTAGAAGTTGAGCTGGCCGACACGCCTTTGCAGTTTTGCGTTGACGTCGAAGCCCGGCGCCGGCTGCCAGGCGAACGACAGCAGGCCTTTCGGTCTACGGAACGCACGTGTCAGGCCCCCGGCACCTACCTGCTCCAGGCGCGAATACTCGCCGCCGAGGCTCAGCTGCATGGACAACGTCGGCGAGAGCGTGCGCCCGTACGTGCCCATGGCTTCGTATCGATCTTCTTCGACGACGGCGGTGCCGCCCGGAAGAGGCACGGGCACGTACGTGCCGTTTGGATCGAGCACGACGAGCGCCGACGCACTGTCGAGCCGGTTGAACGCGTACTCTCCGGACACCTGCCAGTCACCGCCGGCCTGCCAGCTGTACTCGGCGCGCGCGATGCGCTCGGTCTCTTCGGCATCACGCGAGAAACGGCTGCCGGTCCGGGCGCTTGCGTCCGTCGGGGTCACTTCGACCGCAGTCACCACGGGGTTGTGCACGTAGCGGTCAAGGCCGATGAGCTTCAGGCGACCGCCGGCCAGGGCGGTCTCCCAGTCACCTCCGATCTCGCGGTTATAGCCCCGCTGCGTCTGACGAACGGTACGGAGGCGTTCGACGAGCGCCGGTCCGGTGCGGACCCCGTCTTCCTCGTAGTCGAAGTACACGCGCTGATAAGAGGCGTTGAGGTTGACCTCGTCGCCACCGGCTCCCGTCCAGCCGAGCGTGCCGGTCAACCGGGGGCGCTCGCTCTCGCCGGTCCAGATCTCGTCGCGCCACTCACGCACGCGGCCGTCGGGTTCGAAGATCGTCGTGCCGCCGCCGGCGCCGCTGTGATTGGCCGAGTTGTCGAAACCGAGCGTGTATTCGAGATTTTCCCGCGCGCCACTGATCGACACCTCGCCGCGCGTGAGCTGTGGATCGGTGAAGTGCCTGCGGACGTCCGGCCGCCACGCCCACGAGCCGCTTACGCCGCCGGCTTTCGCGACCACGTTCGCGACCGGGCCGGAAAGGCCCGGAATGCCGAGCGTCGCGCCATCGCGGATTTCGATCCGCACGACGGTGTTGGCCGGGATCTTGCCGAGCTGCGCAAGCACGTCGTTCGATTTTCCGGACATGCGTTGCCCGTTGAGCAGCACGTTCCCGGTCGCCTGTCCGAGACCGCGCTCCTGTACGGCATCGCGGATCACGAAGCCGGGGACCTGCTGCAACATTTCTAGCGCGCTGCGCGGTGAGTAGCGGGCGAAATCGGACGGCGTGTAGCTGCGCGCCCCTTCGACGGTGACCGCGGGCGCCGCGGTCTGGGCAAGTGCGAGCGGCGGCGCTGCGAGTAACGCGGCAGTGAGCGCGAGGCGACGGAGTGGGGCAGACATGGGGCAAGTCCTGGGTTTGGGCGCGCGCCCCCGGCGTCGCGCTCGGCGCGCGGCGGGAGGGCCGGCTGATGGGTAAGGGCGGGAAGCAGGCCGGTTTACGGAGTGGCGGCACGCTCGACGGGGCGAGCCAGCCCGCGGTCGAGCGCATCCCGGATCACGTCCCGCATTTCGCGGTCCGCCTCGCGCGACGCGCGGCCTTGACGTTCACCGAGCTCACCCATCCGCTCACCGAGCGCCTCCATCGGCTTCGCGGCGGCTTCCATTTCGCGTTCGAACGCTTCCATCGGAACGCTCGCACGCGCCATGCGTTCGGCTTCGGCTTCGATGATCGCGGCCTGCCGTTCGATTTCGGGCTCGAGCGCTTCCATGCGGGCTTCCATGGCGGCCATCTGGCGCTCCACCTGCTGTTCGATCTCGAGTTCCAGGCGGTCTTCATCGAGGTGGGCATTCGCCGCCATGCGCGCGGCCTGACGGGTTTGGTTTACGGCGTGGCGTGCCTGCTCGGCGGCAAGTTGGCCTTGCCGGGCTGCGAGTGAAGACAGGCGCTGCTGCGCACGCTGCATCTCGGGCGAGGGCTGGACGTTGACCTGGACACGGCCCATGCGTTGACCGATCTCGCTCATGCGCTGGCCATGGGCCTCCATTTCACGGCCGAGCCCGCTCATCTGCTTGCCAATGGCCTCGCTCTCGCGCCATGCGCTTTGCGCACGGCTGACGAGCGCCGGGTCCGTGACTGCATAGTCGCGGCCTTCGTGACTGAACCAGACGAAGTCCCGGCCCACTTTGGCGCGCATGGCGTCGAACCGTTCGCTGTCGGTGCCGTGCCCGGTCACCACCGTGCCTTCGCGTCCGGAGCGCACCAGCGCATAGTTGCGACGACCCCAGCCGTTTGTCGACGCATGGCCGGCCGCGCGCAGCGGAGCAACTGCCTGTGCGATCGCCGAGGCACTGGCGACCGCGGCACTCTCGGCCAGCGCTGCGGCGTTGAACATCGGGTCGAGATCCATGTCGACAGCCACCTCGACCTCGGGGTCCCAGTCGACATCGGCCGTCGCGTCGCGCGGCACCGACGGCGGCGCGAGACCTAGCACGCCTTTCGTGGCGTTTGCGGTGGGGCCAGGCAGCGGGGTTGCCCGTGCGGGCTCGGGCTGAAGCGATGCGGGGGACGTCTGCGCGACAGGCTTGCGGACGTCGCCGGTCATCTGCGCGTGGGCGATGAACGCGATGCACGCGGCTGCAATGCCGAGCACGGGGAAGGCGACACGGCCGGCGATGCGGCGGTTCGGACGAAGCAGATGTTCGATGCGGGACACGAGGGAGCCTCCGTGGGCGGCTTGCGCGAGGTGCGGCGTCGCACCGGGCGAGGTTTGAAGGTCGGAGAGCGCGGCGAGGGCACGTGCAAGCCGATGCGGGTTGCCGATCGCCTCGACGGCGAGCGCGTCGGCGATCAGTTCGCGTTCGACGCGCACCTGGCGCGAGAGCCACCAGACGACCGGGTGAAAGAACAGCAGCGCTTCGACGACGCCCTGCAGCAGGTTCACCAGATAGTCGTGCCGGCGAATGTGGGCGAGCTCATGCGCAAGCAGCGCTTCGAGGTAGTCGACCGGCATGCGCGCAATCAGCGATGCGGGCAGCAGCACCGCCGGCCGCAGCCAGCCAACGGCAGCGGGCGAGGGGAGGGCATCGACGATGCGCAGCGCCACCGGGGCGCGAATGCCGAGCCGCGTCGAGAGGCCGTCGAGCCGCGCCTGCCACGCTGCGTGCGAGCCCGGCTGCGCCGTGCTCCGCAGCCGCTCGATCCAGGCCACGCCCAGCGCCATGCGCAGGCAGAACACCGTGGCGCCCGCGGCCCACATCGCCACGAGCGTCGGAAGCCAGCCCTCGAGCGGCGCGACCCAGGCATCGGGGGCGGACACGGCCGCAGCGGTCGCGGTCGCGATCAGGAAGCCGTCGCCTCCGGTTTCGAACACCGGAGCCGCCGAGCCGCGCCACGACGCAAGCTGCAGGGCGACATCGAGAAGAGGCGCGAGCAGGCAGGTCAGGAGTGCAGCGCAAGCCACGGCGTAGCGCGTCTGCGGACGCGCGTGGCGCAGCGAGAACAGCGCGATCGAGGCAAGCAGCCCGATGACGCCGCCCTGCCAGACGAAATGCACGAGCGCGCGCCCGATGACCGGCACCGAGGCAATGATCAGCTCATTCATCGTGGGCCTCCACGGCGTTATCGTCGCGAAGCAGGCGGCGGATCTCGTCGCGCTCCTTCGCGCTCACGTGAGTGTTCAGTGCGGCCAGCACGAGGTCCTTCGCCGAGCCGGCGAACGCCTTCTGGATCAGGTCTCCGAGCAGCCCGGTGCGCAGCGCATCGGGAGCGTGTGCCGCCGCGTAGACGTGCGAACGCTGGCTTTCATCTCGAAGCAGCAGGCCCTTGCCGTGCATGACCTGCATGAGTCGGAGCACGGTCGCGTACGTGGCTTCCGGCCGCTCGGCCTGCCGGGCGAGATGCACGTCCTTGACCGTGGACGGGCCGAGCTGCCAGACCACGCGCAGCAGGTCGAGCTCTGCCGCCGTGGGCTTGGGGGGACGAGTGGGCTTGCGGGTCATCGACGCATCCGGTCTCAGGCTGTGAGACCGATGCTGCGCCGGCTAGATCATTTTGTCTAGACTGTTTGGTCTATGACTGATGGCAGGGCTGCCGGATCAGGACCGCCGTGCTTTTGCCATGCAGCGCCGGTAGCGGGCGTCCACACGCGTGGCAAACCACTCCGTCGTCAGCTTGCGGGTGATCTTCGGACTTTCGAGCGTGATGCGCGGAATCGACTGGCGCGGCAACGGCTTCCCGCGCTTCCGTTCGGCAAGGGAGAACACGTGCTGGTAGAGGTCGGTGTCCTCGAACGCGTGCGAGCCCGACTTGTTCAACGCGCGCCGGATATCCGCGTCCGTCATGTCCCAGTGCATGCGAGCGATCGAGCGCACCGCGGCTTCGGTGCGGCTCACGGCATCGCTGCCCTCGTTGTGATGCAGCAGGTCGCCGTCGAGCGCCAGCGCTACGCCCGAGATCTTCGACACCGCGTTCTGAAAGCCTGCGTTCCGGCTTGCATAGCGGCCTGCGTTGAAGTCCGCGAAGCGGTACAGCGGTGAGGGATAGGACGCGGGATAGGCCAGCAGGTGCGCGATGCCGAAATAGAGGCCGCCCCGACGGGTGAACACCTCGCGCCGGATCGAACGCTCGCTCGAATATGGATATCGATGCTGGCGCGCGTGGGCTTCAGCGAACGAAATGCTGACCTGCATGGGGCCGCCGGTCCGAACCGGGTTCACGCCCGAGAAAAGGCGGCGTCCCATCGGAAGTGCGTCGATGAGTTCTTCAAACAGCGTGTTGAGCTGTTTTTCGGTCCGCACGGCTGCGATGCGCTGCTCCCAGGTGCGCCCGTCAGGCGACTCAAGCTGCAGCGCCGCGCGCACAACGAACGCCGGCACGCGCATCCGCTCGGCGCGACGGTCGATTTCCTTGCGAGCGATTTTCGCAAGGCCCGGCACCACGGGGTCCGGCGCGAAGCTCGACTCCTGGGCCGTAATCGCCAGGACCGAGCAGACGTTCGAGTCGCTCGGTTCGATCTCGAGCGAAGAGAACGCGCGCTCGATGTCGTATGCCCAGTCGCCGCGGTCGGCGAGCGTGGCGGGCAGCAGATGCGAGATGCGGGCACGAACCTCGGCCGGCGTGGGCGGCTCGGGCCCTCGATCACACGCCGCCAACAACGCAAATGCGGCGACGAGCCCGAAGGCCCGTCGCCGCACTGGAGCCGGCACCGACAGTGCCGGCAGGATGGAAAACTTAGGAGTCTGAGCGGTCCGCATCGTCCGCAGCGTACTTGCGGTCGAGCCGTTCTGCATCGTTGTGCGTGACGCGCTTGGTGTCGTCGGTGCGCGCATTCACCGCGTTGCCGGTGACCTCACGGTCGAGGCGTTCGAGTTCTTCGCTGCGCGAAAGTCGGCGATCGTTACGATCACTGTTCATGGTGGTCTCCAGGGTGGGGGATGCCCCATTTCTAACGCGAATCGCGTGCGATCGTCGTGAGTGAAACGTTAGAACGCCGCCGTCGGACCCGCGCTGCGAATGGCGGCCCACGGGTCTAGCGCGACCGTACGTTCGGTGGCCTTCGTGCCGTAGCGCCCGGCGACCTCCCGCAACTCGAAGAGCTCGCTCCGCGTCAGATCGCCGGTGACGAGATTGCGATGCTGCACCTCGTAGCGGCCCGGCCGCAGGCTTTCCATCCGGAACGAGCCCATGGCTGGCACATGCACGTGACGCACGGGCTGCGCGCCCGCCGCGTCGATCGAGACCAGCGTGACGAACACGGGCGCCGGGTTCATCGCGTTGTCCAGTACGACTGCCGAGAGACCGTCGAGGTGCGTCTGAGGCAACCCGGCGACGTAGGCGGCTCCCAGGGGCCAGGCACGACCGTTGGGGTCCGCGACGATGGGCAGGGATGGATTCGAGGGGAGTGGTGAGCGCGCGGGAGTTGGGACTGCAACCTGCGGGGGGGCCGGAGCCGAGCGTGGAGCCGGCGCGCGATCGGCCGCGCGCGCGGCTGACGGCCGCTCGGAGGGCCGCTCGGCTTGCAGGCCGGAAGACCCGGAGTCGAGGCCATGAATCCGCCATTCGGCCGCCAGCGCTGCAGGTGGGCGGCGCGGGGCAGGGGTCTTCTGCCGTGCCTGCCAATAACCGGCGCCGGCGCCCAGAATCGGAACCAGCGCGAGCACGGCCAACGCGACGACGCGACGGCGGGGCCGGTGCGCGCGTGGCTTCGACGGCGCCACATGGCTGGCCTGTCGCGAAACGGAGGCATGCGCTCCACGCCGCGCTCCACTTCCTATCGGAAGTTCGCGCAGCAGCGACGCGTCGTAAGCGGCGCGCCGCTGCGGGTCCGACAGAACCGCGTACGCATCGTTAAGGCCCTGCATGGCACGCGCAGCCGCCGCGTCTCCCGGATTTCGATCTGGGTGATGGCGCTGGGACAGCACCCGGTAAGCAGCGCGTAGCACCTCGGGAGGAGCATCGCGCGACACCGAAAGGCAGTCGTATAGCGTCCGCATGAGGTGGGGCTGATCCGGTGTTCGTGTGGACGAAGGTCAACCTTTTATCGGCCGTCTAGCGCCTGTCTTTACCGCCCGACGCCTCTGTCGACGGCAGCCGCGAGGTAAGCAGGGCAGGCTACGTGGATGGCTGTCTAAGCGCCCCACGCGTGTGCTTCCGACTGGGATGAATAGGCGAGGCGACTCGCGTCGCCTCCGCGACTGAACCGCGGCCGTACCGCGCCCTACGGGCAGCTGAACGGAAAAGCCGCGGGCCGCGTGACATTCACACGCGAATCCCGACCATGGGTCTTAAGCGGCGTGATCGATGCCGCTCTGCCTGTCCTACCTCGGGAGCTCACATGGACCTGCATCATGCGGAACACCGTGACCTCGCACTCAACGAGTGCATTGACCAGTGCACGCAGACGCATGCCGTGTGCTTGGAGACGATCCAACACTGCCTCAACCGCGGCGGGGTGCTCGCGGATCCCGACTGCCTCGCACTGATGTCGACGTGCGCGGACATGTGTGCGACGAGCGCGAACGCCATGCTTCGGGGCACCGCGCTGCATATCGTCATCTGCGGCGCCTGTGTCGAGGTCTGCCGCGAGTGCGCGGACGAATGCGCCGAGTTCGGGGACGACCCCGCGCTGCAGCATTGCATCGATGCATGCCTCAAGTGTGCGGAGAGTTGTGAGGCAATGACCCGCGGCTGATCGCGGTCACTCGAGAACAAATTAGGCGGCATTGACGCAGCGGGTGTAGCTGCCTGCGACCTGCATCACGCCTTGTCAGCCGGAGCGGGGCCAAACTTCAGTACCGCAGCGTGTGTTTCGCACGCTCCGGCCACTACAGGACTCCGTGATCGCGCCGATATTGCCGCCATGAATTCGATTACGCGTCCGTTGGTGGCCGTCGACACGCGTCGGCGCGCAGCGACGGCGGCCGAAACCTTGTCGACGCTGCTCGACGCCAGCGGCCTTGAAGAACTTGCCCATCGCCTCGTCGCGTGTGCGCCGCTCCTCGGCTGGACGGCCGCCGCAGCCGCCTGGCGAACGTCCGGCGCCGGCGGTCAGACACGCGAACTCGACGTTTCCGAGCGCGGCATCGCGCGCGAGGCGAGGGGACTCGACGGCGCAGCCCGCAGCCGCGACGGGAGCCGCACGGCCATCCACGTGCGCAGCGGCGAACGCCACCACGGTTTCACGCTCGTTGTCGGCGAGGTCGGGGGGGCCGAAGCGTGGTCGGTGGTTGAGTCGATGCTGCCCGCCATCGTTCGCAGCGTCGCGTCCCGAGAGCGGCTCGCGGAGTCCGTTCGCCAGCTCGAGCGTTCGGAGCAGCTGCAATCAGCGCTCTTTACGATTGCCGACATGGCGGGCTCCGACATGGACATGCCCGACATGTTGCGCGGCATGCACGCCATCGTCGGCCGCTTCATGTATGCCGAGAATTTCTACATCGCGCTCCACGAACCGGAGTTGGACGCGCTCCGGTTCCTGTACCTGATCGACACGGTAGACCCGATCCGGCGCGACGCGGACCGGCCGGTCCCGATGGCGGAGATGGAGCACGGCCTCACCTGGTACCTCGTTCGCGACGGCCAGCCGTTGATGGGCTCGATCGATCAGATCCGCGCGCAGATTTCCGGTCCGATGCGCGACATCGGCACGCAGTGCTACGACTGGCTCGGCGTTCCGATCTCGTCCGGCGCGCGGGTCCGCGGCGTGCTCGTGGTGCAAAGCTACATCGAGCGGCCGCGCTACACGCACGCCGACCAGGCGCTGCTGTCCTACGTGGGAAGCCACATCCTTACTGCGCTCGACCGCAAGCGTGCCCAGGAAGACCTGGAGCGCCGGGTCGAAGA
This sequence comes from Cognatilysobacter bugurensis, assembly GCF_014652095.1. GTDB lineage: Bacteria > Pseudomonadota > Gammaproteobacteria > Xanthomonadales > Xanthomonadaceae > Cognatilysobacter > Cognatilysobacter bugurensis. The sequence goes on from NZ_BMYD01000001.1 coordinate 716,324, forward strand.
GCGCACGCTCGAGTTGCAGCTCGAAATCCAGGAGCGGCAACAGACCCAGCGGCTTCAGGACACGCTGTATCGAATCGCCGAACTTTCCAACACCGCAACGGACCTGGACGCGTTTTACGCGTCGGTGCATCGCGTGGTCGGCGAGTTCATGGACGCCAAGAATTTTTATATCGCGCTGCTCGACGAAAGCGGCGAGTCGCTGCACTTTCCCTACTTCGTTGACGAGCACAACGGGACGCCGGCGCCGCGCCGGCTCGGGGCGGGCATCACCGAGTACGTGCTGCGCTACGGCAAGCCGATGCTCGTCGACATGACGCAGACCGAGACGCGGCAGCGGATCGCGGAATTGACGGCCCGCGGCGAACTCGCCGTCATGGGTGCACTCTCACTTGCGTGGCTCGGCGTGCCCCTGGTATCGCAGGGGCGCACGCTCGGCGCGCTGGCGGTGCAGAGCTACACGCCGGGGGTCGGCTACTCGACACGCGATCAGGAACTGTTGACGTTCATCTCGTACCAGATTGCAAACGGGCTCGATCGGCAGCGCGGCGCGGCCTCGCTCAAGCGTGCGTACGCGGAGCTTGAGCATCGCGTCGACGAGCGCACGCGGGAGCTCAGCGAGCAGATCGCGGTGCGACAGCGCATTGAGGAGCGTCTCAAGCACGAGGCGCTGCACGACTCGCTGACCGGCTTACCGAATCGCGCCTACCTGCGCGATCACCTGCTTCGGTGCCTTGCCCGGATGCAGCGCGATCCAAACTATCGCTTTGCCGTGCTTTTCATGGACCTCGATCGGTTCAAGGTCATCAATGACAGCGCGGGGCACCTCGTCGGTGACGAGTTGCTGCGCGAGGTCGCGCGCCGCTTCGGCCGCTGTGTGCGGGCAGGGGAGGACATCGTTGCACGCTTGGGTGGAGACGAGTTCGCGATCCTCATCGAGGGCATTTCCGGCCACGACGACGCATTGCGTATGGCGTCGCGCGTCATCAACGCGCTGCGCGAACCCATCCGAATCGACGACAAGGAGCTGTTCACAGGCGCCAGCGTCGGCATTGCACTGAGTTCGCCGCACTACCAGACGCCTGAGGAGCTGCTGCGGGACGCTGACATCGCGATGTATCGCGCGAAGGCGGCGGATCTGACGCACGTCGAGGTGTTCGACGAGAAGCTGCATCAGGAGGCGCTGCGGCTACTCGATCTGGAAAGCGAGCTGCGACGCGCGATTCCGCGTAAGGAATTCGAGCCGTATTTCCAACCGATTGTGTGCCTGCGCGACGGTCATGTCGTCGGCTATGAAGCGCTGCTGCGCTGGAACCATCCGGAGCGCGGCGTGCTCGCGCCCGGTGCGTTCCTCCAAGTTGCCGAGGCGAGCGGAAGCCTTGAGGCCATCGACTGGCAGATGTTCGAAAGCACGTTTAACGTCGTCCCGGAATTGTTGGAGCCGGGGCAGTACGTAAACCTCAACTTCTCGCCGCGCCATTTCCGCAATGCCGACCTCGACACCCGCCTGCTCGGTCTACTCGCACGTCACGGCGTTCGACCCGAGCAGGTCCGCATCGAAGTCACCGAAGGCACGCTCATGGAGAATTCCGAACGCGTCGCGCGGGTGTTCGAGCGATTGCGCGCGAACGGCATCTTCGCCGCGCTGGACGACTTCGGCACGGGCTACTCCTCGCTGAGCTACCTGCATCGTTTCCCGCTGCAGACGGTCAAGATCGACCGGTCTTTCATCATCGATCTCGCGCCGGGCGAGTCGGGCGGCAGCACCGCGGTCGTGCGTGCCATTCTTGCGCTTTCGCGGTCGCAGTCGCTAGAAGTCGTGGCCGAGGGTGTCGAGACGGACGAGCAGCGGCGCCTGCTGCTGGACCTGGGCTGCGAGCTGGGGCAGGGGTACTTCTTCGCGAAACCGAAGTCGCTGGCGCAGATCATCGAGTCACGACAAGCCCACTGACTCCGTCGGTGTATGCGCGGCCACTGAACGCATCACCGCGGAGGTTTCTGACGGGTTTTTACGTGCCGTTCGGATTTGACCGCCGCCCGCTGTCGCTGAAGCTCCGATGCTGGACTTCTGAGACGAACGAAATGACGCGATGGATGGCACTGCTGATGATTTCTGCACTGTCTACGCCGGCATCAAGCGCGGCTGACATCATTTACCGCTGCCGCGCAAAGTCCGGCGAGGTCCAGTATCAACAGCGCCCGTGCACCGGCGCGATGAGGTCGGCTGGTGAGCTTGAGTACGTACCGGAGCCGCACTCCGTACCCGTGCTCGTCGATGCGCCGTCGGCCACTGGACGTTCCGCCGGCAGACGCCGTAACGGACGCAGCCCGGCAGCACGCGCGCGCGGTAGAAGTACAAACGTCGCGGCGCAGTCGGGACCGTGTTCAGACGTCCGGTCGCAGCGAGACGCCTGGGAGCGGCAAGTCGGCCTGGGCCGTACCTACGACGAGCTACGCCGCTGGAACGACGCGGTCTGGTATGCGTGTCGCTGACAGCGCGCAGCGCATCGACCCAGTTCGCGTCTCGTACCTGCGTCCGTTCGTCCGTCACAAAGAGGTTGCGGCGGCAGGGCTTTCATCCGGCGCTGTGCAACGAGCAGGCGCGGGCAGCCCGCTGCGGTAGTTCGGGCCGCCGAGTGCCGGCAAGAAGATTGGCTCGGTCAGGCTTGGGGTAACAGAGGCGATGGGCACGACCGCCGCCACCGCCTAAGGATGCTTTACTTACATAATATACATTATGCGAAGTTGCAAGTGGATCTTCGGCACGCCACGGAAGTCCGGACTTCCACGCTGCTCGGCTTGCTCTGGCCGTTCCCCAGAGGCCGGATCCCGCCCGCATGGTAGCTGTCCGCTCGGATCAACACGCGTCACTGATTCGACACCCTAACGTCGCGGCGTCGTCGCGGCTGGCGCGTCGACGTGGTGGCACGACCCGTTAGCCCCGAATTGCGCGCGTTGTGGCTCTTCCTCAAGCCCGCTTCGGGTCGCGGTGGCTCACGCCCGCCGCGGGCGCCGCTGGCGATTGCGGCGCGACGCAGCGATTGGTGCAAAGCCCCGGCCGCCTAGCTCTGCCGTGCTCCGATCATCCGTCTGAACCCGTTGCTGACACGTGCTCGTCGCTAGGGCCGCGATATGGTGCATGGAAGCTCACAAAGACCGGCATTGACGGATGCTCGGTGCCATACGGGGCCGCGGCGGCCCAATCTCCGGCCGGACTTGGCGGCGGCACAAAGGCCACACCGGGTCCAGCCTGTGCTGTTTTCGCCGTTTTTCGCGCGCACAGCTAACGTACGCCCGACTCCTCCCCCCCCCCGCGGCAACGATGGTCAAGTTCAAATCAACTCAGTTGTTGGAAATGGTATGAGAGTAATGACGGCGTCCTTCCGAGTGGCTGTGGTTACCGCGTTGGCGCTCGCAGCTGTCCATCTGCCCGCGCTCGCCAACGATTTCGTCCCCGAGCAGGTGTTTTCCGGGCGTACCACGGGTGAAGGCACGCTCGACCTCCTCTTCGGCAAGCCTCGGCCACTCACGGTCGAAAGCATGGGCCGCCTCCGACCCGACGGCGTGTTCGTGCTTGAGCAGACGATCGACATCGCGGGCCGCCCGACCGAGGCACGGACGTGGCGCATGCGGCAGACGGGACCCAGCAAGTACTCGGCGACGCTAAGCGACGCGGCAGGCCCTGTGGAAGCGCGGGTCGACGGCGCCACCATGACTCTGCGTTATCCGCTCACCCGATGGGGTCTCTCGATGCACCAAAGGCTCAAGCTCGCCGACGACGGACGCACGGTGGCGAATCGCGGCCGCATCAAGTTCTTCGGTGTCCCCGTGGGCGAGCTGCGAGAGACCATTTGGCTGCAACCCGAGTGACCCGAACCCGGCGCGCATCAGAGCCGGCGCGATTCAAAGCGTAAGCTCGGGATCCGCACGAAATCATGTCGAAACACTTGGAAGCGAAGAGCAAGTTCCTGAGCCTCGTACTCCGCCATAAGCCGGGGGTGATCGGCCTCGAACTCGATCCGCACGGCTGGGCCGACGTGAACCGTCTCGTCGAGCTCGCCACGGCCCATGGAACACCGCTCAGCCGGGAGCTTGTCGAAGAAATCGTCGCAACCAGTGACAAGCAACGCTTCGCGCTGACTCCCGACAGGAAACGCATCCGTGCAAACCAAGGTCACTCCGTGGAGGTCGACCTCCAGCTTGCACCCGTCCGCCCTCCCCCGCTCCTCTTCCATGGCACCGCGAGTCGCTTTCTAGCTGCGATTCGTGATCATGGGCTCATGCCCCGGTCGCGCCGGCACGTCCACCTGTCGGATTCTGAAGCTACGGCTGCCACTGTCGGCGCGCGTCACGGCAGGCCGGTCGTGCTTCGGGTGGCCTCCGAGCAGATGCACGCCCACGGTTATCACTTCTACAGGTCTGCAAACGGCGTCTGGTTGACCGCGACGGTTCCGGTGCACTACCTAGACGGTCCGACTGAAGCGTAAGTCGCCGACCGAGCGGCGTGTGTCTTCGATCAGGCTGTGTGCCGTCGATGCAGCCGACGGGCCTCGCAGGCGGAGGCGACATGCGACGCCAGGTGAAGGATCTCGACATGAATCACGCAGGCGCGTGCGCCAGGTCTAGATCCCTTACTCTCGTCCAACATGATGAATCCTGACCCGAGCATCGCTCCGCCGAGCGCGACCGACGCGGCGGCGGCGTCCCTTGAAGAGTGGCTTCGAAGCCGGCGCAATGTCTTCCTGCTCACGGGCGCTGGTTGCAGCACCGCGTCAGGCATTCCCGACTATCGAGCCCCGGACGGATCGTGGAAGCGCCGACCGCCGGTGACGTATCAGGCCTTCATCGAGGATCCGCGCGTGCGGCAGCGGTATTGGGCGCGTTCGACGGTTGGCTGGCCGCGCGTTGGGTCGGCACAACCCAATGCGGCTCACCTGGCCATCGTCGAACTCCAGCGCCGGTCCCTCGTTTCGCTGCTGCTCACCCAGAACGTGGACGGGCTGCACGACAAAGCCGGTAGCGGGGACGTGCTTGATCTACATGGACGCATCGACACGGTCCGTTGCCTGGTCTGCGCGCGCATCGAGCGGCGGCCTGACCTTCAGCTGCGCCTTCTCGAGGCGAATCCCAGCTGGCGTGCCGTCGCGGCGCAGGTCGCTCCCGACGGCGATGCGGAACTTGAAGACGCTGACACGTCGGGGTTCAACGTACCTGACTGCCGCAACTGCGGCGGGATGCTCAAGCCCGACGTTGTGTTCTTCGGTGAGAACGTCCCGGGCGAGCGCGTGCGGCGCGCGTATGCGGCTCTCGAGCAGAGCGACGGGTTGCTGGTCGTGGGCTCGTCGCTGATGGTGTATTCCGGGTTCCGATTCGCGCGCTTGGCGCACGAGCGCGGGTGCTCTGTTGCAATCCTCACGCAGGGAACCACGCGTGCCGATTCGCTGGCCGCCCTGAAGCTCGATGCGGACTGCGTCGCTACGCTTCCCGCAACCATCGCGCGTTTGTCGTAGCAAGCGCGTCGATTGGTCGACGCGTACCCGCGTACCTAAGCGCTGAGTGCCCGCGTGCCGACAGCCCGACGTATCAGAGCATCGTGCTCGCCCAAGGCTTCGGCGTAGCCCGACGCGCCCATGGCCTCCACAAACGCGTCCGGCATGAGACCCAAGTCGAGGTCTGCCCGCCCGACCGGCTGCAGCGGCCCGGAGCGTTCAAGCGCAACCGGCATCTGGAACAAGGCGGGAACGACGATGAGCACACCGTCCAGTCGAGCGTATACGTTCAACCACATGGCGACCTCCGGTCGTTTGCGTGGGATTCCGCACCGCCACCCTACCCCAGCTGCTTCACGTCACCGTCACCGTTCGTCGGGATCTGCCGCCTAGCGTCAGTGCGCGCGCGCGCCACGAAGCCCCCGCAGGAAGCGGCTCAGCGCCGACGCATGCGGCACTGCCGGCTGCAGCTGCCCTGTCCCTTTCCGAGTCAGGGGCACGCTGTCCGGAGGCCCGTTGTCGAGCACCGACTGCGGACGCCCGCGGACCATGTTCTCGGCTTCGATCCGACCGACCAGCCGCTCGGCTGCCTCACGTGCCTCGGCAAGCAACGGGGGGCGGCGTTCGGGATGGTGCGCGTCGGTCGCGAGGATGTGACACCTTCCCTCGCCGACGAAGCGCTCACCCCAGTAGCGGACGCGTCGCCCGAAGCGCCCTGTCAACGCGCCGGCGGTCACCTGCATCCACGCGCCCCGGTCCGTGAGGCGCTCGAACACGTCGTAATGCTCGTGCACCCAGCTGAGGCGCTCGGGATGCGTGATCACGGGGACCAGGCCAGCCGTCATCAGCTCGAATACGGCGTCCTCGAAGCCGGGCGGCGCCGAGTGGTGCGGCGGCTCCAGCAGCAGGTACCGGGAGCCCGCGAGCGTCGGCACCCGACCCTCCGCGACGCTGCGGACGAGGTCCCGCGCAAGGTGAACGTCCGCACCGACCTCGAGCCGTAGAGCAATCCCGGCCTCGTCCAATTCGCGCTGCATGCGCGTGACTGCGATCGAGATGCCGCTGGCCGAATTGTTATAGAGGCCGGGGTAGATATGCGGCGTGCACACGACGGTGCCGATCCCGTCCGCCGCCGCAACGCGGGCCATCTCGAGCGCCATATCGAGATGCTCGGCGCCGTCGTCGATCCACGGCAGCAGGTGGGAATGCAGGTCGATCATCGGGGCCTCCGTGCTCATCAGCCTTGTCTCTCCTCGACCGCGCCCGGTAGACCGGACCGCCGCCTACCCTTCGTCACGGCGCCGATCCATAAGGCGCCCGGGGACGGCTCCCGCGCACCCACGACGGCGGCGTGCACGGCCGAGGCGGGATCAAAAAGGGCGGCGATGGATCGCCGCCTTCCCCAGGCATCCGCCAGCATCAAACCAAAAATTGCGCCCACGGCGCCGGCAGCGATGTCGGCGAGGGAGCCGGTTCGACTCGCAATGAACGTCTGCCCGAGTTCGACAGCACTCGCCGCAAGCAGCAGCGCGCCGGCGTACTCGGCGCGAGACAGCTGCGGCAGCCCCGCTCTCAGTGTCAGCGCGAGTGCGGCAAAGCCGACGAGGTGCGCGATCTTGTCGTGCTCGGCGATCGCCCGAGGCAGTCCCGCTGGGTGCCATGCAAACACTGCAAGCAGGATCGCCACCACCACCGCGGGCGCCACGCGCAGCACGGTCAGCCGCGGCCGTATGCGTCCTCGAAGCGGACGATGTCGTCCTCTCCGAGGTAGCTGCCCGACTGGACTTCAATGAGCTCCAACGGAACGCGCCCCGGGTTTTCGAGGCGGTGCGTGACGCCCAGGGGGATGTAGGTGCTCTGGTTTTCAGAGAGGATCACCGTTTCATCGCCGCGCGTGATGCGACCCGTTCCGCGCACCACGATCCAGTGCTCGGCGCGGTGGTGATGCATCTGCAAGCTCAGCTTCGCGCCGGGCTTGACCGTGATCCGTTTCACCTGGAAACGCTCGCCGGTATCGATCGAGTCGTAACTTCCCCACGGCCGGTACACCTTTCGATGCGAGACGGGCTCCGGTCGTCCCTGCGCCTTCAGTGCCGTCACGATCGATTTGACGTCCTGCACGTGGTCCTTGTGGGCGACGAGCACCGCGTCGGTGGTATCGACGACCACGACGTCCTTGAGCCCAAGCAACGCGACCAGGCGGCCGTTGCCCCACGCCAGCGTGTTGCGGCAGTCGCGCGCAATCACATCGCCGTGGTGCGCGTTGCCGTCTCCGTCCTGCTGGGCGACCTGCCACAGCGCTGACCAGCTTCCGACGTCGTTCCAGCCGACCGCAATCGGCAGGACGGCGGCATCGGCGGTCTTTTCCATGACCGCGTAGTCGATCGAGTCGGCCGGGCACTGCGTAAACGAGTGGCGATCCAGCCGAACGAAGTCGTCGTCCCGGCGAGCCATGGCCAGCGCGTTGCGGCAGGCCGCGAGCATCGCCGGGCAGTGCCGCTCGAGCTCGGCAAGGTAGGCCCCTGCGCGAAACAGGAACATGCCGCTGTTCCAGAAGTAGTCGCCGGACGCGACGTACTCCTGCGCGAGTGCGGCGGTTGGCTTCTCGACGAAGCGCTCCACCGCGCGGACGCCCTCGCCCGCTGCGGCGCGAATGTAGCCGTAGCCGGTCTCGGGCCCTGTGGGGACGATGCCGAACGTCACGAGACGGCCCGCATCCGCGGCCCGCCGTGCCTGCTCGACGGCCGAGCGGAACGCCTCTCCATCCGGGATGACGTGGTCCGACGGCAGCACGAGCAACAGTGGGTCGGCGCCGTCGCGCATCGCGGCGAGCGCGGCAACGGCGATGGCCGGCGCCGTGTTACGGCCTACGGGCTCGAGCACGATCGAGGTCGGCTTGCAGCCCGCCTCCCGCAGCTGCTCCGCGACCATGAAGCGATGTTCTTCGTTGGCCACGACGATGGGCGGCCGTGACGCGATCGCTTCGACGCGCCGCCACGTCGCCTGAAGCATGGTGTCGTCGCCCGCGAGCGCAAGAAACTGCTTTGGATATGCTTCGCGCGACAACGGCCACAGGCGGGTCCCCGACCCGCCCGACAGAATTACTGGAATCATTGCGCTCCCCTTTAGCGCGCTCAGAGTAATGCCGTGAATCGTGACAGCCATCGGAATAATTCGTGGCGGCTTGGTACAAGACGCGCTTGCGGGCCCCGTCGACTCCGCGGAGCCCCTCTGCGCCGCCTCACCGGCGAGGCGCCTTCCGCCACGCTGATTCATCCGTGTCCCGGGGTGCAGCACAGGAAGCCGGGTCACGCCGTTGCAACGTCGCGCTCACGTTTTTCTACGTGGCTCGCGGCACAGTCGGCGTTCCAGCCCCGACCAGCACGAGGACGCCATGACACGCCCCCAGTCGCCGCTGCAGGATCCCATCGGCGCAGTCGAGCCCGGCTTTGCAGACCTGCCCGCCTTCCTGGCCGCGCGAAAACCTCACGACGCTATCCAATCCGATCCGCAGGCGCGCCTTGAGGCGTCGCCCGCGGATGCGCGCGTCTACGACAGCGAGCGCCTTCCCACGGGTCGCCGCACGCGTCCGGGCGAGCATTGACGCGACACGTCGCGCGTTGAACGGAGTCGGTCGGAGTGCACCGCCAAGCCGTTCGGCCGCTCAGTGGCCGCGATTGGAGAGTGGATACGCGCGCCGCGGGCTTGGGCGTACCATCCCTCGAGGCCTGTTCAAACGGGTGCGGCATGACGACCCTCGACCACTCGTACGCAGTTGACGATGCCGATTTGCTCGCGCGGGTCGGGCAGCTGCTCGATCTAGACCTGCATAGCGGTGACGACCTCCGGCGCCTTGCCGCGTCCGGCGTGTCGGCGCGGGCATTCAACGAGTTCGCACGTCGACTGCCGCTGCCAAAACGGCTGCTTCGTTCAGTGCTTCACCGGCAGCGACGCGGAGGGGGATTGCGCCTATCGCCGCTCGAAAGCGAAGCCGTGCTGCGGATTGCCCGGACCTACGCGCTCGCTCAGCTCGTGCTGTCGGATGACCACCGCGCCCTAGCCTGGTTCACGACGCCGGCAGCCTACCTGGATCAGTACACGGCGCTGTCCCCGCTTGAGCTTTCGCTCACGGACACGGGTGCGCGCCTCATAGAAAGTCGTCTGCGAGCGCACGCGAAGGCCTCGACGCCGGACGCGGCAACAGACGCGCTGAGGCCGCGCGCCGGCATGCCCCCACCCTGCTCCGCTGCATCAGCGCGGCGCGAGGACGATTCCGGGCCGGTGGCGCGACTTTGACGTCGCAGCCCGGTCGACACCCGACGGGAAACGATCTCGGCAGACTGGGAGCTTGCGGTGGACGTCGGCCGGCAGGGGGGGGTGCTGCTGCGCTCTCTCGTACTCTCGGTTCTCGCCTGCACTCGGGGTCCCGGTGCGCCCGTGCCTGCTGCCAGTATCGTCGTGGAAGACGCGTGGATGCGCGCCGCCGCCGGGTGCCCGCGTCGCCGGCGGTTAGGTGACCCTTCGAAACGAGGGCAACGCGCAGGACCGCCTGCTCCCCGCTCGCAGCCCCCCCCGCGCCGCGGATGTTCAGCTGCACGACGTGCGCCGCGAAGGCAGCGTCTCGCGCATGCGACTCATGTCTGACACGCTGGTCGTTCCGTCCGGGGCCACGATGACGATGTCACCGGTGGCATGCACCTGATGTTCCTCGCTCCCACGCAGCAGCAGCTGGAAGGTGCGCGAGTGCCAGCCACGCTGACGTTCGCGCGCGCCGGCGCCGCCCGCGTGAGCTTTCGGGTGATTGCGGTGGCGCGGCCGTGCCGGAGTCGCGCCACCGCCACTGAGAGACACGAGCTCAGCGCCGGGACACGCGATTGAGTTGGCCCGCCGGCGGCGTGAAGACTGGCGAGCCGTCGCCTCAAGCGCGGCGCAACCCGCTTACGGATGGCGCGACTGAGCTGTCGGCGCGGCTGCGGCAACGACGTGGCCGAGACTCAAGCGCGGCGGGCCGTCCAGCTCCGGTCCTTGCACTTGGCAGGCCGTGGAACCTCGGAGGTGGTCAAGAAATCGCCAGCGCGGCGCCGGCGCCTGCCGCTTCAACGGATGAGCCTGCTCGCCCAGTGATTGCCCCAAGGGTTATCCACACACCTCGTGGACAGTGTTCCACGGCTCAGGTCGGCCCTGCCGCCGCCACTAGCGAGCGCCGCGTCGGCCTAGTGGCGGTTCGACGGACCCAGTGCTCACCGACTACGCCGGGGAGGTGCGCCCGCCGTGAGACGCGACCCAGCCAGCGCGTCGTCGCCTTTCGTCGCCGGCGAGGGTCACGTTGAGCGCGACGCGACCAGTACCGCGTTGAATCAACCGCGGTACTCGGTCAGAGCGCCGCATCTCGCCTTCCCGACGCGGCGCTCCGGACCGCCCGCCGCCGGCCCTGCCCGGGCGGGCCCCGGCACAGCAGGCCGCCCCGCCGACCACTTCGGTCGACGGCGCTTCGCATTTACGCAGTCATTTCGTCCGCGTTTCGAACGTGCCGTGCGGCTTCAACTGCTCGGCCACAGCCTTCGGGTCGCCGACCACGACGATCGACATCGACTTCGGGTCGAAGTACTTCTGCCCCATCGCCTGAACTTGCGCGGCGTCGACGGCCCGGATCTTCGGCACGTATTCGCCCAGGAACTCCGCAGGCAGCCCGACAAGCCAGTTATTGGCGAGCGTCGCGGCCACCGCACCCTGCATCTGGTTGTTGATCAGGTATCCGCCGGCGACGTAGCGCTTGGTGTCGTCGAGCTCGCGGGCCGGCACCGGCTCCACACCCATGCGGCGAAGCTCGGACGCGAACTCCTGGATGGCCGCGCCCGTGACCTCGTTGCGCACGTCAGCCGAGGCCGAGACGCGGCCGCCGGCCCGCATTGCGTTGAGGCCGCCGCGGGCGCCGTACGTGTAGCCCTTGTCCTCTCGCAAGTTCTGCATCAAGCGTGAGCTGAAACTGCCGCCGAGCACCGTGCCGGCGAGCTGCAGCGGGACGTAGTCGGCGTCGGTCGCGGCGACGGCGGGACGGCCCAGCCGGATCGCGGACTGCACGCTGCCAGGACGGTCGATTAGCACGTACGAGGGCTTGGCATCGCGAGGTGCGCCGGCGGCGAGCGGCGGCGCCGCTCCGGTCGCGTGCCAGTCACCGAACGCGGTCTCAGCGGCTTCGAAGGCATCCGCAGGCGCGATCCGGCCTGCAATGACGAGCAGCGCGCGATCGGGGCGGAAGCGGGCGGCGTGCGCGGCCTTCAGTGCTTGGGGCGACAGCGCGGCGATCGCGCCTTCCGACAGCGTGGTGTTGGCATACGCATGGTCGCCGTACACCGCCTGCTGCAGCGCGCGCTCGGCCTTGAAGCCGGGCTGTGCTTCCTGCGCCTTCAGCCCCTGAGCCGCGTTCGCCTGGGCGAGGCGAACCTCACCTTCCGGAAAGCTCGGAGTGCGTGCGATCTCGCCGAGCAGAGCCAGCATTTCGGGCGCACGGGACGCAAGCGCATTGCCGAACACGCTGATGCCGTCCGCGCTGGCGCCCGCGCCGACCGATCCGCCAAGCCCTTGCGCGGCTTCGGCGATCTCGCGGGAGCTGCGCTTGGCGGTGCCCTCGCTGAGCAGGCCCGCGAGCAACCCCGCGAAGCCCGACGCATTCGCGTCATCCGCGGCAAGCCCGGCGCCGCGTACAGCCAGCACGGCGTCGACGCGTGGCAGCCCGTCACGCGGAACGACCCAGACCTCCAAGCCGTTCGCGAGCACCTTCTTCTCGATCTGGGGGACGGGCAATGGCTTGTCGGGGGCGAACGGCGGCAGTTCCTTCGGGAGCTCAGTCGCCGGGCCGGCCACGGCGCCACCGGCAAGCAATGCCGCAACAGCGAACGCGAGTGTGGTGATCTTCTTCATCGCAATCTCCTTACTTCGAGGCGCCGGCTGCAGGCGCGGCGCCCTGCAGCATCGCTTCGGGCTTGCGGTCGATAACCGTGCGGTTTTCGCGCGTGAGGTAGGTCTTCGCGACCCGCTGCAGGTCCGCGCTGGTCACGCCCTCGATCCAGGTCGGAATCTTGTTAACCACGTTCGCGTCGCCCCAAAGCGTCTCGAGTTTCGCGAGCGTGTCGGCGCGATTGATGAACGACTCGAGGTTGTTGTACCAGTCCGCCAGCATTCGGGTCTTGACCCGCTCCAACTCGGCGTCGGTCACGCCCTCACGCGCGATCTTCGCGATTTCTTCGTCGAATGCAGCGAGCACGGCGTCCGCGTCCGTGGTCGGCTTGTACAGCGTGAACACGGTGAACAGCGTCGGGCCGTCGTACTCCCAGGGGCTCGTCAGGCCGTACAAGGATTCGACGTTGAGCGCCAGTTCGCGCCCCTTCACCACCCCCTGATAGAAGCGCGAAGCATCGCCGCCCGCCAGCACCTTTCCGAGCACCGCCATCGGCGCCTGGTCCTTGCTGCCGCGCTCGGGCATCTTCCAAGCCGCTGCGATCGCGGGCACCTGCGCCAGCGCGTCGGACTGCGTGACGCGCTTTTCCTTCGTGTTGAGCCCTTCCGAGAAGTCGGGGGCCTTCGGGGTCGGGCGCGCCTCGATGCCGCCGAAATATTTCTCGGCGAGCTTGAACGCCTCTGCGGGTGCAATGTCACCGGCGATGCCGAGCACGGCATTGTTCGGGCCGTAATAGTCGCGGTGGAACGCGGCCACGTCCTTCAGGCTCGCTCCTTCGAGGTCCTTGAAGCTGCCGTAGCCGTCGTGGTTGTTCTCCCACTTCTGGAACGCATGCTGGCCGATGTCGATCCACATGAAGCCGCCGTACGGCTGGTTCTTCACGTTGACGCGGATCTCCTCCTTCACCACGTCCTGCTGGTTCTTGAGCGTCGTCGGGTTGAAGTCGAGCGTCTTCATCCGGTCCGCCTCGAGCCAGAGGATCGGCTCGAGTGCGGTAGACGGCGCCACTTCGATGTAGTTCGTGAAGTCCGGGCGCGTGGAGCCGTTGTTGCGGCCGCCGCCGCCGGTGATCACCTGATCGAACACGCCCTCCTTCGCATTCGGCGTGCCTTCGAACATCAGGTGCTCGAACAGGTGGGCGAAGCCGGTGCGGTTGCGCGGCTCGAGCCGCATGCCGACGCCGTAGACCACGCTCACGCCGACGGTGGGCGAACTGCGGTCTTCGGAAACCACGACGGTGAGCCCGTTGTCGAGTTTCTTGACCGCGACCGGCACCTGCCAGCGATCGGTTTGCGCGGCGTGCGCGGAAAGCGACAGCAGGCCGCCCACGAGGGCAGCCAGAATTTGACGACGCATCGGAGTTCCTCTTCCGGTTGAGGCCGCCAGCCTAACGGCGGGAGGACGTCGGCGAGCCCCCCGAAGGTCATGGCTGCGCGCCGCTGGGCCGAAGCGTGTTCTAGCTATCGAGCAGCCCGAGTACCCGGCCCCAGTCGCGGGCCGTGCATCAGCAGTGCCGTCGCACTCGGAGGCAGCTTCAGTCGCCGCCGGCGTCGCAGCCACCGGTTCGGCACCGGTGCTTGTCGTGTTGGAACCGATGGACAGTGGCCAACGCGCGCTGATGCTCCCGTCGTCCGCGCTGTGTCCGCGGGCGACGGTAAGGCGGCTGCCTCCGCGAGGAGCGCCACACGCCTCTCACCGTCGCGAACGGCGCTGTGGATCCCATCCGTTCGATCGACAGCACGTGCTCCTCGTGTGCCGCGCCTTTACGTGGGATACCTCAGGAGCGTCGCGTTACACGTCCAGCTGCTTGCGACATCGGCAAGGGACCACCGGGCACGGCCGGCAACCGGTTGCCGCGCCCGCCTCAGTGCTGCGGCTGTACCACCCGAAGCGCAGCGTCCGGGCTGCATATGACTCAGGGGGCCGCAGCGGCTCCGGGCCCAGGAGCAGCACCGCCCTGCAGCGCGTACAGGGAGCCCTTACGATTCCCGCCCAATTGTTGGGCCACGTAGCCGCGGGACGCGAGCAGTGCGAGCACTCCGTCGTCGCCCAGCAGGTGCATCGAGCCGACCACCACGAGCGTGTCGCTGCCCGCCGGTCGCTGCAGAAGCTCGACGAGCTTCGGGAGCCACCCGTTATTGCGATCGGTGTTGACGAGTCGGTAGCTCACCGGGGACGACTGCTTCATCCCCTGTCTCGTGAGGCGGTCGAGCGTTTCGACGTCGCCCGCGGTCCATGCGCTCCGCAGCGCATCGAACGCGCTAGCGACCGCATCCGGAGCCGCGAGCAGGGCCTTCAGCGTTGCCAGTTGTTCGCTCACCGGGGCCGCCGCGGAGGTCCGCATCTGGTCCTCGAACGTTTCCAGTCCGCTCACCGGCTTGCCCGCCTCGCGAGCGCGACGCATCAGGTGTTTGTCGACGCCGAATTCGTGCCGATACCCAGCGCCGTGTGAGATCCCCGCCACGAGCTGCCCGTTGACGAGCCACGGCGCGAACTCCTCGTACTGCCCGAGCCTGAGTCCACGCTTGGCGAGCGCCGCTTCGAGCGCCGACGCGCGGGCGGGGTCGAGGCGCTCGGAAAGGCGAACGCCGTCGGCGGCCCGAGCGAGGCGTCGCACGGTCGCCGGGTTGTCGGGGCGCTCGAGTTCGGAAGGCGCCACCTCGAAGACCACGGATTCAGCGTCCCAGAACGCTTCGTCCACTTCGCGGGGGAGCGGATAGTCCTGCTCGCGGAGCAAGTGGAAGGACCCCAGCACGTAAACCGTCGCGCCACCGTTGCTCAACCGCCACAGCAGGGGCTTGCGATCACGTGCAGCATCTGGAGACACCGATCCAGACGCGTGGGCGGTGCCCAGTGCGACAAGCAATGCGAATGTGCTGAAGAAGCGGGCGAGCGGCATGGCGCTGAAGCGGAGGCGGTCGATACCCCGCTATCGGCGCGAACGCGGGCGACTTGAACGCGCCTGCGTTGCTCGATGTGTCGCGTTTCTACCGGGCACCGCGCCCACACCCGTTGCGCCGTCACGCGCATGCGGAGGGCGGTGGCTCCCGTCGTTGACCGAAGCCCGGGCCGCGTTTTTCCTGATGCGCCGTAGCCGCTGCCCGCAAAGAGCGTGCGTTGTGGTCGCCGATCTGCTTTCCCGGCCCTGGAACGCACACGACTGACGACTTGTCGGGCACCCGCGCTTCGCTTGCGCCCCCGCGGCAGGGACGACGATTGCGCACCCGTGTCCATGCTCGTCGAGGCATGCATGGAGCCTTTGCGACCGGAAGGCACACTAAGCCTGACGTTGCTATACCGAGGGCGCCCGGCCCCTTCCTGCGCTCTGTAGTGCTGCGGGAATCAAGCACTGGTGATGGCTTCCAAGGACCTGGTTCTTTTCATTAGACGCGGAACAAGTGTCTATAAGCACCTTGAGCCTCACAGGCCGCGCTAGCTGGCCTCAGGCCGCTCGCACGTCGACCTCTTGGGAACTGACGGCGATCCGCTAGTCCGGCGCCGGTTTTGCGTGGGGCAGTCGAGCTGGCCCGGGCTCCGCCGCCCAGGCAAAGCATTGCAGATCCCAAAGGAGCCCAGCGCCGCGCGCTCATATCGTCCCTTAGGCGCACAAAAAAGGGACGGCGCGTCTGCACGCCGTCCCCTTCTCGACACCCGAGCTGTACTCGCGACCGTTACCTAGCGTCGCGGTCGTGCCGACTCGGGACAGGCCCGTCACTCACGCAACAGAGCCCAGCCCGCGGGATAACGCGGCATGTTCGCACCACTGAACGACGCGCCGTTCGATGTCCACAGCTGCATTGCAGTCCCATCGGTCCAGACTACGTCAGTGAGGCCGTCGCCGGTCTGGTCACCCACATGCGCGACGCGCCAAGCGCTGCCCACACTGTACCCCGTGCCCGCCATGCGTAGCGGTCCCGCCATCGACCACACGACGAAATGCCCGCCATCGGCGTGGCGCCACAACAGGTCCGCGTATCCGTCACCGCTGACGTCGCCGGCCCCGGCTAGCACCCAACCAACTGGATACCCACCCATCTCAGAACGTGTGAACGACAGGCCCGCCGATCCGCTCCAGAGCTCCAGTACGCGGTCGCTTGCCACGACCAAATCGAGGCGGCGCTCACCGGTTAGGTCGCCCGCCCCGATAACTCGCCAGGACGACGGGAGGCCATAAGCACTAGAGCTGACGATCCGCTCGCCATTCATTCCCCACAACGCGAGCACTGTGTTCGCGTTGTCACGCCAGACCATGTCGTCACGGCCATCGCCGTCGACATCGCCGGTAGCGACCACGCGGTAACCGGACGGGAAAGGGCCCATGCTCGCGCCAACGTAACCGCTGCTACTCGTCTTCCACATCTGCATGGACGCGCCGTCGCTCCACACGATGTCGAGTCGTCGGTCACCGTTGAAATCGCCCTTCGCCACGACATTCCAGGCCGCGCCCACTGAATATCCCGCGCTTCCGACGACGTTAGCCCCAACCATGTTCCACAGCGCGAAGTTTTGCTTGGCGTCATCGCGCCACAGCAAGTCACTCTTGCCGTCGCCGTCGACGTCGTCGCGTGGCTTAGGAAGCCCGCAGTTTTTGCCGTAGAGAAGGACCACGCCTTGGTTGCTATTGGCATACGCGACGTCGCTGCAGCCGTCCCCGTTAACATCGCCTGCGCCCAACCCCTGCGGATTCGGATGGCTTGAGACCGGCGCGGCGAAGAGACGCTCAGGCTGCAGGCCATTGGGGCCCTGCATATAAAAACCGACGTTGGACCAGCCGCCGTGCAAAACGACTAGATCGTCACGGCCGTCGCGATTCAAATCGGTAGAGATTGATGCCGACGGAATGTCGTAGCTCTGCAACGACGCTCCCTGGTGAAGTTCGCCGGCCCCGGATTGATAATAGGTCCAAATTTGTGCGGGGCTATTCTTTGGCTCTGGAAGGGCCACGTCGTTCAAGCCGTCGTGGTTGAGGTCTCCAATTGCCACTGCGTAGGGGGACCAGCCAGTGGAAGAAGTGGTGTACGTCCGCGCCAGACCCAGTCCCCCCTTCCGGTCATGGGGGTATACCCAAAAATTCCGGGACCCTTGGCCGGAGCTGATCAATACGTCAGGAAAACCATCGCCCGTAACGTCGCCGACCTTCAGATCGTTGTAGCCGACCGCGTTGGTTGGAAACGACTGCGACCTTGCGATCCCACCCGCGCCGTTACCGAAGAATAAGTACGCGCCGGAACTCCAGCTCTGACCGATGACGTCCATGTTCCCGTCGAGGTCAATGTCGAGCACGCCGACGACGTCTGATGCCTGCGGCGCCGAGTAGACGGCCGTAGTAAACCCGCCCGCCGAGTTAACAGTTAGAACGCTAATGCCCGTCGAGTGCCCGACGACGATGTCGCGCACACCGTCGCGGTTCATGTCTCCCAGCGTGATACCGACCCGGTACGCGGTGCTGTTACCGAATGGATACTTCCCATTGATCAGCAAGCTGCCGTCGGGCTGCTGCTCGAGTACGAACACCCGACTGGTGTTTTCGTTGGCGCTCCAGGAATAGCTCGTCACCGCGACCACATCGTCCCGACCGTCGCCGGTGACGTCGCCAACAGCCACAGCGTTGACCTCGGCCCCCAATGCATGCGACTGCGCGGGCGAGAATGTGAACGCATTCGTGGTACTCGCCGATGCAGGTTCGGTCGTCGCGAACCCGGCCCGCAGCGCGGACGACGCCCTGGCGCGAAACACGCCGTCTTCTACGTTCGCTGTCAACTCGGAGGGTCCCGCGTTGTCAGTCGTCGATCCATACAAGTGCGCAGATGCCACTGCGGCACACCCGATGCCGATCAAAGCCGTCCATGTTTTTCGCATCATTTTCTGATCTCTACGGATTGAAACGTTTGTTGAAAGTGGGTTGTGCGCCGGCCGACACGCAGCGCGGGACCCGTGCGAGCGCAACGCATGCCGCACGTCCGCGCCAGAACTCGAGCGCTGGCCTACGGATGTGTGGGCGCGGCCTGTGAAGGTCCCGGCTTCGCTGCCTCGGCGGCTGCGATGACTGAGGACTAAGGCACGGCCGCCTGGGCTCAAAACAAGTTGGTCTTCGCGTCGCAGCAGTGCCGACGAACCTGGGCGTCGCGGTGACTCGCCATGACCGACGTGGCCGTCCGTGTCGCGCAAGACGCCGTTCGCGTCGCGCAAGGCGAGTTCCACCTTTTGTACCGGTAGTAGTCGTACTACGGGTGCCACCGGCGCAGTCCAACCGCTGAGCGACACGGCCGAGAACGCTCCTCGCCCGCCACCTGCAGTGCGACACGCACGGAACTGTGCCAATCCCGTCCCGTCGGGCGGCCGCGCCGGAAATCATTAATTTCCCCTGTGTCTCCGACAGCCGGCACGGCTCGGGAGCGTCATGCTCAACCATTAGGACGGGGGACACAAGAGAAACATTCTTGCGTCACCGTTCGGGGACGCGCCGTCGCTCAGTCCTAGGGGTCCGAAGGGCACCTAAGCTGGATGCGACCGGGGCGGAGCCGGTGCGGGTCGACTGATCCCGTCGCCTAGCCCCTCTGATCCGAACCGAGCACCCCGAGCGAGGCCTGAGACTCGTCGCGTGCTGGCGAACACGCGCGAACCGAAGCAGGGGCTGCGCGCGCCGATCGAGGTTGCAGAGTGCGCCTCCGACCATCACGAAACTGCCTCGTCGGGTTGGGCTCACCTTCCTCTGTAGCGCAGGCTCCGGGGCGTAGCATCTGAGGCAAAGGAACCCCGTATGACCTGGGGGCATCGCGCCGCGTGCAGGAAACTGTGCGCGTCCCGCCGCGCGCCGCGCGCGCCAGTCGAGAAACCATTGAGTCACGCCGGCACTCGGTGTGGCCGCACCTGCGCGGACGTTCCCCCCCGCGGCGGCGCCTACAGACGCGCAAACGGGAGGGGTAAGCGCAGTCGTCCGAGACGAGAAAAACCCCTAGGCCGTGGCTCCTGTGCGAGTCGATGACAGCGCTTACCATGGCCGAACGCCAGGGGGGCGTTCTACAGGGGAAATGGATGAAGCTTTTTGCAACGGCGCTGCTCGCCGGCGTTTTTTCGTTCGCAGCCAGCGACACGGCGGCACAGGCACAGACGATCGACGACCTCGCGTGGCAGCACGGGCCCGCCGTGGGCACGCTCGGCGCCCAGGCGACCGTCAAAGTGCCCGAGGGCTATGTGTTCCTCGCACCCGACGGCGCCCGCGAGCTCAATCGCCTCACGCAGAACCCGGACCCGGGTGTCGACGAATACGTCCTCGCAAAAGACGACCTGTCGTGGGTCGCCTACTTCTCGTATGAAGACGTCGGCTACGTAAAGGATGACGAAAAGCTCGACAGCGCCGACCTGCTCGCGACGACGACCGAAGGCACCGAGGCGTCCAATGAAGAACGGCGCGCAAACGGCTGGCCAGCGTTGCACGTCAAGGGCTGGGCGTTCGAGCCGCAGTACGACAAGACGATCAATTCGCTCGAATGGGCTTTCCGGCTGCGCGGCGAAGGCTCCAACAGCGACACGATCAACTACAACACCCGGCTGCTCGGTCGCAGCGGCGTCATGAACGTGCTGCTCGTGACGGGCGACGAAGAGCTTCAGGCATCCGTCGCCGACTTCAAGCGCACCCTGCCCGGCTACGCGTTCAACGCGGGACAGACGTACGCCGAATTCCGCGAGGGCGATCGCATTGCCGAGTACGGGCTTGCCGCGCTGGTGACCGGTGGCGCAGCCGCGGTGGCTTCGAAGAAGGGCTTCTTTGCGATGCTCGGCGTTTTCTTCCTCAAATTCTGGAAGCTCGCGCTCGCCGGGATGGTGGCGGTCGGCATGGGTGCGCGTTCGTTGTTCGGCAAGAAGAAGACCGACGGCGCCGCGTGACCTTCGACGCCGCCGACGCAGCACTCGTGATCGGCGCACTCGCGCTGTATCTCTACGACAGCGCGATGCTTCTGTACGCCGACGAGATCGTGCTCACGCGGGGTCGCCGCGGGTGGTGCGTGTCGTCGGGCTCGGGCTACACGCTCGATCGGCGATTCCCGGTGCTGGGTCAGCCTTGGGCGCCGTGGCGACCACAGTTTCGGGAGCGCTGGGATCGCACGGCGGTTGCTGAGGCACCGCGTGACGATGCAGCGTTCTACAGCGCGCTGCGCCCACTCCAGTGGGCCAGCGCCCTGCAGTTCGTCTGGCTGTTTGCAGCGCTGCCCGCTGTGCTGTTTCTGCGCGCGCCGATCGAGACGCTGCTGGTGCTTGCTATCGCGGTCTATGCGACATCGGGCGCGGCCGTGGCATTCGCGGTCGGCCAGCGGGATCGGCTCGGACTGACAAAGCGCGCGTTGCTGACGTTCGCAACGGACGTGCTGGCGTGCCCGCCCTTCGCGATCAACGCTGCGCGCAAGGCGTGCCTCGCACGGGGTTTGCAGACCGAGGTCCAGGCGTTTCTTGCCTCACACCTGAGGCCTGAGGAGCGCGTGCAAGTCGCAAGGGTTATAAGGACGCGACTCCACGGCGGCGGCGAAGCCGCTGCCGCCTCCCAGTCCGAGCCGGGACCCCAGCCATGACATTCACCGAAGGCGCCGTGATCGTCAGCGGGCTGGTCATCGGCTACTGGTTCATTTCCGTCTTCGTTCCGAATGCGAAGCGTGAGCGGACTGACGCCGACCGCCATGCTGCGCAGCAGCGCGACAGCGCGCCGCCGGTGCTGGCGCCGCCGGCGGAGCCACCGCCCGTCCCGGCACCGATCGATCCGCCGCCACTGCCCACGCGTGCGTGGCACGAGGTGCTCGGCGTAGCGCCCGACGCCGGGCGCACGGATATCCGCGAGGCCTACGAGGCGGCGCTGCTCCGGCACAGCCCTGAAGACGTGGCATCGCTGACGGCCGAAAAACGTGCCCTCGCCCGCTTCCGGACCCGCGAACTGCACGAAGCCTACGAAGTAGCGCTGCGCGCGCGAGGCTAACATCACGTTCGCTGTCACTCCTCAGGTAAAAGGCACGCGGCACGGGTGCCGGCCGATGTCTGCCACTGGCCGGCCGCCACGGGACCGCCCGGCGGTGCGCTTGCGAGTACCGCCAGCGGCTGCAATGTTTAAAAACAGGCAGTTATGGCGGCCTCGCGGTGTGCGCGCGAACTGCCGAGGATTTCGCCGCTAGCGCTCAACGACAGTCGCGCACCACTCGCCGGCCGGAACGCTCAGAGCGCCCGGGTTGCACGATCACCTCGCGAGCGTCGATCGCCGCGCCTAGGAGCTCGCGGTCCGCGATGCGCAGTCGGCCGAGCACGTCAGCAGCCCAGCGCCCGCGCCACACCAACGCCGCGCGACGGTGTGGAGCACGGACGCGCCCGGGCCGCGTGGCGGCCCAGGCACGAGGAACAGAAAGGCTCGCGGACGGTGGCTGGTTTAGAACGTGCGCTTGCACGGCTTCGCCGCGACGGCATTGGCGCCGTTGTTGAGCGCGTCCAGATGGTCCTTCAGTTGCTCCTGGATCGCACGCTCCTCATCGCCCGTCGGCGTGAACTGATCGCGCGCAAGTGACTCGTTCGCGAGCGCAATGAGTTCGTTGATGGTCCCGCCGAACGGAAGGTACGTGCGCGTGCCGTTGACGAAGCCGGCTTCTCGATTGAGGACCATCGCAGCGAGGTGCGACGACAACTTGGCGGCCATGTTGGTTGCGTTGGTTTTGTTGATCCACGCCTGCACCTCTTCGGCCGTCGTCGGGTCGAACGGCAGTCCGTTGCCGTCGACGAGATTCAGGTCGCGCAGAAGCGCGAGCTCTTCCTCGGCACCGTCGAGCTCGTCGAGCAGGCGAGCGCGGCCGTTCTTGTTGCTCCAAAAGCCCGGGGTCCGGCCACCGCTCGGTGCCAGGCAGTAGTTGCCAAACTTGATGACCTTCGACCGGCCGGCGATGAGCGTGACGTCGGTGACCGGATTGACGGGGTTGCCATCGGCGTCGACCGGCGCGGACTGCACCCAGTTCGACTCGACCGGCATGGCCTCACCGACCCAGTAGCCGCCGCCGGCGGGGAGCAAACTCCAGCGCGCCTGACCGGACGAGTTGGTGAGCTGCGTCGACCTGGCCTCGCTGCCCGCGCGCCCGAGCGTCATCGGCCAACCCACGATGACCCTGTCGCCCGCGTCGTAGAGGCCGTTGGCGTTCTTGTCATAGAACTTGACGACCTTCAGGTTGCAGCTCGTGGGCTCCGTGGCGAAACCAATGCCAGCGGTGAGCCCTGCGACGATAGCGGCGCTGATGGCGATGCGGCGAAGGGACGACGAGGTCTTCATGGGAATCTCCCGAACAGCGATGACGCCGCCCACGCGGCCCCGCGTGGGCTGGCTCGTTGGTGTGAACGCCTGGTGATCGATCCTTCGGACAGGTTGCGAGCGAGCTCATCGGGCGCCTTCACGCGTTGCCATGACACGCACCGTCCGGGCGTCGTGACCACACGCGCGACATTCCGTCGAACAATCAACGGGCTAGCCCGCAATCGTCGAGGCAGGCGGCATCGCGTTTGCGCCGCAAACGATACGTAGGTGCAACGCGCCGGATGCGAGCGCTGGCGCGCTCTGTACGCTGCTGCGGTGTGCTGGACCGATGCTGCCAACGTCGAACAAAAACGGACGGAGCGAAGGTCCCGTCCGTTGCGTTCACTCTCATCCTGGTGGCGACATGCGCTGCGCCCCCGACAACACGCCTCGCCCCGCTGTCGAGCGTGCGCCGGTGTCTTGCTTCCGGCGCTTCCCTGAGCAGAGGTAGGCACGCGGGGCGAAGCGCCCCACATGCAGCAGCGCGTCGCAAGCGGACCCGGCTGCGCATCCGCGGTGTTCGCGGCCCTTGAGTCAGCGGGCCGGCCGATTCATTGACCGAGTGCGACGTTCGGGTCGACTGGGGCGCAGGATCACCTCCTGCGTCACGACCTTGGACACGAACGCCGCTTGATCGCCCAGAACGGGATCCTCGACAAACGCATGGATCTTCAGCATCGCCCGACCGGGGCGGAAGCCGGCGGTCTGGAATATCGCGATTTGGTGGCTGCCTCCCGGCGTGCAGCCCATACGGTCGCCGACGATGGAGCGGGTGACGGTGCCCCCCGGGCCGCGCTGCACGAGGGTGGCGTCGAAGTCGCCGCCGGTCGCGTTGTTGCAGACGGCCACGAACCGCGCCAAGGCGTCCTCATAGCCCTGACGCCACGTGCTGCGCACGAGCTCGACCACGGGCAGGATCCTGATGTCCATCGTCGTGATCGGATCCAGCGCGGGCTTGACGATGTCCACCTGCCCCCACAGCGTTGCATCGGAACCTGCGCAGCGCTGCTCGAAGGTGGCGCGGAACCGCTCGACGTAGCCCGACTGCTCGAACTTGAGTTCGGTGATCTCGTACCGGCCACTGACGACGGCGCAGCGCTGCGACTCGTGCTGGAACTCCAAGCGCGGACGCGACGGGTCGTACTCGACGTCGCCGCCGTGGGCGTTCTCGTACACGCCAGGCTCGAGCCGCCCGTCCGCCGGCGCCTGGATGGAAAGCCAGTAATCCCCGTCGGTGCCGCGTCCACTGATGGACATCGAGGACTCCCCGCCCCTCTCATACAGCGGCGACAGAGTCATCTGCTGCCCTAGACCCACCGGGTCGCCAGGCTCGGACACGAAAGACAGCCGCTCGATCGGTTCCGCTGACACGGGGATCGCGAACAGGACGGCGACGAGCGCCCCCGCGGCTGCGAGGGAACGACGGGTGGGCAGGCTCATGCGACTTCTCCTCACGGGGCGTGGCGGCGGACCGAGTGTCCGCGCCTGCGTGCGTCCCGGGCCTCGGGTGCGCAGAAGCACCGGAGGGGTGACGCAGTCCGACTATCCTCCTGTCCACGCCCTCCACAGCCGCTGCATTTGCGACACGTTTTGAGGCGCGAGCGTTCGAGCTTCAGCGTGGTTCGTCGCGGCGCTGCGTCGCGCGATTCCGATCGCGGCCAGTCCGCACGTTCGACCGCAGGCGCGCACGCTGCGGGCGCACGTGCCGTGCCCTTTGCATCCGACGGACTGAGCGCACGGCGCAAACGAAAACGGGCGGGTGCCGAAGCCCCGCCCGTTCTTGCATCGCCTGAAGCGGTCGCGACCGGACCGCGACGCCGCCCTCCGTCAGCCCGCCTGCGACATGACCTCGCGGATCTCGGCCACCTTCTCGTCAACCAGCGCCGCGTTTCCGCGCGACTCGACATTGAGGCGCACGAGCGGCTCCGTGTTCGAACTGCGCAGGTTGAGGCGCCACTCGCCGAAGTCGGCGGACAGGCCGTCGGTGCGGTCGATCTCCGGATTCAACGGCGCGTACTTTGCCGTCACCGCTTCGATCGCGGCCTTCGCATCGGCCACCTTGAAGTTGATCTCGCCGCTGCACGGGAAACGCGACATGCGGTCCTCAACGAGTTCGGCCAGCGACTGGCCGCTCTCGCTGACAAGCGCCGCGATGAGCAGCCACGGCACCATGCCGGTGTCGCAGAACGCAAAGTCGCGGAAGTAGTGGTGCGCACTCATCTCGCCGCCGTAGATCGCGTTCTCGGCGCGCATGCGCTCCTTGATGAAGGCGTGACCCGTCTTGCTCTGGATCGGCGTGCCGCCTGCGTCCTGCACCATCTCGATCGTGTTCCAGACCAGGCGCGGGTCGTGAATGATTTTGCCGCCCGGACTGCGCGCGAGCAGCGCCTTCGCGAGCAGGCCGACGAGGTAGTAACCCTCGATGAAGCGGCCGTCGGCGTCGAAGAAGAAGCAACGATCGAAATCGCCGTCCCACGCGATGCCCATGTCCGCGCCGCGTGCGCGCACCGCCTCGGCGGTGGCTGCCCGGTTCTCGGGCAGGATCGGATTCGGGATGCCGTTCGGGAAGGTGCCGTCGGGCTCGTGCTGCAGGCGGATGAACTCGAACGGCAGGTTCGGCGCAAGACCGTCGATAACCAGTCCCGCGCCGCCGTTGCCTGCGTTGGTCACGATCTTCAGCGGCTTGAGGTCGCGACCCTCGACGTAGCCGAGCAGACGCTCGAAGTACGCGCTCTTGTCGTGCTGCGCGCGCTCGCTGCCCTGCCCGCCGGACGGCAGCGCCTCGTCAGACGTCGCCCGATCGCGGATCGTCAGCAAGCCCGTGTCGCCGCTGATCGGCTTCGCGCCTTCGCGCACCGGCTTCATGCCGTTGTAGTCCATCGGATTGTGGCTCGCGGTGACCATGACGCCGCCGGCCGCGCCGAGGTGGTCGGTCTGGAAGTAGACCTCCTCGGTGCCGCACAGGCCGATGTCGATCACGTCACGGCCCGCGCCGCGGAAGCCTTCGCTCAGCGCGATCTGCAGGTCGGGGCTGCTGAGGCGCACGTCGCGGCCGAGCACGACCGGGCCGGGCTGCAGCAGGTCGCTCATCGCCGCCGCAATGCGGCGCGCGAGCGCTTCGTCGAGTTCATCCGGGACCCGGCCGCGGATGTCGTAGGCCTTAAAGGCGTTGCGGGACATTGGAGCTCCTTGGGTCAAGTGCATCGAATAGCGGGCGCGTCCGAAGGCGCGCATCGGCGCGACACGGTAACGGTCGCGGCGCGAAGGGGGTGCAGAGGGTAGCGGTTGAGCCTGGTCGCCGATACTCGCGCGTTGTAGCTCGTGTCGGAGCGAGGGACGCCGGGTCGCCGTTCCTCGCGGCAAAGCGGAGGACCACTTGGCCCGCTGCCAAGCTCCGCCGCGTGTTGAACAGCGGGCGACAGTCGGCGCTCGGCGTCGTCGCGCGGCTTGTCGTAAGCGATGCGACCGCGGCGAAACTCCTGTCCTGGGCAACTAAAGATTTCGCGAAATGCGCGCAACCGGCCGATTACGGCGCATTTTCTTCTCGCATGCGCGGATCGGCGCCGGAGCGGTTGCAAGCTCGTCATCGAGTCAGGTCGTCCACCAGGCCCGCGGGCGGCGATTGTCGGAGCACTGTGGGATTGCCTTGCAAACTGTTCGAGGGAGCAACACTCAGGCTGAGTGCCGTCGGGAGGTGGTGTGTGATGCTGGCACTCGGGCTCGGGACCCTCACCGCGCACGCGGCGCCCGCGGTGGGCGACACGCCGCCAGACAGGCTCGGCAGGACGCCGCAGGGGGACGAGGCCCGCATCAGCGATTGGCGCGGGAAGCTCCTGGTCGTGGCGTTCGGGTGGTCGTGGAACGGTCGCCGCCGTAATCAGCTTCCGCTTCTGGAGGCGATACAGAAGGCAGCGGGCTGTGACCAACTCGAAGTGGTGCCGCTCAACTTCAAGGGGCCGGCGCGAACGCATCGCGAGATCACACGCACGCTTAAGGGCGCAACGCTGATGCTCACGCACAACCGAGACCGCGCAATCTCGGCCGCGTACCACGTCACGTCAGTGCCGCAGATGTTCATGATCGACAAGGCCGGACGCATAGGCTGGGCGCACTACGGGTAATCTGAAAAAGACCTCCCGGAGATTGGAGCGGCGTAGAGCGTCCGCTGGACGAGCCCTGGTCACGCGAACAAGGACGGCCGGTGGCGCTGTCGTCGCGCCGCGCTGGCTGAGCAAGGCGAACGCTCCTCCACGCATTCGCGCGCTGGGAGCCGTCGAAGTCGGACGCAGGAAACAGAAGGTACTCAAATGGACAAGCACCAGGCCGATGCGGTTGCCGAGGCCATCCTCAAACCCGATCGTGCTCATCAAGAGGCGATCGCCCGCAGACGCGCCGCGTACGACAAAAGCATCGCGGAGCGCCGCGTTGTCGCGAAGTGGACCCTCGTCGGCTGCGCGGTCGGGGCGGCCGCGGCGTATCTGACCGGCGTGCGATTCACCGAGGGCGTGATCTGGGGCGGCCTTGCGGCTACCGCCGTTGGCTGGTTGGTCGTGCTCTGGCGCCGGCACCGGCGCGCGGCATGAGGGCGCCTCGGCGGCCAGACGCACTTCCCCTCTCGCTCGGGCGAGCGCTGCTCTTCTTTCTCGGAGCGCTTTCGGGCTCGATCACAGGCGTGCTCGTAGGGCCGCGGATCGTGGCGGCGTTCCCGCACGCGCCGGAGTGGCTGCTCCCTGCAGTGTTGGCGTGCTCGGTGGTCCTGGCGCTGGTCGCGGCGTACGCGGCATTCCGTTTCGCCAACAGGCGCACGCGCGGTACCGCTGACGGCCCGCACTGAAGGCATCGCGGGTGGGTGCGGAACCCCACCCGACTGGCCTGTCGGTGTCTGATCAACCGCGCACGAGCTGGAAGCCGGCACCTCCCAGCCGGCGGGCCCAAGGCCGCCTCTGCGATCGCGATGCGAAGCGGTCCGTCAGTTCGTGCTGATCCTGGAGGCGCACGGTTAGCTGGACAGCCACGAGCTACTTAGCAGCCGGAACGCGCTCGAACTCCAGCGTGTTGCCGCCCTGCCGCAACGTTACCGTCTGCGCCGGGCCCGACTCCGGTGCAAACGTCAGTTCGGCCCCGACGGACTCGGCGGTGAAACGCGTCGGCGACGTCGCGACCAGCGGCACGCCGTAGGGCTGGCCTTTGATCTGGCCCTTGAGCGTCTCGCCGTCGAGCGTGATGTCGAACTCCATGCCCTTCGTTGCGTAAACCCCGGTGAGCCGCTGGAGCGCTTCCCGCGGCAACTGCATTGCGGTGGGCTCAACAGGGAGCGGCTCGTCGGTCCGCGTCGCGACAGCCCCCTCGCCTTCGCCGTTCGCCCAAAACCGCATGCCGGTGACCTTGCCCGCGGCGTCCCGCTGGATCTGGAACCGGTTGAACCCGTCCGGGTACACGAAGGTGTCCTCCGAGATCGGGACGAGGTCGGAACGCGCCCCGCCAGTGCGTTGGCCGGTCAGCTTTCCATTGACGAGGCGCAGCGTGCGCGTCGCGTCCTTGTCGACCTGATACACCCCTTCGTACTGCTTGAGCAGCGCTGCATCGACCGCGACTGGCTTGATCTCCGGATAAGGCTCTCCGAGCGCGGCCGCGGTGAGGCGGCGCGCGAGCGAACCCGGGTCTTTCCCGGGCGTTGGCGAATTGCTGTTATGAAGCACGGCGACGCTGATGTCTGGCCCCGGCACGTACGCGAGGTGCGACGTAAAGCCGAAGATGCCGCCGCCGTGCTCGAGCACCCGCGCGCCACGCACCTTAGCGGCCGTGATGCCGTAGCCATAGCCGGGCTCGGTGGCCTTCCCCGTCGGGGTGATCATGCGGGTGTAGGTATCGCTCTTGAGTACTTCGCCCTCATGCAGCGCACGGTTCCAACGCGCAAGATCATCGACGCTCGACACAAGCGCGCCGGCCGCGTGGGGCTGGGTCATGCTAAGCGGCTTCGCAGGCGCGGGGCCCTTTCCATCCGTGGAATACCCCTTGACCTGACGCGCGACGACCGCCGGGTCATGCCCGTAGCCGGTGTCGTTCATGCCAAGGGGCTTGAACAGCGCTTCCTCGAGATACTCGTGCCACGGGCGTCCGCTGGCCGCCTCGATGACGGCGCCGACGAGCACGTACCCGGAATTGTTGTACTTCCACCCCTCGCCCGGCGCGAACTCGGGAGTTTCGCCCTTGAAGTAATCGACGAGCTGCGCGGTGGTGAGATCGCGCTGGATCGGGCCCTCCATCACGCCCGGCATGTCGGTGTAGCTCTTTACGCCCGACGTGTGGTTGAGCAATTGCTCAATCGTGATGCGTGCACCATCCGGATAGTCCGGCAGATACTTCGACAAGGGATCGTTGAGCGAGACCTTGCCGGCCTCGACGAGCTTCAGCAGCCCCGCCGCGGCGATCTGCTTAGTGACCGAACCGATGCGGAATCGGTCGCCCGGCTTGAGCGGGACGTTGGCATCCACGTCCGCCTCTCCCCGGGCGCCGCGATACAGCACCTCGTCGCCGCGCATGACCAGTACAGCGACGCCCGGGGCATCCGGTTGCACGGCGTCGGCGAGTACCGAGTCCGCAAACCGCGCGAAGTCGGCCGGCGCGGGAGGCGCCCCGGCCGACGTGATAACGGGCGCAAGTGCTGCGGCTAGAGCAATGGTCAAGGCAATGCGTCGCATGGTCACGAGTCCTTTCAGTCCGCCGGTTGGCTTGACCGATTAGCCTAGCCGCGGATGAAATCGCTCGTAGTGCCAAAAGTCAGTGTGGCTTGCAGCCCCGGGCGGCGCCGCCTCAACCGAGCCCTGTGGTGACCTTGCGTCCGTCCGTCCGTACCGACCGCCAGCGCGCCAACTTGCTCGGGCACTGCGCGGGTGACTGCGCGCTTGTCGCGAGGAACGCCGGCTCTCACGAACAAGCTGCGTGACGCGACGGCCTTGGCTCTGAATCCCGCGAACCACTGGTTCGCAGGGTCTCGCCCGAGCTTCCGACGCTCACCTCGCCGCGGAACGGCGCTGCACCGGGGACCGCTCTCGACGCGTGATGCTGGCGCAATACGCCCCGTGGTCAACCTAACATCGAGCAGCGCCTTCCACCCGACCTGCAACTACGCCGCCCGTTAACGCTAGCAGCGCCGCGAGGCCAAGGCTTGTCGCGTACGCACCGGCCACATTGACGTGCAGCAGCAACGCGAACGTCGCGCCACTGAATGCGAGGGTCGAGGTCGTTGCAAGTGCCGCGCTGAGCCTCAGCGACGCGCCCACGTGCCCCTGTGTGCCCGTCGGAGCCAGTGCCAAGGTGACGACTGAAAGCGTTGGCGAAACGAGGCCCATGCCTGCCCCCGCGATGGCCCATCCCAACACTGCGATCATGACGGGAGCAGACGGGATCAGCACCAGCGACGACAGCGCGATCCCTGCACCGAGCAGCGCGAATCCGCACCGCAGCATCTGCGGCACGCTCACCTTCGAATGCATGCGCGCCCGGACGAATGCGCCCGCTGACCACGTGACGGCGCCCGCTGACAAAAGCACGCCTGCCACCCCGACCGATGCAGCCTTCTCGCGGTGCAGCAGCAGCGGCAGAAACGCTTCCGCAGCGAAGAACGCGCCCTGGGAGAGCCCGCTCAGTGCAATGGCCGCCGGGAGGCCGCGCTTAGCCACAAGGCTTCCGGTAGGGAGCAAGCGACGCGCGGACACGTACAGCAGGCCCATCGCGGCGGCCGCACACAACGCCAGGCCGATCGACACACCTGCTGCCGCCGCGTCCCCCAGCCCTGCCTGCCCGACCAAGTGCAGCACAACCGCGCCAACCGAGGCGCCAAGCGCCCAAAGCATGCGGCGCGACGGCGGCTTGCTGCGGCCCGTCTCCCGCAGGGCCACTGCGGCAGAGGGAACCCGCACCAACGCAGCGCACGCGGGCAACGCCAGCGCCGCGGGCACGAGGATCGCCCAGCGCCAGCCGAGCAGTCCGGAAACGAGGCCAGCAACCGCGGGCCCTACAAGAGCAGGCAGCATCCACGCGGCCGCAAACGCTGCAAACACCCTCGAGTGCAGCGAAGCCGGATACACGCGGCCGACCGTTGCGTACAGGGCCACGCCGATCATCCCGGAGCCAAGGCCGGTCGCAAGGCGACCCAGCAGGAGCCACCACACGGAGCCCGCGATTGACGCGACCAGCAGGCCGCCGACAAAGCAGGTCGTGCCGACCCACACCGCTCGCATCGGACCGCGTTGATCACTCCACTGCCCGGCCGCGACCATCCCCAGCAGGGAAATAGCAAGCGGTCCACCGAACAGGAAGCCGTACAAGAACAGCCCGTCGAGCGCAGTGGCGGCGACTGGCATGATCGCTGCGCTGCCCATCGCCTCCAGTGCCACAACCGAGACAAGTCCGACCACGCCCACCGTTGCCGCGCGATGCTCAGTCGAAAGGAGACCGGGTTCCGGCCCTGGCACCGCGTCTGCGTGCGTGCTCGGACCCGTGAACGCGTGCGCCGCCGCATCGACTCGTCCGTCGGCTGGAAGTGGTTGAGATCCGTCGCTCATGCGGCCAGTATCGAACCTCAAGCTAACTTGAGGTCAAGCGCCGTGGCGAATCCGATGATGAGCGTCGGCGAGCTTTCGCGACGCAGCGGCATCGCGGTCTCGGCGCTGCATTTCTACGAGACACAAGGGCTGATCACGAGCGAGCGCACCGCCGGCAACCAGCGTCGATACAAGCGTGACACGCTGCGGCGGCTTGCCGTGATCCAGGTTGCCCAGCAAGTGGGCGTGCCGCTCAGAGCGATTGGCGATGCACTGAGCACCTTGCCTTCGAGCCGCACGCCCACAAGGTCGGACTGGAAGAAACTCTCGACGCGGTGGCACGCGGACCTGACAGAAAGAATCACGCAGCTCACGCGCCTGCGCGACACCCTCGACGGCTGCATCGGCTGCGGCTGTTTGTCGATCGATCGATGCCGGCTGTACAACCCGCACGATGCCGACGCGGCCGAGGGGCCCGGCCCTAGGCGACTGCTCGCTGCGGAGGGTGCGGCCTCGTGAGGCCGCCCGCGTTCCGGAAGGTCTCCGGGCACGGCCACTGCGGCCTGCGCCGCGCGGGCACGACTGTCGTGATTCCGGCTCCGCGCCGCGGCACCTCGACCGCACTCACCCGCTGCTCGTTATAGTTCCCGTCCGCCCGGCGACAGACGCCTGGCCGCGCAGAGACTGACGTAATGAACGGCGATTCGTACCGGCAAGAAGATCCCACGGGGGACGGCACCGGCACGAACCAGGGCGAACACGCCCACGCCCGGGCGAGGCTGGACGCCCTCGTCGCCGCGACTTCAGACGTCGTCTACCGCATGAGCGCCGACTGGAGCGAGATGCAGCCGCTGGACGGCCGCGGCCTCGTCGCGAGCAACGAGGCGCCGCTCCGCGACTGGATCGAGCGGAACCTGCCGCCCGACGAGCACGCGCGCGTCCGGGCAGCCATTGCCCGGGCCATCGCGACGAAGGGGCTCTTCGAACTCGAGCACCGCGTCCTGATGCCCGGCGGGGACGCGGCCTGGGTGCACTCCCGTGCGGTGCCGATTCTCGACGACCGCGGCGAGATCCTCGAATGGCTCGGCCTCGGGCGTGACATCACGGAGTCCCGCAAAGCGCGCGAAGCGCTGATGGAGAGCGAGCAGCGTTTCCGCGCGCTGTTCGAGCAATCGACCGGCGGCATCGCACAGGTGGATCTCAACGGCCGGTTCGTACTCGTCAACGACCGCTACTGCGAGATCGTCGGGCGCTCCCGCGAGGAACTGCTGACGCTGCGCATGCAGGACCTGACGCACTCACACGACGTGACAGGCAACCTGTCGCTGTTCGCGCAGCTGTCGCAGGGCCTGATTCCGAACTTCACGATCGAGAAGCGCTACCTCCGACCCGACGGCTCCGCGGTCTGGGTGCAGAACGCGGTGTCCGGCATCCGCGGCCCCGGCGGCCGCGTCCGCTACATCACAGCAATGGTCGCGGACATCACCGCGCTGCGCGACGCGCGCGAAACACAAACGGCGCTCGCGGCCCAGCGTCAACTCGCGCTCGACGCCGCCCGCCTCGGCTGGTGGCAGTACGACCCGGCGACGGGATTCGTCACCCACGACGAACGCTACGCCGAGATCTACGGCCTCAAGGGCCGCGGGTCGTGCCACGTCGAAGAGATCAGTCGCCTCCTGCACCCGGAGGACATGCCGCGCCTGTGGGCGGCGGTCGAAGCCGCGACCCAGCCAATCGAGCCGCAGCCCTACGCGATCGAATACCGCATCAACCGTCCGGACGGTGAGACGCGCTGGCTCGAAGCCCGCGGGATCGCCTCATTTGACGGGCACGGCCCAACGCGCACGGTCTCCAGCTTCGTCGGCACCGTTGCGGACGTGACCGAGCAGCACCGCGCGAAGGACGCGCTCGAGCAAGCCGGCCGGCGCAAGGATGAGTTCCTCGCCACCCTCGCCCATGAGTTGAGAAACCCTCTCGCCCCGATCTCGAATGCGCTGCAGGTGTGGCCGCTCGTGGAGGACAAGCCTGAGGAGGCCAAGCGGCTGCGCGAGATGATGCGGCGGCAGATGACGCAGATGGTCCGGCTGATTGATGACCTGTTGGACGTCTCGCGCATCACCCGCGGCAAGATCGATCTGAGGAAAGAGCGGCTCGACCTGCGACTGGCCGTCGAGGCCGCCATCGAAGCGCTGCAGCCCTTCGTCGATGCCCACGGGCATGAACTCGCCGTCGCCCTGCCCGCTGACCCGCTGTGCGTCGAAGGCGACCTGGGCCGGCTCGTGCAGGTGTTCGGCAACCTGCTCAACAACGCGGCGAAGTACACGCCGCCCGGCGGCCGCATCCAGCTGACCGCGATGCGCGACGGCGACTGCGCGCTGGTCACCGTGCGCGACAACGGCGCCGGCATCCCGCCCGAGATGCTCACGGACGTGTTCGAGATGTTTGCCCAAGTGGACCAGTCGCTGGGCCGCACGCACGGGGGCCTCGGCATCGGGCTCACGCTCGTCAAAAGCCTCGTCGAGTTGCATGACGGCACGATCGAAGCCCGGAGCGAAGGACGGGGACGCGGCAGCGAGTTTGCGGTCCGCCTGCCCGTCTCAGTCGGAGACGGCGCGTCGATCGACGCGCCATCGACACCGCTGCACGCGATGCCTGCGGCGCCGGCCCACCGCGTGCTCGTCGTCGACGACGTCGAGCCGTCCGCGAACACGCTCGCCCTGATGCTCACGAGCCTTGGCCAGGAATCGCGCGCCGTGTACGACGGGGCCTCGGCCTTGAGCATGGCCGAGGACTTCCGTCCGGACGTCGCATTCGTGGACATCGCGATGCCGGGCATGGACGGCTACCACGTCGCGCGCCACATCCGCGCGATCCCGGGCTATCGGCCTTACCTCGTGGCGCTCACCGGGTACGGACAGGAGGAAGACCGCCGGCGTGCGTTCGAGGCCGGGTTTGACCGCCACCTGGTCAAGCCTACGAGCGTCGAGGCGCTCCATGAGGTGCTTATGGCGGTGCCGCAGCGTTGAACCGAGCCTGCTGAGCCCGACTCGTGCCGATGGCGCGTTGGAGCTCGCGGTGGCGCGCCATCGGCACGCGGCGGCCAGAGATCGATGGCGGCGGGCGCGGTGCGCGACTGACCCGTTGCCTGCGGCGCGAAGCTGCGGGCTCGCCCGTCAGGTCGAGCGCGCCCCGGCGTCAAAGCGTCGGCTGTCGAGCTCCGCACCACCCTGAAACGGCACGCGTCCACAGAGCGCCAGCCCACACCTGCTGCATCCCTTGTTCAAGCAACCGCTCCGTAGCCTTGGAAGGCGCTTCCAATCAAGTCTTTCTGTTGCCAGACCACGCCGGCTCGTAACCGACGGCAAGCGCCGCTGACCCCGTGCCGCACGAACCGGTAACGAGCTTCAACTCAAAGAGCTTGCACGGACAAGAACACTCGTCCGCGACACCGAGCTTGCATCACCGGGCACGTTTGTCCGCCAGCCGCGTCACCAATCAGAGCAGCTCATCAAGTGGCTGGGGCATGTGGATCCCATAGCCCTGTGCGTAGTCCACGCCAATCTCGCGCAGACGATGCAGGGTCGTCTCGTTGTCCACGAACTCGGCCACCGTTCGGAGGCCCATGAAACGGCCGACGCCGTGGATTGCCTTGACCATCGCTTCGTCGACGCTGTCGTGGACGAGGTTCTTGACGAACGCCCCGTCGATTTTCAGATAGTCGACCTTGAGCCGCTTGAGATAGCCGAACGAGGACATGCCGCTCCCGAAGTCGTCGAGCGAGAACTCCCCGCCCTGGCTGCGAAACCAGTTGATGAATGCTTCGGCATTCGCCACGTTCGCGATGACAGCGGTTTCAGTGATCTCGAAACAGACCTTCGAGTAGTCGCCTGCCAGTTCGTTGAAGGTGTCTTCGACGTAGCGCGCGAATGCATCGTCTCCGAGCGTTCCACCTGACAGGTTGATTGACAGGCGGATGGCCCGGCTGGCGTCCACTCGCTTCAGCGCCGCGAGCGCCCTACAGACTACCCAGCGATCGACGGCCGGCATCAGTCCGTATCGCTCGGCAACGGGGATAAACGTCATCGGCGGCACGAGCTCACCGTTGTCGCCACGCAGACGCAGCAACACCTCGAAATGCCTTTCCGTCGGCGCGTCGCGGGACGTAGGTACGATCTCCTGCCCGTACAACTCGAAACGGTCGTTCGCCAACGCGTCCTGCAGACGCGGCACCCAGTCCAGCTCGGTGCGGCGCTGGATGACGTCCACGCTCGTCGAATTGTGGCTGTGGACGCGGTTCCCGCCTTTCTCCTTGGCCAGTTGGCAGGCCGAGTCCGCCGAACTCAGGAGGTCCGCGATCGCGTCCTGCGGGTTGACGGCCACGAGCCCGACGCTGGCGGTGATCGCGAACGTGCGGTCCTGCCAGCGCAGCCTGATCTGCGTGATGGCCTGCCGCATCTGCTCCGCAATGCGCATGGCGGCATCGAACGGGCAGTCGATGAGCAGGCACACGAATTCGTCGCTGCCGAAGCGTCCGACCAGATCGCTTTCGCGCAGCTGCGCTCTCAGCGCCTGGGCCACGTCCTTCAGTAACGCATCGCCTGCGGCGAGCCCGCAGGTGTCGTTGACGATCTTGAACTGGTCGAGATCGACGTGCAGGAGTGCACAGCCCTTCTGGCTTTCGCGCGTGGCGAGCGCATGCACGAGGCCTCGCTCGAATCCTGCGCGGTTGTCGACCCCGGTCAGCGGGTCGCGCGACTCCTGCCATGAAATGCGTTCGGCCAACTCGTGCGTCTGCGTGACATCGCGCAGCACCAGCACCGCGCCCGACACCACGCCGTCCGGACCGTGGATCACGGCGCCGCTGCTTTCGAACAGCACGCGTGAGCCGTCCTCGCGATGGATCTCGTTGCCGACGGCTGCCACCCGCGGCAGCCGGCCGCTCAGCACCAGGCTCACCAGATCGGCCAGACGCACGCGACCTTCGTCCGGGCTGTGGAACAGCGCGTCGACGTGCCGCCCCGTCGCAGTCGCAAGGTCGCAGCCCAGCAGGCGGGCCGCGGCCCGGTTCGCAAACGTCACGATGCCGTGCGTGTCGGTGGTGAGTACCGCGTCGCCGATCGAATCGACCGTCGCGCGCCAGCGCTCGCCCGACTGCGCGAGCAGCGCGTTCGCTTCCTTCAGCCCGGTCACGTCGTGCATCACCACGACGGCCCCACCGGGCTCGCCGCCGTATGTCAGCAGCGGCTGTGCGTTGCACGACAGGATCCGTGGCGCACGGTGCGGTGCCTTCAGGATGACCTCCACCTCGCGGATGCGCTCACCCCGCAGGGCGCGGATCAGCGGCAGCTCGTCGGCGCGCATCGGCGTGTCGGAGCCCGGCGCGTAGCAGCCCACGTTCTGGCCCCACTCGCTCAATGGCGTCGTTTCCGGCTCGATGCCAAACCAATCGCGCGCGACTTCGTTGAACCGGGTGATGACGCCGGTCGCATCGCAACAGACGACGCCGTCGGGCATCGTCTCCAGCATGTGCGTCAGTGCCCGCTCGCGATTGAGCGAATGCAGAAGCTGCTGGCGTTGCTGCAACTGGAGCGAGACCTGGGCGGCCAGGCGCATCAGGCCTTCGCGCTGGCGCTGGTCCAGACGGCGCGGCCGGGTGTCGATCACGCAGAGCGTGCCGTAGCGGTGCCCGTCCGGGCTGAGCAACGGCATCCCGGCGTAGAACCGGATCCCCGGCGCGTCCAGCACGAACGGGTTGTTCGCGAAACGCGGATCTTCAAGCGTGTCCGGAACCTCCATGAGTTCGCACCCGAGGATCGCCTGGGCGCAGAACGCCACCTCGCGCGGTGTCTCGCTCACGTCTACGCCGCAACGCGCCTTGAACCACTGCCGACCGGCATCCACCAGCGTCACGAGCGCAATCGGTGTGTCGCACAGGCGGGCCGCCGTCCACGCCAGATCGTCGAAGACCGGTTCGGGATCGGTGTCGAGCACGTCGAGCTGCTCGAGCGCGGTCAGGCGTGCGGCTTCGTCGGCGTCTACGGGCGCGGCGGCGGGGTCAGCGTCATCCAGCATCTTGGCGATTACCGCGTACGTTCAGTGCATCGGGGCGATGGACGCGGCAACGCGTCCGTAACGTGCAAGCCGGATCGATGGTTCCCGAAGGGACACACCCGCCCGGATCGGCTGCTCACGTGGAGCGTTTACGGCCGTGGAGGTTGCACCTGAAGTGCCAGCGGCCCGCCCGCGTGGCGAATACGCAGCAAAACCGCGACTGTCGGCACAGGCCCGCGCTCAAGAGCCGTTGGCGCTGGTCGTTAACGTACGGCGGCGAATGGTCTTGCCCGGACGCTGGCGGTGCCAAGCCGTCCCATTTCGAGCGAGCCGTGGATGCTGTCCCACCTGATTCCCGCTGATGACCCGGTCCGGGGAATGCTGCTGCGCAGGCAGCTGCTGGGCCACCTGACGTACCTCATGTTTCTGGTCCCGGTACTGCCGGCGCTGTGGTGGGGCTGGTTGCACACCGATGCAATAGGCGTGGCTGCGCTGTTCACGGTCGGCATCGTGATCAACGTCACGTACTTCCTGCTGATCCGGACAGGCATGACCCGGCGCCTCAAGGATCCGGCGCTGCTCCAGCCACAGATCTACACCGCGCTCGTCATGGCATTGGCCGTGATCCACGCAACCGACGAAGCGCGTGGCGTCATGCTGATGCTGTTCGTGTCCCTGCAGCTGTTCGGGTTGTTCGGATTGAGCCGTCGCCAGTTCAAAGTGCTGGCGTTGGCAATCATCAGCGGCTACGCGGGCCTGGTCGCCCTGGAGTTCTGGTGGCTTCGGCCGCGCGAAGGCGCGCTTCGCGAGGAGATGCTGCGGCTGCTGGCGCTCGCGATGATCACGGTGTGGATGGCGTTCGTCTGCAGCCAGATCGTGGGCATGCGACGAGCGCTCGCCCGTCGCAAGTGGGAGCTGAAGCTCGCGCTGGCGCGTCTGGAAGAGTCCGCTGCGCGGGATGAGCTCACAGGGCTGCACAACCGCCGGCACCTGATGTCGCTGCTCGGCAATGAGCTCGCCAGGGCTGCGCGATGCGAGGCGCCGTTTTCGGTGGCCCTGATCGACCTGGACTTCTTCAAACAGGTGAACGACCGCCATGGGCACCAGGTTGGCGATGAGCTTCTCCAGGGGTTCAGCACATTCGCCCAAGGCCAGCTCCGCGCACTCGATCGGGTGGGCATATTGGCGGACGAACCGACCGTTGGCCGCTACGGGGGCGAGGAGTTCCTACTCATCCTGCCCCACACCGAGCACGAGAGCGCCTTGGCCTGCGTGGAGAGGCTGCGGGCAAGCGTTGCCTCCCACGCGATCGCGACCAGTGCCGGCCCGCTCGGCACGAGCTTCTCGGCCGGCGTGGCTCAGTACGAGCCCGGCGAATCGATCGCGTCGCTGCTGCGCCGCGCCGATACGGCGCTCTACCGAGCCAAGCACGACGGGCGCAATCGCGCGTACGGCACCGTCGACTCAGCGCAGCCGCTTGGCTCGAACACGTAGCGCGAGGAGTTTGGGATGACCTATCTACGCACACCGAGGCAGAAAACCGCGCCTAGCGTCAGACAAAGATCAACCTGACCCCGTTTCCGCGCATCTCCGCGCCGGAAGCGGTCGGAAGCCCCGCACCGCGACACGGCGGCGACGGCTCGATCGCCTACGCTGGATCAGCCGCGAAGCGTCCCGGGCAGGCCACCCTCGCCCGCCCCGGGACCTCTTCTCGCACCGGCGGCGCGTCAGCGACTCAACGCGACAGCCCTCAGCGGTACTCCACCACCACCGTCAGCAGGGTGATGCGCGCGTCGTAGGTGCCGAGCCGGTTGATCTCGACATGCCACCACGGCGCCGAGCCGCTGAAGCCGGTGTTGACCGTCGGCAGGACCACCCATTGCTCGTAGTGCGTGTCCGACTGCACGGCCGCCAGTGACGAGGCGCCGCCGCCGTAGGTTTCGAACGGGCCGCCCGCACGCAGACCGACCGGGGTCATGCCCACGCCCACGGTGCCGTCGCCGCCTGCGCCGATGTAATAGAACACCCCGACACGCACCCTGCCGCCGGTGTAATCCAGCGGGCGCGGCACCGCGAACTGCGCGTAGCCGTTGGCGGTCGGCCAGTCGAGGCCGCGCATCGTCGGCGTGAGGTTCGGTGTGCGGCCGAGCGCATTGGCCGGGAGCACGAGACGCTTCGGGTACAGCCAGCACGGCCCGGTCGGTGCGCACAGCCGCAGCTCCGGTCGCAGGCGCGGCGCGCCCTGCGCGTAGACCGGAGCCGCGGCCGTTGCGATCAAAAGCCCTGCAGTGCCGACAGCCAGTGCTGAGTGCCTGAGCCAGGAACGGATCATGTCGATGATCTCCGCAGGCGGAGGCGCGCCGGACCCTGCCCCCGCACGAGGAAGGACGGCAATGCCGCATGTCCGGGGCACTGTCGAGCGTGGCTGCACCGGCAGCTCACCCCCGACGCAACGCGCGCGCACAGCGTGTTCGGACACGCGACCGTGGCGCGCGCCGACGTGCGGTCAACGCACGCGCGGCTTCACCCCAGACACAAGGCCCCGCACTGCGGGGTCCTTTGCAGTCACCGGTGGAGCCGTTGACCAAATTTTCGCCAGGCCGATGAAGCGCCGCATGACCGCTGGCCTTGATCTGCTGTGCACAACGGTTATCCCTGCGCTTATCCACAGGTCGCGTGGACAATGTTCCACGCGGTGTTTCACCGATAAACCAAGCGCTTAGGCGTGAGGGCCCACGGCTGCGAATTCTTCCTAGATGGCGCCGCACACAGCGTAGCGGGATGATTTTTTACTGCCGCGTCACTCGTTTCGCATGCGCACTACGCGGACGGTTCAGTCGACTGCAATCCCGTAGTTAACCGCCTCCATCCCCTGCACGGGCCTGCAAAGGCCGGGGTGTGCGAGGACGCACTGCCCCGCGAGATGGAACGCGCATGGGCCCCGGTGCGCTGCGCATATCCCGGCCACGGCGCACGCGAGGCGAACCTACGCGGACACAGCCGCACGGTCAGAAATCGAACAGCTCGCCGAGCATCGACTTATGGCGGTTCTTGCCGTGCTTGTACGCGTCGTGGTGCTCGTGGGCCGGCGGGTACGCGTGCCCCGGATGCGGCGGTGGCTGCGGCGGCGGCGCTGCCGGTGCGCGTGCAGGCATTGCCTGCTCGGCGCGTTCGATGAGCCGGTCGAGCTCGCCGCGATCGAGCCAAATGCCGCGGCAGTTGGGGCAGTAATCAACCTCGATCCCCTGTCGATCCATCATCGCCAGGTTCACGGTCTTGCAGACGGGGCACAACATGCGCGTTTCTCCGGTCACAGCCCGGGCCCGCGGCACCATGCCGCGCGTCCCAGTGACACGCCGATGCAACCGCATGCCGCCAGGACACGCCTTCGCCGCAGATCGGCGAAGGTCTCGCTCACAGGCGTGATGCCTGCTGCTGGGCCGGAGCCAAGGCTCGTAGTGACGACGCCAGCATCTGGGAGCTACTCCCCTTCTCGATCGAGCCTAGCACGGGGTCTCTGCGGCGCATCCCTGTGCGCCTTCCTAGCCGGACGCTCGTTCGACGGCACCGTTTGCAGACAGAAATAAAACTGCCCCCGGCCGTCTAGCGCCGACCCCGGCTCAGGCGAGCACACGCTCAGACGCGCTCAGCCGCATGCGGCGGCGCGCCGCCCGTCGACGGGCGATGAGCAGGCCGCGCGTCACCGCGAATGCGCAGACGAAGCCGGAGAACGTGAGGTAGGCGGTCAGCATCGGTGGGGGAATCGATGGGCTCGCGATCTGTATGCCGTGGCCGGTGTGATCGCTACGCAACGGCCGCGCTATCGCCAGCACGCCCGTCGCGGTGCGAACGCTGCGCCGATTCGAAACGCAAAGCCCGGCAGGCTGATCAGCGCTGCAGGTTCGCTAAGCCCACTTGATGCGCTTCGTCGTGGTGACCCACATCTACGCAACGGAGCGTCCAGAAACCTGCCAAAAAAAGGAACCTGACCCCTTATTCAAAGCAATGAACTTACATCATGCGGTAGGTTTACAGCCGCGTTGCTCAATACGTTGCTGAGTTTCCCGATACAAATCGTCTATCTCTACACACATTCGCTCCGACCGAAAGCGCGCGACATACGTGGAATAAGCTTGCTCCCGCATCCGCCTCCAATGGGACCTCTTTCGCTGCCGCAATTGCGACGCAAGGTCATCGGATCGACCTGCCGCGAAAAATGCGCCGTCAAGCTCAGCCGTTATAATTTCCCTAAGCGGCGCAATGTCGCTACCGAGAACTGGGAGGCCATAGCTGAATGCCTCTACCGCCGCTAGGCCGAAAGCCTCCCAGCGGCTCGGCATAACGAGCACGTCCGCCCGAGCAAGATATCCTGCGACGTCTTCTCGACCTCGCCATCCAACATACGCAATATTTCGACATGGCCGGACCTGGCGATCCTCGTGGACGCCAGCACCAATAACAGTAAGCGCTACATCCGCGTCTTGGAGCTGCCCCATAGCCTCAATTAGGATATCCAGCCCCTTCGCTCGATCGAAACGACCGACATAAACGAGATTAACTTTCCCGTCATCCAGTCCAGCAAGTCTCTCGATCGGCAGCGGGGCTTCAACGCAGTTCCGAATAACATGCAGGATGTGAGCAGGCAACCGCCACCTCATTGCTTCCGATTTTTCGTGCTCGCTGACGCACACAATTCCATTGCACCACCTCGATAGAAGCCGTTCGACCGCGGCAAACGCGGCTTTCTTCCATGGTTTGACGTCCATTAGAAAGCCCCAGCCATGCGGGCAATATATGACCGCCGGCCTACGAAACGGCCGCATCAAGATCAGGACTATT
This sequence comes from Cognatilysobacter bugurensis, assembly GCF_014652095.1. Lineage (GTDB taxonomy): Bacteria > Pseudomonadota > Gammaproteobacteria > Xanthomonadales > Xanthomonadaceae > Cognatilysobacter > Cognatilysobacter bugurensis. The sequence goes on from NZ_BMYD01000001.1 coordinate 758,516, forward strand.
CGGCCAACCCCACCAGCGAACGAGCTGTGGAGGTGAACCACCTGCGGCTCGAGACGCCAAACAGCAAGAGCTAACTCCAGAGCGAAACACCAGATGGACGCTATATTCCTTCCACTCCGTCGAAAGGTCTCGATATCGGATAGACCTTCGAACTCAAAGAGATGTCCCTCAGGAACCAGTGCGCGCGCGTCAACCCCAGAACTCAGCTGCCACCTCAGCAACTGACGCATTACCGTGGCGACACCTCCTTGTGCCGTCTCCGCTACATGCAACACCCTGTTCATGATGCGAGCAACTCCGAGAGAAGGGCTCGGGAGTCGAAGACCTCAGCCAGATACCGCTGTGCCTCTGACGCGATGGACTCCTGAAGCCCTGCTTCAGACAATAAGCGTTCCACGGCAGATGCAAACTCCTCGGGGGTGTCGCCACCAAGATAGTGCACGCCTGGCGCCAGCCCGGTGCCCTCAACTCCCACCGACGTTGAAACAAGCGGCACCCCCTGTTGCATAGCGTTAATGCTCCGCATTTTGACGCCAGCGCCCTCAAGAATGGGGTTGATGAAAACAGAAGCATCCGCATACAGGCTCGCCAAACATGTCGGCGAGTCGTGGAACTCCACTGATTGATACCGATCAAGGAATCCAGCACCAGCGCCCCTCGTGTTTCCCGCAACAACAAGCTTATAGAAAGGAACCCGCGCGCGAAGGAGCTCGTGCACATTCTCCAAATACCACAGCAGGCCCTGGAGGTTATTCGGCATGAACAGATTTCCAACACACAAAACCGAGCCCCGCGTCTTGGGCCTAGGCGCCTGCATTGCCGCTGCATCAACGTGAGGAGGTAGAAATCGAACGCGCGAAGAGGGCTCGCCTACTCCTTCCCGCGAAAACTCTCTATGCGAGATATGCAGTACATAGTCGCATCGGTTCTTGACCCGCCGGCTCCAATGCCGGAAGAGTAAGCTCTCCAGAAAATAGTATGCTTTCTTCGCGAACCGCTTTTCACTTCGCGCGAGGGCGTGAAAGTATGCGGATTCATTGTTGTGCACGCGTAGCGCGACCTTGTCTCGGGCACTCAATCCTTTTAGGACCGGAGCAACAGCTTCGGACTCGAGAATAACGAGATCATAATCATCTGCGAGGTACTCTTTCGCGAGACCGGAGCGCGACGCCGCCTGATACGGCATCCCGGTGATCCAAAAAAACAGAGATGCCCTTCGGCGCACCAACCGCACGCGGCCGAGCTTCGCGCGGGCAAGCTGCAAATGGCTCGGGTGAACATCGGCACTGACTGTTGCCAATAGGTCCACCGACACCCCCAGCGACACGAGAGCCTCAATCCGCGAAAGGACGTCAACTCTCCCGCCATGATCGGCCGGAAAGGGAAAGTCGGGACTAACGACTAATACCTTCACTGCTCATACCTATTGAAAGCGAGCCCAAGCGAGGCGGCAGCGAAATAGGCCCCAACCCCAGACACGTAAAACATGAAACCGATTACCGCGAAGCCTGCAAGTAGCATCCTATTCATGTCTGCTGCAGTAGAAACATAGGCAAACCCGCTTAATCCTTGTTTGAGAATCAGGTAGATACCTGGCAGACCAAGAAAGATCGTGGTGTCAAGAAGAAAGCTCTTCGCCCCCACGTTCTCATAAGCACCGTGATAAAAGTAGGAGTTAACTTCAGAGTAATCGAGCGTCATAGGCAGCAACTCTCGCATCAGCAGTACCGCCTCTGGACCGGCTTGAACTACGAAAGGAAGATAACCATAAAACCCATGCCCTAAAGGCCACTGCGCGACTGAGAGTGCTGCTACCGTCGACATCGTTGCCCGGGTCGCCACGGAGGTGTAGTTTTCGATGTCCGACAGTAGCAGGGCAGACGCTAAGGGAAGCAGAATGCTTGCGCCGGCGAGTGCAACGAATACTAGAATAAATCGCTTAGCACTGCCGACTCCGCGACTTAACAGAACCGTAAAAATAGTGGCGCCAAAGATTGCGAAAATCGTGCCCTTTGACTCAATCGCAAGCGCCACAACTGCCACGAGCGCGATACTGATCCCCGGACGCACCTTTTTCTTCCAGCAAATCAACAGGACCGCGCAGCCGGCAATCAGGCCGAAATTGCTCGATTCCTGACTCAGGCCTCGTGGCCTCGCATTGCGGTTGTCGAACGGGTGCATCCAAGAAGATGAGGAAAACGCGTCCGGCCACAGTGTATTGGCGATCACCGCAGCCACCACAATGCCAGCCCCTGCCAACAGGGCAAACTGGGGCACGTTGCGTGCGAAACGGAAATAAAAGAATGCAAAGACGCACATAAAATACAAAATAAACGCCTTTAATGCTTGAACCACTAACGTCTTAGTTGCCAACTCATAATAGAGAAAGAATCCGATCAATGAAGCCGCGACACCCCAACTGAGTAGTACGACAAACTCGAGAGGCAACCTGTTCCGGCAAATCGACGTTAAGGCTAGGGCAATAAGCGGAATGATCGCCAGATTAGCCGCTGCGTACCCTAGCGGTCCGGTTTGGAAGGGCAGATCTTCGAATGGCGACATGAGGAAGAACAGCGCCATAACGGCGGCTTCTACCCAACGCAGCGGAACCGTTGGCTCTGTGCTGATCGTGCTATGCACGGGCCACCCCAACAGCATCGCGGTACGCCGCGAGATACGCGTCCCCAATGGAGGCGGCGTCGAAAGACCGTACAAACTCGAGAGCCCGGGCTGAGAACAGGTCTCGATCAGCGGAGAGGCTTTTCGTTAAGGCCAACGCCAGATCCTTTCCATCATGGCGCGGCTGGTAGATAAAACCCGTTTCGCCTTCCATTACGACCTCGGGCAACCCGCCCATGGCCGAGCATATAACTGGAGCACCGTAGCTGTACGCCTCGAGAACTACCCTCCCAAGCGGTTCGGCCCATAGAGATGGAACGACCAGCCAGTCGAGGTTTGGATAAAAGCTCTTTGGGTCAGTTCGGCCCACGAAGACGATTGGCAGATCACGTGCCTGCTTCTTAAGCGCCTCCACATATAACGGGTCTCCATCCCCCGCAATATAGAGTTCCGCTAAATCAGCAATCGAGCCAAACGCTTTGATGAGCTCTTCAAGACCTTTCGCCGGCTCTAATCTTCCAATAAACCCGTACCTGCGCACTCCGTTTCCACTCACCGGCCCGGCGATCGACGGTAGGGCTACCGAGTTATAGATTACCCGGCGCTGGGCGTTGGGGAAAAAATTCTCCGAAGCGTGAAGATCGGCGATATAACGGCTGATACCGATATATTCTGTCACCCACCCTGAGCAGATCCGCTTAGGCCATGACCATAGTCGCGCTGAAATGTCTCGGGGGTTCTGCATTTTGCCATCAGCAAACAAGCGACAATTAGGATGCAGCAGGTAGTAGTCCCGCGAGGTGTGTGCGATTGGAACTCCAGCCAACTTGGCTGCGAACCAGACACTGACCGAGAGGCCGCTTAGGTTGTTCGTATGGACTACATCAGGGGCGATTCGCTTAACGAGGCGGCGGGCACCCCATAGGACGCTCAGGTTAAACATATCGATGACGTGCCATAAAAGCCGACGCACCAAAGACGGCGTGCCCTTATCAAACGGCCAATAGATGTTTGGGTCCGGCAGACGCACCACCGTGACACCATTAATAACGTCCGTTTGAACGCCAGATCCGTTATGCAGGCATAGGATCCACACCGAATGGCCATTATTGGCGAAATATTCAGCCAGGAGCTGGGTGGACACCTCCGCGCCACCGACTTTCCACGGGTAGTAGAGCGTGTTAACCAGGAGAATTCTCATAGTTCGCCCGCCCAGCCGGTCAACAGCGCGCTAGTCATCCCCACGACGATAACAACTGCAGGAACCATTTGCAGAAAGAATCGGCCTGGGGAGCATTTGAAGACCGCAAGGTACATTGACGTGTATACGACAAGGAAGTTGACGTGAAAGGCTGCTACAAGGGCCCAGCACAGCGCGGGCAGATCGGACTGACGCAGCCCCAGGACAATCGCGAAGGTTGTTACAAATCCCGACGCAACGCCCGTCCCCAGGAGCAGGCGTGGACGGCTCATCGCTTGGAAGAAACTCCCATTTGTCGAGTGGACAACCTGCGCTGGTATGCCGATTGCTAGGATCTGCAAGATCGGCACTGCGCCTCCCCACTGAGCACCAAGTACGAATTGCACGCCTATCGGCGCTAATAAGAAGACACCGAGAGCCGCAGCGCCCCCAGCCACCGACAGTCGGAACGCGAACTCACGGTGAATCTGCTCAACCTTTCGCGGGTCGTGCGCCAGTTGACGAACAACCGGCTGGATGGCAGGGGTCATTGCGAACGTCAAAAGCAGTAATGGATACCGCATCAGCTGGTACGCCTTGTCGTAGATCCCCAGCGCGGATGCCCCCAGCGTTCGTGCCACCAGTACGTTGTCGAGATTTCGACCGACAAAACTAACGGTGTTTGCACCTAGCTGGTAGGAAGCAAAGGAGAAGAGAGGCCGGACCGCAGAAAAATTAAACCCAACGTTAGGCCTGCCAAACTCAGTGGCCGCGCTAAATTTGTATGCCAGTACGAAATTGACAGCAGCGCTCACAGGGAGTTTAAGCGCGAGGGCATGCAATGGCGCGAGCCAAGCACTGGAAGCTAGGACTGCCGCGGTGGAGACTATTTCTGCGGAAACGCCGGCTTTAGCGAGACTTCGAAATCGCTGATCGCGTAACAGAAAAGAAGTGGGAATTACACTCGCAGACACCAGCAGAACCGCAAGCGCTACGTAGGGGAAGATGGCCGTGACCTCGGCCGTCTGGTAAAAATCTGCGACCGGTCCGGAGAGAAGCTGCACTGTAAGCGCTAACAGCAGCCCGAGGGCAAGAGTAAATCCAAAGATTCCGTCCCGCGCCGAGTGGGACAGCGAACCCAAATTAATTATCGCAGGGCCAAAGCCCCCTTCGGCTACCACTTGGAAGAACAGGTAGATAACGGACACAGACGCGACAAGACCGAACGTTTCGGGCGTAAACGTCCTCGCGAGTATCATCATTGACAGCAGATTCGCCGCGTATACTGCGTAACGGCTGGCCATGCTTCGCGCAATCGCGCCGTACAGCAGAGAAGCGGTCATAATTCTTTCAAGGGCGCGAGTTGCAGCAGAAATTTGCTAACTCGCATGCTCGCTTTTGATAGCTCATAGGTGACTGAGCGCTTCATGCTAGGAGCAAGCGAGGCTAGGCCAGGCAAAGTCGGGCTACATTCGCGCCCGCATAGCAGTCTGCCAATGCATGGCCAGATCTCGGGGGTGAGACACTCTGTCTGGCGCTGTCCCTGCGTCCTGTTCCACCTTAAGCGTGCGCTTTGTCTGCGTCCTGCGGTCCGAGGTGCAGAGAGTGCGAGCTGCTTCCGCAAGGACGCGCGCCGGATGGAGAATGCGAGAGCCTCCCGATCGAGTAGTAGCCCAGACCGTGCACGGCCAGGTCCTTAGGAGAATAAAGGTTTCGGCCATCAAAAACCGTCGCATCGCCTAGGGTCAGGCTCAGTTTTTGGAAGTCCGGGCTGCGGAAGGTCTTCCACTCGGTCACCACGATTAAGGCGTCTGCACCGCGCACGGCCGTCAAGGCATCGCCGCACAGCATCAGGTCCGACCGGTCGCCGAAGATGCGGCGGGCTTCTTCCATGGCTTCCGGGTCGTACGCGCGCACCTTGGCGCCTGCGTCCCACAATTGCTGCAGGAGGCGACGGCTCGACGCTTCGCGCATGTCGTCGGTGTTCGGCTTGAACGCAAGCCCCCACACCGCGAACGCCTTGCCGCGCAGCGCGTCGGCGCTGCCGTAGTGGCGGACGATCAGGTCGAACAGGTGGCTCTTCTGGCGCTCGTTCACGGCTTCGACCGACTCGAGCAGCTCGGCACGGTAGCCGTTCTGCTTGGCGGTGTTTGCAAGCGCGCGCACATCCTTCGGAAAGCACGAGCCGCCGTAGCCGGCGCCGGGGTAGATGAAGTGCCAGCCGATGCGCGGATCCGAGCCGATGCCCTGGCGCACCATCTCCACGTCGGCGCCCACGCGCTCGGCGATCTGCGCGATCTCGTTCATGAAGGAGATCTTGGTGGCGAGCATCGCGTTGGCCGCGTACTTGGTGAGCTCGGCCGAGCGCACGTCCATCACCACGATGCGCTCGTGGTTGCGGTTGAACGGTGCGTACAGGCGGCGCAGCTGCTGCACGGCGTAGTCGCTGCCGGTGCCGATCACGATGCGGTCCGGACGCATGCAGTCGTTGACGGCGTCGCCTTCCTTGAGGAACTCGGGGTTGGACGCGACGACGAACTCCACGTCCACACCGCGCTGCACGAGCTGCTCAGCAACGGCGGCGTGCACACGGTCGGCCGTGCCCACGGGCACGGTGGACTTGTTGACGATGACCGTGGGCCGCGCGAGGTGCGTGCCGATCGTCGCCGCCACCTTGAGCACGTGGGTGAGGTCGGCGCTACCGTCCTCGTCCGACGGCGTGCCGACGGCGATGAAGATGACCTCGCCGTGTGCGATCGCGCTGGCGGCGTCGGTGGTGAACGCGAGGCGCTTGGCCTCGTGGTTCGCCTTCACGAGCGGCGCGAGGCCCGGCTCGAAGATCGGCACGATGCCGTTGTTGAGGCCATCGACCTTGGACGGGTCGATGTCGACGCAGACGACGTCATGCCCCACGTCGGCCAGACACGTGCCGGTGACAAGACCGACGTAGCCGGTGCCGAAGATGGTGACTTTCATTGCAATCCCTTAGTACGCGTTGCGACCGATGAAGCCCTTGAGCACGGTCATCGCGATGATTTTCATGTCGAGGAACGGGGACCAGTTCTGCATGTAGAACAGGTCGTACTCGACGCGTGCGGCCATCTTGTCGAGCGTGTCGGTTTCGCCGCGCAGGCCGTTGACCTGCGCCCAGCCGGTGATGCCCGGCTTGACCCGGTGGCGCTGCATGTAGTGCTGCACCTGGGCCTTGTAATGGTGGTTGTGCGCGACGGCGTGCGGCCGCGGGCCCACCACGGACATCGTGCCCTGCAGCACGTTGATGAACTGCGGCAACTCGTCGAGGCTGGTGCTGCGCAGGAACGCGCCGAACGGCGTGACGCGCGAGTCGCCTTTCTTCGCCTGCGTCACCTGCCCCGCGTGCTCCTGGTGCACGCGCATGGAGCGGAACTTCCAGACCTCGATGATCTTGCCGTCCAGGCCGTGGCGCGGCTGGCGGAACAGCACCGGGCCGGGCGAGCTCAGCTTGACGCCGAGTGCGAGCAGCGCGAGCAGCGGCGCGAGGGCGATGAGCGCGAGGGCAGCAAAGGCGCGGTCCGCCAGCGCCTTGAGCAGGCGCGCATCGGCCGTGAGCGGCGTGCCGCGCAGGTTGATGACGGACAGGCCGGCCACGTGCTCCACCGAGTGGTTGAGCAGTTGCAGGCCCACGAGGTCCGGCACGAACTTCACTTCGGCGGTGCTGTGTTCGAGCTGCTCGAGCGCGAGGCAGATGTGGTCCTGCGCGCCCATCGGCATGGCCAGCCACACCTGGTGCACAGGCACCTGCTCGACGTAATCGCGCAGGCGCAGCAGGCTGCCGAGGTGCGCGCCCTCGGGCACGGGGCCGGTGTCGAACTCGTTGCCGGTGTCGAACCAGCCGAGCAGGTGTATGCCCGCCCACGGCTGGCGCTTTAGATGGTCGACCACGCGCATGGCATCGCGGCGGCTGCCGACGACGACGGCGGTGCGCACGTCGATGCCGCGCACGCGCGCCCACTTGGCCGCGCCGCGCACGCCGACGCGCGTGCAAGTGCCGAATGCGACGGCGCCGATGAACCACCACGCCCACCACAGACGCGAGATGTCGGACGTGAGCTTGAGTGCCGCCGCGTAGATGATGGCCAGGCCGAACATCACGCTGTAGGCGCCGAGCATGGTCCACAGCTCACCGGCAAGACCACGACCGCGCCAGCTGCGATACAGCGGCGCAAGCGTGAACACGAGGATGGCGAACAGCAGCCCGCGGCCTAGGTGGCGCTGGTATTCGAGCGCGATGTCGAGCGAGCCGAAGCGCACGTAGTACGCCAGCACGCCGGCGACGGTGACGGCGACGACGTCGCCGATGCGAAGGCTCCAGCCGAACAGCGCGCCAAACGAACTCGAAGACGCGCCCGTGCCGACGGGCCGCGTCTGCGGCATCGGTGCCAATAGCATTGGGTCCCCTCCTCGACCTGCGACCGCTTCAGCGCGTTGCGCTGCCCCTGTGCTCGCGTGCCCTTGCGCCGTCGGCGAGCGGCCATGCAAGCAGCACGGCAAACACGACGGCGATCCCCAGGGTGCGAAGCGGATAGTCAACGAGCGAGTGCAACACCGGCACCCAAACAATGACCCCGATCACGCGAGCGGGCGAATCGTGATCGGTGTGATGGATTTCACCTATTGGAATTCTTCTGAGGCTCTGCCATGCGAGCAGCGCGAGTGCTGCAACGAGCAAAAGTGCGCCCGCGATGCCGAACTCGATGAGTGTCTGCAATGCGTCGTTATGTGCGCGATCGGCATGCACACTGACCATGTCGGTCACTGGTTCGAACGGTACATACGCCCAACGGAAGCTGCCTGCGCCGCTGCCGAACGGCATGTAGGCCTGTGCTGTTTCGAGCCCGTTACGCAGGTATTGCCAGCGCAGGTCGTCAGCCGGGTCCTGGGTGAGGCGCTGCGCGAGGCCGTCCCACGCATACACGGCGGTGGCTGCGCCGAGGCCGAGCGCGATGACGACGGCCGTGCGGATGCCCGCGCCGATGCGCGCGCCGCGCATGAGCACGATGCCGGTGCATAGCAATGCGAGCAGTGCGAGTGCGCTGCCCGCGCGCGAGAACGACAGCGCGCAGGCGAGCACGAAGATGGCGCCGAGTGCGTGCCAGGCCAATGCGCGTGGCGTGTCACGCCTGAGCTGGCTCTGCGCGCCGAACGCGAACGCGAGCGGGCCGAGCATGGCCATCAACGCGGCGAAGTGATTGCGGTTGGCGAACGTGCCGATTGCGCCGATGGGGTGATGGAAGTCGTACGGGCGCCAGGCATGCGCGGCGGCCGCGGCCTGCGCGAAGCCCAGCAGCGCCATGGGCAACGCGATGAGCAGCGTGAGTTGCACCACGCGGGCGATGGCATCGCGCGACAGCGATGCGGCCAGCGTCCATGCAGCGGCGGACACCGTGAGCGACACGGCAGCGCGCAGCGTGGCGGCGGTATCGAGCGAGAGCGCGCGCCACGCACTGCCTTCGCCTGCGAGCGCGAGGTGCTGCGCAATGGCCTCGCGCGGGCCGAGCGCGCGCCACAGCTCGAACGGCAGCGGCACGAGCTGCAGCAGCGTGACCGCGAGTGCGGCGATCAGCAGCGTTGCGAATGCGCGATGCCAGCGTCTGTGCAGTGCGAGCGGCGCGCGCAGCAATGCGAGTGCGAGCACGGGCAGTGCGGCGAGTTGCACGATGGCATCGCCCGTGCCGCGCGGGCCGCCGCCTGCGGCAAGCGCCACCGCGATCAACGCAACAAGCGCGAACTGCGCAGCGCGATCGGATGCGCGCGACGTGACTTCAGACATTACAAAGCCCCAAACACGCATCGGGCCGCACATGGCGGCCCGAGCGTCCCTCCCCCGAGGTATCTACAGCAACCGCGCTACAGCCTTACGGGCTGGACGCGTCGTCATCACCGCCACCTGCCGCGGCAGCCGCGGCGGCAGCGCCGGCGGCGGCAGCGGCCATGCCGGCGATAGCGGCCTTGCTGAGCGCGGCCTTCGCGACGACGGCCGGGATTGCACCGACCACACCCGTGGTGCCCGTTGCCGCTGCACCCGCGGCAGCGGCTTCGGTGGCCGTGGTGGCAGCAGCAGCACCTTCGGCCGCGGCTGCGCCTTCTGCAGCGGCAGCGGCTTCAGCGCCTGCGGCCTGCGCGGTGGTGGCTTGTGCGGCCGTACCTTCGGCAGCAGCTGCACCCTCTGCAGCAGCGGCCTCGGCGCCTGCGGCCTGGCCCGTGGTCGCCTGCGCAGCCGAGGCGGTCACGCCCTGCTGGAAGACCTGGCCAGCCGCGTCCACGGCCTGCGCGGACACAGCGCCGATCGATGCGAGCGAGAGGCCCAGGCCTGCGGCGACGATGGTGTTCTTCATTCGAGACTTCCTTGACGTGGCGTTCACATGACGCCTGCGGGCGCAGAGTATGGATGAGTTTGTGATCAGGGCATCGGAATAATTCTGATGCCGTCCACAACGAGCGTGCCACGCACTGCTCGCTCGGCGATGTTGCGCGTGCGGTGCACGAGTCGAAGCGTCTGCTGCGGGCATGCAGGCGCGATGTCGAACGTGGCCTGCGAGCGTTGCCACTCGGCCTGCGCGGGCAGCGCTGCGCGCATGACCGCAACAGCGGCGCCGTCGGCTGCCGAGCACGCGAGCTGCCATTCGAATGGGCGTGCGGTGTCGACGTTGTTCGTGCTGACGGCTTCAAACGTGTAGCGCCCTGCGGGCAATGCGAGCGTTTGCTGGATACCGCCAAGCGCGACGGGCCGGCCGTCGAAGCGGATCGCAAGCGCGCCCTGCCCTGCATGTGCGTCGTGTGCGGTGATGGCAACGCCGATGCCCGGCGGCGGGTTGAGTCGCCAGCCGTAGCCGCCTTCGGTGTGCGGCGCTTCGAAACCGCCGTCGTAGACGTGCGCGGTGGTGGTCGATCCCTGCGGGTTTGTGGACTGCGCGGCCACCCATGCGGCGCGCGCGGCGGCGTAATCGCCGCTGCGTTCGAGCACCGCGATGCGAGCCCGGAGCTCGGCGTCGCTCGGGGTGAGTTGCTTGGCTTGCGCATCGAGCAATGCGAGTGCGCCATCGGCGGGCACGGCGGCGTCCGGTAGCGCGCGGGCCAGCGCGTCGCGCCACGGCGGGTCGAATGCAAGCCGCTTGAGGAAGGCGTCGCGGATGGCGGGCACCGCAAGATGCGGCAGCAACGTGGCCAGCACTGCAGTACGCGACTCGGGCGCCGTGCGCATGAGCGCATCGACGTGCTCGAGTGCCGCGTCGAAGTCCTCGAGGAGCAGCGCACGCTCGGCGGCGAGACCGCGCGCAAGGGCGTCGCGCGGTGCGGTGGCGACGGCGGCTGCAAGCAGTGCGTCGCGCTGTGCGGGGGTATCCGCGTGTTGTGCCAGCACGCGATACGCGCGCCCGTCGATGGGACGCGTGCGCAGCATCTCGCGCGCGAGCGCGGGCTCATCGGGCGCGAGCGCCGGGTCCGCGTCGATCTGTGCGATCAGGCGGTCGGCGCCGTGCGGCGTGCCGAGTGCGGTGTCGTGCCGTGCGACCTGCCACGCGGCCCCTGCGAACGCCGCGGTGCCCAGCGTGGCGAGCGCGATGCGCAGCGGCGTGATGCCGCTGCGCACGCGCGACGCGTCAGCCGCGTTCGCCGCCGTACTCGTAATAGCTGTAACCGCCATAGCCCTGGGCTCCGCCCTTGCGACGCACGTCGAACTGCGTGAGCAGCGTGCCGACCACGCGGGCACGTACGGATGTCAGACGATGCAGTGCCGCCTGCAGCGAGTCGGTGCGCGTTGCGTCGGCCGCGGCCACGAGGATCGTCGCGTCGGCCTGTGTGGCAAGCAGCGGCGCGTCGGCCAGGCCGAGTACCGGCGGGCCGTCGAGCACGATCACCTCGAAGTGCTGCGACAGCTCGTGCAGCAGCGCCGGCAGGCGCTCGCCCGCGAACAACTCGGGCGGGCTCGGCGGCAGCGGGCCTGAGGTGATGATGCTGAGGCGCGCATCGCTCGTGGACTGCACGACCTCGAGCACACCGGCCGCGCCGGCAAGCACGTTTGACAGGCCCTGCCCGTTTGTCACGCCACCGATGCGATGCAGCGTGGGCTTGCGCAGGTCGGCATCGACGAGCACGACGCGGCGGCCGAGCTGCGCGATGTTGCGCGCGAGTTCGAGCGCGCTGGTGCTCTTGCCTTCGGCCGCGGACGGGCTGGTAAACAACAGCGAGCGCGGGATGCCGTTTGGCGTAGCGAACTGCAGCGCCGTGCGCACGGAGCGATAGCTTTCCGCGAATGCGGAGCGCACGTCGGCCGAGGCCTGCTCCGGCGTGATGCCGTCGGCGAGCTTCGGGATAGCGCCGAGCACGGGCAGCGGCGCGGCCTCGGACAGCGCCTTCGGCGTGGCGATCGAGCGGTCGAGGTGGTGCAGCACGAACGCGCCGAGCACGCCGGCGAACACGCCGAGCAGCAGGCCGACTGCGAGATTCAGCGGCACGCGCGGCGAGTGGCGGCCATTGGGCACTTCAGCACGGTCGATCACCGACACGTTGTTCGCGCCTACGTTGCCGACGACGCCGATCTCCTTGTAGCGCTGCAGCAGGCCGTCGTAGAGCTGGCGGTTGGTCTCGGCTTCGCGCTTGAGGATGTTGTACTGGATGCTGCGCGACTGCAGGTCGAGCACGTCGGCCTTCAGGCCCGACAGGCGCGCTTCGAGCAGCGCTTCCTGGTTGCTCGCGGACTCGTACTCGGCGCGCACGGAGTTGCGGATGTGCGCCACTTCGCCGGCGACCTGCCGGTCGATCTCGGCGATCTCGCCCGCGAGGCGCTGCATGTCCGGGTAGTCCGGCTTGAACGTGCGCAGCTTCTCCTGGTACTCGCCGGCCAGCAGCGAACGCGCTTCGCGCAGCTTCTGGATCAGCGGGCTGGCGACGACCTGGGGCAGGCCGAGGCCGTCGCCGCGGCTGGCCTGCGCCCACTTCGCTTCGGCGCGGATGCGGTCGCCCTGCGCCTGCGCGAGCGACGCATTGAGCTCGGCGAGGTTCTGCGCATCGAGCGACGGCATGTTCTCGCCGATCGAGACGATCTGCTCGGTGGTCGCGAACTGCACGAGCGCGGTCTCGGAGTCCTCGAGGCGCGCCTTGAGCTGGGCGAGGCGCTCTTCCAGGAACTTGCGCGCATAGGCGGACGCGTCGAACTTGCGTTCGAGGTTGCTGGCGATGAACGCATCGGCAAAGGCATTGGCGACGCGCGCGGCGAGCAGCGGGTCGGCCGAGTCGAAGTTGATGCGCACGAGCCGCGAGTTGCGAATCGGCTCGATCGTCAGCGCCTTGAGCACGGTCTCGACGAGCGCGCGCTCGCGCACCGCTTGCTTCGGCTCCGCCGGGACCGCCGCGCCGGACTTGGGCTTCTCAGCGAGTGATTCGTCGACGGCTTCGATCGTCTTCTTGTACTGCCCGTGCTCGACAAGGCGCTGGTCCTGGATCACGCGCAGCGCGAGCGAGCGGCTTTTAAGCAGCTCGTACTGCGTCTGGTAGAAGTCGCGGTCCATCGGCGACTCGGCGGGCGTAAGACCTTCGACGTCCATGATCTTCATGGTGTCGCGCTCGATCTGCAGCGTCGACGAGGCGCGGAAGATCGGCGTGGCGAGCAGCGTGAACACAAGTGCGAGCATGAAGACCGCGCCCGCGATGCTCGCCACGAGCCATTTGCGCTCGCGCAGAATCTGCCAGTACTCGAGCAAATTGATTTCGTCGTCGTCGCGCGCCGGCGCAGTGAGCGCGGGCGGCGGGGTGAGTACTGCGCTCATCGGTAAGACCTCCAGACGCCGATGAACGGTGCCAGCTTGATCAGGTTCTGCCAGGCGACCTTGCCCATGGACTCGTCGACGACGATGACGTCCTCGCCGAGCAGCTCGGGGTCGGGCTGCTCGCCCGATTCGATCGCGAGCAGGTCGAAGCGCGCGAAGTGGCGTTCACCGCCGGCGTTGCGGAACACGATGACGTTGCGGAGCGCCGCGCGTTCGGTGACGCCTTCGGCCAGTGCGACGGCCTGCAGGAGCGTGAGCCGCGAGGTCATCGGATAGATGCCTGGCTTCTCGACCGCGCCGCCCACGGTGACGCGCTGGCTCGCGAATTCTTTCACCGAGACTGTGACCTGCGGGTCCTGCAGGTAGCGCGCTTCGTAGCGCTTGGCGATGTCGGATTCAAACTCGGCGACCGTTCGGCCGCCGGCGTCGACGGCGCCGATCAGCGGCAGCGTGACCTGGCCGTTGTTGGCGACGCGCACCTCGCGGTCGAGGTCCTTGATCTGGAAGACGGTGACCGACAGCAGGTCGCTCGGGCCGATGCGGTACTCGGCACGGTCGGCGAACGCGGTGGCGGGGTCGGCGTCCGGCAGGATCGCCGGCGCGACGGCAGGGCCGCGGCTCGCACACGCAGACAACAGCAAAGCGGCCGCAAGCGCGGCGCAGGAACGATAGGTAGACAACTTGGATCCCAACGGGTAACGCAGCATTTCATTGGCCGGCGCGTCTCACGACGGCGCCCGGGCGGCACGCACCACTCCCCGTGTGCGCGGTGCGGAGTCTAGTCGGTCGAACTGGGACGGCGGTCCTTCGATGACTTGACCGAGAAATATTCCGAGCCCGTCCGGGCACTGATTTCACGCGACACCTACGCGGCGGGGCTTTTCCAGTCGCTTAGCGGCACTCGCCCTCTCCCGGACGCAAGCGACGGCTTCGCATTCATGCGCAATGTCAGGAAAAGATGTAATTTCAGATTCGCAGTCCCACTGGAGCGCCCCGATGACCGCCCTGCCCGCGTCCGACCACGACCTCGTGCCGATCAAGGCGTCCTCCTCCCAGGTGCAGCGCTCCTGGAAAGGCGTGCTCAAGCTCGTCCAGAAGCACGGGCGGGTCGCGGTGACCCACCACTCGGACACCGAGGCGGTGCTCGTCTCGCGCGAGGAGTTCGAACGGATGCAACAGGCCGAGCGGGAGCTGGCGACGCTCAAGGCGGGCAGCGCCACGCGTAACCCGGTCGACGAGCTGCGTGCGCGGTTTCTGGACCGCCTGCGCTCGCGTGACGCCGCCACGTTCGATGACCGACTGGATGCCGCAATGGCCGCGCCCGTGCGCCTCGGCGGGGAGCTGAAGACCGGCGACCGCTATTGAGCCCGCAGCGGCCGCGCCTGTTCGTGCTTGCGGGTGTCAACGGCGCAGGCAAGAGCTCACTGGGCGGGTTCCACCTCGAGCGGCATGGCATCGGACCGGACGAGTGGTTCAACCCGGACGCGGCGGCGCGGATGCTCGTTGACGCCGGGCTGCCGCCCGCTGAAGCGAACGCCGAGGCCTGGCACATTGGCAAGGACCTGATCGAGGCGGCGATCGCGGACCGCCGTCCGCACGCATTCGAGACGACGCTCGGCGGCAACACGATTCCTGCGCTGGTCCGTGCGGCCTGCCGGACGCATGCGGTGCGCATGTGGTTTTGCGGCCTCGATAAGCCCGAGCGGCACCTGCGACGCGTGCGGGAGCGCGTGGCCCGCGGCGGACACGATATTCCCGAGGCGAAGATCCGCGCGCGCTACGAGAGCGCGGTGGTGAATCTCATCTCGCTGATGCCGGAACTCGCCGAACTCAAGGTGTTCGACAACAGCGCGGATGCGATGGACGGGACGATCCCCGATCCGGTGCTCGTGCTGCACCTCGAACAGGGACGCGTGCGCTTTCCGACGCGCCATGACGACTTGGCGGCGACGCCGCCGTGGGCCATGCCGATTGTCGAGGCGGCGCTCGAGTTGCAGGAGCGCTGAGGCGATCGGGCGTGCCCGACCTCGACGAGACTGCTGGGGAAGCGACGACAGGACTCGATACCGGTTGCGCTTTACTCACGCACGCTGCGGACCCCGCAGCGGGTGGGTGACCGACGCCGCGACGCCGCACACTACGCAGACCAGGACCTGAGAGCGACGCGCCCGGCCCAGCCACCCCATCACGGCGGACGTCGGCGTCAGGAAGAACGAGCCGCGCCGCGCGTGCGGATGCTGTCGCGTACGTCGACCTCGAAGTCGATGCGCGTGAGCGCGTCGCCGCCCTGCCCTTCGCGGCCGATTTCAAACGTCAGCGCATCGCGTCGCGGCAGCGTCGCGGCGTAGGCCTGCACGGCGCCGTGCGGAAGACGGATCGAAACGCGCGCAGGCGCGGGCGCCGCCAGATCGACCGCGTCGAGCGCAGCCGCGAGCGCGAGGGTGTATGTCCAGTGGATGCCGGGGCCGTGCACGAGGGTGAGCCTGATGGACTCGCCGCCGAGCAGCGTGGCCAGCTCGGCCTCGTCGATGCGCAGGCGCAACCGCCCCGGTTGAAGCTGCACTTTCATGCAGCCCCGTCGTGCTCGTGCGTGCACAGCGAGCAGCCTTCGCTCCAGACGCTGTCGCCGTCGACGTAGTGTTCCTGCTTCCAGATGGGCGCGCGGTGCTTGACCGCTTCGATGACCGATCGGCAGGCGCGGAACGCTTCGTCGCGGTGCGGCGTGCCGGCGGCGACGACGACCGCGATGTCGCCGACGGCGAGTCTTCCTTTTGCGTGCGCCACGTAGACCTTAAGCGGTGCATCCACTTCGGCAGCGGCCGTTTGTGCCGCCTCGCGGAACAGCGTGAGCGCGAGCGGGTCGAACAAGTCGTAGCTGATGCCGGTCACGTCGCGCCCGCGATTGAAGTCGCGGATGCGGCCGAGGAACAGCGCGGTGCCGCCGAATGCGGGATCGCTGACGAACTCCAGCGCCGCCGCGGCATCGATGCGGCCGTGGGCGGCGTCGACGATCGCGCAGTGGACATTCGCGTCGTCCATCTCAGCCCCCGCTGACCGGCGGCAGCACCGCGACGCGGCCGTCCGCGGGCACCGGGTCGGCATCGCGCAGCACGGTCGTCTCGCTTGCGAACGCAGAGACCGCCAGCAGCTTTGGCTCGTAGGTGGGCCAGTGCGCCCGCGCATAGGCGTCGAATGCGGCGCGAAGCCGCGCGATGTCCGACTCCTCGGGCACGTCAAAGCTCACGCGGCCGGCCGGCTCGAATTCGCGGAATGCGCCGAACAGGGCGAGGTCGATCTTCATGCAACGGGCTCCGGGATCAAGACAGTGTGTTCAACGCGGCATGTTCACTTCGACTGCGCACCGAGCATCACCCCGGCCTCGTGTGCGAGCGGAAAGACGTCGACCGGATCGCCCGCGCGCAGCGCATCCACCTCGGCCGGCAGCGCCGCCCACACCGTCGACTCGACGAGCGGCCGCGTGCGGAACGACTCCTGCCCGGCGAGCAGTTCGACCGACAGCGCGGCGCGCGCGTCGAGCTTCAGGCGCGCCTTTTGATGCAGGCGGAAGCCAGCCTTCTTGCCGACATCGTGCGCAAGCGGAATGCGCCACGCCTGCTCGCGCGGCAGGCCGAGCATCACGCGCATCGCGGGCTCGACGAACAGACGCAGGCCCACGGCCGTCGAGACCGGGTTACCGGGCAGTCCGAAACACAGCGCACCGCTGGGCAGCCGCGCGAACAGCAGCGGTTTCCCAGGTCGCATCGCGACCTTGTGAAACACGATCTCGCCGCCGCGCTCGCGCAGCACATCGGGAATGAAGTCGAAACGACCCATCGACACGGCGCCCGTGCTGAGCACGAGTTCCGCGCCCGCGTCGATCGCGCGCTCGAGCGCGGCTGAGAACTGCGCGGGCTCGTCGGGCACGGTCTCGCGCAGCACGATTTCGCCGCCGGCCGCGGGGATGCGCGTCGCGAGGAATGGGGAGCTGGAGTTACGGATCTGACCGGGCTGCAGGGGCACTGCAGGGTCGTCGACGAGCTCGCGACCGGTCGACAGCAATGCCGCACGTGGCCGGCGGGCGACGTCGACCTGGGCGAGGCCCAGCCCCGCAAGCAACATGACTTCGTTCGCGCCGATCCAATGGCCGGCCGGCAACGCGAGCGCGCCGCAGGCGACGTCCTCGCCTGCGCGACGCCGGTGCTGCCCGGGCTCGACGGCCGCGGCGAGGCGCATGCGAGTCACGCGGCCATCGTCGGCGCGATCGAGCACTTCGACCTGCTCGACAGGGATGATGGCGTCGAGCCCGTCGGGCAGCCGCGCGCCCGTCATGATCGACCACGCGCCCTCGCCCGCCGCGCGCTGCAGACCGTCGCCTGCGGCCTGCTCGCCGTGCACGTCGAACTCGCGGCCAGCATCGATGCGCCTGCCCTGCGTGCACAGTGCGAAACCGTCCATCGCGGAGTTGTCGAATGCAGGAAGGTCGACGGGGCTGCGAATCTCCGCCGCCGTCACGCGGCCAAGCGCCTCAGCGAGAGTGACCCGCTCGGCCGGCAGCGGCGTACAGGCGACAAGCACGTGCTCAAGCGCATCTTCGAACGCGATCACGCGTGCGACCCGCCTTCGATCATCGAGCGCGCATGTGCGAGCAGCGGCGCGAGAATCGCCATGCCCTGCGCGGCGGCCTTCGGGCTGCCCGGCAGTGCGACGACGAGCATCGATTCGACGAGCACCGCCTCGGCGCGACTGAGCCACGCCATCGAGGTGTGGTGCCGGCTCTCGCTGCGGATCATTTCGGCCAGGCCCGGCACCTGACGAGTGGCGATCCCCGCGAGCGCTTCGGGCGTGAGATCACGGGGGCCGAGACCGGTGCCGCCGCTGGTGATCACGAGGCCGGTGCCGTCGGCCGCCAGCGATTCGAGGTGCCTGGCCAGCGCGAACGGATCGTCAGGCAGCACGGTCGCAGTCCCGACGTCGGCACCTAGGGTGCGCAGCGCGTCGACGATGACAGGACCGGACCGGTCCTCGTAGTCGCCCGCACTCGCGCGATCGCTGAGCACCACGACCGAGGCGCGCCAGCCGTCGAGCGTCGGCGTCGCACGCGGGCGATACCGCGTGCGCTCCTCGTCGGTCATGCCGCCCGGGTGCAGCCACAGCCCCTTCTTGCCGCCTTCCTTGAACAGCAGGCGGATATTGCCGATCGATAGCGCGGGGTCGACGGGCTTGGTCAGGTCATAGATTGTGAGCAGCGCTGCATTTGCTCCGGCGAGTGCCTCCATCTCGACGCCGGTGCGCGCCTCGGTCGCGACTTCGCAATACACGCGGATCGCATTGCGCTCGGGCACCGGCACGCAGCGCAGCTCGACGAACTCGAGCGGCAGCGGATGGCACAGCGGCATGAGGTTCGATGCCTGCTTTGCGCCCTGCAGCCCCGCGATCTCGGCCATCGAGAGCGCATCGCCCTTCGGAAGGCGGCGCTCGACGATGGCCGCGAACGCGTCAGGCCCGGCGTACAGCTCGCCGACCGCGACGGCCCGGCGCGCCGTGGGCCGCTTGCGGCGCACATCGGCCATGTGGAACCCGGCGCCGGGGGTGTCAGCTGCATCCATTCTTCAACCTCCGATCGACGCAAGATGTGGCGTGATGCCGGTGTTGCCCTCGTGCAAGCCGTGCGTGGCCTTCTTCAGACCCAACTGGCTGACCAGCACCGCCAGCAACTCTTCGGCCTGGTCGTCGCGCTGCAGCAGCGGACGCAGCGCAATGCCGAAGTCCCCAAACAGGCACAGGCGCAGATCGCCCGTCGACGTCACCCGCAAGCGGTTGCAACCGGCGCAGAAATCACGCGAGTACGGGGCAATGATGCCGATGCGTCCGGCGTACTCGGGGTGCACGTATTCGCGTGCGGGACCGGCATCGGGCGCGCGCGGACGCAGCGACCAGCCGGCGTCGACCAACTGCGCTTCGAGCGTTTCAGCGCGCAGGTGGTGCTTCTCGAAATACGCCCGGTTGTCGCCTGTCTGCATGAGCTCGATGAAGCGAACGCCAACGTCGCGATCACGCAGGTAGTCGAGCCACGTGGGCAGCTGGTCGTCGTTGAGGCCGCGCAGCAGCACGGCGTTGAGCTTGATCGACGGGAGTCGGCGTGCGCGTGCGCGCTCGACGCCCTGGAGGATCTCGCCAAGCCGGTCATGCCCCGTGATGCGTGCAAACGCGTGCGCGTCGAGCGTATCGACGCTGACGTTGAGCGCACGCAGCCCGGCGTCGATCCATTCGTCGATCCGCTGCGGCAACACGCTGCCGTTCGTCGTCAGTGCCACCGTCTCGACGCCTGGCGTGGTCGCCCCCACGCCGATGATCGCGGTGAGATCGCGGCGCAGCGAGGGCTCGCCGCCGGTGATGCGGACCTTGCGCATGCCGGCCCGCGCGAACGCGCGCAGCAGGCGCGCGATCTCGTCGAGCTCCAGGTGCTTCGCGCGGCCATGCGCGGCGCGATAGCCGTCGGGCAGGCAATAGCTGCAGCGGAAGTTGCACGCGTCGATGACCGACAGGCGCAAATAGGGAAACGTCCGACCGAAACGGTCGGTGAGCGGCGTCATCGATTGACTCCTTTCCAAGCACGGGAGGCCGCGGCGTTTCCACCGCGACCGGGTGGCCGCGCGGGGTCGCGGGCCACGGTCGCCGCGCCATGCCACGAGGGGCGAAGGCGTTGCGACTTCGGAGTGTCGGCAGGCCGAGTGAGGCCGTGCCGACATCGACAGTATAGGCAGCTGGCGCGCGCAGGCCCTGCGGATCAGGCCTGCCGGTGTGCGACCGGACAGGCTACCGCCGCGGCCGACGCTCAGAAGAAGAGGTGACTCAATGTCGCGCAGCCGGCCGCCGCAGCGCGGCGGCCCGGGCGGTTGCCTCAGCCGTTGAAGCGGGCGAACACGAGCGTAGCGTTCGTGCCGCCGAAGCCGAAGCTGTTCGACATCACGGTGTCGACCTTCACCTCCTGCGTCTCGCGCAGGATCGGGAAGCCTTCGCAGCGCGGGTCGAGCGTCTCGATGTTCGCCGAGCCCGACAGGAAACCGCCGCGCAGCATGAGCAGCGAGTAGATCGCCTCGTGCACGCTGGCCGCGCCGAGCGAGTGGCCCGACAGCGCCTTCGTCGACGACAGCGGCGGCACGTCGTTGCCGAACACCTCGCGCACGGCGCCGAGTTCGGTCACGTCGCCGAGCGGCGTCGAGGTGCCGTGCGTGTTGAGGTAGTCGATCTTCTTGTCGACGCGCTCGAGTGCCATCTTCATGCAGCGCACCGCGCCCTCGCCCGACGGCGCGACCATGTCGGCGCCGTCGCTGGTGACGCCGTAGCCGACGAGTTCGGCGACGATGTTCGCGCCGCGCGTCTGCGCGTGTTCGAGCGACTCCAGCACGAGCATGCCGCCACCGGAGGCGATGACGAAGCCGTCGCGGTCCGCGTCGTACGGACGCGAGGCCTTGGCCGGCGTGTCGTTGTACTTGGTCGACAGGGCGCCCATTGCGTCGAACTGCGAGGACATGCCCCAGTGCAGCTCCTCGCCGCCGCCGGCGAACACGACGTCCTGTGCTCCGTGGCGGATCAGGTCGGCCGCGGCGCCGATGCAGTGCGCGCTCGTCGCGCAGGCGGCGCCGATCGAGTAGCTGAGGCCGCGGATGCCGAACGACGTGGCGAGCGCGGCCGAGACCGTCGAGCACATCGTGCGCGGCACCATGTACGGGCCGATGCGGCGCACGCCTTTTTCCTTGAGCAGCGTGCCGGTCTCGATCTGCCACTGCGGTGAGCCGCCGCCGGAGCCTGCGATGCAGCCGGTGCGGTCGTTGCGCACCTGCTCGTCGGTCAGGCCCGAGTGCTCGATCGCATCGCGCATCGCGATGTACGCGTAGGCCGCCGCGTCGCCCATGAACCGCTTGAGCTTGCGGTCGATCAACGCCTCGAGATCCATCTCCGGCCAGCCCGCAACGTGGCTGCGCATGCCGAGCTCGGCGTACTCGGGGCACGGGCGGATGCCCGGCGTCAGTTCGCGCAGCGAGCGCGTGACGGTCTCGGCGTCGTTGCCGAGGCAGGAGGTGATGCCGAAACCGGTGACGACGACGCGACGCATCAGAAGCCCTCCGTCGAGGTGAACAGGCCCACGCGCAAATCACTCGCGGTGTAGATCTCGCGGCCGTCGACGAAGGTCTTGCCGTCCGCGATCGCCAGCGCGAGCTTGCCGCGCAGCACGCGGCGGATGTCGATCTCGTAGCGCACGAGCTTTGCCTCCGGCAGCACCTGGCCGGTGAATTTCACCTGCCCGACGCCGAGCGCGCGGCCCCGGCCCGGCTCGCCGAGCCACGGCATGAAGAAGCCGGTGAGCTGCCACATGGCGTCCACGCCGAGGCAGCCCGGCATGACGGGATCGCTCTCGAAGTGGCACCCGAAGAACCAAAGGTCAGGCCGCACGTCGAGCTCGGCTTCGATGCGCCCCTTGCCGTAGTGCCCGCCCTCGTCGGAGATGTGCGTGATGCGATCGAACATCAGCATCGGCGGCAGCGGCAGGCGTGCATTGCCGGGGCCAAACATCTCGCCGCGGGCACAGGCCAGCAGCTGTTCGTAGTCGAACGATTGGGGGCGGGTCATCGGGGATCCGGACGTGGCGGGGGGCGTAGCTTGCATGGGCGGCGGCGGTTTGTCTTGCGTTCGAGCTTCCGCATCCGTACGCAAGCGTCTGTTTTTACGGGATTTGTCTTTACGCCAGTGACTTGCGCGGCAGGCCAGAGGTATCACAGCGCCCGTCAATGCCGTGCAGGCCGCAGGCGCCAGCGGGTAACCATGCGAAAAACAGGCTCGAAATCGCGCGACGTGGGTGCCCTACTCGCGTTCGGGCATGCGTTCTGCGGGGACAGGGTGTCCCGCGCGCGGGTCCCTGCGGGCGCATTGGTGGAGAGGGTCGGGTAGCCGACGACGAGGAATTGCAGCCTCGCTCAGCTACAGGTCTCGGGCGTGGGGCCGTTAACACCTCTGCCCGACCCGCCCCCGCGTCGTCCTGGGCCGCCGCTCATCCAACTGCGCGGTGTCGATCCGGCGGTTTCCGCCGGTCCCGCCGGCCGTCGGACGCGGCCAGACATGCTGGAAGCAGAACAATGAACCTGGCGCTCTCTCCCGCGATTCGTGAAGCCGACCCAGCAGCGCCCGAGGTGCTATCGATCCTCACGGCGACCTCGCCGGAGAACGTGGCCGCCGCGCTGCTCGCCGCGCTCGGCGACGGGGGCGACGGGCTGCGCATCGTGTTCGCGTGCGATTGGCCCCAGGCCGTGCGCACCGTCCCCGAGACAGGCGGGCCGACCGACGTCTTCGACGCCGACGGCGCCCTTCTAGCGCTCCGCAGCGGCAGCCCCGACGGGCGCGCCACGCTGCTCGCCGACGATGAGGAAGGCGCGGTCGCTCTCCTCATGCCGGCGCTACCGGACGGCGCCAGACACCGCGCCGTGCTCGACGCAGCGCGTCAGCGGATGACCGAACTGCTCAGCCTCGAGCGCCTCGGCCGCTCCGTCGCGCAGTTCTCGCAGGCCGAGCAGGTGCAGCACGCGCTGTTCGCGATCGCCGACATGGCCGGCTCCGATCTCGACATGTCCGAGATGCTCTGGGAGCTGCACGGCATCGTTGCGGGGCTGATGTATGCCGAAAACTTCTACATCGTCATGTTTGATCGCGAGCGCGCGGCCCTGCAGTTCCTGTACTTCGTCGACGCGATCGACTCCAGCGGGCCGGAACTGGGCTCGGAAATGGCGCTGGCCGACATCGAGCGCGGCCTGACCTGGCACCTTGTGACCGGCGGCCGCCCGCTGATGGGCAGCCAGGAAAGCCTTGCGACGCAGGTGTCGGGCCCGATCCGCTTCCACGGCGCCGACTCGCTCGACTGGCTCGGCGTGCCGATGCGCCGCAACGGCGAAGTGCTCGGCGGCGTGGTGGTGCAGAGCTACGACCAGGCGAATCGCTTCGGAGAGCGCGAGCGCGCGTTGCTCAGCTTCGTCGCCGATCACATCCTGACCGCCGTCGAACGCAAGCGATCGAAGGAGAGCCTCGAGCAGCGCGTCGCCGAACGCACCCGGCAGCTTGCCGAAGCGAACGAGGACCTCCAGAAGCAGATCACCGAACGCCTTCGCGCCGAGCACCTACAGGCCGCCCTCTACCGCATCGCCGCGCTCGCGAACGTCGACGAGAGCAGTGAACGCTTCTATGCGCAGATCCACGAGGTGGTCGGCGAACTGCTTAACGCGGAAAATTTCTACATCGCGCTGCTCACCGACGATCGCCGGCACCTCGAATTCCCCTACTTCGCCGACACCGTCGAAAGCCCGCAGCCGCAACGCCCACTCGGCAACGGCCTCACCGAATACGTGATCCGCACGGGCCGCCCGCTTTTGCTCGACGAGCCCGAAGCGCTGCGCATGGAGGCCGGCGGCGAGTTCGCGTGGAGCAAGGGCGCTGGCGTGCCCGCGGTGTCCTGGCTCGGAGTGCCCCTCGGCGGCCAGAACGGCGTCATGGGCATGATCGCGATGCAGAGCTACCGCGCGGACTTCCACTACGACCAGGCCGACTGCGAACTGATGACGTTCGTGTCGTACCAGATCGCAAGCTCGCTGCAGCGTCGCAAGGCCGCTGAGGCGCTCAAGCGCTTGAACGCCGAACTCGAACAACGCGTGCACGAGCGCACGCAGGAGCTGCGCGAACAGATCGCCGTGCGCGAGCGCATTGAGGCGCAGCTCAAGCACCAGGTGATGCACGACGCGCTCACCCGCCTGCCGAACCGGCTCTACCTGCAGGACCGCCTGGATCGCGAGATCGCGCTGCTGCGTCGCCGACCGGACCGCCGCTTCGCCCTGCTCTATCTCGACGTCGACCGCTTCAAGCTGTTCAACGACAGCCTCGGCCATCTGGCGGGCGACGACGTGCTGAAGGAGGTGTCGCAGCGTCTGTCGCAGTGCGTGCGCGAGCCCGACGTCGTGGCGCGGCTGTCCGGCGACGAGTTCGCGATCCTGCTGGTCGACATCGAGAAACCCGAGGATGCGTGCGGCGTCGCCGAGCGCGTGCAGCAGGCGATGCAGCGGCCGATGTCGATCGCGGGCCGTGAGCTGCAGACCTCGGCCAGCATCGGCATCGCGTTCGGCGACACGCGCTACCGCAGTACCGATGCGATCCTCCACGACGCGGACGTCGCGCTCTATCGCGCCAAGGGCGCCGGCCGCGCGCGCCATGTCTTGTTCGACGACTCTCTGCAGCGGCAGGCTACGGACGTGCTCGCTCTGGAGCACGAGCTGCGCGCGGCGCTCGCGAACGAGGAGTTCGAGCCGTACTTCCAGCCGCTGGTCCGGCTGGGCGACACGCGGGCGATCGGTTACGAGGCGCTGATCCGCTGGCGCCATCCGGAGCGCGGCATCCTCACGCCGGACAAGTTCCTCTCGGTGGCCGAGGAATGCGGCCTGATCGAGGCGATCGACTGGCAGATGTACCGCGCCGCGTGCGCGGCCGCCATCCCGCTGGTCAAGGACGGCGGCTTCATCACGCTCAACATCTCGCCGCTGCATTTCCAGCACGACGACTTCGACGAGCGTTTGTTGAAGGTCACGACCGAGACCGGCTTCGACCCGAAGAACCTGCGCATCGAGGTCACCGAGGGCACGCTGCTCGGCGACCCCGAGGCCGTGGCGAGGATTCTCGATCGCCTGCGCGTGGCCTGCGTCGAGGCGGCGCTCGACGACTTCGGCACCGGTTATTCGTCACTGGGATACGTGCACCGCTTCCCGCTGAAGATGATCAAGATCGACCGCTCGTTTGTCGACTCGCTGGGCGGCGACCGCTCCCAGCGAAGCTCGGCGGTCGTCGGCGCGATCCTCGCACTTGCGCATTCGCTGGGCATCGAAGTTGTTGCCGAAGGCATCGAAACCGAGATGCAGCGCCAGGCGCTTGTCGCAATGGGCTGCGTGTACGGCCAGGGGTTTCTTTTTGGCCGGCCGCAGGAGCCGGCGCATTACGGCGGCTGAGACGGATTGCGCTGGCGGCGAGCAGGGGCCCGTTAGGTCTCGGCTCGCCCGTCGTCGCGCGCGGCAGCACGTGCCGCGCGCAGTGAATCGAGCTTGTCCTTGAGCTTGAGCTCGAGGCCGCGCGGCACCGGCTCGTAGTACACCCGCTCGCCCATCGCATCCGGGAACGCGGTCTGGTCCAGCGCGATGCCCGCGTCGGCGTCGTGGTCGTACTGGTAGCCGCGGGCGTAGCCCAGATCCTTCATGAGCTTCGTCGGGGCATTGCGCAGGTGCAGAGGCACCTCCTGCGTGCCGTGCTCGCGCACGTCCGCCTGCGCCTTTTTGTATGCCACGTACGCTGCATTCGATTTCGCGGTGCTGGCTAGGTACAGCACAAGCTGCGCGAGTGCCAGCTCGCCTTCGGGGCTCCCAAGGCGCTCGAACGTGTCCCAGGCGTCCAGCGCCATCGGCAGCGCGCGCGGATCCGCCAGGCCGATGTCCTCGACGGCCATGCGCGTCATGCGGCGCGCGAGATAGCTGCGGTCGCAGCCGCCGTCGAGCATGCGCGCGAGCCAGTACAGCGCGGCATCGGGGTTCGAGCTTCGCACCGATTTGTGCAGCGCCGAGATCTGGTCATAGAACTGCTCGCCGCCCTTGTCGAACCGGCGCGAGCGGTCGGCCAGCACCTGCGCAAGCGTCGTCGTGGTGATCACCCCGCCTTCGTCCTGGGCGAGTTCGGCAGCGATCTCGAGCAAGGTGAGCCCGCGCCGCACGTCGCCGTCTGCGGCGGTCGCGATCTCATGCAGCGCCTCATCCGACACGTCCAGCCCCATGTCCCCGAGCCCGCGCTCCCCGTCAGCAAGCGCACGCCGCAGAGCTTCCGCGATGTCTTCGGGCGAGACCGCGTCGAGCACATGCACGCGGCAGCGCGAGAGCAGCGCCGAGTTCAGCTCGAACGAAGGGTTCTCCGTCGTGGCGCCGACAAAAATGATCGTCCCGCGCTCGATGTGCGGCAGGAATGCATCCTGCTGCGTCTTGTTGAATCGGTGGACCTCATCGACGAACAGAACAGTGCGGCGCCCGTTTGCGAAGCGCGCGGCCGCGTCGGCCAGCTCGCGTCGGACGTCGGGCAGTCCGGACAGGACCGCGGACACCGAGCGGAACTCCGCATCGGCATACCTCGCGAACAGCAGCGCGAGCGTCGTCTTGCCGCAGCCGGGCGGGCCCCACAACACCATCGAGTGGATGCGCCCGGCTTCGACCGCGCGCCGCAGCGCGCTGCCGGGCGCGAGCAGGCGCCGCTGCCCAACCATGTCGTCCAGCTCGCGGGGCCGCATGCGCTCGGCGAGCGGCCGCGAAGGCGCGTAATCGCCCAGGAGGTCGCCGGTATCAGGAGGTTGTGCAGTCGTGCGTCGGGACACCGGAGCTCGGAATCGCTAGCGGGCCCGCACGATAACAAGCGGTGCGTGACGCGATCAGCGACCTGCGAATGTGGCGCGCGGTGCCGTGTCCCAGTTCGCCGTCGGGCCGAGTTCGTACTCGACGCGCAGCCAGCGCGCTTCGACCGGGTCATACAGCGCATCGATGTGCGCGGCCGTCGCGCCGTCTGCACCGAAGTCGACCGTGCCAGTGCCGCGCACCTGGACCAGGCGCTGGCCGGCCGGCGACGTGGCGACACGATCGATGACCAGCTCGAACGGCTGCTGCTCGAATTCCTCCCCGAGCGCCCGGTCGACGCGCGTCGCGAGCGCGCGGGCGATGTCGGAGTCCGTCCCCAGTTCATTGCCCGGCTGCGTCTCGCCGAGAACCAGGCGCGGATAACTCACCGCCGTGTTCTCGGTGTCGTATAGGGCCTCGAAGCGGAACGGGATCCACGCCGCGTCGGTGCCCAGCTGGATCCGCCCGAAGCCGTCCACCGTGCGATCGCGGATGCTCGCGGGCTTCACTGCCAGGCGGTCAAGGCGCACCGCCACGCGGTCCTCGCCGAACTGCCGATCGATTGCCGCGATCACCGCGGTCGCGACCGCGTCGTCCATCGCCTGATCGCCTTCCATCCGCGTCGACGGCGCGCCCTCAGTCGCTTTCGCAACCAGCGACGGCCCGATGTCAGGCACCTGGCTTACGGCCGAGGCCACGGCAAGGCCGCACAAGGATGCAAGGGCGATGGTCAGAACGGATCGACGCATGACAGGACTCCACAGCCCACTTCACGTGGGAAATTCACTCTCGACCGGAGGGTGTGGATAACCTGTGATTTTCCTGTCGATGAAATGCGAAACGGCGGATTTCTCCGCCGTTTCGCTGACTCATTAATGCAACGTCCCTGCTCAGGGTCAGCCGCCGATCACGTCGACGCCCGCCGGCGGTTTGAACTGGAATGTCGCCGGCTTGAACTTGGGGTTCTTGCGCCAGTTGTCAAAGCGGATCTCGGTGCGCTGGCCCAGCGCATCGACAACGTGCATTCGCACGAGTCCGGTCGGGCCGAATCCGAGCTTTGCCGACCGGAAGCCGGAGTCACCCTCCTTCTTTGGCGCCAGCGCCAGCCAGCTCAGGCCGTCCTTACTGCCGGCATCCTGCACATTGAACTGTGCATCGAGCTTGGCGGGGTCGATCAGGGCGGCCAGCGGGCTGTTCTGTTCCTCGACGCCCTGCGGGCGGCGCGTGACCTGCTCGAGGTCAGGCTCGTACACCCAAACGGTGCGGCCATCGGCCACGATCGTCTGCGGATAGGGCTTTGCGTACTGCCATCGGAACAGCCGAGGCGTGGACAGTGCGACCGTGCCTGTCGCGGTCTCTTTCAGCTTGCCGTTCGGGTCGAACACCTGCTGGGTGAACCGGCCGTCCAACCCCTTCAGGCCCTTCGCGAACGTGTTCAGGTCGTCGCGGGCGCCGGCGGACACATCCACCGCGAACGCCATGGTGGCGAGGCCGGCGGCCAGCGCATAAGAACGAATTGCCTGCATCGAACGTCTCCCGGACAGATGGGTGGAGTGTCGTCCGACGAAGCTGAACAGGCGGTCGACAATGCTGGTAGCTGCGAAGCGCCGCGGGACGCCGTTCAGCGCTCGCGGATCGCTGGCTACTTCGGAGGCGGCGGTGCCAGCACGCTGCGATCGCCGTTGTGCTCGGGCGGCGTCACGATGCCGGCCGCTTCCATCGCCTCGATGAGGCGCGCGGCGCGGTTGTAGCCGATTTTCAGCCGGCGCTGCACGCCCGAGATCGACGCGCGCCGCGTCTCGGTGACGATGCGCACTGCTTCGTCGTACAACGGATCGGACTCGTCCCCGCCCCCACCGCCCGACTCCGGCAGCCCCGTCGGGCCGACGACGGTGCCGTCGCCCAGCGTCTGCACTTCCTCGAGCACACCTTCGATGTAGTCCGGCCCGCCGCCGATCTGCTTGAGGTGCTCGACGACGCGATGCACCTCTTCGTCCGAGACGAACGCGCCGTGCACGCGCTCCGGCATTGCCGTCCCCGGCGGCAGGTAGAGCATGTCGCCGTGGCCGAGCAGCGTCTCCGCACCGGACTGGTCGAGGATCGTCCGCGAGTCGATCTTGCTCGAGACCTGGAACGCGATACGCGTCGGGATGTTCGCCTTGATCAGGCCGGTGATCACGTCCACCGATGGGCGCTGGGTTGCCAAGATCAGGTGGATGCCCGCCGCACGGGCCTTTTGCGCAAGCCGCGCAATGAGTTCTTCGACCTTCTTGCCGACGATCATCATCATGTCGGCGAATTCGTCGATGAAGATGACGATGAACGGCAGCGTCTCCAGCTCGCGCGGCACCTCGCCCGCCTCGGCGTTCGGCTTGAACAGCGGGTCCATCAGCGGCTGACCCGCGTCGATTGCGTCCTTCACCTTCTTGTTAAAGCCCGCGAGGTTGCGCACGCCGACCGCGCTCATGAGCTTGTAGCGGCGCTCCATCTCCGCCACGCACCAGCGCAGGCCGTTGGCGGCCTCCTTCATGTCAGTCACGACGGGCGCGAGCAGATGCGGGATGCCCTGGTAGACGCTCAGCTCGAGCATCTTCGGGTCAATCATGAGCATCCGCAGTTCCTTCGCGGATGCCTTGTAGAGCAGCGACAGGACCATCGCGTTGACGGCGACGGACTTGCCCGAGCCCGTGGTACCGGCCACGAGTAGGTGCGGCATGCGAGCCAGGTCGGCGACGGTCGGCCGCCCCGCAATGTCCTTGCCGAGCGCAAGCGTCAGCGGGCTCGACGACTTGTCGTACTCGCGCGAGCGCAGCAGCTCGGACAGGAAGATCATCTCGCGCGTGACGTTCGGGATCTCCAGGCCAATGACCGACTTGCCCGGAATCACGTCGACGACGCGCACCGACTTCACCGAAAGTCCGCGTGCGATGTCCTTGTCCAGACTTGAAATCTGGCTGACCTTCACTCCGGGCGCAGGTTCGATCTCGAACCGCGTGATCACCGGTCCCGGGTATGCACCGACGACCTGAGCATCGATGCGGAAGTCCTTGAGTTTGAACTCGATCTGCCGCGACAGCGTCTCGAGCGTCTCCTCGCTGTAGCCCTTCGCCTGCGGCTTGGGATCGTCGAGCAGCGCAAGCGGCGGGACGCCCGTGCCGTTGTCCGTGTGGAACAGCGGAATCTGCGTCTCGCGCTTGGCGCGCTCGCTTTTTTCAACCATCGGCGCGGGCGGCGGTTCGATCCTGACCGGCGCACGCTTCTCACGTTTCTCGGTGTCGGCCTTGCGGACTTCCTCGCGTTCTTCGCGCATCGCCCGCTGGCGCTGCCAGTCGCTGGCCTGCTTACTCGAGCGCTGGAACGTCTTCGACAGCGTCGGCCCCAGCGAGAGCGTCCACTGCCCCAGCTTGTCCATCACGGCCAGCCACGAGAGGCCCGTCGCCAGCGTGACCGAGGCGAGCAGGAGCGCGAGCAGGAACAGGTTCCCGCCCACCGGCCCGAAGCCGCGGTAGAGCGACTCACCGACCAGTCGGCCCAGGATTCCGCCGCTGCCCGCCGAAAAATGCTCGGCGACGCCGAGCCGCAGCTCGAGAAGGCCGGCCGCGGAGACCAGGAAGCCGACGATCCCGATCAGCCGCAGCGCGGGACCCAGATCGGCGCGCCCTTCCCCGGGCGAAAGATCGTTGTCCATGCCGAACAGCGCGATCCACGCGATCGCGCCTAGCATCACCGGCAATAAGAACGCCACGTATCCGCACAGGTACAGCAACACGTCGGCGATCCATGCGCCTATTTCCCCGCCCACGTTATTGAGCGGCGCGGCCACGCTGCCGGCGTGCGACCAGCCGGGGTCCGTCGGCGAGTACGTCACGAGGCTCGCCATCAGATACAGAAGCAGAGGCGCAATCGCGATCAACGCGAGGTCGCGCACGATCCGCTGCCGCTTGGGCGACGGCGTGCGTGCGGCCGCGGGCGCGGACTTCCTGCGAGGGGCGGTAGGGGACTGCGCCACCGTGATGTGCTGCCTGAGCTGATCGACGTTAGTCGTTGAATATACGTGAAAAGGCCGGACCCCGACTCCGACGCATGGGGGCGGGCAGCGCGGTCTCACCGGACGCGACGTCATCGGCCAGCCGTGCGAAAGCCGTGAAAGCGAATCGCCGGCGCAGGGCCGGCGATCCAGTGCCACACCACCAAAGCTTAAACCGTCAGAGCTGCATGCCCTGCAGCGCCGGGTGAACCAGCTTCCCGCCGTCGACGTTGATGCCGCGCACGAGCGGCTCGTTGTCACGCCACTGCCCGGAGGCCAGCTTGTTGACCCACGGCAGGATGGCCGCGCAGATCGCCTGCGAGCTCGTCTGCGGGACCGAGCCCGGCATGTTCGTCACGCAGAAGTGGGTCACGCCCTCTTCCACGTACGTCGGCTCCTTCCAGGTGGTCGGACGCGAGGTCTCGAAGCAGCCGCCCTGGTCGATCGAAATGTCGACAACGACGCTGCCGTCCTCCATTCCCTGCAGCATGTCGCGTGTCAGCACATGCGGCGCCTTCGCACCGGTCACGAGCACGGCTCCGATCACGAGGTCGGCCGAGGCCACTTCGCGGGCCACAACGTCACGGTACGGGTACAGCGTCGTCACGTTGGGACCGAGCGCCATCATCTCGTCCATGCGGTCCTGGCGCATCTCGAACACGGTCACGTTCGCACCGCCGGCCGCGGCGAGCGCCGCCGATGCACCGCCGGCCTTACCCGCGCCGAACACGACCACCTTGCCACGCTGCGTCGACGGCAGGCCGCCGAGCAGCTTGCCCTTGCCGCTCTGCGGCATGTGCAGCAGCGTCGTGCCGACCTGGACCGCGATCTTGCCCGCAATCACCGACATCGGCGCGAGCAGCGGCAGGTCGCCGTTCGGCAGCTCGACGGTCTCGAACGCGACGCCGGTCAGGCCGATGTCGAGCAACTGACGGGTCAGCGCCGGCTCGGCGGCCAGATGCAGGTAGCAGAACAGCAGGTGGTCCTTGCGCAGGTGCTGCAGGTCGCCGGCGATCGGCTCCTTGACCTTCACGATGAGCTCGCCCTTCTCGTACAGGGCGACGGCGTCGGGGGCGATCTTCACGCCGAGACGCGTGTACGCCTCGTCCTTGAAGCCGCTCTTGATGCCGGCGTCCTTTTCGAGCCAAACCTCGTGGCCGCGGCTGACCAGGTCGCCTGCCGCTTCAGGAACGAGCGCGACGCGGCCTTCGAGGGTCTTGGTTTCCTTGGGTACACCGATGCGCATTGCTACCTCCAGTTGCCGGCCAGAAAAAACGCCGCAATCGCGGCGGGCCGGTCGGGTTGTGCCTATTGCATCGCGAGGGTGGAACGCTGTCGCCCGCGATGCGCCTTGTGTTGCCGGAATGCCGCCGCCACTCTATGTGGCTCTCAGGAGCTCGGCGGGCGGTCATCATGCCCGCTTCCGCGCGCTCCGTCCGCGCCATTTCTGGCGCATTCCATAACGGCCGATTATATCCATGACCCCACCGAAGCACTCCCGTCTCGTCATCCTCGGCTCCGGTCCGGCCGGCTGGACCGCCGCGGTCTACGCCGCGCGCGCGAACCTCAAGCCGGTGGTCATCACGGGATTGCAGATGGGCGGCCAGCTCATGACGACGACCGAGGTCGACAACTGGCCGGGCGACCCGCACGGCCTTATGGGCCCGGACCTGATGGCGCGCATGCAGGCGCACGCCGAGCGCTTCGATACCGAAGTCGTGTTCGACCATATCCACACCGTTGATCTCGCACGCCGCCCGTTCCGGATGATCGGCGACAGCGGCGAGTACACCTGCGACGCGCTCATCATCGCGACCGGCGCGACCGCCAAGTATCTCGGGCTACCGTCGGAAGAGGTCTACAAGGGTCGCGGCGTGTCGGCCTGCGCGACCTGCGACGGCTTCTTCTACAAGGACCAGGACGTGGCGGTCATCGGCGGTGGCAACACCGCGGTCGAAGAAGCGCTGTACCTGTCGAACATCGCGCGCAAGGTCTACCTCGTGCACCGTCGCGACACGCTGCGCGCCGAAAAGATCATGCAGGACAAGCTGTTTGCGAAGGTAGCAGCCGGCAAGATCGAGCCGGTATGGCACAACGTCGTCGACGAAGTGCTCGGCAACGACGCGGGCGTGACCGCGATGCGCGTGCGCTCGGTGCAGGACGACTCGACGCGCGAGATCCCGATCCACGGCCTCTTCGTCGCCATCGGCCACACGCCGAACACGACCCTGTTCGACGGCCAACTCGAGATGCGCAACGGCTACATTACGATCCAGACCGGCCTGCAGGGCAACGCGACGCAAACCTCGGTGCCCGGTGTGTTCGCGGCAGGCGACGTCGCCGACCAGGTGTACCGCCAGGCGATCACCTCGTCCGGCTTCGGCTGCATGGCGGCGCTCGATGCCGAGAAGTTCCTCGACCTGCACGCCTGAGGCGTCCGTGCGCAGCCGGGATCCGCACGTCGACGTGCTGGACTGACGCCGCCGCCATGGAGCTGCGCACGTTCGAACGCCTCGACGACATCCCGGCAGCGCAGTGGGACGCGCTGCACGACGGCGCGAACCCGTTCGTGCACCATGCGTTCCTTGCCGGTCTCGAGCGGCACGGCTGCATCCGGCCCGAATGGGGCTGGACGCCGCGCCACTGCACCCTGTGGGACGCGGACCGCCTCGTGGCCGCGGCACCGGCATACGAAAAGGAAAATTCACACGGGGAGTTCGTCTTTGATCACGCGTGGGCCCGGGCCTACGCGCAGCACGGCCTCGATTACTTCCCCAAGACGCTGTGCGCAGTGCCGTATTCGCCCGTAACGGGGCCGAGGCTGCTCGCCCGGGACGCCGCAGGTCGCGCGGCGCTTGCCGGGGCACTGGTTCAGACCGCCGAGGACGCCGGCAACTCGTCGGCCCACGTGAACTTCCATGCGGACGTGGAGTGCGATGCGTTCGACGAGCAGTGGCTCGAAAGACTCGACGTGCAGTACCACTGGACCAACGCCGGCGATTGGCGCGACTTCGACGACTTCCTCACGGCGCTCGACCACAAGCATCGCAAGAACATCCGGCAGGAGCGGGCCCGAGTCGCGCGTGAGGGCGTCGTTCTGCGCGTGGTCGAGGGCCGGGACGCGACCGAGGCCGAGCTCGCCGC
Organism: Cognatilysobacter bugurensis; assembly: GCF_014652095.1. Lineage (GTDB taxonomy): Bacteria > Pseudomonadota > Gammaproteobacteria > Xanthomonadales > Xanthomonadaceae > Cognatilysobacter > Cognatilysobacter bugurensis. The sequence continues at coordinate 792,740 of NZ_BMYD01000001.1, forward strand.
GATGCACGAGTTCTACGTCGGTACGTTCGCGGAATACGGCAACCACCCGGCGCTGACGCTCGGGTTTCTGCGGCATCTCGCGTCTCAAATGCCCGAGTCGCTCGTGATCGTCCTTGCGGAACGCGCGGGAACACCCGTCGCCGGCGCGTTGTGCCTGCGCGGGAATGACACGCTCTACGGCCGCTACTGGGGCGCGAGCGAGCGGGTGCCCGGCCTGCATTTCGAGGCGTGCTACTACCAGGGAATCGAATACGCCCTCGCCCACGGCCTTTCACGGTTCGAGCCTGGGGCCCAGGGCGAACACAAGCTCGCGCGCGGCTTCCTGCCGGCGATTGTGCGCAGTCGCCACTGGTTGGCGGAGCCGGCCTTTCGCGACGCGCTCCGCGGCTGGTGCGCACAGGAACGCCGTCATGTTCTGCAGCACGCGCAAATGCTGGCGCAGCGCTCCCCTTTCAAGCGAGCCGACGATGCCGCTGCGCCCGATCCTGCTGCCGGCTGACCCCCAGACACCGTTCCCGCCCGTGGAGTGGGCGCTGCGCGAGCCCTGCGGGCTGCTCGCGATCGGCGGCGACCTTTCCATCGAGCGGCTGCTTAACGCGTACCGGCACGGGATTTTCCCGTGGTATTCCGAAGGCCAGCCGATCCTGTGGTGGTCGCCCGACCCGCGGGCGGTGTTCGAGACGCGGTGCTTCGCCCTGCCCTCGCGATTCCGCAGGTCCTTGCGCCAGCTCCCCTGGCGTGTCACAGCCGATCAGGCATTCGACGCCGTCATCAACGCGTGCGCGAGCGTCCCGCGCCGTCACCAGGACGGCACCTGGATCGTCCCGGAAATGCTCGAGGCCTACCGGCAATTCCACGAGGCCGGACACGCGCACTCGATCGAAGTGTGGTCCGGCGACCGCCTTGTGGGTGGGCTCTACGGCGTCGCGATCGGGCGCATGTTCTATGGCGAAAGCATGTTCAGCCTTGAATCCGGTGCGTCGAAGGCGGCGCTTGGAGCGCTGATGAGTCGGATGCGCGAGTGGGGCTGGCCCCTGCTCGACGCGCAGGTCGAAAATCCGCATCTGATGCAACTCGGCGCGCGACGCATGCCGCGCACGGATTTCTCCCAGACGGTCAGCGAGCTCGTCCGGCAAAGCGGCAACACAGGTAACTGGAGCGCGCTGTTCGGAGAGATCGATACGGCCCAACTCGCGGCCTCCCGACCGGCGCTCGAAACGTGAATTTTGCGTTCACGGATGCGGACGTGGCAGAATGCTGGGCTTATCGGGCGGGACACGTCCGTATTTTTGTGACATAGGACACCCATGGCCAAAGACGATGTGATCGAATTCGAGGGAACGGTGGCGGAAACGCTTCCTAACACCATGTTCCGTGTGCGCCTCGAAAACGGCCACGAGATCATTGCCCATATCTCCGGTCGGATGCGCAAGAACTACATCCGCATCCTGACGGGCGACAAGGTCAAGGTTGAGATGACGCCTTATGACCTGACGAAGGGCCGCATCACCTACCGCATGAAGTAAGGGGCGAAGTAAGTCCCCCCGGCGCGGCGGCTTCAGCTGCGACGAAAGAGAAAGGCGGCCATTGGCCGCCTTTTTCGTTTCCGCCTCGGGCGCGCGGGCCGGGCTAGCCGGTCCGCACGCGTGTTACACCGTCGCGGGCAGCAGCTTCTCCGGCTCCGGATAGGCCTCGACCACGAGTTCATTGTCGCGAACGTCGACCGTAACGCGGCCGCCGTTGACGAGCTTGCCGAACAGCAGCTCGTCGGCAAGCGGACGCTTGATCTTCTCCTGGATCACGCGTGCCATCGGGCGGGCGCCCATCAGCGGGTCGAAGCCGTGCTGCGCGAGCCAGTCGCGGGCGGTCGGGGTTGCCGACAGCGCCACGTTCTTCTCGTGCAGCTGCGACTCCAGCTCGATCATGAACTTGTCCACGACGCGCAGGATGTGCTCGAAGCCCAACGGCTGGAACTGCACCACCGCGTCGAGGCGGTTGCGGAACTCCGGCGTGAAGCTCTTGCGGATCACTTCCATCGCATCCGACGCGTGGTCCTGCTTGGTGAAGCCGATCGACCGGCGTGACGCCTGGGCGGCACCCGCGTTCGTCGTCATCACGAGCACGACGTTGCGGAAGTTGGCCTCGCGTCCGTTCGTGTCGGTGAGCATGCCGCGATCCATGACCTGCAACAGGATGTTGAAGATGTCCGGATGCGCCTTCTCGACCTCGTCGAGCAGCAGCACGCAGTGCGGCGTCTTGACGATTTTCTCCGTCAGCAGACCGCCCTGGTCGAAGCCCACGTAACCCGGAGGCGCGCCGATGAGGCGGCTCACCGAATGCGGCTCCATGTACTCGGACATGTCGAAGCGGACCAGCTCGATGCCGAGCTGCAACGCAAGCTGCTTCGTCACCTCGGTTTTACCGACGCCGGTCGGGCCGGCGAACAGGAAGTTGCCGATCGGCTTGTCGGGGTTCCCGAGGCCCGAGCGCGCGAGCTTGATCGCCGCCGTCAGCGAGTCGATCGCCGGGTCCTGCCCGAAGATCACCATCTTGAGGTTGCGCTCGAGGTTCTTCAGCACGTCCTTGTCGGTCGCCGAGACCTGCTTGGTCGGGATACGCGCCATCTTGGAGACGATCGTCTCGATCTCCTCGATGTCGATCGTCGCCTTGCGCTCCTCCACCGGTAGCAGGCGCTGGCGTGCACCGGCCTCGTCGATGACATCGATTGCCTTGTCGGGCAGCAGACGGTCGCCGATGTGCTTCACCGACAGGTCGACGGCCGCCTGAAGCGCGTCGTCGGCATACGTGACGCCGTGGTGCGCTTCGTACTTTGCCTTCAGGCCGCGCAGGATTTCGAACGCCTCGCCCACTGTCGGCTCGACGACGTCAATCTTCTGGAAGCGCCGTGCAAGTGCACGGTCCTTCTCGAAGATGCCGCGGTACTCCTGGAACGTGGTCGAGCCAATGCAGCGCAGCTCGCCCGACGACAGCGCCGGCTTGATGAGGTTGCTGGCGTCCATCGTGCCGCCGCTCGCCGAGCCCGCACCGATGATGGTGTGGATCTCGTCAATGAACAGCACAGCCTCCGGAATCTTCTTCAACTGCGTCAGAACCGACTTGAGACGCTTTTCGAAATCGCCTCGGTACTTCGTTCCGGCGACCAGCGCGCCGAGGTCAAGCGAGAAGATCGTCGCGCCCGAGAGCACTTCGGGAACGTCGCCATCGACAATGCGCTTCGCAAGGCCTTCGGCGATCGCGGTCTTGCCGACACCGGCCTCACCGACATACAGCGGGTTGTTCTTGCGACGACGGCAGAGCACCTGGATCGTGCGCTCCACCTCATCAGTACGCCCGACGAGCGGATCGATCCGCCCCTCACGTGCGAGATGATTGAGGTTAACGGCGAATTCCGCGAGCGCGTCGCCCTTGCCTTCGCCCTCGGACTCGCCCTGGCGGGCTTCTTCGTCCTGCGGACCCTGGCCCGGCTCGTCTGAACCGCGCTTGGCGATCCCGTGCGAGAGGTAGTTGACGACGTCGAGCCGCGCGATGTCCTGCTGGTTCAGGAAATACACGGCATGGGAGTCCTTCTCACCGAAGATCGCAACGAGCACGTTCGCGCCCGTGACTTCCTTCTTGCCGGAGGACTGCACGTGGTAGACGGCGCGCTGCAGCACGCGCTGGAAACCCAGCGTGGGCTGCGTGTCCCGATCGAGATCGTCGGGCAGCACCGAAACGGAGGTCTGGATGGCCTGCTCAAGATCCGTGCGCAGGCGGAGGAAATCCGCACCACACGCCTTGAGCACGCTCTCCGCGGAGGGGTTGTCGAGCAGTGCGAGCAGCAGGTGTTCGACCGTCATGTACTCGTGGCGGGCCTCGCGGGCGCGCTTGTAGCACTGGCCGATGCTGAACTCGAGATCCTTACTGAACATGGGGCAGAAGCCTCCGAAAGCTGATGCGTCCTAGATGGGGTCGGGCGCGTGCTTTTCCATGCCGTGCCCCATCACTCGATACGTTCGATCCGCCAGGACGGACGCAGTTCCCCGCCCTCCCCGGCTTCCTGTCCCGGACGCGTTACTCCGTGCTTCAGGCCCGCTCCATCGTGCAAAGCAATGGATGCTGATTAAGCCTAGAAAACTCGTTGACCTGCGCCACCTTCGATTCGGCTACTTCGCGGGTGAAGACACCGCATACGCCGCGACCGCGCGTGTGCACATGGAGCATGACCTGCGTCGCTTTTTCGGCTGTCATCGGGAAAAACCGCGTTAAAACCTCGATGACGAAATCCATCGGGGTGTAGTCGTCGTTCAGCAGCAGTACGGAATACAGAGGCGGCCGCGCGATTTCCGGCTTGCCGGTCTCGACGAGTGCGCCGTGATGATGTTCGTGATCAGTCTGTCGGGCCATCCGCCGATTATAGGCGGCCCACCCTGAGCAGACGCGATGGACCGCACGAGCCGACGGCTGCAAAATGCCGCGCTTTGCGTTCTAGCGGTGAATGAGGAGGCTTCAGCCCGTGAGTTACCGCGAAGGACGTTTCTGGCAACCCGATGTCACCGTCGCGACGATCGTCGTCGACGGCGGCCGCCTGCTCATGGTCGAGGAGACCGTGCGCGGTCGGCTCGTGCTCAACCAGCCGGCCGGGCACCTCGAGCCTGACGAGAGCCTCACCGAGGCCGCGCTGCGTGAGACGCGCGAAGAGACCGGCTGGGACGTGCGCCTGACGGCGTTCGTCGGCGCGTACCAGTGGAAGGCCCCCGACGACCCGGACGGGCGCGAGGGGCGGCACTATCTGCGCTTCGCATTCGCTGCCGAACCGGTTTCGCACGACCCTGCCCGCCCACTCGACGTCGGCATCGAGCGCGCGGTCTGGATGACGCCGTCGGAGCTGCAGGCGGCCCATGCGCGCCACCGCAGTCCCCTCGTGTGGCGCGCAGCCTCGGATTACCTCGCCGGGCGCCGTCATCCGCTCGAACTGATGCTGCAGGTCGCATGACGGCGCCGCGCACGATTGTCGGAGTGTCGGGCGGTGTCGACTCCTCGGTGGCAGCCCTGCTGCTGCGGGACGCGGGCGAGCCGCTCGCGGGCCTGTTCATGCAGAACTGGGCTGACGACGGCAGCGGTGATTGCCGCGCCGAGGACGATCGGCGCGATGCGGTCGCGGTCTGTGGCCGGCTCGGCGTGCCGATCCACTTCCGGGATTTTTCGGGCGAGTACTGGAACGGCGTGTTCCAGCATTTCGTGGACGAATACGCCGCCGGACGCACGCCGAATCCGGACGTGCTGTGCAATCGCGAAATCAAGTTCAAGCACTTTCTCGACGCCGCACGGGATCTGGGAGCCGAGCGCATCGCGACCGGTCATTACGCACGCATCTCACACGTCGGCGGCCGCCACCGGCTGCTGCGTGCCGCGGACCGCAGCAAGGACCAGAGCTACTTCCTTCATCAGCTCGGCCAGGCACAGCTGGCCGCGACTGTCTTTCCGCTGGGCCACACCCTGAAGGTGGACGTGCGCCGCATCGCCGCGAACGCAGCGCTGCCGACAGCGGCGAAGAAAGACTCGACCGGCATCTGTTTCATCGGCGAGCGTGACTTCCGCGAGTTCCTGGGCCGTTACCTGCCCGCGCAACCCGGCGAGATCCGCACGCCCGACGGCCGCGCCGTGGGCACACACCCCGGCGTGTATTTCTTCACGCTCGGCCAGCGCGAAGGCCTGCAGATCGGCGGCGTGCGCGGCTTCGACGCGGCGCCGTGGTATGTCGTCGGCAAGGACGTCGCGACGAACGTGCTGTACGTCGATCAGGGCGTCGACTCGCCCTGGCTGCAATCGCAGACACTCCGGTCGGGCATTGCCCACTGGATCGAAGGCGCGCCGCCCGCCCGTCGCTTCGCGTGCTCGGCGCAGACGCGGTACCGCCAACAGGACGAACCCTGCGAGGTCGACGTCGGCGACGACGGCCGCCTGAGCGTGCGGTTCGCCCGACCGCAGCGCGCGGTGACCCCCGGCCAGTCCGTGGTGTTTTATGACGGCGACGTCTGCCTGGGCGGTGCGGTCATCGACGGCACCGATGCGGCGCTCGAGCATCGGCTGCGGGAGCGCGCCGCATGAGCACGACAATGGGAAATGCGATGTCCGATCGCGTGCTGGCGCTGGCGGGGCTCATGCAGGCGCTGGCGCAGGTTCGTCGCATCGCCGAGACCGGCGAGGCGGACGGCCGTGTCCTGACCGTCGCCCTCGACTCAGTGTTCAAGGTGGACGCACCGTCGACGCAGGCCGTGTACGGCGGGGCCGGCGGGCTGCGACCCGGGCTGTCGATCCTTCGGGATTATTTTTCCGGCTCCGCGCGCGACGACCAGCTGCCGCGACTGGCGCTCGCCGTCGTCCAGCTGGAGCGTCGATTCACGGGCGACGGCCCGATGGTCGAGCGTGTGCGGACGGGCATCGAGCGCCACGCAGATACAGCCGAACGCCTTGGCACCATGCACCCGGACGTGCTCGCCGCCCTCGGCGGGTTGTATGCGGACACGCTCAGTCACCTGCGTCCGCGCGTGCTCGTCCAAGGCAACCCGCACTATCTGGGCCAGCCTGCGGTCGTCGCTGAAGTGCGTGCCGTACTGCTCGCGGCGATGCGTTCTGCAGTGCTGTGGCGACAGCTCGGCGGCAGCCTGTGGGACTTCGTGCTGCGTCGGCGCGAGATGGCCGAGGCCATCCGCACACATCTGGGCGCGTAGGCATCGTCCGAAAGGACGACCTGCGCACGGGCGCGGGCAAGCCGAATCCGGCATAATCGCGCTGTTTTATCGCAGTGCTGTGCGCCCGCGCCTGACGCCGGCCCGCCCGCGAATCCCCTTTGCTGCAGCCACGGAGCCCACATGGCCGACTCCTTCGCCACCCGCGCGCAACTTTCCGTCAACGGGAAGTCGTACACCTACTTCAGCCTGCCGAAGCTGGGCCAGCAGTTCGATATCTCGAAGCTGCCGTTCTCGATGAAGATCCTTCTCGAGAACCTGCTCCGCCACGAAGACGGCGGCATCACCGTCGGCAAGGACCACATCGAAGCCGTCGCGAAGTGGGATGCGAAGGCCGAGCCGGAAACGGAAATCGCGTTCATGCCGGCGCGCGTCGTGCTGCAGGACTTCACCGGCGTTCCCTGCGTGGTCGACCTCGCGGCGATGCGCGATGCGGTGTCGAAGCTCGGCGGCTCGCCGAAGCAGATCAACCCGCTGATCCCGTCCGAACTGGTGATCGACCACTCGGTGCAGGTCGACGTGTTCGGCCGTGCCGACGCGCTCGATCTCAACGGCAAGATCGAGTTCGAGCGCAACATGGAGCGTTACAGCTTCCTGCGCTGGGGCCAGAAGGCGTTCGAGAACTTCAAGGTCGTCCCGCCGAACACCGGCATCGTCCATCAGGTCAATCTCGAGAACCTCGCGCGCGTGGTGTTCGAGCGCGAAGTCGACGGCGAGCTCCTGGCGTTCCCGGACACCGTGTTCGGCACCGACTCGCACACGACGATGATCAACGGCATCGGCGTGCTCGGTTGGGGCGTGGGCGGCATCGAGGCCGAGGCCGCGATGCTGGGCCAGCCCTCGTCGATGCTGATTCCGCAGGTCGTCGGCTTCAAGCTCACCGGCCGCCTGCCGGAAGGCACGACCGCAACCGACCTCGTGCTGACCGTCACCCAGACGCTGCGCAAGCACGGCGTCGTCGGCAAGTTCGTCGAGTTCTTCGGCGAGGGCCTGCAGACCCTGCCGCTCGCCGACCGCGCGACGATCGCCAACATGGCGCCGGAGTACGGCGCGACCTGCGGCATCTTCCCGATCGATGCCGAAGCGGTGAACTACCTGCGCCTCTCGGGCCGCTCGGAAGAGCAGATCGCGCTGGTCGAGGCTTACGCGAAAGCCCAGGGCATGTGGCACGAGGCCGGCCAGCCGGAAGCGACGTACTCGGCCACGCTCGAGCTCAACCTCGCGGACGTGCGTCCGTCGCTTGCCGGCCCGAAGCGTCCGCAGGACCGCGTGCTGCTCGAGGACGTCAAAGGCAACTTCGAATCGAACCTCGGTGGCCTGACGACCAATCGCAAGCCGCGCGGCGACGTTGACCGTTTCAACCAGGAAGGCGGCGCGCAGGAGCAGGCAGACACGCTGGCAGCGAAGCCCGTCTCGAAGATCCGGGTGCAGGAGCAGGACTGTCAGATCACCGACGGCTCGCTCGTGATTGCCGCGATCACCTCGTGCACGAACACGTCCAACCCCGCCGTCATGCTCGGCGCCGGCCTGCTGGCCCGCAACGCGGCCAAGCTGGGCCTGAAGGCCAAGCCGTGGGTGAAGACGTCGCTCGGGCCGGGCTCGCTCGTGGTGACCGACTACCTGAAGAAGGCCGGCGTGCTGGACGACCTCGAGAAGCTAGGCTTCTTCGTCGTCGGTTACGGCTGCACGACCTGCATCGGCAACTCGGGTCCGCTTCCCGAGGAAGTCTCGCGCGGCATCGCCGAGAACGACCTCGTCGTCGCCTCCGTGCTGTCGGGCAACCGCAACTTCGAAGGCCGCGTGCACTCCGAAGTGAAGATGAACTACCTCGCGTCGCCGCCGCTGGTCGTCGCCTACGCGCTGGCGGGTACGGTCGACATCGACCTGACGAACGAGCCGCTCGGGCACACCGATGAGGGCAAGCCGGTCTACCTGCGCGACATCTGGCCGAGCAACAAGGAAATCGGCGACATGATCGCCGCGACGATCGGCCCGGAGATGTTCGCGAAGAACTACGCGGACGTGTTCAAGGGCGACACGCGCTGGGCCCAGATCGATTCGCCCGAGGGCGAGTCGTTCGAGTGGAGCGGCGAGTCGACGTACATCAAGAACCCGCCGTACTTCGACGGCATGACGATGGCGGTCGGCGACATCCGCGACGTGACCGGTGCACGCGTTATGGGCCTGTTCGGTGATTCGATCACGACCGACCACATCTCGCCTGCCGGCAACATCAAGAAGGACTCGCCGGCCGGGCGTTTCCTGCAGGAGCGCGGCGTGCAGCCGGCGGACTTCAACAGCTACGGCTCGCGCCGTGGCAACGACGACGTGATGGTGCGCGGCACGTTCGCGAACATCCGCATCAAGAACCTGATGCTCGGCGGTGAGGAAGGCGGCAACACGCTGTACTACGGTCAGGACGGCGCCGAGCCGCAGAAGATGGCGATCTACGACGCCGCCGTGAAGTACAAGGCCGACGGCGTGCCGCTGGTCGTGTTCGCGGGCAAGGAGTACGGCACGGGCTCGTCGCGCGACTGGGCAGCCAAGGGCACGAACCTGCTCGGCGTGAAGGCTGTCGTCGCGGAGAGCTTCGAGCGTATCCACCGCTCCAACCTCGTCGGCATGGGCGTGCTGCCGCTGCAGTTCCAGAACGGCGACAGCGTCGCTTCGCTGGGCCTGGACGGCTCGGAAGCGATCGATATCGTGGGTCTCGAGGACGGCGCGTCGAAGATCGCGACCGTCATCGCACGCAAGGCCGACGGCAGCGACAAGCGCTTCGAAGTCCGCGTGCTGCTGCTGACGCCGAAGGAAGTCGAGTACTTCCGCCACGGCGGCATCCTGCACTACGTGCTCCGCCAGCTCGCATCCAAGCAGGCGGCGTAAGCAGGTCGCCTAGCCCCGCTTCGCGAAGCTTTCGCGAGGCGGGTCGAGTCGGAAATCAGGGGCGCCTTCGGGTGCCCCTGATTCGTTTTTCGGGGTGCGATCTATCTCGAGCCGGACCAGCACGAACGCGCACGCGCGGACGGCGCCTTTAACCCGTCTATCTACGAGACACCTGTAAAGCGGGACGCAGTGGAGTGCGCTGTCCCACGGTGCCGCTCGCCCCCGGGAAATACAGTGCGTGCAGTCAACGCGGTCCTGATCGCGTCGTGTTCACGGCGGCCCGCCGAACGTAGTGCGCGGTCCAACCGGGAGCCCCTGCATGCACCGTCATGCCACCCAGAGCCCTGCGCCAAGGCCCGCATCGTGAGTGCGCCACGTGGCAAGCGTGTCGTCGTCGTCACCGGCGCATCGGCCGGCGTCGGCCGCGCGGCGGCCCGCGCCTTCGCCGACGACGGCGCGGCAGTCGCCCTGCTTGCGCGACATCGCGGCCGCCTCGACGCGGCCTGCGACGAGATCCGGGCGGCCGGCGGAACGGCGATCGGCATCGTCGCCGACGTGGCGGATGCGGACGCCGTGGAAGCGGCGGCCGAGCGCGTCGAGCGCGAGCTCGGGCCGATCGACGTCTGGGTCAACAACGCGATGGTCACCATCGTCGCGCGCATCGACGACCTCAAGCCCGACGAAGTGCGCCGCGTCACCGACGTGACCTACCACGGCACCGTGCACGGGACGCTCGCGGCACTGCGCCGCATGCGCGTACGCAACCGCGGCACGATCGTGCAGGTTGGCTCCGCCCTCGCCTATCGATCGATCCCGCTGCAGGCGCCGTATTGCGCGGCTAAAGCGGCCGCGCGCGGGTTCACCGATTCGCTGCGCGCCGAGCTCATCCACGATGACTCGAAGATCCGAGTCACGATGGTGCATCTGTCTGCGTTCAACACGCCGCAGTTCGACTGGGCGCGCAACCGCACCTCGCAGCGCCTCCAGCCCGTGCCGCCAATCTTCCAGCCCGAGATCGCCGCGCGCGCGATCGTGCGGGCGTCCCACGAGCGGCATCGCGAGCTTTGGGTCGGCTGGCCCGCGGTCAAGACGATCTTCTTCAACCGTCTCGCGCCGTGGATCGCAGACCGGGTCGTTGCGAAGCAGGCGTTCGAAGGCCAGCACACTGACGAGCCCGCGCGCGCCGGCCGCCCGGACAATCTCTTCGCTACCGTCGACGCCCCGTTCGCGGCTCACGGCCGCTTCGATGACCGAGCCGAAGCCTCGAGCCGGCAGCAGTGGCTCTCAAAGCATGCGCGCCCGCTGACTGCCGCCGCTGCCGCTGCCGTCGTCCTGATTGCCGCGATCGCGGCGCTTGCGATGTAACCAGCGCGTCGCGAGCCCCTGCGGTCGAGCGCACGGGGCTCGCATGCTGCCGCAGCGCACAAAAGAAAGACGGGACCGGGCGCAGCGATGCGTTTGCCTTGTCAGCTTTGCAGACCCTGTGCTCCAATCCGGGCGGGACCGTACGGCCGCGCATTCGCGGCGTATCGGATGCGCAGCGCAGACGCAGGGGAAATCGTGATGAGTCTTGAACGCCCGTGGCTTGACCAGTATCCGGCGGGAGTTCCGGCGCAGATCGACGTCGACGAATACCCGTCCGTCGTGTCTGTGCTCGAGAACGCGATCGAGAAGTATCGCGATCGGCCAGCCTTCACGAACCTCGGCAAGACGCTGACGTACGCCGAGATCGATCGCCTGAGCGCGCAGTTCGCCGCATACCTGCTGGGCGAGCTCAAGCTCAAGAAAGGCGACCGCGTCGCGGTCATGATGCCGAACTGTCTGCAGTACCCGATCGCCACATTCGGGGTGCTGCGCGCGGGCCTGACCGTGGTCAACACGAACCCGATGTACACGCCGCGCGAGCTGCGTCACCAGCTGGTCGACTCGGGCGCGACGGCGATCCTCGTGCTCGACAACTTCGGCCAGACCGTCCAGCAGGTGCTCGCCGACACCAAGATCCGCCAGGTCATCACGACCGGCCTCGGCGACATGCTTGCGTTCCCGAAGGGCAAGATCGTCAATTTCGTACTCAAGCACGTCAAGAAGATGGTGCCCGAGTATTCGATTCCCGGCGCGGTCCGCTTCAGCGACGCGCTTGCACGCGGCGCGCGCCACACGCTGCCGAAGATCGACATCTCAGCGGACGAGATCGCGTTCCTTCAGTACACGGGCGGCACGACCGGCGTCGCGAAGGGCGCGATGCTCACCCACCGCAACCTCGTTGCGAACATGCAGCAGGCGTCGGCGTGGATTGGCAAGAACGTGCGTTACGGCGAAGAGCTCATCGTCACCGCGCTGCCGCTGTACCACATCTTCGCGTTGACGGCGAACGGGCTGGTCTTCATGAAGTTCGGCGGCCACAACTACATGATCACGAACCCGCGTGACATGCCGAACTTCGTCAAAGAGCTCAGCAAGATCAAGTTCACGGCGATCACCGGTGTCAACACGCTGTTCAATGGGCTGCTCAACACGCCGGGCTTCGACAAAATCGATTTCTCGTCGCTGCACCTCACGCTCGGCGGTGGCATGGCGGTGCAGCGCTCGGTCGCCGATCGCTGGAAGCAGGCGACCGGCTGCACGCTGATCGAGGCGTACGGGCTCACCGAGACATCGCCGGCCGCGTGCATTAACCCGATGGATCTGCCTGACTACAACGGTGCGATCGGGCTCCCGATTCCGTCGACCGACGCATGCATCAAGGACGACGACGGCAACGTCCTGCCGCAGGGCGAGATTGGCGAGCTGTGCATCCGCGGCCCGCAGGTGATGAAGGGCTACTGGCAGCGTCCGCAGGACACGGCGGACGTCATCGACTCGGACGGCTGGCTCCACACCGGCGACATGGCGCGCATGGACGAGAAGGGGTACTTCTTCATCGTCGATCGTAAGAAGGACATGATCTTGGTGTCCGGATTCAACGTGTACCCGAACGAGGTCGAGGACGTCATCGCGATGATGCCGGGCGTGCTTGAAGTCGCCGCTGTCGGCGTGCCGGATGACAAGTCGGGCGAGGCGGTGAAGGTCGTCATCGTGCGTAAGGACCCGTCGCTCACCGAGGAGCAGGTCAAGGCGCATGCGAAGGAGCACCTGACGAACTACAAGCTGCCGCGCGTCGTCGAGTTCCGTAAGGAACTGCCCAAGACGAACGTCGGCAAGATCCTCCGTCGCGAGCTTCGCGACACGACAGCGGCCTGATCCACCGCTGCAGGCGCCGGCACAACCGGCGCCTGCGCAGGCGTTCCCGGACGCGCCGTACCGCGGCGAACGTCTACTGCAATCCGTGCGTTTCGTCGCGTGCAAGACGCGACGTCCATTGTCATCGGTAGCTCATGCTCGTGTGTAGGATCGGCACGCAGTCAGATGACTGCTTCCGCCACGGAGCAGAACGCCCATGTCCCTCCCCGTACGCCTTCCGCTCGACAATGCGCCTGCGCTGGTCCGCCACGTTACCGACGCCGCCGGCGTCAGCGATTGGCTGTACATGCACGCGAATGCCGGACCGGGTTACCACCCCTGTTTCTCCGAGCGGTTGCTGCAGGAGACGCGGCGCGCACAGGATGCGTTGCGTCGCCGACTGGCTTCGGATTCCGACCCTCAAGCCGGCATCCACCACCTCGTGCTAGCGTCCGACGCGGACGTGTTCAACCTGGGCGGTGACCTCGCGCTGTTCGCACAGCTGATTCGCACCGGAAACCGTGGTCGACTGCTCGAGTACGCGAGGCTCTGCGTGGAGGTGGCCTACAACTTCCACCGGCTGATCGACGACCGCGTCCACAGCATTGCCGTGATCCAGGGCGAAGCGCTGGGCGGCGGGTTCGAAGCCGCGCTGTGCTGCCACACGATCATTGCCGAGGAAGGCAGCGGGATGGGCTTTCCCGAGGTGCTGTTCGACCTGTTTCCCGGCATGGGCGCCTACACGTTCCTGACCCGACGCGTGACGCCTGCCCAGGCGGAACGCATGATGCTCGACGCGCGCGTCTATCCGGTCGAGGAACTGCACCGGATGGGCATCGTGGACATTGTGGTCCCGAAGGGCGAAGGCCTGAGGGCCGCTCGCGACACGGTGAAACGCCACCAGCGCATGGGCAACGCGTTGCGCGCGATGAACACCGTGCGCCACGCGTGCAACCCGGTGACGCTCGACGAGTTGCTCGCCGTGACGACGGAATGGGTGGACGCCGCCATGCGCCTCAACGAGCGCGGGCTGCGCACAATGGAGCGCCTCATCCGCGCCCAGCAGCGACGCGCCGAGCACGCGCCGCCCGTCGCGATGGCCCGTTGAGGGTTGTCTGACGACCGATCGGCCCGACGCATCGCCGCCGGGTCGACGGCCCGGCGCAAACGTCACGAAACGTCCGGAACGTTCGCCGCGTCGTCGCGCCTGGGGCGGCTGAGCCGGGTGACTTCCTGGCGACTGGCGTCGGCCACCGACACCAGTTGTCCGCCGAGCTCGCGGATTAGCCTCGACTGCTCGCGAGCAAGCGTGGCGTCGTCTGACTGCATCGCCTGCGCGCAGCGATCGGCCATTGCGTGCGCGCCGAGGTTCTCGACGATGCCCTTGTACGCATGGGCGACTTCGCGGAACTCGTGCCAGTCCCGCGCCTCGCCGCACTTGGCGAGGTCCGCCTGGCACGCGGTTGCGTCGCGAAGGCATTGCTCGACGAAGTCGCGCAGGAACGCCTCGCCCAGCCCCATCTCGGCCAGCTCCTCGAGCACCGCCGGATTCGTGGCCGGCCGGACGACATCGGTGACGGGCCGCACCGCAGGCAGCGGCTGGGGGCTCATGATGTCGGCGACCGTTTCCAGCAGGCGCGCGATAACGAGGGGCTTCGTCAGGAATGCCTTCGCGCCTGCATCCTCGGCGGTTGCCGCCGCCTGGACGGTCGCATCGGCGCTGAGGATGATGCTCGGGGTCAGCCGGGAACGCCCGGCCTCCATGAAGCGCAGCTGCCGGATCACGTCGCAGCCGGTCAGCCCCGGCATGTGCATGTCCAGGATCGCGAGATCGAAGTGCCCGTCCTCGAGTGCATCGAGCGCGGCTTCGCCGTCGTCGACCGCGACGACGCGGTGCCCGGCGCGCTCGAGGATCCGGGTCAGCACCGTGCGGTTGGCTGCCAGGTCGTCGGCGATCAACACCTGCAGGCCGCGCACGCGCGAGCGGTGCCGGACAAACGGATCGTCGAAGGAGATGACGTTACCGGCGCGCGCAGGCGCCTCTACGACGGCCGGGCCCAGCTGCACGCGCATCGGCAGTTCGACCCAAAAGTGACTGCCGCCGCCGGGGTTCTCCTCCAGCCCGATCGAGCCGCCGAGCAACTGGCACAGGGTCTTGGCGATCGTGGTGCCGAGACCGGTGCCGCCGAACCGTCGAGTCGGTCCGTTATCCACCTGCTCGAACGCGTCGAAGATGCGGTCGTGGTCGGACTCGGGGATGCCGATGCCCGTGTCGCGCACGGAGAAGCGAAGCCGGACCGTGTCGTCGGTGCGCTCGGCCGCCGCGACCGTCAGCGACACGCTGCCCTCCTCCGTGAACTTGATCGCGTTATGCGCGAGGTTGAGCAGGATCTGCGTGAGGTGGGCGCTGTCGCCGTGCAGGCGCAACGGCACATCCGCTGCGATCTCGATGCGCAGATCGAGGCCTTTCTGCGTCGCAATCGGCTGGAGCATCTTCCTCAGGCGCTGCACCAGATCCTGCAGGTTGAAATCTGCATCGCGCCGCTGGAGCTTGCCGGCCTCGATCGCCGAGATGTCGAGCACGTCGTTGACGAGCAACAGCAGCGACTGCGCAGAGGTGTGGATCACGTCTGCGAACTCGCGTTGCTCCGCTTCGAGCCGCGTCTGATGCAGAAGCTCGGCCATGCCGATGATGCCGTTGAGCGGCGAGCGCAGCTCGTGGCTCATGTTGGCCAGGAACCGGCTCTTCGCCGCGTTCGCGCGGCGCGCTTCGTCGGTGGCGCGCTGGAGGCTGCGAAGCAGTGACGTCAGGTACGCCGGGATCGCGATCAACCCGATCCACAAACCGATCGAAAGGTACGGTTGCTGCCCCCAGTACGCGTTGCCCCCGATGACGATGGCAAACGCGGTCGCCGCTAGCGCCGAGGCCGTGTACAGGTAGGCCGGGCCAAACCGCAAACCGTTGCCGATCGTGACCCACAGGATGATCACGTAGAGCGGCGCGAGCGACTGCGCATCCAGCGACATCAGCACCGCGAGGGTCGTGTAATCCGCGATCATCCCGATCGCGCGGCGGACGTGCGATACGCCCGGTCGGCGGAGGATCGCCGCGAACAGGCCAAGGCCGACCAGCGTCTCGGCCAGCATGACCCACGCCATGCCGCTGTGGCTGCCGGGCGTGTCGCTCGCGACCTGCAGGCCCGCGAGGTACGTGAAGATCAGCGCGGCGATGACCAAGCGCACCAGCGCCTGCCCGTGCTCGCTGTCGGGGCGACCCGCGAGGCGGTGCCGGATGCGGTCGATCATGGGACGAGTCTCACGCGTTCAGGGGGCCGCGCCGCTCGCGACGGAACCGCTGGCAGATGTCTTCGATGCGCGCGCGGCTGTTGAGCAGCGCATCGACGCAACGCGGGTCGAACAAGGTGCCGCTCTGCGAGTGCAGGTAGGCGAGCGCGGCGTCCACGTCCCACGCGCTCCGGTACGGGCGCGGGGAAATCAGGGCGTCGAGAACGTCGGCCGCGGCTGCGATCCGGGCTTCGAGTGGAATTGCGTCGCCGACCAGTCCATCGGGATACCCGCTGCCGTCGTAACGCTCCTGATGATGCAGCGCGATGATCGCGCCCATCTGGATGAAGCGGTTATGGCTGCCGCCGAGCAGTTCCTGACCGATGCGTGGGTGCTGACGGACAATCGCGACCTCGGCTTCGGTCAACGGACCGGCCTTGCTGAGAATCGCGTCGGGGATCGCGATCTTGCCGATGTCGTGCATGGGCGCCGCCAGTTCGATGAGGCGCACCTCGTCCTCGAACATGCCGAGCTGCTCGGCGATCAGACCGGCAAACGCCGCCATTCGCTCGAGATAGGCGCCCGTGCCCGCGTCGCGGAACTCGATCGCACGTGCGAGACGAGAAAGCGTCTCGCGCTCGCGCTCTTCGACCTCAGGCATGCTCGCGAGCAGGCGCTGCTCGAGCGACATCGCCCGCTGCTTGACGCTTTCAGACTGCTGACGCAGCTGCAGGAGGTTCCTGCAGCGCGCGCGCAGCTCGCGCGGGCGGACGGGCTTGACGAGGAAGTCGATGACGCCGGCGTCGAGCGCGGCCTGCCGAACAGGCTCGTCGCCGACGACGGTCACCAGGATGATCGGGATGTCGCGGTGCAGTGGCCGCCGGCGGAAGCGGCGCGCGAACTCCAGGCCATCCAGGCCCGGCATGCGGTAATCGAGCAGCAACAGGTCGGCCTGATGCTGGTCGCACCAATCCAGCGCGGAGGCCGGCTCACCGAAATCGTGCACCGACAACTCGGTGCCGATGTCCTCGATGATGTGGCGCAACATCGTGCGCGCGGAAGTCTGGTCATCGACGATGACGACGTTCACGTCCACTCCCGCAGGGGCATGGCCCCGGTTCCAAGGTCGTTTCAGGATACTCGTGCCTGCGCGGCGCGCGACGGCCGGCAGCCACGATCCCCACTCGACATCGGCCGAAAGCGGCCGCTCTTAAGCCCCCGTTTCGGGACGCATGTACGGGAAGAGCAGGACGTCACGGATGGACGAGGAATCCGTCAGCAGCATCACGAGACGATCGATGCCGATGCCGAGCCCGCCCGTGGGCGGCAGGCCCACTTCGAGCGCCCGGATGTAATCCGCATCGAAATGCATGGCTTCGTCGTCGCCGCCCTCTTTCGCATCGACCTGCGCCTGGAAGCGCGCGGCCTGGTCCTCGGGGTCGTTGAGCTCCGAGAATCCATTCGCGATCTCCTTGCCGCCGACGAACAGCTCGAAGCGGTCGGTGAGTTCCGGATCCACGTCGTTCGCGCGCGCAAGCGGGCTCACCTCGACCGGGTGGTCGGTGATGAAGGTCGGCTGCACGAGCGTGTGCTCGACGGTCTTCTCGAACACTTCGAGCAGCAACTTGCCCCAGCCGTACGACGGCTTCACCGCAATCCGCAGCCGGGCGCAGTGCTCGCGCATTTTCTCGACGTTGCGAAGATCTTCGCGTGCGATCTCCGGGTTGTGTTCGAGCACGGCGTCGGTCATCGACCAGCGGCGGAAGCTCGGCCCCAGGTCGATCGCCTGCCCGTCCCAGTCCACCTGCGTCCCGCCGAGCACCTCAAGCGCGACATCGCGAATCACCCTCTCCGTGAGGTCCATGATCTCGTTGTACGTGGCATAGGCCTCGTACAGTTCGAGCATCGTGAACTCGGGGTTGTGCCGGGTCGACACGCCTTCGTTGCGGAAGTTGCGGTTGATCTCGTACACGCGCTCTAGTCCGCCGACCACGAGACGCTTGAGGTACAGCTCCGGCGCCACGCGCAGGTAGAGCTCGAGATCGAGCGCATTGTGATGGGTGACAAACGGCTTCGCGGTCGCCCCTCCGGGGATGTAATGCATCATCGGCGTCTCGACTTCGAGGAAGCGCCTCGCGTCGAGCCAGGCCCGCATCGCGCGGATGATCTTGCTGCGCTTGACGAACACCTCGCGCGCCTCGGGCGAGACGATGAGGTCCACGTAGCGCTGGCGATAGCGCTGTTCGACGTCTGCCATGCCGTGGAACTTGTCCGGCAGCGGGCGCAGGGCTTTCGTCAGCAGGCGAAGCGAGGCCGCCCGCACCGACAGCTCGCCGGTGCGCGTGCGCGTGAGTTCGCCTTCGACGGCCACGATGTCGCCGAGGTCGAGGTCCTTGAAGACGTCGAACGCGTCGCCCAGCAGGTCCTTCTTGAGCCACAGCTGGATGCGACCCGACTCATCCTGGATGTGCGCGAACCCGGCCTTGCCCATGTCGCGCTTGAGCAGCACGCGCCCGCCGAGCGCCACGCGACGCTGCGCACCGTCCAGCGCCTCGGCCGTCCAGTGGCCGGTATCGGCGAACTCGGACTGCAGATCGCCGGCGTAGTCGACGCGTTTGAAGTCGTTCGGGAACGCGACGCCCTGCCCTCGCAGCGCCGCGAGTTTCGCGCGGCGCTCGGCGATCAGGAAGTTCTCGTCGGCGGGCGGAGCGGCAGGCGTCGGCGTGGTCATGGTCTGCAGGCGATATCGGATGAGGGGTTGGACATTCGATGCACAGTGCGGCGCAGGCATCACGCGGGCATCCGCGGATGCCCGGCGGGGAGGAAACAGGAAACAGACAGGAGCCGCGCCGAGACGCGGCCCCTGCCGATCAGACCGCGTCGGCGCGTTTCGAGCCGGCTTCGAGGCCGGCCTTCAAGCTCGCCTCGACGAATTCGTCCAGGTCGCCGTCGAGCACCTTCTGCGTGTCGCTGCGCTCGATGCCGGTGCGCAGGTCCTTGATGCGGCTCTGATCGAGCACGTAATTGCGGATCTGGCTACCCCAGCCGATGTCGGACTTGGTCGCTTCAACCGCATCGCGCTCGGCGTTGCGCTTCTGGATCTCCAGCTCGTACAGCTTTGCGGCCAGCATCTTCATCGCGTTGTCGCGGTTCTGGTGCTGGCTGCGCCCGGTCTGGCACGCCACGACGATGCCCGTCGGCACGTGCGTGATGCGCACGGCCGATTCGGTCTTGTTGACGTGCTGACCGCCCGCGCCCGAGGAGCGGTACACGTCGGTCTTGAGGTCCGCCGGGTTGATCTCGATGTCGATGTTGTCATCGACCTCGGGCGAGACGAACACGGAGGTGAAGCTCGTGTGCCGCCGGTTGTCCGAGTCGAACGGCGACTTGCGGACTAGCCGATGCACGCCGGTCTCGGTCTTGAGCCAGCCGTATGCAAAGTCGGCTTCGACGCGCAGCGTGGCGGACTTGATGCCCGCGACATCGCCGCCGCTGACTTCCATGAGCTCGGTCTTCCAGCCTCGCGACTCGCACCAACGCAGGTACATGCGGAGCAGGATCTCGGCCCAGTCCTGGGCTTCGGTACCGCCCGCGCCTGCCTGGATGTCGACGAACGCGTTCGCGCCGTCCATCTGGCCGGAAAACATGCGCTGGAACTCGAGTTTGTCGACGTCCTTCGCGTAGCGCTCGACATCGTCGACGACCGCCTTCGCGGTGTCTTCGTCGTCTTCGATCTCAGCGAGTTCGAGCAGTTCGCTCGCGCCGGCCAGACCGTCGGTCAGGCCGCGAATGCCGAGCACGACCTTCTCGAGCGATGCACGCTCGCGGCCGAGCGCCTGGGCGTTCTCGGGCTTGTTCCAGATTTCCGGGCTTTCCAGCTCCCGGTTTACTTCTTCGAGACGTTCGACGCGGCGGTCGAAGTCAAAGATACCCCCTCAGCGAATCGAGCCGATCCTGGAGATCGGCGATTCGCTGACGGACGGGATTCAGTTCGATCATGTCCGGCGTCGATGATGTGGTGGAGAACCGCACATTCTACCAGCGTGGCGTCGCGGGCATTGGGGGCGAACGACACGATCGCGACACGGCGACGCCGCAGTCGCATTTACTTGACCCGGCGCTTCTCGAGCTTCCGCGCGAGCGTGCGCCGGTGCAGCCCAAGACGGCGCGCGGCTTCGGAAATGTTGAAGTCCGACTCCGCGAGCGTCTCGTGGATGTGCTCCCACTCGAGCGTCTTGATCGACGTCTTGCGCCCGGCGACCGCGACGTCCGCGTCGCCCGAGCCGCGCGAGAACGCTGCCTCGATGTCGTCGGTGTTCGACGGTTTGGCGAGGTAGTGCCGGGCGCCGAGTTTGATCGCCTCCACCGCCGTCGCGATGCTCGCGTAGCCGGTCAGCACGACGATCACGGTCTCCGGGTCGTGCCCGTGCAGCGCCTTCACGCACGACAGGCCGGACGCGTTTCCGGCGAGCTTGAGGTCGACCACGGCGTGCGTAGGGTCGAATTCCTGCAGCAGTTCGATCAGCCCGTCCTGACTTGGCAGCACGCGCACCGCGTATCCCCGTCGTTCGAACGAGCGCGCGAGGGTCCGCGCGAAGTCGACATCGTCCTCGATGATCACCAAACGGCGCTCAGCGTCCATCGTCCATCTCCTCGATTGCGATCGACGCGAGCGGGAGCGCCATGCGCACGCACGCCCCGCCCGGCAGCCGGTTCGTGACGCTCAGGCGCCCGCCGAGCGAGCGCGCCACATTGGCCGACAGGAACAAACCCAGTCCGCCGCCGGGCCGGCCCTTCGTCGAGTTGTATGGGGCGCCCAGGCTTTCGAGGACCGCGGGGGCAAAGCCGGGGCCGTCGTCGCAGACGTCGATCACGAGGCTGCCGTCGCGGCAGTCGGCCTCGAACAGGATCGATCCCGGCGACACCTCGAGCGCGTTGTCGAGCACGTTCCACACCATCTGCTGAAGGCCGGTATCAGCCACGATGCGCCGGTCGCCGTGGAACAGACGTCGATACTCGAATCCGGACGCCGGATGCAGCGTCCGCCACTGATCCGCAAGCTCGTCCAGGAACGCCGCCAGCGTGGTCTCCTCGGGCGCCTCCCCGCGCGTCTCACCGGCGACGAGCAGGATGCGCGTCACGATCGATTTGCACCGTTCGACCTGGGCCTGCATATCGAGGACTTCGCGGATCAAGCCCACATCGTCGCGGATCAGCGGCTCGTGCCGCCAGTCGCCGAGGATCACGGACAGCGTCGACAGCGGCGTGCCGAGCTCATGCGCCGCGCCTGAAGCCAGCAGGCCCATCCGGACGATGTGGTCCTCCTCGGCGGCGCGCTGGCGCAGCTGCGCGAGGCGTGCGTCGCGGTCGCGCAGGATGCGTGCGATGCGGCCGATGAACACGACGAGCAGCGAAGCCACCAGCAGGAAGCAGATCAGCAGCCCCTGCAGGTAATGATTCGCGAGCCCGCTCGATGCGCTCATGCGGATCTGCACCGGCGTCGGCAGCAGGCCGAGGGCGAGCACGCAGGCGGTCGTCGCGGCCGCGATGATCCAGCTCGACGAGGGCCGCAACAGCATCGTGCCGAGCGCCACCTGCAGCACGAACAGGAACACGAACGGGTTGGTGATGCCGCCGCTGAGGTACAGCTGCGCGGTCAGTGATGCGACGTCCACGAGCAGCCCGATCAGCAGCGCCCGCTCGGACACCCGCGGGCGGCGGCGCCACCAGATCTGGCTGCCGAGGTTGAACGCGGCCAGCGCGACGAGCACCGCGAGCATCGGGCCCAGCGGCAATCCGATGCCGATCCCGAAGTGGACGACGAGGATCGTGACGAGCTGGCCGGTGACGGCGATCCAGCGCAGCTGAAGCAGCTGCTGCATGTTCCGCAGGCCGGTGCGGTCTCCCGCCGCGCCGGTGCGGGGACGCGCAGTCGTGTCAGCCATGGAAAAGCCCGTGCTTCGTACTGCTCATGTGTCCGTCTCCTCGTCCGCGCGTCGGCCGGCGTCAACGCGATCGAGTCGCCGCAGGCGAAGGCCCGCCCACGCGGTGAGCGCGGCGAGCGCGAACCAGGTCAGAGCGTACGTCAGGTGGGGGTCGCGGAAGCGGACGACGGTCATCCCGGCTCGCGGCCAGTCCGGCTGCGGGCCTGTGCGCTCGGCGTCGATGAAAAACGGCGCAGTCGAGGCCGCTGGCAGCCCGAGCGCGCGCGAGATCGCCTGCACGTCACGCGCGTACCAGCGGCCGGCCGCGGCGTCATTCCGGCGCAGGAAGCCACCGCGTGGTTCGCTCAGGCGGAGCAGGCCGGTGGTCGAGATCGGCCCCGTCGGCGCGGCGGCGTGCTCGGCCCCGGTCGGGACGAAGCCGCGATTCACGAAGACGATGTCGCCCTGCCCTGTGCGAAGCGCAGTGAGGACCCAGGAGCCCGCGCCGAGCTCGGTGAGCGCCTGCGTGCGAACCTCCGCGCCCGGCAGGTACTCGCCCGACACCTGCGCCCGTTGGTACTCGTGGCCCTCGGCATCCACCGCGGGCCAGCGTGCCCGCGCCGGCATCGCCACCGGCGGCGCACCGACACGCGACTCGACCCGCTCGATCAGCTCGCGCTTCCACTGCATCCGCTGCAGTTGCCAGATGCCGAGCGCGACGAACGCCGCGCCCGCAACCGCAAGCGCCACCGCGAGCACTGCAAACCACCGCCCGCGGGACGGTGGCGTGCGCTCGCGGACGGCGGTCGGGCTCACAACACCGACTGCGACGCAGCGTGCACCGCGTGCGCGTCGTGGCCCGTCGGCATCATGTTCGTGTTCATGTGGTGCATCACCCACAGTGATCCGGCCAGCACGATGATCACCAGCACCGCCGTGAACAGAAGGGCCAGCAGGTTCCACCCGCCTTCGGAGCGCGGATTCATGTGCAGGAAGTACACCATGTGCACGACGACCTGCAGCGCCGCGAACACGAGGATCACGCCCGCGATCACGGCCGGGTTGGCGACCGCTCCGCCCATGACGAGGCCGAACGGCACCGCGGTGAGCAGCACCGACAGCACGAAGCCGGTGACGTAGTCGCGCAGCGACGCGTGCGGGATGCCGTCGTCGCCGTGCGCGTCGTGGCCGTGCTCGTGGCTCAGCTCGTGAGGAAGGCTCATGGCAGTACGCCCATCAGGTAGACGAAGGAGAAAACGCCGATCCACACCACGTCGAGGAAGTGCCAGAACATCGACAGGCACGCGACGCGACGGGCGTTCGCCGGCGTGATGCCGTGGCGTCGCAGCTGCACCACGAGCACGACCAGCCACACGACGCCGAACAGCACGTGCAAGCCGTGCGTGCCCACGAGCGCGAAGAACGCGGACAGGTACGCGCTGCGTTGCGGCCCGGCGCCGAGGTGGATCAGGTGCGCGAACTCGTAGATTTCGATGCCGAGAAACGCGAGCCCGAGCGCGCCCGTCGCGAGCAACCACCCGATGAGGCCGCGCACGCTGCGCCGCTGCATCGAGATCATCGCCAGGCCGTACGTGATCGACGACACCAGCAGCACGCCGGTGTTGATCGCGACCAGGTTCAGATCGAACAGATCACGTCCGGAGGGCCCCGCCGCGAAACTGCGCGACAGCACGCCGTACGTCGCGAACAGGCACGCGAAGATCATCAGGTCGCTGAGCAGGTACAGCCAAAACCCGAACAGCGTGCCGTTCTGGGGATGGTGGCTCCCCTGCGTGTCGAGAAACACCGGGGGGCTGTCCCCCCGGGCGATTGCGATCGAATCAGCCATGGGCCAGCTCCAGCTGCCGCGTGCGCGCGGCTTCGGTCGCGGCGATGTCCGCGGCCGGGATGTGGTAGTCGCGGTCGTAGTCGAACGTGTGCGCGATCGTGTACGCGATGACCGCGAGCAGCGACGCCCCGGCCAGCCACCACACATGCCACACCAGCGCGAACCCGCAGACCGTGCTCAGCACCGAGAGCACCACGCCTGCCGCCGTGTTGCGGGGCATGTGCACGGGGATGAAGCCCCCCGTCGGACGCGTGAACCCGCGACGCTTCATGTCCCACCACGCGTCGTTGTCGTGCACGACGGGGGTGAACGCGAAGTTGTACGCCGGCGGCGGCGACGACGTGGACCACTCCAGCGTGCGGCCGTCCCACGGGTCGCCGGTCAGGTCGCGCAGCTCCTCGCGGCGGCGGTAGCTCGTGTAGATGCAGTACAGGAACGCGGCAATGCCGATCGCGATGAGCACGGCGCCGAAGGCCGCGATCTGGAACCAGATCTGCAGCGACGGGTCGTCGAAGTGGCTCATGCGCCGCGTCACGCCCATCAGGCCGAGCACATAGAGCGGCGTGAACGCGAACCAGTAGCCCGTGAACCAGAACCAGAACGAGACCTTCCCCCAGCGGTCATCGAGCCGGAAACCGAACGCCTTCGGGAACCAGTGTGTCATCGCCGCGAACAGGCCGAACACCACGCCGCCGATGATCACGTTATGGAAATGCGCGACCAGGAACAGGCTGTTGTGCAGCACGAAGTCCGCCGGCGGCACGGCGAGCAGCACGCCGGTCATGCCGCCGACCACGAACGTCACCATGAAGCCGATCGTCCACAGCATCGGCACCTCGAACCGGATGCGGCCGCGGTACATCGTGAACAGCCAGTTGAAGATCTTCGCGCCCGTCGGGATCGAGATGATCATCGTGGTGATGCCGAAGAACGAGTTGACGCTCGCACCCGAGCCCATCGTGAAGAAGTGATGCAGCCACACGAGGTAGGCGAGCACGGTGATGCACACCGTCGCGTAGACCATCGACGAGTAGCCGAACAGGCGCTTGCGCGAGTACGTGGAGACGATCTCCGAGAACACGCCGAACAGCGGCAGGATCAGGATGTAGACCTCCGGGTGACCCCAGATCCAGATCAGGTTCACGTACATCATGGCGTTGCCGCCGAGATCCGCCGTAAAGAAGTTCGTGCCGGCGTATCGATCCAGCGTGAGCAGCGCAAGCACCGCGGTGAGCACCGGGAACGACACCACGATGAGTACGTTCGTGCAAAGCGCGGTCCAGGTGAAAACCGGCATCTTCATCAGGCCCATTCCGGGCGCGCGCATCTTGACGATCGTCACCAGCAGGTTGACGCCTGATAACAACGTGCCTATGCCCGCGATCTGCAACGACCAGATGTAGTAATCGACGCCGACACCGGGGCTGAACGCGATGCCCGACAGCGGCGGCATCGCAAGCCAGCCGGTGGCCGCAAACTCGCCGAGGAACAACGACGCCATCATCAGCGCCGCGCCGCTCGTCGTCATCCAGAAGCTGAAATTGTTGAGGAATGGGAACGCGACGTCGCGCGCGCCGATCTGCAGCGGCACGAGGTAGTTCATCAACCCCGTGACCAGCGGCATCGCCACGAAGAAGATCATGATCACGCCGTGCGCGGTGAAGATCTGATCGTAGTGATGCGGCGGCAGGTAGCCGAGGTTGTCGCCGAACGCCATCGCCTGTTGCAGGCGCATCATCAACGCATCGGCGAAGCCGCGCAGGAGCATGACCAGCCCCAACACGATGTACATGATGCCGATCTTCTTGTGGTCGATGCTCGTGAACCATTCGGTCCACAGCCAGCCCCACAGACGCTGGCGCGTGATCACCGCAAGCAGCGCGATGCCTGCGACCAGCGTCGCAAGGAAGGCGCCGCCGACGATGGGGTCGTGGAGGATGACAAGCGAATCCCACGACAGGCGGCCGAAGAGCATCGACGCGGGCTGGGTGGCGGTCTCGGAAGACATCTGGGCGTTACCTACTGGACGGGGCAATCCGTTGCCGGAGTCACGCGTTGCAAATCAGGGTGCGGCGTGCGCCGCTGCGCTGGACGGCGCAAGGCGCGGCGGATCGTTGGCCTTGCAGACCTCGGCGGCGACGTATGCGCCAAGGCGCGGGTCACCACGACGCGGCATCGCGAGGCGGTCGAGCCCCTGAAGGCCGAGCCCGCCTGCGGAGTCGATCGCCATCATCTGGTTCATGCAGAGCTTTGCAGTGTCGACGCAGCGGTTGACCACCGCGTCGAACAGCAAACCGTCCACATGCGAGTAGTGACGGACCGGCTCGCGCTGGCTGGGTTTTTCGAGCTCCAGGTAGACGGGTCGCGACAACGCGAGCGGGCTGGTGCGCACCTTGGCAACCCAACGATCAAAGCCGCTGTCGTCGACGCCGTGCAGCCGGAACCGCATGTGGGAGAACCCGGCGCCGCTGTAGTTCGCCGAGAACCCCTCGTAATTGCCGGCCTCGTTGATGACCGCGTTGAGCTCGGTCTCCATGCCTGGCATGCCGTAGATCATCCCGGCCAGCGCCGGCACGTAGAAGGTGTTCATGACCGAGGACGCCGTGATGCGGAACCGCACCGGGCGGTCCACCGGCACGACGACCTCGTTGACCGTCGCGATGCCCTGCTCCGGGTAAACGAACAGCCACTTCCAGTCGAGTGCGACGACCTGCACTTCGAGCGGTTCGACGCCAGCCGCGACCGGGCGGCCTTCGGAAATGCGGTCGAGCGGACGGTACGGATCGAGCAGGTGCGTGCTGATCCAGGTCACCGCCCCGAGCGCGATGATGATCAGAAGTGGCACGCCCCAGATCACGAGTTCGAGCTGGGTCGAGTGGTCCCAATCCGGCGTGTACGTGGCAGACCGGTTGCTCGCGCGGTACCGCCATGCAAAGAGAAGCGTGAGCGCGATCACCGGCACGATGACGATCAGCATCAGCACGGTCGCGATCACGATCAGATCGCCCTGCCGCGCGGCGATGTCGCCGGCGGGATCGAGCACGACGAGGTTGCAGCCGCTCAGCGCAAGAACGGCCGAAATGGCGGCGAACAGCGTCAACAAGCGGCGGGCGGACGACATGGCGATGGCAGGCTGTGGGATCACGCCGACCACTGTAGGGACCCGTTCGCGCGCGTCACATTGGACACTTTGTCCTATCGCCCGCGGCGCCGGTCTCTGCGAGTCTTTGCATCGACCCAACAGGCGAACCATGCCCATGTCTGCCCCGCTCGCCCACCATCAGATCGATGCGCGGACCACCACGCACGACCACGTCGTCAAGGCGCACGCCGACGTCGCGCCGGGCGAGATCGCGGTCGGCGTGGTGGTCGGACGCATGTCCGAGTACTTCGACTTCTTCGTCTACGGCATCGCGTCGGCGCTGGTCTTCCCGGCGGTGTTCTTTCCGTTCGCCGACCGGCTGACCGGCACGTTGTATTCGTTCGCCGTGTTCGCACTCGCGTTCCTGGCCCGCCCGATCGGCACCGTGGCGTTCATGGCGATCCAGGCCCGCTGGGGGCGCGGCGCGAAGCTGACGATCGCGCTGTTCCTGCTCGGCACCGCGACGGCCGGCATCGCGTTCCTGCCGGGTTACGCCGCAATCGGCGCGGCGTCTATCACCTTGCTTGCGTTCTTCCGCGTCGTGCAGGGCGTTGCGCTGGGTGGCTCATGGGACGGCCTGCCCTCGCTCCTCGCGCTTCATACGCCCAAGCCGCGACGCGGCTGGTACGCGATGCTCGGCCAGCTGGGCGCGCCGCTCGGGTTTATCGTCGCGGCGAGCGTGTTTGCGTTCATCTACGCAAGCCTCGAAGAGCGCGACTTCCTAGCATGGGGCTGGCGCTATCCGTTCTACGTGGCATTTGCGATCAACGTGGTCGCGTTGTTCGCGCGCCTCCGCCTCGTCGTCGCCGAGGAATACCAGAGCAGCATGGAGCGGCTCGAACTCGCGCCCACGCCGGTCCTCGAACTGTTCCGCGCAAAAGGCCCGCACGTGGTGATCGGCGCGTTCGCGGCGCTCGCGAGCTACGCCCTGTTCCACATCGTGACGATCTTCCCGCTGTCGTGGCTGCTGCTGTTCGGGGGCCGCTCGATCGTCGACCTGCTGCTCGTGCAGGTGTTCGGCGCGTTCGTTGCCGCAGTCGGCGTCGTGGTCTCGGGGCTGATTGCAGACCGCATCGGACGCGCCCGCACGCTGGGCAGCCTCGCCGTCGCCATCGCGATGTTCAGCGGCTTTGCGCCGACGCTGATGGAAGCCGGCCGCCTCGGACAGGACACCTTCATCGTGCTCGGCTTCGCCCTCCTCGGCCTCTCGTACGGGCAGGCGGCGGGCACCGTCACGGCAAACTTCGGACAGCGCTACCGCTACACCGGCGCGGCGCTGACGTCGGATCTGGCATGGCTCATCGGAGCGGCGTTCGCTCCGCTGGTCGCACTTGCACTGTGTGCGCGCTTCGGTCTCGAATGGCTCGGCGTGTACCTGCTCTCGGGCGCGGTGGCGACGCTGGGCGCACTCGTCCTAAACCGTCGGCTGCGGTACAAAAGCTGACCGCGCGTTCTGCTACGCAAAGCCCCGCGGTTGCGGGGCTTTTTTGTTGCGCTCGAGGGTTATGCGGACTCGCGGTGACAGACGACCAGTTGGACGGCGTCGCCCCCGCGGTAATCGTCTGGCTCCAGCCGATACGCGATGCGCACCCGTGACGGCGGCGGCGCGCCGGTCCAGCCACCGAACTCGATCGCATTGACGCGCGCACGCCCCACGGCGAACTCGTAGCGCAGGTGCTTGGTGCCCACCACGCGCCAGTCCACGACTTCGAACTCCCCGTCGAACTGAGGCTCGGGGAAGCCCTGTCCCCACGGCCCGCCGTCGCGGAGCGCGTCGGCAATCCGCCGCGTGAACTCCTCGGGCGCGAGCTCACCGTCGCTCACGACGTCGGCCTGCAGCAGCTCAGGCGTCAGGACGGACTGCGCGTGATCGCTGAAGGCGCGCCGGAATGCCTGGAGCGCGTCGATGCGAAGCGTGAGCCCGGCCGCCATTGCGTGCCCACCGAAGCGATCGATCAGGTCCGGCGCTCGCGCAGCCACGGCAGCAAGCGCATCACGGATGTGGAAACCGGGAATCGACCGCGCTGATCCTCGCAGGCTCGTCGCACCCGGCTCGGCAGGCGCGAACGCGATCACCGGGCGATGCAGCCGCTCCTTGATCTTCGACGCAACCAAGCCCACCACGCCGGGATGCCATTCCGGGTCGTACAGGCACACCGACACCGGCAGCACGTCGGTCGCGAACCCGACGCCTGCGAGCGCGCGCTCGGCGTCGTCGGTCATCTGCTGCTGCACCGCGCGGCGCGCGCCGTTGATTTCGTTGAGCGTGAATGCGATCTCGCGCGCGTGCGCCGCATCATCGGTGAGCAGGCACTCGATGCCGACCGCCATGTCCTCGAGCCGGCCGGCGGCATTCAAACGCGGCCCGATCGCGAAGCCGATGTCCGCGGCCGTCAAACACTTTTCACTGCGGCCAGACACTTCGATCAGGGCACGCAAGCCCGGGCAGCCCTGCCCCGCACGCAGGCGGCGCAGGCCCGCTGAAACCAGCGCACGGTTGTTGGTGTCGAGCGCGACTAGATCGGCCACCGTACCGACGGCGACGAGGTCCAGCAGCACGGCCAGGTCAGGACCGGGCCCGGTAAAGACGCCTGCCTCCCGCATCCGGCGGCGCAGCGCGAGCAAGACGTAGAACATCACGCCGACGCCGGCGAGCGATTTGCTTGGGAACCCGTCGCCCGGCAGGTTCGGGTCGACGATCGCGTCCGCCGGTGGCAGCGTGTCGCCGGGCAAATGATGGTCGGTCACCAGCACCTGCCACCCGCGCGCTTTCGCGGCGCGGATGCCCGCATGGCAGGCGATGCCGTGATCGACCGTAACGAGCAGGTCGGGCTTGAGCGCCGCCAGCTCATCGACGAGCGCGGGCGACAGGCCGTAGCCGTGCACGATGCGGTTCGGCACCGCATGCGACACCCGGCGCGCGCCGAGCATGCGAAGACCGCGCACACCGACTGCACACGCCGTCGCGCCGTCGCAGTCGAAGTCGCCGACCACGACGATGTGACGGTTGCGCTGGATCGCATCGGCGAGCAGGCGCGTCGCCGGGTCGAGCCCGGACAGCAGGTCTGGCGGCAGCAGATGCGCGAGCTTCGGCTGGGCCTGCTCGATCACGGTCGCGCCACGTGCGGCGTACAGGCGTGCAAGCAGCGGCGGCAGATGCGCGGGCCACAGGCCGGGCGCCGCGACGGCGCGGCGGCGGAGACGTGCGACCGGCTTCATTCGTCCGCAGCCGTGTCGTCGGCGAGTTGTTCGACCGGTCGACGCCAGACGCGCCAGCGCTGCATCGACGCGAGCCGGTACTCGAGGCCGTCTTCGAAAAGCACCCGGACCTCGGTCACACGACGGGCGTCCAGCGCACGGGCTGCCGGCTCGACCCAGCGCTCGTGCAATGCCGAGATATCGCGCAGTCCGCGGAGGTCGATGGCACAGCGGTGCGCGGCCAGCGTGTCGCCCCACTGCGACGGCAGCGGACGCCGCTCGATCGCGGCGGCGTGCCCGAATGCGTCGGTCGCGTCGTCCGCGCCGTAGATGGCATCGATCGATGCGGAGACGCGATCAGGCGCAGCGCCCGCGCCCCAGAACCAGACCGAGTTCACCGGCGCGAACCCACGCTGGGCGCGATCGGCGTTGACCGGATGGTTGTGCAGCGTGACCTGCGCCTCGCTGAGCAGCGCGCGCCAGCGCCGACCGTCGGCAGGCGCCGCGGCGTCCGCAGGCAGGTGCTCGAACAAGTCGGCTCCGAGCGCCTCGTCGGGCGATGCGAAGCGCGGCAGCGACACACCGGTCGGAAGCCGCAAGTACCACCGCGACGGGACAGGCGCATCGAGCACGAAGCCCGCATCGCCGAACAGCAGGCGCAGCGGTCGCATCAGCGCGTCGGCCTGCTCACGGTCCAGGCCCAGTGCCTCCCCATGCGCGAGCAATCGTGCGCCGTTGATCTCGGCGCGAACAAACGCGGGGTCTGCGCGGAGCCAGCATGCCCCCGCCGCATCACCCGCATCACGCGCGCGCGTGACCGCCGCCGCGGGCCAGCCCCGCGGCAATACGTCGAACAACTGCGCGCCCAGCGCGCCATCGAAATCACGTCGATCGCCACGCGCGAGTCGGCGGCCAAGCTCGGCCGGAACCGGCTGCCCACGAAGGCGGTCGCGCCCCGGCAGCAGAAGCGTCACCGATGCGCGCGGCGATGGAGTCATCCGAGGTAGCGAACGCCGATGATTTCGTACTCGCGCGTGCCGCCTGGCGCTTCGATCGTGATTGCGTCGCCCTCGTGCTTGCCGATCAGCGCACGCGCCACCGGCGACGAGATCGCGATCAGCCCCTGTTTGATGTCGGCCTCGAGGTCGCCCACGATCTGGTACGTGCGTTCCTCGTCGCTCTCCACGTCCGCCAGCTGGACGGTGGCGCCGAAGACGACCTTCGAGCCGGCATTGAGGTTGGAAACGTCGATGACCTGCGCGTGCGACAGCTCGGCTTCGAGCTGCTTGATGCGGCCTTCGATGAAGCCCTGTTGCTCGCGGGCAGCGTGGTACTCGGCGTTTTCCTTCAGGTCGCCGTGTGCACGCGCCTCGGCGATCGCATTGATGACCGCCGGCCGCTTGACCGACTTGAGTTCGTCGAGTTCGGCGCGCAGTCGCTGCGAACCCTTCATCGTGATCGGTGCTCTCATGGGTGTCCTTCGTCCGGCGCGGGCCGGTAACGGATGCGATGCCGGGATTGTGCCCCGGAACCGCGGCTCCCTGCCGGAACCGTCCGGCTCCGACAGGGCTGCATGACGCGGCTTAACCCGCGCCGGCGGTCAGGCCGCGTCGATCTCCGCGTGCAGTTCCTGCAGCGACCACACCGGGCCGGTGCCGCGGTACTCGAGCGACTGAAGGAGTGCACGCGCACCCGCGATCGTCGTCGAGTACGTGATGCGGTGCTGCAGCGCTTCGCGGCGGATCGAGAACGAGTCGGCGATCGCCTGGCGCCCCTCCGTGGTGTTCACGATGTAGACGATCTCGTCGTTCTTGATGAGGTCGACGATGTGCGGCCGGCCTTCAGTCACCTTGTTGACCGTCTCGCATGCGACGCCGTGCTCGCGCAGATACGCCGCCGTGCCGCCGGTCGCGACCAGCGTGTAACGACGCGCGAGCAGCTCCTGCGCCACCGACACGACGCGGGCCTTGTCAGGATCGCGGACCGAGATGAACACCTTGCCCGACGCCGGCAGGGGCTTGATGCCACCGGCCTCCTGCGCACGCGCCATCGCCGCACCGAAATTCCGGCCCACGCCCATCACTTCGCCCGTCGAGCGCATCTCCGGCCCGAGGATCGGGTCGACGCCCTGGAACTTCGCGAACGGGAAGATCGCCTCCTTGACCGAGTAGTAGCTCGGCACGATCTCTTCGGTCGCACCCTGCTCCGCAAGCGTCTTGCCGGCCATGCAGCGGGCGGCGATCTTCGCAAGCGGGCGGCCGATCGCCTTCGAAACGAACGGCACCGTTCGCGATGCGCGCGGGTTCACTTCGAGCAAGAAGATCGTGTCCTCGCCCTGTTCGTTCTGCTGCACGGCGAACTGCGTGTTCATGAGGCCGACGACATTCAGCGCACGCGCCAGCGCGATCACCTGTTCGCGCAGGCGGGCCTGCGTCTCCGCGGAAAGCGAGTACGGCGGCAGCGAGCACGAAGAGTCGCCGGAATGCACGCCGGCCTCCTCGATGTGCTCCATCACGCCGCCGATAAGCACGTTGCCGGCGTGGTCGGCAATCACGTCGATATCGACCTCGACCGCGTTGTCGAGGAAACGATCGAGCAGCACGGGCGAGTCGTTCGACACCTTCACCGCATCACGCACGTATCGCGCGAGGTCGGCATCGGAATACACGATCTCCATCGCGCGGCCGCCGAGCACGTAGCTTGGCCGCACCACGAGCGGATAGCCCACTTCGCGCGCCAGTACGATCGCCTCGTCGGCATTGCGGGCCGTGCGGTTAGGCGGCTGCTTGAGGCCGAGGTCGTTGACCAACTTCTGGAAGCGCTCGCGGTCCTCGGCCAGGTCGATCGAGTCCGGCGAGGTCCCGATGATCGGCACGCCGTTCGCCTCCAGCGCCTGCGCAAGCTTGAGCGGCGTCTGGCCGCCGTATTGCACGATGACGCCACGCGGCTTCTCGAGGTCGGCGATCTCGAGCACGTCCTCGAGCGTGAGCGGCTCGAAGTACAGCCGATCGGAGGTGTCGTAGTCGGTCGACACGGTCTCCGGGTTGCAGTTGACCATGATGGTCTCGTACCCGTCCTCGCGAAGCGCGAGAGCCGCATGCACGCAGCAGTAGTCGAACTCGATGCCCTGCCCAATGCGGTTTGGGCCGCCGCCGAGCACCATGATCTTCTCGCGGTTGGTCGGGTGCGCCTCGCACTCGTCCTCGTAGGTCGAATACATGTACGCGGTGCTCGTCGCGAACTCCGCCGCGCACGAGTCCACGCGCTTGTAGACCGGACGCACGCCGAACGCGCGGCGCAGCGTCCGCACGGCCGTCTCGTCGGTCTGCGTGAGTTGCGCAAGACGCGCGTCCGAGAAGCCCATGCGCTTGAGCGCACGCATGCGGCGCGCATCGAGCGCGGCGAGGCCACCGACAGCGACGTCCTTCTCGGCCGCGATCAGCTCCTCGATCTGGTCGAGGAACCACGGAT
Source organism: Cognatilysobacter bugurensis (assembly GCF_014652095.1). Taxonomy (GTDB): domain Bacteria; phylum Pseudomonadota; class Gammaproteobacteria; order Xanthomonadales; family Xanthomonadaceae; genus Cognatilysobacter; species Cognatilysobacter bugurensis. Next base: position 826,460 of record NZ_BMYD01000001.1, read on the forward strand.
CGACAAACGACAGCGCATGCACTTCCTCCACGCTCATGCCAGCGCGGAACGCATCGCCGATGTGGAACATGCGCTCCGGACGCGGCTCCTTGAGCTCGCGACGCAGCGCGGTCATGCCCTCCTCGCTGCCGAGATCGAGGCCCGTCGGGTCGAGGCCGACCTTGCCGGTCTCCAGCCCGCGCAGCGCCTTCTGCAGCGACTCCTGGAACGTACGCCCCATCGCCATGACTTCGCCGACCGACTTCATCTGCGTGGTCAGGCGCGCATCTGCCTGCGGGAACTTCTCGAAAGCGAAGCGCGGGATCTTGGTGACGACGTAGTCGATCGACGGCTCGAACGACGCCGGTGTCGCGCCGCCGGTGATCTCGTTGCGCAGCTCATCGAGCGTGTAGCCGACCGCGAGCTTCGCGGCGACCTTCGCGATGGGAAAGCCCGTGGCCTTCGACGCGAGCGCTGACGAGCGCGACACGCGCGGGTTCATCTCGATGACGACGACACGACCGTTCTCTGCGTTCACCCCGAACTGCACGTTCGAGCCGCCGGTGTCGACGCCGATCTTGCGCAGCACCGCGATCGAGGCATCGCGTAGGCGCTGGTACTCCTTGTCGGTGAGCGTCTGCGCGGGCGCGACCGTGATCGAGTCGCCGGTGTGCACGCCCATCGCATCGAAGTTCTCGATCGAGCACACGATGATGCAGTTGTCCGCCGTGTCGCGCACGACCTCCATCTCGAACTCCTTCCAGCCCAGCACTGATTCCTCGACGAGGATCTCGTGCACGGGCGACAGCTCAAGGCCGCGCTTGGCGATCTCCTCGAACTCTTCCTTGTTGTACGCAATGCCGCCGCCTGTGCCGCCGAGCGTGAAGCTGGGGCGGATGATGGTCGGGTAGCCCACCGTCGCCTGGATTTCGACGGCCTGTTCAAAGTTCTTTGCGACCGCCGCCTTCGGGCAGTCGAGGCCGATCTCCGCCATCGCGACGCGGAACAGCTCGCGGTCTTCGGCCATGCGGATCGCATCGCGCTTCGCGCCGATCAGCTCGACGTTGTACTTCTCGAGCACACCGGCATCAGCGAGATCGAGCGCGCAGTTCAGTGCCGTCTGGCCTCCCATCGTCGGCAGCAGCGCGTCGGGTCGCTCCTTCGCGATGATCTTTTCGACCGTCTGCCAGTTGATCGGCTCGATGTACACGGCGTCGGCCATGTTCGGGTCGGTCATGATCGTCGCGGGGTTGCTGTTGACGAGCACGACGCGGTAGCCCTCGTCGCGCAGCGCCTTGCATGCCTGCGCGCCGGAGTAGTCGAACTCGCAGGCCTGGCCGATCACGATCGGCCCGGCGCCGATGATCAGGACGGTCTTGATGTCGGTGCGCTTGGGCATGGTGTCCTCGGTGATTGCTGTGCTGCCGCGCGGCGCGCGGCGCAGTCCGCGCGGTCGGCGCGGCGATCGAGTCGGGTTGGGCAGCAGCGCGCATGCGCTGCCGCCGCGGTCACTTCGCCATCGACTGCACGAAGCGGTCGAACAGCGGCGCTACGTCGTGCGGGCCCGGGCTCGCTTCCGGGTGACCCTGGAAGCTGAAGGCCGGCGCGTCGGTGAGTTCGATGCCCTGGTTGGAACCGTCGAAAAGCGAGCGGTGCGTCACGCGCACATTCCCCGGCAGCGTGCTCTCGTCGATCGCAAAGCCGTGGTTCTGGCTCGTGATCATGACCTTGCCGGTCGCGAGGTCCTGCACCGGATGGTTCGCGCCGTGGTGGCCGAACTTCATCTTGACCGTCTGCGCACCGACGGCGAGGCCGAGCAGCTGGTGGCCGAGGCAGATGCCGTAGGTCGGGATCTTGCGGTCGACGATCTCGCGGATCGCGTCGATCGCGTACGTGCACGGCGCCGGATCGCCGGGGCCGTTCGACAGAAACACGCCGTCGGGGTTCATCGCGAGCACGTCGGCGGCCGGCGTCTGCGCGGGCACGACGGTCACGCGGCAGCCGCGCTCAGTGAGCATACGCAGGATGTTGAGCTTGCAGCCGAAGTCGTATGCAACGACATGGCAATGCGCATCCGATTCGCGGAACGCATTACGGTCGAGGTCGAGCTGGCCGCCGGTCCATTCGTATGTCTTCTGCGTGCAGACCTCTTTCGCGAGGTCGAGGCCCTTGAGGCCCGGGAATGCCCGGATCGCTTCGCGCGCACGGTCGACGTCGATGTCGCCTGCCATCAGCGCGCCGTTCTGCGCACCGGTGTCGCGGAGCAGCCGCGTGAGCTTGCGGGTGTCGATGTCGGCGATCGCGACGACACCGCGCTCGGCCAGCCACTGCGGCATCGGCTTCTGGCTGCGCCAGCTGCTCGGGCGGCGCGGTACGTCGCGCACGATGAGGCCGGCGGCCCACACGGCCTGCGCCTCGTCGTCCAGCGAGGTCACGCCCGTGTTGCCGACGTGCGGGTAGGTCAGCGTCACGATCTGCCGCGCGTACGACGGGTCGGTGAGGATTTCCTGGTAACCGGTGATCGCGGTGTTGAAAACCACTTCACCGACGGACAGGCCGGGCGCGCCTACGGAAACGCCCTCGAAGAGGGTGCCGTCTTCGAGGACGAGGATTGCGGGTTGAGTCACGACGATCGCCTTCGCTGCCAAGGGATGCTGACGCCGCCATGCGCTCCGACAAAATCGGGTTGCAGCAAAGCGCAGACGCGGTGCGGGACCGGTCCGGCGGGCGGGGTTCAGGCGAGCGGGAATTCTAGTCGCGAGTCGGCGTCCGCGCCAGCGCGGCCGTTCGCGAACCGGTCAGCTGATGACGTCTCGGACCCGATAGAGCCCGGGCCGTCGCGACGCGAGACGCACTGCCGCGTGCAGCGCGCCGTGCGCGAAGACTTCGCGGTTTGTCGCGCGATGGATGAGCTCGATGCGCTCCCCCGCCGTGGCGAACTGCACGGTGTGTTCGCCGACGATGTCGCCGGCGCGCAGCGACGCGTAGCGCGGCTGCGCCCCGCCCAGCTCCGCAAACCCACCCAGCGTCAGCGCGGTGCCCGAGGGCGCGTCCTGCTTGTGCACGTGGTGCGCCTCGACGATATCGCAATCCCAGCCCGGCAGCACAGCCGCTGCGCGCTCGACGAGCTCACCGAGCACCGCGACCCCGAGGCTGAAGTTCGACGCCCACAGCACCGGGATCCGCTCGGACGCGGCCTGCAACGACCCGCGCTGGCCGTCCTCGAGCCCCGTCGTGCCGGAAACGAACGCCGCGCCACGCTCGAGGCAAAGTGCGAGCACGCCGTCGACGCCCTGTGGCAGGCTGAAATCGATCGCCACATCGAACGCGGGCGCGCCGTGCAGCTCGCTCGCGGCGAAATGCGGCACGCCGTCGACGACGCGTTGCGCCGGCATGCCGCGCGATACCGCGGCGACGATCGTCGCGTCGGGCCGCTGCGCGCCGAGCCGCATCAGGGCCTGCCCCATGCGGCCGGTGGCGCCGTGCACGAGGATGCGCACGCGCGTGGAGGAGTTCGAGGTCATGCGCGCAGGCTAGCGGCCGGCGTAGGCCGCAACAAGCCGGCAGGCGCATGCCCGGTCGCGCTCACGACTTCATCCGCTCCCAGAAGCCCTTCACGCCGTCGAGGAACGTGGACGAGCGCGGCGAGTGCCGGCGCGCGGCCGTATCGCCAACGAACGTGGCCTCGAACTGTTCGAGCAGCTCGCGCTGCTCCGTGGTCAGGTTGACCGGTGTTTCGACGACGACGCGGCAGTACAGGTCACCCGGCGCGCGGCTGCGCACGGACTTCACGCCCTTATCCCGAACGCGGAACAGCTTGCCGCTCTGCGTTTCGGCCGGCACGCGAAGCTCGACCTCGCCGTTGAGCGTCGGAACGCGCACCGTGTCGCCTAGCGCGGCCTGGGTGATGCGGATCGGCACTTCGCAGTGCAGGTCATCGCCGTCGCGCTGGAAGATTTCGTGTTCACGCACGCGCACGTCGACATAGAGGTCGCCGGGCGATGCGCCGCTCGGGCCGGCCTCGCCCTCGCCCGCGAGCCGGATCCGGTCGCCCGTGTCGACACCGGCCGGCACCTTGACCTGCAGCGTCTTCGTGCGCTCGACCCGGCCCTGCCCGCGGCATTCCGCGCAGGGCTTGGCCACGATCTGGCCCCGGCCGCCGCAATGCGGGCAGGCCTGCTGCATCGAGAAGATGCCGCGCTGGAAGCGCACCTGCCCGCGGCCGTGGCAGGTCGGGCACGTCTCGACCTTGCCGTCGGACGAGCCGCTCCCGGTGCACGGTTCGCACTCTTCAAGCGTGGGGATTTCGATCTGCTTCTCGACGCCAAACACGGCCTCTTCGAGCGACAGCTCCATCACGTAGCCGATGTCGGCCCCGCGACGCGGGCCGCGCGAGGCCCCGGCGCCGCCGCCGAAGATGTTGCCGAAGATGTTGCCGAAGATGTCGCCGAAGATGTCGCCCATGTCGGCGTAGCCGGGACCGCCACCGCCGCCCATGCCGTGCTCGAACGCCGCGTGGCCGTGCTGGTCGTACATGCGCCGCCGGTTCGGGTCCGACAGCACTTCGTACGCCTCCTTGCACTCCTTAAACGCGGCCTCGGCGGCAGCGTCGCCCGGATTACGGTCGGGGTGGAACTTCATCGCGCACCGGCGATAGGCCTTCTTGAGGTCCTCGTCGGTCGCGGTGCGGGTTACGCCCAGCACTTCGTAGTAATCGCGCTTGCTCATGCAGCCGGTTCGATCTCGTGGTGCTCGTCAGGCGCGCCCGAAAGGCGCGCTCGGGCCGGAACGGCGGTTCCAAACGGAACGCGGGAGCCACGAGGCGATATCGCCCCGCCGGCTCCCGCGGCCCATCCGCCGGGGTCCGGCGTTACTTGTTGTCGTCCTTGACCTCGGTGAACTCGGCGTCGACCACGTCGTCGCTCTTCGCACCCGCGTCCTGCGGACCAGCGCCCGCGCCCATGTCCGGACCCGGCTGCTGCGCGCCGGCCGCCAAGGCCTGCATCACCTCCTCGAGGGCGCGGCTCTTGCCTTCGATCTGGGCCTTGTCGTCGCCGCGCATTGCGGTCTCGAGCTCGGCGATCGCGCCTTCGGCACGACCGATCGCGTCGCCCGGCAGCTTGTCGCCGTTGTCCTTGATCGTGCTGCGGGCCGAGTGGATCAGGGCGTCAGCGTGGTTACGCGCCTTCACGAGTTCCTGGAACTTGAGGTCTTCCTCGCGGTTCGCCTCGGCGTCCTGGACCATCCGCTGGATCTCGTCGTCGGACAGGCCCGAGCCGGCCTTGATCTCGACCTTCTGCTCCTTGCCCGTCTTCTTGTCCTTTGCGGTCACGTGCACGATGCCGTTCGCGTCGATGTCGAACGAGACCTCGACCTGCGGCATGCCGCGCGGCGACGGGTCGATACCGGTGAGGTCGAAACGCGCGAGCGACTTGTTGAAGCGGGCCTGCTCACGCTCGCCCTGCAACACGTGCACGGTGACGGCGGACTGGTTGTCCTCGGCCGTCGAGAAGACCTGCGACGCCTTGGTCGGCACCGTGGTGTTCTTCTCGATGATCTTCGTGAACACGCCGCCGAGCGTCTCGATGCCGAGCGACAGCGGGGTCACGTCGAGCAGCAGCACGTCCTTGACCTCGCCGCCGAGCACGCCGCCCTGGATCGCGGCGCCGATCGCGACGGCCTCGTCCGGGTTGACGTCCTTACGCGGTTCCTTGCCGAAGAAATCGGCCACGGCCTGGCTGACCTTCGGCATGCGGGTCTGGCCACCGACGAGGATCACCTCGCTGATGTCACTGGCGCGCAGGCCGGCGTCGTTGAGCGCGACACGGCACGGCTCGATCGTCTTCTTGATCAAGTCGTCCACCAGTGCTTCGAGCTTGGCGCGCGTCAGCTTGATGTTGAGGTGCTTCGGGCCGGAGGCATCGGCGGTGACGTACGGCAGGTTGACGTCGGTCTGCTGCGAGGACGACAGCTCGATCTTCGCGCGCTCGGCCGCGTCCTTCAGACGCTGCAGGGCGAGCGGATCCTTGCGCAGGTCGATGCCCTGCTCGCGCTGGAATTCCTCGACGAGGTAGTCGATGACGCGCTTGTCGAAGTCCTCGCCGCCGAGGAACGTGTCGCCGTTCGTCGAGAGCACTTCGACCTGCATCTCGCCGTCCACCGACGCGATCTCGATGATCGACACGTCGAACGTGCCGCCGCCGAGGTCGTACACGGCCACCTTGCGGTCGCCGCCCTTCTTGTCCATGCCGTACGCGAGCGCCGCGGCCGTCGGCTCGTTGATGATGCGCTTGACGTCGAGGCCCGCAATCTTGCCCGCGTCCTTCGTCGCCTGGCGCTGGCTGTCGTTGAAGTACGCCGGCACGGTGATGACGGCCTCGGTGACCGCCTCGCCGAGATAGGCCTCAGCCGTCTTCTTCATTTTCGACAGCACTTCAGCCGAGATCTGCTGCGGCGCCATCTTGCGGCCGTCAGCCGTCGCGACCCAGGCGTCGCCGTTATCGTGCTGGGTGATCGAGTACGGCACCAGGCCGATGTCCTTCTGGACCTCGGCATCGGAGAACTTGCGGCCGACGAGGCGCTTGACCGCGTAGAACGTGTTCTTGGGGTTGGTGACGGCCTGGCGCTTGGCGGACGCGCCGGCGAGGACTTCGCCGTCCTTCGTGTACGCGATGATCGACGGCGTGGTGCGGTCGCCCTCCGCGTTCTCGATGACCTTCGCCTTGCCGCCTTCCATCACCGCGACGCAGGAGTTGGTGGTGCCCAAGTCGATGCCGATGATCTTGCCCATGGTGCTGCTCCTATGATTCGAATTCAGTGGGCGGCCGAGCCGCCGATGTGCGCTATCTGGGGGGCCTGGCCCCGCAGTTCAAGCCTTACTCGTGGCGCGAGACCACGACGAGTGCGGGCCGCAGCAGGCGCTCGTTGAGCAGCCAGCCCTTTTGGTAGACCTGCACCACGTGCCCCGGCGCGTGATCCGGGCTGTCGACCATGCTCATCGCCTGGTGCTGGTCCGGATTGAATGCCTGGCCGACGGGATCGACCGGCTTGAGGCCGTGGTCCGCGGCGACCTTGAGCAACTGGCGCAGTGTCAGCTCCATGCCCTCGCGTACGGCGCCGGCGTCCGACGGCGCGGCGCTCAGGCCGGCTTCGAGGCTGTCGACCACCGGCAGCAAGTCACCGAGCAGGCGCTCGTTCGCGAACTTGCGGGCCAGTTCGACGTCGCGCTGCAGGCGCTTGCGCTGGTTGTCGAGCTCCGCGCGCTCGCGCAGCGCGTCCTCGCGGATGCGGGCGACTTCGGCGCGCAGGTGGTCGAGCTCGCTGCCTTCGGCGTCCGCATTCATCGCGTCGGCGGCGGTCTGCTCCTTCGGCTCCTGCGTGGAATCGGGGGTCATGCGGGGTCCTCTGCTAAACGGTCCCGCCTGCTATGGGGGGCGCGCAGAGGTGTTTCAAGGCGCGCGTGACGGCCGCGAGCGTCTCGCACTTCCGCCGGACCGCCTCAGCTGTCGGACCTGAATGCGTCACCGAGCGCATCGGCAGCGGCCTGGACCACCGGTATGACGCGGTCGTAGGCCATGCGCGTGGGTCCAATCACCCCGAGCACGCCGAGAACTTGGCCGTCCGGCGCGCCGCCTGCGCGATACGACGCGGTCACGACCGAGACGCCTTCCAGCGAAGCGAGCCCGGTCTCCTCGCCGATGAATATCCGGACCCCGGGGGCGTCGACGGTGCGCTCGAGCAACTGCAAAATCTCACGCTTGCGTGCGAACGCCTCGAACAGCTCGCGCAGGCGCTCCACGTCGGACAGCTCCTGCAGCCCCATCAGTCGGGTTTGGCCGGCCAGCACCATGTCGTCGCGGCCGCCCTCTAGCACCTGCTCGGCAAGCTCGATCGACTGCGTCAGCAGCGTTTCCATTTCGTCGCGCGTGCTGCGCAGCTCATGCAACAACGTGCGGCGAATGTCGGTAAGCGTGCGGCCGGCGAAATGCGCGTTGAGGTAGTTGCCGATGCGTTCGAGCTCGCTGGCGTCGTACGGTCGGCGGGTCTGGATCACGCGGTTCTGGACGTCGTTATCCGCGAAAATGAGGATGCCGAGCACGCGCTGCGCGTCGAGCGGCAGGAACTCGATGCGCCGGAACGCAAACTGCTCGCGCCGCGGCACGCTGACGACACCCACAAAATGCGTCATGGCCGACAGCAGCTCCGACGCACTGCCGAGCAGCGACTGCATGCCGGTGCCGGCCGGCAACTCGTTGCGAAGCCGCGCCACGTCGGCTTCCGGCAGCGGCCGCACCTGCAGCAGCGAATCGACGAACAGGCGGTAGCCCTGCGCCGTGGGTACACGGCCGGCCGAGGTGTGCGGGGCACTGAGAAGGCCGGCGTCCTCGAGATCGGACAGGATGTTGCGAATCGTCGCCGCGCTCACGTCGAGCCCGGCATGGCGCGCGAGCGTCTGCGATCCAACCGGCTCGCCGCTGTGAATGTACCGTCCGATCAACGTGCGCAGCAGCTGCCGCGCACGGGGGTCGAGGGTCGGGTCGGCAGGGCGGCGGCTCATCGACTGCCATATAAGCCGGTGCGCGCGGTCAAGCAAGCGTGAGGCCGTGCAGTTGCTTCGCAATCGGTGAGACGGCGGGCGTCTGCAATGCGCGGGCTTCGCGCGTACCTCCCGGCCAAGGCACAATCCGCAGCGCATGCTCTCCCATCTCTCGCTCAAACAGTTCGCCGTCGTCGACGCCGCGGACCTCGCATTCGGCCCCGGCCTCACCGTGATCTCGGGTGAAACCGGCGCCGGCAAGTCGCTGCTCGTCGACGCGCTCGGCCTGCTGTCGGGCGTGCGCGCCGACAGCGGCGTGGTCCGCCACGGCGCGGATCGCGCGGAACTGGTCGGCGAATTCGATCTTTCCGACGCGCCGCTGGCGCGCGAATGGCTTCGCGAGCAGGAACTCGACGACGGTGACGAAACCGACGCGGTGCGCTGCATCGTGCGTCGGATCGTCCGCGCCGACGGCGGCTCGCGCGCGTGGGTCAACGGGAGCCCGGTCACGCTGACGCAGCTCGGCGACCTCGCCGGCCGCTTGGCCGAAATCCACGGCCAGCACGAGCACCAGGCGCTCATGGCGCGCCCGAGCCAGCTTGCGCTGCTCGACGCGTTCGGTCGCACGGACGCGCTGCGCGCTGAAGTCGCTGCGGCGGCTCGTCGCTGGACGTCGTTGCTGCGCGAACGCGATGCGCTGCAGGCGCGAGGCGACGTGACCGAGCGCATCGAATGGCTCACGCACCAGCACGCCGAGCTCGAACGCGACGCGCTGGAGCCGGAGGCACTGGCGAAGCTGCTCGCGGAGCACCGGCGCCACGGGCACGCGTCCGACCTGATCTCGGCCTGCGAGCTCGCCGCCGCTCGCCTTGGCGGTGAAGAAGGCCCGTCGGTGTCGCGGACGGTGCAGCAGGCCCGCAACGAGCTGCAGCGCGTCACCGAGCACGAGCCGCGGCTCGGCGAGGTCGACGCCATGCTCGACAACGCAGTGATCCAGCTCGACGAGGCGCTCGCACTGCTCGATCGCGTGCGCAGCGACCTCGATCTCGATCCCGCATCGCTCGAGGCGCTGGATCGGCAACTCGGGCGCGTGCACGAACTCGCACGCAAGCACCGCGTTACGCCTGAGAACCTGGCGGCGCGGCGCGACGAGATCGCAAGCGAGCTCGAAGAGCTCGCCGGCGCGACGACACGGCTGGAAACTCTGGACGCCGACATCGCCCGCGCTCGCGACGCCTGGCGCGCCGCGGCCGATCGCCTGGGTGCTGCGCGACGCTCGGCGGCGCAAGAGCTGTCGACGTCGACCACCGCGATCATCGCCGAGCTCGGCATGGGCGGTGGCCGCTTCGACATCGAGTTCGAGGCGCTCGGTGACGAGCGGCCGGACCCGAACGGCGCCGAGCGCGTCGAGTTTCTCGTTGCGGCCAACCCCGGACAGCCGGCGCGCGCGCTGCGCAAGGTCGCGTCGGGCGGCGAGCTGTCACGCATCTCGCTCGCGATCGAAGTGGCCTCGCTCGGGCTGGACGCGGTGCCGACGATGGTGTTCGACGAGGTCGACACCGGCATCGGCGGCGCCGTCGCGCATATCGTCGGACAGAAGCTGCGCGCGCTCGGGGCACGACGGCAGGTGCTGTGCGTCACCCACCTGCCGCAGGTCGCGGCGCACGGGCACGCGCACTACCGCGTGAGCAAGTCTGCGCAAGCGGGCGTCACCGTCAGCGCCGTGCAGGTGCTGGACGGGCGCCAGCGCGAAGAGGAAATCGCGCGGATGATCGGCGGCGTCGAACTCACGCGCGAAGCCCGCGCGGCGGCGAAGCGCCTGCTCGCGGACGTCGACTGACATCCGCCCCTGTGGTGCCCGCGGCGCGGGCCGCGGGTGATGCGCGTGCCTGGGAGTTCAGTCGCCGCCCGGGCCGCATCCATTGCAACTGCCGCATGCGCCGGCTGATGCAGACGGCGTCGGCGCCAGGCGTCGAGCAAGGCCCGCGTGGCCGGCGCGCAGCAGCCGTGATGCGGCCGCGAGGCGCAACCGATCCACCGCGCCCGGCCATTGGCGACGCACGAGATAGCCCGCGCTTGCCGTGGCAGCCGCGGCAATGAGCGTGTGCTGCAGTGCCGGGTCGATCGCGAGCATCAGCCAGCCCCGAGCAAAACGGCGAGTTGGTACGTCAGCAGCGACGCAAGGTACGCCAGGCCGAACAGGTAGCCCGCCGCGATCGCCACCTGCTTCCACGAGTGGGTCTCGCGACGAATCGTCGCAAGCGTCGAGAGGCACTGCGGCGCGTAGACGAACCATACGAGCAACGACAACGCAGTGGCCAGCGACCACGTGTCGGTGATGATGGGCGTGAGCAGCTCGGTCGCCGCGCTTTCGTCGGCGGCCTGCAGCGCGTAGACGGTCGCAAGCGACGACACCGCGACTTCACGCGCCGCGAGCCCGGGGATGAGCGCAATGCAGATCTGCCAGTTGAAGCCGAGCGGCGCGAAGAACGCGGTCATCGCGTGGCCGATCCGCCCCGCGAAGCTGTAGTCGATCGCCGGGCCGGGGGCGCCCACCGGCGGGGCCGGGAACGACAGCAGCACCCACAGCAGCACCGTCATCGCGAGGATGATGCCGCCCACACGCCGCAGGAAGATCCACGCGCGCTCCCACAAGCCGATCAGCAGATCGCGCGGATGCGGTACGCGGTACGACGGCAGTTCCAGCAGCAGCGCGTGCTCGCTCTTGTCGTGCCGCCACTTTTTCATGACCCACGACACCGCAAGCGCGCTCGCGATGCCCGCGGCGTAGAGCGCGAACAGCACCAGGCCCTGCAGGTTGAACACGCCCCAGACCTGCTGCTGCGGGATGAACGCGCCGATGAGCAGCGCGTATACCGGCAGCCGCGCCGAGCACGTCATGAGCGGCGCCACGAGGATCGTCGTGAGCCGGTCGCGCGGGTCCTGGATCGTACGGGTCGCCATGATCCCCGGAATCGCGCAGGCGAAGCTCGATAGCAGCGGGATGAACGAGCGGCCCGACAGCCCGGCCTTCGCCATCGTGCGGTCGAGCAGGAACGCAGCGCGCGGCAGATACCCCGTCTCCTCGAGCACGAGGATGAACGCGAACAGGATCAGGATCTGCGGCAGGAACACGATCACGCCGCCGAGGCCGGCGATGATGCCGTCCATGAGCAGGCTGCGCAGCGGCCCTTCGGCGAGGGCCCCTTCCACGCCACTTGCGACCAGCGCCGTGCCGGCCTCGATGAGGTCCATCATCGGCGTCGCCCAGGCGTACACCGCCTGGAAGATCAGGAACATCACGACCGCGAGCGTCGCGAGGCCGAGCACCGGGTGCAGCAACCAGCGGTCGAGCGCGTCGTCGATCTCCGCCGTGCGCCGCGGCATCGTGACCGTGGCTGCGATCAAACGACGCGTTTCCTCGTGCAGGCGCTCGCCATCCGCGTCTGCCGCGGCGCTCTGCGCGGGCGTCGCCGGTGCCGGGCCCGCGGCCACCGCGTCGAGGCGCGCGACCAGCTCGCGTGCACCGTCGCGCCGCACGGCCACCGTCGGCACGACCGGCACGCCGATCTCGTGTTCCAGCGCTTCAAGATCCACGTGGATTCCGCGGCGCCGCGCCGCATCCATCATGTTGACCGCGAGCACCATCGGCCGGCCAAGCGCGCGCACTTCGAGCGCGAAGCGCAGATGCAGGCGCAGGTTCGTCGCGTCGACGACACAAACGATGACGTCCGGCGCTGGCTCGCCCGGGTAATGGCCACGGCACAGGTCGCGCGTCACCGCCTCGTCCAGGCTGGCGGCGTGGAAGCTGTAAGCACCGGGCAGATCGAGCAACGCGTACTCACGGCCCGACGGCGCGAGGAACCGCCCCTCCTTGCGCTCAACCGTGACACCGGCGTAATTCGCCACTTTCTGGCGGCTGCCGGTCAGCAGGTTGAACAGCGCGGTCTTTCCGCAGTTCGGGTTGCCGACGAGCGCGAGGCGCAGCGCGGTCGTGGCGCTCACGCGAACGCCTCCGAGTCGACCGTCACCTCGATCCGCGCCGCCTCGCTGCGACGCAACGCGAACCGCGTGAAGCCGATCTGCACCAGCAGCGGCTCCGCGCCGACCGGCCCGGCCGCGACGATCTCGACCCGCTCGCCGCGCACAAAGCCCAGTTCACGGAGGCGGCGCGCGATCGCGTCGTTCGGGACGGCGTCGGCGACGCCCTCGACCGTCGCCGCAACGCGGCGCGGCAGTTCGGACAACTTCAAGGGGACACCTGCCGCCGGGCCTCGGCGCGCCAAATGGGAATCGTTCTTAATACTACCACCGGCGCGCCAGGCAACGTCGGTGCGGCCCAGCTGGCTATCATCGGCGGCATCGATGATCCAGGAACCGCCGTGAGCCATCCCCTGCTGAGTCTGCGCGAGGGCCCTGTCGCCCGCCTGCGCCTGAACCGCCCGGAGCTGCATAACGCTTTCGACGCGCGGCTGATTGCCGCGCTCACCGGCGCGCTGACCGCGGTCGCCGGCGACCCGCACGTGCGCGTCGTGATCCTCGAAGGCGAAGGCGCGTCGTTCTCCGCCGGCGCGGACCTGAACTGGATGCGCGGCATGGCCGCCGCAGGCGAGGACGAGAACCGGGACGACGCGCTCGCGCTCGCCCGGCTCATGCGCACGCTCGACGAACTCCCGAAGCCGACGATCGCGCGCGTCCACGGCGCGGCATTCGGCGGCGGCGTCGGCCTCGTCGCCTGCTGCGACATCGCGATCGGCGCGCCCGCCGCGAAGTTCGGCCTGACCGAGAGCAAGCTCGGCCTGCTGCCGGCGGTGATTTCGCCGTACGTGGTCGAGGCGATCGGCCCGCGCGAAGCCCGGCGCTGGTTTGCGACGGCGGAGATCTTCGGCGCCGACGTGGCACACCGGCTCGGCCTGCTGCACGAGGTGGTCGCGGAGGAGGACCTCGACGCCACCGTGCAGCGGCAGGTCGACCTGTTGCTGAAAGCCGGTCCGCACGCCGCTGCGCAGGCCAAGGCGCTCGTCCGTCGAGTCGCACAGACGACGGACCGCGACACGCTCGACGCCGACAACGCCGCGTTGATCGCGCGACTGCGCGTGTCCGAAGAAGGCCAGGAAGGCCTCGGGGCCTTCCTCGACAAGCGCAAACCGCGCTGGTGCGTGCCCGAAGCATGACGCTCCCGGGACTGGCCGCGGCCGCCAATACGGCCGCGTGCAAGCGCTCGACACGTCTGTTCTGAAACAATGCCGCGCCGTCGCATCGACGACGTCGCCTCCCTGCCTTGCCCGCTCGATCGGGCCCGAGTGAAAGCGCGCATGTTCGACACGATCCTGATCGCCAACCGCGGCGAAATCGCCTGCCGCGTGATCCGCACCTGCCGGCGCCTTGGCATCCGCACCGTTGCGGTCTATTCGCAGGCGGACGCCGACGCGCAGCACGTGCGCCAGGCCGACGAGGCCCACTGCATCGGCGGGCCGCGCCCGCAGGACTCGTACCTGCGCGGCGACGCGATCATCGAGGTCGCGAAGAAAACCGGCGCGCAGGCGATCCACCCGGGCTACGGTTTTCTCAGCGAGAACGCTGATTTCGCGGACGCGGTTGAAGCCGCTGGCATCGTTTTCATCGGGCCGAAAGCCGGTTCGATGCGGAAGATGGGCAGCAAGGCCGGCGCGAAGGAGCTGATGCAGGCCGCGGGCGTGCCCGTCGTGCCGGGCTACACCGGCGAAGACCAGACGCCCGAGCTGCTGCATCGCGAGGCCGACCGCATCGGCTATCCGCTGATGATCAAGGCGGCACACGGCGGCGGCGGCAAGGGCATGCGCATCGTGCGCACGTCCGACGAGTTCCTGCCGAACCTCGAAAGCTGCCAGCGCGAGGCGCGCAACGCGTTCGGACGCGACCGCGTGCTGCTGGAGCGTTACGTCGAGCAACCGCGCCACATCGAAATCCAGGTGTTCGGCGATGCCTACGGCGGCGCGATCCATCTCAACGAGCGCGAGTGCTCCGCGCAGCGCCGGTACCAGAAGGTGCTCGAGGAGTCGCCGTCGCCGTTCCTGACGCCCGAACTGCGCCGCGCCATGGGCGAGGCCGCCGTGCTGGCCGCACGGGCGATCGACTACGTCAACGCGGGCACCGTTGAATTCATCGTCGGGCCCGACGGTGGCTTCTACTTCATGGAAATCAACACGCGGCTGCAGGTCGAACACCCCGTCACCGAAATGGTGACCGGGCTCGACCTCGTCGAATGGCAGCTGCGGATTGCCGCTGGACAGCCGTTGCCGCTGGCGCAGGACGAGATCGCGCAGCGCGGGCATGCGATCGAGGTGCGGCTCTACGCCGAGGACCCCGATGCCGGTTTCCTGCCCGGTTCCGGGCGGCTGGAGCGGCTCGTGTTGCCGCAGCCGTCGGCCCACGTGCGCATTGATTCGGGCGTGGTCGAAGGCGACACGGTCACAATCTTCTACGACCCGATGATCGCCAAGCTCATCGTCTGGGACACCGACCGGCCGCGCGCGCTGGCGCGACTGCGCGACGCGCTGGCCCAGTGCGAGATCGCCGGGCCTAAGTCGAACGTCGAGTTCCTGGAGCGCCTGGTCCGGCATCCCGCCGTCGTCGAGGCGACGATCGACACCGGACTGCTGGATCGCCGCCTGGAAGAATTCCTCCCCGCCCCCGGCTCGCCGCCGACCGACCTGCTCGTGGCGGCGACGGTGGCGCGCCTGCTCGACGAGGAGCGTCGCGGGCGCGGCTGCTCGGCGGCGTCGGGCGATCCCGGCTCCCCGTGGGCGGCGTCCGACGGCTGGCGCCTCGGCCACGCCGGCCACCGCACGCTGGCCTCGACGCTGCGCGGCGAACGTTTGGAGGTCCAGGCGCAGGGCCACGGCGGCGGGTACCGCGTCGCAATCGACGGAACCGCGCATGCCGTATCCGGCGCGCGGTTCGAGGACGGCGCGCTGAGCCTGCGCATCGAGGAGCGGGCCCAGCGCGTGCGCGTGCTGGACACCGGCGCCCGCACCGTCGTGCATGACGGCCGCGCACGGCTTCGACTGGAGACCGTGCCGCTTTACCAGGCGGACGATGCCGCCGCGGCCGCAGGCGCGGATCGCGTGCTCGCACCGATGCCGGGCCGCGTGGTGCTGGTGCGCGTCGCACCGGGCAATGCCGTGCAACAGGGTCAGGACGTAATGGTGATCGAGGCAATGAAGATGGAATTGGCACTGAAGGCGCCGCGCGACGGCACCGTCGCCGAGGTTCGCGCCGCGATGGGCGACTTCGTCGAGGCCGATGCCGTGCTGGTGACGCTCGACCCATGAGTGAGTCCGTTCGCATCGTTGAAGTCGGCCCGCGCGACGGGCTGCAGAACGAGAAAACCTTCGTGTCGACGGCCGACAAGATCGCGCTCATCGATCGCCTCGCCGCGACCGGCCTGCGCAGCATCGAGGCCACGAGTTTCGTGAGCCCGAAGTGGGTGCCCCAGCTCGCCGATGCCACCGAGGTCTTCGCCGGCATCGAGCGCCGCACGGGCGTGTCGTACCCGGTGCTGGTGCCGAACCTGCAGGGCTACGAGCGGGCCCGTGCCGTCGGCGTCGAGGAAATCGCGGTTTTTTCTGCCGCGTCTGAAGCGTTCAACCGCAAGAACATCAACGCGTCGATCGACGAGTCGATCGCCCGCTTCGAGCCCGTGCTCGATCGCGCAAAGGCCGACGGCGTCCGCGTGCGCGGTTACGTGTCGACCGTACTCGGCTGTCCGTATCAGGGCGAGGTGCCGCTCGACGACGTGGTCCGCGTCAGCGTGCTCCTGCACCGCATGGGCTGCTATGAGGTCTCGCTGGGCGACACGATCGGCGTCGGCACACCGGGGAAGGCGCGTGCGATGGTGCGCGCCGTTGCGGCCG
Source organism: Cognatilysobacter bugurensis (assembly GCF_014652095.1). Lineage (GTDB taxonomy): Bacteria > Pseudomonadota > Gammaproteobacteria > Xanthomonadales > Xanthomonadaceae > Cognatilysobacter > Cognatilysobacter bugurensis. The sequence continues at coordinate 842,870 of NZ_BMYD01000001.1, forward strand.
AAGTGCCGGTGGCGGCGCTCGCCGTGCATTTCCATGACACCTACGGCCAGGCGCTCGCGAACGTGCTCGCCTGCCTCGAGGACGGCGTGCGCGTGGTCGACGCGGCGGTGTCGGGGGCCGGCGGATGCCCGTATGCGACCGGCGCAAGCGGGAACGTGGCGACGGAAGACGTCGCGTACATGCTGCACGGCCTCGGTTTCGAGACCGGCGTTGACCTCGATGCGCTGGCCGAAACCGGCCGCTGGCTCGCCGGCCTGCTCGGCCGTGACACGGGCAGCAAGGTGGGGCGGGCCCTCGCGAAATGAGTCGGCGCAGGTCGAATGCGCCGCCGGTGTCTGACGCCGCGGCTCTTGCATTGCTCGATCGCGTCATCGGCGAGGCCGACGTGACCGAGCAGGACCGCGAGACCCTCGCAGCGCTGCGAACACGCATCGCGGACGACGCGGCGCTCCCTGAGGCGCGGCCGTCGTATCGCGAGCTGTTCCAGGCGATGCCGGATCCCGTCACCGTGCTCGACTACGAAGGGAACGTCGTGGATCTCAACGACGCGGCCCTCGCGTCATTCGACCGCACGCGCGAGCAGATCATCGGGCGCCCGATTCACCAGGTGAATCCCGACCTGCCCCGCGAGCACATGGTGCCGGTGCGCGAAGCGCTCGATCGCCGCGAGAACTACCTCATCGAGGTCACGAACCGACGCGCGGACGGCACACGCTTCCCGGTCGAAGTGCATTCCTCGCGCGTAGATGTCGATGGCCAGTCTTGGATCGTCGGAGTCGCCCGCGACCTCACCACGCGCCGTGGCGGCGAGCTGCGCTATCGCGAGCTCATGGAGCTCGTCGACAAGGGCATCCTGATCCGTGACGCGGACGATCGCGTGGTCCACGCGAACGCCGCCGCGATGCGCATGTTCGGGATCGGCGCAGGCGATGCGGTCGACGCGGTCTTTCGCCGCGAACAGTGGCTCGTGATCGATGAGAACGGACGCGAGCTCCGCGATGACGAACTCCCGCCCGTCGTCGCGCGTTGCACCGGGGGCGTGGTCGAAAGCACCGTGCTTGGCTACTACCACCGGGAGCGCCGCCGCCTGATCTGGGTGTCGGTGACCGCCGTGCCGCAGTTCGCCCCGGGGACCGACCGCGTCCAGCAGGTGATGACGCTGTTTTCCGACGTGACGGCGCTCAAGCGCGACAGCGCACTGTTCGACCGCGCGCAGGCGCTGGCGCACATCGGCGGCTGGGAATGGGAGCCGGGCCCGGACCGCCTGTACCTGACCGACGAGGCGCGTCGCATCCTCGGCCGCGACGAGCCCCTGGAATCAATGGAGGCGTTGCTCGGCGTGCTCGGCGACAGCGACCGCCGCTCGCTGCGCGCGGCGCTTGACGGCGCGATCGCGAGCGGAGAGCACGTCGATCTGGAGGTGCTGGCCTCGCGCGATGACGGGCACAGCGTGTGGATCCGCCTCATCGGCGAGAACGACGCACGTCAGGTGCTGCAGGCGCGCCTGACGGGCACGCTGCAGGACGTGACCGAGCGACGACAGGACGAAGAAACGCTGCGCGTGCAGGCGCGCACCGATCCGCTGACCACGCTGCTCAATCGCGATGCGCTGCTGTCGGAGCTGCAGGTCCGCCTTGCGGACCCGACGCAGTCCGGCGTCGCGGTGCTCTACATCGACCTCGACCGATTCAAGGTCGTCAACGACCTGCTCGGCCACGGCGCGGGCGACGGTCTGCTCGCGGCCGCCGCAAAGCGCATCCAGCATGCGGTCGGCAGCGAAGGGCTGACCGCGCGTTTCGGCGGCGACGAGTTCATCGTGATCTGCCACACCGCCGACGATGCGGAGCGACCGCAGCGGCTCGCGCAGGCGATCGTCGACGCATTCGACGCTAGCTTCCGCGTGCACACCGAAGACTTCAACATCACCGCCAGCATCGGTATTGCGGTGGCCGACGGCGGGCCGGTGTCGGCCGAGGCGTTGATCCAGAGCGCCGACGCGGCGATGTTCGACAGCAAGCGACGCGGCCGCAACGGCTGGCAGCTGTTCACGGCGCGGCTGGCCGAAAAGCAGCAGCACCGCCTCGAGCTCGAGAACAAGATGCGGCGCGCAATCGAGCACGGTGAGTTCCGGCTCGTGTACCAGCCGCAGGTGGATCTCAATACCGGGCGCGTGATCGGCGCAGAAGCCCTGATCCGCTGGAAGAACAGCACGCTGGGCGAGATCCGACCGGACCGCTTCATCGACCATGCCGAGACCACCGGCGACATCGTCGGCATCGGCGGCTGGGCACTGCGCGAGGCGTGCAGGCAGATGCGCGAGTGGATCGACGCGGGGGTCGACGTGCCGCGCGTCGCAGTCAACGTGTCGTATCGCCAGTTCCTCGCGGAGGACCTGGTGGGCATCGTGCGCGACGCGCTCGCCGAATACGAACTGCCCGGCCCTGCGCTCGAGCTCGAGTTCACCGAGCGCGTGCTCATCGAAGACGTGCCGGACACGCTGCGCGCGTTCCATGAGCTGCGCCAGCTTGGTGTCGCCCTGTCGATCGACGATTTCGGCGAAGGCTACAGCGCACTCAATTACCTGCGGCGCCTGCCGATCCACGGCGTCAAAATCAGCAAGCTGTTCGTGCAGGGCGTGCCGGAGAACGCCTCCGACGTCGCGGTGTGCCGCGCGGTGGCCGGCATCGCACAGAGCCTCGGGCTGGACGTCGTTGCCGAAGGCGTCGAGAACGACGCGCAGCGCGAGTGCCTGCGCTCGATGGGCATCGGCGTTGGACAGGGCTATCTGTTCGCGCCAGCCCTGCAACCCGATGAAATCGAGGCACGCTACGGCCCCCTCGTGGAGACACGCTGACCATGAATGCCTTCGAGATTCGCCCGATCCGCGCTGATGACGATGCGACGATCGCCTCGATCATCCGCACCGTCATGCCCGAGTTCGGCGCCTGCGGTGCGGGCTTTGCGATCAACGATCCGGAAGTCGACTGGATGCACCGCGCGTACAACGCACCTCGCAGCGCCTACTTCGTCGTCGAACGCGAGGACCGGGTGTGCGGCGGCGCCGGCATCGCACCGCTGGAAGGCGGCGACGCGGACACCTGCGAACTGCGCAAGATGTATTTCCTGCCCGAACTGCGCGGCTTGGGCGCGGGCGCTGCGATGATGAGCCGGTGCCTTCAAGCCGCACGCGGCTTCGGATTCCGCCGTTGCTACATCGAAACCCTGACGGGCATGGATGCCGCAATGCGGCTGTATGAGCGCACGGGCTTCCGTCGCGTGGATGCGTCGCTGGGCGCAACCGGTCATGGCGGTTGCGACCGCTACTACGTTCTCGATCTCTGACCGCTGCGCGCCCCGAACGGCGGCAGGGCTTAGAATCGCCCGCTTTCGGTCTCAGGAAGCGCCCATGCAGCTTGCCCACTCCCGCGCCGTGATCACCGGCGGCGTGTCCGGTCTTGGTTTCGCCGTTGCGCAGCATCTTGTCGCGCAAGGCGCGAAGGTTGCGCTGCTCGACGTCAACGATGAAAAAGGCGCGGCCGCCGTCGCCGAGCTCGGCGAGTCGAACGCGCGCTACTTCCGCACCGACGTCACCGATGAAGCGGGCGTGGTCTCCACGCTGGAGCAGGCGCGCGAGTTTCTTAGCGGCCTGAACGTCGCAGTGAACTGCGCCGGCATCCTCGGCGCCGGCCGAGTGCTGGGCAAGGAAGCGGCGATGCCGCTGTCGCAGTTCCAGAGCACCGTCATGGTGAACCTGGTCGGCAGCTTCAATGTCGCCAAGGCCGCGGCGTCGCTGATGCAGCACAACGAGGCGAACGACGCGGGCGAGCGTGGCGTGATCGTCAACACGGCGTCAGTCGCGGCGTTCGAAGGCCAGATCGGCCAGGCGGCCTACTCCGCCTCTAAGGGCGGCGTGGTCGGCATGACACTGCCGATGGCGCGTGAGCTCGCCCGTTTCGGCATCCGCGTCATGACGGTCGCGCCCGGCGTGTTCTGGACGCCGATGGTCGACGGCATGCCCGACTCCGTGCAGCAGTCGCTGGCCGCGTCGATTCCGTTCCCGTCGCGCCTCGGCAAGCCCGCGGAGTTCGCCGATCTCGTCGCGTACATCCTCGGCAACACCTACCTCAACGGCGAGACGATCCGCCTCGACGGCGCGACGCGACTCGCGCCGAAGTAAGGCCGCTCGCTGCGCGATCCGCCACACGGAGCCGCCCTGAGCGGCTCTCCCACGCATCACTTCAATTCGAGTGCGGTTTCCCATGAAGGCCTACGACATCAAGAAGGGCAACGTCGTCGAGCACAACGGCGGCGTGTATCAGGTCCGCGACATCGAGCGCAGCTCGCCGCAGGGCCGCGGCGGCAATGTGCGCTTCCGTTTCACCATGTACAGCGTGCCAGGCGGCAACAAGCTCGATGCAAGCTTCGACGGCGACGACGATTTGCGCGAAGTCGACCTTGCCCGCCGGCAGGCCACGTTCTCGTACATGGACGGCGATGCGTTCGTATTCCTCGATGACGAGGACTACACGCCGTACACGCTCGACGCCGATGCGATCGGCGACATGGCGGGCTACATCGTCCCCGACCTGTCGGGCTGCTACGTGCAGATCATCGACGACGCGCCGGTCGGGCTGCAGTTGCCGCAGACAGTGACGATGGAAGTTGTCGAGACGCCGCCGGAACTCAAGGGCGGGACCGCGACGAAGCGCCCGAAGCCGGCGAAGCTGTCGACCGGACTGGAGATCATGGTCCCCGAGTACATCGCGAACGGCGAGCGCGTGTTGGTCAACACGACGACGGGCGAGTTCGCCGGCCGGGCTGACTGAGCCCGCGATGCCCCGCTGCCGAGCCTGCATGCGGCGGCAGGGCGTGATTCCGCCCATCGTCGTGACGGATCGCACGTCGCGTTTGTGAAATGGGGAGGTCGGGCGCATTCCGGGCGGGTGCGGTCCTGCCATAGTGAGAGGCCGATTGCTTTCCACGTAATGCACGGCCGCCCATGCTCGACGTCGACGCCACCGCCCTAAGTCTCGATGAGTGCCTACGCGCGCGTGATGCCGGCGAGCCCCCGCATGGCTCCGCCGGGGACCGCCGCCTGCTGGCGGGGGACCTGCCCGGTGCCATCGAGGGCTACCGCACGGCCCCGGACCAGACCGACGCGGCGCTGAAGCACGCCTGGTGCCTGGCCGAGCGATGGAAGCTCCGCCAAGCCGCGGAGGTACTCGACAACGCCGAGCACTCGTCCAGTCCGGAGTCGCTTGCGCTGCAGCTCAGGGTTCTGGACGGCGCTTCGGGGCGGGACCGGTCGGGCTCGGCGGTGCATCGAAGGATGCAGGCGCTTGCCGAGCGGCTTTACGACGTCGATCCATCATCGCGGCGGGTCATGTCCGCATGGTGGGGCTTTCACATGAGCGGCGGCCGCTACGCGCAGATGAGGGCCATGGCCCTGCGGGCGGCCGAGTTCTTTCCCGACGACGCGGCGCTGCACCAGTCGATCCTGCGCGCCTTTGAAAAAAGCAGGCTTTCGCCGGAGATTCCGCTGAGGGCGCTCGTCGAGATGCTGGGCCCCGATTCGGCAGGTGATGACTGGCGGTACGCGCTCGTCCACAGCAAGGACGCAGGCCTGCTCGAGCTGTTCGAGCATGGCGTCGAGCGCTTGGTCGCATGCGCCCCGCCGGCGCCCACGGTGGAGGCACTCTGGTCTGTCACCCATGGCGGCGCGGCGGATGTGTCCGCTGCGGCTGCCGATGGGCAGGCTGCCTGGCTGCGAGTGGCGATTGCGCTTGCCCGCCTCGAGCGCGCAGTGCAGCAAGGGCAGCAGATCGCCCCCGCGGCACGCGCCTATCTGGACGCGCTCTGGGCTGCCCCGGATACCCAGGCGCTGCGCTGCAGCGATCGCGTGCAGTGGCAGGTGGACTGCCCGGGCGGTCAGCAGTTCTCTTTCAGCATCGAAGTGCAGTTGGACGAGATCGATCTTCACGTGCGCGATCTGCTGTCGAACGAAGACCTCGACCGGTGGGACATCGCCCTGCTGCTGAACGCGCACGCCGGTGCCGCGAAGCGCATCGAACGCGTACCGGCCCACCTGCTTCCGCCGATCGGCGTCGGGATGCAGCTCGAACGCGCGTCCGCGGAGCAGGTGCCGGATCTTCTGCAGCGCTACCTCGCGGCATTCGAGCGCTGCGGGATCGAAATGCAGATGGTCGACGCCGCCATCGTCGACCTGGATCTCGTGCTGGGCCGCGTCTGGGTGTCGGCTGCGGACCTTGCCCTGCAATTGGCTGAAAGCCTCGAAGGTCCCGAGCCCCTGTGCACCGGCGGAGCGCTGCTCAGCCTGCTCGATCCGATCGTCCGCGAGCAGGGCATCAATCCCGAGCTGGCCGATCGTGGAAAGGTCGCGCTGAGGCGCCTTTCGAAAGCAGTGCTCCTGCACTGTGACTCGCCCCTCGCCCGCTCCTACCTGCCGCGCGCCAAGCTGCAGCTGATGGGCTGACAACCCAGGTGCGTCTGCGTGCGCGGCGGCGAGCCCTCGCTGTCCGGATTCGGTATCTCCGCGCTCGCCCCGATCAGGCGTCGAAGACCTTGCCCGGGTTCATGATCCCGTTCGGATCGAGCACGCGCTTGATTCCGCGCATCAATGCGACCTCGGCCTCGCTGCGCGTGTCCAGCAAATACGGCTTCTTGACCAGACCAATGCCGTGCTCGGCGGAAATGCTGCCCCCGTGACGCGCGAGCGCGCCGGACAGCAGGTCAGTCACCTGTTCGCATTGCGCGACGAACACGTCCTGCGGCATGCCCTCGGGCGGCACGACATTGATGTGCAGGTTTCCGTCACCGATGTGGCCGAACCACACCACGTCCACGCCGGGGTATCCGGCCTCGATGAGCGCCTGTGTCTCGGCGAGGAACGCGGGCATCGACGAAATCCGAACCGACACGTCGTTCTTGTACGGCTTGTGCGGGGCGAGGCTCTCCGTAATGCCCTCTCGCAAACGCCACAGTTGCGCAGCCTGCGCGTCGCTTTGGCTGATTGCCCCGTCGACGACCAAGCCTTCGGTCAGGCACGCTTCGAACGCTTCCAGCGCCACCGCTTGCTGGTGCTCATCGGCGGCAGCGAACTCGGTGACCACGTAGTACGGGTGCTCGTCGTCGAACGGCCGCTGGGCGCCGTGGGCGAGCACATGACGCAGGGCGCGATCGGTGAAGAACTCGAACGCCTCGAGCGTCATCCGGCTGCGGAAGATCGAGAACACCTGCATGAGCGCCTCGAACGACGGCAGCGCCAGCAGCATCACCTGGGTGGGCGGCGGCGGCTCGGTCAATCGCAGCATGGCCTCCACGACGATGCCGAGCGTGCCCTCCGATCCAATCATGAGATGGCGAAGGTCGTAGCCGCTCGAGTTCTTGATGAGCCCGCGGTTGAGCTCCAGCACCTCGCCGGTACCCGTCACGACCTTGAGGCCGGCGATCCACTCGCGCGTGTTGCCGTAGCGGATGACCCGGATGCCGCCGGCGTTCGTGGCGATGTTGCCGCCGATGGAGCACGAGCCCCGCGCGGCGTAGTCCACCGGGTACGCCAGTCCATGCTCACGCGCCGCGTTGTGAACTGCTTCGAGCACGACGCCGGCCTGCACGGTCAACACGCGGTCGATCGCATCGAACGCGAGTACGCGGTTCATGCGCTCGAGGCTCAGCACCAGCTCGCCATTCGCTGCGACCGCGCCGCCCGACAGTCCGGTGCGTCCGCCCGAGGGAACAAGCGCGACGCGTTCGGCATTCGCCCAGCGCACGATCGCCTGCACCTCCTCCACCGTCGCGGGCAGCGCGATCGCCAATGGGGCGGGTTGCCAGCGCCGGGTCCAGTCACGGCCGTAATGCTCGAGCTCAGCGGCGTCGGTCAGCACGCGCAGCGCAGGCGCCGTCTCGATCAGGCGTTGCAGGCGGACGTCCGTCATGACCTTCTCCTCTCGGTGCAGGCCTCAAGCCTGCCGCCGCGCGCCGGCGCCGTCCAGCTGGACATCATCACGCCACACGATCTGCGATAGTCATCGTCTCCCTCGCGAAGGAGCGCCGCATGGCCCACAAAACCTCGTTTCCGAAGCACGAGATCCGCGTGCTGCTGCTTGAAGGCATCAGCGCGAGCGCGGCCCAGAGCTTTCGCGCCGCGGGTTATTCGCAAATCCGGCTGTTCGACAAATCCCTGCCCGAGGAGCAATTGCGCGAAGAACTCGCGCAGGCCCACCTCGTCGGCATCCGCTCGCGCACGCAGCTCACCGCCGACCTGCTGCAGGAGGCGCGCAGGCTGATCTCGATCGGCTGTTTTTGCATCGGCACGAGCCAGGTGGACCTCGACGCTGCGGAGGACCTCGGCATCCCGGTGTTCAACGCGCCCTACTCGAACACCCGCAGCGTCGCCGAACTCGTCGTTGCCGAAGCAATCATGCTGCTGCGGGGAATCCCCGCGAAGAACGCACAGTGCCATAAGGGCGGCTGGGCGAAGTCAGCGTCGGGCAGCCACGAGGCGCGCGGTAAGACGCTCGGCATCGTCGGCTACGGCCACATCGGCACGCAGGTCGGCGTGATCGCCGAGGCGCTCGGCATGCAGGTGATCTTCCACGACATCGAAACCAAGCTCTCGCTCGGCAACGCGCGCGCAGCGGCCAACCTCGACGAGTTGCTCCAGCGCAGCGACGTGGTGACGCTGCACGTGCCGGAAACACCCGCCACGCGGGAGATGATCGGCGCGCCGCAGATCGCGATGATGAAACCGGGCGCGCACCTCATCAACGCGTCCCGCGGCACTGTCGTCGACGTCGACTGCCTTGCCGACGCCGTGCGCAGCGGACACGTCGGCGGCGCCGCGGTGGACGTGTTTCCCGTCGAGCCCAAGGGGAACGACGACGTGTTCCAGACGCCGCTCGCGGGCTTGGACAACGTGTTGCTCACGCCGCATATCGGCGGCAGCACGCTCGAGGCCCAGGACAACATCGGGCTCGAGGTCGCGTCGAAGCTGATCCGCTACAGCGACAACGGCTCGACCCTGTCGGCCGTGAACTTCCCGGAGGTCTCGCTGCCGGAGCACACGGGCAGCACGCGCTTCTTGCACATCCACCGCAACGTGCCCGGCGTGCTGTCTCGGGTCAACGATGTGTTCTCGCGCCTCGGCGCGAACATCGACGGCCAGTTCCTGCGCACCCACCCGAAGGTGGGCTACGTGGTCATCGACGTCAGCGCGAGCCAGACCCAGCTGGATGACATCCGCACCGCGCTGATGGAGATCCCGGGCACGCTGCGGACGCGCGTCCTGTACTGAGCGGCTCGCCGCTCAGTCACCGCGAAGCCGACGGCGCCAGAACTCGGCATTGCGGATTCCGAGCGCGTCGGGGTCGAACACCGGGTCGGCGCCTGAACGCCTCTGGCGCTCGTAGTCGCGGAGCGCCGCGAGTGCCGGCCGCTGGATGATGAGGATCGCGACGATGTTCAGCCACGCCATGAGGCCGACGCCGATGTCGCCGAGCGTCCAGGCCGCCCCGGCGCTTCGCATGACCCCCAGGATCACCGCGCCGATGATCAGGACGCGCAGTGCGAGCACCATCCACGGCCGCCTCTTCTGGCGGTTGATGTAGGCGATGTTCGTTTCCGCCATGTAGTAGTAGGCGACGATCGTCGTGAACGCGAAGAACGTCAGCGCGATCGCCACAAAGCCGGCCCCCAGGCCCGGCAACACCGACTCGACGGCCGCCTGCGTGAATCCCGGTCCGGGCTCGACGCCGGGCAGCTGGCTCACGATCAGCGCGCCATCAGCCCCGGTGACGTTGTAGAGGCCGGTCGACAGGATCATGAATGCGGTTGCGGAGCACACCAGCAACGTGTCGATGTAGACCGAAAACGCCTGCACGTAGCCTTGCTTAGCGGGATGCGAGACCTCGGCAGCCGCGGCTGCATGCGGCGCGGTGCCCTGCCCGGCCTCGTTCGAATAGATGCCGCGCTTCACGCCCCACTGGATGGCCAGACCAAGCATGCCGCCGAACGCCGCCTCGGCACCGAACGCACTGCGGAACACGAGCGAGATCATCGCCGGCAACGCATCGGCGTTCGCGATCACGATGTAGACCGCCACGCCCATGTAGCCGAGCGCCATGAACGGCACCACGACCTCCGCGAACCGCGAGATCCGCTTCACGCCGCCGAAGATGATGAGGGCCAGCACGGCTGCGAGCGGCAGCGCCACCATCAGCGGCTCGACGCCCCACGCGTTGCGCATGCCAGTGGCGATGCCGTTCGCCTGCACGCCCGGCAGCAACAAGCCGGTCGCAAGGATTGTCGCGACCGCGAAGGTCAGCGCGTACCACTTCTGCCCCGTCGCTTTCTCGATGTAGTAGGCCGGGCCGCCGCGGTATCGCCCCTCGTCGTCGGTTTCTTTGTAAATCTGGGCAAGCGTCGCCTCGATCGCGGCGGTCGATGCCCCGAGTAGCGCCATCACCCACATCCAAAAGATTGCGCCCGGGCCGCCGGCGGCGATCGCCGTTGCGACGCCGGCGATGTTGCCGATGCCGACACGTCCGGACAACGACATCGCCAGCGCCTGGAACGACGAGATGCCGGCTTCAGAGCGTTGCCCCGAGAACGTAAGGCGGAACATCTCGCCGAAGCTGCGCAATTGCAGGAACCGCGTGCGGATCGAGAAATACAGACCGGCGCCAAGGCACAGGTAGATGAGCGCCGAGCTCCAGATGATGTCGTTCAGCGCGTTCAGGGCGGAATCCACGTAACACGGTCCTCTGGCAGGTGCGACCTGGGCGTCGCGTGGCGACGCACAGTGCTCGTCAGCAACGACGTAGCTGCCCCGAGCGTACCAATAATTCACTCCGCGCCCCTGGCTAGGCCTGCTGCTTCACGCAGGGAGGCGCGTGACGCTCCGCTGGAGCCACTTGCCGGCCATGCGACGGATCGACGGATCGGTGTCGGGATCGTCGAGCAGCAAACCGACGTCGCGCCACGCCAATGCATGGGACTCGTCGCTGACCACGAACGCCTCGTCATCGCCGGCGCGGACGACGAATCGAACGTCGTAGTGCCAGTGGCCCGGCACGTCCTTGCGCTCCGGGATCCAATGGCGATCGAGGTCGAAGATCCCGTGATCGACCTCCAACCCGGGCAGGCCCGACTCTTCCCGCGCCTCGCGCAATGCGGCAAACGCGAGATCGCCATCGCCATCGGCATGCCCGCCGAGTTGCAGCCAACGGCCGAGCTTGCGGTGATGGGTCATCAGCAGACGCGTCCCGCGTCGATCGACCAGCCAGGCCGACGCGGTGAAATGGCCTTCCAGCCGCTCGCGACCAAACGCGTTGTCGCCATCTTGGAGCAACTCGAGGAACGGCGTGACGTCCTCGTCCGGCCACCGCCCGCTGTAATTGAGGACTTCGCTGCGCAGTGCTTCGAGTGAGCTTGATACCGGGCGTGTCATGCAGGGGCTGGCGTGTGGATCGAAGCCCGCGATTATCCCCGCCTACCGCCTTGCTGCCCGTTTCACGGCTGAGTTAATGTGGCGAACCGCGTTGGCTGCACCCATGCACGACGCCTCCATGCGCCACCGCACGTACCTTTCAGGGGAGTCGTAATGCTCAGGAACCTCTTCGTCACCAAGCCCGTCGACCCCGCGCCGCATGTCGACGCGGGTGAACCCGTCGAAGGCTCCCTGAGCGGCGAAGCGAGCCTGCGCCGCGTCCTGACCGCCCGGCACCTGTTCCTGCTCGGCGTGGGCGCGATCATCGGTGCCGGCATCTTCGTGATGACCGGCAAGGCGGCTGCGGACTACGCCGGCCCCGCCGTCATCCTCAGCTTCATCCTCGCGGGCATGACCTGCGCGCTGGCGGGCCTGTGTTACGCGGAGTTCGCGGCGATGATGCCGGTCTCCGGCTCCGCCTACTCCTACACGTACTCCACGATGGGCGAGGTCATCGCCTGGTTCATCGGCTGGAACCTCGTACTCGAGTATCTCTTCGCGGCGTCGACCGTCGCGGTCGGCTGGTCGGGATACCTCGGAGGCTTCCTCGACTCGACGTTCGGGGTGCAGCTACCCGCGATACTGGCGCAAGCGCCTTATACGTTTGTCGCGGAGACCAAGTCGTTTGCGCGCACCGATGGATTGCTGAACCTGCCTGCCGTACTGATCGTCGCGGCGGTCACGGCGCTCTGCTACCGGGGCATCACCCAGTCCGCATGGGCGAACGCGATCATCGTCGCGCTGAAGGTCGCCGTCATCGTGCTGTTCCTCGCGTTCGCGTTCCAGTACATCAACCCCGCCAACTGGGATGCGTGCCAGGCGATCGCCGCGAGCGGCGGGCAGTTCTCCGCGGAACTCGTCGCCGAGCTTCGCGCCGCCTGCGCTGCAGGTTCGCCTGGCCTGGCGATCATTCCCCCAGGCACAGAAGCCGGCCTGTTCGGCACCGATGGCGTGATCCGCGCCGCGGCTGTGGTGTTCTTCGCGTACATCGGCTTCGACGCAGTTTCCACGGCAGCGGGCGAAGCGAAGAACCCGCAGCGTGACATGCCGATCGGCATCCTCGGCTCGCTCGCGTTCTGCACCGTGCTGTACATCGCCATGGCTGCGACCATGACCGGCCTGCTTCCGTTCCCGGAGCTGGGAACCAATAAGCCGATCGCGACCGCGCTCGAGACGTATCCGACGCTGGGCTGGCTGAAGACCATCGTCGAGATCGGCGCGATCGCGGGCCTGAGCTCGGTGATCCTCGTCATGCTTATGGGCCAGCCGCGCATCTTCTTCGCGATGAGCCAGGACGGGCTCATGCCGAAGATCTTCGGCAAGGTTCATCCGAAGTACGGCACCCCGCACGTCGGCACCGTGATCGTCGGCGTCGTCGCGGCCGCAATGGCCGGCCTGCTGCCCCTGAGCTTCCTCGGCGACCTCGTCTCGATGGGCACGCTGCTCGCATTCGCCACCGTGTCGGCCGGCGTGCTGATCCTGCGCTACACGCGCCCGGACCTGCCCCGCCCGTTTCGCGTGCCGTTCCCGCACCTGATCTGCCCGCTGGCCGTGATCGCCTGTCTGTATCTGTTCTGGCAGCCGTTCGCCGACCACTGGCAGGTCATGCTGGGCTGGACGGTGATCGGTTTTGCCATCTACGCCGTGTACGGCTACCGCAACAGCAAGCTGCGCCGCGGACAGGTCTGAGTCCGTGTCATCACCGGAGATGGCGTCTCGGGCGCGCGACCCTAGCCTGCTGCAGGCGCTGACTCCGCTGGTCTTCCTCGCGGTCGCGCTCGCCGCGGGGGTGTGGTTGTTCAAGGACAACGCGTCCTACGGCGCGAACCAGATCGCCCTGATGCTCGCGGGCGGCGTCGCGGCACTGGTGGGCATTCGCAACGGGCTTTCCTGGAAATACATCCAGGAAAGCCTCGTGCACGGCGTGTCCCTCGCGATTGTGCCGATTTTCATCCTGCTCGCCGTCGGTGGCCTGATCGGCACCTGGATCCTCTCGGGCACCGTGCCGACACTGATCGTGTACGGCATGAAGCTGATGCACCCGTCGTTCTTCTATCCTGCGGCGTGCCTCATCTGCGCGGTCGTCGCGCTTGCGATCGGCAGCTCGTGGACCGTCGCGGGCACGCTCGGCGTCGCACTGATCGGCGTGGGACAGGGCCTGGACATGTCGCCGGCAATCACGGCAGGCGCGGTGATCTCGGGCGCGTATTTCGGGGACAAACTGTCGCCGCTGTCGGACACCACCAACATCGCACCCGCCGCGGCAGGCAGCGAGCTGTTCGAGCACATCCGGCACATGATCTGGACCACCGGCCCATCGATCGTGATCGCGCTGCTGCTGTTTACCGCCGTGGGTCTGGGCACTGATCGGCCTAACGCCGGGGCCAATTTCGGGGACTTGTCCGGTCTGCTCGAAGCCCAGTTCGCGATCGGCCCCCATCTGCTGATCCCGCTGGTGGTCGTCTTCGTGATGGCGATGCGCGGCTTTCCGGCCTACCCCACCATTCTGATCGGCGCGCTGCTCGGTGCCGTGTTCGCGGTTATTTTCCAGCCCGATGCGGTGGTGCGACTCGCGAACAACGAGGCGCTGTCGCGCCCGCTCGCGTTACTCGCAGGCGCTTGGACGGCGCTTTATGACGGCTACAAAGCCAGCACGGGCAATGCGGCGGCGGACGAGCTTCTGAGCCGCGGCGGCATGATCAGCATGCTCAACACGATCTGGCTGATCATCTGCGCGCTCGGCTTCGGCGCGATGATGGAGTGCACCGGCCTGCTCGAGCGGATGGTCCGGGGCGTGCTGAAAGCGGCCCGCTCGACCGGCGCCCTGATCTCCGCGACCCTGGGCACCGCGATCGGCGCGAACATCATCGCGGCCGACCAGTACATGTCGATCGTGCTCACCGGACGCCTGTATCGGCCGGAGTTCGAGCGGCGCGGCCTCGCGGCGGTCAACCTCTCGCGCGCGCTCGAGGACGGCGGAACGATCACCTCCCCGCTGGTGCCCTGGAACACCTGCGGCGCCTACATGGCGGCGACCCTTGGTGTCGCGACGGTCGAGTACCTGCCCTACGCGTTCTTCAACCTGCTCAGCCCGGTGGTGGCGGCCGTGCTCGCGTATGCCGGCTTCCGGATCCTGCGTGTCACGCCCGAGGTGCAGGCGACCGCGACGCGCGGGCCCGATCCCGCGGTCTGATCGGCTTGAACGGCCGCTGCAGTGCGCACCGCGTGTGCACGGGCGGCCGCGGAGCATCGGCTAAACTCCTCGCATGAGCCCGCTCCCATACGACGCACAGCGCCTGTCGCAGTGCGCAGCCAGCATCATCAGCAACGTCCGCGAGTTGTCTGACCGGGGTTGGACGCCTGCAACCAGCAGCAATTTCTCCGAACGAATCGACGAGCGCCACGTCGCGATCACGGTCTCGGGCCGCGACAAGGGCCGCCTTGTGCCGGACGACATCATGGTCGTCGACCTCGACGGTCGCCCGGTGGCCACGGACCGGAAGTCATCGGCCGAAACTCTGCTGCACACGCAGCTCTACGCGCGCCACCCCGACGTCGGCTGCGTCCTGCATACGCATTCGCAGACGCAAACAGTCGCGTCGCGGCTGTTCGCTCGCGAAGGCTGCATGCGCATCGAAGGCTATGAATTGCTCAAGGCGTTCCGCGGCAACGAGACGCACGAGACGGCGCTCGACCTGCCGGTTCTTCCGAACACGCAGGACATGCCAGCGCTTGCCGCGCAGGTCGAATCACTGCTCGATGCACAGCCGATGTGGGGTTACCTCATCGACGGACACGGGCTGTACGCGTGGGGCCGCGACATGGCGGAAGCGCGCCGGCACCTCGAGGCATTTGAATTTCTGCTGGGCTGCGAGCTCGAACTGAGGAGGCTGCAACGATGAGCCGGCTGCGAATTTTCGACCAACACAGCCCCGACACGCCGGAGCTGGCGACGAGCGACCTGGCGCGCATCGCCGAGGAGCTCGCGAAGATCGGCGTGGGCTTCGAGCAATGGGAGGCCGGCGCGCCCGTGAAAGCCGGCGACGCTCCGGACATCATTCTCGACGCCTACAAGCAGGACATCGAGCGGCTCGTGGCCGAGCGCGGCTTCAAGACGGTGGACGTGGTGAGCATCTCGCCCGAGCACCCTGAGCGCGAGACGATGCGCGGCAAGTTCCTCGACGAGCACTTCCACAAGGAAGACGAGGTCCGCTTCTTCGTCGACGGCTCGGGATTGTTCACGCTGCACGTCGACGAGAAGGTCTACGAGATCCTCTGCGAGAAAGGCGACCTCATTGCGGTGCCTGACTCGACCCTGCATTGGTTCGACATGGGTTCGGAGCCGAGCTTCGTCGCGATTCGTTTTTTCACCGAGCCGGACGGCTGGGTGGGCCATTTCACCGGCACCGACATCGCGCTGCGCTTCCCGCGGCACGAGCCCATCAAGGGCGACAGCTGAGGTTGCGTGGGACGCGCCGGCGCGGTTTGGTGCGGTCGCCCGCCCTTGGTTTCGCCCGCGATGAGTGAGCGGCGCTCGCGTTTTCCTTGGCTCGCGAGCGGGACGTTAGTGCATTGGCAGCTCCGACGTCCGCTCGATAGCGGCCACCCCGATTCCTTCAAAGTTGACGACCTGTCATGCCCATTCGCGCGATCCTGACCGACATCGAAGGCACCACGAGCAGCATCTCGTTCGTCAAGGACGTGCTGTTCCCGTATGCGCGGCGCGCACTCCCCGGGTTTGTCGAAGCACGTAGCGCCGAGCCGGAGGTGCGCCGTTGGCTCGACGCCGTCGCTGCCGAGCAGGGCGGGATTTGCGATGACCGGATGATTGTCGAGGTGCTGCAAGGCTGGATCGACGAGGACCGCAAGCACACGGCGCTGAAAGCGTTGCAGGGCATGGTGTGGAGTGACGGTTACCGCAATGCGGATTTCACCGCGCACCTGTACCCCGACGCCGGTCGCGCGTTGCGCGAGTGGAACGACGCGGGGCTGCCGCTGTACGTGTACTCGTCGGGCAGTGTTCCGGCGCAGCGCCTGTTCTTCGGTCACAGTGACGCGGGTGACCTCACGAGCCTGTTCTCGGGCTGGTTCGACACCGAGGTCGGGGGCAAGCGCGAGGCCGAGAGCTACCGCCGCATCGCCGAGTCGATTGGCGTCGCGCCCGGTGACGTGCTGTTCCTGTCGGACATCGTCGAGGAACTCGACGCCGCGCGCGAAGCAGGCATGCAGACCGTGCTCATCGACCGACGCGAGGATTACCCGACACCGCGCTTGGGCGACGCCGTGCACGGCCATCGCCGCGTCGAGTCTTTCGAAGACGTGGGCGTTTGACCGAAGCGCAGACCGTGCACGCCGTTTCGGTCGGATGAGTTCGCTGACGCATCACTTAGCGTTGCGCATCGCCGAACCTGGAAGCGACCGTAATGGGCTTGGCTCCTCTTCATGATGTCGAGGCCACCCGGCTTTCTTTGACACGGACTTCGCGCGCTCGGCAGATGCCACCGGCATCACGCGCCGCCGCCCGGGGCGCGTAACCGCGCAGCCGCGCAGCCGCGCAGCCCGATTGAGCCAAGCGCTAGGGCGCTGCCTCCTCCAGGCGGTACTGCGTCGACGCGCGCTGCTCGCCGTTCCAAGTGTCAAACGCCCGCACCTCGATCCGGTGCTCACCGACTCGCAGGTCCGTCGGCAACGCGCCCCGCCACAGGTGCGGGGACGGCGTGGCTTCCGGCGACCGGTCGTAGCCACGCAGCATCGCGGCCGCATCGTCCGCGACGTTCTCGGCGAGCAGACGCGGATCGGGCGCAACCACGCGCGTCATGGCCTTCCACGCGCGGTCGCCGACCCGGAATTCCACGCGCGTGTCCGCGTGACCCATGTAGACATTGGCGTACACGCCCCACGCGGGGTATGCGCCGCGCCGGAGCACCTTGGGCGCATGCAGGGCCATGGTGGCGCTCGCCGCGGGGCCGTTGTCGGAAAGGCGCGCCGGGTGCCAACTCAACCGGTACTCCCCGCCGTCCGTCACACTGAGGCGGGCGTAGCCGTTCGGCGTGCCGTCGCTCATCGTGGCGTCGGGGATTCCAGCCGCATCCTTGACGCCCGACCAATACGCGCCGCTTGCCGCACCGACGTTGTACTCGTGCAGCGGCGTCTCGCCGCGCCAGCCCGACGAGGCGTCATGGAAGACGTGGCGCTGTGCATGGCTGTGGCCGCTCAGCACCAGCCGTTTCGGGAACTGTTCGAGCAGCCGGAACAGCCGCTCGCGGTCGGCGCGGCGGAATGTCTCGCGGCCGGGGGCGCTGTCGAACAACGGGATGTGCAGCGCCAGCACGAGCAGGCGATCCCGCGGTGCGGTCGCGAGATAGCGTTCGAGGAACTCGAACTGCTGCTCGCGCAAGCCACCGACGTACGCCGCAGGATGCCCATCCGCACGGACGACGTCGTCAAGCAGCACGAACGTGGCCTGCGGCGTCTCCCAGGCGAACGTGTCCGGGCCGTAGTGCCGCCGGAAAGCGTCGAGTGCCGACGCGTCGCCGCTCGCCTTCGCATCCATGTCGTGGTTGCCCGCCACGTGCAACCACGGGGCACCGAGCCGAGCGGTTTCACGATCAAGCGCCGGGTACAGATCGGTGCGTCCGCGCGCGACGACATCTCCTAGGGTGAGGCCGAGATCGGCCGACGGTGAGGCGCGTTCGTCGAGCACCGAGTCGACGATGTCGCGTGCGTAATAGTCGACGTCGACTTCCGACGCCGTCTGCGGGTCCGCGAAGACGAGAACGTCCAGCGGCCCGGCGCGCGGATCGCGCGCGTGCAGCGCGAAATCGCAGTCGGATGCCTCACTGCCCCGCCAGATATCCGGCCGTCCGTCCGCCCGCCGCGGGGCGGAATGCGTCGGCGGCTTGATCACGAATACGGCGGACGCGGGCGCGTCTCCGAATACAAACGCGCCGCGCGCATCGCTGAGCACGAGCTGCCGGCCGTCAGAAACCTTGACGTCCGGCAGACCTGGCTCGCGCGGGTCTCGCACGCCATCGCGGTCGCGGTCTTCGAACACGGCACCGCTGCGGCACGCGGCCTCTACGTCCACGATCGACACTGCGGCGAGCAGTGCGGTGGCCAGAATGATCGACTGTCGCATCGCACCTCCATCAGGGCCGGCATTATGCGCTGGCGCCATGACTCAGCCGGTGCGGTGTCGCTCGCGCAGCACGTCGACGGCGTCCTCGAACGAGAGGCCGCGCGCGCGCAGCAGCACCTGAAGGTGGAACAGCAGGTCTGCAGCTTCGCCGCACAACGCGACATCGTCCTGCACGACCGCCGCGAGCGCGGTCTCCACGCCCTCCTCGCCCACCTTCTGTGCGATGCGCCGAAGCTCGCCGTCGAATAGCTTCGTCGTGTAGCTGCCGGCCGGTCGCTCGCGATGACGCGCGTCGATCAACGCGTCGAGCTCCGCAAGAAAATTGCCGGGGGCGGCCGGGAAACAGCTGGTCCGGTCGAGATGACACGTGGGGCCGTTCGGGCGCGCACGCACGAGCAGGCTGTCGCGGTCGCAGTCCGTTTCGACCGACACGAGGTCGAGGAAGTGACCGGACGACTCGCCTTTCGTCCACAGGCGCTGCTTGCTGCGGCTGAAGAACGTCACGCGGCGCGAGTCCAGCGTGGCCTGGAGCGCGGCGCGGTCCATGTACCCGAGCATGAGCACGCGCAAGGTGGCGGCGTCCTGCACGATCGCCGGCAGCAGGCCGTCCTGCTTGTGCCAATCCAGTGCGTCGGGGGCGAAATCGGCGGGGCTGGGGTCGCTCATCGGCGGCAAGTCCTGTCGGGTGAGTGCATCAGCGGCGCACCGCGACGCCAGCCGCGCTAAGCGCCTGCTTGAGCGCCGGGATCGGCACGGTGCCGGAATGGAACACGCTCGCGGCGAGCGCGCCGTCGACATCAGCCTCGCGGAACACCGTGTCGAAATGTTCGATTGCGCCCGCGCCACCGGAGGCGATCAGCGGCACGTGGCACACCGCGCGCGCAGCGCGCAGTTGCTCGAGGTCGTAGCCGGTGCGCACGCCGTCGCTGCCCATGCAGTTGAGCACGATCTCCCCCGCGCCCAGCGCCTGTGCCTGCTCGATCCACTCGAGCGTGCGCGACGCGAGCGCCTGAGTGCGCGACGGGTCTCCGGTGAACTGGCGCACGCGCCATTCGCCGTCCTCGTCGCGCAGGCTGTCAACGCCCACCACGACGCATTGCACGCCAAATGCATCGGCGAGCTCGGTAACCAGTGCAGGCCGCAGCAGCGCCGGCGTGTTGATCGACACCTTGTCCGCTCCGGCATAGAGGATTGCGCGCGCGTCCTGCACGCTGCGGATGCCGCCGGCCACGCAGAACGGGATGTCGATCGCGCGCGCGACGCGCTCCACCCAGTCGCGGTCGACGACGCGGTCCTGCGGGCTCGCGGTGATGTCGTAGAACACGAGCTCGTCGGCGCCCTCGTCGCGATAGCGCTCTGCCAGCTGGACGATGTCGCCCATGTCGACGTGGTCCCGGAAGCGAACGCCCTTCACGACGCGGCCGTCGCGCACGTCGAGGCACGGGATGATGCGACGGCTCAGCATGCGAGCGGTTCCCGGCATAGCGCCGCGAGATCGATGTGGCTTTCGAGCAAGGCCTTGCCGAGTACCGCGCCCGCGCATCCGGCCTCGCGTGCAGCGACGACGTCCGCGGCGTCGCGCACGCCGCCCGATGCCTGCACGAGCACTTGCGGGGCGATGTCGACGAGCGCGCGGTACAGCTCCAGGTTCGGGCCGGCGAGCATGCCGTCGCGCGCGATGTCGGTGCACAGCAGGTGCTGCAGGCCGGCGTCTGCGTAGTGACGCAGCAAGGCCTCGAGCGCCACGCCGCTCGCTTGCGTCCACCCGGCGGTGGGGAGTTGCCACTTTCCGCATGCGTCTTGCCGCGCGTCGAGCGCGACCGTGATGCGTTCGGCGCCGAAGCGCGAGATCCAGCCAATCACGGCATCGGGCTCGCGCACGGCCAGGGATCCGACCACGACGCGGTCCGCGCCTGCTTCGAGAATCGCCTCTACGTCCGCTTCGCTGCGCACGCCGCCGCCGGTCTGGACCCGCAACGGCGTGCGCGACTTGATCGCGCGCAGCAGCGCCGCGAGCGTGTACCCGCCTGCGCGTGCCGCATCGAGATCGACCAGGTGCAGCCATTGCGCACCTGCCTGCGAGTAGCGCTCGGCCACGTCGGCAGGCTCGCCGGCGTAGCGAGTTTCGTGCGCGTAATCGCCCTGTCGCAGGCGCACGACGCGGCCGTCGCGGACGTCGATCGCGGGGTACAAGGTGAAGCTCATGCGGCGACTCCGGACAGAAAGTTCTCGAGCAGGCGGGCTCCGACGGACGCGGAGCGCTCGGGGTGGAACTGCGCGCCGTGGCGGTTGCCGCGGCGCACGACGGCCGCGAACTCGATCCCGTGCGTGCTCGTCACAAGCGTGTCGGAGGTCACCGGCGCCGCGTAGCTGTGCACGAAGTACGCCTGTTCGCCTGCGTCGATGCCCGCAAGCAACGGATCGTCACCACGCGGTTGCAGCGCGTTCCAGCCCATGTGGGGGACGCGGATGCCCGGCGCGTTCGGGATGCGTCGCACCCGGCCCGGCAACACGCCGAGGCACTCGACGTCGCCCTCTTCCGACGACTCGAACAGCAGCTGCATGCCGAGGCAGACGCCGAGCAAGGGCTGCCGCAGGCTGCGCACGACGTCGACAAGCCCCAGCTCGCGCAGTCGCGCCATCCCAGGCGCGGCCGCGCCGACGCCGGGCAGGATCACGCGGTCAGCGCGACGGATCGCCTCGGGGTCCGACGTGAGATGCGCGCTCGCGCCGAGTCGCTCGAGTGCGTAGCGCACCGAACCTATGTTGGTGCCGCCTGAATCAATGAGTGCAACGTCCATCAGTGCCCGCCCTGCTCTGCTCGCGCGCTCACAGCACGCCCTTCGTGCTCGGCAGGTCGCGTCCTTCACGGCGCAGCGCCTGGCGCAGTGCGCGGGCCACGGCCTTGAAGCTTGCTTCGACCTTGTGGTGGTCGTTGTCGCCCTCAACCTTCAGGTGCAGGTTGAGGCCCGCGGTCTCGCACAGCGAGCGGAAGAAGTGCGCAAGCAGTTCGGTCGGCATGTCGCCCACGCGCTCGCGCGTGAACGAACCTTCGAACACGAAGTACGGGCGCCCGGAGAAGTCCAGCGCTGCGCTCGCGAGAGTTTCATCCATCGGCAGCGAGAACCCGTAACGCCCGATCCCGCGCTTGTCACCGAGCGCCTCACGCAGCGCCTGCCCGAGCGCGAGGGCGCAGTCCTCGATGGTGTGGTGCTCGTCGATGTGCAGGTCGCCTTCGCACTGGAGCGACAGCGCAAATCCGCCGTGCTTTCCGAGCTGCTCGAGCATGTGGTCGAAAAAGCCCAGGCCGGTGTGCGCCTTCGGCTCGGCCGCGCGGTCGAGGTCCACCTCGACGACGATGCGCGTCTCTTTGGTGCTGCGGACGACGCGCGCCGTGCGCGGCGCATCGACGAGCTCATGCGCGATTCCGGCCCAGTCCCAATCGCCGCCGAATTGCTCGGTGCGCAGCTGGAATGCGCGGATATTTAGGTTCTTCGCGAATTGGTTGTCCGTCTCGCGGTCCCCGACCATCGCCGAGCGCGACCAGTCGATGCTGCGGTCCTGCAGCAGCGGCACCACGAGGCCGATGTTCGGCTTGCGTGTCGGCGCGTTGTCGGCGGGCCAGCTGCAGTCGATCAGCACATCGCGGAACGTGATGCCCTGGCTCTCGAACACCTGCATCATCAGGTTGTGCGGCGCATCGAACGACGCCTGCGGATAACCTTCGGTGCCGAGGCCGTCCTGGTTCGACACCATGACGAATTGATAGCCCGCGTCGCGCAGCCTCAGCATCGCGGGGATCACGCCTGTCACGAAGCGCAGCTTCTCGTAGGCATCGATCTGGAAATCGGCGGGCTCTTCGATGAGCGTCCCGTCGCGGTCGACGAAAAGAATCGGCGTCATGTGGTCACCTGCGCCGCAAGTGCATCGAGCACGGCTTCGTTCTGCTCCGGCGTGCCGAGGCTGATGCGCAATGCGTTACCGAGCCCGGGCGCGGCACGCATGTCGCGTACGACGATGCCCGCGTCGAGCAAGCGATCAAAAGCGCGCTGCGCGTCATCAAAGCGAACGAGCACGAAATTCGCCCGAGTGGGATAGACCTGCCGCACGCCCGGCAGCCGACCGAGCAGCGGGACAAGTCGATCGCGTTGCTCGATCGACGTGCGCACTGCGGCGGCGGTGGCCGCGCGCGCCACGGGCTCGAGCGCCCGTTCGGCCGCCGCCACGCACGACGCCGGCAGCGGATAGGGAGCCTGACAGCGCCGGAGCACGTCGATGAGCTCGGCATCGGCGATCACGGTGCCGATGCGCTCGCCGGCCAGCGCATGCGCCTTCGAGAGCGTGCGCAGCACCGCGACGTTGCGTCGAGTTTGGAGCAAGGTCCCGGCCGACGGCGACTCCGAATACTCGCCATACGCCTCGTCGACCACGACGAGCGCCCGACCGTCGAGCCGCGTTGCAAGCGCTTCGATCTCGCGCAGCGGCAGCGACGATCCGGTGGGATTGCCAGGCGAGCACAGGAACACGAGCCGCACACCTTCACGCTCGACGGCGTCGCCAACTGCATTGAAGTCGCAGCGCCAGCCGGCGGTGTCATCGATGAGCGGCACCTCGACGACGCGCGTGCCGTGCAGCCGCGCGTTGACGGCGTACATGCCGAACGTGGGCGGCGTGGTGAGGATCGCGTCATCGCCCGGGCGACACAGCGCCCGCACGAGCAGGTCGATCGCCTCGTCGCTTCCGCGGCCGACGAGCAACTGCTCCGGCGCGCAACCGTAGAGTTCGGCGAGAGTGGCGCGCAGCTTGGCCGGTTGCGGATCGGGGTAGCGACGCGCGCGGCCCGCGTCGTCGCCGGCGTTCGCCCAGGCGGATTCGTTCGCATTGAGCCAGACGCTGCCTTCGAGGCGGTCGCTGCGGGCGGATTTGTAACCAGCGAACCCACGCAGGTCTGCACGGACCAGGTCGAGAGGCGAACTCATGCGGGCAGCGCCTCCAGGCGCAGGGCGACGGCCAGGCGGTGCGCATCCAGTCCTTCTGCCCGTGCGAGCTCGACTGCGCACGGCCCGATGGCTGCGAGGCCCTGCGGCGCGACATCCTGCACGGTGATCGCGATCTGGAAGCTCGCGACGTTGAGCCCACCGGTGAAACGCGCGGCGCCACTGGTGGGCAGTACGTGGTTCGTCCCGCTGCAGTAATCACCGAGCGCTTCGGGCGACCAGTCGCCCAGGAACACGGACCCGGCGGCGTCCACGCGCGGCAGCCAGCGACGGGCCTCGCGCACCGCGAGGATCAGGTGCTCGGGCGCGTAGTCGTTGCTGATGTCGAACGCGTCATCGAGCGACTCGACCTCGATCAGGCGGGAGCTTTCCAGCGCGCGGCGGGCGGTGTCGGCCCGCGGCAGCGTGCGCAGCTGCTCGTCGATCGCTGTCGCCACGGCGTCGATCATGGCGCCGTCGTCCGAAATCAGGATCACCTGCGAATCTGGGCCGTGTTCGGCCTGCGACAGCAGATCGGCGGCGACGAACGCGGGGTTTGCGCCCGCGTCGGCGATCACGAGCACCTCGGACGGACCGGCCGGCATGTCGATCGCCGCGCCGCCGTCAGCCATCGAAACCTGGCGCTTCGCTTCGGTCACGTAGGCGTTGCCCGGACCGAAGAGCTTGTCGCACTTGGGGACGGAACCGGTGCCGAACGCCATCGCCGCGATCGCCTGCGCGCCGCCGAGCACGAAGACGCGCGTGACGGCGCAGCGCGACGCCGCGTACAGCACCGCGGGGTCCGCCGTGCCGTCCTTGCGCGGTGGCGTGCACAGCACGATGTCACGGCAACCGGCGAGCTGCGCCGGCACGCCGAGCATCAGCGCCGTCGACGGCAGCGGCGCGGATCCCGCAGGCACGTAGAGGCCGACGCGTCGGATCGGTCGCAGCACCCGCTCGCAGCGCACGCCCGGTGCGGTGTCGACCGTGTACGGCTGTGTCATGCCGGCGCCGTGGAAGTGCGCGATGCGCTCGGCTGCGTCGTCGATCGCGTCGCGCAAGGATGGCGTGATCGCGTCGGCCGCGGCGGCAATCGATGCTGCGTCCAGTTCGAACGCATCGAGCGCGACGCCGTCGAAGCGCGCGGTGAGTTCGCGCACGGCGGCGTCGCCGCGCGTGCGCACATCAGCCACGACGTTCAATACGGCGGCGGTGATCGTGTCCCCGGCCTGTTGCGCCGGCCGGCGCAGCGCGTCATGCCGCTCGGCGGACGGCGTATCCGACCACTTCAGCCGCTTCATGCCAGCATGCCCTCGATCGGCAGTACCATCAGTCCCCGCGCACCGGCGCGCTTGAGCTCTTCCAGGCGCTGCCAGGTCACCGCGCCGTGGCAGAGCGCCTGCAGCGCGAGGCTGTCGCCTTCGTCGAGCCGCATGACGGTGGGCGTTTCCGCGTCGGGCAGCAGCGGCATGACGCGTGGCAGCGCATCGCGGTTGGCCTGGAACATCAGCAGCTTGCTCTTGCGGACGCGCAGAGCCCCTTCGAGGCGGCGCATCAGAAGTTCAGCGAGACCTGCGCGCACCGGGTCGAATTCCGCGATCGGGCCGGCGAGCACAGCTTCGCTTTCGAGGATCGTTTCGACCGGCTTGAGCTGGTTCGCGGCGAGCGTGGCACCGCTGGAAACGAGGTCGCAAATCGCATCCGCCTGCCCGAGCCGCGGCGCGATTTCGACCGAGCCCGACAGCAGCACGATCTCGGCGTCGACGCCCTGCGCCTCGAGCCACTGGCGCAGCAGTCCCGGGTAGCTGGTCGCGATGCGCTTGCCCGAGAGCTGCTCGGCGCCCGTCCACTGCCAGCTGTCGGGCACTGCGACGGCGAGACGGCACTGACCAAAGCCGAGCGATCGCCATTCGCGGAACACCGGCGCGCCGCCGGACGCGCCGCGGGCCAGCCCCGTTTCGGTCAGCACGTTGCGACCGACCACGCCGAGATCGCAGACACCGTCGGCGATGAGGCCGGGGATGTCGTCGTCGCGCACGAGCAGCAGGTCGACCGGCAAGGTCTCACCGAAGCAGAACAGCCGATCGCGGCTCTCGCGCCAGCTGAGCCCGCACGAGGCGAGCAGCGAGCGCGCAGGATCGGCAAGCCGTCCGGATTTCTGGATGGCGATACGCAGGCGGTCGCGCGCGGGAGCGGTAACGGAAGAAGTCATATAAGGTCCGGTCTGTCTGGATCAGGCGCGTTCGAGTCGATCGCCCAGGGCGTCGACCGCGACGGCATAGCCACCGGCGCCGCGCTCGAGCGTGCGTGCGACTCGGCCGATGGTGGTGACGCTGACCGCGGTGCGGTCGTGGATCTCGCGGTACGGCACGCCCTGCAGCAGCAGCGGCACGACCCGCCAGCGATCGCTCATCGCCTCGAGCTCCGCTGGCGTGCACAGGTCCTCGAGGAAGGCGCGCATGCGCTCAGGCTCCTGCACGGCCGCCAATGCACGGGCGAGCTCATCAAGGGCGGCGTCGAACGACTCTCCGGGCACTGCACGTCGTTTCATGAGATGCCAATGTAATAGCGCGTTAACACATTGTGCGTCGCATGAGGCCCGGCCGTCAACAGGAACCTGCCGGCTGTCGGACCAAGGTTTATTCGGGGCGTAGCCCGAGCGGGCTGCGCCTAGACTGGCCCGGTGGCCGCGCAATCCCGGCGGGCGGCCCGACCCGGAAAGGTGCGAGGGTGCGAAGAGCGTTGTCGACCGCCGCCGCGTTGTGCCTTGCTTGGCTGCTGTGCCTGCTGCCTGCGGTCGCGTCGTCGCGCCCTGCCCTAGTCCTCGACGACGCAGCGGCATCGCTGCCGCTTACCCCGCACCTCACGCACCTGCATGACCCGAGTGGCGAGCTCGGGCTCGACGAAGCCACCCAGCTCCAGCGCAGCGGGCGCTTTACTCCGCTCCACACGACGGCGCTCGGATTTCGTGACGGCGCGTACTGGTTCCACGCGTCGCTGCTCAACCGGCGGGCGGATGAGCCGCGCTGGTTGCTCGTGCAACGTTATGCATTGAGCGACCACGTGGACGTGCACCTGCGCTTTTCGGATGGACGCGTCGCGCATTACGCGAGCGGGGACGCGCACCCGTTCGGCGCGCGCAGCGTGCCGTACCGACACCCCAACTTCTGGCTGGAGTTGCCGCCCGACACACCGGTGGACCTGTACATCCGGGTCAAGAGCACGAGCTCGATGCAGGTCCCGTTCTGGCTGCACACGCCCGTCGCATTCGCCGAGAGCTCCCGGGACGCTCAGTTCGGAATCGGGATCTACTACGGCATGCTGCTCGCGCTGCTGTTCTACAACCTGGTGCTGTGGCTCAACCTGCGCGACGCCACGTACTTCTGGTACCTGCTGCACATCGGCGCGTTCGGCCTGGTGCTGTTTACGCTCAACGGCCTGGGCTTCGAATACCTCTGGCCGCACTCGCCCGCGTTTGCACAGCTCGCGGTGCCGCTGTTCATCTCGCTCGGCCAGGTCGGGATGCAGCAGTTCGCACGTGTGTTTCTCGACCTGCGAAAGCGCTGGCCTGCCGGTGATCGCGCCGGCGCTTGGTTGATTGCGTTCTTCATTGCGCTGGCGATCGCGACGTTTTGGCTGCCGATCTCGATCTCGACCCAGCTGGCCTCGGCCGCGGTCTTTCTCAGCACCGCATGGATCGCGGTGGCCGGCACCCGGGTCGCCCTGCAGGGGTATAAGCCCGCGCGTTTGTTCGTGCTGGCGTGGGCCATGCTGCTGCTTGGCATCGTGATGTTCGCTGCGATCGCGTTCGGCATGCTGCCCAAGACCTTCGTGACCGAGTACGGCGTGCAGATCGGGTCCGCGCTGGAAATGCTGCTGTTGTCGATTGCGATCGGCTACCGCTATTCCGCTCTGCGGAGCGACAACGAACGCATCGTGCGCGAAGCGAAGATGCACCTCGAACATAAAGTCGAGCTGCGCACGACCGAGCTCCGCCAGGCGCTCGAACAGCTCGGCGATGCACACGCGCGTTTGCGGGAAACCAGCCAGCGCGATGCCCTAACCGGCCTCCACACCCGCGGCCATTTCCGCGAACTGTACGAAGGCCTGCTGACGCGCGCACGCACCGACGGATCGCCCCTGACGCTGCTCATGATCGATGTCGATCACTTCAAACGCATCAACGACGATTACGGACATCTCGCCGGCGACGAGTGCCTGCGCTGGACGGCGCACTGCATCGGCCAGACGCTCAGGCCGCACGCCGCCGTCCCGGCCCGATTCGGCGGCGAGGAATTCATCGTGGCCTTGCCCGGGCTCAACGCGCAGCGGGCCGTGGAAGTGGCGGACGAAGTGCTGGCGAAACTGCGCGCGCGCCCCTGCCCTGCGCACGGCCAGGATGTTGGGATCACGGCGAGCATCGGCGTGCACGAGGTCGACCCCGAGCGCGAACCGCGCCTCGAACTGGCGCTGCGCCACGCGGACGACGCGTTGTACTGCGCGAAGCACGAAGGCCGGGACCGCGTGTGCGTGTCCACGCCCTCCGCCCGCCCCCCGTCCGACCGGCTCTAGCCTGCGCGCGCTTGCCGCGCGGGCGAACGTGAGCCGCCGTACCGCCCTTTCTTAGCCCGCGCGCTGGGCGCGCACCGCCTCGAGCACGACTCCATCCCGCACAAGCGCGACCGCCGTGGCCACTTCCGCGTCGAGCGCGCGGTCGCGATCGAGGAATGGGATACGCGAGCGGATCGTGTCGTGCGCGACGGATACATCGCGACCCGGGCGGAACTCCGGCGCGGCCGCGAGCTCGGCACGCAGCCCTTCGACCTCTTCGAGGAACGCCTCGGCTTCGTCTGACGGCGACCGAGGACCGCCCCCGATCTTCGTCGCGAGCGCTGCCGCATCGGAATGCGCAGCCAGCTCGCGCGCCGCATTGATCATGTCGCGACGCAAATCGAGCGCCTGCGCCGCCGTGTACAGCTCGAGCCCGAGCACCTTGCCGAGGTCGTCGGCCATCGCGAGCACGTGGCGCGCTTCGTTCGCGCCCATGGACACGTGATCCTCGGCGTTCGCGCTCGTCGGGATCGAGTACACGCTCGCCGGGTGCGCGCGGCTGGCCAGGTCATTGACGATCGCGGCCGCGGTGTACTGCACGATCATGTAGCCGGACTCGGTTGCGTCCTCGTTGCCGATGAGGAACGCCGGCAAGCCGTCGCTCGTCGCCGGATCGACCAGCTTGTTGATGCGCCGCTCGCTGATGCTCGCAAGCACCGGAATCGCCGCCTTCACGTAGCTCATGACGAGTGCCAGCGGCATGCCGTGGAAATGACCGGCCGAGATGACCTGCTGTTCGACGTGGTCGGCCTGCGCGTCCGGGAACACGATCGGATTGTCGGTCAGCGAGTTCAGCTCGATCTCGAGGACACGCGCGGCCTGCGCGACCGCGTCGCGCACGGCGCCGTGGACCTGCGGCGTGCATCGCAGCGAGTAACTGTCCTGCGGCTGATGCTTCTTTCCACCGCGGAACGGACGGAAGCGCTGATAGAACTTCTCGCGACCGTGCCGTTGCGAGAACGGCACCCAGTCCCAGCCGATGTCGAAACGCAAGGCGTCGAGGTGCGGGCGCTCCTCGCACAGCATCGCCCAGCTGTCGGGGAGCCACGGCCGGTACCGCGGCACGAGGTGATAGGGGATGTCGGCGAGCGTGGACCCGTCGAGCAGACGACGCAGATTCGCAGCGACCTCGACCTGACCAGGGTGCGGGCGCAGCGCATGGACCTCAGGCGCAAACGCGCCCAGACGCCCGGCAAACGCATCGATCGTCATCGCGGCGGCAAGATCGGCTGTATCGAGCAGGTCTTCGAGCGTCGCGAGCGCAAGCACGCCGCAGGCGAGCATCTGCGCGGTGCCGTTGTTGAGCGCGAGGCCCTCCTTGTACGACAGCGTCACGGGCTCCAAACCGGCTCGGCGCAGCGCGTCCGCGCCCGGCAGCCGCTCGCCGTCGAAGAAGGCTTCGCCACCGCCGAGCAGGACGATCGCGAGGTGTGACAGGGGCGCAAGATCGCCGCTCGCACCCACTGAACCCAGCTGCGGGACCACCGGCACGATGCCGGCATTGAGCATCGCCGCAAGCGCGCGCAGGGTTTGGACGCGGATGCCGGAGTGGCCGCGCATGAGCGTGTTGATGCGGATGCACAGCATCGCGCGGACCACGTCGGCCGCGAACGGCTCACCGACGCAGACGGCATGCGTCACGATGAGGTTGCGCTGCAGCTCTTCATGCAGCGACTCGTGCGGATTCATCGCGTCCGCGCCGCCCCCGGAGCGCGTGCGCTTGGCGCCGAGCAGGCGGTCCGCGTTGCTGCCGAATCCCGTCGACACCCCGTAGATCGGCTCTTCGCGCCCCACCTGCTCGGCGAGGAACGCGGCCGCGCGCGCCACCGCGGGCAGCTGCGCTTCATCGAGTTCGACCGGTGCGCCACGCGCAACGGACACGAGTTGCGGGCGCGTCAGCGAGCGGCCATCGAGGCGTACGGGCTTCATCGTGCTCATCGCGTCGACAACACCTGGGCTTGCGCGAGCTCGACACGCAGCGTCTGGGCGAGCTCCGCGCGCGTGACTTCAAACTGGTCTTCGCGACGGAGATCCTTGACGGTGACGCCGCCGCGGGCAAGTTCGTCTTCCCCGAGCACGACGACGAAGCGGATGCCGGCGCGATCCGCGTACTTGAACTGCTTGCCGAGTTTCGCCGGCTCCATCACCACCTCGGTGTTGATGCCCGCCGCGCGCAACTCGTTCGCAATCGACAGGCAGTGCGGAAGATGAGCCTCGTCCATCTGCGTCACGAGCACCTGCACCGTGCTGTCGGCACTGTGCGCGAGCCCTGCTTCGCGCAGCTGCCAGAACAGCCGCGTCAGGCCGATCGAGATGCCAACGCCCGGCAGTTTCGACTTCGTGTAGTGACTGGCGAGATTCTCGTAGCGCCCGCCCGAGCAGATCGAGCCGATCTGCGGGTAGTCGTTGAGCGTGGTCTCGTAGACGGTGCCCGTGTAGTAATCCAGGCCGCGCGCGATCGAGAAGTTCAACGCGTAACTCGACTCGGGCACGCCAAGCGCACGCACGAGCTCCAGCACCTCGCGAAGCTCCGCCACGCCCTCGTGGAGCGCAGCGTTGCCGTCCCCGAGCGCGTCGAGGTGCGCGAGCGCATCGGCGTGCGAGGTGGACCGGACTTTGACGAAGTCCAGGATGCGCGCGACGGAGTCCGGCTGCAGACCGAAGCCCTCCCCCGCCAGGGTCTCCCGTACGTAGTCCTCCCCGCGCTTGTCGAGCTTGTCGACTTCACGCAGCACGAGCGCCTGCAGTTCGGGATCGGCCACGCCCTGCGCTTCGAAATAACCGCGCATCAGCTTGCGATTGTTGAGCTGGATCGTGAATGCGCCGATGTCGAGCTCGGAGAACACCGCGTGGATGACCGCGGGAAGCTCGGCATCGAAGCGCACGCTCAGTGCGTCCTTGCCGATGACGTCGATGTCGCACTGGTAGAACTCGCGAAACCGGCCGCGCTGTTGCCGCTCGCCGCGGTAGACACGCTGCATCTGATAGCGGCGGAACGGGAACGCGAGGTCGTGCTCGTGCTCGGCGACGTAGCGCGCGAGCGGCACCGTGAGGTCGAAGCGAAGCGCGAGCTCGGGCGTGCCCTCCTCCGCCTTGGCCAGTGCACCCGTCGACTGTACGAAGTACACCTGCCGCTCAGTCTCGCCCCCGGACTTCGTCAACAGCACGTCGGTCAGCTCCATCACCGGCGTCTCGACCGGTAGGAACCCGAAGCGTTCGAAGTTGCGACGAATCGTGTCGAGCATGCGCTGGAACGCGATCTGGTCAGGCGGCAGCAGTTCCAGCACGCCGGCGGGGGTACGCGGCTTGATCAAGTGAGGCTCCAGGCGCGAATTCGGTGAATCGGAAAGCAGCGCAGTGTACCGGCCGCGTTGCGTGCCTGTGCCCGCGTCACGGATTTCTCCGCCGGATGAGGCTCGACCACTTGCGGCGGCGTGAGCGCGTGGCTAGAATTCTCGGCTCTGCAGTCGGGGTGTAGCTCAGCCTGGTAGAGCGCTACGTTCGGGACGTAGAAGTCGCAGGTTCAAATCCTGTCTCCCCGACCAATCGCAGACATGAAAAAGCCGGCCCATGGCCGGTTTTTTTGTGCGCAGTGCATGGATGTGCTTGGCATGCGGCCTTAGGCTGGCCTTGGCCATGAAGTTGGCACAGATTGTGCGTTAGCAACATGTGAATGACCGGCAATGGGGATTGCCAGTCGTCATCATTCCCTCGAGTTCTGATCCCAATGCCTTCGCTGCGTCGTACCGCAGTGGCTGTTGCCGTGCTTCTCGCCGGCAGCCTGTCACCACCTGTGTCAGCAACTGACGATATCGGGCAGTCCGATGCGTCCCACGCCGATATCGAAAAAATGCTTGGTGCCCGAGACTGGCTCGGCGCGCTTGCCAGCATCGAGCGGGCCCTGGCCCGCTCTCCCGGCGACGCCACCCTCTACCGCTTGCGCGTGCTGACGCTCAGCGACATCGGGTCCAGTCATCGTGCGTGGGCGCTCTATCGCGCCCGGCCGGAGCTCTTCGAAGCAGGTGAGCGCGCCCGTCTAGAAGCCGCGCTGGTGGCGCGTGCGATCAATTGGAGCCGGCTGTACGTCGCTCACGAGAGCGGGCGCCTTGCCGCTGCGGAATCCGCGGCGAAGCAGCTCGCCGAGTTCAGGTCGATGCCGGTCGCTGATGCGGCCGCCTCGACGCACGTCGACTTCGACGAACTGATTTTGTTGAACCGGCTTAACCGGCATGGCGAGGTCGTGCGCCGTTATCGCCAGATGCTTGCGCAGGGCCGGTCGGTCCCTGCGTATGCGCTTGCCGCAGTGGGTGATTCCCTGCTTGCCGAGCGCGCCCCGCACGAAGCCGTCGTCGCGCTGTCGACCGTCGTCGAACACGACCCGACCGATCACGACGCCGCCGTGCAGCTCGCCTACGCCCACATCGAAAGCGAGCGCTTCGACAGCGCACTGGCCATGCTCGAGAAGCTCCTTGCACAGCAGCCGGCCTGGCCGAAGGCGCCGGGCGCGCGTCGCGGGCATGAGAACCGTTTTCGCCTGGACGTGGAGACCGCTTATGGGCTCGTGCGCGCCTACGGCGAAGACCTCGCCGGTGCACAAGCCACGCTGGAGCCCCTGGCTTCGACCGCGCCGAACAACGCGCAGCTGCAGTCCAGCCTCGGCACGGTCTACCTGCTTCGCGGCTGGCCTCGCGCGGCGCTGGAGCGCTTCCGGATCGCGGCCACTCTGGACAACCTAAACATTTCGCCGATGCTGGGCCAGGTGGCGGCGCTGTCGGAGCTTGGCCGCTTCGACGAGGCACGCCCGATCCGCTCTCGCCTGCTGGATTCACACGGCAGCGAAGTGCGCGTCCAGGACATGGAGCGTCGTTGGCGGCTTGCGCAGGATCCATCGGCCCGCATCCATGCGGCCGCCGGCGACGGCCGCGACGGTGCCGCGCCGCTTGGGAGCCGCGACTTCGAATACGGGATCGAGGTTCGCGGCCCACTCCTCGCCGACCGCTGGCGGGTCCTCGCGCGCAGCGAACACCGTGGCGCAGAGTTCTCCGACCAGAGCGTCCGCGTGCACCGCAATGACGTGGGCATCAACTACGCGTATCGCGGCCTTGCCGCCGAGGCGCTGGCCGGGCGGGCGTCGGACGGCGTGGGTGGAACCGCTGCGTCGCTGGCATTCGGCCGGCATTATGGTGACCGTTGGAACGCGGGCGTTGTGCTGCGCCGCAACGATCTCGACGCGTCGCTGCAGGCGCGCGCGGCCGGAATCACCGCGGACTCGGCGCGCATCACCATGGCTTACGAGCGCCACGAGGCCGCCGGCGTCGCGTTTGGTCTGCAGCGTTCGCATTACGACGACGGCAACCGCCGCGATGGGTTCGACGTCTCGGCAAATCAGCGCTGGATCAGCGAGCCGCATCTGCTGGTGACCGGCCTGCTCGACATCGACGCGAGCCGGGGCACACGCGAAGACGCGCCGTACTTCAACCCGGAACGCGTCGCATCGCTCGATCTCGGCATCGACATCGATCGCATCGGTTGGCGCCACTACGACCGCCACTTCCGCCATCGCCTGCTCGCTACGGCGGGACTGCACTGGCAGCAGAACTTCGGTTCGGACTGGGTGCCCGCAGTCCGCTACGGGCACGAATGGCAGCTCACTCCTTCGCGGGTGCTGCAGTACGGCGTGAGCTGGTCAAGGCCGGTGTACGACGGCCAGCGCGAAACGCGCGTCGCAGTCGATATGGAAGTGAGGTGGGGGCGATGAACCGCATGCGTTCGATGATTTCGGCGCTGTCCGCGCTTCTGCTCGTGCTCGCCCTGCCGTTCGGCGCGGCAGCGACGCAGGCACCGGCCTCCGAGCCGCTGCTGGTGCTGAGTTACCACGACATCCGCGACGACGTTGCCCGCAAGGGCGACGCCGACGCCTTCGCTGTCAGCACCCAGAACTTTGCGGCGCACCTCGACTGGCTCTCCGGAGAGGGCTACCACCCGGTGTCGTTGTCGCAGATCGTGGAGGCATCGAAGGGCGGCGCCCCGCTTCCGCCCAAGCCGGTCCTCATCACGTTCGATGACGGACTGCGCAGCGTGTACACGAAGG
Organism: Cognatilysobacter bugurensis; assembly: GCF_014652095.1. Classification (GTDB taxonomy): domain Bacteria; phylum Pseudomonadota; class Gammaproteobacteria; order Xanthomonadales; family Xanthomonadaceae; genus Cognatilysobacter; species Cognatilysobacter bugurensis. The sequence continues at coordinate 877,192 of NZ_BMYD01000001.1, forward strand.
CCTTTCCGCTGCTGCGCGCGTACGGCTACCCCGCCTTGGCCGCGGTCGTGACCGACTGGGTCGATCTTCCGGCCGGGCGCAGCGTCGACTATGGTCCGCGGCCCTTCACGACCGACGACTTCCTCACCTGGGAGCAACTCCGGGAGATGCAGGCGAGCGGGCTGATCGACGTGGCGAGCCACAGCGCAGACCTGCACCGCGGCGTGATTTCTAATCCACAGGGAAATTCGACCCCCGCCGCGATCACGCGCATCTATGATCCTGCGCACGGCTACGAGACAGAGCAGGCCTACCTCGCGCGTATCCGCAATGACCTGACGCGCAGCTCGTCGACGATCAAGCGCGAACTCGGCCGCGCGCCGCGCGCCATCGTCTGGCCGTACGCCGCCTACAGCGACGTGACCAACGAAATCGCAGATTCATTGGGCATGACGGTCTCGTTCGACCTGAAAGGCAGGTCCACGAAGCTGACCTCCAACCTCCACGGCCTGTCGCGGCTGCTCGTGATGGACAACGCGAGCCTCGGGGACCTCGCATACCAGTTGCGGCACGACAAGGCGCGCGTGGGCGTGCGCGCACTGCAGATCGATCTCGACGCGGTCTATGACGCCGATCCGGCCCAGATGGGGCGCAACCTCGACGTGCTCGTCGAGCGGGTCAAGCGCATCGGGCCCACGCATGTCTTCCTGCAGGCATTCGCGGACCCCGATGGCAACGGCTCAGCTGACGCCCTGTATTTCCCGAACCGCTTCCTGCCGATGCGCGCGGACCTCTTCAACCGCGTGTCCTGGCAGCTGAAGTCGCGTGCCGGCGTGGAAGTCATCGGTTGGCTGCCGGTGCTGGGCTTCGAGCCGGCAGACGCGCGAGTGCGACATGACCTTGCGATCCGCAACACGGCGCCGGACGAGATCTTCCGCCTCGACTTCACCCGCCCCGAGGTTCGGTCGATGGTGCGCGGCATTTACGAGGACCTTGCTGTCGCCGCCTATCTCGACGGCCTGCTGTTCCACGACGATGCCTACGTGCGCGATACCGAATTGCTCGGCACGCTGCCGTCCGACCCCGCGCTGCGGACGCGGGCGCTCATCGACTTCACTCTCGAGCTCGAACGCGCCGCCGAACGCTGGCGGCCGAAGCTCAAGACCGTGCGCAACCTCTACGCGCGGACCGTGCTGCAGCCGGAAAGCGAGGCTTGGTTTGCGCAGCGGCTCGACCGCTTCAACGCGGCCTACGACTACACCGCGGTCATGGCGATGCCCTGGATGGAGGGCAGCCGCACGCCGGAGCGATGGCTCGACGGCCTTGTGACAGCCGCACGCCGCTACGACCCCGACCTCACCCAGACGCTGTTCGAACTGCAGACCATCGACTGGCGCACGTCGCGACCGATCCCCGGTGAGCGGCTGGTGCGCCAAGTTCGTCGCCTGCTTGCACAGGGAGTGCGGCACGTGGGCTGGTACCCCGACGACTTCATCGGCAACCGCCCGAAGCTGGAACATGCGCAGGAAGCCATGTCGGCGCGCTCATTCCCGTACGAGGAGCGTTGAGATGGGACAGAACCTCTGGCTCGCGCCGCTGTTCGAGTTCGCTTTCTATTACCCGCTCGTGATGTCCCTTTTCTGGATGTCGGGCGGACTGTATTACTACCTCCGGCGCGAGCGTCACGCACCGGCGCGCACCGATCCGCCGCCGATGGAGTCATTTCCTTTCGCGTCGATCCTGATCCCCTGCCACAACGAGGGCGCGCAGGTCGACGAGACGCTGTGTGCGGCGCTGGCGCAGCGCTACCCGGACTACGAGGTCATCGCGATCAACGATGGCAGCCGGGACGACACCGCTCAGAAGCTCGACGCACTCGCGCAGCAGCACGAGCGCCTGCGGGTGGTGCACTTGGATCGCAACCTCGGAAAGGCGAACGCGCTGCGCATGGGCGCACTCGCCGCACGATCGGAGTACCTGATCTGCATCGACGGTGACGCCCTGCTCGACCCGTACGCAATGCACTGGATGGTCTGGCACCTCACCAGCGGCCCGCGCGTCGGTGCGGTGACCGGCAACCCGCGCATCCGCAACCGCTCCACCCTGCTGGGCAAACTGCAGGTGGGCGAGTTCTCTTCGATCATCGGGATCATCAAGCGCGCCCAGCGCGTGTATGGCCGCCTGTTCACCGTGTCGGGCGTCATCAGCGGCTTCCGCCGCACCGCGCTCAACCGCATCGGCTACTGGTCCGATGACATGGTGACCGAGGACATCGACATCAGCTGGCGGCTGCAGATGGACTACTGGGACATCCGCTACGAGCCGAACGCACTGTGCTTCATCCTGATGCCGGAGACGCTGAAGGGCCTCTGGCGGCAGCGCCTGCGTTGGGCCCAGGGCGGTATGGAGGTGATGCTGCGCCAGTTCCACGGGCTCTTTGTCTGGCGCATGCGGCGCATGTGGGCGGTCTTGGTCGAGTACCTGCTGAGCCTGCTGTGGGCGCATGTCATGGCGCTGATGATCGTGCTCTGGACGATCGGCCAGTTCGTCGAGCTGCCGCCCGCGTTGCATGTGGAATCGCTGCTGCCGGCGTGGCACGGCGTGGTGCTCGCGCTGGTGTGCCTGCTGCAGTTCGCCTGCAGCCTGGTCATCGATCGCCGCTATGAAGCCGCGATCGGACGCAACTACTTCTGGATGATCTGGTACCCGCTCGTGTACTGGCTGCTGAGTCTCACGACGACGCTCGCTGCCGTTCCCAAGACGCTCCTGAAGCGACGCGGCGCTCGCGCTGTCTGGACCAGCCCCGATCGAGGCCTGCGATGAAACACGAGGGATTTCTCATTCAGAATGCGGGTCTACAACCGCGCCTGTACCGCACCGCGTGGGGCATGGTGACGCTCGGATTCTGGGTGGCCTACCTCTACCTCTGGCTACCAGCCGCGACGCTGGCCATGTGGGCGGCAGGCGTGCGGCTTGCGGTCATGGAACTGTACCTGCACCAGCACAAGATCGATGTCTTCCTGTTGAGCGTGCTGCCGCTACTGGCGGTGATGACCGGTGTGCTCCTGATCGGCTGGGCCGAGATCAACCGGGTCTGGTTCGTCGGCAAGGAGCGTCGTGGGCAGGTGCCGAACGTGAGCATCGATCGCGTGGCCGCAGCGCTGCAGACCCCCCAGCCGATCGCCCACGCGCTGCAGGAGCTGAAGATCGCAGTCCTCCAGATGGATACTGACGCCATTCCCTACATGGTGGTCGACGGAGCGCCGCAGCTGATCCCGGCCGCGCAGCCGACCACGATGCCGGACGTAGTGCTCGCCCCGCTGCTTCCGGCGGTCGAAGCCTAGCCCGACGCCTCCGTACCGGCTGGCGGCTGCATGGCCGCCAGCCTGGCCTGCAGGGCATCGAGCCTCAGGTTGGCGCCGGAGCCTGCCGACACGCGCGAGGCCAGGCTCGCAGCCGGGTCACCCGCTTTCCAATGCTGCGGATCGGCCGCACGCCGGTAGGCCTCGCGAAACGGCACGCCTTCGCGCGCGAGATCGACGGCCAAGTCCGTCGCATACATCGACGGCTCCAGCGCGGCGCCCATCGCAGCCTCGCGCCATTCGAGACAGGCCATGAGGTCCGGCAACAGGGCGAGCGCAGCCAGCCCGCGCGTGAACCCGTGCACGATCGCGCCTTTCGAAAACTGCAGGTCGCGGTGATAGCCCGACGGCAGCGACAGCAACTGCTCGATCTCGCACCGCGCCGCGGCGACGCTCGCGTAGCTCGCGCGCATGAGCTCGATGACGTCCGGGTTGCGCTTGTTCGGCATGATCGAGCTGCCGGTCGTGTACTGCGACGGCAGCGAGACGAAGCCAAACTCGGCACTCGTGAACAGGCTAAGGTCCCACGCAAGGCGACGCAGGTCGAGCAGCGCCGAGCCCAGCGCCTCGACCGCGGCCAGCTCGAACTTGCCGCGCGAAAGTTGCGCGTAGGTGGCTGACACCTGCAGGCGGCCGAAGCCGAGCGCCTGCGTCGCGCCGTCGCGATCGAGCGGCAGGTTTACGCCGTAGCCGGCTGCCGTCCCTAATGGGTTCGCATCGACCCAAGCGCGGGTGTCGCGCGCACGCGCTGCGTTGTCGATGAAGGCCTCGGCCCAGCCCGCCCACCACATCCCGCACGACGACACGACGGCGCGCTGCAGGTGCGTGTAACCGGGCATCGGAAGCGACTGCTCGGCCTGCGCACGGTCGAGCGAAATCCGCGCGCAGCGCTGGCAGAGTTCGGCCAAGGCGTCGAGCCTGTCGCGCAGCCACAGGCGCGTCGCAACGAGTACCTGGTCGTTGCGGCTGCGTCCGGTGTGGATGCGCCGCCCGGCGTCGCCCAGCCGCTCGGTCAGCCGGGCCTCGATGGCCGAGTGGCCGTCTTCGTATCGCTCGTCGAGAACGAAGCGACCGGCACGCGTGTCGTCGGCGAGCGCCGCGAGTTCGCGCGTAAGGCCATCGACCTCGGCATCGTCGATGATGCCGATGCGATGCAGACCCTGCGCATGCGCGCGGCTTGCCTCGATGTCGTAGAGGAAGAATTCGCGGTCGAGGAGCACGTCGTCGCCCGCGAGGAATTTCTGGATCTCGGCTTCGACGCGCACGCCGGGTTTCTGCCAGAGGAGTTCGCTCATGGGTGCTTGCCGTTGGATAAGGGCGCGTCATCCGCGTGCGACGCCAACGGCAGCGGAATGCCGAGCCACTCGTCGAGACCGAACGCGAGGTTGAGGTTCTGCAGCGCCTGCGTCGCGGCGCCTTTGAGCAGGTTGTCGAGCGTCGCGACGACGACGAGGCGATGCCCCGTTTCGTCGAGTGCGAAACCGCCGATTTCGACACCGTGCGTGCACGCAATGCGGCTCACCCACGGGGGCGCGTCGCTCACCTGCACCAGCGGCTCGTCCGCGTAGCGGGCCCGGTATCGCGAGCGAACGTGCTCCTGCGTTGCCGGCTCGGCGAGATGCAGGTTGGCCGTTACGGTCAGCCCGCGGAAGTGCGGCGCCACGTGCGGCATGAACTCCACCGGATGCCCGAGCCGCCGGGTCACTTCACGCTCGTGGATGTGCCCGGTGAGCGCGTACGGCATGAGGTTGTCGCGCAATTGCCTGGGGTCGTTCTTGTCCGAAGGCGACGTGCCGGCGCCCGAATAGCCCGACACGCCGAAGCACTGCACGGCGCCAGCGAGCAAACCGAGTAGCGGCGCGACCGCGAGCTGCATGGCCGTGGCGTAGCAACCGGGATTGCTGATCCGCCGCTGGCCCGCGTACGCCCGACGGGTGAGCTCGGGCAGGCCGTAGAACCAGCGCTCGTCGAACCGGTAATCGGCCGACAGATCGACGATCACCGGATCCGCGCCGGCCGCGTCGAACGCCGCCACCGCCGGGCCCGCCTTGCCATTCGGCAGCGCGAGCACGACCGCATCGGCGCCGAGCGTCGGCAGGGATTCGAGGGCGGGCGCACTGAAACGCAGTTCGCCGGTGTAGCTTGCGTGGTGATCGCCAAGGCGCTGGCCGTCGAGTTCGCGCGAGCCGACGTAGGCCAGCTCGAATGCCGGATGCGCGGACAGCAGCTTGATGAGCTCCGCGCCCACGTAGCCGCGCGCGCCCACGAGGCCGACGCGGATCGGGTGCTTACGATCAACCACGGCCGTGCGCTCCCAGCTTCACATCGAGATGCCGCCTCACCGCCGGCCATTCGGCATCGATGATCGAGAACACCACGCTGTCGCGCACGGTGCCGTCGGCATGCCGAAAGTGGTTGCGGATCACGCCGTCCTGCTTGGCGCCGAGCCGGGCAATCGCGGCACGCGATGCATGGTTGAACCAGCTCGTTTCAAAGCCGACCGCGATGCAACCCAGGACTTCAAACGCGTAGGCGAGCAGCAGCCGCTTAGCTTCGGTGTTGAGCCCGGTGCGCTGCACCCGACGGGCGAACCAGGTGTAGCCGATGCTCAGCCGCGGGGTGGCCGGATCGAGTTCGTACAGTCGCGTCGTCCCGACGACGTCGCCCTGTGCATCGCGCACTGCGAACGCCAGCGCCTCGCCGGCAGCCTGTTTTTCCAGCGCGCCGGCGATGTAGGCCTCGACGGCATCTGGCTTCGGCACGCTCGTGTACCACAGGCGCCACAGCTCGCCGTCGGCGCACGCCAGGCGCAGGCCGTCGGCATGGCCCGACGCCAGCGGCTCGAGTTGCACGTGCGAGCCGCGCAGCGTCGGCGGCTGGCGCCACGCATCAACCTTCATTGATTCATCCATGCCTCAATCCTCGAGCGTCGCGCGCCGGGCATCGCAGTGGGCGACGCAGCGCCCCACCCGGTCGATGCTGTCTTGCCCGTACCAGAACACATCCCAGGTCTCGCGCTTGATGCAGCCGTCGGATTCGGCGAAATAGAACGCATTGACCGGATTGCCGCTCCGGGAACGCCAGAACAGGCTCGGCGTTTCTTCGCGCATGACCTGCCAGACCGCGCGGCCGAGCCCTTCGCCCTGCGCCTCGTCGAGCACCGCGAATTTGTCGAGATACGGCCCGTCCGCCTCGTCGGTGATGATCACCGCCGCGCGGTAGTGCTCGCTGACATAGGCCCGCAGCAGCGGGGTGGTCTCGAAGTAGCCAGGCAGCAGCCTCCGGCCAAAGGCGGACTCGATGAGTTCGCGCAGCCGCCGCAGGTCGAGCGCATCCCACGATGCGGCACGCAGCACGCGCTCGCCGCGGCGAACGAGCGTGCCCGAGCCCTTATGGGTGAACAGCTCCTTCGCCAGCTCCGCCGGCCGCGTAATCGACACCGACGAGGCCGAGGGCAGGCCGTCGAGCAGGTCCTTGATCTGTTGCAGCTTCACGCGCATGCCGCCGTTGATCCACGGCTGCGCGCAAAGATGCTCGTACTCGGTCGACAGATTGATCGAGTCGATCACGCGGCCGTCGGCATCGAGCAGCCCGCCCGTGCCCGTCAGGAACACGATCTTGTACGGCTGCAGCACCTGCACCAGCTCGTTCGCCGCGAAGTCGGCATTGACGTTGAGGATCTGCCCGCCCGCGGTTTCGCCGAGGCTTGCGATGACCGGGATCGAACCCGCCTGCAGGCTCGCCTGGATCGGCGCGAGGTTCACGCGCTTGACCTCGCCGACGAGGCCGTAGGTCTCGCGGTCGAGATACTCCGCCTCGAACACGCCCGACACGATCGACGTCGCGCGCGCATCGCTGCCGTGAAGTGCTTCGACGAGCCGCAGGTTCTGCGCATGGAAGACGCGGCGCACTACGGCGAGCGCCTCGGGCGAGGTCACACGAAGGCCATTGACCGTCTGCTTCTCGATCCCTGCAGCGCCGAGTTCCTCGTCGAGCTGTGGGCCGGCGCCGTGCACGACGATCGGTGTAAGACCGACGTCCTGCAGGAACGCGAGCGACGAGGCGAGCGCCTCGAGGTCGTCACGCAGCACCGCGCCGCCCACCTTGACCACAGCAAAGCGTGCCGCGTCGAGTTGGGAAAAGCGCTTGAGGTACTGCGTGATTTCCTTTGCGCTGCCCATGCTCGAGAGCAGGCGTACGATGGTCTGGCGGGTCTGGGGGTCGTGGACGTGGTGCATGCGGGGCATCGGGACCAGGCCGGCTTGCGCGGGCAGAGGAAGCGGGACAACGGCGCTCACGAGGGCTCGCCGCCGAGGATGCGGACGATGGAGCGCGCATAGCGGTCGAGCTGCTCGAGCGCGACCCATTCGTCGGCGGTGTGCGCCTGGGCGATGTCGCCGGGGCCGTAGACGATCGCGGTGAGGCCGGCCGCGGAGAACAGCGAGGCCTCGGTCCAGAAATCGACCGCGTTGCCGATCGGCAGGTCGAGCGCATCGGCGAGGTCGCGTGCGTCCAGACGGCGCTGTTCGGCATCGGCGACGTCGCCGGCCGGCAGCGGCGGGCCGCGGAACGTCTCCTCGTAGCGCTCGACGGTGCCGAGCCTCGCAAGACCGCCAATTTTCTCGTGCAGCGCATCGATGGACATCGAGGGCAGCGGCCGGAAGCCGAATCGCACCTCGGCCTCGGGCGCGATCATGTTCGCCTTGATCCCACCTTCGACGCGTCCGATGTTGAAGCGCAGCCCCGTGAGCCCGCCGAAGCGGCGATGCGATTCGGACTCGACGAACGCGAGCGCATCCGCGCCCCAGCGCATCGCGTGGTGCAGTGCACTCGCGTGCAGCGCATCCGTGCCCGACGCGTGGCCGGCCGCGCCGCGGAAGCGCATCAGCACCGAGCTGATGCCCCGATGCGCGAGCACGGCCTCGCACTGCGTGGGCTCGGCGATGATCGCCTCCTCGAAACCGTGCTTGGACGCGATGAAGGCCCCGATGCAGCGCGCGTCATTCGCTTCCTCGTCGGTCGTGAACAGGTACGCCGCGTCGCCGTCAGTGACGGCCGCCGCCGCGAGCAGTCCGGCGGCCGCACCCTTGATGTCGCAGGCGCCGAGGCCGACCGCGCGCTCGCCGATGACGCGCAGGCGCAGCGGGTCGGCTGTCCACGCCGGCGACGCGGGCACGGTGTCGAGGTGCACGTTGAACACGCGGCGCGGTGTACCGCGCACGGCGAGCAGCGAGACCGCGCCGGCACCGTGATCGGTCACCGTGCAGTCGAAGCCCGGCAACTGCGCGCGCAGGTAGTCGAAGATCCCGTCGGTGCCGATCGCGCGCGGCGGATTGCGCGTGTCGAAACCGACAAGTGCGTCGAGGTGGTCGAGGACAGCGGGAAGCATCATCGTCGTGTCGCTCCGTTTCAGCCGCCCTGACCGCTGCGGTTCACCTCGGCCCACAGCACCGAGCTCATGCCGAAGAGCTTGATGAAGCCCTCGGCCTCTTCGACGCCCCAGTCCGCGGCCTGCGCATACGTCGCGCCCTTCGCGTTGAGGATGTGCGGCGAGTCGATCGCGACGGCGTCGACACGGCCGCCGAAGGTTTCGAGGACTACCTCGCCGTTCACCGTCGACTGGCTCGATGCGAGGAACGCCTCGAGGTTGGTCTTGAGCGGGTCGTGGAAAAAGCCTTCGTACACGAGCTCGACCCACTTGCGCGCGATCTCGGGCTTGAAGCGGTTCTGCTGCTTGCTTAGCACCGCCTCCTCGAGCGCACGATGTGCCGTCAACAGCGCGACGAGTCCCGGCGCTTCGAACACGATGCGGCCCTTCAGGCCGATTGTCGTGTCACCGGTGTACATGCCACGGCCGACGCCGTACTTCGCGAACACCGTGTTGAGCCTTGCGAGCAACTCGTGCCCGGCGATGCGCTCCCCGTCCAGCGACACCGCCTCGCCGTTCTCGAAGCCCACACGCACTTGCAGCGGCTGCGCCGGCCATTCGCTGCGCGGCGCGCACCAGCCGCGCGCGCCCTCACCCGGCGCCTGCCAACGGTCGATCTCGCCACCGGACATCGTCAGGCCGAGCAGGTTCTCGTTGATCGTGTACGCCTTCTGTTTGGCGCGCACGGCGAATCCGCGCCCCTCGAGATAGGCCTGCTCGTACGCACGCACCTCGGTGTGCTCCTTCTGGATCTCGCGGATCGGCGCCACGATGCGGTAGTCACCGAGCGCCTTGACCGCGAGGTCGAAGCGGACCTGGTCGTTGCCCATGCCGGTGCAGCCGTGGGCGATCGCGTTCGTGCCCAGCTCGGCGCAACGCTGCAGCGCTGCATCGACGATGAGGTAGCGGTCGGAGACGAGCAACGGGTACTGCCCCTGATAGCCCTCGCCCGCCCACACGAACGGCTTGACGAAGCCGGTCCAGATTGCCGGGCCTCCGCCGACGGTGACGTGCGACGACACGCCGAGTTCGGCGGCGCGTTGCTCGATGAAGGCACGCTCCTCGGCGTCCACGCCGCCGGTGTCGGCGAACACGGTGTGCACGGTCCAGCCCTGCTCCTGCAGGTAAGGCACGCAGAAGCTGGTGTCGAGGCCGCCGGAGAACGCGAGGACGATGTCGCGGGCCTGGGCGGCGAAAGTGGCGGTGGAGTCGGTCATGTCGGGTCCGGAGGCGAAGGAATAGTCGGAGTGCGGTTCAGCGCTGCGGCGCGTGGCGGATGAGGTCGGCCATGACCGCCTTCTGCACGTGCAGGCGGTTCTCGGCCTCGTGGATCGCGATGCAGCGCGGCGAATCCATGACCGCATCGGTGGCCTTGACGTTGCGGCGCAGCGGCAGGCAGTGGCTGAACACGCCGTCGTTCGTGAGCGCCATCTTTCGCTCGTCGACGATGAAGTGCTTGAACTCGTCGCGGATCGGCTTTTCCGCGTCCCAGTTGCCGAAGTACGGCAGCGCGCCCCAACTCTTCGCGTACACCACGTCCGCGCCGGAGTACGCGCTGTCGATCTCGTGGCTGACCTGCAGCGAGCCGCCGCTCTCGGCCACGTTCGCTTCGGCCCAGCCCATGTAGCGCTCGTCGAGCACGTATTCGGGCGTCGGGCATAACAGCGTCACGTCCATGCCGAGGCGCGTGGCGATCGTCAGCGCGGAGTTCGCAACGGCCGTGTTGAGCGCCTTGGGGTGATAGGTCCAGGTCAGCACGAATTTCTTGCCGCGCAGGTCGGTCGTGCCGAAGTGCTCCTGCAGCGCGAGCGCGTGGGCGAGTTCCTGACACGGGTGGGTAATCGTCTCCATGTTGATCACCGGCACCGGCGAGTACTTCGCAAAGCCCTGCAGCACGCGATCCCGCCGGTCGGCCGCCCAGTCCACGAACTTCGGAAACGCACGCACGCCGATCAGGTCGACGTAACGGCCGAGCACCTGCGCGACTTCCGCGATGTGCTCCTCGGCCTCGCCGTCCATAACGGTGCCGAAGTCGAACTCGATCGGCCAGGCGTCCTTGCCCGGTTGCAGCACGACGGCATGACCGCCGAGCTGGAACGCGCCCACCTCGAAGCTCGTGCGCGTGCGAAGCGAGGGGTTGAAGAACACGAGGGCGATGGATCGCCCCTTGAGCTGGTCGCCGAAGCGGCTGCGCTTGAACTCGGTGGCCTGCGCGAGCACAGCGTCGAGCTCGGCGCGGGTCCAGTCCTGGGTGTTGAGGAAATGGCGCATGGGTCGAAGGTCCTTGTGAATTCGAAGCGCCGGGCGAAAAACAAAAAAGCCCAGCGCGGTGGCTGGGCTTTTCGGATCGCACCGGGATTCGGTGCGCGAATGGCGAGACGCCGTTACCCAGCTCGGAGCGGGAACGGTCGACGCGCGCGCGAGGTCATGCCTGCCGCCATGTAGGCGGAGGTCAGGATGTCGGCGTCGGCGCGGAGGTGCGTCATGAGGGCGCGGATGCTCGCACGCGCATCCGCCCCGCGCAAGCCCTTCTTCACGGCGTGCGCACGCCCGGCATGACCGGAACGACTGAGACACGGATGCGCAGGCGGTTTCCGGGGTCTTCAGGCAGGCGCGAGCGGTACTTCGCACCGCGGTAGGTGTAGTCGACGTCGTAGGCGATGGGTCGACGGAACTCACGCGCGACCGGAACCGAGCGGCAGTTCTCCTCGCCCTCGGTCGTGCTCTGGTTGCGCCGCCAGGCGTCCTTGACCGCCCCGACGACGCGCGAGAGCTTGTTGTCGCCCTCGGGGTTCGGCGACTGGTCACACTGCGTTTCCATGCGGGTTGCCGTGAGCGTCTGGTAGACCGGCGTGACCCGCAGCACCTGCGCATATGCGAAGCGTACGTTCTCCGCCAGCAGCACCGTCGTCTGCTGCGCTTGCGCGGCGCTCGACAGCGCCAGCATGAGCAGCAGTGGCAGTGGACGCATTCGCGTCATCGGTGGGGGGCATCCCGTAGACAGGTTCATGAAGTGTATTCGCCAACGCCGTGTACGGCCTGAATCGGCGCTGTCGCCGGCCGATGCACATCGCACGATCGGTAGAATGGTGGAGGTCCACGACGGCTTCGCCATGACCCTGCATCTCTACAACAGCCTGACGCGCCGCGTCGACCCGTTCTCGCCGCTCGACCCGGCCCGGCCTACGATGTATGTCTGCGGCCCCACGGTCTACAACTACGTGCACATTGGCAATGCGCGCGGGCCCGTCGTGTTCGGCGTGCTCGCCGATCTGTTGCGCCGGCGATACGGTGCGCTGGCGTACGCGCGCAACATCACCGACGTCGACGACAAGATCAACGCGGCGGCCAGCGAAGCCGGGGTGCCGATCTCGACGATCACCGACCGCTTTGCCGCGGCGTATCGCGAGGACATGGCGGCACTCGGCGTGCAACTGCCCGACATCGAGCCGACCGCGACGGGCCACATCCCGCACATGATCGAGATGATCGGGCGGCTGATCGATGCCGGTCACGCGTACGCGGCCCAGGGGCACGTGCTGTTTGCGGTTGCGAGCTTCGAAGGCTACGGCAAGCTGTCGCGCCGCGACGTGGACGACATGCTCGCCGGTGCCCGCGTCGAAGTGGCGCCGTACAAGCGCGATCCGGGCGATTTCGTGCTTTGGAAGCCCTCCACCGAGGCGCTGCCGGGTTGGGACTCGCCGTGGGGCCGCGGCCGACCGGGCTGGCACATCGAGTGCTCCGCGATGGCGGCGGCTCACCTAGGCGAGACGATCGACATCCACGCCGGCGGCGTCGACCTGCAGTTCCCGCATCACGAGAACGAGATCGCGCAGAGCGAATGCGCGCACGGTGGCAGGACGTTCGCGCGCTGGTGGGTGCACAACGGCATGCTCAACTTCGGCGGCACGAAGATGAGCAAGTCGATCGGCAACATCGAAAAGGTGCACGATCTCGTGCGCGCGCACCCGCCGGAGGCGCTTCGCTACGCGCTGCTCAGCGCGCATTATCGCCAGCCGCTCGAGTGGTCGGCTGCGCTCATCGAACAGAGCGTGCGCACGCTCGACCGCCTTTACGGCACGCTGCGCGACCTTGTCGAGGTCGAATCGGCCACGGCGATCCCCGCATCGATCGAAGCCGCGCTCGACGACGACCTCAACACACCGCAAGCGCTGGCCGAGCTGTCGCGCATCGCCGGTGACGCGCGCAAGGCCGAATCCATCGAAGAGCGCGCACGGCTCAAGTCCGCGCTGCTCGGCGCCGGCCTTGCGCTCGGGCTGCTGCAGCAGGCGCCCGCCGAGTGGTTCGCACGTGGCGCCGCAGATGACGATGACGGACGCATCCAGGCCCTGGTCGACGAGCGGAACGAGGCGAAGCGCACGCGCGACTTCGCGCGGGCCGATGCGATCCGCGCGCAGCTTGCCGCGGAAGGCGTGCTGCTCGAGGACACACCCCAGGGCGTGCGCTGGCGCAGGGCCTGATCCGCGGTCCGACCGCCGACGTCGCGCCTGCCGCCTGCGCGGGCCATGCACGATCCTCCAGGAGTTCGACTTGAATCCCTCGCCTTTCCCACTCGAACCCACCGCCGTCGAGGCGCAGGCTGCGATCCGCGAGGAGTTCGCGTTCTTCTCCGATTGGTCCGAGCGGTACCAGTACCTCATCGACCTCGGCCGCAAGCTCCCGCCGTTTCCCGACGAGTGGCGCACGGAGGAGCATCGGCTCCAGGGCTGCCAGTCGATGGTGTGGATCGTGCCGCAAGGGGACGCCTCGAAGCTGGTGTTCCACGCGTCGAGCGATTCGGCGATCGTGTCCGGGCTCGTGTATCTCGCACTTCGGGTGTACTCGCACCGGAGCGCGGACGAGATCGTCGCAACGGAGGCTGACTACATCGGCGACATCGGACTGGCCAAGCACCTTTCGCCGAGCCGGAGCAATGGGCTCGCGGCGCTGCTCGCGTTCATCCGCGAATACGCACACCGGCAACGTTGAGCGCGGTGCCCGCCGGCGCGGCCGAGGTGCTGCGCAACCGCACCTTCCTCGTGCTTCTGGGCTACCGCATCCTCGCGATGCTCTCGTACCAGATCGTCGCGGTGACGGTCGGCTGGCACGTCTACGAACTCACGCGCGACCCGCTGTCGCTCGGGCTGATCGGTCTGGCCGAGGTGGTGCCGTACATCGGCTTCGCGCTTTTTGCAGGCTATGCGGTCGACCACCTGCCGAGGCGCAGACTCGGCATGGCCGCCTGCATCGGCCTGTTTCTGACGACGATGCTGCTCGCGGCGGTGGCGGCCGGCGTGTTGCCAGCGGGATTTGCCGGCCTGTCGACGCTCACGATCTACGCGGCCATCGCGCTCAACGGCGTGGTGCGCGCGTTTCTCGGCCCCGTCTACGTGTCGCTGTTCGCGCGCGTGCTGCCGCGCGAGCACTTCGCGCGCGGCGCAGGCATCGGCAGCGTCGTCATGCAGACAGGGCTGGTCGTCGGGCCGGCACTCGGCGGTGCCCTCGTTGGGTGGAGCGGCAAGACCACCGCCTACCTGGTCTCCGCAGGCTTCGCGCTCGCGGCCGCGGCAACCATTATTTCGCTGCGCATCCCGGATCCGCCGCCGCCCGAGCATCGCGCGCCGGTTCTGAAGAGCATCGGCGAGGGGCTGCGCTTCGTGCTTCGCCAACCGGTCGTGCTCGGCGCGCAGGCGCTGGACATGTTCTCGGTGCTGTTCGGCGGTGCGGTCGCCCTGCTGCCGGCCTTCATCAACGAGGTGGTGCACGAAGGGCCTGAAGCGCTCGGGATCCTGCGTGCGGCCCCGGCGGCGGGTGCGGTGATCGCCGGGGCCTGGCTTGCGCGCCACCCGCCGGAGCGCAACGCGGGTCGCCTGCTGCTGTTCGCCGTGGCCGGTTTCGGCCTGTGCATCATCGGGTTCGGGCTCTCGGACGTGTTCTGGCTGTCGGCTGCGATGCTCGCCCTGTCCGGCGTGTTCGACGGCATCTCCGTCGTGGTGCGATCCACGATCCTGCAGCTCGCAACGCCCGATGCGATGCGGGGGCGAGTTGCGTCGATCAACGGCATCTTCATCGGCTCGTCGAACGAGCTCGGTGCGTTCGAGTCGGGTGTTGCCGCACGGCTGATGGGGCTGGTGCCGTCGATCGTCTTCGGCGGCTGCATGACGCTCGTCGTCGTCGCAACTACCGCGCGTCTCGCACCGGCGCTGCGCCGCTTGAATCTGCGCGACCTGCACTGAGGGCCATCGCGGTCCACGGCTGTGGCCGCGCGGCCGCAATCCCGCCGCGCGCAGTCATGGCGTGTGCGTAGTGCTATCAAAGCGCGGCGGCCTCCGTGGATGACGCAGAGCAATGCCTCCGGGCCAGCGCCCCGTCCAGGCGGCATGTCTCCCCGCACAAACGACAAGCCCCGCCGGAGCGGGGCCTGTCGATCTCGGCGCTCGCAATCGCGTCAGTCGCCCATCTGCTTCTGCAGGTGTTCCCAGCGCTCCTGCGCGTCGATCGTGCGCTCGGCGGTGAGACGCGCTTCGAGGCGCTCCAGGCCGATTTCCTCGCCAGTGTCGACGCAGAAGCCGTAGTCGCCGGAATCGACGCGCTTGAGGGTGCTGTCGATCTTGCTGATCAGCTTGCGGTAGCGGTCGCGGGTGCGCAGCTCGAGCGAGTTCTCGGTTTCGCGCGTTGCGCGCTCCGCCTCGTCGCCGACATCGCGCACTTCGTCCTTGAGGTTCTCGATCGTCTGCTTCGATTCCTCGACGAGGTCCGTGCGCCACTGGATCAGGCGCTGGCGGAAGTACTCGAGCTGCAGCGGGCTCATGTACTCCTCGTCGGCTGCCGGGCGGTAGCCCTCTGGCACGATCGGACGGCCGGTGGCTTTGTCGGTCTTGAAGTCCACCTGACGGGGCTCGCCCTTCTTCTCGGTGTCCTGTGAACGCGCGGCGACGGCAACCGCCACCTTGCCCGCGGGCTTCGTGGCCGCGGCGGTCTTGGCCGGTGCAGCCGGCTTCTTGTTGGTCATGTCCTGTTCCTGAGCCTTGGGCGATGCCGCGCGGGACGCAGTGGCGGTCGCCGTTTTCTTCGCCACCGCCGGCGCGGACGCCTGGTTCGGTGTCGGGGTGGAGGTCGACGGGACCTTGGAGGCCGCCGTCTTTACGGGCGACGACGCGGACTTTGACGCATTCGCCGAAGTCTTCGTCGCCGCGGCGATCTTTTTAGAGGCCGGCGCTGGCGCCGACGTGGAAGCGCCGCTTTGAGCCGCCGATGCCTTCTTTGCCGGCACCTGGCCTGCCGCCGTCTTCTTGGCAGCCGCGGTCGTGGCAGGCGACTTCTTGGATGGCGCCTTGGTCGCCGGCGCTTGCTTTGCGACTGCTTTCTTCGCGGGCGCCTTTTTTGCCGCCACCTTGTTTACCGCCTTCGCCGCTTTTTTAGCGACTGCCTTCTTGACGACCTTTTTCGCGACGACCTTTTTCGCAGCCGGCTGCTTTGCAGGAGCGGCTTTCTTGGCGGCCTTGGCGGCCTTTTTCGCGGTTTTTTTGGCTGCCACGGGCGGCGTGTCCTTCTATTCCCTGGTGACGGGAAAGCGCGCTGTTATACCCTGCCGCGCCCCCTGCAGCAACCGCGCCGAATGGCACTCTCGCGAGCACCGCACGACGCGAAATACGACGGGAATCGCGGTCTTTCGCGGGTTGTCTACGCGCTGCGCAGCGACCTGGGCTGTATGCGGCGCTCCTGCTCTAACACGCGACCGGGCGCCCGCGGCGGCCATCGTCCACACTGGACGTTAATCGCGACGGATGCACCCTGTCGCCCATCATCGACCGCATGCATCAAGTCGCCGTGATCGAACGCATCCTCATTGCCATGCTGCGCGGCTACAAGCGGTGGATCAGCCCGCTGCTCGGGCCGCGCTGCCGGTTCTACCCCACGTGCTCGGCCTATGCGATGCAGGCCATCGCGCGCTACGGTGCTCTGCGCGGCAGCTGGCTCACTGCGCGACGCTTGTTGCGCTGCCATCCGCTGCACCCGGGCGGGCACGACCCCGTGCCGGCGCCTCCCCACTCCCACCCGCCGCAAGGAAACGACTGATGTCTTCCACCCTCATCGTCAATGCACGCCTGGTCAACGAGGGCCGCGAGTTCGATGGCGACCTGCGAATCGAAGACGGACGCATCGCGCGGATCGAGACCGGGCTGTCGGCGCGCGCGAACGAAACGGTCGTCGACGCGGTCGGTCGCCGCTTGCTGCCGGGCATGATCGATGACCAGGTGCACTTCCGCGAGCCCGGCCTCGAGTACAAGGCGGACATCGCGACCGAGTCCGCCGCTGCGGTCGCAGGCGGCCTGACGAGCTTCATGGACATGCCCAACACCTCGCCGCCCACCCTCGGACGCGATGCGCTCGAGGACAAGTACGCACGTGCACAGGGCCGCGCGTGGGGCAACTTCGGCTTCTACATGGGCGCGAGCAACGACAACCTCGAAGCGATACGCACGCTCGATCCGCTGAGCGCGCCGGGCATCAAGGTGTTCATGGGTGCGTCGACGGGGAACATGCTGGTCGATAACCCGGAGATCCTCGACGGCATCTTCCGGCACGCACCGACGCCGATCATCACGCATTGCGAAGACACCCCGATGATCGACGCCGAGCTCGCGCGTTACCGCGCGCAGTACGGCGATGACATCCCCGCCGCGTGCCACCCGGATATCCGCTCGCGCGAAGCGTGCATGAAGTCGACGCTGTTGGCGCTCTCGCTCGCAAAGCGCCACGGCACGCGCCTGCACGTGCTGCACATCAGCACCGCCGACGAACTCGCGCTGTTCGAAGCCGGCCCGCTCATCCGCGCCGACGGCACGCGCAAACGCATCACGGCCGAGACCTGCATCCACTTCCTGCGTTTCGATCGCGAGGATTACGCCACGCTTGGGCACCTCATCAAGTGCAATCCGGCGATCAAGGACGCGAGCGATCGCGAAGCGTTGATCCGGGCGGTCGCCGAGGACGTGATCGACGTTCTCGCAACCGATCACGCACCGCATCTGCTTGAAGAAAAAGCGAAGCCCTACACCGGCGCGCCGAGCGGGTTGCCGCTGGTGCAATACGCGCTCGTCGCCGCTCTCGAGCTCGTGCACGAAGGCCGACTCACGACGACGCAGGTGGTGCAGAAGTTCGCGCACGCGCCGGCGCAGTTGTTCGACGTCGCCGGCCGCGGTTACCTGCGCGAAGGTTACGCCGCGGATCTCGTGCTCATCGACGACACCCCGTTTACCGTGCGGCGCGAGGATGTGCTTTCGAAATGCGGCTGGTCGCCGTTCGAGGGCCGCACGTTCCATTCGCGGATCGCCGCGACCTGGGTCAACGGGCAGCTCGCCTGGGACGGGTCCCGACTGGTCGGCGAGCCCAACGGCGAGCGGCTGCGATTCGATCGGTGATCAACGTGAAGTCCCTGCCCGTCCTCTTGGCGCTCGCCGCCATCGGCAGCCTCGCGGGCTGCGCGTCCGTACAGACGCTCGAGAACTCTACCGATGCACCCGTGCCTGCGGCCGCCCCCGGCCCGGCCGCTCCCCGTGCTGCTGCCTCGACGAGCGACACGCGCATCGCGTTTCCCGCCGGAGCGCTGCAGGGCGCGCTGGTGTTCGGCCGGGTGCCGTCCGGGAGCCAGGTGACCCACGCGGGTCGCGCCCTGCGCGTGACGCGGTACGGGACGGTGGCGTTCGGCCTCGGCCGGGATGAGGTCGGTCCTGTCGAGGTCGTGACCACCACGCCGGAAGGCGCGCGCCACGTCGCGACGATCCAGGTGCTGCCGCGCGATTGGCCGATCGAGCGGATCAACGGCGTGCCGCCGGCGACGGTGAACCCGCCGCCGGCCATCGCAGCGCGTATCGCGCGTGAGCAGGCACTGGTCATGGCCGCGCGTGCGCGCGACGACGCGCGTACGGGGTTCGCAGAGCGATTCATCGCGCCTGTCAAAGGACGCACGAGTGGACGCTTCGGACGGCAGCGCGTGTACAACGGCCAGCCGGGCTCCGCGCATTCGGGCATGGACATCGCGGCGCCGACGGGCACGCCAGTGCTTGCACCCGCCGCGGGCGTGGTGACGTTCACTGCGCCGGACCTGTATCTCACGGGAGGCACCGTCCTGCTCGACCACGGCCACGGCGTGAGCTCGAACTTCCTGCACCTCTCGCGCATCGATGTGCGCGTCGGCGACACAGTCAAGCAGGGCGACGTGATCGGCGCGGTCGGCGCGACCGGGCGCGCGACCGGGCCTCATCTGCACTGGGGCATGAACTGGTTCGACGTGCGCATCGACCCGCAGCTCGTGCTCGAGCGCGGCGAGGCGTTGACCGGCGACTGAAGGACGACCGCGCGTAGCCCCGCGCCTAGCCGATGCCTAGCGCGAGGTCCGCGTCAGGCGTCCGGGCCGCGCCCGCTGATCTGCGCCACCGCGTCGTGGGCGTGCAGACTTTCGAAGTGCGACACGCGGGCATCGAAGCGCTCGACCCGGGCGTCACCCGCCAGCGCCGCCGCGACGCGGCGCGCGGCGTCCTCGCAGAACATGAGGTTCTCGGCGTTGAGCCGCGCGAACGCCTGCTCGTCCTCGCGCTTCACGGCGGTCTGCACCGGCGTCGCAAGCGCGTGCTCGATCGCATCGATGAACGCCGTAAGCGGCAGCTCGTCGAACGCGGGGCGCAGCTCAACGCGCACGTCCGCGCGGCTGCGCTGCGCGTGCGGCGTGGCGGCAAGGCCGCGCTCGGACGCGAGCCATTCGTGCACTGCGCCCGCAAGCGGCCGCGTATCAGCGAAATCCTGCGCGAAGCGATCGGCGTTGAGCTGCCGGGACAACGCTGCGGACGCCGGGCAGGTGCTCGAATAATCGACACCAAAGCGCATCGAGACGCTCAGGTGGCCGTCCTCGAGCGACGCGTCGATCTCGACCGGGTAGCGCTTCCAGCCGGCGTTCGCGGTGGCAAGGGCAGCGCGGAGCAGCAGGTGGTCGTACCGCAGCGAGACACGTGCCCGCGTCGCGAGCCCCTTCTGCGCGTCGACGAGTGTCTGCAGCACGCGCCGTAGGCCCGCCGGGGTGATCGTCTCGCTTGCGAACGCGTTCTGGAGTTGCAGGTACATCCGCGACATATGGATCCCGCGGGCGTTCGGGTCCTTGAGATCGACCCACACATCGACCGACGCAGGCACTTGCACCGCCCCGCCTGCGTCCGAGCCAACGCGCAACGGCAGCGCAATGTTCGACATGCCGACCCAATCGATCGGCCGCGCGAGCGCAGCGGCGTCGCCGGCGACGTCCGGCAAGCGGCGGGCGGAGTCGGGGAAAGTGTTCACGGCGGTTTTCCAGTCGGCTACGCCGGCCATTCTACCGGTCGACCCGCTGGCGCCCCCGCGGGCCGTTGCAACGGTCAGTTGCGGGCGGCGCGCCAGGCGTCCCACAGCACGCGGGGCGCAGGCAACGGCGTATCGCGCGAGTCCGTCAGGCGCAGGCGCGCGAGCGATGCCCACAGCCGGCGTACGCGGGGTGCACCGCGGTGCATCTGTGGCCAGCGTGCGGCCAGCTGGCCACGCCAGGCATTCTGTGCGGCCGCGCTGTCGCCGTTCGCGCCGAGCAGCGCGAGCGGAACGGCGGCGTCGCCCTCCCCGCGCGCCCGCGCCGCGAGCCAACTGGCGGCAATCAGGCGGGACGTGCCGTCGGAGTCGCCCGCACCGAACAAGGCGTGCTCAACCTGGGCCGCCGCAATGGCAGCAGGCTCGACCGCGGCGAACGCGTCATCCGCATCCAGCGGTCGTTCCCGGCTGCGGGCAAGCGCCGGTAAGGCGGCGGCCAGCACAGGCCACGGGGCCGGCTCACGCTGCAGCACGCGGCCCAGCGGGTGCCGGCGCCGACCCTGGCCCCAGCCGGCAAGCTCTTCCATCCACCACGCGAGCTTGAGCTCGCCCGGCCGGGCGTCGCTGCCGCCCCAGGCGGCATCGAGCAGCTCCTGCTGCAGCGCGGCCCAGGCCAGCGCAACCGGCCGCTGTTCCCGCTGAACGAAGACCTCCGCCAGCGGCCACTCCGGCCAGCGCGCCCGCCACTTGCCGACAAACCCTTCGAGCTCGTCGCTGGCGGTCGCGGGGATGTCCTCGTCCGTCATCGAACGGCCGGCCAAGCGTCCGCGGAGCACAGGTCGACCGCGTCCTCGACGAGGACGTCGCCGCGCCACGCGATCGGATCGTCCTCCGACAGTCGATAGCCCCACAGGGCCACCACCGACGGCATACCGGCAGCGCGCGCGGCAGCGATGTCGCGTTCGTCATCGCCGACGTAGACGCAGCTCGCGGGTGCAACGCCGATCCGTTCAGCCGCGACGAGCAGCGGCGCCGGGTCGGGCTTGCGAACCGGCAGGGTGTCGCCACCGATGAGCACCGCGCACCGCGTCTCCCAGCCCAGCACCGGCATCAGCAACCGGGCGAGATATTCGGGCTTGTTCGTCACGATGCCCCACGGCGTGCCGGCGCGCTCGAGCAGTTCGAGCATCGCCTCGACACCCGCGAACGGCGCACCGTGGCGGCCGAGCTCGCGCTCGTAGTCGGAGAGGAACTCAGGGATCCACGTTTCGCGCTCCACCGGGTCCACGTCCGCGAACGCGACGGCAACCATCGCGCGCGACCCCTTCGACACGTGCGGACGCAGGGTGTCGAGCGGCATCGGCCCGCGTCCACGTCGGGCGCGCATCGCGTTTACCGCGGCCAGCATGTCGGGAGCGCTGTCGAGCAGCGTCCCGTCCAGGTCGAATAGAACGCCCGCGGGAAATGCGGTCTCGCTCGTGGCGGTGCTCATTCGGGCTTCGTCGCGCAGGCAAGATAATTCACGTCGGTGCGTGGCGTGAGCCGCGCGGCGTTGCGCCACGGCTCGTATGCAATGCCGGTGACGTCGATGACCGACAGCCCCGCGTCGCGCATCCACGACGCGAGCTCGGAGGGGCGGATGAAATCCCGGTATTGGTGCGTGCCCTTCGGCAGCAGCCGCGCGATGTATTCGGCGCCGACAATCGCAAGCGCGAACGCCGCGGGCGTGCGGTTGAGCGTGGACACGAAGAGCGTGCCGCCCGGCCGGAGCAGGCGCATGCATGAGGCGATCACCGCCGACGGGTCCGGAACGTGCTCGAGCATTTCCATGCAGATGATGGCATCGAAGCGGCCCGGCACCTCCTGCGCGAGCGCCTCGACGGACTGCACGCGGTAATCGACGCGGGCGCCGCTTTCGCGCGCGTGCAATTGCGCCACGCGGATCAGCTCCGGCGCGAGGTCGAGCGCGGTGACATCCGCGCCTTCGAGCGCGAGCGCTTCGCTGAGCAGACCCGCACCGCAGCCCACGTCCAGCACGGAGGCTCCGCGCAGCGAAACGCGATCGGCGACATAGCGCAGCCGCACCGGGTTCAGGGCGTGAAGCGGCTTCTGCGGGCCCTCCGGATCCCACCAACGGCTCGCGAGCGAACCGAAGCGGTCCAGCTCGGCTTGGCGAAAGTTCGCAGGGGACGCGTCGGCGGGGTTCGGGTTCATGCGGTTCTCCAGCAACGGATCGAACGCAGACGTGGGCCTGCTTCGGTGGACGGCTTCAGGCGCGCACCGTGCGGATGCGCTCGCGCCACTGGCGGGCGTTCGCGATCAGCGCATCGACATCGAGGTCGACGAGCACGCGCTCGCGAAGCCGCGGCGCCCCTGCGATCCAGACGTCGCGGACTTGGTGCCGACCGGTCGCATACACAAGTTGGGAGATCACGTGATGCAGGGGTTGGGTTTCGATCGCGCCGAGGTCGACGCAGATCAGGTCGGCCTGCTTGCCCGGCTCGATCGAGCCGATGCAGGCGTCCAGACCGAGTGCCTTCGCGCCGCCGAGCGTCGCAGCGCGCAGTGCAGACGCGGCATCGAGCGCGGACGCATCGTTACCGACGGCTTTCGCCAGCAGCGCTGCCGTGCGGGTCTCGCCGAACATGTCGAGATCGTTGTTGCTCGCGCAGCCGTCGGTGCCGATCGCGAGGTTCACGCCCGCGTGCTGCAGCTTGCAGACGGGGCAGAAGCCGGACGCGAGCTTGAGGTTGGACTCCGCGCAGTGCACGACGCTGACGCCGCGCTCGGCGCACAGCGCGATCTCGCCGTCCGTGAGCTGCGTCATGTGCACCGCGATCAGGCGGTCGTTGACGAGGCCGAGCCGGTCGAGCCGCGCGAGCGGCCGCTGGCCGTACTGGGTCAGCGAGTCGGCGATTTCCTGCGCGGTCTCGTGCGTGTGCAGGTGCACGGGGACGTCGAGCTGGTCGGAGAGCATGCGCACGCGCTCGAAGTTCGCATCGCACACCGTATAGGGCGCGTGCGGTGCGAACGTCGTCGACACCAGCGCGTCGCCCCGCCACTGGTCGTGGACTTCGACGGCGCGGTCGAAGTACTCGTCGGACGTCTTGGCCCAT
The DNA here is from genome assembly GCF_014652095.1 of Cognatilysobacter bugurensis. Taxonomy (GTDB): domain Bacteria; phylum Pseudomonadota; class Gammaproteobacteria; order Xanthomonadales; family Xanthomonadaceae; genus Cognatilysobacter; species Cognatilysobacter bugurensis. Next base: position 900,408 of record NZ_BMYD01000001.1, read on the forward strand.
GCGGTCGGAAAATCGATGACCGGAAGACCCACACGCGCGCGAAAGCCCAGGCGCTTGTAGACCGCGGCCTGCACATCGGGGAAAAAGTAGTTCTCGTTCGCGCAGGTGGTGCCGCCCCGCAGCATCTCGGCGACCGCAAGCGTCACGCCGTCGGCGACGAACTCCGGCCCGATCACCGCGGCCTCGACCGGCCAGATGTGGTTGTTCAACCACTCCATCAGCGGCAGGTCGTCCGCGACGCCGCGCAGCAGCGTCATCGGGTTGTGCGTATGTGAATTCACGAAGCCCGGCATCAGCGCCGCATCAGGGCGCGACACCACTTCACGCGGCGCAAATCGCCCGCGCGCCTCCGCGATCGGCAGGACGGCAACGATCGAATCGCCGTCGATCGCGACGGCGTGGCCTTCGAGCACGACACCGTGCGGCACGATCGGCACGACCCAGCCGGCTTCGATCAGCAGGTCGCAGGACTGGAGAGCGGGATCAAACGACATCGGCACCTCGCGCGGGGGACGGAGCGGGCCGGCCGGCCGCGGCATTTGCGGCGACCGGCCGGTGCCGGTAAATCATCGGCCGCGTGATGCGGCCGCAAGAAACTTACTTGACGCGGCTCACATAGTCGCCCGAGCGCGTGTCAACCTTGATGGTTTCGTCCGTGCCCACGAACAGCGGCACGCGCACGACGGCGCCGGTCTCGAGCGTGGCCGGCTTGCCACCGCCGCCCGAGGTATCGCCGCGGACGCCCGGGTCGGTCTCGGTGATCTTGAGCTCAACGAAGTTCGGCGGCTGCACGAAGATCGGAGTGCCGTTCCACAACGTGACGACGCACTCCTCCTCGCCCTTGAGCCACTTCTCGGCGCCGCCCATGCCGGCCTTGTCGGCCTGCACCTGCTCGAACGACTCCGGGTTCATGAAGTGCCAGTACTCGCCATCGCTGTAGAGGTACTGCATGTCGGTGTCCATCACGTCGGCGACCTCGAGGTTGTCGGTCGCCTTCATGGTCAACTCAACGACGCGACCTGACTTGATGCTGCGGTACTTGATGCGCGTGAATGCCTGGCCCTTGCCCGGCTTGACGTACTCCGTTTCCGTGATCACGCACGGATCGTTGTTGACCAGGATCTTCTGTCCGGTCTTGACGTCGTTCATGCCGAGGGTGGCCATTGCAAACTCCTGATTGAGATGGGATGTCGCCGCCGAGTCAGGCGACGCCGCGGCTAGAATGCCGGGCTGCGCGGCCGCGGTTGGCCGTCGCACGCAAAAAACGGACCGGCATGATACCCGCAGCCCCCCTGCCCCTGCAGCCCGATGCCCTGCCCGCCGGCGCCTCCGCGCGCTGGCAGGCGCTGTGGCGGGACGCGATCCGGGACCCGCGCGAGCTGCTTGCCCTGCTCGATCTCGACGCAGCCGCGTTGTCCATCAGCGACGAGGCGGCCGCGCAGTTCGCGATGCGCGTGCCGCGCGGGTTCGCCGCCCGTATGCGGCGCGGCGACGCGTACGACCCGCTGCTGCGCCAGGTGCTGCCGCTCGACGACGAACTGCGACCGGCGCCCGGTTTCGTGCTCGACGCGGTCGGCGATGCGGCTGCGAAGGCCGCCGATGGGGTGATTCGCAAATACCGCGGCCGTGCCCTCCTCGTCGCGACCGGCAGCTGCGCGGTCAACTGCCGCTACTGCTTCCGTCGCCACTTCCCTTATGCCGACGAGACGGCGGCGGCCGCGAACTGGGCGGGCGCGATCGATGCGATCGCAGCGGACACGTCAATCGACGAGGTGATCCTGTCGGGCGGCGACCCATGGTCGCTGTCGACGCGCAAGTTGCGCGAACTCACCGCCGCGCTGGCCGTCGTGCCGCACGTGCGCCGACTGCGCATCCACACGCGCCTGCCGGTTGTACTGCCGGAGCGAGTGGACGACGAACTGCTCGCGTGGATCGCGGCGCTGCCCTGGCCCGTTGCGGTGGTGCTGCATGCGAACCACGCTCAGGAATTCGACGCGTCCGTCGATAACGCGTCCAGAAGGCTGCGCGGTGCGGGCGTCACCCTGCTCAACCAGGCGGTGCTTTTGCGAGGCGTCAACGATTCGGTCGATGCGCTTGCGGCGCTCAGCGAGCGCGCCTATGAAGCAGGCGTGCTGCCGTATTACCTGCACCAGCTCGATCGGGTGCAGGGCGCAGCGCATTTCGAAGTCGACGACGCCCGCGCGCGCGCGCTCCATGCGGAGCTCGCCGCGCGGCTATCAGGCTATCTCGTGCCTCGCCTCGTGCGCGAGGTGGCGGGCGACCCCGGGAAGCGCCCGCTGTAACGAAGCTCGGATGGACGCCCGTCTGCGCTTCGTGCCATAACCCGTCCACGGAGGTACCGGATGCAGTTCGGAAAAGACGCGGTGTTGCGGCTGCTGGTCGTCGACGACAACGTCGAGGCCGCGGAGTCGATCGTCAGCGCGCTGCGCAACCAGGGCATCGCCGTACGCCCCTCGCGGCCCGAGGGCGAGGACGAGCTCGCTGCATTGCTGTCCGGACAGCCGCTCGATCTGATCATCGCGGCGCGACAGGCACGCACCGTTTCGGTCGAGGCGCTGCTGCAGCGCGTTGCCGCGAGCGCGAAGGACCTTCCGGTGCTCATGCTGCTCGACCGCGTCGACGATGCGGCGTTGCTGGATGCGCATGAGCTCGGGGCCCGGAACGTGGTGCTGCGCGAGCGGCTCGACCACGTCGTCGCAGTCATCAAGACCGAGTGGACCGATCTCGAAGCGCGCCGCGCGTTGCGCCGTCTCGAGGCGCAGGTGCGCGAGACCGAGCGCCGCTGCGACGCGCTCATCGAGTCCTCGCGCGACCCGATCGCCTACATCCACGAAGGCATGCACATCCGAGCGAACTCCGCCTACCTCGAGACGTTCGGGTACGAGTCGTTCGAGGACGTGGAAGGAATGTCCCTGCTCGACATGATCGCGCCCAGCCACGTCGACGGCTTCAAGGCGCTGCTGAAGAAACTTTCGAAGGGCGAAGCACCGCCGCCGCGGTACGAAGTCGAGGCACGCACGCTCGAAGGCCACCCGTTCCCAGCCGTGATGGAGTTCAGCCCTGCCCAGTACGAGGGCGAGCAGTGCGTGCAGCTCGTCTTCCGCCGGCAGGAGTTGGACCCGGAGCTCGCCCGCGAGGTGGAGGAACTCCGCCAGCGCGACCAGGTCACCGGCCTGCTCAACCGGCCGACATTCCTGCGGGCGCTCGAGGACACCGTTGCCGATGCCGCGCAGAACGCGTCGCACCACGGCTTCGTGCTCATCGAGCCTGATCACTACGGGCGGCTGCTCAATGAGATCGGCCTCGACGCCGCGGACCGCGTCGTTGCCGCGTTCGCGCAGCGTCTGCGGGGGGCGCTGGGGCCGGACGACGTCGCTGCACGCTTCGGCGAACACCAGTTCGCCGTGCTCAGCCGCAACAGCACCCACACGGCCACGGCGAATCGCGCCGAAGCGATCCGCGCTGCCTTCGCCGACCACGTGCTCGAGACGGACGACCGCTCGCTCAATGTGACCGTCAGCATCGGCGGCGTGCAGATCGGCGAGAAGATCGCCAGCCTGTCGCAAGTGCTCGCGAAGGCCAGCCAGGGCCTGCAACAGATGATCGGCGTGGGCGGCGACCGGGTCGAACTGTTCGATCCCGGCGCCGTCGATCGCGCCGAGGAAGAGCGCATCGAGGCCTGGGTCGGACGGATCCGCGAGGCGCTCGATTCCGACCGTTTCCTCATGCACTACCAGCCGCTGGTCAGCCTGCACGGGGACCCGGGCGAGATGTACGAGGCGTACCTGCGCTTGCGCGGTGACATAGGCGAGACGGTCGCGCCGATGCAGTTCCTGCAGATTGCGGAGGAACACGGCCTGCTGTGGGAAATCGACCGCTGGGTGGTGGCCGAGGCAATCCGGGTGATCGGCGAGCGCCTGCGCGCCGGGCGCCGCTCGACGCTTCTGGTCAAGATTACGCAGGGCTCGCTACAGGACGACAGCCTGGTCCGGCATATCGAGGAACAACTCGGCAAGCACGGCGCGGACGGCAGCCTGCTGGTGCTGCAGCTGCCGGAGTCGAAGGTGTTCACGCACCTGCGTCAGACGCAGGAGTTCCTCTCGCAGCTCGCGCGGTTCGGCGTGCGCCTGGGGCTCGAACAGTTCGGCGCCGGTCTCAACTCGTTCCAGCTGCTGAGCCACGTCGACGTCGCGCTCCTGAAGGTCGACCGCAGCTTCACCGAGGGCCTGGCGACGAACCCCGAGCAGCAAAAGCGCCTGCGGGAGATGGCGCAGAAGGCCGGCGGCCTGGGCAAGCAGACGATCGTGGACTTCGTGCGCGATGCGAGCACGATGTCTTCCCTGTTCTCGGCGGGCGTCGACTACGCGCAGGGTTACTTCCTTGCGCCGGCCGGCCCCGACCTCGACTACGAGTTCTGACGGCCCGGCGTCGACGCATGTGAAAACGCCCGCTCGCGCGGGCGTTTTCATTTCGGGACCGCGATCAGCCGACGATCCGCCCTCGATGCGCCGGAAGCTCTGCCCGGCGCAGCACCTCGATGCGCTCCTCCAGCGGCGGGTGCGTCATGAATAGTCGGCGCAGCCCGTGCGCGACGCCGCCGCTGATGCCGAACGCCGCGACCTGCTTGGGCAGCGTCGTTTCGCCGTACGTGCGCGAGAGGCGCTGCAAGGCAGCAAGCATCTTCTCGCGCCCCGCCAAACTGGCTCCGCCGGCGTCGGCACGGAACTCGCGGTGGCGCGAGAACCACATCGCAATGACGCTCGCGAACAGGCCGAAAACGAGGTCCAGCACGAACACGATCGCGAAGTAGCCCAGCCCGGGGCCGCCTTCGCGATTGCCGTTGAGGTAGCCGTCGACCACGCGCCCGACGACGCGCGCGAGGAAGATCACGAACGTATTGAGCACGCCCTGGATCAGCGCCATCGTCACCATGTCGCCGTTCGCGACGTGGCTGACCTCGTGCGCGAGCACCGCTTCGGCCTCGTCGCGCTCCATCCCGCGAAGCAAGCCCGTCGACACCGCAATCAGGGCGTTGTTACGGCTTGGGCCGGTCGCGAACGCGTTGATCTCCGGCGCGTCATAGATCGCGACCTCAGGCATGGCGATGCCTGCACCGTCCGCCTGCCGGCGGACCGTCGACACCAACCACTGCTCGAGCTCGTTCCGCGGCTGGTCGATCACGTGGGCGCCGGTCATCCGCTTCGCCACCCACTTCGACATCATCAACGACACGAGCGAACCGCCGAATCCGAAGACCGCGGCCATCGCAAGCAACCCGCCGTTGCCACCGAAATCGAATCCGAAGGCCCGCAGCACGGCCATGACAATGCTCAGCAACGCGAGCACCGCGAGATTCGTGAGCAGGAACAATCCAACACGCTCGAACATCGTCGCCACCCGAGTGCGCCCCATGCGCGGTCGAGGTGGAAATGTGGCAGGCTCCCGCGGAATTCAAGCCACCGCCCGTTTCGACGCCGCTTGCCTTCAGCCCCCCTTCCCCTCGACCGCGACAACCTCTCACGGCCGCGCTATCGCGGCCGCTTCGCGCCGTCGCCGACCGGCGACCTGCATGCGGGGTCGATGGTCGCCGCCCTGGGCAGCTGGTTGCTCGCGCGCCACGCGGGGGGCGAATGGCGGGTGCGGATCGAGGATCTTGACCCCCCGCGAGAGGTGCCCGGCGCGGCCCAGCGCCAGCTCGCAATGCTCGCAGCCTGCCGCTTGCATTCCGATGTTCCGGTCACGTCCCAAAGCGCGCGGAGCGAACTCTATGCGCAGGCGCTCGATCGCCTGCTTGCGTCTGGACTTGCGTTCGAATGCCATTGCAGCCGGAGCGCCCTCGCGGCGGCCGGCGGCGTGCACCGCCGGTGCGTTGCGGCGCGGCGGCGCCCGGATCCGGCGGTTCGTCTGAAGGTGCCCGACAGCGCGGTCGTCGAGTTCGACGACGGACTGTGCGGCGCGCAGCGCCAGGACGTCGCCATTGCTGTCGGCGACTTCGTGCTGCGACGCGCCGACGGATTCTGGGCATACCAGCTCGCGGTCGTCGTCGACGATGCAGCACAGGGCATCACCGACGTCGTGCGAGGCGCGGACCTCCTCGAGTCCACGCCACGACAGATCCTCCTGCAGCGCGCGCTCGGGGTGCCCACGCCTCGCTACATGCACTTGCCGCTGGTGACCGACGGAGCCGGCCGAAAGCTCTCGAAATCGGAAGGCGCCGGGGCCGTCGACCCGACGCGGCCGCTCGACGCGCTCGGGGCTGCCTGGAGACGGCTGGGCCAGCGCCCGTTCGCGGCTGACGACACGGCGTGTTGGCTCGCGGAAGCACGGCTGCGCTTCGACCCCGCGCGCCTGCCGCGTGACAACCAGGCGTCCACTGACACAAAGTGTTCATAAGCGTGAACACATACTGATCACAATCTTCCGGCCACAGGAGCACGCAGTCGATGGAATCACGCGCAGCACTCGTCACCGGCGGGACCGGCGGTATCGGCACCGCAATCATCTGTCGCCTGGCCCGCATGGGTCATCGCGTCGCCACGAACTATCGTGACGAGGCCAAGGCGCGCGCCTGGCAGCAGCGCATGAAGGATCAAGGCTTCGACGTGGCGTTGGCGCAGGGCGACGTGTCCTCGCCCGAGAATGCGGAGCAGATGGTGCGCGAGGCCGAACGCCAGATCGGGCCGATCGACATCCTGGTCAACAACGCGGGCATCACCCGGGACACGACGTTCCACAAGATGTCGTTTGACCAGTGGGACGAGGTCATCCGCACGAACCTGGGCTCGGTGTTCAACGTCACGCGTCCCGTGATCGATGGCATGCGCGAGCGCAAGTGGGGCCGCATCGTCCAGATCAGCTCGATCAATGGCCAGAAGGGCCAGTACGGTCAGGCGAACTACGCGGCGTCGAAGGCCGGCATGCACGGCTTCACGATTTCGCTCGCGCAGGAGAACGCGCGCTTCGGGATCACCGTGAACACCGTCTCCCCCGGCTACATCGGCACGGACATGGTCATGGCGGTGCCGGAAGAAGTGCGCAACAAGATCGTCGCCCAGATTCCGACCGGCCGGCTCGGCACGCCGGACGAGATCGCCTATGCCGTCGCGTTCTTCGTGCCTGATGAAGCCAGCTGGATCACTGGCGCGAACCTGTCCGCGAACGGCGGGCAGTACATGGGCTGGTAACGAGCGCAATGCCGGCGTCCTGCGCGAGTCGCGTGGGCGCCGGCGTGAACGGCTCAGCGCAAAGCGGCTTCGCGGCCGCGCCAATGTTGCAAGCGCCGGGGACGCTGGGCCATGCTGCAAGGCACCACGCCCCAGGCACGCGCAAGATGGCTTCGATCCGCGTCATCAAGAAATACCCGAACCGCCGCCTCTACGACACCGAGATTTCGAGCTACATCACGGTCGAAGACGTTCGGCAACTCATCGTCGACGGCGAGGAGTTCGAAGTGCGCGACGCGCGTTCGGGCGATGACCTCACGCGGCAGGTGCTCCTGCAGATCATCGCCGAGCACGAGCAGGACGGCGAGCCGGTGCTGTCGACCCAGCTCCTGAGCCAGATCATCCGTTTCTACGGCGATTCGATGCAGGGCTTCATGGGCACCTACCTCGAGAAGTCGATGCAGCTGTTCCTCGATCAGCAGCAGCAGTTCCGCAGCCAGGTGGGCAGCGTGCTCGGGCAGACGCCCTGGACGCTGATGAATCAGCTGACCGAGCGCAATCTGACGATGTGGAAGGAGTTCCAGCAGAACCTGTCCGGCAGCGTCGGGCAGCCTGTCAATCCGACGAAGCCGCGGTCGGACAACAAGCCCTGAGGCCGCGTGGCGACCGAACGAGTCGGTCGCGGGCAACCTCAGGCGGACAGTGGCGCCTGCGTTGCAAGCCACTCGCGCAGCTGCGCCGACGGCATCGGGCGCCCCACCAGATAGCCCTGCACGATGTCGCAGCCGATTTCCCGGAGCGCATCGAACGTCGCCTCGTCCTCCACACCCTCGGCGGCCACGCTCAGACCGAAGCGACGGGAAAGATCGACGATCAGGCGCACGATGTCGGCGTTGGCGCGATCGGTGAGCAGCTCGCGCACGAACGACTTGTCGATCTTCAGCTCGTCGGCGGGAATGGATTTGAAGTACGCCAGGCACGAGTAGCCGGTGCCAAAGTCGTCGATCGAGATCCGCACGCCCAGTGAGCGCAGCTGCGCGAGCGAGGCAAACGCGCGCTCGGCATCCATCAGCGAACTCTCGGTCACTTCGAGCACCGGTTGAACCCGCTCGCTGCCCCACAGCTTCAACGCCGCCTCGACGAGTTCGGGCAGGTCGGCCTGCGTCGCAAGCGTGCCTGGCAGGTTGACCGAGACAGTGACCGGGGCGTCGCACTCCCATTCCGCGGCCTGACGGAGCGCCATGTTGAGCGCCCACGTCGTCAGCGCACGGATCTGGCCCGTGCGTTCAGCGATCGGGATGAACACATCAGGCGAAACCGGCCCGCGCGACGGGCTGTTCCAGCGCATCAGCGCTTCGGCACCCATGAATCGCCGGTCCGAGGGGCGCACCTGCGGCTGGTAATGCAGGCTCATCTCGCCGCGCTCGATCGCGCCGGTCAGCTGGATCTCGAGGTCCCACATCGCCGAGATGTCGAGATCGCCCGAGATTTGCGGTGCGTAGTCATGGCGAAGACCCGCGACCCGTGCCCGCGCGAGGGCAGCCTCCGCACGTCGCAGCAGCATCTCGGACTGGGTCGCGTGCATCGGGCACAGGGCGATGCCGAGCGTCACCGGCACGCGGAAACGCGTGCTCTCGCCCTGGTAGGGCACCTCGAGCAGGCGGAACAGCTTCTGCACCGCAAGCTCGACGTGCCCCCGGTTGAGCACCCGATTGAGAATGATCGCGAACCGGTTGTCGCCGATGCGCGCCGTGTAGTCGTGTCCGCGCGCGACCTGCTGTATCAACTCCGAGAGATGCTTGAGCATGCGGTCGCCGAGCTCGAAGCCCTGGACGTTGTTGAACTGCGCGAACTGATCGATGTCGACGACGATGAGCGCCGTCGTCGCGCGCTGCTCGTTGGAGACGGTTACGCAACGCCGCAACAGCGACATGAAGTTGCTGCGGTTTCGCAGCCCGGTGAGCGCGTCGTGCATGGGGTCCACGGCGTCGCTCCAGTCAGTCGAGAAAGAGCGCTGCCGGGTCGATCCCGTGTGCGCCGCGCGGCAGTCCGCCGCGGATGTTCAGGGGCTGGCCGCGGTCGTCGATCAGCACTTCGCCCAGATCCAGTCGGCGGAACTCCCGCAGCGGCAGCTTGTCGGCGCCCAGCAACAGCATCACCACGGGCCGCAGCCGCCGCCATGCGTTGACGGACATAACCACGCCGACCGTGCCGTCGCTGAGTTCCACGAGAGACCCGGTCGGATAGATGCCACATGCCCGGATGAACTGCTCGACGAGTTCGGCCTGGAACAGGCTGTCGCGGCTCTGGTAGAGCTCCATGATCGCCTGGTGAGGCGAGCGGCTGGGCGCATAAGGGCGCACGCTGGTCATCGCGTCGAAGCTGTCGATCAACCCCGCGATCCGCGCGTAAATCGGAATCTCGAGCGCGCCGAGGCCATGTGGGTACCCGCTGCCGTCGTGCCGCTCGTGGTGGCCGGCCACCATCTGCACAATTCGCGAGGTAATACCCTCGGTGCTCTCGACGATTCGTACGCTTTCGTCCACGTGGCTGCGCAGCTGCGCGACGTCGCTGGTGGCCAGCGGTCCTCGCTTTACGAGCAGCGCCTGGGGCAGGCGCACTTTGCCGACATCGCAGAGCAGGCCGCCGATCGCGAGTTCGCGCAGATCGTCGCGATCCAGCCCGAGATGGCGGCCGAAGGTAGCGATCCAGACCGAGCAACCGAGCGCATGCTGGTAGGCGTAATCACAGGTGCGCCGCAACTCCATGATCCACGGGAACGCCGCGGGGTTGCGAGTGATCGACTCGATCATCGTGTCCACGCCGTCTGCAAGCTTCTGCAGGTCGAGCTTCTTGCCACTCTGCAGGTCGCGCATCACTTCGCCCACGCCCTGTTGGAGGAGCGCGTGCGAGGTTTCCGCTCGGACGGCCTCCTCATGAAAGTCGGCCGTCACGTTCCAGCGGGTGTGCCGGAGCGCCTCGATCTCCTCTTCGCCGCGCGCACGCTGGACGACCGGTTCCTCGCCGAGCGAGACATATCTGAGCTCTGGTGAGCGGCCGCGCGCGGGGTCGACATAGACGTACGAGCACATGCGGCGGAGCCGCTCGACCTCTTCGTCCGTCCGCACTGCGACGCCTTCGAGCGGAAAGCCGGTGCCGAGCCACGGGCGGTCGAGCCGCGCAACAAACATCCCGCGCTCGAGACCGAGCACGCTGATGCGGAATTCGCGGACGGCGGCATTCATGCAAGTGTTCCGTGTGACACATGGAGGACGGCGCGCACCCCTGCCGCCGCAAGCCGGCGCCATGGTGACCGAGCGCGGTGCCGCGCCGCCTCGGACGCGCGGCAAACGGTCTGGCTCATTGTGATCGGCCGTTCACAGGAATCCATTCGAATTCTCCTTCACCCTATCGGCAGGGAGCACCACAACTTGACGCGGGTCTCACCCTGCTCCAGCCGCCCGAACAGGCAAAGCCGGGCCAAGAGCGCTGCGCCGGCAGCCCGCTGCGCCTGGCGCGTTTGAACCCCTGGCCGCAGGTCGTAGAAAGCCGGCCGACGGCGCTCGCCGCGAATGCGCGCCTTGATCGCACCGGTTGTTTGTGGTCCCGCAGTCAGCGGATGTCCGAGACGCCGCCCCAAGGGCTCCGTTTCAGCACCGCGCCCCGCCCAACAGCCGTTCATACGAGTCACGTTGCATTGACCTCCTGCGCGGCAGCCTGATCCAAGCCGGGCTCCGGCGTGCGCCATCTCGGGCGTCGACCGGATTCGCGGCAGGAGGTAGGAACTTGAGCCATTGCAGCGATCCTTCGCCGAGCCACGCCGGGGCCAAGCTTCGACACTCGGGCGACAGCGATCACCTCCTGCGCCGCTCGCGGCGCGGGGAGATCGCCGTCGACGCATTCAACGCCGCTGGCCCTGCCCTCCTACACGAACGCTTGTACCCCTGGAATCTATGCGGCGTCGCGGTTTCGCGCCCGCACTCGAATTAACCATCCGCGTCGCGCCCCACGCGGCCATCAATAGGAGTTGCCGATGCACATTCAGCTCAACACGGACCACAACATCCAGCACGATCCCTCCGTCGTTCGCCATGTCGAGCAGACGCTCGAATCCGCGCTCGGCCGTTTTTCCACGCAGATCACGCGAGTGGAAGTTCATCTGCGCGACACGAATGCAGGCAAGTCAGGTGACGATGACAAGACCTGCCTGCTCGAGGCGCGCCTGGAAGGGCGGCCACCCGTGGTGGCGTCGGACGACGCGGCGACCGTCGCCAGCGCGGTCAGCGGCGCGGCCCGCAAGCTGCAGCGTGCGCTCGACAGCAGCCTCGGCAAGCTCCAGTAACCCGGCGCTGTAAGAGCGCCTCGCCGCCATGACCGACGCATCCGAGTCGAACAGCCAGCGACCTGGCGAGGCGGGCCAACGCACCGATCTCGCCGAAGACCGCACCCTGCTCGCAAACGAACGCACGTACGCGAGCTGGATGCGCACCGGCATGGCGGCGGTCGCCGTCGCGCTCGGCTTCCGGGCTTTGTTGCGCGACTTCGAGCCGGTCTGGGTCGCGAAGGCAGTCGCCATCGTCTTCGCGCTGGTCGGGGCGGCAGTGATCTGGTTCGCGTTCCGGCGCGCGTGCTCGGTCGCGTCCGAGCTCGAATCACACGAGATCCGGTCGCTGCCCCTTTCACGCATGCGCTGGCTCAACTACGTGCTCGTCGCGGCCGCGCTTGCCGTGGCGGCCGTGCTCGGCTTCGTCTAGATGAGCCTCACCACGCGTCGTTGATCCCAGGGGGCCTACTCTCGCGGCACTGCCTGGCGCCGACGCCAAGCGCAGGCCGTGGGCTCTCGTGCGGGGTTGGGCGTGACTTTCGATTCAGGAAATGGACGCCAGGCGGCGTCATCGGACCCCTTACGAAGTGCGGGGCAGTTCCAATCCGTGGCGTTAGGTCACGCGGCTGCGTTCGCGGCCGGCGGCGCGCGAGCAATCGATCCGATGATCGATGCCCTGCCGCGCGTATCCGGTCTTCGCACTGTCGACCGCGTGATCCACGCGCGCAATGCCGGTGCGTACGGTTTTTTTGAAGCGTATGGTCGCCTCGGCGATGAGCCGATCGAGGCGTACACGCGCGCCGATCTGTTCCTGCATGCCGGCGCGCGCACACCCGTGTTTACACGGTTCTCGACCGTCGCCCACGGGGGCCACGGGCCGGAGACCGTGCGCGACCCGCGCGGGTTCTCGATCCGCTTCCACACCCACGACGGCCGCTGGGATTTCGTCGGCAGCAGCCTGCCTGTGAGTTTCGTGCGCGATCCCACGCTCTTTCCGTCGGTTGCCCACGCGTTCCGGCCGGAGCCGCTGACCCACCGGCTCGACCCGCGGCGCGTGTTCGAGTTCATCCGTTTCGCGCCGTCCGCACTGAACATGTTGACGTGGTTGTTCAGCCCTTGGGGCATTCCTGCGAACTATCGGTCGATGCACGGCTTCGGGACCGGCGCCTGGGTCAACGCGAACGGTCGCCGGTCCCACGTCCGCTACCACCTGGTGCCGAAGAACGGCGACGGCAACCTGACGCAGGCGGAAGCGGACGCACTGCAGGCAGTCAACTTCAACCACGCGACACAGGACCTGCACGAGGCAATCGCGCGAGGCGATGCGCCCGAGTGGGAGCTCGCAGTGCAGGTGCTTACTGACGTGGACTGCGCAGAAGACGACTTCGATCCACTCGACCCGACCGCAGTGTGGCCGAAGAGCCGCGCCCCGCTCCGCCCAATTGGCCGGGTGGTGCTCGACCGCAACCCGCGCAGCTACTTTGCCGAGGTTGAGCAGGTGATGTTCAAGCCGTCGGCGCTCGTGGACGGCCTGGTGTCGGTCGAGCACGAAACGGGACAAACACCGCTGCCGGCGGCTCGTGCCGTAGAGCGGACCCACGCGGACGAGTTGCGGCAGCTGATGGCCGGTCGCCGGGCGGCAAATGCACCGCGGCTCTCCGCAGGATCGCGCCAGTGCGCGGGCTACGACAGCAATCATCGACACGCGGGCGACACGTATCGCAGCCTCAGCTCCGCCGAACGCGAGGAACTCGTGCGCAACCTGGTTGCCGCGCTCGGCGACTGCGACCAGCCGATCCGCTCACACATGATCGAGCACTTCCACGCCTGCGACGCGGATTACGGGCTTCGAGTCGCCGCCGGCCTTGCGCAGCAGCGGTAATGCTCGGGCCTTGCTAACAGGACCCGAGCTCCGACGACTCAGACCAGCGCTGCAGTACGGAGCTCGCTGACCACCGCAAGCAGCTCAGCGGGATGCACGGGCTTGGCGACGTGTCGCTGGAAACCAGCATCGAGCGCGCGTTCGCGATCGCTGTTCTGCGCATACGCCGTCAACGCGACCGCGGGCGCGGGCGGGCGGCCCGCGTGGGATTCCTGTATGCGCAGCATGCGAATGAAGGCGTAGCCGTCGGTGCCGGGCATGCCGATGTCACTGACCACGAGATTGACGGGCTCGGTGCTTGCGACCTTCAATGCCGCCGCCGCGCTCTCACACGCATGCACGCGCGCACCCTGCATCTCAAGGACGATCTGCAGCATCCGGCGCGAGTCCGGATCGTCTTCGACGAGCAACACATCGCAACCGTCGAGTCGCGGAAGCGCATCCGTCATCTCGGCCGAGCCACGCGCATCGCGATCGGCGGGGCCGCGTTCGCCGCCCTCCAATGGCATGCTGCGGCCGACCGGGAGCCGCACCGTGAAGCAGGCGCCTTGCCCCAAACCGTTGCTGACCGCAGACACGGTGCCGCCGTGCGTTTCCACCACCTGCCGCACGATCGCAAGGCCCAGTCCCAGCCCACCGTGCTCGCGCGTGCTCGTCGAGTCGCGTTGGGTGAACCGCTCGAACAGATACGGCAGAAACTGTGATTCGATCCCGCGCCCGGTGTCACGTACGGAGATCTCGACCCAATCGCCCTGCCGGGCGACGCCGATGCTGACGCGTCCGCGGTCCGTGAACTTCACCGCGTTCGCAAGCAGGTTCCACACCACCTGCTGCATGCGGTCGGGATCGGCCGTGATCTCGCCGACGTCCTCGGCGACCACGAGCTCGAGCGCGATGCCCTTCGCGAACGCGGCAGGCTGGATCGCCTCCATCGCGGCTTCAATGACGCGCTCGATCGAGATGCACCGCGGATGCAGCTGCAGCTTGCCGCTCACGATGCGGGAGATATCGAGCAGGTCCTCGACGATCTGCGCCTGCGCGCGTGCGCTTCTCGAGATCGTCAGCACCGCGTTGTCGACCATGGACGGCGGGAGACGCCCGGAGACGAGCATGTCGCTCCAGCCCAGAATCGACGTCAGCGGCGTGCGCAGTTCGTGCGAAACGGTCGCCAGGAACAGGTCCTTCATTTCGTTGGCGCGGGTCGCTTCGGCGTACAGCTCCTGCTTCTCGCGGGCCTCTGCCTCGGCGCGCTCGCGCGCATCCTCCAGCGCCTTGAACAGGTGCGCACGGCTTACGCCGATGGCCGCCTGGGCCGCGCATGCTTCCGCGAAGCCGGCATCACGTGCACTGAACACATCGGGCTCGCCATGACCGAAGAATAGACCGCCCAGAACTTCGCCGTTGTCGGATTTCACGGCGACCGCCAAGTAACTCCTTACCGGCAGATGGCCGGCGGGCATGCCGCCGTGCGGGCCCCACCTGCCGTAGCGCGAATCACGCAGAACATCGCCGATCAGGACCGTGCCCGCGCCCTCGAACGTCGGGCCGAACAGCGGTGTCGCGCGCGGCATCGGAAACTGCGAGAAGTGCTCGTGGCCAACGCCGGATAACGCGTATAAGGTCAGGCGGTCACCCGCTGCGTCCGTGACGTTATAAAAGAAGGCACCGAACTGGGCGCCCGTGATGCGCGTCGCAGTGTCCGTCACTGCCTGCACGATGGCTTCGAGTCGTACCTCGCGCAGCATGACCTCGGCAAGTTCGCGCGTCGCGCGATCCGCCGTTTCACGTCGCTTGTCTTCCGAAATGTCGCGAACCTCGATGACGGTCCCTATGACGCGCTTACCGTTGCGGATCGGGCTGGCCGTGAACGCGACCGGATAGAAGTGCCCGTCCTTGTGTACGAACAGCTCTTCGCCCTGTTCATGGTTGTTCTGGGGCGCGGCGCGATCGATCGGACACTCGTCGATCGGAAACGGGGTCCCGTCCGCATGGGTGTGGTGCACGTAGTTGTGCAGCGGCCCGCCCTGCACTTCGGCCAGCGTATAACCGGTCATCGCCTCTGCGGCGCGATTCATGTACACGCAGTGCTGCCGCTCGTCCATGACAAACAGCGCGACGGTGGCGTTCTCGCACACGGCCTCGAGCTGGCCGAGCGGCGTGACGAGGTCGTTCGAAAGGTTCATCTGCAGGTCGCGGACAGTTCGACTCGCACGTTACCACTGGCGCCGTCACGCCCGTTTACACGCCCGGTTCCTTCGCCGCCTGCTCACCGGCGGCGCGATATGTGTTGCGCCCGTGTCCGCCGGGAAGCGTCCATGATCGCACTGCCCCGCCCGCTCGTGCCCCCACCTATCGACGCCCGCCGCGCCGGATGACCTCACGCCTGCACTGGCTGTGGCAGCAGATGACGCGGCGGCTCTGGTTCCGCGCCACTGCGTTTTCGGTCCTGGCTGTTGCGACTGCGCTGGTCGCCGGCATGCTCGACCCGTACATCCCGCCGGACATCCCGGGCAAGATCGGAGCGCAGGCCGTCGACGGGCTGCTGACGATCATTGCGACCAGCATGCTGTCAGTCACGATCTTCTCTTTGAGTACGGTCGTCGCCGCCCATGCGCAGGCCACCAGCCACGCGACGCCGCGCGCAACCAGGCTGCTGAGCCAGGACCCCACGGCCCAGAACGCGCTGTCGACCTTCGTTGGCACGTTCCTCTACAGCCTCGTCGGCTTGATCGCACTGCAAACCGGGCTCTACGGCAGCACGGGCCGTCTGCTGATCTACATCGTCACCCTCGTGGTCATTCTGCTGGTCGTGGTCACGCTCCTGCGCTGGATCGATCACGTGCTCCAGCTCGGCCGCGTGAGCCAGACGGCCGGCCGTGTCGAAAAGGCCGCCGAGCGCGCGCTGCGCGAACGGCGCGAGCACCCGAACCTCGGGGGCTATCCGTTCCCGTCCGAGGACGACCTACCGCAGGACGCCACCCGCGTCGAAGCGCCGGAGATGGGGTACGTGCAGCACGTCGACATGGACGCGCTGCACGACCGCACCCGACAGGGCGCGATCCGCATCTACGTGCTGTCGCCACCCGGCGCCTACGTGCATCCACGGCGTCCCCTGGCGCTGGTCACAGGACCCACGGATGAGAAGGACCTCAAGGAGATCTGCGAGGCTTTCAGCATCGGTGACACGCGTTCGTTCGATCAAGACCCGCGGTTCGGGCTGACCGTGCTCGCGGAGATCGCGTCGCGCGCGCTGTCGCCAGGCGTCAATGATCCCGGCACCGCGATCGACGTGCTCGGCCGAGCCGCGCGTGTTCTTGCAACGTGGACGCAGGTGCCCCCGCGCGGCCCGGCCAGCCCCCCGCGCTATCCCTTCGTCTACCTGCGCGAAGTGAACGCGCTGGAGCTGTTCGACGACCTGTTCACGCCCATTGCGCGCGACGGCGCCGGCACGGTGGAGGTGGCCGTGCGCCTGCAGGAAACGCTGGGCGTGTTAGCGGGACTGGGCGATGACACATTCACCAAAGCCGCGCTGCACGGTTCGGCGCTCGCGCTCGAGCGGGCGGAGCAAGCGCTCACCCTCGATGACGACCTGCGCCGCGTACGTGAAGCAGCAGACGGCGTGCGCGTCATTGCGCAGGCTGCGAAGCATCCGCGCTGATGGCGTGCGACGCAGTGTTGCATCGGCTGCTCTCGTGCCGGCTGCCGGTTGCCCTCACCCGGGAAGGACCGCTGGCTTCGACTGGCCCTTTCAGGAAACCCGCATGACATCGACCGATCGCACGACACCTTCTCTGTTCGACCCGGCCCGCTTCGGAGACCTGGAGCTCGCAAACCGCGTGGTGATGGCGCCGCTGACGCGCAACCGCGCTGTGGACGGCCGCGTCCCGACTCCGCTCGCCGTCGACTACTACGCCCAGCGCGCGAGCGCAGGGCTCATCATCACCGAAGCCACGCAGGTGGGCCCGCTCGGCCAGGGCTACCTCGACACGCCGGGCATCTACTCGAGCGAGCAGATCGAGGGCTGGCGAAAGGTCACCGATGCCGTGCACGCACGCGGCGGCCGCATCGTGGTGCAGCTCTGGCATGTGGGGCGCATCTCGCACACCAGCCTGCTGCCCGAAGGCGAGGTGCCTGTCGCGCCGAGTGCGATCCGTGCAGAAACGAAGACGTTCACCGCCGAGGGCTTCGTGGATGTGTCCGAGCCGCGCGCGCTCGAGCTCGATGAAATCCCCGGCGTTATCGAGGAGTTCCGGCGTGCGGCGCGCAACGCGATCGAGGCGGGCTTTGACGGAGTCGAGGTGCATGCCGCAAACGGCTACCTCATCGATCAGTTCCTGCGCGACGGCAGCAATCGCCGCTCGGATGCATACGGTGGGGATATCGAAGGGCGCACGCGGCTGTTTTCCGAAGTAGTCCACGCGGTCACAGGGGAGATCGGCGCCGGTCGTGTCGGTGTTCGCATCTCGCCGGTCACAGGCTCGAACGACGCAAATGACAGCAACCCACAGCCGCTGTTCGAGCGCGCGCTGGAGCGCGTGGCTCCGCTTGGGCTGGCTTATGTCCACATCATTGAGGGCGAAACGGGCGGCCCGCGTGACGCGGCGCCGTTCGACTACAAAAGCCTCCGTGCGAAGTTTCCCGGCGCCTGGATCGTCAACAACGGCTACGACCGCGAAATGGCGATTGGCGCGGTGGCATCGGGCGACGCCAATGCAGTTGCGTTCGGCGTTCCCTTCATCGCCAATCCGGACCTCGTCCGCCGACTGCAGGAAAACGCGCCGCTCAACGCAGCAGACCGCAGCACGTTCTATGGCGGCGGCGCACAGGGCTACACCGACTACCCGACCCTGGAAGACGCGACGGCGAACGCATGATGCGTGCTGAAGCTCGAGCATTTGATTCGATCACGCAGCGAATGGCCTTCATCTCGCCTTGATCTAAACGGCCCGCTGCATTGCGGGCCTTTTTTTACGGGCTTGTCACCGGTCGCGGTCCATGCTGGGCACGGATCAGACTGCAGCACGCGACGTCGCATCCCGCCGCGTCACCGTCCTGCCTCGCCGGACCCGGCCGCACATGCGGCAGTTTCCGACGCCGGCCGGCCCGGCACAGCGTGAGTGATGCATCGCTGATCCACCCGGGCTATTGCCCGGGACCGGTCGCCGCAACGGCGGCGGCCTGCATCCCCCACAGCAGGAGGCATCTATGACCACACCCACGCAGAACCCAGGCGGTACGACCGACTCGCGTAACGGCGCGAACGGAGACCAGCTCAAGGAGCAGGCGACCCAGCTTGCCGGACAGGCGAAGGAAGAGAGCAAGCGTCAGCTTGAGAATGCGCGCCAGACCGGCGCCGAGAGCATCGAAAAGATTGCTCGCAGCGCACGCGCTGCAGCGTCGGAGCTCGAAGGCGACGACATCGGCGGCCTCTCGCAGTACATCGGCAACATGGCCGATGGCCTGAGCAGCTTCGCATCCCGGCTGCGCGACAAGAGCGGTGAAGAGATTGCCCAGGAGCTCGGCCGTCTTGGTCGTGAGAACCCCGGTCTCTTCGTTGCAGGCAGTGTTGCCGTCGGCTTCGGGCTCGCACGCTTTGCGCGCGCCACGTCCCCGGAAAACCGCACCTCGCGCAGCTCCAGCTCGAACAGCGACGAGTACTCCGTCGGCACCGGCTCCAACTACTCCAGCGGCTCCACTGCAGGCAGCGACCTCGCCTCTAGCGGCTACGGCTCCGCGAGCCTGGGCGCCACCGGCGGCGCAACGGCGACCGGCTCGAGCAGCACGGGCTCCAGCATCGGCGGCTCGACTTCCAGCATCGGCGGCATGTCGTCATCGTCTTCTTCCAATCTTTCCGGCTCCGCTTCGACGGGCAGCACCGGCGGCTCCAGCAGCCTCGGCAGCAGCACGAGCAACGCAGGCCTCAGCTCCGGTTCGACGACTGGAACGGGCGCCAGCGGCATCGGCAGCGGTACGACCGGCCTGAACAACTACTCCCCGGGCAGCAACCTCGCGTCCTCCGCGGGCACATCCGCGACGGATGACGCGAACCGCACGGGCAGTAATCGAGGAGGTACCAGCTCATGAACTATCGACCCAACGAAACGCCGCGCAGTGGCAACGGCAATGGCAATGGCCACGGCGCTAACTACAACTTCGACGACAGCCGCGACGACCAGATCCGCGTGACGCAGCGTGATACCGCAGGCGCCCCGGTCACCGACGCGTCGATCGGCACGCTCCTCCGCGAGCTTGCACACGAAGTTCCTGCCCTGCTGACCAAGGAAGTCGCGCTCGCCAAGAGCGAGATGCGCGAGAACCTGCAGGAGGTCAAGGAGGCCACGGCTTCGATCGCGACCGGCGGTGCCGTTGCTCTGTCGGGTCTTGTGATCCTGCTGATGGCGGTGGTCTACGCGCTCAGCAACGTCATGGCGCCGTGGCTTGCGGCCCTGCTCGTCGGCGCCGGCGCCCTGCTCATCGGCTTTGCGATGGTCTCGGCAGGCAAGAAGAAGATGGACTCGAGCGCGCTGAAGCCCGACCGCACGGTCGACTCGCTGCGTAAGGACAAGAACGCCATTCGTGGAGGGACGCAATGAATACACAGGACAATATCCGCGCCGAATCCCATAAGGACCCGGCACAGCTCGAACGCGAAATCGATCAGAAGCGCGGCAACATCGAGCAGATCGTCTCGGCCCTCGAAAACCGTCTTTCGCCGAGCGAGATGTTCGACCGCGTGATGCGCAGTGGCGGCGGCAAGGAGTTTGCGAGCAACCTTGCGGACACCGTGAAGGCCAACCCGGTCCCGGCGCTTCTGACCGCTGCCGGTCTGGTGTGGCTGTATGCCGGCCGCAATGACTCGCCGGCGACGCGCAGCACGTCGTACCGCACGTCGACCGCCTCCCCGTATGCCGCGACTGCGTACGGTTCGAGCGATTTCGACACCACGTCGACCTACGAGTCCAGCAGCAGCGATTCGTCGGGCATGCGCGACAAGATCCACGCCGCGCGCGACAAGATCAGCTCCGCGGGCAGCCGCGTCAGTGAAGGCACGCACAATATGGCCACTTCCGTTCGTGACCACGCAAGCAGCGCCGCAGGATCGGTCCGTGACCGCGCCAGCAGTGCCGGCCAGTCTGTGAAGCACGGTGCTCGCCGCGCGAACGATGGCATGCAGCGTCTGCTCAACGAGAACCCGATGGCCGCCGCCGGCATCGGTATCGCGGTCGGCGCCCTGCTCGGTGCACTGATGCCGGTCACCCGCAAGGAAGACGAGCTGCTGGGTCAGCACAGCGACCGTCTGACCGGCAAGGCGAAGGAATTCGCCCGCACGGGCGCCGACACGATCAAGGACGCCAGCCGCGAGGTGACCTCGCCGCAGGGCGGTGATTCGCAGGGAGCAAGCAGCGCGTCGAGCACTCCGGTCACGCCGAGCGCGGTGACCGGTGCATCGACGACCTCGAGTGCGTCGTCGGGCGCGGCATCGCGACCGCACTGACGGGCTCCGGAGCCGGATGCGTCGCGCGTCGTGGTCGCGTGCGGCGCATCCGCCTTCGTCATCGACTGAGAACGCGCGGAAACGCGCGTTCTTTTTTTGTGCCAAGCGAAACCTCTATTTCGCGACGCCGCGGCTGCCGACCTGCTGGCGCGCGCCGTCGACGTCAGGCGTCGTCGCGCCGCCTGCGCCGCCTCGTCCACGTTGAGGGCGCAGGCCTCACGGGCGCCCTGCGCTTGCCCAGGACGGCTGCTATGGGGCCGTCCCAGACCAGATCTTGAACCCGAACCACGCCAAGACGACGGCGCCGAGCACGCGCCGGAACGGGCTGTCGCCGCGCGCGAGCTCAAGATACGCCCACGTGAACATGAAGCCGTCCGCGAACGCATCGCAGAGCCTTTCGGCATGCCCCGGCGGAATCAGCCACGCGGCGACGCGAAGCACGAGCCAACCGATCAGCGGCACGTTGGGCAACTGACCGATGACGACACGACCGTCGCGGTCGCGGAAGAAGCGCGGAGTCGAAGGGGACATAGCGCCAGACGGCTGT
This sequence comes from Cognatilysobacter bugurensis, assembly GCF_014652095.1. GTDB lineage: Bacteria > Pseudomonadota > Gammaproteobacteria > Xanthomonadales > Xanthomonadaceae > Cognatilysobacter > Cognatilysobacter bugurensis. Next base: position 921,840 of record NZ_BMYD01000001.1, read on the forward strand.
GGGCGGACTGCGAGTCTGGCGCGGCGCGGATGCAGCGAGTGTCGTGGCGCGGTGCCTCCGCGTTGAGTCGAACAAGAAGTTCTCGAACGACCGGCCGGCCACGCACGACTCACCGGATACGTTTCGCTCCACAGTTGCAACGACGCGCGGGCAGCATCAGGCAGGCCGTCCGATACGCGAACGCTCGAACCACCAAACCGCCGCGCTGACGAGCAGCCAAGCGAGCCACCAGGGCCAACGCGGACCGGCGTGCATCGGTCCAGCCGCGGGCCCGGCGGGCTGCTGCTCCGGTTGCCTTGCAGCGAGCTGCAGTGTCGCGTCCCGACGTTCGAGCGCGCGCGCACCGGCAAGCTCGTTTGCCCGGCGTACATGGAACAGCTGTGCCTGCTCCCTCGAGTGGAGGCGATGCCAACCGCCGAGCCTTGGAAAATAGGCGGCGCAGCTGCGCGAGCCTGTGGCTGGATCAATGGTCAACGCAGTTGCTTTGCCGTCCGGCGCCATTACACGTGCGTCAGAGCCGACGCGGCACAACGTCATGCGTTCGCCGACCGGGCCGGCGCCGCTGATCTCGATGCGGGTGCCTGAGTGCGCGCGCGCAAGCGTTGCCAAGGCGTGGCTCCACAGTTCGGCGTGGAGGTCGCCGCGCCCTCCGAGGACAAGACGGTGGCTGTCGACCAGTGATGAGACGGCGATGCGACCCCGCCCTTCTCCGCGCCAGATGGCGACCGGCGTACCGTCGCTGCCGGCATGCAGCGTTGCGCCGTCCGGTGCGCGAATCCGCAGCGTGCGCCTCGTGAGCACGGGTACCTCGGGCACGTCTGCCTCGCGGCCGAGCGGCGCGTCGGGCGTTCCCGGGCCGAGTCGCGCGCGCAGCGCATCCGCATCGCCAAGGGCCGGAGCGAGCTGCACGTCCACGGCATCGCGGCCGCCGTCGACGCTGAATCCCAGCGCGCGCAGCCGGCGACGCTCGACCTCGGACGGCGCGGCCGTCACACGGACCAGCATGCCGAGTCCGTTGCGGACCGCAGCCGCCAGCGCATCGCGCTGGGACTCGCCAAGGGACGACCAGGCCCGCTCATCGAGCACCACCACGTCGAAACGCGAGAGGCTGCTCTTGCTCAAGGAGATCGGCGGATCGCCGGCCTGCAATCCACCTCCCAGGTTGATCTGCGTGTGGAGAGGCACGCCGGCGTCCTCCGCCCAGCGCCGCAGGAACTTGAGTTCGGGACCCGGCGCTCCGCCGAGCATGAGCACACGCGGCGCGGAGGGCGTGGAGACCGAGACCGGGACGTCCACCGACTCGACGAGCCGCTTCTCCCCGTCGAACACCCGAAGCCCCCAACTCGCAGCACCCGGCGTCCGCGCCGTCGCGCTCAAGGTGAAGCCGCCGTCGCGCCCCAACGGCACCCGGTCCGTGCGACGCGACGCAGGATCGACGAGCTCGACCACGGCTCCAGGCACGCCGTGCACGCGGCCGCTGACGCCGAACGCCCCGCCAACGGCAACCTCTTGGGGTGCATCGAGCTCGACCACGCCGCGCGGGAGCGACAGCGGCTCGAACACGATCGAAAGACCGCGGGCCGCGTCCCGATCGCGCGCCTCGAGACCAGCGCCGAGCACATGCACCCGGGTCGCCTCCGGATGACGGCGCACGGCCGTCGCGAGGTCGGGCGTTCGCCGGCCGCCGGGCAATGCCGGCGCCTCCGGCAGCGCAATGCGGACACCGCGTGGTGCTGCATCCCACTGCACCCGCGTCGTCCCCTCGGTCGCGACGACGAGCGTGGAGCCGCTTCCCTGCACGCTCGGCGGCAGCAGCGCCAGGTACAGGAGCGCGGCGCAGAGCGGCTGTGCGATGACGAGCAAGGCAAGCCGCCACGGGCGAATGCGCCTGGCAGGCGCTGCACGCCATTGCGCGAGAGACAGTCGGGCGATGGCCAGCAGTGCGGCGATGAGGAGCACGCACGCAACGACGACGTCGGCATGCGTGTCGAGCCAATCGAGCGTCTGGGCCATCACCGTGCACGCTCCTCGCGCAGTGCGTCGAGGTAACGGCGCCCGGCCTCGCCGGCACCGTCACGGCGCGGAACCGCGGCGGGCGGGCGCGGTAGCAGCGGCCACACCAGGGCCCGCAGTTCGCGCCGGCACGGCACGCAGCCCGGCGACGCGCGCAGCGACTCGATCGCGGCGACGAACGCGAGGGGATCGGCCGCCCGGTCCGGGTGCTCGCGGAGCCACCGTTCGAGCGCGGCGAAGTCGACCGCGCGTGGATTGTCCCCGGAGGTCGGCGTCTCATCGAGCGAGCGCCACAACGCGGCGAGCGTCGGGTCTGGCGCGGTCGCGGCGGTCAGCGGATCGGCCGGGCGGCTGAGACCGCCCCGCTCCCCGGTGAGGCGCCGGGATTCGTCGATCGGCGGAAGCTCCGGCCCGACGCGCGCGACGTAGATGCGGGTGGCCTGCTGGACCTGTTTGATGAAGCCGAGCGCCCGATTCGCGAACGGCAGCGCCTTGGCGGGCTCACCCTGGCGCAGGTGCAGCTCCGACTGCCACATCTGGTCCAGCGCGGCCTTGAGCGTCGTTCGGGTCCCCGGGTCGAGCAGCGTGGCCGCCTCCGCCTCGTCGTGGGTGTGGCCGAACTCGGCGAGCACGCCGCCGTCGCGACCGAAGGCGGCGGGCGGCGACTCGGACTCTTCGCCGTGGTCGTGGCCGGCGGCGTGGCCGTGCTCGTCCCGGGGGGCGCCTGCAGGGCCGGCGTCGTCGTGATCGCCCGCGGACTCTCCTTCGGCGGGCGCGTCGTTGGTCGGAAGCGGCGGCGGCGCGGGCTCGCCTTCCGCTTCTTCGCCGAGAAACTGCCCGTAGCGCAGCCGCAGGATGCGCTGATCGACACCGATCGCGTCGCTGCGCTGCACGAAGCGCTCGGCGTCGAGCGAACGCCGCTGTTTCAGCAAGGCTTCGGCGTCGATGATGATCTGGCGCTGACTGCGGAAGTACGCGGGCAGCGTCTTCTTGACCATGCCGTCGAGGCCGGTGGTCTCGGTGCCGAGGTCCGAAGGCCATCGCAGGATCAGGCTCGCGCTGCGCGCGGTCTGGGGCGACGGCGTGCGGTTGTCGGCGATCGCGAACCGCACGATGAGGTCGTCGCCCGATGCGAAGCCGAGGGACGCCAGGTCGAGCCTCTGCGCAAAACGCCTCCGGCTGGGCAGCCCGCTTCCCCGCAGGCTCACCGAGCGCTCGCGGAACGTGATGGTCTCGCCGCTGCCCTGAGCCAGGGTGATCGTCAGCGTGCCGGTCGGGGACACGCCGTAGTCGTCGTCCGCCTCGAAGGCCACCGCCCAGTGCCGCTGACCGGGCGTGACGAGACTCAGGTTGCGGTCGGGCTCCAGCACACGCACCTGCGGCGCGCGATCGGCGACGGCGTCGAGCCGGTGACGCGCTGCGGGGTGCAGCGGCGGCGCCGCGCGATCGAGTTCGATGCGGTAGAGCGCCGAGCGCACGAGCACATCGCGCGCGCGCCAGTCGTCGCCGTCGCGCGCGAGCTCGACGCGCCGCCCGTCGTGGAACACGAGCGACGCGGCTTCCGGTTGAGGGTCGAAGCGCAGCGTCCAGTGCAGCCGCGTGCCCGCAGGCGCCTTTGCGCTCAGATCCGAGCCCGCCCGCGCCGCCTGCCTCGTGTACGCGGGCGGCTCGACACCCAACTGCGCCGAGGCGAGGCGCGTGCGGGTCGGCGCGACCGGTCCACCGCCAAGCAGCGCGACTGCGTTTTCGACCGTCACCGGCCTCGCGGAGGGCCACATCGCGACTGCCGCAACCAGAAACGCAGCCATGACGAGCCCGACCGCACCGGGCCCGAGCGACCACGGCGGACGCAGGTCCAGCAGCGGTCCCGACTCGACCCGCGCCTGCACACGCGCCTGCTGCAGACGCTGCAGCGGCGACAGCGGCGCTGAGGAGGCCAACAGAAGATCGGTGCTGTCCTCGAAGTCCGGTCGGCGCGCGTCGAGTTCGGCCACGAGCCAGCGGTCGTCGAAGCGGCTTGCACGACGGCGGGCGACCAGAGCCGCAGCACCGGCTCCGAGCGCGAGCAGAACGACTGCGGCCGCGGGGCTGCCCCACTTGGCAGCGACAGCAGTGACGACCACGAGGCCGGGCAATGCGAGCCAAGCCGTGTCGGCCACGCTGCGCCGCCGAGCGGCACGCTGGACCCCGCGAAGCGCCGTCACCGCGCTCACGGCTCGCCCCCGCGGCGACGTCCGCTGGCCATGGCGCGCTCGACGAGAAGCATCAGCGCCGCCAGCACGATAAGCCAGGGCGCCAACTCGCGCGGAGACGACAGATACGCAGCCCCGCCCACCGCCGGCGCGTGGTCCTCGGCGCGCACCCGCGCCGGCGCGACCGGCAGCGGCTCGAAAAGCGCTCGAAGCTGGACGGCGAATGCGCCGTCGAGCAGCACCGGCATCGACGCGGGCGCCAGCTCACGCGTGAAGCGGAGCGACCGGCCGCGCCCGTACGCGACTTCCTCGAGGGTGGGCTCGCCGGACTCGTCCCTCCAAAGCACGCGCGCCGGCGCCACCGCGCAGGGGGTTGCAGCCGCGTCGAACAGCGCGACGCCGCCGGCCCGGATCCAGGCGCATACCGCCGGCGGGACGTCGCCCGCGGCGAGCCAGATGAGGTGCTTCGCCGAAGCGGGCACCGTCTGCCCGGCGGGTGCGATGTCGTGCCGCTTCGTCGCTGCCTCGCGGCCACCTTGCCGCGGCGCGGGCTCCCAGGCCGCGAGCGCAGCGCGGATGTAGTGCAAGGCCGGTTCGGGGTCCGCCGCGTGCCGCACGCTGACCGCAGGTGGAAGATCGCGGACGCCTGGAGGCGCAGGCAGTGAACCGCCCTCTCCGGCCCGGTCCCGACCGACGGAAGCGCCGGACGGATCGGACGCCACCACGCGCCAATCGACCCGCCGAGTGAGCACGGGACGCGCCGCATCCACCCCGCCGAGCTCCGGCGGAACGAGCACCGTCAGCGCGACGGCGGGCGGCAGCGTGGCGTCCAGCTCGCGCAACAGGCTGGTCGGCGACGCGGACCCGGGCGTCACGACGCCGGGTCGGTTGTCGTCGTCGACCGCCGGGAAGCCGGGCTCGAGCCAATGCCAACGCGCATCGCGAGCGGCGGCGGTCGACCGATCCTCCGGCAGGGCGACGCCGGGCGCGACGACCACCCACGGCGTGCCATCCGATACGCCCTTGAGCACGGGCTGTGCAAGCAACAGTCCGACCAATACCACCAGCAGGACGCGGACGAGCAGCAACGGCCACTCGTCGAAGCGGATGCGGCGGCGCGGCTTCGGTTTGCGGGCCAGCCACCGGAGTGCGGCAAACATCGTGGGCCGATGCTCGCTGCGGCGCGCGAGATGAATCAGGAGCGGAAGCAGGACGGCCGCAAGCGCTGCGAGCCCTGCCGGCAACAGCAGTGCGAGGCTCATGCGCGCGGGGAGCCGAACAGCTGCTGCAGCGGCGCGTCGAGCGGCTCGTCGAGCACGTACTCGGCATGACGCACGCCGGCCGCATCAAGGCGCGCATGAAGCGCCTCGCGCGCCTGCGCAAATCGCTCGAGAAACTCGGCGCGCATGGCCGCGCCGTCGCCGAGCAGTTCCCGACCGGTCTCGGGGTCCCGAAAGCGACGCCCGCCCTCGAACGGAAAGTCGCGCTCCTCGGCCGCCAGAAGCTGAATCGCGACGACGTCCCGCCTGGCCGCGGCGAGACGGGTGAGCACCTCGACGGCGCCCGCGTCGAACAGGTCGCTCAGGAGCACGACCAGATCATTCGCGCGGATGCGCTCCCACAACGGCCGCAGCCGGGCATCGTGTGGCCACTGCCCGCTGGCATCGAGGCCGTTCAGCACGTGCCGCAGGCCGTCGCGTTGACGCGACGACGATGCCGGTGGCAACACGCGCAGCCCGTCCTCGTGCAACGTCGCGATGCCGATCCTGTCGCCCTGTCGCAGCGCCACGTCGATGACGCACGCGGCGATCGCTCTCGCCGCCGCCAGCCGTGACCACCCGGGCCGGGCCGCGTCCTCCTGCGCCATCGATCCACTGGCGTCAATCAGGACCCACACCGCAAGCGGGCTCTCCCGCTCGGCCTCACGTACGAAAAACCGGTCCGACCGGGCGTAGAGCTTCCAGTCGATCTGCCTGAGCTCGTCGCCCGGTTCGTACGCCCGGTACTGGGCGAACTCGAGGCCCGAGCCTCGGCTTCGACTCGCGTGCGCGCCGATTCCCTGCGTCCCGACTGCGTAACGGGCGCGCAGCCGCAGCGACTTCAGGCGCGCGCGCACGGCCGGCGGGATCAACTCGTCAGGCGGCGGGGCCGGACTCACGTCGAGTCTGAGATCAGGACGAGAGCGGTACGGCGCGCAGCACGGCGGCGACCACGTCGTCCGCCGACTTCTGTTCGGCCTCGGCTGCAAACGACAGCAGCAGGCGGTGGCGCATCACGGGCGCCGCCAGCACCGCGATGTCCTCGCGCGTGGCGGCAAAACGCCCGTGGAGCAGCGCACGCGCCTTTGCGGCAAGCACGAGCGACTGGCCCGCACGCGGGCCCGCGCCCCACCTCACCCAGTCGCGCACTTCGGCGGGCGCACCGTCGCCCGGCCGCGTCGCGCGCACGAGGCGGGTGATCCACGCAAGCAGCTCCGCCCCGACATGGACCTCGCGAACGCGCGCCTGCAGCGCGAGCACCTCGGCGCCGTCCATCACGCGCGGCACCTGCGCCTGGTGGATGCCCGTCGTCTGCTCGATGATCGTCTGTTCCTCGCGCTCGGTCGGATAACCGACGCGAATGTGCAGCAGGAAGCGGTCGAGTTGCGCTTCGGGCAGCGGGTACGTGCCCGCCTGCTCGAGCGGGTTCTGAGTCGCGAGCACGAAGAACGGCGACGGCAGCGGGTGCGTGACGCCTGCGTAGCTCACCGTGCGCTCCTGCATTGCCTCGAGCAACGCAGCCTGCGTCTTTGGCGGCGTGCGGTTGAGCTCGTCGGCCAGCAGCAGGTTGGTGAACACCGGGCCGGGCTGGAAGCGGAAGCGGCGATGTCCCGTGCCGTGGTCCTCCTCGAGCAACTCGGTGCCGAGGATGTCGCTCGGCATGAGGTCCGGCGTGAACTGCACGCGCCGGAACTGCAGTTCGAGGGCCTGGCCGAGTGAGCGCACGAGCAGGGTCTTGCCGAGCCCGGGCACGCCTTCCAACAGGCAATGCCCGCCGGCCAGCAAGCCGATCAGCAGCTGCTCGACCACATCGTCCTGGCCGACGATCGCCTGCGCGATGGCCTCGCCCAGCGTGCCGAGGCGCGCGAGCTGGGCTTGGAGGTCGGTGTCGGTCGGCGCTGCGTTCATCGCGATCCTGCGTTCTTAAATAGGTGGCCCGGGAGAGCAACGCGCATTGCGCCGCTCACCGAAACGGTCCGGAAGTCCGGCCAGTTCTTCGGGGCGCGAACGGGTCTGAGTGCGCGGGACAAGAACCGGCATCTGCCGATGCGCCTGATCTCAGGTCGCGACACCTGGGCCGCGGCGTCGCTGTCGTCATCGGCGGTTCGGGTGCCCGTGCACATCAGCTGTTGAGCGCATACATCACGATGTTCACCGCGAACTTCGTGTTGTCCTCGGCGAGGAAGCGCTTGTTGCGCCAGTCGTAATCCCACTCGCAGCCGTAGTCCTTGTTGCTGTAGAGCAGACCGAGCCGGCCGTCGATCGTGATGCCCTTGAGGTACTCGTGGACGAGGTCGTCGCCCCACCCGTTGAGCTCGAAGCCCGTGGCCGGCGGCCCGTCCGGAAACTTGAAGAAGCTGCGGTACAACGCATGCGTGTTCGGCAGCGTCTTCAGTGCCTTCGGACCGAAGATCGACGCCATCTGTGCTTCGAACGACTTCGCGAACAGCCCGTCGATGTCGTGGTTGCAGTCGTCGACGAGCACGAAGCCGCCGTTGCGCACGTAGCGCTCGAAATTGCGCCGCTCGACCGGGTTGAACTCCACGAGCTTGTGGCCCGCGAGGTAGCAGAACGGCGCGTTGAACACCTTCGGGTCCGCGAGCGCGACGACGTGCTCCTTCGGATCCACGCGCAGGTTCGTGTAATCGATGAGCGCGGTGATGAGGTTCGCCGGCATGCGCGCATCGACGTCCCAGTCGCCCGAGTCGTACTTGAGGCGGGTGAACCAGAAGTCGTACGCCCCCGCTGCGCTACGCGCGATCGACGGCAGCATCGCCCCCGCGGCGCCAGCGAGCATCAAGCGAAGGAACTGCGCGCGGTTCATATCGAGCGCGCGGTGTTGATCACGTTGACGCCGTCGAAGCGCGCCGTGCTCGAGCCGTGCGACACCGCCGACACCTGGCTCGGCTGGCCCTTGCCGTCGAAGAACGAGCCGCCGAGGCGGAAATCGCGCTCGTCGCAGATCGCGGTGCACGCGTTCCAGAACTCCGGCGTGCGGATCTGGTACGCGGCATCCTCGACGAGCCCGGTCACCTCGCCTTTCTTGATCTCGTAGAACAGCTGCCCGCCGAACTGCGCGTTGTAGCGCTGCTGGTCGATCGAGTACGAACCGCGCCCGTGGATATACAGGCCGTTCTCGACGCCCTTGACCATGTCGGCAACGCTGAGCGGCTTCGTGCCCGGCATCAGCGACACGTTCGCCATGCGCTGGAACTGCACGCTCGACCACGAATCCGCATAACTGCAACCGTGCGACTCGGTGTGCCCGAGGATGTGCGCTTCGTCGCGCGTGGCCTGATAGTCGACGAGGATGCCGTCGCGGATCAGGTGCCACTCGCGCGTCTTGACGCCCTCGTCGTCGTAGCCGACCGCGCCGAGGCTGCCGGGCCGCGTTTTGTCGGCGACGAAATTCACGATGTCGCTACCGAAGCGGTAGCCCTGCTCGCGCTTGTCGAGCGTCGCGAAGCTCGTGCCCGCGTAGTTCGCCTCATAGCCGAGCACGCGATCGAGTTCGAGCGGATGGCCGACGTTCTCGTGGATCGTGAGGAACAGGTTCGACGGGTCGATCACCAAGTCGTACTTGCCCGGCTTCACCGACGGCGCCTTGAGCTTCGCGCGTGCATCGCGCGCCGCGGCAACGGCGTCCTCCATCACGTCGTAGCTTGTGCCGTAACCGACCACGCCGCCGGGAAGCTCGAAACGCCCGGCCTTGTCACCGTCGAGGTACTCGTAGCCCAGGCCCATCGGCGCCGAGAGCCCATTGCGCGTGCGGAACTTGCCGCTGGTCTTGTCGACGGCCGTTGCGGTAAGAGGAAGCCAGATGCGGTGCACGTCCTGGTCGATGTAGCTGCCGTCGGTCGACGCGAAATACTTCTGCTCGTTGACCACGAACAATGTTGAATTGAAGAAGTCCGCCCCCGCCTTCATCGCGGCTGCATTGACGCCGAGAAGCAGGTCGACTTTCTCGCCGATCGGCACGGCCATCGCATTCTTTCGGATGGGCGTGGCCCAGCGCACCTCGCCGACGCCGCGCACGGGCGCGAGTTCGACGCGGCGCGTCTGCGACTTCGCGTTTGCCCGCGCGATGCTCGCGGCAAGGCGCGTGGCCTCGACCACGGCTTCCGGCGTCTGCACGTGCGTGGCGGCGAAACCCCATGCGCCGTCGAGCAGTACGCGCACGCCGACGCCGGCGGACTCGCCGTTGACGACGTTTTCCACGCGGTCCTCGCGGGTGATCACCGACTGCCGCAGGTAACGCCCGATGCGCACGTCGCTGTACGACGCGCCGGCTTCGCGCGCGGCCGTCAGTGCCGCATCGGCGAGGCGCTTGCGACGCGCGGTGTCGACAGGTTCGAGCAGCGTCTCGGCGGCAACAGCGCGGCCGAACGGCAGCATCAGGCCCGCTAGGCCGATGCCGGTGAAACTCAGGAATTCGCGACGTTGCACGGCATGCTACCCAAAAGCGCGGACTCGACGTTCCGGAAGTGCGCGCACGCACGAGGCGTGCGCTTCAGGGCCGGCGCCGCGCGTGCGGCGCCGGCCCGATGCCGTCGTCAGACCGCGTCCGACAACGAGGTGAAGGTGAAATCGCGCAGCTTCATCGCGGGGATCATCATCACGAACGAGCCGTCACCGTCGGACACGCGCACCGGACGGCCGAGTTCCTCGATGTTGTTGAGCATGATCACCGGCGACTCGTTGAAGCGGAAGTTCTTCACCGGGTGCTTGATCTTGCCGTTCTCGATGTAGAACGTGCCGTCGCGCGTGAGGCCCGTCAGCAGCACGGTCTGCGGATCGACCATGCGGATGTACCACGTGCGGGTCACGAGGATGCCGCGGTCCGTGCTCGCCACGAGCTGCGCCGTGCTCTTGTCGCCGCCGGCCATGAGCAGGTTGCCGGGCTGGCCGACCGCGCGCTGGCCCTGCTTCTGCGCCCAGTAGCGCGAGTACTGCAGCGCGGCGATCTTGCCGTCCTTGACGATGTCCATCTTCTCGCGCGGCAGGCCCTCGTTGTCCCACGGCATGGCCGGCGCGCGCGGATCCCACGGGTCCGCGTTGATCTGCACGCGCGGGTCGTAAACCTGCTCACCGATCTTGTTGCCGCCGCCCTTCTTCGACAGGAAGCTGCGGCCCTCATCGGCCTGGCGTGCGTCGAAGAAGTTCATCATGAACGAGATGAGCCCGGCGGCCGCGGCCGGCTCGAGGATCACCGTGTACTTGCCTGGCTCCAGCGCCTTCGCATCGGCCGACTCGGTCGCCTTGCGCATCGCGATGCGGATGTCGGCATCGGCCTTGAACTCGTCGGCATCCTTGACGTTGCGCGCGACCCAGCCCGAGCCGCGGCCGTCCTCGGTGCGCACGGTGCAGGTGTAGTCAAACTTCGTGCCGCGCTGGTAGCCGAAGTTGCCGTTGCTGTTCGCGAACGCGACGAAGCTCTGGCCATCTTCGAGGAAGCCGGCGGCGACGAGCTTCTCCGCCTTGCACGGCGCGATCGAGTCGGCCGCGACCTGGGCGCGGAACTCGGGCGTGATCGCCGCGGTCGATGCGCTGAACGTCGGGCTCGCCTTGTACGTCTGCTTGCCGATCGCCGGCATGAACTCGGGGTTTTCCGGCGCGAGCTTCGCGAGTTCCTCGGCGCGGCGCACGACGCGCTCGAGCGAGGCGTCGTCGAACTCGTTGATCGTCGCCGTGCCCACGCGCTTGCCGTAGGCCACTTCGACGCCGAGCTCGGTGTTGTCGACGATGCCGCTGGTGGAGATGTTGTTGAGTGCGAAACGCACGTTGCCGTCGACGGAGCCCGTCAGCGACGCGGTGCACTGGTCGGCCTTGCAGAGCTTGATGACCTTGTCGAGGATCGCGCGGGCCTGCTCTTCGGTGTAGATGCTCATGTTCGATGTCCTCGCGCGGCTCAGCCGAGATTACGGGCGGTGTTGATGACGTTCATGCCGTTGAAGCGCGCGGTGCTCGAACCGTGCGAGACCGCCGAGACCTGGCTCGGCTGGCCCTTGCCGTCGAAGAACGAGCCTCCGAGGCGGTAGTCGCTCTCATCGCAGATGCCGGCGCAGGCGGTCCAGAACTCCGGCGTGCGGATCTGGTAGGCCACGTCCTCGATCTGGCGCGTGATCTCGCCCTTCTTAATCTCGTAGAACAGCTGGCCGCCGAACTGCGCGTTGTAGCGCTGCTGGTCGATCGAGAACGAACCGTCGCCGATGATGTAGATGCCGTCCTCGACGTCTTTGATCATGTCCGCGACGCTGAGCTTCTGCTTGCCCGGCTGCAGCGACACGTTCGCCATGCGCTGGAACTGCACGCTCGACCACGAGTCCGCGTAGCAGCAGCCATCGGACTCGGTCTTGCCGACGATGTGCGCCTGGTCGCGGATGGTCTGGTAGTCGACGAGCTTGCCTTCGCGCACGAGGTCCCAGCGCTTGGTCTTGACGCCCTCGTCGTCGTACGCGACCGCGCCGAGGCTGCCGGTCTGCGTCTTGTCGGCCACGAGATTGACGATCTCGCTGCCGTACTGGAAGTTTTCCTTGCGCTTGTCCAGAGTCGCGAAGCTGGTTCCCGCGTAGTTCGCCTCGTAGCCGAGCACGCGATCGAGTTCGAGCGGGTGGCCAACGTTCTCGTGGATCGTGAGCCACGTATGCGAGGGATCCAGCACCAGATCGTACTTGCCGGGCTTGACCGACGGTGCGGTGAGCTTGGCCTTCGCCTGCTTCGCCGCGGCCACGGCGTCTTCCATCATGTCGTACGACAGGCCGTAGTTGACCACGCCGTTCGGCGAGACGTACTTCTGAGACTTGTCGCCGTCGAGGTATTCGTAGCCCAGGCCCATCGGCGAGGACAGGCCGTCGCGGGTGCGGAACTTGCCCGTGGCCTTGTCGATCGCGGTAACCGTCATCGGCGCCCAGATGCGGTGCACGTCCTGGTCGATGTAGCTGCCGTCGGTCGAGGCGAAGTACTTCTGCTCGTTGACGAGGAACAGCATCGAGTTCACGAAGCTTGCGCCGGCGTTGATCGCCGCGGCATTCACGCCCAGGAGCAGGTCCACCTTGTCCTTGAGCGGCACTTCGAGTGCATTTTTCTTGATCGGCGTCTTCCACGACACGTCGCCGTACCCCGGCGCCTTGGCGAGCTGCACCGGCTCGGACTGCATCTTCGCGTTCGCCTTTGCGATCGCCGCCGCTTGCTGGGCGGCATTCGCGACGCCCTTGCTCGTCAGGTCGTTCGTCGCCGCGAAGCCCCAGGCGCCGTTGACGAGCACGCGCACGCCGACGCCGGTCGATTCGGTGTTGACCACGTTCTGGACCTTGTCCTCGCGCGTGACGACGTACTGGTTGAGGTAGCGGCCGACGCGGACGTCGCAGTAGGAGGCACCGGCCGACGTCGCCGCGGCGAGCGCGGTGTCGGCAAGCGCCTTCTTCTTGGCGACGTCGATCGGCACCAGCAGCGCCTCCGCGGCGATGGCCCGGCCGAACGGCAACATCAGGCCGGCCACCCCGATGCCCGACATCGTCAGGAATGAACGTCGATCCACGTGATCTCTCCCCAGAAGGGCCCGCGAGGCAACCCGGCGGTGCGGCGGGCATGAAGGTGCGAAGCGCACCGACTGTGCGGATCGCGTGAGAGCAGCGTCAAGTGACCTTTGGGCTACGAGCCGCACGCATTTGCGGCCGGCAATGCGAATCGCCGGATCGGGCGTAGCGCCGGCTGCGTCCGGCCGTTCGCGTAGGGCGAACTGCATGACCCGCCGCCCCCGGTCTCGCCGTGTCGTTCCGTAGCCGTTGCGACCGTGAACGGTCAGAGGCGGGCAATCGACACGATTGGCAGCAATGCACGCTGCATGTCGAACGCCGCCACCCTTTGCCCGTTCATCACGTTCGGTGCCTATAACCGGGTTCCCAGCATGCCGGAGCCTGCCCGTGCCGACGCCACCGCCGATCCAACCGCCCGATCCCCTACCCCTCAAGGGGCGCGTGGTACTGATCACCGGCGGCGCACAGGGCATCGGGCGTGGCATCGCTCAGGGCGTCCTCGGGGCTGGTGGGTCCGTCCTGATCGGCGACGCGGATGTTGAGGCGGGCGAGGCCTGCCTAGCCGAGTGGAACGTCGGCGAGGCGGCGCGCTTTCGGGAACTCGATGTTTCGAAAGAGACCTCGGTTCGCCGCTTCGTCGAGCACGGCACCAAGACCTTCGGACGCGTCGACGGCCTCGTGAACAACGCAGCGATTGCCGATCCCGATGCTGGCCCGCTCGAATCGCTGTCGCTGGCCGACTGGAACCGCTACATGGCCGTCAATCTCACCAGCGTGCTCCTGTGCTGCAGGCAGGCGCTGCCGAGCCTGCGCGAATGCGGCGGCTCGGTCGTCAACCTCGCATCGACGCGCGCACTGATGTCGGAGGCGGACACCGAGCCGTATGCGACCGCGAAGGGTGGCATCGTCGCATTCACGCATGCGCTCGCGATGAGCGCGGGCCCGGAGGTGCGCGTCAACGTGATCAGCCCGGGCTGGGTGCCGACCGAACAATGGCAGAAGCCGGGCGATCGCAAGCCCCCGAAGCTCACGCGCAAGGACCACGCACAGCATCCGGCCGGCCGCGCGGGGACTCCGATGGATATCGCGCACCTCGCGGTTTACCTGCTCTCCGAGCAGTCGGCGTTCGTGACCGGGCAGAACTTCGTGATCGACGGCGGCATGGTGCGCAAGATGGTCTATGCGTGAGGATCGGGTCGGGTGCGCTGCGTGGTGTCCACCAGCGGGCTGAGTTGGACCGAGGACATGAGGCGCGCGCCTCCGCCACGCGGACCCTGAAACATCGTTGACACCGGCTGGGCTAGCGTCGAGATCCCCGGCAGCGAGGCTCGCGCATGAAAGCACCCGATCCGAGACTCGACGCAGACGCTGTGCTCGCACGACTCATGGAAGACGTCGAACGCTGGCTCGCCGCGGCGCCGGTGTTCCTGATCGCGCTGGTGGTGATCGTTTTTGCGTGGATGATCGGCGGCTGGCTTTCGAAGCGGCGCGCGCTCGACCGTGTGGGCCGGCACAACCCGTTCCTGCGCGATCTCGCGCGCACCACCGTGCGCTGGGCGGTGACGCTGATCGGCGTCGTCATCGCGCTCGAAATTCTCAATGCAACTGCAATGGTCGGCGCCATCCTCGGCACGGCCGGCGTGCTCGGTGTCGCGCTCGGTTTTGCGTTCAAGGACATTCTCGAGAACTACCTAGCGGGCGTGCTGCTGAGTCTTCGCCAGCCCTTCTCGCCGCGCGACCTGGTCGAGATCGACGGCAACCAGGGCCACGTGATCGCGCTGACGTCGCGCGCCACCATCCTCATGACGCTCGATGGCAATCACCTCCGGCTGCCGAACGCGCTCGTGTTCCGCAGCGTGGCGCTCAACTACACGCGCAATCCCACCCGTCGCTTCGAGTTCGATGTGGGCATCGGCGTCGAGGAAGACCTGGTGCACGCCCAGCATGTCGGCATCGACGCGCTCCGCACGGTCCCGGGCGTCGTCGACTCACCGCCGCCCCGCGCCCTCGTGATGGCGCTGGGCGACTCCAGCGTGCAGATGCGCTACCACGGCTGGGTGGACCAGAGGTCGCACGATTACCTGCTGGTGCGAAGCGAGGCCGTTCGCATCGTCAAGGAAGCGCTCGATACCGAGAACGTGGACCTGCCGGAGCCCATTTACCGGCTCAAGCTCGACGGCGCGGGCCCGACGGTCTCGGCGGTCCCCGGCCCGGCCGCGCCGCCCTCCGCGGCGGAGGCGCCCAGCGTCGAGCGCCCCAAGCGCCCGTCCGGGCCCCCGATCGACACGCGCTCGACCGGCGATCTCACGGAGCAGATCGACCAGGAGGTGCGCAAGCGGGGCGGTGCCGACCTGCTCGATCACAACACGCCGCTGGAGTGACACGGTCGGACGTCGCTTGGAGGCTCGCTCGACGGTCTTCGACTAATGGCGCGACTTGGGCGTCTCCGCCCGCAACGAGCCTGCCCTTGAAACCACGGCCTTGAACACGTGCGCGGCCGCGCTAGCTGCTTCGCGTGACAGTACAGAGGGCGGCCGCGATCATGGGCGACCTCGGCGGTATCCCGCAGCGGGGCCGCGCCGCGTGCCCTGTCGAGGCCGATCACTTTCCCGCTGCGCCTGCACGTGCGCAGCGCTGCACCGGAGCTTCCATGTCGATCAATTCCAAGGCCCGCCGCGATGCCCGGCGCAAGCACGCGCCGCACGCGACGCGGCGCCCAGCCCCAATGCCCGCCCTCGCCCATTTGCTTGATCGCGACGAGGCCATCGTGGGGGGCATCGCGCAGCGCGACGGCGAGTACGTGTTTGTGTTCGGCGGCCGGGTGATCACGTCGACCGACAGCGCCGCCATGGCAATCGCCCTTCTCGACCGGGCGATCGCGGTGCATGCCTCACGCGACGTCGTTCTGCGCCGCCGCGTGTCCGAACCGCTGCTCACCGCAGCGACCCGCGAGGCAGCCGACGCCGGCCTGACGTTGGAGGCTCAGCTCGTCGCTCTCGAGGCCGAACGCATCGAGCACATGCAGAAGCGCAGCGAACCGGGCGCCGCGGGGCCCACGCACTGAGCCCCGCTTCCCGCTTCCCGCTTCGCGCGCCTTTACGCCGTGGTTCTGACTGCGTCAGGCCCGCGCAGGCGCCCGGCGCGGTCGGCCATCGCCGTCGGCACCCGCCCCGGAAGTCGGGCCGCGTGCGGCCTGCGGCAGCTTCAGGGCGGGCGGCGGCGCGCCGTTGAACAGGTACGACAGCACGAGCGAGCGCCTCACAAGACCGTGGTACAGCGCCAGCGATAGCAGCGTCGCCACCGTCAGCACGATCGCGAACTTCACCCCGGCGGCGAGCGCGATCGGCAGGAGCCACGTGGCCGTGACGATCACAATCAGGTGGTGGAACAGGTAGATCGAGTAGCTCGCGTCCGACAGGTAGCGGAACGTGGGCGACGGCCGGTCGGTGTAACGCCGGAACAGCGCGAACACCGCGCGGATCGCCATCCATGCGAGCAGGGCCTCGGACACGAGCGCCAGCGCCTTGCCGACGGTGCCCCCCTGCGTTTCGGCGTACTGCAGACCCGCCACGCCCACCAGCGCAAGCGCGACCGACCACACGGTGATGCGGGAGAACCGCGCGAGCAGGTCCGGCAGCATGCACAGCACGATGCCGACGAGGAAGAACGGCAGGTACGCCAGGATCGTCATCGGGCGGAAGACACCGAGCAGATGCTGCTGCGGCCACGGCGAGAACGCCGAGCCGAACGCGGCAATCGCCACCGGAGCCACGACCGCGGCGCCCAGCACAGTAATGAGCGCAAGCGTGTCGCCGTGCCGCGTGCGCGGCAGTTCCCACTCGCCGACGCGGCGCAGCACCGGGGCTGCAATCGTCGTCAGCGCGAAGTACACCGCGAGGCACCCCAGGAACCACAGGTGCGACACGAGTTCGCCGTCGACAAACGCAGGCATCAGCACCCCGCTGACGAACGGGGAGTCATCGTTCTGGACGAACCGCGCGACGAACCAAGCCTGCAGCACGTTCAGCGTGCAGAGCACCACAACGAGCGGTATCAATACGCGGCGCATGCGCTCGCTGAAGAAGACGCCGGTCGTGCGCTTACGCACGAGGTACATCGCGAAGAACCCGGCGATGACGAAAAACGCCGGCATGCGGAACAGGTGCAAGGTCGCAACCACGGCGTCCAGCCAAGGCAGTTGCTGCACGTCCTTCACCCGCCACGAGCCCGTGTCGTACGGTCGCGCTGAGTGCAGCACGAGGCCCAGCAGCATCAGCACGCTGCGCATCGCGTCGAGATAATGAAGCCGCGCATTGCCGGCCGTAGCCGTGCGCGCTGCTGAATGCGTCGTTGCAACCATGTCGATCGGTCCCTCGTAACCACTGCTATAGACGGCAGCGGATGCTGCACAAGGCCATCACACCGGATTCAGTCGTTTCCCCTTCACATGGTGCGGGTCTGAACGGCGTTCGCGGGGCGGCGACGTCGGTCTCACAGCTCTCCGGTTGAGAAAGGCCGGATGTAGCACGTACGTTACGTTTCTCTCTTATAGATCGCCGGATGGACCGCGGCGTCAGCAAGACCCGGGAGAACGGGAGTCAGGGGGAAATGAGCTATGGATCAACGCACGATCTCGACCGCATTGCCGGGAACGCCTGCTCAAGCGCCGGGCCTGCACGCTGAGCCGTCGCGCGCTGCGCTCGACGGGACCCAGGTGCCCTCGCTCGGGATGGCATTCAGCGACTTGGAGCGCGGTACGCCGGAGTTCCTGAACAGGCTCGTCTCCGCGGCCCGTGAACATCTGGATGCGGACATCGGCTTCCTGTGCGAGTTCGAAGGCTCGACCAAGGTCGTGCGCGCGACGTCGGGGCAGGTCCACGGCAACCCGGTGGCGCCGGGCACGTCGTATCCGCTCGAGCAGACGTATTGCCGTCGGGTTACACGTGGCGAGCTGCCCTCGATCGTGCAGGACGGCCGCAATGACCCCCGGGTGTGTGACCTCGCCATCACCCGCGATCTCGACATCGGCACTTACATCGGCGTCCCGGTCGAGCTGCCCGACGGCAGCCTCTACGGCACGCTGTGCTGCATCAGCCACGAGGTGGACCGCAGCATCCACGAGCGCGACGTGAAGTTCATGCGCGTGCTCGGTGCGCTGATCGGCAACGAACTTGGCGAGCGCCAGGCCGCCGGCGCGGCGCGCTCTGCCCGGATCGCGCGTGTTCGGTCGGCGGTGGACAACATGCGGATCGTGTTCCAGCCGATCGTCGAGCTCGACGGCGGCGAAGTCGTGGGCATGGAAGCGCTCGCCCGATTCGATACCGATCCCGTGCTCACGCCCGATCGGTGGTTCATCGAGGCCTGGGCGCTCGGGCTCGGCCAGGAGGTGGAACTTGCCGCGGTACGCGCCGCGTTGCGCCAGCGGTCGCGCATGCCCTCGCAGCTCTACATGGGCATCAATGCATCGCCTGCGCTGCTGCAATCGGGTGACCTCCTCACAGCGCTGCGCCAAGCCGGTGGCGGCGCGGTGCTGGTCGAGGTCACCGAGCATGCGGTGGTGAGCGAGTACGAGCCCCTGATGGCCGCGCTGGCGGCCTGCCGCGACTGCGGGGTGCGGATTGCCGTCGACGACTTCGGCGCTGGCTATTCCGGCCTGAGCCACGTCCTGCGCGTGCGGCCGCAGATCGTGAAGCTCGACATACAGCTCACGCGCGGCATCGACGAGGATTCGGCCAAGCAGGCGCTGGCGTCCGCGACGGTGGAGTTCGCGCGGCGTTCGCAGCTCGACATCGTGGCCGAAGGCATTGAGACCGAGGCCGAAGCGGCGATGCTGCGCGACATCGGCGTGCGGTACGGCCAAGGCTTCCACTTCGGCCGCCCCGCCCCGCTTCCGCACTGAACGTGTCCGGAGTGGCAGCGGCGCCGCCATCAGAGGCCGCGCCGAGCGCGGTATTCCGCAAACACTAGGCCATCGCCGCGTAACACGGCCTTTTTAGGCTCCCCGCGCCTGTCACCGCCCGGGGATCCCATGTCGAAGTCGTTAGTCGTGTTCCGTTGTTCTTCGCTGTCGGTCGCACTCGCCGCCGCGCTCGCCGCCTGCCAAGGCGGTCACGACCCGGGGGAGGCCGCTGCCGGGGCGACCGCTGTCCAAAGCGATCAGCCGGCCGAACGATTGGCCACGCTCGATCACGATCGCCTGCGTGCGCTCGCCAGCCAGGCTTTGCGGGATCGACGCGTGCACACGCCTGGCGGTGACAACGCGGTCGAGTACTACCTGGCGCTCCGTGACAAGGCCCCCGGGGATGCCGCCATCGCGACCGCGCTCGTGGAATTCCAACCCTACGTGCTCATCGCGGCGGAGCAGGCGCTCGCGCGCAGACAGCCGGAGGAGTCCGATCGTCTGCTGGCGCTGCTGTCGCGCATCGACGACCGAGCACCCGCGCTGCCGCGCCTGCGTGCGTCCCTCGCCGGCTTGCGCGCATCGCTCGCGGACGAGCAGACGGCAGCGCGCGACGCCGCGTTGGCGATGCACGCCGAGGATCAGCGTCGAGCGCAGGCGAGCGAGACCGCAAGCGTCGCTCGCTTCATCAACGCGCCCACGGCGGCAGCGGAGTTCGATGCGCCGGCGGCGGCGGCCGCCCCGGCCGTCGTGCGAGAGGTCGCGGCTGCACTCCGCGCCGAGCCCGTCCCGGCCGGCGTGCCGTCGACACCGACCGTCGCCAGCGAACCCGAGAGGCCAACACGTGTCTCGCAGACGGCCGCCGCTGAACGCTCGCTTCCCCGCCTGCTCGAGGACGAAGCGCCGCGTTACCCGCTCGCGGCCATGAACCGCAAGCTCGAAGGGCATGTCGAAATCGCATTTACGATCCAGCCCGACGGTCGCGTCGCGAACGCACGCGTGGTCTCCGCCGAGCCGGCCGGCGTGTTCGACCGGGCCGCGCTGGCCGCCGCGTCGCGCTGGCGGTTCGAGTCGACGGGATCGGCGGCGTCGACATCGCGGACGCTGACGTTCCGCCTGCCCAAGGGTTGATGTCCGGACGGCGACGACCGTCGACCGGATATCAGCCTGCGCCCTGCGAACGCGTCCACGCGACAATTTGTGCGGCGCTCATCGCGCCCGCCTGACGGGTGATCTCACGCCCGCCCTTGAACAGCGCGACGGTGGGAATGCTGCGCACGCCATGGCGCTGGCCCAATGCCGGCTCGGCCTCGGTGTCGACCTTCGCGAGGCGCAGGCGCGGCTCGAGCTGTCCGGCCGCGGCCTCGAATTGCGGTGCCATCGTTCGGCACGGTCCGCACCACGGGGCCCAGAAGTCGACGAGCAGTGGCAGGTCGCCCCGGAGCGCCGCGTCGAAGGTGGCGGTCGTCAGCGCATGCGGGCGACCCGCGAACAGCGGCGAGTGACAGCGTCCGCAGTTGGGCGCCTCGCCGATACGGGCCGGCGGGACCCGATTGAGCGCCTGGCAGTGCAGGCAGGGCACTTCGAGCGGAGCATCGTGCACGGCAGGCAGGCT
This sequence comes from Cognatilysobacter bugurensis, assembly GCF_014652095.1. Taxonomy (GTDB): domain Bacteria; phylum Pseudomonadota; class Gammaproteobacteria; order Xanthomonadales; family Xanthomonadaceae; genus Cognatilysobacter; species Cognatilysobacter bugurensis. The sequence goes on from NZ_BMYD01000001.1 coordinate 942,353, forward strand.
CACCTTGCGGGAGGGGGCCAGCGTGACCCGGTGCGCGTCAACGCGCGATGCAGCCACGGTGTGACCGCCGACGGCGATCGCCGCTCAAGAAAGTCCGTGCCCGGCCGTCAAATCCTCAAGCGCCCCCTCGGTCGCGCATCCCGATCAACATGCCGACTTCAGCCGTGCGCCTGCCTCATCTCTCGATTGCGCTGATCCTTCTCTGCACGGGCTGGCCGCTGGTCGGCGCGAGCGCGCCCACCGCCCCATCGGACCGCGCGTCGTCCTCGGAGCAGCGGGAGGCACCGCCTAAGCTCGAAACGATCGACAAGCTCCTCGTCGACCGCGACCGCGACACGGTGCCAGATCGCAAAAACGAACTCGTGCGCACGCGCGGCGTCGTGACGGTTCCCAGCGGCGTCATGCGCAATCGCGCACTGCAGCTCGTGATCCAGGACGAACGCGGCGGAATCGTCCTGTTCAACGAGCGCTCGAATGCCGAGTTCGCGGCTGGCGACGTCGTGGAAGCGACCGGCAAGGTCGCCCAGTTTCGGGGCGCCGTGCAGCTGCGCGATGCGGAGGTGCGCCGCATCGGCCGCGCGAAGGTGCCCGAGTCCGAAGGTCTGGACATCCGCGAGGCGAACAGCTGGACCCACATGGGCCACCGCGTGCGCCTGGAGGGCGTAACCGGCGAACTCTCGCTGGATTCATTCGGGCTGCTGGAACTCAAGGGTGCGAACGGCCAGTCGATTCCGCTGTTCATTCCCGCGCGTGTCGTCGACAACTTCAACTGGAAGCAATACGCACCGGGTACGCGCATCCAAGCGACCGGAGTGGTGTCGATTTACAAACCTCAGTGGCCATACGACTCCGATTTCCAGGTCGTGGTGACGTCGCCGCAGGACATCGAAGTGCTCTCTCCGCCGCCTCCTGCGTGGCAGAGCTGGGTGCTGTGGGGCGTGGCCGCAGCGGCCGCACTGCTCGGCCTTGCGCTTCTCGTGCTGCACATGATCCAGAGCCGCAACAAGGCGCGCGAGCGTGAACTCGCCACGCTGTCCGCGCTCTCGACCGCGTTGTCGACGCCCGACCTGCCCGAGGAACAGCTCGCGCGCAGCGCCTGCGACATCCTCACGGCCTACGGCATCGTCGATGCGGCGATGGTCCAGGCCTTCGACGACCGCGGCTACCTGCGCCAGCTGGCCACGTCGGCCTCAGACCCCAGCCTGGGCGGCGCGCTCGACCTCGGCGAGCCAATGACCGCCGCGGAAACGATGGGCGGGGCGCACCAGTTGCAGATCGAAGCCCGCATCGCGAAGCAGGGCCTCACGCTGCTGGCGGTGCACCCGCTGCTCGCGCCTTCGGGCACGCAGGGGTTCCTCGTCGCTCTTTCTCCGCGCAAGCGTCGGCCAAGCGAGATGCAGGAGCGCACGCTGCTCGCGTCGGTCAAATTGCTCGCGATGGCGCTCGAAAACAGCAAGGTCCAGCAGCGGGCAAAGCTCGAGCAGGCGGAACTCCAGCAGCTGGTGATCACCGACGAGCTGACCAAGCTCTACAACCGGCGCTTCCTCGACGAATACCTGCGCGTGCAGATCCCGGTCGCGCGCCGTCGCGGCGGCGGGCTCGCCTTCCTCGCGATCGACATCGATCACTTCAAGCGCATCAATGACACCTGGGGTCATGAAGCCGGCGACCGGGTGCTCGCAGGCGTGGCCGCCCAGATCCGCCAGGCCAGCCGCAGCAGCGACCTGCCCGTCCGCCTCGGTGGCGAGGAGTTCCTTGCGGTCGTCGCCGAAGCCGAGCCCGCGGGCGCGATGGTGTTCGCCGAGCGGCTGCGCGCGTCGATCGAGTCGCAGATCTTCGACGCTGCGGTGCCCGGCGAATCGCTGCAGGTGACGGTGTCGATCGGCGTGGCGCTGTTCGGGCTGCACGGCGACGACGGCCCGACCTTGCTGCGCGCAAGCGACGAGGCGATGTACGCCTCCAAGCGGACGGGCCGCAACCGCGTCACCCTGGCGACGCAGCCAGCGACCACGGGCCGGACCGCACCTGGCGGAGTTCCCGCCGCCTGACGCCGGCGCAGCAGCGCCCGCTCATCGCAATCCGCGCTGGGCCCCGCGTTGAAACACTCCGTACCGCCGCCCATGCACCGCAGCGGCGGGCGTCGCGCCACACTGCGGTTCTTCCGACAGGAGAGCCGCCATGCTTGAACGCGTGATCGAACCCCGACGCCGTGACCTCGGCGGTTTCGAAGTCGGCCGTGTGCTGCCATTTTCGGCGCAGCGCATGGTCGGGCCTTTCATCTTCTTCGACCACATGGGCCCGGCCGATCTTGCAGCCGGCCTGTCGCGCAATGTCGACGTCCGCCCGCATCCGCACATCGGCTTGTCGACGGTGACGTACCTGCTCGACGGCGAGATCATGCATCGCGACAGCGTCGGGTCCGAGCAAGCGATCCGCCCCGGCGAGGTCAACTGGATGACGGCCGGGCGCGGCATCACCCATTCCGAGCGTTTTGAGCGCGCGCGGCGGCAGGGCGACTGCGTCGACGGGCTGCAGGCCTGGGTGGCGCTGCCCGACGGGCTGGAGGAGATCGAGCCTTCGTTTGCACATTTCGACGCCGGGTCGCTGCCGGTCGTGGAGGACCGCGGGCTGCACGTGCGCGTGCTCGCAGGCGATGTGTACGGCGCGCAGGCACCGGTGCCCGTGCACTCGCCGATGTTCTATGTGCACGCGACGCTCGATGCCGGCGCCGCACTTCCGTTGCCTGATTCGTACGCGGAGCGCGCGATCTACCTCGTTTCCGGCGCGCTCGAAATCGACGGCGCGGAGCACGCGGCCGGCCGCATGTTCGTGATCGAGGGCGGTCGCGCCGCTTCGGTGCGCGCGACGGCGCCGTCGACACTGCTGGTGCTCGGCGGGGAGCCTGTCGGGCGCCGCTACATCGACTGGAACTTCGTGTCCTCGTCCAAAGAGCGCATCGAGCAGGCGAAGGCCGACTGGCGCGCCGGCCGCATGAAGCTGCCCGACCTAGATGACGGTGAATTCATCCCGCTGCCCCCCGAGCCGGCGCCGCCGAACCCGATGTCCTGAAGGCGCCGAACCGGTGCGGCCTCGCGATCGCGCGTGCGCTGTTCGCCGCGGGGCGCTCCAGACTCCCAACGTAAGAAGGCCACGCCGGGGTGTGCCCGGCGCGGCTCGTTTGCAGCGCGCGACCGCGTGGGTCGCCCGAACTGCAGCGTCGATTAACGACGCGGGGTGTGGTGCGTGCGGGCGTGGGCTTCGGCGTGCACTTCGTTCGTGTGGCTGGCACGCAGGAGCGGCACGATCTGCCACAGCGCGGACAGGCCTACGAGTGCATACACGAGCCGCGCGAGCGGTGCGTCCTGGCCGCCGAAGATCGCGGCGACGAGGTCGAACTGGGCGAGGCCGACGAGGCCCCAGTTGATGCCACCGATGATCAGGAGGGCAAGCGTCACGAGGTTGAGGGCTTTCATGGTGTCTCCAGCTGCGGCTTCGAGGGTGGACTGCGGTTCCAGTGTCCAGCCGGGCCGTCAACATGAAGCGAAGGAAACTTGACGACGCCGCAACATTGCGCTAGAGCCACGCCCGTCATCGCAGCTGGCTGTCCTTGCTGCCGCGCCGGTTGTAGCCGGCGCCTGCGCCCTCCGCGGCGTCGGCCTGCGCCTGGCACGACACGCACAGCCTCACGCCCGGCACGGCATGCCGCCGTGCTTCCGGGATCGGGGCGTCGCACTCCTCGCAGTGCATTCGCCCCGGCCCCTGCGCAAGCCGGCTGCGGGCGCGCCGCACCGCATCGTCCACGGTGGCGTCGATCTGGTCCTGCACCGCGCCGTCGCCTGCCCAACCGGTGGCCATGGCCTGTCCTCCTGGTTTGCCTGCCCTGACCATACGGCGGCGCTCGTGAATTGAACGCTGAATGGGTTATCGAGCCCGGAGCGTCAGTGGAGGCGTGGAGCCACGCAACCGCAACCTGAGCCCCGCTAGACTGCGCAACTGCCCGTAAGGACCTCCAGATGCCCTGCCCCTTGGCCTCCCTGTCGCGCCTTGTTTCGACCGGCTGGGCCGCTCCCGGGGTGCGGGCCGGATGAGCGTCATCGCCGCCGACGAAGCGCCCGCGGCCCGAACCCCGGCCGCGCTGCTCGCGGCTCAGCATGCGGCGCTGGAGATGGTCGTACGCGGCGCGCCGCTTGCGGACGTGCTTGCAGCGCTGTGCCGGATCGTCGAGGCGCATGCGCAACGCGTGCGAGCGGTGGTCCGGCTTCACGACGACATGTCCGGCGAGCGCGCGATCGGTGCGGAGGGAGCCGAGGAGCCGCTGACGCTGAGCGGTGCCCGGACGGTCTGTTCGACACCGATCGTCAGCGCGGACGGCCGCGTGCTGGGCACGTTCGACACCGGTTCCGACGCCGCGCGCGAGCCGGACGACGCCGAGCAGGCACTGGTGTCCACGCTCGTGCGCACAGCAGCACTCGCAATCGAACGTGCTCGCCACGATGAGGCGCTGCAGCGCCGCGAAGCGCAGCACCGTTTCCTCGATGACCTTGCAGCGGCAACGCAACCGCTCACCGCACCGGACGCCATCATGTCCACGTCGGCGCGGCTGCTTGCCGAGCACCTCGGGGCCGACCGCTGCGCGTACGCCGAAATCGAGGACGAGTCGCTGTTCGTGATCACCGGCGATTGGCAGCGCGACGTGCCGAGCATCGTCGGCCGCTGGCCGGTCGCGGCCTTCGGTGCCGAGTGCACGCGCCAGATGCTCGCGGGCGATGCATACGTGGTGGTCGACGCCGAGCGCGACGGGCGCATCAGCGCCATCGACCTGCCGGCGTACCGGGCTACGGAGATCGCAGCCGTCATCTGCGTGCCGCTGCACAAGAACGGCGTCTTCTCGGCCGCCATGGCCGTGCATCAGCGCGTGCCGCGTCGCTGGACGCGCGATGAGATCGATCTCGTCGAACTCGTCGTCGGGCGCTGCTGGGAAACGCTCGAACGCGCCCGCGTGACGCGCACCCTGCAGGCCAGCGAAGCCCGCTACCGCGCCATGGTCGAGGCGAACCCCGAGTGCGTGATGCTCGTTGCGCCCGACGGCGCCGTGTTGCAGATGAACGCCGCTGGCCTGCGCATGGTCGAGGCGACGGACGAGACCCATGTAGTCGGCGCCTGCGTGTTTCCGCTCGTCGCGCCCGAGCACCGCGCAGCGTTCGAGCACCTCAACGAACGGGTGTGCCGCGGTGAGCGCGCCGAGCTGGCGTTCGAGATCGTTGGCCTCGGCGGGACCCGACGCTGGATGGAGACCACCGCAGTCCCGCTGCCGATGCACTCCGGGGGCTTCGCGCAGCTGTCGGTCACGCGGGACGTCACGGCTCGCGTGACCGGCGAACGCGCGCTCGCCGACAGTCGCGCCCGCCTCGACTATGCCGTGCGCCTGTCAGGCGTCGGCTTCTGGTACTGCGACCTGCCGTTCGACGAGCTCGAATGGGACGCGCAAGTCAAGGCGCATTTCTTCCTGTCGCCGGATGCACGCGTCACGATCGACACATTTTACGAACGCATGCATGCGGACGACCGCGAGGCCACCCGCGACGCGATCGCCCGCTCCATCGAGAGCCGCCTGCCCTACGACGTGTTCTACCGCACGACGGACCCCGGCTCGGACGCAATCAAGTGGGTGCGCGCGCTAGGCGGTACAGCCTACGGCGCCGACGGCAGCCCGATCCGCTTCGATGGCGTCACGGTCGACGTGAGCGCGCAGAAGGCGAGCGAAGAACGGCTCGCCCGGATGCTCGATCGCGAACGCGAGCAGGGGCGCCTGCTCGCGCAGGTCGCGATCGCCGCCCGCACTATCCAGGCTGCGTCATCCGCCGACAGCGTGCTGCGGGTGGTCACCGAAGAAGCGCGCCGCATCCTCGGCGCCCAGTCGGCGGTGACGCGGCTCACGTCCGAACCTGACGGCGTGGAGACGCTCAGTGCGCTTTCCCGCGCCGGGGCCCACGGCTCGGAACATCCTCAAGGTGAAACGCCGGAGCTTGCCGCGCTCTGCGCTCGCGTGCGTGACACCAACCGCCCCATGCGTGTGGCTGCGCGGCAGCGCGCCACGCCGCATTCAACCCTCTGCGTGGGCTCCGACGCGAGCGACGACCTGGGCACGGACGGCTGGCTTGCCGCGCCCTACACCGCGCATGACGGCCGCAATCTCGGCGTGATCACGCTGCGCGGCAATCAGGAGCGGGACTTCACTGAAGCCGACGAGGCCATCCTGCAGCAGCTCGCGCAGATCGCATCCGTCGCGCTCGAGAACGCGCGCCTGTACGACCGGCTGCGCGAGCAGGACCGTCGGAAGGACGAGTTCCTCGCCACGCTCGCACATGAGCTCCGCAACCCGCTCGCGCCGATCCGCACCGGCCTGCAGGTGCTGCGCATGACGCGCGATACGGAGCAGGCTGCGTCGACCCGCGCGATGATGGAGCGCCAGCTCGCGCACCTCGTGCGTCTGGTCGACGACCTGCTCGACGTATCGCGCATCACCGTCGGCAAGGTGACGCTCGATCGGCAGCGCATCGACCTGCGCGAGGCGATCGACAGCGCGGTCGAGGCCACGCGCCCGCTGGTCGACAGCCAAGCGCAGACGCTGACGGTTCGCATGCCCGAGGCACCGATCACGCTGGACGCCGACCTGACCCGCCTCTCGCAGGTGGTCGCGAACCTGCTGCACAATTCGGCGAAGTACACGCCGGCCGGCGGCAACATCGAACTGGACGTGGCGGCCGCCGCGGACGCCGTGGCGATCACCGTGCGCGACGACGGCGCGGGCATTCCGGCGGACATGCTGCGCCGGGTGTTCGACGCGTTCACGCAGGTCGACCGCACGCTCGACCGCGCGCAGGGCGGGCTCGGCATCGGCCTGACGCTCGTGCGTCGCCTCGTTGAACTGCACGGCGGCCGCGTCGAGGCCCGGAGCGCAGGCCTCGGTCGCGGCAGCGCGTTCACGATCACCCTGCCCCGCCCGTTGGCTGACGGCGTGAGCGTTCCGGCCGTGCCGACGACGCCCCTGCAGCCCGCATCGTCCTGCTTGCGGCTGCTCGTGGTCGACGACAATGTCGACGCCGCAATGAGCCTGGGCATGCTGCTCGAGCTCGGCGGCCACGAGGTGCGCATCGCGCACTCCGGTCCCGATGCAATCGACGCTGCTGCCTCAGGCGACTGCGACGTCGTGTTTCTCGACATCGGGCTGCCCGGTTTCGACGGCTACGAGGTCGCGCGACGCCTGCGCGCGAAGGCTGGACCCGCACCGGTGCTCGTCGCGGTGACCGGGTGGGGCAACGAGGAAGACCGCCGCCTCGCGCAGGACGCGGGCTTCGATCACCACCTCGTCAAGCCGGTGGATCCCGCCGTGCTGCTGCCGCTGCTCGATCGCGCGCGGCGCCCACGCTGATCCATCTCGGCCCTAACGACGGGCCGGGTCTGCGACGGCGCGACGCGGCGCGGGTCGTGTGCGCGATGAGGCTTCGTTGAGGTGCGATGCGGCCTCGGCCAGCCACGGGCGCTCACCATAGGCCAGTCGCTCGTACAGCGCCTGCGCGCGCGTCATGACCGTCTCGCTCGACCACGCGGCCGCGTCCTGCGGGCCTGCCGCCGAGAGCGCCTCGCGCCGTGCTGGGTCGCGCAGCAGCGCTGCAGTGTGCGAGGCGAATGCCTCCACGTCCTCCTCGCTCACGACCGCGCAACGGGCGCCGTCGAGCACCATCGCCGTGCCCATGACCGCGGTCGACACGATCGGCACCCCGAGCGCCATCGCCTCGATGAGCACCAGGCCTTGGGTCTCGGTTGGTGAGGCGAACACGAATGCATCGCCTGCACGGTAGGCGTCGAGCAGCTCGTGTCGCCGGTCCAGGTTGCCGAAGAAGCGCACGTGTCCCCGTTCGACCAGGTCTGCCGCGAGCTTCTTGAGACGCGGCGCGTCCGGCCCCTCACCGGCGATGACGAACAGCAGATCAGGGAATTGCGACACCAGGCGACGGACCACGTCGATCAGGAAGCCGATGTTCTTCTCGACGGCGAGCCGGCTCACGGTCACCAGCACTGGCCTCGACGCGCTGATGTCATGTCGCGAGCGAAACCGCGCGCCGTCTCCGCCTTGAAACTCGTCCAGCTCGATGCCCGTCGGCAGCACCGTATGCGGCGTGCCAACGCCGTAACGCTCCAGCACGTCCACCATCTGCTGGCTGGGGACGATGAGGTGGTCGACGTCGTGGCACAGCCTGCGAGACAACCGACGCGCGACCACGCGTGTGATCGCGCTGGGCAGCCATGGCACGTAGTGCCCCACGTACTCCTCGAAATAGGTGTGGTAGGTCTCAACCGTCGGTGTGCCGCTCGCCTGCGACAGCCACACCCCAAGCTGATGGGCGCGGAACGGAGTGTGGATGTGGATCACGTCCCACGAGCGCACCGCCAATCTCCCGAGTGCCGTGCGCATCGAGCGTCGACGGATCAACCGATCCTCGGGATCAAAGAAGATGGTGCGCGACGGAAGACGGATCAGCTCGAACGCGTCGCCGTCATCGACGGCCACCGCGGGCCCGCGGTCCTCGTACTCCGGCGCAACCAACGTAACGCCGTGGCCCATGCGAGCCAGTGCAAGCGCGAAGGTGCGGATCGACGTCGACACGCCGTTTACACGCGGAAAATAGACATCCGAGAGCATGAGGATCTTCATGCCCCCAGCGTATGCGCGCCGGATGACAGTTCAGAGGCAACGGCGGGATGACTTCGCGTCGTGCGCCCATCGGTAGGCGCTCGCCGCCGCGTCGCGTGCACGGAAGCGTGTCCGTACTGCAAAACCTCTTTCCGCATCGGATTCGCGGCGACGCGATGCATGCGTCGCCGCGAAGGAGCCTCAGTGCAACACGCGCTCGATATCGGCGATCGACGCGTTCGTCAGCGTCTTGGCCATTTCGCCAATGAGGCGTTCCAGCGTTTCCTTGTGCAGCAGCGGACGAACCTGGCCGAGCGTCTGCGGGTCTGCAATCAAAACGAGATGGCGATAGTCGTTCTTAAGAGCGCCATCATTGAGCCGGTTTGCGAGCTGCTTCGCGAACGTCGCCTCCTCGACGTCGACTTCCTTCGGCTGAGAGCCCGACGGGCCTTCACCGTCAAGGTTCTGCGGCTCGATCAACCGCTGCTGGATGAGTTTGATCGCTTTGGCTTCGCCAACATTCTGCAGCATGCGCGCGCCGCCGCCGTCGGCGACGACCACCCAGGCGCCTGAGGGAATGGATTGCATGGGTTCTCCTTCTTCTATGCCAGCGCAACAGTGCGCCGTCGGTCACACGCTAGCCAAGCGCATGTGATGCCGTAGCGCACGGCAACCGAAGCCCCGGCGGACACGGTGTCCATGAAACGCTGGTCAAAGGGTGCGCCACGAGACATTCGCTGTACACCACAGCATCACAGCGACAGCGCGCACGGTGTCGCTCGCAGCTGATCAATCGCTGTCGGCAGCTCATCGTGAGCAAGCTCTAGCACAAAGAAATAACGATATCTCCAAGCTCACTTCATGCGGCCGGAACCGGCCAACCCTTAAGTTGTAAATCTTCGTAGAAAAGGAGCACTACCGTGGCTGAAATCAAAATCGAAAAAAAGAAATCCATCTGGCCCTGGATCCTCGGCGCGTTGCTCGTGCTGTTGGCCATCTGGGCGTTCACGCAGATGGGTGACCGCGAAGAGGTCGAGGCCGCAGCCGTGGCCCCGGTCGAAGCCCCGGTCGCCGAAGCGCCCGTCGCTGTCGAACCCGTAGGCGCGGTTGAGCCGGTCGAAACCACGGCCAATGCGGCTGCACTGCTTCCTGTTGCCACTGTGCTTGCCGGTCCGGCCGGCTTTGTCGGCCAGGAGATTTCGGGCACGGCTCGCGTGACGGACGTCCCGACCGATCGCGGCTTCTGGATCGAGCAGGATGGCCAGCGCATTTTTGCCGTCATCGCCAAGGGCCCGAACATGGAAGAGGCGATCAACGTCAACGCCGGCCAGGAAATCATGATCAACGGCGCGGCCGTGCATGACCCGAGCACGCTGGCGCAGCTGGGTGGCACGCTCGATGCCGAGGCTCAGAAGCTCGTGACCGGTCAGCAGGCCTTCCTTCTGGTTGAGCCCAGCGACATCACGATCGTTTCGCGCTAATAACTGGCGCTGACTGAAACACCGGACCGCGGCTGCTCAGTATCCGCGACCCAGTTCAGCGGCGACCCGCGCTCAAGCGCGATTAAACGAGTCGCCGCACATCCCAATCTTTACCCACCGCAGTAAGGCGCTTTGCGCCGCAGGAGGAATCACTATGGATCGTCAGACAAACACCACCGGCACCACGGCCGGCCGCACCAATGCCCCGATCTCGACGGCCAATCTCGAGCGTCTGGATGACCTGCACGGTTACAAGGTCGCCGATGGCGACCCGGATATCCGCGGTTGGTCAGTCCGCACCTCGGACGGCCGCAAGGTCGGCGAAGTCGACAGCCTGATCGTCGACACCGATGCAAATCTCGTCCGCTATATCGACATCGAGCTCGACGGCAAGGCGCTGTCCCTCAAGGACAACCGCCACGTGCTCGTGCCGCTGAGCGGCGCGCGCCTCGACGACCATCGCGACGACGTGCTGCTGACCGGTATCGACGGCGCGCAGCTCATCGCGATGCCGCCGTATCGCCATGGCGAGCCGGTTGGAATGGACGCCGGCGACCGCGACCACGACCGCGACACCCGCGAGTTCTATGGTAAGCGTGAGGGCACGGGCCGCGTTGAGCGCCTGACGCTCGCAGAGGAAGAGCTGCGCGTCGGTAAGCGCGCCGTGTCGGCTGGCGAAGCGCGCGTGCATAAGACCGTCGAAAGCACCCACGTCAGCGAGACCGTGCCGCTTGCGCACGAAGAGCTCGTCATCGAGAAGCGCCCGATCCAGGCCGGTGGCAAAACGGACGGCTCGATCGGCGAAGACGAGGTCGTCATTCCGCTGATGCAGGAAGAGGCCGTCGTCGATAAGCGCACCGTTGCGCGCGAGGAAGTGGTCATCCGCAAGAAGCTCGTCACTGACGAGAAGACTGTCGAAGCCGACCTCAAGCGCGAAAAGCTCGACGTCGATCGTACGGATCGCAACACGCGGCATTAATTCGCGCGAGGCTTAAACAGAAAGGCCGGCAATCGCCGGCCTTTTTGCTGTGCTGCACCCGGTCGCAGAGATAACGAAAAGTCACCGGGTGGAGCACGATTCGTAGGGACATCTACAGGGGCCCGCTTCGCCGGGCTCCCGTTAATTGCGCTGCGTCCGAGACGTCCCTCAGTTCGAGGATGTAAGCGACTGGGCAGTGTTCACGATCTTCTGGACTTCTGCCTGGCTCGGGTTTCCCGACGCGCGCGCGCGGACATCACCCTGTGAATCGAGCACGAGCACCGTCGCCTGACCGGCGTCGCGGGGAATGTTGAACGCGCTCTCCACGGTCGTGTCCACCGACAGCCAAGTCATGTCGTGGTACTTCGCAGGAATCTTGTCGCGCGCGCGGGACAGGGCGTCGTCGCGTGACATGAAGAACGGCAGATCGATCGCGATGAGATCGCGGACCCGCACCTGCTTCGTCGAGAGGCGGCCGCGCAGTGCCTCGGCCCACGCGCGGGTGGACTCGGCTGCGTCGCGCGTGGGCGTGACGATCAGAACGGTCGGCTGCCCAACCAGGGCGCTGGCGTCGACGCGCTGCCCTGTCAGTGAGGCGGCGTCAAACTTCGCGAGCGATGGCGGGATCGAAGCGCCCGATGCGCCGGCCTGACCGGTGGCAACAACCGGCGCGCGGCTGCCCGCGCTAAACGCAGGTGCGGCGAAGGCGGTGAGACCGGCGAGCGCGAGTGCACAGGCGGCGGCGCGCATGCCCCGCGCGGGAGCGACGGTTGTCTGGGTCTTCGAGCTCATGCATGGATCTCCTTTCGGGTCGATCGATGGGGCCCTGTGGCGGTGCGGATGACGCGCAAGCTGCACACGTCGCCGCAGCGAACCCGCTGGAGCTGAGTCCGTTACGCTGCTAGCCGATCCAGAACGACGCTGAGCGTCGTTTTGGCTTGACCGGCGCGCCCGTACGGACAAGCGCGGCCGCGCGATCGGCCACAGGCTCGGGTTCCAAGAAGGCTCGCAGCACCTATGTTCAAGCAACATCAAATCGCCGGCACGTGGCTCCGTCGACCACGGCGGTGTTCTTACGGCTGATCGCTGCTGCGTGCCGTGCGCCAGCGCAGCCACCGGTAGTGCAGCGTGCCGACGAGCTCATGCAAGGCGGCGTCAGACTTCTCGAGTTCTTTCGTCGACGGCACGATCCCTCCGGGCAAAGACACACGAATGCCACGCCGATCGGCCGGGAGCGTGCAAACCTCGAAGCCCGCGGCCTCGAACGCGAGGACTGCGCGATTCATGTGCATGGCAGACGTCGCCAAAGCAATGCGGCGCGGAAGTCGCGGCTGCAGCGCGGCGACGTTCTGCGCGTTCTGCCACGTGGTGAGCGAGCGGTCCTCTTCGACCACGGCGTCAGGCGGCACACCGAATGCGCGTGTGTAGCTCGACATCAGCCCGCTGAGAGGGACCCAGCCGGGCGCCGTGGGGCCGCCGCTCAGCACGAGTCTCCGGCCCGGCTCTGCCTGCCAGTACTCGATGCCACGCTCGATCCGCCGGCGGGACGTCGCGCTCAGCACGCCGTACACATCGGCGCCGCGCGGCAGCCGGTCGACGCCGCCCGCGAGCACGACGACGGTGTCCGGGGGATCCGACTCGCAATGCGGAGGCGTGTCCGCAATCGACTCCACGCGGCGCGCGATCGCGTTCGACACGACCGCCGTGCTCGCCGCGAACGCGATGATCGCGAGCCCAAGCGCGATGCCCTGCAGCACGCGTCGCCACCGCGAGCGAGCACCCAGGACCGCGATCAGAAGTGCGATGAGCAGCCAGTTGAGGGGCGACAGCGCCCAGCTCACGAGTTCGGCAATCAAGGCCCGTCCGTCTTGCGCGTGCAAGTCACGCCAGTCCAACCAACGTAATCCGCCGCGCGGTCCAGCCGCACTTGTTCAGCGCAGCGGCGCTGCGAGCAGCGCGCTTGCGCTCCTGTGCCGGCGCGGCACGGACAAACGGTAACGCACGGGAGGCGCAACTGGCCGTGCCCGACACGTGAACCGAGAGTGCGGTGCCGCTCGCTATGGTGCGAGTGCGACGCCGGCTGGCTCGCGACCGAATTGGACGACCTGCAGGCCGAATGCCCGAATTCCACTCACTCGCGCTCGAACTCAACCTCGCGACGTTCGCCGTCGCCGCCGCAGTCGTGTGGTGGGCCGGCACGAAGTTGACCGCGCATGCCGATGCCATCGCGCGCATCACGGGCATCGGGCACGCGGTCGTGGGCATGCTGCTGCTCGGCGGCATCACGTCGCTGCCGGAGATTGCCGTGTCGGTCACCGCGGGCCTGCGCGGGAGCGCGGACTTCGCCGTGTCGAACCTGCTCGGCGGCGTCGCCTTGCAGGTCGCCATCATCGCGATCGGCGACGCACTGCTCGGCGAGCGGGCGCTCACCGCGCAGGTTCCCCGCCCGACCGTGCTGCTGCAGGCGGTGTTCTCCTGTCTTCTCCTCGCGCTGTTCGCGGCCGCCGTGCTGGTGGGCGACGTCGCCGTCGCGGGGGTCGGCGCGTGGAGCCTGGCTATTGCGCTGACAGGCGCCGCAATGTTCTGGATCATCTCGCGCAATGGCGACCGTGAGCCTTGGCAAGCCACGCCCGCCCCCAAGCCGGAGGCGCCGGCCGAGACCGCGGATGACCCCAGCCTGACGCGCGCACTGTGGATGACCGGTGCCATGGGCGCCGTGGTCCTGGTCGCGGGCTGGGCGCTTGCGGGTACGGGCGAGGCGATCGCGGCGCAGAGCGGTCTCGGCTCGAGCTTCGTCGGCGCGACGCTCGTCGGATTCGCTACGTCGCTGCCTGAAATCAGCACCGTCGTCGCCGCAGTGCGCATCCGCCGCTACACGATGGCGTTCGCCGACATCTTCGGCACCAACGTCTTCGATCTGATGCTCGTTCTGCTGATCGACGCGGTGGCACCGGGCGGGCCGGTGCTCGCGTCGCAGGGCCCGTTCGCGGCATTCGCGGCGGTGCTCGGCATCGTGGTGACGCTGCTGTACGTGGCAGGCTTGATCGAACGCCGGGACCGGTCGTACCTGCGACTGGGCGTCGACAGCTGGGCCGTGCTCATCGCGTATTTCGGCGGCGCCGTGGCGTTGTATGGGCTTCGGTGAATGCAAGGAGGTGCGCTTCGGCTCGGCCTCAAACCGCCGGCGCCCGTGAATCATCCGCTAACGCAAGCGCACGTGACGCAGTTTCTGCGACGCCGCGCGGCGACGATTCCCGCGCGGCGTCCGGCCGCGCTGTGGCGTGCACCATGTCTGCCGTTGTGAGCGACACCGTAAAGATCACGAGCCACGACCTCTGCGTGGCACTCAAGCTCGAGCATCCCGCTGATGAGTACGTCACGGTGTTCGAAGTGCGCGAGGCCGCCGGCAGCGCGATGGGATCGCGCGCGGACGCGTTGGTGCTATCGCTGTGGGCCTCGCGCGGTCTCGATATCACGGGCTTCGAGTTCAAGTGCAACCGCGGCGACTGGCTGGCGGAGCTGAAGAACCCGGAAAAGGCGGACCGCATCGCACGGTATTGCGACCGTTGGTGCCTGTTTGCAGCGCCCGGCGTCGTGCGTGAGGCTGAACTGCCGATCGGCTGGGGCCTGTGGGAACTCTCGGCGAACGGGACCATCCGACGTCGCGTGGCCCCGGCCTTGCGCGAAGCCGAAGCGATGCCCCGCGCCTTCGTCGCCTCGTTGCTGCGCTCGCGGCATCGACTCGACGCCGATGACCTTGCGGCGTTGAACGCAAAGCACCGCGAACAATGGGAGCGCGAGCAGCGCGCGCGTGAGGCGGAGTCGCCGGCCACGCTGGACGCGGCCACGCGTCGCGACCTCGAGCGCCTGCGCACCGGCCTGCGCAAGCTCGACGAGATCCGCGAAGCGACCGGCATCGACCTGACCACCTACACGCCGTCGCGGCAATGGATCGAGCGCATGCGGCTGGCCGACAGCGTCGCGCTTGAGCACAAGCTGCGCCTGCTGCGCGATCTCTTCGGTGATCACGACCTGCGCAAGCGCATCGAGCAGGCGCTCCAGGCGGACGCCGAGGACGCCCGCCGCCCCGGCGATCGGGGCCCTCGCTAACCCGAGTCCGACGGACGATCGCGGCGGCTGCAGTCACGCTGTAACCGGTCGTCGACTGAGCTCCGCCGTTACGCGTGGCGAAGGCGACCGAACAGTCTGTGCGCTCCGCGCCTGCATATCCCCGCGCGAAACATGCGCACAAGCCCACATCGCGGCTGAACCGCCGTCGGCGATCGCGCGCTCTGTGACCGGGATCCCGGAGAGGCGCCGGGCGGGCCGCGATGATGCGATCCTCTCGCGACGCGCCTCCCCCGCCGCGCGTCCCGCACGACGACAAGGAATCACGATGGAAACGACAACGCAGACGCAGGCACCGGCTCGCAAGATTGGACTCAAGCAGGGCCTGGTCCTCGCCGCGTTCTGTCTCGCTTTCACCGCCGGCCTTGGCTTCGCATTGCACAGCGCAGGGCGCGACCCGTGGCAGGCGGCGGACATGTTCGTACCGCTGTTCGTCGGCGCGCTCATCGCCTCGTCCGGCCTGCACCCGGCGCGCAGCCCGAAGCTGCTCGCCACCGTGGTCGGCGGCGCCGTGGGTCTGATGATGCTCACGCAGTGGGCGACGCCGATGCTGCGCGCCAGCGCCTGACGCGACGAAGCTCGGGCGCGTTGTCAGCGCCAACAAAAAGCCCGTCCTGAGACGGGCTTTTTTTATGCCGACGCCCCGCTCGCCGGCCGGGCGGAAGCGGCGTGGGCCTTACTACGAGTCCTGCTTCGCCCGGGCAAAAGCCGCGGCAAGCGCGTTGTTCGCGGGCGCCAGCTGCTGACGCGCGGGGGCGCCGCGGCCGCGATCGTCTCGACGCGGCTGCCCCGCGCCGCGCGGCTCGCTCCGCACGTCGCCGCGAGGCTCGCTGCGCGGCGCGGGCACCGAATCGTCGAGCCGGCGGCTGAGCGCGATGCGCTTGCGCGCGACGTCGACCTCGAGCACGCGCACCTTGACGATGTCGCCGGCCTTGACCGCCTCGCGCGGGTCCTTGATGTAGCGGTCGGCCAGCGCCGAGATGTGCACGAGACCGTCCTGGTGCACGCCGATGTCGACGAACGCGCCAAATGCGGCGACGTTCGTGACCACGCCCTCGAGGATCATCCCCGGTCGCAAGTCCTTGATCTCTTCGACACCGTCCGCGAAGCGCGCGGCCTTGAACTCGGGGCGCGGGTCGCGGCCCGGCTTCTCGAGTTCCTTGACGATGTCGCGCACGGTCGGCACGCCGAACTTCTCGTCGGTGAACTGCTCGGGCTTGAGCTGGCGCAGCACGGTGATATCGCCGATGAGCTGCTTGATGTCGCGCCCCGCCGTTTTGAGGATGCGCTCGACGACCGGATACGCCTCGGGGTGCACCGATGAGGCGTCGAGCGGTTCGTCGCCGCCGGCGATGCGCAGGAAGCCCGCGCACTGCTCGAACGTCTTCTCGCCCAGGCGCGGCACGTCGAGCAGCGACTTCCGCGTGCGGAATGCGCCGTGCTGGTCGCGGTGGCGCACGATGTTCTCCGCAACCGTCGTCGACAGGCCCGAAACACGCGTGAGCAGCGCGGCCGAAGCCATGTTCACATCGACGCCGACCGCATTCACACAGTCCTCGACCTTTGCGTCGAGCGCGCGCGCGAGGCGGAACTGATCCACGTCGTGCTGGTACTGGCCAACACCAATCGACTTCGGCTCGATCTTCACGAGCTCGGCCAAGGGGTCCTGCAGGCGGCGGGCGATCGACACCGCACCGCGGATCGACACGTCGAGATCCGGGAATTCGCGCGCGGCCAGTTCCGACGCCGAGTACACCGACGCGCCCGCCTCGCTCACGACGATCTTCGTGAGCTTGAGTTCGGGCGCGAGCTTGATCAGATCGCCCGCGAGCTTGTCGGTCTCGCGCGAGGCCGTGCCGTTGCCGATCGCGATGAGCTCGACACGGTGCTTCGCGCACAGCGCGCGCAGCGTGTGCAGGGACTGGTCCCACTGCCGGCGCGGTTCGTGCGGGTAGATCGTGTCGGTGCCGACGAGCTTGCCGGTCGCGTCGACGACGGCCACCTTCACGCCCGTGCGCAGGCCCGGGTCGAGGCCGAGCACCGCGCGCGGGCCGGCCGGCGCGGCCAGCAGCAGGTCCTTGAGGTTGTGGCCGAACACGTCGATCGCCTCGGCCTCGGCCTTCTCGCGGGCCTGAGCGAACAGGTCGAGCATGAGGTGCAGGTGGAGCTTCGCCTTCCACGTGAGGCGACACGCGTCGAGCAGCCACTTGTCGGCCGGGCGGCCCTGCGGCTTCACACCCGCGAAGTGCGCGACGCGGCCTTCGGCCTGCAAGTGACCGGCCTCGGCGTCGTTGCCGGGATCGAGATCGACAAAAATGATCTCCTCGCGGCGCGCGCGGAACAGCGCGAGCAGGCGATGCGAGGGGATCTTCGACAAGGGTTCGGCGTGGTCGAAGTAATCGCGGTATTTCGCGCCTTCGTTCTCCTTGCCTTCCGCGACCCGCGAGCGGATTACGCCGACGTCCCCGAGCCACTGGCGCAGGTCGCCGACGAGCGCGGCGTTCTCGCCCCAGCGCTCCATGAGGATCGCGCGCGCGCCGTCGAGCGCGGCCTTCGCATCGGGGACGCCCTTGTCGGCATCGACAAATTGCGCCGCGAACGCCTCGGGCACCTGCGTCGGGTCGGCGAGCAGGCCGTCGGCCAGCGGCTCGAGCCCCGCCTCGCGCGCGATCTGCGCCTTCGTGCGGCGCTTGGTCTTGTACGGCAGGTAGAGGTCCTCGAGGCGCGCCTTGCTTTCGGCGGCTTCGATGTCGGCGCGCAACTCGTCGGTCAGCTTGCCCTGCTCTTCGATGCTCGACAGCACCGCGGCGCGGCGGTCTTCGAGCTCCCGCAGGTACGACAGGCGCGTCTCGAGGTTGCGCAGCTGCGTGTCGTCGAGACCGCCGGTGACTTCCTTGCGGTAGCGCGCGATGAACGGGACGGTCGCGCCTTCGTCGAGCAGCGCCACGGCCGAGCGCACCTGCGCGGGCTGGGCGCCGATCTCGGCGGCAATGGTGGCGGCGATCTTCGAAGCGAGCTGGGCTGTTGCGTGCGACATGGGTCAACCGGTGGCGCCGGCCGGGGCCGGGGAGCCGCCGATTGTGGCGACCGAGCCGCGCCGACGTAAGCCGTTGACAGCCGGCGCGGAGCCGCAATCGTGCCCGGGCTCACAAGACCGGTGCGAGACGGCATCTGCAAGCGGGCCCGACACCCGGGCGTGGCATCCGCGCGGGCTCGCCCGCCCGGGCGCTCAACGCAAACGGGGCCCGCAGGCCCCGCTCTCGTCATCCATGCAAAGCCGGCCTCAGCGCAGCAGCGGGGCGAGCTTCGGCCACACGTGGTCGCGCAGCTTCGGCTGGGCCGCGGCCGTGGGGTGCAGGTTGTCGCGCTGGAACGCGCTGCGGTCGAGCATGATCGGCTCGAGCAGGAACGGCACGAACGCCACGTCGTGCTTCTTCGCCACCGCGCGGAAGTTCTCCTCGAAGCCCTTCGTGTACGCGCCGCCGAAGTTCGGCGGAAGCCGCATGCCGATCAGGAGCACCCGCGCGCCCGCGCCTTTCGCGGCGGTCACCATCGCGTCGAGGTTCGCGCGCGTCTGGGCGAGCGGCAGGCCGCGCAGGCCATCGTTCGCACCGAGCTCGATCACCACCACGTCCGGCTTCGCACGCTTCAACTCGCGTGCAATGCGCGACTTGCCCCCGGCCGTCGTCTCTCCACTGACGCTCGCATTGACCACGCGCCAGCCGGGCGCCTGCTGCTGGATGCGGTCCTCGGTCAGCGCGACCCAGCCCTGCGACGTCGGCAGGCGGTACGCGGCCGACAGCGAGTCGCCCATGACGAGCACCGTGCGCGAACGCGCGCTTTCCTCGGGCTTTGCCGCAAGTGCCGGCAACATCGTTGCAAGCAGCAACGCCGTCGCCATCCATTGAACCCACGTCCGCCAAGCCGCATATGCTGGTGTCATGCATTTCTCCCATGGCTGCCGACCGTGGCCGCAGCGCGTCATCCTGGAGGCAACCCCGTGAAGATCATGGCCGAGGCCACCCCGCCCCACGCTGAAGCGTCCACGCGTGCGGTGCTCGATGTTCAGGGCCTTGGCAAGCGGGTCGCATTGCCCGGCAGCGAACTCGTGATCCTCGACTCGATCGACTTCACCATCGACGCGGGCGACACCGTCGCAATCGTCGGCGCGTCGGGCTCAGGCAAAAGCACGCTGCTTTCACTGCTCGCTGGCCTCGACACGCCGTCGCGCGGCGAGGTGCACCTCGACGGCCAAGCGCTCTCGAACCTCGACGAGGACGGCCGCGCCCAGGTGCGCGCCGAGAAGGTCGGCTTCGTGTTCCAGAACTTCCAGCTGTTGCCGTCGCTCACCGCACTGGAGAACGTGATGCTGCCGCTGGAACTGCGCGGCGAGCGCGACGTCGAGCGGCCGGCGCGCGAGATGCTCGCCAGCGTCGGTCTCGGCGAACGCCTCGGCCACTACCCGCGCCAGCTGTCGGGCGGCGAGCAGCAGCGTGTCGCGCTCGCGCGCTCGTTCGTCACCGGGCCCTCGCTGCTGTTTGCCGACGAGCCCACCGGCAACCTCGACACGCACACCGGCGAGACGATCATCGAACTGCTGTTTTCGATGAACGCACAGCGCGGCACCACGCTGGTCCTCGTCACCCACGACGAATCGCTGGCCCGCCGCTGCGCCCGGCGCCTGCGGCTCGATGCCGGCCGCCTCGTCGCCGACGACCGGCAGCCGCAGTGAACGCGCTCGCGCTCGCCTGGCGCCAACTGCGTCGCGACCTTCGCGCGGGCGAGGTCCGCATCCTGCTCGCGGCGCTCGTGATCGCGGTGCTCGCGGTGACCTCGGTGGGGTTCATCACCGACCGGGCCGAGCGCGGACTTGCGATCGAAGCGAACCGCCTGCTCGGCGGCGACGCGGTCGTGCGCGGCGATGCGCCGATCGAAGGAGACGTGGGCCGGGCCGCGGCCGCGCCGGCGCTGCGCAGCGCGCGAACCCAGGAACTGCAGACGATGGTGCGCGTCGGCGACGGCGACAGCGCACGCCTGCAGCTCGGCGACCTGCGCGCGCTCGGTGCCGGCTATCCGCTGCGCGGCAGCGTGCGGATTGTCGACGCCACCGGCGCCGAGCGCGACGCGGACGCCGTGCCCGCGCCTGGAACCGCATGGCTCTCGCGTGCCGGTGCGGACGCGCTCGATGCCCGCATTGGCGACACGATCGCCCTCGGCGACCGCAGCTTCCGGCTGACCGCGCTGGTCGTGCAGGAGCCCGACGCCGCGCTCGACTACTTCGACGTCGCACCGAAAGTCTTCATCGCGCTCGACGAGCTCGCGTCGACGGGCCTTGTCCAGGAAGGCAGCCGCATCCGCTACCGGCTTGCGGTGGCCGGCCCACCGGATGCCGTCGAGCGCTTCGTGTCGGCCGCAAAGCCGGCTCTGGATCGCAACCAGCGCCTCGAAACGATCGGCGACGCACGCCCGGAACTGCGTTCGGCGCTCGACCGCGCGGGGCGGTTCCTCGGGCTCGCCGCGCTCGTGTCCGTCGTGCTGGCTGCCGTCGCCGTGGCCATGGCCGCACGTCGCCACAGCGAACGCCACCGCGCAGGTGCGGCGGTGATGCGTTGCCTCGGCGCAAGCCAGCGCACGCTGGTCATCGTGCACGTCGGAGAACTGCTGATGCTCGGCGTGGCTGCGAGCGTGCTGGGCGTTGCGATTGCCTTCGCGCTGCAGTGGGGCGTCGGCGGCTGGCTCGAACGCACCCTCGGCACGACGATTCCGGCGGCCGGCTGGCGCCCGGCCCTCGAAGGCCTTGGCGTCGGCCTCACCGTGCTGCTCGCGTTCGGCGCCCCGCCCGTGCTCGCCCTGCGTCGCGTGCCTGCGCTTCGCGTGCTGCGCCGCGATCTCGATGCCACGGAGCCGAGCGCATGGATCGTCGGCGCACTCGGACTCGGCGGGCTCGCGACGCTGCTGTGGTGGAAGGCCGGCTCGCCGACGCTCGCGGGCGCGATGCTCGGCGGCATCGTCGTGACACTGGCCGTGCTCGCCCTGCTCGGCTGGGGCTTGGTCGCCTTGCTGCGCCGTGTTCGCACGCGCCTGCGGGGCAGCCTGCGTTATGGCCTCGCCAATGTCAGCCGGCGCGCGGGCACGAGCGTCGCGCAGATCGCCGCGCTCGGCCTCGGGCTCATGGTGCTGCTCCTGCTCACGTTCGTGCGCACGGACCTGCTCGATCGCTGGCAGGTCACGCTGTCCGCCGAAGCGCCCAATCGCTTCATCGTCAACGCGCAGGCGGATCAGATCGACTCGATCCGCGCGTTCATGCGTGAGCGCGGCGTCGCGCCGCCCGAGCTTTTCCCCATGATTCGCGCCCGCCTGGTCGCGCATAACGGCGCCGCGGTGGCGGGCGACGACTTCGAGGAAGGCCGCGCGCGGCGCTTGGCCGAGCGCGAGTTCAATCTCTCCGTGACCGACGCCCTGCGCGACGACAACACGGTCACCGCAGGTCGGTTCTGGACGCGTCGCACCCCGGCCACGCCCGAACTGTCGGTCGAGGAAGGGCTGGCCGAATCGCTGGGCTGGGGCGTCGGCGACACGGTGAGCTTCGACATCGCGGGACAGCCGTTCGAAGCACGCATCACCAGCCTGCGCGAAGTCGAGTGGGAAAGCTTCCGCCCGAACTTCTTCGTGGTGGCGTCGCCGGGCTCGCTCGACGGCTACGCCGCCAGTTACATCACCGCGGTCAAGGTGCCGCGCACCGACGGGCGCTTCACCGCTGCGCTCGTCGCGCAGTTCCCGAATCTCTCGGTGATCGACATCGACGCCGTGCTCGACCAGGTGCGTAGCACGGGCGACCAGGTCGCCACGGTGGTGCAGGTCGTCTTCTGGTTTGCGCTCGCGGCCGGCGTGCTCGTGCTCCTCGCCGCGATCAGTGCCAGCCAGGACGAGCGTCTGCTCGAAGGCGGAGTGATGCGCGTGCTCGGTGCGAGCCGGCGGCAGCTGCGATTGGCGCAGGCGTCGGAGTTCGCTGCGATCGGCCTGATCTCCGGGCTGACCGCGGCAATCGCCGCCTCCGTGCTCGCGGGCGTCGTCGCAGTGCGCGTGTTCGACCTGCCCTGGGCGCCGGACTGGCGCCTCGCCGCAGCCGGCGCCACGGCCGGCATGCTGGCCGCGCTCGTCTCCGGACTGTGGGCAACGCGGCGCGTGCTGGACGCGCCGCCGTCCGTGACTCTGCGCGAGCTGCACTCATAGGGTTGCCGGCGGGCGGACCACGGTGCGATGGCCGGGAGTCCGCCGTGGGCGCACATGAGCAAGGTGCGCGCCTGCCGCCTGTCCGGTCGTGTCCGGCGGATGCGGGCTCGCTTACTGATCCTTCGTAGGGTCGATCGGATCGATCGGCGATTCGAACGGACTTTCGATGACCCCCTGGCTCGCGAGCATGCGCTGGAGCTCGGTGCGGACGTAGGCGCTGCGTTCCTCGCCGGCGACCTCGGCGATTTCCCGCGCCTGCGGGTCGAATGCTTCCAGGAACGCCTCGCGCGAGGCCGCGTCAGCAAGCATCGACGGCAGGCGGCTCTCGAGTCCGTACAGCAGGCTTTGAATGTCGTCGGGCGCAGGGGCCATCGCAAGCTTCCACAACGGGCGTGCGAGCAAGCTAAGCGACACCGGCATGAGCGCGCGATGAAGTGCCGCCCGGATGCATACACGCGAAAAAGCAGAAGGGCCGCCTTTCGGCAGCCCTTCTGTTCTGAATAGTGGCGTCCCCACGGGGATTCGAACCCCGGTCGCTACCGTGAAAGGGTAATGTCCTAGGCCTCTAGACGATGGGGACGCAGTAAAACCAAAATCGGACGATACAACCGGCCTGAGCCCGACTTCTTAGCGCTTCTTTCCAACCAGTGGTGGAGCCAGGCGGGATCGAACCGCCGACCTCCTGCATGCCATGCAGGCGCTCTCCCAGCTGAGCTATGGCCCCACTGGGCTGGAAAGTCCGCTACTTTAAGCAGCACGTTTCACATCGTCAAGCGGTCTCGCACAAGGTCGACGAATTTTCATCGAGTCGGCGCAGCGTCGCCGCCCCGTGCCCCCGCTCGGCGAGATATTCGAGCCACTTGCCAAGGAACGTGTTCATCCGCAGGCGGTGGCCGATCAGCAACGCCGGCGGCGGGAACATGCCGATGACGTCCTGCCAGCGACGGCCCACGTAGCAGTTCGTCGCCTCCAGCTGCCGCGTGTCGTGATAAAGCCGCAGGTGCGCCGACGGATCCGGCTCACCGGTCACCGGATCGACGATCGCATACGTGATCCGCAGCTCCGTCGTGTATGGGTGCTGCTCGATGATCTCCAAATGCAGCGGCAGCCCGTCGCCCGTGTCCGAGCGGTAATGCCCCACGGCGAGGCTGCGCGGCGCGAACATCCGCACCAGCCGCGCCTCGTTTTCGGTGTACAGCGCCATGAGCCATCCGAGGCGATCGAGCTTCGGAACAAGGGCGTGTCGGGCAACGGTCGAAGTCATGTTTCGATGCTACACGCGGCCCGCGTGACGGACCGTGCCGACACATGAATCGCCTGTTGAATCTCGAAATCTGCGACGCGCGGCCGCGGTTCAGAACATCTCGCGCCGGATGTTGAACGTGGTCAGGATCTTGCTCGCGATCTCCTCGATCGACGTGTGCGTCGTGCTGAGCGTCGGGATGCGCTCGGCCCGGAACATCGCTTCCGCGGCCGCGACCTCGCGGCGACACGTCTCGATGTTCGCGTAGCGCGAGTTCGGGCGACGCTCCTGACGGATCTGGTTCAGGCGCTGGGGGTCGATCGTCAGTCCGAACACCTTGTGCCGGTGGGCGCGCAGCCGCGGCGGCAGCCGGTCGTGATCGAGGTCCTCGTCGACGAGCGGGTAATTCGCCGCGCGAATGCCGTAATGCAGCGCGAGGTAGACGCAGGTCGGCGTTTTGCCGGCGCGCGACACGGCGACCAGGATCACGTCCGACTCGTCGTAGTCCAGGCTCTGCCCGTCGTCATGCGTCAGCGCGAAGTTCATTGCGTTGATGCGTCGGTGGTAGGCGTCGAAGTCCACGATCGCGTGCGCACGCCCCATGTGGCGCTGACGCATCTGGCCCAATTCGCGCTCCAGTGGATCGATGAACGGCGCGAAGACGTCGAGCACCAGCGCCCCGCTCTCGCACACGGCGGCGCAGACGTCGCTGTTTACGCACGAGTTGATCACGATGGGTCTGGCACCGTGCTGCTCGCCCACGGCACGGACTCGGGCAGCGATTTCTTGCGCGCGCTCGACCGTATCTACGAACGGATAACGTTCACTGACGAAATGAGTGTCCGTGAACTGCGTGAGCAGGCTGTGCCCGATCGTCTCGGCCGTGATGCCGGTGCCGTCGGATACATAAAAAACGGGCCTGATCGCCAGCATCTTGAACCTCGCCATGTCGTTAGGACCGCAAAAAAGTCCGTCGGATCAAACTTGTACGCACCCGACGCACCGGCGATCATATCCGGCTAGCGCGCAGTGGCACGCGCATGCCCCTTTCGGAGACCGTTGCTTGAACGAGAACATCCTGTGGCTGCAATCCCTGCGGCTGTCCGATCTCGCCCGTGTGGGCGGCAAGAATTCCTCGCTAGGGGAGATGATCGGAAACCTCGCGAACCTCGGCGTTTCCGTGCCCGGAGGTTTCGCGACCACGGCAGAGGCGTTCAAGGCGTTCATCGCGCATAACGACCTGCATCAGCGCATTTTCGACAAACTCGCGACGCTCGACGTCGAAGACGTCGGCGCGCTGACGATCGCGGGCAAGGAAATCCGCGACTGGGTCATCGGCGCCCCGCTTCAGCCCGAGCTCGATCGCGACATCCGCACCGCCTACCGCCAGCTGTGCTCGGAAAACGGCGGTGGCGACGTTGCCGTGGCCGTCCGCTCGTCGGCGACCGCCGAAGACCTCCCCGATGCCTCGTTCGCGGGACAGCAGGAAACCTTCCTCAACGTGACCGGCGAAGACGACGTCGTCCTCAAGGTCAAGGAAGTGTTCGCGAGCCTCTACAACGACCGCGCTATCGCGTACCGCGTGCACCACGGCTTCAAGCACGAGGACGTGTTCCTGTCCGCCGGCGTGCAGCTCATGGTGCGTTCGAACGTCGGCTCGTCCGGCGTGCTGTTCACGCTCGACACCGAGTCCGGTTTCCGCAACGTCGTGTTCATCACGTCGAGCTATGGCCTCGGCGAAATGGTCGTCCAGGGCGCGGTAAATCCCGACGAGTTCTACGTCTACAAGCCCACGCTCGGCGAAGGCAAGCACGCGATCCTGCGGCGCGGCATCGGCGCCAAGCAGCTGCGCATGGTGTATTCCGACACCCCGGGTGAGCGCGTCCGTATCGAAGACACGCCTGCGGAGCTGCGCAACCGCTTCTCGATCAGCGACGAGGACGTGCACGAGCTCGCACGCCAGGCGCTGACGATCGAGCAGCACTACGGCCGCCCGATGGATATCGAGTGGGCGAAGGACGGCGTCAGCGGCAAGCTCTTCATCGTGCAGGCTCGCCCCGAGACGGTGAAGTCGCGAGGCAAGGCAACGCAGATTGAGCGCTACCAGCTCATGGAGCGTGGCCCGGTCATCTGCGAAGGCCGCTCGATCGGCCAGAAGATCGGCACCGGTGTCGCGCGCGTCGTGCGCTCGCTCGACGACATGAGCCGCGTGCAGCCGGGTGACGTGCTCGTCGCCGACATGACCGACCCCGACTGGGAGCCGGTGATGAAGCGCTCGGCCGCGATCGTGACGAACCGCGGCGGACGCACCTGCCACGCGGCGATCATCGCGCGCGAGCTCGGCGTGCCGGCGGTTGTCGGCACCGGCAATGCGCTCGATACGATCAAGGACGGCCAGCTGGTCACGATCTCGTGCGCGGAAGGCGACACCGGCTTCATCTACGACGGAGCCCTGCCCTTCGAGCGGCACGTCGCTGACCTGGAGCACATGCCGCCGGCACCGCTCAAGGTCATGATGAACGTCGCGAACCCAGAGCGCGCGTTTGACTTCGCGATGCTGCCGCACGCAGGCGTCGGCCTGGCGCGTCTTGAGATGATCATCGCCAGCCACATCGGCGTGCATCCTAAGGCGCTGCTCGAGTACGACCGCCAGGACGCCGACGTCAAAAAGAAAATCGACGAACGCACCGCGGGCTACTCGAGCCCGGTGGATTTCTATGTCGACCGCCTTGCCGAGGGCATCGCGACGATCACCGCGTCGTTCGCGCCGCACCCGGTCATCGTGCGCCTGTCGGATTTCAAGTCGAACGAGTACGCGAACCTGATCGGCGGCTCGCGTTACGAGCCGCATGAAGAGAACCCGATGATCGGCTTCCGCGGCGCGAGCCGCTACGTCGATCCGAGCTTCACCGAGGCGTTCGCGCTCGAGTGCCGCGCGGTGCTCAAGGTGCGCGAGCAGATGGGCCTGACGAACTGCTGGGTCATGATCCCTTTCGTGCGCACGCTCGGCGAAGGCCGCAAGGTGATCGAGGTGCTTCGCAACAACGGCCTCGAGCAGGGCAAGGACGGGCTGAAGATCATCATGATGTGCGAGGTGCCGTCGAACGCACTGCTCGCCGAGGAATTCCTGGAGATCTTCGACGGGTTCTCGATCGGCTCGAACGACCTGACCCAGCTCACGCTTGGCCTCGATCGTGACTCGGCCATCGTCGCGAGCCTGTTCGACGAGCGCGACCCGGCGGTCAAGAAGATGCTCTCGATGGCGATCTCGGCCGCGAAGGCGAAGGGCAAGTACGTGGGCATCTGCGGCCAGGGCCCGAGCGACCACCCGGACCTCGCCCAGTGGCTCATGGAACAGGGCATCGAGTCGGTCTCGCTCAACCCCGACACGGTCGTCGACACTTGGCTGCGGCTCGCCAAGGCAAAGGCCGCGGCCGCCTGAGCCGAGCGGATATCGAAAGGCTAACGGTGCACCCGTTAGCCTTTCGCATGGCACACGCCCCGCTCCTGCGGGGCGTCTCGTTTCTACCGACCCAATTTCGAGGCAGAGGTACGCGTATGCAGTGGCTGGAGACCCTGGAAGGCATCGACTGGCGGGCGTTTGCAGTGGGCTGGGGCCTCAAGATCCTGGCGGCGCTTGTGATTCTGGGCATCGGCTTGCGGCTCGCGCAGTGGGTCACGAACATCGCCGAGCGCGCGCTGAGGCGTGCCCACGTCGAAGCGACCGCCGTGCAGTTCCTGCGCAAGGTCGCCTACGTCGCGCTGCTGGTTTTGCTCGCGCTGACGGTGCTCAGCGTCTTCGAAGTGCCGATGACGTCCGCGTTCGCGGTGCTCGGCGCAGCGGGTCTCGCGATCGGCCTCGCGCTCAAGGATTCGCTGTCGAATATCGCATCGGGTGTGATGCTCGTGACGCTCAAACCCTTCCGCGTCGGCGACATCGTCACGATCAACAACGAGACCGGCAAGGTCGAGGAAATCAGCATCTTCCAGACCCGTCTGCGCGGCGCGGATAACCAGACGATCGTGCTGCCGAACAGCCTCGTCACGAACGACTCGATCATCAATCTGACGCCCGACACGATGCGCCGCATCGAGCTCATCATCGGCATTGCGTACACCGCGGACATCGACGTCGCGCGCGAGCGGGCGCTCGACGTCATGCGCGCCGACCGGCGCGTGCTCCCCGATCCGGCGCCCGACGTGCTCGTCTACATGCTGGCCGACAACAGCGTCAACCTCGGAATCCGCTGCCACACCCTCAATGCCGACTTCTTCATTACGAAGTGCGAATTGACCGAGCGCATCAAGAAGACGTTCGACGCGGCCGGCATCGGGATCCCGTTCCCGCAGCGCGACGTGCACGTCTATCACCACTCGCCGCGCGACGGCAGTGTCATCGACCCGCGGCAGATTGCCGCTGCCGGCAAGCCTTCGCCCCCGGCCGAGGTTTAAGTTCTGCTGGGCCGCCCGCCAGTTAAGGCGGCCCAGTTTCCGCAGTTGGCAGTTCGCTTGCCTACGCGGATGCGTGGCGGGCCCCGGCAGCGCTTAGCGCAGTCGAACGCCGAACGCGCGAGGCATCTCCGGCGTCAACCTTGCTGGACGACGCCCGCGCCGGCGAGGCGCCCCATGAAGCCGCGGTAGTGGCGCAGCTCGGCGATCGAATCGTGGACATCGCTGAGCGCGGTGTGTTTCGCCTCCTTTCCCAGACCCGCGAGGACTTCAGGCGCCCAGCGGCGCGCGAGCTCCTTCAGCGTGCTGACGTCGAGGTTGCGGTAGTGGAAATACTTCTGCAGCCGCGGCATTTCGCGATGCAGGAAGCGTCGATCCTGGCAGATCGAGTTGCCGCACATTGGCGACGCGCCCGCGGGAACCCACTGCTCCAGGAACGCGAGCGTGCGCTGCTCGGCCTCCTGCATCGACACGCCCGCGTCGAGCGAGCGCTGCCAGAGACCGGACTTGCGGTGCTGGTTGCGGTTCCACTCGTCCATCGCTTCGAGCCGCGCCAGCGGGTGCACGATCGCGAGCTCGGGGCCTTCGGCAAGGACGTTGAGCTCGGCGTCGGTGACGACGGTGGCGATCTCGAGGATCGAATCGTTGTCGGTGTCGAGCCCCGTCATCTCGAGGTCGATCCAGATCAGACGGTGGTCCTTGTTCGAAATGGCGGCCATGCGCTCGCGATGCAGTCGGGGACCGCGCATGATAGCCGAGCCGATTCCAACGCTTGTCGACCATGCCCGACTCTCCTGCCCTTGGTCATTACGCCATCCTGACCTCGATGCTGGCCCCCGCCCTGCTCATGGCCGCGACTGCATCGCTGCTCGTGTCCGCGAATGCGCGGCTCGCGCGCGTGGTCGACCGCCTCCGTGCGCTCATCGTCGCGTGGGAGTACGACGCGCCCGATCGGGACGTGCGCGACTCGCAGATCAAGCGCCACCGTCAGCGCGCGCAACTCGTGTTGCGCGCGTGCCAGCTGCTGTATGCCGGGCTCGGCGCGTTCGTCGGGACCAGCCTCGCGCTTGCGATCGACGCGTTCCTGCAGTTCCGTCTCGGCGTGCTGCCCACCGTGCTCGCAGTGCTCGGCGTGAGCTTCCTGCTGCTGGCAAGCGTCGCGCTCGGCAGCGAGGTCAGTCTGTCAGTTCGAAGTTTCGACGAGGAGCTCGACCACGAGCTGTCGCGCCGCCGCGGCTGAAACGCTCGGTCAGATCGGCGGCTTGCCACGCTTGCGGCGGAAGTAGTTCGTGAGCATCGTGCCCGCCTCGATGCCGAGCACGCCGCCTTGCACCGCAACCCGATGGTTGTGCCGCGGGTCGGCAAGCAGATCGAACACGCTGCCGGCGGCCCCCGTCTTAGGGTCGAACGCACCGAAAACGACGCGCGACACCCGCGCATGCACGATCGCCATCGCACACATGGCACACGGCTCCAGAGTGATGTAGAGCGTGGTGCCGATCAAACGGTGGTTGCCGAGGCGCTGTCCGCCTTCGCGCATCGCAACGATCTCCGCGTGCGCGGAGGGGTCGCGATCGGTGATGTTGCGGTTCGAGCCTTCGCCGAGCAGATCGCCGTCGGCCGACACGAGCACGGCGCCGACCGGGATCTCGTCGTCTTCGCGCTCGGCGCGCTCCGCGAGCGCAAGAGCGTGGCGCATCCAGCGCTCGTCGTTCGGGTCGAGGGAATCGCAGGTTGTCAGGCTCACGCCGCGACTCGATTGAGTGACAGGCGGGTGTCCACGGCGGGACGGCTCGTTCTTTGAACGGCCGGGTCGCGCCATCCATTGCCGGCCGGTAAGTGACCTGCAAGCCACTGGCTCGATTCGACGCAGCCATCCATGGCGCGAAACCGCGAACTGCCGAGGGTCGGGCCCGGCCATCCAGGGCCGGTTAGTAGATCACCTGCGGGCCATAGGCTCGGTCGACCGCAGCCTTCCGTGGCGCAACATCCGGACCTTCCGAAGGCCCGGCCCCGCCATCCACGGCCCGGCAGTAGGCGACCCGCGAGCCAACAGCTC
Source organism: Cognatilysobacter bugurensis (assembly GCF_014652095.1). Taxonomy (GTDB): domain Bacteria; phylum Pseudomonadota; class Gammaproteobacteria; order Xanthomonadales; family Xanthomonadaceae; genus Cognatilysobacter; species Cognatilysobacter bugurensis. The sequence continues at coordinate 972,620 of NZ_BMYD01000001.1, forward strand.
GCGAGCGGGTTGCCTACTCCCATTCGATCGTCGCGGGCGGCTTGCCGCTGATGTCGTAGACGACGCGCGAGACGCCGCGCAGCTCGTTGATGATCCGAGTCGACACGTGGCCGAGGAATTCGTACGGCAGGTGCGCCCAGTGCGCGGTCATGAAGTCGATGGTCTCGACCGCGCGCAGGGCGATGACCCACTCGTATGCACGCGCGTCGCCGACGACGCCGACGGACTTGACCGGCAGGAACACCGCGAACGCCTGGCTGACCTTGTCGTACAGGTCCGCGCGGCGCAGTTCCTCGATGAAGATGTGGTCAGCCTTGGCCAGCAGTTCCGCGTGTTCCCGGCGCACCTCGCCGAGGATGCGCACACCCAGACCCGGGCCCGGGAACGGATGCCGGTAGACCATCGAACGCGGCAGGCCGAGCTCGACGCCAAGCCGGCGCACTTCGTCCTTGAACAGTTCGCGCAGCGGCTCGACGAGCCCGAGTTTCATGTGCTCCGGAAGCCCGCCCACGTTGTGGTGGCTCTTGATGACATGCGCCTTGCCGGTCTTGCTGCCGGCCGACTCGATCACGTCGGGGTAGATCGTGCCTTGCGCGAGCCAACGTGCGTTCGCGAGCTTCGACGATTCCTCGTCGAAGATCTCGACGAACAGGTTGCCGATGATCTTGCGCTTGGCCTCCGGATCCTCGACGCCGCGAAGGCGGTCGAAATAGCGATCGGCGGCGTCGACACGGATAACCTTCACGCCCATGTGCTCGGCGAACATCGCCATCACCTGGTCGCCTTCCTGCCAGCGCAGCAGGCCGGTGTCGACGAATACGCAGGTGAGCTTGTCGCCGATCGCGCGGTGCAGCAGCGCTGCGACGACGGACGAGTCCACGCCGCCGGACAGGCCCAGGATCACCTCGTCGTCGCCGACCTGCTCGCGCACGCGCGCGATCTGGTCTTCGATGATGTTCGCGGCGGTCCACAGCGTGCGGCAACCGCAGATGTCGACGACGAACCGGCGCAGCAGCGCTTGGCCGGATTTCGTGTGCGTGACTTCGGGATGGAACTGCACGCCGTACCAGCGCTTGTCCTCGTTCGCCATCGCGGCAACGGGGATGCGGTCGGTGCGCGCGGTAATTGTGAAGCCCGGCGGCGCCTTCGCGACGTGGTCGCCGTGGCTCATCCAGACATCGAGCTTGCGCGGCGGACCGGCGTGGTTCTCAAGGCCGTCGAGCAGCGCGTCGGCGGCAACCAGCTCGACCTGCGCATGGCCGAACTCACGCGCGTCGGCGGCTTCCGTCGCACCGCCGAGCTGCGCGGCGAGCGTCTGCATGCCGTAACAGATGCCGAGGATCGGCAGACCCGAATCGAATACCTGCTGCGGTGCGCGCGGCGCGCCTTCGATCGTCGTCGACTCCGGGCCGCCCGACAGGATGATGCCGTTTGCGCCGAAACCCGCGATCTCGTCCGGGTTGTGGTCCCACGCCCACACCTCGCAGTACACGCCGATCTCGCGGATGCGGCGGGCAATCAGCTGCGTGTACTGCGCGCCGAAATCGAGGATGAGGATCTTGTCGCTGTGGATGTTCTGCACGGGGCTCGGTTCGCCAGTGGAGTTCGACGCAAAGGCGGGCCGATGTCGCCCGCCGCTCGGGGCGATCGGCGCGGGACCGCGAGCAGTGTCGCGGTCCGCAAGCCGATCCCGCGCACCGTCAGGTGCGGTAATTCGGCGGTTCCTTCGTGATCTGGACGTCGTGCACGTGGCTCTCGCGCGTGCCGGCGCTGGTCACGCGTACGAAGCTCGGCTTCTTGCGCATCTCGTCCATCGTCGCGCAGCCGACATAGCCCATCGTCGCGCGCAGGCCGCCGGCGAGCTGGTGCACCACGTTGCGCAGCGGGCCGCGGTACGGCACGCGGCCTTCGATGCCCTCGGGCACGAGCTTGTCGGCATCGGACGCGTCCTGAAAGTAGCGGTCCTTCGACCCCTGCTCCATCGCGCCGAGCGAGCCCATGCCGCGGTAGCTCTTGTAGCTGCGGCCCTGGAACAATTCGACCTCGCCGGGCGCTTCCTCGGTGCCCGCGAACAGGCCACCGACCATCACGCTCGATGCGCCTGCGACGATCGCCTTGCCGATGTCACCGGAATAGCGGATGCCGCCGTCGGCGATCAGCGGGATGCGGTCCTGCAGCGCCTCGGCGACCATCGACACCGCGGTGATCTGCGGCACGCCGACACCCGCGACGATGCGCGTGGTGCAGATCGAACCCGGGCCGACGCCGACCTTCACCGCGTCCGCGCCGTGGTCCATCAGCGCGAGCGCAGCATCGCCCGTCACGATGTTGCCGCCGATCACCTGCACCTGCGGGAAGCGCGTCTTGACCCACTTCACGCGGTCGAGCACGCCCTGCGAATGGCCGTGCGCGGTGTCGACCACGATCACGTCGACGCCTGCCGCGACGAGCGCTTCCACGCGCGCCTCGGTGTCGCCACCGACGCCGACGGCCGCGCCGACGACCAGGCGTTCGCTCGCGTCGTAGGCCGCGTTCGGGTTGTCGCGCTTCTTCTGGATGTCCTTGACGGTGATCAGGCCGCGCAGCGCGAATTCGTCGTTGACGACGAGCACCTTTTCGATGCGGTGCTTGTGCAGCAGCTCCAGCACTTCGTCGTCCGACGCACCTTCGCGCACGGTCACGAGCCGATCCTTCTTGGTCATGATGTGGCGGACCGGATCGTCGAGCTGCTTCTCGAAGCGCATGTCGCGGCTCGTGACGAGGCCGACCAGATGGCCGCCTGCGTCCACCACGGGCACGCCCGAGATGTTGCGCGCGCGCGTGAGCTTGAGCACCTCGCCGATCGTGGTCTCGGGGCCGACGGTGAACGGCTGTTTGATCACGCCGGCTTCGAACGTCTTGACCTGCGCGACATGCGCGGCCTGCGCCTCGACCCCCATGTTCTTGTGGATGATCGAGATGCCGCCGAGCTGCGCCATGGCGATCGCGAGCCGCGCCTCGCTCACGGTGTCCATCGCCGCCGACAGCAGCGGCAGGCGGATCGCGAGATCGCGGGTCAGTCGGGTGGCGAGCGAAACGTCCTTCGGCAGGACGGTGGAATGCGCGGGGACGAGCGACACATCGTCGAACGTCAGCGCTTCAGCCTGGATGCGCAGCATGGGCGGTCCCGAAGGGATGAAGCACGCCATTGTAGCCGCTGGGCGACCGCTCGGGTTTCGGCTTTTTTGAACCGCCTATGCCGGTTGGCGCAGGTTTGGGGTGGCGCGCCTCGACCAGCGTCCGGCGACGCCGCATCCAGCCGCGCCGGCTCGGCGTGCAGACCCAGATCCGAGGCTGAGCTACCTCGGCAAATCCGATCGACGCTCGGCGAACGGCAGCCCCGCCGCGAGCCCGATCAGCTGCCCGCAGCCTCGGCCGCCTCGAGCGTGTTCTGCATCAGCGTGGCCACCGTCATCGGCCCCACCCCACCGGGCACCGGCGTGATCCAGCTCGCGCGCTGGGCCGCGGCGTCGAAGCCCACATCCCCGACCAAACGTCCGTCGTCGAGGCGGTTGATACCGACGTCGATCACGACGGCGCCCTGCTTCACCCATTCGCCCGGAACCAGGCCCGGGCGCCCGACCGCAACCACGAGGATGTCCGCGTTCCGGACAGACGCCTCGAGCACGTCAGGCGGCGTGAACTTGTGGCAGCAGGTGACGGTGCAGCCGGCGATCAGCAGCTCGAGCGCCATCGGTCGCCCGACGTGGTTCGACACGCCGACCACCGTCGCGCTTTGCCCGCGCACCGGGCGGTCCGTGTATGCGAGCAGCGTCGTGATGCCGCGCGGCGTGCACGGACGCAGGCCGAACTGGCGCAGCGTCAGGTGCCCGACGTTCTGCGGATGGAAGCCGTCGACGTCCTTGCGCGGATCGATTCGATGGATCAGCGCCGTGGCGTCCCGGCGGTCCGGCAGTGGCAGCTGCACGAGGATGCCGTGCACGTCCGGGTCCGCGTTGAGCCGGTCGATGAGCGCCAGCAGGTCGGCGTCGCCCGTGTCTGCCGGCAGGTCGTAATCGATCGCGCGGATCCCCACTTTCTGCGCGGCGCGGCGCTTGTTGCGTACGTACACGCTCGAGGCCGGATCGTCGCCGACCAGCACCACCGCGAGGCCCGGCGGCTTGAGCCCGGCGGCGACGCGTGCGTCGACGCGTGCCTTCAGGTCGTCGAGCAGGTTCTCGGCAATGCGCTTGCCGTCGAGAATGCGGGCGGTGGACGCGTCGGACGTGGCCGTCATGCCGGGCGGGACCTGCGGAGTCGGGCCGGGCATTATCCCCGAATCGCGCAGCTTCGCCGATCCAGCGCCGCGTTCGAAGAGACCTCTCCATGCCCGGTCGCAGCCTGATGCGAGTCACCCTCGGAGCCGTGGCAATTGCGCTCGCGCTCTGGGTTGCGTTGTGCGCGTGGCTGTTCGTGCAGCAGCGGCGCCTGATCTACCACCCCGGCTTCACCCGCACGCCCGCCGCGTCGACGGATTTCTCGATCACGCGCGACGGCGTCGTGCTGCGCGGCTGGCGTGTGCGCGCCGACTGCGCGGACGCCATCGTCTACTTCGGTGGCAACGCGGAAACGCTTCTGCCGATGCGCGAGCGCCTGCGCGCTCTGTTTCCGCATCACGCCCTGTACCTCGTCGCGTACCGGGGCTACGGCGCGAGCGACGGCACGCCGTCGGAAACCGCGATCGTTGGGGATGCGCGCGCGGTGTTCGACATCGTTCGCAGGGCCCACCCCAAGGGCACCGTGACCGTGATCGGCCGGAGCCTCGGCGCGGGCGTTGCAGCGCGGCTCGCATCCGAGCGCGCCGTCGATCGCCTGGTCCTCGTGACGCCGTTCGACCGCCTGTCGACCGTGGCCCAGTCGCACCTGCCGTGGGCGCCCGCACGCTTGCTGCTGCGCGAACGGTACGAGGCCGCCGCGGCAGTTGCGGACCTGCGCACCCCGGTGCTCGTCGCGGTCGCGGGACACGACACCGTCGTGCCGAACGCCAGCACACGTGCCTTGATCCGCGCCCTACCGCGCGCCCCGGGCGTGGTCGAGCTCCCGGGAGCGACCCACATCGATGTCGTCGAGGCACCCGCGTTCAACCGGGCATTGCAGTCGTTCGTCGGCCCCGCCTCAAGCGGATGCGGCGGCGCCAGCGCGCATGCCGATGAGGCTTTAGGGTGACAGCCGCGCGTTCGCTTCGCACCGCACGACGCCGGCGGGCAACGGAACCAGACACGCGGTGCAGCACGAGGGCTCAGAGGCAGGCGGCGCGTTCGGCTTGAGTGCGGGATCGAGCTTCAACAGGGCCGCCCAGTCCTGTCGATTGAGGTTGCACATGGCGGGCCGATCGGGGTCGCACGGATAGTCCTCCGCCGTGCGCTGCGGCAGGCCTCGGAACCGCCCCGCGCGGTTGATCGGCAGTAGCCGCATCGTGACGCCGTGCAGCACGTTGCCGCCGACGACACGGGCGTGGCCGCCATGAGTCGAGACAACAACGTCGCAATGCATGGGGAGCCACTCCGCTGGCCAACGATCGAGCCACCCGCGCAGGCCCGGATGACCGAACAGCGCTTCCGGCTCGCGCACGTAGCAAAGCAGATCGCCGGCGGCCGGCGCTTCAGCTTGCGGATCCGCGAACCGGAACGGGCCTTCGCCCCTGTGTGCTGCGCCAACGAAGTCGATGTGCGCTGCGGACGGCGTGAACCCCGGCGCCCCGGCTTGCGTCATCACGTAAGACACGAATACCGCCGACCACGGCATGTCGACCAGAAACGTTCGGCACAGCGCCACGTTCGCCGGCGGCGCGGTCGTGGCGTCGACCACGCTGCAGTCGGTGCCCTCGGGCAAGAGGGGTGACGGCCACCGGACGCCGCTGTTGCGCCAGTACTGCGCCACCCGATGCCACGCAGGCGTGCCGTCACGAAGCGCCGAGGCTTCGGCCTCCGACACGCCAGCCGCCGCGAGCCTGCCGCTGGCGTCGATAAACGGGGCGTACCAGCGCTCGTGCTCGGTGCACGCGACGGCCGCGATGCGCTCGCCCAGTGTCTCGGCGCGACCGGCCGGAGTGCATGCGATCACGTCGGAGGCGCACAGCGCGCAGGCGACCGCCAGTGCCCAGCGCTTCAAGGCCCCGCCCGCGCGTTTACGCCTCGCGACGCCTGGCAATCGGGTATTCAAGAGTTTCAGTCGCATGCCGCGTCAGCATTACCCGGGCGTTGCGCAGACCGTCTCACAGTCGGTGTAGCCCGGGAATTCACGACCGGGCGAACACACCGCGCAGTCGGGATCCGGCCGGAGGCGCGTTTCACGAAAGCGCATCGCCAGCGCATCGAAGTGCAGCAGTCGGCCTGCGAGCGACTCGCCTAGGCCCAGCAGCAGCTTGATCGCTTCGGTCGCCTGCACGAGCCCGATGACGCCGGGCAGCACGCCGAGCACGCCCGCCTCCGCGCAGTTCGGCGCGGCGTCCGGCGGGGGCGCCTCGGGAAACAGGCAGCGATAACACGGTGCGTCGCCGCGACGCCGGCCGGCATCGAACACGCTCGCCTGGCCGTCGAACCGGTGCACGGCCCCGTACACGAGCGGCTTGCCCAGTTTCACGCAGGCATCGTTGAGCAGGTAGCGCGCGGCGAAGTTGTCCGCACCGTCGACCACGACGTCGGCCTCGCCGACCAGTCTCTCCACGTTCGAGGCCGCGACGCGCTCGGCGAATGCGTGCACCCGCAAGCGCGGATTCAGTGCTTCGACCGCCCGCCGTGCGGAGGCAACCTTCGGCTGGCCGATGGCGGCGTCCGTGTGCAGGATCTGACGCTGCAGGTTGCTGCGATCGACCACGTCGTCGTCCGCGATCGTCAGCGTGCCAACACCGGCCGCGCCCAGGTAATAGGCGATCGGCGAGCCCAGGCCACCCGCCCCGACGATCGCGACGTGCGCCGCCTCGAGCCGGCGCTGGCCGTCGAGCCCGACCTGCGGGAGACGCAGATGCCGCGAGTAGCGATCGTGGAAGTCGCGGTCGATCTCGGCACGTTCGACAGGCAGCCCGTCGGCAACCCACGCCGCGGTGCCTCCGTCGACCGAGGCGACGGACGTGTACCCGAACGCCTCCAGTCGCTGGGCGGCCCGCAACGAGCGACCGCCGCGCTCGCAGATCAGCATCAGCGGCGCGTGCAGATCGGGCACATGCGAGATCGGGCTCGACTCCAGCGCGGTCATCGGCACGTGCCGCGACGCCGTAGCGTGCGCGACCTCGCGCTCGTGGGCGTCGCGGATGTCGATCAGCGGGACGCCGCGTGCGCTGCGCTCGCGCGCCTGTGCCGGGGTGATGCGTTCGATTGCCATCCGCGGATTATCGCCGCGTCAAAGAGTGGGCAGCGGCACCGCAAGGCTCGATGCGTCGCCGGCCGCGCCTTCGGATTCAGGCAGCAGCACGGCGTCGACCGGCGCCCCGGCGGACACCTCCATGCCAGTTGACACGAGCGTCGATACACCTGGCTCGTCGACACGCGCGCGCGCCCATTCGAATGCACGCGGCGTCGCGCGCGGCGCGTCGAGCCGTGCACGCTGCGGGAGACGGCGGTCCGTCCTGGCCTCGAGCGCGTCGATCAGTGCGCGCCCCGCCGTGAGATACAGCCCGGCGAGCGCGAGCGGGTCGAGGGGCAGCGCGAGCACGCAGGCCGCATCGAGCGTCGCAAAGCGGAATGCGGCGGCCTCGCCGTCCAAATCCAGCGCTGCGACGCGCACGTCGCCAAACGCGGCGAGCACCCGGTCGACGAGCGCCCTGCCGTTCGTGTCGCCGCATACGGCGATCGCATCGAAGGCGCATCCTGCATCGCGGATCGCGATTTCAACGTTGCGTTCGTCGGCCTGGAGCGACGGCCATGCGGTCGGCTCTAAGCCGTCCGCGCGCAGCAGCCCCGTCAGCAGCGCATGCGCCGCATCGCTTGCACCGCGGTCGCCGCTCTCGATGACGAATACCGCGATCGTGGGCCGACGCCGCACCCGCGCAATCTCGACGCCCACGCGCGCCGCGTGCGCGACTGCGATCGGCGTGAGCACCTGCCCGGGCGCGGCGACGTCCACGGGCGAGGCGTCAGGCCCGAGCATCTCTTCGGCGAGCACACGCCTGTGCGCGCGTGCGAGCGCGAGCGTCTGCACATCGGTGGTGCGCACGGCGCCGACGCGGCGCACCGTTTCGAGGGCGTCTGTCAGGTTCATCCCATCAGGGTGCCACGATGACGCCCGCGGCCGCGAGGTCCTCCGGCGTGTTGAGGTTGCCCAGCGCAATCGCCTCCGCACGCACGCAGGCTGAGCCGATGCGCGCGTGCAGCGCATGTACCGACATCGCGCCAGCCGGGCCCGAGCCCAGCGCAGCGCGCAACGCGTGCACGCGCCACCGCGCGACGAGAGGCTGCGGCCGGTCGGCGTCATGAAGGTAGGCCGCGTCGGGTGCGCAGCCGCCGCGCAGCAGCGCGACCAAGTCCGCAGGCACTCGGACAAGATCGACCGGCACCGTGACCAGCCATTCGGTCGTGCAGGCCGACGCCAACGCGTCGAGCGCGGCGACCGGGCCCTGGCCCGCGCGCATCAGGCGATCAGCGACGACACGCAGGCCGCGGCCCTCGTAGCGCGACAGGTTACGGTTCGCGCTGACAATGACGTCGTCAACGTTGCCGGCAAGCGCGTCCACCAACCGCAGCACCTGCGGCACGCCGTCTCGTTCGAGCCAGGCCTTGTCGAGGCCCCCGAGCCGCGTCGCCCGGCCGCCAGCGAGGACGCCCAACGTGGTGCCGGCGCCTAACGGGTGCACTACGCGACCGTGAGTCGCGTTGCGCGCGACGGACGCAGTCGGCGTGCACGCCACGTGCCCGACATCCCGCGCTTCACTTTCCGCGCTTGACGTGCCTGATCAGGCGCCGCTTCTTCGCGATCTGACGCTCGTTGAGCACGTTCTTTCGGCCCTCATACGGGTTCGTGCCTTCCTTGAACACGAATCGGACGGGCGTCCCGACAAGCTTGAAGCGCTTGCGGAAGAAGTTCTCGAGGTAGCGCTTGTACGTGTCGCTGAGCGTGCGCAGGCGCGTGCCGTGCACGACGAACGTCGGCGGATTCGTGCCCGCCGGATGGGCGAAACGCAACTTTGCGACGTGGCCGCGCACGACCGGCGGCGGATTGGTCTCGTACGCAATCTCGAGCGCCCGCGTGACCTCGCTGGTACCGATCTCGGTCGTCGCCGACGCATGGGCGCGGTGGACGGCGCGGAACAGCTCCCGCAGGCCGGAACCGTGCTTCGCACTGATGCGCACCGCCTCGGCCCATTCGACGAAGCCGAGTTTACGTTCGAGCATCGCCTCGGCCTGCTGCCGCTGATAATCCGTGAGTCCGTCCCACTTGTTGACGGCGACGACGAGCGCGCGGCCCGCGTCGAGCGCATAGCCCAGCACGCTCGCGTCCTGGTCGGTCACGCCTTCGCTCGCGTCGATGAGTACGACGGCGACCTGGCAGTGCTCGATCGCCTGCAGCGTCTTGACGATCGAAAACTTCTCGACCGCTTCATCGACGCGCGCCTTACGACGCAGCCCCGCCGTGTCGATCAGGCGGTACAACCGGCCGTCGCGCTCCATGTCGATCGACACGGAATCGCGCGTCGTGCCCGGGACCTCGGACGCAATCATTCGCTCCTCGCCGAGCACGCGGTTCACGAGGGTGGACTTGCCGACGTTCGGGCGGCCGATGAAGGCCACTCGGATGCGGTCGGGGTCGGTGTCGAGCTCGGTGCCCGCCCCTTCTTCCGGCACGCGCTCGAGCACCTCGTCGATGAGCGTGTCGATGCCCTGCCGGTGCGCCGACGACACCGCAACGCGATCGGCAATGCCATAGCGCGCGAACTCGTTGACGGCGGCCTGCACATCGAGACCGTCGGTCTTGTTGACGACGAGCAGGGTCGGCCGCGCCGCCTTGCGCAACCACGCGAGGATTTCGTCGTCGAGCGCGCTCGCGCCTTCCCGGCCGTCGACCACGAAGAGCACGAGGTCGGCTTCCTCAGCGGCGGCGCGCGCCTGTCGCGCGGTCGCGCCGGCCAGGCCCTCGTCTTCGCCCGCGATGCCGCCGGTGTCAACCACAGCGAAGGGCCGTTGCCCCTCCGGGCGGCAGACACCGTAATGACGGTCGCGTGTCACGCCGGGCTGGTCGTGCACGAGCGCGTCGCGACTGCGCGTGAGCGCGTTGAAAAGCGTGGATTTGCCGACGTTGGGCCGGCCGACGAGGGCGACGAGAGGGAGCATAGGGGCGGCCGGTTCGGTGGACGATCAGGAGCTTAAAACGACTGCGCCGCCCGGTGAGGCGGCGCCGCGTGGTCCGGCCGGCGCGCGGCGCGGACCGCTCAGGGATTCAGGCGGAATGCGATGACTTTGCCGTCGACGTTCTGGACGACCGCAATGCCGTCCGCCACGACCGGCGGCGCACGAAGCGCATCCCGGCCTGCGCGCGCGCGCGCAGCAAACTCGCCATTGTCGAGCTTGAGCCAGTGCAGGTAGCCGTCCTGGTCGCCGACGACTGCGTAGTCGCCGTGAATCGCGGGAGAGGTCACACCGCGGCGCGCGAGACCCGGCTGCTGCCAAAGCGCGCTGCCGCCGGCCTTGTCGAGCCCAAAGACGATGCCGGTCGGCGCCGTGACCACAACGCGGTCGCTGCCAACGGCGACGCGGCCCGGGCCGCCGTTGTCGCTGGACCACATCGGACGCCCGGTCGGCGCATCGACCGCGATCGTGCGGTTCTTGAAGCTGGTCGCCACCAGAGTGGCGCCGTCGAGCACGGGCGTGCCGTCGACGTCCGACATGCGGTCGAGCTCGGTGCGGCCTTCCGGCTGAGCAACCGGCAGCTCCCAAAGCGGTCGTCCGTCCTCAGCCGACAGCGCCGCGACGGTGCCATCGTCATTGCCGATAAAGACAAAGCCGGGGCCCAGCACAGGTGAGCTCGTGCCGCGCAGCGACAGCGTCGGCGTGTCGCGGTTCCAAAACCAGCGGCGCTCGCCGTTCGACGCGTCGAACGCCGTGACACGCCCGTCGTTCGAGCGGACGAACACGGAGCCCAATCCGATCGACGGCGCCGAGATGATTTCGGCCTTGAGCTTGGACCGCCACTTCTCGGTGCCCGTCGACGCATCGAGGGCGATCACGGTTCCGTCAAGCCCGCCGACAACCACGAGCCCGTCCCCGACGGCGGGACCGCCGGCAAGCGGCAGCTCCGTCTTGTAATGCCACAGGACGCGCCCGGTCTGCAGGTCCAGCGCGTGGACGCCGCCCTCGACCGCTGCGGCATAAACGCGTCCATCCGCTACCGCAGGGGCCTGACGCGCGCCGAGTCGCCCCTCACCCTTGCCGACATTCGCCGACCACAGCTGGGCAACGGCAGCGGAAGGCGCGAAATCCTTCAGCGCGACCGGCTCGTTCGGCTCGTCGTCGTCGCTGGAGAACCAGCCACGAACAGTCGTGCAGCCGCCGAGCACTGCGACGCATGCAAGAGCGGCCGCGGCGCGCAGCGCGACGCGCGGATTCGGGCGCGCATGCACGCCAAATTCAAAACGGGAGGTCATCAACTGCGGGCCTCGGGCGTGGTGGGGGTGCCGCCGACCTGGGTCAGCTTGAGTTCGATGAGGCGACGCTGCGGAGCGTCGACCTCGAGGCGCTTGAGCGCGCGCTCGTAGCTGTCACGAGCGCGGTCCTTCTGGCCGACCGCGAGATGCGCATCGCCCTGCACTTCCAGCATCGCGGGCGATTCCGACGTGCCGATCACCTTGAGCGCATCGGCGCCTTTGCCGGCGTCGATGAGCAGGCGCGCAAGGCGCTCGTTGACGATCGCCGCGAGCGCAGGATCTTCCGCCCGGATCGTGCGGAGGGTTGCAATCGCATCATCGCGCTTGTTCTGCGCGAGCTGGGCTTTCGCAACGGCCAGGCTGCCGAGCGTCCGGTACAAGCCCGGCTCGAGCGACTGCAGCTTCGACTGCTCGGCGAGATTTCCGGCGGAAATGGCTTCAACCGCCGTGCGGTAGCGAAGCGAGGCTGCGGCTTGCTCGGCAGCCTGCCGCGCCTGCCACCATTTCCACCCAAAGATGGCGGCAAGCCCCAGCAGGATGCCGCCAATGAGTCCAGCACCGTTGCGCCGCAGCCAGGCGAGCACGCGCTCGCTTTGTTCGTGCTCGTCGAGAACGTCGTCCAACGCCATTCAGTGGCAGTCCGCAGTGTCGCCCCGCCGATCACGGAGACCCGAAAGAAGTTCGCCGGCCAGAAGCCGGCAGATCGGTGCTGACCCGCGGGTCAGTGGGCGACCGGCGCGAGCGAGCCGTCAGAGGATAGCGCAAAGCGCGCGACATTCGCTCGGCTGAACGGTGCGAGGTCGACCGCCTCGCCCGCGTGGAGGACCTCGACGGCCTTCGTGTTGCCCAGCAGCACGCGGCCGACGCGCTGCAGTTCATAGCTGCGCGACTGCCCGCCCACGAGCAGCGCGCGCTCGATCAGGCTGCCGTCGTGCGCGAGCACCTCGACCCAACTGTCGCCCGTCAGACGCAGCGAAAGCATCGCGGGCGCAGGTGCGCGCGTATCAGGCAGCGCGGCCATGGATGCGACCAGCGGCCGCCGTTCGACCGGCCCCCGCTGGGACGGGCGTGCCGTCGGCTCGGAGGTCAGCTGCGATGGAAGATCCAGCGACTGTGTCGGGGCGAGTGACTTGGAGAGATGCGGGCGCGTGGCCATCCACACCGGCGCGACCAGCGTGACGGTCAGGACGATGTAGATCGCGCGGCGCCCGGCCTGCTCAGCGAGCCGGCGGTAACGAGGCGTGTGGGTGTAGCTCACCAGCGGCGCGGCCGCGACCTTCGGCTGCAGAGCAGAATCGATGGACTCGGGCAACTCGATCTCGAGCAACCGCGCGTAACTGCGCAGCTGCCCGCGTACAAAGATCGGCGCACCGAGCGCGGCCCAGTGCCCGGATTCAAGCGAGGCCACCACGCGCGCCGGCATCCTGAGCTGCCGGCATACCTCCTCGATCGACAGCCCCGCTGCCTCACGCGACTGCTGAAGGCGCGCACCGAAGGCCGTGCCATCGTCCGATCCGAACTCCGTCACCTGCGTCATCGCCCTTCCAGTTTCCCCGGGTCAGCGTCCCCATCCGCCGACTCCAACTTCCTCATGCGTTCAAAATAGCGCCGCGCTGCGTCACTGTCGCCCAGTTTCTGTTCAATTTGTGACGCAAGCTGCAGCGAAGCAGCATCCTCCGGCGCAGCAGCCAGACGACGCTCCGAGAACGCGCGCGCTTCGAACCATCGTCCCTGCTCGAACATCACACGCGCCAGCGTCCCAAGCGCGACGACCTGGGTCGCATCGCCCCGCAGAGCCTCGCGCGAAAATGCCTCGGCGGACGCAGCGTCTCCGGCGTCGCGCGCGCAGGCACCGGCGTTCGCGAGCGAGCCGGAGCGCGTGGCGTAACCGGGAATTCGGGCTGCATTCGCAAACCACTCAAGCGATTCCGCCGCGCGCCCTTGCGTGCACAGCCAAACGCCGTAGTTATTGAGGGTCTCGCCCCGGGTCGGTGCAAGCTCTGCGGCCTTGCGAAAGTGCACACCGGCGCCAGCGGAACGTCCCGCGCGTTCCAGCGCGTGTGCGAGCACCGTGTGGGCGTCCGCGGACTTCGCATCGCCCCGCACAGCCTTCTTGGCAACGGTCAACGCCTCTGCGGAGCGGCCCGCCTGGAGGTGAGTCCGCGCCTCGAGCACGAGCGGCAGAGCGCCGGCAGATCGGGCATCAGTCGACACATCGACCGTCGGCGCCACCCGGCGGTAATCGCCACGTGACGCGTCCGGCTTCAGGAAGGCAACGCGGCTGCAGCTCGCGGACGCAAAGCAGGCCAGAAGGACAAGAACGACGACGCGCCGGGAGGCGGCCGCACCGGGCGGAAACGGAAGTCGCCGCTTACGCGGCATCATCGACGCCCTGGGTATCGAGCCGACGACGGAAATCGGCCTGCCGGCGCGTGCGATCCGCCACCTGGCCCTTGAGCTGCCCGCAGGCCGCGTCGATATCGTCGCCACGCGTGCGGCGTACCGGCGCAATCATGCCGGCTTCGTTGAGCAGCTTCTGGAAGCCCCGGATCGCCGCATCGCTCGGGCGCTCGAAGCGCGTGCCCGGGAACGGATTGAACGGGATCAGGTTGATCTTCGCCGCGCCCTTCATCTGCACCGCGCGGTCGAACGCCTTCATGAGGCGGACGAGATCGCGCGCATGCTGCGGCTGATCGTTCACGCCCTTCATGAGCGTGTATTCAAACGTTACCGACGTGCCCGGCTTGCGCAGCGCGTAGCGCACGCAGGCGTCCATGAGCACGTCGATCGGATACTTCTTGTTGAGTGGCACGAGCTCACTGCGCAGCTCGTCGACCGGCGCATGCAACGACACCGCGAGCGACACGTCGCTGAGTTCACCAAGCTTGTCGATCTGCGGGACCATGCCTGCCGTCGAGAGCGTCACGCGCTTGTTGGCGAGGCCGTATCCGAGGTCGTCGCGCATGATGCTCATCGCGCGCACGACGTTGTCGAAGTTCGCCAGCGGCTCGCCCATGCCCATCATCACGACATTCGTGAGCTTGCGCTGCTGGTGCGGCACGTTGCCCAGATGGCGCGCCGCGACCCACACCTGGCCGATGATCTCGGCAGTCGTCAGGTTGCGGTTGAAACCCTGCGTCGCGGTGGAGCAGAACTGGCAGTTCAACGCGCAGCCCACCTGCGACGACACGCAGAGCGTGCCGCGTCCCTTGTCAGGGATGTACACCGTCTCGATCGCGTTCTTCGCGTCCATGCCGAGCAGCCACTTGTGGGTGCCGTCTTCGGACGCCTTGTCGAACACCACCGAGGGCGCATGCACATGGGCATGCGCCTCGAGCTTTCCGCGCAGCGCCTTGCCGAGGTCGGTCATCTGCCCGAAGTCGGTGACGTAGCGGTGGTGAATCCATTTCATGACCTGGTGCGCGCGGTAGCGCTTCTCGCCGAGCGTCTGCTCGAAGAAATCCTCGAGCTCGACGCGCGAGAGGTCGAACAGGTTGCGCCCGTTCGACCCCGCGGCCGTTGGGACACGCGCGCCGTCGCCCGCGGCGGCCGGAGCCGATGCGGTCAGGGCGATATCGATGCGGGTGTCGCGTTCGGTCATTTGCAGAAGTTGAAGCTGTCAATCAGCGCGGATAGACGTCCGTCGCGGGGAAGAAATACGCGATCTCGATCGCGGCGTTCTCCAGGCTGTCCGAGCCGTGCACCGCGTTCGCGTCGATGCTGTCGGCGAAATCGGCGCGGATCGTGCCCGACGCCGCGTCCTTCGGGTTCGTCGCGCCCATGAGCTCGCGGTTCTTGAGCACAGCGCCTTCGCCCTGCAGAACCTGGATCATCACCGGGCCCGACACCATGAACTCGACGAGCGCATTGAAGAAGGGACGCTCACGGTGCACCGCGTAGAAACCTTCCGCTTCCTGGCGCGAGAGGTGCTTCATTTTCGCGGCAACGACCTGAAGGCCGGCCTTCTCGAAGCGGCTGTAGATCTCGCCGACGACGTTCTTGGCGACCGCGTCGGGCTTGATGATGGAAAGAGTGCGCTCGAGCGCCATGGAAATTCTCCGGTGGGCGGGCGGCAGCAGAAGCGATCCCTGCGCCCGAAGCTAACAGAAAACCCGCGTACGAACGCGGGTTTAGCCGATGTGGCTGCGCGGATTCTACGCGGTTTGGCATGGCGATCGCAAAAGTAGTTGGGTACGAACGCGACCGTTGCATGCAGCCGTTTGTGGCCGAGCTCGGACGCGCGGCGACTACCGGCAAGCCCGGTTGACGCCCATGAAGCCATGCGCCTACTATCAAACAAGCGTTTGATTCAGGCTCATCCGATGTCCAGTTCCGCCCACTTCTCGACGAAGGACCGCATCCTCGGCGCTGCCGAAGAGCTGTTCGCCCAGTTCGGCTTCGCCGGCACCTCACTGCGGCAGGTCACGAGCCGCGCCGACGTCAACATCGCGGCGGTGAACTACCACTTCGGCAGCAAGGAGAACCTCGTCAACGAGGTCTTCCGCCGGCGTATGGACGAAATGAGCGAGCGCCGCATCGCCGCGCTGAAGGCTGCGGTCGAGCAGCACCCGGGCGAGCTCGAGCCGATCCTGGCCGCGTTCGTCGAGCCGGCCCTCGCGATGGCGCAGGACCGCCACGGCGGCGGCGCGTTCGTGCGCGTGGTCGCGCGCGCATACGCCGAGAAGAACGACCGGCTGCGCAAGTTCCTGTCCGACCACTACGGCCACGTGCTGCGTGAGTTCGCCAAGGCAATCGCTGCAGTCGTGCCGAACCTCAGCAAGGAAGAGCTGTACTGGCGTCTCGACTTCCTCGCCGGCGCACTGACCTACGCAATGGCCGACTTCGGGCTGATCAAGCGCCCGAGCGGTGTGAACGAAGCCGCGCACCGCGAACGCGCCGCACGCGAGCTTATCCGGTTCGCAGCGGCCGGCTTCAAGAGCTAAGCCCTTCCCTCCTCCCACTCCAGCACAGGGATTTTCCATGGCCAATACCCTCCTCGTGCGTCGCGCCGCCGTGCTCGGCGCCGGCGTGATGGGCGCGCAGATCGCCGCGCATCTCACCAATGCAGGCGTCGACACCGTTCTGTTCGACTTGCCCGCGCGCGAAGGCGACCCGAACGGCGTCGTCACCAAGGCGATCGCGAACCTGACCAAGCTCAGCCCGGCGCCGCTCGCGGACAAGTCGCTCGCCGAGCGCATCGTGCCCGCGAATTACGACACCGGCCTCGAGTTGCTGCGCGGCTGCGACCTCATCGTCGAGGCGATCGCCGAGCGGATGGACTGGAAGCAGGACCTCTACCGCAAGGTCGCGCCGTTCGTCGCGGACCACGCGGTGTTTGCGAGCAACACGTCGGGCCTGGGCATCAACGCGCTCGCCGACGTGCTGCCCGAAGCGCTGCGCCCGCGCTTCCTTGGCGTGCATTTCTTCAATCCGCCGCGCTACATGCACCTCGCCGAGCTGATCCCGGCGCGCGCGACGAACCGCGACGTGCTCGAAGGCCTCGAGGCTTTCCTGACCACGACGCTCGGCAAGGGCGTCGTGATCGCGAAGGACACGCCGAACTTCATCGGCAACCGCATTGGCGTGTTCTCGATGCTCGCGGCGATGCACCATACGCAGCAGTTCGATCTCGGCTTCGACACGGTTGATGCGCTCACCGGCCCTGCGATCGGACGGCCGAAGTCGGCGACCTACCGCACGGCGGACGTCGTCGGCCTCGACACGATGATCCACGTGATCAAGACGATGGCCGACACGCTGCCGAACGATCCGTGGCATGCGCACTTCAAGGCGCCTGCGTGGCTGTCGGGCCTCGTTGAGAAGGGCGCGCTCGGCCAGAAGTCCGGCGCCGGCTTCTACACCAAGCGCGGCAAGGAAATCCTCGTGCTAGACCGTGAGGCGCGCGACTATCGCCCGTCCGCCGGCGAGCTCGATACCGAAGTGGCGGCGATGCTCAAGGAGCGCGATCCCGCGAAGAAGTTTGCCGCGCTGCGCGGCAGCCAGCACCCGCAGGCGCAGTTCCTGTGGGCGTGTTTCCGCGACACGTTCCATTACAGCGCGTACCACCTTGCCGACATCGCCGAGACCGCGCGCGACGTGGACTTCGCGATGCGCTGGGGTTACGGCTGGTCGGTCGGCCCGTTCGAGACGTGGCAGGCGGCGGGTTGGAAGCAGGTGGCGGAGTGGCTCGCCGAGGACATCGTCGCCGGCAAGGCGATGAGCACGGCGTCGCTGCCCGACTGGGTGTTCGACGGTCGCAACGGCGTTCACGGCCAGGGCGGCAGCTACAGCCCGGCGCGCGACGCGCAGGTGCCGCGCTCGGACAACCCCGTGTATGCGCGCCAGCGGTTCCCGGACGCGCTGCTCGGCGAGGCGTTCGAGCCCGGCCGCACCGTGTACGAGAACGATGGCGTCCGCATGTGGGCCGACGAGGGCGACGACATCGCCGTCGTCAGCTTCAAGACCAAGATGCACACGGTGTCGGACAAGGTGCTCGACGGCCTGCAGGAGGCGATCGCGATTGCGGAACGCGACTTCCGCGGCCTCGTGATCTGGCAGCCGAAGGAGCCGTTCTCGGCTGGCGCCGACCTGTCGGGCGCACTCGGCCTGCTCCAGGCCGGGGACGTAAAGGGCTTCGAGGCAATGGTCGCGAACTTCCAGGCGACGAGCCAGCGCATCAAGTACGCGCTCGTGCCGGTCGTGGCTGCAGTGCGGGGCCTCGCGCTGGGCGGCGGCTGCGAGTTCCAAATGCATTCGGCGCGAACGGTGTTTGCGCTCGAAAGCTACGTCGGCCTCGTCGAGGCGGGCGTGGGCCTGCTGCCCGCAGGCGGCGGTCTCAAGGAGTTCGCGGTGCGTGCGTCGGACGCGGCTGGCCCGGGCGGCGACGTGTTCGCCCAGCTCAAGACGGCGTTCGAGAGCGTTGCGATGGCGAAGGTGTCGACGTCCGCGTTCGAGGCTCGCTCCCTGAAGCTCGCGCGCGAGTCCGATCGCATCACGTTCAACACGCACGAGCTGCTGCACGTCGCACGCGCCGAAGCGCGCGCGCTTGCGGAAGGCGGCTACCGCCCGCCGCTGCCCGCGCGGCGCATCCAGGTCGCGGGCGACGTGGGCATTGCGACGTTCAAGATGATGCTCGTCAACATGCTTGAAGGCCGCTTTATCTCCGAGCACGACTACGAGATCGCCACGCGCATCGCGACGGTGGTCTGCGGCGGCGACGTCGACCGCGGTTCGGTCGTGGACGAGGAATGGCTGCTGCGCCTTGAGCGCGAGCATTTCGTCGCGCTCGCCCAGATGCCGAAGACGCAGGAGCGCATCGCGCACATGCTCAAGACCGGCAAGCCGCTCCGCAACTAAGCGACGACACAGGACAACCACCATGACCAAGCAAGTCCAGGACGCATACATCGTCGCCGCCACGCGCACGCCCGTCGGCAAGGCGCGTGGCATGTTCCGCAACACCCGCCCGGACGACATGCTCGCGCACGTGCTGCGCAGCGTCGTCGCCCAGGCGCCGTCGATCGACCTCGAGCGCATCGACGACGTCATCATCGGCTGCGCGATGCCCGAGGCCGAGCAAGGCATGAACGTCGCGCGCATCGGCGCGCTGCTCGCCGGCCTGCCGCACATCACCGCCGCACAGACCATCAACCGCTTCTGTTCGTCGGGGCTGCAGGCGGTCGCGATGGCGGCCGACCAAATCCGCCTCGGCCACGCCGACCTCATGCTGGCCGGGGGCACCGAGTCGATGTCGATGGTGCCGATGATGGGCAACAAGGTCGCGCTGAGCCCGAGCGTGTTCGCGAATGACAACGAGCACATCGCGATCGCGTACGGCATGGGCGTCACCGCCGAGAACGTCGCGAAGGAATGGAATGTTTCGCGCGAGGATCAGGACGCGTTCGCGCTCGAGTCGCATCGCAAGGCGCTCGCGGCGATCCAGGCCGGTGAATTCAGGGACGAGATCACGCCGTACGAAATCGTCTCGCATGTTCCGGATACCCGCAGCGGCTCGATCAAGACGAAAACGCGGACGGTCGACACCGACGAAGGTCCTCGCCCGGACACGTCAATGGAAAGCCTCGCGAAGCTGCGCCCGGTGTTCCGCAACGGCCAGGTCGGCGGCAGCGTCACGGCCGGCAACGCGTCGCAGATGAGCGATGGCGCAGCCGGGATCCTGCTGGCCTCGGCACAGGCGATCAAGGACTACGGCCTGACGCCGCTCGCGCGCTTCGTGAGCTTCTCGGTTGCCGGCGTACCGCCCCACATCATGGGCATCGGCCCGAACGCGGCGATCCCGAAGGCGCTCAAGCAGGCCGGCCTGCGCAAGGAAGACCTCGACTGGATCGAGCTCAACGAAGCGTTCGCCGCGCAGGCGCTCGCGGTGATCCGTGACTCCGAGCTCGACATGGCCAAGGTCAACCCGCTGGGCGGCGCGATCGCCCTCGGCCATCCGCTCGGCGCGACAGGTGCGATCCGCACCGCGACCGTCGTGCACGGGCTGCGTCGTCGTCAGCAGAAGTACGGCATGGTGACGATGTGCATCGGCACGGGCATGGGCGCCGCCGGCGTGTTCGAAGCGCTGTAACCGTCGCTGCGTGATCGCCCGAAGAAGGCCCGCAATCGCGGGCCTTTTTTATGCCCGCGGGATCAGCTGTGCCGCGTGCCCGGCCTCGCTTCGGACGTTTCCTTGAGCGCATCTTTCGCTTCGGCCCACCAGTAGCTGAGCTGGGCCGCGATGAAGCCGGCCGGTTTCATCGCCGACGTCAAACCGTAAGCCGATGCGAGGGCCTGCCACCGCGTGTCACCCTCCGCAATCGCCGATGCGATGAGTTCGCCTGCAAACGTCGTCGGCGCAACACCGTGCCCGCCAAACGCCTGCGCCACCCACAGCCCGGGCTCGATTTCGCCCACCTGCGGCATCTGGTGTCGCGCATAACTCATGAGGCCCGACCACGCGTAATCGATGCGCACGCCATCGAGTTGCGGAAACACCTTGAGGAGGTCGCGCCGCAGCAGCGTCTCGACGGCAGCCGGGCTGCGGTCGCGCACCGAAATACGGCCACCCCAGAGCAGTCGGGTGTCGGGCAAGGGCCGGTAGTAGTCGAACGCGAAGCGCGTGTCGTAGATCGCGGCGTCGGTCGATAGCACCTCTCGCAATCGTGCACCGAGCGGCTCGGTCACCATCACGTACGTCGCGATCGGCAACACCGAGGCATCGACGCGCCGCCGCAGTCGCGCGAGGTAGCCGCCGCACGCGAGCACGACGCGCTCGGCGGTGATCTCGCCCTCCGGCGTGCGCACGCGCCAGCCAGCGCCGAGCGGTTCGAGCGAGGCGGCCGGGCTGTTCTCGAAAACCCGGACCCCAGCCGACATCGCAACCCGTCGCAGACCGCGGGCGTATTTGAGCGGGTGGAAATGGAACGCGTCGGGTTCGAACAACGCGTCGTGGTAGCGCTCCGAGTGGATTCGACGTCGGACGTCATCGCGGCTGAGCCACTGCCACTGGACACCGTAGCGTTCGGCGAGCAGCGACTGCCGTTCCAGCAGCACGTTAGGATCGCGAAACCAGTTCGCCCAAATCACGCCGGCCGTGTTGAGGTCGCAGTCGATCTCGTACCGGCTCGCCCTCGTGCGAATAAGCTCGATCGCACTGGTGGTGCCGCTGTAAAGCGCGCGTGCGTCGCGTGGACCCACGTCGCGCAGCAGCGCGTCTTCGCCGCGCGAGAAGCCACCGAATACGAAGCCGCCGTTGCGGCCCGATGCGCCGTGGCCGACTTCGTGCGCGTCGATCAGCACCACGTCGCGAATACCGCGTTCAGCAAGCCCGAGCGCGGTGTTGAGGCCGGCGAAACCGCCGCCGACTACGCAGACCGCGGCGTCTACACGCGCAGTGAGCGCCGGTTGAGGGGCCGCGCCGCGCGATGTCGCGCGGTAGTAATTGATTTCACGCATGCGGTCCTCCGGCCATCGAGCCGGAGGATACCGTCTGGATCAGGCAACTCTGGATCAGGCGACTTCGGCGAAGCCCATTTCCGACAGCGCGTTCTGCATCAGATCGCGTGCGGCGTCGCTCAGCGTCTCATGATCGAGCGCATAGCGGATCGTGGCTTCGATCAGACCCAGGTGCGTACCGCAATCGAAACGCGCGCCCTGGAAGCGGTACGCATCGACCGCTTCGTACTTCATGAGCTCGGCGATGCCGTCGGTCAGCTGGATCTCGCCGCCGGCGCCGACCCGCGTGGATTCGAGCAGGTCGAAGATCGCCGGGTTGAGGATGTACCGGCCCACGACCGCGAGCGTGCTCGGCGCCTGGTCGGGCTTGGGCTTCTCGACGATCGCGCTGATGCGGCCCTGGCGGTTCGCGAAGGACTCGGTGGCGACGATGCCGTAGCTGCTGGTCTTCTCGCGCGGAACGTCCTGCACGGCGATGACGCTCGCGCCGCTGAATTCGGCGGCGTCCGCCATCTGGCGCAGTGCGCCCGGTCCGCGGTTCCAGATGAGGTCGTCGGGAAGAAGCACTGCGAACGGTTCATCACCGATCACCGGCTTCGCGCACAGCACTGCGTGGCCGAGCCCGAGGGCCTCGGTCTGCGTTACGAAGATCACCTGGATTCCGGCGGGAACGACGTTGCGGATCAGTTCGAGTTGCTCGATCTTGCCAGCGCGCTCGAGCTTTTCCTCGAGCTCGTACGCCTTGTCGAAGTAGTCGGCAACGGAATGCTTGTAGCGGTTCGTAACGAACACGAGGGTGTCGCAACCGGCATCGATCGCCTCGTCCACCGCGTATTGAATCAGCGGCCTGTCGACGATCGGCAGCATTTCCTTGGGCACGGTCTTCGTGGCCGGGAGAAAGCGGGTGCCGAGACCGGCGACAGGGAACACCGCCTTACGGATGCGGCGGCGCGAGCGGAATTGAATGGACATCAGACCTTCCTGGCGTGGCGGGCGGGAAACGCAACGACGGTCGAGGAGTCCGACGGCACCGATGTCCGCCCTTGAGGCTGGAATTCAGGCACCGCTGACTGGAGCAGCGTCGCGAGCGCGGCGCAATCGTAGCGAGTGGTCGCGTCACGAAGCTGTGTAATCGCGTGCTCGAGATCACTCGCCGCGACGGCCCGGGGCTCGGCCTGAAGGATTTTCGGGTGCAGCGTGGGACGATATCGCTCGTCCGCGTGGAACAGCGTTTCGTGCAGTTTTTCTCCGGGACGCAGGCCCGTGTAGACGATCGCAATGTCCCGGCCCGGGTGCTTGCCGGCGAGCCGGATCATCTGCTCGGCAAGCACGCGGATCGGCACCGGCTCGCCCATGTCGAGCGTGTACAGCGCCTCGTGCGATCCGATCGCCGAGGCCTGCAGGATCAGCTGGCAGGCCTCGGGAATCGTCATGAAAAAACGGGTCACTTCCGGGTCGGTGACGGTCACCGGCCCGCCGCGGCGGATCTGCTCACGGAACAACGGCACGACACTGCCGGCTGAATCCAGCACGTTTCCGAAGCGCACGGTCACGAACCGTGTCGTGCGGTGATGCGCCTGCGCCTGGCACACCATCTCGGCGAGGCGCTTCGTCGCACCAAGCACATTTGCAGGATCAACGGCCTTGTCGGTCGAAATCAGGACCACGGTGCCGACGCCCGCCTCGCGCGCCGCGGACGCCACGGTGTGCGTGGCGATGACGTTGTTGCGTACCGCTTCGCGCAGCTGCGCCTCGAGCAAAGGCACCTGCTTGTAGGCAGCCGCATGGAAGACGGCTTCCGGAGACGACAGACGGAGCGCGTGCGCGATGACCGCGGGGTCACCGCAATCGCCGAGCACGGACACAAACTCGAGATCCGGGAAGTCGCGGTGCAGCGCGGCTTGCGTCGTGATGAGAGCGAGTTCGTCGATCTCGACCAGCGCGACGCGACGCGCTCCGTGGTGCGCGCACTGGCGGCACAGCTCGGACCCAATCGAGCCGCCCGCACCGGTCACGAGGACGGACCGTCCGCCGAGCCAGCTGCGAATCGCCTTCCAGTCCGGAAGCACCGGCTTGCGGCCGAGCAGGTCTTCGATGGCCACTTCCTTGAGCTCGCCGGGCAGCGAACGCCCCTCGAGGACGTCCTGCAGTCGCGGCACCATGCGAAACGGCACGCCGCTGCGCTCGCAGGCAGCCACTACCCGCTGCAAGGCCTGCGCATCCGCCGACGGCATGGCAATAACGAGCAGTTGCGCCGCCGTCTCGCGCGCGATCTCGGCGACGTCCTGGATCCGCCCAATGACCGGCACGCCCTGCACCTTGCTGCCGCGCAGCTTGGCCGCGTCGTCGAGAAAGCCCACCGGGGCATGCGTGCCCACGCGGCGCAGATCGCGAACAAGCGCCTCGCCGGCGCCGCCGGCGCCGAGGATCAACGTACGGACCGAGGTCGCGCTCTGCTCGAACCGGACGTCCTTCCAGCTGCGATACAGCAACCGGGGGGCCCCCAGCATGCCCATCAGCGCCACCGGGTAAAGCGCCAGCGCGATGCGCGACACGCCCTCCATGCGGTTGTATAGCGACAGCGCGACGACGATCGCAACGAGCCCCAGCGCACAGGCCTTGAAGATGTTGCCGAGGTCAGGGACGCTCGCGAAGCGCCAGAGGCCGCGGTAGAGGCCCATGTACCAGAACACCAGTCCCTGCGCCGCAAGCACAAGCGCGACGGGAGTCGACCACAGCGCCATCTCGGGCGGATCGGGCATGATCCCGAAGCGCAGCCGGTGCAGGGCATGCCAGACCGCCCACACCATGAACAGGTCGTGCGCGGCGATCGACAGCCGGGGAACGGTCGACCGCCAATTCAAACGGTCGCGCAAGTACTTCATGTGAGCCTGCCTTCAATCCTTCGTCACGGTCGGGTCCATCCGTAACCGTCCGGCTCCAGCACGCTGGAGCCAGAGCCACAGCACAACGCCGGAGATATACCACGCCGCTATGACGCCCCCCATCACTGCCGGGGGACCAGCTCCTACGCGGCGCGCGATGAGAACCGATAGCACCGCCCAGGCGCAATAGGAGATTGTCACGGGGGCGTGGCCCCAGCGCCGCGCGCACACCTGGTAGGCGTGCTGAGTGTGCGGTGTCCACCATTGCTCGCCCCTGATTACGCGGCGGAGCAGCGTGAGTGCAGCATCGATGAGGAAGGCCGACAGCGCGAGCGCGAGCATTGCGGTCGACGCGGAGTCCCGATCCGAGACTGCAACGGCGGTCAGCATCGCAAGCGCGAACCCCAGTGCTCCGCTGCCCACGTCGCCCATGAAAATTTGAGCGCCGGGAAAATTGAAGGGGAGAAACCCAACGCAACCGGCTGCAACCGCGAGGGCGACGAGGGCCCATCCGTCCACGCCGACCACAAGCACCGCAGCCGCGACGCACGCAGCCTGACTCGCCGCGATGCCGTTGATGCCGTCCATGAAGTTCCAGACGTTGGTCAGCGCGATACCCGCGCCAAACGCCACCGTCGCCGCTGCCCACGAGCCCGTTTCAGCAAGCCACGCGGCAGCGAACAGCGCGGACGCGAGCACATGCACTGCGAAGCGCGCGCGCGCGGAGAGCGGACGGTGGTCGTCCAACCATCCGACGAGCGCGATCGCCACCATCCCCGCTGCAAACGCGAGCAACGGCAGCACGGGCGCCTGCCCGCGGAAGAGAGCGAGAACGCACCCGAGCACGACGACCGCGACGATCGCAATGCCGCCGCCGCGCGGGGTAGCGACTGAATGGCTACGACGCTCACCCGGCTCATCGACGAGCGCGCGCGACAGCGCGTAGCGTCGCGCCCGCCACGTGCCCAGTGCGGCGAGCACAGCGAACAATAAGAACTCGACGATCACGCGTTAGACCACAGCGTAGTTGAGCAACGGCTTGACGCTGCCCCACTCCTTGCAACTCGGGCATTGCCAGTGATGGCTGCGCGCGCCGAAACCGCAACGCGTGCAGCGATAACTCGGATTACGCACCAGCAGCTGGTCGGTGATGTGCTTAAGATCGTGCAGTGTCGCCAACGGGTCAGCGCTTTCCGCTAGCGTAAGGTCGATCAGCGCTGCTTCGCCGCGCACAGACGGGCGATCCTTCAGCTGGCGCGCAAGATACGCTCGCGCAGCGGCCACGCCGTCCTGCGTCTCGACCATGCGGGTCAGGGCAAGCACCGGCGCGATGCCGCGGTAGTGCTCGCACATCTCGGCCAGAAACGCGCGCGCACCGGTGCTGTCGCCTACCGCGTCATAGCAGGTGAGCAAGGGCGGCAGGATCTCGGGCAGGTAATCCGGGTCGCTTCGGGCCACACGCTCGAACGCCCGGATTGCCGCGGTCGTCTGGCCAGCTTCAACTTCAATGCGCCCCTCGAGCATGCCGGCCCGCACCGAATTCGCATCCGCCTCGTACGCGCGCACAACAGCAGCGCGCGCCGCGGCGGTGTCCCCGGACGCACGGTAGCGATCAGCCAGTTCGCACTCGTACTGCGCGATGAGCCGACCCATGGGCTCCCCTGTCGCCAGCTCGTATCGGCGCGCGTTCTCGATTGCTTTGACCCAGTCCCGCTCGGCTTGGTAGATGCCGATCAGGTGCTTCAGCGCCAGTGGCGAAAGATCGAGCGCGACGAGATCCGAGAACACCGTTTCGGCGCGGTCGAGCAGCCCCGACTTCATGTAGTCCTCGCCGAGCGCGAGCAATGCCTGCACTTTCTGCGCGTCGTTAAGTCCGGGCCGCTGTGCGAGCGATTGGTGCAAACGGATCGCACGGTCCACTTCACCCCGACGACGGAACAGGTGACCCAGCGCGACCTGCGTCTCGAACGTGTCCTTGTCGAGCTCCGCGATCTGCAGGAACAGTTCGATCGCCTTGTCCTGCTGCTCGTTGAGCAGGTAATTGAGGCCGCGAAAATAGGTCGTCGACAGGCGACTGACCTGCGTGTCGCTGTGGCGCTCACCGCCGCGTCGACCAATGATCCAGCCGCTGGCCGCCGCGACGGGCAGCAGCAGGAAGAACCAGAACCACTCGCTGATGAATTCCATGCTCAAACCTCAGGGCGCGACGCATCGCGCAAGTCGGCCCCATGCTTGGGCCTGCGGCCGGGAGTGCCGAGCGCAACCGCTGCGCCGCCGATCAGCGTGCCGAGCAGCACGGCGCCGATCAACGCGATGCCGAGCGTCGTAACGAGCGCAACCGGCCCAAAGTCGATGGCAATGGCCTCGCGATTGAGTGCTCCGACGGCCGCGCCCGCGATAAGTCCCAATGCAGCGAACAAAGAGCGCAGTACGCGCATGTCGTGCTCCCAGTAAGCGGCCGGTTCGACCGCGCTTGGGTCGAGCAAACAAGCTGCGCTCGACGCCCGAAGCTTATCGGACGCGCCCTCGTGTTCGCAGGTTATGCGCCGTCGACGTCGTCGAGCGGCATTACGTCGCTCACCCGCTCGCGCAGTTCCTTGCCGGGTTTGAAATGCGGGACGTGCTTGCCCGCGAGCGCTACCGACTCACCCGTCTTCGGGTTGCGCCCGAGGCGCGGCGGACGGTAGTGCAACGAAAAACTGCCGAAACCGCGGATCTCGATCCGCTCTCCACTCGCAAGCGCACCGCCCATCATCTCCAGCAGCGACTTGACCGCGAGGTCCACGTCGTCGCTCTTGAGATGCGACTGGCGCTGGACAAGGATCTCGATGAGCTCGGACTTGGTCATGTCGGAAGCGGACGTGAGGCGATTGCAAGAAATCCGAAGTCCGGACGCAGGACGACCCGGCCGAAGCCGGGCCGTCCCGAGGCCACCGGAGTGGCGAGGCGATTACTCGCCCTTATTGCCCAGCTGCTCGCGCAGCAGCGCGCCGAGGCGCGTGGTGCCGCTCGAAGCCTCGGCTGCCTGACGGTTGTAATCCGCCATCGCCTCGCTCTCTTCTGCGTAGTCCTTCGCCTTGATCGACAGCTGCATGGTGCGGCCCTTGCGATCGTTGCCGATGATCTTGGCTTCGATTTCCTGGCCAACCTTGAGCACCTGCGAAGCGTCGTCGACGCGGTCGCGGGAGATATCGCGTGCGGCGATGTAGCCCTCGATGCCGTTGTCGAGCTCGACGGTCGCGCCGCGTGCATCGACTTCCTTCACGGTGCCACGCACGATCGAACCCTTCGAGTTCGAGGCGACGTACTGGCCCATCGGGTCCTGTTCCATCTGCTTGATGCCAAGCGAGATGCGCTCACGCTCCGGATCCACCGCCAGCACCACGGCCTGCACCGTGTCGCCCTTCTTGAAGTTGCGCACGACGTCTTCGCCCGTGGTGTTCCACGAGATGTCGGACAGGTGCACCAGGCCATCGATGCCGCCGTCCAGGCCGATGAAGATGCCGAAGTCGGTGATCGACTTGATCTGACCCTCGACCTTGTCGCCCTTCTTGTGGAGGACCGAGAACGTCTCCCACGGGTTCGACGTGACCTGCTTCATGCCGAGCGAGATGCGGCGACGCTCTTCATCGACGTCGAGCACCATGACCTGGACCTCGTCACCGACCTGCACGATCTTGGACGGGTTGACGTTCTTATTGGTCCAGTCCATCTCGGACACGTGCACGAGGCCTTCGACGCCCGGCTCGATCTCGACGAACGCGCCGTAATCGGTGACGTTGCTGACCTTGCCGAACACGCGGGTGTTCGACGGGTAGCGGCGCGAGATGTTGTCCCACGGATCCTCGCCCAGCTGCTTGAGGCCGAGGCTGACGCGGTTGCGCTCGCGGTCGTACTTGAGCACGCGGACGTCGAGCTCCTGGCCGACTTCCACGACTTCCGACGGGTGACGCACGCGCTTCCACGCCATGTCCGTGATGTGCAGCAGGCCGTCGATGCCGCCGAGGTCGACGAACGCACCGTAATCGGTGAGGTTCTTGACGACGCCCTTGAGGATCGCGCCTTCCTGCAGCTTCTCCATCAGCTGCTCGCGCTCAGCGCTGTACTCGCTCTCGACCACCGCACGGCGGGAGACGACGATGTTGTTGCGCTTGCGGTCAAGCTTGATGAGCTTGAACTCGAGTTCCTTGCCCTCGAGGTACGCGGAGTCGCGGACCGGGCGCACGTCGACCAGCGAGCCCGGCAGGAAGCCGCGCACGTCCTTGATGTCGACCGTGAAGCCGCCCTTGACCTTGCCGCTGATGCGACCGGTGATGGTCTCGTTCTTCTCGAGCGCCTGCTCGAGTTCGTCCCACACCATCGCGCGCTTGGCCTTCTCGCGCGAAAGGACGGTTTCGCCGAAGCCGTTCTCGAGCGAGTCGAGCGCGACCTTGACTTCGTCGCCGATGCCGACGTCGATTTCACCGGCGTCGTTCCGGAACTGTTCGATCGGCACGATGCCTTCGGACTTGAGGCCGGCGTTGATCACCACCACGTCGCCGCGGACATCCACGACGATACCGGTGACGATGGAGCCGGGCTTCAGCTTCGAAAGGTTCTGCTGGCTCTGCTCGAACAGTTCGGCAAATGATTCGGTCATTGAAAGGTTACTCAGTTGAACACTCGGGCCCGACGCATTGGAAATGCCGGCCCACCCATGTGTGATGCGTGCGCATCGTGAAAATCCCGCCGTGGCGGGGCCTGTTCCCCGGCTTTTGACCGGGGCATCCGTCGGATGACGGAATTCGTTGTGTGCTAGCGCTTTACGAGCGCCAACACTTGCTTGACCACGTCCTCGATGCCGAGGCCGGTGGTGTCGATGCGGACGGCGTCGTCGGCCGGCCTCAGGGGCGCCACCGCGCGCTGGGCGTCGCGGGCGTCGCGGGCGAGAATCTCCCGCAGCAGACCGGCCAAGGTAACCGAGACCCCCTTGCTATTCAACTGCTTATAGCGACGCTCAGCACGTTCTTCGGCACTGGCGGTCAGGAACACCTTCCAGTCGGCGCCCGGGAAGATCACGGTGCCCATGTCCCGGCCGTCGGCGACGAGGCCGGGCGGCTCGCAGAAGTGACGTTGGCGATCCTTCAGCGCGGCCCGAACCTCCGGGATCGCGGCGATGGCCGAGGCCGCGGCGCCGGCGGTCTCCGTGCGCAGCTCGTCGGTCGCGTCGACGTCATTGACGATCACCCGCAGCTCGCCGTCCGCCGCGTCGCGGAACCGGATATTGGTGTCGAACGCACAGCGCACCAGCGCGGCCGGGTCAGCGAGGTCGATGTCCGCCCAGCCGGCGGCG
Source organism: Cognatilysobacter bugurensis (assembly GCF_014652095.1). Classification (GTDB taxonomy): domain Bacteria; phylum Pseudomonadota; class Gammaproteobacteria; order Xanthomonadales; family Xanthomonadaceae; genus Cognatilysobacter; species Cognatilysobacter bugurensis. The sequence goes on from NZ_BMYD01000001.1 coordinate 1,002,402, forward strand.
ACGCCGACCGCACGGTACAGCGCGCCGGAGTCGAGGTAATGCCATCCGAGTTGCTGGGCGACGAGCCGGCTGATCGTGCCCTTGCCGGACCCCGAGGGGCCGTCGATAGTCAAAATGGGAGTGGATGCGGTCATGTCAATATTATTGCCCGACTGGAAGCTTCAGGCCCCGGCTGAATGCGACGGCGCATCGGGCTTGCCGAAGCGATCACGCGCCCGTTAGAATTGCGGGCTTGTCTCTACCCGCCCCAATTTCGAGGTCGTCATGAAGGTCCTGTCCTCCCTGAAGTCGGCGAAGGCCCGCCACCGCGACTGCAAGGTCGTCCGCCGTCGCGGCAAGGTCTTCGTGATTTGCAAGTCGAACCCGCGGTTCAAGGCGCGCCAGCGCTGAGCGTTCGATGATGCGCCGCTCGGCGCATCGAGCCGCCAGAAGGCCGCCGCGAGGCGGCCTTCTGCGTTATGAGTCCGCGGTGCCGGACGGGCGCCGCAACCGAATGCTTACAATCCGCGTTCCATTGCTCCGGATGCCCGCCATGAAGTTGCGTGTCGCCCTCGCCTGCTCGCTGCTCGCCCTCTGCGGTTCCATGCCGGCTGCCGCCGAGACCCTGCTCGTACAGCGCGTCGCCGAGGAGGCGCGCACCGCTCTGCCGTCGCGTGGGCTTACGATGGCGCAGGTCGAGTCGCGCTTTGGCGCGCCTTCGGAGCGCCTCGAGCCACGCGGCGGTCAAAATGCGAAGTGGCCGGTCATCCATCGCTGGATGTATCCGAACTTCACCGTGTATTTCGAGAAGAGCCGCGTCATCGACGCCGTGCTCAACCGCGCCGACGCCGATGAGATCGGCCCGAAGCCTGCGATCCGCTGAGATCGCATCGCGTTCTGCCCGCGCGCACCGTTGCGCGCCCTGTCACGAGAGGCCGATGTCCAACACCCTGCGTTTTCCCGCCGAGTGGGAGCCCCAGTCTGCGGTCCTGATCGCCTGGCCGCATGCCGACACCGATTGGGCCGACCGGCTCGGTGAGATCGAGGAGACCTACATTGCGCTCGTCGCGGCGATCACACGATTCGAGCCGGCTGTCGTTTGCGTCGCCGATGACGACGTGCAGGCTTATGCGCGGGCACGGCTGTCGTCGGCGCGCGTCGATATGGACCGGGTTCGCTTCGTTGCGCTGCCCTACGACGACACGTGGCTGCGCGACTCGGGGCCGATCTCGCTGCGTATGGGGCGCGGATTCCGCCTTCTGGATTTCCGCTTCACCGGCTGGGGCGGGAAGTTCGAGGCGAGCCTCGACGACCGCCTGGTTGAAGGGCTGGAGCAGGCGTCGCTCTTCGAGGGTGCCGAGCGGCAGCCGATCGATTTCGCACTCGAAGGCGGCGCGATCGACACGGACGGCGCGGGCACGCTGCTGACGACATGGCGCTGCCTGCATGAGCGCCATCCTGGTGTCGATCGGGACACGCTGTCGACCAAGCTTGCGAACTGGCTGCAGCAGGACCGCGTGCTCTGGCTGGATCACGGCTACCTCGAGGGTGACGACACGGACGCGCATGTCGACACGCTTGCGCGGTTCGCCTCGCCCGACTCGATCGTCTACCAAGGCTGCGACGACCCGACCGACAGCCACTACGCTGAATTGCAGGCGATGGGGGCCGAGCTCGCTGCGCTGCGCACCCGCGACGGTCGCCCGTACCGCCTGTTCGAACTGCCGTGGGCGCAGCCGATCCTCGACGACGGTCGCCGGCTCGCCGCGAGCTACGCGAACTTCCTGATCGTCAACGGTGCCGTCCTGATGCCGGTGTACGGCGACGGGGCCGATGAGCGCGCGCAGAGCGTGCTGCGCGAGGCGTTCCCGGACCGCGAGATCGTACCGGTGCGGTGCCGCCCGCTGATCTGGCAGAACGGCAGCCTGCACTGCATCACGATGCAGCTTCCCGCCGGTCTCGTCGACGTTAACGCGATCGAGTGATCGCACGCCGGCGGCCTGTTCGAATACGTACGAGGATCCGATGAACAAGACCCTTCCCGTCGCGCTGATCCAGGAGCGCAACCAGGGCGATGCCGAGGCCAACCTCGCCCGCATCGACGCTCACGTCGCCGAGGCCGCGCGCCGCGGCGCGAAGCTCGTGCTGCTTCAGGAACTGCACAACGGCCTGTACTTCTGCCAGCAGCAGTGCGTGTCGCAGTTTGAACTCGCTGAGCCGATCCCCGGCCCTAGCACCGAGCGACTGGGCCGGCTGGCCCGCGAACACGGCATCGTCATCGTGGCGTCGCTGTTCGAACGCCGTGGCGCGGGGCTGTACCACAACACGGCCGTGGTGCTCGAAAAGGACGGCTCCATCGCGGGCAAGTACCGCAAGATGCACATCCCTGACGATCCCGGCTTCAACGAAAAGTTCTATTTCACGCCGGGCGACACGGGTTTCCATCCAATCGACACATCGGTCGGCCGGCTGGGCGTGATGGTGTGCTGGGACCAGTGGTACCCCGAGGGCGCGCGCCTGATGGCGCTGGCCGGCGCGGAGCTGCTGCTCTATCCAACTGCGATTGGCTGGGACCCGGACGATGCGCAGGACGAGAAGGATCGCCAGCGCAATGCGTGGATCCTCAGCCACCGTGGGCACGCGGTTGCAAACGGCCTGCCAGTGCTCAGCTGCAACCGCGTGGGGCACGAGCCCTCGCCCATCGGTCGCTCGGGCATCGATTTCTGGGGATCGAGCCACGTGCTCGGACCGCAGGGCGAGGTGATTGCGGAAGCCGGCACCGAGGAGCCGGAGATCCTCATGGCGGAGGTCGACCTGCGCCGCAGCGAGGACGTGCGCCGGATCTGGCCGTTCCTGCGCGACCGCCGCATCGACGCCTATGGCGACCTGCTGCGTCGGTACCGCGACTGATCACGTCAGCCGGTCGTTTTGACGGCTGTAGCGGCGCGGCCGTTCGCGCGGCGGTCCAGCGCGACCGCCTGCGGCCGGCTCCTGCGTTTGTCGCATAACACCTACGAATTGCGCCTGGGCTTTGCCGGGCGGCACGCCGCGCGCGCCGTCCTGTTCGGCGCGTGACCCCGCCCCACCCGGCCGGACGTGCCGGCCCGACTGCGAGCCGAACGCATGAATGCTCTACACGACCCCCTGGATGCGCTGCAGGGACAGCCGCACCTGGTGATCGAGCGCGACGGCGTGCGCTACACCCTGCTTGGCACCGCGCACGTGTCGCGCGCCAGCGTCGACGCCGTCGAAGCGGCGATCGGCACCGGCAAGTACGACACGATTGCGATCGAGCTCGATGCGCCGCGCCTGCAGTCGTTGACCGACCCGGATGCGCTTGCGCGGCTCGACCTCGTGCAGGTGATCCGCACCGGGCGCACCGCGATGTTCGCAGCGAACCTCGCGCTGTCCGCGTACCAGCGCCGTCTGGCGGAGCAGCTCGGCATCGAACCTGGCGCGGAGCTCAAGCGGGCGGCGCAACTTGCACAGGAACGCGGCCTCGAGATGCGGCTGATCGACCGCGATGTCGGGCTCACGTTCAAGCGCGCCTCGGTGCGCCTGGGCCTGTGGGGCCGCGCGAAGCTCGTTGCCGGCATGCTCGGCTCGCTGCTTGCCGACGACGCGGTCGGCTCGGACGAGATCGAGAAACTCAAACAGGGCGACCTACTCGAAGCCAGCTTCGGCGAGTTCGCAAGCGAAAGCCCCGCCCTGTACGACTCCGTGATCGCCGAGCGCGATCGGTACATGGCGGCCCGGCTGCGCGCACTCGCGCACGACGGCTCGTCACCGCGCAACGTCCTGGCGGTCATCGGCGCCGGCCACCTCCAGGGCATGGCGCGGCACCTCGAACACGACCAGGACGCGCCCGGCGAGGTCTGCGAGCAACTCGAGTCGCTGCCCCACAAGAGCGACGTGCCGTGGTTCACGATCGTGCTTGCGGCGTTCGTCGTGGGCGGGTTCTTCTGGGGGTTCTGGCGCGGCGGCCTGGACGTCGGCTCGGACCTGTTGCTGCAATGGGTGCTCGCAACGGGCGTGCTGGGCGCCATCGGCTGCGCGCTGGCCGGCGGCCACCCGCTCAGCATCCTGGTCGCGTTCCTTGCATCGCCGATCACGCCGCTGCATCCGGCGCTGGCGTCAGGCACGCTGAGCGCACTCGTCGAAGCGTGGGTGCGCAAGCCGACCTACGCGGATTTCATGGCGCTGCGCGACGACGTGCAGACGGTGCGCGGCTGGTGGCGCAATCGTGTCGCACGCGTGCTGCTCAACTTCTTCCTGACCAGCCTCGGCACCGCGATCGGCGTGTGGACCGGCGGGCTGCGGATGCTCGGCCGCCTCGTCGGCTGATTGCCGTGGCCCGCACCGGATGGATGCGGGCCACGGCTTTCCGCGCTGCGATTACGGCGCAGCGGACGCGACGACGGACGATCCGAGTGCCGGCGTCTTTCGGCCCCGTGCCCGCGCGACCGTGCGCGACGTCGAGTGGCGCAGGTCGTCGAGGATCGCGTAGATCGTCGGCAGGAACAGCAGGCTGACGACGGTCGAGAACGCGAGACCGCCTGCGATCGCACGCGCCATCGGGAAGTACGAGATCTCGTCGCTGCTGCCGCCGGTGGACAGCGCGATCGGGATCATCGCCAGGATCGCCGTGCCCATCGTCATCAGGATCGGCCGCAGGCGTTCACGGCTGCCCTCCACCAGCGCGTCTGTGCGCGACATGCCACGGCGCCGCAGGTTGTTGATGTGCTCGATCATGACGATGCCGTTGTTCACCACCACGCCCATCAGCACCAGGATGCCGATGAAGGCCATGATGTTGAACTCGGTGCCGGTGAGCCAGAACAGCCAGAACACGCCGAACACCGAGAACACCACGCCGGACATGATCGCCGACGGGAACAGCAGCGATTCGAACACCGCGGCCATCACCACGTAGATCATCACCAGCGCGATCAGCAGGTTGAACATCATCTGCTGGACCATCGCGCTCTCGTCGAAGAACTGGATGCTGTCGAACGTGTAGCTGTAGCCCGGCGGGAACGCGATCGAATCCAGTGCTTGCTCCACCGCTTTGCGCGCGTCGGGCAGCGTGGTCTCGCCCATCGGTGCGGCCTCGATCGTCAGCGTGGTCTGGCGATTGGTCCGCTCCACCTGGGTCGACGCGGGCCGGATCGACACGTCGACCATCGACAGCAGCGGCACGCTGCGGCCATCCGGAGCGCGGACGTTGAACGTGGAGAGGTCACGCGCATCGAACTGCTCGGCGCCGTCGAACCGGACCCAGACCGGCACCTCGGTTTCGCCACGGCGGAAGTCCTTGAGCTTGGCGCCACGAAGAGCCAGACCGACGAACGACGCCACTTCTTCCGAGCTGAAACCAAACGCAGCCGCGCGCTCCCGGTCCACCCGGACCTGGAGCTCGCTGTTGCGATCGCCCGCGTCGATGCGGACGTCGCGCAATTCCTTGCGTGCGTTGAGAACTGGCAGGATGTCGCGGCCCAGCTCGTGAAGCGTCTGGGTCGAGTCGCCGACCAGCTGCAGCTTCACGGTCTTGGGTGCGCCGCCCCCGCCACCACCGCCCTCCTGCTGGCCGACGACGAGCTTGGCGCGCGCCGACTTCGGCAGGGCCTCGCTGATCGCGTCCGCGAGTGCTTTGGTCGGGCCGTCGTACTCCGGGTCGAAGGTGACGCGCGTGCCCGCCCAGCCCTCTTCACTGAAGTAGGAATAGATCTGGGTGATGTGGAAGCGCTCCCGATTGGCGTCAAGGAACGCCTCGACCCGGCCGACCTCGTCCGATACCTGGTCGAGCGTATAGCTGCCGTTCCATTGGTAGCGCACTTCCGTCTCGTTGCCTTCGTCTCCGCCGAACATGTTGTATTTGGTCATCATCATCGGCGCGATGCTGACGGCCACGATCAAGACGATGCCGAGCACGCTCTTGCCGCGATGCGCCAGTGTCCAGCGCAGCAGGCGCGAGTAGCGCTCTTGGAGGTTTTGGATGAAGCCTCCGTTCCGGCTGACGGCCGGCGGTGTCTTCATACGCGCCGAGAGCATCGGGATCAGGCTCACGGCGACGAGCCATGACGCGAGCAGCGACACGGAGATCGTGATCGCGATCTGCGAGAGGTAGATCGCCAGCACGTTGCGCTCGCCGAACAGGTTCGGCACGAACACGATGCAATGGCACAGCGTGCCGGCGGACAAGGCGATCGCGACGTGCCGCGTGCCGAGGATGGACGCCAGTCGCGGATTGCCCGGGTTGCGCTCGCGCTCCTGGTAGATGCTTTCAACGACGACAACCGCGTTGTCGACGAGCATGCCGACGGCCAGCAGCAGGCCCATCATCGACAAGATGTTGAGCGTGACCCCGGCGAAATACATGAAGCCAAGCGTCATCACGAAGCAGATCGGGATCGCAAGCGTCACCATCAGCGTCGACGGCCAATGGCGCAGGAAGAAGAACAGCACCGCGATCGACAGCAGCAGGCCGATCGCGCCGGCTTCGGCGAGTTCGGCGAGCGAACTCGTGACGCTTTCGCCCTGGTTCTCGATCACCTTGACCTGGATGCCGCGCATTGCGGGCTCGGCGCGAATGCGCTCCACCTCTTCAAGCGTCAGCCGCGCGACCTCAACGAGGTTTGCGCTGCGCTCCTTGAAGATGTCCAGACCGACTGCCGGGCGCCCGTCCAGGCGCCGGCCCATGTCCATGCGCGCGGGCTTCAGGCGCACAACGGCAATGTCGCCCAGCCGCACGCCATTGCCGATGACGACGTTTCGCAACTCGTCGAGGTCCGTCAGCTCGCCAACGGGCTGCACGCGCAATCGCTGCCCGCCGTCGGTGATCTGGCCGGCCGAGATCGAGAAGTTCAAGCTCTGAAGACGACGCGTGAGGTCGTTGAGGCTGACGTCGTGCGCGACAAGCCGATCCGGCAGCACCGCGACCTCGACCTCGTTAGGCGTCGCGCCCGAGACGCGCACCTCGGCGATGCCGGGTACGCGCTCGAGGCGGCGCTTGAGCTCGCGATCGATCAGCTCGTACGAGTTCGCGAGGTTGATCGTTTGACTGGCCAGCCGGATCGCGAGCACCGGCTCGTCATCGGTGCTGAAGTTACCGATGAAGATGCGCTGCAGCTCGTCGGGCAGTTCGCCGCGGATCGCATCGATGCGTTCGCGCGCTTCGGACGCCGCGATCTGTACGTCGCGCTCCCAATCGCTGAATAGCACCATCACGCTGGCGCCGTCGGCGCGCGCGGTGCCCTGGATGCTCTTGACCCCTGACAGGGTGGCCAGCGCTTCCTCGGCCGGGCGCAGCACCGTACGCTCGACTTCCTCGGGGGTCGAGCCGGCGTACGGCATCTGCACGAACACGACCGGGAACGACACCGATGGCATCGCTTCGAGCGGCAGCCGGAATGCCGCGATCAGGCCGACCACGACCATGGTCACGAAGAACATGACGGTCGTAACCGGCCGCTTGATGCTGAGCTCGGCGACGCTCATCCGGCGGCTCCCGCGTCGGCCTGGATCGCAGCCGCGTTTTCAGCGCTCTGGCTGCCTGCTACGCGACCGCGCTCGCGGTAGTACTCGTCGGCGCGCCGGTCCAACAGGTCGTACACAACCGGAATCACCACGAGCGTCAGCAGGGTCGAGACCAACAGGCCGCCGATGACCGTGATCGCCATGGGTGAGCGCACTTCGGCGCCTTCCCCGAATGCGAGCGCGAGCGGCAGGAAGCCGAACAACGTGCACAGCGTGGTCATGACGATCGGGCGCAGGCGGGATCGCGCGCCCTCGACCAGCGCTTCGCGCTTTGCCACGCCGGCTTCGCGCAGCTGGTTTACCTTGTCGATCAGGATGATCGCGTTCTTCGTCACCAAGCCGACGAGCAGGATCAGGCCGATGAACACGACCACCGAAATCGGCGAGCGCGTCAGGAGCAATGCGAGCACCGCGCCGACAAGTGCGAGGGGAATCGTGAACAAGATGACGAACGGGTGGAGCAAGGATTCGAACTGCGACGCCATCACGAGGTAGACGAGGAACACGGCCAGCCCGAATGCAAACAGCAACGAGCTCACCGACTCGGCCAGCTCCTCGCCCTGGCCGCCGATGTGCATACCGACGCCCGCGCCGAGCGGATTTTCCTCGACCATGTCGCGGACCTCCTCGACGGCGGTGCCCAGGTCGATATCGCGCAGGTTCGCCGAGACGATCGCCACGCGCACCTGATCGGCGCGGTGGATCTCGCTCGGGCCCATCGTGGACACCACATCGGCCACCGCGTCGAGCGTCACGGGCCGCGCGCTGCCGGGGTTGACGATCAGCCGACGAATGCTCTCGAGCGACTCACGGTCGCTCTCCTGCGCCCGCACGAGCACGTCGATCTTGCGATCGCGAAAGCTGTAGCGGGTGGCGACGTCGCCGCGGACCTTCTGCACTACGACGTCCGCGATTTGCCGCGTCGTCATTCCGAGGGCCGCCGCGCGCTCCTGATCGAAGCGGATCTGGATCTCGGGGAACCCTTCCTCGACCGTCGACTTCACGTCCACGTAGTGCGGGTTCGCGCGCAGCAGCTGCGCCATGCGCTGTCCCGCGGTGCGGATCGTGTCCAGGTCCTGGCCGCGCAGCTCGATCTCCAGCGGGGTCGCAAAGCTGAAGAGCTCCGGCCGGCTGAAGTTGACCTGCGCATTCGGATGCGCCTGCATCGTTTCGCGCAGTCGATCGGTCTCGGCCGCTTCGAGTTCCTTGCTGCCGCCGTCGGCCATCACGATAGACAGCTTGCCGATGTTCTCGCCGCTCTCCGTCGGATTGGCATCCAGGCGGGTGCCGCTGCCGCTGACGCCGAAGATCGCGCGGATCCCCTCATCGCCTGCGTGCTTCTCTTGTAGCTTGCGAACCAGCGCATCGGTCTCGCGCAAGGGCGTGCCGGGCGGCAGCTTGACCGTCATCTCGAAGCGGTCCTGCGCGAGCTGCGGGATCAGGTCGGCCCCAAGCATGGGAACGATCGCCAGCGTGCCTACGAACGCCAGCCCGGCCGCCCCGAGCACCAGCCCGGGCCGCCGCAGCGCGCTGGGGAGGAGCTTCAGGTACGCGCGTTCGGCGCCGCCGTAGGGGGCCATGGCGACGTCGCTGGCCTTGCGCATCACCGGCCCGACGACGGCACTGACCGCGCGCCACGCGCGCACGACCAGCCACGCGATCGCGAAGAAGCCGAACCGCACCGCCGCCTTGAAGCCTCGGCCGCTCATCGCGAGTGGCTTCTGCCAGCGGGACGCCGGCTCCCAGCGCGGGTGCTCGGGCTCGGACGGGAACTGCGCGCCCGGACGGCCCTTAAGCGCGCTCAGCATCGGAATCAGGGTCATCGACACGACGAGCGACATCGCAATCGCGATCGCCACCGTCATCGCTTGGTCACGGAAAAGTTGGCCCGCGATGCCTTCCACGAACACCAGCGGCAAGAACACCGCGATCGTCGTTAGCGTCGACGCGACGACGGCCATGCTGACTTCACGCGTGCCCTCGACCGCGGCTTCCAGCACGCCGAGGCCGCGCTCGCGCGCCTTTGCGATGCTTTCGAGCACCACGATCGAGTCGTCGACGACGAGTCCGGTCGCAAGCGCGAGGCCGCCGAGCGACATCACATTGAGGCTCAGGCCGATCTGGTCCATGAAGAAGAACGTGGTGATGATCGACACCGGCAACGACAGCGCGATCACGAACGTGCTCCAGCCGTCGCGCAGGAACAGGAAGATCACCAGGACGGCCAGCAGGCCGCCAATCACTGCGTCGAACTTCACGTCGCTGATCGCATTGCGGATGAACTGCGACTGGTCGTCGATGACGGTCAGTTCGATGTCGTCCGGCATCTGCTTGCGCACTTCCTCGAGCCGCGCCTGCACTGCATCGGCCGTGGAGACGGTGTTCGCATCGCCTTCCTTGTAGATCGCCAGTTCCACCGCTTCGCGTCCCGCGAGGCGGATGATTGATTCGCGCTCCTTGAAGCCCTGGCGGACGTCCGCGATGTCCTTGAGCCGGATCGGCATTCCGCCCGCGGCTGTCGACTGGCCGCTGGACGATGCGCTCTGCACGGACGCGGCCGCGGCCATTGCACTCGCGTCCCCGGTCGCGGCGGCGACGCGCGCCATCTGCTCGGCCGCGCTTTCCGCGGCGCCACCGCCGCCGGACTGCGTGGTCACCAGCATTTCGCGCATCTCGTCGACGGTCGCAAACTGGTTGACCGTGCGCACCAGGTAACGCTGCGAGCCCTCTTCGAGCCGACCGCCGGAGATGTTGATGTTCTCCTGCCTCAGCCGGTTGATGACCGTTTCGATCGGCAGGCCGAGTTGCGCGAGCTTGTGCTGGTCGATGTCGACTTGGATCTCATCTTCGAGACCGCCGCCGACCTTCACCGCCGCGACGCCATCGACGGGCTCCAATTTCTTCTTCAGATCATCGTCTGCGTAGCGGCGCAGCTCCGTCAGCCGTTGCTGTGCCTGCGCGTCACCGCCCTCGCCCTTTGCCGAGAGCGCAAGGCGCATGATCGCCTCCGTGGACGGATTGAAGCGCAGCAGCACCGGGGCTTTCGCCTCCAGCGGCAGCTGCAGCACTTCCATCTTGTCGCGGACCTCCAGGCTGGCCTGGTCCATGTCCGTGCCCCACGCGAACTCCAGCACGACGTCGCTCTGACCCGTGCGCGACACGGACCTCAACTTGCGCAGATTCTTGACGACACCGACCGCCTCTTCGACGGGCTCGGAGATCAATGTCTCGATCTCGGCAGGCGCAGCGCCGGTGTACTCGGTGCGCACGGTCAACGTCGGATAGCTGAGGTCGGGCAGCAGGTTGACCTTCAGTTCGCGCAGCGCGAGCAACCCGAACAGCAGGAACGTGATCGTCACCATCGCCACCGTCACGCGGCGGCGTGTCGAGAACTCGACGATGCCGTCACGGGGCGCAGGGGAAGGCGTCGAACGCAGATCGTCCGAAGAAGGATTCACGAGATGTCTCCGCGCTTACTGCGTCGAGGTGGCGGGTTTTGCGGCGGCCGACGCCTCAGCACCCTGCCCGATCAGCTGCACCTTGGTGCCGTCGCGCAACGCGGCTTTGCCGGCCACGACGACGCGCTCGCCCGCCTTGAGGCCGGAGCGCACTTCGGCCCAGGCGCCGTCGGTGTACCCGAGCTTGACCGGCACGCGGGCCGCCTTGCCGTCGCGCACGACGAACACCGCTGGGTCACCCTCGTCCTCGAGCAGCGCAACGCGCGGCACGACGAGCGCATTGGCGCGGTTGTCGTAATCGATGCGGACGCGTCCGAACATACCCGGCTGCAGCAGCCCGCCGCCCTCGAACGCGGTCACGACGCGGAACGTGCCACTGCCCGAGTCCACGACGGGCGCCACGCGGTCCACCGTGCCCTTGAAGGTCTGGCCCGGCAGCGCGTCGACGCTGAGCTCCACCGGCAGGCCGGCCTTGAGCGTGGCCAGTTCGCGCTCGGGCACGTTGAGCACCGCCTCGAGCTTCGAGGTGTCAACGATGCGGAAGATCGGCGTGTTGATCTGCACGAAGTTGCCGGGCTTGATCGAGCGCGATGCGATGACGCCGGAGATTGGAGCGGTAACGTTCGCGTAGGACAGTTCGAGGTTCGCAAGCCGGTTTGCAGCGCGCGCGTTCTCGAGGTCGTACTTGATCTGGTCGTGGTCGCTGGCGCTCATCAGCTGCTGGTCGGCGAGCTGGCGGGCGCGTGCGAAGTTGTTTTCGAGTTTGCGCATCTGCGCGTTGGTCTGTGCCGTCTGCAGCGCCGCGCGCGCGGCGTCGAGCCGGACAAGCGTCTGCCCGGCACGCACCGGCTGCCCTTCCTCGACGAGCACGTCGAGCGCGACGCCCGAGGTCTTCGCGACGACCTGCGACTCCGCCCGCGCCTCGAGCGGCGCCGTGCCCGTGTAACTGGCCGCGATCGCCCGGTGCGAGGCCGGGACGGCCTCGACCGGAATCGCTTCCGGGCCCTTCTGTTCGGCCGCCTTGGCTTCCGCGTCGCCATTGCCCTTGCAGCCCGAGAGGGCAACGAGGCAGGCAAGCGCAACAGCCGAAAGCAGTGGTCCACGGCGGCGGAAAGCGGAAGACGGTTGCATCTTGGGGCCCCAGATAGAGATTAAGACGGCTGTATGCCGGTGTTGTATCTAGGTATATCACCGGCGTGAAGGCGCGCCCTCTCCCGAAGGTCATGGTGACCAGCGTCACGCGGCTCTACGGTGTCTCGGTCGCGTCCGGGTCGCACTGCGGGTTGATGCGCTCCGGGCGATGCGCACACAGTCCATGCGCCGCGCAGTTGCCGGCTCGCAATCCACGCCGTTCACGGTGCTGGCCGTACCGCAAGCGCACGCTATACTTGCGCGCTTGTGCCGGGACGCCCGGCTCGGCTCTGCCCGACCTTTCGAAATTTGCGGAATACGACATGACGCGACCGCTGACGATCGCCGCCTGCCTCGCCCTTGCTTCGATCGCCTTTGCGACCGCAGCCCAGGACGCCGCGCCGGCCCCGGCCCCTGCCGCCGCCCCGACTGCCGCTGCTGCCGCTGCTCCGGCGCCGGTCAAGGGCGATCGCGCGCGTGGCCTCGAACTGACCTACACCTGCCACGGCTGCCACGGCGTGATCGGGTATCGCAATGCGTATCCGAACTACCGCGTCCCGCTGATCGTCGGGCAGTCCGAGCAGTACCTGGTCGGCGCGTTGACGGATTACAAGAACGGGGCGCGCAAGCACCCGACGATGCAGGCGCAGGCCCTGAGCTTCTCGCAGCAGGACATCGCCGACATCGCCGCTTACCTGTCGAACGTGAAGTGAGCACGACCATGACGAATCGCTCGATCCTCGCCATCGCCCTGCTCACCCTGCTCGCCACCGGCTGCAACAACAACGAAGCCGAGGCCGAAGGCCACACCGAAACGCACAACCGCGTCAGCGGCATGAGCGAGTCGTCCGCGGGCCTGCCGAAGGGCAGCGTCGAACGGGGCGAGAAGCTTGCCAACCTGAAGCGCGAAGCGACCGGCCAGTCCTGCATCGACTGCCACGGTCCTGGCGGCAACGCACCGATCGACGGCGCTTATCCGAAAATCGGTGGTCAGTATTCGGACTACCTCGCCCACGCGCTTGCGAGCTACCGCATCGGGCGTCGCGACAACGCGCTGATGAAGAGCCAGGCCGAGACGCTGTCGGACCAACAGATCGCCGACCTCTCCGCGTACTTCGGCTCGCAGCCGTCGGAGCTGCGCACGCTGACGAACACGGACGGCAACTTCACGAACGTCGACAGCGAGTAACGGCGGGCTTGCAGCCCGCTCGAGCACCTCGGAAGGCCCGCGAAAGCGGGCCTTTCTGTTTACGCCGGTCCGGCCTAGGACGTGCGCGCGAGCGGCGTCATCCACCCGGACGCACGCTGCCGTTGTCTTCCTGCAGGTGCGGCTTGAACGGGATGTCCGGGGGCGGGCGCGCAACGGCCGGCTGCTCGTTGAGGTTCGGATCGATGATGCCGCAGCCGCCGCCGAGCGCGAGCAGTGCCACGTCGCACGCAATGCGCTTGGATGTGCCGGGGATCGGGATCATCACGCGCTTGATGCTTTTCCGCACCCATTCCTGGAGCAGGGTTTCGTTGGGCCGCCAGTACCGGTCGAACGCCGTCGCCTCGTAGTCGTTCGGTGCGCGCTTGAGCCAGGTGCCGGCGCGATCGAGGTTCGCGATTTCTTCGGTGACCGTGCCCGGGGGCTGGCCGGGGGATGCAGAACCCGGGCGCTCGGCAAGCCGCACCGAGCCGTCATCGTCGAAGACCCCTGGCGCTCGCCCGGCGTCCCCGCCCTCGACGCTGCGCGCCGCATCGCCCCAATCGTCAGAACGTCGCGGCGACGGCCAGCCGCCGGGCCTGGGCTGCGCCGCCGGCCCTGTGCCCGCAGTGCGTGAAGGGGCGCCTGCTTGCGGCGCGGGCGGCGCGGCACCGGCAGCGATCGCCGCGCGTGGCGCGGGCTCAGCCGCGCTGGCAGCCGCCGCCGGGGTCGGCCGCGCGGCTTCGGCGATCTCAGCCGGGGGCTGCGAAGGCGTCGGCACGGCTCGCTCCCGCACGCGCGGCACGGCGTCCGCGAGCGGGCGCGGCGTAGCCGTGGGGGTCCGGATATCAGGCCGACGCAGCGCCACCTGCGGCAGCGGCGCCGGCACCTCGCGTGTTTCGACCTCGGGCACGCGAGCGTCAAGCGGCCGGGGCGCGACCGCCACCTCGGGGAATGCGCGCTGCCGGGGCTGCACGGGCTCGGGCACCTCGACGGCCTGCAGCTCGCGCGGCGGCGGCGTCAATCGAGGCGTCGCAAGTGGGACCTCCACCGAGCGCGGCTGCGGCGGCGGCAGCACGAAGTCGTCCGGCTGCGATGACGGCGTCGGCTCGCTGACCGCGACCGCCTGCTCGACGACCGCCGGCGGCACCTGCGGCTCCGGAACGTCGCGCTGCGGCACGTCGGGCAGCGGCGGCTGCAGCTCGGGAATCGTCATTTCGGGCGTCGCCGAGGCCGAGGCTGCCGCTGACGTGGGCGGGGGCTCCGATACTGGAGGCTCGACAGGCGCAGGCGATGACGTCGGCGCCCCGCCGCCCGGCTCGGCAGGCGTGCCGATGCCGACGTATTCGACCTGAACGACGTGCTCACCCGACGGCGCGGCGCTCGACGGGAGGTACTGCACGTACATCAGCCAGAGCAGAAGCGCTCCGAGCGTGACATGCCACACCGCAGTCACACCGCCGGCGAACCAACGGACGCGACGCTCCTCGCGCGGTGCCGGCTGCCACTCCTGCCGCCACAGCGTCGAGAACGCCTGCCATCGCGTCAGATCTGCGCTGCGGCCGGACGGCAGCCGCGGCTCGCGCTCCATGAGCACGTCCACGTACTCGCCAGCCGGCGCGCCGAACACGCGCCCCGGCCGACGCGCCATGTCAGCGAACCATCCGTCCCAACCGGGCGGGTACTCGCCGGGCGCCGGCAGCCGATGCGCGCGCGTCTGGCCGCGGCGCTGCAGGGTCTGGATGAGATCGGCGGCCGAGAACATCGACAGCGCCGCGCCTCGATCAGGCGACCGAATCGCGGGGCATGTACGGCGTGGCGCCCGTGTCGTGATCGGTGGCGTCCCGCACGGCCGTCACGCCCGGCACCTTCTCCAGCAGCGTCTTCTCGATGCCCTGCTTGAGAGTGACATCGGCCATGCCGCAGCCGTGGCAACCACCGCCGAAGCGCAGCAGTACGACGCCGTCCGCGGTGACTTCCTGCACCGAGACGTGGCCGCGATGTTGCGCAAGCTGCGGATTGATCTCGTGCTCGACGACCCACTGCACGCGCTCGACCAGCGAAGCCGCCGTGCCCGGCGCCTCGCCCTTGATCTTCGGCGCGCGGATCTGAAGCTGCCCACCCGTCGCGCCGGTTTCGAAGTCGATCTCCGCGCCGTCGAGGTACTTCACGCTCGCGGCGTCGAGCCAGACCGTGAAGCCTTCGCAGTCGATCGCCCACTCGTCGCCCGCGAGGTCCGCGGGTTCCGCGAACTCGAGGCGCACGTCGGCCTTCGGCGTCCCCGCGTGGAGCGCGGACAGTTTTACGCCGAGTCCGGGAAGCGACTCGCGTTCGATGAGGCGCCGGAAGTGAGCCTGCGCGGATTCGGAAATCTGGATCATCGGGCTATTCTAGCGAGGAGATGATCGCGCGACGGCGCGCGGTCCGGCTTCGACCCTCGTCGATGCGAAAGGTTCAGTCCTCGCCCCGACCGCACAGGACCCGCCATGAACGATCTGATTCCGCTTGCAGAAGCCCACTGCATCGTCCGACACGGCAGCGAGCACCGGCTCAGCGAAGCGCGCGTGCGCGAGCTGATGCCCGAGATCCCCGGCTGGGAACTCGCCGAACAGGGCCGCGCGCTCACGAAGACGTTCTCGTTCCCGGATTACTACCGCACGATGGCGTTCGTGAACGCACTCGCGTTCATGGCGCATCGTGAGGACCACCACCCTGATCTCGGCGTGCACTACGACCGCTGCGTGGTGCGTTACTCGACGCACGATGCGGGCGGTCTCAGCGAGAACGATTTCATCTGCGCGGCCCGAGCCGATCGACTGGTCGGAGGCTGACCGATGATCCGCATCTCGCTTCGCCTCGCCGCAGTCGCTGCAATCGCCGGCCTCACCGCGTGCTTCGAGGCACCGCCACCGGCGCCGTCGATCTCACCGACGCAGCCGCTCGCGCGCAACACGCCTCCGCCGGCCTACCCCGAAGCGCTCGCATGCGAAGACGTCGGCGGCCAGGTGGTGCTGCAGCTCGAAATCGGCGCAGACGGCCGCCCGGCATCGATGCGCCTCCTCACGTCCAGCGGCGAAAGCCAGCTCGACGACGCCGCGATCGCAGCCGTGCGTGGCTGGGAGTTCGCACCGGCGACCCGCAACGGTCAGCCCGTGACGTCGCGGATCCAGGTGCCCGTGACGTTCACGCCGCCGACGCCGCGGCCAGAGCGCTGCTTCGTGCTCGACGAGCAACGCGCTAGCAGCTTGAACTGACGGCCTCGTCGAGGGCGATCGCCTCCAGCGCGGCAAAGCACGTGGGGTCGATCGCGGTCCCTACGTGGCCGCGCATGGTTGCAAGCGCCTGTTCGACCGGCGTGGCGCCGCGGTACGGCCGCTCGGCGGTGATCGCGTCGAAGATGTCGGCTGTCGTGATGATTCGCGTTTCGAGTGCAATCTCGGCCTCGCCGACACCTCGCGGATAGCCGGTGCCGTCGAGCTTCTCATGGTTCGCAGCCGCGATGCGGGCGAGCTCGGCAAAGTGCGAGATGCGGCCCAGGATCTGCTCCGTGAACTCGGCGTGCTGTCGCACCGCGGCCCATTCGAGCGCATCGGAGTAGTGGCCTACCCGTGCGCTGTGGCCCGCCGTGTACGGGCTCTTCGCATCCACGACCGAGCCGAACGCATCAGCGATTGCGTCGAGATACTCCTTGTCGAGCGGCACGCGGCGTGCGGCCGGCTCGAGGGCGAGCACCGCGCGCTCGGCCTCGCCGTTTTCGAGTACGGCCCAGAACGCGTCATCCTCGGCGCAGGGCTCGAACGCGGCGACGATCCGCGGGTCGAACCACCGGCCAGCGCGCGCGCACCTCGGTCCACGCGGCATCGCGACCACTGGAAAAGTGAAAGACGTCGACGACTTGAGCGAGCAACGCGATCCGCGATTCAAGCGGGATCGCGTCGCCGACCAGGCCGTCGGGTCGGCCGCTGCCGTCGTGGTGCTCGTCGAGCGAATGGATCGCCCGCGCGACGGCTTCCGGAAACCTGAGGCGCCGGGCAATGTCCGCTCCACGGCTGCAGCGGGTCTGGATCGGCTCCTGCGCGATTTCGTCGCCGTTGCGGACGATGTGCAGCAGCGACGACAGCCGGCGGCCCCAACCGGCGTGCTCGCCCGTCTTCGCGGCGACGAACGCAAGGTGTCGAGTGGCCTGGTGCCGACGAGTTTGAAGTCGCGTTTGAACACACGGTCATCGGCCGCGTACAGCTCGCAGATCCGGGCCGCGTTGCTGCTGCAGCCGAGGTCTTTGAGCAGCAGCGCGTAATAGAGGGACCACAGCGCCTCGTCGTCGAGCCCGAGCCGCTGGCCGACATGCATGCCGATCCAGCAACTGCGCACGCAGTGGCCGGCCGGCTGGCCTTCGGTGAGATCGAGCGCATGGCTCAGCGAGCCAATCAGTTCGGCGAGTTCGAGTTCTGCCATCGCCACGGGGCACGTCGCGCAGTCGGTCGGATGCAGACGGAATCGGCCGGCCCGGCCGATCCTTGATCCTCAGGCGAGGCGGTCGAGCACGTCGACGAGCTCGGGCGCGAGCGGCGCGTTGAGCAAATAAGGTGCGCGCCCTGCATCGAGCGCGAACTGCAGCGTCGATGCGTGCAGGAACAGCCGCTTGAGCCCGGCCTGCTCCCGCAGCCGCTTGTTGACTGCCGGATCGCCGTACTTGTCGTCGCCTGCCACCGGATGCGCAATGTGCTGGGCGTGGACGCGAATCTGATGGGTGCGCCCCGTCTCGATGCGCACCTCGCAGTAGGAATGCCCGCCGCGGCGCTCGAGCGCCCGGATGTGGCTCAGCGACGCCTTACCGGCCGGGTGCACCTGCACATGCCGCTCCCCGCCCTGGCGCAGTCCGATGTGCAGCGGAGCGTCGACGCTCATCACGCCGTCCGGCATGCGCCCGGCGAGCAGCGCCAAGTAGCGCTTGGCGATGCCGCGCTCCTCGCGCATCAGGGCCTGCAGCTCAGTCAGCGCGGACCGCTTCTTCGCGACGATGAGCAGCCCGGAGGTGTCGCGGTCGAGTCGGTGGACGAGTTCGAGCGTCTGCCCGGGCCGGAGCGCGCGCAGGGTTTCGATGGCGCCGAAGCTGATCCCGCTGCCGCCGTGGCTGGCGACGCCCGATGGCTTGTTCAGCGCGAGCAGCCGCGGATCCTCAAAGACAATCGCCGCGTCGAGTGCGGCCATGAAGCCCTGCGGCGGCGCGGCCTTCTCGCCGGGCTCGGTCACGCGCACGGGCGGGATGCGCACTTCGTCGCCGCCCTCGAGCTTGCGCTCGGCCTTGGCGCGGCCGCCGTTCACGCGCACCTGCCCCGAGCGCACGAGCTTGTAGATCAAAGAGCGTGGCGCGCCCTTCAGCTGACCGAGCAGGAAGTTGTCGAGGCGCTGGCCATCGCGGTCGTCCGGCACGCGCACAGTGCGCGCGCCGCCGCCGGAACCGGGGGAAGCTGAATCCGTCATCCGCTAGGGTTTCTGCTACACTCGCGACGCGAGATAAGGTTTTGATTTCGCAGGAAGTTGTCGGCCGAAAGCCATTCCTGCGATTCTGGTCCGCGCCTGACCACTGCCCGCGGGGCAGCCATGTTAGCAGCGACGGCCCGGCGGAACCGGTTCTGGCCCGGCGGGTCAAACCACCGAGATGAACACGCCCCGCGCGGCGGTCTGGGCTCTGGCCGAGGCCGCCGTCGGCCTGCCAACAGGAAACAAAACGAACAAGCGCTCCCGCGGCATGCCGTGGTGTAGAAGCGCTGGTAGTGGAGGCTCCAACGCGTGCGCGCAGTGGCGACATCGCCCGCGCGCCGCGACGGCGCCTCAGTTCCCAGAAGCGAAACGCCATGGCGTTCCGCGCGCCTGCCTCTGGGCAGGGTGAAGCGCACGAGGAACGCAATCCAATGAAGCGCATGCTGATCAATGCGACGCAGGCCGAAGAGCTACGCGTCGCGATCGTCGATGGGCAGAACCTGTACGACATCGACATCGAACAGCCGTCGAAGGAACAGAAGAAGTCCAACATCTACAAAGGCCGCATCACGCGGCTCGAGCCGTCCCTCGAGGCGGCGTTCGTGGAATACGGCGGTGAACGCCACGGCTTCCTGCCGCTCAAGGAAATCTCCCGCGATTACTTCCAGCCCGGCGTCGACCCCAACAAGGCCGGCCTGAAGGAGCTGCTGCGCGAGGGACAGGAAGTCGTCGTCCAGGTCGACAAGGAAGAGCGCGGCAATAAGGGCGCGGCGCTGACGACGTTCATCTCTCTCGCCGGCCGCTACATGGTGCTGATGCCGAACTCGCCGACCGCGGGCGGCGTGTCGCGTCGCATCGAGGGCGAGGACCGCGCCGAGCTCAAGAAGGCGATGGACAGCCTCAACATTCCGCCGGAAATGGGCGTGATCATCCGCACCGCCGGCGTCGGCCGCGACGCCGAAGAGTTGCAGTGGGACCTCGACTACCTGATCGGCGTCTGGCGCGCGATCGCCGAGGCCGCGCTCGACAAGGAGCGCAAGGTCCCGTTCCTGATCTATCAGGAGTCGCGCCTGATCATCCGCGCGCTGCGCGACTACATGCGCCCGGACATCGGCGAGATCCTCGTCGACACCCCCGAGATGTACACGGAGGCGAAGCAATTCGTCGAGCAGGTGATGCCGCACAACCTGCGCAAGCTCAAGCACTACACCGACGACACCCCGCTCTTCAATCGCTTCCAGATCGAGTCGCAGATCGAGAACGCTTACGAGCGCACGGTGCGCCTCCCCTCGGGCGGCGCGCTCGTGATTGACCAGACCGAGGCGTTGACCGCGGTCGACGTGAACTCGGCGCGAGCTACCAAGGGCGGCGACATCGAGGAAACGGCGTTCAACACGAACCTCGAAGCTGCCGAGGAAGTCGCGCGGCAAATGCGCCTGCGCGATCTCGGCGGACTGGTCGTGATCGACTTCATCGACATGAGCTCGAGCAAGCACCAGCGCGAGGTCGAAAACCGCCTGTCGCATGCACTCAAACAGGATCGCGCGCGCGTCCAGATCGGGCGCATCTCGCGCTTCGGCCTGCTCGAGATGAGCCGCCAGCGCCTGCGCCCGAGCCTGGGCGAGTCGAGCCAGCTCGTCTGCCCGCGCTGTGACGGTCACGGCCGCATGCGGTCGGTTGAATCGCTGTCGCTGTCGATCCTGCGCCTCGCCGAGGAGCACGCGATGAAGGACAACACCGGCCAGGTGCTGGTGCAGGCCCCGGTCGAGATCGCGAACTACCTGCTCAACGAGAAGCGTCGCGCGCTCAGCGAAATCGAAAAGCGCCATGACTCGCCGATCGTCATCGTCGGCGATGAGCAGCTGCATACACCGCACTTCGAAGTCACGCGCGTTCGTGAGAACGAGCTGGGCGAGGAAACGAGCAAGCCGAGCTACCAGCGCGGCACGCCGCGCAAGCTGCCGACGTACTCGCTGACGAAGGCGAACCTCAACGTCCCGCCGGCGCCGATCGTCACCAACGTGAAGCCGACGCAGCCGGCGCCGATGCGCGAACCGCGCGAGGCCGCGCCGGCCGCAGCCCCAGTCGCTGCGTCAGCGCCGGTGGCGATGCCGACGCACTCGGTGGGTCTGGTCGAGCGCATCCTGCGGTATTTCCGCGGCACGCCGACCGCCACCCCGGCCGCCGCCGAACCCACCCAGCGCGACCGAGGCAATAGCGCCCGCCGCGACGGCCGCCCCGCCAAGGGAGCGCGCCGCGACGAACCTCGACGCGACGCCGCACCGGCGAAGCCGAGCACGCAGCAGCAGCCGCAGCCGCAGGGTCGTGGGCCTTCGCCGAACGGCAAGGCCGCGAAGGGCGGCGCTGCGACGCAGCCGACCGCGCAGCAGGCCTCGCGCCCGCCGAAGCCGCCGCGTGAGGAACGCGCCCCGCAGGCCCAGCAAGCAGCTGAGCCGAAGACGCCGAAGCCCGAGAAGGTGCGTAGCGAATCGCCCCGGAGCGATGCGCCGCGCACCGATGCCCCGCGCAACGACGGCGGATCTGCACGGGCTGAAGTGCCCCGCATCGATGGCGCACGGTCGGATCCCGAGCGTGCCGAGGCACCGGTGACGCCGGCTCCCACGCCGATCGCTCCAGCGGCAGAAGCAGTCCGCGAGCCGGCAGTCGAAGCGGCGCCCCTGACCTCCGCCGACCCCGCGGCCGATGCTGCTGTTGATGCCAACGGCGACGCCGGTGAAAACGGCAGCCGTCGTCGTCGCGGACGTCGCGGCGGACGCCGCCGTCGCCGCGGTGCCGGTGACGGCAACGGTGCGGATGCAGGTGGCGCTGGCGAAGGGCTGAACGACGACTTCGGCGCTGACGATTTCGACGATGCCGACAGCGGCGCAGCCACCACAGCGCCGCACGGCGAGCGGTCGCAGCCGGAGTTCGATTTCGACGAGCTGCCCGCGTCGACGTCGGACGCGACCGCACGACCGACGCCGCAGCCGGCAGCCGTCGCAGCGCGCACAGTCGAGTCGGTCGAAGCCACCCCTGCGGACACGTCGCCAGAGGTCGCTGCAGCCTCGCCCGCTCCCGCCTCGCCGGCTGAAAACGCGGCGGATGCTGCGCATGAGGCGCCGTCAAGCGATCCGGCGCCTGACGCGCCCCTCACGGCCGCGAAGTCCGGCGATGCTGATGCGTCCGCAGCGACGACGGAGTCCGAGCCAACCGCGACGTCGGCCGTGATTGACGAGCCTGCGCACGCACCGGAGGCCGCCCGCTCGAACAGCGGGACCGCCGACAGCGGCCCCGACGCGTCCCGAGCCGCTGCAGCCTCCCGCCAGAAACCGGCGCAGGCAGCGGGCGAAGTGTCGTCGTCCGAGCCGGAAGTGATTGCGTCCCCTGCCCCAGCTGCGGTTGAGCCAACGTCGCCCACCACGCTCGACGCAGCGGATGACCACGCCGCTTCGCCGTCCGCGACGGGACCGGACGGCAGCGCCGGCAACACGCCGTCGACGTCGACCGCCGCGGAGCATGCGGCGCCAGCAGATTCGGCGAGCGAAGGCGAGTCCGTCCGGCGCGACTGACCGCCGCACGGAACGAAGAAAGGCCGCGGGCGATCGCGGCCTTTCTTTTTTACTGAGGCAGTGGACTCAACGACGGCTGCGATTGCGCGCTCGAAGGGCGGCACTTGCATGCCCAACGGCAGGCCGGAACGCCTCGCACGCGCTCAGACGCGCGCACGACCCGCCGGCGTATGAAAAGTTTCAGAGGCCGGCCACCCGACCGACCTCTCCCGACGATGAAAGTTACCGACGAGCCGCCGTGGGCGCTCGTGACACCGGTCGGTGCGCTTCGCGCGCGGCAAGCGAGGTCGCAGCCATTACACCGCGCACGCCGGATCCGTCACGCCGTACTGCCGCACCATGCGCGCCAGCGCGATCGTGTCGACGATGCCGAGCTTCTCAAACAGCCGGCTCTTGTGCGTGTTGACCGTCTTCGCGCTGAGGCTCAGCCGGCGCGCGATTTCCTCCTGCCGCATGCCCTGCACGAGCAGCAGCGCGATCTCCATCTCACGAGGCGAAAGCGCATCGAATGGCGAAGCGTCTCCGCCGATCCCGGCGAGCGCCAAGTGCTGGGCGACGCCGCTTGCGAGATAGCGTTTACCGCGGGCCACATCGCGCACGGCGCGCACGAGTTCGGCGGCGTCGCCGCCCTTTCCTACGTAGCCTGAAGCGCCGGCCTCGATCAACCTGCGCGGCAGCGGCCCGTCCTCGAGCACCGACACCGCAATCACGCGCGTGCCTTGCTGCCCGCGCACGATGCGCTCAGTAACCTCGAGCCCGCTGACGCCGGGCAAGTGCAGGTCGCACAGCACGACGTCGGGCTGCAGCTTGCGGATCATCGGCAACGCGAGTTCGCCGGAGTCGGCCTCGCCAATCACTTCGATGTCGACTTCAGCCGACAGGATCATGCGCATGCCCGCGCGCACGAGCGCGTGGTCATCCACGATAAAGACGCGGATCGTCATCGTTCACCCCTTCCCTGGTTGTCCCCACGGGCAGGCTACGACGGTCACGGCGCAACCGCAACCGGCGTCACAAAAACGAGGCCGGTCGCGTTTCGAAGATGGCGGAGAGAGTGGGATTCGAACCCACGGTGGTATCGCTACCACGGCGGTTTTCAAGACCGCTGCCTTAAACCGCTCGGCCATCTCTCCGGAGCGCGGCATTCTCGCATGCCGGTGGCGCTGCGACAGCTAGGCGCGTGCGAGTTCGACTTCGGAACACGGGCGGCCATGGATCTCCGAGCAGCTCAGGCGCGCCTCTTCAACCAGCGCGGGCGCCTTCTCGGCGAGAAAGTCGATGAAGACGCGGACCGCGGGCAACAAGCCGCGGCGCGAGGCGAACACGGCGTGGAAGATGCCCTGCGGCAGGCGCCACTGCGGCAGCACGACGACCAAGCGTCCCGTGCGCACGGCTTCGGCGCAGACGGTTTCAGGGATCAGCGTGACGCCGAGGCCCTGCTCGGCGAGCGACATCAGCATCGGGAAGTCGAACCCCATCACACGGGGCGTCAGGTCGACGCGCTTCACCTCGCCGTCGGGGCCATGCAGCTCCCAGCGCTGACGCGCATCTTCTTCGCTGATGCTCAGCGTCACGTGCGACATGAGGTCCTCGGGCGCTTGCGGATGACCCGCGCGTTTGAGGTATGCCGGGCTCGCGACGAGCAGCTGCTGGATCTGGCCGAAGCTGCGCATCACGAGGCTGCCGTCGTCATCGAGTTTGGTGCGGACGCGCATTGCGACGTCGACGCCTTCGTTGATGATGTCGACCCGGCGGTTGCTCACCGTGAGCTGGACTCGCACCTGCGGATAGCGCGCGAGGAACTCGGGCAGCAGATGCGCCATCTGCTGCTGCGCGATGCTGACGGGCACGCTCACCCGGACCACACCGCGGGGCTCGGCGCTGAGCCGGTCGACGACCTCGCGCGCGGCTTGCGCCTCGGCAAGCATCGACTGCGCATGGCGATAGACGCTGTTGCCCACTTCGGTTACGGCGAAACGGCGCGTGGAGCGCTGCAGAAGTCGCACGCCGAGATCGGTTTCGAGCTGGCTGATACGCCGGCTCAGGCGCGATTTCGGGATGCCGAGCGCCCGCTCCGCGGCGGCGAAGCCGGAGTGCTCGACGACCACCGCGAAGTAGTACAAGTCATTCAGGTCGTACACGGCCGTTTCCCCAGCGCAACGATGCGTGGCATTTCATCAGGTTTATCCCGCCTGTGCAACGCCATACCTTGGAGGCACCCTCGCTCGGAGCGCCACCATGAAAATCCTGCACCTCGACAGCAGCATCCTTGCCGACCGCTCGGCGACACGCGTCCTCACTGCAGCCGCCGTCGCGCGCATTCGAGCGGATTCGCCGACTGCGGTGGTCGAGCAACGTGATCTCGATGCCGAGCCCCTGCCCCATCTGAGCGGCGCATCGCTCGGCGGGGCTGATTCGGCAGCGGCAGCCGAGGCCGAGCGCGCGCTCGTGCAGTTTCTGGACGCCGACGCAGTCGTCATCGGCGCGCCGATGTACAACTTCGGCGTTCCCTCGACGCTCAAGGCCTGGATCGACCGTATTGCCGTCGCCGGTCGGACGTTTCGATACACAGCAGACGGCCCGCAGGGTCTGGCCGGTGGAAAGCACGTGATTGTCGTAACGGCGGCGGGCGGGCTGCACGCGGGGAAGCCCACTGATTTCGTCGAACCTTATCTGCGGCAGGTTTTCCGCTTTCTCGGCGTCGACCGCGTCACCGTTATCCGCGCCGACGGGGTCGCGTTGTCGGCCGAACACCGCGAACAGGCCATCGCCTCCGCCCTGGCTGCACTCGACACGCCGCTTGCACGGGCGGCCTGACCGCCGCTTGCGAAGGCGCGTGGGGACGCCTCAGTCGAGTCGCTCGAGCCCGCCCATGTAGGGACGCAGCGCGTCCGGAACGGTGATCGAACCGTCGGCGTTCTGGTTGTTCTCCATGACAGCGATCATCGCGCGGCCCACCGCGACGCCCGAGCCGTTGAGCGTGTGTGCGGGCTCGGGCTTGCCGGTGGCCGGGTTGCGCCAGCGCGCCTGCATGCGGCGCGCCTGGAACGACTCGCAGTTCGAGCACGAGGAGATTTCGCGATAAGTCTGCTGCGACGGCAGCCAGACTTCGAGGTCAAACGTCTTCGCCGCCGCGAAGCCCATGTCGCCCGTGCACAGCAGCATGCGGCGGTACGGCAGGCCGAGGCGTTCGAGCACGACCTCGGCGCAGCGCGTCATGCGCTCGTGCTCGTCGTGGCTCGTGTCCGGCGTGGCGATCGTCACCAGTTCGACCTTCTCGAACTGGTGCTGTCGGATCATCCCGCGCGTGTCGCGGCCGTGTGCGCCCGCCTCGGCGCGGAAGCACATCGAGTGCGCGGTCATGCGCAGCGGCAACGCGTCGGCGTCGACGATTTCGTCGCGCACGAGGTTCGTCAGCGGCACTTCCGAGGTCGGAATCAGGTAGCGCGTGGTTTCGCCGACCTCGGTCTTGAACAGGTCGTCCTCGAACTTCGGCAGCTGCCCGGTGCCGCGCATGCTGTCGGCGTTGACGACGAGCGGCACGTTCGTTTCGACATAGCCGTGCTCGCCCGTGTGCAGGTCGAGCATGAACTGCGCAAGCGCGCGATGCAGGCGCGCCAGGCCGCCGCGCAGCACGGTGAAGCGCGCGCCGGAGAGCTTCGCGCCGGCATCGCCATCGAGCCAACCGTGGCGCGCACCCAGTTCGACGTGGTCCTTGACCTCGAAGTCGAACTCGCGCGGCGTGCCCCAGCGGTGCTGCTCGACGTTGTCGCTCTCGTCGGCGCCGACCGGCACTGACTCGTGCGGGAGGTTCGGGATGCCGAGCGCGATGGCCTCGAGCTCGGCCTTGATCGTGTCCAGGCGCGCCTCGCTCGCCTTGAGCTCGTCGCCGAAACCCGCGACTTCGGCGAGCAGCGCGCTTGCGTCCTCGCCCTTCGCCTTGGCCTGCCCGATCGCCTTGCTGCGCGTGTTGCGCAGGTTCTGCAGCTCCTGCGTGCGCATCTGGATCTGCTTGCGCTCGGCCTCCAGTGCCTCGAGCGACGACGCGTCGAGCTCGAAGCCCCGCGTCGTGCGCAGGCGTTCGGCGAGGTCGGCGGGGTTCTGCCGCAGGAGGGTCGGATCGAGCATGGCGCGCACCGGCGTGGGGAAGCGGCGATTATCGCAGCCTCGTGCATGTGAGGTGCGGCGTGGTGCGTTTCGACACGTTGACGCGCCCCCCGGCACGATGTCGATGCCTTACGGAGATTGCCGATGCCCCGAGAACCCGAAGCCGTCCACGATTCGTCCGCGCGCCGTGCAATGGGGTTGCGTGGCCGTCCGTGGCTGTGGATCGCCCTTGCGTTCTTTGCGGGCCTTGCGCTGTTCGCCTTCGTGCTGATGCGCGATAAGGACGGCAACGACTTCTATCGCGCGGAGGCGCCCGACTCAGAGGCCGCCTCGCCCGACTACGCGCCGCTGCCCGCCCCGCTGCCCGGCGACGGCGCGGTGGGTCTGTCGCGCCCGGTCGATGCACCCGAGGGCCCTGATGGCGACGCCCAGCTGGTCGAAACCCGGCCGCCGCCGGTGCCGACGATGCCGCGCGCGGCGCAGCGCCCCGCGCCCGCGACGGCCGGCTATGTCGACCCGCAGCCGATCGCGAACCAGTCACCCGCGCCCGAATACCCCGTCCGTGCGCTGCGCCGCGGCGAGCAGGGCGTCGTCAACGTGCGCGCCGCGATAGGGCCCGACGGGGTGCCGACGTCGGTGAGCCTGGTCAGCGGCAGTGGCTCGCGTGATCTGGACCGCGCAGCGCTTGATGCGGTCAAACGCTGGCGGTTTCGTCCGGCGAGCGAGAACGGCCGCCCGACGGTCGGCAACGTCGTCGTGCCGATCGAGTTCTCGCGGCAATGAGCGCGTCGAAAGCGCGCGCGAACACGAGGTACTCAGGCTTCGCATGGCGAGTCACAGGAGGCGCGCCCGCATGAGCTACCGAATTCGACGCAAGGAATCCATCGAGATCGCGCTGCGCCGGATTGCACTGGAGCAGATCGACGCGATGCTCAAGTCCGCCGACAGTGACGGTGCGCCCGGCGACGTCGCCCACGCGATCCGCAAACGCTGCAAGAAACTGCGTGCCCTGCTGCGCCTCGTGCGCGGTTCACTCGACGGCTACGGTCGCGAGCAACGGGCCGCCCGCGACGTCGCACGACGGCTGGCCCCCGTGCGCGACGCCGCCGTGCGGCTCGATACGCTCGACCGGCTCACCGACGGTCACGACGGGCTGAATCAATCGGATGCCGAAACTCTGCGCAACTGGCTGGATGCGTCGCGCACGAATGCGCTGCATGCGCTCGCCCATGAGGAAGTCCGGGCCGAAGTCCGGATTGCCCTTCGCGAGCAGCGCGAACGCGTCGCGAGCTGGACTCTCGACGACACCAGCTTCAGCGCGATCCGCGACGGCCTGTCGCGAACGTACCGCCGCGGTCGCGACGGCGCGCGCGCCTGCGCTTCGACGCCCACGCCGGACGGCCTGCACGAGCTGCGCAAGCGGGTGAAATACCACCGCTTCCAACTGGATCTGCTGCGCGGCCTGTGGCGAGGTCCGCTGTCGGCAGCGTCGGACGAGGCTGGGGCGCTCGCCGAGGTGCTCGGCGACCATCACGACGCTGCGGTCCTCGTCGACGCGTTGCGCGCGCACATCGACGACGATGCAATCCGTGACGCCGCCGCACGTGCGATCCCGCTGCTCGAGGCGCGCATGCGCGAGCTCGAGCGTCGCGCGCTCGCACCGGCGGCGCGCCTGTTTGCCGAGAAGCCGAAGGCGTTCGAGCGCCGCATGCGCGCGTACTGGCGCGCATGGCGCCTAGACGAGCTGGTCTGACGCCGGCTCCCCGGCGTCGTCGAGTCCGAAACCGCAACCGCGTGCAAGCGCAACGAAGCCCGGGAACGACGTGGCGACATTCGCGACGTCGTCGATGCGGACCGGCCCGCCCACGCGCTGCGCCGCAATGGCGAGGCTCATCGCAATGCGATGGTCGCCGTGGCTATCGACCGCGCCGCCGTGCAGCGTGCTGCCCTCGATAATCGCGCCGTCCGGGGTTTCCTCGATGCGTGCCCCCAGTGCGCGTAAGCCGACCGCCATCGTCGCGATGCGATCGGACTCCTTGACGCGCAGCTCGGCCGCGCCGCGCACGACGGTGCGCCCCTGTGCGCACGCGGCGGCGACGAACAGCGCCGGAAACTCGTCGATCATGTCGGGCACGAGCTCGACCGGCACGTCGATGCCGCGCAGCGGCGCGTATCGGACGTGGAGATCCGCGACGCCTTCACCGCCCTGTTCGCGCTCGTTGCGGACGTCGATATCTGCGCCCATCGCGCGCAACGCGCGTAACAGACCGGTGCGCCGGGGGTTCATGCCGACCGCGTCGACGCAGAGCTCCGAGCCCGGCACCACGCTCGCGGCGACGAGGAAAAACGCGGCCGACGAAAAGTCCGCAGGCACGTCCACGTCCGTCGCACGCAAGCGGTGGCCGCCCTCCAGTTGTGCGCGCCCGGGCGAAAAATCCACCGGCCAGCCGAACGCGGCGAGCATGCGCTCGGTGTAATCGCGCGTTGGATGCGGCTCTACGACGCGCGTGGTGCCCTGCGCGTACAGCCCTGCAAGCAGGATCGCCGACTTCACCTGCGCGCTCGCAACAGGGAGCGCGTACTCGACGCCATGCAACGCGCGACCGCCGCGCACCTGCAGTGGCGGGAGCCCGTCGTGCGACTCGATCAGAGCGCCCATGCGTTCGAGCGGCTCGATGACGCGCTTCATTGGCCGCTTCGACAAAGACGCGTCGCCGACGAGCACGCTGTCGAACGCCTGCGCGGCGAGCACACCCGCGAGCAGCCGCATGCCGGTGCCGGCGTTGCCGCAGTCCAACGGCGCACCCGGCGCGCGCAAGCCATGCAGCCCGACGCCATGCACGATGCGTTCGCTCGCACTCGGCGTTTCGATGAGGACGCCGAGTTGCTCGAACACGCGCGCGGTGGCCCGGGTGTCCTCGCCCTCGAGAAAACCGGACACTCGCGTGACACCGTCCGCGAGCGCACCGAGCATCACCGCGCGGTGCGAGATCGACTTGTCCCCCGGCACGCGCACGCGGCCGCGCAATGGCGCGCCCGCCGATGCGATCCAATGCTGGGAACTGCCGCTCATGCCAGCACCTCGTCCAACGCGGCGAGCAGCCGCCGGTTTTCATCGCGCGTGCCGATCGTGATGCGCGAGTACGTCGGCAGCCCGTAGCCGCGCATCGGGCGGAGCACTACGCCGCGTTCCAGCAGGGCCGCTTCAATCTTGGACGTGCGCTCACCGAGTTCGACGAGCACGAAGTTCGTTTGCGACGGCGGCACGCGCAGGCCGCGCGAACGAAGGGCCTCCGACAGCGCCACGCGTTGCTCGGCGTTGCGTTCGCACGACCAGGCCAGATGCGCTTCATCGCCCAGCGCTGCGGCGCATGCCGCCAGTGCTGGGCCATTGACGTTGAAGCTCTCGCGCACGCGCTCCATCACCGCGACCAGCTCGGGCGCCGCCATTGCATAGCCGACACGCATACCCGCGAGCGCGTAGCCCTTGCTGAAGGTGCGCGTGATCACGAGGTTCGCGTGTTGCTCCAGCAGCGGCCGCGCATCGGTCTGCGCTGCGGCGTCGGCCATCTCCGCATATGCCTCGTCCATCACGACGATGACGTCGGGCGGCACAGCGGCCATGAAGCGGGCAAAGCGCTCGCGCGCAAACCAGGTGCCGGTCGGGTTGTTCGGGTTCGCGACGTAGACGAGCTTCGTAGCAGGCGTGATCGCAGCGGCAATCGCGTCGAGGTCATGACCAAGCGGCATCGGGTCATCGACGCCGAGCGCGGGGACGACGCATGCGCTCGCGCCTGCCGCCTGCGTCGCAAGCGCGAACACCGCGAAACCGAACTGCGAGAACACCACCTCGTCTCCAGGTCCCGCAAAGACCTGTGCGAGCTGCATCAGCAGTTCGTGCGAACCGTTGCCGAGCACGATGCGGCATGCGTCGACGCCGTGCTTCTCCGCGAGTGCGCGTTTCAACACCCCGCCGCGTGGGTCGGGGTAACGGTGCAGCGCGTGCAGCTCGTCGAGGATCGCGCCGCGCGCCGCCGGAGACGCGCCGTAGGGATTCTCGTTTGAACCCAACTCGACGAGCGCGAGCTCGCCGAAGCGTTCCCGGAGCGCGACCAGGTCGTGGCCGGGGTCGTAGGCCTTCAGGCGTCGTACGCCGGCCGTGGCACGCGATGCGAACCATGCTTCGTCATAGGCGGGCTGGGCGTTCGGATCGGGTGCCGCGTCCATCATGCGATCGCAACCGGATACGAGCCGAGCACCTTGACCTCGCGCGCGTACGGCGCAAGCTCGTCGAGCGCTGCGCGCATTGCGGGCTCGTCAACGTGGCCGGCGATGTCGATGAAGAACGCGTACTGCCAGCGTCCGGTGTGCCCCGGCCGCGACTCAATGCGGCTCATGCTCAGCCCGTGTCGCGCAAACGGTGCGAGCACGTGGTGCAGCGCGCCTGGCTGGTCGTTGACGAACACGAGCAGCGAGGTGCGGTCGTGGCCCGAGGACGGAAACAGCTCCCGCCCGAGCACGAGAAACCGCGTGGTGTTGTCGGGCCGGTCCTCAATCGGGCCGGCAACGCGCTTGAGGCCGTACACCGTGCCGGCACTCTCGCCCGCGATCGCTGCCGCGTCGTCGGCGTTTCGTGCGCGACGTGCGGCTTCGGCATTGCTCGACACCGGAACGGCTTCCGCGCGCGGCAGGTGTTCGCGCAGCCAGGCCTTGCACTGCGCGAACGATTGCGGATGCGAGTACACCCGCTCGATGTCCTCGATGCGGCCGCTGCGGGAGAGCAGGTGCTGGTGGATCCGCAGTTCGACTTCGCCGCAGATCTTCAGGGGCGAGGTCAGGAACATGTCGAGTGTCGACTGGATCGTGCCCTGCGTGGAGTTCTCGACCGGCACGATGCCGAAGTCGGCGCTGCGGCTGGCGACTTCCTGAAACACCTCTTCGATGCTCGCAAGCGGCAGGCCGTGCACCGAGTGACCAAAGTGCCTGAACACCGCCTGCTGCGAATGCGTGCCTTCAGGGCCTAGGAAACCGATCTTCAACGGCTCCTGCTGCGCGAGGCAAGCGGACATGATTTCGCGGAACAGCCGCACGAGCACGTCGTCGCCGAGCGGCCCGTCATTGCGATCCACCACGCGCCGAAGCACCTGCGACTCGCGCTCGGGCCGGTAGTAGTCGACAGCCGCAGCGAGCGGACCCTTCGCACGGCCGACGTGCGCCGCGTACTGCGCACGCTCCGAGATCAGCTGTTGAATATGCCGGTCGATGCCGTCGATGCGCTCGCGGAGCGTCGCAAGGTCGGCGGAGGCCAGCGCGGCCTCGTCGAGCGGCGAAGACGTCGCCCCATCGGTGCCAGCGTTCATGTCAGCCGCGCCGCCGCGCGAAATCGCGCATGAAGTCGACCAGCGCCTGCACGCCCGCCTCGGGCATCGCGTTGTAGATCGACGCGCGCATGCCGCCGAGCACGCGGTGGCCCTTCAAGGCGAGCAGCCCTGCGGCCTTGGACTCGGCCAGGAACTCCGCGTTCAGCGCCTCGTCGTGCAGGAAAAACGGCACGTTCATCCGCGAGCGCGCAGCGGCCGCCACGTCGTTTCGATAGAAGCCGCTCGAGCCGTCGATCGCGTCGTAGAGCAACGCCGCCTTGCGTCCGTTGCGCCGCGCGAATTCCTCGACGCCGCCCTCGTCCAGCATCCAGCGGAACACGAGCCCGGCGAGGTACCAGTTCCAGGTCGGCGGCGTGTTGAGCATCGACTCGCCGCGCACGTGGGCGCGGTAGTCGAGGATCTCCGCGCGCGGCTGGCCTTCGCGCTCGAGCAGGTCGCGCCGGATGATCAGCACGGTCACGCCGACGGGGCCGAGGTTTTTCTGCGCGCCTGCGTAGATCAGGCCGAAGCGGGAGATGTCCAGCGGCTCCGATGCGATCGAAGAACTGAAATCGCCGATCAGTGTTCCGCCGTCGACGCGCGGCACCTCTCGGTACTCGACACCGTGGATGGTCTCGTTCGCGGTGTAGTG
This sequence comes from Cognatilysobacter bugurensis, assembly GCF_014652095.1. Lineage (GTDB taxonomy): Bacteria > Pseudomonadota > Gammaproteobacteria > Xanthomonadales > Xanthomonadaceae > Cognatilysobacter > Cognatilysobacter bugurensis. The sequence goes on from NZ_BMYD01000001.1 coordinate 1,034,864, forward strand.
CACATACGCGGCGTCCGGGGTCAGCGTCCAGGTCGACGGCGGCGGCACGTCGTGGAACCCGTTGTCCTCGCTCGTTGCCGCGATGCGCGCATCGACATACGGCGCGACCTGCTTGATGGCCGTCTTGCCCCAGTGGCCGCTGACGACGTAGTCAGCCGGCTGCCCGGGCTGCGCGAAGTTCAGCGCGATCAGGGCCTGAGCCGTGGTGGCCCCGCCAGCGAGGAACAGTACGGCGTAGTCGTCGGGAATCGAGAGCAACGCACGCAGGTCGGCTTCCGCGCGCGCAGCGACTTCCATGAACTCCGGGCCTCGATGGCTGAGTTCGACGATCGATGCGCCGACACCATTCCACTCGAGCATCTCGTCGCGTGCCCGCTCGAGCACGCTCTGGGGCAACGTGGCGGGACCGGCACTGAAGTTGAAAACACGCGCCATGGCGGGGCTCCGGGCGGGGGTGGCGAGTATGCCGCAGCGCATTCGCGCATGTGGATCGCGCGGAGGCACCTCGACATGATCGTCGCGCATGAGGCTGCTCGGGGCACGATCGATTCACGCCGGCTGCGGGCTACTCAATAGCGGCACGCCGCGGAGCCCCGATGCCGGCCTTTCGCACTGGCGGATCCCGGCGAGCAAGATCACCGACGAGGCGATGTACTGCCGCCGCCGGTTGCTCCGCGCGCTCGCGGCCAATCCTGCGCTCGCGCTGGCTCGCGTCGCGGTGCTCTCGCTGCTCGTGGGCGACGAATTCCTGACCCGCGCCGGGGCGCCCGGAGCTGATCCGGGCGCCGCGATCGAGCCCTACCTCGGCCTGTGGGCGCTGCGCTTTCTGCTGCTGACGCTCGCGATGAGCCTACTGCGGCGGCTCATCGGACAGCCGTGGCCGCTGCGCTTCCGACGGATGCTCGGGCTGTATCCATTCGCCGACGCCGCCCTCCACTCCGCGGCGTAGCTTGTCCTCGACCTGCGCGGGTACTGGAGGCCGATCTCCGAAGAGTTCGTAAAGCGGCCTGCATCCCGGTCGGTTTCATCGCGTGGCTGCTGCTCGTGCCGCTCGCCGCAACCTCGGCGAAAGCCGTGATTCGACGCCTCGGCCGCAAGTCGGCGCGCCTGCACCAGCTCGTCTATGCGACCGCTGTGCCCGCGTGCTGCGTTTCTTGTGGCTCGTGAAGGCCGACGTTCGCGAGCCGGCAACCTACGAGGCGATCCTCGCCGGGCTGCCGGGCTGGCGGCCGTATCGCCGCTCCCGCCGGTCAGCCCGCGCCGTACAGCAGCAGCAGGCTGAGCGCCGCCGAGAGCATCAGCGCTGCGATCAGCAGCCAGGGCACGCGCCAGCGCCGCGCGGGCATTGGCTCGGGCTCAGGCTCTTCGGTATCGACGAATTCGGACGTGTCGCGTTCGACGCGTCGCCCCGGCCCGGGGCTCGAAGACTCGAGCACGAACCGGTGGTGCGCGCCGATGAGAATCTGATCGCCCGAACGAAGCCACGCCTCACGGACGGCGTGCCCGTTGACCATGCAGAGCTCGACGCTCCCAGTTTCGCGCAGCACGATTCCGCCGCTCTCGCACTCGACGACGGCTTGTCGCTCGGCGACCGTGGGCCCGTCGATCCGCACCTCGCATTCACGCCCGCGGCCGATCACGCAGCCGCGATCGAGCAAGAAACTGCGCCCGTGGTTGAGGCCTCCCACGCCGCGGAGCACCACGCGTGCATCCGACGACGCAGTCGACTCGTCATTGCGGGTCCCCGGCGGCTCGCCGAGCAGCAGCAGTTCGCTGCCTTCGGCGAACACGACATCGCCTGCCCGCAGCAATGCCACGCGGCGCACCGGCCGCCCGTTGACGTGCACACCGCGCGCACCGTCACGCACCTGGAGCCACGCGCCGCGGCGGTCCACCGACACCTGCAGCATCGCGTCCTGACGCGCGATTGGCGCCAGGCGCCCGTCACTACCGCGCCCCACAGTGTGCACGCCCGACTCGAGGACGAGGTCGGACGGCGCGGCGTCGGGAAATCGCAGTCTCAGGGTATTCACGCGCGGGCAATCTAGCATGATGCGCGGCCCGCCCACGCTCGCATGCGGGCACCGCAGAGGAGGTTTCATGTCGCAGATCGACATCCGCCACGCCCATTCGCTGGACCCACCGCACGCACGACAGGCCGTGCAGCAACTCGCCGAGACGCTCTCGCACCGCTTCGGCGCGCACTGCGAATGGGACGGCGACGTGCTGCGCTTCCAGCGCAGCGGCATCGACGGCCACATCGCACTGCTCCCCCACCAGCTGCACGTCAGCGCCCAGCTCGGATTCCTGATGTCCGCGATGAAGGGCACGATCGAAAGCGAGATCCGCCGCGTGCTTGCCGAGCGGTTCCACTGAGTTGGGCAGACTCCGCCGCCACTTCGCCACCGCTATAGTGCCGGCCTGTCTCCGGGTGCCCTTGGAATGCCGATCAGCCGTCTCGTCCTGATTGCCGTTGTCGTCGCTCTTGCCTTGGGCGTCATCGCGACGATGGCCCTCCGGTACCGCGGGCGGCGGCGGATGGAAGCGGCTGCCGGCATCCGTGCACTCGCCGCAATGCGCTGGCGGGAGTTCTCGCAGTTTGTCGTCACAGCACTGCAAGCGCAGGGCTTCGAGGCGGCGCCTCTGTCGGAAGACGCGTCGGCGGCATCGCGTGACTCGGCCGACGTGCTGCTGCGCCGGGACCAGCGCAGCTGGCTGCTCACCTGCCGCCAATCACCGGACTATCGCATCACGGAGAAGCAGGTCGAAGAGATGGGCCACGCCGTGCGACAGCGAGGCGCCGCAGGCGGCGTCATCGCCACGCTGGGCCGCATTGCCCCCGGCCTGGCGCGCACCCGCGAACGGGTCGAACTCCTCGACGGTGCTTCGCTTTGGGAGCTCATCGCCCCGCTGCTGCCTGCCGGCCTGCAGGACCACGTCAACGAGCAGGTGCAGCGCCGGCACCGCCGCGCGCTGGTCGGAGCGTGGCTGGCAGCGGCCGCGATGGGAATCGGCGTCGCGCTCGTCGTCGGGCTGGTCGGCGGCGGCGATGAGTCGGCCCCGGAGCGAACAAGTGCGGCGTCTGCGCAGCCGGCGCCGGGGCGCACCGGTTCGGCTCAAAACGCGCCCGAAGTTCCAGCACAGCCTCGCCCCGCCGCGCCTCCCGCAGGCGTCGCGGCCGATGACGAGGCCACGCGCCAGGCGGTGCTTGAGGCGGTCAATGCGGTCCCAGGCGTCGACCGGTCCGTGTGGTCGACGCGTTCGACCCTGCTGGTCATTCTCGATCCGGACGCAGCCGACGTGCGTGCGGGTGTCTGCGCCGTGCTCGAGCGCTACGACGCGCTTCGCGCGTCGCGCGTGCAGCTTCAGGCCGCGCAGGGCAGCACGATGCCCGTGCGGTTCATGCAGTGCCGGGCGTACTAATCGCGTCTGTGCGGGCGACCGCGCTGCGCGCGTAATGATTGGAGAAGCGTCGGCCGCAGGCATGCGCGACCGGCACCGCTCAATCCGGCTCGATCAAGCCGTTCTGTATCGCGAACCGGCGCAGCGCGATATCGGTGCTGAAACCAAGCTTGTTGTAGATGCTCGCGCGGTGGGCATATGCCGTCTTCGGGTTGATGCCGATCGTCGAAGCGACGCGCGCCACCGAGTGGCCGCGTGCGAGCAGCAACAGCACTTGGGCTTCCCGCTGGGTTAGCTGCGGCACGCGGGCCAACAGCGCCTCGCCCGGTTCCTCTCCATCCGCGTGGCCATCTTCGTCGAAGTATGTATCGCCGCGGCGCACCGCCTGGATTGCAAGCAGGATCTCGTCGGGATGCGAGCTCTTGCTCACAAAGCCACGCGCGCCGGCCGTGCGCGCCTCGTGCATGTACAGCGGTCCGCTGTGCATGCTGAGCACGATGATCGGCAGGTTCGGGCGTTGCGCGAGCAGATGGCGAATCATCACCAGCCCGTCTCCGTCGGGCAGTGAAAGATCGAGGATCAGCAAATCGAACGGCGTTGTCAGCATCAGCGCCGCGAGTTCTTTCGCATTGCCGGCTTCTGCCGTGACGGTGAGGTCGGACTCGAGGTCCAACAGTTGACGAAACCCCGCGCGTACAATGGGGTGGTCGTCGACCAGTACGATCTTTAAAGGCGGCATGGACCCCATGCGAGCGACTCAACTGCCGGACAGTACACCCCGGACGGGCCTGCTCGGTCGATCAGAAAATCTCTGGCTTGCGCTGTACGGCCCCGCGTGGTTAGGCCTGTACATGCTGTCGACGGGCGTCTGGTTTCTGCCCGCAGGCCTGCGCTTGGCGACGCTCGCGATTCTCCCGGTGCGGCTGTGGTGGCCGATGGCCGCGATCGAATGGGCAGCCGCAGCGCTTATGGCGCATGCCCGTTGGGGACTGGATTCGCCATTGGCGATGGTCTGCGCGGTGACGATGCCGTGGCTCATCTACGCCGGCTTGGTGCACGTGGCCGGGCGCACCACCACACTGGTCATGACCCCGCAATGGATGGGGCGCCAACTGACGGTCGGCCTAGGCGCGGCAGTCGCGACCGGCCTGGCGGTGACCCTCGTGGTCATGCTCGACGGCGTTCCCACCCGCGACGCCCTCGGCCGCCTGTTCGCGTACGCCGTCGGTGACCTCATCGGCGTCATGACCGTTGCCCCGCTCCTCCTGGTGCTCCGTGAGCACTGGATCGACCCGACCCGCGACTGGGCGATCACCCTCGGCAACGGCACGGTCGCACTGCCGGCGCTCTGCCTTGTACTGATCCTGGCACTGCCCGGGATGGCCGACATGCGGTATCCCGTGCTGATCTCGTCGCTTCCGCTGCTGTGGATCGCGCATCGACACGGCTGGCGCGCATGCGCGGTTTCGCTGGGGCTCATCGCGCTCGGCCGTTGCCTGGTTGAGATCGGATTCGGGTGGGCCGGGCAACCGCTGCAGTTGAGGTTCGCGCGCGGCCAGCTGGAACTCTTCGCGGCGGTCATCGGCGCGGCGGCACTGCTCGTCGCCGCAAACGCGGACGCCGTGCGCGTGCAAAGTTCGGCAGTGCGCACGCTGAGCCAGCGCCTCTGGGCGCAGGCTCAGGAGTTGCGTGCGACCGCCACGCGACTTGCATCCCAGCAGGAGCAAGAACGGCGTCACCTCGGGGCGGAACTCCACGATGCGCTCGGGCAGGACATGACAGCCATCGCGACGCGTCTGCGTCTGCTTCAGCGGCGCACGTCGAACGACCACATCGACGAGCAGCTTGAAGACCTCCGCAACCTGGTGACCACCGCGCACGGCCACCTGCGCGACGCAATCAACCATCTGCATCCGGTGAGCCTCACGCGCTTTGGCCTCGTTCGTGCACTCACCGTCGGACCGGTCGCGGAGATGGTGCGCAACGCGGGCGTGCGCTACGACTGCGTGATTCGGGGCCCGGTGCCGCGCGTGCCTGCGGACATCGCGACGATGCTGTATCGCATCGCGCAGGAGGCGGCGACGAATGCCGTGCGCCATGGTTGCGGCGGATTCCTGCAGATCGAGATCGCGCTTGAAGGCGGCGACACCGGCAACCCGCTGACGCTGCGCATCACCGACCACGCAGGCGAACTCCAGGTGCCTGCGGAGCGGCTCGGGCACGGGCTGCAGAGCATTCGCGATCGAGCCGATGCGCTCGGCGCGGCATACCGATTCAACGCGCGCTCCGGGCTCCCGCGCCATTGGCTCCAGATGCGCGTGCCCGCACTGGAGCCGGACGCCTCCGACGCCGCGCCTGATCGACCCCTCGAACCGACGCGCGCACCGCACGACGCATAAGCTGCAAACGCTTGTCAGCCCCGGCCGTGCGTGCGCTATACTTCGCGCCCCATTCGGGCGGTTAGCTCAGCGGTAGAGCATTGCCTTCACACGGCAAGGGTCGCAGGTTCGAACCCTGCACCGCCCACCAGATACACGAAACAGGTCGGCAGATGCCGGCCTGTTTTCGTTTTGGGCTGGCGTGGTCACACGTGGGCGCTCGGTGGCCGCTGCGGGCATCGGAGTGATAAGGAATCGACCACGCGCTATAGGCGCGGCGAATGGCCCGAGCCCGGACAGCCTCAGCGCGAGCGCACCCGGCGGATGGCTTCAACGCCCGCGCAGGAACCAGCGGTCCATCTCCGCAAGCGAGAAACGAGCCCAGGTCGGCCGGCCGTGGTTGCACTGACCGGACCGCTCAGTGGCTTCCATTTCACGCAGGAGGGCGTTCATCTCCGGAACGCTCAGGCGACGGTTCGCGCGCACGGCGCCGTGGCACGCCATTGTCGCCAGCAGCTCATCGCGCGCCTCACGCACCCGCCGCGATTCCCCGTGCTCGCGCAGGTCCGCGAGGACATCGCGCAGCAGCGCTTCGACGTCGCCGTGCGCGAGCAGCGCGGGAACCGCCCGGAGCGTCAACGATTGCGGGCCCATGCGCGTGACTTCGAATCCGAGCGCCGCGAGCGTCGTGCTCTCGCGCTCGGCCGTTTCCGCCTCGCGTTCCGACACCGCCAACGTCGCCGGCACGAGCAGCGGCTGCAAGCGCAGCCCTTCACCGTCGTGAGCCGTCTTGAGCTTCTCGTAACCGATCCGCTCATGCGCCGCGTGCATGTCGACGACGATCAGACCGTCCGCCGTCTCGGCCAGGATGTAGATGCCATGCAACTGAGCGATCGCAAAGCCGAGTGGCGGCGTCGTGGACGAGCCGGCAGGTTCTGGAACGCGGCACGACGGAGCCAACGCGTTCGGTGACGATTCCTCCGCTTCGCGCGCACCATACAGGGCGGAGTAAACGGCGCGTGCATCGGCGACCTGCAGACCGAGCGGCGCTTGGGGTGCGGGCGGGCCCCATCGCGATCCGGAGATGCTGGGCCCCGGCGGTACGGCAGCGGGCAAGGCTTCCCCACCCGCCATGCCCGCACGCGTCTCCGCGAGCGCCTCGTGCAGCGTGCGAAACACGAAATCGTGGATGAGCCGCGCATCGCGGAATCGAACCTCGTGCTTCGCTGGGTGCACGTTGACGTCGACGCGGCGCGGATCGAGCTCCAGAAACAGTACGTACGCGGGCTGCCGCCCGTGGAAGAGCACATCGGAATACGCCTGCTTGACCGCGTGCGCCACGCTTCGATCGCGCACGGCCCGGCCATTGACGTACAGGTACTGCTGGTCCGCGCTCGCGCGGTTGTAGACCGGCCGGCCGATCCAGCCGTGCAGGCGCAGCCCGGCCGCGGCGTGATCGACGGCAAGCGCGTTGCGCGCAAACTCCTCGCCGAGCGCCTCGTGCAGGCGCACGTCGGTCAGCAACGTGCCCTCGCCTTTCCAACGGCGCGACGGGCGCCCGTTGTGCGTCACCCGTAGCTCGACGTCGGGGCGCGAGAGCGCGAGCTGCCGCAACCACTCCTCGATGTGGCCCAACTCGGTGCGCTCGGCGCGCAGGAACTTGCGGCGCGCCGGCACGTTGAAGAATAAATCCCGCACTTCGACCGTGGTCCCGCGCGGATGCGGATGCGGCGCGAGTTCGCCGACGCGACCGCCGTCGACCTCGAGGCGCGTGCCGTGGTCGGCGCCGTCGCAGCGCGAGGTCATGGCGAACCGACTCACCGACGCGATCGACGGCAAGGCCTCGCCCCGGAATCCGAGCGTCGCGACGCCCTCGAGGTCGTCGAGCGAAGCAATCTTGCTCGTGGCGTGCCGTTGGATCGCGAGCGGCAGTTCGCCGGGCGGGATCCCGCCGCCGTCGTCCCGGATGCGAATCAGGCGCGTGCCGCCGTCTTCGAGGTCGATATCGACGCGTCGCGCGCCGGCGTCGAGGGCGTTCTCGACGATCTCCTTGACGACGGACGCCGGCCGCTCGACGACCTCGCCGGCTGCGATCTGATTGATGAGGGTGTCGGGAAGCGGACGAATCGGCACGTCGGACGCGGCGGGCACGCGCCGCCGTCGCGAAGGATCAGCGGGGATGATAGCGGTCGGCGCCGGCAATCGGGCCGCCGCCCCCGCGGCAACCCGCGTCGTCGATCAGGGACTGCCGCCGGCAGCGCCGGTCGGCGCGGCCGCACGCATCGCGTACATCGTGCCGGGCGGCGGCTGGCGCGTGAAATATCCGTTTATGCCTTCGAGCACCGCAGCGGCAAGGGCTTTCTGGTGCGCCGGGTTGACCAGACGCTTCTCTTCTTCGGGGTTCGAGATGAAGGCGGTTTCGACCAGCATCGCGGGCATGTCGGACGTGCGCAGCACCGCGAAGTTCGCGCGCTCGACGCTGGGCTTGTGGTTACGACCCACCCGTTTCAGCCCCGCAAGCACCTGCGCCGCAGCGTCTTCGGACGCCTTCATGTGCCCGCTCTGCGTCAGGTCGAGCAGCACCGAGGCAAGCGTGCCGCTGGCCTGTGCTAGCCGGACGCCGCCGATGAGGTCCGAGGCGTTTTCCTTGTCGGCGAGCCAGCGCGCGCGCTGGGAGGACGCGCCCTTCGTCGAGAGCACATACACCGACGAGCCGTGCGCCGCGCGGTTCTCGGCGGCGTCCGCGTGGATCGAGATGAACATGTCCGCCTTAGCCTGCCGCGCGAGCTGCGCACGACGCGGGAGCGGCAGGAACATGTCGGCGTCGCGCGTGAGATACGCCTTCAGTCCGGGCGTCGCATTGATCTGGCGCGCAAGCTCGCGCGCGATCGCAAGCGTGACGTCTTTCTCGCGGTTGCCATCCAGCCCGATCGCGCCGGGGTCCTGCCCGCCGTGGCCGGGGTCGATCGCGATGACGAGTGGACGCACGGCACGGGACGACACAGCGGGGACCGGCGGCGGTGACGCCGTCGGCGCTGTCTGCGCGGCGGCCGTTGCTTCGCTGCCTGCCGCGGGCGACGCAGCGACTGAGGCCGCCCCGATGGCTGCGGACGCGACGGGCGCGGTTGCGGGCCCGGCTTCGGGGGATGCGGGCTTTGCGTCGGGAGTCGTTGAAGAAACAGCGTCCGCAGCACGCGCAGGCTCGGCCGGCTTCGCACCGCGCACCATCAGCTCGGAGATCAAACGGCTCGTGGCTTCGGACGACGCGCGAGCTGGATCGATTGACGAGGCCGCCGACACTGCCGGCGCCGGCACGGGGACAGGCTCGCCCGACGTCGCGGTCACAGCTTGGTTGGATATGGCAGCAGCCGCGGCGACCGCCGAGCTGATCGCTACCGTCTTTCCATCGCCGGGCCACTCGAGGACGAGCGTGGCGCCGTCGCCGGCAGGTTCAATGCGAGGCTTCAGTGCCGCGACCGGCTGCGCAAGGTCGAACACGATCCGCACCGTGCCTGCCGCAGGTGCACCGCTGCGCACGGACTGCACGATCCCGGCGGCCGATGGCAGCTTCAGGTTCTTCGCGAGCGAAGATTCGGGCAGGTCGACCGCGAGCCGGTCGGGCGACTGCAGGCGCAGCACCTTGAACTCGGCACTGCGGTCCAGCGTGATTTCGGCGCGGGTGCCGGTCGCGCCCGCATCGACGCGCACGCCGCGGATCTCCGCGGCGTGCGTAAGGTTCCACGCCAGCCCCGCGATCAACGCGGCGCCGAGCATGAATTTCTGGACGGTGGCCCCCTTCACACGCATGCGGCACAGTCAAGCACCGGGCCTGCCCGATTGCAAGCGGTTTTCCTTACAAATCCGCTACCTGGCGCGCATTCCTGAAAACTCATTCAGGAGTCGGCATGTGAAAGCGACAGTGCGTCAGCCAAGCTTCAGAGGAGGCGTTACAGGGGTGCAACGTGGCGCGCCGGCCGCCTCCTTCAACCTCCATGCGCACGACAAGGTCCGCAACCGGCAGCGCGCCTGCGCCGCGGTCCGGCCACTCGACGAGCCACAGTGCTGCGTCGTCGCTGTCGAGGCCGAGGAATTCCAGCTCACCTGGGTCGCCGATGCGGTACAGGTCCAGGTGCCAGGCTTCGCCCCCCTCTGCAAGCGGGTAGCGCTCGACCAGGGTGTAAGTTGGGCTGCGCACCGTGCCGACCACGCCGAGGGCGCGCAGCATCGCGCGTGCAAGCGAAGATTTACCGGCGCCGAGATCGCCCAGCAGGTGCACGACGGCGCGAGGCGGTCGCGATTCGGCAAGGGCCGCGCCGAGTCGATCGGTGGCGTCAGGATCGGCCAAGAACAACGACGTCATGGGGCGAGTTCCGGGTTGGAGTGACGGCGCAGCCAAGGCATCAGGTCGGACGCACGCAGGCCGCGCTGGCCGTCCGCGGCCGCGGAATCACCCGCCACGGCGTGCAGGAGCGCGCCGCAGGCGGCGGCGTCGAACGCATCGAGCCCCTGCGCGCGCAAGGCCGCAATGACGCCGGTCAGCACGTCCCCGGTGCCGCCGACCGCGAGCCCGGGATTGCCCGCGGCGATCACATGCAACCGCGCGTCTGGCGCGACGACAATCGTGCCCGCGCCCTTCAGCACTACTACGCACCCGAAGCGGTGTACGAGCGAGCGCGCTGCTGCAATGCGATCGCGCTGCACGCCGATGGTGTCCGTGCCGAGCAGGCGCGCGGCCTCGCCGGGATGCGGGGTGATGATGGCGTCGGGCGGCAACGGCGTCGGCCGCGCTACGAGGAGATTGAGGGCATCGGCATCGAGCACGAGCGGGCGCGCTGCGTCGAGAGCGCAGTCGAGCAGGGCGCGGCCCCACTCGCCTTGCCCGAGCCCCGGGCCGATCGCAATGCAGTCCGCTGCATCGACGGATGGGCGCAGCGCGCCCACGTCGTCGCACGCATGCGCCATTGCTTCCGGCGTGCGTGCAAGCAACGCTGCGATGTGCGCGCCGCGTGTGGCGACGTCGACAAGGCCCGCGCCGGTCCGCAGCGCGGCCTCCGCGCACAGCATGATCGCGCCACCGCCACCACGCTCGCCGCCCACGCACAGGACGCGGCCGTGTCGACCCTTGTGGCTGTCTCGCGAACGCGGCTGCAGCCAGCGCACCAGCGAGCGCGCATCCAGCGTGGTGCCGACCGGCAGCAGGCCCTCGAGGAACGGCTCCGTGTCCAGCGTCGCCAGCCCGAGGGCGCCGGTGCAATCGAGCGCTGCGCCAGTGCGCAGGCCGGCCTTGGATGCGATGAGTTCAAGCGTGCATGCCGCGCGGACCGCCGCAGCAGGCGCACTGCCGCGCTCGGCGTCGACGCCGCTCGGCACGTCGAGTGCGAACACCGGCGCATCGTGGGCGTTCATCGCGTCGATCAGTGCGGCGGACGGCCCTTCCGGCACGCGAGACAGCCCGATGCCGAACAGCGCGTCGACGACGAGATCGGCCTCGGGCAACGCGCCGTCGAACGGTCCAACGCGCCCACCTGCGGCGACGTACGCCCGACAGGCGTCGCGGGCCAACACCGAAATCGGCGGCGTGTCGGTTGACGCGATAACACGGACGTCGCGCCCGGACTGCTGCGCGTGCGTCGCCAGGACGTAACCGTCGCCGCCATTGTTTCCGGGCCCGCAGACGATGAGCAGGCGACGCGCCTTCGGCCAGTGCTCGAGCAGTTCGCGCCATGCGGCGCGACCCGCCCGACGCATGAGTTCGAACGCGTCACCGGTCGCCTGCGCGGCACGCTGCTCAACTGCGCGCAGCGCAGCTGAATCGAACAGCGGGGTCTCGTCGGGGAGCGCGGTGCACGGCATCGCGCGATTTTATACTTGCGTGATCGTGAACCTTCCGGCCCCTCCCGCGGCCGCGGCCCACCCGCCGCCGGCCGACCCGCACGCGCTTGCGCACCGCATTCGCGCGCTTGCGGGCGAGTTCGGCTTCCAGCGGTGCGGCATCAGCGGCGTGGATCTACGGGATGACGAAGCGCACCTCGCCGACTGGCTTGCGCACGGCCTCTACGGTTCGATGGAGTGGATGGCGCGACACGGCGTGATGCGCGCCCGCCCCGCCGAACTGTTGCCCGGCACCGTGCGCGTGATTTCGGTCGGCCTCGATTACGGGCGCCGCGACGACGTCGAAGCATGGGATACGCTGCACGATGGCGAGCGCGCGTATGTGGCGCGTTATGCACTCGGCCGCGATTACCACAAGCTCATGCGCCAGCGCCTGCAGAGGCTTGCAGACCGCATCGCCCAGGAGATCGGTCCGTTCGGGCACCGCGTGTTCGTCGACTCCGCACCCGTGCTCGAGCGTGCGCTCGCACGCAACGCGGGGCTTGGCTGGATCGGCAAGCACACCTGCCTCATCGATCGAGATGGCGGCTCCTGGTTTTTCCTCGGCGAAATCTACGTGGACGTGCCGCTGCCGGTCGACGCGCCCGCGACCGCGCATTGCGGCACCTGTGCGCGCTGCATCGACGTCTGCCCCACCCAGGCGATCGTCGCGCCGCATCGGCTCGATGCGCGTCGCTGCATCTCGTACCTGACGATCGAACATGAAGGCGCGATCGATCCCGAGTTGCGGCCGCTGATCGGCAACCGCATCTTCGGCTGTGACGACTGCCAACTCGTATGCCCGTGGAACAAGTTCGCGAAGCGAAGCGACGAGCCTGACTTCCGCGCGCGCAACGACCTCGACCGCGCGACGCTCGCCGAACTGTTTGCGTGGACGGAGGACGAGTTCCTTTCGCGCACCGAAGGCTCGGCGATCCGCCGCAGTGGCTATGCGCGCTGGCTGCGCAACATCGCGGTCGCGCTCGGCAATGCGCCGACGACGTCGGACGTCATCGCTGCTCTTAAGTCGCGTCGCGACGTCGACGATGAAGTCGTACGCGAGCACGTCGAATGGGCGCTCGCGCAGCATGCGTCGAGGAAGGATGCCCTCGCGATCACGCTGACCGGCTGACGGCTAAGGCGTAACGCACGCGGTAGAAGCCGCGTGCGTGGATCAACTGCGTGCGCCGACCTGCGCAATGAGTTCGCGGGTTACGTTGTCGTGCGCTTCGTCGCGGCCTTCGAGAACAGGCAGCAGCGTCGAGGCCAGCTGCTTGCCGAGCTCGACGCCGAACTGATCGAACGGGTTGATTCCCCAGAACACGCCCTGCAGGTAGACGCTGTGCTCGTACAGCGCGAGCAAGGCGCCGAATGCGTGCGGCGTGAGCGCGTCGAGCAGCAGCATCGTGCTGGGGCGGTTGCCGGCGTAGCTGCGATGCGGATCGTCGCTGGCCTGTCCGTTCGCGAATGCCTCGGCCTGCGCGAACAGGTTCGACAGCAGCGCGCGATGGTTCACTTCGTGCCCATGCGAGGGCTGCACGACGCCGATGAGGTCGCACGGCACCGGTTCGGTGCCCTGGTGCAGCGCCTGGAAGAAGCTGTGCTGCGTGTCGGTGCCTGCCCCGCCCCACCACACCGGCACGGTGTCCCCGGCGACGGGCGAGCCGTCGACCTGCACGGACTTGCCGAGGCTTTCCATCACCAGCTGCTGCAGATAGTTCGGCAGCAGGCGCAGGCGCTCGTCGTACGGCAGCACCGCGTGCGCGCCGAAGCCGAGGCCATTCCGGTTGAAGATCGCGGTAGCCGCGTGCCAGGCCGCGAGGTTCTCGCGCATCGGCGTGCGCAGCACGTGCGCGTCCATTTCGGCGGCGCCGTCGAGCAGTTGCTCGAAGCCATCCATGCCGATCGCCAGCGCGATCGGCAGGCCGACTGCGGACCACAATGAGTACCGCCCGCCGACCCAGTCCCACATCGGCAGGATGCGCTCCGGCGGGATCGAGAATTCCTTCGCGGCGCGTTCGACGTTCGCGGAGATCGCGTACAGCCGCGCGCCGTCGCCGAGCCACTCGCGCAGGATGCGGCCGTTGAGCAGCGTTTCCTGCGTGCCGAAGCTCTTCGAGATCAGCAGCACCGCGGTGCGCGCCGGATCGAGCCCGGCAAGCACGCGCTTGGCAGCGTGCCCGTCGACATTCGACAGGAAGTGCACGCGCACTGGCGAGGCGCCGGCTTCGGCGAGCGCATCGACCGCGAGGCGCGGGCCGAGGTCCGAGCCTCCGATACCCACGCTGACGACGTCGGTGACGCCGCTCGAGTGCAGCTGCTCGACGACCCGGCGCATCGCGGCGCGTGCGTCGCACGCCTGTGCATGCGCGTTGCGGGCGACGTCACTCGATGAAAGATCACTGCGCAGCGCGGTGTGCAGAGCCGGGCGCGCCTCGGTCGGGTTGACCTGGGCGCCATCGAACAGCGCATTTAGTGCTTGCGTTCCACCGGCGGCCTCGAACGCGGCGAATACGGCATCGAGCGCCTGGCGGTCGTAGCGCTGGCGCGCGAAGTTCGCGTACAGCGGACCGACGCGAAGCGCGAACTCGCGCGAGCGCGCCGGCTTGGCGGAAACCAGGTCGGAGATGCGGGAATCGCCGAGGCGGCGGGCCTCGGCGGCAACGGTATCGATACGGGTTCGGGCGTCCATGCCGCGCATGATCACGCGGCCTGTGCAGGCATCGAGTGATTGGTGTGCGTCAGGCGGTTGTCCCGATCGACGTAGACGCACGTCGGCTTGAACGTCGCGGCTTCGGCTTCGGTGCACTGGCCGTACGCGGCAATGATCACGAGGTCGCCCGGCTGCGCGAGGTGCGCAGCAGCACCGTTGACCGAGATCACGCCGCTGCCTTCCTCACCGCGGATCGCGTAGGTGACGAAGCGCGTGCCCTGGTTGACGTTCCAGATGTGGATCTGCTCGTACTCGCGGATGCCCGAGATGTCGAGCAGGCGGCCGTCGATTGCGCACGAGCCTTCGTAATGCAGCTCGGCGTGGGTGACCGTGGCGCGGTGGATCTTGGCCTTGAGCAGGTTCAGCAGCATGTCGATGACTCTGTCCGCGGCATGCGGACGCGCACGCGAAGTCTACCAGCGCATGGCGCAGTGCAACATCGGGTCCGGCGTCGCGAAAACCGGGGTTCAGATCTCGAATTCGAGATTGTCGATGAGCCGGGTCGTGCCCAGCCGAGCGGCGATCAGCGCCACGGCAGTGCCCGACGGCGCGCCGTCGAACTCGGCCAGCCCCGCGGTGCGCACGGCGGCGTAATCGACGATGTAGCCCGCCGACTCCAGCCGACGACGCGCGTCGGCCTCGACCGCGCTGACCTCCGCGCCGCCCAGGACGCCCTCGCGCATGGCTTGCAGGCAGCGGTGAATCTCCGCGGCGCGCGGACGCTCGTCGGCCGTGAGGTACTGGTTGCGCGAGCTCATCGCCAGCCCGTCAGCTTCGCGCAGCGTCTGCGCACCGACGAGTTCGACCGGAAACGCCAGGTCGCGCACGAGGTATTGGATCACCGCGAACTGCTGGTAGTCCTTGCGGCCGAACACCGCGATGTCCGGGCGGACCTGGTTGAACAGGCGCGCCACGACGGTGGCCACGCCATCGAAATGCCCGGGGCGGTGCGCTCCTTCGAGCACGTCCGTGACGCCCGGCACCTGCACACGCACGGCGCCGGTGGCCCCGAAGGGGTACATCGTCTCAACCGACGGCATCCACACCAAGTCGCAACCGACCGCCGCGAGTCCGTCCGCGTCGGCTTGCGGGGTGCGCGGGTAGCGCGCGAAATCCTCGCGCGGTCCGAACTGGGTCGGATTGACGAACACGCTGGCGACCACGCGGTCAGCTCGTTCACAGGCGATGCGCACGAGCGAGTGGTGCCCCGGGTGCAAGTTGCCCATCGTCGGCACGAAGCCCACACGCAGTCCGGCGCGGGTCCATGCCCCCACCTGTGCACGCAGCTCGTCGAGCTCGCGGACGATCTCGATCACGGCTGCTCGGCCCGAACAGCCGGCTTTCGGCTCATGGAAAGCACGGTCATGGACTCACTCATACGAATGTGAGGCCTCAGGGAAGCGCCCTTCGTGCACGGCCGAGACGAATGCCTCCACCGCGCCTGCAATGGAACCCGCGCCGTCCAGGAAGTTCTTCACGAACTTCGGCCGCCGGTGGCCGCTGTCGACCCCGAGCAGGTCATGCAGCACCAGCACCTGCCCGTCGCACTGCGGACCGGCGCCGATGCCGATTGTCGGAATGCCCGCTGCGGAGGTCACGGCCGTCGCAAGCGAGCTCGGCACACACTCGAGCACGAGCATCGCCGCGCCGGCCTGCTCCACCGCGAGCGCGTCGTCGCGCAGACGCTGCGCGGCGTGCTCCTCGCGGCCCTGCACCTTGTACCCGCCCAGCATGAGCACCGACTGCGGCGTGAGCCCAAGGTGGGCGCAAACGGGAATCTCGCGCTCGACGAGGTAGCGGATCACCTCGAGCTTATGGCCCGCGCCTTCGAGCTTGACCATCGCGGCACCGGCCTGCAGCAGGCGCGTCGAGGTCTCGAGCGCGACCTGCGGTGTCGCGTCAGCCTGGAACGGCAGGTCCGCGATCAGGAGGGGCCGCGACATCCCGCGTGCAACGCAGGCGACGTGATACGCGATGTGATCGACCGTGACCGGCAGCGTGCTGTGGTGGCCCTGCACGACCATGCCCAGCGAATCGCCGACGAGGACGAGGTCGACGCCACCAGCTTCAAGCGCGCGCGCGAAGCTCGCGTCGTAGCAAGTCAGCATTGCGAGCTTGCGGCCTTCGCGCTTCGCGGCGGCGAGCGCTGGAACCGTCCAGGGCTTGTCTCGGGGGGTTGCGGCGTACATGGGTCCCACCGACGCGGACGCCGGTGCTCAGGCGGAGGGAGCCCCATACGTTAGCGCCTGCATGCCGGCGCTTTCCATCGCGGCCGCGCAATCGCGTGCCGGCCCGACGCCTGGAATGTGCGCATCGGGTGCGATTTCGACGAGCGGCACCAGCACGAATGCGCGCTCGTGCAGGTGGGGATGCGGCACATGCAGGCCCGGCACGTCGATCGTGTGATCGCCGTAGAGCAGCAGATCCAGGTCGAGCGCACGGGGCCCCCAACGCGTGGCCGAGCTGCGGTCGCGACCGGCGTCGCGTTCGATCGCGAGCAGGTCCTCGAGCAGCGCTAGCGGTTCGCGGGCGGTGTCGAGCATCACGACCGCGTTGATGAAGTCAGGTTGCGCCGTGAGGCCCCACGCCGGTGTGCGGTACAGACTCGACGCGCGAAGCACCGCGGTTGCCGGCAGCCGCCCGATGGCGCCGATGGCAGCCAACACCGCCTCCGGGGCATTCCCGAGATTCGCGCCGAGCCCGACGAAGCAGCGCTCGCTCACTCGGCGGCGGGCTTCGCGTTGCTGCGGCGTCGGCGACGGCGGCGACGGGGTGCGCCGTCCTCGCCGGTCTCCCCGTCAGGATGTTCCTGCTCGTGCGCGGCGACGGTCTCGGTCGGGTGCAGCTGCGCCTCACGCCAGAACTCGACGTCGGCTGCATGCTCGTTCGACGCAGCCTGGCGCAGCACAAGGAAATCGAACGCCGCGCGGAAGCGCGGATGGGACAGCAGGCGGAACACTCGCTTGCGCTGGCGCAATGAGAAACGCGGCTGGAGCAGCCAGATTTCCTGCATCGGCAGCGAGAAGCGGCGCGGCAGCGCGACCGTCGACAGCTGGTGCAACGTGACCTGGTCGGCAGCGCGGCGCTGCGCCTCAACCGGCTGCATGCCGCCGGCCTGCAAGGCCATCAACGCGCGGCAGTACGCGGGCCAGAGCAAAAGTGCGAACAGGAACGCCGGCGACACCGGCTCGTCGTTCGCAACGCGCGAGTCGGTACCGCGGAGCCCTTCGAGCACCATCCGGCGCAGTGCGCCACTGCGGTTCGACCTCAGCGCAGCCGCGGTTTCCGGGAACAACGCGCCGAGCAGGCCGAAACGTTCGAGCCCGATGAAGCTCGCTTCGGCATGGCCCGACAGGAACAGCTTGAGGCACTCTTCGAACAGGCGCGCGGGGGCGCTTTCGGACAGCAACGGCGCAAGGCGCACCAGCGGCTCGGCGGTGGCCGCCTCGATCTCGAAGTCGAGCTTCGCGGCGAGGCGCACCGCCCGCAGCATGCGCACCGGATCCTCGCGGTAACGAGTCTCCGGATCGCCGATCAGGCGCATCAGGCGGTTCTGCACGTCCTCGAAGCCGCCGACGAAGTCGCGCACCGAGAAGTCCTCGATCGCGTAGTAAAGGGCGTTCGCGGTGAAGTCGCGGCGGACCGCGTCCTCCTCGATCGAGCCATAGACGTTGTCGCGCAACACGCGGCCGTCCTCGTGGGTTTCCCGCTCGCCGCTGCCGTTGTCGGTGTTCGCCCGGAACGTCGCGACCTCGATGATCTCGCGCCCGAAGACAACGTGCGCGAGCCGGAACCGGCGGCCGATCAGGCGGCAGTTGCGGAACAGCCCGCGCACCTGCTCCGGCGTCGCGTCGGTCGCGATGTCGAAGTCCTTCGGGTTTCCGCCGATCAGCAGGTCGCGAACGGCGCCGCCGACGAGGAAGGCGCCGAAGCCCGCCTCGCGCAGGCGATAGAGCACGCGCAAGGCATTCGGGCTGATGTCGCGGCGCGACACGTTGTGGCCGTCGCGCGAGATCACGCGGAGCACGGGGACGGGAGTCTGGTCGTGGAGTTCGGGCTGCATCGAAGCGGCGTCGCCGCGGTCTCTTAGTGTGGAGGGCGCACGTCAAACCCGTTGCTCGCGGCAACGGCGCTCCCTATACTAGCAAGCCGCGTAACGTTGAGAGTCCGGCGCGGTTTTCAGCAGCACCCTGCTCCCTTCGTCTAGAGGCCTAGGACGTGGCCCTCTCAAGGCTAAAACACGGGTTCGAATCCCGTAGGGAGCGCCAATGACGCGGTTGCGCCTCAAGCGCGATCGCACAAAAAGCCCGCACCCCGTGCGGGCTTTTTTGTTGCCCGGGCGGTCAGCCTTTGCGGTTGGGGCGCCCTCAGGCAGCCGTTAGACTATCCATTGCCCTGCATCACCGGACGCGCCCATGCCCTTTGTCGTCACCGAGAACTGCGTCAAGTGCAAGTACACCGACTGCGTGGAGGTGTGCCCGGTCGATTGCTTCCACGAGGGTCCCAATTTCCTCGTGATCGATCCGGACGAGTGCATCGACTGCACCTTGTGCGAGCCGGAGTGCCCGATCAACGCGATCTACCCCGAGGACGACGTGCCCGCGGGCCAGGAGGCGTTCGTGCAGCTCAACGCCGAGCTGGCGAAGGCGTGGCCGGTCCTGACTACCCGCAAGGACCCGCTGCCCGACGCGAAGGAATGGGAAGGCAAGCCGGGCAAGATCGACCTCATCGAGCGCTAACGCCGGGCTGAGCCGGCACTGAGACAAAAAAACGGGCGCCGAAGCGCCCGTTTTGCACTCTGCAGCCGGCGCGGTCAGTTGCCGCCGAGCGTGGCCTTGAGCTGGGCGAGCAGACGGGTCGCGGCCTCGCCGGTGACCGGGACGCCGCGCGGGTCGACCGCGCTCACCGTCGAGCCGGTTTCGCTGCCGGCGATGCGCACGAGGAAGCTCGCGCCTTCGTACGTCACGTCATAGGCGCCGAGCACCTGCGCTCGGCTCACGATGACGACCCCGGGGACCTTCGCCAACTCCTCGCCGACGCGGTCGAACACGGCGTCACGTGAGCCGGGCACCGTGAAGCCGACCGAATTGGTGGGGACCGCTGCGCTGCGGGCCGGCGCGACAGCGCCGACGGAGGCAACGTTCGCATCGGCGCGCGGCTGCTCCAGCGGGGGCGGGACTTCGAGCGGGCGGTTGGCCGGGTCGTTCGCGAACAGCGCATCGCCCTTCCGGAACCAGCTGCAGCCGCTCGTCGCGACGAGGCCGCCGAGGATGAGGGCCGCCGCGATGCGCGGAACTGAAGAGGTCGTGGACATCGGAAACTCCTGCTGAGGCGGCCGTCAGGTCGCGGGGGATTCGACGCATTCGCGCTCGAGCGCGCGCACGAGTTCGTCGATGCGCGCGGCTTCGGCCGCATATCGGTCGGAGAGCGAGGTCAGCGGCAGGCGGAGGCCGCGGCCGATGCCCTGCCGCTCGAGAAGTGCCTTGACCGGGATCGGGTTCGGCTCGACACCGAGGAAGGTACACGCCGGCACAAGTCGTGCGTCCCATTCGGTTGCGTCGACTTCGCGCTCGGCCCGCGCGAGTTCGCACAGGCGGCGGAACGATGCGGGCAGGACGTTCGACGCCACCGACACAATGCCGTCCGCGCCCGCGAGCATCGCGCGACACGCGGTCGGATCGTCGCCGCTGAGCACGGTGAAATCCGCGGACTTGAATGCCAGCAGCGCATCCATGCGCGACTCGTCCGTGTGCGCCTCCTTGATGCCGACGATGCGCGGATGCGACGCGAGCGCGCCGACGGTCTCGGGCAGCATGTCGGTGCCGGTACGGCCGGGCACGTTGTAGAGCACGACCGGCAACGCGCCGTCGTCGGCGACCGCGCAGTAATGCGCCACGAGCCCCGCCTGCGTAGGACGCACATACGGTGGCGTGACGACGAGCGCAGCGTCGGCGCCAAGGGCGGCCGCGCGGCGTGTGAGCTCGATGGTCTTGAGCGTGCTCGACAGGCCCGTGCCGGCGAGCACCGGCACACGACCGGCAACGATCTCGACCGCCGTGCGCAGCAGGGTGTCGTACTCGGCGTCGAACAGCGCTGCGGCTTCGCCGGTCGACCCGGCAATGACGAGCGCCTCGGTGCCGCGCTCGAGTTGCAGTGCAATGTGGCGGTGCCAGGCGTCGAGATCGAGCTCGCCCGAGGCGTCGAACGGCGTAGCCAGCGCGGTGATGCTGCCGGTGATTCGCAAGGGAGGATCCTGAAAATATAGAGGTACCGCGCAGCGCGCGGCCGGGCATTGAAGCGCGGCCGATGTTACTTGCGGCGTAAAACCACCGGCAAGTATGCTGCATCCCCCACGCAGCCTGTGCTCCGGCTGCTGTTCACTGGCCGCGGCGTCGCCGCGCGGCCGACATCACGATGCAGGCGCCGCCTTGACTGATTCCGCTTCCCGGCCGTCGCCGAACGAAAACCATCTGCTGATCAATGCGTACACCACGCATCCGGCGTCGCCGCTGCTCGCCGTGAGCCGCCGCATCACCGATAGCGGCTGCAACCTCGTCGATGCGCGCCTCGCGACCGTGGGCCGCGACGTGTCGGTCACCGCGCTCGCGGTCGGATCTTGGGACTCGGTCGCGAAGCTCGAGGCGATGCTCGGCCGGCTCGAGCGGGAAGACGGCATCAAGCTCAACTGGTATCGCACCGGGTCGAAGGAACTGCAGTCGGACTTGTTGCCTTACATCGTCGAGGTGGTGTCGGCCGACAAGCCGGGGATCCTCTTCCAGCTCGCGGACTTTTTCGACCGCCAGGGGATCACGATCGAAAGCCTGCACTGCTCGCGGTATCGCGCCATGCAGACCGGCGCTGACATGTTCTCTGCGCAGATCACGATCGGCGTGCCGGCGAGCATGCACATCGCCGCGCTGCGCGACGATTTCCTCGAGTTCTGCGACCACCTGAACCTCGACGCGATCATGGATCCGATGAAGTTCTGAGGGCGTTTGGGCTGCGGCGTCGCCGCGGCGCGGTTGCAAGCGACACGGGCGCGCGTTCAAGCTGGGACCGCACAGGCCAGATCCGCTGGCTGGACCCGAGACCGATGCCCGAAACCGGCGCGCTTGCCCCCGACCTCACGCTGGCCCTTTCCGACGGCACCACGCCGCGCCTGTCCGATTTCCGGGGCCGCTGGCTGGTGCTGTATTTCTATCCGAAGGACAGTACGCCGGGCTGCACGACCGAAGGACTGGACTTCAACGCGCGTCTCGATGAGTTCAACGCCCTCGACGCGAGCGTCATCGGCGTGTCGCGCGACTCGATGCGCTCGCACCAGAACTTCTGCGCGAAGCAGGGCTTTTCCTTTCCGCTGGCGAGCGACACGGACGAGTCCCTGTGCCAGGCGTTCGACGTGATCCGCGAGAAGAACATGTACGGCCGAAAGGTGTTCGGCATCGAGCGCAGCACGTTCCTGATCGATCCCGACGGCGCGATCGCGCATGTCTGGCGGCCGGTGAGGGTCCCGGGACATGCCCAGGCCGTGCTCGACACGCTCAAGGGCGTCCGCGCGAAGTGATGCACCCCGTTTGTCTGTTGCAAGGCCGACCCGCATCGCGGGCCGCGGCCGCACCGCCGTGTCCGTCTGTCCGTGCGTCCACCCAGGAGTCCGCATGACCCGCAGCAAGCGCATCTACGTCCTCGATACCAACGTGCTCATGCACGACCCGACCGCTCTGTTCCGCTTCGAGGAGCACGACGTCTACCTGCCGATGCAGGTGATCGAGGAGCTCGACAACGGCAAGAAAGGCACATCGGAGGCGAGCCGCAACGCCCGCCAGGTGAGCCGCTTCCTCAATGAGCTCGTGCAGGCGGCGGGCACCGGCGCGATTGCGGGCGGCATCCCGCTGGACCGGCCCCAGGGCATCCAGCTGCGCGGTGCGCCGAGCGCGGGCCGCCTGCGCTTCCAGATGCAAGACTTCGACGCGGGCAAGCACTTCGGTGCGGTGATTCCGGACAACCACATCCTGGGCGCCATCCTCGCGCTCAAGGAGCAGCAGCCCGATGTGCCGGTGGTGTTCGTATCCAAGGACATCAACCTGCGCATCAAGGCGACGATCGCCGGCATCGAGTCCGAGGACTACGAGAACGACCGCGCGCTCGACGATTTCAGCCTGCTGTACACCGGCGTGACCGAGCTGCCGGAGGACTTCTGGCAGCGCTACGGGAAGGACCTGAAGTCGTGGACGGAGCGCGGCCGCACCTTCTATGAGATTACGCCGCGCGAGGACGACGACTGGTATCCGAACCAGTTCCTCTACCTGCCCGGCGACGGGGAGTCCGAACTGCGGGTTTCGAAGGTCACCGAGACACGCGTGACGCTGCAGATCGTGGACGACTTCCGCGACCAGAAGCACGCAGTGTGGGGCGTTCTTGCGCGTAACCGCGAACAAAATTTCGCACTCAATGCGCTCATGGATCCCGAGATCGACTTCGTGACCCTGCTCGGTACGGCGGGCACCGGCAAGACGCTGCTCGCGCTCGCGGCAGGCCTCGCGCAGACGATGGACCAGCAGCGTTACCGCGAGATCATCATGACCCGCGCGACGGTGAGCGTCGGCGAGGACATCGGCTTCCTGCCCGGCACGGAGGAAGAAAAGATGACGCCGTGGATGGGCGCGCTGACCGACAACCTCGAAGTGCTCACCCATGATCAGCAGGGCGGCAGCTGGGGCCGCGCAGCGACGAACGACCTGCTCGCGAGCCGCATCAAGATCCGCTCGATGAACTTCATGCGCGGCCGCACGTTCCTGGCCCGCTGGCTGATCCTCGACGAGGCGCAGAACCTCACGCCGAAGCAGATGAAAACGCTGATTACGCGCGCCGGTCCAGGCACGAAGATCGTGTGCCTCGGCAACGTCGAGCAGATCGACACGCCCTACCTCACCGAGACGACGTCAGGCCTGACGTACGCGGTGGACCGGTTCAAGAACTGGGCGCACAGCGCGCACATCACGCTGCGGCGCGGCGAGCGTTCGCGACTCGCGGATTTCGCTTCGGAAGTGCTGTGACGGCACGGGTCGCCAGTGCGCTCACGATCGCGGGTTCCGACTCGGGCGGCGGTGCGGGCATCCAGGCCGACCTCAAGACCTTCGCCGCACACCGCGTGCACGGCCTCAGCGCGCTTGCCGCGCTGACGGCCCAGCACACGCGCGGCGTCACGGCCGTGCACGTGCCCGACACGGGGTTCCTGCGGGCACAGATCGATGCGTGCTTCGAGGACTTCGACGTGCGCGCGGTCAAGCTCGGGATGCTCGCCAACGCGGAGGTCATCCGCGCGGTGGCCGACGCGATCGAGCGATACCGACCTGCCCACGTGGTGCTCGACCCGGTGATGGTGGCGACCTCCGGTGCGGCGCTGCTCCAGGCGGACGCGCTCGACGCACTGCGGACCTATCTGCTGCCGCTCGCGACGGTTGCAACGCCGAACCTGCCCGAGGCGGAGCTGTTGCTCGGCGCGCGCATCGATTCGCGCGAAGCCATGCGTGCCGCGCTCGAGCCGCTTCGTGCGCTGGGGCCGGCTGCAGTGCTCCTGAAAGGCGGGCATCTGGACGACGGCAACGATGTCCTCGACCTGCTCGACGATCGCGGCGATGTGCACCCGATGAGCCACGCGCGACTCGACGTCTCCGCGCACGGCACTGGCTGCACGCTCGCCTCAGCGGTGGCGGCGCGGCTGTGCCGCGGGTCCGCCCTACTCGATTCCTGCCGCTCGGCGGCGGACTACGTGCACGAAGCGCTTCTGGCCGGTTACCGCCCCGGTCTTGGCGACGTCATCGTGCTCGATCATTTCGGCGCGGCGCCACGTGACTGAAGGCGCGGGTCTGCACCCGCTGCCCGTGGAGGCTGCGGACGGCCACCGCTGGGATTTGCTCGTCCATGACGTGTCGCGGCCTCGCGCCGCGCTGCTGTGGCTCCCGGCGCTCGGCGTTGCAGCGCGGCACTACGGCCCGCTTGCTGCGGCGCTTGCGAAGCAAGGCGTCGTGACGTTTATCCACGAATGGCGGGGACACGGCTCGAGCAGCCTACGGGCCGGGCGGTCCTGCAACTGGGGTTATCGCGAACTGCTCACGATCGACCTCGCTGCGAGCCGGCGCGCTGTCGACGCGTCACTGGCGCGAAGTGGAGCCCAATCGCCGGTCCATGTGATCGGCGGGCACAGTCTCGGCGGTCAGCTTGCATCGTGCCGGCTGGCCCTCGCGCCGCACGAAGCGACGCAGCTGTGGCTCGTCGCCAGCGGATCGCCGAACTGGCGGGCGTTTCCGGCTCCCCAGCGTCGGCTGCTCCCGTTTGCGTACCGGTTGCTGCCGTGGCTTGCGGACCGGTGCGGCGCCCTGCCCGGCCGGCGCATCGGCTTCGGCGGCCGCGAGGCGCGCGGCGTGATGCGCGATTGGTCGCGCAGCGCGCTGTCCGGCCGCTACGGCGCCCGCGGGCTCGATGTGGACCTGGAACCGGCGCTCGCGCGCGTCTCGGCGTGCACTACGGGAGTGGTGTTTCAACGCGACTGGCTCGCGCCCGGCTCTTCGTTGCAGGCACTTCTCATCAAGATGCCGCAGGCGCGAGCGCGGGTGGCAACGCTCGACGATGCCGCGCTCGGCACCCGCAGCGACCATTTCGGCTGGATGGATCGGCCGGACGCGGTGGCCAGCGCACTGGTCGCGTCGCTGGACACGGGCGCGCGCTGAGCGTCACCGGCCGCCCCTGCGGCAGCCGGCTTTGACCCATCGGCTCAGGCCGCTTCGGTGTAACCGTTCGGGTTGCTGGACTGCCAGCGCCACGCGTCGCGGCACATGGCATCGACGTCCAGTTCCGCCTTCCAGCCGAGCAGCCGCTCCGCAAGCGCGGGGTCGGCATAGACCGCCGCGACGTCGCCCGGGCGACGCGCCACGATCTGGTACGGGATCTCGCGCCCGCTCGCCTTGGCGAACGCATTGACGAGGTCGAGCACGCTCACGCCGCGGCCGGTGCCCAGGTTCACGGTCACGCTGCGGTCCTCGCGGCGCAGGTACTCGAGCGCATCGACGTGCGCACGCGCGAGGTCGACGACGTGGATGTAGTCGCGCACGCCGGTGCCATCGGGCGTGGGGTAATCGTCGCCGAAGACCTGCAGCTTCTCGCGACGACCGACCGCGACCTGGCATACGAACGGCATCAGATTGTTCGGAATGCCGCTCGGGTCCTCGCCGATCAAGCCCGACGGGTGCGCGCCCACCGGATTGAAATAGCGCAGGTTCGCGACGCGGAAGGACTCGTCGGACTCGCACAGGTCGCCGAGCAGCTGTTCCATCACGAGCTTGGTGCGGCCGTAGGGGTTGGTGACCTGCAGCGGCGCATCCTCCTGCACCGGCACCGTGGCGGGATCGCCATAGACGGTGGCCGATGAGCTGAAGACCAGGCGGCGCACGCCGGCGTCCTGCATGGCCTGCAACAGCGAGATCGTGCCGCCGATGTTGTTGTCGAAATACAGCAGCGGCTTCGCGCACGATTCGCCGACCGCCTTGAGCGCGGCGAAGTGGATCACGGCGTCGAAACCACCGCCCTGCAGGATCGCGCGCAGTGCATCGGTGTCCCGCAGGTCGACCTCGTGGACCGGGATATCGCGGCCGGTGAGCGTCTGCAGGCGCTCCATCACGCCGCGCGAACTGTTGACGAAGTTGTCCACGATGACGACGTCGTGGCCGCGCTCGACGAGCTCGACGCAGGTGTGGGCGCCGATATAGCCGGCGCCGCCGGTCACGAGAATGCGCATTTCGAGGTCCGTTGAGAGGTTCCCAGGATGAACGTACGCCGCGGGTGAGACCGGCTATCGTGCGGGGCTTGCCGGTCGAGGCGGGATTCTACGTATCGACAGCCTGTAGGGGCGAAAGCCGCGTGCACGGCGCCCGCGGTCCATGCCGCGCGGCCCGCTTTCGCACGCCCTACGCCCGACCGACCCCGTTGGAGACCTCCGCCATCATGACAGCTCAGCTGCCATCGCAAGACCAGATCCGCATTGCCGTCATCGGCCTCGGCTATGTCGGCCTTCCCCTCGCCGCCGCGTTCGGCCGTCAATTGCCGACGCTCGGTTTCGACATCGACGCCGAGCGCGTCGCCGAGCTGCAGCGCTTCGAGGACCACACGCTCGAAGTGACGCCCGACGCCCTGCGCGCCGCCGACAAGCTCACGTTCTCCCACGACGTCGAAGCACTCAAGCAGTGCAACGTCTTCATCGTGACCGTCCCCACGCCGATCGACGAGTACAAGCGTCCGGACCTCACGCCGCTCGAGTCCGCGAGCCGCACTGTCGGCCGCGCGCTCAGCAAGGGCGCGATCGCGATCTACGAATCGACCGTGTACCCGGGCGCGACCGAAGAAGTCTGCGTGCCGATCCTCGAGCGCGAGTCCGGCCTCACGTTCAACGAGGACTTCTTCGCGGGTTACAGCCCGGAGCGCATCAACCCGGGCGATCACGAGCACCGCCTCGAGACGATCATGAAGGTCACCTCGGGTTCGACTTCGGAAGCTGCGGAGTTTGTCGATGCGCTCTATGCGCGCATCATCCAGGCCGGCACCCACAAGGCGTCGAGCATCCGCGTCGCCGAGGCGGCCAAGGTCATCGAGAACATCCAGCGCGACGTCAACATCGCACTGATCAACGAGCTCGCGCTGATCTTCCACAAGCTCGACATGGACACCCATGAAGTGCTGGAAGCCGCAGGCACGAAGTGGAACTTCCTGCCGTTCCGTCCCGGCCTCGTCGGCGGTCACTGCATCGGCGTCGACCCGTACTACCTGACCCACAAGGCGCAGCAGATCGGCCACCACCCGGAGATGATCCTCGCCGGTCGCCGCATCAACGACTGCATGGGCAGCCACGTCGCACAGCGCGTAATCCGGCTGATGGCCGGCGGCAAGCGCACGAACGGCGCGCGCGTGCTGATCCTGGGCCTCGCGTTCAAGGAAAACTGCCCGGACCTGCGCAACACCAAGGTCGTGGACATCATCGACGAGCTGCAGACGTTCAACGTCGACGTCGACGTGCACGACCCGTGGGTCAGCGCGAAGCTCGCCAAGCACGAGTACGGCCTCGACCTCGTCGAGAAGCCCGAAGCAGGCGCCTACGATGCGATCATCCTCGCCGTGCCGCACCGCGACTTCGTCAAGCTCGGTTCCGACGGCATCCGCCGCTTCGGCACCGAGAACGCGGTGCTGTTCGACGTCAAGCACGCACTCGGCCGCGAGACCGTCGACGGCTGCTTGTAATCCATTTCCAGGAGTAAACCCGCGCGATGCGCATTCTCGTCACCGGCGCAGCCGGCTTCATCGGATCCAAGCTCAGCGAACGCCTGCTCGAACGCGGCGACGAGGTGCTCGGCTTCGATAATCTCAACGATTATTACGATCCCAAGCTCAAGGAGGCGCGCCTGGCGCGCCTCCTTCCGCGCGAGCGATTCCGCTTCGAGCGTGCGTCGCTCGAGGACCGCGACGCGGTCGATCGCGTGTTCGCGGACTTCAAGCCTGAGCGGGTGGTCAACCTCGCCGCCCAGGCGGGCGTGCGGTATTCGCTGGAAAACCCGCGTGCGTACATCGACGCGAACATCGTCGGCTTCCTGCATATCCTCGAAGCGTGCCGGCACAACGGCGTCGAACACCTCGTGTACGCATCGTCGAGTTCCGTGTACGGCTCGAACAAGAAGCTGCCGTTTGCGGTTGAGGACAGCGTCGACCACCCGGTCAGCCTGTACGCGGCGAGCAAGAAATCGAACGAGCTGATGGCGCACACGTACAGCCATCTGTTCGGGCTGCCCACGACGGGCCTGCGCTTTTTCACGGTGTACGGCCCATGGGGCCGGCCGGACATGGCGCTGTTCCTGTTCACCCGCAACATCATCGCGGGCAAGCCGATCGACGTGTTCAACCACGGCAAGCACTCGCGTGACTTCACGTACATCGACGACATCGTCGAGGGCGTGATCCGCACGCTGGACCGCGTGCCGGGGCCGGACCCCACGTTCGACCCGCTCAACCCCACGCCCGCGACGTCGAGCGCGCCGTACCGCGTGTACAACATCGGCAACCACCGGCCGGTGGAGCTCATGCGTTACATCGAGGTGCTCGAATCGGCACTCGGGAAGAAAGCCGAGCTCAACCTGCTGCCCCTGCAGCCGGGCGACGTGCCGGACACCTGCGCAGACGTGGTCGCGCTCCAGCGCGACACCGGATACACCCCGCAAACCACGATCGAAACGGGTATTTCGCGTTTCGTGGAGTGGTATCGCGCGTTTTATAACGTTTGAGTTAACGAGCAGGCTCGGCCGGTGGCCGGCCTTCCGCTTGGGCCCCGTTCAACAAACGGACACACCCCAATGTCGGAAAGGACCCGCCTATCATGAAACACTCCGGCCTGCTCGCTCTCTCGCTTACCGCTCTGCTTTCCGCATGCGCCACCACCGGTGGCGATACCTCGGCGCCGCCGGATTCGTCGGCAATGACGAATGAGGCCTACCGCATCGGCGTCGATGACGTCGTTGAGGTCTCGGTCTGGCGCAATCCCGATCTCAGCACCAAGGCCCCGGTTCGTCCGGACGGCATGATCTCGGTCCCGCTCGTCGGTGACATCCAGGCCGGCGGTCGCTCGCCGTCCGAAGTCGCCGACGACATCGAGAAGAAGCTCGGCACCTACGTCGTC
The DNA here is from genome assembly GCF_014652095.1 of Cognatilysobacter bugurensis. Classification (GTDB taxonomy): domain Bacteria; phylum Pseudomonadota; class Gammaproteobacteria; order Xanthomonadales; family Xanthomonadaceae; genus Cognatilysobacter; species Cognatilysobacter bugurensis. Next base: position 1,063,941 of record NZ_BMYD01000001.1, read on the forward strand.
GACCCGCAGGTCGCCGTCATCCTCACCGAGCTCAACAGCCACGAATACCTGTCGCGCGTTCGCGTGACCGGCGCCGTGCGCACCCCGGTGTCGATCCCGTACCGCCAGGGCATGACCGTTCTCGACGCCGTGCTCGCTGCCGGTGGCCCGACCGAGTTCGCCGCCTCTGACCGCGCCAGCCTGCATCGCAAGAATGGCGAAAACACCGGCACGTATCAGCTCCGGCTCGACAGCGTGCTCAACCAGGGCGATCTCGGTTCGAACTACAAGGTCGCTCCCGGTGACGTGATCGTCGTTCCCGAACGCACCCTCTGAGTGAAGGCATGACCGTGAATACCCAACTTGTCGAATGGAGAGGGTCGGACAACCGGCTCCCGGCTGCAGTCGCGATGCTTCCCGTGGTCGCCAAGGAGGCCAAGCGCCGTTCCGTTTGGCTGGCCGCGGTGTTCGCGGCGATTGCGCTCGTGGTGCTGGCCATCGGCCTGAGCACGCCGAAGATGTACACCTCCTCGACCACGCTGCTGGTCGAGGAGGCGAACATCATCGAGCCGCTGCTCAAGGGCCGCACGACGCCGACGAACATGGTCGACCGCGCTGCGGTTGCCCGTGAGGTCGCTTTCAGCAGCCGCGTAATGAACGAGATCCTCAAGTTCGGCGGCTGGCTGGAAGAAAACCCGTCGCCGAAGGAACGTGCGCAGATCGTCGACCAGATCACCGCGCGCACGTCGATCGAGAATCCGCAGAAGAACCTCAAGCTGATCGAAATCCGCTACAGCGATTCCGATCCGCAGCGGGCGCAGCTCATCGCGCAGAAGTTCGCGGACCTCGTCATCGAGGAAAGCCACCGCACCAAGGAACGCGAAAGCCGCTCGGCCTTCCGCTTCCTCGACTCGCAGGTGAGCGACTACCACAAGCGCCTGACGTCCGCCGAAAACAAGCTTGCCGCGTACCGCAAGGCGCATCCGGAAGTGATGCTCGGCGACCAGGAAGACGTCACGCAGCGCATCAGCATGCTGCAGACGGAGTTGGACCGCGCCACGCTCGACTTGGCCGACCAGCAGACCCGCGCGGGCGTGTGGAACTCGCACCTCTCGCGTGAGAGCACCATGGCCACGACCCAGGCGCGCCCAAATGCGCTCCGCGGTCGCCTCATGGAGCTGCAGGCCGAGCGCGACAAGCTCTCCGGCACGGTCACCGACCGCCATCCCGATATGGTCCGCATCCAGAACCAGATCGCCGATGTGCAGCGGCAGATGCGCAGCGGCGGCGGTGCTCCCGTCGGATCGTCCGCGTCGATGGCGGCGAGCCCGGAGTACAGCGGCGTGCGCACCCGCATGGCGGAGGCGCAGAGCATGAGCTCGGCGTCGGCCTCGCGCGTCGCGGCAAGCCGGAACCTCATCGAGAAAGAGCTCGCACGCCTGCAGAAAGTGGCGGCGCTCGGCGGTGAACTGGCCGATCTCACCCGTAACTTCGAGCTGAACCGCACGCTGTACCAGGATCTCCTCGAGCGTCGTGAGAACGCACGCCTGTCGATGAACCTCGATGCGCAGAAGGGCGGTCTCAACTTCCGTGTGCAGGAGCCGGCAAACCTGCCGATGAAAGCCACGGGCATGAGCCTGACCCAGTTCGCTTCGGGCGGCCTGCTGCTCGCCGTTCTGATCCCGGCGCTGCTGTTGTACGGCTGGGTGCGCTTCGACCCGCGCGTTCGCTCCGCCTCGCAGATCGAGCAGGTGGCCGGCTTGCCCGTCCTCGGCACGATCCCGGCCGGCGCCAAGGCTCGCCACTCGGCCGCGCCGCAGCGCAAGCAGGGCAAACAGCACAAGCTCGCGATCCTGTTGCTGCTGGCCGTGCCGGTGGCCTATGCCCTCGCCATGATTCTTCGATAGGCCGTGCCCATGACCAGCCCCGATACCCTTTCGAAATCCGAAGACCGCGTGGCCGAGCAGTATCCGGCCGACCGCTCCATCGTGCAGGTGCAGGAAAGCACCGCGCTGACGCCGGCGCAGATGCGCGAGTACGCGCTGCTCGTGCCCGACGACGAAGCGGCGCAGCCGATGGTCGACGCGTTCCGCGACATCCGGACGCGCCTGCTGTCCGTTGCCGGTGACCAGAACATCGTCACCCTCGTGGTGCCGGTGAGCCCCGGCAGCGGCGCGAGCTTCGTCGCGCGCAACCTGGCTGCTTCGGTGGCCTTCGACGAGTCCAAGAGCGCCGTGCTCGTCGACTGCGACCTGCGCAAGCCGAGCCAGCACACCACGATGCACGTCGAAGCCAAGAACGGCGGCCTGCTGAGCTACCTGGAGAATCCCGCCACGCTCGTGTCGGACATCCTCTACGAAACCGGCGTGCCGCGCCTGCGCCTGATCCCGGCCGGCGGCCGCCCCACGCGCCACGCCGAGTACTTCTCGTCGTTCCGCATGCGGCTGTTGATCGACTCGCTGCGCAGCCGCTACCCGGACCGCTACCTGTTCCTGGACGGCCCGGCCGTCCGCGGCGCGCCGGACGCGCGGATCCTGTCGGAGATTGCCGACGTGGTCGTGCTCGTCGCCGGCTACGGACGCGACAGTGCCGAAGACATCGCGCGCGCCGCGGCGAACTTCGACCCCAACAAGTTCGCCGGTGTCGTCTTCAACGAAGACGTTTGAGGTGACCGAATGAAAAAGCAGGAGATCGCGCAGGGCCGGCGGCGTTACGCCGGCCTGGCGAAAACCACGCTGTGCCTGGCCTTGGCCTCGGTCGTACCGGGCCACTCGAATGCGTTCGACGTCGATTACGAAGTCGGCGTGGCCGCACAGCACAGCGACAACATCGCGCGCCGGGACCAGGACGAGGTCAGCGACACCGTCGTCGCCCCACGCCTGTGGTTCAGCGCCGAACAAGCTGGCAGCCGCTTGCGGCTGGCGGCTCAGGGCAACGTCGAGTACCGCACCTACATCGACGACACGTTTGAAGACCAGGTGCGCGGACGTTTCAACGGCCGCCTGGACTGGAGCGTGATTCCGCAGCGCCTGGACTTCGTCGTGCAGGACTCGCTGAGCCTGCTGCCGGTCAACCAGTTCTCGGCTTTCACGCCTGCGAACGAACAACAGGTCAACGTGTTCGTGGCCGGCCCTACGCTGTACGCCCGCTTCAGCCCCGTCACCCGCGGCCAGGTCGATTTGCGCTTTATCGACAGCTATGCCGAGGAAAGCCCGGAGTTCGACAGCCAGCGCTACAGCGGCGCGCTGCGTGTGCTGCATGAGCTCAGCCCGTCATCGAACGTCGGCGTCAACGCCGAAGTCCTCGATGTCGACTTCGACATGCCCAATCGCGCAGCCGACTACCGGCGGTACGACGGCTATGTGTCGTATGCCGCCGACCGTCGTCGCCTCGACCTCGAGGTGGACCTGGGCTATTCGAAGCTCGAGTCGCGGCGCGCACCGGTCGCGGGCGTACAGTTCGAAGAGTCCTACCCGCTCGGGCGCATCACGCTCAACTGGCGTGCGTCCGCTCGCAGTGTGTTCGGGGTCACGGTGCGTCATCAGCTCAGCGATGCCGCGGACTACCTGATCAACACGCGGGACCTCGACTTCGGTCTTGATCGCCGCACGCGCGACTTCAACGACTTCCGTGCCTCGGATTCGATCGTCGAGCCGAACGTGTTCCGCGAACGCCTCGTGCGGGCCCGGTATGCGTACGACGGCGCCCGACTGGATCTGCGCGTCGCACCGTTCGAGCGGCGCATGAGCTACGTCGAAGGCTTTGTCGAAGACCAGCGCCGCAGCGGCGTGATCGCGGACCTGGATTACCGGCTCAAGCCGCGCACGACGTTGTCGGTATACGGGGCGAACTCGAGCCGCGAGTACCAGATCAGCGGCCGCGAGGACGAGGACTGGACCGCAGGCATCGGCGTCAGCCATCGGTTCACCCGCAAATGGACCGGCCGCGTGGACCTGGAGCATCGCACCCGCGAGAGCACCGAGCTGGGCCGCAGCTACGACGAGAACGCGGTGATGGTGAGTTTGAGCTACCGCCGCTAAGCGACGCGCAAGCGCCGCACGGCGTCATCGGCTCCGCCGGCGACGCCGCTTACGCATTGATGAGGTTTTTCCCATGCTCGAGAGCGTGCTCTGGGCTTCCCTGCTGATCCTGGCGTATATCTACGCCGGTTACCCCGTGCTCGCCATGGCGTTCGGGAAGGTGTTCGGCCGCCCTGTCGATCAGGGGGGCTGGACGCCGTCGATCACGCTGATCATCACGGCATACAACGAGGAAGCGCACATCGCGGAAAAGCTCCGCAACGTGCTTGAACTCGATTACCCGCCCGATCAGCTCGATGTCATCGTCGCGTCCGACGGCTCGACGGATGCCACGGACCGCATCGTGCGCGAGTACACGGCGCCGAATGTCCGCCTGCTGCGCGTCGAAGGACGCGTCGGCAAGACCGGGTCGCAGAACGCGGCGGCCGCCGCCGCGACTGGCGAAATTCTCGTGTTTACCGACGCGACGACGATCCTCGAGTCGAACGCACTGCGTGCGATCGCCCGCAACTTCCATGATCCGGAAGTGGGCGCCGTGGCAGGCCGCCTCACGTACGTGGCCAAGCAGGACGACGCGACCGGTAAGGGCGGCACGTCCTACTGGGGCTACGAAACGGCGCTCCGACTGGCCGAAAGCCGGCTCGGTTCGCTGATCGGCGTGAGCGGGTGTCTCTACGGCGTGCGTCGCAGCGCGTATCGACCGATCGCGCCCGAGCTCATCAGCGATTTCGTCATCGCGATGGTGGTGCGTGAACAGGGCATGCGCACGGTGCTCGAGCCGAACGCGACCTGCTATGAGGACACGCTCGACCGGCCTGACCAGGAGCTCTCGATGCGCGTGCGGGTCACGCTGCGAAGCCTCTCCGCCCTCGCCGCCCAGCGCCGGTTCCTCAACCCCATGCGATTCGGCGCGTTTGCGTGGCAGCTGTGGTCACACAAACTGCTGCGGTATCTGTCGCCGCTGTTCTGCACCGCGGCGCTGCTCGCAACCATCGGGCTGGCGCTGCAAGGCCGGTACCTGTGGATGCTGGCATTGCAGGTGGCCGCGATCATCGCGGGCGGCCTCGGGTTCGTGCAGCTGCGAACGCTCGGTCACTCGCGCGTGCTCGCAAAGCCGTACTACTTCCTGCTGACGAACCTCGCATCGGCAATCAGCATCGTGCGCTTCCTGCGCGGTGAGAAGGTCATTACTTGGACGCCTGTGCGTTGAGTAGAGCCGCCTGACGCACAACGACAACGCCGGGCACTGCCCGGCGTTTTTCGTTATGTGCGCAAGACGATTCGTCTGCGCGTTCGTCGCGGAGACCTGCGATTCCGCATCTCGAGTGCGGCCCGCCGCAGCGGCCGACGCAAGTCAATCGTCACTGCGTCGTGAAAATCGCGTCACGGCGCACTGAATTTCCGCAAACGCGCTGCCTTCCGTTCCGACGCTGCGTGTCCTCGCCCATGCGCGCAGGCCGTTTCGAAAGTTGGGCGTTTACGACACGTCGCCCGGTGCGCCCTCTTGATGACCCCAATGAATGCCCAACTGAAGCCGTCGCTCGATTCCACCCCATCGTCCCAGCCGCCGAGCGGAGTGCCGCGCGTGGCACCCGCCGCACCGCGGCGCGTGCTGTACATCGTCTCCGCGTTTCCCGCATGGTCGGAGACGTTCATCGTTCGCGAGGTGCGCACGCTGATTGACGACGGCGTCGACGTCCGCATCCTGTCGCTCAAGGATCGCTCTGACGGACTCGTGCAGACCGACGCTGCGGCAATGCTTGATCGCGTGCACTGGCCGCAGCCGGCGATGCAGGCCACGCGCCGCGTGTTGGGCGAGGTGCTTGCGCGACCGGGCCGTATCCTCGGCGCTGCAGCGCGCATCGTCGCAGGCACCTGGCGTGAGCCCGTTTCGATGCTCAAGTCACTCGTGGCGTTTGGCCGCGGCCTGGAGCACCTGCACTGGCTGCGGAGTTTCGACCCTGAGCTGATCCACGCGCACTGGGCCACCTACCCGTCCACCGTGGCCTGGGCACTGGGCCGCGTGCTCGACAGGCCGTTCGGGTTCACCTCGCACGCGCACGACATCTTCCTGCACCGCCATCTGCTGCGCACGAAGCTCGAGGATTCTGCGCTGGCAATCACCATCTCCCAGCACAACGTCGAATGGTTCCAGCGCCACGTATCGTCCGAGGCCAACCGCAAACTTCGCGTCGTCCACTGCGGTGTGGATCTCGACATGCTCGACTGGAAGCCCGGCGGCCGCAGCGACGACCTCATCGTCGCTACTGGGCGCCTGCACCCGATCAAGGGCTTCGACACGCTGATCCGCGCGCTCGCACTGCTCGACCAGCGCGGCGCCGCGTTCCGCTGCCGGATCATCGGCGACGGCCCGCTGCGCGATGAGTTGGAGACGCTGATCCGCTCTCTGGGCCTCGAGAAGCGCGTTGAGCTGGCCGGTGCGCAGCCGCAGGAGGTCGTGCGCGCTTCGTTGGACGAAGCGGCCGTGTTCGCGTTGCCGAGCCAGGTCTCCGACGACGGCGGCCGCGACGGCATCCCGGTCGCGCTGATGGAGGCAATGGCCTCGGGCTGTCCGGTCGTGAGCTGCCTGACGTCGGGCATTCCCGAGCTCATCGAGAACGGCGAAGGCGGTCTGCTCGTGCGCGAGCGCGATCCCGCCGCGCTCGCCGACGCATTGCAGCGCCTGCTGTCCGATCGCGCGCTGCGCGAACGTTTCTCCCGTGCGGCCCGTGACCGCGTCGAGCAGCAGTTCGACGCGCGCACCGAGGCCCGCAAGCTCCACCGACTCATGATGAAGGCCGCCGCCGATGTCGCCTAAGAAGTTGCTCGTTGTCATCGATGAAATGGAAGTCGGCGGCAGCCAACGCCAGATCGTCCATCTCCTGACCGGCCTCGATCGCGAGCGCTGGCAGCCCGAGTTGCTGTACTTCCGCAACCATTCGTTCCTGATCGAGCGGTTGAAGGACGCGGGCATCCCGGTCCACCTGGTGCCCAAGCGCGGCCGCATCGACACGCGCTTCCTGCGCCAGTTCGCCGCGGTGCTGCGCAATGGCAACTACGATCTCGTGCATTCGTTCTCGCTGACGGCGGAGCTGTGGGCCGTGGTCGCGAAGGCCATGGCACGCGTGTCGACGCCACTCGTCGCCTCCGAGCGCAACCAGCAGGTGAGCAAGCCCCGTTGGTACTGGCCGATCAAGCGCTTCGTGATCACCCGCAGCGCGGGCGTGATCGCGAATTCCGAAGCAGGCGCGCACACCACCGCCAAGCACACCGGCGTTGCGCACGCGTTTTTCGACACGATCCCGAACGGGGTTGAGATCCCGGCGCCACTGCCAGAGGCCGACCAGGAGCGCCTACGCGCTGAGATTGGGGCGCCCGAAGGCCGCGCGTTCTGCCTCTACGTCGGCCGCCTCGTGCCGCAGAAAAACCTGGACTGCCTCGTGCGTGCGCTTGCGCTGCTCGAGCCGGCGCGCCGCCCGTGGGTGGCGCTTGCCGGCGACGGTCCGCTGCGCAGTCACGTCGAGAGCCTCGCCACCGCGGCGGGCGTGCGCGACGACCTGCACTTCCTGGGCGAGCGCAGCGACGCGACGCGCCTGATGCAGTCGGCGGACTTTCTGGTGCTCCCCTCGCACCACGAAGGCCTGTCGAACTCGCTGCTCGAATCGATGGCGGCCGCCTGCCCCGTGATCGCCTCCGCGGTCGGCGGCAGCCCGGAGCTGATCGACCACGGGCGCACGGGCCTTCTGTTCCCGAGCGACGACGAGGCCGCGCTCGCCGAGCGCATTGCCGAACTCGTGGCCGACCCGGAGCGGCGCGCACGCATCGCACAGGCTGGGCGCGAGTACGTCAGCGCCACCTATGGCATCCCGACACTCGTCGCGCGCACGACTGCGGTGTACGAGCGCTGCATCCAGCGCAACCGCTCCTGGCAGCAGTCCGCAGGCCTGGTGTCGCGCACCGCCGAGGACAGCCGCACGTGATCGCGACCACCGTTGCCACCGTCTCCGTGCGGGAGGTCCGTCCATGACCGACGGCCCCCGCCTGCATGTGCTCATGATCCTCGACAGCAGCTACCCGCCGCTGCAGGGCGGCGGAACCGAGGCGCAGGTCCGCACGCTGGCCCGTGGGCTGCGAGCCCGCGGCCACCGGGTGACGGTCTTCGCTCCCGTCGTGCCGCCCGCCGGCAACGGCAACGTCGCCCGCGTCGACGGCACCCCCGCGTTCCGGCTGCCGTTCCCGAATATCCACTTCATCGGCGGCCTGTGGCTGATGGCCCGGCTTGCGCTGTTCTTGTACGCGCACCGGCATCACTACGACGTCTGGCACGTCCACTCGCCCCGTCGCCTCGGTGCCGTCGCTGCGCTGCTCGGCAGCCGCCTGCGTGGACCGCAGGTGGTTGTGAAAGTGGCGAGCGCGACCGAGCTGGAAACCGGCACGCTCTCGCCGAAGCCGAACTGGATCGGCCGCTTCCAGTATTTCTGCCTGAAGCGCGCGAACGCCTGGCAGGCGATCAGCCAGCGCATCTGCCGCGGCATTGCTGCGCGCGGGATCCCGGCCGACCGCATCGCCGCCGTGCCCAACGCCTGCGACGTCACCCGCTTCCGACCGTCCGAGCGCGCATCCGAAGGCCCAATCCGTTTCCTGTACGTCGGGCGCTTGATCCGTTGCAAGAACCTGCCCCGCCTGCTCGATGCCTTCGCCGAACTGCTGAAGACGCATCCAAGCGCGCAGCTGCGCATCGTGGGCGGCGGCTCGCAGGACGCACCGCTGCGCGAACACGCGGCGCGATTGAACCTGCAGAACCGCGTCGAATTCACCGGGCACCGCAACGACGTCGAGGCGCTGATTGCCGACGCCGACATCGGCGTGCTGCCTTCGCTCGTCGAGGGCCTGTCGAACACACTGCTGGAATGCATGGCCAGCGGTCTGCCGATGGTCGCGAGCCGCATCAGCGGCAGCGAGGACATGGTCAAGCCCGGCGTCAACGGCTGGCTGTTCGACCCTGAGGACACGGCCGGCCTCACCGCCGCCCTGCGCGCCGCGGCCGACCAGACCGCCGCGCAGCGGCGCGAGTACGGGGTGCAGGCGCGCGCAACGATTGAACAAACCTGCGGGCTCGACAGCGTCCTGGATCGGATCCTGACGCTGTACCGCGGAAAACGCATACCGGTGAACGCGGCGATGTCGACCGCACGCGAGGGGGTGTGACCGTGCTTTATCTGCTTCTCGCGCTTGCAATCGTCCTGCTGCCGAACGCCCTGCACGTGTCGCTCGACACGGGCATTCCCGGCCTCAACTTCAGCAACCTGCTGTTCCTCGTGTTGCTGGTCGTGCTGCTCTTCAGCACGCGCAGCGCGTCGCCCCGGCACCAGCCGCCGTCCAAGCTCGGCGCGCCGCTGCTGGTCTTCTTCGCGATCCTCGGGCTCGGTTACTTCACCGCCGGCCCGAGCGAAATGATGACGCCGCTCGAGGACGTCACGCGCCTGAAGAACGCGATCTTCTATCCGCTTCTGTACTTCGTGTTCCGTCACTGCAAGCAGGACCTCACGCGCACGCGGCAGCTCATCACCCTCGTCGTGATCGTCGCAGCCGTCGCTGCAGTCGAAGCCATCTCGCAGGGCCTGTCGTACGGCATCGGCGAGTACGTCGAGACGCAGCGCGCCACCGGTCCGTTCGGCGACGCGAACATGGCGAACCGTGCCGGCGTGTTCTACGCGATGTTCCTGCCGATGCTCGCCGCGATCGCGGTCTTCGACCGCCGCAAGGCGGTGCGCGTCGCGTGCGTCATCGGCTGTCTGTTGCTCGCCGGCGCGATCCTGCTGACCTATTCGCGCCAGTCCTACCTCATCGCGCTGCTGGGCCTGCTGATCCTGCTCATGCATCGCAGCATCGCCGCCGCGTTGCTCGCAAGCGTTCTGCTCGTGGCGACCGTGAGCTACCTGCCGGCCAGCGTGGTGCAGCGCGTCGAGGAAACGCGTCGCGTCGATGCCACCGGCGCTGCCACGGTCGATAACAGCACCTCGAGCCGCCTCGAGATCTGGGACGGCGCGTACAAGATGTGGAAGGAGAACCCCGGCGGCGTCGGTCTGGGCCGGTTCACCACGCACATTGGGGACTACGCACCCGAGTACCACGGCCGCGACGCGCACAACGCCTACGTGCTCATCTGGGCGGAACTCGGCCTTATCGGCGTGCTCGTGGTGTTCTGGCTGCTGTGGCGGATGTGGTCGATCTCCAAGTTCGTCAGGCGCGCATCTCCACCGGGAGACTCCGAGGGGCATGCGATCGCGCTGGGCTTCAAGATCACCGTGTTCTCGATGGCATTGAGCAACGTCTACGGCAGCCCGTTCTACGAAGGCCTGATCATGGCGAGCTTCTGGATCCTGTGCGGCCTGGTTGAGCGCTACGGCGTGCTCAAGGCAGCAGCGGTGACGGCACAGGAGCCGGTGCCCGCGAGCGCGATGTGGCCGATGGCGCGAGTCGTCGACCGGTTCCCGCTGGCTGCGCGTACCATGCCGGGTCTGGGCGGTCCGTCGCGACTGCCCCAGAACTGATCGCGGAGTCGCCATGGATGGAATGACCGCCCTGCGCCGGAAGTGGGCCGCCCTGTTGGGCGGCCTGCGTGCCGGCCGCATCGACTGCAGCCCGTCGCCCGTGTGGGAGATCGGCGCGCTCGCGTTGCTGATCGCGCTCGGCCTCGTTGCCGCGCGCATGCTTCCCGACGAGAGCGTCGGCGAACGAGCCTGGACGCGCGCCGATTCAACGCCTGGGATGTTCGATGCGGTCGCCTCGCCGCGCCCGGCCATGGCACGCGATCATTCCCCGATCGCGCGCGCTGCGACCGCAGCAGCACGTGGCGGCACGACGTATTACGTGCGCCCCGATGGCGGCGACGCTGACCAGTGCGACGGCAAGCACGACGCACCGCATCGCGGATCGAGTCGCGATCGCGCCTGCGCATGGAGCCATCCGTTTGTCGCATTGCCGCCGGCGGGCCGCGCCCGCATCGACGGCGGCGACACGCTGTCGATTGGCCGGGGCGAATACATGATGGGCGAAGGCGCGCCGGGCACGGCCGGCTGTGTCGGCGCGAACTGCCACATGAGTGCAGTGCCGAGCGGTCCGTCCCCGCAGCGGCCGACACGCATCGTCGCCGCGAAGGGCGCCCGTCCGGTCCTGTGGGGCTCAGGCGGCGCGCGGCGCGTCATCGATCTCGACAACAGCGCGAACGTCGAGATCGCGGGCCTCGAAATCACAGACCGCAGCGATTGCGCGGCTGGGCATTCGGACAAGGGGGCGGCCTGCCGCACCGAGCCCCCGCACGGCGACTGGGCGCGCACCGGCCTCTACGCGCGCAATTCGCGCAATGTTCTTCTACGTGACCTTCGCATCCACGGTCTCGCGCACACCGGTATCAATGCTGGTGCGTTGCGCGACTGGACCCTCGAGCGTGTGGCGATCAACGCGAATGGGCGCGCGGGCTGGGACGGCAACGTCGGAAAAGGCAAGAGCTCCAACAGCGGCCGCATCGTGATGCGCGATGTCGAGATCGGCTGGAACGGCTGCGCCGAGCGCTGGCGCACCGATGAGCCGTGGGCCTGCTGGGCGCAGAAGAGCGGCGGCTACGGCGACGGGCTGGGCACCCAGACCACCGGCGGCGACTGGCTCATCGAAGACGCGCACGTGCACCACAACACGTCCGACGGTCTCGACTTCCGCTACATGGACGGAGCGGATTCCACGCGCGTGACCGTGCGCCGGCTGTATGCGATCGCGAATGCAGGTAACCAGCTCAAGATTCGCGGCAACGCGCGCGTCGAGGATTCCGTATTGGTCGGCCGTTGCGCCTTCTTCAAGAGCCGCCGCGATCCCATGCTCGACGGCGACCACTGCCGCGCTGGCGGGAACGCACTGCAGCTGGTGCTGACGCCGGGCGATCTCGTCTACGTCGGTAACAACACGATCACCGGCGAAGGCGGCGCGCTCATCGGCGCGAACGAAGGCGACTCCAGTGCGCGCATCCGCTTGCAGAACAACGTGCTCGTGGGCGCGCCCACGTTCCGCAAGCCCGGCGTGCGCAGCTCGGCCTACTACGCGAACGAGGCCCCGGCCGAAGTGAGCTGGGCCGACAACCTCGTCTGGCAGGTCAAGGGCATCGGCTGCCCGGGCAACAGCGAGTGCAACCGCGATCCCCAGCTCACGAACTCGACGCTGTCGAAGTTCGACGCCACGCCCCGCGCGGGGAGCGCATGGGCAGACAAGGTGGGAGCACCGTCACGTGTCGCGCGTGATCTGCAGCGCCGAATGAATGGGACGGCGGGCTCCACGTCGCGTGATTGATCCGCGACACGGCGACTGAAATCTCGGTTCGTCAAGACCTGCCGCGGCGCGACACAAACCGCCGCTCCATTCTGCTTTTCAACTTCGTTTTGTCGCATTGGTCGCGCACCGCCCGGCTTTTCGAGGTGCGCGTCACGTCGTTTTTGTGACAGCGAACAACTCGGATGCTTGCCATCCCGGCGCGTTATTTGATCGACGCCCGCTTTTGAAGATGAAAACTCCATAGGTGGACGGCATATGTGAACCGTCCCACAAAAGCCCGTGTCATCGCTCCATAGAGTCCGTCGCACCAACAGCGCAGGCCACCGCGCCTGCCCTGCGAACGAACTCTTGTGGAGCTTCCGATGTCCCCCCTGCATCGCAACACCTTGCTCGCCGCCCTTCTGATCCCGATGGGTCTCGCCGCTTCGGCGACCGCCTCGGCCGCGACGTTCTACGTCCGCGCCGACGGTGGCGACGCAAACCAGTGCAACGGCCGCTCCGATGCCGCCTACCCGGGCACGGGCACCGCGCTGAACTGCGCGTGGAAGCACCCCTTCTTTGCACTGCCGCCGGGCGGCACGCCGCGCATTGCCGGCGGTGACACGCTGATCATCGGCGGCGGCAGCTACATGATGGGCCAGGGTGCACCGGGCGCCGGCAGCTGCGGCGGCTCGAGCTGCTACATGGCGGCGCCACCGTCGGGCCCGTCGGCCACGACCAAGACGCGCATCCTCGGGAAGGCCGGGACCACGCCGGTGTTGTGGGGCGCGGTCAACACGAGCCGCATCATCAACCTTCAGGACCGCTCGAACATCGAGATCGGCAACCTCGAGGTCACCGACCGCAACGACTGCGTGTACTCGCACACCGCGACCGAAGCCAACTGCGTGCTCGGTACGAACTACGCGCGAGTCGGCCTGTACGCGACCAACTCCAGCAACGTGTGGCTGCACGACCTCAACATCCACGGTCTTGCGCACATGGGCATGAACACCGGCGCGCTGTCGAACTGGCTCATCGAACGCGTTCGCATCAACAAGAACGGCAAGGCCGGCTGGGACGGCAGCGTCGGCGGCACCGCGAGCAGCAACTCCGGCTCCATGGTCCTGCGTAACGTCGAAGTGGCGTGGAACGGTTGCGGCGAGCGCTGGCAGACGGGCGCCACCTGGGCGTGCTGGGCGCAGCAGACCGGCGGCTATGGCGACGGCATCGGCACCTACTACACGGGCGGCCAGTGGCTGATCGAGGACAGCTTCATCCACCACAACACGTCCGACGGCCTCGACCTGCGCTACATGGACGGCGAAGACACCACCACCGTGGTCGTGCGTCGCCTGCATGCCGTCGGCAACGCCGGCAACCAGGCCAAGATCCGCGGCAACGTCGTCGTCGAGAACTCGGTCCTCATCAGCAACTGCGCGTACTTCCGCGGTCGTGACTACATGCTCGAAGCGGACAACTGCCGCGCGAGCGGTAACACGCTGCAGTTCGTGCCCACCTCCAACGACAAGATCGTCGCGCGCCACAACGCGATCACCGGCGAAGGCGGCGTGCTGATCGGCGCGAACGAGGGCGACAGCACCTCGACGATCCGCATCGAGAACAACGTCCTCGTCGGCTTCCCGCGCTGGGACGATGCCACGATGCAGAGCTCGGTCTACTACGCGAACAACGCGCCGGCGGTCGTCTCCTGGGCCGGCAACCTCGTGTGGAAGGTCAAGAACAACACCTGCCCGACGGGCTCGATCTGCGGTCAGGATCCGAAGCTCAAGAACATCACGCTCGCCGCGTTCGACGCGACCCCGCTGGACGGCAGCCCGGTGATCGACAAGGTGGGCCAGCTCGCCGACGTCACCAACGACTTCCTCGTCCAGCCGCGTCCGTCCGGCGTCAAGAGCGACATCGGCGCATACGAATGGCAGGTTGCGCCCCCGCCGGTCTGCAGTCCGGTCGCTCCGACGATGACGGTCGCGGGCCCGACGGGCCAGGTGGCGCCGGGCACCACGAACACCTACACGATCTCCGTCAAGAACAACGACTCGGCCGAGTGCTCGAACACGAACTTCGCGCTCGCTCGCACCGTGCCGGCCGGTTGGACGGGCACGCTCAGCGCGGCGGCCGTGACGTTGGCGCCGGGCGCGAGCACGACCGCCACGTTGCAGGTCACCTCGGCGGGTACGGCGACGACCGGCAGCTACGGCGTGGGCGTCGGCACGAGCAGCGCCGCGGGCGCGGTGCATACGGCAAGCGCGTCGACTGTCTACGAAGTGCTGGCGCCGGTGTGCGTCGCCGCGGCACCGACGATGACCCTCGTCGGTCCGACGGCCCAGGTCGCACCGGGCACCTCGAGCACCTACACGGTGTCGGTCAAGAACAACGACAGCGCTGCATGCGCGAGCACGGCAATTGGGCTCGCAGGCACAGTTCCGGCCGGTTGGACGGGCACGCTCAGCACCCCGGCCGTGACGCTGGCGCCGGGCGCGAGCACGACCGCCACACTGCAGGTCACGTCCGCGACGACAGCCACGACCGGTGCCTACGGGGTCGCCGTCAGCTCGAGCAGCGCCGCTGGCGCGGTGCACGTGGCAACCGCGTCGAGTGCCTATAACGTTCTGGCACCGGTCTGCGTCGCCGCTGCACCGACCATGACCCTCACCGGCCCGACGACCGAAGTGGTTCCCGGCACGACGAACACGTACACGATCTCGTTGCAGAACAACGACAGCGCGGCGTGCACGACCTCGGCCTTTGCCCTCGCCCGCACGGTGCCGACCGGCTGGACCGGCCTACTGAGCGCAACGAGCGTAACGCTGGCGCCGGGTGCCAGCACGACGGCTACGCTGCAAGTCACCTCGTCCGGCACCGCAACGGCAGGCACCTACGGCATCGGCGTCGGCTCGAGCAGCGCAGCGGGCGCGGTGCACACGGCGAGCGCGTCGTCGGTGTACAGCGTCAAGGTCATCGAGAAGGTGGTTGCACCGACGATGACCGGCACGGTCAACACGAACAAGACGGCGTACCTGCCCGGTGAGACGGTCACGATGACGGCGCGCGTGCTGCTCGACAGCAAGCCGCTGCGCGGCGCGGCGGTGCGCTTCGGCACCCTCAAGCCCGACGGGATCAGCGAGATCGTGTTGCGGGCGACGACCGACACGTACGGCTATGCAAAGGCGTCGTTCGTCTCCGGCACCGGTTCGACCTGGATCGGCCGGTACCGTCTGACCGCACAGGCCGCGTACGGCGATCTCACGAGCTCGGCCACCAGCACGTTCCAGGTCGGCGACATCCTCACGAACTCGGTCGTCACGAACAAGACGACCTACTCGGCCGGCCAGACGGTTTCGATGACTGCGC
Organism: Cognatilysobacter bugurensis; assembly: GCF_014652095.1. Lineage (GTDB taxonomy): Bacteria > Pseudomonadota > Gammaproteobacteria > Xanthomonadales > Xanthomonadaceae > Cognatilysobacter > Cognatilysobacter bugurensis. The sequence continues at coordinate 1,079,636 of NZ_BMYD01000001.1, forward strand.
GCGTGCTCAAGGACGGCAAGCCGGTCTCCGGTGCGGCGGTGCGCTTCGGCGCCCTCAAGCCCGACGGGATCAGCGAGATCGTGCTCAAGGGCACGAGCAACAGCCAAGGCTACGCCAAGGCGTCGTTCGTCAGCGGCACGGGCCTGAGCTCGATCGGCACGTACAAGCTGCGCACGACGGCGACGATCGGTGAGCTGAGCGCCTCCGGATCGACGACGTTCTCGGTGAAGTAATCGCGGGGCGCACCGCCCGCTCAGCCAGCGATCCGCTCGCGGACGCTGCAGAGGCAGCTTCAGGCTTTGACCTGAAGCTGCCTTTCGTCGTTCTGGGTCGAGCCGTTCGCGGCGGCTTCGACGACGTGCGCCGGGTCGACGTTCCAGTACCGGCCGAACACCGCGTCGTAATCGAGCGGATCGAGCTGCGTCAGGCCGGAGCCCGGTGCCAGCGTCAGTTCGCCGAAGTAGATGCGCTCACCCTCGATCTCGAACAGGTCGACGCGGATGAAGTCGAATTCGCGCCCGAGCGTCTCTGCGATCTTGACCATCTCGGCATAGCGCTTCGGCGGCGGCGGCAGCTGTTCGGGGATCGCGTTGCCGAGCGGAATCAGATTCCACGCGCGGTCGAACATCGCGCGCTTGTGGTCGCCAAACCGGTCGATGTGGATCTGCACGCTCTTCACTTCGCCGTCGAACACGAAGAACTTGTAGTCGACCGGCACCTGGCCACGATCGTCGACGAGCGACTGCTCGATGAGGACGCGCTTGGGGATGCGCGCGTACCACGGCTCACCGGTCCAGCTCGCGAAATCGAAGTCCAGGTCCTTGCGAAGTTTGGCAATGAACGCTTGGCGGTCACGTGCGAGCTCTTCGGTCGCGAAGTACACGCCGCCGCTGCGGTTTGCGCACTTGATGACCTGCCCGGGCACGATCTCCATCTTTTCGAGCTCGTCGTACTCGTACACACCGTGCGCGGGCACGAGGTACTCGTCGCCAATGCGCTCGGCGACCCACTGACGCGCGTCGACCTTGTCGGCAATGATCGGGAAGCGCGGGTCATGCCCATGCAGCAGCTTGCGCGCGAAAATTTTCTCGGTGAGCGTGCGCGGCGCATGCAGGCGCGGCAGGTGGCCGTGCTTGAGCAGGTAGCGGATCTTCTCGACCCGGCCTACGCCGACGACGCGGCGCATGGCGAATTGGAAGCGCACGTAGACGCGGGAGATCGGGCGGGGCAAGGGCATCGGGCGGTCGCCGTCAAAAGAGTTCAGGTGAATCGGATGAGGATGTGCAGAGGGGAGTTACGACGACGTCGACGCCGATCTACGCACCGCTCGACCGGAAAGACGCGATTGCGCAGCGCGACCGGTCAAATGCCGCCGCGTCGGAAGCGCGGCAAGATCGCACGCAGACGCGAATCGAACAGCCACACGGGCAGCGCATAGAGCGCGATAAACAGCCCACCGCCGACGAACACGCGGCCCCAGGCGCTCTGCACTCCGAACAGGTCCGTGGCCCAGATCAGCGCGAGCAGCACGGTGGCGCAGCCTAGCGCCGTGACAAGCGTGCGCGCGTCCGGCAAGCGCCGCAGCCCGCGCGGGCAGAGGATGAAGTTCAAGCTCCACAGGGCGCCGTACGTGACCACGGTCGCCCACGCAGCGCCCATGTAACCCAAGCGCGGGATTAGCACGAGATTCGTCGCGATGCTCAACGAAGCAGCCGCGACGGTGATCATCAACACCGTCTTCGAGCGTTTCTGCAGCAGCAGGCCGTAGCTCGAGATGTCGAACAGTGGATAGAGCGCCATCACGGTGCCGGTAATCACGAACACCGCGCCGGACGCCGCCTTGTCCGCGCCTGCGAGCGCGACGATCGCCTCCTGCCCGATGGCGAGCACCATCGTGGCGATGCCGATGGACGCATACGCAATCGGCAGCAGCATGCGCCCCTTGAGATCGCGAACTGCCTCGTCGCCCCCGCTGCCGTACGTGCGATTGGCGACGGGCACGAACGCTTCGGACAGCGCCGCATGCATGAAGAGGTTGATCTGCTGAGCCAGCGCATAGCCGATCGTGTAGATACCGACCGCGGCGAAGTCGCCGGTGATTTCCTTGATGAGGATGCGGTCCGACGCGGCCAGGCCCATCGCCGCGAACTCATTGACCATCAGCGGCATGCCGTACGCCAGTGCCCCAACGATTGCGGCCCGGTCGACCATGCTGCGTGAAAAACGCAGGTGCCGGAACGACCACCAAGTGAAGTACGCAAGCAGCAGCGCGGCCGCTGCGAGCCGCCCCTGGAAGACCGACAGCGCGGTGCGCTCGATGAAGATGACGAACGCGACGCCGAAACCGAGTTCGAGCCAGCGCTGCGATACGCGCGTGGCCATCACGATCCCCGAGCGCTCGCTTGCGCGCACGACCATCTGCACGAAACTGCCCATGACGAGGACCGGCGTCAGCAGCACGACGCACCAGAACACCGATGAGAACGTGTGCCGTCCGCTCCACTCCCAGAAGAGCAGTCCCGCCGTCACCGTTCCCCACAGGGTGAACGAGAGCAGCATCGGCAGAACGACGAGGTTCGTGCTGAAGTGGGTGTAGGTGTCGCGGTCCGCGTTGTGGGGGTAGAAGCGGATGATCGCGTGCTGCCCACCGAGCTTCGCGAGCGCGATCGCGATGAGCACCCAAGTGTTGTAGTAGCCGAGGACACCGTATTCGGTGTTGTCGAGCAGGCGGGTCAGAATGGGGAACGACACGAAGCCCGCGACCATGACGAGCAGGCTGCCGACCGAGTACCGCATGTAATGGGTGCCGACGCTAGGCGGCTTTCGGGCTTCGCGCGCGGGCGCCCCCGGGGCTTGGCTGCTCGCCGCGACCCGGGCTTTTTCTTCAGGAATGCTCATCGGGAATGCATCGCCTCAGTGCGTTCGCGCGAGTTCGGTTGGGCAACCGATGACCGGGAGGCCCCTGGGGTTGGCCGAGCCGCGGCCTGCCAACGCCCATCTGCAATCGCCGGGGTGCCGGGCAGGCCCGCAGCAGGCCCGCGACTTCTCCACGACGGTGCACGCGCTGCGTGGTTTGCCTCAGCTCCGCGCACCCAGCAAGCGGGCACACGGCGGACGGCCGCATGCGGCCGCGTGCGAAGTTCGTACTGGATCGGGCTCAAGTCGGGATTCGTCGTAGAGCAAAGGGAAGGCGACGCACACCGCCGCAGAGCGTGTAACGGAAGAGCCTAGGCATCGATCGCCGGCGGCTCTTTGACACTGTCCACTAGACGTCGATGGCCGCCTGTACAGGCCAGAACGGAAGCATTTCGACGGCGACCGCGGCTCGCGCGTCAGCGATCCGCGCCTGTCCAACCGCGATCCGCTGGCTGTCTGGATCCATGTGCAATCCGGATGAGCCACGTCGAACACACAACTTGTCTCAACCGCTGCCGGCATTGGCCGCTTCGTGCGTTTGAATGAACGGCGGCATTCGTAACAGGCGGCCATGGGTTCGGGTTAGCAACCCGACGACGGGCCCCGGTTACGATGGGCGTGCTTGAGGACGATTGATGAAGGCCGATTTTTCGCTCGTGTATTCGCAGCTGGACCTGCGTCCTGACTGCAGCCTGGAGGAGTTCCGCAGCGCATACATGCGCCGCATCGCCGAGCTGCATCCGGACCGCAGCGGCCGCGAACCTGCGACCGTCGAGGGTCAGGCCATGCTGCGCGAACTGGTGTCGACCTATGTCGCGGTCACACGGTTTCACCGCCGCTACGGGCGCATGCCAGGCGCATCGCCGCGGGTGTCCGGGAATCACCACGCCCCGAGCCCGGCGCACCCGGGCGTACACATTTCGCACGCGCACAATCCGATGATGACGGCCATGCGGCCGGCGCTTCAGATCGCGCCGTCCAGCGATCCTTCGCCGCCCGAGCGCCAGTCCACCGTGACCCTGCGCCTGGTGGTCATCATCGTGACGCTGGGCCTGTTGCTCGCGCTCTGGGAAGTCAGCCGCCTGCTTTGATCGCGGCTGCGGCACGACACTCCTGTGCGGCACGACCTCCGATGAACTCAAACGACGACGGCGCCCTCAGGCGCCGTCTGCGTATCTACCACCTGGCAATCCGCCCCGCCCTCAGCGAGCACCGCGCCGGAAGAGCACCACCTCGACCGTCTGCAGCAGGATCATCAGGTCGAACACAAGGCCGCGGTTCTTGATGTAGAACAGGTCGAACGTGAGCTTTTCTTCTGCGTCGCGCACCGATGCGCCGTACGGGTAGCGCAGCTGGGCCCAGCCGGTCAGGCCGGGCTTCACGCAGTGGCGCACGTTGTAGTAACGCACCTCACGACTGAGCATTTCGACGAACTGCGGACGTTCCGGACGCGGACCGACAAAGCTCATGTCGCCACGCAAGACATTGAACAACTGCGGCAGCTCGTCAAGGCGCGTCGCACGGATCACGCGACCCACGCGCGTCGTGCGGTCGTCGTTCTTGGTTGCCCACTGGGCAACCCCGTCTTTTTCAGCGTCGACGCGCATGCTGCGGAACTTGATGACCTCGAAATGCTGGCCCTGCTCACCGACGCGGACCTGCTTGTAGAACACCGGCCCCTTAGATTCGAGCTTTACGAGCAGCGCGACGACGAGCATTGCGGGCCATGCGACGAGGAGCATGGAGCCAGCGGCCAGCAGATCGAAGAAGCGCTTCGTGAGGCGACGCACGGCCGACTGGTCGAAGCCGCCCGAAAACGCGAGCCAGGACGGGTCTGCCACGCTCAGCGTGACCATGCCGGCCTCGCGCTCGAAAAAGGTCGACAGGTCGACCACCGACACGCCCTTCTGCGCGCATTCCAGCAGCTCGTCCATCGGCAAGCCGCCGCGGCGCTCGTCGGGGGCCACAACAACCTCGTCGATCTGCAGCGTGTCTGCAAGCTTGCACACGCTCTCAGTCACCTTCGTCCGCAGATGTGCCGGGACGCAGACTTCCTGGCCGGACACCGGCACGAAGCCGACGATCACGAATGACTGCCGGTCCGACCGGCGACGCATGCGGCTGTTGATCAGATCGGCATTGCGCCCCGCTCCGTACACCAGCACCCGACGCTTGAACGCCGCGCTGCGCAGGAAGTGCTGCGAGACCGTCCGCAGCGCCATGACGCCGATCATGCCGATCGCGAGCGAAAGCGCCAGCACTGTGCGGCCGATGTAGACGCGTGGAACGAGGTAGTACAGCACCAGCAGCGCGATGGTGCCGAAGGCGAACGACAGGAACAACCTGAGGTAGAAGTCGATCCGGTTGTGCCGGTCGTGAGCCTGGTACAGGCCGAATGCCGCCATCGACACCGTGATGAAGATCGCGGGGATCAACATGCGGGCCGGGGTGTTGTTGTAGAAGACCGCGTAGCCCTCGGGGTCGTTGAGGAACCGCAGCGAAGCGCCGAGCATCGCTGCGATGACCAGCAGCACAAACTCAGACATCCACAGCATTCGAACCAGATGTACTTTGCGACTCGCGACCTGCGACTTCATCGACGGCTCCGTAATTCACGTTCCAGACACGCGGCGGCGATCGATACACTTCGACGTACGGCCTGCACTCTTGAGAACGCGAATGGCCTCGCAGGGCGGACGCCCGTGAAGGCGTTGATTCAGCTGCGAGACGCGAATTCGTTGAGTCCAGTCCGAGCCTGAGCGCTCGTGATGAACCGTCGCTCGCGATTAGGACACGAACGACGCTCTGAAACGCCGCATCCCCCGCGTCGCGGAGGTGCCGCGGTCGCCCTAGGCGTCTCGGGCCGTGGGCCGAATGGGCTCAAGGCGTCCGCTTACGCGGGCTCATGCTCGTGTCGCGCGTTCAGCCGCTCGTCCACGACTGCGGTCAGAAGGGCGCCGATGAAAACGATGAGGCCAGCGTAGTACACCCAGACGATCGTGATCACGAGCGTACCCATCGAGCCGTATGCCGAGCCCGGGTCCGCGCGCTGGAGGTACCAGCCGATCGCCGCCCGGCCAATCACGAACAGCAGTGCCGTCACCGCGCCTCCGCCGATCGCGTGCCGCCAGCCGACCTCGCGGTCCGGCACGTAGTGATACATCAGCGCGAACGCGAGCGTGTACACGACGAAAGTGACCAAGCCGCCAACTAGCGGAAGCAGCCACTCCATGTGCGAGAAGGCGACCTGCAACACGGTGTTCAGCGTCATCGAAACGAGCAGCAGGAAGCCCAGCGCGAACACAAGGCCCAGCGAAAACGCGCGCTTGCGAAGCAGCGCCATGATCCCAGTGAGCTCGTCCGAATCAGTGCGGAAAATACGGTTCAGCGCTTCCTGCAGCTGACCGAACACAACCGTCGCGCCCAAAAAGAGCAGCACAGTGCTCCAGATGCCCGCGATCGAGCCCGTGCCCGGCTGTTTCTCCGCGTTGTCCACGATCGTGCGAGCGAGCCCCTCCGCCTCGGCGCCCACGAGTTGGCCGATCTGCTGCATGAGTGACTCCTGTGCGCTCGGCATCAGGGACGCGGTGATCCACAACACCAGCAGCAGCAACGGCGCAAGCGACAGTAACGAGTAATAGGCCAGCGCAGCCGATTGGGTGAGCAGGTTCGCGTCTGAGAAGCGGCTCATGAGTGCCTTTGGCAGGCTGCCTTCAGCGCGACGTACCACATGCTTCACCGTCGGCTTCTCTCCCCGTGCGCGTTCGGCGCGGCCGGATGACGAGCGCTTCCCGCCCGAGGTTGCGCCGGTGCCGTCGTGCTTCGCCATGTTGTGCGGTCCGATTGCAGAACAAGCCCCAGAAATACCGCGCAGCACGTGAAGTGTCGGCGTAGAGGTGTGCTGCGGGACGCGGTCGCGAGTCGTCCGCGCACGACGCCCGGCGATACCACGCGAGTCTCGTCTCCATGACGCCGCACGACGAGCGGCGAATCCTGTGGGTCGCGCCGAGGCAGCGGTCGCAGCGGTCCGTTCGGTCGCGAAGGCACCTCGAGCAGGCGCGCCGCCGCGCACGCTTCCGATGATTCGGCGCGTTAAAGGCGCGAAGCGAGCGCGGCACCGCATCGCAATCGCTTCCCCGCCGTTACAGAAAGCAACGGCCAACAACCGATCGTGAAAAACAAAAAAGCCGACGGGTTAGCGTCGGCTTCTCTGCTTATTTTGGCGCGCCCGGAAGGATTCGAACCTCCGACCCCCAAGTTCGTAGCCTGGTGCTCTATCCAGCTGAGCTACGGGCGCGTTGTCAAAAAATTATGAAGAACTGAGAAAAATCCGTCAATCCCTTTCTTACTTTTTTCGACGTGGTGTCGTTGTATTCGACACATTCCATCGAACGCCGCAAACCGTTTCTACGCGGCCGGAACAACTGGCGGAGAGTGAGGGATTCGAACCCTCGATAGAGCTTTTGACCCTATACTCCCTTAGCAGGGGAGCCCCTTCAGCCTCTCGGGCAACTCTCCGCACGAAGCACTGCGGGCGGGAAGCATAACGGCTCACCCCACTCGCGGCAAACCTTATCTTCAGCCGCCGCCGTTTTCCGGCGCGCTCCCAGTCGGTGCCTCGCCGGCACGCTGGATACGCTGATAGATTTCCTCGCGATGGACGGCGACGTCCTTCGGCGCGGTGATGCCGATGCGCACCTGATTACCCTTGACGCCGAGCACGGTGACGGTCACCGAGTCGCCGATCATGAGGGTCTCGCCGACGCGACGCGTCAAGATCAACATGACAACCTCCTGATGCCGACAGGATCCCCTGCCGGCCGCGACATCGTCGCATTGCGACGACGTCTCCTGATTGGTAAAAGACCGTCTGCCATCTTAACGAGCCGGGGACCGACGTCGCAAGCGAAAACGTCGCGCTTTCGCTTGCCTGAAGAGGCCGTTCGCTCAGCCGAGGCGGTCGCGCACCCAGCCGGGCACGTCTGAAAGAGCACGCGCGAGCGCTGGACTGTCTTCGCCTCCTCCCTGGGCCATGTCCGGGCGGCCGCCGCTCTTACCATTGATCTGCCCTGCGACATGCGCCAGCAGCTCGCCGGCCTTGACCTTGCCGAGCGCGGATCCACTCACGCCAGCGACCAGCGCCGCTTTTCCGTCGGACGCGCCCGCCAGTACCACGACCGCGTCACCGAGTTGCTGCTTGAGGCGGTCCAGTGCGTCGCGCAGCGACTTTGCATCGAGGCCTTCGATGCGCGCTGCGAGCACCCGCATGCCGCCGACATCGACGGCCGAATCCGCGAGGCTCGACGTTGCGCCTGATGCGGCCTTCGCCTTCAGCGCTTCCAGCTCGCGCTCGAGCTTCTTCTGACGGTCGAGCACGCTGCGCAGCTTGTCTGCCACGTCGCCGGGGCTCGCACCAACCAGATGCGCGGCCTCGCGAAGGCGCGCCTCAGCGCTTGCGACATGGTCGAGCGCGCCCTGCCCGGTTACGGCTTCTATACGCCGGACGCCTGCGGACACGCCGCCTTCCGAAACAATCTTGAAAAGACCGATGTCGCCCGTGCGCGACACGTGCGTGCCGCCGCAGAGCTCGGTCGATGCGCCGCCGAGGCGCAGCACGCGCACCTGATCGCCGTACTTTTCGCCGAACAGCGCAAGCGCCCCGAAGTCGAGCGCCTGCTGCATGTCCATGTGATGGACCTCCGCGCCGTGGTTCGCACGGACTTCCTCGTTGACGCGTCGCTCGACTTCGGCAAGCTCCGCGTCTGTCATGGGCTGGAAGTGGGCGAAGTCGAAGCGCAGACGCTCCGGTGCAACGAGCGAGCCCTTCTGGACCACGTGCGTCCCCAGCACGTCGCGCAGGGCCGCGTGCAGCAGGTGGGTCGCCGAATGGTTGAGGACGATCGCGGCGCGGCGCCTATCGTCGATGTCGCCGTGCACTCGATCGCCAAGCGACAGCGCGCCGGCCTCGAGACGGCCAATGTGACCGTGGAACTGGCCGGCAAACTTCAGTGTGTCGCGCACGGCGAACCGGGTGTCGAGCCCGTCAAGCTCGCCCGCGTCGCCCACCTGGCCGCCGCTTTCGGCGTAGAACGGCGTGCGGTCGAGGATGACGACGGCGTCGTCTCCGGCCTCGATGCGCGCAACCGGCCGGCCGTCGCGGAGCAGCGCGAGCACCTGAAGCCCCTCCTCGCGGATGCGGTCGTAACCGAGGAACTGCGTCGGGGGCAGCTGTGCGGCGAGTTCGGCTGGCAGCGTCGTCGCATTCGCGAACTTGCCCGACGCCCGCGCGGTCTCGCGCTGGCGCGCCATCGCCTCGTCGAACCCGGCCATGTCGACCGTCAACCCGCGCTCGCGCGCGATGTCGGCAGTGAGGTCGACCGGAAAACCGTACGTGTCATAGAGGCGGAAGGCATCAACGCCAGGGATGACCTCGCCGCTCCGCGCCGCGACCTCATCGAAGATGCGCATGCCCGCGTCGAGCGTCTCGGCGAAGCGCTCCTCCTCCGCGAGCAGCGCGCGCTCGACGAACTCACGCTTCTGCGTGAGTTCTGGATAGGCGTCGCCCATTGCTTCGATGAGGGGCTCGACCATGCGGTGGAAGAACGGCTGCTTCTGGCCGAGCATCCAGCCGTGGCGCAATGCACGACGGATGATCCGGCGCAGCACGTAGCCGCGGCCTTCGTTGCTCGGCAATACGCCGTCGACGATCAGGAAGCTGCAGGCACGGATGTGATCTGCGATGACGCGCAGGGACTTGTTGTCGAGGTCGGCCGTCGACGTGAACTCGCCGGCCTTCGCAACGAGGTGCCGGAACAGGTCGATCTCGTAGTTGCCGTGCACGCCCTGCAGCACCGCCGCAAGACGCTCGAGGCCCATGCCCGTGTCGACGCACGGCGCCGGCAGCGGCACCAGCGTGCCGTCGGGCTGGCGGTCGAACTGCATGAAAACGTTGTTCCAGATCTCGATGTAACGGTCGCCGTCCTCGTCGGGCGAGCCGGGCAGGCCGCCGGCGATGTGGTCGCCGTGGTCATAGAAGATCTCGGTGCACGGGCCGCACGGGCCGGTGTCCGCCATCTGCCAAAAGTTGTCCGACGCGAATGGCGCGCCCTTGTTGTCGCCGATGCGGATGATCCGCTCGGGCGGCAGGCCAATGTCGTTGTGCCAGATATCGAACGCTTCATCGTCCGTCTGGTAGATCGTCACGACGAGCCGCTCCGGCGGCAGCTTCCACACCTGTGTCAGCAGCTCCCAGGCCCAGGCGATCGCGTCCTTCTTGAAGTAATCCCCGAACGACCAGTTGCCGAGCATCTCGAAGAACGTGTGGTGGCGCGCGGTGTAGCCGACCTGATCGAGGTCGTTGTGCTTGCCCCCGGCCCGCAGGCAGCGCTGCACGTCGGCCGCGCGCACGTAGCCGGGCTTCTCGCTGCCGAGGAAGACGTTCTTGAACTGCACCATGCCCGAGTTGGTGAACAGCAAGGTCGGGTCATTTGCCGGGACCAACGGCGCGGACGGCACGATCGTGTGCCCCTTGTCGCGGAAGAAATCGAGGAATTCGCGACGGATCTCGGAGGTGGTTTTCATGCGTGCGGAAGTCGAAGGCGGTGGCGACGCGGCGCCCCGGCGATCAAGGATCACCACGGGCTGCGTAAAGGGCCCTCTAGCCTAGCAGGACGCGCCCCGCGACCGACTTCCGGCGCGGCGCTCCGGATCGATAAACGGCCCTACGCGTCCACGTCGACGCGGCAGGCTGCCCGCACGCAGTCGCCGTCGAACCCGCGGCGGATCAGGAAGTCCGCAGCCTTACGCCGCAACGCAGGATCGTCGGCAATGGCCGCGCCGTAGCGGCGGCGCACGAGGTCACGAGCGACCTCGGCCCAGTCGCCTTCGAAGGTATCGAGTGCCGCCGCGACCGCGTCGCGATCGAGCCCGTGCGTGCCGAGTTCGGCACGGATGCGGATCGGCCCGTGGCCGGAACTCACGCGCGCGCGCACCAGGCTTTCGGCAAAGCGGGCATCGTCCTGCCAGCCGTCCTCGGCCAGCCGATCGACAGCCGCTTTCGCGTCGTGGGCCTCGACGCCGCGCGCGGTTAGCTTGCGCGCGAGCTCCTTGCGCGAATGCTCGCGCCGGGTCAGCAGGCCAATCGCACGCTGTGTCGGCGTCGGCTCGGAACGAACACGGCGACGGCCGGGGTTGTCCCGACCGTCGCCGTTGCTGTCATCGCGCGAGGTCATCGTGCGACATCCGCTTTGCTGCCATGCCTCAGGCGTCAGCGCCCGCGGTGTCTTCGTCACGGCCCGCCTCGGCCGGTACGAACTTCTCGCGCAACGCCGCTTCCAGCTTCTGAGCCATCGCCGGGTTGTCCTTGAGGTACTGACGGGCGTTCTCCTTACCCTGACCGATGCGCTCACCGTCGCAGCTGTACCACGCACCCGCCTTCTCGACGAGCTTGGCATCGACGCCCATGTCGATCAGCTCGCCCTCGCGGGAGATGCCCTCGCCGTACAGGATCTCGGTGATGACCTGCTTGAACGGAGGCGCCATCTTGTTCTTGACGACCTTGATGCGGGTCTGGTTGCCGATGATCTCGTCGCCCTTCTTGATCGCACCGATCCGGCGGATGTCGAGGCGCACCGAGGCATAGAACTTCAGCGCATTGCCGCCCGTGGTGACCTCCGGGCTCTGGCCCGGCATCATGATGCCGATCTTCATGCGCAGCTGATTGATGAAGATCACCAGCGTGTTCGAACGCTTGATGTTGCCGGTCAGCTTGCGCAGTGCCTGGCTCATCAGGCGGGCCTGGAGGCCCGGCAGCTGGTCGCCCATCTCGCCTTCGATTTCAGCCTTTGGCGTCAGCGCCGCAACAGAGTCGACCACGACCATGTCCACGGCTGCTGAACGCACGAGCATGTCGGCAATCTCGAGCGCCTGCTCGCCGGTGTCCGGCTGGCTCAGCAGGAGATCGTCGACGTTCACGCCGAGCTTGGCGGCATAGATCGGGTCGAGCGCGTGCTCGGCGTCGATGAATGCCGCAGTGCCGCCATTCTTCTGGCACTCGGCGATCGCCTGAAGCGTCAGGGTCGTCTTACCGGAGGACTCCGGTCCGTAGATCTCGACCACGCGACCCTTCGGCAGGCCGCCGATGCCGAGTGCGATATCGAGCATGAGCGAGCCGGTGCCGATGACCTCGGCGGCCTCGACGACGCGATCGCCCATGCGCATGACCGAACCCTTGCCGAACTGCTTCTCGATCTGGCCCAGGGCGGCCTGCAAGGCGCGCTTCTTGTTCTCGTCCATTCTTGTGTTTCCTCAGTTCAACGGGTTGGCGAAGCGCACTCTATCGAGCCGATATCGCAAGGTCTGAGACGCGCCGTGCGGGGACTAACTTAAGGGCAATCCGATTCAGCCGGGAGCCGGCCAACTCGCATCGGCCGGTCGGAAAAAGCCCATGCGGCGCGTGGGATTTGCCGTCGATCAACGGTTGGGGCGGACCAGACCGCAGTACAGCCCTTCGATCTCGAACTCCTGCCCTGGCTGGACCTCGATCGGGGCGAAGTCGGGGTTGCGGGGCAGCAAGCGGATGCGGTCGCGCGCGATCTTCAGCAGCTTCACGGTGATTTCCTCGTCGATCCGCGCGACGACGATCTGCCCCGAGCGCGCGTCGCGCGTGCGGTGAACGCCGATGAGGTCGCCGTCGAAGATGCCTTCGTCGCGCATCGAGTCGCCCTTCACCTTCAACAGGTAATCCGGCGCCGGCGCGAAGCAGTTCTTATCGAGCAGGATGTAATCGTCGGGGTCGATGCCATCCGCCCCTGCGCCGATCGGCAATCCCGCCGCCACCCGGCCGAGCACCGGAAGGCGGAGCGCGTCGTCGTTCGCAGCCACGCGCGCCGGAGACTGGACGAGGCGGATGCCGCGCGCCTGTCCGGGCACGCGCCGAATCATGCCCGCATGCTCCAGTGCCTGAAGGTGGTACTGCGCCGCGCGCACGCTGCTGAAGCCGAATGCCTCGGCGATCTCGGTCTGCGACGGCGGCGCGCCGTCGTGCTCGATGCGCTCGGCGATCAGGTCGAGAATCGCGCGCTGGGTGTCTGTCAGGCTCATGTTAGTAGTAATACTACTAACGCCGTCGTCGGGCAACCGCTTTCGTCAGGTGCTGAGCTCGATGAGCCCTTCCAGCGCAGTCGCGACCGTCGCGCGCCGCACCGCCTCGCGGTCGCCGTCGAAGTGGAAGACTTCCGCCCGCGGGTAGCCGCCGCGGCGCTTCCACGCGACCCAGACCGTCCCGACCGGCTTGTCGGCTGTCCCGCCGCCCGGCCCTGCGATGCCGGTCACCGCAACCGCTAGCGTGGCGCCCGAATGCACGAGCGCTCCCGAGACCATCTCCACGGCGGTTTCGCGACTCACCGCGCCGTGCTGCTCGAGCGTATGCGGGTTGACGCCCAGTAGCGCCTGCTTGGCCTCGTAGCTGTACGCAACGAGGCTGCAGTCGAACCACACGGAACTGCCGGTGATATCGGTGAGCGTCTTGCCGATCCAGCCGCCCGTGCAGCTCTCGGCAGTTACGACGGTGTCGTGGCGGGCCACAGCCACCTGGCCGAGGCGTTCGGCGAGGTGGCGGAGGTCGGCATCGGAAGGAAGCGTCATCGCGACACTATAGCCGCTGGCATCCTTCGACCCGGTTCAATACCGCAGGCGCAGCGTCACGCCGTAGGTGCGCGGGGCACCGAGGAACGCGTTGTACGAATTGAACGGGTTGCCGGGGGCCGGCGACACGTTCTGGAGCGGCGCATCGAAGCCGACCTGCACGTACTCGGTGTCGAAAAGGTTCTGGGCCCAGAACTCCACGCCCCAGCTGCGATCGCGCGCCCCGAAGCCGATGCGCGCGTTGACCAGCGTGTACGCCTCCTGGCGCTTCTCGTCGTCGAGGTCCGAGCCCGTGTTGTGCTCGGACATGTACTTCGCGGCGATGTTGAAACGCGCCAGGAGGTCGGCGCCGAAGCGGCGCTCGTACGTCACCGATGCCGAGCTCGACCAGTACGGTGCGAAGCTGATCTGGCTGCCGGGCAGCTTGTACAGGTTGCCGGCCGGAGCGACGAAATCCCCGCCCGGCACTTCGTCGCCGTAGCGGGTGTCGGCGTAGGTCACGCCGCCCTGCAGGAGCAGCCCGCGCATCGGCTGCCACAGCAGGTCGGTGTCGATGCCCTTCGACACCACCTCGGGAATCGAACGAACGACGAAGCTCGTACCCAGGAAGCTGTTGAGCTGGAAGCCCGAGTAGGTCTGGTGGAACAGCGTGGCGTTGAGCAGCAGGTCGCCGTCGGCCCAGGTCGTTTTGGCGCCGAGCTCGAAGCTGTCGACGAACTCACCTGGGAACGAGGTGTCGTTGACCGGCACGATGCCCTGGCCGCCGCTGGACAGCCCGTTGTTGGACTGGACGCGATCGAGGTTGAAACCGCCGGCCTTGTAACCGCGCGCGGCCGAGGCGTAGGTCATCAGCTGCTCGTTCCAGCGATAGGCCGCCTTGAGCGTGCCTGACCACTCCTTTTCCTCGCGCTCCTGCCGGCTCATGCGGCCGTTATGCAGCGGGTTGGCCCACGGCAGGCAGCTGAAACCGACGATGTTGCTGATGATCGCTTGCTGCTGGGCTGCCGGATAAGTCGTGAACGGCACGCCGCGCCCGATGAGCGCCGCCGCGATACGCCCGATCGCAGCCGGGCTGACCTGCCCGTTCGGGCCGAAGTAGGACGCGCAGCCGAGGCCGCCGTTCGGGTTGCTGTACGCCGAATCGAGTTGCTTGTCCTCGATCGTGTAACGCAGGCCGAACGTGACGTCGAGCGCCTCGGTCGCACGCCAGGTGTTGTTGGTGAACAGCGCGGTCGACTTCGCGTTCTGCAGATAGCGGTCGTTCGCGCCGAAACCGACGAACGCGGTGCCGAACGGCCGGCCGGTCGTCTGCGAGAGGAAGGTCGCGGCCGTCGGCGACGCGGCCAGCGCCGGGTTGATCAGGGCGAGCAGCGCGGTCGAGAAATACGGTTCATAGGCGCTGCCGATGCGATAGGTCTCGTTGCGGCGCAGGTCCTCGTCCGAATAGAACGCACCCACCATCCAGTCGACCTCATCGGTCGAACCGGTCAGCCGAAACTCCTGCGTCGTGGTTTCGAAGCGAGTGAGCGATTCGTCTTCGTCGGCATTGCGGTACAGCAGGTCCGCGCTCGAGAAATCGAAGTCCAGCCCGTTGATCGATTGCCACTCGCGCATTGCCGTGATCGAGGTAAAGGTCGCACCGCCAAGCCACGGGGTGATCCAGTTGACTTCGGCGGAAACGCCCTTGTCCTTGATGTCCTGTTCGGTGCTGCGATTGCTGTATGCAACCCGCTCAAACGGGTCGGCGACCGGGACAACGCCAGCGTCGGGCGACAGCGCGTCGATGATCGGCGCGGTGCCGCCGCGCACCGTGGTCAGGCCGACGCAGCAGTTCTCCTCGCGGCTGGTGAAGTCGGCAATGATGTTGATATCGAGATCGGCGGTCGGCTCCAGCAGCAGCTGCCCACGCAGCGTGTGCATGTTCTGGTCGCCGTCGCGCGTCTCGGTGCGCGGGCCGGCACCGGTCCGGACTTCGGTGAACCCCTCGCGCTCACGCTTGGCGGCATACACGCGCATCGCGGCGTTTTCGCCGAGCGCGGTGTTGAAGGAGCTCGCGACCCCGAGTGCGTCGTAGTTGCCGACGGTCAGCTCGCCCTCGATCCTCGTGTCGTAGTCCGGCCGACGGGTGATCACGTTGATCACGCCGGCCGACGTGTTCTTGCCGAACACCGTGCCCTGCGGGCCCTTCAGCACTTCGATGCGCTCGACTTCGCCGAGGTCGCCAAAGCCGACGCCGTTGCGCGGGCGGTAGACGCCGTCAATGACGACGCCGACGGACGACTCCAGGCCGGCGTTGTCGCCCACGGTGCCGACCCCGCGGATGCGCGCCGTGGTCTGCGCCTCGCTCTGGGTGCTGGTCACGGTAAGGCCCGGCACGAGGATCTGCATGTCCTTGATGTCGCGCACGCCGGCATCGCGCAGGATCTGCTCGGGCAGCGCGGTCAGCGAGATCGGCACGTCCTGCAGCGCCTCTTCGCGCTTCTGCGCGGTGACCTTGATGGCCGACAGGCTCGTGATCTCTTCTTCAGACCCGGCTTGTTCCTGCGTGGAAGCGTCGGTCGACGCGGGCTCGGTCTGTTGGGCGCCGACCGGGGCAGACAGGACCAGGGCGGTCAGCACCGCCACTGCGAGCGCGTTGCGGTTGTGCTTGTAGGCCGTCATTGCATTTCCCCATGAACAAGCCGCCATTCGCAAACCCTGCATCCCGCGGCACCGGATCGGAGTCACGCTATCACGCCCTCTTAACACCCCGACAGTGACGTCGGACAGGAAATGCAAACATCCGGCGTACACTGACGACCGCCCCGCCCGGCATCCTGCCGGTCCGCGGCCGCCCCGTTGCCAGTCCAGTCCGTGTCCGATTCCAGCCCCGCCGCCAGTGCCCGCCTTGCGGACGCCCACACGCCGCTCATGCGCCAGTTCTTCGCCGCGAAGGCGGAGCATCCGGACGTACTGCTGTTCTTCCGCATGGGCGATTTCTACGAGCTGTTCTACGACGACGCTCGAAAGGCCGCGCGGCTGCTCGACATCACGTTGACCCAGCGCGGGCAGTCGGCCGGGCAACCGATCCCGATGGCCGGCGTGCCGCACCACTCGGCGGAGGGCTATCTCGCCCGCCTTGTGGCGCTCGGGGAATCGGTCGCGCTCTGCGAACAGATCGGCGACCCGGCGACGTCGAAGGGCATTGTCGAGCGCAAGGTTGTGCGCGTCGTGACCCCGGGCACGGTGACCGACGAGGCGCTGCTCAACGAGCGCCGTGACACGCTGCTGCTGTCGGTATCCCGCGGGCGCAGCGGCTTCGGCCTTGCGTGGGCCGACCTCTCGGCCGGCCGCTTCCTCGTCTGCGAAGTCGCCGACGAATCGACGCTCGAAGCCGAACTCGCGCGACTGGAGCCCGCCGAAGTCCTGTGCCCCGACGAAGACGGCTGGCCGCCCTGTGTGGTGGGTCGCACCGGGGCGCGGCGCCGTGCCCCGTGGCTGTTCGATATCGACAGCGGGCGCCGGCAGTTGCTGCGCTTCTTCGATGTCCACGATCTCACCGGCTTTGGTGTCGAGGATCGCCCGCTCGCGATCGCCGCCGCCGCGGCGCTGCTCGGTTACGTCGAAGAAACCCAGAAGCAGCGGCTGCCGCACCTGACGTCGATCGCATACGAGGCAGGCGACGGCGCGATCGCGATGAATGCCGCGACGCGCCGGCACCTCGAGCTCGACAGCCGGGTCGACGGGGACCTGCGCCACACGCTGCTCGGCGTGCTCGACAGCACGGCGACGCCGATGGGGGGCCGCCTGCTGCGCCGCTGGCTGCACCGTCCGCTGCGCGACCGTCCCGTGCTGCGTCACCGCCACCAGGCCGTGGCCGCGCTCATCGACGCCGGCGCGGACGACGCGCTGCGCGAGTGCTTCCGCGCGGTCGGCGATCTCGAGCGCATCCTCGCGCGTATCGCGCTGCGGAGCGCGCGTCCGCGCGACCTATCGACGCTTCGCGACGGGCTCGGTTTATTGCCGCGCGTGCGTGCCTGCCTCGACGGCATCGACGCGCCGCGCCTGCGCGCGCTGTCGGATGCACTGGGTGAGCACGGCGCACACGCGCACCTGCTCGCCAGCGCGATCGTCGAGCAGCCGCCCGTGCTGGCGCGCGACGGCGGGGTGTTCGCCGAAGGCTACGACACCGAGCTCGACGAGTTGCGCGTGCTGTCGACGAACGCCGATCGCTTCCTCGTCGACCTCGAGACGCGAGAGCGTGCCGCGAGCGGCATCGCGACGCTCAAGGTCGGCTACAACCGCGTGCACGGCTATTACCTCGAGGTCGGCAAGTCGCACGCCGGCCGCGTGCCGACGCACTACACACGCCGGCAAACCCTCAGCAACGCCGAGCGCTACATCACCGAAGAGCTCAAGCAGTTCGAAGACAAGGTGCTGTCGGCGCGCGAACGGTCGCTCGCGCGCGAGCGGCTGCTGTACGAGCAGTTGCTCGACGCGCTCAACACGGATCTCGAACCGCTCAAGCATTGCGCCGCGGCGCTGGCCGAGCTCGACGTGCTCGCCTGCTTCGCCGAACGTGCGCGCCTGCTCGACTGGGCGCGACCGGAACTCACCGAGCACCCCGGCATCCGCATCGAGCGCGGCCGCCATCCGGTCGTCGAGGCTGTGCGCGACGCGCCGTTCGAACCGAACGACCTGATCCTCGACTGTGCGCCCGATTACGCCGGCCGCCGCATGCTCGTCATCACCGGCCCGAACATGGGTGGCAAGAGCACGTACATGCGCCAGAACGCGCTGATCGTGCTGCTCGCACACATCGGCAGCTTCGTGCCGGCGACGAGTGCGGTGATCGGCCCGATCGACCGCATCCTCACGCGCATTGGCGCCGGTGACGACCTCGCCCGCGGGCAGTCGACCTTCATGGTCGAGATGAGCGAGACGAGCTACATCCTTCATCACGCGACCGACGAGTCGCTCGTGCTCATGGACGAGATCGGCCGCGGCACGTCTACGTACGACGGCCTCGCACTAGCGGACGCATGCGCGCGCCACCTTGCCGCGCACAACCGCGCCTACACGCTGTTCGCCACCCATTACTTCGAGCTCACCGCGCTCGCGACGCCCGGCAGCGGTATCGCGAACGTGCACCTCGATGCGGTCGAGCACGGCGACCGGCTGGTTTTCATGCATGCGGTCAAGGACGGCCCGGCCGATCGCAGCTTCGGACTGCAGGTCGCGGCGCTTGCGGGCCTGCCGCGGCGCGTCGTCGAAGATGCACGCCGGCGCCTTGACGAACTCGAGCGCCATCGCAGCGACAGCGCCTCGACGGCAATGACCGCGAACGCGCTGGACGCGCCCCAGCAGTTCGGGCTGTTCCCACCGCCGGCCAGCGCGACCGCGCTGGTCGATGCACTCGATGGCATCGACCCGGACGATCTGTCGCCCAAGCAGGCGCTCGAAGCCCTGTATCGACTCAAGCGACTCACGTAGCGCGCACTCTCCCGCGCAGCCTGCCCCGCCGATAGGATCCGCCTATCGCAGCCATGATGACATTCGATTTTCCGAATGACTGGCGGGGCCGTACGGTAACGGGGTGAAAACGAGGGCGCGCGCAGAATGCGGGCCGGTGCCCGCACGCTCAACGTCGCTAACCATCGATGTTGACCGGCACGCCAGTCCGTTGGTCTGTCCTCGTCCGCTCACCAGGAAACCGTCGAAACGCCTACGCGCCGTGCCTCGCACCTCGCGCGCAACCATAGGAGAGCCGCTGCATGAACGCCGAATCGAAGTGCCCCGTCGGGCATGGCCACTCGCGCCAGACACGTACGAACGCGCACTGGTGGCCCGACCAGCTCAACCTGACCATGCTGCACCAGCATGCCGGGCTTGGCGACCCGAACGTCGAGGACTTCGATTACAAGACCGAGTTCCAGACACTCGATCTCGATGCGGTCATCCAGGATCTGCATGCGCTGATGACGGACTCGCAGGACTGGTGGCCCGCCGACTGGGGCCACTACGGCCCCTTCTTCATCCGCATGGCCTGGCACTCCGCCGGCACCTACCGCATCTTCGACGGCCGCGGCGGCGCACGCTCGGGCGAACAGCGCTTCGCACCGCTCAACAGCTGGCCCGACAACGGCAACCTCGACAAGGCCCGCCGCCTGCTGTGGCCGATCAAGCAGAAGTACGGCAAGAAGCTGTCGTGGGCCGACCTCATGATCCTCGCCGGCAACGTCGCGCTCGAATCGATGGGCTTCAAGACGTTCGGCTTCGGCGGCGGACGCGAGGACATCTGGGAACCGCTGCCGATCGACTGGGGCCCGGAGTCCACGTGGCTCGGGGACGAGCGCTACAGCGGCGAGCGCGAGCTCGCGCGTCCGCTCGCGGCCGTGCAGATGGGCCTGATCTACGTGAACCCTGAAGGCCCGAACGGCAAGCCGGATCCGCTCGGCTCAGCGCGTGACATCCGCGACACGTTTGGCCGCATGGCGATGGACGACGAGGAAACCGTCGCGCTCGTCGCAGGCGGGCACACGTTCGGCAAGTGCCACGGCGCAGGCCCGGCGCACCACGTCACGCACGAACCGGAAGGCGCGAACATCGAGGAGCTCGGCTTCGGCTGGAAGAATGCCTACGAAAGCGGCATTGGTTCACACACGATCACCAGCGGTCTCGAAGGTGCGTGGACGCCTACGCCGACGAAGTGGGACATGAGCTACTTCGAGACGCTGTTCGGCTTCGAATGGGAACTCACCGAGAGCCCCGCCGGCGCGCACCAGTGGAAGCCTGTCGGCGACACCGGCCGCATCGTTCCCGACGCGCACATCCCCGGCAAGATGAACCAGCCGATGATGAGCACGGCCGACATGGCTCTGCGCGTCGATCCGACCTACGAGAAGATCTCGCGCGACTTCATGGCCAACCCTGCGAAGTTCGCCGATGCATTCGCGCGCGCGTGGTTCAAGCTCACGCACCGCGACATGGGGCCGAAGGTCCGTTATCTCGGCCCATATGTGCCGCAGGAGGACCTGATCTGGCAGGACCCGATCCCGGCGGTCGACCATCCGCTCATCGACGAGTCCGACGTCCGGTCGCTCAAGACGAAGTTGCTCGATTCGGGCCTCTCGGTCCAGCAGCTCGTCAAGACAGCCTGGGCCTCGGCCTCGTCGTTCCGCGGCAGCGACCTGCGCGGCGGCGCGAACGGCGCACGCATCCGCCTCGCGCCGCAGAAGGATTTCGAAGCGAACGACCCTGCGGAACTCGCGAACGTCCTCGCCACGCTCGAACGCATCCAGCAGGACTTCAACGGCTCGCAAACCGGCGGCAAGAAGGTATCGCTCGCCGACCTCATCGTGCTGGGCGGCTGCGCGGCCATCGAAGCTGCGGCGCGTAACGCGGGCCACGAGGTCACCGTGCCGTTCACCCCGGGCCGCATGGACGCGTCGATCGAGCAGACCGATGTCGATTCCTTCCTCGTGCTCGAGCCCGCGGCCGACGGCTTCCGCAATTACGTGCGCGTCGGCGCCGAGGACCACGTCGCGAACGCCCTCATCGACAAGTCAAACCTGCTGATGCTGACCGCGCCGGAGATGACGGTGCTCATCGGCGGCATGCGCGCGCTTGGTGCGAACACAGGCAATACATCGCACGGCGTATTCACCGATCGCCCCGGCGCGCTCACGCCGGACTTCTTCCGCAACCTGCTCGACATGCGCACGGCGTGGCAGAAGACGGAGGGCGCGACAGGCGTGTTCGAAGGCCGTGACCGAAAGACCGGCGACGTGCGCTGGACCGCGACGATCGCCGACCTGATCTTCGGGTCGAACGCGCAGCTGCGTGCGCTTTCGGAAGTCTATGCAGCGGCCGACGGCGAGCAGGACTTCGTGCGCGACTTCGTCGAGGCCTGGGACAAGGTGATGAACCTGGATCGCTTCGATCTGGCGTACAAGCGCGCGGTCTGACCGGGGCGTCATTCGAGTCACGATGAACCGAAGCGCCGGCCTCAATGCCGGCGCTTTTTTCTGATCGGTTTCCTCCATAGCCCGAGCAGTGCGCGTTGCCCTGTCACCACGCCGGATGCGGACTACTCGGAACCCTGCAACGCGGACGCACGCAGCCCAACGAGCTGCTCTTGCTCCGCATGAGACGGCGTGACGCTGCGGAACCGACGCCGTGGTTTACATCGCATCAAGATCGCCGAGCGCGCGGATCAACCGCCGCGCCCGCTTGTCGGGCTTGGTCTCCGGGGCCTGGTAACCCGTCCGTGCAGCCGCCCGCTCCGCGCGAACCCGCTCGCGTGCGAGCCGCGACGCCTCGGATTCGGCATAGAGCTGCTGGGCCACCGGCGCGGGTCCTCGCGTATCGCTCAGCCCGCGCACTTCGATCTCGAACACCTCGTCGCCGCGCACGACGCGCATCGCATCGCCGACGCGGACGGCGCGTGAGGCTTTTGCGCGCTGTCCGCCGACGTCGACCTTGCCGTTCTCAACCGCCTGCTTGGCCAGGCTTCTCGTCTTGAAGAATCGCGCAGCCCACAGCCATTGATCCAGACGCACGCTTTCAGCGGTCGGAATATCACTCATCGGGTAATTCGATCGGGACGGACCGCCACGTTAGGCCCCTCGCGCGCCCGGCGCCAAGCCCTGCCCGGGGCACTGTTCATGCGAGTCGCGCTTCCCGCAATCCCACTGCACCGACGGGGCGTCGGCAGCAGCCCCCGCGCTGGTACCCAACGGCTCAAACGCAAACGGCCGCCCCGAAGGCGGCCGTCGCGGTGTCGCTTGCAGCGAAGACTTACTTGGCAGCCGCGGCCGCTGCCTTGGCCTTCGCGTACGCAGCCAGATCTTCCTTGATGCGTGCCTTCTTGCCCTCGAGGCCGCGCAGGTAGTACAGCTTGCCCGCACGCACCTTACCGCGGCGCTTGACGTCGACCGAGTCGATGATCGAGCTGTGCGTCTGGAAGACGCGCTCGACGCCGTAGCCGTGCGAAATCTTGCGGACGGTGAACGACGAGTTCAGGCCGCCGTTCTTCTTCGCGATGACCACGCCCTCATAGGCCTGCACGCGCTCGCGGTTGCCTTCCTTCACCTTGACGTTGACGACGACGGTGTCGCCCGGGCTGAAGTCGGGCAGCTGGCGCTGCACCTGGTCGGCTTCGAAATTCTGGAGCAGGGTGTGGAGCGAGGGCTTGTTCATGACGTTGGCCTTTGGAGCGCCACCTGAGGTGGCTGCCTGTTGGAGTCGTTGTAGCGCGAGTGCACGTGGACCCGCGTCTGGCATGGGTGTAGCTAAGCGGCGAATTATAGCCGCGTTCTTTTACGCGGCGCCACTGGCTGCGCGGCGGCGCGGTCAACCGGCGTCGTCGTCGGCCCCGCGCTCCGCCTGCCAGCGTTCCAGCAACGCACGGTCCTGCTTGGAAAGGGTCGCGAGGTCGATCAGATCGGGACGCCTTGACCAGGTCCGACCGAGCGCCTGCATCCGGCGCCACCGCGCGATCTCCGCATGGTTTCCCGACAGCAGCACCGGCGGCACGGCGCCAAAAACGTGCTCGACCGGCTTGGTGTAGTGCGGGCAATCGAGCAGCCCGGCCTCGAAGCTGTCCTGGGCCGCGGAGTCGGCGTCGTTCAACACCCCGTCGAGCAGGCGCGCGACCGCGTCGACGACGACCGCGGCCGCGAGTTCACCGCCGGAGAGCACGTAGTCGCCGATCGAGATTTCCTCGTCGACCTCGGCCTCGATGAGGCGCTCATCGACGCCTTCATAGCGGCCGCACAGCAGCACCAGCCGGTCCAGCGCCGCGAGTTCGCGCACCTTCGCCTGGGTCAGCGGCCGGCCCTGAGGGCTCAAGTAGACCGTGCGGGCCGGTCGGGGGTCGGCGCTGCCCGCGGCCCCCAGGCATGCACGGAGCGGCTCGATCATCATCACCATGCCTGGCCCGCCACCGAACGGCCGGTCGTCGACCCGCCGGTAGTTGCCCTCAGCATGGTCCCGGGGGTTCCAGCCGTGCACCGACAGCAGGCCGCGCTCGTGCGCGCGCCCGACCACGCCGAAACCCGCGCACTGCGCGACGAAATCGGGAAACAGGCTGACGACGTCGATGCGCATCGGTCGGGGTCGAAAGAGGTGAACCGGACGGCGTTGGCCGGCGGCGGCGCGTCGAAAGCGCGGGAACCGCATTCGCGGCGGGCTGCTTAGAACTCAGGGTCCCAATCGACCGTGACGACGCCTGCGTCGAAGTCGATGCCGTGCACGTACTGCGGCGTCACGAACGGGATCATCCGCTCGCGCTCGTCGTCGCGCGTCACGAGCACGTCGTTCGCGCCGGTGGAAAACAGGTGCGAAACGGTGCCGAGGTCGACGCCTTCCAGATTGAGGACGCGCAGGCCCTCGAGGTCGACCCAGTAGTACTCGCCCGGCTTGGGCGGAGGCAGCGCTTCGCGTGGCACGTAGATCTCGGTCCCGCGCATCGCTTCGACCGTGTCGCGGTCGTCGATGTCGGGTATCTGCGCGACGACGTGCTTGCCGGTATCGCGCCCACGCACGCCACGCAGCTCGCGCTCGGCGCCCTGCGGTGTGCGCAGGATCCAGGGCTGGTAACGGAAGATCGCGGCGCGCGGCTCGGTCCACGACTCGAGCTTGACGTCGCCTTTAACGCCGAAGGCGCCGATCACCCTGCCCAGCAGGATGCGGCGCCCCGGTGTGTCACTCATGGCCATGGCCGCGCTGCCGTCCGGTTGGATGCACGCGCGAGGCCAAGCCGGATCAGGCCGCAGCGGCCTGCTGCGTGCCGGCCTTCTGCGCCTGGCGGTACAGATCGGCGACCTTGTCGGTCATCTGCGCACCGCGCTCGACCCAGTGCTGGACGCGAGCGACGTCGAGCTCGACGCGCTTGTCGTTGCCCGCTGCAACCGGGTTGTAGTAACCCACGCGCTCGATGTTGCGGCCGTCGCGGGCGCTGCGGCTATCGGTGACGATGATGTGGTAGAAGGGGCGCTTCTTCGCGCCGCCGCGGGTAAGGCGAATCTTGACCATGGTGTTCTCGGTGTTGCCCGGCTGCCGGAATGGCAGGGTAAGCCGACAATTGTAGAACATCGGCGCGCCGGGGTGAAACCCGGGTTCAGCGGAACGGCATCCCGCCGCGACCGCCCATCATGCCCTTCATGCCGCGCATCAGGCCCTTCATGCCGCCGCTGGAGAGCTTGCTCATCATTTTCTCCATCTGCTGGTACTGCTTCATCAGCTTGTTGACGTCCGCCGGCGTCATGCCCGAGCCGCGCGCGATGCGGGCACGGCGTGACCCGTTGAGCAGCGCGGGATTGCGGCGCTCCTTCTTGGTCATCGAGTTGATGATCGCGATCATGCGCGGCACTTCCTTGCCGGTGATCTGGTTCTTCACCTCATCCGGCAGCTTGCCGACGCCCGGCAGCTTGTCCATGAGGCCGCTGAGGCCGCCCATGTTCTGCATCTGCTCGAGCTGGTCGCGCATGTCGTTGAGGTCGAACTTCTTGCCCTTGGCGACCTTCTCCGCGAGCTTCTGCGCCTTGTCCTTGTCGACCTGCTGCTCGACCTGCTCCACCAGCGACAGCACGTCGCCCATGTCGAGAATGCGGCTCGCGATGCGGTCCGGGTGGAACACGTCCAGGCCGTCGGGCTTTTCGCTGACGCCGATGAACTTGATCGGCCGGCCCGTGATGTAGCGGACGCTGAGCGCCGCGCCGCCG
This sequence comes from Cognatilysobacter bugurensis, assembly GCF_014652095.1. Classification (GTDB taxonomy): domain Bacteria; phylum Pseudomonadota; class Gammaproteobacteria; order Xanthomonadales; family Xanthomonadaceae; genus Cognatilysobacter; species Cognatilysobacter bugurensis. Next base: position 1,104,901 of record NZ_BMYD01000001.1, read on the forward strand.
CGCGCGTCGCCGTCGGTCTTCGTCAGCACGACACCCGTGAGCGGCAGTGCATCACTGAAGTGCTTCGCGGTGACCGCGGCGTCCTGGCCGGTCATCGAGTCGACGACGAACAGCGTCTCGACCGGGTCGACCGCGCCGTGCAGCGCCTTGATCTCGGCCATCATCGCTTCGTCGATGCTGGTGCGGCCGGCGGTGTCGACGATCAGCACGTCGACGAACGACTTGCGCGCGTCGGCGATCGCGGCGCGCACGATCGCTTCCGGCTCCTGGGTCAGGTCCGACGGGAAGAAGATCACGTCGACCTGCTTGGCCAGCGTCTGCAGCTGCTCGATCGCGGCCGGGCGGTAGACGTCGGCCGAAACCACCATGACCTTCTTCTTGCGGCGCTCCTTCAGGTGCTTGGCGAGCTTGCCCACGGTCGTGGTCTTGCCCGCGCCCTGCAGGCCCGCCATCAGGATGACCGCCGGCGACGGCACGTTGAGGTTCAACTCGGAGGTCTGCGCGCCCATCACGGTCGTCAGCTCGTCACGGACGACCTTGATGAGCGCCTGGCCGGGCGTCAGCGACTTGAGCACTTCCTGGCCGACCGCGCGCACCTTGATGCGCTCGATGAGCGCCTGCACGACCGGCAGCGCGACGTCGGCCTCGAGCAGTGCGATGCGCACCTCGCGGAGGGACTCGCGGATGTTGTCCTCGCTCAGGCGGCCGCGGCCGCGCAGGCGCTCGATGGTGCCGGACAGGCGCTGGGTCAGGGATTCGAACATGCGGGCGCGACCTGCAGACGCGGTGGGCAAACGGCCGGCGATTATAAGCCCCCGGCCCGCGCTCGCCGGGGCCCGTCTTCCCGCGCGGTCGCTGTGCGACACTTCGGCGATGACAATCGTTCTCATCGGCGCCGCGCTGTACCTCCTCGCAGCCGGGTTGCTTGTCCGCGTGCTGGCTCATAACCGGCAGCGGGAGGCGTGGCCGTGGCTGCTGCCGGCGCTCGCGGCGGTCGTGTCCCATGTGGCCGTTCATCTGGTGACCTGGCGACAGCTTGGCCAGCCGGACATGCATTTCTTCGCCGCCCTCTCGTTGGTAGGTCTGGGCATGGCCGCATTGACCGCAGCGGTCGGCCGCTTCGGCCGATTGGCCGCGCTGGGCGTGGTGGTGTTCCCGGTGGCGTCGGCGACCGTGATTGCATACGGGCTCCACGGCCCACGCAGCGCGACCTCGCTCGATTGGCCGCTCCAGCTCCATGCCTGGCTCGCGTTGCTCGCTTACGCGACGCTCGCGGTCGCCGCGTTACTCGCGCTGATGCTGTGGGCCCAGGAGCGTGCGATGCGCCGGCGGGAGTTTCACCGCTGGCTGCGCGCCCTGCCCCCGCTCGTCGAGCTCGAGACCCTGCTGTTCCGCACGATCGCGGCCGGCTTCGTACTGCTGAGCGCGACGCTGCTCACGGGCATCGTGTTCGTCGAGGACCTGTTCGCGCAGCACCTGATCCACAAGACGGTGCTCAGCGTGCTCTCGTGGCTTGCGTTCGGTGCGCTGCTGCTCGGCCGATGGCGCTGGGGCTGGCGCGGCGACATCGCCGTGCGCTGGACGCTCTCGGCCACCGCGCTGCTGGTGCTGGCGTACTTCGGCAGCAAGTTCGTGCTCGAACTGGTGCTCGAGCGCGGCTGAAGACCGTCAGGCGGCGGACGCGCCGTCGCCCGCGTCGAGCCAGCGTTCGGCCTCGACGTCGGGCATGGCCGCGGCGAACAGGAAGCCCTGCGCCTCGCGACACCCGAGGCCGGACAACTCGTCGGCCTGCGCCTGCGTTTCGACACCCTCGGCGACGACGTGCAGGCCAAGGCTCTCGCCGAGCCCGAGGATCGCCCGGATGATCGCGCGCGCGCTCGGCCCATTCGGCCCAGCCAAGTCGGCGGTGAAGCTGCGGTCGATCTTGAGCGTCGTGACCGGAAGGCGTCCGAGGTATGCGAGCGATGAGTAGCCGATCCCAAAATCGTCGATCGCGATGTGCAGTCCCGGCGCTGCCGCCCGGAGCCGGGCCAGCGCATGCGAGGCCTGATCGATGTCTCGCATCAGCGAGTGCTCGGTGATCTCGATTTCGATGCTGTCGGCCACGTCGGCCTCCTGACCCAGTAGATCCTCGAGCTCCGCCGTGAAGCGGCCGCTCTGCAGCGCGTGCGCATCGAGGTTGACGGACACCCGGCACCCGGGCTGCCGGAGTCGCCAACCGCGCAGGCAGGCGAGCGCATGCCGGAGCACGGCCAGATCGATGCGCTCCATCATCCCGCCGTGCTGCGCGAGGCTCAGGAACTGGCCGGGCATCAGCAACCCGCGCTTGGGGTGCGTCCAGCGGGCGAGCGCCTCGAACCCGACGACGCGCCCGGACGGCAATGAAACGCGCGGCTGGTAGTGCGGACGGATCTCGTCGCGCTCGAGCGCGAGCCGCAGCTCATGCCGCAGCCGCAACGACTCGCGGCTCGCATGCGTCATCTGCGGGGTAAAAAATGCGAAGCGGTTCTTGCCGTCCGACTTGGCCGCGTACATGGCCGCGTCGGCCTGACGCAGCAGGCTCTCTCCGTCGATTGCGTCGTCGGGATAGATCGCGACGCCGACGCTGAGCCGCAGTGCGAACGTCAACCCGCGCAGTTCCACTGGCTCGGCCATCGCGGCGAACAGCCGTTCGATGAGTTCGGACAGCATCGCGAAGTCGTCGACGTCGACCGCGACGACGAACTCGTCGCCGCCGAGCCTCGCGATGATGTCGCCCGCGCGCAGGACGCTCGTGAGCCGCGCGGCGAGCGCCATGAGCGTTTCGTCGCCAACCGAATGCCCGTAGCCGTCATTGACGAGTTTGAAGTCGTCCAAGTCGATGAGGATCACGGCAAGCTGCCGGTCCTCGCGCTTGACGCGACTGAGCGCTAGATCCAGTCGCTTCATCAGGAAGCGGCGGTTGCCAAGACCGGTGAGCGGATCATGGAACGCGAGCCGCGTCAGGCGGTCGGCCATGTCGCGCGAGCGGAAGGCATTGGAGAACATCTGCCCCACCAGACGCAGCCCGAGCCGGATGTCGGGAGGCCAGTCGCGCTCGCGACGCACGGCATCGAAACCGATGAAGCCGTCCGGCCGGGTGGCCTCGCCGAACGGGGTGATCACGATGGATCGGATGCCCTGCCGCAGGAATTCCTCAAGCTCGGCCGAAGCGGACTCCGGAAGCGCCCTGACACACGGCAAGTGCACGTCCCGATCCGCTTCGAGTTCCGCGGCGAGCCACGGAAAGTAGTCGTGCGGGACGTTCTGCAGGTTCTCGGCTTCGCGCGAGATGCCCTCTTCCACCCACTCGTGGGTGTTCGAGTACGACGTGCGGTCGGCGCTGAAGCGGAACAGGTAGGCACGGTCGACCGAGAACAACCGGCCGATGCGGCCAAGCCCTTCTTCGATCAGGCCGTCGATGCGCTCGGGCGGCGCATGGATCAATTCGGTCGACAGCGACGCGATGAGCCGCTCGAACGCAAGTCGTTGATCGAGGCGATCGCGGTAATGACCTTCTGCGCCGAGATCGACGAGTTCGACCCGGTGCGCCGCATCGCGCGCGCCGGCCTCGATCCACATTGCGATGGGCCTGCCGTCGATCGCGATCGCGTCGATGCGGACCCGGCCACCGGGCGCGGCCCGCGACGCATCGAGGAGAGCGCTCCACGCCGCGCTCGAAAGGCCCGGCACCCAGGCATCGACCAACCCAGAGGCGCCCCCAATCACACGGCCAGCATCGTCGACCATGAGTAGGCGCGGCGGGTTGTGCCCGGTCGGGTCGTCGTCGACCGCGTCGAACGACGGCGCGGTCGCACTGCAGGACTGCTGCATCGTCGGCGTTGCTCCCCACGCGGCCGCTAGCGGAACCCGAGAATGGGCCGCCAGGCCCGCGAAACGCAAGGCGCAGCGTCGCGCTTCGGGACCGCGGTCAGGTCGCGACTTCGAGCGCCTCGGACAGCCGCTCGACGGCGATGACCTCCATTTCGCCGATCCGCTTGGCCTTCGGCGCGTTTCCCTTGGGGACGATCGCGCGCTTGAAGCCGTGCGTCGCGGCCTCCTTGAGCCGCTCCTCACCGTTCGGCACCGGGCGGATTTCACCGGACAGGCCCACTTCGCCGAATGCGACGGTCTGCTCCGCGAGCGGGCGGTCGCGCAGCGAGGACAGCACGGCGAGCAGCAGCGGCAGGTCGACGGCGGTCTCCTGCACGCGGATGCCGCCGACGACATTCACGAACACGTCCTGATCGCCCACCCCGACGCCGCCGTGGCGGTGCAGCACCGCGAGCAGCATGGCGAGCCGGTTGCCTTCCATGCCGACGGCGACACGTCGCGGGTTCGACAAAGGGGAATGATCGACCAGCGCTTGCACCTCGACGAGCAGCGGGCGCGTGCCCTCGCGGGTGACCATCACGCAGCTGCCAGGCTGCGGTTCGCGGCTGCCTGACAAGAAAATCGCCGACGGATTGGGCACCTCGCGCAGGCCCTTGTCGCCCATCGCGAACACGCCGAGTTCGTTGACCGCGCCGAAGCGGTTCTTGAAGGCGCGGAGCACGCGGAACCGGCTGCCCGATTCGCCTTCGAAATACAGCACGGCATCGACCATGTGTTCGAGCACGCGCGGGCCTGCGATCCCGCCCTCCTTCGTGACGTGACCCACGAGGAACACGGCGGTGCCCGTCTCCTTGGCGTAACGCACCAGGCGGGCCGCGCTTTCGCGCACCTGGCTCACCGAGCCCGGCGCGGCGGTGAGGGTCTCTGTCCACAGGGTCTGGATGGAGTCCGCGACGATCAGCCGCGGGCCCATCGGCGCGGCCTGCTCCAGCACGCGCTCGATGCAGGTTTCCGCGAGCGCATGCACGCCGTCGATCGGCAGGCCGAGCCGCGCGCCGCGGCCCGCGACCTGTGCGAGCGATTCTTCACCGGTGACGTACAGGCCGGGCATGGTCGACGACATCATCGCGACGGCCTGCAGCAGCAGCGTCGATTTGCCGATGCCCGGATCGCCGCCGACGAGCACGACCGAGCCGTGCACGAGGCCGCCCCCAAGCACGCGGTCGAACTCGCCGATTCCAGTGCTGACGCGCGCCTCTTCAGCGTGTTTGACGTCCTTGAGCGCCGTGACGGCGGGCACGTCGGCCTTGCCGGCCCAGCCGCTGCGGCGCGAGGCCGCGACACTTTTCACAGCAGCCGCGGATGCGGGCTCGATCACGAACTCGCTGAGCGTGTTCCACGCCGCGCACCCGGCGCACTGGCCCTGCCACTTGTTGTGGTCCATGCCGCACTCGCCGCACACGTATGCGGTACGAGCCTTGGCGGCGGTTTTGGCGTTTGGCTTCATCGGCATCACCCTGCGGGACGCCGCACTGTAAACGTCGCACGTAGCGCGAGGTGAGACGCGGCGCATGGCGTGCGCCGCGCCTGCGCGTCAGAGATCGCTGACCCGGATGCGGAATTCGCCGGTGAACGATTCGCCGGGCGCGACGAGCCGCAGGTCCTCGCCGGTCGTCAGCGCATCGGCCGGGGCGGTCATCGGCTCGAACGAGATGTGGTCGTGCGCTGCCGGTCCGTAGATCTGCGCGTACGGGAAACCGCGCACGAACTCGACCGCGACGCGGCGCCCGTTGCCGGAGATCGCCATCGTGATGCCCTCGCCGCCAAGCGCGAAGCCGTCATCGAACTCGCGCTCGGCAAGCGCCTCGTCGAGCGCGGGGAAGCGCTCGCGTCGGCCGGTCGGCAGGAGGAGTTCGTCGAGGACGATGGACTGCATTTCCGGCAGCTCGATCCGCCACTGCTGCCGTGCGAGCCCCGGCACCGCGATGTAGGGGTGGAAGCCGAAGCTCACCGGCACGGGCGTGTCGCCGGTTGCGATCAACGTGGTCTCGACCGCGAGCGCATCGGGCTGCAGCGACGCTCGCATGAGCAGGCGATGCGGGTACGGGAAGACTTCGAGCAGGTCCGGTCGCGACCAGTCGAGTTCCGACGTCAGCGACGTCTCGTCGGCGTGCTGCTGCGTCCAGTCCAGCTTCGACCACGGCAAGCCGTGGATGATCGTGCCGTTCCAGTCCTTCAGCAGCAGCGGGTTTTCGGGGTCGAGCTGCACGTCGCGGCCTGCCGCGCTGTAGCGCGGGCCGCTCAAGCGGTTAGCCCACGGGTGATTGATCGGGATGCCGACCGAGCGCCCCGCGTCGGCGGCCGCGTCCAGATCGTCGACCAGCTGGAGGATCTCGTCTCCGCGGTGCGTTAACGAGATGCCGAGCATCCCGCGCTCAGGCAGGAACGTGGCAGCGAGATCGCCGGCGCGCATTACGTGGCGGCGGGCATCCATCACGCGGTCTCCGAACGGGGCACGAGCACACGGCCGGACTGGCCCTGCGCGCCGTAGCGTTCCACCGCGTCGCGCCCCGCCCGCTCGGCTTCGCCTTCTCGGCACAGCGCGACGCAGGCGCCACCGAAGCCGGCGCCCGTCAGGCGCGCGCCGTGCACGGACGGGTGCGCGTGCAGCAATGCGACCAGCGCGTCGAGCGGCGGCACGGACACCTCGTAGTCGTCACGCAGGCTCGCGTGCGACGCGTTCATCAGCACGCCGAACGTCTCGGCGTCGACGCCCTCGACCGCCCGCAGCACCCTGGCGTTTTCGGTGACCACGTGGCGCGCGCGGCGGCGCAACGGCTCGGGCAGCGATTCCACGGCTTTCACGTCGTCGACGTCGCGCAGCGAAGCAACTCCGAGCGCGCTCGCCGCGGCCTCGCACTGCGCTCGCCGCTCGTTGTAAGCGCTGCCTGCGAGCGAGCGACTGAGCCCTGAATCGACGACGAGCAACTCGGTGCCCGACGGCATCGGCACCAGCCGCCTCGCGAGGCTGCGGGTGTCGAGGAACAGCATCGAATCCGTGCCGGCGAGGCTCGACGCCATCTGATCCATGATTCCGCAATTGACCCCGGCGTGCTCAATCTCCGCACGCTGCGCAAGCTGGGCGATGCGCACGTCGTCGAGCGACAGGCCCAGCAACTCGCGCACGGCGCGCAACACGGCGACCTCGAGCGCGGCGCTGGACGACAGCCCGACGCCCATCGGCACGTCGGACTCCACGTGCAAATCCATGCCGGGCACCTCGGTGCCTTCGTCTGCGAGGCAGCGCAGGCAGCCGTACACGTAGCGGGCGAACTGCTCCTCCGGCTGCGAGTCCAGCGTGAAGCGCGCCTCGCGATCGAGCGTGGCCGCGTGCAGCACGAACTCCGCGCCGCCGTTGCGGCGCGCTGCAACCGTCGTGCGCTGCGGAATTGCCGTGGGCAGCACGAAGCCGTCGTTGTAGTCGGTGTGCTCGCCGAGCAGGTTCACGCGCCCGGGCGCATGGGCCGTGACCTCGGGCGCGACGCCAAACGCCGCGTGGAAATCGCTCATCGATTCTTCTCCGTGGCGGGGGCGTCGATATCGACCTCGACCGCCTGCAGATCGCGCGCCTTGTCTTCCGGCAGCGCGTCCATTGCGAACCAGCCGGCGGCGAGTTCCGTGCCGGCGAGGTACTTGAGCTTGTCGCGCGTGCGGTACGGTGGATAAAACTCCGCGTGCAGGTGCGACTCGGGGTGCGGCACACCGTCGAGCGGCGCCTGGTACCACGCCATGAGGTACGGGAACGGCCGGTCCCACATCCCGTCGTATTTCATGAGCACGGTCTTGAGCGCGCGTGCGAGGTCGGCGCGCTGCGCATCGGTGAGGTCGCAGAACGTCGCGACCGGCTCGATCGGCGCCACCCACACCTCATACGGGTAGCGCGCGCAGGCAGGCACGAACGCGATCGCATGCTCTCCGTAATAGAGGACCCGCTCGCCCGAACTACGCTCGCGGCTGATGTGATCGGCGAGCGCGCCGCGACCGTGCCGCGCGTAATAGGCCTGTTCGACCTGATGCATGCGCGCCGGCACCGGGGGAACCGTGGGGTACGCGTAGAGCTGGCCATGCGGGTGATGCAAGGTCACGCCGACCTCCGCGCCGCGGTTCTCGAACGGAAGCACGTACTGGATCGCATCGAGCGCGCCGAGCTGCGCGGTCCGATCGGCCCAGACCTGGAGCAGCAACTCAATGTGCGACAGCGGCAACGCGCCGAGCGAGGCCTCGCGGTCCTGGGTGAAGACCACGACCTCGCACTTGCCCGTCCCGGGTGCGGTGTCGACGATCAGCTCGGGCGCTTCGTTTGCGCCGAGGCTCAGCGACGGGAAGCGGTTGTCGAACACGGCAACGTCCCAGTTGCCCACCGGCAGCTCGGTCGGGTTGGCCGGGTCCACGGTCACCGCGAGCGGGTTGTACTCCGGCGGCGGCAGGAAGGTGCGGTCCTGCCGATGGGCCGCATAAGTGATCCACTCGTCGCGCAGCGGGTGGTGGCGCAGGTGCGGGAAGCGGCCAAGTGGCTCCGCGAACGGGCTCGGCGCGGGCCCGATATCGCCCATGGCTTCGCGGGCGTACAACGTCAGCGCGCGGCCGTCGGGCTTTGTGAGTTCGAGCCGATGCATCACGCGGCCCCAGGGATGTAGGTGCGCGAGAGTTTCACCGCAGCCGCGATGCGCTCGAGCGGAATCTTCGGCTCACGATCGGCCGTGAGCAGGCCGTTCGCTTCCTGGAACGTGTCAGCGAACTGCGTGTAGCAGTAGCCCGCGAACAGCGCGGTGTGCGTGACCGTTTCGATGAGCGCGTGGAACTGCGTCGCGAACTCCTCTTCCACGCTCGCCGTCGAGTAGCCCCAGATCTCCGACACGCCTTCCTGCGGCTTCTTGTCGAAGGCGATGCCGCCAAACTCCGTGAGCACGATCGGCTGACCGCGGTGTGGGTATCCGTCGAGCGTGAGCACGCGTCCACCCGGGCGGCGGCGGTCGAACAACTGCTGCGGGCTCACCTCGGGCCCGTAACGCTGGCGCAGGTGCTCGGTGTTCGGGTCGTAGTCGTGGATGCCGATCACGTCGGTCGCGCTGCTCTCCCAGCCGTCGTTGCCGATTACCGGGCGTGAGTTGTCGAGCGTCTTGGTCAAGTGATACAGGGCCGCGACGGCGTGTTGCTGCGCGCCGACGTTCGTCAGCTCCGGCACGCCCCAGGATTCGTTGAACGGCACCCACATGATCACGCACGGGTGGCTGTAATCGCGTTCGATGACTTCGCTCCACTCCTTCACGAGCCGCTTGATGGCGGTGCGCGTGAAACGGTAGGCCGATGGCATCTCCTCCCAGACAAGCAGCCCGAGGCGATCGGCCCAGTAGAGGTACCGAGGACACTCGATCTTCTGGTGCTTGCGCACGCCGTTGAAGCCCATCGCCTTCGCGAGCTCGACGTCGCGGCGCAGCGCCTCGTCGTCGGGCGCCGCGAGCAGCGTATCCGGCCAGTAACCCTGGTCGAGCACCATCTTGAGCATGTACGGCCGGCCGTTGAGCATGACGCGGTCGCGCAGCACGCTGATCGAGCGCAGCGCGGTGTACGAGGTGAACTCATCGATCACTTCGCCATCGCGCAGAAGGCGGATGCGCGCATCGAGTAGCTGTGGCCGTTCCGGGCTCCACAGCAGTTCGTTGCGGTAATCGTCGATGCCGGGGTCGGACAGGATGATGCGGCGGTCGACCTCACCGTCGATGACACGGTAGCGGTCCTGCGCGAGCAATCGGCCGAGATGGCTCACCTCCACCTCGACGGCAAGACTGTCCTCGAGATCGCCGACGATCCGCGACTCGAGGGTGATCGCGAAGCCTTCCACGTGCGGCGTCCACCGGATCTTCTGCACGTAGGTGCGCTCCACGCGCTCCATCCAGACGGTCTGCCAGATCCCCGTCGTGCGCGGATACCAGATCGAGTGCGGCTCGAGCTGCCAGTCCTGCTTGCCGCGCGGCTTGGTCAGATCGTGCGGGTCGTCCTCGACGAGCACGCTGACGACCTGTGGGCCGTCGTCGATCAACGCGTCCGTGATGTCGGCGTGAAACGGCGTGTGGCCGCCCTCATGTGTGACCACATGAACGCCGTTGACCCACACCTTGGCGCGGTAATCGACGGCGCCGAAGTGCAGCAGGATGCGTCCGCCTCGCGCATCGGCATCGAACTCGCGCTGGTACCAGCAGGCCTTGTGGAAGCCACGGTCGCCGATACCGCTTGCCTGTGACTCGACCGGAAACGGCACGGTTATCCGTAAAGGCCAGTCAGGGACCTGGCGCGGATGCGTGAACTCGCACGCGTCGTCGAAGCGAAACCGCCAGGCGCCGTCGAGCGACGTCCAGTCCGCACGCTGCAATTGAGGACGCGGGTACACCGAGGCTGCGTCGTGCGCTGATTCAGTCATCTGACTCGTCATATGGTCGGCTTCACACCAAAAAGAAGTTGTTAACCCAAGACTTAGGTTTATCCAAAGAAGCGAGAGCACCATGTCAAAGGAAACGGATGAGCTGAGCGCACTCGAGTCGGGAAGCGCGGCCCTTGCTGCGGATCTCGACTCCACGTTTACCGGCGGTGCGCCGGCCGTTCGCGCTCCGAATGCAGGCCCGTCGTCGAGCGCACGCCGCGACGACTTCCCGATCATCGTCCACTGCCACCTGCGCTGGGACTTCGTCTGGCAGCGCCCGCAGCAGATTTTTTCGCGGCTCGCGAAGCACCACCGCGTCCTGTTCATCGAGGACCCGGTGATCGCCGAAGGCGAACCGCACCTGGCCGTCGATGAGCCGATGCCGAACCTCGTTCGCATCGTTCCGCAGATCCCGCAGCACCTCGCGGTGAACTCCGACAAGGACGCCGAGATCTTCTTCCCGCTGATCCAGCAGGCGCTGCGCGAGCATCCGCTGCTTGCAGGACAGTTCGAGGACGCGGTCCACTGGTTCTACTCGCCGATGAGCGCGCCGGGCTACCTCGGCAAGTTCGGCGGCCCGGGCATCGTCTACGACTGCATGGACGAACTCGCGAACTTCCGCTTCGCGCCGCCGGACATCGGCGACCGCGAACGCTTCGTGATGTCGAAGGCCGACGTCGTGTTCACCGGCGGCTTCCAGCTGTTCGAGTCGAAGTCCAAGCACCACGACAACGTGCATTTCTACGGCTGCGGCGTGGACGTCGAGCACTACGGCAAGGCGCGCCTCGAGGAGACGGAGGTTCCGGCTTCCGTGTCGTCGCTTGCAAAGCCGGTGTTCGGCTACTTCGGCGTGATCGACGAGCGCCTGGACTACGAACTGGTCGACGCGCTCGCCAAGCGCTTCCCGGAGGCGTCGGTCGTCATGGCCGGCCCGCTCGCGAAGGTCGATCGCAACGAACTGCCGGACCGCCCGAACATCCACTGGCTCGGCCAGCAGAAGTACGACGACCTGCCCTCGCTCGTGAAGGGCTTCGACGTCTGCCTGATGCCGTTCGCGCTCAACGACGCGACGAAGTACATCAACCCGACGAAGACGCTCGAGTACATGGCCGGCGGCAAGCCGGTGGTGTCGACCGCGATCGCCGACGTCGTGCGCAACTTCACGCCGATCGTGCAGGTGGCCCACTCCCCCGAGGAGTTCGTGGACGCCGTCGAACGTGCGTGGCGCTCGCCGGACCAGGACCTCATCGCCGAAGGCATTGCACGGGCGAATGACGCCACGTGGGACGCCACCATTGCCTCGATGCGCAACGACATCCAGGAGGCCGTGTTCGGCCCCGTTTCGGCCGCCTCGGACTCGAATTAACAGGGAAGATCGAATGAAAACTGACGTATTGATCGTAGGCGCCGGCTTCTCCGGCTCGGTCGTAGCCCGGGAACTCGCCGAGCGCGGATACAACGTGCTCGTGATCGACAAGCGCGACCACATCGGCGGCAACGCCTATGACCGCACCGACGAGCACGGCGTGCTGATCCACCCGTACGGCCCGCACATCTTCCACACCAACGGTGCCCGCATCGCGGAGTATCTGTCGCAGTTCACGGAATGGCGCGATTACGAGCACCGCGTGCTCGCGAAGGTCGAAGACAAATTCGTGCCGATCCCGATCAACATCGACACGGTCAACGAGCTCTACGGCCTCGACCTCAACGAAGACACGATCCAGGGCTTCTACGACTCGGTCCGCGAACCGCGCGAGCAGATCCGCACGAGCGAGGACGTGGTCGTAAACGCGGTGGGCCAGGACCTCTACGAGAAGTTCTTCCGCGGCTACACGCGCAAGCAGTGGGGTCTCGACCCGTCGCAGCTGGCCTCGTCGGTCGCTGCCCGCATCCCGACGCGCACCAACCGCGACGACCGCTATTTCACGGACACCTTCCAGAAGATGCCCGCGGAGGGCTACACGAAGATGTTCGAGCGGATGCTCGACCATCCGCGCATCCGCGTCGAAACCGGCGTGGATTTCTTCGAAATGCGCGACAAGGTGCAGTCGGACCACATCGTCTACACCGGTCCAGTGGACGCGTTCTACGCGTACTGCTTCGGCCGCCTGCCCTACCGGTCGCTGCGCTTCGAGCACGAGCACCTGGCCGATACCGAGCAGTACCAGACGGTCGGCACGGTGAACTTCCCGAACGATTACGAGTTCACGCGCGTCACCGAGTTCAAGCACCTGACTGGCCAGAAGCATGCCGGCACCTCGCTGGTGCGTGAGTTCCCGCAGGCCGAAGGCGACCCGTACTACCCGGTGCCGCGCCCGGAGAACGAAGCGCTGTTCAAGCGCTACGAAGCGCTCGCGCAGCAAGAGAAGGGCGTGACGTTCGTCGGCCGCCTGGCGCAGTACCGCTACTACAACATGGACCAGTGCGTCGGCGCGGCGCTCAAGGCATCGGAGTACGTGCTCGAGAAGCTCGGCGATGTCGACGCGTCGAACGAGGACACGGCCCCGGCCGAACTCGTCGCCGCCAGTGGCAGCTCGAAGTCGAGCGCCGCTGCCCCGGCTCCGCTGATTGGCACCAAGCGCTGATTGGAGCACCGGCCACGACATGACCTTCGGACGCGAAAAACTCGAGTTGTGGGGCGGCGTGGAATGCACGATCTGCCGCGTCGGCGATAGCTACAACCGCCAGCTGGAACGCAGCGCGCATGCGATCCGCCTGGACGACATCGATCGCTTCGCCGCCACGGGGATGACGACGATCCGCTACCCGGTGCTCTGGGAGCAGATCGCGCCCGACGGCCCGGAATCGGCGGATTGGTCGTGGCCGGACGAGCGCCTGCAGCGGCTGCGCGAGGTCGGCGTCGAGCCGATCGTCGGCCTCGTGCACCACGGCAGCGGCCCCATGTACACGAGCCTCGTCGATCCCGAATTCGGGCCGAAGCTGGCCGAGTACGCCGGCGCCGTGGCGCGGCGCTACCCGTGGGTCGAGTACTACACGCCCGTTAACGAGCCGCTGACGACCGCGCGTTTCAGCGGCCTGTATGGCGTGTGGTATCCGCACGGCCGCGACGAGCACACGTTCAAGAACGCGCTGTTCAACGAGTGCCGAGGCACGGTGCTCGCGATGCGCGCGATTCGCGAGGTCAACCCGAACGCCAAGCTCGTCCAGACGGACGACCTCGGCAAGATCTACAGCACGCCGCTTCTCGCCTACCAAGCCGAGCTCAGCAACGAGGTGCGCTGGCTCGGATGGGATCTGATCTGCGGCAAGGTCGATGAGGCGCATTCCCTTTGGGACTGGCTCATCGCGGTGTGCGGTGCGACGCCGGAGGAGATCCTTTGGTTCCGGGACAATCCGTGCCCGCCGGACATCCTCGGCGTCAATTACTACGTCACGAGCGAGCGCTTCCTGGACGAAAACCAGGACAACTATCCGGAGCACTACCACGGCGGCAATCGCCGGCATCGATATGCCGACATCGAGACGGCGCGCGTGCTGGCTCAGCCCACGGGCGGCATCGGCCCGCTGCTGCTCGAGGCCTGGGAACGTTATGGCCTGCCGATCGCGATCACCGAAGCGCACATCGACGCCAAGCGCGAAGACCAGCTGCGCTGGCTCGCAGAGATCTGGCTCGGCGCCGAGCAGGCGCGCGCACAGGGCGCCGACGTCCGCGCGGTGGCGGTCTGGGGCCTTCTGGGCCTCTATGACTGGAACTGCCTGCTCACCGAATGTCGCGACTACTACGAGGCCGGCGCGTTCGACGTACGCAGCGGGGTGCCGCGACCGACCGCCATCGCCGCCTTGATGAAAGCACTCGCGTCGGGCGGGCTGCCGAACGACCCGGCGCTGTCCGGCGCCGGCTGGTGGCGCCGCCCGGCGCGCTTCTTCGCGCGGGAGCCGGTCTCCGTGCCCGGACTCACGTTCCCTCCCCGGCCGCGGACCGGCGACAACCGCGCGCCGATCCTGATCACCGGTGCCACCGGCACGCTGGGCCGTGCATTTGCGCGAATCTGCAAGGAGCGCGACTTGGCGTTCCGCCTGCTCTCGCGTGCGGAGATGGACATCGCCGATGCGGACTCAGTCGAACGGGCATTTGATCGCTACCGTCCGTGGGCCGTGATCAACACCGCGGGCTATGTGCGGGTTGATGAAGCCGAAAGCGACGCGGAGCGCTGCTTCCGTGAAAACACCCACGGGCCGGCCACCCTCGCTGCGGTCTGCGCACGGCACGGCGTTGGGCTGGTGACGTTCTCGACCGACCTGGTGTTCAACGGCGAACAGGATTCGCCGTACGTCGAGACCGACTCGATCCAGCCGCTGAACGTGTACGGCCAGAGCAAAGCACGCGCGGAAGCACTCGTGCTGGACCGTCACCCGAGTGCGCTCGTCGTCAGGACGAGCTCGTTTTTCGGGCCATGGGACGAGCACAACTTCGTCTCGGTGGCGCTGCGTACCCTGCGGGCGGGCAGCCCGTTCGTGGCGTCGCAGGACCAGACCGTGTCGCCCACCTACGTGCCTGACCTCGTGCACCAGTGCTTGGACTTGCTCGTGGATCGCGAAGCCGGCATCCGGCACCTGACGAACGACGGTGCGATCACGTGGGCAGAACTTGCCACACGCGCTGCGCAGCTTGCGCAGGTCGACCCGGGCGGTATCCAGGCCTGCAGCGATGACCACCGGCGCCTCCCTGCCCGGCGCCCGCGTTACAGCGCGATGCGCAGCGAGCAGACGTTCGGCATGCCCTCGCTCGAAGACGCGCTCACGCGATACTTCGCGCAGATCGCCGCGAACGGCGAAGCGCCGCTCCAGGTGCCGCAGCCGAACGCACGGGCAGCCTGACGGAGTTCCATCACGCGCGCGGCGGGTTAGCCGCGCGCAGTTCGGTTGTCGGTCTGATGTCGACGCGCTTCGCCCACCGCTGGCAAGGATCGCGCACGGCACTGTTGGCAAAAAAAAGCCCCGCTTTCGCGGGGCTTTAAATTGGTGCCGGAAATAGGAATCGAACCTACGACCTACGCATTACGAATCCACAGGAGCACCGAAACACAGCGCAACACTGCATCACACTAAAGGCCCGACACTGCTGGCTTTCAGGCGACCTAAGCGTAACGCTTGCGCACACTGGGTAACACGGGGTAACGTCGCCTCTGTTACCCCGTTTGTTACCCAGGCGACCTACGCATGCCCGCGCAGAAGCTCACCCAGAAGTGGATCGAGGCCGAGGTCGCCAAGCCGCGGACCACCCGCGTCGACTACTTCGACACCGTGCATCGTGGCCTGTGCCTGCGCATCGGCCCCCGTGGCGCGTCCTGGTACTACATGACGCGGATCGACGGGAAGCTCGCCCGCCTCAAGCTCGGCGAGTGGGCGGCGCTCGGCATCGCGGACGCCCGTGCCAAGGCCGGCGAGATCGAAAACCAGAAAGCAGCTGGATTCCACCCCAAGGCCGAGCAGGCCCGGGAGCGCGCCGCCAAGCGCGAATCCCGCACGCTCGACCGCGAGCGCCTCGTGCGCACGGTCGGCGAGCTGTGGACCGCCTCGCACCTCGGCGATCTCGCACCTGCCACCCAAGCCGACTACCGCCGCGCGCTGGCTGAGTTCGTCGCCGAGTTCGGAGACGAGGACATCGGCAGCCTGCGCCGCGGCCAGCTGGTGCGTTTCCTCGACAAGGTCAAAGCGCGCTCGACCACCGCGGCCAACCGCACGGCCGTCGTGATCCGCCTGCTGTTCGGCTTCGCCCGCGATCGCTTCGACCTCGAGAGCAACCCTGCGGCCGACATCAAGAACCCGGCGAAGCAGACGAAGCGCAAGCGCACGCTCGACCGGAACGAGATCCGCATCCTCTGGCGCGCCTGTGAACTCGCGGGCTATCCGTACGGCCACGCGCTCCGGTTCGCCATATGCACCGGCCAGCGCATTGGCGAGGTTGGCGGTATCCGTCGCTCGGACATCGACTCGACCGGCGATTACTGGAAGCAGGAAGACAATAAGTCGGGCCGCCGGATCGACATCTACCTCGCCTCGCGCGCGAAGGCGGTGCTCGACGACTGCCCCCATCTCGGCAAACGCGCGCCCTACTTCAGTGCCAGCGCCGACGAGAGCGGCGAAGCCCGTCCGCTGCGCTCAGATACATGGAATAACGCTCTGCGCCGCCACATCGCGCCGCAGGTGAAGCCTGCGGCAGCAGAGCTCGAGCTTGACCCGATCGCGAAGCCGTGGACCCCGCACGACCTGCGCCGCACAGTGCGGACGGCCCTGACCGGCTGGTGTGGCGTCTCGCCCGACACCGCCGAGCGCGTGCTCAACCACGCCCTTAGTGGCCTGCGAGAGGTGTACGACCACGCCGACTACCGACCACACGTCGCGGAAGCGCTCGAGCGCTGGGACCGCGAATTAAGCGCCATCCTCAAGGGAGCAGCGCCGACCGTGATTCCTCTCGCCAGCCGGCGAGGGAGCAAGCGGCGAGCAGGGTGATTGCAGCACCCTGCCCGCCTTCCACGACCGCTCTACCAAGGAGAACGACCATGGCAACCGAGATTGTAGAAAGTAACGCTTCGCGCGGCGACGCATTCGAACAGATGGGCGATTCCGCCGCCGAACTGGGCAGGACGATTGCCCAGCTTGGCGCCCTGTTGAGGGCTGTCCGCATCGACCTCCATAACGGTGGCGAGCAATGGGGCTTGCTCATCGGAGTAGGCGTACAACTCGCCGATGCGTGGGCGGACAAGGGATACGCGCTCGCGGCCGATCTGAGCCTCTACAAGCCGACACACGGTGACGCGGCTGATTCAGGAGCGCAGTCGTGAACGCCTCTGTCATACGCTTCCCGCGCGCGCAAGCGCGGTCGGAAGGTCACGACCGGCCCCGCCGCGAAGATCGCACCCTTCCCGCTTCTGCGCGGCGACGCGCTCGACGGCCGCCTCGCTTGGGCAATGCTCGGCGGAACGAAATGGGAGGCCGACGAGCTGCCGACCGAAGAAGAAGTCACCGTGTACGAGGCCGCAGCGCCGTGCTTCCGCGTTTACCACGACGGCAACGAGGTCGAAATGCGCGCCCGGCTGGCCGAGCTCGAGGCCGCGGTGACCAAGCGCAAGGCGATCAAGGAGTGGCTGCGCGCGCGTGGCTGCGAGGCGCGTACGCCAGATGAAGCCGTCTTCGCGCTTTTCGACATGCTGCAGGCCGCGCGTGCCGGGTGACCCGAGAGACCGCGTGCCCAGTCGAGGCTGCTAAAAATGACTGACAATTTGACGCTGACCGATATGGATATCGACACCATTCTGAGCGTCGGTCACGTCGTGCTCGAGGAATGGGGTCCCGACGACGAGGTAGTTACACATCCTCCGATCTTGCGGCAGTTCGGGAGTGTTCTTCTCGAAGCGCTTGAGCAGAGATTCGCCTCTGGCGATAAGCGCGCAGTTCTAACTGCCGTCCGTATCTGCGCCGCCAACAATGACCTACTGCCCCAATGGGCTGCAGAAGCCTTTGTGAAGGCGTATGAGTCAGTACGCCTACACAAAGTTGCCAGCTGGGATGATGCTTTCGGAAGGCCCCACCCGAAAGGAACACACCTGGCGTCAATGAGAAAAAGGCGGGAGCTGCGCGGCCGAGTCTTTACTGCGGTTAATGCTGCCTCACGAGACGGAAGACCGATTGACGCAGGGCTTTTCGAGGACGTCGGCGAGCAGCTCGGAATCGGGAAGACTTTGGCGTCTGAGCTCTTTTACGAGACACGCAACTCGATGCCGTTCTCCTTGAGAGTTCCGCCAAAACGTAAAAAGTAGCGGGATTACTCTAGGCCTCACGCGGGCAAACATCTGACCACATTCCAACGTGTGTGGTCAGACGTGGCAACTCAACCCTTAATCGCAGCTTCGACGGTCCGCCGGCAATTCGGCGGTATTTCCGACATGACGGTGTGGCGCTGGGTGCAGAAGGGGCTGCTTCCAGAGCCCATCAAGATCAACGGGCGCAACTACTGGCGCGAGTCCGACGTAGAAGCGTTGAAGCAGGGCCGTAGCGGCAATAGCGGGAAGGCTGCCGCGTGAGCCGCTTCCCGGTGATCGAGGGCGGGCCGTCGACAGAAGGCTCCGATACCTACGCCGACCGCTTCGTCGCGAAGCCCGCAAGTGTCGAGGAGCTGCACAGCAGGCTCCAGCTCAATCTCGGCCACTTGTGCCCTGTGTACGCCTGGTTCGACGAGCGCGACCGTGGCACTTTTGACGGACTCCGCCAGTCGCATGCGGCGTTCGGCCGGCTCCTCGACGACTTGAGCGCGGCGCACGCGAGCTACGACGCGCTGTACGGGCCGTCGAGCGAGGAGCTGCGCCGCAGCCTTCCCACGATGGGCGACCACCTCCAGCGCGCGCTGGACGAGCTCGACGCGCGTCCGAGCGCGGAAGCCGCCTCACGGGTCGCGATCGAGCTCGAAGGCGCTCAGCGGGCCGCCCTGCGCTTCCGGGAGCGCCTGCTCGCCGAGGAGCGGGGCGATGGCCGATGACCGCGAACGCGCATTCGTGCTCGAGTGGAGATCGGCCGTGCTGAACAGCGCCGAATCTTCCACCGTAAAGCTGTGCCTGGTTGTGCTCGCCGAATGGGCGGACGCCGACGGATCGAACTGCTTCCCGTCGATTCCGACGATCGCCACCAAAGCCTCAGTAAACGAGAAGACCGTCCGCCGCTCGATGACGCGCGCTGAGGCAGCCGGGTTCATTACGAGGTCGCAAAAGGGAACCGAGCACGGATGGAGGCGGTTCGTATATGGACTGAGGATCCCGAAGGGTGCGGACACTGTGTCCGCACGATCCGAGGAAGCTGCGGACACTCTGCCCGCACGCCATCCAGAAACGTGCGGACTCTCCGTCCAAAACGTGCGGACTCTGCGTCCCAACCGCGCGGGCACAGAGTCCACTGACCTATCCATTACCTATCCATTACCTAGCAATAAGAACGAGGCTGACGCCTCGCGTCCTGCGGACCCGATCTGGGGAACAGGTCTCCGGTTCCTGCAGAGCAAGGGCGTTCGAGAGAAAGACGCCCGCGGCTACCTTGGCCGGCTCATCAAGGTGGTCGGCACTATCCAGGCACGCGCACTCCTCGCCCAAGCTGAGGACGCCGACGTGGTCGAACCGATCGGCTGGCTTGCGAAGGCGGCCGCAATCCGGAGCCGCCGCAGCGCGGATGGGGGGCGCCTCGCCCGCGATACCCGAACCGAAGACGAGCTCGCCTTAGCGAACGAGGAGGCGCTCGCACGCCTTGGAGCGACCGGATGACGACCTACACCTGCCCGATTCATGACCTCGAGTACGAGTGCGACGACGACCTGATCCCGCCGACGATTCTCGCCCGGATCGGGACTACCTGCCCGCAATGTTCCGAAGCCCGGCGCGCCGTGTTGGGGCCGCTCGAGCGGGAGTACGAAAGCAAGTGGAGCCGGTGGAGCGCCTGGCAGAGTTCCAGCGACGTGCCGCGCCTCGGTCGCAACCGCACGCTCGGCAACTGGCGCCCCTGTAACAAGGCCCAGCAAGTCGCGCACCGCGCAATTAGCGCCTACGCAGCCAACCTTCGTGCGCATTTGCAGACCGGCAAGGGCCTCACCCTGCTGGGTCCGCCGGGCGTCGGCAAGTCGCACCTTTGCTACGGGCTGATCGCCGCCGCGTACGAGGCCGGCGTGTACGCCCGATATGTCGTCTGGGGCGACGTGGTGGACAGGACGAAGGCCGCGTTCGGACAGCGCGACAGCGAAGACGCCCGCCTCGTCGAGAGACTCAAGGGCCTCGACCTGCTCGTGCTCGACGAGATCGGCGTGCGGTCCGGCAGCGATTGGGACCAAGCCCTGCTCTTCAGCCTGGTCGACTACCGATATCGGCAACAGCGCCCGACGATCGTCGCGTCGAACCTGACCGCGGAAACGCTGGACGGCATCGGCGAGCGCGCGGCCGACCGGCTCCGTGAGGCGAATGTCACCGTGACCATCCCCGGCGAGAGCCGCCGGGCGGCTGCCGGTGTGGACCGCGATCTCATCGAGGCGCCGCCCGCCCTGATCGAGCCGGAACCGCCCGTGTTCACCTTCCCGGTCTGCGTGAACGGCGAAGTCGTGGAACGCGAGACCGGTGTGGCGCGCCGCTCCCAGGCGTTCGCAGGCAGGAGGCGCACCCTGTGACGCACCTCGAGCCAGGTCAGGCGAATGACGGCGCCGCACGGCCCGGCGAGCCCGGTCCCACAGCCCGTCCGCGGAGCGCACAGCCGGAGCGCTCGGAGGGTTTTCCGAGAACTACGCGCACGCGCGCGAGGGTTTCGCGGAGCAGTACGCCCGCGCGCGCGGGGGGTTTTGTCAGACCTACACGCGCACGCGCGCGACCTTCGCGCCCAGTACGCGCGCGGGCGCACGCGCGAAGGCCCGAAAAACGGAGTTTTCGGAGCTCCTAAAGAGCGCGGGCGGCGGGCGGCGGCTGCCGCGCTCGCGGCTCTCGTCCCGCCATGCGGGCCCGCAACCCCTCGGGGTTTTCTCGGCCCCTAGAAGGCTGCCGGCGGACTGCTCGCCTCCGGACAAGGAGTTTCCCGCCGCATCGCGCGCGTACGCGCGCGCGTGCGCGATGCCGGCGGAAACCAAGCAGACGGAGTTTCTTGCGCCATCGCGCGCACGCGCACGCGAAGCCTGCGGAAACCCTCGACCCGAGTTTCGCGGCCAAGTGCGCGCGCGCGCGCGCGAGACCCAGCCACTTTTCCAACCCCCGTCGCAGGCACACCGACCGCCTGCCGGCAGCCAGGAGCCGTTGAATGCCCACTGTGCCCCGCTATGGCGTGCCCGGGGTTCCGGCGCGTGTAACCCCTAACGTCCGGATCGACGATTCCGGCGCCCAGCACATGCGCCAAGCCGGCACGGCAATCGCCAGCGGCCTGCAGGACATGGCCGGCGTCGCCTCGCAGATCGCCCGACACCAGCAGGACAAGGCGAACACGGCGCTACAGATGCGCGTGGAGAACGACCTCGCGACGATCCAGAACACGCTCCTGCAGGACCCCGAACGCGGCGCATTCGCCCGACAGGGCGAGAACGGCTTCGGGCTCGAGAAGCAGGTGTTGCCAGAGTGGGACAAACAGGTGTCGACGATCGTGCGCCGCCTGCCGAACCACCTGCAGCCTTGGGGCCAACAGCAGGCGAGCCAGCGCCGCCAGCTGGCCGAGAAACAGCTCATGCGGCACTCGCTGCAGCAGGGCGATTCGGTGCTGGTCCAGCAGAGTGAGGCGCTGCAGAAGAACGCCCGCAACGCGGCTGCGCTCAACTATTGGGATCCCGAACGGGTCGACCACGAGATCGCCCGCGGCATGGTCGCCATCGACCGCGTGCTCGACCTGCAGGGCGCGGATGCCATCACCCGGCAGGCCAAGCGCGCGGAGTACGCCTCCGCAACGCAGCGGCAGGTGCTCGAGCGCGTGCTGCTCGACGATCCGATGCAGGCCCGCAACGCCTTGGGCAGGTCCGCGAGCGCCTGACAGCGTCAGACCAGATGGCGCTCGACGAGCAGCTTCAGGTGATCGAGCAGGACCTGCAGGGCGATCTGGACGCCGACTGGGCCCAACACAGGACGTGTCTTCACGGCGACGGGCTATGACACCGCGCTAGACCGGGGCGGTATCAGAAGCCCCGTCACGTGTCACCAGCCTCAGAATCCAGCCGCTGTCACATTCCTAAACTGGTAAGAAACTCGACCGGAAGCAGCCTTGCCTGAATAGGAGTCCGGTCTTTACATTTTCTTCACGGGGAAGTGAGCAGCAGGCGGGGTTCAGGGAAGATGTCGCAGCTGTTTCGCAAGGAAGCGCTCGAGGCTAAGCGCACGAGTTGGCTGGGAGGAATCTCCCTCGCGCAGCCTGTGCGCTTCTGGGTGCTCACGAGCGCGGCTGTTACCGTCGCTTTGGCCGTGGGTCTCTTCCTCGTGCTCGCCACCTACACACGGCGCTCGCGCGTCGTCGGCCAACTCGTACCCTCCCATGGTCTTGCAACTGTCCTGGCGCCTGCAACGGGCGTCGTCAGCCGTCTTCACGTTCCAGAAGGTGGAACAGTCACGGCGGGAGAGGTCTTGGCCGTGATTACGGTTCCACGAGCGACAGTGGCAGGTGGCGACACCGCCTCGGCGCTCGAAGAGCGGCTGCAACGCAGGCAGGCGGGACTGCAGGACGGACAAAATGCGCAGAAGCAACTGCTGTCTGCTCAAGAGACTGGCCTCGCAAGCCAACTGGCGACGGCCCAGTGGGAACTTACGCAGATAAAAGCCGAGATCGCCACGCGTGAGGAGCAGGTGCGCCTCGCGAACGAGACGCTTGGACGGCTGCGTCAGCTGCAGGCCGACGAGTACGTCAGCGTGTTGCAGGTCAAGCAGCAGGAATCCAGTGCGCTGGAACAGGTTAGTGCGATGCAGGCGTTGCAGCGCCAGGCGATTGAAACGCGCCGGACGATCGTGCAGCTGCAACAGGCCATGCAGGAACTGCCGGGCCAGCGCCAAGCTGCGGCTGCCTTGTTCCAGCGCGATCTGGCCACCCTGGAGCAGGAGCGACTCGAAACCGAAGCACGCGGCGCGCTGACTATCAATGCACCCGTGGCAGGCGTGGTAGCGACTCTGCTCGCCAAACCGGGACAGTCCATTCAGGCGGGTCAACCGCTCCTGACGGTGCTGCCCGACGACAGCAAGCTTGAGGCTGACTTGCTGGTCCCGAGTCGCGCGATTGGCTTCGTAGCGCCGAATGATCGCGTTCTGCTGCGCTACCAAGCCTATCCATATCAGAAGTTTGGCCATCACCTAGGGCGCGTGGTTCGCATCAGCCGAAGTGCGCTGTCGCCGTCCGAGTCCACCACCTTGCTTGGCGCGCAGGCTGGCGAACCGTTCTACCGCGTCACGGTCGCGCTCGCGCAGCAGACCGTGACTGCGTATGGCACGCAGGAATCTTTGAGACCCGGCATGTTGCTGGACGCCGACATCCTCGGCGAACGGCGACGCTTGGTTGAATGGATATTCGAACCACTTTATTCGCTTAGCGGGATGGTAGGCGATGGTTGAGCTATCGCCTTGTTTCGACAGCACATGAAATTGCCAGGTGGAATCCTGGAACCCACGACGCAGGGGAGCTGCGTTACACAGAAAGGATTAATAACGTGCGTGAATTGAACATCAATGAAGTCGCAGTTGTAGATGGCGGCATCTCCGGTTATGAGGGTTCGGGCGCAGTACTGTCGGTGCTGGGGACCGGCGCCCTGATGGCTGGCGGGGCCATTAGTGCGCCGGTTATCGCCGTCGCTGTCGGCGTGGCGGCGGGTCTGGCGATCGCTCAGTTCCTTGCTGAGTGATCCATAAGTAACACCGCTCTTGCTGCGCGCTCTAGGGCGCGCAGCAAGAGCCATAAGTGATAGCTTGCGGCACGTAGAAACATCAAGGCCAGGAAAGTGTCGGAAACAAGTGAGTGGCGGGACGTCAACACGTTGCCTCCTAAAATTGGCCACGAGTGGTCGATTTTCAAGAGCGGGCGTCAAGTCAACGCCACCCGCGACGAAGTAACGTCTGAGGTCTCTAAATGGTTACCTGCCAATCCGTTGTTGGTTGGCGAGCCTGAATCTTCGAAGTTTTTGCCGCCGATCTTGGTGCCGCAATTTGAAGACTTGGTACTCCGTACGATACGCAACAACTTTCGAAACCTTGCGGTTGCGTTCGCTGCGTGCGCGATCGCATTCCTCGGAGTTTCGCTTCTTCGCCCGAGCTCAAAGGCATTGCCCTTCGGCCTCATAATGACCATGTTGACTACGACGCTTGTCGTCGACTACCTGTTCGCACTGCGACATCGCGCGGGTGTAGCCGAGAGGGCGCTTTTCTTCTACTGGTTGAAGGCCAGCTCCCGGGCTAGGCGCGGGATTCGTCTTTGGGCGCTGATTAGCTTGGCAGTCGGACTGCTGCAGTGGGGGCTACAATCAAGTCTCGGCGGGATTGACCCGGTGTTCCGAGAATACGGAGTCATGTACTCCGCAGTGGAAAATGGGGAGTATTGGAGGCTATTGGCCGGCCCTTATCTTCACTATTCTCTAGTGCACTATTTTAACAATGTGGCGCTTCTATTGTTCGCCGGATCGTTAACTTATGCGTTATTTGGTGGCTCCACACTGGCTGTGTTCGCCCTTGGCAATACGGTTTCCGCGCTAGCCCAGATGGCGTTGGGAGGCCGGGTGTTTGATAACTACGCCGGAGTGTCGGGCGGCGTATACACACTTTTAGGAGTTTTTATAGCGGCCGGACTTGTAAACAGGCGCTTGCTTCCGAAGGGCTTCTGGTGGCTTAGCGTCAACTTGACCCTTCTGGGGGTCCTGAGTTCGGAGATTCTGTCACCGAATGCCGCTACGGTTTCTCATCTGTGCGGACTTCTTTTAGGATGCTTAGCAGGAATTTATTATGGCAACAGGTCCTAGACGATATCGGTACGGACAGACGCTTATAGGTAGGACCGAGTGAAGCCACTATTGTCACGGCAATCCGAGGCCGCCGAGTGCGGCCTTGCCTGTCTAGCGATGGTAGCTAGCGCTAACGGCATGCATATTGGCTTGCCCGAGATGCGTCGCCGCTTTCCAATGTCACTCAAGGGTGCAAAGCTTGGGCACCTGATCCACATCGCCCAGCAGCTGGACTTTCAGGCGCGACCACTGCGGCTTGAGGTAAACGATCTTTCCAAGCTCAAGCTGCCCTGCATCCTGCACTGGGATTTCAATCACTTCGTCGTGTTGACGAAGGTAGGGCGAGCTAAGGTCGCCCTCCTTGATCCGGCCTTCGGCGAGCGGCAGCTCACCTTGGACGAGCTGTCTAAACACTTTACCGGTGTGGCGTTGGAACTTGCGCCGATGGCGGAGTTCAAGCCCGAAAAGGTAGCGCCATCAGTAACGGCTCGCCAGCTGACCGGCCCGGTTAGCGGCCTACGGCGCGCGCTGACGCAAATCCTGCTGCTTTCGGTTGCGCTGCAGGTGTTTGTGGTGCTCGCACCTTTCTTCATGCAGTGGGTCGTCGATCAGGTATTGATCTCGGCGGATCGCGACCTATTGGCTGTGTTGGCGCTCGGATTTGGGCTCGCCCTGGTATTGCAGATCGGTATCGGTCTGCTGCGCGGGTGGTCGGTGGTCTACCTGTCCTCGCGCCTTGGGCTGCAGTGGATGGGCAACGTGTTTGCCCATCTCTTGCGACTTCCGCTCGACTTTTTCGAGAAACGCCACCTCGGCGACATAACCTCGCGCATGGGGTCCGTACAGGCGATCCAGCGCACGCTGACTACGAGCTTTGTCGAGGCACTCATCGATGGGCTGATGGCGGCGGTCACGCTTGGGCTGATGCTGGTCTACAGCTGGAAGCTGGCGTTGGTTACCTTGCTGGCGGTGGCCCTGTACCTCCTTCTGCGAACCGCGGCATATCATCCCTTTCGCAATCGGACTGAACAGCAGCTAGTGGCTGCCGCGAAACAGCAAAGTCACCTGCTCGAGTCGCTTCGCGGCATGCAGAGCGTCAAGGTCGCCGGGCAGGAATCGCAACGGCGCTCCACCTACGACAATCTGATGGTCGACACGGTTAACCAAGACGTTCGGCTGGCGCGAATGGGGCTGGGCTTTACTACTGTCAGTCAGCTTGTCTTCGGCGTCGAACGTATCGCGGTCATCTGGATCGGTGCGCTGCTGACCCTTCAGAATGTTTTTTCCGTAGGCATGCTGATCGCCTACTTGGCTTACAAGGACCAGTTCGCCCAGCGCATGAGCGCTCTAATCGACAAGTGGATGGAGTTCCGTATGTTGCGCCTCCACGGCGAACGACTAGCCGATATCGTCCTGACGGCACCGGAAGACGTGGATGGCCTGCCTGAAGCGCCGACGCCGGCCGGTACCCGCATCGAGGTCGAGAAGCTTTCTTTCCGCTACGCCGATGGCGAACCCTGGGTGCTGAAGGACTGCAGCTTTACCGTGGATCAGGGCGAGTCGGTGGCAGTAATCGGCGCATCAGGTTGTGGCAAGACCACCTTGGTTAAGCTGATGCTTGGTCTGCTCGTGCCCACCGAAGGCATTATCCGCATCGGCGGCCACGATTTGCGCAAGCTCGGGCCACGTAACATGCGCTCCATGGTCGGCGCAGTAATGCAGGACGATCAGCTATTCGCTGGCAGCGTGGGAGACAACATAAGCTTCTTTGACCCAGAGCATGATCAGGCTCGAATCGAAGCTGCTGCGCGGCTGGCTGCGGCGCACGATGAGATCATTGCCATGCCTATGGGCTATCACAGCCTAATTGGCGACATGGGGAGCTCGCTTTCGGGCGGACAGAAGCAACGCGTGATCTTGGCGCGCGCCCTGTACCGCAACCCAAAACTGCTTTTCCTCGACGAGGCCACTAGCCACCTCGACGTGACGAAGGAGCGACTGGTAAACGAAGCCGTCAAGCAGCTCGAGCTGACGAAGGTGATTGTTGCCCATCGTCCTGAGACCATCGCGAGCGCCGATCGCGTGCTTGTTATGGATGGCGGGCGCATCGTTCAAGAGCTCCGTCCTCAACAGGCACATGCGCAGGCTAGCGCCGTGGAGCGGGCCGAAGCCGTAGCGGTTCCTGCCTAATCGATCAGTGGGACGCCCCGGACGCCAAGCACTGCGCGGCCGACTCGTCGGTGACGTCCGTGTCCCTGTCGGTAGGGGCCGGGCGTCCGGGGCGAGACCAGATTGACGTACACGCCAGACGTGCTCCATCAGGGCACAGCGCAGAGGCAAGTAGGACTTTTCCTACGCTGCTCGCCTGCCAGCCCAGCTGGCGCCTCGGCAAGACTCTGAGCGCGACAGGGGAGTTCCCATGCGTCCATTCGTTCTTACGGTGAGCGGCGCAATGCTGCTCTACACCGGCCTTGCCCACGGGCAGGTGGTCTACAAGTGCGTGGAGAAGGGCAAGCCGACGAGCTTCCAGACCTCGCCCTGCCCCGCCTCTGCTAAGGTCGCCGACATCAAAGGCTTTGTGCCCGACCGTGAGCTGACGTGGCAGGAAAAGCGGCAGCGCGAGGCCCAGTGGGCTACCAGGCAGCAGCAACACGCGGCGGCGGCGGCGAACATCCCGATCCCGACAGTGACACCGTCAGCGCGGAGTACGTGCGAGCTGGCGCGTTCGCAGCGTGAACAGTGGGAACGTTCAGCAGGACTCAAGCGGTCATACGACAGCGTACGCGCCTGGAACGACCGGGTCGCACGGGCCTGTAACTGATATGGCGTCAGAGGTGACAGCTCAGAACTGCTCCTCGAACTCGCTCGGCCGGTCCGGCCTGCCCTTCCCGTAGGGTACGTACAGCTCCCGAAGCTCGGCTTCCCATTTCCGCTTCCACGCCTCGACGGAGCGCCAGCCGGCGTGCTCGGCGGCGGCGAACTCATGGCGCAGCAGGCGCGGGATGTTCGGGTGCAGGTGACCCGCGCCCCGCCCTCCATGCAGACCACGGTCGCGACGAACCTTCGCCCGTAGGCGAGGCCGGGACCGGTCAACCAGGGGAGCCATTGGAATCGCATGCCCGGAAGTATCCGGGCACGCGTTTCAACAGCTGATCCGGCGCTACGCGAGCACGAGCACTGGAGGGAGCGGGTTCCGCTGGCGGCGCGCGGCACGCCTCCGCGCGGTGAGGAGGCCGCGTACGACAGTCAGTGCGCAGGCAACGGCAGAAATCATGAGGTAGGCGGTCGGCATCGGGGGGGGGCTCGATGGGTTCCCGACCTGTATGCGTGCGTCCGCGTGATCGCAGCGCAACGGTCCAGCCACGAGCAGCGATGTCGGCTCGGCCCATCGCACCCTTCTAAAGAAGCTACTTCAAGGGCGACAGGCGGGTGGTCTTTGCCATGGCAGGCGCCTCGTGCCTAGGAGGCACGCCATGGGCGGACTGGCTCGGCCACCTCATTTCTACTGCTGCGAGGATGAGGCGGTCAGCTTCGAGGCCGTGCGAGGGCCCTGCAACGCACCTCTGCACTTCTAAAGTGGAGGCAAGTAGAAATAGCCGATCGGCAGCCGCCGTTAGAAATTACCTGAGGCGACACTCACCCCACCTGCTGTAAAATCAGATACTTACGCGATTTTCCGTCTGGCTAGACCAGTCTATAAGTCGACTTCAGCCAGCATTCGGTATCTTTTTTGCACTGGAAAGCTATCACGATCAAATCGTGACAACCCGTTGATCACACGCGCGTAATCTCGTCTATAGTCTCGGGCACGGGGAAGGTGAAATGAAGCAAGTCTCTGCCAAGGCAACCATGCGGCGCGACGTTGTCGAGCGCGTTTTCGGCTCAGCAGATTCGGGTCGTGACAACCTGCGACAGTTTTTGATGGCTCGAGAGCGCGGCCAAGAGGTCGTGAAGGTGGGGGATGTCACCTTCTTTTCGAAGAAGCAGGGTCGAGCTCCGCAGGACACCGAAAAGAAGAAAGCCGGCTGATTCGTGGGACTGAGTCTCTCGGTCCTTGTTGCGATCATTCTTGCCTTACCGGGCGTCGCGTTCTTCTTTGGTCTTAGCCGGCTACACCGGGCAAATAAGCCTACCAATCCGTTAGATCAGCACATCAGTGCAGGGCTTGCTGTGTCTATCGCGGCCGCGCTCGTGCTACACGCTATTGCGTACGCCGGCTTGATGCTGGTGGCACACGCTTTCGACACGCCAATACCTGACATCAGAAGCGCTCTTCTTTTGCTTGCGGGTAAGGTTGATGGAGACGACGGAGTTAAAGCTGTCGCCTCGGTCGTCGCGTCGCCGCTCCAGATTGTCGTCTACTTCACTAGCCTTACATTTCTAGGCGTTCGGCTGGGTAGAAGCGCAAACAAACGTTTCCGAAAGCCGCGTAACGCTGACTTTTACGAGCTCCTTCACCCGGGTGGGGTGACGCTTATCCTGCTTACCGTCGACGTACAAGTAGGAAGCAACTGCTATCTCTACACAGGTATCGCAGACGAGTTCAGCATTGGCCCAGACGGCAGCTTGAACCGCGTTGTTCTGAGGACAGCGTTCCGCAAGATCATGCCTTACACCCCGCCTGACGAGGCTGATCCAATGGGTGGATGGGTGGAGATACCTGGCGAGTTCTGTGTGGTCCAACTCAGGTCTTGTAATACGGTGAACGTCGACTACTGGTACAGCGACGCCGACGAGACTAAACCCCCGCTCGCTCAAACACCTTCGACGCCTTCCGACGCATCTCCTCAAGGGTGAGCGGTTCGAAGTTCGGCCCCAGTCGCAGCCCGGCGAACTCGTCGGCCTTGATGCCTCCCTTGAGGAACAGCTCGGCGCGCTCGCCCGGCTCGTCTACGTAAGCGCTCCCGTCCTCATCGCATCCGACAACGAAATATGGCGAGATCCAAGCTGCCCTCAGCCAACTGCGGCAGGGCCTATGCGCCGACTAATTCGACGGGCGCCAACGCTGGCAAGTTCGCGACCCGATCCGGGTACCGCCTCAGCGGTGCGCCATGCGCAGGCTCCCGCCGCTCGATCCAGCGCCGCTCAACCGGTGACACTTAGGCGAGGATGCGCTCAGACATGCTAGGGCCCAGCCGGCGGCGGGCGGCGCGGCGGCGGCGCGCGCTATGTCGAGGACAGGCCGCGAATAGCAGTAACCCGACTACGCTCACTCTGAATCAAGGCGGTGCTCGATCTCAGGCTCGTCGTCGACCACCTCCAAAAATGCGTTGTTCAACGCCGCGGAGATCGACATCACCTCCTCTACCAGATCGATCATCTCCCGATGCGAGACCTCGTGGAAGCGATCGCCACGCGTCGACCGAATAGCACTTTCGACAGCGAGGCCCTGCCCGTCGCGTTCAAACCGAAAGCTCAGGCCATTGTGAGCAACGATGTTTCTCTTGCTGCTGTAGCGGCGCACGGCTTTAACAGCGTCGAGGAGATTCGATCGGGCCGCCGTGCGACGTGGCGAGAGGATCTCCTCCAGCAGGCTGATTCGCTGGGCAAGGTGCAGCTCTGAAGCAGTGCGCCCAATTGGATCCTGCGGAAGCAACCGCAGGCAGGACGTCACTACGTTCTCGATGTCGCCGAACGCGAGAACGAAACGGCCGACGAGACGATCCCAGTGATGCTGTGTATCACCATCCGGCGCCATCTCTGACAATCTCTTCAGGTACGACATCGACGCAGCCTGCTACCCAATTGCTACCCAGTCCCAAAAAGGACAAGGGCCTGCAGCGCCATAAGCTCTGCAAGCCCTTGTTTTTATTGGTGCCGGAAATAGGAATCGAACCTACGACCTACGCATTACGAATGCGCCGCTCTACCAACTGAGCTATTCCGGCAAAACCGTTGCGGTACGTGCCGCAAGGCCGCGCATTGTAGAGGGCCTCGGGCGGCAGGGTCAATCCACCAATTGCAGGCGCAACTCGCGCGGAAGCGCGAACACCATGTTCTCGGGTTTGCCGTCGAGCTCGGTGACTCCCGACGCGCCCAACTCCTGCAGCCGCGCAATGACCCCGCGCACCAGCACATCCGGCGCCGACGCACCCGCGGTGACACCGATGCGCGTGCGCCCCGTGACCCACGCCGCGTCGATCTCGTCGGCACCGTCGATCAGATGCGCTTGCACGCCGTCGCGCTCGGCCAGCTCACGCAGCCGGTTCGAGTTCGAGCTGTTCACCGAGCCGACGACGAGCACGAGGTCGCAGCGCGATGCGAGTTCGCGCACCGCGTCCTGGCGGTTCTGGGTGGCGTAGCAGATGTCGTCGTTCTTCGGCCCCTGGATCGCGGGGAACTTCGCGCGCAGCGCCGCAATGACCACGCGCGTGTCGTCCACCGACAGCGTCGTCTGCGTCGTGTACGCGAGGTTTTCCGGCTGCCCCACTTCGAGTGCCGAGACGTCGTCAGTGTCTTCGACGAGGTAGATGTTGCCGGCGCCGCACTCACGCGCCCACTGCCCCATCGTGCCCTCGACCTCAGGGTGTCCCTCGTGACCGATCAGCACTACGTCGCGCCCGGCACGGCAGTGACGTGCGACCTCGATGTGCACCTTTGTCACCAGCGGGCACGTGGCATCGAACACCTTCAGATCGCGCTGCGCGGCCTCCTGGCGCACCGCCTGCGAGACCCCGTGCGCACTGAAGATCACGGTCGCGCCGTCAGGCACCTCGTCGAGTTCCTCGACGAAGACCGCGCCGCGCTTCTTGAGGTCGTCGACGACGAATCGGTTGTGCACGACTTCGTGGCGCACGTAGATCGGCGCACCGAGCAATTCGATCGCGCGCTTCACGATTTCGATCGCGCGATCGACACCGGCGCAGAAGCCGCGGGGGTTGGCGAGCAGGACGTCCATCTGACGATTCTACCGCTGCGCCTGCGCCGCGCCTTTCTGTTCCCCCAACAGCCCGAGCACGGCAATCCCAACCGCGCCGCCGACGATCGCAATGTCGGCGATGTTGAAGGCCGGCCAGTAGTAGTCCTGCCAGTGCCACTGGATGAAGTCGACGACGTGCCCGTGCACGACGCGGTCGATGACATTGCCGATCGCGCCGCCGATCACGAGCGAGTACGGCAGCGCCACACGCCAGTCGCGGCGGGGCGTGCGCGAAAGCCACCAGGCCAACAAGCCGCTGATGACGATGCCCAGCGTGACGAAGAAGTACTTCTGCCAACCGCCCGCGTCGCTCAGAAAACTGAATGCCGCGCCGGTGTTGTACGTGCGGTACCAGTTCCACACGCCCTCGATGACCGGCACCGCGGTGTACTCAGGCAGCGAGGTCAGCACCCAGGCCTTGGTGAGCTGGTCGAGGACGATGACGACAACGGACACGACGAGCCAGACGAGCGCATTGGGACGAACGGAGTTGTTCATGAGTTTCCGGGGTGGCCGCGCGCTGAGGGCGCGGCAGGGCTGATTGACGGGTGGTGCTCCGCGGGGGCCGGCAAGCCGCTATCAGCGCGCGGGCGCGCCGCGGACAAAAGCGCGCAACGACATCAGAACCAGCGGCGGTCCTCGCCCTCGCCGTCGACGTTCTCGACACATCGCGCGCACAGGCCCGGATGGGACGGCGCGATGCCAACGCTTGCCTGGTGATGCCAGCAGCGTGCGCACTTCGACTTCGTCGATCGCGCGGCCGATACCTCGACCGCAGCCGTGTCGCCGCCGCCGCTCTGCACGTCGACGTCGCCGCTGATGAACAGGAAGCGCAGCTCGTCGGACAGTCTGTCGAGCCACTCTGCATCTGCCGCGCCCGCGCGGACCGTGATCTCCGCCTCCAGGGCCGCGCCGATCTCGCGCGCGGCGCGCATCGGTTCCAGCGTGCGGCTGACCTGCTCGCGCAGCGCAAGCAGGCGGTCGAAGTCGACCGCCGACAAGGCTGCGTCCGACGGCAGTGGCGCGAGGCCGTCGTACCAGGTCGCGAAGAGCACGTTCCTTGCTCGCTCACGGTCGGCCGGCGCCGGCAGGTGCTGCCACATCTCGTCGGCCGTGAAGCTGAGCACAGGCGCGATCCAGCGCACGAACGCCTCGGCGATGCGGTACATCGCGCTCTGCGCCGAGCGACGCCCGCGGGAGTCCTCGCGCATCGTGTACAGGCGGTCCTTGGTGACGTCGAGGTACACCGAGCCCAGGTCGACGCTGCAGAAGTTCGTCAGCGCCTGCACGATGTCGGCGAAGTCGTACCGCTCGTAGGCGGCAATGACGCGCTGCTGCAACTCATGCGCGCGGTGCACGATCCACCGATCGAGCGCGACCATGTCCTCGAGCGGCCGCAGGTCGCGCGCCGGGTCGAAACCGTGCAGGTTGCCGAGCAGGAAGCGCGCAGTGTTGCGGATGCGCCGATACGCATCGCCGCTGCGCTTGAGGATCTCGTCGGAGACCGACATCTCGTTGCGATAGTCGGTGGACGCGATCCACAGGCGCAGCACGTCCGCGCCCATCTGGTCGATCACCTTCTGCGGCTCGACCACGTTGCCGAGCGACTTCGACATTTTCTTGCCCTGCGCATCGACCGCGAAGCCGTGCGTGAGCACCTGCCGATAGGGCGCGACGCCGTCCATCGCGACGCCGGTGAGCAGCGAGGACTGGAACCAGCCGCGGTGCTGGTCGGAGCCTTCGAGATAGAGGTCGGCCGGCTTGCGAAGCCCGTCGTGCGGGCGGGCGCCGAGCACGCATTCGTGCGTGACGCCCGAATCGAACCAGACATCGAGGATGTCGGTGACCTTGTCGTAGTCGCCCGCCTCGTCGCCGATCAACTCGGCTGCATCGAGCGCGTACCACGCATCGACACCGGACTGCTCGACGCGCTTGGCGACCTCGCGCATGAGTTCGGCCGAGCGCGCATGCGGCTCGCCGGTGATGCGGTGGATGAACAGCGCGATCGGCACGCCCCAGGTGCGCTGGCGGCTGATGCACCAGTCCGGGCGCCCCTCGACCATGCCCGCGATGCGCGCCTCGCCCCAATCGGGGAACCAGCCCACATCCTTGATCGCTGCGAGCGCGTCGCGACGCAGGCCGGCCTGCTCCATCGAGATGAACCACTGCGGCGTGGCGCGGAACACCACCGGCGTCTTGTGGCGCCAGCAATGCGGGTAGCTGTGCTCGAGCGGGTGCGCGGCGAGCAGCAGGCCGAGCCCGCGGACGGCATCGACGAGGATGTCGTTTGCCTTCCACAGATGCACGCCCGCGATCTCCGCGCCGTTCGCAGCCGGCGTACCCGGCAGGTAGCGGCCGCGCGCATCGACCGGATTGATCTGCGCTGCTTCGTAGCGCTCGATCAGCCCGTACTTGCGGCTGACCGCGAAGTCCTCCTGACCGTGGCCCGGCGCGGTGTGCACGGCACCGGTGCCCTCCTCGGCCGACACGTGCTCGCCGAGCAGCAGCGGGATGTCACGCTCGTAGAACGGGTGCGCGAGCAGCATGTTTTCCAGCCGTGCGCCGGTCGAGGTGCCCAGCAAGCACACCTCGTTGTCGACGCCGTAGCGCTTGAGCGCACGCTCGGCGAGTGCGCTCGCGAGCACCAGCAGGCGGCGGCCGTTCGGGCCAGCCGGGCCTTCAACAAGCGCGTATTCGAGGTCTGCGCCGATCGACACCGCGAGGCTCGCCGGCAGCGTCCACGGCGTCGTCGTCCAGATCGGCACGGCGACTTCGGTGCCCGGCTCGATGTCGACCCCGAACGCGCGGGCGAGCGCCTGCGGGTCGCGCGCGAGGTAGGCGACATCGATCGCGGGCGACTTCTTGTCCGCGTATTCGATCTCGGCCTCGGCGAGCGCCGAGCCGCAGTCGAAGCACCAGTGCACGGGCTTCGCGCCGCGCACGAGGTGGCCACGCTCGATGATCTTCGCGAGCGAGCGCAGCATGTCCGCCTCGAAGCGGAAATCCATCGTGCGGTAGGGGTTGTCCCAATTCGCAAGGCCGCCAAGGCGCTTGAAGTCGCGCCGCTGCAGTTCGATCTGCTCGGCCGCGTATTCGCGACACTTCTGCCGGAACGCGGCGGCATCGAGCTTCTCACCCACCTTGCCGTGCTTCTTCTCGACCGCGACCTCGATCGGCAGGCCGTGACAATCCCAACCCGGCACGTACGGCGCATCGAAGCCCGACAGCAGCTTGGACTTGACCACGATGTCCTTGAGCACCTTGTTGACGGCGTGGCCGATGTGGATCGTGCCGTTCGCGTATGGCGGGCCGTCGTGCAGCACGAAGCTCTTATCGCGCGTGCCCGCGTGCTGACGCACCTGCGCATACAGGCCTTCGCTTTCCCAGCGCGCGAGCGTCTGCGGCTCGCGCTTGGGCAGGTCGCCCCGCATCGGGAATGCAGTGGCCGGCAGGTGCAGCGTGGCCTTGTACGGGTTGTCCTGGGTGTCCGGACCGGACTTCGTGGAATCGTTCACGGAAAGGCTCAGCCGAACGCGCGGCGTTGATCGTGCGTGAGGAGGTCGCGCGCCTGGGCGGCGTCGCGGTGCATTTGTTCGGTCAGTGCGTCGAGTGATTCGAACCGCACTTCGTCGCGCAGTTTCGCAACGAACTCGACTTCGATGCAGCGCCCGTACAGATCGCCGTCGAAATCGAACAGGTGGACTTCAAGCAGCGGTTCGACGCCGTCCACCGTGGGGCGCGTGCCCAGGCTCGCCACCGCGGGCCAGACCCGGCCTTCCACGCCAGTCACGCGCACGGCGAAGATGCCGGTCAGTGCGGGCACACGACCGCCGAGGCGCAGGTTTGCGGTCGGGTAACCGAGCGTGCGCCCGAGCTGCCGCCCGCGCACGACGCGGCCTTCGATTGCATACGGCCGGCCGAGCAACCGGCTCGCGTGCTCGAAGTCGCCGTTGCGCAGCGCCTCGCGGATCGCCGTGCTCGACACGCGCTCGGCGTCGACGAGCACCGGCTCGATCTCGGCCGCCGAAAAACCGTGAGCTTTGCCGAGCGTCTGCAACGTCGACAGCGTGCCGCCGCGCCGGTGGCCGAAGCCGAATCCCGGCCCGACCCAGACTTCGCGTGCCTGCAGTCGATCGACGAGCACGCGCTCGACGAACGTCTCGGCGCTCAGCGCACTCAGCGCCGTGTTGAAGCGCAGCAGGCCGACCTGATCGATGCCGAGCGCCCACAGCCCGCGGGCCTTCGCACGCGCCGTCGACAGACGCGGCATCGCCTCGCCGCGCGCGAAGAACTCGCGCGGCAAGGGCTCGAAGCTCAATGCAACCGCCGGCAAAGCCAGCGAACGCGCGCGTGAAACGGTGTGGCGCACCAGCGCCCGGTGCCCGAGGTGCAGGCCGTCGAATGCGCCGATGCAGACCACACTGCCGTGCGGGCATCGGGGCCCGCCTTCGACGTCACGAAACAGCCTGCTCATCCGGTCGGAGTATAGCCGGGCCGGTCCGCTGCCCGGCCGCTGCTCACTGGCGGAGGTGACGCGGCCGCAGCCCCAGCGCGAGCAGTGTCGCGCCGTACGCGCCGCCGCCGGTCGCGATCGTCGCGAGCAACCACATCCACCGCAGTGCATCGGGCTGCGCCGTCCACATGCCGTACCGCGCCGTCACCCATCGCTCCAGGAGGATCACAGTAGCGGCCATCACCGCGAGGCCCACGCCGATCCGCGCCAGCCACGGCGTCCAACCCGGCTGCGGCTTGAAGATGCCGTCCCGCCGCAGGTACCGCCACAATAGCGCCGCGTTGACCACGCCGGCGAGCGCGGTCGCCGCCGCGATGCCGACGTGCGCCCACCGCACCCCGAGGTAGTCGAGCGGCGTGACGAACGCGATCGTCAGGACGACGTTCGTCACGACCGTCGCCAGCGCCGCACGCATCGGCGTCTTGGTGTCCTGCCGCGCATAGAACGCAGGCAGCAGCACCTTGCTGAGCATGAACGTCGGGATGCCGAGGCTCATCGCGGTGAGCGCGTAGCCGACCATGCGCGTGTCGTCGTCAGTGAACTCACCGCGCCCGAACAGCGCCGCGGTGAGCGGGACGGCGAGCAGCGCCAGCCCGAGCGCCGCAGGCATACCCACCAGAACCACGACGCGCAGACCCCAGTCGAGCGAACGCGCGTACCCGGCCTCGTCCTTGCCCGCGAACTGCCTCGAAAGCTGCGGGAGGATCACCGTGCCGACGGCGACGCCGAACAGGCCGAGCGGCAGTTCGGTCAGGCGGTCTGAGTAGTACAGCCAGGCCTGCGCCTCGACGACGAGCATCGACGCGAACATCGTGCCCACGAGCAGGTTCACCTGCGCGACCGACGACGAGAAGATCGTCGGCAGCATCAACTTGCGCACGCGTCGCACGCCTTCGTGCTGCAGGTCGAAGCGGAACCGCGGCCGGATGCCGAGGCGGCCCAGCGTCGGCCACAGCACGGCCATCTGCAGCACGCCGGCCGCCAGCACGCCCCAGGCAAGCGCCTGCTCGGGGATGGCCAGAAAACGTGGCAGCACGAGCATGGCGCCGATGATCGCCAGGTTATGCAGCACCGGCGTCAACGCGGGCACGCCGAAGTGCCGGAACGTGTTGAGGACGCCGCCGGCCAGCGCCGTCATCGAAATGAAGACGAGGTACGGAAACGTGATGCGCAGCATGTCCGCCGCCAGTTCCACGAGGCCGCCGGCCCCCGGGTCGGCGAACAGCAGGAACACGCGCGCGATCCACGGCGCGCCGAGCATGCCGAGTGCGGTGACGACGATGACCGCCGCCAGCAGTGCGCCCGCGACGTGGTCGAGGACGTCGCGCATCGCCTGCTCGTCGCCCTTCTGCTTGAGCTCCGAGAGCACCGGCACGAACGCCGACGAGAACGAGCCTTCCGCGAAGATTCGGCGCAGGTAATTCGGAATGCGATACGCGACGACGAACGCACTGACCGCCGCGCTGGTGCCGAAAAGATGCGCCTGCAGCGCGTCGCGCGCATAGCCCGCAATGCGGGAGAGGAACGTCATCGCGCTGAAGACGACGGTCGAGCGCAGCATACCCGCAGCTCGACGGTGGCCCGGTCCTCGGCTCATGAACGCAGCCCCGCGCTTGGTCGGTTGACGCACGTCTTCACTCGGGACATACTTTTGGGTCTGATTTTCCGCACCCGCTTTTCCTTTCAGTTTCAGCTCAATTCCAGGAACCCACCGTGGCAAACATCAAGTCCGCCAAGAAGCGCGCCAAGCAGGCTGTCGTGCGCAACGCCCGCAACGCCAGTCAGCGTTCGATGCTGCGCACCGCCGTCAAGAAGGTGCTGAAGGCGATCAACGAAAATGACGCCGCCGGTGCCCAGGCTGCTTTCGCGACCGCCCAGCCGATCCTCGATCGCTTCAGCTCGCGCGGCCTGATCCACAAGAACAAGGCCGCTCGCCACAAGAGCCGTCTGAACGCGCGCATCAAGGCGCTGCAGACCGCGGCCTGAGTTCACGCTAGGCGCTGTTGAAAAAGCCCGGCTTCGGCCGGGCTTTTTTGTGGCCGCCGCCTGGGCGGACGGCTGCGCTAAACATGGCAATCCAGCAGCGCCGTATGCGCGCGCACTGCAGCCCCCGGCGCACGCCTCCGACGGCATCGTCCTCTCGCCGCTCCGCTGCAGCGCACAGCCCGAGCGAGCCGCGCGCATCAGCGCGCTCCCCGAACAACTGAGGGATTCGCACGCGCGGCCTGGACCGCGCTGCGGATTCACGCGCACCACGGGATCACTCCGGCCGTTCGTTTTCAGCCGCTTCGGCAGCCTCTTCGCGCTGCCGGTCGAAGAAGGCCATCACGTCGAGCATGATCGGCCACGTGCCCTCACGGCCGATCGCGGAGACGAGGTACCAACGGTCGCTCCAGCCGAGCTCATCGACGACCGCCTGCGCCGCGACCTGTTGTTCCTCCTCGAGCAGCAGGTCGGCCTTGTTGAGCACGAGCCAGCGCGGCTTTGCGAGCAGCTCCGGGTCATGCTTTTCGAGCTCGCGCTCGATCGCACGCACCTGCTCGGCGGGCGACACACCCTCGACACCGCCTTCCATCGGCGCAATGTCCACGAGGTGCAGCAGCAGCCGGGTGCGCTGCAGGTGGCGCAGGAACTGCGCACCCAGGCCCGCACCGTCTGCGGCGCCCTCGATGAGGCCTGGGATGTCGGCGATCACGAAGCTGCGATGCATCTCGACGCTGACCACGCCGAGGTTCGGGTAGAGCGTCGTGAACGGGTAGTCCGCCACCTTCGGCGTTGCCGCCGAGACGGCACGGATCAACGTGCTCTTGCCCGCGTTCGGAAAGCCCAGCAAGCCGACGTCGGCGAGCAGCTTGAGCTCGAGCTTGAGCGCCCGCTCTTCGCCCGGCAGACCCGGCAGGGCCTTGCGCGGCGTGCGGTTCGTCGAGCTCTTGAAGTGCATGTTGCCGAGCCCCCCCTTGCCGCCGTGCGCGACGAGCAGCCGCTCCCCGTGGCG
This sequence comes from Cognatilysobacter bugurensis, assembly GCF_014652095.1. Lineage (GTDB taxonomy): Bacteria > Pseudomonadota > Gammaproteobacteria > Xanthomonadales > Xanthomonadaceae > Cognatilysobacter > Cognatilysobacter bugurensis. The sequence continues at coordinate 1,144,089 of NZ_BMYD01000001.1, forward strand.
CGCGAGGTCGCCGATCACCTCGTCGGTCTCGACGTTGGTGACGACGGTACCCACCGGAACGGTGATGGTCAGGTCCGCGCCGGCCTTGCCGTACATCTGCCGACCCATCCCGTTCTCGCCGCGTTGTGCACGGAACTGCTTCTGGTGCCGGAAATCGACGAGCGTGTTGAGGTTCTCGTCGGCGACGAGCCAGACGTTCCCGCCGTCACCGCCGTCGCCGCCGTCTGGGCCGCCGAGGGGGATGAATTTTTCACGGCGGAAGCCCACGCAGCCGTTGCCGCCGTTGCCTGCGCTGACCTGGATTTCGGCTTCGTCGACGAGTTTCATAGGGGCCGTGATGAATGAGTCGGAAAGGAGGTGTGCAACGACGGTGCGGGCTGGAGCGCGTCCAGAGACGCGCTGCGCTGCTCGTCCGCTGCCGCTAAGGAGCGGCAAACGCGATTCACCGGCTCACAAACGAAAAACCCCGCCGAAGCGGGGCTTCTCGCGCAACGTCGCGCGCTTAGGCAGCGACGACGCTGACGGTGCGGCGGCGCTTCGGGCCCTTGGTCGAGAACTCGACCTTGCCATCGACCAGCGCGAACAGCGTGTGGTCGCGGCCGAGGCCGACACCCGAACCCGGGTGGAACTGGGTCCCGCGCTGGCGGACGATGATGTTGCCCGCTTCGATTTCCTGGCCGCCAAAGATCTTGACGCCGAGGTACTTCGGGTTGGAATCGCGGCCGTTACGGGTCGAGCCTACGCCCTTTTTATGTGCCATGACGCCTGCTCCTTACTTGCTGTCACCGGCGATGCCGGTGATCTGGATTTCGGTGTAATGCTGACGGTGACCCATCTGCTTGCGGTGGTGCTTGCGGCGACGGAACTTGACGATCTTGACCTTGTCGGCGCGGCCGTGGCCAACGACCGTTGCGCGGACCGTGGCGCCGTTCACGTCGTTGCCGACCTTCACGCCGTCGCTGCCGCCAAGCATCAGCACGTTGTCGAACGTGACCTCGCTGCCGGCTTCCACGTCGAGCAGCTCGACGCGGAGCTTCTCGCCTTCCATCACGCGGTATTGCTTACCGCCAGTGACCAGTACTGCGTACATGACCAGACTTCCTATGTAGTTATTGTGGTCCTGCCGCCCTTGCCGGGCAAACAGACGCGGGATTGTAGGCGACCGCGCATGCCCGGGCAAGCCGGCCCGTTGCGTCCGGCAGGTTCCCGCAGCGTTGACGCAAGCGGTGCTCTAGTGAAGCGAAGGCCAGATGCCTGGCGCAACGGAGCCCGCCATGTTCGACCGGATCCTTGAGCACACCCGCCTGCTGGGTCTCGACGAGCCCCGCGCCCGACGCCTGCTCGGCATGCTCGTCGGGCAAATCCTGAACCCCAAGCGCGGCGGAGCGGCCGGCTTCGTGCAGACCTTCCGCGACCGCGGGTTGGGCACCGAGATCGACTCTTGGCTCGGCCCGGGCCCGAACGAGCCCATCGACGGCGAACGCCTCGAGCAGACGCTCGGCGCCGACACGCTCGCGCACATGGCGCACCGCCTGGAAATGCCGCTGCCGAACGTGCGCGCCGCGGCGGCCGCGATGCTGCCGGACGTGGTGCACGAACTCAGCGAGCACGGCGATCTGCCGGCAGACGTCTCGGCAATTCCCGACCGCTTCCATGGCTGGTTCGGTGACTCGCGCGAGCACCTCTTGCCCGACCTCGGGCACATCGGCGCCGCGGCGATCGAGGCAGGCGCGGTCACGCTCGGCGGAAGCGTCGGGGTCGTCGGCAATGCCCACATGGCAGCCGCCGCCAAGGTCGTCGAGGACGCGAGCCCTGCCGCGGCGCCCGAGCCGATCGCCCCGCCCGTAGATCCGCCGCAGGGCCCGACACCCACCCGCACCGGCCCGGCGCGGCCGATGGCGGTGATGCTGCTCGTGATCGTTGCGCTGCTGATCGGGTTCGGCGTGTTCCGCGGCTGCAGCGGTGCCGCAGACGCAACCCGCGAAGCCGCGGCGGCGCCTGCAACTGAACCGGACCTTCGCCTGACCACATGAGCGTCGGACGCGTCGGCCTTCGGTTCATGCGGTTTGCCCCCATATCGACCGGCCGATACGCTCCCCGATTGGCTTTCGCCGGCGTAGATGCCGCGACCGCCGCATCCCCCATGAAAGCCCCGGTTCCCGAATGGACATGATCCGCATCCGCGGCGCGCGGACGCATAACCTCAAGAACATCGACCTCGACCTGCCTCGCGACAAGCTGATCGTGATCACCGGCCTGTCCGGTTCCGGCAAGTCCTCGCTCGCGTTCGACACGATCTACGCCGAAGGCCAGCGCCGCTACGTCGAATCGCTGTCGGCCTACGCGCGGCAGTTCCTGTCGGTGATGGAAAAGCCTGACCTCGACCACATCGAAGGCCTGTCGCCGGCGATTTCGATCGAGCAGAAGTCGACGTCGCACAACCCGCGTTCGACCGTCGGCACGATCACCGAGATCTACGACTACCTGCGCCTGCTGTACGCGCGCGTCGGCACGCCGCGTTGCCCGCTGCACGCGTATCCGCTCGAAGCGCAGACGGTCAGCCAGATGGTCGACCAGGTCATTGCGCTGAGCACGAAACCCGAGACGCAGGAGCAGCGCTTCATGCTGCTTGCGCCGGTGATCCGTGAGCGCAAAGGCGAGCATGCGCAGGTGTTCGAGCAGTTGCGTGCGCAGGGCTATGTCCGTGTGCGCGTCGACGGTGTAGTGCACGAGATCGATGCGGTGCCGCCGCTCGCGCTGCGCGTGAAGCACACGATCGAGGCGGTCATCGACCGCTTCCGCCCGCGCGAGGATATGAAGCAGCGCCTGGCCGAGTCGTTGGAAACCGCGCTCAAGCTCGGCGACGGCATGGCGATCGTGCAGTCGCTCGACGACGCCGAGATGGCCCCGCTGCTGTTCTCGTCGAAGTACAGCTGCCCGGTCTGCGATTACTCGCTGCCCGAGCTCGAGCCGCGGCTGTTCTCGTTCAACTCGCCGGTGGGCGCGTGCCCGACCTGCGACGGCCTTGGCGTCGCGCAGTTCTTCGATCCGGCGCGGGTCGTCGTCAATCCCGACGCGTCGCTCTCGGCGGGCGCGGTGCGCGGCTGGGACCGCCGCAATGCGTACTACTTCCAGCTGATCCAGTCGCTCGCGAAGCATTACGGCTTCAAGGTCGACCAGCCGTGGAACACGCTGCCCGAGAAAAACCGCGAGGCGGTGCTGTTCGGCAGCGGCACCGAGACGATTCCGTTCACCTACGTCAGCGAAGGCGGCACGAAGCACCAGCGCCGGCACCGCTTCGAAGGCATCGTCCCGAATCTTGAACGCCGTTATCGCGAGACCGAATCGGCCGCCGTGCGCGAGGAGCTGAGCAAGTACATCAGCGAGCGCGCGTGCACCGAGTGCGGCGGCGCGCGTCTCAACCGCGCCGCTCGCAACGTGTTTGTCGCGGACCGGCCGCTGTCGGACATCGTCGTGCAACCGGTCGGCGAAGCGCTCGACTTCTTCCGCGACATGCAGCTGCCGGGCTGGCGCGGCGAGATCGCGACGAAGATCGTCAAGGAGATCGGCGACCGACTGCGCTTCCTCGTCGACGTCGGCCTCGATTACCTCACGCTCGAACGCAAGGCCGACTCGCTGTCCGGTGGCGAAGCGCAGCGCATCCGCCTGGCGTCGCAGATCGGCGCCGGCCTGGTCGGCGTGATGTACGTGCTCGATGAGCCGTCGATCGGCCTGCACCAGCGAGACAACGAGCGTCTGCTCGGCACGCTCACGCGGCTGCGCGATCTCGGCAACACGGTGATCGTCGTCGAGCACGACGAGGACGCAATCCGCCTTGCCGACCATATCGTCGACATCGGCCCGGGCGCGGGCGTGCACGGCGGCGAGGTCATCGCTCAGGGGCAGTACGCGGACATCATCAACGCGCCGCGCTCGCTGACCGGCCAGTACCTCAGCGGTGCGCGCAAGATCGAGGTGCCCGCCAAGCGCCACGCCCCCGATCCGAAGACGACGTTCCACCTGCGCGGCGCGCGCGGCAACAACCTGCGCAACGTCGACCTCGCGATTCCGGCCGGCCTGCTGACCTGCGTGACCGGCGTGTCGGGCTCGGGCAAGTCGACGCTCATCAACGACACGCTGTACCCGATCACCGCGAACGAGCTCAACGGCGCGTCGCAGCCTATCGCGCCGCACGATTCGTACGAGAACATCGAACTGTGGGACAAGGTCGTCGATATCGACCAGTCCCCGATCGGCCGCACGCCGCGCAGCAACCCGGCCACGTACACGGGGCTGTTCACGCCGCTGCGCGAATTGTTCGCGGCGGTGCCCGAGTCGCGCTCCCGTGGCTATGCCGCCGGCCGTTTCAGCTTCAACGTGCGCGGCGGTCGCTGCGAGGCCTGCCAGGGCGATGGCCTCATCAAGGTCGAGATGCACTTCCTGCCCGACGTGTACGTCCCCTGCGACGTCTGCGGCGGCAAGCGCTACAACCGCGAAACGCTGGAGATCCTCTACAAGGGCTACAACATCAACGACGTGCTCGAGATGACCGTCGAGGACGCGTTGCAGCTGTTCGAGGCGATCCCGTCGATCTCGCGCAAGCTCGAAACGCTCATGGACGTCGGCCTGAGCTACATCAAGCTCGGACAGAGCGCGACGACGCTGTCGGGCGGTGAAGCCCAACGCGTGAAGCTGTCGAAAGAACTCTCGCGTCGCGACACGGGACGCACGCTGTACATCCTCGACGAGCCGACGACCGGCCTGCACTTCCATGACATCGAGCACCTGCTTGCGGTGCTGCACCGGTTGCGCGACGACGGCAACACGGTTGTCGTGATCGAGCACAACCTCGACGTGATCAAAACGGCCGACTGGATCGTCGACCTCGGCCCGGAAGGCGGCCACCGCGGTGGCACGATCCTCGGGACCGGAACGCCCGAGGAAATCGCAGCCATGCCGCAGTCGTACACCGGCCGCTTCCTTGCGCCGCTGCTCAAACCGGCCGAAGCTAAGCCGCCGCGCAAGAGCGCCCGGAAGAAGCCGTCCGCTGCATGAGTGATCAAACCCCCGCCCCCGCGCCGAAGAAGCGCCGCCCCTCGACGCGCAAGCGCAAGCCCGCGAAAGACAAGGCGGCCGCTGCAGCGGAGCCGACGCGGGACTCCGCTCCAGCCACCGAGGCCGAGGCGAAATCGCCAGCGTCGGCCCCGACATCGCCGCTGATCCGGGTGCCGATCAGCGTGCGCTGGCGCGATCTTGACGCGTTCAACCACGTCAACAACTCGAAGTTCCTCAGCTATCTCGAGGAAGCGCGCCTGCGCTGGATGATCACGATGCCCGGCATGGGCCTCGAGGACCACATCGCGCCGGTCGTCGCCGCATCGAACCTCAACTACCGGCGGCCGATCGGCTGGCCGGGCGAGGTCGTGGTCGAACTGTTCGTCGAACGGATCGGCAGCACGAGCCTGACGGTCGGGCATCGCATCGTCGACGCGGGCGACGGCGGCGCCGTGTACTGCGACGGCAACGTCGTGATGGTGTGGATCGACCGGGAAGCCGGCAGCCCCGCGCCGCTGCCAGAGTTCGTGCGCACGGCCTGCGCGGCGCCCGTCGCCGGCTGAGCTGGGGCTCAGCGGGCCGCGGCCCGCACAGGCCACTCGGCGCGCACCGTGCGCCCGCCTTCCAGCTCGAGTTCGACTTCAACGCGATCGCCGGTCTTCACCGGCGCCTGCGCGCCCATCAGCATGAGATGAAGCCCGCCGGGCTGCAGGGACACTGCGCCGCGTGCGGGCACGGTGAGCCGCGGCACCGCGCGCATGCGGCTCATCCCATCGACGATCTTGGACTCGTGCAGCGACACGTCAGCGAAGCGTTTGCTGCGTGCGCCGGTGATGATGATCGGCGCATCGCATGGGTTGGTGATGCGCGCAAAGCCGGCCAGCATCGGCATCCCGCCTGGCGGCAGCCGCAGCCACGCGGATTCGACGCGCGGTGCACATCCACGCGCCGACACATCGCCCGCTCCGGAGAGCATGCAGGCCAAGGCGAAAGCTAAACCCAGCGAGAAGCGGCGATTGATAGTCATGTGCCTATGATAGGCGCGTCCTGGCCAGGAGCCGCCCATGCTTGCGCGCACGTCCGCTGTTTCCCGCTCTGCAGCCCACTTCGTGGGAGCCGCCCGATGAGCCTCGTGCGCATCGAGGTTCTCGACGCGGACGCTGGCATCTTCGCGCTGCGACTCGACCGCGCGCCGGTGAACGCGCTCGACCCCGCCTTGTGCAATGCACTGCGTGAGGCCGTGCGGCAAGCGGTGGGTGATGGAGCACGCGGCCTCGTGCTCGCGTCGGCCCATCGCCCTGACGGCCCCGCGGTGTTTTCAGCCGGCCTCGATGTCCCGCACCTGCTCTCGCTCGGCGACGACCGCGAGCGCCTGCGGGCGGCGTGGACGGCGTTCTTCGACGCGGCCCGCGCACTCGCCTCGTGCCCGGTGCCGGTAGCAGCTGCGATCAACGGCCACGCGCCTGCGGGCGGGTGCGTACTCGCGCTGTGCTGCGACTACCGGATCATGGCCGACAGCCCCGATCCGACCCGGCCGCTGCGCATCGGCCTCAACGAAACGCAGGTCGGCCTTGCCGTGCCCGAAGGCGTCCAACACCTGCTGCAGCGGGTGGTCGGAGTGAACCGTGCCGAGCGCTTGCTCGTGGCCGGCGAAATGGTCGACACCGCGCAGGCGCAGCGCATCGGACTCGTCGACGAAGTCGTGCCGATGGACCGCGTCGTGCCACGGGCGCACGAATGGCTCGCCAGTCTGCTTGCGCTGCCGCAGGACGCGATGCGCCGCACGCGGGAGATTGCCCGGGCCGACGTCGGCGCTGCGATGCAGCCCGCACGCATCGCACTCGATGAGTTCCTCGATGCTTGGTACGCGCCGGGCACGCAGCAGGCACTGCAGGCGCTGGTCGCCCGCCTGCGCCGCTGATCCCGCCGCCCGGCTGAAACGTTGCTCAGTCGCCCTGCGCGACCGGGCGCCGGGGGTCTTCGATCCACCCGCTCCACGAGCCGGTGAAGAGCTTCGCGCCGGGTCGACCCGCGTGCTCCATTGCAAGCAGGTGGTGGCACGCGGTGACGCCCGAGCCGCACATGGCCACGAGGTCCGCGGGCTGCGCGTCGCCGAGCAGCGCGTCGAACTCGCGCGCGAGCTCTTCCGCGGGCTTGAAACGCCCGTCGCGCAGGTTTGCGGCATACGGCCGGTTGACGGCGCCGGGCACATGACCGGCCACGCGATCGAGCGGCTCGACGTCACCGCGGAAGCGCTCCATCGCGCGCGCGTCGACGAGCGTGCCGGCACCCGCAAGGTGTCGCTCGACCGCGGGTGCGTCGAGCAGGCGCGACGCATCGAACTCCGCGCGGTATTCGCTCGGCTCGGGTGTGGGTACATCGCACTCGACTGGCAGGCCCAGCGCCGTCCAGCGTGTCAGGCCGCCGTCGAGCACGGCCACGGATCGGTGCCCGAGCAGCCGCAGCATGAACCACACACGGGCGGCGGCCAGCGCTCCGTCGCCTGCGTCGTACGCGACCACCTGGTCGTCGGGACGTACGCCTAAGCGCTGCAACGCCGCGGTGAAACGATCGGCATCGGGCCACGGATGCCGGCCGCCGGTAAGCGCGTGGTCGCTCATGTCGTGGTCGAGATCGATGAAGCGCGCGCCGGGCAGGTGCGCCTCGCGGTATGCCGCTTCGGCTGCGCCGGGCGCGCCAAGCGACGAACGTGCGTCGAGCAATACGAGGCCGTCGCGGCCGAGTGCGTCATGCAGGGTTTCGGCCTGCACCAAGGTCGTCCATCCGGTCATGCCATGCGCTCCAGTCGGTCCCGCAGATTGAGCAGCATCGAGGCCGTGGCGCCCCAGATGCGTTGTGCAGGATAGCGGTACTCCCACACGCGTCGTGTGCGGCCGCGCAGTTCGATCGGCATCGCGCCGAGATTCGCGCGGTCGAGCAGGAATGCCAGCGGGACTTCGAACACCTCGGCCACTTCGCTCGGATCAGGCTTCGCGATGTAAGCCGGGTCGATCACAGCGACAACCGGCAGCACCCGAAAGCCGGTGATCGTCACGAGCCGATCGAGATAGCCGAGCGGCCTGACGATGTCGGGCGCGATGCCGAGTTCTTCGTGTGTCTCCCGCAAAGCGGCCGCGACCGCGTCCCGATCTTCGGGTTCGATGCGTCCTCCGGGAAAGCTCACCTGCCCCGCGTGATGGCGCAGCGCATCGGTGCGTCGCGTGAGCAGCACCTGCGCGCCGGTCGAGCGTGGCACCAGGCCGACGAGCACGGCGGCCTCGCGCCACACGTGTGCATCGGGCACGAGGTCGGCGACGTCCTCGTGGTTCCAGCCCCGGCCTTGCGGCGGTGCGTCGAGTGGGTGCAGTGCGGCAGCGATGGCCGCGCGATCGAACGACGGATCGGGCTCGACCGCCGCGCTCATGCGCGTCGCGCTTCGCGCTCCGGCAGCACCTCATCCATGAGCTGCAGGCGTTGGTCATCGCTCATGCACGACCACGATGCAATCTCGTCGCCGGTGCGGAAGCAACCGTCGCAGAGACCGTCGGGGCCGAGCTGGCAGACGCCGGTGCAGGGGGTGGGAATCGCGCGCTGGAAGACGACGGTCATGCGAATTCGGGCCTAGGGAACAGAAGACAGTTGTGCCCCCACAAACAAGTTGCGCCGGCAGGGCCGGCGCAACAGGGCAGCACGCAGGATGCGGCGGTGTTACTTGATGCTGACCAGCTTGACCTCGAACTGCACCGCCATGTTCGGCGGGAAGCCCGTGCGCGGGTCGGCGCCGTAGGCCTTGTCGGCAGGAAGCGTGATTTCCCACTTCGCGCCCGCCGGCATCTGGAGGATGGCTTCGCGCATGGCCGGCATTTCGATCTCGCTGACCTTAACCGACGGGATCTCCTGCGCGGGACGGGCCTGCGCAGGGCGCTCGCCCCACGGGTACGGACCGGCGACCTGCAGCGCGACGGTGCTCGCCTGCGTCGGCTTCGCACCACTGCCGGCATCGATCACGCGGTACTGCACGCCGCTCGGCAGCGTCTTCACGCCGGCCTTGGCCTTATTCGCGTTGATGAACGTGTCGCTCTTGGTCTTGTTCTCGCCGGCTGCCTTTTCCCATGCAGCCTTGGCCTTTTCGGCCTGGCGCTTCTGCATGTTCTGCACGGCATTGCGCAGGTCATCGACCGGCACCGACGGCGCCTTCTTGCCGTAGCCTTCCTGCAGGCCCTTGATGATGGTGTTGATGTCGAGCGGCTCGCCGCTCTCCGCGGCGTTACGGCCGAGGTCATAACCGAGCGCGTAGCTCAGCTTGCCCTTTTCGGTCGAGGTGTCCTGCGCAGCCACGGGGCCGGAGGTGATGACCAGGGCCGCCAACGCGACGGCAATCAGACGCAACTTCATTCGATGGAATCTCCGCTGGAGGCTGGAACGGCGACGCCGTCCGCATGGATGCACTGCGGGGTCGACCCGGGCAGCGCGTTAGGATACCGACGGCCCTACATTGCCGCCACTGACTACCCCGGCTCTGACCGCGCGCCTTCCGCGGAGTTCCGCAGGCGTGTCGCGACCGAGCGATCCGTTCACGAACCGACCCGAGACCCATGTCCGAAACCGCCACGTCCGACAACGCTGCGCCCGTCCTGATCGAGGATCGCGAGGCCGTACGCATCATCACCGTCAACCGCCCTGACAAGCTCAACGCGCTAAACGCCGCCACGATCGACGCCCTGCAGGCCGCGTTTACGGCCGCTGCGGACGACGACCGCGTGCGTGCGGTCGTGCTGACCGGCGCCGGGCCGAAGGCGTTCGTCGCCGGCGCGGACATCGCCGAAATGAACTCGCTGACGCCGGTGCAGGGTCGTGATTTCTCACTGCGCGGCACGCGAATGATGCGTTTCGTCGAGACAATGCCGAAGCCGGTGATCGCGATGGTCAACGGTTTCGCGCTTGGCGGCGGGCTCGAACTCGCGATGTGCTGCCATCTGCGCATCGCGGCCGAGCACGCAAAGGTCGGGCAGCCCGAGATCAACCTCGGCCTGATCCCCGGCTTTGGCGGCACGCAGCGGCTGCTGCGGCTGGCCGGACGCGCTGCCACGCTCGAGCTGTGCCTGCTCGGCGCGCCGATCGACGCGGCGCGTGCGCGCGAACTCGGCATCGTCAACCGCGTGGTCGCAGCGGCCGAGCTGGAAGCCGAGACGATGAAGATCGCGGCGCAGCTGGCTGCATCCGCCCCGCTTGCGCTGCGAGGGCTGCTCGACTGCGTCAACGTCGGCGGCGAATGCAACCTTGGCGAAGGCCTCGAATACGAATCGGCGCAGTTCGGCTTGATGTTTTCGACGAACGACATGCGCGAAGGCACGAGCGCGTTTCTCGAGCGGCGCAAGCCTACGTTCGACGGCACCTGATCGTGCAGTTGCCCTGCCCCGCGTGCGGCTGCACGGACGCAACGTACGCGTCCGTGCACCGGGTGCGCGCGGCACTGCTCGACGGCGACGTCGACCGCGCGATCGAATGCGGTCTGCTCGGTGCCGCACCCTGCCCGCAGTGCACCGCCGCGTGCAGTGCGGCACTGGTGGCTGCGCGCGATTCACGCCTGGCGGCGCTGGCCGCACGGGAGCGGTACCGCGCGCGAACCGAGCGACTGGCGCGTCGTGAGCGCGAGCGTGCGGCAGCCCGTGCGCCCGCGCCCATGGCACCTGCAGCGCGAGCGGTAGCGCCGACGTTGCCGCCTGCCGCAGCGGCCGCCCTTGCGCGGGCCAAAGCGCGCGCGTCCGGGGCCGGCTCGTGAAGGCGCCTGCCACGAAGCCGCGCCGTCGCGGACGCCGCCTGACGCGTGCGGAAGCCGTCGAGATGTTCGCGCGCTTCAAGGCACTCAACCCGAAGCCGACCACGGAGCTCGAGTTCAGTACGCCCTACGAGTTGCTCGTCGCGGTCACGCTCTCCGCGCAGATGACCGACACAGGCGTCAACAAGGCCACGCGCCGTCTGTTCCCGGTGGCCAACACGCCCGAGCAGATTGCCGCGCTCGGCGTCGAAGGGCTTGCGCCCTACATCGCGACGATTAATTTCAACCGCACCAAGGGCGCGAACGTCATCGCGGCGGCACACCAGCTCATCGAGCGGCACGGAGGTGAAGTGCCGCGCGATCGCGAGTCACTCGAAGCGCTCCCGGGCGTGGGCCGCAAGACCGCGAACGTCGTGCTCAACACTGCATTTGGTGAAGCCGCGATGGCGGTCGACACGCATATCTTCCGCGTGTCGAATCGCACCGGCCTTGCACCCGGCAAGGACGTGCTCGAAGTCGAAAAGGCCCTGCTGAAGGCGGTGCCGCCCGATTACCTGCACGACGCGCATCACTGGTTGATCCTGCACGGGCGTTACACGTGCAAGGCGCGCAAGCCCGACTGTCCGCACTGCCCGATCATCGACCTGTGCCGCTATCCGGACAAGACGCCGGAGACCGCCGTCACCAAGTGACATGCAAAAAAAAGCCCCCGGAGCACCGGGGGCCGTAAATCACACGAAAGAGAGAGAGGGTCGAGCGTCGATCAGAACGCGAACTGCGTGCGCAGCGCGAACTGGCTCGTGTTGTCGCCGGTGAACTCGTTGTCACCGCGCGTGTAATTGAGCATGAAGCGCAGCGCGGGGTTCACATAGTAGTTCAGGCCGAGCGTGGTCGATGCCACTTCGAGACCGAGCACGTCCTCGTTTTCGATCGTGTCGTAACGAGCGGTCAGCTCCCACGCGCCGCCATCGATCTTGGGCGATCCGAACACGCCGGTCGCGGCCTTATACGGCTTGTGCTCGCCGGTGAGCAGCCAGCTGCCCTGCACGTAGAACGTGGTGACGTCCTGGTCGCGACCCAGCGGCGCGCCGAACGTCGCCATCGCGTACTCGGACTGGAAGAACAGCGGGCCGAACGCGCCGGCGGCTTCGACGCCGATGTGCTCGACCGAGTCGCCGCTCAGGCCCGTGGTCGATGCGATCGCCTGGCTCGGGCCGCGGCGGCCTGCGTAGTTCGCGGTCGCCACGAGGTTCGGCGTGCCCTGGTTCGCGTTCTCGACGCTGGCCGACACGCCGAAGTGCAGCGTGCTCTCGGGCGTGTTGATCGGCGCCCAGGTGAAGCGCGCGGCTGCGCCGACGCCTTCGTTGCGTGCCGTCGCGGCATCGCGCGCGTTGAACGCGGCCACGCCGAACGTGGTGTTGTCGCTGCTGCGCAGGTAACCCACGCCCTGACGGAACTGGCGACCCGAGAACAGCCCCGTCGCGCTCGCGAACGGGCGCTCCATCATGAGGATCTCGTTCGAGCTCGTGAGCTCTTCCATCGAACGGTAGGGCTTGAACTGACCGATCGTGACCTTGCCGCCGAGCGCATTCGTGGCGATGAACACGTCGCGGAAGCCGTCGAGGCCGCCGCCGGCACCGAAGTCGTTCTCGAGCTTGTATTCCCAGCCGTAGGCCTTGCCGGCAAGCGTCAGGCGCGTGCGGCGGAATTCGGTCGTGCCGACCGGGTCGGCCGCGATGTCGTTGTCGAACAGGTAGGCGTCGAAGTGGATGCGGCCGCCAATCGAGGTTTCGAACTTCTTGTCGTTGGTCGTGACCTTGAGCCCGCCCTTGGTCTCGATCTTCGGCACTTCGACGGCCATCTTGTCGAGCGCTTCCTGCGTGCCGACGTTGATATCCGACTGCGCCTCGGTGCGGACCTCGAGTTCGGCCACCTGCGCCTGCAGAGCCGCGATCTGGGCCTTCAGCGCAGCGATCTCCTCGGCGCTGATACCGCTCTGGGCGAATGCGGAGAAGCTGACGCTGCTGCCGACGGCGAGTGCGATCGCGGCGGCCAACGTGGAAGAACGCATGGGGAAGACTCCGTGGTCAGGTAGTAGCGGATGGGCGGTCGTGGTCGGCGCGGAGGCGCCGCACGAGAGCCGTGGCTCGATGCGCATTTGAATTCGGTCTCGTGTCAGTTTTATGTCGGCCTTGACCATTTCTTAATCCGCGCACGCCGCCGCCTTCACGTAGCTGGGTCCGCGTGGCCCGGCTGCGCAAGGCCTTCAACGCGGAGGATGTGCTGGAAAAAAGCGCACCACGGCGGTCGATTGCGCCTCTCCAGCAAAGCGAGGCCGGGTCCGCCCCGGCCGACCCAGCCGTCACCGCACTGTCAAAAACGAGACATTCGACTGTCATCGACTGCCTATGGAATGCAGGCCGCCGGGCGCCGCCCGGGCCCTATCGAGGAGCCAGTCCGTGTCGAAGTCCATCCAGTTCCGCGCCACTCTCGCTGCAGCGATCGCACTTGCCGCCGGCAACGCGTTCGCCGCCGACGTCACGGGCGCGGGCGCGTCGTTCGTCTATCCGGTCATGACCAAGTGGTCGTCCGACTACAACAAGGCGACCGGCAACCGCGTCAACTACCAGTCGATCGGCTCGAGCGGCGGTATCGCGCAAATCAAGGCGAAGACGGTCGACTTCGGCTCGTCCGACGCCCCGCTCAAGCCTGAGGAGCTTGCCAAGAGCGGCCTTGCGCAGTTCCCGTCGGTCATCGGCGGCGTGGTGCCGGTGTTCAACGTGCCGGGCGTCGCCTCCGGCGCGCTGAAGCTCGACGGCCCGACGCTCGCGAACATCTTCCTCGGCAACATCAAGACCTGGAACGACCCGGCGATCGCCGCGCTGAACCCGGGCATCGCGCTGCCGGCCCAGAAGATCACAGTCGTTCGCCGCTCGGACGGCTCCGGCACCACGTTCAACTTCTCGAACTATCTGTCCAAGGTCAGCCCGGAGTGGAAGCAGAAGGTCGGTGAGGGCAACGCGCTGCAGTGGCCGACCGGCATCGGCGGCAAGGGCAACGAAGGCGTCGCCGCGTACGTCAAGCAGATCAAGGGCGGCATCGGCTACGTCGAGCTGTCCTACGCCCTGCAGAACAAGATCCCGTACGCCCGCCTGAAGAACGCGGCCGGCAACTTCGTGCTGCCGTCGGACGAGACGTTCCAGGCCGCCGCGTCGAACGCCGAATGGGGCAAGTCGAAGGACTTCTACCTCGTCATGACGAACGCGCCGGGCGCGAACTCCTGGCCGATCACGGCCACGAACTTCATCCTGATGCACAAGAAGCCGAAGAACGCCGCCAACGCGAAGCAGGCCAAGGAGTTCTTCCGCTGGGTCTACGCCAACGGCGACGCCCAGGCGAAGTCGCTCGACTACGTGCCACTGCCGGACCCGCTGGTCAAGCAGATCGAGACGTACTGGAACGCGAACATGAAGTACTGACTTCGGTCAGAATTCGGGTACAAGAGCGGGCCTGCGGGCCCGCTTTCCGTTTTGGCGGGCCGGCGACCCGGGCGTGGCGCGTAGGCTACGGTCGGGCCTGCCTACGCAAGCGTCATGGTGGTGTAACAAAACTATCATTTCATACCGCGCATCCCGTCCCCTGCGCCTGTCTTCAGGAGGTCCGTGCATGAACACGTCGATTCGTCCGGTCACGCTCGCCCTTGTGCTTGCGATCGCCACCGCTGCCTGCGGCCCTTCCAACGAAGCCGCGCCGGCGAACCCGGCCGCCGGTACGGACGCTTCGGCGGCCGCCGGTGACCGCGCCGAGGCCACGATCACCGGCGCTGGCGCCACCTTCATCTACCCGCTGATCTCGAAGTGGTCGTCCGACTACAACAAGAGCACCGGGGCCCGCGTCAACTACCAGTCGATCGGCTCCGGCGGCGGCATCGCCCAGATCAAGGCCGGAACGGTCGATTTCGGCTCGACCGACAAGCCGTTGTCGACCGAAGAGCTCGACGCGGCCGGTCTCGGCCAGTTCCCGTCGGCCATCGGCGGCGTGGTGCCCGTGGTCAACGTTGAAGGCATCGAAGCCGGCGAGCTGCGCCTGACGGGCCCGGTGCTTGCCGACATCTTCATGGGCAACGTCACGAAGTGGAACGACCCGGCGATCGCCGCGCTCAACCCGGGCGTGCAGCTGCCGGATTCGAAGATCAACATCGTCCACCGCTCCGACGGCTCGGGCACGACGTTCAACTTCGCGAACTACCTGTCGAAGGTCAGCCCGGAGTGGAAGCAGAAGGTCGGCGAAGGCACCTCGGTGAAGTGGCCGACCGGCATGGGCGGCAAGGGCAACGAGGGCGTCGCGTCCTACGTCAAGCAGATCAAGGGTTCGATCGGCTACGTCGAGCTGTCGTACGCGCTGCAGAACAACATGGCGTACACGATGCTGCAGAACGCCGCCGGCAACTGGGTCAAGCCGGATGCGTCCAGCTTCCAGGCCGCAGCGGCCTCGGCTGACTGGGCGAGCGCGCCGAACTTCAACCTCGTGATCACGAACGCGGCCGGCGAGCAGGCGTGGCCGATCACGGCGACGAACTTCATCCTCATGCGCAAGCAGCCCAAGGATCCGCAGCGCGCGAAGCAGTCGCTCGAGTTCTTCGGCTGGGCCTTGAAGAACGGCCAGCAGCAGGCGCAGTCGCTCGACTACGTGGCGCTGCCGCCGGAGCTCGTGACCCAGGTCGAGCAGTACTGGGCGAACACGTTCAAGTACTGATCCGGCGCATTCCGCCACACCATCGCGGGCAAGGCTGACTCGGGCACGGAGAGAATCCGGCCCGGTCGCCTTGCCCCGCGCCCATCCGCGGCTGCGCGGATTGTCGTATTGGACTCAACCGACCGCGCCGCCTGATGAATTCGATCGCCGCTCCTGCTTCGTCCGACGCATCCCGCGACGACCGCGACGCACGCCATGACCGCGTGTTTCGCCGTGTATTGCTGGCCACGGTCGTATTCGTGCTGCTCGCCCTCGCCGCCGCCGCGCTGTCGATGCTGTGGGGCGGTCGCGACGTGCTCGCGAAGGAAGGGCTGGACTTCTTCACGACCACCGAGTGGAATCCGGTCGAGGACCGCTACGGCGCGCTGGTGCCGATCTACGGCACGATCGTGACGGCATTGATCGCGATGATCATCGCCGTGCCGGTGAGCTTCGGCATCGCGTTCTTCCTCACCGAAGTCGCACCGCGCTGGGCGCGCGGGCCCATCGGTACCGCGATCGAACTGCTCGCCGGCATCCCGTCGATCATCTACGGCATGTGGGGCCTGTTCGTGCTCGTGCCGGTGATGACCGAACACGTCACACCGTGGCTCAACGACAACCTCGGCGAGCTGCCGGTGATCGGCCCAGTGTTCCAGGGCCCACCGCTCGGCATCGGCCTGCTCACCGCGGGCGTGGTGCTCTCGATCATGGTGATTCCCTTCATCTCCGCGGTCATGCGCGAGGTGTTCCTGACCGTGCCGACCCGCCTCAAGGAGTCCGCCTACGCGCTCGGATCAACGCGCTGGGAAGTCACCTGGGACATCGCGCTGCCCTACACGCGCTCGGCAGTGATCGGCGGCGTCTTCCTCGGCCTGGGGCGCGCGCTCGGCGAGACGATGGCCGTCGCGTTCGTGGTCGGCAACAGCGTGAACTTCACCGCGTCGATCCTCGAACCCGGCACCACGATCGCCGCGCTGATCGCGAATGACTTCGGCGAAGCGACCGATACCTACCGTTCGGCGCTCCTGCTGCTGGGCTTCGTGCTGTTCATCGTCACGTTCATCGTGCTCGCGATCGCCCGGCTCATGCTGGCGCAGCTCGCGCGCAGGCAGGGCACCTGATGGCTTCCTCGACCGCGCTTTACCGCCGCCGGCGGATCACGAACGCACTCGCGATCACATTCGCGTGCGCGACGGCAGCGTTCGGCCTGTTCTTCCTGGGCTGGATCCTATGGACGCTACTCTCCAAGGGCCTGCCCGGCATCAGCTGGGCCCTGTTCTCGCAGGACACGCCGCCCCCGATGCAAGAAGGCGGCCTGCGCAACGCCTTCTACGGCAGCGCGATCATGTGCCTGATGGCGATCGCGATCGGCACGCCGCTCGGCATCGCTGCGGGCACCTGGCTGGCCGAGTACGGGCACGCGCGTCGCATGGGCACCGTGGTGCGCTTCGTCAACGACATCCTGCTGTCGGCGCCGTCGATCGTGCTCGGCCTGTTCGTCTACACGCTGATCGTCATGCAGACCGGCGGCAACTTCTCGGCACTGGCCGGTGCGATCTCGCTTGCGTTCATCGTGCTGCCGGTTGTCGTCCGCACGACCGACGAGATGCTGCGCCTCGTGCCGCCCCAGATGCGCGAAGCGGCGTTGTCGCTCGGCGTGCCGCAGTGGAAGGTCATCGTGCAGGTGCTCTACCGAAGCGCGTCCGCGGGTATCGTGACGGGCGTGCTGCTCGCGCTCGCGCGCATCAGCGGCGAAACCGCGCCGCTGCTGTTCACCGCGTTCGGCAATCTGTACTGGAGCACCGATATCCTGGAGCCGATCGCAAGCGTGCCGGTGGTGATGAACCAGTTCGCCGGCAGCCCGTTCGAAAGCTGGCAGGTGCTCGCCTGGGCCGGTGCGCTCGTGCTCACGCTGTTTGTGCTCGTGACCGCCCTGATCGCGCGCACGATCGTGCTGCGCAACCGCATCGCCCATGACTGATCTTTCGAACCGCCCCGCCCTTTCCGACCTCCACGCTCCGACCCAGGCCATGAACGACGCCCGACTCAACATCGCCCCCGTGGACCGCGCGTCCACGCAGGCCTCGCCGGTCAAGCTCGCGGCACGCGGCCTGGACTTCCACTACGACAAGTTCCACGCGCTCAAGAGCATCAACATCGAGGTGCCGGAAAAGCGCGTCACCGCGCTGATCGGGCCCTCGGGCTGCGGCAAGTCCACGCTGCTGCGCGTCTTCAACCGCATCTACGCGCTGTATCCGAAGATGCGCGCGAGCGGCGAGGTGCTGCTCGACGGCGAGAACATTCTCGACGCGAAGTACCCGATGAACCGCCTGCGCAGCAAGGTCGGCATGGTGTTCCAGAAGCCGGTGCCGTTCCCGATGACGATCTACGAGAACGTCGCGTACGGCATCCGCCACCACGAGCGGTTGTCGAAGTCGGACATGAACGACCGCGTCGAAAGCGCATTGCGCCAGGGCGCGATCTGGGATGAGGTCAAGGACAAGCTCGGGCAGAGTGCGCTCGGACTCTCGGGTGGCCAGCAGCAGCGCCTTTGCATTGCGCGCGCCGTCGCGCTACGGCCGGACGTGCTGCTGCTCGACGAGCCTACCTCGGCGCTCGACCCGATCTCCACGAGCCGCATCGAGCAGCTCATCGACGAGCTCAAGCGCGAGTACACGATCGCGATCGTGACCCACAACATGCAGCAGGCCGCGCGCGTGTCGGACTACACCGCGTTCATGTACCTCGGCGACCTCATCGAGCACGGCGCGACCGAGACGATCTTCTCGAACCCAAGCAAGCAGCAGACCGAGGACTACATCACCGGACGCTTCGGCTGAGCCACCTCGCCCGCAATCCATCGTGCCGCGGGCCGGCGCCGGCGGCACGAGCGGCTCGCAGGACACGACAGGTGCCGATCCGGCGCCCCGACGGGACGCCGGCGCGCCTGCTTCGGCCCTTACCCAGGACACGACATGCCCGACCACATTCTCAAGAGTCACGATTCCGAGCATCACCGCCTGCAGGAAGAAATGCTGCGCATGGGCGAGATGGCCGCTGCGCAACTCGAGGCCGCGCTCGACGTCGTGCAACGCCGTGACGACAAGGCCGCGGAGCGGATCATTGCGAACGACGAGGCCATCGACGCGCTCGAGCACGAGGTCAGCCACGACGTCATGAAGCTCGCGCTGCGCGGTCCGCTCGCGCGCGATTTGCGCGAGATCCTGTCGGCGATCCGCATTGCAGCCGACATCGAGCGCATCGGCGACTACGCCGCGAATGTCGCCAAGCGTTCGCTCGCGCTCAACATGTCGCCCCCGCTGCCGCACGTGGGCGGACTGCACGCAATCGGCACGCTCGCGGTCAAGCAGCTGCGCGACGTGCTGCAGGCGTACCGCACGAACGACGTCGAAGCCGCCACGCGCGTGCGCGAACGCGATGCCGAGATCGATGCCGCGTACACCGGCCTGTTCCGCGAACTGCTGACCTACATGATGGAAGACGCTCGCGCGATCACGCCCTGCACGCACCTGCTGTTCATGGCGAAAAACCTTGAGCGCATCGGCGACCACGCAACGAACATCGCCGAGAACGTGTGGTACCTCGTGCGTGGCGAAGAAACGCTGCCCCCGCGCGACAAGCGCGACGAGACGAGCACCACCGGCGCTCCCTGAGCGCAATCGGGGTGGCGCCGAGCGGGCGGGCCTCCGGGTCCGCCCGTTCTCGTTTCAGAAACGTGCATCCAAGCCACTGGCCCGGCCGTAGAGTCGACCATGGGACCGCACTGCTCCGGCAGCCGGCCCGTCCGTCGCCCCCGGGCGTCGCGCCGACAATGCGCCGCGCTACCATCGCGACGCCCACGTATCGCCCGCGCATCATTTCTATCCAGAGGAAAGCCATGTCCCGTTCGATCAATAAGCCCGCCCTCGCAGCCCTCACCGGCGGCCTGCTGCTCTCCGCCTCGGCGTTCGCGTCCACCCCGCTCGCCCAGGGCTACATGCTCGGCGCCGACCCGGCCGCCGCCGCACAGACGGCTGACGCCGCGAAGGCCGCTGAGGCCAAGTGCGGTGCCGACAAGGCGAAGGCCGCCGAGGGCAAGTGCGGCGAAGGCAAGTGCGGCGCCGACAAGGCCAAGGCTGCCGAGGGCACGTGCGGTGCCGGCAAGGCGAAGGCCGCCGAGGGCAAGTGCGGTGAAGGCAAGTGCGGTGCCGACAAGGCCAAGGCTGCCGAAGGCAAGTGCGGCGAGGGCAAGTGCGGCGGCGCAGCCTGATCGCAGGGATCCGGGTCCGGCACACGCCGGGCCCGGACCTCGTCCCCGTCGTCAGTTCCTCATTTCTCCCGCAATTCCTGTCGCTTCCGCGGATGCGCCCGTGATCCTCCGTTCCCTGCCCGCCGACAGCGTCGGCCTCGGCCTGCGCCGCTCCCTGCTGGGTCCGTTGCGCGAAGCGCCTCCGGGCCGCGTCGATTTCCTCGAGGTCGCGCCGGAGAACTGGATCGGCGTCGGCGGCTCGCTCGGCGACGCGTTCGCAGAGCTTGCAACCCGGTATCCGATCATCTGCCACGGCCTGTCGTTGTCTCTCGGCGGCCCGGGCGAGCTCGACGAAACCTTTCTGACACGCGTGCGGCGCTTTCTCGACGCGCACGGTTGCGCGCTCTACAGCGAGCACCTCAGCGCCTGCAGCGACGAGCAGGGCCAGCTGTACGACCTGCTTCCGATGCCGTTCAACGACGCCGCGGTGGCGCACCTGGCCGCGCGCATCGGGCGCACGCAGGACATCCTGGGCCGGCGCATCGCGGTCGAAAACATCTCCTACTACGCGACGCTCGACGCCGGCTCACGCGGCATGCGCGAGATCGACTTCGTCAACGCCGTGCTCGATCGCGCCGACTGCAACCTGCTGCTCGACGTCAACAACATCGTCGTCAACGCGACGAACCATGACTACGACGCGCTCGAGTTCCTGCATGCGTTGCCGGGCGACCGGGTCGCCTACATCCATGTCGCCGGTCATTACGACGAGGCGGACGACCTCAAAATCGACACCCACGGCGCTGCGGTCGGCGAGGCAGTGTGGTCGCTGCTCGGCGAGGCGTACCGCCGTTTCGGTCCGCGCCCGACGCTGCTCGAGCGCGATTTCAACCTGCCGCCGTTCGACGAGTTGCTGGCCGAACTCGACACCGTTCGCCGCGTAAACGGTGCACTGTCGCGCCGCGGGCGCCACGCCGCATGAGCCGCGGCGCCGACACCTGCGAAGACGGGTTTGCCGCCCAGCGTGCGCTGACCGCGCACATCCGTGATCCGCAATCGCCGCCACCGGACGGCATCGAAGCGCGACGGCTGCGCATCTATCAGGACCTGTTCTTCAACAACGTCGAGGGCGTGCTCGCCGGCAACTTTCCGGTGATGCGCCGCACCCTCGGTGACGAGGTATGGACCGCACTTGCGCGCGGTTTCGTGCGTGAGCATCCGAGTCGAACGCCTCTCTTCACCGAACTCGCGCGCGAGTTCATGCGCTACCTCGATGCGCGCAGCGAGCGCGGCGACGGCGACCCACCGTGGCTTGTAGAGCTTGCGCACTACGAATGGGTGGAGCTCGCACTGCAGATCAGCGAGGCGCGCATCGATGACGTGCCGCACGAGTCCGCAGGTGATCTGCTCGACGGTCGACCGGCACTGTCGCCGCTTGCGTGGCCGCTCGCGTACGTCTGGCCCGTGCATCGCATCGGCCCGGGGTGCACCTTCGACGCGCCACCGCCGATGCCTACGCTGCTGCTGGTGCAGCGCGCGGCGGACGGAAGCGTCACCTTCAGCGAACTCTCGCCGCTCGCGTATCGCTTGCTTGCTCGGATTGAAGAGTTTCCCAGGCTTGAAGGGCGTGCGCAGTTGCGTGCGCTTGCGGGCGAGGCAGGCGTCGGGGACGCGGACGTGTTTGTCGCCAACGGCGCGGCCATGCTCGATCAGTTCCGTCGCGACGGCGTCCTGCTCGGCACGCTGCGTTGAGCGGACGCGCGCAGGGCGTCTGCTAGGCTTCACGCATGTCCGTTCCCGATGATCGCGCCCCCGGCGGTGCGCCCGAACCGTCCCCGGACGCGCCGCGTCTCAGCTCGCGCTTTCGCGGTTTCATGCCGATCGTGGTCGACGTAGAAACCGGCGGTTTCGACTGGAACCGCCACGCGCTGCTCGAGATCGCCGTCGTGCCGCTCGACCTCGACGCGGACGGCCGGCTGGTGCCCTGCCCGGCCACCAACGCCCATGTCGAGCCGGCCCCCGGCACCCAGATCGACCCGAAGTCGCTCGAAGTCACCGGGATCGTGCTCGATCATCCGTTCCGCTTCGCGAAGTCCGAGCGCGTGGCGCTCGATACGGTGTTCGCACCGGTGCGCGATGCGATGAAGAAGCACGGCTGCCAGCGCGCGATCCTCGTTGGCCACAACGCGCACTTCGACCTGAACTTTCTCAATGCGGCGGTTGCGCGCAGCGGGCACAAACGCAACCCGTTCCACCCGTTCAGCGTGTTCGACACGGTGACACTCGCGGGCGTCGCCTACGGGCAGACCGTGCTCGGGCGTGCATTGGCGGCGGCCGACCTGCCGTGGAACGCGGCGGAGGCGCACTCGGCCGTCTACGACGCCGAGCGCACGGCGGAACTGTTCTGCAAGATCGTCAACGCCTGGCCTGCGCCGGGCTGACGCATCGGCTACGCGGGCCTGCGCGCTAGCGCGGCTTATGGCCGCGCCGCTTCGCTACTCAGGCGTCGCCGAGCCGGACCTGGCGGTCACGCGCGATCGCGGGTTTCCCGTCGCGACTTCAGTCCCTGCCAAATGCCATAGGCGCTGACGAGGATCCACGCGGCCTCGAGCAGGAACACCGACAGGTTGAACGTGCCGAGCAGCGAGACGAGGATGCCCGCCGCGCCGAAGAGGTTCAGCGTTGGATAGAGCACGCCGTTGCCGTCGATCCGACGCACCTGCAGCAGGAAGTACGCGGCGAGGATCAGCAGCGTGCCGAGCAGACCGATGACGTCGTACCAGGCGAGGTTCATGGCGTACTCCGCTGGCGCACAGCTTCGAAGAGTGTCACGCCGGCCGCGACCGACACGTTGAGGCTCTCGACGTTCGTGCCGCCCGGCATCGGAATGCGCACGAGGCTGTCGCAGTTCTCGCGCGTGAGGCGACGCAGGCCGTCGGCCTCGCCACCGAGCACGAGCGCGACGTTGCCCCGCAGGTCCAGCGAGTAAAGCGATGCCTCGGCGTCACCGGCAAGGCCGTGGAGCCACACGCCGAGCTGCTGCAGATCGCGCATCGTGCGCGCCAGGTTCGTGACTGGAATGACGGGAATGGTGTCTGCGGCGCCGGCCGAGGTCTTGCGCACGGTCGCGTTGACCTGCACCGCCTTGTCTTTGGGGAACACCACGGCGGTCACGCCCGCGGCCGCCGCGCTGCGGAGGCAGGCGCCGAGGTTGTGCGGATCCTGCACGCCGTCGAGGACCAGTACCAATGCGCGCCCCTCGGCCGCCTCGATCAGGCCCTCGAGTTCGTTCTCGCCCCAGGTTTTCGCGGCCGCGTATCGGGCGACGGCGCCCTGGTGCCGCATGCCGCCGACCACGCCGTCGAGCGCCTGCGTCGCGACGCGCCGCACGTCGATGTCCAGCCGCCGTGCACGTGATTCGATCTCGGCGATCCGCGGATTCTTCGCGCCGGCTTCGAGCAGCACTTCGCGCACGTGCTCGGCATCGTGTTCGAGCGCCGAGGCGACGGCATTGATGCCGGCGATCCACTGTTTCTGGCTCATGGAAATTCACTTCGTCCCGCGGGCCGGCATTGTCGCACCGCGCGCCGCTCTCGACGATGTGCATGGCTCGCGGCCGTGCGGCCCGGTGGCACGCGGTGTCCTGGACCGATCGCGCAGCCCGCCCCGACGAAAACGCCCGGGCCGGCGCTGCGCCGTAGCCCGGATCCGGGCGGGCGCCGGACCCGGGGCGGCGCTTCACCCAACGCGACTCAGTACGGGTGCTTCTCGCGCTTGGCGGGCTTTCCGCGCGGCGGCGGTGGCTTGACGTCGTCGCGCTCCTCGACCAGACGGAAGTCGATCTTCCGATCCTCGACGCTCGCCTTCAGCACGACAATTCGCACGCGGTCGCCGAGGCGGAACTCGCGGCCGCGCCGCTCGCCCGTCAGCGTCTTGCGGATCGCATCGAAGTGGTAGAAGTCGTTCGGCAGCTGCGTGACGTGCACCAGACCGTTGACCTTCGACTCGTCGAGTTCAATGAACAGACCGAAGCTCGTGACGCCGCTGATCACGCCGTCGAACTCGCCGCCGACGTGCTGCTCCATCCACGCAGCGCGGTAGCGCTCGTCGACCTCGCGCTGCGCCTCGTCGGCACGGCGCGAACGTTCCGAGCACTGCAGAGCGAGCTGCGCCATGTCGCTCGGTGAGTACTTGAACTTCTCCGGCCGCGCGCCGCTGAGCGCGTGCTTGATCGCCCGGTGCACGAGCAAATCGGGATAGCGACGGATCGGCGACGTGAAGTGTGCGTACGCCTCGAGCGCCAGACCGAAGTGGCCCACGTTCTCGGGCGAATACACCGCAAGCGACTGGCTGCGCAGCAGCACCGATTCGAGCAGTGCCGCTTCGGGCCGCTCGCGGATCTTGCGCAGCAGCGCGGTGAAATCGCGCGGCTCGACCTTCGACCACGCCGGCATCTTGAGGTTGAATTCCTTGAGGAACTCGAGCAGGTCCTCGTACTTGCCTTCCGGCGGCCGCTCGTGGATGCGGTACGGCGAGGGCACCTCGCGCTCAAGCAGGCACTTCGCGGCTTCGACGTTCGCCGCGATCATGCATTCCTCGATGAGCTTGTGCGCATCGTTGCGCTGGATCATCCCGGCCTGCGTGACCTCACCCTGCGGCCCGAGCACGAAGCGCACTTCGCTGGATTCGAACTCGATCGCGCCGCGCTTCTCGCGTGCTTTCCGCAGCACTTCATACAGCTGGTGCAGGCGCTGCACGTGCGGCAGCAACGTGCCGATGCGCTGCAACGCGTCCTCGCGCGCGTCGTCGGCAATGCCCTCGCCCACCGCGTTCCAGACCTGCGTGTAGGTCAGGCGTGCATGCGAATGCATCACCGCTTCGTAGAACTTCGACTCGGTGACCTGCCCCTTGCGGTCGACCTGCATGTCGCAGACGAAGCACAGGCGGTCGACCTTCGGCTTCAGCGAGCAGATGCCGTTTGACAGCGTCTCCGGCAGCATCGGCACGACGAAGCCCGGGAAGTACACGCTCGTCGCGCGCTTCTGCGCCTCGTCGTCGAGCGGCGTGCCGGGGCGCACGTAGTGCGACACATCGGCGATCGCGACCACGAGGCGGAAGCCATCGCGGTTCGGCTCGCAGTAGACGGCGTCATCGAAATCCTTCGCGTCCTCGCCGTCGATCGTGACCAGCGGCAGGTGGCGGATGTCGGTGCGCTGCGCGGCCGTGCTTTCCTCGACCTCGACGGGGATGTTCGACGCTTCATCGAGCACGGGCTGGGGGAACTCATGCGGGATGTCATGCCCGTGGATCGCCGCCTGCACGGCGAGCGAAGCCGTCAGACGCTCGCCGAGCACCGTCAGCACGCGGCCGATCGGCGGGCGCTTTGGATCGGGCGCATGCACGATCTCGGCGACCACCAGCTGGCCTTCCTTCGCATCGGCATGCGCGTCGGGCGCGATCAGCAGGTTGCGTTGGATGCGCTGGTCGTCGGGCACCACGTAGCCGATGCCCGCCTCGACCGTATAGCGGCCGATCAGGCGCGTGAGCCGCCGCTCGAGCACCTCGACGATACTCCCCTGCGGCCGACCGCGGCGGTCGAGCCCCGTGATGCTGGCGAGCACGCGGTCGCCGTGCATGACCTTGCGCATCTCGAACGGCGGCAGGAACAGGTCTTCACTGCCGGCACCGTCGGGCCGCAGGAAGCCGAAGCCGTCCGGGTTTGCGATGACGGAACCGGCGACGAGATCCATCTGCGCCGCCGGCGCAAACGCGCCCTTGCGGTTCTGCAGCAGCTGGCCGTCGCGCACCATCGCCCGAAGGCGGTTGCCGAGCGCCTCGAAGCGCTCGGGTTCCGACAGCCCGAGCGCTTCGGCAAGTTCCTCGGCCGAAATGGGGCCTTCGGCGGCGGAGAGGTGATGCAGGATCAGCTCGCGGCTTGCGATGGGATTGTCGTAGCGCGACGCTTCCCGATCGGCGTGCGGGTCGCGGTCCGGCGGCGCGACGCCCGCCTGCGGCTGCGCGAGCGGCTTCCAGCCGCGCGGCGGGGCGTCGGGCATCCAGCCCGGACGCTTGGGGCCGCGCCCGTCGCCGCCGGCTGCGCGCTTACGGCCGTCTTTCGTGTCGCGCGTGGCATCACCGCGCGTGCCCTTGCCGCGTCCCGCGGCACCTTTCTTGGGGGTTTTCTTCATGCGCGGGATGGTACAGCCCCGTCGTCAAGGCAACGTGGCAACGCCAGCGCGGTCTGGCCGCGGCCTTCTGATTGCTCCCACTGGAGCCCATCCCGATGGTTCCGCTTGCTTCAGCGGCGCCCGCCGTCGAGCTCGTTCACTGATCCGTGACGCTCGCACGGGCGAGAACACTCGAGCGTCCGAAGCCGACACCGTGCCGCGTCTGCGCGAGCGGCCGCAGTCCACACTCCGCTCAAGCGCTAGGGCAGAGTCACGACTGCAGCGCCGATTGCATGCCGGCGCGGGCCAACTGTTTGAACGCGTGCTTCATCGTGCCTCCCGCGTGTCGCCGCCGCGCGCACACGGCTGCGGTATTTCTAGCGAGGCGACGCTACAAGACCGTTGATACCTGCGGGGCGTACAACGCGACGCATTTATGGCGACAAGTCGGACACCCGCGCCGCGACTGCGAGGCGAGATCGCTTCAACCGCGCCGCGCGCGCGGCTTCGCCCGCGAGCGCTTGTTGCTGCCCGCGCCAGCCGGCGAGGCGGTTGCCGCCGAGGCCGAGTGCATGTCCATGCCTTCCAGCCATGCCAGCGCATCGACGTACGCCATGAACGGCGCGAGGTACTCGGGTGACACCTCGCGCATGAGCGTCAGTGCACGATGCACAAGGCTTGCGGAGTTCAGCGGGCCGGCGTTCTCAGGTGCTTCCTCGAGCGCTTCGCGCAACTGGCTTTCCGCGCGTGCATCGCCGCACATGCGACGCACTTCTTCCAGCCGCGCGACCGCCGGAAGACTCTCGGTCGACGCCGGCGCATCGGTAGCATCGTGACGCGCATCGGCCCCGCGCGCCATGTCATGGATGAGCATCGCAAGCTCACCGCGACAGCGGGTGCCCGCAGCGCCCGCGGGGAAATGCGTCTCCTGGTTTGCCGGCGCAGCAGCAACGCATGCATCGAACGCAGCCACGAGTTCCGCGAGACGCGCGTCGAGGATTTCGCGGACGGCACCGCGTTGCCCGGCCGCACGACGCGCAAGTGCGTCGATCCGTGCAAACCGCAGCGGGTCGAGCCGGTCACTGCGTTGGGCCCGCCACGTCTCCAGCCGCGCCTGCGCGTCGGTGCGTGCGGCGGTCACGGTGTCGAAGCGGCCGAGCTTTTGGGCTTCGGCATCGGTGCGATCTCCACGCGGCGGTTGCGCGCGCGCCCGGCGGCGTCGGCATTCGAGCTGATCGGCTGCTGAGAACCGAACGCCGCCGCGAATACCGCGTCGGCCGGCACCCCTTCGGCGATCAGCGTGCGCGTGACCGTCAGCGCACGTTGGGCCGACAGCTCCCAGTTGTCCGCAAACTGACGGCTGTCACCACGCACCTGTCGGTCATCGGTGAAGCCGCTGACCATCAGCACCTCGTCGCGCGCGTGCAGGTACGCGGCGAGCGGCCCGGCGAGGCTCTTGAGCAACTCGTGGCCTTCCGGCTGCAGTCGATCAGAACTCAGCGCAAACAGAACGTTGCCTCCGATGCCGATGCGTCCATTGATCAGCGTCACGCGGCCGCTCGCGAGCGGCACGGCCAGCGCCTGCTCCAGCGTGCGGTTGCGCTGCGCCTCCTGCTCGCGCCGCCGCACCTCTTCGTCGAGCCGCTGCGAGAGCTGCATCTGCATGCCGATCACGCCGACGAGGATCAGCACGAACACGCCGAGCAGCACCGACATCAGGTCGCCAAATGCGGCCCAGATCGGCGCCGCAGTGTCGGCGTCGTCGTCGAACTCGACGCTCATGCCGTTTCCGCCCCGGCCTGCGTACGCGCCTGGGCGACGCGCTGCAGCTCGCCGATGATCTGCTTCTGCGCCAGCACGCTGAGATCGACGACCTCGCGCGCCTGGGCGACGTAGTAGGCGAGCTGCTCGTCACTGCGGGCCAGCGACTGGTCGAGCGCGCCTTCGATCGCCTGAAGACGGGTGACCAGTCGCTCGTTCGCCTCGCCGAAACGCTGCACGGCAGTGCCGAACACGTCCCCGAGGCTCGCGACTTCGATCGCGCCGGCCGCGATGCGATCGGCGGCGTTGTCCAGCTTGTCCGTCTGCGTCTCGACCTGCGCCGTGAAACGCGTGGCGACGCGTTCCAGCGCGTCGGCGGACGTCGAGATCAGCGCATCGACCGCGGTGCGCTGCTCGGCCGCAGCGTGGTTCACCGAACTGAGCAAGGTGTCCACCGTCGCCAGCAGACGGCCACGCTCCTCGAGCACGGCCGTGTCGCGGACCATGCTCTCGGACAGGTTGTGCCGCAGCTCGGCGATCACGGCCGCGGCGGCCTTCGGCGCCTCGGCTGCGTCGTGCACGAGGCGCGCGATCTCGTCGAGCGTGGCGCGGGCATGCGCCTGCGTCTGCGCTTCGAGCCTTACCTGAAGGTCCGCGTGCGACTGCTGGACCGCGCCGATCAGCGAGGCGGCATGCGTCTCGAACGTGCCTGCCGCGGACGCAAACGCCTGCTCGTTGCGCTCGGCGAGCGCGTCGCCCAGCGAGGCCTGACGCGCGAGCGCTTCGGTCCACGCGGCTGTCGCGCTCGCGCTCGCCGATTCGAACCGCGCGGCGATGAGATCTACGAGCTGTCGCGCGTTTTCAGTCTGTGCGTCGAGGCATGTCTGCACTTCGCCATTTGACGCCTGGACGGCACCCACGAGCGACGCGGCATGCGTCTCGAAGGTCGCCGCGGCGGCGGCGAGCGCCTGCTCGTTGCGCTCGGCCGTGGTATCGGCCTGCGCGCTTTGCGTACGAAGGGCCTCGGCCCACACCGCAGACGCACGCTCGCTTGCCGCTTCGAAACGCATCGCGACGGCGTCCGCCAGGCCTGCCGAGGCATGCGCCTGCGCGTCGAGCCTGGCCTGCAGCTCCGCGTTCGACGCGTGGACGGCACCGATCAGCGACGCGGCCTGTGATTCGAGGGCGGCAACCGCGCCCGTGAGCGCCCGCTGGTTCCGTTCCGCCAAGGCATCGCCGTGCGCGGACTGATGCGATAAGGCATCGCCCCACGCAGCGGTTGCACGATCGCTCGCTGCATCGAAGCGGGTGGCCACAATGTCAACGACCTGCGCCGAACGCTGTTCGAACGTCGCGGCGAAGCCTTCCAGCGATTCCGCCAACGCCCGCTGGACGGTCTCGTTCGAGTGCCGCTGCTGCGCAAGCGCATCCCCCCACAGCCCGGCAATGGTGGTTGTGCTGTCGTGCAGGCGGCCCGACAGTCCGTCGAGCTGGTGTTGCATGGTCTGCAGCACGTTCTCCTGCAGCAGCGTTGCGCTGTTCGCAAGCGCGGCCATCGTGCTTTCGACGACCGGCTGCAGCGCAGCGCCGGCGGCACGCGCGCTCTCGGCCACGCTGTGTTTGAGCGACTGCTCGACCGACGCGGCGAGCTGCGCATTGACGGCTTCGGTGCGTTCGTGGAACGCAGACTGCTGCGCCGCCTGCCGCTCGTGCGCGGCCACGCTCTGCTGTTCGATCGCCGTCATCGCGGCCTGCAGCCGGTCGACCAACAGCGGCATCACGTCGACCTGGCGCTGCAGCAGTTCGAACGCCTGCTCGCGTTGGTGGATCTTCGAGTGCGGACGCAGCGTCGTGGCGATCGCGGCATCGAGTGTTTGGACCGCCACGGAGCGCTCGCGCCGGCACAACGCGGACAGCAGGCCCAGCATCGCCGAGGCGGCCACGCCCGCGATCGAGGTGCCGAACGCGAACGCGAGCCCCTGCACGGGCGCGGCAAGCGAGGTGCGGATCGCATCGAGGTCCGCCGCGCTGGCGAGTGCCAGTCCCGTGCCGCGCAGCGTGGTCATCATGCCGAGCAGCGTGCCCAGCATGCCGAGCAGCACGAGCAGGCCCACGAGGTACGGGGTCAGCGCCGGCGCCGGCAGCGCGACTCGATCGCCTTCTACGCGCTGGCGCACCGCATGCCGCAACGACGCCGGCAGCGGCTGCAGCCAATCGGCGAGGTTGGGGGCCGGTCCGTCGAGACGCTCGACAGCGTGCGCAAGCGCGGACGTCGCCTGTCGATAGCGGAGCAGTTCGAGCCCGCCCGCCACGTAACACGCGGCGATGAGCGCCACCACGGCCAACGCCAGGCCGCTGGTGCCGACGTAACCGGCGCCGATCCAGCACAGCGCGGCGAGGCCGGCGAAGAAAACAGCGGGTTTGAGCAGGTTATGAGGCATGGGATTCGGAAGACGGGGCGCAAAGGGCTGCAAGCAGGCCGAGGCTCGGCTGCAGGCGGATGTCGAGTTCGGCGAGCAGCGCCCGCCGCATGTCGTTGCGGAAGCGCGTAACAGCCGCGGACGCCACAGGTTCCTGCGCGGCCGCGTGGGGGTCCTGCTGGGCAGCCTGGTGCAGCGTTTCAAGATGCCGTGCGAGCAGATCGGGCAACGGCGCCAGCAAGGCACGCTCGTGGGCGCCGAGCGCGCGTTCCATGACCGCATCGATCCCAGCTAGACGTCCCAGCGCCCCCTCCCGCTTCGCGAGCCGGTTGCGCAGGCGGCCGCGCAACCGTCCGATCTCGCCTTCCATGACCTGCTGCAACGTCACATAGCGCTGGCGGTAGAACACGAGCTCGGAGGCGGCAGCGTCCTTGTCGTCCGCTGCACTCGACGCAGGAGGGCCGCCGGTGAACGCCCGGTCGCCTTCGATCGCAGCGACCAGCGCCGCGCGCACGCGGGCGCACTCGCCGTCGTCACCTGGCGCGACGGCGTGGTCCTGCCCCGCAGGCGCGACAAGCCGGGCGTCCAAGGCTGCGGACAGCGCCACCGCATGACGCCAGTCGATCCATTGACCCAGCCGGCCCGCCAGCGACTGCGACGGCGCGGGCGCGTCGACGCCGCGGATCCGGGAGAGCAAGCGCACCAGTGCGTGACCGTGGGCCTGCGCCCGAGATGAGACTTCCACAGCGTGCACGCAACGAAAACGCGGATTTTACGCGGGTTTGAACCAGGCCGAGGGCCACACGGGGATCAGAGGCAACGGCGTTTCCGCGGGGCGCGATCACAGTTCACTGAGTCGATTCGCACGACCGGTGACCGCCGCGGGCATACCTGCGGGAGCCGGACGCGCAGGCGGCATGTTTCTCGCGGAAACGCGGCCGACGCGCCGGGGCCTGGGGACAAGCGGCTTCGCCGCCACCAAAGCGCTGACGGGGCGCTGGGCCGGCACGTACCCAACGTTGCCGCCGAGCCAAGGGCCACGGTCGCGAACCACGCTGACACCGTCCCGACACCCCATAAACGAAAACCCCCGCTTTCGCGGGGGTTTTCTTGAAACCTTGGTGCCCAGGAGAGGACTCGAACCTCCACGGTTTTACCCGCTAGTACCTGAAACTAGTGCGTCTACCAATTCCGCCACCTGGGCAGTGGGGCGCGTATGGTGCGCGGGCGCGAAGTCGATGTCAACACCGTGTCTGCATCGTTTTCACTCGCCCTCGTTTGCCGGTGCGCCAGCCGTGATGTCGCTCACGTGCGGTGCCAGCTTACTGGCTCCGCACGCTGTGCCGGTGTCGATCAGATCGTCCCGATTTCACCCTTCGCGACGATCGGCCCGGTCGGGGCCGCATGCGGAATGCCGGCCTCCGGTTCGAGCGTGACCGCCAGCACCGCGCCGGCCGCCAGTTCGGCCTGCAGGGCGTCGGGTACATCGATCGTATGCGCCAGCTCGTGCGAAACGAGGCCGAGCGAACGCGGCACGCCGTCGGACGGGATCAGCCACAGCTCGCCGACGCGATCGCCGACGTCGATCGCCTCCGGGACCGGCGTCATCGTGACCGCGCCGCGCACCGTGTCGACCGCTGCGAGCCAGCCGGTTTCGCCGCCATCGCCTGCAAGCACGACGACGGGCTTCGCGCGTTCTTCTTCGACCGGAGTCGGCGTCGGCGCAACGGCAACCGGCGGCAGCGGCGCAGGCACCGGCACTTCGTCCGGACGCCGCAGCGCGACAACGGCGAGCGCCGCAGCGAGCGCGAGCGAGGCGCCGGTCGCCCAGCGCCAGGGATTCGTGGACGTGGGCGCTGTCGGCGCAGCGGGTCGCGAGGGCGCCGATTCGAACGGCGCCCAGCCGAGCCTTGCACGCAGGCGGGGCCACAGGTGGGCCGGCACGTGGACGGGCGCGATCTCATCGATCAGCGGCGCGAAACGCCGCTCCCATTCGCTCACGAGCACCGCAAAGGCGCGCTCACCCGCAATCCGGGCCTGCGCATGCAGCCGCGCCGGCGCTTCGAGCACGCCGAGCACGTATTCCGCAGCGAGCACGTCGTCATCCGGCGGGTCGCGTTCGAGGTTGGAGTCGATACTGTTCATTGTTCGAGGCACGCCCTGAGTTGCAGGAGGCTGCGGCGGATCCAGCTCTTGACCGTGCCAAGCGGTGAGCCGATGCGCGCAGCGAGTTCCTCGTACGTGACCCCTTCGAAGAACGCGGTGCGAACCAAGTCACGGCGCGGGCCATCGAGGCGGTCCATGCAACGCGCGAGCCGCGCGTTCTCGTCGGACGATTCGGCGCCGTCGAGCGGCGACGCGGACGGATCGGGCACGGCTTCTGCAAGTTCGACCGGCGCGGCGCGCGCCGCGGTGGGCACCGAACGCAGGCGGTCGATCGCCTTGTTGCGCGCGATCATCGCGAGCCAGGTGATCGCGCTCGCACGCGCGGCGTCGAACTGCTCGGCCTTGCGCCACACCGTGGCGTAGACCTCCTGCAGCACGTCTTCGGCCTCGGCGCGGTCCGGCAGCACGCGCAGGCAGACGCCGAACAGCTTCGAGGACGTCGCGCGGTACAAGCGCTCGAACGCGTCGCGGTCGCCGCCCGCGACCTCCTGCAGCCACCGCGCGAGTGCGTCGGCGGATGAATCAGCGTGATCCGTCATTTCCGCCCCGTTGGCGGCCAGTGTGAACGGGGATTGTAGGCCGGGTTCGAACGTCGGCGCTGCGCGCCCGCAACGGGCAACGGCGTCCGCAGTGGGTTCGACCTCCAGCGGCCAGGCGCGGACGGCTCGCGGAGGCGGCGCGGCGGGTGGCGGCGTCGGGATCAAGTGCATGGGCAAACGGTCGGTTCGGATGCTGCAGATACGCAGGCGCGTGCATCGCAGATGCCGCGAACCCGGCTTGGCGCTGAACCGTTAAATGCCTCCGCGTCTCAGGCGCCAAGACGCCGCTGGGTAGAATCGTGACGATTCCCCGAGCAAGACCCCTCCGATGACCGATTCCGTCCGCACGACCTTCCACGGCTTCGAGCAGATCCCGCTCCACGAGTACGCCGAGCGGGCCTATCTGGATTACTCGATGTACGTCGTGCTCGATCGCGCGCTGCCTTTCCTTGGCGACGGCCTCAAGCCCGTCCAGCGCCGCATCATCTATTCGATGAGCGAGCTCGGCCTCAATGCGGGGTCGAAGCCGAAGAAATCGGCGCGCACCGTCGGCGACGTGATCGGCAAGTACCACCCGCACGGCGACAGCGCGTGCTACGAGGCGCTGGTGCTCATGGCGCAGCCGTTTTCGTACCGGTACCCGCTGATCGAGGGCCAAGGCAACTTCGGCTCGAGCGATGACCCGAAGTCGTTCGCGGCGATGCGCTACACCGAGTCGAAGCTCACGCCGATTGCCGAGGTGCTGCTCGGCGAGCTTGCGCACGGCACGGTCGACTGGACCCCGAACTTCGACGGCACGCTCGAGGAGCCCAGCTGGATGCCGGCGCGGTTGCCGCACCTGCTGCTCAATGGCACCACCGGGATCGCCGTCGGCATGGCCACGGACGTGCCGCCGCACAATCTGCGCGAGGTGGTGAGCGCATGCGTGCGTTTGCTCGATGACCCGGACGCGACGGTGCGCGATCTGTGCGAACACGTGCGCGGGCCTGACTACCCGACGAACGCGGAGATCATCACCCCGGCTGCCGACCTGTTGCAGATGTACGAGACCGGCCATGGCAGCGTGCGCGCCCGCGCGGTATATGAGAAGGACGGCGCGAACGTCGTGATCACCGCCCTGCCCCACCAGGCCTCACCCGGCAAGGTGATCGAACAGATCGCGATGCAGATGCGCGCGAAGAAGCTGCCGTGGCTCGAGGACCTGCGCGACGAGTCCGACCACGCGAACCCGACGCGCATCGTGCTCGTGCTGCGCAGCAATCGCGTCGACATCGAGCCGCTGATGGGCCACTTGTTTGCGACGACGGATCTCGAGAAGAGCTTCCGCGTCAACTTCAACGTCATCGGCCTCGACGGCAAGCCGCAGGTCAAGAACCTCAAGATGTTCCTGTCGGAGTGGCTGCAGTTCCGCACCGACACGGTCACGCGCCGGCTGAAGCATCGCCTGGAGCGGGTCGAGCGTCGCCTGCACCTGCTCGAAGGCTTGCTGATCGCCTATCTGAACCTCGACGAGGTGATCCGCATCATCCGCACGGAGGACGAGCCCAAGCCGGTGCTGATGTCGCGTTTCAAGCTCAGCGACGACCAGGCCGACTATATTCTCGAGACGAAGCTGCGCCAGCTCGCTCGCCTCGAGGAAATGAAGATCCGCACCGAGCAGGCGGAGCTCGACGACGAGCGCACGCGACTCATCGGCACGCTCGGCAGCGCGGCGAAGCTGCGCAAGCTCGTGAAGGATGAACTTCTCGCGGATGCGAAGAAGCACGGCGATGCGCGTCGCTCGCCACTCGTCGCGCGCGGCGCGGCGCAGGCGCTGTCGGAAACCGAACTCGTGCCGAGCGAGCCGATGACGGTGGTGGTGAGCGAAAAAGGCTGGGTGCGCGCGGCGAAGGGCCACGACGTCGACCCGACGACGCTCAACTACCGCGAAGGCGATGCCTTGCTCGGTTCGGTGCGCAGTCGCAGTTCGCAGCAGGTCGCATTCCTCGATTCGACAGGGCGCGCGTATTCGACGCTCGTGCACGGCCTGCCGTCGGCTCGCGGCAACGGCGAGCCGCTGACGGGCCGTTTCTCGCCGCAACCGGGCGCGTCGTTCCAGGCGCTTGCCAGCGGCAGCGCGGACACCCGCCTCGTCCTGGCGACGAGCCACGGTTACGGCTTCCTGACGCGCTTCGAGAACCTGGTGAGCCGCAACAAGGCGGGCAAGGCCATGCTTTCGCTGACGCCCGGGGCGAAGGTGCTGCAGCCCGCGCCGGCGCAGGACGTTGGGCAGGACCTGCTCGTCATTGCGACGAATGTGGGCCACCTGCTCGCGTTTCCGGCGGCCGACGTCCCGGAGCTCGACAAGGGCAAGGGCAACAAGCTCATCGAGATTCCGAAGAACAAGCTCGGCACCGAACGCGTCATTGCGGTGGCGCTGGTGTCGTCGGGCGGCTCCGTCTGCGTGAAGTCCGGCGCCCGCACGATGACGCTGAAATTCGCCGATCTCGACGCGTATCGCGGCTCGCGCGCGACGCGCGGCAGCCTGCTGCCTCGCGGCTGGCAGAAGGTCGAGGGTCTGTCGGTCGAGTGAGGGCCGCGCTGCGCAGTGGTCAAATCGACGCGCCGCCTTCGGGCGGCGCGCGTTCATGGGGGCACCGCGGTGGAAGCCGATTACTGGATGCAGCGTTGGCGTGAGGGCCGCACGGGTTGGCATCAGGAGCGACCGACGCCGCTGATGTGCAGGCACTGGCCGAAGCTGGGAATCGAGCGCGGATCGCGTGTGTTCGTGCCGCTGGCCGGCCGGTCGCAGGACATGGCGTGGTTCGCGTCGCAGGGGCTGCGGGTGCTCGGCGTGGAGCTGTCGGAGCTCGCGATCACCGGCTTCTTCGTAGGCCACGGCCTGACGCCGAAGACGACGGTGTCGCGCTACGGCACACACCACGAAGCGGCCGGCATCGAACTCATCTGCGGCGACGCGTTCGCGCTTGACGCCGAGGCCCTCGCAGGCTGCGACGCGGCGTTCGACCGCGCGGCGATGATCGCGCTGCCGCCGTCACTGCGCGAGCGCTACGTCGATACGGTGTACGGCTGTCTTCCGCGGCGCTGCCGCGGGTTGTTGATCACGCTCGAATACCCCAAGGATGAGAAAGCCGGTCCCCCGTTCGCGGTCGACGAGGCCGAGGTGCGTGCGCGACTTGCACCCTGGGGCGAGGTCGAGACGCTGGAGCGGCGCGACATCTTGGCCGGCCAACCGTCGTTCCAGGCCGAAGGTGTAACGCGCCTGGAGACCGTCGTGTACCGGGTCGAGCGTCGCGCTGGACTCTGATCGCACCGTGCGTGCGCCGCAATTGCCGCATGGCCGCCGAACGACGCACTGCGACTTCGGCATTCGGTGCACCCAGCGCCTGCCACTCTCGCCGCGCCATAGGCGAGGCATCGGCTGCGACCCTGGGACCCGGGACACGTGTGTGGCGGTTACCGCGCCGCTAAGCTCGCCCGATGCCGACCCCGTCCCGCCTGCGGCGCCTCGCGCCGCGCATCGCCCTTGCCCTTACCGCCCTGCTGGTCGCGCTCGCTCTGGTCGCGTGGGCCTTGGTGAGCGCGAGCGTGCCGCGGCTCGACGGCACTCGCGGACTCGCAGGCCTGGCGACCCCGGTCACCGTGCAGCGCGATGCGCGCGGCGTCGCCACGATCGAGGCCGCCAGCGAGATCGACGCCGCACGTGCGCTGGGCTACGTGCACGCGCAGGAGCGCTATTTCGAGATGGACCTGATGCGCCGCACGGCCGCCGGCGAGCTGGCCGAGCTGTTCGGCGCGGTCGCGGTCAATGCCGACCGCGCCAAGCGTGTGCACCGCATGCGTGCCCGTGTGCGGCGCGACCTCGCCACGATCGCGGGGCCACAGCGCGCGCTGCTCGAGGCGTACACCGAAGGCGTGAACGCGGGGCTTGCCGATCTGCGCGTTCGTCCGTGGCCTTACCTGCTGCTGCGCACATCGCCTGCGCCGTGGCGGATTGAGGATTCCCCGCTCGTCGGCATGGCGATGTACTTCGACCTGCAGGGCGGCGGCAACGAATCCGAACTCGCGCTCGCGCGCCTGCGTCCACACCTGCCGCCGGCGCTGTTCGCGCTGCTCACGCACCCGGGCAGCACCTGGGATGCGCCGATCGACGGCAGCGCGGGCGGCGATGCCGTTCTGCCGACCGCAGACGAAGTCGACCTGCGTCGCCTGCCGCACCCCCGCCGCCACGAGGCAGTGCCCGAGCCACGCGAGACCGGCAGCAACAACTTCGCGGTGTCGGGCGCGCTGACGCATGACGGCCGAGCGATTGTCGCGGACGATATGCACCTCACGCTGCGCGCGCCGAACATCTGGTTCCGAGCGCAGCTGCGCTACCCCGATCCGCGCGCGCCGAACGGCCGCGTGGACGTCGGCGGATTTACGCTGCCGGGGCTGCCGCTTGTGATCGTCGGCAGCAACGGACACGTCGCTTGGGGCTTCACCAACAGCTACGGCGACTGGATGGACTGGCAGCGCCTCACAGGCTGCGCCGAATGGGCACAGTCGCCTGCATGCCGTACGACGACCACCGTCGAACGCATCCGCGTTGCGGGTTCGGACGACGTCGAGCTGCCCGTGGCCGAGACCGCCTGGGGGCCGATCCTGCATCGCGAACCAAACGGCGATGCCTATGCACTGCGGTGGTCGGCGCACCTGCCGGGCGCGCTGACGATGAACCTCGCGGAGTTCGCACGCGTGCGCTCAGTCGACGAGGCCACGAGCGTCGCGGCGCAAGTCGCGGTGCCTGCGCAGAACCTCGTGTTCGGCGATCGATATGGGCGAATCGGATGGCGCCTGCTCGGCCCGATGCCGGCACGCGATGCCGCCTGCGGTGCGAGCGCGGACAACCCACTCGCCGCGATTGCCGTGCAATCGATGTCATGCCCGCCGTGGTTGCTGACGCAAGCGCGCAACCCGCAGCAGATCGATCCCGCAAGCGGCCGCGTGTGGACTGCGAATTCGCGCGTCGTCGGCGGCGAAGCGCTCGCCGCGGTCGGCGACGGCGGATACGTGCTCGGCGCGCGCGGGCAGCAGATCCGCGACGGCCTGTTTGCGAAGCCACGATTCACCGAACGCGACCTGCTCGCGATCCAGCTCGACGACCGCGCGCTGTTCCTGCAGCGCTGGTGGGGGCTGCTGCAGCGCACGGCCGCGCAGCACGAGCTGCCCGCGCTCGACGCACTCGCCGTCGCGGCAACGAGCAAGCCGGCGCACGCCTCCAGCGACTCGACGAGCTACCGCCTCGTGCGCGCCTGGCGCAACGAAGTGCTCGAGCGCATCGGCGATGGACTCACTGCGCCCGCGCAGGCGGCGCTCGGCGATGAGTTCAAGATGCCCGCGTTGCCGCAGCTCGAAGGCATTGCGTGGCCGCTGCTGCAGCAACGCCCCGCGCACCTGCGGCCGCGCGCGTTCGACAGCTGGGAAGCGTTGCTCGAGGATGCCGCGCGCGACGTGAGTGAAGAACTCGCGCCGCAAGGCCAGCTAATCGAGCGCACCTGGGGCGAGCGCAATACCGCGCGCATCTGCCACCCGCTGTCTCGCGCGTTGCCCGCGTTCGCTCATCCCGCGCTGTGCATGCCCGCCGAACCACTGCGCGGCGACACGCAGATGCCGCGTGTGCAGGGGCCTGACTTCGGCGCATCGCAGCGCATGGTGGTGTCGCCCGGCCATGAGCGCGACGGCATTGTCCACATGCCCGGCGGGCAGAGCGGGCATCCGATGTCGCCGTTCTGGGGCGCGGGGCACGACGATTGGGTGCACGGGCGTGTGACGCCGTTCCTCCCGGGGCCGTCGATATATACGTTGCAGTTGCACCCTTAGCCGACCAGGCGGTACCGGGTGGGCTTCGCTGATCTGGGCCAGGGCACCGTCGCAATCGCACGACGGCCCGCTCGGCGGAGCGACTTTTTTCACCTTGAACGTGAGCGGCCCCGCGGCGCGGGCGCTTGGCTCTCCGGGCTTTGTTGTCCTCGCAGCAGAACGTCGCGCGCCAAGCGGCGCGCCCTGTCGGCGCGTGGCGCGAACGGTGCCGCGACACGGTGCGCCTCGCTCACCCGGGTCAAGGCAATACGTACCGCCGATTGACGGCACGCGCTGCAACGCGCCCTTTGTCGGGTCGCGCGCAAGGCTCGGCGGCGCGGGTGTGCTCTGCTCTCCTGGGTACGGCGCTTTTGACTTTGCCCTGCGTTTCGGCATGGCGCCGGATCGGCTCACAGCCCGGAGCCTCAACGCATCACGTACGCCATGGCATCACTCGACGCGGCGGAGCACGTCACCCCATCAGCCGCGAATGAGCCAGA
Source organism: Cognatilysobacter bugurensis (assembly GCF_014652095.1). Lineage (GTDB taxonomy): Bacteria > Pseudomonadota > Gammaproteobacteria > Xanthomonadales > Xanthomonadaceae > Cognatilysobacter > Cognatilysobacter bugurensis. Next base: position 1,183,303 of record NZ_BMYD01000001.1, read on the forward strand.
CGACCGCCCACGCGATCGCAGACACGCTCAATCGACGAGCAGCCGTTCCATCAGAGCGAGATACAGCCCCGGCAGCGCCTCGAGGTCCGCAACGGAGACATGCTCGTCGACCTTGTGGATGCTCGCGTTGACCGGCCCGATCTCGATGCATTGCGCGCCGAGCGGCGCGATGAACCGCGCGTCCGACGTGCCGCCGCCGGTGCTTTCCTCGGGCGGCATGCCGGCGAACTCGAGCAGGACGTCGCGCGCGGCCGCACGCAATGGGCCTTCCGGCGTGTAGAACGGCTCGCCGCCCCGGTGCCAGCGCACCTCGTAGTCGAGCCCGTGCGCCTGCAGCACGGCCTCGCACTCGGCTTCGAGCTGCGCCGCGGTCCACGTCGGATTGAAGCGCAGATTGAACAGCACCTGCAGTTCGCCGGGGATCACGTTGTTCGCACCGGTGCCTGCATTGATGTTGCTGATCTGCAGGCTCGTCGGGGGGAAGGATTCGTAGCCGCGATCCCAGTGCCGCGCGGTGAGTTCGGCGAGCGCGGGCACCGCCTTGTGGATCGGATTCAATGCCTTGTCCGGATACGCGACGTGCCCTTGGATGCCGCGCACAGTGAGCGTCGCCGACAGCGTGCCGCGTCGACCCACGCGCAACAGATCGCCGAGCTGTCGCGTCGAAGACGGCTCACCGGTCAGGCACCAGTCGATGCGCTCGCCTCGCGCACGGAACGCATCGGCGACCTTGCGCACGCCGTCGACCGCGTCGCCCTCTTCATCAGACGTCAGCAGCAATGCGACGCGACCGCGATGCTGCGGATGCGCCCGGACGAACGACTCGAGCGCGATGACGAATGCGGCGACGCTGCCTTTCATGTCGGCCGCGCCACGCCCGTAGAGCGCGCCGTCGCGGATCTCGGGCACGAACGGATCACTGGCCCAGGCCTCGCGCGGACCCGGCGGGACCACGTCGGTGTGGCCGAGCAGCACCAGCGTCGGGCCGTCCCGCTCGCCGTGCACGGCCCAGAGGTTGTCGACCTCGCCGAAGCGCAGGTGCTCGCTGCGGAACCCCGAGCGCTCCAGCCGCGTCGCGATCAGCGCCTGGCAGCCGGCGTCATCCGGCGTCACCGACCGCTGCTCGATGAGCGCCCGGGTGAGTTCGAGCACGTCACTCATGCGCCAGCTCCGAATCGCTTCTTGAAGCCGTTATCGCTGAAGCCCTGCGAGACCGTTCCGCCATCGGTCACGACGACCGGACGGCGCACGAGCGCCGGATGCTCGCGCAGCAGCAGCTTCCACTCGGCGTCGGACTGCGGTGTCTTGCGCGAGTCGGGCAGCGTGCGCCATGTCGTCGAGGACTTGTTGACCATCGCGTCCCAGCCGCCGAGCTTGTCCTTCCACTCGACGAGCGTCTCCGGCGATTGCCGCTGTTCGCGGTAGTCGACGAACGCATGGTCGATGCCGAAGCGGTCGAGCCACTTGCGGGCTTTGCGGCAGGTGTCGCAGTTGGCGAGGCCGTAGAGGGTGGTCATAAGCGCAGAGACTCGATGAGCGCCGATATGAATCCGCCGGCGCGACCTTCGGCTGCAGGGATGCGGCCCAAAAGTCTGGATGGATGAGGCAAGCATTCGCGAAGCGGCCCTCCGCGACATCTAACGCCTCCGATCGATGATCGCCGGCGGACTCTGTCCGGGGGTGTTTGCCGCGGCTCGCGCCGCACTTCGTGTGCCGGCGCGCCGCAACGAAACTTCAGTCCGCCAACCCCCGCAGCAGATCGTTGATGCTTGTCTTCGAACGCGTCTTCTCGTCGACCTGCTTGACGATCACCGCGCAGTAGAGCGAGTGCGACCCGTCCTTCGCCGGCAGCTGGCCGGAGACCACGACGCTGTACGGCGGCACCGACCCGTACGTGATCTCGCCCGTTGCGCGGTTGTACACGCGCGTGCTCTGGCCGAGGAACACGCCCATGCCGATCACGCTGTGGTGGCCGACAACGAAGCCCTCAACGACTTCCGAGCGCGCGCCGATGAAGCAGTGATCCTCGATGATCGTCGGCGTCGCCTGCAGCGGCTCGAGCACGCCACCGATGCCCGCGCCGCCCGACAGATGGCAGTGCTTACCAATCTGCGCGCACGAGCCAACCGTTGCCCAGGTGTCGACCATCGTGCCTTCGCCGACGTGCGCACCGATGTTCACGAAGCTCGGCATCAGCACCACGTCCTTGCCGATATAGCTGCCGCGGCGCGCGATCGCGCCGGGCACGACGCGTGCACCCAGCTTGCGGAAGTCGCTCTCGCCATAGCCTTCGAAGCGCGCCGGCACCTTGTCCCAGAACGGAGCTGGCTGCGCGTCAACGACCTGCATGTCATTGACGCGGAAGTACAGCAGCACGGCCTTCTTGAGCCACTCGTTGACGGTCCAGCCGCCCTGCCCGTCGGGCTCGGCCACGCGGAACTCGCCGCTCTCCAGCCCGCTGATCACCCGTTCGACCGCGGGCCGTGTTGAAGCCTCCACCTCGTCGGCCGCAAGCGCCGTCCGGCGCTCCCACGCGTCCTCGATGACCGACTGCAGCTGCGCGGTCGACATGGACCCGGCCTCCTGCTTTGCGGAATCCTCGCGATCAGGGGTCTTCGTGGCGGTGTTCTCAAGGTTCATCGGTTCTCTCCATCCAGGCTGACGAGGAGAGCCTCGCGCAGCGTCGCTTGCCGGTCGGCATCGAGCGGGCAGCGGCTGCCATCCGCATCGGTGCAGGTGATCTGGAACACGTCTTCCGCGCGCTCGCCAAAGGTCGCGATGCGCGCGTCGTGCACGCTCAGCGACTGGTCGCGCAGCACCTGCGTCACGTCGGCGAGCAGCCCCGGACGGTCGGTGCACACGAGGCTCAGCAGCGTGCGGTCGGGCCCCGCCGCGCAGAAGCCAATCTGCGGCGCGATGCGGAAATGACGCAGGTGCCGGGGTTGGGTGCGGCGTGTCGGCCGCACGGCGTCGAGGTCGCCTGCGAGGGCCTCGGTGAGGCGACGCTCCACGTCTTCCGCCGACGGTGCGATCGGCGGCTGGGCCGGCACCACCTCGAACGTGTCGAACACCGCGCCGTGTGGGCCGTCGAGCACGCGTGCCTGCTGGATCGCGAGGCCGGCGCGGTCGAGCGTGGCGACGATCGCGGCAAAGAGGCCGTCCCGGTCTGGCGAGTGCACGAAGACCTCGAGCGCGCCGGTCGAGCCCGCAAGCGGCCGCACGCGCACACGTGCGTCACCGGGCATCGTGCCGCGCAGCGAGGCGGCCAGCCATGCCACCTGGTCGGCGCGCCCGCGCTGGAACGCGATCTCGGGCATTCGCAGAAACAAGGCTTCGACCTGACCGGCCGGCATGCCGAGCGCGTCGAGCATGGCCGCCGCCGCGGCGCGCGTTTCCGCGCTGCGCTCATGTGCAGCGACCGGATTCTCGAGACCGCGCCTCAGCGCCAGGCGCGTCGACGTATACAGATCGGCCAGAAGCCGGTCCTTCCACGCGTTCCACAGCTTCGGCGAGGTGCCGGCGATGTCGGCGCAGGTGAGCAGGTAAAGGTGGTCCAGACGCTCGCGGTCCGCGACCGCGACTGCGAAACGATGGATGACGTCCGGGTCGCCGATGTCCTGCTTCTGCGCCGTCACCGACATCAGCAGGTGCTTGCGCACCAGCCATTCAACGAGCGCCGCGTCGCCGTCGGTCAAGGCATGCGCGACGCAAAACTCGCGCGCATCGACCGCGCCGAGCTCGGAGTGATCACCGCCGCGGCCCTTCGCGATGTCGTGGAACAGGCCGGCAAGCAACAGCAACTCGGGCTTGCGCAGTTTCGGCCACACCGTATGCGCAAGCGCGAAACGCTCGTCGCGCACGCCGGACGCGAACGACGCGAGGTTGCGCAGCACCGCGAGCGTGTGCTGATCCACCGTGTAGACGTGGAACAGGTCGAACTGCATTCGGCCCGACACGTTCGCGAACGCGGGGATCCAACGCCCGAGCACGCCGAGCCGCGCCATGCGCGTGAGCGTGGCGACCGGTTCCGGACCGCGCAGCAGGCGCATGAAGCGCGCTCGCAGCTCGGCCGGCGCGGCCTCGTACGGCGGCACCTGCGGCAGTGCTTCGGCAAGCGCACGCGCCGTCTGCGAATGCAGGCCGCGCACGTCGTCCCGACCGGCCCACGTCGAAAACAGCGCGAAAACGTCTTGTGCATCGCGCGGCCAGTCCACATCGCGCGCGGCCAGATAGCCACGCCGCCGCTCGAACGACGCGTCGATCGGCGCAGGGGGCGCCTCGCCTTCGATCTGCTCCTCGAACCGCTGAAGCACGCGCTCGCCGATGCGCTGTACGAGCGCGGCGGCGCGGTAGAAGCCCTGCATCATCTGCTCGACAGCCAGGCCGTCCGCGGCGTCGACATGGCCGAGCCGCGCCGCGAGCGCCTTCTGGTAATCGAAACGCAGCCGTTCCTCTCGCTTGCCGGCGACCAGGTGCAGCCCCAGGCGCAGGCGCGAGAGGCACACGCGCTGCCGCTCCAGCGTGGCGTGCTCGTCCGACCCGAGCTGGCCGAGCGCGACGAGCGCGCCGAGGTCCCCGGTGCCGAACAAGCGCAGCGCCATCCATTGCAGCGTCTGGAGATCGCGCAGGCCGCCCGGGCCTTCCTTTAGGTTCGGCTCAAGGTTGTCGGCGGTGTCGCCGTAGCGCGCGTGTCGGGCGCGCAGCTCGTCGCGCTTGGCCTCGAAGAACTCCCGGGCAGGCCAAGCGCGCTGCGGCGCGACGGCGTCCTGCAGCGCGCGGATCGTCGATTCATCGGCAACCAGCGGGCGTGCTTCGAGCACCGCCGTCAGCACCGTGAGGTCTGCGATCGCGGCGTCGGTGCACTGCGCAGGCGAGCGCACCGCATGGCCCACGGTCAGCCCGGCGTCCCACCACAGCGCGAATAGGCGCGCGAGCGCGTCGGCGTGCTCGACCTGCGCGTCCACGTCGGCAAGCACGAGCACGTCGATGTCGGAATGGGGAAACAAGTCGCCGCGGCCGTAACCGCCGACCGCGAACAGCGCAAGCGGCGCGTCCGCCGGGATGCAGCGCCGCCAGGCCTCGATGACCCGCGCATCCGCCGCGCGCGCCCGCGCAGTCAAGACACGGTCGATGTCCGCCTGCGGTTCCAGGCCTCGCGCCATTGCGGCGTCCGCGGCCTGCAGGGCTTCCCGCGAGGCCGCGGCCCAGGCCGCGTCGTCGAGCTGATCGGCCGCGGTGACGCCGATGCCGGCCGCGTCCGCTGCCGGGTCGGCGCCCGACGCGCTCACAGGTCGTTGTCGTCGCCGGGCAGGCGCGTGAGGATGTCGACCCCGTCCTCGGTGACGGCCACCGTGTGCTCCCACTGTGCGGAGAGCTTTCGATCTTTCGTCACAACGGTCCAGCCGTCCGGGAGCACGCGTGTGTGCCTCGCGCCCTCGTTGATCATCGGCTCGATCGTGAACGTCATGCCGGGCTTGAGCACCAGGCCCTCGCCGGCGCGGCCGTAATGCAGCACCTGCGGATCTTCGTGATAGACCTGGCCGATGCCGTGGCCGCAGTACTCGCGCACCACGCTGAAGCGCTCGGCCTCGGCATAGGTCTGGATCGCGGCGCCGATATCGCCGAGCGTCGCACCCGGTTTGACGACGCGGATGCCGCGGAACATCGCCTCGCGCGTCACGTCGATGAGCCGCTTGGCCATGACGGACGGCGTGCCAACGCAGTACATGCGGCTCGTGTCGCCGTGCCAGCCGTCCTTGATGACAGTGACGTCGATATTCACGATGTCGCCGTCCTTGAGCACCTTCGACTCGCTCGGGATGCCGTGGCAGATCACGTTGTTGACCGAGGTGCACACGGTCTTCGGAAAGCCCTTGTAGCCGACGTTCGCGGGAATCGCGCCCTGCACGTTGACGATGTGGTCGTGGCAGATGCGGTCGAGCTCTTCGGTGGTCACACCGGGCTTCACATGCGGAGCGACGACCTGCAACACTTCGGCGGCCAGGCGGCACGCGACGCGCATCTGCTCGATCTGCTCGGGGGTCTTGAGGGTAATGGCCATCGCGGCATTATGCCCTGCGCCGTCGCCGGGGACCCGACCGGCTGAGTCGTGAACCGCGGCGCCGTGCGGCCGTGCCGCGCGTGAACCGCACAGCCCTCAGCACTCCCGGTTGCCGGGAACGCCCGGCGGCCCTAGACTTGCGCGGTTGCGCGGTCCGCCCGCAGCCGTCCACGCCGGACGTCATCGGCGAATACACACCTGTCGCTCACCTCCGTGCCGGGGTGCTTCCGCAAACCGGAAGTTCGGCCACGGACGCGACAGGGAGGCCCAACCCCGGAATCCCGCCTCGGCCTGGCCGCGGCAGCCCGCCCTATTTGACCGGCGGAGCGGATTCCATGCCTGGAGTTACTGCAATGCCCCAGATCACCATGCGCCAGATGCTCGAAGCGGGCGTCCATTTCGGTCACCAGACGCGTTACTGGAACCCGAAGATGGGCCCGTACATCTTCGGCGCCCGCGGCAAGATCCACATCATCAACCTCGAGAAGACGGTTCCGCTGTTCAACGACGCGATGAACTTCATCTCGGGCGTCGCGCAGCGCCGCGGCATGATCCTCTTCCTCGGCACCAAGCGCTCCGCGCGCGACTCGATCAAGGAAGAGGCCGAGCGCTGCGGCATGCCGTACATGAACCAGCGTTGGCTGGGCGGCACGCTCACGAACTTCCGCACCGTCAAGCAGTCCGTGCAGCGCCTGAAGGACCTCGAGGCCGCCGAGACCGACGGTACGTACCAGAAGCTCGTCAAGCACGAAGTGCTGCAGATGCGCCGCGAGCGCGAGAAGCTCGAAGCCTCGCTCGGCGGCATCAAGGAAATGAACCGCCTGCCCGACGCGATCTTCGTGATCGACATCGGCCACGAGGACATCGCGATCAAGGAAGCCAAGAAGCTCGGCATCCCGGTCGTCGCCGTCGTCGACACCAACTACGACCCCAACCTCGTCGATTACGCGATCCCGGGCAACGACGACGCGATCCGCGCCGTGCAGCTGTACGCCCGTGCCGCCGCCGACGCGGTGCTCGAGGGTAAGGCTGCCCAGCCGCAGGCCGCTTCGGTCCGCGAGGAAGAGTTCGCCGAGGGCGAAGACGAGGGTGGCAAGGACGACCGCAAGGGTCGCGGCCGCGCTGCGCCGAAGAAGTCCGCCGACGCGGCGGCGCCGGCCCCGGCAGCCGAGTAATCGCAGTGTCACGCGGCCGCGCGATCGTGCGCGGCCGCGTCGCTTTGGCGGCTCCGGCCGCATCCGCTTTCCGCCCGATCGACCCCGCGCGACCGCTTCCTGCGGGCTCGGTTCGATCGGCGCGCCCCACGACATGAGGCAAATCCCATGGCAGAAATCACCGCATCCCAGGTCAAGGAACTCCGCGAGCGCACCGGCGCCGGCATGATGGAGTGCAAGAAGGCCCTGACCGAGAACAACGGCGACATCGAAGCGGCAGCCGACTGGCTCCGCAAGACCGGTCTCGCCAAGGCCGACAAGAAGGCCAGCCGCGTCGCCGCTGAAGGCCGCATCGTCTCCGCGCAGGCCGGCAACAAGGCCGTGCTCGTCGAGATCAACTCCGAGACCGACTTCGTCGCGAAGGACGGCAATTTCCTCGCGTTCACCGACTCCGTCGGCCAGGCCGCGGTCGACGCGTCGGACGTCGAAGCCCTCAAGGCCACGAAGCTGCCGTCGGGCGAGACCGTCGAGGAATCGCGCGCCGCCGTCATCGCGAAGGTCGGCGAGAACGTGCAGGTCCGCCGCATGGCCCGCATCGAGAGCGACAACACCGTCGCCGCATACGTGCACGGCGGCCGCATCGGCGTGATCGTCGAGCTCAAGGGCGGCAACGCCGAGCTCGCACGCGGCCTCGCGATGCACGTCGCCGCGATGAACCCGCCGTACATCTCGCCCGCGCACGTGCCGGCCGAGTTCGTCGAGCGCGAGAAGGAAATCGCCCTCGCGCAGGTCAAGGACACCGGCAAGCCGCAGGAAATCCTTGAAAAGATGATCTCCGGCAAGATCGCGAAGACCATCAACGAGCTCTGCCTCACCGGCCAGCCGTACGTGCTCGACACCAACCAGACGGTCGAGCAGGCGCTCAAGGCTGCGGGCGCCGAAGTCGTCACGTTCGTGCGTCTCGCCGTCGGCGAAGGCATCGAGAAGCAGACCGACGATTTCGCCGCCGAAGTCATGAAGCAGGCCGGCCTCGCGTAATCCGCTCGGCGGAGTCCACGCTCCGACGCAAAAAAGCCGCGGCTCGCCGCGGCTTTTTTGTTGCCTGCTCGCTCAACGTGAGCCGATGCACCAGTGCGCAGGCGCCATGCCTCGAGCCCGTGCTCACGCATGTCGCCTGCCGCGCCCTGCACGGCATCCCGTACAATCGCGCCGCTCCCTTCCCCCGAGGTCGTCCATGTCCCAGCTCGCGTATCGCCGAATCCTGTTGAAACTCTCTGGCGAGGCGCTGATGGGCGACGAGGACTACGGCATCGACCCGAAGGTGATCAACCGCCTCGCCCACGAGGTCATCGAGGCGCAGACCGCCGGCGCACAGGTCGCGCTCGTGATCGGCGGCGGCAACATCTTCCGCGGCGCCGGCCTTGCGGCCGGGGGCATGGACCGCGTGACAGGCGACCAGATGGGCATGCTCGCGACGGTCATCAACGCGCTCGCGATGCAGGACGCGCTCGAGAAGCTCGGGGCGAAGTGTCGCGTGATGAGCGCGATCAAGATCAACGACGTCTGCGAGGACTACATTCGCCGCCGCGCGATTAGGCATCTGGAGAAGGGCCGCCTCGTGATTTTCGCAGCCGGCACCGGCAATCCGTTTTTCACGACCGACTCGGGCGCCGCGCTGCGGGCGATCGAGATCGGCGCCGACCTGTTGCTCAAGGCGACGAAGGTCGACGGCGTCTACGACAAAGATCCGGCCAAGCATTCGGACGCAGTGCGCTTCGACCGCCTGAGCTACGACGAGGTGCTCAGCCGCGACCTGCAGGTCATGGACACCGCGGCGTTCGCGCTCGCACGCGACAGCGAGTTGCCGCTGCGCATTTTCGACATGGGGCAGCCGGGCGAGCTGCTGCGCATCCTGCACGGGGCCGACATCGGCACGCTGGTGCAGGGTCGCAACGCGTAACGCGACAAAGCCGGCGCCGCGGATGCAATAGTGTCCGCGGGCGCACGCATGCCACGATCGGGGCATGGCGCACCATCATTCGCACTCTGGCCACGGCCACGATCACGCCCATGACGGCACGCGAGCATTTGCGACCGTCACGCTCGTCAACCTCGCGTACACCGCGCTCGAGGCCGGCTACGGCTTTGCGACGAATTCGCTCGCGCTGCTATCTGATGCGCTGCACAACCTCGGCGACGTGCTGGGCCTCGGCCTCGCGTGGGCGGCCGCCGTGCTCGCGAAACGCACGCCGACAACACGTCATACCTACGGCTGGCGCCGCGCAACGTTGCTGTCGCCGCTCGCGAACGCGCTGCTGCTCGTCACGTTCTCCGGAGCACTCGGCTGGGAGGCGGTGCGCCGTTTCGATGCGCCGCCGGACGTCCCTGCCCTTCCAGTGATCCTGGTGGCCGCGATGGGCATCGTCGTGAACCTCGGCGCGGCGTGGCTGGTCCGCTCCGGGCACGAGCACGACCTCAACCGACGCGGCGCCTTCCTTCACCTGCTTGCCGACGCCGCTGTCTCGCTCGCTGCCGTGCTGGCGGGCGTCGGGATGGCAACGCTCGGGTGGTCGTGGCTCGATCCGGCGACCGCACTGTTGATCGGGGTCGTGATCGCGGTCGGCGCTTTCGGACTCCTGCGAGAAAGTTTCGACGCGGCGATGGATGCGGTGCCACGGGGCATCGACGAGCGCGAGGTGCATGGCTTTCTGCAAGGGCAGCCCGGCGTGCAGGCCGTGCACCACCTGCATATCTGGTCGCTGGGCGCGGGCGAGATCGCGATGACCGCGCATCTCGTTCGCCCGGGCACGGACGACCACGACGCGTTTATCGACCGCGTCTCGCATGAACTCGACGAACGCTTCCGGATCAACCACGTGACGCTGCAGATCGAGCATGGCACGCACTGCGAGCACGATCGGCACGACCGCGCGCCGCACCACTGACCTCGTTGCGGCGCGGACTGGGCACGGCGCTGGCATATAATCGCCGCCCCCTGCCTATCACCGGAGCCGGCGATGCTCAACGAGATCAATAAAGACGCGCAGACCCGCATGGCCAAGAGCGTGGAAGCATTCCGCCACGACCTGGTGAAAGTGCGCACGGGCCGCGCGTCGACCGCGCTGGTCGACAGCATCAAGGTCAACTACTACGGCTCGGACATGCCGCTCTCGCAGGTCGCGAGCGTTGCCGTGAGCGATGCGCGCTCGTTGACGATCACGCCGTGGGAAAAGCAGATGGTCGGCCCGGTCGAGAAGGCGATCCTCGCCTCCGACCTCGGCATCACACCGAACACCGCCGGCACCGTCATCCGCCTCAACCTCCCGGCTCTCACCGAGGAGCGTCGCCGCGAACTCACGAAGGTCGTTCACGCTGGCGGCGAAGACGCGAAGGTTGCGATCCGCAATATCCGCCGCGACGCGAACCATCAGGTCAAGGAACTGCTGAAGGACAAGCAGATCACCGAAGACGAAGCAGCGCGCGCCGAGCTCGACATCCAGAAGCTCACCGACGAGGCGATCAAGAACGTCGACGAGGTCGTCAAGGCGAAGGAAGTCGAGCTGATGGCGGTCTGACCGCCGGCTCACTGACACGGATTCGGGAGTTGTCGAAGCCGGGTCCACCCTGCTTCCCACTGCCGTGGCGCCCGACGTGAATTCGACCGCTCCCAGCCTTCCCCGCCGCGTCCCGCGACACGTCGCCGTCATCATGGACGGCAACGGCCGCTGGGCGGAACGCCGGCGTCGTCCGCGGGCGATCGGGCACCGCGCAGGTGCGCGTGCGGTCAATGTCTGCATCGACTTCTGCCTCGAGCGGGGCGTCGAGGCGCTGACGCTGTTCGCATTTTCAAGCGAAAACTGGGGCCGCCCCGAGGACGAAGTGGGCGCCCTCATGAAGTTGTTCATGACCGCGCTTGACCGGGAAGTCGACGAGCTGGAACGGCGCGGCGTGCGCGTGCGCTTCATCGGCGAGCGCGAGCGCTTCGGCGACACCATCCGCGCGCGCATGGACGAGGCCGAGCGGCGGACCGCGGGCAACACGCAGTTGCACTTGACGATCGCCGCAAGCTACGGCGGGCGGTGGGACATCGCCCAGGCCGCGCGTGCACTCGCAGAGGACGTGGCGGCGGGTCGCCTTCGCCCGGAGGAGATCGACGAGGCCATGCTGGGTGCACGCGTATGCCTCGCCGATGTGCCGGCGCCGGACCTGTTCATCCGCACCGGCGGTGACACCCGGATCAGCAATTTCCTGTTGTGGCAGCTCGCGTACACGGAGCTGTGGTTCACCGAATTGTTGTGGCCCGAGCTCGATGCGGTAACACTGCAACGGGCTTTCGACGCCTACGCCCTGCGCGAACGCCGCTTCGGACTCACCGGGGCCCAGATCGCTGCGCAGGGCGAATCTGCCGCATGAGCGAGACCCGATGACGAAAATCCGCCTGCTCGCCTCGCTGGTCATGGCCCCGGTCGCGATCGCCGCGATCCTGTTCCTGCCGACGCCTTGGCTCATCGCGCTCGCGACGGTGGTGCTGCTCGCCGGCCTGTGGGAATGGTTCGATCTTGCCGAGATCGAAGACACGCTCGCGCGCGCGGTCTTGCTCGTCGCACACCTCGGAGTGATGGTGGCGATCGTATGGGCATCGCGTTGGCGCGAGGGATACACGCTCGCGCTGTACCAACTCGCCGCGCTGATCGGTGTGGTCTGGTGGCTCGTCGCCCTGGGCTGGCTCGGTCGCAGCCGGCTCGGCAGCAACCACGAAAGTTTCGCCCGAGCCTTCAAACTGCTCGCCGCGGCCCTCGCGGTAATTCCCGCCTGGTGCGCGCTCGCCTGGCTGCACGCCGAAGAGCCCGCAGGTCACCGCTGGCTGCTGACCGCCCTCGCGGTGGTCTGGGCGGCTGACACGGGCGCGTATTTCGCCGGCCGCGCGTTTGGTCGCCACAAGCTCGCCCCGACGGTCAGCCCCAACAAGACTGTCGAAGGTTTGGTGGGCGGCCTGATCGCGGGTGTGCTCGCCGGTGTCGGTTTCAGCATGCTTGCCGGCGCCGAAGGATCGGACCTCGCAAAGGTCGCACTCGTGTCGCTTGCCGCGGCGCTGTTCTCGGTGATCGGCGACCTGTTCGAAAGCATGCTCAAGCGGCATGTCGGCGTTAAGGACTCGGGGCGACTCATTCCGGGCCACGGCGGCGTGCTCGATCGCATCGACGGCGTTCTTGCGGCACTGCCCGTCTTCGCGCTCGGCAAAGCGCTGCTCGAATTCTGAGGCGCGCACGCATGCTCCAGGTTGCCGTGCTCGGCGCCACGGGCTCGATCGGCGCGTCCGCGCTCGATGTGATCGCCCGCCATCCGGATCGGCTGCGCGCAACCGTGCTGGCGGCAGGCCAAAACGTGGACGCGCTCGTCGCGCTGTGCGTGCAGCATCGCCCGCGGCACGCGGTGATCGCCGCTGCGGATGGATATATCGCTCTCAAGCGTGGTCTTGCGAATGCGGGCCTCGACACGGTGGCGCACACGGGCGAGGACGCGCTTGACGCGCTCGTCGCTGGTGATACCTGCGACACGGTGGTCGCCGCGATCGTCGGGGCCGCCGGCCTGCGTTCGACCCTCGCGGCTGCACGCACCGGCAAGCGCCTGCTCTTGGCGAACAAGGAATCGCTCGTGCTCGCGGGCGAGCTGCTCATGCGCACCGCGCGGGAGGCGGGCGCGACGATCGTCCCCGTCGACAGCGAACACAACGCGATTTTCCAGTGCCTGCCCGATTCGCACGCGCACGCGGGGCTTGCACGCTTGATTCTCACCGCGTCCGGCGGCCCGTTCCGTGGGCGCTCCCGCGAGTCGCTCCGCGACGTCACGCCCGAGCAGGCCGCCGCACACCCCAAGTGGTCGATGGGGCTGAAGATCTCGGTTGATTCGGCGACGCTCATGAACAAGGGCCTCGAGGTCATCGAGGCACACCACCTGTTCGACGTCGGCGCCGATCGCATCGACGTACTCGTGCACCCCCAGAGCCTCGTGCATTCCTTAGTCGAGTTCGTGGACGGGTCGACGTTGGCGCAACTCGGCCTGCCGGACATGCGCACCGCCCTGTCCGTCGGTTTCACCTGGCCCGAGCGCATCGCCTCCGGCGTCGGCGGCCTCGACCTGCTCGCGCAGGGCGGCCGCCTTGATTTCGAGGCGCCCGACGTCGGCGCATTCCCCTGCCTCCGGCTCGCCTACGACGCGCTCCGCGCCGGCGGCACGGCGCCGGCCGTGCTCAACGCGGCGAACGAAGTCGCGGTTTCAGCGTTTCTTCAGCGGCGCATGGGTTTCCTAGCGATCCCCGCCGTGGTCGAGCAAACGCTCTCTGCCCTGCCGCCTGTCTCGGCGGCGTCGCTGGACGTCCTGGGCGACGCCGATGCCCAGGCCCGGCGCATCGCCGAGCAAGCTGTGCAGCACCTTGTCACCTGACATCGAACCCATGAGCCCGATCGCATGAACGAAATTCTGGGCTCGGTCTGGTGGCTGATCGTCAGCCTCGGCGTGCTCGTGACGTTCCACGAGTTCGGGCACTACTGGGTGGCCCGCCGCTGCGGCGTGCGCGTGCTGCGCTTCTCCGTCGGGTTCGGCCGCCCGCTGTGGTCGCGGCGCGGGCGCGATGGGGTCGAGTACGTGGTGGCGGCGATCCCGCTCGGCGGCTATGTGAAGATGCTCGACGAGCGCGAAACGCCTGTGGCGCCCGCGGAGCAGTCGGAAGCCTTCAACCGGCAGCCGGTGCTGCGCCGCATGGCGATCGTCGCCGCGGGGCCGATCGCCAACCTGCTGCTCTGCGTCGCGCTGCTGTGGCTGATGTTCGTGATCGGCCGACCGGATTTCGCGCCGGTCGTCGGTCATGCGGACGGTCTGGCCGCACAGGCCGGCCTTGAGCGCGGTGACACCGTGACGGCGGTCGACGGCCGCCCGACGCCGACCTGGACCGACGTCCAAATGGCACTGATCCCGACTGCGCTCGATCGCCGCGACGTGCCCGTCCGCATCGAGCGGGCCGACGGAGGCGAAGCAACGCGCGCCCTTGCGCTGTCGCGGCTGCCGTCCGCGATCGACGAGCGACGCGTCCTCGATGCGATCGGCCTTGCCGGTCGCCACGACCTCGTGGCGGCGCGGGTCGGCCGCATTGAGCCGAACACTCCTGCCGCCGGCGTCCTGCGCGAAGGCGACCTCGTCACCGCGATCGACGGCTCCCCGGTCGGGGCCTGGAGCGACATTCCGTCGCTGGTCGAGCGCCTGGGCGAGCGCGGCGGCACTGCCATGGTCGAGGTCGACCGCGAGGGCGAGCGGCTTGCGCTCGAGCTCGCCCCGCGCCGCATCGCACGCGACTCCGGCGAGGCCGCGTGGGTGCTGGGGATCGCCGCCGCGCAGCCGGCGCCGCCGGAGCGCGATGCGGTGCTCCGCCACGGTCCGATCGAGGCGATCCCGGCCGCGCTGAATGAGACGGTCCAGCAAACGCGCGAGCTGGTCGCGATGATCGGCCGCGCGTTCAGCGGGCGGGTGGCAGTTCAGAACACGGTCGCGGGCCCCGTGACGATCGCGCGGGCGGCGAATGCCTATGCCGACCTGGGCGTGGCGTGGTTCCTCACGATGCTCGCGATGCTGTCGCTGAGCCTGGGCATCCTCAACCTGCTGCCGATCCCGATCTTGGACGGCGGTCACCTGCTGTATTACCTTATCGAGCTGGCCAAGGGCTCGCCCGTGAGCGAGCGGGCCATGGCCGCCGGACAGTACGTCGGCCTGGCGCTGATCGCCGGTTTGATGGGGCTCGCGTTCTACAACGACATCGTGAACAACCTGGTGCGTTGACGCTGCCGCGCCCCGGCTGCGGCAGCCCGAACCCGCCTAGACCAACGTGACCCGACGCACCGACCGGCCTGCCGGACCGGTCGTCATCGACCAACCGGACGTGATGATGACGCGACACCTGCCCCGCCGCCTGCTCGCCCTTGCCCTCGCCGCGGCCCTTGCCGTTCCCGCGGGCGCCCAGCAGGTGGACCCGTTCACGGTCAGCGACATCCGCGTTGACGGACTGCAGCGCATTTCCGCCGGCACCGTCTTCACCTACCTGCCGGTCGAGCGCGGCGACGTGGTTGATTCGACGCGCGCGGCCGAGTCGATCCGCGCCCTGTACAAGACGGGTTTCTTCGAAGACATCCGCCTTGACCGGCAGGGCGACATCCTCGTGGTGTCCGTCACCGAGCGTCCAGCCATCAACAAGCTGACGATCACCGGCAACAAGGACATCAAGACCGAGGACCTCACCAAGGGTCTGGCGGACATCGGGCTTGCCGAGGGCGACACGTTCGATCGCCTGGCGCTGGATCGCGTTACGCAGGAACTCACAAAGCAGTACAACAACCGCGGCAAGTACAACGTCGAGATCACGCCGACGATCGCGCGTCTGGACCGCAACCGCGTCGACCTGACGATCGCGGTCAAGGAAGGCAAGGCCGCGAAGATCCGGCACATCAATCTCATCGGCAACGAGACGTTCGACGACGAAGCGATTCTCGACACCTGGGAGTCAGGCGAAAGCAACTGGCTCAGCTGGTACCGCCGCGACGATCAGTACTCGCGCGAGAAGCTGTCGGGCGATCTGGAGCGCCTGAACTCGTTCTACCTCGACCGTGGCTACGTCGATTTCAGCGTCGACAACACGCAGGTCTCGATCAGCCCCGACCGACAGGACATGTTCATCACCGCCGGCATCACCGAAGGTGAGCAGTACAAGGTCTCCGGCGTCGAGATCACCGGCGACACGATCCTTCCGAAAGAGGACATCGAGCGCCTGGTGCTGGTGCAGAAGGACCAGGTGTTCTCGCGCCGTCTTCTCGAAATCAGTTCCGACGCGATCACAGCGACGCTCGGCAACGTCGGCTATGCGTTCGCGCAGGTCAACACGGTGCCCGACGTGAATCGCGAAGCGAAGACGGTCGGCATCAACCTGCAGGTCGTTCCGGGTCCGCGGGTCAACGTGCGCCGGATCGCCTTCAAGGGCAATACGCGGACCAGCGACGAGGTGCTGCGTCGCGAGATGCGTCAGTTCGAAGGCAGCTGGTATTCGCAGGCCGCGCTCGACCGCTCGAAGATCCGTCTTCAGGGCCTTGGCTTCTTCGAGGCCGTGGACGTCGAGACTCAGCCGGTGCCCGGCAGCCCCGACCTGGTCGACGTCGTGGTCAACGTCAAGGAAACCACGTCCGGCAGCTTCGTGTTCGGCCTTGGCTACTCGCAGCTCACAGGCGTCACCACGCAGGTCCAGCTTTCGCAGGACAATTTCCTCGGCAGCGGCAACCGAATTGCGATCGAGGCGAACCGCAACGCGTATCTCCAGCGTTATTCGTTCTCGTTTATCAACCCGTACTTCACCGACAGCGGCGTCTCGCTGGGATACAACCTTTCGTGGCGCGAGTTCGATAATTCCGACTTCGGCACGGCGGCGTTCTCGCGCACCACTCGACTCGGCCAAGTACAGCTCGGTATCCCTCTGACCGAGACGGATTCAGTCTCCTTCGCGCTCGGGCTTGAAAGCGACCAGATCTTCACTTTTCAGGGCCTCACGCCTCAGTCGGCCATCGACTACATCGATGCCGTAGGAAACCGCACGTTTCACACGGCGCGCGCCGAGTTTGGTTGGTCGAGAAATTCGCTCAACAGTGCGCTGACGCCGACTGCCGGCATGTTTCAGCGGGTTCTGGCGGAGGTCGCGTTGCCAGGCTCGACGGTGGAGTACTACAAGTTCACGTACGAACTGTCCAAGTTCTGGCCGCTGTCGCGCCATTTGGTACTGAACACACGAGGCCGAATCGGCTATGGCGACAGTTACGGCGACGAGACGGTGCGGAATCTCTGCTACATCGCACCGACGCTCGCGATTCCGGAGCCTGAGGTCACTCCGCCCGAGGAGTGCACACCTGCATCGCCCGACTACGTCAAGACCGTCAGCGCTGAAGGCCTGCCGTTCTTCGAGAACTTCTATGCGGGCGGTGTTTCATCGCAAGGCCGAGTCCGAGGCTTCACCGACAACGCCCTCGGTCCGCGGGAAGTGGCGAGCAACGGGTTTCCGCAGCCGATCGGCGGCGCACTTCAGACCGTCGGCTCGCTCGAGATGTTCTTCCCGACCCTGCTGGACACGCCGGCGGCACGCATCTCGGCGTTCGTCGACGCGGGTAATGTCTACCGCGATTTCGACAGCTTCGATGCGGGCGAACTGCGCGTCTCCGCAGGTGCGGCCATCCTCTGGCGTTCACCGATGGGCCCGATCTCGATCAGCTACGCGCTTCCGCTGCGTAAGGAAGACACGGACGAGATCGAGCGTCTGCAGTTCACGTTCGGCGGCGCGTTCTGACCGACGACGCGGGCGACCGGCGTGACCCACAACGAGTACACCGCCGGCGAGCTCGCCGAGCGCTTCGGCCTGGCGCTGCAAGGCAGTGCCGACGCGCGGCTGCGCGGCGTCGGCACCCTCGCGCGCGCGGGTGAAGACCATCTCGCATTCCTAGCGAATCCGAAGTACCGCGCGCAGCTCTCGCAGTCGCGCGCCGGCGCGGTTGTGATGCACGAGGAAAACGCGGCTGCACACGCCGGTACCGCGCTCATCGCGCGCGACCCGTATGTCGCATTTGCACGGATGGCGGCGCTGTTCGAGCCGCGCCCCGAGCGCCCGGCGGGCGTGCATGCGATGGCCGATATCCACCCGACCGCGTCGATCGCGCCTGATGCGCATGTCGGCGCGTTCGTGAGCATCGGCGCGCGCAGCCGCATCGAGTCCGGCGCGACGGTCGGGGCCGGCTGCGTCATCGGCGAGGACTGCGTGGTCGGCGAAGGCTGCGAGCTCGTGGCGCGCGTCACACTGGTCACGCGCGTGCGGCTCGGCCGCCGGGTGCTCGTGCATCCCGGGGTCGTGATCGGCGCAGACGGCTTCGGCATCGCGATGCCGCGCGAAGGCGATGGCGCCGGTCACTGGCTCAAGGTGCCCCAGCTCGGCGGCGTGGTCATCGGCGACGATTGCGAGATCGGCGCCAACACCACGATCGATCGCGGCGCGATCGACGACACGGTGCTCGGCAACGACGTGCGCCTCGACAACCAGATCCAGATTGCTCACAACGCATTCGTCGGCGATCACACTGCGATGGCGGGCTGCTCGGCTGTCGCGGGCAGTGCGCGGATCGGTCGCTATTGCCTGATCGGCGGCGGCGCAGGCGTGCTCGGCCACCTGGAGATCTGCGACAAGGTCGTGATCACGTCCATGAGCCTGGTCACCCACTCCATCCGCGAGCCCGGCGAGTACTCCTCGGGCGTGCCCTTGATGGACAACCGAAGCTGGC
This sequence comes from Cognatilysobacter bugurensis, assembly GCF_014652095.1. Classification (GTDB taxonomy): domain Bacteria; phylum Pseudomonadota; class Gammaproteobacteria; order Xanthomonadales; family Xanthomonadaceae; genus Cognatilysobacter; species Cognatilysobacter bugurensis. Next base: position 1,201,869 of record NZ_BMYD01000001.1, read on the forward strand.
GCCGCAACGCGGCGCGGTTCAAACAGCTCGACCGGCTCGCGCGACGCATCGCGGCGCGGCCGGACGCGCATTCCCATTCCGACGTGGCCGCGGGCGACGTCGCGCACGACACTCTGCCGCGCCCCGGGGACGCGGTCGACAAGGACTGACATGAGCCTCACTTTTCCGATCGACGTTCCCAAGATCAACGAGCTTCTGCCGCATCGCTATCCGTTCCTGCTCGTCGATCGCGTGACGGGGCTCGAGCCGAACAAGCGCCTGTTCGCGTACAAGAACGTGAGCTGCAACGAGCCGTTCTTCAACGGGCATTTCCCGGGGCATCCGGTGATGCCGGGCGTGCTCGTGATCGAGGCCCTAGCGCAGGCCGGCGGCCTGCTGACGCAGCTGTCCAGGCTGTCGGCACAATCGGAAGGCGACCCGAACGGGCCGAATACCGACAAGCTCTACTACCTCGTGAAAGTCGACGGTGCGAAGTTCACGAAGATGGTCGTTCCCGGAGACCGCCTCGAACTCGAGGTCGAGCTCAAGCGCATGATCCGGAACATGGCGGTGTACTCGGGCATTGCCCGCGTCGACGGCGAGCAGGTTGCGTGCGCCGAGATCCTCTGCGCCGAGGCCCAGGCCTGACGTGAGCGACGCGGCGATCCACCCGTCGGCAGTGGTCGAAGCCGGAGCCGTGCTCGGCGCGAACGTGCGCGTCGGCCCGTTCTGCTACATCGGCCCGGAGGTCGAAGTCGGCGATGGCACCACGTTCGGCACGCACTGCAGCGTGACCGGGCCGACGCGGATCGGGCGCGACAACCGGTTCATTGGCCATTGCGCGGTGGGCGGCGAGCCGCAGGACAAGAAGCACCGCGGCGAGCGCGTGCAGCTCGAGATCGGTGACCGCAACACGTTCCGCGAGTACGTCACGCTCAACCGCGGCACGGCAAGCGGCGGCGGCATCACGCGTATCGGCGACGACAACTGGCTGCTCGCGTACACGCACATCGCGCACGACTGCACCGTCGGCAATCACTGCGTATTTTCGAACAACGCGACCCTCGCCGGCCACGTGACGGTCGGCGACCACGTCATCCTCAGCGGGTTCGCCGGGGTGCATCAGTTCTGCCGCATCGGCGCGCACGCGTTCATCGGCATGGGCGCGTTCGTCAACGGCGACGTCCCGCCGTTCGTCATGGTCGCGCAGGAGGGCTATGGCCGGCCGCGCGGCATCAATGCGGAAGGGCTTAAGCGGCGCGGCTTCGATGCGGAGCGCATCGCGATGATCAAGCGTGCATACCGTGCGCTGTACGTGTCGGGCACGTCACTCGACGAGGCGCGCGTGAAGCTCGTTGAACTCGCCGAGGGCAGCGAGGACGTGCGCGCCCTGCTGGCCTTCATTGAAAGCGGCGAGCGGCCGCTGGTGCGCTGAGCGCAACCGCACCGCCGCCGAGCTGACCGCAGGGCGTATGCGCAGTCGCGGCGACTCGCAGCCGCGGTCGTGATCGCCGATCATGACGCCGCTTCCACCGCTCCCCAACACGCCGTGCCGCGATCCCACTCCGTCTCCGCACCCGCCGCCGCGCCCGTTCGCGTGAATCCACGCGCGCGGCGCATCGCGGTCGTCGCGGGCGAAGCCTCGGGCGACATTCTCGGCGGCGGGCTCATCGAGGCACTGCGCGAGCGCTGGCCGGACGCGGAGTTCGCCGGGGTCGGCGGAGACCGCATGCGCGAGGCGGGCTTCGATGCCTGGTTCGACGCGGATGAGCTCGCCGTCATGGGCCTGACCGAGGTGCTGCGGCACCTGCCTCGGCTGCTGCGCCTGCGCCGAGAGCTGATCGCGCGCCTCGTGGATTGGCAGCCGGACGTGTTTGTCGGCATCGATGCGCCGGACTTCAACCTTGAACTCGAGCGCCGGCTCAAGCTGCGCGGCATTGCCACCGTGCATTACGTCAGCCCGTCGGTGTGGGCCTGGCGCGAGAAGCGCGCGCAAAAGATCGGGCGCAGTGCGGATCGCGTGCTCTGCCTGTTCCCGATGGAGCCGCCGATCTACGCGCGCCACGGCATCGACGCGCAGTTCGTCGGCCACCCACTGGCCGACGCGATGCCGCTCGAGCCCGACCGCGCCGCGGCGCGTGTCGACCTCGGTCTCGATGGTGCCCGCCCCGTCCTCGCATTGCTGCCCGGCTCGCGCGTGGGCGAAATCGAACGCCTCGCTCCGGACTTCCTGGGAGCCGCTGCACGGGTGCTGGCGGCCGAGCCCGGACTGCAGGTCGTGGCGCCGATGGCGAACGCGCGCGCGGCAGCCGCGTTCGACCGCGTCGTGCGCGCGCATCCCGATGCGGCCACACTCGCGCCGGCGCTGCGCGTGATCGACGGCCGCGCCCGTCCATTGATGATCGCGAGCGACGTGATCCTGCTCGCCTCCGGCACGGCAACGCTCGAGGCGATGCTCGCCAAACGGCCGATGGTGGTGGCGTACCGGCTCGCGCCGACCACCTATCGACTCGTCAAAGGCCTCGGCCTGCTCAAGGTCGACCGCTATTCGCTGCCGAACGTGCTCGCCGGCGAATCGCTGGTCCCCGAACTCATGCAGGACGCGTGCACGCCCGACGCGCTTGCCGGCGCGGTGCTGGCGTGGCTGCACGACCCCGACGCCGCCCAACGCCTTCACCCGCGATTCCTCGACCTGCATCGCAGCTTGAAGCGCGACGCGTCGGCGCGTGCCGCCGACGCCGTCGTCGATCTCGTAGAGTCGCGCCATGGGTAAGGCCATGAACCAATTCACGCTCGACCTCGCGGTCGCGCCCGGCGCCCGTTACGTGGCGGGCGTCGACGAAGCCGGCCGCGGCCCGCTTGCCGGGCCCGTCGTCGTGGCCGCGGTCGTATTCGCGCCGGGCCGCACGCCGATCAACGGGCTGGCCGACTCCAAGCAGCTGTGCGCGGAACGCCGCGAGGCGTTGTACGACCGCATCGTGCAACGTGCGCTGGCGTGGCACGTGGTGTCGGTCGAGGTCGAGGATATCGACCGCATCAACATCTTCCAGGCGACGATGCTCGGCATGCGGCGCGCTGTCGAAGCCGTGGCGCATGTTGCAGAGCTCGCACGGGTCGATGGCAATGCCCTGCCGCGCGGCCTGCCCTGCCCGGCCGAGGCCTGGGTCGGCGGCGATGCGCGCGACCGCGCCATCATGGCGGCGTCGATCCTCGCGAAGGTCACGCGCGACCGCACGATGATCAAGATGCACTCCACTTGGCCGCAGTACGGGTTCGACCGCCACAAGGGCTATTCGACGCCCGAGCACCTTGCCGCTCTCGCCCAGCACGGCCCCTGTCCGCACCACCGGCGCAGCTTTGCGCCTGTGCGAGAGCGGCTGGTCGCGACCGTCGCCTGAGCGGCCGGCAGGCGGGTCCACCACGAGCTGGCGGGCGCGACACATGTGACGTGCATGGATGAGCGACGCTAAAGCTCAGCGCCCGCCCCACTCCAAAGTTGAGTTCAGGCGGTATTACATCCGATTGTGAAATTAGGCGACGTTGTCCGCATGTTCGCGACAGTTTCCCCCGGTGCCACGGGTCACCGGGACTTGTGCCCCATGCCCTTCGGGCGGCGCCGTCGCACGCTCCCACCTGACCCGCACGCGCCCGCCGGCGCTCCCCGCGGATCATCGAGGTGTGTGATGTTGATGGCGTTCTATCCCGCAGCCGCACCGCGGTTGCCCTTTCCACCGCCGACCTTCGCTGATCCGCAGCCGTGCGCGATCGAGCTGACGCCTGCCGCTGTCGCCCGGTTCGACGCGCTGGTGCACGAGGTCAATCCGGACGCGCCCCGCGCCGACCCGGACCGGGTTGAATGCCTGGCGACGTGGTTTTCCACACTGCCCACCGACGAGGCGCACGCGCTGGTCGAGCAGCAGCTCGACCGCGTAGGCGATCTAGGCGCCATGCTCGCCGACCGCGACTGGGCCGCCGACGCCGCGACCTGCGTGCGTGCACACCGGCTGCTCGACTACATCGATCGCGACGACGACCTCATCGACGACCGCGAGCCGCTCGGCCTGCTGGACGACGCATTGTTCGTGGACCTCGCGTGGCCTGCGTTTGCCGTCGAAATCGAGGAATACCTCGACTTCTGCGACTTCCGGCGCGGCTGCAGAGGCAACGACGCGGCGCATTGCGATGCGTGGCGGCAGGCGCGGCTTAGCGAGGTCGCGGCGTGGCATCGCAACGTCGCGCGCCAGCAGGCGCCGTATCTGCGCTTCCCGCCTCCGCACTCGCTGTTTCGCATCAGCTGAGCCAGGGCGCCGCGCCCGGTCGACGCGCGGTTCGTGACCGCGCGTCGGCTGCGGGAATGCACGGTCCACAGCCTCAACCGCGGGTGACCGGGTGAGGCCTGTCAAGGCTTGCCGGGCCCGCCGGTGCTGGTACGCTGGCGCGCGCATTGCCGGTCGTCGCATGTCTTCCGCCCGTTTCGTCCACCTCCACCTGCACAGCGAGTATTCGCTCGCCGACTCGACGATCCGCATCGGCGAGCTGGTAAAACGCTGCGCGAAGCTCGGCCAGCCGGCCGTGGCGGTGACCGACATCGACAACGTCTTCGCGGCCGTGAAGTTCTACAAGGCGGCGGAAGGCGCGGGCATCAAGCCGATCATCGGCGCGGACATCGGCCTTGCCGACGGCAACGAACTGCCGTCGCGCATGACGCTGCTCTGCCGGGACCGCACGGGCTACCTCACCCTCTCGCGCCTGCTCACGCGCGCGTGGATGGAAGGCCACCGCAACGAAGGCGTCGCGATCCGCCCCGAGTGGGTGCGCGAGGACAACGACGGCCTGTTCGCGCTCGTAGGCCGGAGCAGCCTCGCCGGGCGCCTCGCGCTGTCGAGCCGGCACGAGCTCGCGGAAGCCTGGCTCGCCGACTGGCGCGGCACGTTCGGCGATCGGCTGCATCTCGAACTCACGCGCACGGGCCGCGAGGGCGACGACGCGTTCAACACGTTTGCACTCTACGCCGCCGGCACGCGCAGCCTGCCGGTCATCGCGAGCAACGACGTGCGCTTCCTGGACGCCGACGGCTTCGAAGCGCACGAAGCGCGCGTGTGCATCGCGACCGGGCGAGTGCTCGACGATCCGAAGCGGCCGCGCGACTACACCGCCGAGCAGTACCTCAAGCCGTCCGACGAGATGGTGCAGCGCTTCGCCGACGTGCCCGACGCGATCGACAACGCGATCGCGCTCGCGACGCGCTGCAACGTCGAACTCAAGCTCGGCGAGTACGCGCTGCCCGCGTTCCCGGTGCCGAGCGAGCACACGATCGAATCGTGGCTGCGCAACAGCGCGCGCGAAGGCCTCGCGCAGCGGCTCGAGAAGAACCCCATCGCGCCCGGGAAGACCCGCGAGACCTACGACGCCCGACTCGAAACCGAGCTCGACGTCATCATCAAGATGGGGTTCCCCGGCTACTTCCTGATCGTTGCGGACTTCATCAACTGGGGTAAGCAGCACGGGATCCCGGTGGGCCCGGGCCGCGGCTCGGGCGCGGGCTCGCTCGTCGCGTGGGCGCTCGGCATCACCGATCTCGACCCGCTGCCGTACGACCTGCTGTTCGAGCGCTTTCTAAATCCCGAGCGCGTGTCGATGCCGGACTTCGACATCGACTTCTGCATGGACCGTCGCGACGAGGTCATCGAATACGTCTCGCGCAAGTACGGCCGCGACCGCGTCAGCCAGATCATCACCTACGGCACGATGGCCGCGAAGGCGGCGGTGCGCGATTGCGGGCGCGTGCTCGGCCATCCGTACGGCTTCGTCGACGGCATCGCCAAGCTGATCCCGAACACGCTCGGCATCTGCCTCGACGACGCGCTCGGGCAGTCGGATGCGGCGAAGAAGGACCCGAACCTCGCCTCGACCGAGCTGATCGAGCGCTATCGCTCGGAAGACGACGTCCGCGACCTGCTCGACCTCGCGCTGTCGCTCGAGGACCTCACGCGAAACGCGGGCAAGCACGCCGGCGGCGTGGTGATCGCGCCCTCGCCGCTCAGCGACTTCTGCCCGCTGTTCGCCGAACACGACGGCGAAGGACGCGGCAAGGGGCCGGTCACGCAGTTCGACAAGGACGACGTCGAGGCCGTGGGCCTCGTGAAGTTCGACTTCCTCGGCCTGCGCACGCTCACGATCATCGACTGGGCGGTCAAGGCGATCAACGAGCGCCGCAAGCGCGAGGGCGTTGGAGCGCTCGACATCACCGCGCTGCCGCTCGACGACGCGGAGACCTACGGGGTGTTCGCCCGCGGCGAGGGCGTCGCGGTGTTCCAGTTCGAATCACGCGGCATGCGTGAGCTGCTCAAGCGCGCGAAGCCCGATACGTTCGAAGACATCATCGCGCTCGCCGCGCTGTTCCGCCCCGGTCCGCTGGGCTCGGGGATGGACCGCGAATGGGTCGACCGCAAGCACGGCAACACCGAAGTCAGCTATCCGCACCCACTGCTGGAACCCGTGCTGTCGCCGACCTACGGCGTCATCGTGTACCAGGAACAGGTGATGCAGATCGCGCAGGTGCTGGCGGGCTATTCGCTCGGCGGCGCCGACATGCTGCGTCGCGCGATGGGCAAGAAAAAGCCCGAGGAAATGGCGAAGGAGCGCGCCAAGTTCGAGACCGGCTGCGCCGAGCGCGGCATCGAGGCGCGCACCGCAACGTCGATCTTCGACCTCATGGAGAAGTTCGCCGAGTACGGCTTCAACAAGTCGCACTCGGCCGCGTACGCGCTTGTCGCGTACCAGACCGCGTGGCTCAAGTGCCATTACCCGGCCGAGTTCATGGCCGCGGTGCTGTCGTCGGACATGGACAACACGGACAAGGTCACGGGTTTTCTCGACGAATGCCGCGTGATGGGGCTCGACGTGCTGCCGCCGGACGTGCGCGCGTCGACTTACATGTTCGAGGCGACCGATCCGAAGACGATCCGCTACGGGCTGGGTGCGGTGAAGGGCGTCGGCCGCGGCGCCTGCGAGGCGATCGTCGACGTGCGCCGCGCCGGCCAGTTCGAGGACCTGCTCGATCTGTGCCGGCGCGTGGACGGCGGCCGCCTCAATCGCCGCGCGCTCGAGGCGCTCGCGCAGGCGGGCGCGCTCGACGCGCTCGGTCGCAACCGCGCCAGCCTCATGCTGCAGTTGCCCGAAGTGCTCAAGGCGACGGACCAGCTGGCGAAGGAGAAGGCGGCGGGCCAGGTGAGCCTGTTCGGCGGCGTCGACACCGCGGCGCCCGCGCTGCACCTGGACCTGCCCGAAGCCGACGAGTGGCCGCTGTCCAAGCTGCTCGCGGGCGAGCGCGAGACGCTCGGCCACTACCTGAGCGGCCACCCGTTCGACCCCTACCGCGACGAGGTGCGCGCGCTCGTCGGCCACGACCTCGGGGAGCTCGAACGCATCTGGGAGAGCCGCCCCGAGTCGTCGCGCAGCGGCTGGCGGCCGGAACTCGAGCTCGTCATCGCCGGCCAGGTCGTCGGCCTGCGCAAGAAGGGCGACAGCCAGATGTTCGTCCAGATCGAGGACGGACGCGGCCGGCTCGAGTGCGCGTTCTTCTCCGAGACGTACACCGAATTCGCGAACCTCATCACGCGCGACCGCCTGCTGATCATCCAGGGCGGCCTGCGCGAGGACGCGTTCAGCGGCGGCTTCGCGCTCAAGGCGCAGCGGTGCTGGGACTACGACCAGGTCTGCGCGAAGTACGCGCAGCGGCTGTCGCTGCGCATCGACATGCGTGTTGCGAGTGCTTGGCCCTGTGTCGAGGCCCTGCTCGCGCGGCACCGGCCTGGCCCCACGCCGCTCAGGCTCGACCTGTTGCTCGATGGCGCGGCTGGCATGCTCGATCTGGACGGTGAGAACTGCGTCCGTGTTGACGCCGAGCTCGTCGGCGCACTGCGGGCCGTGCCCGGCGTGCGGACCGTGAAACTCGCGCTCGCGAAGCCGTGGGCGCACTGAGCCCCGGCGTCGGACCGCTGCGCATTCGTTTCATCGGGAAATCACGCCCCCTCGGCTTGGCCCGGGCGGCCGCGTTACACTTCTGCCCTGTCCGGCCCGCGGTCCTCGCATGAACCCGAATTACCTCGATTTCGAGCAACCCATCGCCGATCTGGAAGCGAAAATCCAGGAACTGCGCCAGGCGAGCCACGGCCCGGCCGTGGATGTCGACACCGAGGTCCATGCGCTGCGCGACAAACTGCGCATCCGCACCGCCCAGATCTTTCGCGACCTGACGCCCTGGCAGGTCTCGCAGCTCGCCCGCCACCCGGCGCGGCCGTACACGCACGACTATATCGGCGTGATCTGCGACGAGTTCCACGAGCTCGCCGGCGACCGCGCATTTGCGGACGACCAGGCCATCGTCGGCGGGCTGGGTCGCATCAACGGCCGCAGCGTGATGATCATCGGCCACCAGAAGGGCCGCGACACCAAGAGCAAGATCAAGCGCAACTTCGGCATGCCGCGCCCGGAGGGTTATCGCAAGGCGCTGCGCCTCATGAAGATGGCTGAGCGCTTCGGCCTGCCGCTGTTGACGTTCATCGACACGCCGGGCGCGTACCCGGGCGTGGGCGCCGAAGAGCGCGGTCAGTCTGAAGCGATTGCGCGCAACCTCATGGAAATGGCCGAGCTGAAGATCCCGGTCCTCTGCACGGTGATCGGCGAAGGCGGCTCCGGCGGCGCGCTCGCGATCGGCGTCGGCGATCGCACGCTGATGCTCGAATACAGCACCTACTCGGTCATCTCACCGGAAGGCTGCGCATCGATCCTGTGGAAGTCGGCCGACAAGGCCACGGACGCGGCCGAGCAGCTTGGACTGACTGCCCGCCGCCTGCTCGGCCTCGGGCTGATCGACAAAGTCGTGCGCGAGCCGACGGGCGGCGCCCACCGCAACCCCGTGCAGATGGGCAAGCGACTGAAGGCGGTGCTGGTGGGTGAGCTCGATGCGCTCGAATCGATGCCCGTCGACGCGCTGATCGAACGCCGCTACCGCCGCCTGCGTGGCTACGGGGCCTACGAGGCCGCATAAGCGCCCCGGCGTGCGCCTCAACGAAAACGGCGGCCTTTCGGCCGCCGTTTTCATATGCGCGACAGTGATCGAGCCCGTCAGGCGACGCTGCGCAGCGTCGGCTTGCCTGCATGGACCACCGGCTCGTCCGCATCCAGCTTGAACCGCGTGACCGCCCCGCGTAGCCGCGCGGCCTGTTCGCTCAGCGACGCGCTCGATGCGGCCACTTCTTCGACGAGCGCACTGTTGCGCAGGTTGCTCTCCTCGAGCTGACCGATCGCGTCGCTGACCTCGTGCAGCTTGTGCGCCTGCGCTTCGATCGAGTCGGACGCCTGCGCCGACAACGCGGCAATCTGCTCGGACGAGCCCGCCATTTCCTCGAGCGAACGGCCCGACTGCGTGACGAGGCGGTTGCCGTCGTCGACGCGCTTGCCCGCCGTCGCAATCAGGCCACGGATGTCCTTCGCCGACTGCGTCGTGCGCTGCGCGAGCGTGCGCACTTCGGCCGCGACGACTGCGAAACCGCGGCCCTGTTCACCCGCGCGCGCGGCTTCGACCGCGGCATTGAGCGAGAGCAGGTTGGTCTGGAATGCGATCGAGTCGATGAGACCGATGATGTCGGCGATGCGACGCGTCGCATCGGTGATCGACGCCATCGATGCGACCGCCTCACGAACCACCCCGGCGCCGTCCCGCGCACGTTCGTGCGCCGATGCGGTGATCTCACGCGTCTGGCGGCTGTTGTCCGCCGAGGCCTTCACCGCACCGACCAGCTGCTGCACGCGTTGCGCGGAGCTTTCGAGCGCGATCGCCTGACGCTCGGTGCGCTCGGACAGATCGGCGTTGCCCTGCGCGATCTCGCTCGCGCCGTTGCCCACTTCCTCGGCAGCCAGCGCGACGCCGCGCAGTGCATCCTGGAGCTGGTCGAGCGCGCTGTTGAGCGCCCCGGTCACGTCCGCGATGGCACCGTCGAAGTCGCCTTCGGCACGTCGGGTGAGGTCACCCGCGGCCAATGCCTCGGTCGTTTCGCGAATCTCTTCGAACGCGCCGTCGAGCGAAGCAAGCGCGCGGTTGACCGAACGCTTGAGGTCGTCGAGCTCGCCCGGGAGGTCGAGTTCGATACGGCGGCTGAAATCACCGGCCGCCGCGCTCGACATCGTGCCCCGCAGCGCAGTCAGCGCGTTCTGCAGGCCGCTCATCGCCGCGTCGACCTTGCCGCGCGAGTCGCCCGGCACCGAGGCGTCCATGCGCGCCGCGAAGTCGCCACGGCTAATCGCATCCATCACTTCATCGAGCGCATGCATCGTGCGCGCGACGGAGTCGGCACTGGAGTTCACGCCTTGCTTGAGCGTTGCAAGATCGCCGGGCAGGTCGGCCTCGATGCGACGCGAGAAATCACCGCGTGCGACAGCACCGAGCACTTCGTTCGTCTCGCCGATCGCCGAGTTGAGGTTGCCGACGAGCGCCGAGAAGTCCCGGCACATCACGGCGATCGCGTCCTTGCCCTCGACATCGACCGTCGCCGAGAAGCGGCCTGCGGCCACGTCGCGGATCACGCGCCGCAGCGCGTCGATGGGCCCGCGGATCGCCTGGTCGACCGCGATCGAGGCCAGAATCACGAGCACCGCGAGGACCACGACGAGCGCGATGCCGAACAGCGCCGCGTTCTGGGCCGAAGCCGAGGCATCCGCAAGCGCGGCGGTGAACGCCTTCTGCTGCGCGGCGTCGAGCTTGGCAAGGTGCTCGGCGAATGCGTTGTAGGTGGTCTGGATGGCCTGCGCGCGCTCCTGCAGCACCGCCACCTCGAGCGTCCCGGCCACCTGCGCGGCCACGGTATCGCCGGCCACCTTCACGTAAGAGTCCCATTGGGCGACGAGCTTTTGGAGCTCCGACTTAAGTTCGGGATTCGCCGCGACGAGCTTCGTCAGGCCTTCCCGCAGTTGCTTGCTCTTGCCGTTCGCGTCCTCGAGCAGGAACTCGTCGCTGCTGCCCAGCGCCTCGGCATACATCGCGCGAACCTCCACCTGTTCGGCACGCGCAGCCGACAGTCCGCTGAGCACCGGAAGCGTGCGGCTGGAAAATTCTTCAAGGGTGGCCGCATTCGAGCGCGCGACGATCACGCTGAACAACGCGTAGATCACGAAGCCAAGCAGCGCCGCGCCCGGCACGAGCATGACCTTCGCGCGGATAGAGACCTGGCGCAGCGGCTGGACCGCACGGGCGATCAGCGCCTGCGGGAGATGACGGACGTGGTTGAGCATGGGGGCCTGCATAGACAGCGGACGCGAGGGGCTCGCATTGAGCGGAGTAACGGCGTCGCGCCTCGGATCTTGAGCCGCCCACTTCCTGAACAGTTCATTCGAGCGCAGCCCCTACGCCATCGCTTGTTAAAGATTTGTCACGAAGGGCCGTCAACCGGGGTACGCCGCGTCGGTTCCCTTCGGTCCCGCTCCGCCCGGCGTCCCTCACACGCTTTGGAGATTCTTGTGAAGACTTCCCTTGCCGTCGCGATTGCCGCGGCGCTGAGCTTCTTCGGACCCGCCGCCCACGCCGAAGTGCGCGTCAGCGGCTTCGGCCAGATCATTGCCGGCACGACGCTCGACAGCGGCGACCGCTTCCCGTCCGGCGGCTACACCGACACGGTCGACTTCGAGGAAGAGTCGCTGTTCGCGATCCAGATCGACGCCGATCTCAATGAGCGCGTCACCGCGACCGCGCAGATCCTGGCCGAAGGCTCCGAAAACTTTAAGCCGGAGCTCGCCTGGGCCTACGCGAACGTGCAGCTCGGCAAGGGCTTCTCGACGAAGGTCGGCCGCCAGCGCATTCCGTTCTACCGCTACTCCGACTTCCTCGATGTCGGCTATGCATACCCGTGGATCCGTCCGCCGGTGGCCATGTACAACCAGCCATGGTCGAACGCGGACGGCATCAGCCTGTCGCACAGTGCGTACGTCGGTAAGTGGTTTTCGCAGGCCCAGGTGCTGTACGGGTCGTTCGACGGCGATGCCGTGAACGGCACCACCCGCTTCCAGGGCAAGCTTGACCACCTGCGCGGCTTCTCCTGGGACGTCGAGTACGACGAGTGGCTGTCGCTTCGCGCCGCGTACGTCGCGGCCGAGGTCACCGTCGCCGGCACGAGCCTCGACCTGGTCACCAACGCGCTGCGTCAGTTCCGTCAGAACGCGCTCGCCGATCGCCTCGACTACAACCAGGACCCGGGCACGTTCAAGAGCGTGGGCTTCAAGGTCGACAAGGCCGATTGGCTCGTCGTGGGCGAATACTCCGAGCTCGACATCGAGGACTCGGTGTTCGCCAACATCGACCGCACCGACTGGTACACCACCGTCGGCCACCGCTTCGGTGCCGTCATGCCGCACTTCACCTACGGCCGCCGTTCGGCCGGGGCTGACCTGAGCGTGCTGCGCGGCATCCCGATGCAGAGCCCGCTGTATTTCCCGGTGGCCGCCTCCGCCATGAGCCAGCAGCTCGACGAAACCTTCAAGAGCGTCGGCGTCCGCTGGGACTTCGCTGCGAACGTCTCGCTCAAGGCCGATTACACGCGCGTTGAAAGCGACGTCATGGGCGCAGCGGAAGGCGACCTCGTCTCGGCCGGCCTCGTCTTTACGTTCTGATCGGAGCAGGAATATGAAATCGTTTCGTCTGATGCTTGGTGCGCTCGCCCTCGTGGCGGCCGCCCAGGCCAACGCCGGCGCCGTCGTTGCTGCCTCCGGCGGCAAGGCCGCCGCCATGGACGCGGAAGCCGCCAAGCGCGTCTTCCTCGGCCGCGACCCGAGCGCGCAGGTCATCTACCAAAAGAGCGGCGCCACGCGCGAGGCGTTCGACAAGGGCGTGCTCGGCAAGCCGGGCGCTGAGCTGACCACCTACTGGTCCAAGCTGATCTTCACCGGCAAGGCGAAGGCCCCGGTCGAAGTCGGCAGCGATGCCGAGGTCAAGGCCAAGCTCGCCGCCAACCCGAGCGCCGTCGGCTACGTCAGCGACAGCGCGGTCGACGGCTCGGTGAAGGTGCTCTACAAGTTCTGATCGCGTTTGTCTTCGCGATGCACGGACCGACGGCCCGCGCTGCACCCGCAGCGCGGGCCGTTCTTGTTTGCGTGCTCCGCACCCGTGCACCATCGCCGGGTGAACTCCGATGCCCTGCCCCGTGCGCTTGCCTCGCTGCCGATCGACACGCCGCTGTGCGTCGGCTTCAGTGGCGGCCTCGACTCCACCGCGCTGCTGCACGCGCTTGCGCATGACGACGCACGCCGTGCGCAGGGCCTGCGCGCAATCCACGTGCACCACGGCGTCCATCCCGATGCCGGTAAGTGGGCGATGCACTGCGAGCGGACGTGTGCGCAATGGCGCGTGCCGATCGAAGTGCACCGCGTGCAGGTCGCGATCGCGGGCACCGGGCTCGAAGCTGCATTGCGAGACGCGCGGTATGCCGCGTTCGAAACCTCGCTCGCGATCGGCGAGTCGCTCGTGCTCGCGCACCACCTCGACGACCAGGCCGAAACGTTTCTCCTGCGCGCGCTGCGCGCGTCGGGCGTTGACGGACTCGGCGCGATCGCGCCGGCGCGGACGCTCGGCGCTGCGCGACTGATCCGCCCCTTGCTCGACACGCCGCGCGACGTTCTTCTTGCGTACGCGCATGCGCATGCGCTGACCTGGATCGACGATCCCGGCAACGCGGACGACGTGTTCGACCGTAACTTCCTTCGCCACCGGGTCCTGCCGTTGCTGCGGGAGCGCTGGCCGCATGCCGGCGCCTCATTCGCACGCAGCGCTGCGCTGTGCCGTGCGGACGCTGCGCTGCTCGACGACGGCGACGCACAGGCGCTCGCGGCGGCACGCTCGCTCGATCCCGCGACGCTGCGGCTCGATGTCGTGCGCGGGCTCCAGCCGGCACGCCGTGCACGCGTGCTGCGCCGCTGGCTTCGCGAGTTGCGCCTGCCGCCGCTGCCCGCGCACCTGCACGGGGTGCTCCACGTCGAGCTGCTGGGCGCGCGCAGCGATGCAACGCCGCGCATCGACTGGGCAGGCGCATCAATGCGCGGCTGGCGCGATCTGCTCCATGCAAGCCGCGTGGTCGCCCCGCTGCCGAAGGGGTGGCGCTGCGACTGGAACGGGGCTGCACCGCTCCGTTCGCCGGACGGCGCCACGCTCGCGCTGGACGGTGCTGGGCCGTTGCCGGAGCGCAGCGTCGTTCACGCGCGCGCGGGCGGCGAGCGCATCGTTCTGCCCGGCCGGCAGCACTCGCACGCCTTAAAACACGTGCTGCAGGGCCTGGGCGTGCCGCCGTGGGTGCGTGAGCGCGTGCCCCTGCTTTCGACCGGCGCTGGCGAAGTGCTGGCGGCGGGTGATCTGGTCGTTTCGCATCGCTTCGACGCCTGGCTGCGTAACCATGGCGCGCGGCTGCGCTGGACGCCGCCGGGCGACGGTCTCGATTGACCCGCCGCGCCGCGCCGCCCACACTTTCGCGATGCCGCGCAAAATGCCCCAGGAAACGCCCGCTCCGGCCTCGCCCGTCAGCGATTTCGAACAGTCGCTCGAGGCGCTCGAGCACCTCGTCGACCGGATGGAACACGGCGACATGACGCTCGAGGACTCGCTTGCCGCGTACGAACGCGGTGTGGGCCTGTACCGCAGCTGCCAGACCGCGCTCGAACAGGCGGAGCTGCGCGTGCGCATGCTCAGCGATCCGCAGGACCCGTCGAGCGCCGCGCCGTTCCCGAATCTCGCCGGGCCGAACTCGGCCGATGGCTGAAATCGTCGCGGGCGGCGCCGTCGACGTGGATGCGTCGATGGCTCAGTGGCGCGCACGCGCTGATGCCGCGCTCACGGCTGCTCTGCCGGCGCTGGACACCGCACCGCGGCGCCTGCACGCGGCAATGCGCCACGCCGTGTTGCTCGGCGGCAAACGCATGCGGCCAATGCTCGTGTACGCGACGGGCGCGCTGTTCGACGCGGCGCCCGCGCGCCTCGACGCCGCCGCGGTCGCGGTGGAGCTCATCCACGCGTACTCGCTCGTGCACGACGATCTGCCGTCGATGGACGACGACGCCCTGCGGCGCGGCCAGCCCACCGTGCACATCGCGTTCGACGAGGCCACGGCGGTGCTCGCAGGCGATGCTTTGCAATCGCTCGCGTTCGACGCGGTGGCGCTGGCCCCGGTCGAACCTGCCGTCGCGCTGCAGCTCGTACGTACACTGGCCGAGGCGGCGGGCGCGGCGGGCATGTGCGGCGGGCAGGCACTGGACCTTGCTGCGACGGGCGCCGCGAAGTCGCTGTCGATCTCTGAACTCGAACAACTGCACGCGCTCAAGACGGGCGCCCTGATCCGCGCCGCCGTTCGCATGGGTGCGCTGATCGGACACGCGGACGACACCGCGCTCGCACATCTGGACCGCTACGCCGCCGCGCTGGGCCTCGCATTCCAGGTGCGGGACGACATCTTGGACGTCGAAGGCGACAGCGCGACGCTCGGCAAGACCGCGGGCAAGGATGCTGCCCAGGCGAAAGCCACGTTCCCGGCCCTGCTCGGCATGACGCACGCACGCGAGCGGCTCGACGAGCTGTCGCGCACGCTCGCCGACGCACTGGCCCCGTTCGGCGCCGCTGCAGCGCCGCTCGCCGCACTGGGCGATTACGCGGTGCGCCGCGCGCATTAAAGTTCGCGGCGGTTGTCAGATTTGCGCGGCGGTTGTGCCCGCCTGCTCGACGGCGGGATCGGCCGATCCACGGTGGCCTGCCGCTGTGAATCCGGCGTGCGCTTCCTGCCCGGCTGGGCCGCGATTACGGCGTTATCCAACGAGCTCGAGCCTCGCAAAAGCGAAGGCCCGGACGAGCCGGGCCTTCGAAACGCATACGGTGACGCCGGCGCTTACTTGATCAGGCGCAGCGTGAACGGGTAGCGGTACCGCACGCCCTCGTTCGCCTTGATACCAGCGATGATCGTGAACACGAGCCACGCGAGTCCGATGATGATCCACGCCGGGATCGCGATCACCAGGCCGATGCCAAGCGTCACGATCGACAGGATCAACAGTGCGAGGAACACTGCGGCGACGGTGATGTTGAAGTTCAGCGCTTCCTTCCCCTGGTCATCGACGAACGGCATCGTGTCCTTCTTCACGAGCCAGATGATGAGCGGGCCGATGAAGCAGCCGATGCTGCCGGCCCAACCCGCTGTCACCACGCCGCCGACGAGTGCGGACAGGTGCGCGAACATCGCCCACTGCCGCGCCTCTGCATCCGCCACGCCCGGGTCGACGTGTGGCGGTTCGTACGGCGGCGGCGAACCCGGGTTGTCCTTGTAGTCGTTCACGACATCACTCCATTTGGCGGGAACCCCAATCTCCGCCTATGTGAAGGCGGGGTCAACTGCCGGGCGCGCCTGTCAGCGGAGTAGACGCAGCGTCAGCGGGTAACGGTAGTGCTCGCCGTTCCACGCCTTGATCGCGGCGATCACGCTGCACACGAGCCACACGACGCCGATCGCCGCAATCGCGAGCGCGAGCGCGATGCCTGCCGGCAGCGTCAGGATCAGGCCGAGGCCGAGCGTCAGCACGGTCGCGCCGACGAGGACGAAGCCCATCGCAATCGCCGCGCACGCGTAGATGAACATGCTGAGGTTGAAGTTGATGGCCTCGCGCGCGTGCTCGGCCGCAAACGCCGAGTCCTCGCGCTTGATCAGGTAGACCGCGAGGCCGCCGACCACACCGGCCGCCCCGACGATCCAGCTCGTGGCCAAGGCGAGCACGAGCGCCATCACATGCGCGCCGGCGGCCCACATGCGCTCGCTTTCGTTGGGCAGGACTGCCGGGGGATGGATCGTGTGCATGGCGCCGTCTCCGCCGGAACCGCTCCGGCTTACCGTCGATATTGCGCCTCACGCCGTGCGTGGCAACCCAACCGATGGCACGGTGCCGCAGTCGACTAGCCGCCTGCGACCGTCATGCGCCCGACCAGAATGGAGCCCGTGCGGACGTGCGAGCGGGGGTCGACATCGCTGCCGATCGCTTCAAAGGCCTCGAACATGCCGCGTAGATTGCCGGCAATCGTGATGCCGTCGACCGGGTACTGCAGCTGCCCGTTCTCGACCCAGAACCCAGCCGCGCCGCGCGAATAATCGCCGGTGATCGTGTTGACGCCCTGTCCCATGAGCTCGGTCACGAGCAGGCCGCGGCCCATCGTACGCACCAGCGATTCGAAGTCGCCCGCGTTCGCAGCCACCTGCAGGTTGTGCACGCCGCCCGCGTTGCCCGTGCTCTGCAGGCCGAGCTTGCGCGCGGAATAACTGCCGAGCACGTAGCGCTGCAGCACGCCGTCTTCCACAAGCGAGGATTCTCGTGTCGCAACGCCTTCGGAATCGAACGAGCCCGAGCGCAGCCCGCGCGGCAGGAACGGTCGCTCGTGGATCGACACCCATTCGGGAAATAGCTTCGTGCCTGCGGAGTCGACGAGGAAGCTCGCGCGCCGGTACAACGCGCCGCCCGAGACCGCACCGACCAGATGCCCGATCAGCGACCGCGCGATCTCCGATGCGAACAGCACCGGGTAATCCCCGGTCGGAATCTGGCGCGGGGACAGGCGCGACACCGCGCGCTCGGCGGCTTTGCGGCCCACCGCGGACGCGGCTTCGAGGTCATCCGCCGCGAGCGCAACGCTGTACCAGCCGTCCCGCTGCATGTCGGCGCCGCGGCCGGCGATGAGCGCGCAGCCAAGCGAGTGGTGCGTGGCGTGTTCCCGACCGACGAAGCCGTGCGAATTCGCGTACACGCCCAGGCTCTCGTTGCTGCTCACCGACGCACCGTCGGAGTTCTCGACGCGGCGATCCACTTCGCGCCCGGCGTTCTCGCACGCGAGCGCAAGGTCGACCGCGCGATCGGCGTCGATCGCCCACGGATGCCAGGTGTCGAAATCGCGCAGATCGGTGGCCATGAGCGTCGCATCGGCCAAGCCCGCGGCCGTGTCGTCCTCGGTGTACCGCGCGATCGCGCAGGCCTGCTCGACGGTCGCGTCGAGGCTCGAGTCACGCAGGTCCGCCGTGCTCGCGCTGCCCTTGCGCTGTCCGAAGTACACGGTGACCGCAATGCCACGATCGCGCGTGGATTCGACGGTTTCAACCTCACCCATGCGCACATTGACGCTGAGCCCCGCCTCTTCCGAGCAGGACACCTCGGCCTGGGTCGCGCCGCGCGCGCGGCAGCGTTCGAGCAGGCCTTGCGCGATCCCGGCCAGCGTGTCGAGACGGGCCTGCGGGTCGCCGAGTGCAATGGACGGTGCGGCGTGCGAAGGGGCAATGGCGTTCAATGGCTTATCCTCTTGTCGCTCCGGCGTTCGCATCGACGCGAATGCCCGGAGCCCCGAACGTTACGAGAGATCAGCATGCGCGGTCGAGACGACGAGACCGGTGAATTTCTAGGCCCGAGCCGGAGCCAGCAACGGCGCGAGGCGCTCGAGGTGCTTTCGCTCGGCGAGAAGCTCGTTGCGCTGACCGATGCGCAGCTCGCAAAGCTGCCGGTGCCCGAGTCGCTGTTGCCGCACATCCGCGAAACGCGGCGCATCACCGCGCACATCGCGCACAAGCGGCAACTCGCGTTCCTGGCCAAGCAGATGCGGCGCGAGGACGACGAGACGCTCGAGGCGATCCGCGACGCGCTCGACGAGCACGGCGACACGGCGCGGCGCGAGGTCGCGGCGATGCACCGGGTGGAAGCGTGGCGCGAGCGCCTCATCGAAGAGGGCGATGAGGCCCTGACGGCGTTGCTCGACGAGCACCCCGAGGCGGACCGCCAGCGCGTGCGTCAACTCGTGCGCAATGCGATCGACGAACGCAATCGCAACAAGCCGCCCCGCGCGTACCGCGAGCTCTACCGGGAGTTGCGTGCGTTGATCCTCGGCGCGAGCGCAACGCAGGACGAGGACGCGGAGCTGAACGACGCAGAGCACGACGACGCGGAGTAAACGCGCCGTCGTGCGGACGGCGCATCAGGCCTTGGTTCCGCCCACCGTCAGGCCGTCGATGAGCAACGACGGCTGGCCGACGCCGACGGGCACGCTCTGCCCGTCCTTGCCGCACACGCCCACGCCTTCGTCGAGCGCAAGGTCGTTCCCGATCATGCGCACCTGCTGCATGGTCTCCGGGCCGTTACCGATCAGCGTTGCGCCCTTGACCGGTGCGGTGATCTTGCCGTCCTCGATGAGGTAGGCCTCGGTCGCCGAGAACACGTACTTGCCGGACGTGATATCGACCTGACCGCCGCCAAAGTTGACGGCATACAGCCCCTTCTTCACTGAGCGGATCATTTCCTCCGGGTCGTGCGGCCCGGCGAGCATGTAGGTGTTCGTCATGCGCGGCATCGTCAAGTGCGCGAACGATTCACGACGTCCGTTGCCGGTGGGCGCCATGCCCATCAGGCGCGCGTTGAGCGTGTCCTGCATGTAGCCCACGAGCACGCCGTCCTCGATCAGCGTCGTGCAGTTCGTCGGCGTGCCTTCGTCGTCGATGTTGAGCGAGCCGCGGCGGCCTTCGAGCGTGCCGTCGTCAACGATCGTCACGCCCGGCGACGCGACGCGCTGCCCGATGCGGCCCGAATACGTGCTCGTGCCCTTGCGGTTGAAGTCACCTTCGAGGCCATGTCCGACGGCCTCGTGCAGCAGCACGCCCGGCCAGCCGGCGCCGAGCACGACCGGCATCACGCCCGCCGGTGCATCGACCGCGTCGAGGTTCACGAGCGCCTGCCGCAGCGCTTCGCGTGCGAGGTGCTCGGCCTTCTCGCCCAGAAGGTCCGCATACGAATAGCGCCCGCCGCCACCGGCATAACCCGATTCGCGGCGGCCGTCCTGCTCGACGATGACCTGCACGTTGAAGCGCACGAGCGGGCGCACGTCGGCGGCGAGGACGCCGTCGCTGCGCGCGATGAGCACGGTGTCGACGCCGCCGGACAGGCTCACGACGACCTGCTTCACGCGCGGGTCGGCCGCGCGCACGAGCTTGTCGATGCGCCGCAGCGTTTCGACCTTGGTCTCGTTGTCCATCGCATCGATCGGGTCATCCGCCGAGTACAGCGAACGGCCGCCGCCGCGGACCAGCCGGCCCGGCGCATGGGCGTGGCCGTCGCGCGCGATCGCTCGCGCAGACTTCGAGGCCGTCAGCAGGGCTTCGGAGTTGATCTCGTCGGAATACGAAAAGCCGGTCTTTTCGCCGCTGATCGCGCGCACGCCAACGCCCTGCTCGATCGAATGCGCGCCGTCCTTGACGATCCCGTCCTCGACCGTCCAGCTCTCGCGCCGGGCGTGCTGGAAGTAGAGATCACCGAAATCGACGCCGGGCCCGAGCAGCGCGCCGAACGCGCGCTCGAGGCCTGCGGTGTCGAGGCCGGCGGGCAGGAGGAGTCGGGATTCGGCGAGCTGAAGCGGAAGGGTCATGGCGTTCTAGAACTCGGTCGTGACGCGGGGTGTGGAGATCCGGCAGGCCCACCGGGTTGAACGCGGCAGGCCTCAGGAGCACATGGTGCCGCCCGGCGGCTGCATGCAGCATGCATCGCGGTGCCTCACGTGGCCATCCCAGCGAAGCGTGGGTGATGGCCGCGGCAAATGCACGCAGGGTGCCCGCGGTCATCCGGTCGGAGGCTTAGGGGCCTGCGAGACGCGGCGGCTCTGCTCGCGGCTGATCACCTCGACCTTCGGATCGGTCCACGGGCCCGTGACCCGGTAGGTCTTCGCGCCGATCTGCCCCAGCGGCTTGCGCAGCACGGCGTTCGCGGCGGCGCCGAGCGCAGCGCCCACCGGGCCGCCGGCGATCGCACCGACGGCCGTGAGCAGGTTGCCCGCCTTCGGGTGCACCTGGATGGTCTGGTCGAAGCGCTGCGTGCGCAGGTTGGCTTCGCCGCCGATGTCGATCACGGCGGCGGGACCGTCGATGCGCAGGTCATCGCTGCGCGCCCGGCCGTCGCCGAAACGCACGGTGCCGGCCAGCGTGTTGAACGCGAAACCCTTGGAGAAAAAGTCGCGGAA
Source organism: Cognatilysobacter bugurensis (assembly GCF_014652095.1). GTDB lineage: Bacteria > Pseudomonadota > Gammaproteobacteria > Xanthomonadales > Xanthomonadaceae > Cognatilysobacter > Cognatilysobacter bugurensis. The sequence goes on from NZ_BMYD01000001.1 coordinate 1,222,900, forward strand.
ATCGAGCGTGAGCCGGCGGGGCAATTCCGCCAGGCTCAGCAATCCCAGCACACGGCCCGCGCCCGGCTCGACCTCGAGCAGTCGACCGTCGCGCGCATCGAGCACGAGGCGGCCGTCGAGTGCGCCCAGCGCGAACTGCGCCGGGCCGCCTGGCCATGTCGCCTCGACGACGACGGACCCCTCGCCCCCGCCGAGCCGGCCGCCGAAGCCGAGACCGCTCATGAGCGCACCGAAGTTGTCGCTGGCCAGCGTGGCATCGATGCGCGTGCGTGCGTTCGCGCCACGACCGGTCCAGTCGCCCGTCATCGCAACGCGCTGGTTCGCGTGGGTCGCGTCGAGTGTGTCGATGCGCAGACCCGTCGCCGTGGGCCTAGTGCGCGCACGCGCCCGGCCGAGGCGTGCCTCGGCCACGCGCAGATCGGCGATGTCGAACGCGAGCGGCGGAATTTCACGCGGGTCGATCGCTGCCAGCGCCCCAGTCGGTGAGGGCGCGTTGGTACTCGGCGGGGCTGGCGACGCCGACGTCGCACGCGAGGCCTGCGCAGTCCCGTCGGTCGGCGCACGACTGGCCGCGCTCGCGCTGCGCCAATGCACGCGTTCGAAGCGGCCGGTGATTGGAGCGCCCGGGCCGTCGTCGATTGCCAGCGCACCCTCGAGCGCCGGGCCGTCGACGCGCACGGTCGTCGCGCGGTCGCCGGGGCTCACGGTCACGCGCGTGTCCGCGAACGCACCGCCCAGCAGCATGAGGCGTTGGGCCCGAACATCGATCCGTCGCAACGGCAGCGCAGGCTCGTCCGACGCGGCAGCACCCGAGGCCGCGCCAGAGCGCGTGGCACGCACGAGCGAGATCCAGTCGAGCGCATCAAGCGTCGTGGCCTGCCCGGTCGCGACGAGGCCGTGGGCAGGCGGCGCCTCGTCGACACGCCCGCTTCCCAGCACCACACGCACGCCACTGCGGCCGTCACGCTGACGCACGCGCAGCGCCGCGCGCGTGCCGAGCGCGATCTCCAGGTCACCGCTGCCGAGCGGCAACGGCGCGTCGATCGTCGTCAGAAGCGGCACACCGGCGGGCTTGGAAAGCGGCGCCGGCAACGCGAGCGTCGTACCGACGAGGTTCGATCGCAGCTGCAGGCGCGCGGCGGGCGCAGCCCTGCCTGCGCCCGCCTTGGCCACCGACACGCCGACCCGCCACGGCGAGCGGCCTTCGACGTACGGCTTGAGCCAATCGACGCCATCGGGCACCTGCCCGAGCAGCGCGTCGGCGCGCAGCGTGGCGTCGAGCGTGGCCTCGAATGCCTGCCGAGCGTCGCGCACGTACGGTGCGCCCGCGCGCAGCGCCAGGCGCCCGGGCTGCCCCTCGTGGCGCACGGCAAGCCCGTCGGCGTCGAAGCCGTGTTGGGAGTACACAGCCGTACCGCGCACAGCGTCGAATGCGAGATCCCATCGCCGGTCCGCCAGGCGCGCGCCCTCGAAGCCGACCGTTCCATCGATCGCGACCGGCGCCGCCGCGCGCAGCGGGAGCGTGAGCCCGAACGTGGCTGTGACGGGGCCGTCGGCCGACAGGTTCGCGAAGGTCTCGCGGTGCGCCGGCTCGAGCGGGCTCGTGCGCAGCATCGCGAGCAGCGCGCGCGCATCGGTGCGCGTCTGGGCGTCGACGCGCAGGCGGCCGCCCTTGTAGCGGTCGATGTCGGCATGCAGCGAGGTCACGTCGACGTCGCCGATGCGTGCCTGCCCGTTGATCGAGAACCCGCTGCCGACGAACCGCAGGTCCGCGTTCAGCCGTTCGGCCGCGGGCCAGCCAGGGCGGAATTTCAGGGTCGCATCGGCAACGCGCACCGACGCCTCGAACCGTCCGTTGCGGTCCGCAAACGGCCAGTCGTCGAGGTCGCCCGACACGATCGCGCGGCCCTGCACGATGCGGCCGCCGACGAGGGCGCTGTCGAGCCAGCGCACGAGCGCCGGTGACATCAGGTGACGCACCCAGAAGCCCTTGGCGGTCGGCAGCGAGGCCTCGTCGACCGCGAGTGCCACGTCGATGCGCGGGCGCGTGCCGTCGCCCTGCCAGAGCAGGCCGCCGCGCGCATCCGCGGCATAGCCCTGCCCGTCGATTCGCAAGGCCGGGGTCTCGACACGCCAGCCCGCGCCGTCGCGCCACGCGACGAGGTCACCCCGCAGCGCGACGTCGTGGACCACCCCAAACCCGCGCGGCCAGTCGATCCGCACCGAGGCACCGTCATCGAAGCTCAGTGCCAGGCCGTCGCCACTGCCGCGCATCACGCCTGCGACGCCGTCGAGGCCCGGCGCCTTGCCGATCGGCTCGAAGCCGAACCCTTCCAGCCGCGCACTCGCGCGCAGCGGCGTGCCGTTGCCCCCGGCGAGGTCGATGTCATGCGCGACGGCCCGCGGCCGAGCGGCGCGAAGCCAGCGCCGGAGCGCGGGGTCGATGCGGTCGCTGAGCGTCGCGAGTTCAAGCAGCGGGGCCGCGTCAAGCCGCGCCGCGCGAAGCGCCATGCGTCGCCCGCCTTCCACGCGCAGCCCGTCGAGCGTCTGCTCGTGCTCGGCGCCTCCGAAGCGCAGCGTCGGCGCATGCAGCGCCCAGCCGGCCGCGGTGTGCTGCCAACGTGCGCGCGCCTCGACGCGCGGATAGCGCACCTCAAGGCCCTCGCCGTCGAGCGGCGCCCCGGCAAGCACGACTTCATCAATCGCGGCGTCGAACGTGACGCGCTCGACCCGGTGCGCGCGCAGCTCCGCCCAGGCGCGTGCCCGCCCTGCCCCGCTGCGCACGGTGATGCCGCCCGCGCTCAGAAGATGCGACCACGCACCGAGCGAGACGTTCGACGCGCCGGCATAGACCCGACCGTCGCCGCGGCGCCGGTCAATGTCCAACGCGGCATCGATGGGCTGCGCGTCGGGCGCGGGCCACGCTTTGAGTCCGGCCCGGATACGGTCTCCGTCGACGCGCAGCCGCAGGTCGACGCGCGGCAGATGGGCATTGATTCCGTGGTCCGGCGCGAGGATCGAAAGGCGCCCTCCGATGACCTGCAGTTCGCCCAGGCCCTCGAGGCTCGCGAGCGGATCGGCGTTCGAGGTGGCCTGGCCTGGCAGGCCGCGCACCTTCCAGCGGCCGTCTGCCGCGCGCTCGAGCGTCAGGTCGACGTCGCGCAGGCGCAGCTCCGACAGCGGCGTGCCCGGCAGCAGGCCGGCGTAGAGCGACACGAGCATCTCGGTGTCGCCGACCGGAAACGCGCCTGCGCCTTCCCCGACACGCAGGTTGTCGAGCCGCAGCAGCGGGCCGCGGCGCGTCCATTCGGTTTCGACGTGATCGAACGCGACCGGCCGGCCCGCACGCGCGCTCAGCCAGTGCGCCACGCGCTCGGGGTGCTGTCCCGCAAGCGGCAGCAGCTGGTTTGCCACCGCCAGCACCAGCGCGACGAGGATCAGGGTCGACGCCGCGGCGAGCCAGAGCCCGCGCCGCAGCAGGCGCAGCGTGCGGCGCATCACTGCACGGCGGGCCGGATCAACAGTCCCGTCGATCCGGCAAGCCCATTGCAGCACTCACGACGCCCTGCCGAGATGCCCTGGGGGTGCGCGTCAAAGCAGCACGACATCGAACTGCTCCTGCGCGTACTGCTCATCCGCCTGGAAGCGGATGGACTTGCCGATGAACTCCTCGAGCTCGGCCACGGCAGGTGACTCGTCTTCGGTGATGCGCGTGACGACCTTCGGCGATGCGATCACGAGCAACCGCTGCGCATCGAACTGGCGCACCTGCCGCACGATCTCGCGGAACACTTCGTACGTGATTGTCTCGGCGGTCTTCAGCGTGCCGCGCCCGGCACACTCGTTGCACGGCTCGCTGAGCTGGCGTTCAAGGCTATCGGTCGTGCGCTTGCGCGTCATTTCGACGAGCCCGAGCGGCGAGAAGTCGTAGACGGTCGTCTTCGCATGATCGCGGGCGAGCGCCTTCTCGAGCTGGCGCAGCACTTGCCGCTTGTGCTCGGCGTCGGTCATGTCGATGAAGTCGATGATGATGATGCCGCCCAGATTGCGGAGCCGAAGCTGACGCGCAACCGACTGCGCAGCCTCGAGATTCGTTCTGTAGACGGTTTCCTCAAGATTGCGCTGACCGAGGAATGAACCGGTGTTCACATCGATCGTCGTCATCGCCTCGGTTTGGTCGATGACGAGGTAACCGCCCGACTTCAGCGGCACCTGTTTCTGCAGCGCGCGCTGGATCTCGTCCTCGACGCCGTACAGATCGAAGATCGGACGCGCGCCGGTGTACGGCTCGATCTTTTCGTCGAGGCCCGGCATGTACTGCGCGGCAAACGCCTTGAGCCGGTCGCTGGTTTCACGCGAGTCCACGCGCACTTTCTCGACATCGCGACGCATGAGGTCGCGCACTGCGCGCAGCGGCAGGCTCAGGTCCTCGTAGACACAACTGCCGAGGCGCGCGCTCGCGCATCGCTGCTCGATGAGCGCCCACGCGCGGTTGAGATACGCGGTGTCCTCGGCGAGCGCTTCCTCAGGCTGGCCCTCGGCGTTCGTGCGCACGATGTAGCCGACATTCGCGCCCGCCGGCGCGAGCGCCCCCACGATCGTCTTGAGGCGCGAGCGCTCGGCCTCGTCCTCGATGCGGGCGGACACGCCGATCACGCGCGTGCGCGGCAGCAGCACGAGGTAGCGCGACGGAATGCTCAGCTGCGTCGTCAGCCGCGCACCCTTGCTGCCAATCGGGTCTTTCACGACCTGTACGACGATGTCCTGGCCCTCGCGCAGCAACTCGGCGATCGGGCGCGTCGGCTGCGGCGGCAGCGGTGCTTCATCGCTCTCGCCTTCGGGCACCGGCGCGGGCTTGATGATGTCCGCCGCATGCAAGAACGCCGCGCGCTCCAGCCCGATGTCGACAAACGCGGCCTGCATGCCGGGCATGACCCGCTGCACCTTGCCCTTGTAGATGTTGCCCACCACGCCGCGACGCCAGCCGCGCTCGATGTGCAGCTCCTGCAGCATGCCGTTCTCGACCACGGCCAGGCGCGTCTCGCGCGGCGTGACGTTGACGAGGATCTCTTCGCTCATGGCCCGGCTCCCTGGGCGTCGTCGTGCGCGGCGTCCTGCACGCGCTCGCCGATGCCGCGCGTCATGCGTCCGGCACCGCGGCGTGCGGGCCCAGCCCGGCCGCTCCCAAGAGCTGCGCGGTCTCGTAAAGCGGCAGGCCCATCACGCCCGAGTAACTGCCGGTGAGCCGACGGATGAACGCTTCGGCCGCGCCCTGGATCGCGTACGCGCCGGCCTTGCCTGCGAACTCACCCATTTCCACGTATCGGGCGATCTGCATGTCGTCGAGTGGCGCGAACGTCACCTCCGACACGGACAACGCCTGCGCAGGGGAACCTCGGCCCACGAGCGTCACCGCGGTGATCACATGGTGCGTGCGCCCGGAGAGTTCGGTGAGCATCTCGTGTGCGTCATGCGCGTCGCGCGGTTTGCCGAACACGCGTCCGCCGAGCGCCACCTCCGTATCGGAGCCGATGACGAGCCCTTCGCCCGCGAGCCCGAGCCCGGCCCCTGCCTTCTCATTGGCCACGCGGCGCACGTAGTCGAACACCGGCTCGGCTTCGCCACGGACCTCAGGAACGTCAATGTCGAGCACTTCGAACTCGACGCCCAGACGGGCGAGCAGTTCGCGGCGGCGCGGGGATTTCGAAGCGAGATAGAGCATCGTTGGAAGCATAACCCGCGCTGACTGGGCGGCCATCCAGGCAGCGGCGCTCGACCCCGGCGCGGCTCACGGCCCGTTCACTGCAACGGCCAGACCCTTCCTCGGCATCCATGGAGCGCCCATGCCCCGTTCGACGCTTGCGTTGTCCCGCTTCACCCTCGCCCTTGCCCTCGGAGCCGCCGCGATGAGCACCGTCCACGCGCAGGCGCCCGCCGGCGCCGCGTCCCACACCGCGTCGGCCCAGGGAACGCTGTTGTCGGTGTCGGCCCAAGCGGAAGCGCGCCGCACGCCGGACCTCGCCACAGTGTCGGCCGGCGTCGTCACCGAGGCAGCGGATGCGAACGCGGCGATGCGGGCGAATGCCGAGCGCATGCAGCAGGTCGTCGATGCGATCCGCAAGGCCGGCATCGAGCCGCGCGACGTGCAGACCGGTGGCATCACGCTCAATCCGCAGTACCGCTATGCCGAGAACGCGCCGCCGGCGATCACCGGCTACCAGGCCAGCAACACGGTCAACGTGACCGTGCGCGAGCTTGCCCGTCTCGGAAAGATCCTTGATGCGCTTGTGGCCACGGGTGCCAACCAGATCCACGGCCCGACGTTCGACATCGCCGATCGCGAGCCCGCGCTCGACGAAGCGCGTCGCAATGCGCTGAAGCAGGCCCGTGCACGCGCCGACATGTACGCGCAGTCGCTCGGACTGCAGGTGCGTCGCATCGTCAGCATCAGCGAGGGCGCCCGCATCGACATGCCGGGCCCGATGCCGATGGCCGGCATGCGCATGGAAAAGGCGATGGCCGACACGCCGGTCGCGCCCGGCGAAAACGTACTGACGGCGAACCTCGACGTCGTCTTCGAACTTGGACAATGACCATGAATCTCCCCGACCGCGACGCCCCACCCGCTGCCGATCCACGCCCCGGCCATAACCCCGGCTACGACGAGACACATCCGCGCGATGCCGGCGATGTGCGCGCCGCCGAAGATCGCCTCGATGCGCGCGGCGCGAAGGACGGCCGCCTGCCGAATCCCGACGTCGGCGGACTGACGCGCGACCCGGAAGTCACGCCTGACCCTGCGGACTGACATGTCGGTGGCACGCCCGGCGTCAGTGCCGGGCGTGCGTGCTTGATCGGCGCACCGCTGCTCCCGCGCAAAGCGGCGACAAGCAGTTGCATATCGCTCGCGCGAAATGCGCTTCGTAGCTCGCGTGGGCTTCTCGCTCGATGGCTTAGCGCACGACGTTGCTCCGCGCCGCCAACCTGCGCCTGACGCAGTGTGCAGTGACGCACGGACCCGGCACGATGCCGCGCGTGCCTCCCGCACCGCGCCCCGGCCCCCACGAAAAAAACCTGCAACCAACCCCGCAGCGCGCACTCGCGCGTTCGAGTCCTTACACGACCCGCGGAGGTGTTGCATGGCTCACACGCTGTTCCGACCGACCCAACCGAACCGTCCCCAGCCGCTCGACGCCACGCGCATCGGGGCCGAGACCGGCACCATCGCGATCAACGCAGTGCTGTTGTTGGTGTTGCTCGCCCCGGTGGCGCCGCGCCTCGTCGAACATGCGGCGCCCCGCGATCCCGACGTGATCTTCGTCCGACCCGTCGAGCCGCGGCCCGCGGTCCCGGCGCCGACGCTGCCCGTGACCACGACGCCGCCCAAGGCTGCCGAGGCGTCGAAGCAGCAGCCCCAAAAGGCCGTGGATGCCGCACCGCCGACGGACCTGATCGAGCCCGCGCCCGGCGACATCGCAATCGACCCGCCGATTCTGAATCCGGTCGGCACCGGCGAGCGAATCATCGCGCCCGAACCGTCCGCCGATCCGGGCGCGTCGCTGCAGGCGCTCGCGGCGCCACCGCCGCCCTACCCGCGCGAGGCGATCCGCGATCGTCTCGAGGGCACGGTCGTACTCGACGTGCACGTCGATGCCCACGGGCGCCCGACGAACGTGGAGGTCTTTTCGAGCAGCGGACACCGCGCACTCGACCGCGCCGCCGAGCGACAGGTGCTGCGCGCGTGGCGTTTCCGCCCCGCAATGCAGGACGGCCGCGCCGTGCCAGCGCTGGGTCGCGTGCCGGTGTCGTTCGTGCTCGGCGAATGAGTCCGCGCCGTGCGGAGCTGCCTTGTGCTCCGCACGGCCTGGGGTCCCATCGCGGTTGCCATGGACCGGCGAGTGCGCCGTTTGCGCAGCGCCCTGTTCATGAGTTGCCCATGCTCGCGCTTCCAGACCCGAAACTGCGACGTCGCGCACCGTACAACCGCTGCAGCCGTTCGGAAATCGCGCGGCAGGCTCCTCCGCTGAAAAAACAGTCGCCGACGATGCACTCACGCCTTGTTCGGGTTTGCCTCTCGTGCTCCACCGTCGACTCGCTTTCGCTTTCGCCGCTGCGCTGCTCGCCCTGCCGACGGCCGTGTTCGCCGCCGGCGCGTTCACGTCTCCGAATGCGTACCCGACCGACGCCACGGTCGAGTACGACTCGGTCGACCGCACGGTGCGCGTGCGAGGTCCGATTGGGCCGCGCTTCGAGCCGCAGCTGCGCGCCGTGCTCGCCGCACATCCGGACGCCCAGCGCGTGGACGTCCGCAGCCCCGGCGGGATGCGCCGTCAGGCGCTGCGCGCGGCGGAACTGCTCAACGAACGCCAACTCCCGGTCCGCATCACGGGCCGCTGCGCGAGCGCCTGCGCGCTGCTGTGGGCGGCCGTCGACGCACGCGAGATGACCGCCGGCTCGCGCCTGGGGCTGCATCGCAGCCGCTTGGTCGGGCCGCTCGTGTTTCCGGACGCGATCGCCCAGCAGATCAACGCGCACAACGACCGCGAGACCGATGCCGTGCTGCGCAAGGCGGGCTTTCCCGAACACGTCGTCGTGGCCGGCAGCGCCACGCCATCGAACTCGATGAGCTGGTTTGCCGCCGACGAGCTGCAGCGCGAAGGCGTGCCGTTCGTGCTTCATGCACCGCTGCGTGGCGTGGCTCCGACGATCGTCGCAGTGCAGGCGACCGTCGCTGACGAGCCGTCGGGTGTGACGCAGCAGTAAGCGCTCCGATCGGAAGCCCGTATTCCAGCCGTTGCTTCATCGCGCTGCCAGGCGATCGCTGACCGGACGAACGTTGCCTCGGCTTTAGCGTGCGCGCCTCCCGTGAACGTTCTCAGTGGCTACAGCGGGTGTCCTGCACTGCCGCACTCCACTGCCCGCGGCGCGTCTCGACATCCTTCCTATGGAACGTCCCCGCGTCAGGCGCGGTGGTACGGATGGTTCGCGAGCAGCGCCGCCGCACGATAGAGCTGCTCTGCCGCGACGAGCCGCACCAGCATGTGCGGCAGCGTGAGCGGGCCGAGCGACCAGTGCTCGTCGGCACGCGCGAGCACGTCGGGCGCATGCCCCTCGGGCCCACCGATGAGCAGCGCGAGATCGCGCCCCTGTGTTCTCCAATGCTCAAGCCGCTGCGCGAGCTGCTCCGATGACCACGTTTTGCCGCGCCCGTCGAGCGCCACGACGGTGGCCTGTTTCGGCAATGCGGCCAGCACGCGCGCGCCCTCATCGGCCGTCGCGCGCGCAGCATCCCGCCCCTTTCCGCGCACGCCGGGTTCGATCTCGACCAGGTCGAGCGGCAGCCAGTGCGAGAGGCGTTTGCGGTATTCGCCGAAGCCGTCGGCCACCCAGGCCGGCGCGCGTTCGCCGACGGCGATGAGTCGGGCTTTCATGACGCGATGGTACCGGCGTGCCTTCCGGCTGACACATGCGCGTCATGGCGCAGTTATGCACGCGTCCTAGGGTCGCGGCTTCCCCCAGCCGCTGGAGTCGTACCCTCATGGACACGCTCGACCTCTCCCGCCGCCAGGTGCTCAAGGGCAGCGCCGCTGCCGTCGCGATCGGCACCATTGGCAGCCTGACCGGCCTGCACGCGAACCAGGCGCGCGCCGCGACCGGCGACGCCTCGCGCCTCGCCCCGATCCCGAGCCCCTACGGCCCGCTTTCGCCCGTCGCCGACCGCACCACCGGCCTGCCCCTGCTGCAGTTGCCGCCCGGCTTCAGCTACCAGTCGTTCGGCTGGACGGGCGATGCGATGGCGGACGGCCGCCCCTGCCCTGGCCGCCACGACGGCATGGCGGTGATGGGCAACACCACGCGCGGGCGCGCGCCGTTCGTGCTGCAGGGGCGCGGCCGCGGCGCCGAGCTCGTGCTGATCCGTAATCACGAAGTGGGCGCGGGCACGCCGATCCAGGCGCCCGGCATGTACGACACCGGCGACCTCGGCGGCGGCCGCTTAGCCGGCGGTGGCACCACCACGCTGTACTGGCGCGACGGCGAGTTCCGCGCGATGGAAGCCAGCCTTGGCGGCACGCTCGTGAACTGCGCGGGCGGCCTCACGCCTTGGGGCACCTGGTTGACCTGCGAAGAGATCAAGACCGATCTCGTTTCAAGCACGGGCCGCAAGCACGGCTATGTGTTCGAAGTGCACCCCGACGCGGAACGCACCACCGGCCGCCCGCTCGTCGCGCTCGGCCGTTTCAGCCACGAAGCCGTCGCGATCGACCCGCACACCGGCGTCGTCTACCTGACCGAGGACGACCGCAACAAGTCCGGCCTCTATCGCTTCATCCCGAACGACCGCGTCGGCCGCCCCGGCTCGCTCGAAAACGGCGGCCGCTTGCAGGCCGCGCGCGTGCGTGGACGTCCGAACGCCGACCTCACGGTGGCGACGATCGGCATGGAAGTCGCGCTCGAGTGGGTCGACATCGCCGATCCCGATCTCGGCCCGATCCCGTCAGGCGGCGCCGTGCCGGACGTATCGCCCACCGACACGCTCAGCGGCCCGTTCGCGCAGGCCTGGGCCGACGGTGCGTTGCGCATGGCACGCGGCGAAGGCATCTGGTACTCAAACGGCAAGATGTTCATCGTCGACACCGCGACCGGCGTGGACGCGACCGGCCGCAAGGGCCGCGGCAACGGCGCTGTGTGGGTGCTCGACGTGCGTACGCAGCGCATGCACGCGCTGTTCGTGAGCGGCAACCAGCTCGCGGCGCACAACCCGGACAACGTCACCGTGAGCCCGCGCGGCGGCGTGGTGCTCTGCGAAGACGGCGGCGAGAGCCCCGACCAGTACGGCCCGGGTTCGCGCCTCATCGGCCTCACGCGCAGCGGCGAATCGTTCTGGCTCGCCAAGAACAACATCGCGCTGACGAACACCGAGATCGCTCGCGCGGGCAAGACGGTGGCCGAGGGCGACTACCGCAGCAACGAGTTCTGCGGCGCGTGCTGGGATCCGTTTGGCCGCACGCTGTTCGTCAATGTGCAGACGCCAGGCGTCACGCTCGCGATCACGGGCCCTTGGTTGCACGGACCGCTGTAAGCAACCCCGCGTCTCCGCCACGGACGGCGGGGCACGCGGAGCGCACGCGGCCAACGCGTTGCGCGGACTACAAAAAACGGCGCCCTCGGGCGCCGTTTCCGTTCATGCCTCAGCACGATGCGTCGACTCAGCGGCGAGCGTCGTCCGCGTCGTTGTCGGCATCGCCATCGAATTCGAACTCGTCGGTCTCGCCGTCGAGATCCTCATCGTCGCCGTCGTCGAACGAGGCACGCGCTTCGCGGCCACGGCTGTCGTCGCCGTACTCGTCCATGTCCTCCGGCGGCTGGTCGCCGACGGTCCACAGCCGCTCGAGCGCATAGAACTCACGCACGCGGGGCAGCATGACGTGGACGATGACGTCGCCGAGGTCGACAAGCACCCATTCGGCTTCGCGCTCGCCTTCGACACCGAGCGGCATCACGTCGAGGTTCTTCGCGAACTTCACGACTTCGTCCGCGATCGACTTGACGTGCCGCGTCGACGTGCCCGAGGCGATCACCATGTAGTCGGTGACGCTGCTCTTGCCGCGCACATCGATCTCGACGATGTCCTTCGCCTTGAGGTTGTCCACGGCGCCGTGCACGGTGCGGAGCAACTCGTCGAGCGAGGGCGGCGGACTCGGCATCCGGGTCTTGATGACGTGGGCTTGGCTGGTCAAGGGCGGGCTCGTGCGTGGTTGATGTTAAAAATTATACCGGTGCCGATGCTGCGCCCGGGTTTGCATACAGTCGGTGACGATCGATGTACGCCGCGACCTCGGGCGGCAGCCTCGCATGCGACGCGTTACCGCTGCGAATCGCCTCTCGCACGCGTGTAGCGGACACATCCGCGAGCGGCTGCCGCAGCCGCAGGACGCGCCCGGCCGGTGATGCATGGAGGTCAGCGGCCTCAGCCGTGATCCGCGTTGCCACTTCGGCGGCCAGCTCAGCCGGCTGCCGCTCGTCGAGCGGATACCCCTCACGCTCGGCCACGACGAAGTGGGCCAGATCGAAGAGCGCCTGCCAGTGTTTCCACTCGGGCAACGCGACAAAGCTATCCGCCCCGACGAGCAGCGCGACCGGCCGCAGCGGCCCGATCGATTCGCGCAGCGCGTGCAGCGTATCGACCGTGTACGACCGCCCTTCGCGCTCGAGCTCACGGCGATCGACGACCAGCGCGCGATCACCCGCGACGGCCATTTCGAGCATGCGTGCGCGATGGGCTGCGCCTGCACCCGGAGGCGACCGATGCGGAGGATCCGCGGCCGGCATCAGGTGCACGCTCACACCGAGCGCGGCGTGTGCAGCGTGCGCGATCGCGAGATGACCCAAGTGCACAGGGTCGAACGTGCCGCCGTAGAGCAGCAGCAGGCCTTGCGTGCTCGAACCGCCAGCGTTCAAGGGGTTCCCAGAAGTGGGACGGCCTTGCCGTCCGCGACGGCGAGCAGCAGGCGCTCGAGTGCGAGCCACGGATCGACAGGCTCGACACCGATGCGGGGACGCCCCTTTGCGATGCGATCCACGCGCCCTGCTTCAGCAACGAAGACATCCCAGCGCGCCGCGCCGTGGCGCTGTAGCGCGCGCTTGTACATCGGCTGCTTGGTCTCCCAGACGCGCTGCGCCTTGAACTCGGCCGCCAGGTTCCCGCCGCGCTCCGTCACGCGCGCGAGCGCCGCGCCGCGCTGCAGTTCCATGATCACCATGCCGAGCAATGCGGGCACGGCCTCGCCTTCGGCGCGCAGGTTCGCAAGCATCCGCGCCACCTGCGCGGACTGGCCGTTCATTGCTGCATCGATGACGCGGAACACGTCGAAGCGCGCAGCATCGGCAACGAGCGATTCCATTCGCGCCGCGTCGAGCACCTCGCCCTCTTCAGCAAGCAGCGTGAGCTTGTCGATCTCCTGCGCCGCCGCCAGGAGGTTGCCCTCGACGCGGTCCGTCAGGATCTGCACCGCCGCGTGATCGGCCTTCAGGCCTTTGGTGCGCAAGCGCTGCTCGATCCAGCCCGTCAGCTCGTGCGGCTTGACCGCCCAGGCAACCGCGACATGGCCGATGCGGGCGATCGCCTCGCTCCACTTGCCGCCGTGCTGGCGGCTCCAGTCCCCGGCCGTGACCAACAGCGACACGTCGGACGGCGGGTCCTCGCAGAACTCGGTGATCACCTGCGCGCCCTCCTTGCCGGGCTTGCCCGTCGCAAGGCGCAGCTCGATGAGCCGGCGGCTCGCGAACAGGCTCGGCGCGCGAAAGCTCGCCGCCATCGCGGACCAGTCAGGCTCGCGCTGCCCCTCGGCGTCGTAGACCTCACGCTCGGTGAAGCCCTCCTGCCGCGCGGCGACGCGCACGGCGTCGGCTGCTTCGAGCACGCGCAGCGGCTCGGGCCCGGCAATCAGGAAGGCGGGCCGAAACCCGCCCGTGCGCAACTGTGCGACGAGCTGTTCCGGCTTGAGTTCCATGCTCAGGGCGACGGCGGCAGCGGCGTGCCTTCGACCGCCGGCAGCGGCGCGACCGCGAGTTCGGACACCGCGTCAATGCGACGCAGGATCGACGCCGCCATCTCGCGGCGCAGTTCACGCACGAGGATCTCGCGCTCGCCTTCGGTGCCGATCGAGTTGACCGGGTTGGAGATGTAATCGCGCGACAGCTCGATCGCCTGCCGCGGCACGATCGCGCGGCCGTCGGCACCGCGCAGCTCGAATACCACCGCGTAGCGCAGGCTGAATTCGAGCGAGCGGCCGAACTGGTCGACGCTGACCGGGGTGTCCGCCCACTGCTCGGAGAGCACGTCGAGCACCGCGACGCCGTCAGCCGCCGTCTCGCCCGGCGCAATTTCTGCGGCGGGCTCCGCGCCCGCGTTCTCCAGCGCCTGCGCGAGCGTGGTCGCGAGCGGGCTATAGCGATCGGCCGCGACGACGCGCACCGGGCCGAGGTCCGGCGGCAGCGACAGCGCGCTGCGCAGATGGAAACCGCAGGCCGACAGGGCCAGCGCGAGGGCGAGGGCGAGCGGAACGAGGAAACGGGTCATCGGGGCAGTCTGGACGAGGGGGCGAAGGGCGGCAACTCAGCCGGCGACGATGTTGACGATCTTGCCGGGCACGACGATGACCTTCCGCACGCTCTGGCCTTCTAGGAACTTCGCGACGCCGGGCTCGGCGAGCGCGAGGCGCTCGATGTCGTCCTTCGACGCCCCGACCGCGACCTCGATCGTGCCGCGCAGCTTGCCGTTGACCTGCACGGCCAACGTCACCGCGTCGCGCACGAGCGCCGCGGGATCGGCCTGCGGGAACGGCACGTTCTCGAGCAATGTCTCGCCGTTGCCGAGCACCTGCCACAGCGCGTGGCACACGTGCGGCGTCACCGGGTTGAGCAGCAGCACCATCGTCTGCAGCGCCTCGTGGCGCACCGCCCGGCCCTGTTCGCTCATGTCGTCGAACTTCGACACCGCGTTGAGCAGTTCCATCAGCGCCGCGATCGCGGTGTTGAAGCTGTGGCGGCGCCCGTAGTCGTCGCCGACCTTCTGGATCGCCTCGTGCACCTGGCGGCGCAGCGTCTTCTGGGGCGCCGAGAGCAGCCCCGCGTCGACATGCGGGTGATCGGGCTGCGACGCGTGCGTGACCACCTCGCGCCAGAAGCGGCGCAGGAAGCGCGCCATGCCCTCGACGCCGGCCTCGTTCCACTCGAGCGACTGCTCGGGCGGCGCGGCGAACATCGAGAACAGGCGCACGGTGTCGGCGCCGTACTTGCCGACCATGATCTGCGGGTCGACGCCGTTGTTCTTCGACTTCGACATCTTCTCGGTGCCGCCGATCACGACCGGCTGCCCGTCCGCCTTCAGGTGTGCACCGACGATGCGCCCGCGCTCGTCGCGCTCGATCTCGACATCGGCCGGGTTGATCCAGTCCTTCGCGCCGTTGTCCTGCTCGCGATAGAACGTCTCAGCGATCACCATCCCCTGCGTGAGCAGGTTCCTCGCCGGCTCGTCGGAGTCGACGAAGCCCTGGTCGCGCAGCAGCTTGTGATAGAAGCGGAAGTACAGCAGGTGCAGGATCGCGTGCTCGATGCCGCCGATGTACTGGTCGACCGGCAGCCAGTACTTCGCGCGCGCATCGACCTGCTCGGCCGCGCCGGGCGAGGTGTAACGCGCGTAGTACCAGCTCGACTCCATGAACGTGTCGAACGTGTCGGTCTCGCGCTCGGCCGCGCCGCCGCAGGTCGGGCACGACGTCTTGCGCCACTCCGGGTCGGACTTGATCGGCGAGCTCACGCCGCTGAACTCGACGTTCTCCGGCAACACCACGGGCAACTGGTTCTCCGGCACCGGCACCGCGCCGCACTCGGCGCAGTAGATGACGGGGATCGGGCAACCCCAGTACCGCTGGCGGCTCACGCCCCAGTCGCGCAGGCGGTAGTTCACGCGGCGCTGGCCGCGGCCTTGCGCCTCGAACCGGGCGGCGAGCGCGTCGAGCGCCTGCTGGAAATCGAGGCCGTCGAAGTCGCCGGAGTTCACCAGCCAGCCGCGCTCGGTGTACGCGCCTTCTTCCTGGATGCGACGCTCGAAGTCGGCGACGACCTGCACCGCGGCGCGGGTGTCGTAGGCGTCGATCGAGCGCTGCTCCCCGAGCGCGGTGCTCATCGCATCGCTCGACGAATGCAGATCGTGCTGCAGCTCGCTGATCGCATCGCGCACGTTCGTCGGCACGACGACCATCCTGATCGGCAGCTGGTAGGTGCGGGCGAAGTCCCAGTCGCGCTCGTCATGGCCCGGCACGGCCATGACGGCGCCGGTGCCGTAGTTCATGAGCACGAAGTTCGCGACGTACACCGGCAGTCGATCGCCGGTGATCGGATGCACGGCGCGCAGCCCCGTATCGCGACCGCGTTTGACCTGCGTTTCGAGCTCCGCTTCCGAGACGCCGCCCTGGCGCAGTTCGGCGATGAACTCCGCGAGGTCGGCATCGCGCTGCGCCGCGTGCAACGCGAGCGGATGCTCGGCGGCGACCGAAATGAACGTCACGCCCATCAGCGTGTCCGGGCGCGTGGTGAACACGGTGACGGGCTCGACCGCCGTGCCGTCCGAGTCGACGACGTCGAACGTGATCTCGAGGCCTTCGCTGCGCCCGATCCAGTTGCGCTGCATCGTCTTGACCGCTTCCGGCCAGCCGGGGAGCGTATCGAGGCCGTCGAGCAGCTCCTGCGCATAATCGGTGATCTTCAGGAACCACTGCGGGATCTCGCGCTTTTCGACGATCGCGCCGGTGCGCCAGCCGCGGCCGTCGATGACCTGCTCGTTCGCGAGCACAGTCTGGTCCACGGGGTCCCAGTTCACGACCGAATTCTTGCGATACGCGAGGCCCTGCTTCATGAGGCGCACGAACATGCGCTGCTCGTGCACGTAGTACTCGGGCCGACAGGTCGCGAATTCGCGCGACCAGTCGATCGCGTAGCCCATCTGGCGCAGCTGCGCCTTCATGTGCTCAATGTTCGCGTAGGTCCACTTCGCGGGCGCGGTCTTGTTCTTGATCGCCGCGTTTTCCGCCGGCAGGCCGAACGCGTCCCAGCCCATCGGCTGCAGCACGTTGTGCCCGGTCATGCGCTTGTAGCGGCTGATCACGTCGCCGATCGTGTAGTTGCGCACGTGGCCCATGTGCAGCGCGCCCGACGGGTACGGCAGCATGGACAGGCAGTAGTACTTGGGCTTGTCGGACGACTCGTCCACCTCGAACGCACGGGTGGCGTCCCAGTAGCGCTGCGCCTCCACCTCGATCCCCTGCGGGTCGTAGCTGCGCGGATCGGAGGTCTGGGATACGTTCGGAATGGCGGTCGTGGACACGAGGGAGGCGGGCGACAACGGGACGCGAAGCCTACCGCAGCGCACCATGGGTCGCCATGCAAGGCACGTGCGGGCCCCGGGGCGGGCTGGGAGGTGGTACGCCGCGTGCATGAGCTCGTGCGGAGCCCGCCGCTCCGGTGCCGACCTTGCCGGATACGGCGCCTACATGCCCGAGCCGCGACGTCAATCGACCACGCCATGCCCTCTTCCGACCGACTCCTCCAATATCGGACACCCGCATTCCTGCTTGCTCTTGCGCTGCTCGTGGGCGTCGGCGCGGCCGCGATCTGGGGTCTCGTGCAGTTCTCGCGAAGCGAGCGCTGGGTCGAGCACACCTATGAGGTGCTCGCGCAGATCGAACGCGTCGAAGCGGAAGTCCGCAGGGCCGAATCGGAAGCGCGCGCGTATCGCCTGACCAGCGACCCGGCCCATTATGCGCAGTACCTGGCGGCCGCTCCGCTCGTGCGGCAGCGCGCGGATGCGCTCGTCGCGCTCGTTGCCGACAACCCGGCCCAGACGTCCCGCGCGCACGACATCGGCACGCGCGCCCGCCTGCGGTTGCGCGAGCTCGAATCACTGATCCAACTCCAGCGCACGCACGGCGCCGAAGCGGCGATCGCCGCGACACGCAGTGGCGAGGGCGCCCGCCTCATGCAGGCCTTGATCGAAGCCGAGTCGGCGATGCGGGACGCCGAGTCCGAACTCCTGCGCGAGCGCAAACAGGCCAGCGACGCGCGCGCCCGGTGGGTCATCGGCATCGTCGTCGTCGGCACGCTGCTGCCGATCGCGCTGCTCGGCCTGTTGATGGCCGGACTGTCGCGCGAGAACCGCCGGGTGCGCGAGCTCGAGCGGGAAGCGCGCGAGGCGATGATCGAGCTCGAGCGAATCGCCGTGCGTCGCGACCGCCTGTCCGAACAACGCCGGATTCTCGGCACGTACACCGGCCTGCTGCAGAGCTGCCAGAACCTGGGCGAGGCGATGGCTCTCACCGGGCGCGTGGTCGACGAGCTGCTGCCTGACGCCGGCGGCCGCTGCTACGTGATGCGCGCGTCCCAGAACCTCGTCGAATCCGCAGGTACGTTCGGGTCTCCCGCGACGCCGAGCGAAGACCTGATGCCGCCCGAGCACTGCTGGGCGCTCCGACGCGGTCAGGTGCACCGCACCGACACCGGCCACACCGGGCTGCGCTGCGCCCACGTGGGGCCCACCGCGCACAGCGACGAATGGACCCTGTGCGTGCCGCTGGCGGCGCACGGGACGACGCTGGGCCTGCTGCATGTGAGCGGCCGGGCATCGACGGGTTCCGACGAGGCACAAGCCGATGCGGTCGAGTCGATCGGCGAGCAACTGAGCCAGACGATGGCGAACCTCCAGCTGCGCGAGTCGTTGCGCGTGCAGTCGCTGCGCGACCCGCTGACGCAGCTCTACAACCGCCGCTACCTCGAGGAAAACCTCTTCCGCGAGCTGCAGCGCTGTGAACGGCGCGGCCTGCCGCTCACCGTGATGATGCTCGACGTCGACCATTTCAAACGCTTCAACGACGAGAACGGCCACGCCGCAGGCGACGCGCTGCTGGCGCGGGTCGGCGAGGTGCTGGTCGACCTCACCCGCGGCGAAGACATCGCCTGCCGCTACGGCGGCGAGGAGTTCACGATCATCCTGCCGGAGGCGAACCTGGAGGTCGCGACGCGACGCGCCGAGGAGATCCGCGCGGCGATCGGCAGCCTCAGCGTGATCCACATGCGGCGTGTGCTCGGCCCGGTGACGGTGTCGATCGGGGTCGCGTGCTTCCCGGAGCACGGCGGCAGCCCCGAACGACTGCTCGCGGCCGCCGACAGCGCCCTCTATCGCGCGAAGGGCCACGGCCGCAACCGCGTCGTCATCAGTGCCGCCTGAGACCGCCGTGATTGCCCGATCGGGCGATTGCGCGCACACGCGGGCACGTCAATGCCGTTGTGCTTCAATCGAAGCGGACTGATTGGAGACACCCCCATGCCCCTCGCCCGCCCCGCACTTCTCGCGCTGGCCCTGTCCGCCGCATTTGCCGCCGACGCGGCGCCCGCCACGACGCCGGCCTACGCCCTGCAGTGCGAGCGGCTGTTCGACGCGCGCGCAGGCCGCATGCTGGACGCGCGCACCGTCGTCGTGCGCGACGGCCGCATCGCGCAGGTATTGCCGGGCCGCGTCGACGTCCCCGGTGCGCAGTCGATCGACCTCGCTGGCCGCACCTGCAGCCCGGGCTGGACCGACCTGCACGTGCACCTCGACGGTGAATCGAGCCCGCAGAGCTACTCAGAAGGCTTCCGCCTCGACGACGTCGACTTCGCGTTCCGCTCGGTCGGCTTTGCGAAAAAGACGCTCGATGCCGGCTTCACGAGCGTGCGCGACCTGGGCGGCACTGTGCAGCTGCACCTGCGTGACGCGATCAACCAGGGCCTGGTGCCGGGTCCGCGCATCTGGGCGGCAGGCAAGTCGATCGCCACCACCGGGGGCCATGCGGACCCGACGAACGGCTACAGCGACGCACTGGAGCATCTGGTCGGCCCGCCCGGCCCGACCGACGGCGTGATCAACTCGCCTACTGACGCGCGGCAGGCCGTGCGCCAGCGCTACAAGGACGGCAGCGACCTCATCAAGATCACCGCGACCGGCGGCGTGCTGTCGTATGCGAAGTCCGGCGACGCCCCGCAGTTCACCGTCGAAGAGGCCCGCGCGATCGTCGAGACCGCAAAGGATTACGGCTACCAGGTCGCCGCGCACGCGCACGGCACGGAAGGCATGAAGCGCGCGGTCGAGGCCGGCGTGACGAGCATCGAGCACGGCACGTACATGACCGACGACGTCATGAGCCTCATGAAGAAAAAGGGCACGTGGTACGTGCCGACGATCTCGGCGGGCAAGTTCGTCGCTGAGAAAGCAAAGGTCGACGGCTACTTCCCGGATGTCGTGCGTCCGAAGGCCGCCCGCATCGGCGGGCTGATCCAGCAGACCGCCGCGCAGGCGCACAAGAACGGCGTGAAGATCGGCTTCGGCACCGACGCGGGCGTCGGCCCGCACGGCGAAAACGCACGCGAGTTCATCTACATGGTCGAAGCCGGCATGACGCCGGCGCAGGCGCTGCAGTCGGCGACGGTCAGCGCGGCCGAAGTGCTCGGCGTCGACGACCAGGGCGTCATCGAGGTCGGCAAGCGCGCGGACATCATCGCGATGCCGGGCAATCCCGTGGACGACATCAACACGGTCATGAACGTCGACTTCGTCATGAAGGACGGCGCGGTGCACCGCGGCCCCGGCGCAGGCATGCGATGAACGGCGAGTGGATGGGCTACGTGGCCGCCGCGCTGACGACGCTCGCGTTCGTCCCGCAGGCGGCCAAGACGATTCGCAGCCGCGATACAAGCGGCATCTCGCTGACGATGTACGCGGTATTCACCGTCGGCGTCGGGTTCTGGCTCGGCTACGGGCTGGTGCTGTCGTCGTGGCCAATGATCATCGCGAACACGGTGACGCTGCTGCTCGCGGCGACGATCCTGACCTTGAAGCTGCGCTACGGCTGAAGCGTCAACGCACGCCGTCGCGCGCCGCCGTCGATCCGACCTCGTGCGGCACCTGCGTGTAGCGATACGCGACGAACGCGACGAGCACGAACCACGCGGCCATGCCGACGCGCTGCGCGAGGCCGGCCGACCACAGCAGCGTCGCGACCGCGACCACTGCCGCTGCGGCGGCCACGGCCATCATCGCGCTCCGAGACCGCATGCCGAGCAGCACGGCGCCGGGGACGAACGAGATCCACCACAGCGACCACGCGAGCGCGTGCAGGCGGCTCGATGCGGCGTCGAGATCCTCCGGATCGAGCGGCAGCAGGCCCTGCGCAATGAATGCGAGCGCCGACAAGGCCCACAGCACGGCTCCGATCCGCACCGGCCACCCCGCTGTACCCAGCGCCGTGCGCAGCCGCCACGCGGCGATGCCGACGAGCAGACCCGGCACGATGAAGCCGAGCACGTTGAATGCGAGGGGCATGCCGACGCCTTGGGCGCCGAGCATCGCGACCGGATGCTGCAGGTGCGAATAACCATCGACCGCGGCGCCAAAGCCCAGCAGTGCAGCCAGCCAAATGGCCAAGCCGATGAGGGCAAAGCGGGCAGCGGCAATGCGTGCGTCGGGCATGCGCGGTCTCGTAAGCGGCGTCGCGGCAGAGCACACCATACCGGCCGCTACGGCGACGTCGACACTGTTCGGGGTTGCAATCGGTAGCCCGGGACTCCATGTCGGCCCGCATCGCCCCACCGGACCCGACCATGGCCGACACCGCCCTGCCCCACGTCTTCGACGCCACGACCGACAGCTTCGAGACCGCGGTGCTGCAGAAGTCGCTGCAGACACCCGTGCTGGTCGATTTCTGGGCTGACTGGTGCGGGCCGTGCAAGCAGCTCGGGCCCGTGCTCGAAAAGCTTGCCGCCGAGTTCAACGGCGCGTTCGAGCTCGCGAAGATCGACGTGGAGCGCGAGCCGCAGATCGCGGCCGCGTTCCAAGTGCGGTCGATTCCGACGGTCTTCCTCGTGAAGGACGGGCAGATCGTCGACGGCTTCCCGGGTGTGCTGCCCGAAGCGCAGTTGCGGCAGTTCCTGCAGCACCACGGCATCGAGCCGGCCGCTGCGGTCGAGGTCGTGCCGGAAGAGGCGCCTGCACTCGATCCGCAGGCGGAGGTCGAGCGGCTGCGCGGTGAGATCGAGGCGTCACCAGACAAACCGGAACTGCGGCTCGACCTGGCCCTCGCGCTCGCGCGCGTCGGCGCCGACGACGAGGCCCGCCGACTGCTCGACGCGCTGCCGGCCAACCTCGCGACCGACGACCGCACGCTGCGTGCACGCGCCCGGCTCGAGTTCGCCTCGCTGCTGCGCGATGCGCCGCCGCGCCAGGCGCTCGAGGCCGCCATCGCGGCCGATCCGGCCGACCTGCGGGCGCGACACCTGCTGGGCGCGAGGGAGCTCCTCGACGGCCGCGACGAAGCCGCGCTCGAGCAATTCATCGAAATGCTGCAGCGCGACCGGACCTACTCGGACGGCCTGCCGCGCAAGGCCCTCATCGACGCCTTCCGCGTGGTCGAAGACGCCGCGCTCGTCGGCCGCTATCGCCGCCGGATGGCATCGCTGTTGTTCTGAACTGCTCCCGGTAGGCCGGACGCGTTGACAGTACGCCTGCGTATGGCAGGCTGTGCGGCCCTGCCGCCTGCCTGTCCCGATGCACGCCTCCGTCTTCCGCCGTCTGCTCAACCTCTGGCCGCCGTTCCTCTTCACCGGCATCCACGTGACCGAACTGTCCGCGGATTTCCGGCGCGCGTGCGTCGAGCTCCGCATGCGTCCGTGGAACCGCAACTACGTGGGCACTCATTTCGGCGGCAGCCTGTTCGCGATGACCGATCCGTTCTGGATGCTGCTCGCGCTCCAATCGCTGGGCCGCGATTACATCGTCTGGGACAAGGCCGGCGAGATTGAGTTCATCAAGCCCGGACGCGGCACCGTAAAGGCACGCTTCGACCTGACCGAGGCGGCACTCGCTGACCTGCGCGACGCGTCGGCCGGCGGCGAAAAAGTGCTGCGTTGGTTCGAGACCGACGTCGTCGATCGCGAGGGCGATGTCGTCGCCCGTGTCCGCAAGCAGCTGTACGTGCGTCGCAAGCGCGGCCGCTGACCGGGGACCAGGTCAACAATCCCGGCGCACAAGGCCGAGCCGCTCACAGATTGCCGCGTGCGGGCCCCGACGTGACACAGAATGCTCGTGTCTGACGTTATCCTCGGGACGTTCGAGGAGTCATGCATGCCCGTCCACACGCCCCGAGACCCCGCGCCGGCGCCACTGCCCGAGATTTCGGGCTACCGGCTGCTGCGCCTGGTCAACCACGGCGGGATGTCGACCGTGTACCTCGGCGAGCAACTCGCGTTGTCACGCGAGGTGGCGATCAAGGTGATGATGCCGCAGGCGCTCGCGGACGAAGTCAGCCGCCGGCGCTTCGAGAATGAGGTGCGCACGATCGCGCGCCTCGAACACCCCAACATCGTCCGCATCCACGAGCTCGGGCGCACCCGCGACGGCCTGCCCTACTACACGATGCCGTACCTCGCGCGTGGCCACCTGGGCCTGCGCAGCTTCGTCGACGAGCACGGCGTGCCCGACGAGACAAAGGTGCGCGAGATCGCGCATTCGCTTTTCGCCGCGCTCGAGTACGCGCATTCGCGCGGCGTGGTGCACCGCGACGTCAAGGTCGAGAACGTGCTGTTCGACGATGCGGAACGCCCGCTGCTTGCGGACTTCGGCATCGCCCTGCGCCGCGGGTTTGGCCCACGCGTCACTGCGGCCGGCATGGCCGTCGGCAGCACCGCGTACATGGCGCCCGAGCAGGCGCGAGGCGAAGAAGTCGACGGCCGCGCCGACCTCTACAGCCTCGGCGTGGTGATCTGGGAACTGCTGACCGGGCACCTTCCGTATCAGGCGGCCGACGCGCTTTCGATGGCGGTGATGCACGCGCAGGACCCGATCCCGAAGCTGCCACCGCACCTGCGCCACTGGCAGCGTTTCATGCTGCGAGCACTCGCGAAGGACCCGGCGCAGCGCTTCCAGACCGCCGCTGAAATGCGCGCCGCAATGGACGCGGTCCGCGTGCGTCGCGCGCCCGCGTGGCTGCTGCGCGCGCGCGAGAGAGCCAAGGTGCTGCGCGGACACCGCACCGCGCAAGCGCTCGCCGCAGCGGCGGTCGTCGGTGCGATCGTCGTAACCGTCGGCACCAGCGTCGGCCTGTTCCAGCGTTCCACCGGCGGCGACTTTTATCGCGCCGATCGCCCGGACGCGGTTGCGCCGGCCGTGACGGTGAAGCCCGACGCCACCACCGCGATGCTCGAACCGCTGCCGGAGGCCGCGCTCCAGCGCACCCTGCAGCGCGGCAAGGAGCAACTCGCGCAGCGCCGGCTCACTACACCCGAAGGCGACAATGCCTACTCGACCGCGGTCGAGGCCTGGCACATCGATCCCACGAACCCTGACGTGCAGGCCCTGATCGCGTCGGTCACCGACGCGCTGGCCGAGCAACTCGTGCGCAGCCTCGGCGAAGGCAAGGACGAGCGCGCGCGTGATTACTACACCCGCGCCCGGGACCTCGCGCGCCAGACCGGCGGCGCGGGCGCAGAGGCGCTCGAGCGGCTGCAGGAACGCACTGAGCAGTCGCTGCAGGCGCGCATGGAAAATGCGCTGGACCGCTACGACCGCGATGCGGCCCAGAGCACGGCCCGCCTCGCGCGGCAGCTCGGCATGGGTGACGAAGCCAAGCGCTACGCCGCGCAGGCCGCAAAGCTTCCGAAGCCCGGCCAGACCATGCCCGGCGACCCGTCGCGTGGCGTGTTCCGCGAAGACGAAGACGGTGCATTTGTGATTTCGCGCCGCCCGGTCGACCGCGGCGATTACCAACGCTTTGTTGCGGCGACCAATCGCCCGCCCACCCTGTGCCGCGAGCGTGCCTCCCCTCTGCGCGTGTTGCGCCCGCGCAACTGGACGTCCCCCGGCTTCGAACAGGGACCGAGTGACCCGGTCGTCTGCGTGTCGATGGCCGACGCCGAGGCATACGCGCGCTGGCACGGCACCCAGACGGGGCACCGCTATCGTCTGCCCAATGCAACCGAAGCGCGTCAGGTTGCCTCGGAAATCGGCGGACGCGATGTGTCGCTTTGGCTGCGCGACTGCGGACGCACCTGCGTGCAGCGCCAAGTCGGCGGCCCGTCGTGGCGCAGCAAGGAACTGCTGCGCCCGCTCGACGCAGATCGCGGCTACGACGACGTCGGCTTCCGTCTCGTCCGCGAACTCTGACCGGCCGCCGCGGCGACGCTGCGTACGGCGCGTGCCACCTGCGCCGCGTCAGCACTGCAGCCGCCTACAATGCGCGCCATGTCACCGCCCTCCACGACGCGCCCCAGCCTCAAGAGGCTGTTCCTCACCGGTTTGCTCACGCTGCTGCCGATCTGGCTGACCTGGGTCGTCGTCAAGTTCGTGTTCGTGCTGCTATCGGACATCGGACGCCCGGTCATCCAGCCGCTCGTGCACTCGTACGCGGCGACGGACGCGCGACTCGCGTGGCTCGAGTTGCCGTGGCTGCTCAATGCGTTCGCGCTGCTTGCGACCGTCGCGGTGATCATGCTCTCCGGCGTCATGGCGCGGCGTGTGTTCGGGCAACGGATGCTGCGCTGGTTCGAGGCGCTGATCGCGCGCATTCCGTTCGCGAACATCATCTACGGCAGCGCGCGGCAACTGCTCAACATCCTTCAGACCAAGCCTGACGGAACGCAGCGCGTGGTGCTCGTGGATTTTCCGCACACCGAGATGAAGTCGATCGGCTTTGTCACGCGCGTGCTGCGCGAGCAAGGCACGGGCCGCGAACTTGCCGCCGTGTACGTGCCAACCACACCGAATCCGACGTCGGGCTATCTCGAGATCGTGCCGGTCGAGAAGATCACGCCGACCGAGTGGACCGTCGACCAGGCGATGGCCTTCATCATCTCCGGCGGCGCCGTTTCGCCCGAAACGATTCCGTTCTCGCCACCGGCTCCGCCGTCCGCGCCCTGATCGATATACGCGCGTGCGGGCCCGCCATGACCTTCGGCTCATGCCACGATGACATGTAAACGGCGAGGCTCGACAGTCGATTGTCCGACTGGAGAGTGAGATGACGGCTGTGCGTGTCCCCCGTTCCGTGCTGGCCCTGGCGCTTGTCGCCGCGATGGCCGGTTGCGCGTCCATGCCGTCGGCCGACGCCGGCGCTTCTAATTCGACTCCGGCGGCCACCGCGGCAACCCCTGCGCAGGCATCCGATGCCGCAAAAGCCCAGCGCCTCGACGCGCTGTACGAGCAGTACTGGGAAGAGCTGCTGCAGCTCAATCCGCTGCAGGCGACGTTCCAGGGCGACCCCCGCTACAACGATCAGCTGCCGAACTTCTATTCCGCCGAATTCCGCGACAAATCGCGTGAGTTCACGCAGCGCTGGCTGGAGAAGGTCGAAGCGGTCGGGCCGCAAGGGCTCACGGGCCAGGATCTGCTGAGCTACCAGATCTTCGTCCGAGACGCGAAAAACTCGCTCGAGTCCGACAAGTACCCCGGCTGGATGATGCCGATCAACCAGATGGGCAGCCTGCCGACGCTGGCCGTGCAGTTCGGCTCCGGCACCGGTCCACAGCCGTTCAAGACGGTCAAGGACTACGAGAACTGGCTCGCGCGTGCGAACAAGCTGCCGGAACTCTTCGACAGCGCGATCGCGAACATGCGCGACGGCATGAAGGCCGGCGTCGTGCAGCCGCGCGCCCTCATGGTGAAGGTCGTGCCGCAGCTCGATGCGCTGATCAAGGACAAGCCGGAAGACACGCTGTTCTGGGGCCCGATCCAGAACATGCCGAAAGAATTCTCGGACGCCGATCGCAAGCGCCTGACGGCGGCGTATCGCGACGTCATCGGCAAGCAGCTCGTGCCGGCGTACCGCGAATTGCGCACGTTCATCCAGAACGATTACCTGCCCGCGACGCGCACGAGCGTGGGCCTGGACGAGCTGCCGAACGGGCAGGACTGGTACGCGTTCAACGCGCGGAACAGCACGACGACCGACATGACGCCCGACCAGATCCACCAGCTCGGGCTCAGCGAGGTATCGCGCATCCACGGCGAAATCCGCAAGGTCATGGAGCAGGTGGGCTTTAAGGGTTCGTTGCAGGACTTCTTCAAGTTCATGCAGACCGACCCGCGCTTCTCGTGGAAGACAGAAGAGGACCTGCTCCGCGACTACCGCGCGCTCGAGGCCAAGGTCAATCAGCGCGTCGGCGAGCAGTTCTCGCTGATCCCGAAAGCACCGTTCGAGATCCGCCCGGTTGAGGCCTTCCGCGCGAAGTCCGCCGCAGGTGGCGAGTACCGCAGCCCGAGCGAAGACGGCACGCGCCCGGGCATCTTCTACGTGAACACCTATGACCTGCCGACGCGCAAGACGTGGGACGCGGAGGATCTCTATCTGCACGAGGCGATTCCCGGCCACCACTTCCAGATTGCGTTGCAGCAGGAGCTGACGAACCTGCCGAAATTCCGCCGCTTCGGCGGTGAAACCGCGTTTGCCGAAGGCTGGGGCCTGTACGCCGAGTCGCTCGGCAACGACCTCGGCCTGTATACCGATCCATACAACTACTTCGGCTACCTGCAAAATGAGCTGTGGCGCGCAATCCGCCTCGTCACCGACACCGGCCTGCACAGCAAGGACTGGTCCCGCGAGCAGGTGATCAAGTACATGCTCGACAACTCGGCCGAAAGCGAAACGCAGGCGACGGCCGAAGCCGAGCGCTACATCGCGTGGCCGGGGCAGGCGCTGGCCTACAAGATCGGCGAACTGAAGATCCAGGCGCTGCGCGATCGAGCCGAAAAGGAGCTTGGCCCGAAGTTCGACGTGCGCGAGTTCCACGCCGAAGTGCTCAAGGACGGGGCAGTGCCGCTCGAAATCCTCGAGGGCAAGATCGACCGCTGGATTGCAGAGGAAAAGCGCGCGGGCTGACGCGGGGCCGCGTCGCCCGTCCTCGCACGAAAGCCGGCCCCAGGGCCGGCTTTTTTGTTCCCGTGCAATCGTCGGCGGCAGTCCGCTCGGTCCGGCGACCGGGCAGCGAAGCATCGCCACCCCGTCCCAACAAAAACCCCCGGCCGCAGTGCGGACCGGGGGTCGTGTTCGACACCGCGCCTCGAGGGCGCAGCACGACGTCTAGGATTACTGGGCCGGCGCTTCTTCGACAGCGTCGTTTTCCTGCGGCATGTTCACGTCGACGTCCGGAACCTCGACCGTCTTCTGCTCGGAACCGACATCAACGTCGACGTCCGGCACGGAAACCGTCGCCGGCTCGGTGCCGACATCGACGTCGGCGGTTTCAACGTCATACGCCGGGAGCTCGCCGCCCTGCGCATTGACATCGACGTCAGGCAGCTCGCCGTCCTGCGTCTTCTCGACGTTGCAGGCGCTGAGCGTCAGCACCGAACCGAAAGCGAAGGCGAGTGCAGCGGACTTCAGAATTGCCTTGTTCATGATGTTGCTCCCTGTGAGCGGATGGCGGGCGAATGGTCGGGCATGAGTTGTTGACGAGAGGTGACGATGCTGAACAGGCGCGCTGCTCTGCTCGCTTGTCGTTCAGATCTGTTACCGCCATGCCTCGTCAACGCTCAAAGCTGAACTTCGATGCGTGCGCACCAGGCTCGTCCACCACGAAAAACGGCGCGACTTTCGTCGCGCCGTTCAATTCCGCCGCCCGCACGCGTGGTTAACGCCCAGGCTTTACGACAGACCTCAGGCCCGCGTGTCGCGACGGCTCGGCGCACGCGCGCTGCGGTGCTGCTTCGGCCCCGCATGTGCGTGGCCACCGCGCGACGCCGGCTTCGCGTGCGGCCGGTGCGCGGGCTTCGCGCCGCGCCCATTGCCACCGCCGTTCTTGGGGATCGGCGCATCGAGACGGATCGGCCGGCTCGGCTCGAAGCCTTCGACGACCTCGATCGACACGTCCACCTTCAGCATGCGCTGGATCTGACGCAGCAGGCCACCCTCGTCCGGAGCGACGAACGACAGCGCTTCACCGCTGGCGCCGTTGCGGCCGGTGCGGCCGATCCGGTGCACGTAGTCCTCGGCCACCATCGGCAGGTCGAAGTTGATGACCAGCGGCAGGTTGGGGATGTCGAGGCCGCGCGCAGCCACGTCGGTCGCGACCAGCACGCGGGCTTTGTTCGCCTTGAACGCGTTCAGTGCCTTCTGACGCTGCGCCTGGCTCTTGTTGCCGTGGATCGCGACCGCCTTCAGGCCGGCCTCCTCGAGCTGCTCGGCGAGACGGTTGCAACCATGCTTGGTGCGACCGAACACGAGCACCTGGTCGGTGTGGCGATCGGTGAGGATCTGCACCAGCAGATCACGCTTGCGACCGGTCTCAACCGGATGCACGCGGTGCGCGATCGTTTCGGCGATCGTGTTGTTCGCCGCCACCTGCACCTGCACCGGGTTGCGCATGAACTCCAGCGCGAGCTTCTTGATCTCGCTTTCAAACGTTGCCGAGAACAGCATCGTCTGGCGATCACGCGGAAGCTTGCTGAGGATGCGCTTCATCGCGGGCAGGAAGCCCATGTCGAGCATGCGATCGGCCTCGTCGAGCACGAGCATCTCGATCTCATCGAGCTTGGCGGTGCCGCGCTCCATGTGATCCATCAGACGGCCCGGCGTGGCGACGAGCACGTCGACGCCGCGGCGGAACATGTCGGTCTGCGGACCCATGCCGGCGCCGCCGTAGATCGTGCCGATGCTCATGCGCAGGTAACGCGCATAACCGCGGAGGTTTTCGCTGACCTGCACCGCGAGCTCGCGCGTCGGCACGAGGATCAGGGCGCGGGGCTTGCGGAAACCGTTGACGGGGGTCGTCTTCGACAGCGTGTTGAGCAGCGGCAGGCCGAACGCGGCCGTCTTGCCAGTGCCGGTCTGCGCGCCGCCAAGCAGGTCGTCACCGGCGAGTGCGTAGGGAATGGCTTCGGCCTGGATCGGCGTCGGCGTCGTGTAGTTCTGCTCGGCAAGCGCGCGCAGCAGAGCCGGGCCAAGCCCGAGGGTTTCAAACGTCATTTGGAAGCTCCAGTGGAATCGATCCACGCCGCGAACGGTGTGGAGTCACTCGGAGCATTCCCTAGACCGCGCTGCGAGTATTCGGATTGAACGCACCGGAGGTTCCGGTGCGCGTCGGCGCTACGACGACGTGCGGGATGCAGGACGCACCCGAATCACCCGCGCCGCGACTGCGACGCCCTCACGGAGGCTGGGGTGCCTGGCGACGCCAGGGGAGGATGCGACAGAAACTTTGGGAACCGTCTCCTTTCGGAGCGGTGGCCGTGCGCTGAACGGGGCGAATGGTACGCGACGCACCCGTCCGCGGCCACCCCGTTTACGCCGCACCGTTCAGCTGCATCTCGGCCTCCCTGCGCACCGCCGGCGCATGACCTTCGACACCCGACCGGCGAGCGCCGTGGCGCTATGGTCGGGATTGGCCTGGCGGTTAAGCCGCGCGGCGCCGACTCCCTATTTTTCCGAGCCCTCCGGCTGGAGCCCCACGTGACCTCGAACAAATCCCCGATCCTCCTGTCCCTGGCGATCGCCGCCGCGCTGACCGGCTGCCCCGAGAACGCGCAAACGGCCGCCACCGCCGCCGCGCCCGCGGACAGCGGCGCGCAGAACGCAAACAAGCTCGCGCTCGACGAAAGCAAGCTGCCGGCCGTGAACCGCTTCCAGGCCTCCGACCTCGACCCGTCGAAGAACGCGTGTGCCGACTTCGGCGGCTACGTCAACGGCAAGTGGCTCGCCGCGAACGAGATCCCGGGCGACCGCACCTCGTGGGGCGCGTTCGAAATGCTCGACGAACGCTCGGTCGCCGTGCAGCGCCAGCTCGCCGAGCAGGCGGCCGCAATGGAGAACCCGTCGCAGGTCGAGAAGATCGTCGGCGACTTCTGGGCCAGCGGCATGGACGCGCAGGCGATCAACGCGCAGGGCATCAAGCCGATCCAGAGCCGCCTTGAGGCGATCTCGGCGCTCGACAGCCAACAGAAGATCGCCGAGTACCTGCGCACGAGCGCGTCGCGCGGCGAGAACCTGCTGTTCTCGTTCGGCCCGGAGGCCGACTTCAAGAACTCGTCGATGAACATCGCCTACGCCGGCCAGGGCGGCCTGGGCCTGCCGGACAAGACGTACTACGTCGACCCGGACAAGAAGGACAAGCTTGCCGCGTACCAGCAGCACGTCGCGAAGGTGCTCGAGCTGTCGGGCGTGCCGGCGGCCGATGCGGCAACGCTCGCGAAGGACGTGGTCGCGTTCGAGACGCGTCTCGCGAAGGCGAGCAAGTCCAGCGAGGAACTCTCGCGCGACGTGTCGCTGTACTACAACCCGGTGAGCCTGGCCGAGGCCGACAAGCTCACGCCGAACTTCCCGTGGACGGCGTTCTTCGAGGCGCAGGGCATCAAGGCGCCGGAGAAGTTCTCGCTCGCGATCCCGGGCTTCCACCAGGAAGTCAGCAAGATGCTTGCTGACGTGTCGCCGCAGCAGTGGCAGGCGTACCTGCGCTTCCACACGGTCGACAGCGCGTCGCCGTACCTGTCGGACGCGTTCGCGCAGGAGCACTTCAACTTCTACAACAAGGCGCTGCGCGGCCAGAAGGAAATGAAGGAGCGCGGCAAGCGCGTGCTCGACACGATCGAGAGCAATGCCGGTGAAGCGCTCGGCCAGATGTACGTCAAGGTCGCGTTCCCGGCCGAGTCGAAGGCGCGCATGGAAGAACTGGTCAAGAACCTCTCGGCGTCGCTGAAGACGCGCATCGAGAACCTGGACTGGATGAGCGCCGACACCAAGAAAAAGGCGATGGAGAAGTGGGCGAGCTTCACGCCTAAGGTCGGCTACCCGGACAAGTGGCGCGAGTGGAACGGCCTTGAGACCACGCGCGAGAGCTACATCGAGAACGTGCTGGCCGCGAACGAGTTCAACTACAAGTGGCAGCTCGGCAAGATCGGCAAGCCGGTCGACAAGTCCGAGTGGGGCATGAGTCCGCAGACGGTCAACGCGTACTACAACCCGCTGCAGAACGAGATCGTGTTCCCCGCCGCGATCCTGCAGCCGCCGTTCTTCGATCCGAACGCCACGGACGAGATGAACTACGGCGGCATCGGCGCGGTGATCGGCCACGAGATGATCCACGGCTACGACGACCAGGGCAGCCGGTTCGGCGCGACAGGCAACTTCGAGAACTGGTGGACCGACGCGGACGCGAAGGGTTTCTCGGGCCGCACCGACAAGCTCGTCAACCAGTTCAACGCGTACGAGGCCGCCCCGGGCAAGAACGTCAACGGCAAGCTGACGCTCGGCGAGAACATCGCCGACCTCGGCGGCCTGTCGGTCGCCTACGACGCGATGAAGAAGGCAACCGAAGGCAAGCCCGATCCGAAGACCGACGGCCTGACGCGCGACCAGCGCTTCTTCGCGAACTGGGCCACGGTGTGGCGCCGCAACTTCACTCCGGAAGAGCTCAACGTGCGCCTGGCGACGGACTCGCACGCACCGGCGAACTTCCGCGCGATCGGTGCGCCGTCGAACCTGCCGGCATTCGCAGCCGCTTTCGAGTGCAAGCCCGGCCAGCCGATGGTGCGTCAGGGCGACCAGCAGGTCGTGATCTGGTAAGCGCAATCAGCCACGCATGACGCTGCAGGCGCCATGCGGCGCGTTCGAAAAGGCCCGGCATGTCCGGGCCTTTTCGTTGTGCGCACACGGCCCCGCTTGCGTCACTCGCCCGCGCAGCGCGTGTTCACCGGCGCCCTTGCATGGCCGGTTAGACTCCCGCGACCCCCGCACGGACCCCATCCACGATGACGCCACGCCCGCTTGCCTGCGCACTCGCCCTCGGTCTGATCGCCACGTTCGCCGTTCCCGACGCGGGCGCGCAAAAACGGCGTGGCAAGGCAAACGCGAAGGCACCAGCGGTCAGCGCGGAGTGCCGTGACTTCTACACCGCTTCGAATGCAGGCTGGCTCGAAGCGAACTCGCTTCCCGCAGGCGCCGCGTCGATCTCCGCGCTCGAGCAACTGCGCGACCGTTCGCGCCAGCAGCAGATACAGCTCCTGGACGCCGCGATGGCGTCGCCCCAAGGCAACGTGCAGAAGCTCCTTGGCGACTTCTGGGCCAGCGGCATCGACGAAGCGGCGGTGGAGCGCGACGGCGCGCAGCCGATCGCCCCGCTGCTCGAACGGATCAATGCGATCCGCCGCACGAAAGACATCGCCCCGGCGATCGCGGCGCTGCACCAGGTCGGCATCCCGGTCGCGTTCAACTTCGGCGCCGATGTCGACCTCAAGGACCTCAATCGCCACATTGGCTATTTCAGTCAAGGCGGACTCGGCCTCGTCGACCCCGCGTTCTATACCCGCACCGATGCGGACACGCGCAAGGTGCTCGGTCAGTACAACGGATACGTGCAGCAGATCCTCGCACTGACGGGCACGCCGAAGGACCAGGTCGCCGCGCAGGCGCAGCAGGTCATCGATCTGGAAACGCGCATCGCGCAGGCGTCGCGGCCGCTGTCGCAGCTGCAGGATGCCCGCATGAATTACGCGCCGGTGCCGGTGGCCGGTCTCGGGAAGCAGTACAAGCGGCTGCAGCTCGCTGACTTTCTCAAAGCGCAGGGCGTGAACGACGACAGCGTGTCGATCGCCAACCCCGAGCTCTTCAACCAGCTCGACACGCTGGTCGACCGCCTCAAGCCCGAGCAGTGGAAGACGTATCTGCGTTTCCGCGTGGGCGATGCGATGGCGCCTTACCTCGCTAAGCCATGGCGCGATGCGCATTTCGCATTCCGTGGCCGCACGCTTGCCGGCGCCACCGAGCCCGCGCCGCGCCGCGATCAGGTGCTCGACGCGATCAACCTCGCGGCCGGCCCGATGCTCGCGCGCGAATACGTGGCCAAGCACCTGCCCGACGCGAGCCGCGCGCGCGCGGAAGAAGTCGCCACGCAGGTGCGCGACGCCATGGCGGCCGCGATCGAACGCGACCCGCGCCTGAGCGCGCAAGCGAAGGCCGAGGCAAAAGCGAAGCTCGGGAACCTGCGCATCGAAATCGGCGCACCGCGCCGCGATCTCGATTTCACCGTGCAACCGATGGGCCGCGGCAGCTTCGGCGGCAACATGCTGATCGCCTCGACCTGGCGTCACCGCGAGGAGATGAAGCGCATCGGCCGCAACAACGCCGACCGCCGCTGGAGCGTGCTGCCGCAGCAGCCCGCGCTCGCGTACGACGCGCCCCACAACCGGCTCATCGCGACGGCCGCGATGCTGCAGCCGCCCGTGCTGGACACCACTCAGCCACCGGCTGCGCAGTACGGCGCGTTTGGTGCGCTCGTCGGCCATGAGCTCAGCCACGCGATCGACGAGCGCGGTCGCTTGATCGATGCAAAGGGTGAAGTGCGTGACTGGTGGACACCGCAAGACACCTCTGCGTGGCAGCAGCTCGGCCAGCGTGTGGTGGCGCAGTACGGTGCGCATGCGTATCCAGAACTGCCCAATGCACGGGTTAACGGAGCACTGACCCGCGATATCAATGTGGCCGACCTGGCCGGCGTGGAGTCCGCATGGGCGGCCTATCGCGCGGCCAACCCGGATGCCGACGCCGCCGCGCAGCAGGCGTTTTTCCGCGCCTGGGCCGGGTTGTGGCCCCAGCGCATGAGCCCGGAGGCCGCTGCCCAGCGTGCGGCGTCGAGCGCACATACGCCGGGCATGTGGCGTACGAACGGTCCCCTGATGAACCAGGCCGCGTTTGCGGAGGCGTTCGACTGCAAGGCCGGTACCCCGATGACACTGCCGGAAGAGCAGCGCGTCCGGCTCTGGCCATAAGCCGTCCAGACACGAAAACGGCGCGGAGATCCGCGCCGTTATTCATTCGGGCCTGCAGTTCCTAAACCCGGCAGACCGGATGGCCCTTGCGTCAGTGCACGCGCCGCATGCGCGGTGGGCCGCCGCGGCCACGACCGAACGGCGGCTGGCCGCGCCAGTAGCGGATCAATAGCCAGCCAAACAGCATGCCGCCGAGATGCGCGAAGTGCGCGACCCCCGGCATACGCCCGGTGATACCAAGCACCAGCTCAACGACACCGTAGATGATGACCAGCGTGCGGGCCTTCATCGGAATCGGCGGGATCAGCAACATGATCCTCTGGTTCGGGAAGAGCATGCCGTATGCGAGCAGCAGCCCGAACACGCCACCGGACGCGCCCACAGTGGGATACGCGCGTCCGCCCTGCTCCATCGCCCACCAGCCGACGAGCAACTGGCATACCGCCGCGCCCACGACGCAGACCAGGTAATAGGTCAGGAAGCGCTTGTCGCCCCACACGTGCTCGAGCGGCGCACCGAACATCAAGAGCGCCAGCATGTTGAACATCAGGTGGAACAGGCCGCCCGTGTCGTGCATGAAGCCGTACGTCAGCACCTGCCACGGCAGGAACTGGCTGTAGGCGTAGGCGTCGTCGCCGCTGCCGATCGGCCAGAGCATGAATGACGCGAGCGCGCCCTCGGGAATCACGAGCTGCAGCAGAAACACGAGTCCGTTGGCGATCAGCAGGGCCTTAGTGATCGGCGGCAGGTTTGAAAACATCTCGGCTCCTCGGGCGAGGCGACATGGTAGCCGCTGACTTGTGAGGACGCGGGACGCATGTGAAACGCATCGTCACGTGCTGTCGCGTCTTGCGTCAGCGCGGAGCCCACAGCGCTGCGTCGAGGTCGTCGTCGGCCGTGCGCAGCACGCGGCCGTCGCGCAGGCAAACGCCCTCGTCGATCAGCCGCCGCGCCTGCTCCTGAAACTGCTCCGAGCCTGCAGGAAACGCGATCCGGCCGTCGGCACGCACGATCCGGTGCCACGGCAGCGCCGGATCCGTGTCGCGTGCGAGCACTCGCGCAACCCAGCGCGCGCGCCGCGGCAGGCCCGCGCGCCGTGCGATTTCGCCGTATGCAGCGACCGCGCCGCGTGGAACGGCATGCACTGCGGCGAGGATGCGGTCGGTCGCGTCGTCCATCGCGTTAGCATAGGGGCCGTCTCCGGAAGCGAGCCCGTCCGTGCGCAACTTCGATTCGATCCGCCAGCACCTCAAGTCCTCCGGCTACCGCTCCACCATCGAGGAAGAGGATGTCGTGTGCATCGAACTCTCGCTGGAGCACGGAAAACGCCACCAGTCGATCTTCCTGTCGGAGCTCGACGACGATGACGGCCGCCCTTACCTCCGGGTGAGCACCGCGGTCGCGCCGACCACCGGACTCGATGCACGCCGCGCGCTCGCGTTCAACTGGCAGAGCCGCGTGGGCTACCTCGCGATCGGCGAGCTCGACGGCGTGCCGCACCTGCAGCTGTGCGAGAACCGCCCCTACGAGGGGCTCGAAGCCGCAGAGGTCGACCGCCTCGTGCTCGAGATCGGCGGGCTGGGTGACCGCATGGAGCGGATGCTCTCGGGCGGCGGCGACCTGTTTTGATTCCCGTTGTCTGTACGGTCTGACGCGCGGAAGGCCTGCACTTGCAAGCCTTTTTCCTCGACGGCATCGACGGAGAATCAGTCGGTGGGAGGCGGGCACGAATCAGAGCGCGCCTAAACCCGTAGTAAATTTACGCTTTTAATACATTTAGTCGTTCACCCGGCCGCGCCAGACCTGCCTGATAGACTGCCGCCCGACTCGACTTCACAGTCCCGGATGGACGACGACCCGCTTAGGCGGCTGATCCCGCACGGCGCGATTTCCGCGCCCTCGCACACCCGCAATGCTCCTGGCACGCTGCGCGTGCCGCTTCGCCCTATGAGGGGCGGCGCCGCGAGCCGATTCCCGACACTCCACGAGGCAGCCGCATGCTCGAGCTGCTGATCGTCGTGGCGCTCATTGCGCTGAACGGCTTCTTTGCGATGTCGGAAATGGCCGTGATGACGTCGCGCAAGCTGCGCCTGCGCCAGCTCGCCGAGACGCACCGCGGCGCGCGCAAGGCGCTTGAGCTCGCCGAAGCGCCGGACAACCTCCTGTCGACCGTGCAGATCGGCATCACGCTGATCGGCGTGCTGGCCGGCGTGTTCGGCGGCGATGCGATCGGTCTTCATATCGCGACCTGGCTGGGCGAGACCTGGCCGAATGCCGCCGAGTACGCGCGCGGGATCGGCATCGTCACCGCGGTCACGTTGATCACGGCGGGCCAGGTGATCTTCGGCGAGCTCGTGCCCAAGCGGCTCGCGCTCACTGACCCGGAGAAGATCGCGAGCGCCGTTGCGCTGCCGCTGGACGGGCTCGCCCGCGCCGCGCTTCCGGTCGTGCATGCGCTGGGCGCGATCAACCGCGGCGTGCTGCGTCTGTTCGGCATCCGCAGCGGCACGCGTGCGGACATCAGTGAAGAGGAAATCCGCATGCTCGTGACCGAGAGTCACGAGCAGGGTGTGATCGACGACGACGAGCGCAAGATGGTCAACCGCGTGCTGAGCCTTGGCGACCGCACGACGGACAGCCTCATGACCCCGCGCACGCGCATTACCTGGCTCGACGCCGCGGCCTCGCGCGAGCAGAACATCGCGACGATGCGCGAGTCGCCGTACTCGCGGTTCCCGGTGTATCGGGGCAATGACCAGGACGTGCTCGGCGTGCTCGAAGCGAAGTCGCTGCTCAGCGAGCTGGGCCGGGACCTCGATGCGATCGACCTGTTCGAAGACCTGCGCGACACCCTGTTCGTGTCCGAATCGACCCACGCACTGAAGCTCCTCGAAATCTTCCGCGAGGCGCAGCAGTCGCTCGCACTGGTCGTCGACGAGTACGGCGACGTGACCGGCCTGGTGACCGTGAACGATCTCATGGGTGCGGTGATCGGCCGCCTGCTCTCCGCCGAGTCCGACGATGCCCATGCGCCGATCGTGCAGCGCGAGGACGGCTCCTACCTTATCGATGGCTCCCTGCCGCTCGAGGACCTGCGCGAACTCGTCGGCGGCGGACGACTGCCCGACGAGGACGAGCACGATTTCCACACCGCGGCCGGCATGTTCATCACGCACTTCGGTCGCATTCCACAGGTCGGCGAATCCTTTGAATGGGCCCGTTGGCGTATCGAAGTGGTCGACCTCGACGGCCCTCGCGTCGACAAGCTCCTTCTGGAGCGGCTGCCCGAGCCGAAAGACGACCTCGATGACACCTCGGGCTGACGACGCCGCGCATGCGGGCCACACCACGCGCGCGCTGCTCGATCGATTTTCCACCGGGCCCGCGGACGCAGTGCTGCCGCTCGGCGAGGTGTTCCTGGGCCTGGGCCGGCGCTCGTTCGGCATGCTGCTGTTCGTCTCGACGCTGCCGGCCTTCGTGCCGATCCCCGGCGTTGCGGGCGCCGCCAGCGGGCCGTTCGTCGTGCTGATCGGGCTGCAGTTGCTGATCGGCCAGCGCCAGCCGTGGCTGCCGGACTTCGCCGGACGCCGGGGCCCGCGCCGCGCGACGATGGGTCGGTTTCGTGACCGCGTGTCGCCGCTGCTGCGTCGGCTGGAACACGTGGTGCGTCCGCGCCTGTCCGGAGTGCTCGACCATCGCGTGTCGAGTGCGTTCACGGGTTTGCAGCTCGTGGCGCTCGGCATCCTGTTGCTGCTGCCGATCCCGCTGACGAACTACCTGTTCGCCGTGGTGCTGATGCTGTTCGCGCTGGCGCTGATCGAGCGCGATGGCCGGCTGATGCTGGTCGCGTGGGCCTGCGGCGCCGTGGTGGGCACCGGCGTGGGCGTGCTGTCCGGCAGCCTTGCGAGCGCAGCCGCGCGCTGGATCGAACCGATGTTCTGACGCGCGGTCAGCCGACCGCTTCGACCGCTGCCCGCTGCGCATGCAGCAGCGCGAGGAAGCCGTCGATGTCGACCGGATGGCCGTACCAGTAACCCTGCGCGAGGTCGCATCCGCGATCGCGCAGCACGGACGACTGCTCGGCCTTCTCGACGCCCTCGGCCACGACGACGATGTTGAGCGAATGGGCCATCGCGATGATCGCCGTGGTCAGCGCAAGATCGTCGGGGTCGCGCGGGATGTCGGCGACGAAGCTGCGGTCGATCTTCACGCCATCGACCGGCACGCGACGCAGATGGCTCAGGCCCGAGAAGCCGGTGCCGAAGTCGTCCAGCCAGATCTTCACGCCCATGAGCCGCAGACGCGCGAGCAACGCGGTCACCTGCGCCTCGTCGCTGATCACCGTGGTCTCGGTGAGCTCGACATGCAGCTGCCGCGCTGACAGCCCCGACTCCTCGAGGCAGGCCGCAACAGTGGCCGGCAAGTCGCCCGCGCGCAGTTGACGCGGCGAGACATTGACCGAGACGAACAAAGGCTCCGCATCGTGGTCGCGCGCGGCGCGCCAGCGCATTGCATCGCGGCATGCGACCCGCAGCACCTGCGGTCCGAGCGTGTCGATGATGCCGCTCTGCTCCGCAACCTCGATGAAGACCGACGGCGAGATCACGCCCTGCTCCGGGTGCTGCCAGCGCAGCAGCGCCTCGGCCCCGACCAGCGCGCGGTCGGACAGGCGGAACACGGGCTGGTACGCGAGGCTCATCTCGCCGCGGGCCCACGCACCGCGCAGCTCCTGCTCGATCTGCACGCGTTGTTCGACAGCCTGGTCGATCGCGCGGCTGTAGAAGCGGTAACAGTTCTTGCCGGCGAGCTTCGCCTGATACATCGCGATGTCGCCGTTCTTCATGAGCGACGTCGCGCCCGCGGCATCGTCGGGGAACACGGTCACGCCGATCGAGGACCCGAGGAACACGGTGCGCCCATGCAGTTCGATCGGCACGCTGAGCGACTCGACGAGCGCTTCGGCGAGCCGGCTCGCCGCGGTGCGCATGTCGACGCCGCGCACCGGCGATGCCTGCATCAGGATCACGAACTCGTCGCCGCCGAAGCGCGCGACCATCGCGTCGGCGCCGCCTGCCTGCTGCACGGTGTCTCGGATGCGCGCGGCAAACTGCAACAGCGCCTCGTCGCCGGCGTCGTGCCCGAGCGTGTCGTTGACGCGCTTGAAGTCGTCGATGTCGGCAAACAGCAGCGCCAGCGGGCGACCGCCGTCGCGCAGCTTGAGCAGGCGCTCGTCGAGCAGCTCGCGGAACGCCAGCCGGTTCGCGAGTCCGGTGAGCGCATCGGTGTATGCGAGCCGGCGGATCTCGCGGTCGTGGCGCGCCACCGATTCGCTCATGCGCCCGAACGCACGCACGAGATCGCCGACCTCGTCCTGTCGGCGGGTGGCCGGCAGCGACGCGCCGTAGCGCCCGGACTCGATCGCGCGTGCCGAATCTGCGAGCTCTCGAATGGGCCTCACCAGCGTGCGCTGCAGCAGCCATAGCATCACCGCGCCGAGTGCGAGCAATGCGGCGCTGAGCAGGGCGACCCAGCCGAGCTGGCGCCGGTCGAGCGCGTCCAGGCGCGTCTGCATGCGGTCGATCGCCGCGTCCTGCTGCCGCCTCAGCTCCCGCAGGTCGAAGCCCACGCGCACGCCGCCGAGCCGCTGCGGACCGAGCATGATCGGCGCGGCCACGTCCATCACGTGCCCGTCGACTTGCGTCACCACGCGGCGCGCAGCAATCGCGCCCGGCGCGAGCGCGTCGTCCATGCGACGCCCGTACGTGGGGATCGATTCGCTGCCGTCATGCAGCACGTTGCCCTCGGCATCGAACACGAGCACGTAGCGCGTGCCGGGCTGGCGCAGCGCCGCGCGTTCGATCGCGCCCACGGCGTCGAGGTCGAAGTAATACAGCGGGTTGCTCAACGCATCGGCGAGCTGGGCGACAACCGCTGTGCCGCGGTGGCGGACGGTCGCGCGCGCCATGTCGTCCATGGTTTCGCGGCTGATCGCTTCCACCGAGGCATGCATGACGCGCTGCCGGTCCCAGAACGCCGCCATGAGCGCGAGCACGACGACGAGCGCGAGGCCCATCAGCACCAGGAAGCGGGCCTGCAGCCCGTAACGCAGCTTCATTCGACGTCCGCCTTCACCCGGGCGATGCCGGCCGCCAGGCGATCGAGCGCGTCCTGCGACGGACCGTCGAGCTCGAGAAAGCGCGTCGTGCCGAAGAATTGCCGAAGCGCCGGGCCCGCCTTCGGATCATTCGCGGCCTCGAGCAGCACCGTGTGCAGCCGCGCAGCGACCTTCGGATCAAGCGTGTCGCGCACGAGTTCGACAGCGCGCGGGTAGTCGCCTGTCCGGCCGATCACCGCCAGATCCGCCTTGAACGCGGTCGGCATGCGGCGCGGATTGTCCCAGTCGAGGTGGCTCATCACGCCGGCATCGACGATGCGCTTGTGCACCCACGTCGAAATGTTGAGTTCCGACCGCGCGAAGACGTAGCCGACGGCGTCCAAACCAACGCGTTCGTTCGGCGACGGCAGGATCTCGAGCGTAAATCCGCGGCTGAGCAGGTCGCTCGCGGGAGCAAAGTACGCGCTCGTCGACGAGGGCCGCTGGAATGCGACGGTGCGTCCGCGCAGGTCGTCGACGCGGCGCAGGCCGCTGTCACGGCGGGCGAAGAACACGCTGTGGTAATGGCTGGTGCCGTCGCGCTCCGTGAGCAGCAGCGGCTGGGCGCTACCGCGCGCGCGCAGCAGCACGGCCGTCGCGGCGGTCTCGGTCACCCAGTCGACGCGTCCGCGGCGCAGGTAGCTCGCCATCTGCTGCGGGTCGCGGGCCATCAGGATGCGGCCTTCGCGGATGCCGACGTCGGACATGCGCGGCACCACGTATTCGAGCAGCGGGCGCAGCTGCTCGTAGTGCGCCTTCGGGTCGTCGCTGATCCGACCGAGCACGAGTACGCCGGGTTCGCCTGCGCACAGGCCCGTCAACGGCACCAGAAGCGCAATAAGACACAACCAACGGCGCAGGCAGGCTTTCACGGACGAGCTTCGGCGGACGGCGTGGGCGGCAGCCTAATCGAATTCCGTGCGCCGCGTCGCGGAATCGTTTTCCCTCCCGGGCGCGCTCAGTCGCCGCGTGTCGCGATCGACGCCATGCGCTGCGCGTCGGAAAGCACGCCGCGCAGCAGCCGCACTTCGCGCTCGTCGAGGCCGGCACGCAAGAACAGCCGCCGCAGCTTGCGCATCGCGGCCTCGGGGGCACGGCCCTTGTGGAAATCAATCGCGTCGAGCGTGTCTCCGAGCTGGCCGAACAGGCCTTCGAGCTGGGCATGGGACGCCGGCGGCTCACGGCGGGCGCTTGCATCGGGCGGCACCGCGGCCGGTGCCGCTGGGGCTGCGGCCGACTCACCGAGCGCGGCAAGCCTGAGCTCGTAACTGAGCACCTGGACGGCGGCCGCGAGATTGAGCGAGCTATAGCCGGGATTCGCCGGGATATGCACCGCCGCGTGGCACAGCTGCAGTTCGTCGTTGTTGAGGCCCGTGCGCTCGCGCCCGAACACGACCGCGATCTCGCCGCCGGCCTCGGCCTCGGCCCGCACCCGGTCGGCCGCAACGCGAGGCATGAGCTCTTCGAGCGCAATCCGGCGGCTGCGCGCCGTGCAGCCGTAGACCTGGGTGCAATCGGCAATCGCCTCGGCGAGCGTCGAGCAGGTTACCGCCGACGCCAGCACGTCGTCGGCGCCGGCCGCGAGCGCAAAGGACTCGGCGTTCGGCGCGGTCTCGGGCGCAACGAGCACAAGGCGCGAGAGACCCATCGTCTTCATCGCACGCGCCGCCGAGCCCATGTTGCCCGGGTGCTGCGTGCCGACGAGGACGATGCGCACGCGTGCGAGAGTGAACGCGGCGGCGTCCGCCGCGGAGATAGAAGGTTCGGTGCTCATGGCGCAATGGTAAACTCCGCGCCCCCGGCCACGGCCACGCCGTGCGATCGCCGGGCGCTCTTTGCTCCCGTCAGCCGTCCCCTCCCCTCCTTGCCGAGGCGCTTGCCCATGCAGAAACCCGCCGTCACCCTCATGGTCAAGGCCGCCCGCGCGGCCGGCAACGTGCTGCTGCGTTACATGCACCGACTCGACTCGCTCAACGTGGTCGAAAAGGACCGCATGGACTATGCGAGCGAGGTCGACGGACTGGCCGAGAAGGAGATCATCAAGGAGTTCAAGCGCTCGACGCCGGACTACGCGATCCTCGGCGAAGAAAGCGGTCCGCTGAACTCCGGCCGCCAGGCGCGCTACACCTGGGTCATCGATCCGCTCGACGGCACCAGTAACTACCTGCATGGCATCCCGCACTTCTGCGTGTCGATCGCGCTCGTCGAGAACGGCGAGCCGATCCACGGCGTCGTGTTCGACCCGCTTCGCAACGAGCTGTTCACCGCCAGCCGCGGCAGCGGTGCGACGCTCAACGACAAGCGGATCCGCGTGTCGGAGCGCAAGGACCTCGAAGGCGCGATGCTCATCACCGGCTTCCCGCCGCGTGAGCGTCCGCGCGCGAGCCCGCACCTCAAGTGCGTCGATGCGCTGCTGCTGCAGGCCGAGGACATCCGCCGCACCGGCTCGGCCGCGCTCGACCTCGCCTACGTCGCCAGTGGCCGCGTCGATGGCTACTTCGAGGCGGGCGTGAAGCCGTGGGACATCGCCGCCGGCGTGCTGCTCGTGCGCGAGGCCGGCGGCAAAGTGGTCGACTTTCGCGGTCGTTCGACCGGCCCGATGGACAACCGC
Source organism: Cognatilysobacter bugurensis (assembly GCF_014652095.1). Lineage (GTDB taxonomy): Bacteria > Pseudomonadota > Gammaproteobacteria > Xanthomonadales > Xanthomonadaceae > Cognatilysobacter > Cognatilysobacter bugurensis. The sequence goes on from NZ_BMYD01000001.1 coordinate 1,265,998, forward strand.
GGCCTGGCGGGCCGCCATCTCGTCGCGGGCAACCTCAAGCTCACGGACGCGCTGCAGGCGAAGATCGTCGACACCGGTTACGCGGCGGCGTTCGACTGACCGTCGGCCGCCGTGGGCGGACGCAGGCAGCTCCGCACCACCCGCTCATGAAAAAGGCCGCGCATTGCGCGGCCTTTTTCGTTCCCGCTCGCCCGCCTTACGGTCGGCGCGCGAGCTCTTCCTCGTCGCGCTGCTTCGGCATGAGGTCCTGCTTGCTCACGCCCATCCACAGCAGCAACGGGCAGGCCACGAAGATCGTCGAAAGCGTGCCGATCACGATGCCGACGATCTGTGCCTCGGCCATGCCGCGCAGCGATCCACCGCCGTACAGATACAGCGCGACCACCGTCAGCAGCGCCACGAACGAGGTGATGACCGTACGCGACAGCGTCTGGTTGATCGAAGTGTTGAGCACGTGCTCAGGGCCATCGCGCATCCCGCGGAAGTTCTCGCGCACGCGGTCGAACACGACGATCGTGTCGTTGATCGAGAATCCGAGCACCGACAGCACGCCCGCGAGGACGGTGAGGTCGAACTCGTGACCGGTCAGCGCGAACCAACCGAGCACGACGACGACGTCGTGCATCGACGTGACCACAGCCGCGACCGCGAATTTCGCCTCGAACCGGAACCAGATGTAGATCAGGAAGCCGACGACCACGAAAATCAGCGCCCAGATGCCGTTGAGCGCGAGTTCGCTGCCGACCTGCGCGCCGACCGACTCGCGACGCGCGATCTCGGCCTGGTTGTCCGGCGTCGATGCGACGCGACGCACTTCCTCGGCGATCGTCCCTAGCGCGTCGGGGTCCTGGCGGGTCGCGTCGCTGCGCGGCTGCAGGCGGATCAACAGGTCCGCGTTCGTGCCGAACGTCTGCACCTGCGGGTTCGAATAGCCGGCGCGCTCAAGCGCCTGGCGCACGGCGTCGACGTTCGCGGGCTTGGGGTAGCGCAATTCGATTGCGGTGCCGCCGGTGAAGTCGATCGCGAAGTTGAAGCCCTTGAACGCCATCGCGCCGATCGCGACCAGCATGAGGCCGAGCGCAACGGCGAGCGACATCCAGCGCACGCGCATGAACTCGAACGCGCTGCCGTATGGAAAGACATTGAAAGGTTTCATGGATCGAAGTCCCTGGAGTGCACGCCGGCAGCGGCGCATCGGCGCGGGCCGCAGCCCGCGCGCCGGATCAGATCGCGACCGACTTGAGCTTGCGGCGGCCGCCGTAGATGAGCGTGGCGATACCGCGCGACACGCCGACCGCCGTGTACATGGAGGTCAGGATGCCGATGATCAGCGTCATCGCGAAACCCTTGACCGGGCCCGTGCCGAAGGCAAGCAAGGCGACGCCGGCGAGGATCGCGGTGAGGTTCGCGTCGGCAATCGTGCCCGATGCGCGGTCGTAGCCCGTCGCGATCGCGGTCTGCGGTGGCAGCCCGGCACGCAATTCTTCGCGGATGCGCTCGTTGATCAGCACGTTCGCGTCGACCGACATGCCGACGGTGAGCGCGATACCCGCCAGGCCCGGCAACGTCAGCGTGGCGCCGATCATCGACATCACCGCGGTGAGCATCAGCAGGTTCATCAACAGCGCCGCGACGGTGATGACGCCGAACATGCGGTAGTAGACGAGGAAGAACAGCAGCGCGAAGCCAAATGCCCCGAGCACCGCCTGCAGGCCGCGCTCGACGTTCTCGCGACCGAGGCTTGGGCCGACGATGCGCTCTTCGATGAAGTCCATCGGCGCGGCGAGCGAGCCCGAGCGCAACTGCAGCGCGAGGTCGGCGGCGAACTTCGAGCTTTCCAGGCCGGTGGTCTGGAACTCCTTGCCGAACACGCCGTTGATCGTCGCGATCGAGATCACTTCCTCGTTGATGCGCGTGGTGCGCACTTCCTGGCCGTTGACCGTGCGCACCTCGGGGATGCGCTCGATGTACACCACGGCCATGGGCTTGCCGACGTTCTCGGTGGTGAAATTGAACATGCTCTGGCCGCCGGCGTTGTCCAGGCGCACCGAGACGGCGGGCGAGCCCGACTGCTGGTCGAACGTGGCCGAAGCGGCGACGAGCTGGTCGCCCGTCGCAATCACGCGCTTGCTGAGCAGCACGGGGCTGCGCTCGCCGTTGGGCCCGACCTCGTAGTACAGACGCGCGCCGGGCGGCACGCTGCCGGACGATGCGGCTTCGGCCGCGTTGCCCTCGACGACTGCTCGGTACTCGAGCGTCGCGGTCGCGCCGAGCACGCGCTTGGCCTGTGCGGTGTCCTGCACGCCGGGCAGCTGCACGACGATGCGCTCGTCGCCCTGGCGCTGGATGATCGGCTCGGACACGCCCAGCGCATTGATGCGGTTGCGGAGTGTGCTCACGTTCTGCTCGATCGCCTCCAGGGCCAGCCTCTGCAGCTCGGCCTCGCCAACCTCGACGCGCAGCGTGCGGCCGTCCGGTGCGACCTGCAGGTTCGGCTGATTGGCGAGCACGAGCTCACGTGCGCGCGGCGCGTCGGCGGCATTCGCTAGCGTCACGATCACGCTGGTGCCGGCGCCGCGCTCAACCGACTCGTACCGCACGCGTTGTTCGCGCAGCTGCACCCGGATGTCCTCGGCGATCGCGTCGAGCCGCTTGGTCAGCGCAGCCTGCTGGTCGACCTGCATGAGGAAATGCACGCCGCCCTGCAGGTCGAGACCGAGCAGCATCGGCTGCGCGCCGATCGACTCGAGCCAGCTCGGCACCGTGGACGCGAGATTCAGCGCGACGACGTAGTCGCTGCCGAGCGCGGGACGCAGTGCATCGGCCGCGCGGATCTGCGCCTCGGGGCTGCCGAGTCGCACGAGCAGGTTGTCGCCGTCGATCTCGATCGCGCGTGGATCGATGCCCGTCTGCTTCAGCGTCTGTGCGACGCGCTCTTGCAGCGCGGCGTCGACCTGCGCGCCGCGACTCGGAGTGACCTGCACGGACGGCACCTTCTGGTACACGTTCGGCAGTGCGTACAGCACGCTGAGCACCAGCACGATCAGGATGACGAGGTATTTCCAGCGCGCGAACGTGAGCATCGGGGCTTCCTGCGGCGGCCTCCCCGGCCACCGGAACGAATGGGTGTCCGCGCCTTGTCAGGCGACGGACGCTGCGAAGGCCGGACGGGCCGGCCACCGCACCGCAGGCATCGGACGGAGCGTCCGGAGCACCTGCGGTCGAGGCATAACTCTACTGGTGACGGCTCACGCCGCCTTCAAGGTGCCCTTCGGCAGCACGCTCGCAATCGCGCCGCGCTGCACGCGGATGCGCACGTTGGAGGCGATCTCGACGGTAATGAAGTTCTCGCCGATCTCGGCGACGGTGCCAGCGATGCCGCCATTGGTGATCACTTCGTCGCCGCGGGCGAGCTTTTCGAGCATCGCGCGGTGTTCCTTCGCGCGCTTCATCTGCGGACGGATCATGAGGAAGTACATGACCGCGATCAGCAGGATCGGGAACAGCAGCGACATGCCGAACCCACCCGGCTGCTGCGCGGCGGCCTGGGCATGGGCGGGGGCGATCAGGAAATCGAGCAGGGTCATGACGTCGTCCGGACGAATCAAATAGCGCGCGATTATGCCACGCGTCCTTCACGCCGCCCGGTCCCGCGGCCGGGGCGAGCGGGCAGGATCGGCACAGCGCGCGGGCGCCGCCTTCGCCGGCGGGTGTCAGCCGTCGCCGCGCCGGGCTGTGTAGAAGGCCTCGCGGAACTCGGCGAAGCGCCCGGCCTCGATCGCCTCGCGCATGCCCGCCATGACGCGCTGGTAGTAGCGCAGGTTGTGCAGCGTGCCGAGCATCGGCGCGAGCATTTCGTTGCAGCGATCGAGATGGCGCAGGTAGCTGCGGCTGTAGCCGTTGCGACAGGCGTAGCAGTCGCAGCCTTCCTCGATCGGTCGCGTGTCGCGCTCGTACTTCGCGTTGCGCACGCGCACGGTGCCGGTGGCGGTGAAGTAATGGCCGTTGCGCGCATTGCGGGTGGGCATCACGCAGTCGAACATATCGACGCCGCGCGCGACCGCCTCGACGAGGTCCTCCGGCCGGCCCACGCCCATGAGATAGCGCGGCCGGTCGACCGGCAGTTGCGGCGTGGTGTGCTCGAGCATCGCGTTGCGCTCGGCCTCGGTTTCGCCGACGGCGAGGCCGCCGATCGCATAACCGTCGAATCCGATCGCCTTGAGCCCGTCGGCCGAGCGCGTGCGCAACTCGTGGTGCACGCCGCCCTGCACGATGCCGAACAGCGCGGCGTCGTTGCCCTCGTGGGCCTTTTTCGACCGTTCCGCCCAGCGCAGCGACAGCTCCATCGAACGCTTCACGACGTCGACCCCGACCGGCACGCCGTCGATGTGCACAGGCGGACATTCGTCGAAGATCATCACGATGTCCGAATCGAGCACGCGCTGGATGTGCATGCTTTCTTCGGGGCCGAGGAAGACCTTCGCGCCGTCGGTCGGCGAGGCGAACGTCACGCCGGCCTCGGTGATCTTGCGGCGGTGCGCGAGCGAGAACACCTGGAAACCGCCCGAATCGGTGAGGATCGGCCCGTTCCAGCGCGAGAAGCCGTGCAGGCCGCCGTGGTCGGCGATGACGTCGAGCCCCGGACGCAGATACAGGTGGAAGGTGTTGCCGAGGATGATCTCGGCGCCGAGTTCGCGCACCTGCTCGGGAAAGATGCCCTTGACCGAGCCGTAGGTGCCGACCGGCATGAATGCCGGCGTCTCCACCGTGCCGCGCGGGAACGTGAGCCGCCCACGACGCGCGGCGCCGTCGGTGCCGAGCAGTTCGAAATCCATGCGGCTCATGCGTCGGCTCCGTTGGTTGCGGCCTGCGGCCAGAGCAGCATCGCATCGCCGTACGAGAAGAAGCGGTACCGCTCGTGGATCGCGTGCTCGTAGGCCTCGAACACCCGCGCCTTGCCCGCGAACGCGGACACCATCATCAGCAGCGTGCTCTCGGGCAGGTGGAAGTTCGTGATCAGCGCATCGACCGACGCGATGCGGTACCCGGGCAGGATGAACAACCGCGTCTCGCCCGCGAACGGCTGCAGCGCGCGCCTGCCCTGTTCGTCCTCGCGCATCGCCGATTCCAGTGCGCGCACGACGGTCGTGCCGACGGCGATCACGCGCCCGCCGGCCTCGCGCGTGCGGCGCATCTTCTCGACGAGCTCGGCGCCGACGTTGATCCATTCGCTGTGCATCACGTGCTGCGACAGATCGTCCGCGCGCACCGGCTGGAACGTGCCCGCGCCGACGTGCAGCGTGACGTGGCCGAACTGCACCCCGCGCGCCTGCAGCGCCTCAAGCAGCGTCTCGTCGAAATGCAGGCCTGCGGTCGGCGCCGCAACGGCACCGACTTCGCGCGCGAACACGGTCTGGTAGCGCTCGGCATCGTCGCGGCCGGGCTCGCGCCGAATGTACGGCGGCAGCGGGAGGCGGCCGGCGTCGAGCAGCCAGCTTTCGAGCGGCGCATCGACGTGGAAACGCAGCACGTAGAACTCGCCTTCGCGCCCGAGCACCTCGGCCTCGCCGCCTGCGTCGAGCGCGATGCGCGCGCCCTCCTTCGGGGACTTGCTCACGCCGAGCTGCACGCGGGCGCGCTCACCGCCGAGCAAGCGCTCGATGAGGATCTCGACGCGGCCGCCCGTCGTCTTCTGGCCGTACAGCCGGGCCGGAATCACGCGCGTGTCGTTGAACACGAGCAAGTCACCGGGCGCGAGCAACTGCGGCAGGTCGCGGAACGGCGCATCGCGCAGTGCATCGGGCGCGGGCGGCACGACGAGCAGCCGGCTCGCGGAGCGCTCCGGCAATGGCGCCTGCGCGATGAGCTCGGGCGGCAGGTCGTAGTGGAAATCGGACTTCTTCAAGGCGGGATACGCAGGCGGACGCAACCCGGCATTGTAGGCCGCCGCGCCCGTGCAACCGCGGCGGGCCGCGTCAGCGCTCGAACTTCGCCGACAGGATGATCGACGACATTGTGCGTTCCACGCCCTCGATCGCGCCGATGCGGTCGGTCAGCTCGTCCATCTGCGCGACGCTCGGGGTGACGCCCAGCGCGACGAGGTCGAACGGGCCGCTCACCGAATGCAGCGTGCGCACCTCGGGCATGCGCCGCAGCGCGTCCGCGACCGCGGCGGACTGCTTCGGCAGCACGGTGATGAGGATGTGCGCGCGGATGTGGCTGCGTTCGGCGGCCTCGTGCAGGCGCACCGTATAGCCGGCGATCACGCCCGAACGCTCCAGCCGTTCGATGCGGCTTTGCACCGTGGTGCGCGACACCTTGAGCCGGCGGGCGATCTCCGCAGTGGACGCACGGGCGTCCTCGCGGAGGACGGTGAGCAGCTGTTCGTCGGCGCTTGTGATCTTCATGCGAAGGATGATTCGTCGGAATGACGAAATCATGCCTCGATTCCGTCCAAAACGTGGGTGTCGATCGACGAAATTATCCTGATAATGACTCGATTGACCTATCCAAGGAGAGCGCCATGGCCGTAATCGACACGCTTGCGCCGCTGCGCGCCCATGGCGGCACGCGCCGCACCCCCGGCCTCGACGACGCGACCGTCGCGGAATTCGCGGCCTCGAACCCCGAGCTGCGCGAGGTCATCGACGCCGCAGCGGCCGAATACGCCCGCATCCGCGAGGAGTTCGCCGACCTGCTCGACCTCGACGAGGACGCCCAGGCGCGCGCGATCCAGGCCGGTTACGTGAACTTCTACCCCGACGATGCGGTGAACCCGTACGTCGCGCTCGCCGCACGCGGCCCGTGGATCGTCACGCTCAAGGGCGCGGTCCTGCACGACTCGGGCGGTTACGGAATGCTCGGCTTCGGCCACGCGCCGGCACCCGTCATCGAGGCGATGGCCAAGCCGCAGGTGATGGCGAACATCATGACGCCGTCGCTCTCGCAGCTGCGCTTCGAGCGCGCGATGCGCGACGCGATCGGCGTCGACCGCGACTGCCCGTACACGAAGTTCCTCTGCCTCAACTCGGGCTCCGAGTCGGTCACGCTCGCTGCGCGCATCGCCGACGCGAACGCGAAGACGGTCACCGACCCCGACGGCGCGCGTCCGGGCGCGACGATCAAGCGTCTCGTCGTCAAGGGCAGCTTCCACGGCCGCACCGATCGTCCGGCGCTGTATTCGGACTCCAGCCGCAAGACCTACAACCAGCATCTGGCGAGCTTCCGCAACGAGCAGTCGGTCATCGTGATCGAGCCGTACGACGTGGACGCGTTGAAAAAGGCGTTCGCCGATGCGGACGCGAACAACTGGTTCATCGAGGCGATGTTCCTCGAGCCGGTCATGGGCGAAGGCGACCCGGGCCGCGGCGTGCCGCCGGCGTTCTACGCCGCCGCGCGCGAGCTCACGAAGGCGCACGGCGCGCTGCTGCTCGTCGACTCGATCCAGGCCGGCCTGCGCGCGCACGGCGTGCTGTCGATCGTCGACTACCCGGGCTTCGAGCAGTTCGAAGCGCCGGACATGGAAACGTTCTCCAAGGCGCTCAACGCGGGCCAGTACCCGCTGTCGGTGCTCGCGGTCGGCGAGCGCGCGGCGGGCATCTACCGCAAGGGCCTGTACGGCAACACGATGACGACGAACCCGCGCGCGCTCGACGTGGCCTGCGCGGTGCTCGACCAGGTCACGCCCGAGCTGCGCGAGAACATCCGGGAGCGCGGCACCGAGGCGGTGCGCAAGCTCGAGCAGCTCAAGGACGAGCTCGGCGGGCCCATCACGAAGGTCCAGGGCACGGGCCTGCTGTTCTCGTGCGAACTTGCGCCGCAGTTCAAGTGCTTCGGCTCGGATTCGACCGAGGAATGGCTGCGCGAGCGCGGCATTGGCGTGATCCATGGCGGCACGAACTCGCTGCGCTTCACGCCGACGTTCGAGATCACGAGCCAGGAGATCGACCTCATCGTCGGCATGGTGCGCCGCGCGGTGCTCGAAGGTCCGCGCCAGTCGCAGCAGGCGGCGGCTGCCTGAGGCAGGCCGACAGAGCGACGAAAAAGGCCGGCGGATTGCCGGCCTTTTTTGTTTCCGTCATCGGGTGACCGACGCGATCAGTCGTCGCGCTTGCGTGCACCGCGCCAGACGAGGGCGACCAGGAGCACGATCGCAAATCCTCCGACTGCCCAGGCCCACGGTTCGCGCAGCACGCGCGCCTCGGTGACGGGCAGCGCGATGAACGGATCGGCCGGCGTGCGCGCGGCCTCCATCGCGCCCGGCGCGAGCTGCCACGTGCCGTCGCGCAGCTCCACGCGGCCGTCGAGGTCGGGCAACGTCAGTTCGTACCAACGGATGCGCACGTCGCCGACCTGCGGTGCGAGCGGGTTTTCCGCGCTGCCCAGGCCGTTGCCTTCGGGCTGGAACGCCGCCGCGAGGTTGGCCGGCAACCGCGCGAAATCAGGACGGAACTCTACCCACCGCCCGAGCGCGGTCAGCACCTCGCGGTCGAGCGGCCGGCCCGCCAGCGTCGGTGCGGGCGCCCACCAGCGCTCGCTTTCGAGCGGCAGCTCCGGCGGGTTGAGGTATTCGGGCGGGAATCCTGTCGAATCGATCGGCGCGGCATTCCATACGCGGCGGTAGTCGGCCCCGTCGCGCCGCCACTGGTGCATTTCGACACGCCGCTCGAGGCCGAACCGGTCGCTGCGCACGCCGAACTCGCGATCTTGCAGCGCGCCGCCGGGCATCGGCTCGGCATCGGCCGCTTCGGTTGCCGCATCGACTGCCGGCGTGGGCGCCGGCGGCGTCGCGAACACCGACGCCGCAGCCAGGCACAGCCCGAGCGCGAGCCCGGTGCGCGTCATGCCGCGAGCGGTCGCGCGCGCAGGGCCTCGACTTCGTGCGCGGTGCTGAAACGGCCCTTGCCGTCACGCACGACCTGCGCGAGCGCGCAGCCCGGGTCGTGCGTAAAAAACAGATGCACGTTGCGCGCGAGCTTGTCTTCGAGGAACTCGCGCTTTTCGTCGATGAGCAGCTCGGCGTTGCGGTCGTAGCCCATCGTGATCGGCACGTGCACCCACGGCCGGCCCGGGATCAGATCCGCGCAGAACGCTACGCCGCCGTGCGGCGCGCCGTCGACACGCTCAGGCCCGACGATCTCCGAGAGCATGAGCCCCGGCGTGTGGCCCTCGCTGAAATCAAAGCGCACGGCGTCGCCGAGCGTGCGCGAATGCGGGCCGTCGACGAGTTCGAGCCGGCCGGTCGCTTCGAGCAGCGCGGGCAGCTCGGGGATGAAGCTCGCGCGGTCGCGCGCATGCGGCTGCTTTGCGCGCTCGAAATGCGCGCGGCCGACGATGTAGGTGGCGTTCGGGAACAGCAACGTCGGCGGCTCGCCTTCGCGCCACGGCGCGAGCAGGCCGCCGGCGTGGTCGAAATGCAAGTGCGAAAGCACGATGACGTCGATGTCCTCGGGCTTGAAGCCGGCCTCGGCGAGCGAGTCGAGCAGCACATGGCGCTCTTCGACGACGCCGTAGCGTTCGCGCAGCTTCGGCTCGAAGAACGCGCCGATGCCGGCCTCAAACAGCACGGTCTTGCCCGCGAGCGGCGTGACGAGCAGGCAGCGGCATGCGAGTTCGATGCGGTTGTGTTCGTCAGGCGGCGCCCACTGCCGCCATACAGCCTGCGGCGCGTTGCCGAACATGGCGCCGCCGTCGAGCTTCTGGCTGTTGCCGATGAGGGACCAGAGTTTCATCGCGGCTCCGCGGTCGTCGATCGATACGGAATGATCGTGCATCGGCGCGGCTCTGGGAACCGATGTGCATGCAACGCATGACGTTGCAGGCGCAGGTGCTTGATCGTCATGTCGCATGCCTGTGTGCGACTGGACATGCATCGCAGGCCGCGCATCGCGAAGCAAAAAGACACGTGCAATCCACATCGGTCGGTGTAAAGATTTACACCATGCCACTCACGCCCCGACAGTCCGAGATCCTCGCCTACCTACGCCGCCACATGGAGGCGGCCGGTATGGCGCCCAGTCTGCAGGAGGTGGCCGATGCGATGGGCATTGCGCTCAATGCCGCGGCCAAGCACCTCAAGGCGCTCGAAGCGGCCGGCGTGATCGAGCGCCGGCCCGGCATCGCGCGCGGGCTGCGCATCGTCGAGGCCACGCCGCGGCGCCGGCGCATGGATTCATTCGAATTGCCGATCCTCGGCCGCGTCGCCGCGGGCCTACCGATCGGCGCCGATGCGCATGTGCAGGGCTTCGTTCCGATCGACCGTGCGCTGTTCACGCCCGTGCCGGATTACCTGCTGCGCGTGCACGGCGATTCGATGCGCGACGACGGCATCCTCGACGGCGATCTCGTCGCGGTGAAGCGCGCGAGCGATGCACGCAACGGGCAGACCGTGGTCGCGCGTGTCGACGACGAGATCACGATCAAGCGCCTGGAGATCACGCACGGCCGCATCCGCCTGCTGCCGCGCAACCCCGATTACGCGCCGATTGAGCTTGCGCCGGGCGCGGACTTCGCGATCGAAGGGCTGTACTGCGGTCTCGTGAGGCGCGACTGATGGTGGGTGTCGTTGCGGACAAAGGCGCATTCGATGCCTCTGTGGTCTGGCATGTATGCAAGTTGCGTCGGCATGGCTCGCCTGCAGGCAGCGCGCCCGCGCAGGCTGTCCGCACGCATGCCCGGCGATCCGTGCGGCATCGTCGAATGCGGCCAGCGACAGCGCTGCGCGGCAGTTCGATGCATGCGCTTGTGACGCATCCATCATGTACTTCGATCGCATGCGCGCACGAAGGTGAGAGCGCTGCATCCACGCGCCGCATAGCGACCACGGCGCTTGTTTTCGTGCCGGGGTATCGGTGCGCACTTAAGGTGCTTGTACGGCCAGCGTCGACGCGGAGCCCGCGCTGATGGGCGCAGTCGTCGCCCTCGATGACTTGCTTGATGCACGCCGCATCTGGCGTGGCCGCCCTGTCGCCGCACCGGCATCGGCGCAGCCCACAGGCCATGCGGCGCTCGATGCCGCGCTGCCGACCGGCGGCTGGCCGCGCGGTGCACTCAGCGAACTGCTGTTGTCCGAGCCCGGCCTCGGCGAACTCTCGCTGCTGTGGCCCGCGCTCGCGCAGCTTTCGCAGGCGCAAGGCGAAATCGTCCTCGTCGACCCGCCGTGCGTGCCGTTTGCCCCGGCGTGGCGCGCGGCCGGCGTCGTGCTCGAGCGCCTGCACCTGCTGCAGGCGCCGCCGAAGCAGGCGCTGTGGGCGGTCGAACAATGCCTGCGCTCGGGGGCATGCGCCGCGGTCGTGTTCTGGCCGCAGCGCGTCGACGACCGCGCGCTCAGGCGCCTGCAGGTCGCAGCCGAAAGCGGCCGCAGCCTCGGCTTCGCATTACGCCCCGTCGAGGCCGCGGCAAATCCGTCACCGGCCGCGCTGCGCATCGCTGTCGACCGCGTGCCGCGCCAGCTGCGCGTGCTCAAGTGCCGCGGCGGGCTCGCGCCGCCGCAGCCGATCGCGTTCGCGCGTGCGCACTGAGACCTGCCGATGCAGTGGGCCTGCCTGCTGTTGCCGCGCCTGGCATTGGACGTCGTGCTGCGCACACGTCCGGATCCGCAGCACCCGCTCGTCCTGCTGAGCGGCCCAGCGACGCGCCGCATCGTGCATGCGGCGAACGACGCCGCGCGTGCGCTCGGCCTGCGCTCGGGCCAACCGTGGGCGACGGCGCAGGCGATCGCCGACGACTTCGAGCGCGTCGAGCTCGATCCCGCCGCGGTCGAACACGCGCGCGAACTGCTGGCGCACTGGGCCTACGGCTACAGCTCGCAGGTGACGCTCGCGTTCGCGCATGCGGTGGTGCTCGAGATCGGACGCAGCCGCAAGTTGTTTGGCGACTGGCACACGCTCGAACCGCAATGGCGGCGCGAGCTGCAGGCGATGGGTTTCACGCATCGGCTCGTGGCCGCACCGAATCCGTGGGCTGCGCATGCGTTCGCCCGCGTGCGCGACGGCCTCGCGGCCGATGCCGACGTATTGCACGCGCATCTCGCACGCGTGCCGGTCGAGCGCGCCGGCCTGCCCGTCGATGCCGTGCGTACGCTGCAGCGCATGGGCCTGCGCGATCTCGGTGCAGTGCTCGCGCAACCGCGTGCGGCGCTCGGCCGACGCTGCGGCGACGCGCTGCTGCGCCAGCTCGATCGCCTGTGCGGCCACGTCGACGAGCCCCTGCTCTGCCACCGGCCCGCTGAGGGTTTTCGCGCGCGCATCGAGCTCGGCCACGAGGTCGAATCGAGCCAGGCGCTGCTATTCCCGCTGCGCCGATTGACCGCGGACCTCGCGGCCTACCTGCGCGCACGCGACGGCGGCGTCGCGCGTTTCGTGCTCGTGCTCGAGCACGACCGCCATGCAACGAGCGAAGTGCCCGTCGGTCTGCTCGCGCCCGAGCGCGATGCGACGATGCTGTTCGAACTCGCACGCGGCCGGCTTGAACAGGCGCGCCTGCCCGCGCCGGTGATCGGTTTCGAGCTGCACGCCGATGCCCTGCCGCCGTTCGTGCCTGATCGGCGCGATTTGTTCGACCCGCGCCCGCAGCACGGGCTGCCGTGGCCGCAACTGCGCGAGCGTCTGCGCGCGAAGCTCGGCGACGAGTCCGTGCTCACGCTCGAAAGCCGCGCCGACCACCGTCCCGAACGTGCGTGGCATGCGTATTCCGCGCGCGATGCCTCGCCAACGCCGCACCTGCTGCCGACCCCGGGCGGCAGTCGCCCCGGCTGGCTGCTGCGCAAACCCCAACCGCTGCGCCACGGCGTTGCGCGTGTGCTCAGCGGCCCCGAACGCATCGAATCGGGCTGGTGGGACGGCGGTGACGTGCGGCGCGATTACTACCTCATCGAAACTGCCCGCGGCCAGCTCGCATGGGTGTTCTGCGATGCAGGCCGTCGCGACGGGCTCATGGTGCACGGCTGGTTTGCATGAGCCCGATTAAATGAGCTTGTCGCATGAGTTTGTTCGCATGAGCCGGCCCGTGCGCGACTACGCCGAGCTGCATTGCCTGTCGGCCTTCAGCTTCCAGCGCGGCGCCTCGACCGCGCGCGAACTGTTCGCGCGTGCGCAGCAGCTCGGCTATCGCGCGCTCGCGATCACCGACGAATGCTCGCTCGCCGGCATCGTGCGCGCCTGGGAGGCCGCGCGTGAGGCCGGCGTGCCGCTCATCGTCGGCAGCGAGATGCCGATCGACGACGGCCCGCGCCTCGTGCTGCTCGTCGAGAACCTGCGCGGCTACGAAGCGCTATGCCGCATGGTCACCGCCGCGCGACGGCGTGCAACCAAGGGCACGTACCGCCTCCTGCGTGCGGATTTCGATGCGGGCTGCGACAGCCTGCTCGCGCTGTGGCTTCCCACGCTCGACGAAGCCGACGAAGCGCATGCCGCCTGGCTGCATACACATTTCCCGTCGCGCACGTGGATCGCGGTCGAACTGCACCGCGGCGTCGACGACGCGCAACGCCTGCAACACCTCCGTGAACTCGGCGCGCACCACCACCTGCCGCTCGTCGCAAGCGGCGACGTGCACATGCACGTGCGGGCGCGTCGCCGCCTGCAGGACGTGCTCACCTGCGTGCGCCACCGCACCACGCTCGGCGAAGCCGGCGCGCGGCTGTTTCCGAACGGCGAGCGCCACCTGCGTATCCGCGAGGCGCTCGGCGCGATCTATCCGGCCGACCTGCTTGCCGAGACGCTGCGCATCGCCGATCGCTGCCGTTTCGACCTGAAATCGCTGCGTTACGAATACCCGCGCGAACTCGTACCCGCCGGCGAAACGCCGACCTCCTGGCTGCGCGCACTCGCCGAGGAAGGCGTGCAGCGCCGCTGGCCCGACGGCTGCGAGGCGAAGGTGCGCGCGAGCATTGAACACGAACTTTCGGTGATCGCCGAGCTCGGCTACGAGCCGTACTTCCTCACCGTGCACGACATCGTCGCGTTCGCGCGCGGCCGCGGCATCCTCTGCCAGGGCCGCGGCTCGGCCGCGAACTCGGCGGTGTGCTTCGCGCTCGGCATCACCGAGGTGGACCCTGCGCGCATGGAGCTGCTGTTCGAGCGCTTCATCTCGAAGGAGCGCAAGGAGGCGCCCGACATCGACGTCGACTTCGAGCACGAGCGCCGCGAGGAGGTGCTGCAATACGTGTTCGAACGCTACGGCCGCACGCGCGCGGCGCTCACTGCCGTCGTCAGTCACTACCGGACCCGCGGCGCGATGCGCGATGTCGCCCGCGTGTTCGGCCTGCCGCCGGACCAGATAGACGAACTCACGCGCGCAGCCGATCGCTGGAGCAGCGGCGAGGTGTCGGATGCACGCATTGCCGAGCAAGGCTTCGACGCAGCCTCGCCGCTGATGCGGCAGATCCTCGAACTCGCGGCCGAACTCACCGGCTTCCCGCGCCATCTATCACAGCACCCGGGCGGCTTCGTGATCAGCGAACGCAGCCTCGAGGGCATCGTGCCGGTCGAGAACGCCGCGATGGCCGGGCGCACGGTCGTGCAATGGGACAAGGACGATCTTGATGCGCTCGGCATCCTCAAGGTCGACTGCCTTGCGCTCGGCATGCTCACTGCGGTGCGCAAGACGTTCGAACTGCTCGAGCGCCACGGCCACCCGCGCTATGCAATGGCGACGATTCCCGCCGACGACGCACCGACATACGAAATGATCGGCCGCGCCGACACGATCGGCGTGTTCCAGATCGAATCGCGTGCGCAGATGTCGATGCTGCCGCGCATGCAGCCGGTCTGCTTCTATGACCTCGTGATCCAGGTCGCGATCGTGCGCCCCGGCCCGATCCAGGGCGACATGGTGCATCCCTACCTGCGCCGTCGCCGCGGCCTCGAGCCCGTCACCTACCCAAGCCCGCAGCTCGAGGCGATCTTCAAGCGCACGCTCGGCGTGCCGCTGTTCCAGGAGCAGGTGATGCAGATCGCGATCCACGCCGCAGGCTTCAAGCCCGGCGAGGCCGACGCGCTGCGCCGCTCGATGGCGGCATGGAAGCGCCACGGCGGCCTCGAGCCGTACCGCGATCAACTGCTCAAGGGCATGCTCGAACGCGGCTACCCGCTGGACTTCGCCGAGCGTCTGTTCGAGCAGATCAAGGGCTTCGGCAGCTATGGATTTCCCGAATCGCACGCGGCGAGCTTCGCGCTCATCACCTACGTGAGCTGCTGGCTCAAGTGCCGTTACCCGGCCGCGTTCGCGGCGAGCGTCATCAATTCGATGCCGATGGGCTTCTACTCGGCCGACCAGCTGCTGCAGGACGCGCGTCGGCATGGCATCGTAGTGCGCCCGGTCGACGTGCGCTACAGCGAATGGGACTGCACGCTCGAAGCCGATCCCCGCAGTCGGCCGGGCCCACGCATCGACGACGATGCGCTCGATGCGAACTACGCGGTCCGCATGGGGTTCCGGCTCGTCAATGGATTCGATTGCGCAAGCGCCGAGCGCCTCGTGGCCGCACGCGAGCAGGCGACGTTTGCCGGCATCGATGACCTCGTCGTGCGTGCGCGGCTCGATGCAAAGGCGCGCGCACTGCTTGCCGATGCCGGCGCGCTCAAGGCGCTGGCCGGCGGTCACCGTCACCGCGCGCGCTGGGCGATCGCGGGCGTGGAGACACAACTGCCGTTGTTGGCGGGCATCGGCGTCGAGGAATCCGCGCCGTCGCTGCCGCGGCCGAGTGCGCGCGACGACGTGCACGCCGATTACGCGCTCACCGGCACCACGCTCGGCCGCCACCCGCTCGCGCAGATCCGCAGCGCACTGCGCGCACGCGGATGCCGGCGCTCCTCCGAGCTCGCGCGGATGCCGCACGGCCGCCACGTGCGCGTGGCAGGCCTCGTCACGTTGCGCCAGCGGCCGGGCACGGCGAGCGGCGTCACCTTTCTCACGCTCGAGGACGAGGACGGACTGTTCAACATCGTGGTCTGGCGCGCGCTCGCCGAGCGGCAGCGGCGCGAAGTCGTCGAAGCGCGGCTGCTCAAGGTCAGCGGCCGGCTCGAACGGGTCGAAGGCGTGCAGCACATCATCGCTGCGCGCTTCGAGGATCTGGGGGCGTTGCTGCCCGAACTCTCGACCCGCTCGCGTGACTTCCACTGAAGCCCCGGGGTTTCGCCCACGCGACGCAGACGTCCCGCAGGCCGTCGGGACGTTACGGCGCTTCCGCTTCCAGCAGCACCGCCGCCTCGCCGACCGGATTGCGCGGATCGGTGCCGCCCGAGAGCGTGTCCGCGCGCTTGTCCCACGCGACCGTCTGCAGGTTGCCCCAGGTGTTTTCACCGGCGTTGACCGTGTGACCCATCGCCTTGAGCAGCGCGATCACCTCGGGCCCGAGCGCGCCGGGCTCGGCCGCGATCACGTCGGGCAACCACTGGTGATGCACGCGCGGCAATGCGGCGACCGCCTGCGCATCCATGCCCATGTCGTACGCGAGGATCGCCTGCAGCACCTGCGTGATGATGCGGCTGCCGCCGGGCGCGCCCATCACGGCGAGCTTCGCATCGGACTCGATCCAGCTCGGCGTCATAGAGCTCAGCATGCGCTTGCCGGGCACCGGCGCGTTCGCCTCGAAGCCCATCACGCCGAATGCATTCGGCGTGCCCGGCTTGAGCGCGAAGTCGTCCATCTCGTTGTTGAGCAGCACGCCCGTGCCCGGCGCGACGAGGCCCGAACCGTACGTAAGGTTGATCGTCTGCGTCGCCGACACGCGATTGCCTTCGCCGTCGATGATCGAAAAATGCGTGGTGTCCTCGTCCTCGAGCGGCGCCGGCGTGCCGGCGAGCATCGCACTCGGCAGTGCTTTCTCGGGATGGATCGACGCCCGCCAGCCGGCGGCGTACGCCGGGTCGATCAAGCGCTGCACCGGCACCTTTACGAAGTCCGGATCGCCAAGAAAGATCGTGCGGTCGCGATACGCGCGCCGCATCGACTCGACGATGAGGTGCGTGCGCTTTGCGGGCTCGAGCTCCTTGAGATCCCAGCCTTCGAGCATCTGCAGCATCTGCGCGATCGCCACGCCGCCCGACGACGGCGGCGGCGCGGTGGTCACGCGCCAGTCGCGGTACTCGAAGCGCAGTGGCTCGCGCTCGTGCACGCGGTAGCCCGCGAGCTCCTGCGCGGTCCAGCGCCCGCCTTCTTCCTTGACCGATGCGAGCAGCTTCGCGGCCACGTCGCCACGGTAAAAACCGTCGAAGCCTTCCTTCGCAAGCAGCTCGAACGTGCGGGCAAGATCGGGCTGGCGCAGCATCTCGCCCGTCACCGGTGGCGTGCCGTCCGCGAGGAACACCTCGCGCGTGCCGCGGTAGCGCTCCATGACCTCGCGCCGGCTCGCGTAGCCCTTCTCGAGCCGTGGATAGACCTCGAAGCCCTCGCGCGCCACGCGGATCGCGGGGGCGAGTGTCGTCGACAGCGGCAGGCGGCCGTACTTTTCGCTCAGGTGCACGAGCGCGGCCGGCAGGCCCGGGATCCCGGCCGACCACGGGCCGTTCGTCGCGCGGTCACGGTCGAGATCGCCCTTCGCATCGAGATAGGCCTCAGGCGAGGCGGACTCCGGCGCGACTTCGCGCGCGTCGACGAACACGTCGCGACCGGTTTTCGCGTCATGCAGCAAGAAGAACCCACCGCCGCCGATGCCGGAGCTCACCGGCTCGACGACCGACAGCGTCGCCGACACCGCGATCGCCGCGTCGAACGCATTGCCGCCCTGGCGGATCATGTCGAGCCCGGCTTGCGTCGCCAGCACATGCGCACTCGCGATCGCAGTGCCCGGCGGCGTGGTCGCGGCCGGCGCCGGCGCGGTGCGCGCCGCAGCGACCGGCGCAGGGGCGATGGCCGCGGGCGGCGCCGTCGCACATCCGGACAACAGCGCCAGGGCGAGAACGGCGGCACGCGGCATCGATCGCATCAGGGGGTCTCCTGCAGGCGCGCCAGTTTCGCGAGCAGCTGCGTCTCGTTTTCGGGGTGGGCCGGATCGGGGTCGATGCACTCGACCGGGCACACGACGACGCACTGCGGCTCGTCGAAATGGCCCACGCATTGAGTGCAGCGCGCCGGATCGATCACGTAGATCGACTCGCCCTGCGAGATCGCCTGGTTCGGACAGGCCGGCTCGCAGACGTCGCAGTTCACGCAGAGGTCGTTGATCTTGAGGGACATTGCATCGTCAGCGGCGTGAGGCCGCCGTGGTGCGCCACAAGGCGCAGTGCCGGGCGAGGACCGCCAGTCTGGCACGGACACCGCGGGCGCGACGCGCCCGTGGCTGGAACGCTCGGTCGCGGCGTGGCCGACGACCACGCTGACGGCGGCGCAGAACCGCCACCGAGCTCCGGCGGCGTCGAGCGACCGGAGCTGCGAGCGATTACTTCGCTTCGACGAACTTGTAGTCCACGCCGGCCGGCGCAACCGCCGCCTGCACGCGCGCGTCGTCCTCGGGCTTGCCGATGAACAGCACCTTCACACCCTTCATCGAACCCGGCTGCGCCTTCTGGAACGCGGCGATCACGAGGTCGGCGATCTTGCCCGACGACGGGCCGCCGTAGGCCAGCAGGTTGCCTTCGAGGATGCCGCGCTGGATGTCGACCTGCGCCTTTTCGAGCTGGCGGTCGTAGTAGCCCTGGAAGTCCGGCGACGTCTCGGCCGGCAGCGTGTACAGGTACGGGCTCGACGTGACGCCCTCCATGTTGCGCTTGACGACTTCGACGAGGTACTCGCCCCACGCCGCTTCGTCGTCGGTGGTCGGAGCGGTCAAAGGCGCCTGTACAACGGCGGCCTCTTCCTGCGGTGCGGCCTCGTCCTTCTGGCAGGCGACGACGAACGGCAGGGCAAGGCAGGCGATCAGCAGCGCGCGGGTGGTCTGTTTCATGCGGTTCCCCATGGTCGGGTTGGGAGTGGACGGCGGCATCCGTGCCGTGCGGGCCAGCCTGGGCAGGCCGCACGCGGTCGGCGCCGTAGCGCCGGGCCATTCTACGGTGATCGGCCGGAGCAGGCTCGACCGCCTGCCATCACCGTAATGCCACGCGATCAACGGCCGAAATGCGCCTGCAACGCGGAGGTGACCGGCGGTGGCACGAAGCCCGCGACGTCTCCGCCGAGGCGCGCGATCTCGCGCACGAGCGATGAGGAAATAAACCCGTACTGCTCCGCGGGCGTCAGGAACAGGGTCTCGACGTCCGGGATCAGGTGGCGATTCATGCTTGCGAGCTGGAATTCGTACTCGAAGTCCGACACCGCGCGCAGACCGCGCAGCAGCACGCCCGCGCCCACCTCGTCGACGAAGTGCGCGAGCAACGAGTTGAAGCCGCGCACCTCGACGTGCGAGTGATGCGCGACGGCCTGCCGAGCGAGATCGACGCGCAGCGCGAGCGGCATGGCCGGCCCCTTGCCCGGGCTCTCGGCAACGCCAATGACGAGCCGGTCGAACAGCTTCGCGGCGCGGTTGACGAGGTCCACGTGCCCGTTCGTGATCGGGTCGAACGTGCCGGGATAAACGGCGATGCGGTGGCGGTCCGGACTCATGTCGAATCAATCAAACGCGGCGGTGCCGGCGGCGGCGCGAGTGTAGCAGCGGGCTCAGCGCCTGCTGGCCGCGCAACGCGCTACGCCGCTGCCGAAGCTTATGCGCACTCGTCGACGCGACGCAGCAGCACGTAGCGCACCTCACGCGTCGCGCCCTCGCGATGCACGCGCCAGCCGGCAGGCACAGCCCACGCGGCATTGTTCGAGGCTTCGACATACAGCCAGGCATCGGCCGCGAGCGCAGGCGAGACCGCCGCGAGCGCCGCATCCCAGAGCCCGACGGCAAACGGCGGATCGACGAACGCGATGTCGAAGCGGGCGGCTTCGGCGCGCGACAGCCACGCGAGCGCATCCGCATGCACCACATCGATCGACGCGCCCGCGCCGAGCCGTGTCGCCGCCGCGCGCAACGCACTCGCGAGTGTCGCATCGCGCTCGACCAGCACCGCGTGCCCCGCGCCGCGCGAGACCGCCTCGAAACCGAGCGCGCCGCTGCCGGCGAACAGGTCGAGCACGCGGGCGCCGGGCAACGCCGGCATGAGCCAGTTGAAAAGCGTCTCGCGCACGCGGTCGCTCGTGGGCCGCAGTCCGTCGGCGTTGGGTACGTCGAGGCGACTGCCACGCCAGCGGCCGCCGATGAGGCGCACCTTGCCGGATGCGCTGCTGGTTGGACGCGCAGGCGCGCGGGCGGTGTCGGGTCGGCGCGGGCGGTTCATCGGGGGTGCCGGGGGGCCAGTGCTAGCATGTGCCGATTCTCGCGCATTCGCTCAACGACGCCCCGAATGGTCAGTTTTTTCCGTAAAAAGAAGCCGGAACCGGCGCCCGAGCGCCGTTACAGCACGGAGGAACTGGCGGCCGCGTTTCCCGATGCGCAGGTGCGCGAGCCCGCGCCCGCAACGCCGGCTGCGCACCCAGTGGTACCGAACGATGCGCCCGCCACGGCCGAGCGCCCCGCGCCCCCGATGTCCGCACCGTTGCCGCCCGATGTCGTCGGCGCCGCAATGGAGGCCGAGGCCGCCGGCGTGCCTGCCGCGGCGCCGGCACCGGCTCCGGTGCCGATCCCCGCGCTTGCTCCGCGCCCCGCGCCGTCGATCCCCGACTTCTCCAAGCTCCAGTTCCGCACGCCCGAGCAGATCGCGGCCGACACCGCCGCGAACAAGGCCGCCTGGCGCGAACGCCTCGGCGGCACCGCGCTCGCGCGCAGCATCGGCAGCGTGTTCTCGCGCAACCCGCGCCTGGACGATGACCTGCTCGACGAGATCGAGACCGCGCTGATCACGGCCGACGTAGGCGTCACCGCGACCACGCAGCTCGTCGAGAGCCTGCGCAAGCGGATGAAGGCGCGCGAGTTCGCCGATGCGCAGGGGCTGCTCACGGCGCTGCGTGCGGACCTGATCGCGATGCTCAAGCCGGTCGCGGTGCCGCTGGAAATCGATGCTGGCACGCAGCCGTTCGTGCTGCTCACCGTCGGCGTCAACGGCGTCGGCAAGACCACGACGATCGGCAAGCTCGCCCACCGCTTCAAGAGCGAAGGCCGCACGTTGATGCTCGCCGCGGGCGACACGTTCCGCGCCGCGGCGGTCGCCCAGCTGCAGGCCTGGGGCGAGCGCAACGGCGTGGCGGTGATCGCGCAGGGGCAGAACGCGGATGCGGCATCGGTCGCGTACGACGCGGTGCAGGCGGCGAAGGCGCGCGGCATCCAGGTGCTGATCGCCGACACCGCCGGCCGATTGCACACGCAGCAGGGCCTCATGGCCGAGCTCGGCAAGATCAAGCGCGTGATCCAGAAACTCGACGCGGACGCACCCCATGAAGTGCTGCTCGTCATCGACGGCACCACCGGCCAGAACGCGCTCAACCAGCTGCGCCAGTTCAAGGCAGCCGTCGGTGTGACCGGCCTCGTCGTGACCAAACTCGACGGCACCGCGAAGGGCGGCGTCGTGTTCGCGCTTGCCCGCGAGTTCGGCATTCCGATCCGCTTTGCTGGCATCGGCGAGCGGCCGGAAGACCTGCGCGTGTTCGATGCCGAGGCGTTCGTCGACGCGCTGCTGCCCGAATCGCTCGGCAGCGCGCCGGCGCCGGCCTGACCCCGCATCCACACGCGCCGTGACGCGCCGCTCGCGCTGGCTGCTTGCCCTGCTGGCCGCGCTGCTCGCGCTTGGTGCCGTGCTGCATTGGGCCTCGCGCCCGCAACGAGTGACCTCCACCGTGCTCGACGGCGTCGGCGCCGCGCTGGGCTTGGAGCTCACCGCGAGCGGCATCGGCGAATACCGCCTGCGCGGTGAGCCGCGACTCGTCGTGCGTGACCTCGTCGCACGCCAGCCTGGCGCGCCCCACGCGCTGTTCCGGGCAGGACGCCTCGACATTGCCCTGCCGTGGTCCACGCTGCGCGCCGGAGGCGACGTGCTCGCCGCGACCCGACTCGAAGTCGACGACGCCACCCTCGACCTTCCCGCGTTGCGGCGCTGGCAAGCGACGCGACCGCCCGCGGCCGCACCTCGGATTCCGACGCTCACGAACGGCCTGCAGGTGCGGCGCAGCGCAGTCGTCGACGACGGTTGGCGCATCGATGGCCTGTCGCTGGACACGCCGCACGTCGAACCCCGGCGCCCCGTCGATGCGGACCTTTCCGGCACCCTGCACATTGCCGACATGCGAGCGCCGTTTGACCTTTCGCTGGCGATGTCGCGCCCTACGGGCGACGCGCAGGCGACGCTTCGCGGCACGCTCGAAGCGACCGCGCCGAACTGGCGCCTGCCAGCGACGGTGCATGCGCAGGGGCAGCTGCGACTGGGCGCCGAACCGGCGCGCCTCGACGATCTGCGCTTCGGCGCTGTCGCGCGCCTGATCGACGATACCCGCACTGTCCCGTTCACCGCCGGACTTGCCGGCCGGCTCCACGTCGACAAAGGGCTGCGCCTGGAGCGCGCGGGCTTGGCGCTGCGCGGCGAAGGCGTCGTGCCCACGCTCGACGCAGGCGGCAGCTTTGCCTGGAACCGGCAGCTCGCTGTCGAACTCGATGGAATGTTGGCGCAATGGCCGGCGGCGTGGCCCGCCCTGCCCGCACCGTTGGGCCGCCCGCGCACTGCCGTGCCCTTCGCGCTCGCGTACGCGGGGCCGCTCGATCTGTCCGGGATCGCCCAGCTCGAGGCGCGACACGAAGGCGCGTCCGTCGACACGGCGTTCTCGTTGCCGGAGATACTCGCCTGGAACGACACACGCGCCGCAGGCTCCCCGCTGCCGCCGCTGTCCGGCCGCATGAGCGCCGACCGAATCGAAATTGCGGGCGCGACGCTCGAAGGCGTGGAAGTGGTGATCGAGGAAGACCCGACGGACCGCCCGCCCGCCGCTGCGACCGATGCCGACACCGTAGAGACCTCCGGAGATTCCAACCCGGGCCGCGATTCGCGCGGGGCAGCCGATGGCCGCTGACGTCCCAAAGCCTCCAACCAAACGCGCTGC
Source organism: Cognatilysobacter bugurensis (assembly GCF_014652095.1). Lineage (GTDB taxonomy): Bacteria > Pseudomonadota > Gammaproteobacteria > Xanthomonadales > Xanthomonadaceae > Cognatilysobacter > Cognatilysobacter bugurensis. The sequence goes on from NZ_BMYD01000001.1 coordinate 1,288,996, forward strand.
AACCCGCCCAACAGCCGCGAATGGGGAGGCAACGTTCGCGCAGCGCCTGCTTGCCTGGCACTCGCGCGGCGGTCGGCATGACCTGCCCTGGCAGCACCCGCGCACGCCGTATCGCGTCTGGCTCTCGGAAATCATGCTTCAGCAGACGCAGGTGCGCACGGCGGTGCCGTACTTCCAGCGCTTCGTCGACGCGCTGCCCGACCTGCCGTCCCTCGCCGACGCCTCGCTCGATCGCGTGCTCGCGTTGTGGTCGGGCCTCGGCTACTACGCCCGCGCACGCAATCTCCACGCGGCGGCGCGGCGCTGTGTGGAACAGCACGGCGGCGAGCTGCCGCGCGACCTCGATGCGCTCGTGGCGCTTCCCGGCATCGGCCGCAGCACGGCGGCGGCGATCCTGTCGCAGGCCTGGGGCGATCGACACGCGATCCTCGATGGCAACGTCAAACGCGTGCTCGCGCGGGTGCACGGCATCGAGGGCTGGCCCGGGCTGCCGGCGGTCGAAAAGCGCCTGTGGATCTGCGCCGAAGCGCATGTCGACGACGCCGTGCTGAAGACCGCGACGATGCCCGACTACACCCAGGCGCAGATGGACCTCGGCGCTACGGTGTGCACGCGGGCAAACCCGGCCTGCCTGCTATGCCCGCTCGCACCGCTGTGCATCGCGCGCCGCGACGGCCGCACCGAGGAGCTGCCGACGCCGCGGCCCGGCAAAACGCTGCCCCAAAGGCACGCGCACGCGCTGTGGCTGGAAGACACCGAGGGCCGCGTGCTGCTCGAACGGCGTCCGCCCACCGGCGTGTGGGCGTCGCTGTGGTCCCTGCCGCTCGTGGACGCGGACCCCGCGGCGGTGGACGCATGGCTGCACGCCCATCTCGAACCTTCGACGGTGCCGCCGGAGGTTCGCCCCGTCCTCGCGCACGGGTTCAGCCACTACCGCCTCGACCTGCATCCGCTGCGATGGCGGAACGTGCGCCTGAGTGCACGCGTGGCCGACAATGAAGCCCTGCGCTGGACCCCGCGTGATGCGCTGGCGGATGTCGGCCTGCCCGCGCCCGTGCGCCGACTGCTCGAATCAACTGACTGAGAGGCCACCCGATGCCCCGCACTGTGCATTGCGAGTACGACAAGAGCGACACCGACGGCCTTGATTTCGTGCCCTGGCCTGGCCCGCTCGGCAAGCGCGTGTATGCGTCGATCGGCAAGCGCGCATGGGCCGCATGGCTGGCGCACCAGACGATGCTCATCAACGAGAACCGCCTGTCTCCCATGGACCCGAAGCACCGGGCATTCCTCGAAGGCGAGATGGAGAAGTTCCTGTTCGGCGGCGGCGCCGAAGCGCCCGCCGGCTACGTGCCGCCAGCGGACTGAGGGCCGAAGACGAACCGGCCGCTGCGGTTTATCGCGCCGGGGCCGCTTCGTCGCGCGGCGCCTCGCGCACGTCCTTGCGCATCTCGCGCTGCGCATCGCGCAACGCACGCACGTCGAGCGGGCGGATCTCGCGGATCGGGCATGGAATGACAATGCTCGCGGATCCGATCGAGCCGATCGGCACCACCCGGTCGAACTTCGCGTACACGGTGCGGAACTGGCTCGTGAGCGAGATCGCCGTGGCGAAATCCAGTTCGGGGCACGGACCGTTGAGCGTGAGCAGCACCGCCTCGCTCGGACGAGTCCAGATCGCGAGCATGTCGTCGCCGAGCGGTGTCCAGCCGTTGATCGAGCCGATGTGACGAAAGCTCGGGACGGGTGCGCCGGCGTGCTGCAGGTACAGCGCCTTGCGCTCGCCCTCGCGCAGCCGTGAATCGGTTGCACAGCCAGCGGCGCTCAGCGTCGCCATCAGCGCCACAGCCGCGCATGCAAGGTGTGTCTCACGGCGTCGAATCGACGCGCGGTGCCGGGGCGTCATGGGTTCGGGCCTCATCGAACTCTCCTCCGCAGCCGATCGCTGCATCCTCGCGGCGCGAGCGCGCTTGCCACTGCGCGCGGCCGCCCGTATCATCCCGCACCTCGCACGGCACACCGTGACGCGCGGCCGGGTAGCTCAGTTGGTAGAGCAGGGGATTGAAAATCCCCGTGTCGGGGGTTCGATTCCCTCCCCGGCCACCATCTTGGTGGCGCACCGTGACGAGAACGACAAAGGCCGCGAGCGATCGCGGCCTTTTTCGTTGTGCGTCCTGGCGTCGAGCGCGCGATGGTTCGCCGCATCCCGGCGCAAAAAAGAAGCCCGGGCTTCCTGCCCGGGCTTTTTCCCACCGCAGCGTTGCGAGCGCGCTCAGTCCTCCGCGCTCTGGTAGTGCGTCATGTAGCGACCGGCGGCCACGGCGTATGCCGCACGCGTGACCTTGGTCGACGGATCGAAATACGCCTTCAGCGTGGGCTGCAGGTCGTACGGGCCCTGCGCCACCGCGAAGCGGGCGTTGATGAGGCCGAGATCGAGTGCGTACTGCACGTAGCCGCGCAGGCTGGATGGGACCGAGGCCGCGTCCTCGAGCGGGATGCGCTTGCCGTCGTAGAACGCGGTCAGCGGGCCGTCGAACGAGCGCGCTTCGTTCTGCAGTGCAAGCGACTGCACCAGCGAGTACGCCAAGCTGACGCGGGTCACGGCGTCATCCGGCCGGAACGCGCCGCTCACCGTGCCCATCACGCCGTCCTGGCTCTGCGTGAGGTCGCGCAGCGCGCCGCCGCGGGCCACGGCCGACTCGGCGAACGCGTAAGCCTCCGTGCCCGGCGCGAGGTCGCTGAAGCTCGACACACCATTGAACGGCAGGTGCTGGCGCACGTTTGCACCCATGAGCAGGTACTCGGCGAGTTCCTTGCGCTTGATCGCGCTGTCGGGGCGGAACTTGCGATCGGAGAACCCGTCGACGAGGCGGTTCGCGACCGCGAATTCGATCGCCGTGCGCGCCGGGTGGGTCGCGACGTCGTCCATGCCCGTGTAGCCGCCGCTGCGCAGGAACGAGACCTCGCCATTGACGAAGCCCGGCGCACCGTAGCCGTTGGTGGCGTTGGTGGGGTCGAGGTCCTGGCCCGACACCGAGCCGATGCCGCGCACCTGCACGCGCCACGTGCCCGGCTTGCCCGGCGCACCCGCGACGACGGTGTCACCCAGCAACGGAAGCGCGATCGACGAGCCGTAGCGGTTGCCGTCCGGATCGATGAGCGAGATCGCGAGCGTGTTGTCGCTGATCGTCGCGCGCGCCGACACGAATGCCACGCCCTCTTCCACCGTGAACGTGTGGTCCTCAAGCGTGCCGACCGGCGAGAAGAACAGTTCGAACGGCTGCGGTGCGCCGCCCGGAGCGAGCAGTGCATTCGCATTGAACTCGCGCAAGCCGTTGACCGTCGCGCCGAAGCCGTTGCGCACGCCGGCGGCTTCCGCCACCGCTGCATAGGCGTTGAGATGGCCCATGCCCGCTTCCCACGGCAGGCGGCCGCTCATGTTCGTCGAGGTGCGCTCGAGAATGTCCTTGACCTGCGCAGGAGTGAGGTTTGGATTTGCTTCGAACATCAGTGCGACCACGCCGGCGACGTGCGGGGTCGCCATCGAGGTGCCGCTCGAGTGCGTATAGAACGGCAGGTGTTCCGGCGCGAGGTTCGCCGTGTCCTGCTCGGCCCCGAGCGGCGGCAGTGCGCCCGAGTTGGCACGCGTCGAGATGATGTCGACGCCGGTCGCGACGACCGTCGGTTCGTTGATGTACGTCCAGCTCTTGCCGTCGGGCATCGTGAACGTGGCGGTTTCACCGCGCTTGCCACGCGAGGAGAACGACGTCAGCACGCCGTCTTTTTCGCCCGCGCCGACCGAGATGACCCACGGGGCCTGCGCGTACGGGTTATGCGTGTCTTCGCCCGCGCCGTCATTGCCGGCCGCGAAGACGCTGACGATGCCACGCTTGTAGAGCTCGTAGGTCGCGATGCTGACCGGATTCAACGGATCGAACTTGCCGCTGCTGCCCCAGGAGTTGCTCGTCACGCGGATCGGCGCGCTGTAGCTGAACTGGTTCGTTGCCGCGTAGTCGAGGCCACCGACCGCATCGAGGATGAACAGCACACCGCCCGAGCCATAGCCCACGAGCTTCGCGCCGGGCGCGACGCCGCGATACAGACCGCCCGAACGCTGACCGGTGCCGCCGACGGTGCCCGCGCAGTGGGTGCCGTGGCCGGAGCCGAGGTCCGTGTTCGGCTGCCCCTCGAGGTAGGTCATTGGCACGATGCCGGGTGCAATCTCGCCGGCGAGTTCAGCGAGGATGTTCTGCGGCGCGAGCACGTTCTCGACGACGTTACGGCCAAGCTTGAGGTCGTCGTGCGTCGCGTCGATGCCCGAGTCGTTGACCATCACCGCGACGCCAGCGCCGCTGAACGGGATCGCGCGGCCGAAATCACCGGGGTTCTGCACCGTGCGAGCGGCGCCGGAGATCTCGCGCTGTTCCTTGTTGAAGAAGCGCAGCGGCGCGTTCCAGAAGATCGACACCACATCGTCGCGCTGCGCGAGTGCCTTGATCTCGGCCGGGGTCGCGAGTGCGCCGGCGATGGGCAGCGTGCGCATCGTGACGCCCTTTTCGATGCCCAGCGACTTCAGCGCCTGCACCTGCGCGGCGCTCACCGGCGTCGACTGCTTGTACGTCACGACCACTGCAAGCTCATCGAGGGCCTTCGACGAATTCATGCGCTCGACCAGCTGCGGGTCGAGCTGCGCATCGGCGAGGGCGACGCCACTTGCGAGGAGACCGGCGGCGATGGCGCAAACGCGGAAGGTCTTGCGGGAGGGACGTGGGGTCATGGCGGTCGAACTCCGGGAAGTGCATCAGGGGACGGTTCCAGCCTCCTCCCGCCGGCCCGCCCCCGACCATCGTGATTTCCCTTCACGGGCGCTGGGGGATTCCCCTCACACTTGTCCGCACATGGCCTTAACACGACCGCGCCGTGGGTGTTTTCCCCTAATGACGGGAATTGACGCGGCCGTTACGCTCGATGGATGAACCATGGTCCGGTTCTTACGGTTCAACTACAGGGGCAGGTGTCATGGCAAAGCAGCGTTGGATGTCCACTCTCACGCTCGCGTTCGGGCTTATGGCCGGCGCTGGCACGGCTGCCGCGCAGGCGCTTCCGGTTTCGATCGAGGCCTCCGGCAACGTGGCGCACGCACGCATCGGTCTCGGCTCGACGTCGCTCGCGGACGTGACGCTGTCGTTCCAGGACGCAAGCAACCTCAACGCGGCGAGCGTTGGCATCAGCGCCGAGCAGCTCAACCTTGCCGATCCCACTCTGCTGGCTCGGCTGCCGGCCGGATCGCTCACGCAGATCGCGAGCGGACTGCCGGTGATGATCACGGTCGAGCCCCCGGCGTCGGGCGGCCTGAGCTTCCGCAACACCGGGCGGATGGAAATCCACACGCACGCCCTGCCCTACACGGTCGGCAGCTCGCTGCGTGTGTTCAAGGCCCCGCTGGGCGGCAGCTTCCGTGACGTGACGGACGAGATCGCCCAGGGCAGCGTGCGCGCGCGCAGCACCTACGGCGGCTTCTCGCAGTTCCTCATCGTTTCCGACCTGCGCCCGACTGCCGACGTCGTCGCCGAGAAAGTCGCGCGCCTGCGTACGAACGTCGATGCACTGCCGGCGGCCGAGCAGGCCGGTTTCGATACGCTGATCGACAACGCCGAAAGCGCTGTCGCGCGCGCCGACTACGCGGATGCGATCGCGAACGTCGATGCGCTCAAGGCCCGGGCGCTCGAGCGCGGCGGCAGCGCACTCGCAAACGAGTGGCGTGCTTCGCGCGACGTGACGAACCACGCGGGCGAGATTGCCGCGAACGCTGCCACGCTGCGCTTCAGCGTCGCCTACCTGCGTGACTTCGGCCAGTAAGCCGGTCTTGCAGCAGCGCGTCAGCTCAAACAGCGCCCTTCGGGGCGCTGTTTCGTTTCGGGCACTGGCTGACCGGCCCCATCTGGCTCTACCGTTCACCGCTGTGACCCGTGGCGAGGATGGCCCACGGCGGCTTTCGGCGTGGGACCGGCCGGCGCACTAAGATGGGGCCATGCAAGCGCGACTGATCGCCTATCCCTCCGACGCCGCGGCATTGCCGCGCTGGCTGGCGCGCGGCGAACGCGTGCGCATCGGGCGCAGCGCGGAGTGCGATCTCGTGCTCGAAGACAGCTCAGTCTCACGCGTCCATGCCGAGCTCGTCGCCGAGAACGCCGGCTGGCGCCTGCGCGACCTCGACAGCAAGAACGGTGTGCACGTGGACGGCATGCAGGTGCGCGAGCTGCTGCTGCCGCCGTCATGCTGGCTGCGCCTCGGCGACGTGCATTGCGAGTTCGCGCAGTTCGACGACGCGCAGGCCGATGCGCTCCGCACCCGCCAGCAGGACCGCCAGGCGCGCTCGGCGATCCTCACGCAGCAGGTGGCGGCCGGCACCCGGTTCGACACGATGCTCGACGACGTCCTGCAAGGCGTGCTCGAGCTGTCCGGCTGCAGCCGCGGCTTCATGCTGCTCGCGCAGGACGGCGACTACCTCGTCAAGGCCAGCCGCGGCGTAGACGACGAGGCGCTCGTCCGTGGCGAATTCACCGGCAGCGCAGGCGCGGTCGAGCGCGCGCTGACCGAGCGGCGCCCGATTGTCGTGAACCAGGTCGGCAGCGAGGCTTGGCTTGCGCGGCGCGCTTCGGTCGTCGCCAGCGGCGTGCAATCACTCGTCTGCCTGCCGCTGCTCGAGCGCGACAAGGTCCTCGGCGCGGTCTATGCCGACCGCCGCGGACGGGGCGAGCCGATTACCGCAGTCGATCTCGAGCTGCTGCAAGCGTTCGCCGAGACCGCCACGCTGTGGCTGCTCGCGGGCCGCGCGCTCAGCTCGCTCGACAACGCGCCGCGCTGGAGCACGCTGGTGCGAAGCCGCACCCCCGCCGGCGAGGCCGACGCGTGACCGATCCCGGGGCGACCGCCACCGGCATCTACTCACAGCAGCGGCTCGCCGCGGGCTCCGTGCTCGCCGGACGCTTTCGCATCGAATCCGTGCTCGGCATCGGGGGCATGGGCGTGGTCTACCGGGCGCGCGACCTGTCGCTTGACGTGCCGGTCGCGCTCAAGCTGCTGCGCCCGGAACTCGCGTCCCGGCCCGACGCGTTCGACCGCTTCCGGCAGGAATTGCTGACCGCGCGGCAGGTGTCGAGCCCGCATGTCGTGCGCATCCACGACCTCGCGCAGGACGGCGCGCAGTGGTTCATCACGATGGACCTCATCGAAGGCGAAGGCCTGGACCGGCGCATCGACCGCGACGGCCCGCTTGCGCCAGACGAGGCGCTCGCGATTGCGCGCCAGCTGGCCGAAGGCCTGGGCGCGGCCCACGCGCGCGGCGTGATCCACCGCGACCTCAAGCCCGCGAACGTGTTGATCGACCGCGACGGCCGCGCGTTCATCACGGACTTCGGGGTTGCGCGTTCGCTCGCCAGCGGCGGCCTCACGCAAACCGGCTCCGTGGTCGGCACGCCGGACTACCTGTCGCCGGAGCAGGCGCGCGGCGAAGCGGTCGACGCGCGCAGCGACCTCTACGCGCTCGGCCTGATCCTCTACGAAATGCTGACCGGGGCGATGCCGTTCGCCGGCGGCACGGTGCCCGAGATCATTGCGCAGCGCATGCTGCGCACGCCGCCGCCGGTGACCCAACTCAAGCCCGCGACGCCGCCGTGGATTGCCCGGCTCGTCGACCGCCTGCTGCGGCCGCAGCCTGCACACCGGCTGCAGAGCGCGGCCGATGTGGTCCACGCGATCGACCGCCGCGAGGTGCCGCGGGACTGGCGCCCCAGCCGGCGCGGCCTCGTGCTGGCGATCGCCGCGCTCGTCGCGATCGCGATCGGCATCGCGGCCTGGCAATTCATCGAGCGGCGCCCGGCGACCGTCGAAGTCGCGAACGTCGCGCCGTTGCATCGTCTGCTCCTGCTGCCCCTCGACACGCCGACCGGCGCGCTCGACGCCCCGCGCCGTGCGGCGCTGGACACGCTTGCGCGAGACACGCTTGCGGCCGTGCCGGGGCTCACCATCGTCGACGCCGAGCGCACGTTCCAGGCGATCCGACAACTTGACCCCACCGGCACATCGGCCGTCGGGGCCGACGCGTTGCGGCGCATCGTCGGTGCCGACCGCACGTTGAAGATCGCGCTCGAACCGAGCGACGGCGGCTTCCGCGCGGTCGCGACCCTCGAGCAGGCGGGCAGCGCGCCGGCGGTGGCCTCGGCCGCAGGAGCGGATGCGGCCGCGGCGCTGGGCGCGTTGATCGAGCAGCCCGCACTCGCGCGTGCGCTGCGCATCCCGACCACGCCGCAGCTCGAGCTGCCCGCCTCGGACGCAGCGCTCGTCGCGTACGGTGCCGGCGTGCTCGCCCGCCGCGAAGACCGCCCGGTCGACGCGCTGCAGCGGTTCGTCGAAGCGACCGAGGCCGCGCCCGCGTTCGCCCGCGGCTGGCTGGCCCGCGCCGAGGCCGCCGCGGCGATCGGCGAGCAGGACGCGGCCTACGAGGCGATCGAGCGGGGCCTCGCGGCGACCGACGAGGCAAGCCCACTGCACGCGCGCATGCAGGCCGAACTCGCGATGCTCGCCGGCGATGCCACCGCGGCCGCCACCACGTGGCGTGAGCGCCTCCAGGCAACACCGGACGACACCTTCGCCGAGCTCAATCTCGCTCGCGCTCTGGGCGGCGGCGGCGACTTCCCGGGCGCGATCGCGGTGCTGCAACGGCTCGTCGAGCGCGACCCCAACGATGCGCGGGCCTGGTACGAACTCGGCAAGTTCTCGATCCTGCACGGACAGGCGCAGCGCGCGGTCGACGACTACCTCGTGCGCGCGCTGGTGCTCTACAAGCGCAGCGGCCACCGCTTTGGCGAGGCCGAGACCGTGAACGCGCTCGGCATCGGCTACAACCGCCTCGGCCAGGTGGACGACGCGGAGGAGCAGTTCCGGAAGGCGATCGAGCTGCGCCGCTCGCTGGGCAACCGACGCGGGCTCGCCACGAGCCTGCGCAACCTCGGCACCGTGCTCACGCTCGGCGGCCGCCACGAAGAAGCCGCCCGGCACCTCGCCGAAGCGCGCGCCCTGTACGAGGCGCTTGGCGACCAGGAAGGCCTTGCCGCGATCGAGAACGAACTGGGCCTGCTGGCCGAAGAACGCGGCGATTACACGGCGGCACTCGGTGCGTTCCGGAGCGCACTCAAGCGCTGGCAGCAGCTGGGGCACGAGCCCGGCATTGCGCAGGCGCTCAACGACATCGGCTTTGCCCAGTTCCAGCTCGGCGCCTACGACGACGCGCAGGCGTATCTCGTGCAGTCGATGAATGCCTACCAGGCGCTCGGCGACCGCACCGGTGAAATCCGCACGCAACAAAACCTCGGCCAGCTCGCGACGGCGCGCGGCCAGTGGGACAACGCGCGAGAGCGGCTGCAGGCCTCGCTCTCGTCCGCCGAGCGTGCGCAGATGTACGAGGAAGCTGCCGTCAGTCTGCGCAACCTTGCGGAGCTCGACCTGCTGCAGGGCCGCCTAGGCGCGGCGCTGCGCAATGCCACGCGCGCGGAGACCCTGTTCGCCCAGCGCGGCGACGTGCGCGGCCAGGTCGACACCGGACTGCTGCGCGCGCAGACGATGTTCGCCGCGGGCGATGCGCAAGCCGCGCGCCAGGTGGTCGCCGCGCTCGAACCCCAGCTGGCACAGGCCTCCAGTGAGCAACGCGCAATTGCCTCGCTCCTGCGCGCACGTCTCGCTGAGCACGCCGGCGATGCCGCGCGACGCGCCCGCGAGCTGCAGCAGGCCGAGCAGCTCGCGCGCACGTCGGGAATTCGCCAGTTGCAGCTGCAGGTCGCGCTCGAGCGTGCTCAGCGCTTGCGCGACCCCGCGCTCGACTCGGCATTGACGGCGCTCGGCCACCTGCCGCTGCGGCTGCGCTGGACGGAGGCTGCGATGCGCGAAGCCCTCGAAGCCGGCGAGGCCGACGCGGCCGCTTCGCTCTATGCCGATGTGCTGCCTCGCCTGCGTCGGCTCGATTACCTGCATGCCGCCGACCTGCACGCGCTCGGTGCCGCGGCACTCGCCGGCACCGGCAACGATGCGGCCGCCGCCCGTGCGCGCGGTCAGGCCGAATCAGCGCGGCGCGCTCTGCAGCCGCTGCGTGCGGACCCGCCGCGCGCTGCCGCGCGGGAGGAGTGATCCATGGATGATCTGCGCACCCTGCGGCGCCAGTACGTCGAGCTGCTCGAGCGGCTCCAGCGCAACGAGCGCGAGTTCCGCCGTCTCGGGCGTGCGGTTTGGCGCGTGCAGGAGGACGAGCGGCGCCGGCTTGCGCGCGAACTGCACGACGGCGTCGGACAGAACCTCACGGCGCTCAAGCATCGACTCTCGCAGCTCGAGGACGCCCTACCCCCCGACAGTCCGGCGCGTGCGCAGCTCGACGCGGCCCTGGCGCTGTGCGGCGACACGCTGGAAGACACGCGGCACCTCTCGCGCCTGCTGCGACCGCCGATTCTCGACGACCTGGGCCTCGAGGCCGCCCTTCGCTGGCTCGCGCGCAGCCTCGGCGAATCCACCGGCATCGCGGTCACGCTCGACGTGCAACCGCTGCCGCCGCTCGACGGGGAGTTGCAGACGCTGCTGTTCCGCGTCGCGCAGGAAGCGTTGAACAACGCCGCGAAGCACGCACGGGCGCAGGACGTGATCGTCCGGCTCGTCGCGCGCGACGGCATGCTGCAGTTGCAGGTCGCCGACGACGGCCTCGGCTTCGATCCGGCCCTGGCGCTGCATGCGGGTGGCAGTGGCCTTGGCGGCATGCGCGAGCGGCTGCGCCTGTACGACGGGCGCCTCGAGTTGCACGCCGCCCCGGGCGAAGGCACGCGGGTGCGGGCGCTGGTGCCGTTGGCGCCGCGCAACGCGACACCGGTCCCGGCACCGACCGACCGAACTTGACTCGACCGGCGTACGCGCGCAGTTTGGTGGAATGGTGCATCCACCGGTTCGTGTCCTCATTGCCGACGACCACACCCTGGTTCGCGAGAGCCTGGTGAGCCTGTTGCAGCGCGATGGCGACGTGCATGTCGTCGCGCAGGCCTCCGACGGGCTCGAAACGATCGAAAAGGCGCTTGCGACGCGACCGGACGTCGTCGTCACCGACATCGCGATGCCGCGCCTCAACGGCATCGAAGTCGTGCGTCGCCTGCACGAGCAATTGCCCGACACCCGCGTGCTGGTGCTCACGATGCATCAGGAGGACGAGTACGTCCTGCAGGCCGTGCGCGTCGGTGCGGCGGGCTACATGGTCAAGGACAGCGCGGCGTCGGAACTCGTCGAGGCCGTGCGCAGCATCGGCGCAGGACGCGGCTACTTCGGCCCGCAGGCGGCGAAGGCGCTGGCCGAACAACTGCAGCACCCCGATCGCGACCTCGGGGACCCGTACGGCCAGCTCACCGCGCGCGAGCGCGAGGTGTTCCACCTGATCGCCGAAGGGCTGACGACGAAAGAAATCGCCCGCCAGCTCGACATCAGCACCAAGACCGCGGAAAACCACCGCTCGCGCGTGCTCGCGAAAATCGGCGTGCGCAACACGGCCGAGCTCGTGCGCTATGCGTTGCGCAAGGGCCTGCTCGACTAAAGCGACTGGGCAACGCCGAACGCCGCGCGACGTCGCTGCGTCGATTCCTGGCTAGGTTCCCTGCTCGCCCGCGCTCGCCGCAGCCGGCGTCGGCGCAATGCGCGGCAGTTCGAGCCGGAACCGCGTCTCGCCCGGGGTCTCGGGCACGAGTCGCAGCACGCCGCCGTGGACGCGAGCGATCTCCGCCACGATGAACAGCCCAAGCCCGGTGCCGGCACTCGCATCGCGCGTGCTGAACGGCTCGAACACCCGCGCGCGCAGCTCGACGGGGATCTCGCCCCGGTTCGCCACTTCCAGCGCGACGTAGGCCCCCTCGTCCGCAGTGGTCACGCAGATCGGATCGCCGCCGTGCTTGATCGCATTCGCGACCAGGTTCGACACCGCCTGGCCGACGCGCATCGCATCCCACTGTCCGGTCAGGTCCTCATCGTCGGTCGGCAGCCGGCACTCGATGCAGCGCTCGGGCTGTCCCGCGGACAGCTCGTCCACCGTCGCGCAGACGATCTCGCCCAGGTCCGCCGGACCCGGGGTGATCGGCAGACCGCCGCCGAGCCGACTGCGTGTCACGTCGAGCATGTCGGCGATCAGCCTCGACATGCGCTGCGTGTTGCCGCGCATGCGCTCGAGCAACTGGCGCTCGGCGGGCTCGCGCCCCTCGAAGCGAAGCAGCATCTCGGCCGTGAGCGAAATCGCGTTGAGCGGGTCGCGAAGATCGTGGCTCAGCATCCCGACGAAGTACTCGCGCATGCGCTCACGCTGCAGCATGTAGTGATCGACCGCGTCGGTGATCGCGTGGTCGACGTTCTCGTTGAACGTCACCAGCGGCGGCAGCCGGGTGCGCGATTCGGGCGACATGTCGGTGGCGTGCTCCGCATAGACATCGAGCACGACGCGGCGCAGCAGGCGGTACTCGGCCACGACTTCGCGCAAACCGTAGTCCTGCGACAGCCGATGGTCGGCATGCAGCAGCGGCAGCTGTTCGAGCGAGACGCTCGACGTGTCGCCGCGCTCGATCGCCTCGGCCATCGCGTCGAGCAAGTGCGGAATGTGGTCGCGTTGCCCTTCGATCGACACACCTCGCGCCGACGGCAACTGCGAGCTGCGCGCGAGCCACTCGCGCATGATGGTTTCGCGGTGGGAACGCAGGAACTGGGCAAGCGTGCGCACACGGGCCTCCTGCCGGACGCAATGACCGGCACCGTGGAATCAGTCTCCGACCTGCTCCGGCAGGTGTGCGTGAATGGTCGCGGCAAATCGGGGAAGCGGTTCAGCTGGAGCGCGCGGTCTTCCGCGCGGCTCGCGCCGGGGGAACGTCGAGTTCGACCGTGCGGGCGTCGATGCCGTCGGGACGCAGCACCAGCTCCCCCACCGCGATCGGCAACGAGAAGCGGCGCGGGCCTGCACTCCCGGGGTTGATGTAAATCACCCCGCCCACTCGCCGCACGAGCGGCTTGTGCGTGTGCCCGGTGACGACGACTGCGATGTCCTCGGCTTCGGGATGCAGCGCCAGTTGCTTGAGATCGTGCAGCACGTGCACGCGCCGACCGTCGAAATCGACCGTGCAGGCCTCCTCGATTGAGCGTGCCCACGGTGCGGTGTCGTTGTTGCCGCGCACGACGGTGAGCGGCGCGAGCACGCGCAAGGCATCGAGCAGGTCCGGCGGGCCGATGTCGCCGCCGTGGATGATCGCGTCGCTGCCGCGCAGGAAGTGGAGTGCTTCCGGCCGAAGCAGCCCGTGGGTGTCGGAGATCAGACCGATGCGCACCGTGATGTGGCCTCCTGCCGATGGCGCCGCGAAAGGCAACGCTCTGCGAAGCAGGCTAGCGTGCCTCGCGTGCACGCGACGCGCAGCCGACTCGGGTCAAACGCCGCACCTGCTGCACACGGGCCATACGGCCCCACACGGGGGTTTTCCCCTGCATGCACTGAGGGGTGCTCCGGATGGCGCGATGCGCGCTACAGGACGAGGCTGGGTCACAGCGGTCGTACCGGCCCGCCCCCTGCTCCGCTCCCGAAGGAACCGACATGTCCCCCATCTCCTCCGTGTTCCGCACCGGCCTGCTCGCCGCCGCGATCTTCGCCACGCCCCTTCTCGCAGAGGCCCGGCGCCTCGACCGCAACCTCGAAGTGCTGCTGCCCTCGATGGGCGCCGCGGAGACCGTCGAGGTCATCGTGAGCTTCAATGGCGACGGCCCACTGACCGCCGCCCAGCAGCAGCGCCTTGCTGCACTCGGGCTCAAGGGCGTGACGATGCGCTCGCTGCCGATCGCCGGCGTCGTCGCCACGCCTGCGCAGGTCAACGCCCTGCTCGGCATGAGCGACGTGCGCTCGGTCTGGCTCAACGACGTGCTCGATTACGACAACCGCGAAGCCACCGCACTGACCGGCGTCGACCGCCTGCGCACCGACCGCAACCTGCGCGTCGCCGGCGTCCCGGTCACCGGTCGCGGCGTCGGCGTACTGGTCAACGACTCGGGCGTTGACGGCACGCACCCGGACCTCAAGTTTCCCGAGCATGTAAAGCAGAACGTGCTCGCGCAGACCAACCTGCACGCGGTCGACGACCTGCTGCCGGTGACGTTCGTCGAAGGCGTGGCGAACACCGACATCGGCGGCGGTCACGGCACGCACGTGGCCGGCACGATCGGCGGCAACGGCGCGGCCTCGGGCGGCGAGCAGGAAGGCGTGGCGCCGGGCGCCGGCATCATCGGCTACGGCTCGGGCGCGGGCCTGTTCATCCTCGACACCGTCGGCGGCTTCGATTACGCGCTCACGCACCAGGCCCAGTACAACATCCGCGTGGTGTCCAACTCGTTCGGCCAGACCAGCGACACCGGCACCGACTTCGACCCCGACCACCCGACCAATATCGCGACGAAGAAGCTCGCCGATCGCGGCGTGATCGTCGTGTTCTCGGCCGGCAACTCCGGTGCCGGCGAAGGCACGATCACCGGCAACTTCAAGAAGGCGCCGTGGGTGGTGACGGTCGCCGCCGGCGACAAGCAGGGCCGTCTCGCCGACTTCTCCTCGCGCGGCGAGAACGGCCGCGGCGGCACGGTGACCGTCGACGGCGAAACGTTCACCTGGGTGGACCGCCCCACCATCACCGCACCGGGCGTGGACATCGCATCGGCCCGCGCATCACTGGGTGCCCTCGACAAAGCCGATCTGGAAGGCGACGCCGCCAAGCTCGGCACGGATCAGGCGGTGTATTACACGTTCTCGTCCGGCACCTCGATGGCGGCGCCGCACACCTCGGGCATCGTCGCCCTGATGCTCGAAGCAAATCCCGCGTTCGACTGGCGCGACGTCAAGCGCGTCCTGCAGGAAACCGCGAGCAACATGCCGGGCAATGAGGCGTGGGAAGCGGGCGCGGGTTACATCAATGCGCACTCGGCCGTGCAGGCTGCGCTCAACGCGGGCAGCTACGGCGCCACCGTCAACGCGGCGCGTACGTTCAATGCGAACGCGAAGATCTCCACGGGCAGCAGCACCGACTACGCGGTGGACTTCAGCCCCGTCGGCCCGACCGGCGATGTGAAGTTCGAAGTGGCCGGTGACACTGCGCTCGTCGCGGCGCGTGCGAACGTCGGCGACAACACCGTCGCGATCTCGCTCACCGACCCGAACGGCAAGCGCTACGGCTCGTCGATCGCGCTGCCGGTGCTCGGCCAGAACATCGCGGTCTCCGCGCCCGGCGTGGCAGGCACGTGGACGCTGAGCGTGCGCGGCGTCGGATCGGTGTCGGGCAACAACCTCGACCCGGCGCAGGCCACGAACGGCTACGGCGTGCCGGGCACGATCAACGTCAACGTCAAGCAGCTGCGCACCGACGGCTACAGCGGCCTGACCGACGTCCAGGGCCACCCGGCGCAGGGCTTCGTTGAGTTCGGCGTGTCCAACCGCCTCGTCGACAGCACGCCGGAGGGCAAGTTCTATCCCGACCGCGCGCTGACGCGTAAGGAGCTCGCCGACTTCCTCGTGATGGGCTCGGGCGTCCGCCAGTACCAGCCGCTGTTCGGCGTGTCGTCGCTCACCGATGCGAGCCAGCTCGGCACCGGTCTCGCGTTCGCTGAAGCCGCCATCGCCACGGGCTCGGCCCAGCGCGACCTCAGCCACCGCCAGGCCGGCGTCATGGGCACGGTCAACGGCGCGTTCCGGCCGGACGATGCGGTCACCCGCGTGAGCCTCGCCTACTCGCTCGTGCAGAGCTTTGGTTTGCAGGCTGAAGCGAGCGCGTTCACCGGCGGTCTCACCGTGGTGCATGACACCAAGCGCATTCCGATCGAGGACGCCGCGTCGATCCCGGCCAGCCTGCGCGGCTATGTGCAGTACGCGCTCGACATGGGCCTGATCAACGCCCGCTTCGCGCTCGTGCAGGGTCCGTTCGACCTGCAGCCCACGCTCAAGGCGTACTTCGACCCGTCGACCAAGGTCACCCGCGGCGCCTACGCCGCTGCCGCCAGCCGCCTCCTCGGCGCCTACGGCCCGTAAGTCATCGCAGTGCCGGCCGCGCCCCCGGGCGGCCCTGTGATGTCCCGAAGCCCGCCGTCCTCCGGCGGGCTTCTCCTTTTTCAGGCCCTCGACACCGCCGCACCGTGCAACGGAGGGCGGCCGTACGCCGATGTATCCTCGGTCCGATCCCTCACGGAGCGGCGGCATGAAGGCAGGGCGTTTGGCAGCGATGGCGTTGTTGGTGGCAGGCCTTTCGGCCTGCGCAAGCGGCCCGGTGCGGCGCGTCTCCGAGCCGACGGCGCGCGTGCAGCAGCTCACCGTGCAGCCGGACGGCGGCTGGTCCGCCCAGCTGCGGATCGAGAACTTCAGCAGCATTCCGATGCGTTTCGACGAGGTCGACGTCGCGCTCGCCGTCGACGGCCGCGCCGCCGGCCGCCTCACCGCGCGGCCCGCACTCACCGTCGGGCCTGAATCGGCCGACATCGTCACGGCCACGCTCGCTCCCTCGGTCGAAGCGAAGCTCGCGATCGCCGATGCGCTCGCAGGCGGCCGCAGCGTCGACTACACGCTCGAGGGCACGGTCCGCGCGACGCCTGACGAGGGCCGCCAGCGCACGTTCGACATCCGCCGCAGCAGCGCGCTGAGCCCCGCCCCGGGCCTGCCCGGCGTGCTGCGCTGAATCCCGTCATCCCGCTCTGATCAAGGAAGCGTCCATGAGCCAGTACCAGGCCCCGCTCAACGACATGCGCTTTGCGACGTTCGACGTGCTCGGCGTCGACACCTGCTTCGCGCGCCTCGGTTTCACCGACGCCACGCGCGACGTGCTCGACGCCGTACTCGAAGAAGGCGCTCGGTTCACCGAAACCGTGCTCGCGCCGCTCAATGCGGTCGGCGACCGCGCCGGCTGCACGCTCGACAAGGCCACCGGCCGCGTGACCACGCCGCCGGGCTTCCGCGAGGCGTACGCGCAATTCGTCGAGGGCGGCTGGAGCGGGCTCACGGCGCCGCCGGAGTTCGGCGGACAGGGCCTGCCGCACGCGGCCGGCATCGCGCTCAAGGAGATGATCGACGCCGCGAACCTCGCCTGGGGCAACTTCCCGCTGCTCTCGCACGGCGCGACCGAGGCACTGCTGCACCACGGTGAGGACTGGCAGCGCGACGTGTTCCTCAAGCCGCTCGTCGAAGGCCGATGGACCGGCACGATGTGCCTCACCGAGCCCCACGCCGGCACAGACCTCGGCCTGCTGCGCACGCGCGCCGAGCCCCAGGCGGACGGCAGCTACTCAGTCACCGGCACGAAGATCTTCATTACCGCCGGCGACCACGACATGACCGAGAACATCGTGCATCTCGTGCTCGCACGCCTGCCCGACGCGCCTGCCGGCAGCAAGGGCATCTCGCTGTTCGTCGTGCCGAGGCAGCGCGTCGCGCGTGACGGTGCGCTCGGTGAGCCCAACGGCGTGCGGTGCGGCAGCCTCGAACACAAGATGGGCATCCACGGCTCGGCCACGTGCGTCATGAACTTCGACGGCGCGCAGGGCTGGCTCGTCGGCCAGCCGAACAAGGGTCTCGCCGCGATGTTCACCATGATGAACACCGCACGGCTGGCGGTCGGCCTGCAGGGGCTTGGGCTGTCGGATCGCGCGTATCAGAACGCCCTGCGTTACGCCCGCGAGCGTCTGCAGATGCGGTCAGCATCAGGCGCGAAGCATCCCGACAAGGCGGCCGATCCGATCATCGTCCACCCCGACGTGCGACGCATGCTGTTGACCTGCAAGGCGCTCATCGAAGGCGGCCGTGCGATGGGCTATCACGCGGCGCTGCTCGTCGACATTGCGCACGCCGCGCCCAATGCCCAGGAGCGCGAGCAGGCCGATGCGCTGCTCGGTTTCATGACGCCGATCGTCAAGGCCTGTCTTACCGAATGGGGCGTCGAATGCACGTACCACGCGCTGCAGTGCTTCGGCGGACACGGCTACATCGCCGAGCACGGTGTTGAACAGCTCGCGCGCGACGCCCGCATCACCACGTTGTACGAAGGCACCACCGGCATCCAGGCGCTCGACCTGCTCGGCCGTAAGGTGCTGCAGCAGCGCGGTGCGGGCCTCAAGGCGATGCTCGGCATGATCGACGCGCTGTGCAGCGAGCAGGGCGACGGCGGCGCGGCGTCAGAATTCGTCGATGCGCTGCGCGAGAAGACTGCGCAATGGCAGCAGCTGACCCAGCGCATCGCCGAACGCGCGGCCTCGAACGCCGACGAAGTCGGTGCGGCGTCGTACGACTACCTGATGTTCTCGGGCTACGTGACGCTCGCGTACTGGTGGGCGCGCAGCGTGGTCGCGTCCGAGGCGTCATCGCGCCCTGCCGCGTTCAAGGCAGCCAAGCGGGAAACCGCGCGGTTCTACTTCGAGCGCATCCTGCCGCGCACGCTCGCGCATGCGGCGGCCATGGAGAGCGGCGCGGAGACGCTCACCGCGCTCGAAGCGGATGCGTTCGACGCATGAGCATCCGCGCGGCGCAGGCGGAGGATGACGTGTTCGTCCTCTCGCTCGTCGATCGCTTCACCGGATTCCCGCTGCCTGCGGGCCGCACGCGCGAGGAGATCGGCCGCGGCATCCGCGCCGATCTCGAAAAGCACCTGCGCGCACGGCCCGCGACCTCGCACTTCTTCGTGATCGAACACGAAGGCGCAACCGCGGGCTTCATCCACCTGCAGCGCGCCGAGGATTTCTTCAGCGACGCGTGGCACTGCCACATTTCCGACCTCGCCATCGCACCGGGCCACGAGGGCAACGGGCTTGCCAGTTGCCTGCTGGCGCATGCGGAAACCTTTGCGCGTGAGCACGAATGCTCGCGGCTGACGCTGTCGGTCTTTCCCGGCAACGAACGCGCCCGTGCGCTGTACGAGCGCCATGGCTTCGGCATCGACCTGCTGCGCATGGGCAAGCCGATCTAGCGCGCGTTACGGCCGCGTACACATCCCGGAAACATAGGCGTATAAGCTGGTCTTCGATGGAGAACGGCCGCGCCCCGCTTCGTCTCATTCGACCCGGACTGCATGCCACCGCAGCAGACAGCCCGGCCGAGAATCTTGTTGCCGGCGACGCGTCGGATTCACCGCGCATCGGCCTCGAGCGACTCAACGCCGTCCGGCTCCTGTCCCTCGATGCACACGGCCGCGCACTGGATTGGATGCACTGGCAGGACGCCGCCTGCCTGTACGCACGCGGCGCGGTCGCCTGGACGCTCGGCGATCCCTGCCTTCAGGTGCACGGCGGCCTCTGCCGAGCCACCGGTCGCCAAAGCCTCATCGAACTGCACCCGATCGTCGCTGCACGCGGCCACGCGCGCGCGCATGCCCTCGACCCGACACCGTCCTTGTCGAACAGCGCGCTGTTCGCGCGCGATGGCCACCTGTGCCTTTATTGCGGCCGGACGTTCCCGCGCTCGCAGCTCACACGCGACCACGTGCTGCCGCTGTCGAAAGGCGGGCGAGATCTTTGGGAAAATGTGGTCGCCGCGTGCTTCCCATGCAACTCCCGCAAAGGCAGCCGCACGCCGCAGCAGGCGAGCATGCCGCTGCTCGCCGTGCCTTACCGGCCGAGCTGGATCGAGCACCTCATCCTCAGCAACCGCAACATCCTCGCCGACCAGATGGCGTTCCTGAAGAGCCAGTTGCCAAAGAACACGCGCGTACTGGTTTGAGACACGGGCAATGCGCCGACCTCGAGCGCGACTCAACGCGACGACGGCGACCGCGCACCGCAGATCCCTGCCCTTCGTTCGAGTCCGGTCTCGGGCGAACTCGACCACGCGTCGTGGCGGTTCCCATCGTGTGCGAGCAGGGTGTCCGCGACGCGGCGTACCGACACTAATCGACTGCAACAGCAGACGTCTGCGATAGAAGCCTGCGACGCCACGCGACATCCATACAGTCCGCCGACGGCCCTTGCCTGCGTCACATCCTTGCACGCGGTCGCCTTTTCGCGCGTTGACGGCTGTCCGTCGCTCCGCAACACTCGGGTCATCCCGTCCCAACGACAGCATCGATGCCCCACACCCTCGGCTTCACCGGCATGGACTCCGCCACCGAAGCGGCACTGCAGGCTGCGTTCGCGGCCGCGAACGCCGAGCTCGGCGGCGGCTGGCGGCTCGCGCCCGAGCACGAGGCCGAGTTCGTCGTGGTCGACATGGACAGCATGTACGGGCCGATGAGCTGGCTGCGATTGCACGGCAGCGGGCGACGCGTCGTGGGCCTCACGAGCGGTGCGCGTACGCAGACCGATTTCCGCCTGGGGCGTCCGATCGACACCGCGTCGGTCGCCACGATGCTGCGTGAACTCTCCGGGCAGTTGCCCGCTGCCGCCGAAACGAGCGCCGCCCTCGAACCGAGCGTGCCCGTTCCGCCGCCGGCGCCGTCGTCGGCACCGGGCGGGATGACCCCTGCACCGCAGCCGTTCGATCAACTGCCCGAAGAGCAGCCGACGCACGCGGCGATAGAAGAAGCGCCGCCCGCCACCGAGCCGCTGTCCGTGCCGAGTCCGGGCGTCACGACGCCGCCGGACCTCGAGCCGCCGAGCACCGCCGTCGGCCAGGTGCTGCCGGCCGCGCCGACCATCCAGCCACACGTCCCGACCGAGACCGGACCGCGCAGCCTCGCCGACTGGCTGCGCTCCGGGCGCCTGCACGGCCGCGTGCGATTCGCGCGCGGCGGCGTCAGCGTGCTCATCAATCCCGACCAGCAGCAGTACTTCGGGGCAACGTCGCTCAAGGCGCTCGCGCCGCTGTTCGAAGGCCCGGTCGATCTCGACGACTTCAAACCGGTCGACAGCGGCGAATGGTCGACCCAGAGCGCGGCGCTCGGCGCTGCGCAGCCGCTCTCGCGCCTTGCGTGGTACAGCGCCCTCGTCAGCGGCAAGGGCAAACTTCTTGCCGGCTACGATCCTGCGGGCCGCTACCAGCTGCTCAAGTGGCCGCAGACCGAGCGCGAATTCCCGAAGCACTTCCGCATTGCGACGGTGATGATGAAGGGCCCGACGACGCTGCCGGAACTCGCCGAGGCCAGCGGCACACCGCTCGAGGACGTCACTGACTTCGTCAACGCGAACCTCGCAACCGGCTTTGCCGAGCCGTTCCGCGAAAGCGCGCCGGACCCCGATGCAAACAAGGGCGGCCTGTTCGGTCGCCTCCGCGGTCGCTGACCGTCGCGCGCGGGCGAGCCGGCGGATAGCCCCCCCCGATACGCCGCTAGACGAGGCTCGCTGCGCAGCGGCCCGCTCGGCCCGCGCCGGGTGCATTGCTTTCAGTCTAGCCTCCACAGCCGCATCGACCGTTCGGCGCAGTCGCGGGGCCAAATTCGCACCCTGTGGATCGGCGATACCTCGACTGCCTCACACGACGTCTCGCACGCACGCAACTGAATGCGCCGGCCATCCGCTCGCGCCGCGCTCGCGTTTAACTTGCCCCAGCCCGCGCGGTGAAAGAAAATCAACAACCTACGTTCGAGTACGGCGCCGCGCGCATTCCCCATGATTGATCCGCAGCGCTACCCGCGCCTGTCGCGCATTTCCATCCCTGCCGACCTGCGCACGTTTCCCGAAGACGAGTTGCCCGCCATCGCGGACGAGCTGCGCGCCTACCTCATCGAGCAGGTGGCGCAGTCGGGCGGCCACTTCGGCGCGGGACTGGGCGTCATCGAGCTCACCGTCGCGCTGCACTGGCTGTTCGAAACGCCCCGTGACCGCCTCGTCTGGGACGTCGGCCACCAGACCTACCCGCACAAAATCCTGACCGGCCGCCGCGACGACATCCACACCGTCAAGCAGGCCGGCGGTGTTGCGCCGTTCCCGAAGCGGGAGGAGTCCGAGTACGACACGTTCGGCGTCGGCCACAGCTCGACGTCGATCTCCGCCGCGCTCGGCATGGCGATCGCGCTGCAGCGCATGGGCGACGATCGCAAAGTCGTTGCCGTGATCGGCGACGGCGCGATGACCGCCGGCATGGCCTTCGAGGCGTTGAACCACGGCGGCGGCATGGAGCCCGAGCCGAACCTGCTCGTGGTGCTCAACGACAACCAGATGTCGATCAGCGAGAACGTCGGCGCGCTCACGCAGATGCTCGGCCGGCTGACCGGCAGCCGCACGCTCAACGCGATCCGCGAAGGCGGCAAGAAGCTGCTCGGCGACAAGAACAAGCCGGCTGCGAAGTTCGTGCGGCGCTGGGAAGAGCACTGGAAGGGCATGTTCGTGCCGTCCACGCTGTTCGAGGAACTCGGCTTCCACTACACCGGCCCGATCGACGGCCACGACCTGCCTGCGCTGCTCGGTGCGATGAAGACGCTGAAGGGCCTCAAGGGCCCACAGCTGCTCCACGTCATCACCACCAAGGGTAAGGGCTACGGACTCGCCGAAGGCGACCAGATCGGCTACCACGCGGTCTCGCCGTTCGATCCTGCCCAAGGCATGGTCAGCAAGCCCGGCGCGAAGAAGCCGACCTACACCGACGTCTTCGGCGACTGGCTGTGCGATATGGCCGCGACCGACCCTCGCCTGTTCGGCATTACGCCGGCGATGCGCGAAGGCTCCGGCCTCGTGCGTTTCAGCAAGGAATTCCCGGACCGCTATTTCGACGTCGCGATCGCGGAGCAACACGCGGTCACCCTCGCAGCCGGCATGGCGTGCGAAGGCGCAAAGCCGGTCTGCGCGATCTACTCGACGTTCCTGCAGCGCGGCTACGACCAGCTCGTGCACGACGTTGCGATCCAGAACCTCGACGTGCTGTTCGCGATCGACCGCGGCGGCGTGGTCGGACCCGACGGCGCGACCCACGCAGGCAACCTCGATCTGTCCTACCTGCGCTGCGTGCCGAACATGGTCGTCATGGCGCCGGCCGACGAGAACGAGTGCCGGCAGATGCTGTCGACGGGCCATCACTACGCGGGTCCGGCCGCGGTGCGTTACCCGCGTGGCACCGGCCCGGGCGTGGCCGTGGAACCAACGCTCGACACGCTGCCGATCGGCCAGGCGCAGCTGCGCCGTCGCGGTGCGCGCATCGCGCTGCTCGCTTTCGGCGCGACCGTACCGGCCGCTGAAGTCGTCGGCGCCGAGCTCGGCCTGACCGTCGTCAACATGCGCTTCGTGCGCCCGCTCGATCGCACGCTGGTGCTCGAACTCGCACGCACGCACGAGGGCTTCGTCACGCTCGAGGACAACGTCGTCGCCGGTGGCGCCGGCAGCGGCGTGGCCGAGCTGCTCAATGCCGAAGGGGTCGTGCTGCCGGTGCTGCACCTGGGCCTGCCCGACGAGTTCCAGCACCATGCGAGCCGCGAGCAGCTGCTCTCCGAAGCCGGGCTCGATGCCGACGGGATCCGCCGCGCGGTGCTCGCGCGCTGGCCCGTGATCGCCGCGCCGACGCCGCATCGCGCGATCGGCTGATCACCGGACCTTAAGCGGACGCGCAGAGAGCGGGTCTGCGGCATCGATCGCCGGCGCGACGCCGGCGATCAAACGCGCATCAGGGCGCTTCAACCTCGTAGCCCTTCGCCTGCAGCTGCGCGAGGTAGCCGTCGGGCTTGAGCAGCTCGCGCATCGGCAGCGTCGAGAACGTCACGCTGTTCTTCGCGAGCGCCTTTTCCGCCGCCTGCATCCAGGCGTCACGCACTTCGGCGTCGATATCGCGCTTCACCCGTTTCTGCATGACGCCGGCGCGCATCGCGGCCTGCATGCACGCCTCGTTCTGGTCGCTGTAGGGCAGCGCGCGCAGCGCGTCGACGTCGCCGACCGCCCATGCATTCGCACGCTCGCGCATTGCGTCAACATCCGATTCGAGGCGGTCGAGCGTCTTGCCGAAGCACTCGAGGTCGTCGAGCTTCGTGCTGCGGAACTCGTTGAGCAGCTGCTTCGGGTCCTCGATCGCGATCTTCACGCTCGGACTCGACACCGGGATCTTGCGCCGTTTGATCGCGCGTTCGATGGTCGGCCCCACGACGCCGCCTTCCACAAGCCCAACGTCATCCATGGCCTCGTCGAACAGCTCCATCGCCGCAAACATCGGCCGCCACTTCTCGATGCCGCCACCGCGGCCGACGTACTTCTGCTTGAGTGGCAGCCAGCGCGCGTACATCTCGGCAGGCACCACGTCCTGCAACGTCTCGCCGCCGGGATTCTTGCGCGCGCCCAGCGCTTTGGGCGCGAGCGTCATGAGCCGGAACATGCCGACGTCCGTGCCGATCACAAGACTCGGCTGCCAGATCACCTCCTGAGCCACGCCGAGCACCGCGTCGACGTCACGCGACACCCATTCGATCTTCTTCGGCAGCGGCGAAAGCGTGCCCAGCACCCAAAGCGTGTGATCACCCTTGCGCACCTTCCACATGCCGGGGCCCGAGACGACGCCTGACACCACGACCGCATCAAGGTCGCGGATCGGGCCGCCGTCAGGCGCGACCTCGCCCGAATGCGCAGCCGTTGGCACGGGTGCCTGCGCATGCGCGACGAGCGGGCTCACGAGCGCAGCCGCGAGCAGGGTGGAAATAAATGGGCGCATCCGATGAACTCCGTGTCGGGGATTCGCCCGCGCGTCGCGAGCGGCGCCGACTGTAGGCGTCGGTGCGCCAATCCGACATCGCTCACAGGTCATTGGTTCCGTTGGATGTGATCCGGCGTGCAGGGCGTTGCCCCGCGTGGTTGCCCGGCACGTCACGGCACGACGAGTGCGGCAGGTGCGTCGCACACCGCGATTGCGCCGCAGGCGGGTCGCGCCACGACGGCCCGGTTTCGATGATTCGATCGCCCAAACGAAAACACCCGGCGCGGGCCGGGCGTTTTCGCGAACGTTCGATTGGTCGGGACGGCCGGATTCGAACCGACGACCCTCTGCCCCCCAGGCAGATGCGCTACCAGGCTGCGCTACGCCCCGACGCGTGTTGCTCGCATCCATCCTGGATGCCCCGCTGCTGGAGCGGGCGGCAAGTATAGCGGTTTGGCCTCGCCTCGCCAGCCCATCGCGTCATGCGAGCGCGGCCAACGCTACGACAGGCCGAGAAAGAACAGTCTCCGAACCGCCGCGATGACGAGGTGCATCGCACGGTGGCGCGCCATGGAACAGCGGAAGCGCACGACGGCAGCCAGCGCTCGATTGCGACGCGGGTGTCAGCGACAACGGGCGGGCCTGGACGAGCGTTGCGCCACAGGCGTAGGACGGCGGTGCGGTGACGCACCCACAGACGGCAAGCGGCCGGCTCGACCGGCTGAAGCCTGTCAGCGTCGAAGCAGGTGCAGGACTTCTTCGAGCTCCATGCGCACCTGCTTGATGATCTGCGAGCTCAGCGCGGACTCATCCTTCTGCGCGCCGCCCTCGAGGCGCAGACGCGCGCCGCCGATCGTGTAGCCCTGCTCGTACAACAGCCCGCGGATCTGGCGGACCATCAGCACCTCGTGGCGCTGGTAATAGCGACGGTTGCCGCGGCGCTTTACCGGATTCAGCGTCGGAAACTCGGTTTCCCAGTACCGCAGCACATGGGGTTTGACGTCGCACAACTCGCTGACTTCACCGATCGTGAAGTAGCGCTTCGCCGGAATCGGCGGCAGCTCGCGGTTACTGCCTGGATCAAGCATGGTCGGCTCCGCTGAATGCCTCGACGCGTTCCTTGAGCTTCTGGCCCGGGCGGAACGTCACGACGGTGCGCGCGGAGATCGGGATCTCCTCGCCGGTCTTCGGGTTGCGACCGGGGCGCTGATTCTTGCGGCGCAGATCGAAATTGCCGAAGCCCGACAGCTTGACCTGACGGCCGCCCTCAAGCGCTTCGCGCAGCGCGTCGAAGAACGCGTCGACGAACTCCTTCGCCTCACGCTTGTTGAGGCCGACGTCGTCGAACAGACGCTCCGCCATCTCCGCCTTGGTCAACGCCATCGCTCCCCCTGTCGAAACGCGCTCGATCGATCAACCACCGAACCGCAAACGTGCCAACCGGTGCGTCACGACCGGATGAGCGCGCCGTGCTCGCGCTGCAATGCCGCGAGCGTTTCGGCTACGACAGCCTCCACATCGCGGTCAGTGAGGGTGCGCGCTTCTTCCTGCAGAATCAAGCCCATAGCCAAGCTCTTGAACCCGGTTTCGACCCCCTTGCCCTGATAGCGATCGAACAGCACGAGCTCGCGCAGCGACAGGCCTGCAGCGGATCGGACGGTCGCTTCGATCGCACTCCAAGGCACGTCCTGTGCGACGACGAACGCGAGATCGCGGCGGACGGACGGGAACTTGGAAACCGCCCCCGAACGCGGCAGCGCGCGGACGGCAAGCGGCTCGAGGTCGAGTTCGAACGCCACCACGTCGTGGTCGAGCCCGAGCGCCTGCTGCAGCCGCGGATGAAGCTGCGCGATCCAGCCCAGCACCGACTGTGTCCCGTCGGTCTGGAGACGCACCACCTCGGCCGCGCGGCCCGGATGCGCCCAGGACGGCTGGGCCGGGCGGTACTGGAGCACGGCGCCCGATGCGGCCGCGAGGGTTTCGAGGTCGCCCTTGAGGTCGTGGAATCCCACCGGACGCGCGGACACGCCCCACTGCTCGGCCGCGACCGGACCCGTCGCGACGGCCGCGATGCGCCGTGTCTCGCGCGGCGCGCCGCCTGCGCCGGCGGCCGTGAACACGCGCCCGAGCTCGAACAACCGCACGCGCGCCTGCTGCCGCGCCGTGTTCCGGGCAAGCGCGGCGACGAGGCCGGGCAGCAGCATCGTGCGCATCACGCCGAGCTCGGCGCTGAGCGGATTTGCAAGGCGGACGGCGCCGTCGGTCGAGCCCCATTGCTCGAGCAGCGACGCGTCGACGAACGCGTAATTGATCGTTTCCAGGAAGTCGCGCGCGACCAGCTGGCGGCGGAGCGTCGCGTCGTCAACACGCGCTTCGCTCGGCGCCACGAGCGTCGCCGCACCGCCCGGGAGCGTCGTGGGCACCTTGTCGTACCCGTGGACGCGGGCGATCTCTTCGATGAGGTCTTCCTCGATCGCCAGATCGAAACGCCGGCTCGGCGGCGTGACCGACCAGCCTTCGGTCGTCGCCTCCACCGACAAGCCCAGCGCGCGCAGGATGCGCTCGACCTCGCCGTCGGCGACCTCAAGCCCGAGCACGCGCGCAAGGCGTGCCCGGCGCAGCCCGATCGCCTGCGGCGGGGCCAGGTGTTCGGCGAGCGCGGCCTCGACGACCGGGCCCGGGACGCCGCCCGCGGCATCGAGGATCAGGCGCGTCGCGTACTCGATCGCGATGCGCGGCAGCTGCGGGTCCACGCCGCGCTCGAAGCGGTGCGCGGCATCAGTGTGCAGGCCGAGCTTGCGGCCGCGGCCGATGATCGCGGCGGGCGCGAAGTGAGCCGATTCGAGGAACACCGAACGCGTCGGGTCGGTCACTCGGGTGTCGAACCCGCCCATGACGGCCGCAAGCGCGACCGGACGGTCCGCGTCGGTGACCACGAGGAAGTCCTCGGCGAGCGCGGCGTCGCGACCGTCGAGCAGCTTGAGCGTCTCGCCCGCGCGCGCGTGACGCACGCCGACCGGGCCGGCCAGTGTGTCGCGGTCGAACGCATGCATCGGCTGGCCGAGCTCGAGCATCACGTACTGGGTGACGTCGACGATCAGCGACAGCGGGCGGATGCCGCTGCGGCGCAGGCGCTCGGCCATCCACGCGGGCGTCGGCGCCGCGGCGTCGACCTGCTCGATCACGCGCCCGCAGTAACGCGGCGCGTCGGCGCCGGCACCGAGACGGATCTCGAGCGTCGCCTGCGACTGCGCGCGGACAGGCTCGATCGCGAGCGGCGCGACCTCGACACCCGTCGCGGCCGCGACGTCGAATGCGATGCCGCGCACGCTGAAGCAGTCCGCGCGGTTCGGCGTGAGCTTGATCTCGATCGTCGCGTCGGGCAGGCCCAGGTATTGCGCAATCGAGGTGCCGACAGGCGCGTCGGCCGGCAGTTCCAGCAGACCGGATGCATCGGCGTCGACGCCGAGCTCTTTCGCCGAGCACAACATGCCCTGCGATTCGACGCCGCGCAGCTTCGCGGGCTTGATCGCGAGCCCGCCCGGCAGGGTCGCGCCGACGGTCGCAAGCGGCGCGAGCAGGCCCACGCGCGCGTTCGGCGCGCCGCAGACGATCTGCACCGGCTCGCCGCTGCCGGTGTCGACCCGGCACACCTGCAGGCGGTCGGCTTCCGGGTGCTTCTCGGCGCTCACGATGCGCGCGACGACGACACCGTCGAGCGATGCGCCCAGCGCCGTGACGTCCTCGACTTCCAGGCCGATCGCCGTCAGCGTCGCGGCGAGCTCGTCGCGCGATGCGGCGGTGGGCACGTGCTGGCGCAGCCAGTTTTCGCTGAATTTCATGGGCGGTCGTGACTCGTGAAAGGTGAGGCGTGGCGGCTCATCGCGGGGCGCGCGCGCAGCGGCACCGGGCGGCGCGGTGCAGGCGGCCCGTAGTTGCGGTCAGGCGAACTGCCTCAGGAACCGCACGTCGTTCTCGAAGAAGCTGCGCAGGTCGTCGACGCCATAGCGCAGCATCGTAAAGCGCTCGACACCGAGGCCGAACGCGTAGCCCGTGTACTTCTCCGGGTCGATGCCGACGTTGCGCAGCACGGTCGGATGCACCATGCCGCAGCCGAGCACCTCGAGCCAGCGCGTGCTGCCGTCGGGCTGCTGCCAAGCAATGTCGACTTCCGCCGACGGCTCAGTGAACGGGAAGTAGCTCGGACGGAAGCGCATCTCGAAATCGCGCTCGAAGAACGCACGCACGAACTCGGCCAACGTGCCCTTGAGGTCGGCGAAGCTCGCGCGCTCGTCGACGAGCAGGCCTTCGACCTGATGGAACATCGGCGTGTGCGTCTGGTCGCTGTCGCTGCGGTAGACCTTGCCGGCCGCGATCATGCGCAGCGGCGGCGTGCGCCCGGCAGCCACGAGG
The DNA here is from genome assembly GCF_014652095.1 of Cognatilysobacter bugurensis. Lineage (GTDB taxonomy): Bacteria > Pseudomonadota > Gammaproteobacteria > Xanthomonadales > Xanthomonadaceae > Cognatilysobacter > Cognatilysobacter bugurensis. The sequence continues at coordinate 1,318,007 of NZ_BMYD01000001.1, forward strand.
CGCTGCATGTAACGCACCTGCACGCCCGAGGTGTGCGTGCGCAGCAGCCGGCCGTCGTCGAAGTAGAACGTGTCGTGCATCGCGCGCGCCGGGTGGTGCGGCGGGAAGTTCAGCGCTTCGAAGTTATGCCAGTCGTCCTCGATCTCGGGACCGTCGGCGAGTTCGAAGCCGAGCCGGCCGAAGATGTCGGCGATGCGCTCGAGCGTGCGGCTGACCGGATGCAGGCCTCCGCGCGTGGCGTCGACGCCGGGCAGCGTCACGTCGATCGTTTCGGACGCGAGCCGTGCGTCGAGCGCCGCGGCGTCGAGCATTGCCCTGCGCTCGGTCAACGCGGCCGTGAGCTCGTCGCGTGCTCGGTTGATCGCCTCGCCGGCGGTCTTGCGCTGTTCGGGCGGCAGCGCGCCCAGCTGCTTGAGCTGCGCGGTGACGCGGCCGGCCTTGCCGAGCAGCGCGACGCGCAGCGCCTCGACGGCATCGGGGGAATCGGCGGCGGCGATGTCGGCCAACGCCTGCCGGGTCAGGGATTCGATGTCGCTCATCTGCGGTAGGACCTGGAAGTGGTCATCCCGAGCGCACTGGCGGGCGCCGCGGCACCGCGCTCGGGATGACGACCTCGATGTCGATGAAGCCGGGAGACAGTCTTGCAGGGATGCGGGTCGGCACGGTCCGGTCGGCTTGAGGCCGGCAGCCCTGCGACGGACGGAAAGTGCGGGGCCCAAAACGCACATGGGGAAGGACTTGCGCCCTTCCCCATGCGTGAGGCTTCGACGTAGCCCGCATCGCTGCGGACTGCGCTTCGTGCTTCTTACGCCGCGAGCGCGCCCTTGGCCTTCTCGGTCAGCACGGTAAAGCCCGCTGCGTCGTGCACGGCGATGTCGGCCAGCACCTTGCGATCGAGCGTGATACCGGCCTTCATGAGACCGTTGATGAAGCGGCTGTAGCTCATGCCGTTCTGGCGGGAAGCGGCATTGATACGCGCGATCCACAGCTGACGGAAATTGCGCTTCTTCTGCTTGCGGCCGATGTAGGCGTACTGCAGCGCCTTCGTGACCGCCTGCTTGGCGACGCGGAACACCTTGCGGCGTGCGTTGTAGTAACCCTTCGCCTGAGCGAGGACCTTCTTGTGGCGACGGCGCGCCTGTACACCACGTTTAACTCGTGCCATTGCTCACTCTCCTCACAAATACGGCAGCATGCGGTCCAGACGGCCCGCGTCTTCGGGACGAACGTGGTTCGTCTGCCGGAGATTGCGCTTCCGCTTGGTCGCCTTCTTGGTGAGGATGTGGCTCTTGTTGGCGTGGCCGCACTTGTACTTCCCGGAAGCGGTCTTCCGGAAGCGCTTGGCCGCCGCCCGATTCGTCTTGATCTTGGGCATTGCGATGTCCTTTCGGATTCTTTGACTGGCCGGGCGGCCGCGGTTTCCTCAACGGAACCGCCGCGCTTTCCATCCTGCCCTGACCGGCGAATGCCGCCCTCGCGGGGCGACCTGTCCTCGTGCCTGCTGGCACGCCCGGCGCGAACCGGGCCGCGCATTGTGCACGAGCAGTGAATCGCGTGCAAATTGAACGGCTTGCAGGCCCCAGCAGGGCCTGAAACGCAGCAGCCCGTCACGAAGACGGGCTGCCGGGACCTCAATGCTCGCGCTTACTGCTTCTTCTTCGGCGCGATCATCATCACCATCTGACGGCCTTCGAGCCGCGGCCGGGACTCGATGACAATGTCCTCGCCCAGATCCTGCTCGATGCGATTGGCCATCGCACGTCCGAGCTCCTGATGGCTCATCTCGCGGCCGCGGAACCGGATGTTGACCTTGATCTTGTCGCCTTCTTCAAGGAAGCGCCGCATGTTGCGCAGCTTGATCTGGTAGTCACCCTCGTCGGTGACCGGCCGGAACTTCATTTCCTTGATCTCGATCTGCTTGGACTTCTTCTTCGCCTCGTTCGCCTTCTTCTGAAGCTCGAACTTGTACTTACCGAAGTCCATGATCTTGCAGACCGGCGGATCGGCGTTCGGCTGGATCTCGACGAGGTCGAGGCCTTCATCCTGCGCCTGGCTCAGCGCTTCATCGCGCGTCAGGACGCCGATCATCTCGCCATCGCTGCCAATGACGCGCACGCGCGGGACGCGGATCTCGCTGTTCTTCCGGTTCGGCTTGTCGGGGGTGCTGATGTTGCAATCTCCGGTGTGGATCGTGCCGGCCGCCGTGCGACCGGGTTCAAGGTCAGGCTACGGGACGCGGTGCGCCCTCGTCGTGCAAACGCGAAGCAAAATCGGCGACGGACATAGAGCCGAGATCCTCACCGCCCCGCGTGCGCACTGCAACCATGCCGTTTTCACGCTCGCGGTCTCCGACCACGAGCAGGTACGGCACCCGCTGCAGCGTGTGCTCGCGGATCTTATAGCCGATTTTTTCGTTCCGCAAATCCGCGTCCACCCGGAAACCTTGATTTGAAAGGGTTTTCCGGACCTCGGCCACGTAGTCGCCCTGGGCGTCCGTGATATTCATGACAACCGCCTGCACGGGTGCCAGCCAGGCCGGGAATTGGCCGGCGTGGTGCTCGATCAGGATGCCGATGAAGCGCTCCATCGAGCCCACGATGGCGCGGTGCAGCATGACCGGTTGGCGGCGCTGGCTGCTCTCGTCGACGTACTCGGCGCCGAGGCGGCCGGGCATCATGAAATCGACCTGCATCGTGCCGAGCTGCCAGGTGCGGCCGATCGCGTCGCGCAGGTGGTATTCGATCTTCGGGCCGTAGAACGCACCCTCGCCCGGCAGTTCCTCCCACTCGACACCAGCGGCGCGCAGGGCCGAGCGCAACGCGTCCTCAGCCTTGTCCCAGGTCGCGTCATCACCGAGGCGGTTGTCCGGGCGCAGGGCGATCTTGATCTGGATATCGGTGAAGCCGAAATCGGCATAGACCCCGAGCGCCTGCTGGTGGAACGCGCGGACCTCGGCCTCGATCTGGTCCTCGGTGCAGAACACGTGGCCGTCGTCCTGCGTGAAACCGCGCACGCGCAGGATGCCGTGCAGCGCGCCGGACGGCTCGTTGCGGTGGCAGGCACCGAACTCGCCGTAGCGGATCGGCAGGTCGCGGTAGCTGTGCAGGCCCTGGTTGAACACCTGCACGTGGCCCGGGCAGTTCATGGGCTTCAGCGCGTAGGTCCGCTTCTCGGACTCGGTGAAGAACATGTTGTCCTTGTAGTTGTCCCAGTGGCCGGACTTCTGCCACAGCGACACGTCGAGGATCTGCGGACAGCGCACTTCCTGGTAGCCGGATTCGCGGTAGACCTTGCGCATGTACTGCTCGACCACCTGCCAGATCGACCAGCCCTTCGGATGCCAGAAGATCAGGCCGGGGCCTTCTTCCTGCAGGTGGAACAGGTCCTGCTGCTTTGCGATCTTGCGGTGGTCGCGCTTCTCGGCTTCCTCGATGCGCTGGATGTAGGCCTTGAGCTGCTTCGCATCGGCCCAGGCGGTGCCGTAGATGCGCTGCAGCTGCTCGTTCTTCGAGTCGCCGCGCCAGTACGCACCGGAGATGCGCGTGAGCTTGAACGCCTTGAGAAAGCGCGTGTTCGGCACGTGCGGACCGCGGCACATGTCGACGTATTCCTCGTGGTGGTACAGGCCCATGTGGGTTTCTTCGGGCATGTCCTCGACGAGGCGCAGCTTGTAGTCCTCGCCGCGCGACTTGAACGTCTCGATGACCTCATCGCGCGGCGTCATCTTCTTGATGACGCTGTACTCGGTCTCGATGAGCTCCGCCATGCGCTTTTCGATCGCGGCGAGGTCATCGGGCGTAAACGGACGCTCGCTCCAGATGTCGTAGTAGAAACCCTCGTCGATGACGGGGCCGATCACCATCTTCGCGCTCGGGTAGAGCTGCTTGACCGCGTGGCCGACGAGGTGCGCGCAGGAATGGCGGATGATCTCGACGCCCTCGGCGTCCTTCGGCGTGATGATGCGCAGCTTCGCGTCGTGGTCGATGACGTCGCAGGCATCGACGAGCTTGCCGTCGACTTCGCCGGCCACGGTGGCCTTCGCAAGGCCGGGGCCGATCGAAGCGGCGACGTCCATGACGGACACGGGGTGGTCGAACTCACGGCGGCTGCCGTCGGGGAGCGTGATCGCGATCATCGGGAATACCGGTGCGGCCCGTCGGGCGGGCGTGGAATCGAAGACGTGCCGGCGCGGGCCGGACGGGACAGAAGCAGAAGCGGGTCGCACCGTCGAAGCGGCGCGCGGAGCGGTCAGCGATGGGAGGCGGTAGTGCTCATGTCGCACGCTCGACCGGCGCGTTCGCGCGGGTCACCTTCGGCTGGACCGCACCCGGACGGTGCGGCGGGAGAGCATGGTTGGGGACCGCCCGGGCCGAAGTCAACCGTCCGATCAAAACGCGAGCTCGCCCTGCCGCGGCGTGGCCACGACGGGCACGGGTTTCGGTTGCTCCGGAGCGGCATCCGCGACAGGCAAGCGGGCGAGGCGCTCGGCAAGCCGTCCGCTGCGCTCCACCGGCTGCGCGAGTGCAGCGTGGAGCGCGGCGTCGCTGCTCCACAGCTCGACCCGCTCCCGGGCGCGCGACACCGCGGTGTAGAGCAACTGGCGCGAGAGGATGCGATGTGCGGGATCGGGCGGCAGCAGCACGGCCACGTGCGCGTACTCCGAGCCCTGGCTCTTGTGCACGGTGATCGCAAACGCGGGCTCATGCGGGGGCAGCGCTCCGGGCGGAAAGCCGCGCACGTCTCGGGCGCCGGAGGCGTCCGCCGTTTCGAACCAGACCTGCAGGCGGCCGTCGGCATCCGCGAGGCACACGCCGACGTCGCCGTTGAACAGGCGCGACGCGGCATCGTTGCGGGTGACGATGACCGCACGACCCGCGTACCACTCCGCACGTTCCGGCTCGCGCCAGGCGCGCCGCAGATGGCGCTCGATCGTGCGGTTGGTCGCGACCGCTCCGAACACGTCCTCGCGCAATGCGCACAGCAGCTGTTGCTGCGACAACGCGTCGAGCGCGGCGAGCGCGGTCGCACGCAATGCTTCCGGTTCGGCGGCCGGCGACGCCCGCAGCGCCGTCAGTGCTGCGAGCCGCTCACTCCAGGCGCGCAGCTGTGTCGCGAGCCGGGCGGTGTCGTCGACGCGCCGGTGGGCCGCGCGTTCTCCGGCGGCCTCGACCGCCTGCGCGAAGCCCGCGGCGTCGCCCGTGCGAACCGTCTCATTGAGCGCCACGAGCGTGCGTTCGGCGCGGAAGCTGTGCCGAAGGCGGACGAGCGCTCCGTCGCGCTCGCGTTCGAGCACGCTGACGACGTCCATCAGCGCCGACCCGGTCGACACCGATGCCAGCTGGTCCGCGTCGCCGACGAGCACGAGCGCGGCATCGGGCCGGACCGCATCGAGCAGACCGCGCAGCAGCGCCAGATCGACCATCGAGGCCTCGTCGACCACGACGACGTCCGCGGTCAAAGGCCGCTTGGCGTGGAAACGGAATGCGTTGCGCTGCGGGTCGAAGCCGAGCAGGCGATGCAGCGTGAGCGCGTCGCCGTCGGGCAGCGCATCGACCGCCGCACGCCACGCCGGCGGCAGGTCGCGTGCGAGCAGCTGTTGGCGGCCGCGGCGCAGCGCATCGACGAGCCGCTGCGCGGCCTTGCCGGTCGGCGCCGAGACTGCGATCGAAAGCGGGGCTTCGGCTTGGCGTTGCAGCATCGCGAGCATGCGCAGCACGGTCGTGGTCTTGCCGGTGCCAGGCCCACCGGTCAGCACGAACAGCCGGCGTCCGACCACGGCGCGCACCGCGGCGCGCTGCGGTGCGACCGCGTTGCTGCGATCGCCGTCGAACAGCGCATCGAGGTCGCCGTCGTCGATCGCGACTGACGATGCGGCATTGCGACGTGCATCGAGCGACGCCGCCACACGGCACTCGTTCGAATGGTTGCGGCGCAGGTAGAAGTGCGCGGTGTCCATCACGAACGGGCGCATGGCGTCGTGCGCGCCGGCGTCGACGAGCGGGTCGTGGTGCACCTGCGCGAGCTCGGCGTCGGACAGCGGCGCCATCCCGTGGCGGGTCGGATCCATCGGCAGGGCGGCGTCGCCCTGCCCGTCCGCGTAGCTCGCCCACGCCGCAAGCCGCGCGAGTGCGGCGCAGCCGCCGTGCGCAAGCACCCAGCGGTGCACGGCGCGGTCGAGCGGACGCCAGGTGTCGCTCGCGAACTCGCCTCCGTCGCGCCGGAAGCCGTATCCGCTCATGCCGGGACCTCCGCGGCGCCGAGCACGCGGTCGACGGCGGCGAGCAGCGCATCGTCGAAACGCTGCGTCCACATGCCCGCGCCGGGCGCGAGGCCGGCGGCGCGTACGAACACGTAGATCGCCTCGCCCAGGTGCATAGCGCGGTCGTAGCGTGCGAGGCGACCGCGCAGGTAGCGGTCGACGGCCACGGTGTAGAGCAGCGCCTGGAAGCGGTAGTGGTGTGCGTCCATCGCGGCGCGCAGCGCGGCCGGCGCGTAGTCGGAGATGCGATCGCCGAGATGGTTGCCCTTGTAGTCGAGCACGTGGAAGCGACCGCCGTGCTCGAACACGAGGTCGATCTTGCCGGTCATCAGCCCGTTGAGACGGGGCGTCGCGAGCATCGGCACGAGGTCGGGCTCGCCGTGTGCGGCGCAGGCCGCACGGAGCGCACGAACCGCGACGTCGTCGATCGCGTAATGGAACTCCATCTCCGCGCGTATCGCAGCCGCCGGGAGCGCGCCGAGCGTGAGGCCGGGGCGCGTGGCGGGCAGCAGCGCCGCGTCGAGCGTGGCCTGCACGCGCGCGGCGAGCGGACGCACGAGCTCGTCGATCGATGCGTCGCGCACGCGCACGCCGGCTTCGAGCAGGCTGCTGCGCACGAGGTCGAGCTGCGACGTCACCGGTTCGCCGACGCGGCGGTGTTCGAAGATCGCGTGGAGTGCATTGCCGAAGTCGGCGCCGCGTACGTGGCCCAGTGCGAGCAACTCGGGATGCGCGTCCTCGTCGGCCGCCGAGGGCATGGCGTCGTCGACCGAGTCCGGTTCGACGGACAGATGCGCCTCGTCGCTGGCCGCTGCCTCCTCGACCGCATCGAGGCGAACGCGGGTCAGCGTGGAGAAGCTGTGCTTCGCCTGCGGCCGTGCGGCTGCGGGCTCAACCACCGCTTTCGCGCGCAGCGGGCGCGTCTCGTTTTCGTCACGACAGCGCACCACCGGCCATGGCCAGCCGATGCGCCACTCGATCGCGTGCGCGACGTCCTCGACCGATCCGCCCGGCGCGAGCTGCGCCTGCAGGCGCTCGACCATTGCGTCGAGTGCGGAACGGTGCGGGTCGGCGGGCGGCGACTTGGAGACGCCGTCGTTGCGGTCGACCGGCAACACGTAGACGTGGCAGGCGTGCTTCGCGCGGGTGAGCGCGACGTACAGCACCCGGAAACGCTCGTCCTGGTCCTCGACGCAGGCCTGGCGCATCGCATCGTCGAAATGCTCGCCGCCGAGATCGAGCACGCGCGTGCCGGATTCGGCGTCGTGCACCACCGGCAGCGTCGGCTCACGGCCGGTGTGGTCCCACATCAGCGGCAGGAACACGATCGGAAACTCGAGGCCCTTGCTCGCGTGCAGCGTCATCAGGCGCACGCGGCGGGCATCGGATTCGATGCGCAGCTGCTGCTCTTCCGCGGCCTCGGTCGCCTCGGGCTCGGCGTCGCGCTGCGCGGCAAACCAGGCGAGCAGCGCCTGCACGCCGTCGACGCGCAGGCTCGTCTCCTGCAGCAGTTCGGCCAAGTGCCGGAGATCGGTGAGCACGCGCTCGCCGTCGCCGCCGGCGACGAGGCGCGGGCCGCAATCGGCGATCACGTCACGCACCGCGGCGAGCACGCCGCCGGCCTGCCAGCGCGCGCGCCATTGCACGAAGCGCTGCGCGATCGGCTGCCAGGCGAGCGGGTCTTCGCGCAGGCGCTGCAGCGCATCCCAGGTGTGGCCGCCCAGCCGCGTGGCCAGCGCCGCGCGGACGGCCGCGTCATCGCCGGCGTGGGCGATGCCGTGCAGGAAGATGAGCAGGTCGCGTGCGATCGGCGTTGAGAACACGCTGTCGCGGCTCGTGCCCACGCACGGCACGCGACGCTCGAGCAACAGGGCGCGCAGCTGCACGATGTCGCCGTGGCGCGGCAGCAGCACGGCGATGTCGCCGGGCTGGAGGGGGTCGTCGCCGATGCGGTGTCGCCCGGCGTCGAGCATGCCGGCGATCTGATTCGCACACGCGCGCAGCGCCTGCGTGCGGCGCTCGTCGCGCGTGGACGGGCAGTCGGACTGCACGTGGAATACCAGCGGCCGCGTGCAGGGGCCGCCGTCCTCGACGAGCGGCTGCGCATCGGCGCGACCGGCCGCATGCACGGGCTCGACCCGGATGCCGAGCCGCCCGTCCTGGCCGAGCGCGGTGCCGGCAAGCGCATGCCATTCGTTGAACGCGGTGACGAGCGCACGCGAGGAACGCTGGTTGACGTCGAGATGCAGCAGCGTGTCCGCGCCTTCGCGCGCGGCGAGATAGGCGTGGATGTCACCGCCGCGAAAACGGTAGATCGCCTGCTTGGGGTCGCCGATCATCACGAGCCGGCCGCGCGGCGCGCCGATTTCGTCGCGGTAGATGCGGTCGAGGATCGCGAACTGCTGCGTGTCCGTGTCCTGGAATTCGTCGACGAGCATGACCGGCCAGGCTTCGAACAGGCGCGCCGCGAATCCATCGGCGTCCGGTCCGCGCAGCGCGGCATGCACCCGCTCGATCTGTGCGTCGAACGTCAGCAACCCGTGCTCGCGCAGGCGGTGCTCGCGGCGTTCGCGCAGTTGCGCGGTGAACCGGCGCAGCGCCTCGGCTTTCATCGGCGCGGCCGCGTGCGGCAGCAGGCGCACCGCGCGCTGCGCGAGCGAGATTGCCGGATGCGCGAGCGCGGCGTCGTAACGGGCGGGCTTGATCTGCTTGTGCAGCTCGTCGAACAGGTGACGCCGCGCGTCCTTTGGCAGCTCCACGGCGCAGCGCGCGTCGATGCCGTCGGCCAGCGCATGCAGCACGCGGATCAGCGCGGCGTTCGAGCGCGCGAACCAGCCGACGTCCGCGCAGAAATCCCGCAACAGCGCCGCGTTGTCGCCGTGCTGCAATTCCTGCAGCGTCGCGGCATCGAGCGCGCGGATCGACACGCCCGGCGCAAGCGCCTGCGCGAGCGCACGCGACAGCGCGCCGCGACCGGCTTCCACCCAGGCCTGCGCGCCGTCATCGAGCGCGCCCGGCGACTGCACGAGCTCACGCCACAGGTCCTGCACGAGCTCATCGTGCAGCGTGCGTGCGCATGCCATCTCGGCCGGCAGGAACGCGCTGCCGCATTCAAAGGGGTAATCGGCGAGCACGCGTCGGCAGAAGCCGTGCAGCGTGCTGATCGGCGCGAGGTCGAGCTCGACCTGCGCGAGCCGCAGCCGGTTGAGGTCGCCGCGCACGCGCGACGGGTTGGGCTCGTGCCAGCGCGCGCGCAGCCAGGCGTCATCGCTGCCGCCGTCCTCGTCAGGCAACTCCGACTGCTCGAGCATCGCGCACGCGCGGCGCTCGGCCCACGCGAGGCGCCGGCGCAGCCGCTCGCGCAGCTCCTGTGCCGCCGCGTCGGTGAACGTGGTGACGGCCACGCGCGAGGCCGCGAGCGGCGTGTCGCCTTCAAGCAGCAGGCGCAGATACAGCACGGAAATCGTCCACGTCTTGCCGGTGCCGGCGCTCGCTTCGATGAGGCTGCGCCCGCCGTCGTGCAGCGGCAGTGCGCGCCAGTCCTGCAGGCGTTGCGGCCCGATCGGCTGAGGCGCGTCCATGCGCGTCATGCCGTGGCCTCGGCGTCGCGTTCGGCGAAATGGATCAGGCCGTGCAGGTCGCGCGCGATCGATTCGAGAAGTTCGTGGTCCGCCGTGCCCGGCCGAAAATCGCGCTCGCTCGCGAGCAGCCGCGCATAGCCGAGGCCGTAATCGCGCTCGCCGACGTGCTGCCGACCGCCGAGCCAGGCATCGGCGGTTTTCGCAGGCGCGGTCGCCGCGACCCAGCTCGTCTTCGGGAAGTACCACGACGGTGCGGCCTGCGCCTGCACCCAGAAATCGAGCAGCCGGCCCACGCGCGCGCGCAATGCATCGAGCCGCTGGGCGCACGCCTCGATGTCGCCGTCGCTCGCATGCGCCATGAACTGCGCATCCCACTCGTTGATCGACTGCTGCCAGCGCGCGCTGTCGGTCTCGGTCAGCGCACACAACCGCGCGGCGCGATCACCCGCGGCATCGCGCAGGCGCAGCAGCGCCCATTCGACGAACAGGCCGATGCGGGCGCGGAAATCCAGCGCGTCCTCGCGCCGCCCCGGGTAGAGATCAAACACCCAGACCGCGTCGTCGGTTTCGTAGCAGCGCGGCAACTCGCCGCGTACGCGGAACGGGGACGCATCGATGTCGACCGACACCGCGCACGCCTGCGGCAGGCCGCTGGCGAACAGCGGGTGTCGACGCGCGCCTTCGAGCAGCGACTGCACCTTCTCGCACTCCGCGCGCCACGCCGCCTCGCCGATGCGGCCGGGCGGCAGCAGGCCGCCCAGACGAAGCCACGGCGGCGCGGCGTCGGGCAACGCGTCGTGCGCGATCGCGTGGACGAACACGCGCCGCGTGACGCCGTCGATCGCGTCGAAGCGGGCCTCGAGCGGCTCGCAGTCGGGCAGGCGCCCGTCCCCGAGCGCATCGAGCCTCAGGCGAAGCGCGCCCGCGAGCAGCTGGCGAGCCGGGTCGCGGTAGTACCCGAGCACCTCGTGCAGTGCGATCGGCTCGATCGACGGCGCAATCGCTACAGGCACTGTGGGGGGCGTGTGGAACGGCGCAGGCGGCGGCGCGGCGGGCGGCGCGGCCATCTGCGCGAAGTCGCGACGGAAGGAGAACAGCGCCGGGTCGCGTCCGTCGAAGTAGCGCGCGTCGAACGGCTGCAACGGATGGCGGACGAGCCACGGACGCTGCCATGCGCCGGCGGCATCCGGCGCGTCGTCCTCGGCATCGACGCCTGCGGCGCGCTCGAACGCGGCAAGCAACTCGCCGAGCGGCGCGGACGGGTTGCGCGGCTTGCCGTCGCGCACGCCCTCGCCCACGTAGCTCAGGTGCAGCGCATCGCGCGCGGACATCACGGTTTCGAGGAACAGGTAGCGGTCGTCGCCGCGCAGGTCGCGATCGCCGAGCCGCCGGTGGCGCGACATCGGGTCCAGCCCGCCCTCGCCTCCGCCACGCGGGAACTCGCCCTCGTTGAGGCCGATCACCGCGATCACGCGGAACGGGATCGAGCGCTGCGGCACCATGCCACACACCGTCATGCCGCCCATGAGGAACGCCTGCCGCTGCGGCGCGGCTTCGAGGCGCTCGAGCAGCAGGTCGCGCACGACGTCGAACGGCAGTTCCGGGTCCAGCCCGCTCTGCGCCGGCTCCGTGGCGATCGTGCGCACGAACCCCAGCAGCAGCGCCTTCGCGTCGAGCGCGAGGCGGTCGTCGGGGTCCACGCGCAGCATCGCGTCGAGCCGGTGTTCGAACCGCTGCGCCCACGCCGACGCGCGCGTGCGGCGGTTGCGGTCGCTGTGCAGGTCCGCCAGCTCGACGAGCAGCGCATCGAGTGCACCGAGCGCGGCAGCCTGAGGGCCGTGGATGCCGTCGATCGGCGCGAGTTCGCTCCCGTCGGGCAGGCACACGCCGTCGTCGCCGGCCGCGTCGCCGAGCACGTAGCCGGCGAGCATGCGGTCCACGCCCCAGGCGAACGTGTGCTCGGACACGCGCGGCAGCCCCAGGTCGTGTCGGAAACCGGCATCCAGCGCCCAGGCCACGCGTGCATCGCCGAGCCACTTCGCAACAAGGTCGATGTCGTCCGCGGCGAGGCCGAAGCGACGCGCGATATCGGGCCGCGCGAGCAGGTCGATGACCTCGGGCGCGGTCAGCCGCGAGCGCGGCACGTCGAGCAGGCGCCGGAACGTATCGAACAGGCTGTGCGACGACGCCACGGCGACATCGGCGAGGTGGTACGGCAGCGGACCATCGGCATGGCCGGGCGGCCCGAATACCGCCGGCAGCAGCGGGAGGTACGTGCGGATGTCGGGCGCCATCACGATGATGTCCGACGGGCGCAGATCCGGCCGCTCGCGTCGCTGCTGCAGCAGTGCGTCGCGCAGCACTTCGAGCTCACGCAGCCGCGTGTGGCAGACGTGCACGCGCAACGATGCATCGGCGCGTTGCGCGTGCACATCGCCGACCGGCGACAGCAGTGCGGGCTCGAGCCGCCGGAGGCTGTCCTGCAGGCGATGCAACCGGCTGTCGCCCGCTTCCGCATCGTCGACCTCGTGCTCGGCGCCCGCTTCGTCGCGCCAGTGGCGCACGTCCTGGACCACATCCGCCTCGCTGTCTTCGAGCGCGAGCATGAAGTGCTGGCCCAGCCGCCCCCACTGCGCGAGCAGCGGGTGGTCCTGATCGAGGAACAGCGCTTCGGTGTCGGGCGCGAATGCGTCCGCGCGCACTCGCTCGCGCAACAGGCGACGATCGCTCGACAACCCGGCCCAGCGCTCGCGGCAGGGGTCCGGGATGTAGAGCACGAGCGGCCGGTGGCGTGAGACTGCGCGCAGCAGGGCGAGCTCGGCCGGGGCGAGGTGGCTCAGGCCGAACACGTGCAGCGGTTCGGCCGAGCGCACGAGGTCCGGATACTGCCCGATCGCGTCGACGAGCCGCTCGAGCACCTCGCCGCGGTGCGGCAGGCCGATCTGCCGACGCAACCGCCGCCACAGCGCTTCGATGAAGCCTGCGCGCAGCGTCGGGTCGCGCGGGGGCACGGCGCCGCGCGCCCAGGCATCGAGCCAGTCCGGGCGATAGACGAGGTAGCGTGCATATAGCCGTGCAAGACGATCGGCGAGCTGGAAGCGGCGGCGCTCAGCGTCCCCGCCCTGCAGGTAGGCCCGCAGTTCGTCGGAGTCGATCGAATCGAGCGAGGCATGGATGCGCCAGCGCAGATGCTCGCCGCGGTAGGGCTGCAACGCGACCGCCTGTTCGCCGAGCACCTGCCCCGCGAGCGAGTCGAGCCATGCGCTCGGCAGCACAACGTCGAGATTCGCGACGATGCCGCCCGCCCCCTGCCGCCGCGCAAGCGCGCCGACGAGCCAGTGCTTCATGCCCGGGTGCGCGGCAATCAGGGTCTGCGGCGCGAGGGGATGCTCCGGGCGCTGCGAATCGAGCAGGTGCGCGAGCGGGTCGAGCAGCGCTTCCAGCCGGCTCGCCCGATACACCACCAAGCCTGGACCCGATTCTTCCAACGCGCTCTTCCCGAAGATCGCGCGCCGGACACCGACGCGCCTCGATGCTAGCCCAGTGCCGACCGGCGGCTGGGCGCCACGACTTTAAAAGCCGGCATTCTCAGCCCGTGATACTCGGCCGTGCGGGGGCCGGCCGTGGGCGGATCCGCAAAACGAAAAAGCCGCCTCGCGAGAGGCGGCTTTCCGGGTCTGGCATTCGATCAGGCGTGACATGCGCCGGACCGCGAAAGTGGTGGGCGGTACAGGGTTCGAACCTGTGACCCCTACCATGTCAAGGTAGTGCTCTACCGCTGAGCTAACCGCCCGTTCGCCGCAAACACCCCGGCGAGGGGCGCGCAGTGTAGCCCGGCGTTCCGGCCGCGGCAACAGCTTCGATGCGCGAATTCGGGCGCTTCGTCACGCGCGCCCGAGATCAACAGACCCGCGCTCAATGGATCAGCCCGCGCTCCTTGAGCTTGCGAAGCTCGTCGCGCACCGCGCCGGCCTGTTCGAACTCGAGGTCGCGCGCGTGCTGGTACATCTTCTGCTCCAGCGCCTTGATCTGCGCGGCCACCTGGTTGGGCGACATCGATGCGTAGTCCGGTGCGTCCTCCGCGACGCGGCGCGACTTGCCCTTCCCCTTAGCTTTAAGCGCCTCGGGATCGGCGCGTGCGCCTTCGAACACGTCGACCAGCTTGCGCACCGTCGAGACCGGCGTGATGCCGTGCTCCTCGTTGTACTCCACCTGCTTCTGCCGGCGGCGCGAGGTCTCGTCGAGCGCGGCTTGCATCGAACGGGTGACCGTGTCGGCGTACAGAATCGCCTTGCCCCGCACGTTGCGCGCGGCGCGGCCGATCGTCTGGATCAGCGAGCCGGTCGAGCGCAGGAAGCCTTCCTTGTCCGCATCGAGGATCGCCACCAGCGAGACCTCAGGCATGTCGAGGCCCTCGCGCAGCAGGTTGATGCCGATGAGCACATCGAACTTGCCCAGGCGCAGGTCGCGGATGATCTCGACGCGCTCGACGGTGTCGATGTCCGAGTGCAGATACCGCACCTTGACGCCGTGCTCGCCGAGGTACTCGGTGAGGTTCTCGGCCATGCGCTTGGTGAGCGTGGTGATCAGCACGCGATCGCCCATCGCGACACGGAGGTTGATCTCGCCGAGCACGTCGTCGACCTGGGTCGCGACGGGGCGGATCTCCACTTCCGGATCGATGAGGCCCGTCGGCCGGACGACGAGTTCCACCACCTCGCCCTCCGACTTCTCGAGCTCGTAATTGCTCGGCGTCGCCGAGACGAAGATCGCGCGCGGCGATCGGCGCTCCCACTCCTCGAACCGCAGCGGCCGGTTGTCCAGCGCCGACGGCAGGCGGAAGCCGAACTCCACCAGCGTCTCCTTTCGTGAGCGGTCGCCCTTGAACATCGCACCGACCTGCGGAACCGTCACGTGTGACTCGTCGCAGACGAGCAGCGCATCGGGCGGCAGGTAATCGAACAGGCAAGGCGGCGGCTCGCCGGGCATTTGGCCCGTCAGGTGCCGAGAGTAGTTCTCGACGCCGTTGCAGAAGCCCACTTCGGCGAGCATCTCCAGGTCGAACTGCGTGCGCTGCTGCAGGCGCTGCGCTTCGACGAGCTTGTTCGCCGCGTACAGCTGCTCGAGCCGCTCGCGCAGCTCGACCTTGATCGTCTCGACCGCCTCGAGCACCGTGCGCCGCGTGCTCACGTAATGCGACTTCGGGTAGATCGTGTACCGCGGCAGCTTGCGCAGCACCTCGCCCGTGAGTGGGTCGAAGCCCGACAGGTTCTCCACCTCGCCGTCGAACAGCTCGATGCGCAGCGCCTCGGCGTCGCTTTCCGCCGGATGCACGTCGATGACCTCGCCGCGCACGCGGTACGTGCCGCGCCGCAACTCGGTGTCGTTACGCGTGTACTGCATCTCGGTGAGGCGCCGGATCAGTTCGCGCTGGTCGATGCGGTCGCCACGCACCATATGCAGCACCATCCGGTGGTACTCATTCGGGTCGCCCAGGCCGTAGATCGCCGATACCGTGCACACGATGATCGCGTCGCGCCGCTCGAGCAGCGCCTTCGTCGCCGACAGCCGCATCTGCTCGATGTGCTCGTTCACCGAGCTGTCCTTCTCGATGAACGTGTCGCTCGACGGCACGTAGGCCTCGGGCTGGTAGTAGTCGTAGTAGCTGACGAAGTACTCGACCGCGTTGTGCGGGAAGAAGCCCTTGAACTCGCCGTAGAGCTGCGCCGCGAGCGTCTTGTTCGGCGCCATGATCAGCGTCGGCTTCTGCACCTGCTGGATCACGTTCGCGATCGTGTAGGTCTTGCCGGACCCCGTCACGCCGAGCAGCGTCTGGTGGGCGAGGCCATTCTCGAACCCGCTGACGAGCTTCTCGATCGCCGCGGGCTGGTCGCCGGCGGGGGAATAGGGGGAGACGAGCTGAAAGCGGCCCTCGCCGGCTGTCTGCTGTTGGGCACTCACGGACGTATTTGAAATTACAGACATGGGCAGAGGAGGACGCCTGACAGGACGAGGCCAACATGGTGGCGGATCCAGCATTTTCCTACTCTGCGTATGGCTGGAGGCTGACGGGCGGGGTCCATTTGCCTGCGTAGCCTGCGTGACCTCCGAGGAAGGATCTGTTCATGCGCCAGACGTCGTACGGCTTTAGCTTGTTTGACCTTCTCGTCGCGGTGGCAATCACCGCGGTCTTGCTGGGCATTGCTCTGCCGGCGTGGAGCGCGGCCCGCGCCCGAGTGCACTCCGTGAATGCTCGCGCTGCGATCGCCATGTCGCTTCACGACAGCATGCGCCATGCGACTGTTACGGGAAGCGAGGTCGTGCTCTGCCCGTCCAGCATTGGATCTAGCTGCACCCCGGGAACGAATTGGAGCCTGGGCTGGATTGCCTTCATCGACAGTGACGGAAACCGCCTGCCAGGAAGCAGCGAACCCGTGATCCGGGTCGAAACGGCCCTGCAAGGCAACGTCGAACTGTTCTCGACCGCTGGGCGAAAGCACCTTGTCTTCCAGCCAAACGGCAGCAACGCAGGTTCCAACGTGACCTTCACCCTCTGTGACGGCCGCGGCCCCCGCCACGCCGCGACGCTGGTGCTCGCGAACGGTGGCCAGATCAGGACCGACATCCCGTCTACCCATGCGGCCGCCCGGTGCACGCGCCGCGTTTGATCCCGCCCCCCAAATGGCTTGCGTCGACTTCGCCTGCCCGTTACGATGTGCGCCCCCGCCCGAATAGCTCAGCCGGTTAGAGCACTTGACTGTTAATCAGGGGGTCGTTGGTTCGAGTCCAACTTCGGGCGCCAGGTTTAGAAGAAGAGCCCGCAGCAATGCGGGCTTTTTGCCGCTCGACTGATTTGCAATGCCCAAGCTCGGCAGGCCTCAGCGGCCGAGCCCTTCGGACGCGCATTCACCCGCCGTGCGGCCAGTCCGCGAGCCGGCCGGTTGCAGTCGTTCTGACGAGCGCGCACCGCAGCGTAGTGATCAAACCCCGGTCTAATGCGCACCGTCATCAAGGTCCGACTCGAAGTACGTTGCCCCGGAGCCGCGGCGCAAGAACCGGCGCTCGACTACCAGCAATCGCTGACGCTGCCGGTCCCGTTTTCCTTCTTAGTTCCGGTGTTAGTGATCCCCAGCGTTCCGCAAAGCGTATCCGCGGTCTCCTGCTTGCCCTGCGGAACTGCTCGCAGCTCATATGCACTTGCGGTGAGCGTGTCCACTGCCGAAACCGTATAGAACGATGCGATCTCGGTACGGCAGCCCACTGCCGGCAACACATCCGTTGCCGCTGCGTCTGCGGCATAGGTCATCTTCGTCGTATACCGGCGCTCCAGCGCCTGGGCTACTTCCGTAAGGCAGGCTTTCGCGTTGCCCCGACGCGTTTTTACGACCGAACCCTGGTAACTGGCCATGGCCACGCTAGCCAAAATTGCCACGATCGCTACCGTGATCATGAGTTCGATGAGCGTGAAACCACCTGCTCGGCGAGCGCTGCCGAAGAACATGCGGGGAGTGATAGTGGTCATCGGTCAGTCCAGAAGGATTTCGCGCCAAGACACCCGCCCGAGGAGTACGGACGAAGGCTTCTTCGGCTTGGTGATCTTGGTCGTGTGGTCACCTACGACGACGCTGTCGTCGAGCATTGCGAGATCGCCCGGCATGCCAGGAGTTGCGACCGACCCGATGCCGGTTTCCTTACCGCCGGAGGTCAGCGTCTCATAGGTGCCGTCGCCGTCCACATCGAAGTACGGCGAATCGCCCGCCGTCCCGGTAAACGCGCCCACCGCATTGATGTAACCGGTGCCGCCGTCGAGGCACTCGTCGCCGCTTGGAATGACGCTCGTGGTCACCAGCATGGTCCCGTCGACGATCTGAGCGCCAATCATGCGTTCGCCTTCCGCGGTCGCATTCGGCGGCGTCAGCAGGTCGATGAACCAACCGCGCGTATCGGCCGGAAGCGGCGTGGTCGGCTCAAACGCGCGTTGCGTCGCGCGCTCCGAATCCGTTGAGTTCTGCACGTTGATGTTGCGCTTGGTGATCGGCGAGTTCGCACCGCGGTGATCGCCGATCATTGAACCGTCATCCATCAGGCCATACCAGCTTTGCACGCTCTTGTCGGTCAGGTCGGACGTCGTCAGGTAGCGGCCCGTCCCGAAGAACACCCAGCGCTTGTACGTCGTCGGGTCGATTGCGACCGTCACGCCACCAGTGATCGGCTGCAGGGTGCCGCCGGGGCCCTTCGCGACGAACATCGGACTCGGGGAGTTTGAATTTCCGTATGCCGGGCCCCACTGCCCGGTATTCGAATTGCTAATGTCGAACTTCCAGAGATTTCCACGCAAGTCGCCTGCATAGACGAAGTCAACCGCCTGGTCGCCGTTGACGTCCCAACCATTCGGTTGCGAGAGCCCGTTCGGCGTCGTCGACGACCCTACTTTGGTGTCGAGCTGGGCAATCAACGCCCCTGTCTCGAGGTTGAAAATGAACAGCTGAGCGCGATGCGTGTCGCTGTTCGGCCCGTTCGCGACGATCAGACCGGTGACGCCATTGTTGAGCTTCGCAATGACCGGTCGCGAGATCACGTTTCCGAGACCGGCCGTGTCCGCAATATCCCAGAGCACTTTGTTCGCCGCGAACGAGCCAGGGGCCGTCACGTCTAGTGCGAAAAGACCCCGCCCACCACGCCCTAACGTCCCCACGAGGATGCGCTTGTTGGGCGTCTGCTGCGTCGATGAAACGACAATCGGCCCGTCCACAAAGTACTCGTGTCCGTACTCAGGCTGGGCGTACGCCTTCAGCGCCGCGAGATCGATGCCCCGAGGAACGTAGGCGAACCGTTCGGCGCCTTGCGCGCTGGCGTCCCCGCCCGTAGCAAACGCATGCAACATGCCATCGTTGGCCCCCACGAATACGGTATCCAGGTCCTTCACGTACACAGGTGACGAATTGACGATGTCGCCCAGCAAGTGGACACGGGTTCGCAGAGCGCCGCCATTGCTTTTCTCGTTCGACCGGTCGCCGCGGACGTAGGCGGCGACGTCGGCAGTAAGCGCTGTCGTCTGGCTCAACGTTGGAAAAGCAACGCCCGACGTACCCGACCACGTAAATATCTTCCGCGTCGTGTAGTCAGCCGGAAATTTCTTAGATGCCTCCCAAACAGGCGTGCCGCCGATCACGCCATTGGTAATCGGATAGGCCGCCAGCTCGCCGGCCCAGCGCCCCTCCAGATAACTCGCCTGATAAACGCGGTCTGCGTCCTTCGACGACGCACTGTTCGTAACAACGCTCGACCCGGACGCCGTGTCCTGGCCGATCGATATCAACACGTCCCTCAAACCGGCCGCAAATGCATCCGGATTCGAAGCATTAAAGAAGCCTCCGCGCGAATTAACGGCCGCATGCAGCAGATCATCGATCTTGCCCGGATTAGTCGTGTGCGGGTTAGCCCATGCAACGTCGGCCATCGTTCTGATAGCGGCGAATGCCACATCCGGAATGACGTTACCCGTCACGCCCAAGCCGACGCCATACGTGACCATGTGCTGCCAGAACGCGACGTTGGGTTCTTTCGCCGGCACGTTGTTTCGAAGATCCGTGCGGAGATCCCGCTTCCAGAAATGCATCGCGACGTCGGCCAGCGTATCGGCACGGTCATCCGAAAATGGCTCCGTCTTTGCGGCCATCTGGTAGCTCAACCCACTGCCTGCTGGGCCCGTGATTGGCGCCGACATACCTGCGCTGTCAGTATCTTCAGCAGCGCCCCCTGAAGCGGCATCTCCGTTCCAGTAACCATCCGTCATAAGGATTGAATAGTTCTGGCGGCATGACAAATGGGCGGCGGTATTGGTCGTGCCCGGAGTCTTTGACCAGGGACCGGTATTGTCGGGGCGTGAAAAGTAGAGACCCACGTCATCAAGCGCACGACGAAGGGGGGTACCTGCGCGGGGGATCGTGTGGGTGTAGAGGCTGGTGAAGAAGTTCTGCCGATCCGTGCCCGAGAACTCACGCACGCCGCGAATTACTGTCGCGCTGCTCACCCCATCGACCGGGCCGGCCGCTTTATTGATTGCGGCAAAACCGACTCGAGGGGCCGGGCTCGCTTCGCTGCTCGGCGGAAGCTGCGAGAAAGCGCGGCCGATACCGGCGCGAGCCGCGAGAATGCGCGACCGATAGTACGTGTACCAGTTAGCGAAATTCTGTATTTCCTGCGCATACGTGCAAGCACCCTGCGTACAGTCCTTACGGGCGCCCCGACCTTCACCGGTATAGCTCGCGGTCGTCGACAGGATACGACGTTCAGTGTAATTAGCGCCGTTCCAGTCCACTGCTCCCGCCGCATTTGTCCCGTTGTACGTGTAGTACGTCGCCGGGTAGTACGAGCGGGTGCCATTTTCCACAATGCAAGCGCTGGTTTGGCACGTTGTGTCGACGCTGTTTCGCTGCCAGTTGCCGCTCTGATTGCTTACGGCGACGGTCAGGTTTCTGCATCCGACGCCCGTGTTCTCCGGATTATGGGGCGCACAGGTCGGAGATGCGTTTGCATACAGGGAGCCGTCCGACTTCGCCCACGGGACGTACGTAATCGCAGGGTTGTAGTACAGCTTATTGAAATGCGAGGAACGAGCGATGCGCCCGAATTCGTCCGAAGGATCCGCGACAAAATTGTTGTATTGACCCGTGTCGGTAGCGCCGTACGGGAAATCTGGGCGAATGTAGACGAACCCGATGGACAACGCGGGCGATTGGTATGTCGTCCAGGTACCGTCGGCCGCTCGATAATAAGAGACGTTGTATGCGACCTCGTCCGGCATGATCTCGCTCTGCATCGAGCCCGAGTCATCAAGAATGAACATGATGTTCGGCGGCACCGCGACGCCCGACTGCAGCGGCACCTTCGGGATCGAAACGTTCGCGTGCACGGGCAAGCCGAGGACCGTCGCGACAAAGGCGGCGACGAACGCCCACGAGGTGCGGGCTGGCGCACTGGATCGATTAGGAATGTTCGAGCGGATCATGTCGAGCGCCTCACGGGCCGGCATAGGTGGTTTGCAGCAGGACCGCTGCACGATCGACCGCAGTGCTACGGGCGGTAACGCGATAACGGGGCTTCAGGCAGTGGGGATGACGTTCGCCTTCGGGCAACTGGTCGCAGCCGGGCCACGTCGGCGCTATCCCCATGAACTCGATGAAGTACTGAGGCGTGGCAGTCCGCTGAAGCGTCGCGCTCGCCGCCTTCCACCCGTCGAACGCAGTGTCCTTCCAACGCTCCGTGGCGGTGGCAGTAGGGGTGCCGCAAAGGCCGTCGCTGCAAGTTGCGCTCGTGGGGAACGTCAGCCCGCCGGTAGCGATGCGCGCTTCCGCCTCGCGCAGCGCAGCCTCCGCAGCTTGGAAGCTGAGGTTGCGGTCGTACAAACTGCCGCTCATCCGCTCTTCCAGCATCGTGCCGCGCAGGCTCGCAAGGCCGAGCAGGGTCATTACCAGGAGCAGGATCAGCACTACCACCAACGCGGCACCGCGCTCGCGGGACGGCATATGGAATGTCGGAGAGCGATTCATAGATTGCGGTTCCGCAGCGCGACCACGTGGACGAGCTTTCGGTTAATGACTTGTCCTTCCGAGACGCGCTCTTCGCCTGCTAACGACAGCTCCAGTCGGGCGGCGATGACGTTCCTCCAGTTCGCCCCCACGGCCGTCGCGTCAACGTAGCTCGCGGCTCCGTTGAGCAGGTACGTGATCTGCATATCCGTCACGCCGGTTGCGACTTCTTCGGATACGACCTGGAGCGTGCCAGTATTTCGGATCACGTCCTGATAGAGCACCCGCGCCCCGCCCTTCGTCCCGACATACCAGCGCACGGCACGCAGCTTCGTGAGCATGGAGTTGGGCCCGTAGGCATAGGGCGTACCGTTGGTCGTGCACGACATCGGCACAGCGAAACCGAGTCCCTTGGAGCAGTTCTGGATGGACGCGGTGCCGTTGTTGTGCACAACCGTTTCATTGGTGGCAGTCGGCCCCGTCATCTGGAACAACGCCACCTGACGGTAATCGCAGACCATCATTAGATCTTCGGCCACGAAGCCATGTTCGGTGGTGTTGACCGAGAAGCTGGCAGCCGTGGGGTTATGGCCCACCACCGTCGCCCCGGTATGAACGCCGTACATCAGCTCAATGGCGTCCGTGCCGCTCACGCGGTTGGACGGGTTGTCCAAGGTGAACGCACCCTCGGCGCCGCGTATGCCGTCTGCAAAATTGGTATACCAACGCGAGGCCGGGTTCACCATCACATTGGCGACCGGCAGATTGCGGCTACACGGATTCCCTCCGGCCTCCCGGATGTCCCGCGCCATTAACTCGAATGCGACACGTGCGTTCTCCTGCACGCGCCCAAGGCTTTCGGTGGCCACGTACGTCTGGCGGTTCGAGTCGAACACGCTGAGCGCTCCAGCGACGACGAGCAGACCTACTACGAGCGAAACCATCAACTCCACGAGGCTTAGGCCCCGCGTGTAGCGCGGACCCATCGGCTTGCGGTATATACGAATGGTCATAGACGTGTCTCGGTCACGAGCTGTTCGGTCGACGATCCGGCCGAGCCTCGGCTGTCGTCCCACTGGATTGTGATAGTGCAAAGGGCGGTTGTGCAGCTGATTGCCCCCTGAGCCGAGTTGCCCATCGCAAGCTTTAATTGCGTGATCCAGTTCGCCTGGTCGCGCGTGATGCGCGAGGACGCAGTGGGTGCCGTGCCAGTCAAGGCGATGTTGTAAGAGCCGGCGAGCGCAGCGGCGCGGTTCGCTCGCATGGAATCGAGGATCGTGTGCGTCTGCACCACGGCTTGCCCGCGTTCGGCGGCGCTCTGGCTGTTACGAAGCGCGGCGGCCTGTAGCGCTGCGATTCCGAGCAGGCCGATCGCCATGATCAACACGGCGATGAGCACCTCGAGGAGGCCGGCGCCACGCTGCAGTTGGCGGGGAGAAGAATGGGAGTTTCGTTGACGTGTCATGACTGTCTCGTCAGCTGCTCGGGTTCGCCAGCGCCAGGCAGGTGCCGGTGCCGTCGCCCGTCTTCGCCGTGGAGATCCGGCTGCCCGACATGATCTGAATCTCGCGCTGGTTCTTCTGCGGCTGTTTCGCGCCGCTGATGCACACGCCCACCGTCGCCCTCAGCAGCTCGTCGGTCATCGTCGTGGCGCTTCCCGACTTGTAGGCGCGGCCGTCCGGCCGGAAGAAGATCCGGCTAGACACGACGTTGCTGCTTACTTTCGCTACGAGCGGCGAAGGCAGCGAGCCGACGCGTAGTACCTCGGACGGTGTAGAGCCGGATGCGGTGTCGGGCGTACCGTCGCGATCTCGGTCAACGAAGACCACCCACGACGTCCAATCGGTTCCGTCCGAGCAGTTCGTCTGATCTGCGGAGCGGCACACCACGACCCTTGAGTTTCGACGCATCGCTTCCATGCGCGCGTGCTGCAGTGCAGCCACAAATTCGTTCGCGCCGCTGGCAAGTCGATTGCTATTGATGACGGCCTGGAAGCTCGGCACCCCGAGGGTTAACAGGATCGCCAAGACCGCAATTGTCACCATCAGCTCGACGAGCGTGAATCCGCTGGACACCGCCCGCCCGCGGCCAGGCCGTTGTGCACTTCGCATCGTAGCCGCCCCCATTGCCCTAACGCACATTGCCTGCATGCTGCACCCTATGTCAGCCTTTCATCTCATGCCATGGGCGGACCGATGAACGGCCGGCTTCGCAGCACCAACGGGTCCAATTGTTACCGGGGCAGACTCGAGAGAGCACGTCAGTGAAATCGATACGTGACGTCCCGCACGCTTCCAATCCGCTTGAATCGCTTTGGCATCCACACGCGATTATGTGGGTGCTCATCGCCGGCGAGGGCCTCGCGATTGTTCTGGCCCTCGCGCCAAGTGTGGTGATGGACCGCTGGGTGCTTTTTGGACTGACCTCACTTGCGATTCAATGGGTGACGCTGCTCACACTTGGAGAGCTTTTTCTGCTGCGAGGGCTTTTCGGCGCGTCCAGACCCATGGGGGTCGCGCGAATCGCGATTGCACTGCTCCTAATAAACACTTGGCTGGTAGTCGTAGCCGCGCACTTGATAGCGCCAGATATTGACGCCGGAGAAGGCTCCACCCCTACGGAGCTGTTCTGGCAGGCGACAGGAATCGCCACTGCGGTGGGGCTGCTAGGACTCGCGGCATTTCAGAACTACTGGCGCGCGAGACAGCTTGCGATGCGAGCACAGCAAGCGGAGCTCGAAGCCCTGCAGGCCCGCATCCGTCCGCACTTCCTGTTCAACACGCTCAACACGGGCGCGGCTCTCGTGCACAGCCGGCCGGGGGAAGCCGAGCGCCTGCTTCTCGACCTCGCTGACCTTTTCCGAGCGGCGCTCGCCGGTCCGCGCGACATATCGCTCGAAGACGAGCTGTCGCTGGTGCGTCGCTACCTTGAGATCGAGCAGCTTCGCTTCGGCGACCGGCTGCGGGTCGAATGGGACGTGCCGGGCTCGATCCCCGCTGTCCAGGTACCCGCGTTGTCGATCCAGCCCCTTGTGGAGAACGCGATCCGCCACGGGGTCGAACGGGTGCCGCACGGCGGTCGTGTGGAAATCGCGCTGACCACGACGGCGGAGCACGTCGTGGTGCGAATCCGAAATCCACTCGTCTTTTCCGATGCGGCGCCCCCCCTGAGTCACGGCGTGGGCCTCAACGCGTCGCAGGCGCGCATAGAGGCGCTAACCGGCGGACGCGGGAGCGTCCAGACCGGTCGGAAGGGGGAGCACTGGGTCGCGACAGTGCGCCTGCCGCGACGACCTGCGTCAGCTGACCGTCGCCGCCGCGTCTAGCGCGCGGTCCGTGACCACCTGATAGCACGGGCGATAATCGCCGGCGATTTTCATGCGGCGCTGCTCGACGAACGAGCGCAGGAGCGCATCGAGCGCTTCCATCATGTCCGTGTCGCCGTGGATCAGGAACGGGCCATGCGCCTCGATCCGGCGGATACCGTCTTCCTTGACGTTGCCCGCGACGATGCCCGAGAACGCACGGCGTAGGTCCGCGGCCAGTTCGTGTGGCTGCCGACCGTGGTGCAGGTCGAGCGATGCCATCGCCTCGTGCGTGGGTACGAACGGCTGCTGGAATTCGAGCGGAATGCGAATCGACCAATTGAAGAAGAACGAGTCCTTCTGGACGATGCGATGCTCGCGGACCTTACGGATACCGGCCGCCATGCGCTTGGCGACTGCAGCCGGATCGCCGACGATGATCTCGTAGCGCGACGTCGCCGCCTCGCCGAGCGTCAGTCGGAGAAAGCGGTCGATTTGTTCGAAGTACGGCGCCGACGCCGTCGGGCCCGTCAAGATCAGCGGGAACGGCAGGTCGCGATTCTCTTCCTGCAGCAGCAGCCCGAGCAGGTAAAGGATCTCCTCGGCCGTGCCGACGCCGCCCGGGAACACGATGATGCCGTGGCTGACACGGACGAACGCCTCGAGGCGCTTTTCGATGTCCGGCATGATCACCAGGTGGTTGACGATCGGGTTGGGCGATTCGGCCGCGATGATGCCGGGCTCGGTGATGCCGATGTACCGCATGCTGCGCTTGCGCTGCTTCGCATGGGCAATCGTGGCGCCTTTCATCGGCCCCTTCATCGCGCCTGGGCCGCAACCCGTGCAGATATCGAGCCCGCGCAAGCCGAGCTCGTAGCCGACCTGCTTCGTGTACATGTACTCGTCGCGATTGATTGAATGGCCGCCCCAGCAGACCACGAGGTTCGGCTCGTTCGGCTGCAGGATGCGCGCGTTGCGCAGCAGGCCGAACACCGCGTCGGTGATGGCCTCGCTGGGCTCGAGATCGGTCGTGCAGTTCTCGTCCGTCTCGATCGCGGTGTACGCGAGATCGCGCACGACGGCGAACAGCAGTTCGGCGACACCGCGGATGATCTCGCCGTCCACGAAGGCCATGGCGGGTGCGTTGCACAGGTCGATTAGCAGGCCGCGATCGTGCTGGAGCACCTGGATGTCGAAATCGGGATAGAGCTCGCGCGCCGCACGCGGGTCGTCCGATGCACTGCCGCTTGTGAGTACGGCCAGCGCGCAGCGTCGCAGCAGTTCGTGCATGCCGCCCACGGAGGCATCGCGCAGGCGCGCGACCTCGGTGCGGGATAGAACGTCAAGTCCGCCACGCGGATAGATGCGCGCGTCGACGGTGGGAAGTCGTGATTCGATCTTGCCGGTCATTCTTGTGCTTGCTTGTTGTCTTATGAGTTCTACGACTCTAGCGCAGCCGTGTGCACAAAAGAAAACGGCCGGGGCGAGCCCCGGCCGTTTCCCGATTTCGTCCCGATCCGGAAATCAGAACTTGTAGCGGAAGCCCACCTGCAAAGACCAGCGCGAGATCGCACGGTCGTCGTAGATGTTGAGGCTGTCCGGCGTGTTGTAGCGGTAGACGTACTTGCCAGCATTGCCGGCACAGGCCGCCGGCTGCGATGCCGCCGGGCCCTGTCCACAGATACCGCCGTATTCCACCACGCCACGACCGAACGGGAAGCCCACTTCTTCGATCTGCCCCCAATCCTTGTCGATCAGATTGCCGACATTGAGGATGTCGAGCCAGAGCTCCGACTTGTGGCCTTCCATGAAGCCCGGCAGTTCCTGCGAAATGCGGACGTCGAACTGGTTGACCCACGTCGAACGCGCACCGTTGCGCTCGGCAACGCGGCCGAGATTCTGGCTCAGGTACTCGTCGTTATTGACGAAGTCCCAGAAGCCGGCCTGTTCAGTTGCATTGACGAACACCACGTCACCAGGGCCACGCGGGATGTACAGGAGATCGTTGCCGAAGCGGCCGTCGCCGTTCGCGTCGTTGTCGAACACATAGCTGTACGGACGACCGTTGCGGCCTTCGTAGAACATCGACGCAGTGGTGTTGTAATCGCCGAAGAACGCATGCTTCCAAGCAACCGCTGCCGTGAAGCGGTTCTCGATCTCATAGTTCGACCGGGCCGAGACTTCCTCGTTCGGATTAAACGTGGAGTTGTTGCCCCATTGCGAGCCGGACGTCGAGCTGGTCAGCGGGCTGACCTCGGTCGCGTTCGTGTACGTGTACGCCACCGTCCAGTTCCAGTCGCTGTCGTTGAACGGCTTGGTCAACGAGAGCGTGAGCTGCTGCGACTCCCCCTTGTTCGTCGGGCGCGCGATGATCGCGTCCGTGAAGCTCGGGTTCGCGTTCGCGCGGCTCGTGCCACGCGCGCCCGACGGCTGCGCGCCGAACTGGTTCCAGTTGGCCGGGTTGCGACCTGCGAGGTCCCAGAAGATCGCGCGGCCGTCCTGACCGACGCCCGTCGGCGCACCGAGATTGAGGTGCTGGTAGTAGATGCCCTGCTTGACCGACGTCAGCACCAGTTCGGCGCCAGCGACGACGCCCCACCACGGCAGCTCATGGTCGAACGCAAGGTTCGCTTTCCAGACCGACGGCTGCCCGAGCTCCGGGTCAACGAAGTCGACGGACTGCGTGCCCGTGCGCGCGCCGGGCGGGATCAGCCCGATCTGCGCGCTTGGATCAGCCGAGAAGCAGCCGAGCGCGGTCGCGCGGCACGGCGCGGTCGCCGCAAAGCCGGTCGAGAGGTTGTAGTCGATGTATCCGAAACCCGTGTTCGTGAACGGGTTCGACAGCCATACGTTTGCCGACGCACCCTGGAACAGGCCCACGCCGCCGCGCAGCTGCGTCGGACGCTCGGTGTCGAAGGTGTAATTGAAGCCGAAGCGCGGCTGGATCAGGTCATTGCCATCGATCGTCGAGCTGTTGTCAAAACCGAACGCGTTGAACGCCGCCTGATTGAACTGCGGCTCGCTGCCTACCGAGGGACGGTCGTAGCGGAAACCGAAGGTGAGTGTGAGGTTCGGGTTCACGGCCCACGTGTCCTGCACAAACACGCCGAGGTTCTTCAAACCCCAGATCGCGGCCATGCTGTCCAGGTCACCCGCTGCCGGATAGAACAACCGGTACGAGCGCGGACGGGCGCCTGCCGCGGTCTCCCCGGCGTTTCGCGCCGGGTCGAACGCGTTCAGGCTGTCAAAGCTGTAGACGCCGTTCGTGTTGCGGCCGAACAGATTGTAGATGTCGTTGTCCTCGTAATCGAAGCCAAACTTCACCGTGTGGTCGCCGACGTACCAGTTGGCGGCGAAGAACGCGTTAAGCGTGTCCGTCGCGAGTACGTTTGCGTGGGTATTCTGCTCAGTGCCGAAGTTGATCGTGGCATCGGAGTTCGGGCCAGTCGGAACCGCTACCGAAATCGCAGGCAGGTTCGAGTTGGGCGTGCGAACCGCCGAGTACTCGCGGAACGACACCTTTGCTTCGGTCGAGAAATTCTCGGTCCAGTCACTGAACAGCTGCGCGCTGTACGTATCGAACTCGTAATCGCGCTGATAAGCGTACGACTCAAGCGCGATGCTGCGCGTGCCGAAGCCCGGGAACACCGCGACGCTCTGGTCGGACGTGCCGTAACGGAACGCCGCGCGGTGCGAGTCGGTGATGTTCCAGTCGATCTTGAGGCCGTACTCTTCGCTCGTCGTGTCCGCCCCGCTGACGGCGAAGCCGCCCGGATCAAAACCGTAGAGACGCGAGATGCGGCGGACCTCATCGATCTGCGCCTGGCTGATGTTGACGATGTTCGTAGCACCCGAGCCGATCGGGCCCGAGGTCGGACCGGCAGCCGCCTGCTCGAACTTCTCATAGTTGATGAAGAAGAACAGCTTGTCCTTGATCAACGGTCCGCCGAACGTCACGCCGTAAGTGGTTTCGTCTTCGAAGCCGTTGTAGTCGGTGCCGTCCTCGTTCTCGCGCACCATCGAGCTGTCGCGGTAGAGGCCGTAGACGGAGCCGCCGAAGCTGTTCGTGCCCGACTTCGTGACTGCGTTGATCACGCCACCGGTGCCGCCGGAGATCGTCGTGTCGTAATTCGCGACGTCGACCGAGATTTCCTGGATCGCATCCATCGAGAACGGCTGCTTCGGTGTCGGCAGTCCGTTCGACTCCAGACCGAATGCGTCGTTCGTGCTGATGCCGTCGACACGAATCGCGTTGTAGCGCGGGTTCTGGCCGCCGACTGAGATCTCGTTACGCGACTTGTCGGTCTGCACCACGCGCGGGTCGAGGCGCGCGTAGTCCTGCAGGTTGCGCTCGATGGACGGGAATGCCTCGATCTGCTCGCGCGTGACGTTGGTGCCCGTGCCCATCTTGTTCGCGCTGAACACCTCGGAGCCGTACGCGATTGCCTGCACCGTCTCGAGCGTCGTCACGTTGTTGTTCAGCGCAACGTCGACCTGGTTGACCTTGTCGAGGTTGAGGAAGACGCCGTCTTCTGAAGCGGTGCCCGCCCCTGCCTTGTTGATCGTGATCGTGTACGGACCACCCACGCGCAGACCGCGCGCGGTGTAGCGACCGCTCTCGTCGGTCGTCACGCGGCTGACCGTGCCCGACTCGGTGTGAACGATGGTCACTTCAGCGTTGACGACGGGCTGTCCGTCAGCTCCGGTCACGACACCGCCGACGCCGGCGGACGTGCTCTGCGCAAACGCAGGTGCGGTAGCAAGGGCGGCGAGCAGTCCGAGCGTGAGCCGGGACATGCGGACGCGGTTGGATTGGGTCATCACAGGAGCCTCAAGGACGAGAAGGGCGAGACGGATGCGTTCCATCGCCGGCCAAAACAATGCCGCCGGTAAGCCGGCGGCAGGGGTTAACACGAAGTTAACATACTAGAGCGGATGTATGACAGACCGGTTACGGCGTCACATGTTCGTGAGGATACCGTGAAGGCGCGCGCTATGCGGCTGCCGGGCGCAAGTAAGCCTGCAGCCCGTCGAGGAACATCTGAACGGATATGGCGACGAGCAGCATGCCCATGAGCCGCTCGACCGCGGTGAGCACGCGCGTGCCGAGCCAACGGTAGATCACCGGCGCGAAAAACAGGATCGCGGCGGTGCCGCACCATGCGAGCAGCAGCGCGAGACTCCAGTCGACGAGCCGCCCCGGGTCCTTGCTGCCCATCAGCATGACGGCGGCCATTCCCGACGGGCCAGCCACGAGCGGGATCGCCATGGGCACGATGAAGGGCTCGCCTTCGGGGAGCTCGCCCATGAGCCCCTCGGGCGGTGGAAAGATCATGCGGATGCCGATCAGGAACAGCACGATGCCGCCGGCGATCGACACCGACTCCTGACGCAGATGCATGAGCTCGAGCGCGTACTTTCCACCCCAGAGGAACAGCATCAGAACGCCCAGCGCGATCAGCAGCTCGCGCACGATGATGATCCGCTGGCGCTCCGGCGAGAGGCCGCGGAGCAGGCTCAGGAAGATCGGGATGTTGCCGAGCGGGTCGAGGATCAGGAACAGCAGCAGCGCAGCAGACGCAATCGTCATCGCGACGCCTGCCGGTGCGGCCCGACCCGGCCCGCAGCCGAGCCGGCGGAATTACGCGCCATGGCGAATCTGCCAGATCGTGCCGCGATGCTCGACGCCCGCCGGCGACAGCAACCGCACGCAGTGCTCGGCGTATTCCGCCGCGTCGCGCGCACGTCGGTCGTGCTCGTCGACAAACGCACGCGAACGCAGCGCGGTGCGCATCGGGCCGGGCTCGAGGCCGCTGACGCGGATGGGTGAGTTCGCGAGTTCGGCATGCAGCATGCCCACGAGCCCCGCGAGCGCGTGCTGCGCCACGCCGTAGCCGCCCCAGTACGCGCCGCCCACGCGCTCGAGCGCGTCGACGACGAACACCAGCGCCGCGTCGGGCGATTTCATCAGCAGCGGCAGGCACGCCTGGCTCAACCACCAACGAGCTGTCAGGTTGACGTGAATCGCACGCGCGAACGCGGCCGGGTCGGTGTGCAGCAGGGGCGTCAGGCCGCGGAACTCGGCCGCGCAGTGCAGCACGCCGTTCAGGCGACCGAGCTCCGCCTCGATGCGCGAGGCAAGCTCCGCGTAGTCGTCAACGGACGCGCCTTCGAGATCCAGCGGGTATAGCAAAGGCTCTGTACCTTCCGCGGCCACGGCGTCGTACACGCGGTTGAGTCGCGCGACCTTGCGGCCCAGCAGCACGACCGTCGCGCCAGCACGCGCGCAGGCAGCCGACGCGGCCGCGCCGAGCCCCCCGTGCGCGCCGGTGACGAGCACGACCCGGCCGTCGAGCAGGCGGCTCGACTCCATGGCGTCGGGTGCTGTCACTGCTGTTGCTGGATTTCGCCGATCATCCGGGCGAGCTCGCCCGACTCGAACAGCTCCATCGTGATGTCGCAGCCGCCGATCAGTTCGCCCTGCAGGAACAGCTGCGGGAACGTCGGCCAGTTCGAAAAGCGCGGCAGGTTGGCGCGGACTTCCGGGTCTTCGAGCACGTTGACCGTGTGCAGCGAGGAGGCGCCGGCGGCCTTGAGGGCCTGCACGGTGCGGCTCGAGAAGCCGCACATCGGAAACTGGGCCGTGCCTTTCATGAAGAGCACGATCGGATGGCCTTCGATCTCCGCCTGGATGCGTTCGATCACGGACATGGCAACACTCCTGCAAAGGACCGTCGCACGGCAGCAGAGGCCGTGCACGCGGACGTGGGGATAGAATCGGCATTGTAAGCCCCCGCCGCGCCGCTTCGCGCCCGGCCTCCCCCTCGCCAGCCACTCCAAGGAGCTCGCCATGGCTTTCGAACTGCCGCCCCTGCCCTACGACCGCGCCGCCCTCGAGCCGCACATCTCCGGTGAAACGCTCGACTACCACTACGGCAAGCATCACAAGGCCTACGTCGACAACCTCAACAAGCTCGTCGAGGGCACCGAGCACGCGAATCGCTCGCTCGAGGAAATCATCCGCAACTCGCAGGGCCCGGTCTTCAACAACTCGGCGCAGGTGTGGAACCACACGTTCTTCTGGAACTGCATGTCGCCGGACGGCGGCGGTGAGCCCACGGGCAAGCTCGCCGACGGCATCAACGCGGCGTTCGGCAGCTTCGCGGCGTTCAAGGAGCAGTTCTCCGACGTCGCGATCAAGACCTTCGGCTCCGGCTGGGCGTGGCTGGTGCAGCGTCCGGACGGCTCGCTCGCGCTGGTGAGCACCTCGAACGCGAACACCCCGCTCACGAGCGAGGACACGCCGCTGCTCACCTGCGACGTGTGGGAGCATGCGTACTACATCGACTACCGCAACGCGCGCCCGAAGTTCGTCGAAGCGTTCTGGAACGTCGTGAACTGGAACTTCGTCGCGTCGAGCATGAAGTGATGCCGACGCGTTCGCGTTGACTTAACGGCCGGGGAAACCCGGCCGTTGTTGTTTCAGTCAACTGAAAGGCCCACATGCGCGGCGACGACGGCCTTCGGCGAACGCGCAGCGCCTACTGACGAATAAGTCGCAGGACCTATGCGCCTCTGCGTGCTATTCACACATCAGCCACCGCGGGATCAATCCCGCTTCAGCCGCCCAGCCGCTCAATAACCGGCGCAACCTGCAAGTCCCGGCCGAGGGCTGCGCCGACTCGCGCGAGGGCCTCGGCGAGCGCGCCCGTGGAATCCGCGCGCAGGGTCGCGTGTCCGACCTTGCGCCCATCCCGCGGCTGCTTGCCGTAGTCGTGCCAATGGCCGCCGGGCTCCGCATGCACCACCGAAGCCTCAGGCATGTGCCCGATCCAGTTGAGCATGCAGGCGTGGCCGAGCATCCGAGTGTCGCCCAGCGGCAGCCCGAGAACGGCGCGAAGGTGGTTCTGGAACTGGCTCGTCTCGCTGCCCTCAATCGTCCAGTGCCCCGAGTTGTGCACCCGCGGCGCAAGCTCATTCGCAAGCAGCACGCCGACGCGACAGAAGAGCTCGAGCGCGAACACGCCGACGTAGTCCAGCGCATGCGCGAGGCGGCGCGCGTGGTCGCAGGCCTGCTCGGCAAGCGCATTGTCGACCGCCGCGGGCGCAAGGCTCGCAGACAACACCCCGTCGACGTGCCAGTTCTCGGTCACCGGCCAGCTGCGGAACTCACCGTCACGCGTGCGGACCCCGACGACGGACAACTCGCGTTCGAACGCGACGAAGCCTTCAAGGATGAGACCAACCGTCGATGCCTGTGCGCCCAAGGCCCGCCATGCCGCGTCGACGTCGCCGGCGGTCCGCAGGCGGAACTGGCCTTTGCCGTCATAGCCGAGGCGACGCGTCTTGAGGATGCAGGGCGCGCCAATCGACGCGACGGCGGCCTCGAGATCCTCGCGGGAATCGACTGCTGCGAAGTCGGGCACTGGAATGCCGAGCTCGCGGAACAGGGTCTTCTCCGCGAGACGGTCCTGGGCTACCGCGAGCGCATGTGGGTTCGGAAACACCGGCACGCGATCGGCGAGCCAACGGGCCGACTCCGCGGGGACATTTTCAAAATCGAATGTCGCCACGTCGACCTTGGATGCAAACTCGCCCAGCGCCTGCTCATCGCGGTAGTCACCGACGATCATCGGCGCGAACTGGCTCGCGCATGCGTCAGCGGCCGTGTCCATCACCAGAAAGCGCAAGCCAAGCGGTGCGCCCGACAGTGCGAGCATGCGTGCAAGTTGGCCGCCGCCGAGAATCCCGACCGTGGTCATCGACGCGGGTCGTCGTTCGCGCAGACGTCTTCGGTCTGCCGTGCACGGAAGGCATCGAGCGCGGCGCCGATGGCGGGCTGTTCCGCGGCCAGCATCGCCGCGGCAAACAGCGCAGCGTTGGCGGCACCGGCCTGGCCGATCGCGAACGTCGCTACGGGGATACCGGCCGGCATCTGCACGATGGAAAGCAATGAGTCGAGACCGTTCAACGCCCGGCTCTGCACGGGCACGCCGAGCACCGGCACGGCGGTCTTCGCTGCGAGCATGCCGGGCAGGTGCGCTGCACCGCCCGCGCCGGCAATGATCGCGCGCAAGCCGCGCGATGCGGCCGAGGCAGCATATTCGAACAGCACGTCGGGCGTGCGATGCGCGGATACGACCCGCACTTCGTGCGGCACGCCCAGCGCCTCGAGGCGGGTGGCGGCGTGCTGCATAGTCTCCCAGTCGGAGCGTGAACCCATCACGATGCCGACCAGCGGCGCCGGCGAAGCCGGTTGCGGAACTGACATTGGTCCTGCCCCGAGGCAAAGCCGTATTCTAGCGCCTCGTCCCCGCCGCGCTTGCCCATGGACCGCAAACTGCTCGACCTGCTCGTCTGCCCCGCTTCGCGGCAACCGCTGTTGCCGCTCGACACCCGGGGCCTTCAAAGCCTCAACACGGCGATCGCCCATGGCGACGTGGTGCGCGGTGACGGCTCCCCGCAACAGGAGCCGTTGCGCGAAGCGCTGGTCACCCGTGATCGCAAGCGCGTGTACCGCGTCGACGACGGCATCCCGGTGTTGCTCGTCGAGGACGGCATCGCAACCGCCCAGGTTGCGGACTTTCCGGCCCCATGAGCACGCGACTCAGCGACGCGGTGACGCCACCGGACCCGGAGGTCGTCGCGGCCGATGTCGCTCGTGCACTCGCGGAGGATGTCGGCGACGGCGACGTCACGGCAGCGCTGTTGCCGGACACGGACGACGATGCCTACCTGCTGTGCAAGGAAGACGCGATCGTCTGCGGTCGGCCGTGGTTCGAGGCCTGCCACCGCGCGCTGGATCCGGACGTCAAGATCGACTGGCACGTCGGCGAGGGCGATCGCGTCGCGCCCCGCACCGTGCTCGCCACGCTGCGCGGTCGCGCTCGCTCTCTCGTAACGGCCGAGCGCGCGTCGCTCAACTTCATGCAGACACTGTCGGCAACCGCGACCGCGACCGCCGCGTACGTTAATGCCGTGCGCGGAACGCGCGCGCGCATCCTCGACACCCGCAAGACGATTCCGGGGCTGCGTCACGCGCAGAAATACGCGGTGCGGGTCGGCGGCGGCACGAACCACCGGATTGGCCTGTTCGACGCGGTCATGCTCAAGGAAAACCACGTACGCGCAGCCGGCTCGATCCGCGACGCGATTCGCGCCGCGCGTGCGACGCAACCCTCGCTGCCGCTGATCGTCGAGGTGGAAACGCTTGCGGAACTCGAAGACGCGCTGGCCGAAAGCTGCGACCGCATCCTGATCGACGATTTCGATGCCGCGACGCGCCGTGAAGCAGTGCGCGTTGCGAACGGGCGCATTCCGCTGGAGGTGTCCGGCGGGGTCGACCTCGACACCGTTCGCGCGATCGCGGAGGACGGCGTCGACTGCATCTCGATCGGCGGACTGACCAAGCACGTCCGCGCCATCGATCTTTCGCTCAAGCTCGGGCCTGCGCCGCACTGAGCGGCGCCGAGCACTACGCGAACGCGCGCGCCAGCAGGAACACCGCGGCCGCTGCGACCAGCACCCCGGCCGCCGCGATCGTCTGGCGCCGGGAGGGCCGACGCCGCGGCGTGCCCTCGTTTGCCGCGTCCGACAGGATCGACTCGCCCGCCGACACGGCGGCGAGGCGGAAGCGAAGCGTGTCGAACATGAGCTCGTCGCCGACCCGCGCCTCACCGAAGAGCACGCGCTTGCCGTTGATGAAGCTGCCGTTCGTGGAACCGAGGTCCTCGAGCTGCACGCCCTCGGCGGTGGGCAACAACCGCGCATGCATGCGCGAGATTCCCGACTCGTCGAGGCGCAACGTGCACTCGGGGGCCCGCCCCACTACGGTCGTGTTCGCCAATGGGTGGCTGCGGCCAAACCCCGCGCCCGAGACCGTGCGCAGCACGTAGCGCGGCAGGGCCGCGTGCACGGCGGTCACGCCGGCGCCGTCATTCATGGCCACCGCGGCGCTGCCGATGCGGGAGGCCACCGCGCTGACGGCTTCGACCGACGCAAGCCTGGCCTGCACATTGTCGAACGCGACCGTGTCCCCGCGACGCAGCGCGATGATCCCCGCCACAGGCCGGCCGTTCACACTGACCGAGGCGCCGGGCGGCACCTCGAGGGTGACGCCGCTCGCGGTGACATGCAGTTGGCAGTGCTGGGGCATCACGCCGGGGCGATCGAGCACGATGTTCGCGTTGGGGTCCGAACCGATGCGATTCACACCCTCGCCCAGCAGCACCTGCGGGTGCTCGCCTCCGGGAAACACCAGTTTCATGCGGACCCCTCGTGGATCGTGCGATTACGATTGACTCTTGCGGCCGACGCCGCGCGCCGCCACCTTACCGGACATGCCGACGCTAGTTCTACTGATGATTCTCGGCGCTGCAGCCTTCGGGTTCTGGAGCGCCGGCCGCGCCGCCGCCGAACGCGCGGAGGCGCTCGGGCGCGACGCCTGTCGCGCCGCGGGCGTTCAATGGCTCGATCAGAGCGTGCACGAGATCCGCGTCCGGCTGTGCCGCCGCGACAACGGCTGGCTGGGGCTCGAGCGGACGTTCCGTTTCGACTACTCGCACCGCGGTGACGACCGACAGTCGGGGCGGCTCGTACTGCGCGACGGCCGGCTGGTGTCGTTCACGGGGCCCGTCAGCGCCCACGTCGCGCAACTGCGTTAAGCGGTCGGGTCTGGAGTGAGACGTCGCCGCGAGAGCAGCCGTGACCCGCGCGCGACGGAGCTCACGTGGCTGCCACCATCACGGGAGCGCAGCGCGTCGGGATGCCGTTACTTGACGACGCGCAGGTGCCCTGAACGACGCGGGGACGGGCGGTCCGGGCCGTCGTCGTCACCCTCCGGGTCGGTGGGCACGGCCGCAAGGGTCACGACGGGCTCCTCCGTGTCGGGCTCCTGCTCCTCGGTGGGCAGTCCGTCGTCCGGCAGCGCCATGCCCTGCCCGGTTTCACGCGCGTAGATCGCGAGCACGGCGGAGACAGGGACCGAGACGGGATGGCTCACGCCGCCGAACCGGGCGCTGAAGCTGATCGCGTCGTTGCCCATCTCCAGATGGGAGACCGCGCGCTCAGCGATATTCAGCACGACACGGTCGTCCTTCACCGACTGCATCGGCACCTGCACGCCGGCGCGCGATGCATCGACAAGCAGATGCGGCGTCATCCCGTTGTCGGCAATCCATTCGTACAGCGCCCGCAGCAGGTACGGGCGGTGGCTCGTCATTGGCATCGACTCGGTCATGGCCGCAGTGTAGCTGTCGGTGCGCGGCCGGTCAGGCCGGCAGTTCGCGCAGCTTGCGCTC
The DNA here is from genome assembly GCF_014652095.1 of Cognatilysobacter bugurensis. Classification (GTDB taxonomy): domain Bacteria; phylum Pseudomonadota; class Gammaproteobacteria; order Xanthomonadales; family Xanthomonadaceae; genus Cognatilysobacter; species Cognatilysobacter bugurensis. Next base: position 1,354,981 of record NZ_BMYD01000001.1, read on the forward strand.
CTGCTCGGTCAGGCTTCGTGCAAACCCGGGGTTCCGGAAGATGCGATTGCCGTAGTCCTCGATCGCCTTGCCGTCCTTCGGCAACGCCACGCCGAGCGCCGGCAGGCGCCAGATGATCGGGGCCATCGCGCAGTCGGCCAGGCTCATCTCGGGGTTGAGGAAGAACTTGTAGGCCTTGAACAGCGGCACCGACGCGGTGAGCAGCTCTTTGAGCCGCTTGCGCCCGGCCTCGGCCTGCGCCTTGTTGCCGAGCTGGATCGCCTGCACCTGCGGCACCCAGTCGTGCTCGAGGCGCAGCGTCGCCAGCCGCAGGCGGGCACGCGAAAGCGGGTCGACCGGCATCAGAGGCGGATGCGGGTAGCGCTCGTCGAGGTATTCGCTGACAACGCTCGCGGCGTAGAGCACCAGGTCGCGCTCGACGAGCGTGGGGACCGAGTGGTACGGGTTGAGGTCGATGAGGTCTTCAGGCGGGTTCTGCGGATCGACCGGCGCCAAGTCGTAGCTCACGCCTTTGGCGGCCAGCACCAACCGCACCCGATGACACAGGACGCAGTCGGTGGAAGAGAACAGGGTCAGGGCATTACGCATACGCAGGCTCGCCGCCATATCGACCTCGCTGGCAGAACCGGAATCCGCCGGTCTTCGACGCCGAACGCACGCTGCGATCGGTCGTCACGGCCCGAGCTGTGACCCGCGTGGAGGCCGCGCAGCATCTGCCACGCGGACCGCACACGGGCGCCCGAAGGCGCCCGTGCAACGCGAGCCGGTCAGTGCACGTCGCGCCAGTATTCCTTCTTCAGGAGCCAGGCGAGGAACGTGAACATCGCCAGGAACAGCACGACCCAAACGCCGAGGCTCTGGCGCTTGAGCGCGGCGGGCTCGCCGGCGTACTCGAGAAATGCGGTGATATCGCGCACGAGCTGGTTGAACTCGGCGTTGGGAAGCGTGCCGGCCTGCATAACCTTGAGGTCGACGACCTGACGCTCGCCCGTTGCGGGATCGGCAGCGCCGTACTCGGCACGCTGCGAACCCTGCTGCTGCCAAAGCGGGTTAGGCATCGACACGTTTGGGTACAGCGTGTTGTTCCAGCCCAGCGGGCGCGACTCGTCGAGGTAGAACGACTTGAGGTAGGTGTACACCCAATCGCTCCCCCGCACCCGAGAGATCAGGCTCAGGTCCGGCGGCATCTTGCCGAACCAGCGCGTCGCATCTTCTTCGTTCATCGAGACATGGATCTGCTCGCCGAACTTCGCGCCGGTGAAGTTGAGGTTCTCCATGACCTCGTCTTCGCTCAGGCCGAGGTCCTCGGCCATCCGCGAGTATCGCAGGTACTTCAGCGAATGGCAGCCCGAGCAGTAGTTCATGTACGCCTGGGCGCCGCGCTGCAGCGAGGCGCGATCGCCGAGGGCCACGCCGGCCTGCTCCAGCTCGACGCCGGAGGAAGCGGCGAACGCAGACGCCGAGACCAGCAGACCTGCGACAACGGTGGCGATCTTGTGCAATGCGCGCATCGGGAAGGCTTTGTCAGTCATGCGTCGTCACCCGCTCCGGGACCGGCTTGGTCCGGTCGATCCGGGTCCAGAACGGCATGGTGATGAAGAAGGCGAAGTAGAGGAACGTCAGCACGCGGCCGATGATCGTTTCCACCGGGTCCGTGCCCGGGCCGGCGCCGATCTTGCCGAGCCACACGAAGCTGACCACGAGCAGCGCCAGCATTGCCTTGGTGATCGGACCGCGGTAACGGTGCGAGCGCACCTTCGACTTGTCGAGCCACGGCACCGCGAACAGGATCGCGATTGCAGCGAACATGACGATGACACCGCCGAGCTTGTTCGGAATCACGCGGAGCATCGCGTAGTACGGCGTGTAGTACCAGACCGGCTTGATGTGCTCGGGCGTCACGAGGCGGTTGGCCTCGGTGAAGTTGTCGTGCTCGAGGAACCAGCCGCCAAACGCCGGGGTGAAGAAGATGATGAACGCAGCCAGGGTCAGGAAGAAGCCGACGCCGAACAGGTCCTTCATCGTGTAGTACGGATGGAACGGGATGCCATCCGTCGGCGCCGTCGGCGACCAGCGATTGCCCTTCGGACCGTACTTGATGTCCACGCCGTCGGGATTGTTGGACCCGACTTCATGCAGCGCACCCAAGTGCAGCACGACGAGCAGCAGCAGCACGAGCGGCAGCGCGATGACGTGCAGCGCGAAGAAGCGGCCGAGAGTCGCGTCACCGGGCAGATAGTCGCCCATGATCCATTCGGTCAGGCCGTTGCCGATGACCGGGATCGCGCCGAACAGCGAGATGATGACCTTCGCACCCCAGAACGACATCTGGCCCCACGGCAGCACGTAGCCCATGAACGCCTCGGCCATCAGCACGAGGTAGATGAGCATGCCGAGGACCCACACGAGTTCGCGCGGCTTCTGGTACGAGCCGTACATCAGGCCGCGGAACATGTGCAGGTAGACGACGATGAAAAACAGCGAGGCGCCGGTGCTGTGCATGTACCGGATCAGCCAGCCCCACTCCACGTCGCGCATGATGTACTCGACCGACGCGAATGCCTCCGCGGCGCTCGGCTTGAAGTGCATCGTGAGGAAGATGCCGGTCACGATCTGGTTGACGAGCACCAGCATCGCGAGCGAGCCGAAGTAGTACCAGACGTTGAAGTTCTTCGGAGCGAAGTACTCCGACATGTGCTTCTTGTACGCCGGCAACACGCCCGGTGCGCGGTCGTGCACCCAGTTGAGCACGCCGTTGATGAGCCCGGTCGCGGCGTCGTTCGGCGCCTGACGCTTGTCGTTCGCAGTGGCCATGGCTTACGCGGCTCCCTGGGGGTCAACACCGATCACGAGCGTCGTGTCGTTCTCGTAGTGGTGCGGCGGCACGACCAGATTGGTCGGAGCGGGAACGCCTTCGTAGACGCGTCCGGCCATGTCGAACTTCGACTTGTGGCAGGGGCAGAAGTACCCACCCTTCCAGTTCGGATCGAAGGGCTCGGGGCGAATTTCCGCCTTCATTTCCGGTGCGCAACCCAAGTGCGTGCACAGCCCGACGAGCACCGAGATCTCGGGCTTGAGCGAACGTCCGGCATTGGCGGCGTACTGCGGCTGCTGGTCGGGATTCTGCGAATCCGGATCGCGGAGCTGGTCGTTGAGCGTCGGCAGTGCCTTGAGCACGGCAGCCGAACGACGCACGACCCAGATTGGCTGTCCGCGCCATTCGAAAACCAGGCGCTGGCCTTCGCCTAGCGCGCTGATGTCGGCAATCACCGGTGCGCCTGCCAGCTTCGCTCGCGCGCTGGGATTCCAGGACTTGATGAACGGAACCGCGACAAAACCCGCGCCGACCGCGCCCACGACCGCGGTGGTCGCGGTGAGAAAGCGTCGGCGACCGGCATTCACGGGTTGGTTGCTAGGATCGTTGATCCCTTGGTTGGCCATCCGGCACTCCGCAAAGCTCTGTAGCAACGATACGACGCAGCCGCCCAGGCGACAGCGCGGCTCAAAGGCGGGAGAGTGTAACGGAAGGGTTAAGGGGCCGACAATCCGCGAGCAGGCGGATCACGTCGATCGTCAGCGCACGACAGGCGTCGAGCGGTAACGTTCGGCAAGTTGCGCCACGCGGACCACGTAGCGCTGTGTCTCGCTGTAGGGCGGCACGCCCTTGTACTTGTCGACGGCCCCTTCGCCGGCGTTGTAGCCGGCGGCTGCGAGCGTCAGGTCGCCGTTGAAGCGCTTGAGCAGCCAAGCGAGGTACTGCACACCGCCGCGGATGTTCTGCGCGGCGTCGAACGGGTTGGAGACACCGAAACGCCGGGCAGTCGCCGGCATCAGCTGCATCAGGCCCTGCGCGCCGACGCGCGACAGCGCGTTCGGGTTGTAGGCCGACTCGGCATGGATGATCGCGCGGACGACGGCCTCGTCGACGCCAAACTGCGCCGCTGCGGCCGCGATCTCGTCACGGAAGGCGTCGGTATTGAGGCGGACCTTCCCGAAATTGACGCCCGGACGCGCGGAGCAGGCGTAGCAGGTCTCCATGAAGCTGTAACGGATCGTCCGCACTGCGGACGCGTGCGCGAGGTTCTTGGGTCGCTTGCTCGAGTAGTGGCGGACGCCGTCCTGCATGTACGAGTAGACCTCGCCCTGCACCAGGCGCGAACCGCCGCTGCGCGCGGGCGCACTGGCCAGTACGGTGCCCGGCGTCGCCCCACCCGCACCCGCGGCCGGGGCCGTCAACGTGCCAGACGCGGGAGAGCCCGCCACCGCGGCCTGAGCCGTCACAGCGCCGACGGCGGGCGCAGCCGGCAGGGGCGCCGCCGGCCGCGTACCGCGCTCAGGGCGGTACTGCCCGACCGCGGTGCAGTGGGCGCCCGCGACGCGCTTGCTCACATAGCTGCGGCTGCCGTCTTCCGCATCGCAGCGGTACACGGTGCCAGCCAATGCGGGCGTGCTGCCGAGCAGGCAGGCGAGTGCAAGCGTCGTGAATCTCCCCTTCATGGCGGCGAGTCTCCCCATTTGACCGGTACTTGCCAAGACATCCGTCGCAGAATCGCCAAACGGGACCGTTCGCAGCGGCGCCGGCGTTACCATGACGGCCTTTCCGGCGCGGATTAACCGCCGCCCCTCCCGGACCCAACATGACGATCGAACTCGACCTCCTGCCCGCGGCGCCTGCCCAGGCCGAACCTTCCCCGCCCGCGGCGACGCGCAAGCTGTTCATCGAGACCCACGGGTGCCAGATGAACGAGTACGACTCGGCGAAGATGGCCGACGTGCTCGCAGCGAGCGACGGCCTGGAATTGACGACGAAGGCCGAAGAGGCCGACGTCATCCTAGTCAACACCTGCTCAATCCGCGAAAAGGCCCAGGAAAAGGTATTCAGCCAGCTCGGTCGCTGGAAGCAGCACAAGCAGGGCGGCCGGCCGGTGATCATCGGCGTGGGCGGCTGCGTGGCGAGCCAGGAGGGCGAGGCGATCGTCAAGCGCGCGCCGTACGTGGACCTGGTGTTCGGCCCGCAGACGCTGCATCGCCTGCCCGAATTGATTCGCGCCCGACGCGAAACCGGCGTCCCGCAGGTCGACATCAGCTTCCCCGAGATCGAGAAGTTCGACCGCCTGCCCGAGCCGCGCGCGGAAGGGCCGAGCGCGTTCGTGTCGATCATGGAAGGCTGCAGCAAGTACTGCAGCTTCTGCGTGGTGCCCTACACGCGCGGCGAGGAAGTGAGCCGGCCGTTCGAAGACGTGCTCGTCGAAGTCGCGCAGCTGGCGGCCCAGGACGTGCGCGAGATCAACCTGCTCGGGCAGAACGTCAACGCCTACCGTGGGCCGTACGGCGATGGCGAAGTGGCCGACCTCGGCCTGCTGATCCGCACGATCGCGCAGATCGAAGGCGTGGGTCGTATCCGGTTCACGACCTCGCACCCGCTCGAGTTCTCGGACTCGCTCGTCGAGGCATACCGCGACGTGCCGCAGCTTGCGAACTACCTGCACCTTCCGGTGCAGGCGGGCTCGGACCGTATCCTCTCGGCGATGAAGCGCGGCTACACGGCGTTGGAGTTCAAGCAGAAGATCCGCAAGCTCCGCGCGGTGCGACCGGACATTTCGATCAGCTCGGATTTCATCGTCGGTTTCCCAGGCGAAACCGAGGCGGACTTCGAGAAAACGATGAAGCTGATCGAGGACGTCGGCTTCGACCAGTCGTTCTCGTTCATCTACTCGCGTCGGCCGGGCACGCCGGCGGCCGACCTCGAAGACACGGTGTCGAGCGAGGAAAAGCACGCGCGCCTCGCGCGGCTGCAAGCGACGATCAACGCGAATGCGCGACGCATCTCCGAAACGATGGTCGGCAGCGTGCAGACGGTGCTGGTGGAAGGCCCGTCGAGGAAGGATCCGAACGAGCTCACCGGCAAGACCGAGAACATGCGCTCGGTGAACTTCCCCGGGCATCCGCGCCTCCGCGGTCAGTTCGTCGAGATCATGATCACCGAGGCGATGAGCAACTCGTTGCGCGGGCGCGTGGTCGGCACGGACGATACGGCCGGCTGATCCCCCGCCCGACCCGTGGCGCAGGGCGCCGGCATCGGAGTCACTGCATCACGACGGCCGGCAAGCACGCCGGCCGGCGCCGGAGCGCCCGGGCACCGTGGGCGTCGGACAGTTGCGGACCGACGCATGCGCTTCGCGAATCCGCGCGGCGCCGACGCGGCTTACCGCGTCGCATCACTTCTTGCGGTACACCTCGCGCCCGTCCACGTAGGTGGCCTGCACGTCGAGTTCGCGGAGCCGCGCCGGCTCGACGGCCAGCGGGTCCTGAGCCAGCACGACGAAATCCGCACGCTTGCCGACTTCGAGACTGCCCACTTCATCCTCCGCGAACCCCGCGTACGCGGCGTCGAGCGTGAACCCGCGGAGCGCTTCGTGCGCCGTGAGTTTTTCCTGCGGCAGCCAACCGCCCGCCGGCCGGCCTTCGGCATCAGCCCGCGTGACCGCCGAGTACAGGCCAAGCCGCGGATCGACCGACTCCACCGGAAAATCCGACCCAAGCGCGAGCCGCGCGCCGCTGTCGCGCAACTGGCGCCATGCATACGCCCCGACGATGCGCTCCGGCCCCACGCGCTCTTCAGCCCAAGGCATGTCGCTGGTCGCGTGCGTGGGCTGCATCGAGGCAATCACGCCGAGCTTCGCGAACCGCGCGAGGTCATCGGGCGCGACCACCTGAGCGTGCTCGATGCGCCAGCGATGGTTCGCCGAATCGCCGAGAACGCGGCCAAAAACATCGAGGACCTCGCGGTTGCCCCGGTCGCCGATCGCGTGCGTCGCCACCTGGACGCCGCAGTCGCGGGCCTTCGTCGTCACCTTCGCCAGCGCGTCCGGCTGCATCAGCATGAGGCCGCGGTTGCCGGCGTGATCGCTGTACTCCTCGAGCATCGCGGCGCCGCGGCTGCCGAGCGCGCCGTCGATGTACAGCTTGACGCCGCGCATCTGCAGACGACCGGACTTGTGTGCGTACAGCCCGCTGCGGCACAGGTCGGCGAGCGCACCGCTGTCGCCGTCGGCGAGTGCGTTGACGCGCAGCGGCATCTCGCCCCGATCCGCAAGACGCACGTAGCGCTGCAGGTTCTCGCGCGACACGCCCATGTCGTGCACGCCGGTCAGGCCGTGCGCGACGGCCTCGCGCATGCCGAGCGCGAGCGCGCGCTCGGCGGTCGCGTCGTCGAGCGCGGGAATGGCCTGTTCGACAAGCGCCATTGCGGCGTCGACGAGCACGCCGGTGGGCTTGCCAGTCGCGTCGCGCAGGATCTGGCCGCCGTCGGGCTGCCAGTCACCGGCCAGATCGCGCTTGACGGCGCGCAGCGCGGCCGTGTTCGCCCAACCCGCGTGGCCATCGACGCGTTCGAGAAAAACGGGGCGCGACGGGAATGCGGCGTCGAGGTCGGCGGCGGTCGGGAAATTCTTTTCGGGCCAGTCGTTCTGGTCCCAGCCACGGCCCAGCATCCAGGCGCCGGCGGGCAGTGTCTTTTCGAACTCGCGCAGGCGCTGCAGCACGTCGTCCTTGCTCGACGTGTCCACCAGGTCCACGCGCAGCTTCGTGAGGCCAAGGCCTGCGACATGGCCGTGCGCGTCGATCAGGCCAGGCACCACTGTCGCGTTGCCCGCATCGACTCGCTCGGCGTTTGGATACTTCGCGAGCAGCGCCTTGCGCGAACCGACCGCAACGATGCGGCCCGCATCATCGAACGCAATCGCCTCGGCCTTGGGCTGGCGCGGATCCATCGTGTGGATCGTCGATGCCGTCAGGACCGTGGGCTCGGCGGCCATGAGCGGCGCGGCCGCGATCAGAGACAACAGGGACCAGGCCAGCCGCGTGGGACGCATGGGGAGTTTCCGTCGAGAGTCGACCGACTTTGCGAAAAAGCCCCGACCGGCGCAAGCTCACGCCGCCATTCGCACACGATGTGCATGGTGTTCCCACGCCCCCAGTGAAAATGCCGAAATGCCGTCTCGCACTACGTCCGAATTCATGCTCGAACCGTCTGAGGCCGAACGCCTCGCCAACCTCAACGGTCCCTTCGACGCGCATCTGCGGATGATCGAGTTGCGGCTCGGCGTCGAGATCGCGAACCGCGGCAACGTGTATCGCGTGATCGGCCCGCCGCCGACCGTCGGCAAGGCCGAGAAGCTGCTGCGCGACCTCTGGCGCGAAGCAGCCGACGCCACGCTGGACGAGCCTGCGATCCACCTCGCATTGACGCAGGCCGATGCGGACCAGAGCGCGAGCGACGACGTTGAGCCGCAGGAAGTCGCGATCCGTGTGAAGCGCGGCATGATCCGCGGCCGCGGCGCGAACCAGGCGAAATACCTACACGCGATCGCGACGCACGACATCAATTTCGGCATCGGCCCGGCCGGCACCGGCAAGACGTTCCTCGCGGTCGCCAGCGCGGTCGAGGCGCTCAATGAAACGCGCGTGCAGCGGCTCGTCCTGGTGCGCCCTGCGGTGGAAGCCGGCGAAAAGCTGGGCTTCCTGCCCGGCGACCTGTCGCAGAAGGTCGATCCATACCTGCGGCCGCTGTACGACGCGCTGTACGAGATGCTCGGCGTCGAGAAGGTCGTCAAGCTGCTCGAGAAGAACGTCATCGAAGTCGCGCCGCTCGCGTACATGCGCGGCCGCACGCTCAACGATGCATACGTGATCCTCGACGAAGCGCAGAACACGACGATCGAGCAGATGAAGATGTTCTTGACCCGCATCGGCTACGGCAGCACGGCCGTGGTGACGGGCGATCTCACGCAGATCGACCTGCCTAAGCACCAGAAGTCTGGGCTCCGCGACGCGCTCGACGTGCTGCGCGACGTCAACGGCATCAGCTTCACGTTCTTCGAAGCGCGCGACGTGGTGCGCCACCCACTCGTGGCCCGCATCGTCAATGCCTACGAGGCGCGCGATGCGAACACGCCGGACGCCGCCGGCGCCTGACCGGACGCGACGATGCCCAAGCGCCCCGTTCACCACGACATCTCGGTCAGTTATGCGATCGCCCGCGCCGGCGTGCCGGCGTCGACGAGCTTCCGGCGATGGGCCGAGGCCGCGCTGAGCGGCCACGGGCGCGACACCGAACTCGCGATCCGCATCGTCGACGAGGACGAGGGCCGCGAGTTCAACCGCGACTACCGCGGCAAGGACTATGCGACGAACGTGCTGAGCTTTCCGGCCGAGCTGCCGGAAGGCCTGCCTGAGCGGCTGCGCCCGCCGCTGCTCGGCGATCTGGTGATCTGCGCGCCCGTGGTCGCGCGCGAGGCCGCGCAGCAGCGCAAGACCGCATCGGCGCACTACGCGCACATGACGGTGCACGGGGTCCTGCACCTGCTCGGCTGGGACCACGAGGACGACGGCGAGGCCGAGGCGATGGAAGCGCGCGAGCGCGAGATCCTGGCCGCACTGGGCCTTCCCGACCCCTACCTCGAGCGCTGAGCGCCCTGCGGGGTCCAGCGCATATTCCGGCAGCGGTCACAGGCCCGCGCTAGACTTCAATCCTCGTGCCCGCACCGGGCAGTCGCACATGAAACTCCGCAATGTCCGAGGACGACAGTAGTACCTTCACCCAACGCGTTCCTGAGCCCCGACGCTCCTGGCTGGACCGCATCAGCTCGGCGCTCTCAGGCGAGCCCACGACACGCGAGGATCTCGTCGAACTGCTGCGCGATGCGCAAGCCGACGGCCTGATCGCCGCCGACACCCTGACGATGATGGAAGGCGCGATCGCCGTGTCCGACCTCAGCGTGGGCGACGTGATGATCTCGCGCTCGCAGATGGTGTCGCTGCCGGCCGACGCCAGCCTGCTCGAGCTCATGAAGAAGGTGGTGGAGTCCGGGCACTCGCGATTCCCGGTCCACGGAGAGGACAAGGACGAGATCCTCGGGATCCTGCTCGCGAAAGACCTGCTGCGCGGCGTGGTGGCGGATTTCGGTCCGTCGACAATCCACGAGCTGCTGCGCCCGGCCGTGCTGATCCCCGAATCCAAGCGTCTCGACGTGCTGCTCCGCGAGTTCCGCCAGTCGCGCAATCACATGGCGATCGTCATCGACGAGCACGGCGGGGTGGCCGGCCTGGTCACGATCGAGGACGTGCTCGAACAGATCGTCGGCGAGATCGACGACGAGCACGACGACGCGGAAGACCCGAACGCGCTGATCCGCGCGCAGCCTGACGGCCAGTTCGTCGTCGACGCGCTGACACCGATCGACGACTTCAACGAGCGCTTCAGCGCAGACTTCGACGACGACGAGTACGACACGATCGGCGGCCTCGTGACCGGCGCGATCGGGCACCTGCCCGAGGACGGCGAGGAGCTCACGCTCGGCCGCTTCGTGTTCCGCATCGCCCACGCCGACGGGCGGCGGGTGCACACGCTGCACGTGGGCCTGCTCGACCATGCATGAGGCGTCGCGATGCGTGCATTGATGGCAGCGCCCGCCTGCCCTGCCCGGCCGCTCCGCTCGTGAGGTACGCGCCACAGATGGAGGGCTGCGGCCCGGGCGACGCGCTGCGCGCCGGTTACGGACGCGCGATCCTCGCGTTGATCGTATGCGTGCTGCTCATGCTCGTCGCAGGCGCAGCCGTGGCCGCCCCTGCTGATGCGGGTGACACCCCGCGGGTTGGCGTGGTCACTATGCAGCCTGGCGAGATTTTCTTCGAACGCTTCGGGCATGACGCGGTCGTCGTCGACGATCCGGCGACGGGACGCGTGACCTCGTACAACTTCGGCTTCTTCGACCCGACCGAGGACGATTTCATCGCGCGCTTCGTGCGCGGCGACATGCGATATCGGCTCGCCGCGCTGCCCTTCAAGGAAGACCTGTTGTACTACGACCGCACAGGCCGCGGCGCGTCGATCCAGTGGCTCGACCTGCCGCCCGCGCGGGCCCGGGCCGTCGCCAAGGCGCTCGAGGTCAACGCGCGCCCCGAGAACGCGCACTACCGCTACGACTACTTCCTCGACAACTGCTCGACACGCGTGCGCGACTCGGTCGACTTCGCCTTGGGCGGCGCGCTGCGTCGCCAGCTGGAAGGACGCTCGCGCGGGCTCACGTACCGCAGCGAGGCTACGCGCCTCGCTTCGCCCGCGCCGTGGATGTGGCTCGGGTTCGACATCGGCCTCGGCCCTTCAGCGGACCGGCCGCTCTCGATGTGGGAGGAAGCGTTCGTGCCGATGCGCCTTGCCGACGCGCTCGCCGGTGCACGCGGGGCAGACGGCGCGCCGGTCGTCGGTGCAGTGCAGCCGCTGCTGCCGCATCGCATTTCACCGGAACCGGTCGGGTCGCGGCCCTGGTGGCCCGCATGGGCCGGGGTCGGACTCGCGTTCGGCATTGCCGCGTTGCTTGCCGCGCGGCGCTGGCCGCGCACGGTGGTCGCGCTGGCGCTCCCTTGGTGGACGCTGTGCGCCGTGCTCGGTGCCCTGATGCTTTTCATCTGGTTCGGCACGGGCCATCGCTTCGGCTGGCAGAACCACAACTTGCTGCTGTTCAACCCGCTGTGCCTGCTGCTGCTGCCGGGCGGCTGGGCCATCGCGCGTGGACGACGCGCGGGCCGCGTGTTCGGCATCGCGCTGGTCGCGGTCGCCGCGTGCGCGGTGCTCGCGCTGTTCGTGCATTGGCTGCCGGTGATGCCGCAGCGCAACGCGCACTGGATCGCCCTCGTGTTGCCGCTGCATCTGGGCCTCGCGATCGGCCTGCTCGCGCCACGCCACGCTCCGACCGCGCCCGCCACCCAATCCACTTGACGCGTCGTTGAACGATCGCAGGACCACGCCATGAACGACTTACCCGCGCTTGCTCCAGCGTCGGCGCCTCGCGTCGTCCACTGCGCCGCATACGCGAGCGACGGCACCCGCCGCGAGATCAGCCTCGATGCGATCAGCGACGTGCTCGCCATCGACGACGGCAGCTTTGTCTGGGTTGGCCTGTACGAGCCCGGCGAGGCCCTGCTCGACAAGATGCAGGAGGAGTTCGACCTGCACGATCTGGCGGTCGAGGACGCACACCACGCCCACCAGCGCCCGAAACTTGAGGCCTACGGCAACTCGCTGTTCATCGCCGTGCACACCGCACAGATGATCGACGGCCAGGTGTGCTTCGGCGAGACGCACGCGTTCGTCGGCCCGCGCTATCTGATGACGGTGCGCCACGGTGCATCCATGAGCTACGCGCCGGCGCGTGCGCGGATGGAGCGCGACCCCGACCTGCTCTCGCACGGCGCAGGTTCCGGCCTGTACGCGGTTCTCGACCAGATCGTCGACAACTACATGCCGATCGTCGACGCGTTCGGCCAGCGGCTGACCGAGCTGGAGAAGGACATCTTTTCCGATGAGTTCCGCCGCTCGACGGTGCAGGAGTTGTACGAGCTCAAGGGCGAACTCACACGGCTGCGGCTTGCGATCGCGCCGCTCCAGGACATCCTCGGCCAGATCTCGCGCGCTCGCGGTGGGCTCATCGACGAAGAGATGCAGCTGTACATGCGCGACGTTTTCGACCATGTCCTTCGCCTCAATGAAACGACCGACACGCTGCGCGAAATGCTGACCGCGGCGATGAACGTGAACCTCTCGCTCGTCACCGTGCAGCAGGGCGAAGTGGTCAAGCGGCTCGGCGGCTGGGCGGCGCTGCTCGCGGTGCCGACGCTGGTCGCGAGCTGGTACGGCATGAACTTCGAGCACATGCCGGAGCTGCCGGGGCGCTGGAGTTACGCGGTGCTGATCGGCATCGTGATCGTGGTGTCCGCGCTGCTGTTCCGCCGCTTCCGTCGCGTCGGCTGGCTGTAGCCGCCCTCGCCGCTGTGCCGCGGCGCACGATTGACCTCCACGCATGGCTCGGCGACGCTCGCCCGTCCGACGGGAGGGCGATTACATGACGGCATGGGGCGGAATGGGAACGGCAGCGGCCGGGCTTCTCGCTGTGGCGAGCCTGGCAACGCTCGCACTGCAGCGCGGCGAGAGCGTGAGCGCGATGTGGCTCGTCGCTGCCTCGGTGTCGGTGTTCTTCATCGCCTACCGCTTCTATGCGCGTTTCATCGCGCATCGCGCGCTCGGCATCGACCCGACGCGCGCGACGCCTGCCTGGCGACGCAACGACGGCCTGGACTACGTGCCGACCGAAAAATCGGTGCTCTACGGACATCATTTTGCGGCGATCGCCGGCGCCGGCCCGCTCGTCGGCCCGGTGCTCGCGGCGCAGATGGGCTACCTGCCCGGCACGTTGTGGATCCTGTTCGGCGTGGTGTTCGCCGGGGCCGTGCAGGACATGATGGTGCTGTTCTTCTCGACGCGCCGCGACGGCCGCTCGCTCGGCGAGATGATCCGTGCCGAACTCGGCGCACCGGCCGGGCTCGTGGCCATGGTCGGCATCCTGATGATCATGGTGATCCTGCTGGCGGTGCTCGCGCTCGTCGTGGTCAAGGCGCTCGCGCAGAGCCCGTGGGGCACGTTCACCGTCGCGATGACGATTCCGATCGCGCTGCTCATGGGCGTGTACCTGCGCTGGCTGCGGCCCGGACAGATTCTCGAGGTGTCCGTACTCGGTCTCATGTTGCTGCTACTCGCGATCACCGTCGGCGGTGAAGTCGCGGCCCATCCGGTCTGGGGCCCGCGCTTCACGTTCGACGGCGCGAGCCTGGCGTGGATGCTCATCGGCTATGGCTTCGTCGCCGCGGTGCTGCCGGTGTGGCTGCTGCTCGCGCCGCGCGATTACCTGTCGACGTTCCTCAAGATCGGCACGGTCATCGTGCTCGCGCTCGCAATCCTCGTCGCGATGCCCGACCTGCGCATGCCGGCGGTCACGCGCTTCGTCGACGGCACGGGTCCAGTGTTCTCGGGTGCGCTGTTCCCGTTCCTGTTCATCACGATCGCCTGCGGCGCCGTGTCGGGTTTCCACGCGTTGATCAGCTCGGGCACGACGCCGAAAATGATCTCGAACGAGGCGCACATCCCGCTGATCGGTTACGGAGCGATGCTCACCGAGGCGTTCGTCGCGATCATGGCGCTCATCGCCGCGTGCGTGCTCGACCCGGCCGTGTACTTCGCGATGAACGCGCCGACCGCGTTGATCGGCGACACCGCGCAGTCGGCGGCCGCCGCGATCGCGAACTGGGGCTTCGTGGTCACGCCCGAGGTGCTGACCGCGACGGCGAAGGACATCGGCGAATCGACGATCCTCTCGCGCACCGGCGGCGCACCGACGCTTGCGGTCGGCATGGCGCAGATCCTGACCGGCCTCGTCGGCGGCAGCGGCATGATGGCATTCTGGTACCACTACGCGATCCTGTTCGAGGCGCTGTTCATCCTCACCACGATCGACGCCGGCACGCGCGTGGCGCGCTTCATGATCCAGGAGCTCATCGGCCTCGCGTATCCCCCGTTCCAGCGCACCGAGAGCTGGGCCGCGAACGTGGTCTGCACCGGGCTCGCCGTTGCCGGCTGGGGGTGGTTCCTCTATCAGGGCGTCGTCGATCCGCTCGGCGGCATTAACACCTTGTGGCCGCTGTTCGGAATCGCAAACCAGATGCTCGCGGGCATCGCGCTCGTGTTCTGCTGCGTCGTGATGGTGCGCATGAAGCGCGAGCGCTACTTGTGGATCCCGCTGGTGCCGACCGCATGGCTGCTGATCTGCACGATGACCGCAGGCTGGCAGAAGCTGTTCCACCCGGACCCGAAGATCGGTTTCCTGTCGAACGCCGCGCGCTTCGCGGATGCGGCGGCGCGCGGCGAGCTGCTCGCACCGGCCGCGTCGCTCGCCGAGATGGAGCGCATCGTGTTCAACAACCGGCTCGACGCAGCGCTGTGTGCGCTGTTCATGGCCGTGCTGCTCGCGATGGTCGCGTTCGGCATCCGCGCCGCGCTGCACGCCCGCCGCAACCATCGCCCGACGGCGCAGGAGACCTCGTATGTCGCGTTCGATGCCGCGCGTTGATCGAGCCACGCTGGCCTCCCGCCTGCGCCGGGCATGGCGCGTCGTTGTGCGCAGCGCGCGGCTCGCCGTCGGCGTGCCCGACTACGACACCTACGTGTGCCACTGCCGGCGCGCGCATCCGGACCGCGAGCCCATGAGCCGCGACGCGTTCTTTCGCGAACGCATGGATGCGCGCTACGGCCGAGGGCGCAGCCGCTGCTGCTGACCCATGAACGCCATTCGATCAGGCGGGCGACGGATCGCCGGCCGATGCCTCAGGTCGCCAGTGCCTGCAGCATGAGTCCGGTCAGGTAGGCGACGTAGGTGCCCAGCGCGTAGCCAAGCACCGCGAGCAGCACGCCCACGGGCGCGAGCGCCGGATGGAACGCGCTTGCGACGACCGGCGCCGATGCCGCGCCGCCGATGTTCGCCTGCGAGCCGACCGCCATGAAGAACAGCGGCGCGCGGATCAGCTTGGCGACAATCAGCAACAGGCCGGCGTGCACGCTGATCCAGATCAGACCGAGCAGGAACAGCCACGGCCGGTCGAGCAGCGCGCCCAGGTCCATGTGCATGCCGATCGTGGCGACCAGGATGTAGATCATCGCCGAGCCGACCTTGGACGCGCCCGCGCCTTCGAGCATTCGCGCACGCGTGAAGCTCAGCGCCAGGCCAATCGTCGTCGCGATCAGAACGATCCAGAAAAAGCCTGACGTCAGGCTGTAATCCTCGAGACGCCAGCTCGCCGGCATCGAACGGATCCATTCGATGGCGGGCTCAGCGAGGAAGTGCGACAGGCCCGTCGCGCCGAGACCGAACGCGAGGATGATCATGAGGTCGGTCAGCGTCGGGATGCGCGAATGCTGGGCCTGGTAGGCCTCGACGCGGTTCTTGAGGTCGGTGATCGCGCTCGTATCGGCTCGCGTCCAGCGATCGAACGCATCCGAGCGCGCCGCGAGGAACAGCAAGACCGCCATCCACACGTTCGCGACAAGCACGTCAACCGCGACGAACTGCCCGAACAAGGTGGCATCCGCGCCGAACACCTCTTTCATCGCAGCCTGGTTCGCGCCGCCGCCGATCCAGCTGCCCGCGAGCGTGGTCATGCCGCGCCAGGTGTCGCCTTCGACCGTTGCGGGGTTAATCACGCCCATGACCAGGAACGACACGATTGCACCGAGCGCGACGCCCGCGGTGCCCGTCAGAAACATGATCACGGCCTTCGGGCCGAGGCGCACGATCGCGCTGAAGTCGATCGCGACGCACAGCAGCACCAGCGCGCTTGGCAGCAGGTAATCGCGCGCCATCGGATAGAGCTGCGAGGCGTTGCCATCGATGAGCCCGATGCTGTTGTAGATCGCGGGGATCAGGTAGCACAGCAGCAGCGCCGGCACGTAGGTGAAGAAGCGGTGGAAGAACCCACTCGGGCGCGATGACGCCCAGAACACGGCGCCGAGCGTGACCGCGAGCAGGCCGAGCACGACGGCGTCATTGGTGATCAGCGCGTCGGGCGCGCCGGCTTCGATGGCCATGGGTGAAAACCTTGATTCAGGGATGACGCCAACCCGACCGGGACGGCACGTGTTCAAACCCGGCGGACCGACAGGCCCGCCGGGCGATAGGAACTTACTGCCCGATGTGCTGCTTCAGCCAGGCATTGACGGTGTCATGCCACTGCACCGAGTTCTGCGGCTTGAGCACCCAGTGGTTCTCGTCGGGGAAGTAGAGGAACTTCGACTCGATGCCCTGGCGCTGCAGCGCGGTGAACGCGGCGATGCCCTGCTCGACCGGGATGCGGAAATCCTCCTGGCCGTGGATCACGAGCATCGGCACCCGCCAGTCCTTGACGTGGTTGACCGGGTTGAACTTCTCGTAGTTTTTCGGCACGTCGTACGGCGTGCCGCCCTGCTCCCACTCCGTGAACCAGAGCTCCTCGGTCGCGTAGCCCATCATGCGCTGGTCGAACACGCCGTCGTGGTTGACCAGGCACTTCCACGGCTGGTTCCACTTGCCGGCGATCCAGTTGACCATGAAGCCGCCGTAGCTCGCACCGAGCGCGCAGGCGCGGTCCTCATCGAGGAATGGGAACTTCTGCTGCGCCGCGGCCCAGCCCTTCTGCAGATCCTCGAGCGGACGGTCGCCCCAGTGCTGGCTGATCGAGTCGGTGAACGCCTGGCCGTAGCCGGTCGAACCGTGGAAGTCGATCATGACCACCGCATAGCCCTGCCCCGCGTACGTCTGCGGGTTCCAGCGGTAGCTCCAGCCGTTGCCGAAGCTGCCCTGCGGGCCGCCGTGGATGAGGAACGCGACCGGGTATTCCTTACCCTCTTCGTAGTTCCACGGCTTGACCACGTAGCCGTGCACGGTCTCGTTGTTCCAGCCCTCGAACGAGAACTGCTCGAAATCGCCGAACCGTGTCTCCGGCAGCATCTCGGCCGCGCTCGGCGTGACCGGCTGCACTGACGTGCCGTCCATGCCACCCACGAACAGCCGATCGCCGGTCTGCAGCGTGCTGCGCGCGAATGCAAGACGGCCGCTCTCGATGTCGAAGCTCGACACGCTGCCTTCGCCAATCACCTGCGTAACGCTGCCGCTCGCAATGTCGATCGCGAACAGCGGGTGCTCGCCGAGGTGCTGCGCGGTCGTGTAGATCGCGCCGCCGTCCGCAGACAGCTCGATCGTGTCAGCCGAACGGTCCCACTTCGGTGCGATCTCCCGTGACTTGCCGCTCGCCAGGTCCATCCGCATCAGCGCGAAACGGTCGGCCTCGAAGCCCGGGCGCTTCATTGCCCGGTAGTACAGCGTCTTGCCGTCAGCGCTGAAGGTCGCGCCCGTGTCCCAGGCGGGGTTCGCGGCGGTGAGGTTGCGGGCCGCGCCCTTGCCGTCGACGCTCGCCAGGTAAATATCGAAATTCGTCGACCACGGCTCGGCGCGGTCGGCAGTGCGGGCGCTGAACGCAACCGACTTACCGTCGGGCGCCCACGTGTACTCGCTCGCGTCGCCGAACGGACGCGACGGCACGTCGGCGATCACCTCGGGCGCGATCAGGGTGGCCGTCGATACCGGCTTGCCGGCCTTCGGCAGCGCCGCGACGAACAGGCGGTTGAGTCGGCCCTCGTTCCACGAGTCCCAGTGACGGATGAACATGCGGTCGAACACCATGCCGCTGGCCTTACGCTTGCCCGTCTCGTCGGTGCGCTTGGCCGTGCACGCGAGGTCGGCGCCGCAGTCCGGATATGCCTCGCCGTTGAACGCAACCCGCGAGCCGTCGGGCGAGAGCTTGTAGTCGCCGACGTCGGTTGCGAACGCCGACACCTGGCGAGGCTCGCCGCCGCCGACCGGCACCGCGTACAGCTGCTGGCTGCCGCCCTTCGCGCTGAGGAAGTAGACGGTCTTGCCATCAGGCGCGAAACGCGGCGTGTTGACGTTCCAGCCTTCCGGCGTGAGACGACGGGCCGCCTTGTCGAGCGCGCCCACGTCCTCGATCCACAGCGACGTCGTGGACTTGTTCGCGTCGAAATCGACAGCGCGCTTCGCGAAGACGAGCTGCTTGCCGTCGGGCGACAGCGTCGGCGCAAAGTAGCGATCGAGCGTCGCGAGCTCGCGCGGCTCGAGACCGTGGGGTGCCGCGGCGGCGTCGAAGGCAACGGGAAGCGTCGCGGCGATCAGGAGCGACAGGACGGCGGGACGCAAGGACATGCAAGACTCCGGCAGACGGGCAATGCGCCGATGGTAGAGCCAGCGGTGCGAACGCCGCAAAACGGTCCGGCCCGTTCGCTCGGCACGGCCGGGCGATGACCGCGGCGTCGAGGGCGACGAGGAGCGCTCGAGGCGCTCTGCAGACGCGAGACCGAGGCACAGCTCCGTGGAATTGCTGCCCCCCCTTCTTGCCTGGTTCGATCCATTGGATGGCGGGCCACTGGCTCACCTCCGGGCCAGCCTGGTGACCTTCGTCATCGGCCGCGACTTGAGCAGAGCTCGCAACCGCCGAGTGCGACGACTCATGCGCCGGCCGGGAAGCACCTTTGCACTACATGGGTCCCGGCATCCGCAACGTCCTCACGGCGCGGTGGGCCGCGCGCCGAGACTTTCCTAACCTCAATGCCGCCTGAGACGGATGAGTGCCGGATCCGCCAAGCGGCATGCACGTTGGGTTCCGCCTCAGACAGCCGAATGCGCCGGCTTCTACGGCTTGAGGTCGCGATGCTCCTGAGCACGACCACGTACCAGCCGTCGCCCCCCCCCGCGCTGGCTGCTACGTACTTGCTTGGCGCTATCGCCGCATCCGGACGCGAATACGGCGCCCTGCGGCGCCGTATTCTCCCGTCCGTGGGCTCGGGCTGCTGTCAGTTCGCCTTCGAAGACGATGCGGCGCCGGGCCCGATGTGCCTATCCAAGAACGACAGCAACCGCGTATAAAACTCAAGGCTGTGTTCAACCTTGTAGAACCCGTGCCCCTCCGTCCGGTAATACAGCGTCTCCACCGGCACGCCTGCCTCTTTTAGTGCGCGCTCCATCGCTTCGGAGTGCTCTTGCGGCGCACGCTTGTCTTCGCCACCGGCGGCAAGGAACACCGGCACCTTGATGCGGGACGCCAGCTTGTTCGGCGAGGTTTCCGCCAGGCCTTCCGTACCGAGAGCGTCCTTCAGGAAATTGACGCCCGACAATTGCTGCGGCACGTCTCCACGCGAATACATCATGTTGAGATCATACACCCCAACGTAGCCGACGGCGCAGCGATACAGCGAAGGCTCCTTCGCCACGCCCATGAGCGAGGCGTAACCACCGTAGCTGGCTCCGTAAACGCAGATGCGCTTGGGATCTGCGACACCGGACTTGATCGCCCAATGCGTCGCGTCGGTGAGGTCGTCCTGCATTGCCCGTCCCCACTGCTTATACCCCGCGAGCTGGTGCTCGCGCCCGTAGCCCCCCGAACCCCGGAAGTTCACCTGCAGGACTGCGTAACCGTTCGCCGCAAGCATTTGCCGCTCGCCGGCATAGCTCCACCCGTCCGCCACGCCGATCGGGCCCCCATGCGGGTTCACGACCAACGGCAGATTCTTGCCATCGCTGCCTTTCGGCACGGTCAGGAATGCTTGGATCTTGCGTCCATCGCGCGCTTGAAACTCGAGAACACGTGTCTCGGACGCCGTATTGGGATCGATCCAGTCTTTGCGGCTGATCAGGTGCTGGGCCTGTTTGGTGTCCAAGTTGAACACGAAATAGTCACCCGGATTCCGGTCGCTGTACGTGAACAGCAGCGCTTCGCCACGCTCAGTCGTATTCGCCCCTGCGACCACGGTGTCGCCACTGAAGCTCGTCTGCAGCGTCTTGTGCAGCTTCGCGTCAGGTGAATCAGGCTCGAAGTAGTGGAAGCGTGGCGTTGGATCGTCGAACTGGACGCCAATCGGATAGGACTTGCCTACGGCATTGACGAGGCCAGAGGGGTCGACGAAATCATCCCGAGCCATCTCCTTCATCTGCTCGGTCGCGACGTCGAACGAGACAATCGAATCCGGGCCTGTCCGGTGCTCGGCCTGCATGTACACCAGCCGGTCATCGGCACTGAAATCGAGCGGGAAAAGCATCCTGCCGCTGACACCCTCGTCCTCGAGCAGCTTCCAGGGGGCCTTCTCGTCCTTCCGGTAGTAGAGCTTCGAGACGTTGTCGTTGTTGGCACCCAACGCGAAACGCACGGCGCCCTGTCGATCAGTCACAAAGCTCGCGCGCGGGACGGGCGCCTGCGCGATCGGAATCCGCGCACCGCTTTTCACATCCATACGCTCGGCGGACGTGTACGTAGCCCCTGGCTGGAAGACCGAGATGATGGCCTTGTCGTCGTCGTTCTCGAGGCTATCAATCAAAGTGGCGAAGACCGGCTCGCGCGCGCGCCCGCCGGTGCGGCCCGACGTCGAATCAGCGTTATGCCAGCCGGCCAGCATTTTGGTGTTGGTGCCGTCGGCGTCCATGCCCCAGATTTCGCCCTGCGGCATGGGCTCTTCGAGCAAGCCATCCTTGACACCTACCGTGAATAACAGGCGTTCGTCGTTGGCCCAAGCGAAGTCCATGACGTGCGACTTGCCGCGCAGGTTGAAATGGGAAATGGGCTTTTGCTGTCCTGGCTTCAACACGACGAGCACCGTCTTGTCGTCCACCGGCACCGTGGCGGCTACATAGGTGCCCTTCGGAGAGATCCGCACCGTTTGGAACCGATCCTTCCTGATGAATTCCTCGATCTTGTACGGCGCCCCCGTTTCGGCCGACACGACGGCCGGCAACAACAGTGCCAGCACCAAAGCTGCTTGCAGTTTCATTGACCCCTGACTCCCCTGGAAAATGCCAGCGTCCGGCCGGCGCGCCACAGCCTAGCGGGCAAGCGGAGCACCGCCAAGCAGCCTGAGGCTCTCGCGACCTGAACGGGACAGGCCGCTGAATCGGGGTGAGCCGCGCGAGCCGCAGGCCTCAGGGCCCGAGCGTTCGTTCCAGCGCGAGCGTCCAATGGGGCAGCTGCACGTCGCGCTCCGACTTGATGCTTGTCGTGTCCAGCACGGAATATCGAGGCCGCGCTGCCGGCGTGGGGTAGTCGTCAGACGAGATGGGAACCACCTCAGGGGCTCGAGTGAGCATGCCGCGTTGATGGGCGCGCCGGACAATCGCTTCGGCAAACCCGTGCCAACTCGTTTCACCTGCCGCGACCAAGTGGTAGGTCTCGCCGCCTTGCACGCCCCGGTCCACCAGCTGCGCGGTAACGTCGGCAATGAGCCATGCTGGCGTCGGGCAGCCGGTCTGGTCGGCGACGACACGTAGCGTGTCGCGCTCCGACGCGAGCCTCAGCATCGTCCGTAGGAAGTTGTGGCCGTGAAGTCCGTACACCCACGCGGTGCGCAGGATCAGGTGTTCGACGCCGCTGCTACGAATTGCTTCTTCCCCAGCGAGCTTGCTCACGCCGTAGACGCCCAGCGGCGCCGTAGTGGAGCCCTCGGTGTACGGCTCGGTCGCAGTGCCGTCAAACACGTAGTCCGTCGAGTAATGCACCAATCGGATGCCGCGGCGGGCACAGCATTGCGCGAGCTCCCCAGGAGCGTTCCCGTTGATGCGCATTGCGCGTTCCGGCTCGGACTCGGCACGATCGACAGCGGTGTACGCAGCGGCGTTGACGACGATGTCGGGGGCGATTCGAGCGATGAGCGGCTCGATGGCGCCTTCCGCGGCGAGATCGAGCGCTTCGCAGGGCGTCCCGTCCTGGAGTTGGCCGCTGCGCGTCGCGGGGACTACTTCACCCTGCGGCGCGAGGCTGCGTTGCAATTCATGTCCAACCTGGCCGCCTGCGCCGAGCAGCAGAATCTTTGTCATTCACTGAGCTCGGGGAGCCTGCTGTCCGGCACATCGCGCAAAAGCGGAGCGCGCAAGTCTTTAGGCGACAGCCGCGGCTCACTCACGGGCCAGTCAATTGCGAGCGTAGGATCGTCCCAGCGGATGCTTGCGTCCGCGGCAGGGTCGTAAGTCGCGGTGCAGAGGTAATTGAATACCGCGCGCTCGCTAAGCACGACAAAACCGTGCGCAAAGCCCTCCGGTATCCAGTAATGCCTTCGATTCGCGGCACTGAGCACAACAGATGCCCACTGACCGAAGGTCGGCGACCCGCGGCGAATATCGACCGCGACGTCCCAGACCTCGCCTTCGACCACGGATATGTACTTGCCCTGGGGATTCGGCCACTGATAGTGCAACCCCCGCAATACGCCCCTTCCCGACGTCGATACGTTGCCCTGGACGAACGTGGGGCGAAGACCGTGCTCGAGCAAGCGATCGGCGTTGAAGGATTCGAAGAACGAACCCCGCTCATCTTCGAAAACGCGCGGTTCGAAGACGATGCATCCCGGGAGGCCAGTACTAACTAGCTTCATTGCAGTGATCAGTCCTCAGGGCACTTGTCCGCGCTCGGGCAGCGCAAGCAGGTAACGACCATAGCCGTTCTTGATTAACGGACGAGCGAGGCCGAGTAATTGTTCATCGTCTATCCACCCGTTGGCCCACGCGATCTCCTCGGGGCAGCAGACGCGCAAACCTTGCCGCGCCTCGATCGTCTCGATGTAGTTCGAGGCCTCGAGCAGCGACTGGTGCGTGCCGGTGTCGAGCCAGGCATAGCCACGACCCAGCCGCTCAAGATGCAGCGTGCCCTCGTCGAGGTAACGACGGTTGAGGTCAGTGATCTCGAGTTCGCCGCGCGACGACGGCTTAAGCTCCCGCGCAAACGTGCTCGCGCGGCCGTCGTAGAAATACAGACCCGTAACCGCGTAATTCGATCGCGGCGCAGCGGGCTTCTCTTCGATATCAACCACGCGGCCGGCTTCGTCGAACTCGGCCACGCCGTAGCGCTCCGGGTCGTTGACCCAGTATCCGAATACGGTTGCGCCCGCCTCGCGCATGGCTGCGCGCTTGAGCATCCCGGTCAGGCCCGGGCCATGGAAGATGTTGTCGCCTAGAATGAGGCAGCTGGGCTCGCCGCCAACGAACTGCTCGCCGATCAGGTAAGCCTGCGCAAGCCCGTCCGGGCTCGGTTGTACCGCGTACTGGATCGACATTCCCCACTGCGAGCCGTCGCCGAGCAGGTGGCGGAACAGCGCCTGCTCGTGCGGGGTGTTGATGACCAGCACCTCTCGGATTCCCGCGAGCATGAGTACGCTCAGCGGGTAATAGATCATCGGCTTGTCGTAGACCGGCAGCAGCTGCTTACTGATGGCTTGCGTGATGGGATAGAGCCGGGTGCCGGAGCCACCGGCGAGGATGAGGCCTTTCACAGGTGCGATTCCCTCGCAGGAGCCTGCGCTGCGGGATGCCGACGTTCGGTAGAGCGTCGGTACCCGATGCGGTGGCGGGTTGTGAAGATCAGGCCGTTTGGCCGATGCGTTCGAGCCGATAGCTGCCGTCGAGCACCCGCTGCACCCACGGCTGGTGCTCGAGGTACCAGTCGACCGTGCGCTCGATGCCCTGCTCGAACGTGACCGTCGGTGCCCAGCCGAGTTCGCGCTGCAACTTGCTTGCATCGATCGCGTAGCGGCGGTCGTGGCCCGGCCGGTCAGTAACGAATGTGATCAGCGACTCGCGCGCGCGGCCGTCCGGCAGCGGTCGGCGGGCGTCGAGCAGTGCGCTGATCGCCTTCACGACCTCAAGGTTCGTGCGCTCGGCATCGCCGCCAACATTGTAGGTCTCGCCGACGCGCCCGGAATCGAGCACCCGCGCGATTGCCGCGCAGTGGTCGCCCACGTACAGCCAGTCGCGCACGTTGAGGCCGTCGCCGTACACCGGCAGCGGCTCGCCCGCGAGCGCCTTGGCAATCACAAGCGGGATGAGCTTTTCAGGGAACTGGTACGGGCCATAATTGTTCGAGCAG
The DNA here is from genome assembly GCF_014652095.1 of Cognatilysobacter bugurensis. GTDB lineage: Bacteria > Pseudomonadota > Gammaproteobacteria > Xanthomonadales > Xanthomonadaceae > Cognatilysobacter > Cognatilysobacter bugurensis. The sequence continues at coordinate 1,379,314 of NZ_BMYD01000001.1, forward strand.
TTCGTCGTCACCACCGGCAGGCCATACGTGTGGTGAAACGCGCGCACGAGATGGTCGGACGCGGCTTTAGACGCCGAGTACGGGGAGTTCGGCGCGTACGGAGTCTCTTCCGTGAACTTACCGGTCTCGCCGAGCGTGCCGTAGACCTCGTCCGTCGACACATGCAGGAAACGGAACGCTCCGCGCGCCGCACTCTCGAGCGAGCGCCAGTAGTCTCGGGCCGTTTCCAGCAGCGTGAGCGTGCCGACCACGTTCGTCTGCACGAACGCAGCCGGGCCGTCGATCGAGCGGTCGACGTGGCTCTCGGCCGCGAAGTTGATTACCGCGTCGGGCCGATGCTCACGCAAAAGCGACTCGACGAGAGGGCCATCGCCGATGTCGCCATGGACGAAGACGTGGTTCGGGTCGTGCTCGATCGAGGCTAGCGTGTCGCGGTTACCGGCGTAGGTCAGCGCGTCGAGATTGATGACGCGCACGCCGCGCTGGACCGCGTCCAGCGCGAAATTGCCGCCGATGAAGCCGGCGCCGCCGGTGACGAGCCAAGTGGGCACTCGATTGCTCCTCTAATCATAAGATTCTGTCCACGCCAGCTCGCGCCTGCGTCCGGATCGAGCCACCCCGACCCTGTGACCGCGAGAACTCAGGCAGGACATGACGGCACCCGTCGCCCTTCGCCTTGATCGGCGGAGGAATCTGTGGGCCGAGGCGGGGATTGTATCCGCTTCATCGAATGCATCTGTTATCGCCGCCCCCTTCATCGCTGCCTAGCTACGCCTAATGGCGTGCCAGCCCGCAGGAAGCTACGTCCTGCCGCTGAGCTCTGCGGCGCTAAAAGCAGACGGTGCCCCTTCGATTTCTAGCTGCCCGAAGATGGCTCGCCAAGATGGCCAGGCAGCAAGCGAGTGACAAGACAATCCGACGCAGGCTCGTGAGTGCCCTGCTTCAGAGCCCGGGGAACCAGGTTTCTTTTCCGGTGATTCACTCGACGATGGAAACCCCGGTGAATGGCGCTCACCCGCTCAGCGTCGATCTATACGTGGCTCATGCCCGCCCAGAAAAAGCAGCACCTAGGTTTGGCGCACGATGCCTCCAGCGTTACGCCCGGCGGCATCGCGCGCAGGACAATCAGAGGTCGCGCAGCAGATGCATGACGCGCGAATCGGCGACGCTCTTGGCTTCCACGTCGGCGGTGGAGCAGCTGCCCGACGTGCTCGTGCAGTAATCGAAGCTGTGGTCGGCGTCGACGTACGACTCGACGGGCTTGAACTCATGCGATCCGAGTTCGACAGCGCGCTGCTGGCGCACTTGGCAGTATCCGGACGTATAGAACGGATCAGCCGTCCCCAGCAGGGTGTGCAGTGGTGAATACGGTGCGTACGTGCTCGTGCTGACGCCGCCGTAGGCGTTGTAGAGACCGCATGCGGGATAGAACGCGACGCCCATCTTGAAGACGGCGGGCCACGTGCTGATGTCTAGCACCGATACCGTGGTGCTGCCGCCCTGCGACCAGCCCATCACTGCAATTCGCGCGGGATCGATGTGCCACGCGGAGGTGGCGGCGAGCTTCCGGTAACCCGCGATTGCATCGTGGGCGCGAGCGACGACCTCGTCGGTGCCTTCGCTCCCGTTGCCGCACTGGTTCTGCGGATGTCCACGCGCGGTGTAACTGTCGATAAGCAGCGCGGCATACCCGGCTCGGTTGAGGCGCTGGCCCCATTCCGTAAACAGTTTTTGCAGGTTGGAGTAGGTGGCGTTCGGCTTGCTGTACGAGAAGACCCCCGAGCAGCCGTGCAGCATGACCACGGCAGGATGGCTGCCCGCGGACGTGTCGGGCGCGAAATACCACGCTCGCAACTCGATGCCCTGCTCGTTGACGACGGTGGTTGCAACCGGCGCAGCAGCGTGCGCAGGTCCGAACAGCGTAAACATGGCAGCGCAGGCTGTGGCAGCGATCGATGCACGCACGTTTATTTCCTCCGCGAGGGCTGCGGTGCGCTGCACGCTAGCCAAGGCGACGGTGCAACCGATCGGGACGCGGTCACACAATCAAAAGCCTCAACCTTGAAAGTCGCGAAATTCAACTGACGCTGGTAATCGACCGTGATCCGGTGCGTAACTCAAGCGCGACCGGAAGCGCATTACTTGGCCCGTCCCACCGGGCGGCGGTGGGACGGACGACTGACGGCGCGAAAATCGAGCTCAGCTAATCCGCCACGGAGACAGACACAGCAGTCCCGCATCGTGGAGTGCGTACGCCCCAGCAGCCGCTCCGGCGGCGCGTCGTGACACCGTTCGCCGCGCTCCGCAATGCACAGCAGGAAGCGACGGCAGCTACCGCACCGGTGCAAACGAGAAAGCCCTCACTGCGGAGGGCTCTCGATCCTGACATCCCGGGCGCAGACCGACCCGATCAGAACGGGAGCGTGTCGAAACGCGCTCTGAAAAAAGTGGGTGAGTCAGTTGCAATGCGCGCCAAAGCTTTGGTCTGGAGCATTTGAGCCACCATTTCGATCGGACATCGTCAAGTTACGGGCCGGCACAAGCGCTGCCGCGAGGCCCGGCAGGGATTTGTAAGGTTACCGCGGCCTGTGTGTACCATGCCAGCGCAGATGCCTACGGCATTACTGCCCAGGGGGGCAGATCGCGAACCTTCTGGCCTGCAACTCGATCCAGCTCGGTCAGAACGCCGCAGCCAGCGGACCCAAGGGCACCGGCTAGACGCGATCCGGCTGCGCGCCGAGACTCAAGGAGCTTGCAACCGCGCACACGGACGGCCGCCTGCCTAAGACGCGTGCCCGGATGCGAAAGCCGCGCCTGCCGGTCCTAGGCTGCCCGGGAGCGTTCCGATCCCACCGCTCGTGCGCCAGGATGTCTTCAGGAATACGGACGATCCCTATCAGAGGGCCTCACGGTTGATCATGTGGCAGCTTCCTACCCGGCGACCCGACCGTCGTGTACCTCTCGCTCGATCGGCTCCTGCATGACTGCCCCCTGCTTCACCTTAAAGCAGAGACGATGCGACGGCGGGCGCCGCGCAGGATGAGAGGTGCGGGAAAGAGGGGCCGTTGGCCCGTACTTCCGTCGGGCCTAGTGGATGTGCTCCCGGCGCCACACCGGGTGCGCCGCGAAAGGCTTGAGCCAGTCGGGCACCGGTGCGCACGGGTCGAAATGGGTCAGGTCGACCGCACAAAGAAGCCGGTGCGCGTTCGCCTCCAACCGCCCGTTGACCGCACGGGCGGCTCGCTCGGCATGTTGCTCGGGAACGCCGATCACGAGCAGTGCCGCGGGCGGCCCCGCGGAATTCGGTACATGTGCCTTGAGTTGGTAGAGGACGGTCACGGGTTCGATGGCTTCGAGCGCGCCGACGACGAGCCGAGCGATCCACAGATCGTTTTCCTCCGCGGGCTCGACACCCACGCCTTCAATGTGGTCGGCGATCGGCGCGCGTGAGACAGGGCGCCCGCTGAGGAGGTCCGCAATCTCCTCGGGATACAGGGTGCAGCTCGTATCGTTCGGATTGAGCATGAACGTAGCACCGCGTGTCGCCTCGAACAGAACGCGCCCCTTCAGACCGACGATCTCGACCGTCGCAGACGTTGCCGCATAAGCCTTGTGGATGTCGGTAAATACGGGAATGACCTGCAGGCCGTCTGGGCGATCAAATTGCACGATACGCAGGCGGTCATCATCGTCACCTTGGGGACGATGAACGAACAGCTGCGCGTCTAGGAGCGCCCGGAGGAACTCCGGCTCGTCGGCGGGGTTACTGATCGCCCGCTGCATAAGGGCGTCGAGGGCTGCGGTCATGTGGGCGCCACATAAGGAATCCTTACTGTGATGCTAACGCAGCTGGTCCACGTCGAGCGACCCGTCTCGGACGCTCGTTCCTAGGGCTTGCGACGTACGCGCTTCTTCGCGGGCGCCGCCGGGGTCACTGCTTTGGACTTGCCATCGACCAGGTCGGCGACCTTACGGCGCTTCTCCTTGCTCAGGCCCGGCCAGGCCAGCAGCAAGCGCGCGAGGTCGTCGTCGCCGGTATAGAAGAAGGCGGGCGGAATGCCGAGCGCGTCCGCGATCTGCTGGGCAGTCTGCTGCCGAGGCTCGTGTACGCCGTTCTCGTATTGGTTGATCCGGGGGCCGGCCACGCTCGCATCCAACCCGGCACGAAGACCGAGCTCGTATTGGGATAACGCCGCCCGCTCGCGTGCCTGACGCAAGCGCCGCGCAAACAGTGAAGGCTGCCCCGGCCCTGCCACGGAAGACCGCTCCTATCGATACCGCCAAATAGGGTGACCAAGAACAGGGCTCATTGATAGTAAGATATCCTTACTATTGAGGCCAGCAGAACAGCACTGTATCGATGTCCGCCATGGCACCCCCCACCTTCGATGATCTCGGTGTGCGGGGCTGCTTCTCCATGGCGGCGCTGCTCATGGCGCACGAGCGCCGGATTCCGGTGATGCCCACCCGCCGCTCGACGCTCGCCGCGATGCACATGCTTCGCGAGATCGGGGTCATCGATGCACCCTGGCCGGATGCACGCTGGGAGATGGAGCCGCGAGCCGAGGACACGCCCATCGAGCAGATCCAGTGGCGCTACGCGTGGGACGCCTACATCCGCGATGGCCTGCTGCCTGCGCTCACTGACTACCTCCAGGACGTACCGCGCGACGACTACGGCCTGGCGCTTCGGCTGCGCATCTGGGAAGAACTGGTAGTCACCGAGGCCGAGCGCTTCTTTGAGAGCCAACTGGCCAAATACAACCTCGAGCCGGCATGGGCGCAGGACCTGACGTTCGCCATCCGCGAGAGCAAGGTCGTCCTGCCGATTGCCCAGTGGCGCTACTGCTGCTGGGCCGCCACCCGGTTCGCGGCTGCACAGGCCCAGCGGCACCGCTCGACGGAGGTGCCGAAGCTCCGGGAGGACACGTTCGCCGAGCTCAGGCGGCGAGCGAGTCGACTCGCGAGCGGCGACTGGGACCGATGTAACTTCGTGCCCTTCAATCCGAGGCCCGAAAGTGCGGCCAGCCGGCTGTTCGTCGAGAGCCTGACCGTTATGGGTCCAAGCTTCTGGATGCTGGCGCCCTCCGTCGACGGGCTGCTGGTTCGGGTGAGCCCTGCCAATCGCGAAGCATAGGACTGGCTAACCGGAGCGCTCCCTCCCTCCCAAGGTCACACTTGCATAGCCCCACTATTACACTTAGTGTAATAGCCTCATTGTGCATTCACGGGACTGCCGGTAGGCTATGCAGGTCGAATTTGAAGACCCGGACTTGCAGCGCCTGGAAGCCGAGGCGGGATTTACCGCAGGGCTGGCGCAGCCCCTGGTCACCCTTTTTCGCAGGCGCATGCAGTTGATCCGTGCCGCGGTTGATATCCGGGCGTTCTACGCCCTGAAGTCCCTGCACTTCGAGAAGCTCAAGGGCGATCGCGAAGGGCAGCATTCGATGCGGCTGAATGACCAGTGGCGACTGATCGTGCGTCTGGTGCAGAACCCGGATGGGACGTCGGTAGTAGTCGTGTCGATCGTGGATTACCACTGAGCGGCGGGGTAAGAGAGATGGGAATCGCACAGACATTCGCACCCGGCGAGTTCCTCAAGGAGGAGCTCGAAGCCCGAGGGTGGTCGCAGACCGAGCTCGCGGAAATCATGGGGCGCCCGGTGCGCCTCATCAATGAGCTGATCGCGGGGAAGAAGGGCATCACGCCCGAGACGGCGGTCCAGCTCGGTGATGCGCTGGGTACCGGCGCGGAGCTGTGGATGAACCTCGAAAGCCAGTATCAGCTGTCGAAGGTCGCCGCGGGTGATGGCCAGGTGGCCCGCCGCGCTGAGCTCTACTCGAAGTTCCCGGTGAGGGAGATGGTCAAGCGTGGCTGGCTCGCTGCTAGCCGGCATGTGGGCGAACTAGAACAGGGCCTACGCGCGTTTTTCGGTGTGGAGGACTTGGACGCACCAGTGCGCCTAGCGCATGCAGCGAAACGAACGGTCGTGCAGCAGGAGGCGACGCCGCTGCAGCTGGCGTGGCTGATCCGGGCGAGGCAGATCGCCTCGGAGATGGTGGTCGGTAAGTTTACGCACGCCCGGCTCGAGGCAGCACTGCCGAAGCTGTCGGCCCTGCTTTCGGCCCCTGAAGAAGCCCGCCATGTGCCTGCGATCCTGGCGGATGCTGGCGTTCGATATGTCGTTGTTGAGCCCATTCCCGGGACCAAGATCGATGGAGCCTGCTTCTGGCTGGGGTCTGACAAGCCGGTGGTCGTGATGTCGCTGCGGTTGGATCGGATCGACAACTTCTGGTTCGTGCTGCGTCACGAACTCGAGCATGTGCTGCAGGGCCATGGCCGCGATCGGGACTTCATATTGGACGTGGAGCTCGATGGCGCTTGCGATCACGTGGACGTCGAAGAGGCAACGGCGAATCAGGCCGGCGCCTCCTTCTCCATTCCTGTCCACGAATTCGAGGGGTTCGTGGCTCGCGTGGGCCCGTTCTTCGCGGAGGAGCGGGTTCTAGGCTTCGCGCAGCGGCTCAACATCCATCCAGGTCTGGTCGTCGGTCAGCTTCAGCGTCGCTTGGGTCGCTACGACTTCCTTAGAAAACACCAAGCGAAGATCCGCCACGTCGTCACCTCCACCGCCCGTACGGACGGCTGGGGTGTCTTAAGCGTCTGAAGGAGAAATTCAAATGACTGCTTACTCCAATGCCGTCCGTGACTTCGTCACCCGCTACAGCACCGAGGCTGGCCCGGACGCGCTGCTCGACCCGCATGCCATTGCCGAATGGGCCTTTCAGCGCGGTCTGTATAAGCCCAATCCACGTACTGTCATCGATGCAATCGCCACGGATATCGCACAGGTGTTTCGTGAGGAATATCGAGTCGACCGTCAAGGACGTCGTTATCGGGCCAAGCACGCCACTACTGAAAAGCGCGGCACCCGTACGATCGCACTGTGGGGCGATATCGACGACCCTAATGTGCCGCATGCCCATTTCCAGAAGTCGTTTGCGCAGCGTCGCCAGCAGATCGTTGGCGATTGCGTCCAGCTCAAGACCGACGTCGATGTCTACAACGACAAGCGCAAGCCCTCTCACCCCATCCAGATGCCCCTCGACTTCACGCTTGACGTCGAAGAGATGCAGCTGCGGAACACACCCAAGGCGGCGTGAGCCGATCCTAAAATCGACTAGCGAAATCCGATGCGCCAACTCATACCTGCAGCCGTACTGGCGCTCACCGCTGAGCTGAGTGCGCATTGGGAAACGCATGCCACACTTGACAGCCTGTTTACCTACGCGGGGGCACCAGGTACCCCGCCTGATGGAAGCAAGCCGGCGAAAGCAATGGCTTGGCTCCGGCGCGTAAACAACGAAGCTTCAAGCCCGCTACAGGTCCTCGGGCAGATCATAGAGCGCTACATGGAAGAGGCGCTCGATCCGACGGATCGCTGGGACAAGGACAAGATCGCTGAGCGCGACAAGCTGTTGGCGGCTCTTGCTGCCTCGAATCTTCAGTATTTGAAGGGCGGCCGCGTCGTCGGCGCAATGGGAACCCCGACCCGCACACTCTCGGAGTTCATCCAGGAAGGGGACGTGCAGTCAATCGACCAAGAATTCGAGCGCGCCATTCAGAACGCTTCGGTGTCACCTCGGGAGGCGGTGTCGGCAGCCAGCAATATCCTGGAATCGGTTTGCAAGGTCATTATCGCCGAGGAAGGGCTCCCAATGCCGAATAAGCAGGACCTTCAATCAGTCTGGGGAGTCGTCCGGAAGGAACTCCGTATCGATCCAAGCAAGGTCGAAGACCAAGACCTGCAAACGATTTTGTCTGGCCTTATAGCAGTCGTCCACGGGATCGGATCTTTGCGTACCCATGCTAGTTCTGCCCACGGCGCGGGAAAGACGCCCTACCGTCTAGAACCGCGGCACGCGCGCCTAGCTATACATGCGGGACATACCCTCGCGCTCTACATTCTAGAGTCCTGGAAGAAGCGCCAAGCTGAAACGCTAGCCTCCTAGTTGGTCGCGCGCCACGATGAACGGAGAGGGGTAGCAAAACCGATGCCTGTAGATCGCATCAGCCTTGAGAAATCTTTTACTAAGGCGGCGTCGCCGGCGTGGCCCTGTCCCTCATGCCGGGCAGGACACCTACGCTTGGATAAGTCGTCCGTGTCGGCAAAGGCAACAGCGGAATCGGTAGCGGCGCAGGACCACCCAGCGTGGGACCCTGACTGGCAAAGGCTGCGGTTCGTAGCCATGGCGCAGTGCGACAACCTGAGCTGTATGGAAGTGGCGACTCTAAAAGGTACTGGCGGGCTTCAGCCGATCGGTCGCAGCTTTGATTACGAAGAGTTCTACACCCCTGAGCACTTCGATCCCTCACCGCTGCTGATCGGGGTTCCGAAAAAGTGCTCCGAGGACGTATGTAGCGAGCTACATCTTGCGTTCGCGAGTGCTTGGGGCGACGCCGCTGCGGCATCCGCCCATATCCGAACGGCTGTCGAGCGCCTGCTCGACCAGTTAAGGGTTCCGAAGTCAGCCGTGGCCAAGGGGAAGCGGCAGCGTCATACGCTGCATCGGCGAATCGAACTGTTGGCTAAGCAGCATCCGGAGGCGGGTGATCTCCTCTTGGCAGTCAAATGGATCGGCAACGCTGGCGTGCACTCGGGAGCGCTTACCAAGGCCGAGGTAATGGATGCGCTCGACATCCTTGAAAGCGCCTTGACGTTGCTCTTCAATGACCACCACAAGAAGGTGCGAAAGCTCGCAAAGCGGATCAATAGCCGGCGCGGCCCTTAGCCATTGAAGATGGGGTCGCCTGCAACGTATTGGATTTGGCGTTCGCGCTTCGACGTCCGGCCTGATGACTTGACCGCTTCGGCGAAGCCACTTGTCTGCAACTAACCAGCGCCAGCCCTGACCCGGAAGCGACATCTGCCCCCGTCTCTAACGGCCGACAGCTGGCACCCCGCGAGGAGGCGAGCAGTGTCCGAGGCCTGCTTCCGACCCATGGCGAACATTAAATACGCGGCACTAGCTTGGAGCGGAAACGCCCTCTGGCCGCGGTTTCAACCGTCTAACGGACCTGTTGGTTGATCCACGAAAGAATTAGGTCCGCGACCTGCAGATTGTTTTTGTCCATCATCATCATGTGCGTATTCCCACGCGTCCCAGTCTCCGCAGTCGAGAGCAAACGGACGTCACCCTTGGCGGCGTCGACGCGCTTCTTGAAGGCGGCGCAGAGGATGCTGGAATGCGCGACGAAGAGAACGCTGAGACCGACCTGAGTCGACGCCATCACCTCCGCCAGTGGGCGCACCTTGCTCTGGCGGCAGCCGGCGCGGCGACAGTGCTCTCGCCGCTTGAGGTATTGGCAGGCACTGGAAGGGTCAGCCCTAGGACTCTTGTCGCCTACTACTCCAGAACTGGGCACACCCGCCAGGCAGCCTTGGTGATTGCCCGGGCCGTGGGAGCGGACATCTTCGAAATCGAACCAGCAACCCCTTATCCGCGGTCGTATCAGGAAACGGTGGACCTAAACCATCGGCAGCAGCGAGCCAATGAGTTTCCCCCTTCCGGGCGCCTTATCCCTAACTTGGCGGGCTACGGCACCGTGTTCCTGGGCTATCCCATCTGGCCCGTCGATCTGCCCCGCTTTCTGTACACCTTTCTTCGGCGTCAGAACTTCGCCGGCAAAACCCTTGCGCCGTTTTCTACGAGCGCGATGAGCGGCCTTGCCGGGACAGAAGCGACGCTCCGTCGGCTATGCGTAGGTGCCCGACTGGTGCCTGGCCTCGCACTGCCCGGGGGCGGGCGCGGTCACAACACCCTCGTGACGAGCATCGACGCTGCATCCAATCAACGTTCGGAAAGCTGGAGTCGCGCTAGCTTGACCAGAATGCGGTCGTGAGTCTCGTGCTGGACCTTGCTGCGTGCGCCGATGCCGGTGTGTCGCTGGTCCCGTCATTGCTTACCAGCATGACGATGCTGACTGCGCCAGGTCCGCTTCCGACCCGTAGCGGACATCGTCCCCCGGCTCAACACCTGAGTTAAGCCGCGCCGCGAAGCGGCGTCGGCTTGGACGAATTGTTAGGCGGCTCTCGTATGCCACCAACGTGCTGGAATAGCCAGCCAGTGAACGTGGCCCGCCACGTATCCACCGACTACGCATCCCCATGCAGCCTGACGCAGCGGGAAATCTGGCTGCGCGTCCGGCCAGGAGAGCAGGCACGGCACAACTATAAACAGCGCTTTTATCCAGGCCCATATTCTCATGCTCTGCAGTGACGCGTGTCCCGCGTACGGGCGACTCAAGCCGCCGTAGCCTGTAGTGCCTACAGGAAGCCATGCCCAGTAAAAGGCGTAACCGAGTAGCGCGCATGCCGGCAAGACGAAGAGCGGGTTCATAGCCGCCTAACACCTGAGTTAAGCCGCGCCGCGAAGCGGCGTCGGCTTGGACGAACTGTTAGGCCCTACAGCGGTGCGATGAAAGCAGCAACGAGAAGGCCGAGTAGGAACGCTATGACGACCACGGGCGGGGTAGCCAACAGGATCTTAGCCGCGAGGGGTGCTCTACGGGAAATCAGTACGGCAGCAGTGATAAAGCCGAGCCCCGCCGCTACCAATGCAGCGTAGCGAAGAACGAAGTCGTAGGAGGCGACGGGTATGCGGGAGCCCTTGACCGCCACCATTACGAAGGCGAGAAGACCGAGTCCGTTTAGCCACGCAAGCGTTCGAACTGTCATGTAGGGCTTAACACCTGAGTTAAGCCGCGCCGCGAAGCGGCGTCGGCTTGGACGAATTGTTAGGCCACAGGCTACGGCTCTTCGGTGCCGGCTGCCACTTCATGTATCGGGTGCTCCCAGAGGCTTGAGAGATACGGGTCCTCGCCGCGCAGTGGGCGAAGAGGCGCAGGATCAACCTGCCAGCGGCGCAGAAGGACCAGTAGCTCGGCGATGGCACCGGCCCGGTCATTCGTGAGCGTGACCGTGAGAGAGCAGCCATGGCCTTGGACAGAGACGAACCCCGGCACCCGCTCCAGCCAGGCAAAGAACATTGCCTCGTCTATTTCGGAGAAGAAAACCGGACCTGCGAACGTGACTTCCACTGTGGCCTAACACCTGAGTTAAGCCGCGCCGCGAAGCGGCGTCGGCTTGGACGAATTGTTAGGCCGCACGCGCCTTGACCACGACGGGCTCGATTTGCGGGGCCTGCCAGAGCTGAACGAGGTAGCGTTCGTCACCAGACAAACAATAACTGACTCGGACGCGGTAGACACCGGGCGCTACGGGGATGCGTGCAGCCTCTGGGAAGTAGTCCGTGCAGCCCGCGACGACCAATGGCCCTTGCGCGATCTCCAGCGAACACTCATTAACCTGATCGTAGGGCTCCAATGACTCGGCCGGCGCGGCCTCTAGCACCTCGACCGCCACGGGGACATTACCATCGCTGACGGTGCCGACACCGACCGTGCCCGGGGCGAGAGCGAGAAGCCTTTCCACCGCCTCATCTGTCCATGCCTCTGACAAGTCACCGCTTGCCGGCTCGTCCTGGACATAGAACTGGTTGTAGCCAGAAAACAGCTCAAGATCGCGACGTTGCATGTGTGCGGCCTAACACCTGCGTTAAGCCGCGCCGCGAAGCGGCGTCGGCTTAGACGAATTGTTAGGCATGCTTGCTACGGCCCCCACATGGTGACGTTGCGGAGCATACCGAAGCGGCAGCATTCCACTGAGTTTCGTTTTCGGCTGCCTGAGGCGTCCGGTTTGAAGACCTCGAAATCCCCTGTTACGCCAAGTAGCCGCGGCTCCATCGACTGATTTTGCCGTTCTAAATAGGCAGCAATCGCTCCGACGGCTTGGCCCTTAAGCACGACGACGGAATGTGTGGCGGTCGTTTCAACAGCATCTTGGGTGAGGTAGAGCCACACTACGGGCCGATCTGAGTGATCCCGGCCGACGACTCCCCATCCGCGCACCGAGATGCGACGCCCGTCGTAAACCATGGGATTAGCGAGCAATTGAGTGCCCGTGGTGGCGCACGAATGACTGTCCGCCCTGTTCCCGACAAAGACGCATGCACCAGGTGGTGCCCATCCGCGCTCGAGTGAAGGCCCAGCCTCTTGGTTACAGCTCGCGAGCATTACTAATGTGGCGGCGGCGAAGAAGCGCATGAGCATGCCTAACACCTGAGTTAAGCCGAACCGCGAAGCGGTTTCGGCTTGGACGAATTGTTAGACGTCATTGTAGTTGCCTAGCACGGGCTGCAGCGCTTTCAAGCTGGCTGACGCCGCCGCGTGCCAAGGGAAGCAGCCGTTCGCGTCTGGCCACACCACTTGATACAGAGGAAACTCCTGCTCGGCATAAAACCAGAGTAACGAGTACACATAGTCGTTGTAGAGGTGCCGTGGCACCTCAACGAAAATGCAGGGATAGCCTTCTATGAGGTCGTGACTTGGCTTCGAAAGGCTCAACGGGTTGCCGTCTGCGAGGCGGTTTGCGCACAAGCCGAGAATCGAGTGCGCGGTAGTGCTGTTGAGGCCGAACATGATCAGTGCGGGCCCACCGTAGCTTTCGTGCAGGCCGACCGTATACGAGAACGGTGGCTTCCCCGGGGCGGTGTCGGTCGGAAGCACGCTAGTGCAGTGCCACCCAAAGGTCTCGACATTGTGGACGACCGACCGCTCGTAGTCATTCTCTGGCGGCAAGCGGAGCCCTGGCATGACGTCTAACACCTGAGTTAAGCCGTGCCGCGAAGCGGCGTCGGCTTGGACGAATTGTTAGGGCTCACCCGCGACGACACTCACCTGAGATCCACCGTGCGGCGTCTTCTAAAGGCCGCGCAGTCGAGGCTTCTGGTTCAATGTGTGCGTCGAACACCCGCCCGTGCCTGTCCAGCGTAACCGCGGTGGTGATGTTCGCTGCGCCGCCATTGGGCAATGGGAACGTCGAGTTCGCCGTGGATTTGCCCGAGGTCCGCTGGCCGAATAGGCGCACGTTTTCTTGGCCATGGAACATGATGGGAACGATCTCGCCGGAACTGGAACTTCGCGGCCCTACCGCTACTGCAATCAACGGGACAGGGTGCTCAGGCTGCTGTGCCGTTCCGCCGTTAAGCACATGGCCCGAGCCACCGATAAAGATTCCGCCGGTCTTCTTCTCGATGGTTGTGACAGTGCCGCGCGCATTCTTGAAGTGGCCCAGTACCCCCTCCGAAAGGAGCGGGCTTAAGCCGACAAGCATGGGCCACATGTTACCGCCGCTGTTGCCTGAGAAATCCAGAACTACACCGCAGCGAGGCTCTGAAAGCGTGCTTACCAACTGCGACCTAAGTGCCTCGGTTGCGGCCATGGCTTCCTGATGGGTGCCCGACCAGCCATTGATGCGTATGACGGGCACGCCTTCAATAGGTGCTTCGACTTGAGACAGGACCCGTGTCGGCGGTCGGGGCGCGGAATTGGCGTCAGCGGGCGCCATGACTGCTTTTCGTGGCGGGCGGTAGAAGGAGTGCCCGTCGCCCAGCGACTTCAGAACGAAACGGATTGCCGCGCCTTCGCCTTGATTCGAGGCGAGTGATCTCGCCTCCTCTTCGACGGACTGCCACTCAACGTGTGCTGCGCGGTAGGCGCGCTCACGCGCCAGCTTCAACGTCAGGTCCAAGCTCGAATCTTCCTGCGCGGGACCTAGTACGGGCAATGCGAGCAGAGCCAAATAGAAAGGTACAAGCCGCATCCGTGCCTCCATGTGAGCCCTAACACCTGAGTTAAGCCGCACCGCGAAGCGGTGTCGGCTTGGACGAATTGTTAGGCGGCCGGCGCGAGGTGCTTGACCATGCGGGCGGCGCACATTGATACCTGCTCTGACAATGGGTAGGTGACGGGCCCAGCAGGCTCATACCCGCACCGCACGTAGAAGGCCTCGGCATTGTAGGAGGCGTTGAGCCACAGCGATGCAACCCCGCGTGCCCGACATCCCTGCTCAGCATGTTGCAGGAGGCCTCGTCCCACACCGGAGCCGGCGGCCGCCGGATGCACGTAGAGGGCTCTGAGCAAGGCCTGCTCCGGTGCTGCAATGCAGAACCCCACGGGCTGGCCGCCCGCCTCAGCGACGGTGCAGAGCACGCCCTCCTGTCCGATCACGCCGGCCAGCCAACGGTACCGTGCTTCATCCGGCTCGGGCGACCACGCTGCGAGCACGTCGGCGGAGTAGTGGCCTGAAGCAAGCGCCTGGACGGCCGCGTAGTGCACCCCGACCAGTTCTGGACAGTCGGACTCCAGTGCTTCTCGGTAGAGGATTTGCGAATGCAGCATTAGGCCGCCTAACACCTGAGTTAAGCCGACCCGCGAAGCGGTTTCGGCTTGGACGAATTGTTGGCCGGGCCGTCTTGCTGATCCGCTAGGTAGACCGTGTACCAGGTGAATACTCGGCCGGCCTCGCTCCCGGACTTCTGCAGATGGAGACCAACGGAGTAGCTGCCCTGCTTAATCTCGAGGTTGCAGTCACCCACCTTCGGCTCGGTCAACCACTTGCGATAGGCGGTCATGGTAGACGCGCCTCCGGCCTGACCGCATCCGCGGTGAGTGGCTCGGCCCCGGCGCTGTTCTTGCGCCAAAAGGCCGTCGAGACCTTGTACCGTCGGATGGGGTGAAAGTGCCAACTGGACCGCTTTGACGCGCCCGTTCGGGCCGAGGCGAACGAAAAGTTGCTCACCTTCGACTAAGCGTGTTTGTCCATCCGGCAGCAAAATGCGGGCCGTGTAACGGCCATGCGCGGGGAAGCACATGCTCTCTAGTGCCGCCTCCGCACAGCGGGCCTTTTCTCCGACCCACGAGGCACCGAGTTCCACGGTTATTGTTCGCTCCGGCACGCGGAGGGCGCCGTATACCGTTGCTCCTAACGCAAAGAGCATCGCAGCTGCGGCTCCAGCTAGCGGCCAGCCCGCCTTGCGGCGCTTGCTGATGAGCAAAACCCCGGATACGAACGCAACCAACAGAACCAGGGCAAGCGCGTTGAACAGCGCCATTCCTGCTAAACCGCCCGAAGCCGCTTCCGCCCCGATCACGTATCCATACTCCTACGAGCTCCCACGGCCGGCTAACACCTGAGTTAAGCCGCGCCGCGAAGCGGCGTCGGCTTGGACGAATTGTTAGAGCCCACCCAGCCAACCCTCAAGCGATGGGCTCACTACCGTAAACGCGCCGCGCCAATCGTCGCCCGGGCCGAACCCGTTCGGGTCGAACTGGACAACCGGATTACCTGGCGCGGCTAGGTGCACGCAATAGTAGATGGCGCAGCCTATGTGCAGGATCGGCAGCAGGTCGGATGGCCAACTCCAACCCGGATCCTCTGGGTCTGGACTCGACAGGGTCTGACAAAGGCCCAGCGCCGAATCTCCTAGGTCTGTGACGTGACCAGTTGACAGCCCCAACAGTCCTTCATCCGGCCCAAACCCGCCGTTGCCTTGCGCGACGTACAACGAGACGAGAGCCTCAGGCAGCGTATGCCCCACAGCCCGCTCCACTTCAGCGATCTCGAGCTCGGACGGCGGCGGGTATTCCATGTGGGCTCTAACACCTGAGTTAAGCCGCGCCGCGAAGCGGCGTCGGCTTGGACGAATTGTTAGGGCTCAGGCTACCAGCTCCGCAAGCGCCCTATGCATGGCGCGTGCTTGCTCGACCGGGGCAAGCTGCTGGTGTTCGCGCATGTAGCCCGCCAAGTTGCTTAGGAACTCCCGCGCTTTAGGCAGCGGAAGGCCGGCCAACTCGAACGGAAGCCAATCATCATTGAGGGCCTCCTCAAAGAGGTCTAGCAGGTCCAGCAGGAAGGCACCTTCCGGAACGGCACGCAGCGACTGAAACTGCTCTGGCGTGAGCCGAGTTGTAAGCCTCGGCACGTTG
Source organism: Cognatilysobacter bugurensis (assembly GCF_014652095.1). Taxonomy (GTDB): domain Bacteria; phylum Pseudomonadota; class Gammaproteobacteria; order Xanthomonadales; family Xanthomonadaceae; genus Cognatilysobacter; species Cognatilysobacter bugurensis. The sequence goes on from NZ_BMYD01000001.1 coordinate 1,395,202, forward strand.
GCGCTCCCCGGCGAATCAGGGTAAGCCCAGCGTGGCGCCGAAAGGATGTCTTGGATCTGCGATAGCAACGAATCCAGCACCATGAGCCCTAACACCTGAGTTAAGCCGCGCCGCGAAGCGGCGTCGGCTTGGACGAATTGTTAGGCGGCAACTGTGCGCCACGGAGCAGCGGGAGGGCAAGATCTCGAAGGCCCATGGCGAGGTCTATCGCCCGTTGCGCCGAAGGCCCAGCAGCCCCACAACGAGCAACACGAACCCAGCCAGGGCAACAGGCAAGCCGATAAGCGGCTCAACCATGCCGCAGGAAGCCTTGTTGAATGTGCAGAAATAGCCGTTGGTGAAGAGCACGAGCGACAAGAGCAGCAGAATGACGCCCGCGGCCGTGATCAGTTTCGGTAACGTCGATCTCGCCATCGCCGCCTAACACCTGAGTTAAGCCGCGCCGCGAAGCGGCGTCGGCTTGGACGAATTGTTAGGTGCGTGGCTGCAGCCCCTCACGGGCAAGTGCTGCCATGACCTCTGGAAGAGTGTAGCGCTGCCAAGGAACCGTGCCGGCCGGATCGCCGGCCTCTAAGTACTCGCCATGGTCGAAGGCGTGAAAGACGTCTAGCGCGAACCCTTCGAGTTCCTCAAGCGCCGCGCCACCAAGCTGGTTCATGGCGCGGTTCCCGTCCCAGAATGCGAGCGCTCCTTCGGAGAACTCCTGCGCCACATGGCGCGAGTACTCACGAAAGAGGCCGACACGAGTCAGGCCGTGCGCCGCGCAGAACGACTCCAAGGCACCTTGGCTGAGAGGGTTGTGCCCGCTCGCCTTGATGCACTGAGCCACAAGCTGCCGCAGTTCTTCTTCCACGCACCTAACACCTGAGTTAAGCCGCGCCGCGAAGCGGCGTCGGCTTGGACGAATTGTTAGGCCGCAGCTTACCGGCCATACGAGATAGACACACCGTCCGCGCTAGCCTCGCGCTTAAAGACGCGAGAACCCCCTGCGCCCTCCACGTGCAGGGACCTATCCCCGCGCCACGTGAGCCTGAGTGGCACGGTCCCGTCCAAGACGAGCACATTACCGGCGCCCTCTGGCACGTGACCCGCGTCAACGATGGCCAGCTGCGTGTTGAAGCCGGTCGTGGCTCCGCAGCCGCGATTAATGACGACTGCATCTCGGCCGCCCGATGGGGACGGTGCCCGCGCGGAGATTTCGTTCTCGCATCCGGCGACATCGCAGCCCGAAGCAGCTAAGGCTGACGCGACGACGAGTGCTTGGAACTTGCCCATGCGGCCTAACACCTGAGTTAAGCCGCGCCGCGAAGCGGCGTCGGCTTGGACGAATTGTTAGAGGGCAGCTTACGTGGCATCACCGCTCAAGACCAAGCTGCCGATAAAGAACAAGTAGCCGAGCGCAAGAAGGGTGAACAGATGTACCACGCCCAGCCAGCGCCACTTGAGTGCTAGTACAGACGGAACAAAAAGGACGAGCGCGGCCGCTGAGCCGACTAACGGGACGGCTTGAGCGAGCGCCGGTGACTGTCCGGGTTGGGCGCCAGCCAGAAGGCTAGCTAGGGCAAAGGTGGCGAGGCCCACGAGACCGGCAGAAGAAGCGAGAAGCTTGCGATTAGGCTCGGCCGCCAAGGCCAGCACGGGAAGCGTGGCCGCAATTACGAGCAGCCCTGGCGCGCCCTCTCCAATCGCGAACAGGACAAACGACCAGTCCATGATCTACCTCTGCCCTCTAACACCTGAGTTAAGCCGCGCCGCGAAGCGGTGTCGGCTTGGACGAACTGTTAGGCCCCGCACCGCCGCTCTTGACGACGGGCGCCGGGGCCGACTTGATGGATCCGGTAAGATAGCCGCCGCCTTGAAGGAAGACGCAAGGGCTGGAGTAAGCATCGAAGACCTTCGCGGGCACCCGGCCAACCACTACGACCTGTTTGCCTTCTGTTGAGAAGTCGAACTCGGACGCTCGTTTGCCGGACACATAAGCCTCCGCGGGGAAACCTTCCGACGGGTCCTGGCAGTCTCCAACAACTACCGAAAAGTACAGCTGCCTAGTTTTGATGCTCTCCGCGTCCGACGGGCGCAGAGATACTTGAACAACTTCCTCGGTGCCAACCCGGTGGGAACTAGCTGACAGGATCGCTGGCCGCAGCTGGCAGCCCGCAAGCGCGAAAAGGACGAACGCCAATAAGGCCGCGGATAGGAGGCGTGGAGCTGCCGGGTGCGAAGCTGCTGCCATAGGGGCCTAACACCTGAGTTAAGCCGAACCGCGAAGCGGTTTCGGCTTGGACGAATTGTTAGGCGCCAGCTTTGCTCACCAACGCGAAGAGAGCAAGCGCTCCGAAGAGCAGCGAGACGACTGAAGCCACTACAGAGAAGACCTTAACGGCTAGCGGAGACGGGCGGCGCGGCGTGGCGAAGAAAGACTTGGCGAAAACCCATGCGCAGCCGAGAAAGAACAGCCCCCAGATAGTGACAGCGAGGGGCTGAATCGGCGTACCGGATTGACTTACCACTGCCATCAGCAGGTTCACCAAGACCGCGCCGCTCAGCAGGCCTCCAACTACAGAAAGCAGCCGAGCCCACAGTACATGCACCTTTTTTGGAACCTGGTCGAGGTAGTTACCTGTCATGGCGCCTAACACCTGAGTTAAGCCGCGCCGCGAAGCGGCGTCGGCTTGGACGAATTGTTAGGCCCCAACTGTACTGCCCCACGCACCCGGCTACGAGCCGCCATCTGCTTCAAGGTGTTCTGCGGGCGTGAGAAAGGGTACAGAGGGATGCAGGCACGAGCGAAAGCACTCCCCGTGCGCGAACATGGACTGCGAGGCGCCCTCGGGCAATGCCAGGTGGATTTCGAGCGGCGGCTCGCCCACCACCGCCTCGCCACAGAAGCAGCACTGCACTACGCGCATATCCGCTATCGCCGCCTTCAATCTGCTGAGGATCGCCATTTGGGGCCTAACACCTGAGTTAAGCCGCGCCGCGAAGCGGCGTCGGCTTGGACGAATTGTTAGCGCTCAGCTCGCGCGAGGTGGCGCGCCGCATCTCGCCGAGCCCGAAGCTTCACTGGGTCACACCACCGAATGAAGACCCGGTGCAGCCAGTAGATAGACAAAGCAAGCGGCAGGTTGAGCGCCAGCAGTACCCAGCTGTCTTCGGGTCCACTCGCCCAGGCGAACTGCGGCAGTTCAAGGAGCCGCCAAGTGGTTACAGGCGCCACCCCCAGCAGGGTTAAGCCGTACCAGAATGAGAACAGCAGATAGCGGTAAGTCCATCTAGTACAAGCAACTGGGCTAGCCGTTGTCTCGGTCGTGACCTTCCAGCGAGCCTCATGACCCATTGCGACCATCCCGCAAGCGGCCGAGATGAAGAGGTATGTAATTACGGGACCGACGAAATTCATATGAGCGCTAACACCTGAGTTAAGCCGCGCCGCGAAGCGGCGTCGGCTTGGACGAATTGTTAGAGCGCATGATCCGCCAGTACCTCGCCTGATGTCACGCAGAGTGAGCCCGGCCACTGGCTGAGATGGCCTTTAATTTTTAGCCGTGAAGTAGCCCGTAACCTCGACTTCCTCACCGGGAAGCTCAGGTGGCGCTCGCAGTATCCAGATGCCTTCGTTGAAAGTGTGCTCGTCTGGCTCTGGCCGGGGGTCGGCATATATGGCGCCGTGCTCGAATCCGGAATGGTAGTGCCCAGTAAGACTCACCAGAGCGCCGTGCAGATCAACTCGTCTCGCGATGAGCTCTGGGACCGTGACGCGGAGTGGCCGGCCCTCAGGTTTGGGACAGCCATTGAACACGGTGCTCAGGAGGTCCACCTCCGCCCGCGCGACATTCTCCTCGGTCACCGGCGCGCAGGATGCGAGCACTACTACTCCAAGCATCCAGGCGACCTGCCTCATGCGCTCTAACACCTGAGTTAAGCCGCGCCGCGAAGCGGTGTCGGCTTGGACGAATTGTTAGGCAGCGACCAACCATGTGGCTGCAGGCCTTTGGCGGAAGAGTACCGGCTGATGGGTCCGGAGGCGACAGGCTCAGACGGTTGCCGGACCCGAGCCGCCTGATGCTCTCGGAGCACCCTCAGCCAGCCGAGGCGCGGAGCTACCAGCGCCACCGATGCAGCCGAAGAGCGAGCTCAGATCAATGTTGCGTTTGGCGCGGCCTAACACCTGAGTTAAGCCGCGCCGCGAAGCGGCGTCGGCTTGGACGAATTGTTAGGGCGCACCGGTGCGAACCCCATCGATTTTTAGCCGACTAGCGAAACATCTGTGTCTTGGAATGCTGTGCCGTCAAAGGAGGTGACCTCCACGCTATGGCCGCCAAACATGTCGCTATCGCCGTAATAGAACAGAAGCATCGCTTCGCCTGACGCCACGATACTACTGAGCTTCAGGTTCCGACAGAAATCCTCACGTGTGAGCGGGGGCTCTTCGACCCGTTCGAATGTTCCGTCGCCCTGTGCCACGAGCCCGAACCGCCAATCAGAGTTGTAGCCCTCTAGGGATGTGTCGGCTACGAGGCGCCTACATGTGAAGTCGAGGTGCTCCAACGATTGCGCAAGTGAGGTAGCCAACACAAGCGCGCACTCAATGCCCTTGTTATCCGGAGAGACAGTGAGGTCTATAAGATCCTCTCCGTACCTGAGCTGGCCGCATAAGCTGCCAGGCAATTCTCTGCATGGGGTGAGGTTCCCGAGCACTGGGTGTTCGATAACGACGGTAAGGATCTCCGTGACACGCTGGTTGGGCGTGCGGCGGAACCGGCTGTAAACGCTGCGGAGTAGCCTCATGTGCGCCCTAACACCTGAGTTAAGCCGCGCCGCGAAGCGGCGTCGGCTTGGACGAATTGTTAGGCGTACCGGCCACGGACGGCCAGCTACGCCTGCTTGACCACACTGCACCCCGCGGCCCGGCCTAGGAGGCCTCGTGAGCTTCCGGTTCCGGTGGAGTAAATACCTTCATCTTGTACTGCCGGGACAGCGCCGCAAGAACTCGATTGACCAGAGTGCAAGGAGATTCGCTTTTTACCTGATGCTTCATCGCCGTGAATGTGTCCACAGCAACCTTATGCTCGTGCTCGGTGATCCAGATCCACGAGTCGCCCTGCAGCCCGGAACGTACATTGGGAAAGCTCCTGCTGAGCACGGATGCGATTCCCTCATGCTCCACAGAATAGTGCTGTTCGTAATGGAGCTCTGCAAAGACCATCTCATCCTCTCTCGGCCGCGAAGACTTTGCACCCGGGCGCCTAACACCTGAGTTAAGCCGCGCCGCGAAGCGGCGTCGGCTTGGACGAATTGTTAGGCGGCACCGGCTATCGCCTGCACCGCCAGCACTCACCACTGCCAGCAATGTAAACCAGAGCATGACAGTCTGGACATGGTGCCGGTTCCCCGTGTGGCCGATACGGCTCGTACCCCATCCGCAGATGATGGACAGCCATGGCCTCTTCCCAAGTGTTGGCCTCGACGGTGTAGAGCAGAGCCGCAGACGCCGCCAACAGCTTCTTGGATCGCTGCTCGGCAATAGCAGAAGCGCTGGCGAACGTTACGTCGCCTTCTGGGTCTTGCCACGCTTCAAATACTCGCTTGCCTCGCATTTTGCTGTGCCGCCTAACACCTGAGTTAAGCCGCGCCGCGAAGCGGCGTCGGCTTGGACGAATTGTTAGGCCTCAGCTGCATAACCCACCGTGCCGATGAACAGCCGGCGATTGCGGTACACCAGCCAGCCGATTAGAGCGTATACGACCAAGCTAATTGCAAGGGAGGTCCACATCGCGTTAGGAGTGAAAATGAGGTCCAGCGCCTCTTGCCGTACCGGCAAGCCTCGAAGCTCTCTACCGACCTCGTACGCATTCCGGACGCCGGGGAGATCCCTCATTGCCAATGCGACAGTGACGACATTCTGTGCTGCGCCGGCACCTAGCGCGCTGAGTAGAACCGGGTAGCCGACAGACGCCGGGCGCAACAAGTAGTAAGCCCCTGCAGCATTCAGCAGCATGACTGCCCCGGCCATGGCGAAAAAGAGCCAAGTGAGCCCTGCCGCGGACAAGATGTAATAGTCAGAGGTCGTCGAATAGCGGGCGAGCGAGTCGAGGTCCCTGCCGGCAGCCCAGAAGAACCAAAGAATCAGCAGGATGATGGAACGCGGGCGCTTCATATGTTGCCTCTGAGGCCTAACACCTGAGTTAAGCCGCACCGCTGCCGGCTGTGACCGAGGACCGGATGGTCAAGCGAGCGGACTTATAACGAAGCCACGGAGCGGTGTCGGCTTGGACGAACTGTTAGGCGGCAGCGGGCGCGGACGCCGGCTGCCACCACCGGGCGAACACTACCGCACGAGTGCTCCGGACGACACTGCACGAAGGGGAGAAGAGTTCCAGCCGAACTCGCACTCGAGCCGGTTGTGGCCGATGCGTTGCGCGAAAGAGCAGCCGGGACGCAGAGCTCAATTAAGCGGAAGAGCAGCTGGGGCGCCGACGATCAGATACTGGCTTTCACCATTGAACACACTCGCCACCCGTGCCGCCTAACACCTGAGTTAAGCCGACCCGCTGCCGGACGTTTCAGAAGGCTGGAAGCGTGAGCAACCGGACCTTTCAACGAAGCCACGAAGCGGGTTCGGCTTGGACGAACTGTTAGGCGGTAGCGGGCATGGATGCGAGCGACCACCTGTGGGCGAACACTACCTCACGGTTGCTCCGGACAGAACAGCAAGAACGCCAGAGATGTTCCCGTTGCCACTACGTCCGAGCCGGATGTGGCCGACGCGTTGCGCGGAAGGCTGCGCGGGGCCGAGCTGCCCGATCGTGCGAGTAACGACATGGGACGCCGACTGGCAGACGCCCGCTCTCACCTCTGAACACACTCGCCACACGTGCCGCCTAACACCTGAGTTAAGCCGCGCCGCGAAGCGGTGTCGGCTTGGACGAACTGTTAGGCGTCACCTGCCGCCCCAACGCCAGCGTGGAGGCTCGCCCTTTAGCCAGCACACCGCCAGCACGGCCAGCGTGAGCAAGGTGAAGTACGCCGCGTAGCGAACTGGCTCGGCATCCGGTGGCACTCGGGCCGACAGCGCGACAATGCCGACAACATATGCGGCGAGGACGACCCAGCCCTGCCACGCAACAGGGAAGCCCCAGCCCCAGCCGTAAGTCTTAGCCGGGAACCAATAGCCCTTATCTCCTAGCATCACGACCTCCTGCAGTGACTGTGACGCCTAACACCTGAGTTAAGCCGCGCCGCGAAGCGGCGTCGGCTTGGACGAATTGTTAGGCCCCGCCCCGTTCACTTGCAAAACGACATGCAGCGCGCTGGCGACGCCACCACCTGGCCCGCTGGCCCGGGCCCAACTGTAAAGACACAGTTATCGCCTTGCTTCAACTTGAGCAAGGTCGCTTGCTCAGTCAGCGACTGAACAACATAGGTGATCTCCATGCCGGCCGTCGGAGAGCCGCCTATTCCGGCCTTCTGAAGTGCGGGCGCTGCGTTTAAGTTTGGACATGCGTTGTTGAGCGTGACCATCGCAGCGGTCGCCTCTGCAGTGTAGGAGGGCGGTTGCTCGGCATCAGTCCCCGCCGTGGTTCCGTCTCGGGAGCAAGAGCACGAAGCGATACCGAAAACTGCCACTACAAATGTCCAACGCATTTCCGCTACTCCATGCAGATTGTGATGCGGCAATGAGGGGCCTAACACCTGAGTTAAGCCGCGCCGCGAAGCGGCGTCGGCTTGGACGAATTGTTAGGCGCTACGGTGCTGCCCAGAGGGGCCGCTGTTCATGTGGACGTGCGGCATGCGCCCTCATTAACTACCAAGACCTGCGTAAATACCCTTCCGGAATGCCAGAGCGTCCATCCAGTTTGGTGATTTCCCACCTCGACGAATCGCGATGCTCATACAGTACCTTGAAATCGTTCGAAGGTCTTACGATCAGCAACGCGACCTTAAACCCCAACTTTCTCTGAAGCTCTGCGAGGCAGTTGCTAAGCAGTGACATGACCTCGATCTCATGTTCGTCGTCAGAGTCAACAAAATGCGCTTCGTGGCCCGCGAGGTAAGTTACTGCTATTCCCGAGCTTTCCTCTGACACAGTGAACCTGAGGTAGGCCTCCTCCCAGTCTCGAACGTACAGGCGGATATAGCGCATGAACTCGGTAACGGCCTCGAGTACCAGTTCTGCTTCTTGCTGCATCACGCGTTCACTCTCTTGTAAAGGGGCGAGCACTTGGCTGGCACGGACACGGGCTCTTAGCGCCTAACACCTGAGTTAAGCCGCGCCGCGAAGCGGCGTCGGCTTGGACGAATTGTTAGGCCACAGCTTGCGCCATAGCCAAGCAGCCGCCAAGCCATAGGCCAGCCATTGGGCTGTGGCGACCAAGGCGACCGCTGCATTTGATGGGGCCGCGCTACCCGGGAAGCCGGACAGCGCAAAGAGGGTAGAGGGCAGATTGACGGCCGACGCGACATTGGTGATGAGTGGCATGCCCGTCAGGTGGCTGGAAAGCGGCGAGTTGCCGGCCAGCAGTAGCCAGCTAGCTCCGGCGATACCTAGAGCCCGGACCAACAACTGCGACATAGCTGCCTCTGTGGCCTAACACCTGAGTTAAGCCGACCCGCTGCCGGACGATGCCGAAGGCCAGTGTTCTGAGCGCCCGGACCTTTCAACGAAGCCACGAAGCGGGTTCGGCTTGGACGAATTGTTAGGCAGCGACCAACCAAGCGGTTGCAGGCCTTTGCGGAAGAGTACCGGTTGATGCGGCCGGAGGCGACAGACCCACACGGTTGCCGGACCCGAGCCGCCTTGCTCTCTCGCAGCACCCTCAGCCAGCCGCGACTGAGAACGACAGGCGCTGTTGTTGCAGCCGAAGAGCCAACTGAAATCAAAGCAACGTTTGGCGCGGCCTAACACCTGAGTTAAGCCGCGCCGCGAAGCGGCGTCGGCTTGGACGAATTGTTAGGCGGCATAGGGTCGCCGTTACGCAGGTGCGCTACGACTCTCCAAGCTCCGCCGGTGGCGACATAGGGCAGCTTAAGCGCCTCGACGAGGTGCTGCACCTTCGGCTCCGGGTCGTGCAGCTGGATCCACTCAACTGAAAGAATGGGAACGGGCCCCCATCGGCTGTCGTAGAACCGGTCAGTTCGGTGCGAAAGACTTCCTCGGACCGGCGCTCCGACATCCACGAATTTGATGTCATACGTAACGCCCCAGGCCTCAAGGGGCTGCAGTAGCTCACGCCACTTGGTGTTGTTGAGCAGCGATGCCGAGAATTCCCGCTTGAGCACGGCTCTTACTTCGCGCTCCTCTTGCATCAAGGACGGGTAGTAGGTCTTACCTGCTCTGTCGGTCCACACGTCAGTCATGTCTGCCGCCTAACACCTGAGTTAAGCCGCGCCGCGAAGCGGCGTCGGCTTGGACGAATTGTTAGGCAACAACTGCATTAGTACCGCCTCTGGATTGAGCTGCCGCACGTGCGCGGATTCTCTCCAGGGTCTTATGGTTAGGCAGTGATCCTTCCGGCGGTGGCGATTTTCGGATTTCTGAATCCCATTCTTATCCATGCCCCCAAAAGCTTCATGTAGAAGGACATCGTGTGGGTTTTCACATTAGGGATGCCACTGGGCAAACGTGAAGAATCGGCCAGATCACCGACCATGGTTCTGATCTCCACGGCGGGCCGCGTGCGGCCGGGCCAGAGGTGAAGATAGATGCTCAGCCAGTGAGCGCCCTTCAGCTCCAGAAAGATCGGCGTGTTGCAACAGGATGCGATGCCACGGCGCGAACCCGCATCGTCGGACAGCCGGAACTCCTTCAGATGCTCGGTCCCAGACACGAACTGGACGCGGTCTTTGCGATATTCAGCGCAAGCCGTTGCGCCATAGGAGGTGAGAATGTTCTTCGCGCCCGGTAGCGCCGCGAGCCGAGCCGAGCCGCGGCAGCGCGGCAGCTGTTGCACAGGCATTCCGACACGAGAATCGGATCTCCCTCCAATTCCAGGCGTGTCTGCCCACATGCGCACCCGATGCGCGTGGTCTGCTTCCGCTTTGTAGACAAGGTCATATCGATCTCCGATTGTTGCCTAACACCAAGTGGACCCCATAAGCGGGGTGTATCCGGATGCTGACGCGGCTGGGCTGGGTGGTCAATCGGAAGAATCCTACGACCTGACAAGCACTTGCCCGCTGTTGACGGCCGGCTGGGTCGCGCAGGCTAGCGGCATACACCCCACATGTGAGGCGGTAATGGATTACCACCCCGTTTCCGAGGCGGTAAGGCCGCCTGCGCAGCAGCCGCGGCTGCTCGATCAGGTCAGGGCTGCATGTCGCGTCCGGCACTACAGCCTGCGGACAGAGCGTGCTTACGTCGGGTGGACGCGGCGGTTCGTCGTGGCCATGGGCAAGCGCCATCCTCGAGATATGGGTGCCGAGGAGGTCACTACCTTTCTCACAGGGCTGGCAACCGAGCAGGACGTGGCGGCGAACACCCAGAACCAGGCGCTCTCGGCCCTGTTGTTTCTCTACCGGCAGGTGCTGGGCATTGACCTGCCGTGGCTCGACGGCGTCGTGCGGGCCAAGCGCCCCGGCAAGATCCCGACAGTGCTCTCACGCGACGAAGTCGGACGCCTGCTTGCCGCACTCGAAGGGCCCCACTGGGTTATGGGGGCATCGATGTACGGCGCCGGGCTCAGGCTGATGGAGTGCGTGCGCCTGCGGGTCAAGGACGTGGACTTCGACCGGCGCGAGATCCTCGTCCGGCACGGTAAGGGCGGAAAGGACCGGCGCGTGCCACTGCCGGCAAAGCTGGTGGAGCCGCTGAGAGACCGCATTCAGCGGACGCGGCTGCTCCACGGCCGAGACGTCCTCGACGGCTTTGGGCGAGTCTGGCTGCCGCACGCGTTGGCGCGAAAGTACCCGATGGCGCCAAAGGAGCCAGGCTGGCAGTACTTGTTTCCCTCGGGCCGACTGTCCGCCGACCCCCGCACCGGCGACCTGCGCCGGCACCACGTCGACGAGGCCGTGATCCAGCGGGCAGTGAAGGCCGCTCGGCTCAAGGCCGGGATCGTGAAGCCAGCCAGCTGCCACACGCTCCGGCATTCTTTCGCCACGCATCTGCTGGAGAGCGGGCATGACATCCGGACCGTGCAGGAGTTGCTGGGGCACAAGGACGTGGCCACCACCCAGATCTACACCCATGTGCTGGGCCGGGGTGCCAACGGCGTTGTCAGCCCACTGGACCTCCCATAGTCACGTCCGCTTCTGGCCGATAGCGGAACTCGTCAATAACAGCGATCTGGTCAGTGTGGACCAGAACTCGTGATCAAAGGGACCGGTACACGCAGCCGGGGCACCGGGGCGGACCAGACGCCCTTCCCCGGGCCTATCATTGCGATTGCGCTGCGCTCTCCCCTCCATCAATCGCATTTGCTCCGGCGGCGTCGGCTACATTGCGCGCATTGCCCACAACTGGACATCCCGATGCCCGCACGTCCGGTAACGCGTCCCCAAGTCGCTTCCACGCTTCCCGCCGAGGCGGCGAAGGCCCCGGCGTCGGTCATCCGCGCGACTGCATCGGAAAAGGTGGCCGGGCAGGTCGACCTGGATTTCAACGACCATGATCCAGGGACCGACGAGAAGCCGATCGGCGACGACGTCTCCGCGCTGGCGCGCATTGGAGACACGCTGTTCTGCGCGACCGACGAAGGCTCTGCAATCGAATCACTTGCATGGGATGGCAAGGCCCAGCGGTACGGCGCGCATCGCTGCCTGCCGCTGGCCGACGTGTTCGACTTGCCAGACGGCGACGAGGGAGAGATGGACATCGAAGGCCTCGCCATCGATGACGGCTGGCTGTGGATCGTCGGCAGCCACAGCCTCAAACGCTCGAAGTTGCGCGATGGCGACGACCTGAGCCGCCTGCCGGAGATCAAGACCGATCGTAATCGTTGCTTTCTTGGCCGCATGCCGCTGGTCGAGCGCACCCCGGGCATGTTCGAGCCGGTCAAGCGCGATGGCCAGCGACGTGCGGCTGCGCTGCACATCCGCAAGGACGGAAGCAATGCGATCCGCCGCAGGCTGGGCAAGGATCCGTTGTTGGCGCCCTTCATGCGCGTGCCGGCCAAGGAGAACGGGTTCGATATCGAAGGCCTTGCCGTTGTCGGCGACCGCGTGTTCCTCGGGCTGCGCGGCCCGGTGATCTCGAAGGTCGCCATGCTGGTCGAACTGCGCATCGCCGACGGCGGGCGCGGAGGCCTGAAGCTCGCTGAAGTGACTGAAGGCCTCGACTACCTCTTGCATCCAATGCTGCTTGACGGCCTGGGTGTGCGCGATCTGCTGTACGTCGACGGGCGCCTGCTGATTCTTGGCGGCGCGTCGATGGGCCTTAGCGGGCCGCAGGCGATCTATGCACTCGATGCCATGCCCGCGCGCGGCCACCACCTCGCGCGCGACCGGATCCATCGGGTCATGTGTCTGCCGATCGTGGATGGCGCCGATCACGCCGAAGGCATCGTTACGCATACCGATGGGAGCACGCAGCTGCTGATGGTGGTGTGCGACTCGCCTGCACCTGCACGGCGCAAGGATCCCCGTGCATTGCGCGCCGACCTGTATCGGATGCCGTGATAGTCGCAGGGCACCTGCGATTGCCGGAACACCGCAACGCCCGGTCACCTGGCCGGGCCCTTTTCGCACTGCACCGCTGACGCGTTACACCTGCGGCCAGGGCGCCATCGGCCGCGCATTCGCCAACTGGTAACAGTCCACCTTGCGGATCACGACCATCACCGCCGCCAGTACCAGAAATAGCAGGCGTGCGCATCGCCATCGAGCTGGATGGACGGTCGTCGACTGCTCGGGAATCGTCCAGTTCACCGTGTCTGCTTCCGGCCAGGAGCGGACATCGAACTACGCGCCAGAACACATCGGGACCCCGAGGTGCGCCGCTACCCCAGGCCCGGCACGACGTCCGATGAGCAAGCAAGCGAGACCAGCCAGGCGCCCGCATCAGCTTCTGCGCGCGAGCAGGTACATCAACCCCCACGCGACCGCCGCGCCGAAAAGCAATGTGCAGCCCCAAAGCGCCTGTGCCGGCAGCAATGGCGTCTTGTCTTTGCAGAGCCAGTAGCTACCGAAGAATGCGATGCAACCGGCGATTCGACCCATAGCCGCAGATCGTGGATCTATCTTCCTCATGATTGACCTCGACTCGTTGAGAAACGTTGTCGTTTTTTTCCTATCCGCTGTCTACCCTCGCGCCCTACGGTCTCTGCCCCATTTGGAGACAAGATCGTGACCGGTGAACAGACGTTTCTGAAGGACCGCACCTCGCGTGCACTGCTGTGGTTGCTGGCTGCGGTCGGCCTCGTCGTGCCCTGGTTTTTCAATGTCACTTACTTCCTAAACGGTGGCAGCGTTGCCCCCAACGTGTTCTTCCGGGACGTAGGGGCAAATGCGCTGACTACTGCCATCACATGGGACGTGTATATCGCTGCGACGGCCTTCAGCCTGATCGTCGCGCGAGACGCTGCACTTGGCCGCCTGCGCTGGGCGTATGTGATCGGGTGTTTCTGCATCGGACTGTCGTTTGCACTTCCGCTGTACGCGGCTCACCGCCTGCTTGGTAAGCGCTGAGCGCGGGCGCCGACTCTGATCGGCCAGTGCGGGTCGCTCGGGTCATCGGGCAGACGCCTGATCTCCCCGGGGGTCCGACCGACCCACCGCCTCATGTCCCGACCGAGGTGCGCTTGGTCGTAGAAGCCGTGCTGGTTCGCCAACTCGACATTCACGGCCTTCTCGGCCACCAGGTCGGCAAGCGACAGCCGCAACCGATGGATCATGCGAAAGCGATGCGGGCTGATACCGAACGCCGAAGAGAAACGGCGTTCGAACTGCCGCGTGCTCAAAGCTCTCTCCGTCGAGACGCGCTCCGGTCTTGCCAACGCCATCTCAGCCAGCCTAGCCAGGTGGTCGCGTCGCGCCGCGATCATCGGGTCGCGAGCCACTTCGGCAATAAACGAGAACATGGTCTCAACCGCCGCCTTGGCGCTGGTCGACGCCACCAGGCTGGTTTCAACGTCCCGCCACTTATTGCCGAACACGTCGCACGCGCCCAGCACGGAGTTCACGAGATTCCCGGCAGGGCCGCCGTACAGGCTGGGCCCTGCTTCGGGAGTCAGGACCAGGCCAACCGCCGAGACGGCGCCCAGATGCTGAAATGTTCGCGGCCGCGTTGCCAAGCCATGCAGCGTACCTCTCGGAAACGACTGGCCTTGGTCGTCACAGATGGAGCCGCGAACACGCACAGTGAGCATGGACGCCAACATCGCGGGAAACGCAGACGCCGAAAGGTCGGCTCCGCTGGCGACGACCACACCCCCCTCGCACCATGACCGCAACTTACGGGGCGGCTCGACGAAATCAAGCATTGATGTGGTAGGCGGCATCGATCCACTCCTGTCGCTGCGCGACGGCCCGATCAGGGGCTTTACCTGTCAGTTCCATCCAGATGGCGCTGAGCGTGGTACTGAATATGCGCGATTAGCAGAATCAGGAACAACACGTCGAACGCCGACAACGTGCTTGGCGCTTCTGGTCGCTGCAGGAAGTAGAACCCCAGCCGATGGAGACTGGCCATGAGCCATCCTCCGAATGCCGCAGTGGCGAGCGCGCGCAGCTTCAGATCCAGCGCGCGCTCGTCCTCGACCTTGTCCTTCGAGAAGAACAGGACAAGAAGCGCTAGCACGTACGCCGTGTCGGCTCCTGATGACCAGTCCTCGTAGCCCGTATTAAGCAGGTGTATCGCAGCGGCGACGGTGACTGCGGCGACTGCAACCAGCTTGCCCGTCGCGGGCCACTTTCCGACTGAGAACGTGTGCAACAGGTTCATTGGTAGATCCTCCAGGGGTGGGCAGAAAGGCAGCGCGGCTTAGTCAGCGCAGTCAAAGATTTCTTCGATCGAACACTCGAACAGGCGGGCGATTCGGAAGGCGAGCGGAAGGCTGGGGTCGTACTTCGACGTCTCGATGGCATTGACGGTCTGCCGCGACACCTCGAGCCGTTGAGCCAGGTCGCCTTGGGACCAGTTGCGCTGAGCGCGAAGTTCGCGGAGTCGGTTCTGCATAGGCGGAATGTAAAGCATGCTTTACAGGCTGTAAAGCAAACTTTACAGGTGCTGATGATGGCGCGAGCGGGCGCCGGCTGGATCACGGTCAGTCCCCGCCATGCAGACTGGAAACGTGACACTTCTGGCTGCTGCCGGGTCAACTGCGAAGGCCGGTTTCCACGGGCAGGGTGCGACGCAGATGCCGCTCCGCCGCACGGGTTGTTGTGGCTAATCCGCCAAGATCGATGTGGTGACAGCGTTCGCTAGGCGGACCAAAGCAGACAGCCGTGTCCGCTATCGGGTCGGAAGCGGACATGGTCAGTAACAGCGCAGCGATCAACCCGGACCGATGCTCATGATCCATCGGAGCGGGAGCGCACTATGCGGCCACGACAGTCTGTAAAGCCTGCAGCGGTCCGCTCAGTACGTCAGATGTACAGCCGAGCCAGTACCCGCCTATAACCGGGGAGGGCCTGAAGAGGTGATCTCCTCAATCAGGAAATCAATGAATGCTCGCAGGTGCAGCGGCATGTGCCGCGTGGCCGGGTACACCAACGAGAATGGCCGGGAGCGTCCGCCGTATTCCTTCAAAACTTCGATCAGACGTCCATCCGCTAACTCCCGCTCAACGATGAAGCGATAGGTCTGTGCGAGGCCGCCGCCGTGCAGCGCCAAAGTGGAGATCCCCAGAAGATCCTCCGAGCAGGTCAAGGCGCCCGGCGTGACCAGCTCAAAGTCGCGCCCGCTGTCGCGGAACATCCATGGAACGTGCTGACCACTGCTGGGCAGGACGAACTGGATGCACTGGTGCCGTGACAAATCCTGCGGTGTGGCCGGTCGACCGTGCGCCTCCAGATAGGTTGGGGTGCCCACCACCACCAGCTCGGCGTCGAGCAGCTTGC
Organism: Cognatilysobacter bugurensis; assembly: GCF_014652095.1. Classification (GTDB taxonomy): domain Bacteria; phylum Pseudomonadota; class Gammaproteobacteria; order Xanthomonadales; family Xanthomonadaceae; genus Cognatilysobacter; species Cognatilysobacter bugurensis. Next base: position 1,411,198 of record NZ_BMYD01000001.1, read on the forward strand.
GGGCGATGAGCCCCGAGTCCGGCTGGACCCGGGCGCGCACTGCGAGGTCGAGACCCTCGGCGACCAAGTCGACGTTCCTGTTGCTCAGGTGGATCTCCAACCCGACCCGATGAAAGCGTTCGCGGAATCGCGGGAGCAGAGGGAGGATGCGGTGGTGACCCAGCGGGGTCGGAATGCTAATCCGGAGCGTCCCTGCGGGTTCGACCTGCGCACCCGTGAGCTCGCGTTCGGCATCGACCAATTGGTCGAGTGCCTGCCTGCACTGCGCGTAGTACGCACGCCCACTGTCCGTCATCCGGATCCTCCGGGTACTCCTCACGAACAGGCGGACCTTCAGCCGCTCCTCCATGCGCGCGATGGTTCGGCTGACCGCGGCAGGGGTCAGCCCTGCATGCACGGCCGCGGTCGTGAAGCTCTCGTGCTCCGCTGCCAGGCAGAAGAGTTCGATGCTGCCCAACCCGACATCCCCGAAGTGACGGCTCATTTGTTACCTAATGGAACATCTGAAGGTACGCATGATGCCTTTTTCAATCCTGCTGGCGTCAATAGCCTTGCGCTTCGGTCATTACCTGCGGAGCGTCATCATGAATCCCGAGATATGCGTCGTGTTCCACAGTGGTTTCGGCCACACCCAAAGGGTTGCAGAGGCCATCGCCGAGGGGAGCCAGGCCGCCCTGCTCCGGATCGACGAGGCCGGCGAACTGCCATCCAACGAATGGGAGAAGCTCTCGCAGGCCAAGGTGATCGTGTTCGGATCGCCAACGTACATGGGCAACGTCAGCTGGCAGTTCAAGAAGTTCCTGGACGCGAGCTCTGCCGTATGGGCCCGGCAGGGGTGGCGGAACAAGCTCGCGGCCGGCTTTACCAACAGTGCGGGTATCAACGGTGACAAGCACGGCACGCTACAAGCGCTGTTCACCGTATCCCAGCAGCACGGAATGATCTGGCTCGGTACGGGACTGATGCCGAGCAACACGAAGGGGTCAACGCGCGACGACCTGAACTTCCTGGCCTCGTTTTCCGGGCTCATGGCCGCGACCCCGGCCGATGCCGGCGTGGACGAGGTGCCGAAGGGCGACCTCGCCACGGCACTCGCTTTCGGCGCGCGCGTGCGCGAGGTCACCGCCCTGTTCGCCAAGGAAGCCTGAGCCATGCCCTACATCCATATCCGGATCACGCGCGAAGGCGTGACACGTGAGCAAAAGGCCAAACTGATCGCAGGTGCGACCAACCTGGTGGTGGACGTGCTCGGCAAGGATCCCATGACCACCCACGTCGTCATCGACGAAGTAGACCCGGACAACTGGGGCGTTGCCGGACTCGCGGTGCCCGAATTCAGGAAGCGCGGCAGGTGAGCCGACTCGAAGAAACGCGCGCTGTCGAACTAGTCATGCAGGACTATTTCGACGGCCTGTTCTTCAGCGATGTCTCGCGACTGGAGCGGGCCTTCCATCCACAGGCGCATTACTTCACCGCAAGTGGCGGTGAGCTCCTGCACTACGACATGGCCGAATACTTCCCGATCGTGAATGCCCGCGCCTCCCCGGCGAGCACGGGCGCCCTCAGGACGGATGCGATCGTTGCCATCGACTTCGTTGGACCCGTAACGGCCCTGGTCAAAGCCATGTGCTCCATCCCGCCCAAGCACTTCCTCGATGTGCTGACGCTAGTCAAGGTAGATGACCGATGGCAGATCGTCGCTAAGGTCTTCCACTACGAGATCCGAGATTGACGGGACGGGGCCCACAGCTACCCATACGACCGGCCACCTGATGCCGTTTCTGGCCAAGAGCGCACCCCCGTGTGGAAGCGCCACAAGCACAGTCGCTAGACTGACGGGATCGATCACTTGGTACCGTCAATGCCCAGTTTAAGCTCTGTCCTCAAAAGCGAGATCACCCGCCTGGCGCGAAAGGAAGTCAAAGGTGCTGTCGATCCACTTCGCAAGGCAAGCGCTTCGTATCGCCGTGAGATTGCGGAGCTGAAGCAGCAAATCTCACTGCTGCAGCGAGATTTGAAGGCCGGTGGTCGCCCCGCGAAGCCGAAACCGGACGTTGAATCCAAGCCGCGCAAGACACGCTTCGCGGCTAGCGGGGCAAAGGCGCTGCGTTCGCGCCTCGGACTCTCGGCGTCAGACTTTGGTCGCCTTGTCGGCGCTAGCGGTCAGTCGGTCTATAACTGGGAGACTGGCAAGGCTGTGCCACGTAGCAGCCAACAAGCTGCGCTTGCCTCGATCCGTGGGCTCGGCAAGCGCGAAGCTGCCCGCCGTCTCGAAACCATAACCTGACCGGCCCAGGCTCAGTCACGGTGAAGCCTCCACTTAGGAGGCTTGGATGCGTACAAAGCACATACCGTGGAACAAGGGCAAGCTCGTCGGTCAGAAGGCGCCGTTGCGCCTGAGCGAAATTTGGTCCATCCGGGTCCGCCTGCAGCTAAGTGAGAGTGCCCGTGATCTGGCGCTGTTCAATCTGGCCATTGATTCCAAGCTGCGGGGCTGTGACCTCGTCAGCCTGCGGCTCAGGGACGTGTCCCACGGTACGGCAATCGCCAAGCGCGCAATCGTGCTGCAGCGGAAGACCGGCAGGCCCGTGCAGTTCGAGCTGACGGACCTAACGAGAGCGTCCATTGCCGAATGGGCGCGCCAAGCTCAGCTAACGTCTGGCTCCCACCTGTTCCCAGGGCGCTCGGGCCGGGAGGGCCACCTCTCGACCCGGCAGTACGCGCGGATTGTCTCAGGGTGGGTTACCGCCATCGGGCTGGACCGCCACGCGTACGGGACACACAGCATGCGCCGGACCAGGGCCTCGCTGATCTACCGACGCACCAAGAACCTACGCGCCGTCCAGATCCTGCTGGGGCATACCAAGCTCGAGAGCACGGTGAGGTACCTCGGGATCGAGGTCGAGGACGCGCTGGAGATGGCAGAGCAGACGGAAGCCTAGCCGTCATTGCGGGACATACGCAGCAGCCGCCGGCGCTTGGACGTCGCGGTTGCTTCTGGCCAGGAGTGGACATCGGCCACACGGATCACCGCTGCCCCGCCCGTCAGGCGGGAGCTCAAGAACGATGGGCGGGAGTGCAGTGCCCCGACGGAGGGCAAGCCAGCGCGTTGTTCGATCCTGGTGCCGGGCCTGCGTTTCACCGCCACGCGCAACCGGTCCCGGCGTGAAGCTCTGCCTCATGCATAGCGCGCTCACCTGCCGCACTGCACGGTGTGACCGTCGATTGACGCCGCCGGACCGGTGGCCCGATCACCCCCGCGACCCTCGGAGTGCCCATGGATAAGCCCATCCCCATTGTCGAAGAAAGCCTGCACATCCACACCCGCACCGTCGACAGTGGTGGGGTGCGGATTCGTAAGCACGTCGAGGAACACCTCGAGCCGATCGAGCTGTCGCTGCATCGCGACGCCGTCGCCGTGCGCCGCGTGCCTGTAGACCGCGTCGTTGATGAGCCCGTCCCCACGCGCGAAGACGGCGACACGCTGATTATTCCCGTGCACGAGGAGCGGCTCGTTCGGCAATGGGTGCTGGTTGAAGAGCTGCATGTCACTCGCCGGACGACGCAGGCACGTGCCACGGGCGAAGTGACATTACGCCGCGAGTCCGTCTCATTTGAGCGGATCCCGCCTGAAAACGGCGACGCGCCGCCTGCGGATTGAGCGGCCGGCCCGCTATCCCGACGAGACTGGGACGCGGGCCATCCCGTGAATAAATGCTCGCGGCTGGTAACGCGGCCACGACACTCCCCTGCCTAGGTTCGGCACGCGAATCCCTCGCAAGCAACTCGGAGCACCGTATGAAGGTACGTAAATCGCTGACCGCCGCCGCCACTGCCGCCCTGCTGGCCGGCGCATTCTCGATGCCGGTGGCTGCCCAGACAGCCGAGCCGACTGCTGATACGGCCGCGCCTGTCGCCGCAGACGCGCAGGACCGCAGTTACGAGGCCGTCGAGGTCGAAGAGGACAACGACTTCCCGTGGGGACTGCTTGGTTTGCTGGGCCTGTTGGGCCTGCTTCGCAAGAATAAGGATGAGACGCGCGTCGTCCACAACGACAATGCGCCCGGAGCTCGTCGCTAACGTCAGCGCGTCGCACCCCGAGCACAAGTCGAACATACGCAGCGGTGCAAATCGCTGCGTTTTTTTCACAGGCGTGCATATCTACGCGACCCAGGGCCAGCGAACGTTCCAATAAAGTGCAAGCGCGAGAAAGTGCAAGCGCGAGGCCCAACGAGCGGCGCTTGGCCGTCACCTTGCACGAAGCCAAGGCGCCGCGAACTGAATGGCCAACCTAGCTCATCGATAGTCCCGTCACTTTTGCATTGCTATTCCTGCGCCCTTCGATTGAAGGAGAGCACAGATGGCAGTCAACCTGATCGGCATTTTTGATGATCGCGCTGTTGCGGAAGACGCAGTGCAGCAGATCCGGAAGCTCGGTATTGAACAGGAGCGCATCCGCGCGCATCACCACGGGTCTGGCCTCGACGCGTCGTCCAGCGGCCGTTCTGATGAGCATCACGGCTTTTTTTCGAAACTGTTCGGTGGCGGCGACCACGATAACGATGCCCACGAACTGAGCGGACACTACGCCGAGGCTGTGCGACGCGGCTCCAGCGTCGTGACTGTGCATCTTGAGCACGAGGACAAAGCGGCTGAAGTCGAACGCATCCTCGAGAATGCCGGGTCGGTGGACCTGGACGAGCGAGTTCACGCGTGGCGCTCCTCCGGCTACGACGGTTACAAGGCTGGCGCGCGCGATTTCACGGCGGATGAGATCGCCAAGGACCGAGAGACGCTGAAGGTGGTGCAGGAAGAGCTGCGCGTCGGCAAGCGCCAAGTTCAGGCCGGCGGTGTGCGCGTCCGGCGCCATATTGTCGAGACCCCGGTGAGCGAGCAGATCACGCTTCGTGACGAGCAGGCCGTGATCGAGCGTCGTCCGGTCGATCGCCTTGCGACGGCGGCGGACCTGCAGGGCTTCGACGCAGGCGACAAGACCATCGAGGTCCGCGAGACCCACGAGGAAGCCGTGATCGACAAGCAGGCCCGCGTTGTTGAAGAAATCAGCATTGGCAAAAAGGCCGTCGAGCATACAGAGACGATCAACGACACGATTCGCAGAACTGATGTCGACGTCGAGCACCTCGACGCATCGAATGCCGAGCGCATGCGGAGCAAGCCCGGCGATGGGCCCCGTCCGGGCGTGCGCTGACCGATCCGCCTGCTGCGGGCTCAGCAGATAACGCACAACGAAAATAAGGCCCCGCCTCCGTGGCGGGGTCTTTCGTGCCAAATCCGATGGGCTGAGCGATGCGCTGGCAGCCAGCCGGACCTGCGGCGACGCTCGCAGCCTCGATTAGCGGTATGACCCGGGGCTGATGGCCCTTGCTCCACGCGTCCCGGTCCGCTTCCGGCCAGAAGCGGACGTCAAAAACCTAGGCACCCCAACGCGCGGTCTGATCTTGACTGGCGCCGCCCAAGGACGTGGTGCTGCAGGTGCCATGCCGGCACGACCAGTAGGTCCGCTACCCGCGGGCAGCGCAAACCGGAGGCGACGCTGTGCGGCGCCGGCGCTCGACACCCGCGCGTTCGCTCTACTGGGTTATCAGGCGCGTCTTCCCGCCGCGAGAAGCCCTGCAAGGACGGACGGGTCGAGAGGCTTGACCAAATGGTGGTCGAATCCGGCATCGCACGTGCTGGCCCGATCGAACTCCTGCCCGTAGCCAGTGACGGCGATCAGCACCGTGTCTGCTGTACGCGAATCCGCTCGCAGTTGCCGTGCAAGCGCGTTTCCATCCATGTCCGGCAGGCCGATGTCGAGCAGGCAGGCATCGGGTTGCTCAGCCAGGGCGCGGGCCAGCCCCTGCCGTGAACCGTACTCCACGAACGTCGCGTGGCCAAGAGCCTCGAGGAACATTGCAAGCATGTCCGCCGCGTCCTCGTTGTCGTCGACGACGAGTACACGCAGGGGGGTGACGGCCGCCTTTGGGAGAGTCGATCGCACCACCGGCGGCGCGTCCTTCGTGGTGGCGATGCGCGGTAGACAGATCGTGAATTCGCTGCCTTTGTCGGCACCAGCACTCTTCGCCGATACCGTTCCATCGTGCAGTTCGACCAGGCTCCGGACCAGCGCCAGGCCGATGCCGAGACCGCCCTGGGTGCGGTCTGATGTGCGCTCGGCCTGGGCGAACAGTTTGAATGCGTGCGAGGTCATGTCGGCCGACATGCCGATACCGTTGTCGCTCACCGTCACCGACACGTGCGCCGATTCAACCTCCATTGCTACGCGAACGCGGCCGCCCTCGGGCGTGTATTTCGCCGCGTTGTTGAGCAGATTGCTCAGCACCTGCACGAGTCGCTTGCGATCGCCCCGCACGTTGGCCGCATCCGGTGGCAAATGGACGGTGAGCGAATGGCCCCGCGCCTCCACCAGCGGACGCGCCTGCTCCACCGCCTCGCTGACCACGCGCTTCATATCTACGAGTTCCGTCTCGAGCAGCACGAGGCCGCGCGTCACCCGTGAGACGTCGAGCAGGTCGTCAACCAAGCTCGTCAGGTGCCCCACCTGCCGCGAGATGATGGCGCTGGTCGACCTCACGCGCGCCAGGTCGGAGCTGGGCAACGACAACAGGTCTGCTGCAGCGCGGATCGGCGCGAGCGGGTTGCGCAGCTCGTGCGCGAGCATCGCCAGGAACTCGTCCTTGCGGCGGTCCGCATCGCGGGTCTCCTGCTCGGCACGCTTGCGCGCGCTGATATCGCGGAAAAAGATCGCCAGGCGGTCGCCCGGGATCGGATAGGCACGCAGTTCGATCCAACGTTCGACCCCCGAGTCCGCTCGATAGAAGTACTCGAGCGTGCCCGGCTCGCCGCTGGCGAAGGCTTGCCGATACATGGCCTCCACGGCTGAATTCGCCGCCTCCGGAACGGCCTCCCATTGGTTGCGCCCGATCATCTCCTCCGCGGTGCGCTGCGCGAGCTCCAGGCCAACCTCATTGATGTACTCGATCGTCCAGTCGCTGCGGAGCAGCTCGAAGCCCTCGGCCATGTTGTCAAATACGGACTGGCTGAGGTCGCGCTGGGCGCGCAGCTCATCCTGGGCGCGAGCCGCTTCGACTGCGAGCCAGGTGCGCTGGGCCACTTCTTCCATCGCCTCGATTTCATCGGCTGCCCAAGCGCGGGGGACGTCGCTGTGGGCGACGAGCAACGCGCTCAAAGTACCCCCGCTGCGAAACGGCACCAGCAGTTCGGCGCCTACGCCCTCGTGCGCGTAGGCCTGCGCGCTGGCTGCCGTCCGAGGGTCGAGCCTGACGTCACCATTCGTGACGACACGGCCTTCGCGAAGCTCACGCGCAAGCTCGGCCCCGAAATCGTCGAGGACGAACGCCCTACCAGCGATGTCGTCGATGCCGGGCGCGGTCCAGCTGCGTTGCACGAAGACCGCGGCGCCGTCTGGGTCTACCAAGGAATACAACACGCGCGATGCCTTCAGGCGTTTGCCAAGCAACTCGCTGGCGGCATCGATGATCGCGTCGGGCGAAGTCAACGCGCGGATGTGGTCGGACAGCTCGAGCTGGAACGCTTGGCTGGCACGCACCGCCGCGAGCTCCTGGACGCGCTGTTCAAGCGCCCGGGTCGCGAGGTGGCCCGATGTAATGTCGACGCCCTGCACAAAGATGCCACTGACCTGCCCATCCGTGCCGAGGATCGGTTGGTAGAGCAGATCGACATAGAGTTCGGCCAGCGGTCCGTCACTCTCGCGCTGGACGAGCACCCGCTGGCCTTTCGATACGATCGGCTCGCCCGTCTCGAACACTTGGTCCAAGACCTCCTTGAATCCCTGATCACGCGCCTCCGGCAGCGCGTCGAGCACTCGCTTGCCGATGAGGTCGCGATGGCCGACCAGCTGGTAATAGGCCTGGTTGAGCATCTCAAAGACGTGGTCCCGTCCGGTCAGCACCGCGATGAAGCCGGGCGCCTGGTCGAACAGGAGCTGCAGCTGGTTGCGCTCTATTTTGAGGATGCGGGCCATTGCCGCATGCATTTGCGGGCGGTTCGCGTCACTGATGTCGGGCACTGCGTTCGCGCCCGGCTTGAGGAAGAACAGCCGCGAATCGGGGTCGACCCGGTACAGGTCGGTCACGTCCATGGGGCTTTGCGACACGAAGGCCACATTGCCCTCGTCGTCGAGGACCGGCGTATGCACCACGCTCCAGTAACGGTCGTCGAACACGGTGCCGTCCGCCGTTTCGCGCGGAACCGAGTACCGGAACAACGGGCTGGTCACCGGCTCGCGCGTCGAAATGGCGAGTTCGATCGCGCGCTTGACCTCGCGCAGGTTCGTCGAGTCCGGATCGGACGGGTTGGGCGGGAACGCATCAAAGATGTGTCTGCCCACGATCTCGTCCGCGTGGCGCCCCGTGGCCTGCAGATAAGCCCGGTTTGCGTCGAGCAGGACCAGATCGGTTCCGATCAGCAGGAACGGGTACGGCGCGGTCTGGAAATGGGCGGCGAAATCGACTGGGTGCGGCATACGGATGAGCTTCGACCTCAAGCGGATCGTTCACGGCGGCGAACATTCGTGGAATGCGGCGCCTGCTGGCTGGCTGTGCACCGTAGCACTGGCCTTGTGACCGGTATTTATTGGCGAAGGCTGATGGAACGCCGAGCGGCACGGGTGACAGCGGTCATCAACGATCCGACCGACCTCGGCGTCCGCTTTGGGTTGCGGGTGAACCGGCCGTTTGCGGGAAGCCCGCTTCCGACCAAACGGGGACCCTCACGGTTGCGTCAAGCAGCGTTATGTCAAAGGCGGGCCAAGGCGCCGGTGAACAGAGCCGTGATCAAGCCCATGCTGGCCTGGACATAAACTGTTCCTTCGCAAGCACATCAGTGCTCGACCTATGAAACATGGGTAGCCGCTTTCAGCGTCGATCCATTTGGCTCGGACGAAGGGAGTTTCCTTGGCACGTTCGCATACGCATCCCTCGCTCGAGTTTCTGGCTACTGCTGGCCAAGCCGGCCGCGCCATCGCCGGGCACGACTGGTCGTCGCACCCGATCGGCGACCCGGATGGCTGGCCAGTCGAGTTCCGGACCGCGCTTGGCATGGTCATGAACTCGGGTTTTCCATCATTCATCGCCTGGGGAGAGGACTTCCACGTCTTCTACAACGACCCGTACGTGGAGATCCTTGGCACGCGACCGTTTCGCGAGCAGGGCGCCCGGCTGGCCGATCTGTGGCCGGAAGCCTGGGATCAGGTGGGACCGATCGCGCACAAGGCGCTCGCAGGTGAATCGTCGTTCTTCGAAGACCGGCCGTTTTTGATCGACCGCCCGGGACGCCCGGACCAAGGGTTTTTCACGTTCTCCTATAGCCCGATCAACACGGGGGTCGGCCCGGCGAAGGGAATCCTGTTCGTCGGCACCGAGACGACCGAAAAAGTCGCGGCGACCATGCGCGTCAAGGAGAGCGAACGGCGCCTGCAAGGTGCCCTGGATGCTTCGCGTTCCATCGGCACCTGGGCCGTCGACCCGGTCACCAACATCGTGACGATCGACGAACGGTTTGCACGCCTCTTCCAGCTTGATGCTGCCCAAGCGCGCGGCGACAACGAGGTGGAACGGTTCACGAACATGATCCACGACGAGGACCGCGACCATGTCGTTGCGGCGATCAGCAACTCGCTCGAAAGGGGCGAGCCGTATGACGTCGAATACCGTATTCCGCAGAACGACGGGCAAGACGTCTGGGTAGCGGTAAAGGGCGGGATGACCGATGACCCGGGAAAGCCCGGCGCGCAGTTTGCGGGCATCGCACTCGACATCACCGAACGCAAAAATGCTGAAGCCCTTGCGCTTGCCACGGCGGCCGGCCTGGCGTTCCAGCTGGAGGTCGTCGAGGCCGTACGTGTATTGCGCTCACCCGCAGAGATCATCAGTACCGCAACTGCCATGCTGGCCAGGCACCTCGGTGCGAGCCGCGTGATCTACGGGCAGGTCCAGAGCGGCAACAGCCTGTTCATCCGACACAGCTGGACAGCAGAAGGCTTCGAAGACCTCACCGGCGTGACGCTGGCCCTGTCGGACTTCGGGCCGGATATGTTTGTCGACCTCCGGGCAGGGAGGGTGGTCGCAAACAACAACGTGCGACTCGACCCTAGGACGGCGGCGAACGCCGCGGCGTTCGAGGCGCTCGGGGTGCACTCGGAGATCGTGGTGCCTGTGAGCCACGCGGGCGAATTGCGCCTGGTCGTTGCGATACACAGGTCTGAGCCACATCGCTGGCACGACACCGAGCTTCTCGTCGCTCAGGCGGTTGCACAGCAGATCTGGCTGGCCGCCGAAACTGCCGGCGCACAGGCGGAACTGCGTGATCAGCGCGACTTCAGCCAGTCCATCTTCGACACGATGGGCGAGGGCTTTACGCTGATCGACAACGAATGGAGGTTTGCGGCAATCAACGAAGTCGGCGCAGCCATGACGGAGCGGCCGCGCTCCGAACTGCTCGGCCGGTTCCTGTGGGACGCGCTGCCGGAAACTGCTGGCACATCGCTACTGCCCGTGTACGAACAGGTGCGGGCCACAGGTGAGAGTCAGACGCTCGAGTACCCGTATACGCCGCCGTCAGGCCGGCAGCAGTGGATTGAAATCAGGCCCTACAGACTCGCTGACGGCCAGCTGGCTGTTTTCTTTCGCAACATCACGGCACGCAAGCGGATGGAGGAAGAGATCGCCCTCGCGGCCCGGCGTAAGGACGAGTTCCTGGCCATGCTCGCGCATGAACTCCGCAATCCATTGGCCCCTATCCGCGCGGCTGCGGACCTGCTGTCGAAAACCCCTGCGGACGAAGAACGGGTCAAGAAGGCCAGCGCCATCATCTCGCGACAGGTCATTCACCTGACCAGCCTGGTCGACGACCTGCTGGACGTATCGCGCGTCACGCGCGGTCAGGTGGTGCTCGAGAAGGCCGATGTGGACCTCAAGCGCGTCGTATCGGATGCGGTCGAACAGGTGCGTCCACTCGTCGAGGCCAGGCGCCACCATTTGAGTGTGGGCCTGCCCCCTGAATCGGCCTACGTAGCGGGCGACCACAAGCGACTCGTGCAGGTGCTGATCAACCTGCTCAACAACGCGGCCAAGTTCACCCCCGAGGGCGGCCGCATTGCCATCGCGATGGACATCGAGGACAAATACATCTCGGTGACGGTCGAGGACAGCGGAATCGGAATGTCCCCCGAGATGGCCGAGCGCGCGTTTGCGCTGTTCGCCCAGGCCGAGCGGACTTCAGACCGGACCCTCGGCGGCCTTGGAATCGGATTGGCGCTCGTCAAAAGCCTGGTCGAGCTCCACGACGGACGGGTGTCAGCCAAGAGCCGCGGTGCCGACACGGGCAGCAAGTTCACGGTCTGCCTGCCGCGGCTCAGCGGCAGGTCCGTGGTGCCACCCGGGGATGAAGCGTCGCGCGGAGCGCAGTCGGATCAATCCCTGCGCATCCTGATCGTCGACGACAACGAGGATGCTGCCAGCATGCTGGCAATGTTTCTGGAGGCGTCGGGCCACGCGGTGACGACCGAGCACAGCTCCCGAGAGGGGCTTGCGCGCGCGTTTGCGGAGCGGCCTGATGTTTGCCTGCTCGATATCGGCCTGCCGGACATGGACGGGAACGAACTAGCGAGGCAGCTGCGTTCCAATCCGAAGACGGCGGACACGCTGCTGATTGCCGTGACGGGGTACGGGCAGGAGTTGGATCGACAAAGCAGTGCAGCAGCAGGGTTTAACCACCATCTCGTGAAACCGCTTGACCCGATTGCGCTCGCGGGGTTGCTTGCTGCCGTCAGGCCGCGCTGAGGCACCCGTTGACGCCGCCTGGCTTGGCTGGCGTGTTTGCGATGGCGAGCGCCGCGAGCACAAGCTGATGCTCTCAAGCGATGTATTTCGTGCGAGTGCCAGTGTTGTACGGGGCCGGGTCGAGCTAATGAATGTCTGCTTCGGGTCGGAAGCGCCCCTCGCGCGGATGGCTGCTTCCGACCCAAAGCTGACCTCGCATTCTGGGCTCGCAAGAAAGAATTCACGCTTGCAAAGCAATCGCCGCGCTTATACCTTGCATTGCAAGGTCACGTGCGTAGCAAGACAAATGAGCAGTCAACCTCAGATCCTCAAGGGCTTGGCAGAACTCGCGGTGCTCAGCACGCTCGACGACGGCGCCCAATACGGGGTAGGCATTCTCGACCGGGTACGGCAGGAGGCTGGCTTGAATGTCGCCGAAGGCAGCATCTACCCGTTGCTGCATCGGCTCGAGCGCGCTGGCTCAGTCAGCGCGGAATGGCGGCTCGACGGGGGCCAGGATCGCCCTCGCAAGTACTACAGCCTGACAGCGGCGGGCCGTGCCGAGCTGCGCAGTGCGCTGGACGACTGGCTGCGAACCAGCAGCGCCCTGCACGCGTTTGTTACGAGAAAGGCAAATCAATGAGCACAAAGGACCGAGACAACCTGGACGGCTGGCTACGGCGTCTCGAATGGGCGCTCAGCTCGCTACCCAACACCGAACGCGCGGACATCGTCCGCGAGGCCCGATCGCATCTGGAAGAGCGGGGAGCCAGCGGCGTAGAGGATGCCGATGCGCTCCGAGCGATGGGCTCGCCTGAGGACTACGCTCGTGGCTTTCTCGACGACTACGAGCTCGCCAGAGCGCTCGGAGAAGGGACGGCGACCGGTTTGATGGCGGCCGTGGGCCAGAGAACGCATCGAAGCGCCATCGCTTTTGGCGCGTTCGTAGGCGTTCTCCTGCTTGGGCTGCTAGGCGCTGGCGTCTTGCTGACCGCACTGATGCACTTTATTGACCCGACTCACTGGGGGCTGTGGGCTTCAAACCGGATGCTGCTGCTTGGACAGCTCGATGATCCGGCCGACGCGCGCGAGTTGCTCGGTGCCGCGATCTACCCTTTCGCCGCCGTCGTCGTTGCGATCTGTTGGGTCGCCGGCCGACTGACACTCATTCGCGCACTGAAAGCACTCGCCGTGCAGCCGTCATCGTCGAGACGGCGAGCATGAATTCACCGCTTCGCCTACCCCTCTGGGCGCCACATCGTGGAAGCGCGTTCTGGTCCGCTTCTGGCCGGTAGCAGGAATGCCTCGTTGGTGCTGCAGGCCGAAATGAGCGCCCCACGCAAACAGAGGACGAGCCCCGCGAGCGGTCGTCGAACGTGTGACGGAAACTCAGTTTGCGATTGTGCGTACTGCGGCGATGACCAGGTTCGCCTGACGGGACGCACACGCAAGAGATTGTGCATTACCCGAAACGGGCGCTTAGGCTGAAATATGAAGGGGCAGGAAATGAGTGTTAAGCAGAAGAAGATGGCGTTGTTGGTGATGGCACAGACTATCTGCATTGGCCTTGCAGCCTGCACCTCTGTCTCAGAGAGGCCAGGCCCGATCACGAGCCACGCTAGCCAGCCAGCTAAGACTGCTAACCACCGCGAAGTTACGCCTGACCTAGAGCCGATACTCGAGGAGCTTCGGGCCGAATACGGCGTCCCGGCGTTGGCTGCAGCAGTGGTCAAAGGAACCGGCATCGTTCAAGCAAATGCGGTTGGAAACCGCGTCGTGGATGCGCCTTCTCCAGTGACCAAAGCTGACCGCTTTCACCTTGGCTCGATCACGAAGCCAATTACGGCAACAATGATCGCCACGCTGGTTGAAGAGGGAAGGCTGACCTGGCAAAGCACGCCGGCCAGCGTCTTTCCAGATCTTGCGGCTGAAATGAACCCGGCTCTCGCCAAGGTCACCCTTGAGCAGTTGCTTTCCCATCGTGCAGGACTAGCGAGCTTTACGGATGACGCGGAGTTCGAGATGCTTCCGGCGTTTACCGGCTCCGCTGAACAGAAGCGACGTGCTTACGTCAAATGGCTGCTGTCGCGCAAGCCAGAGAAGCAGCCGGGGGCGGAATACGTCTACTCGAACGCCGGGTACGCCGTCGCTGCGGTAATGGCGGAGCAGGTTTCTGGCCAGTCGTGGGAACATCTGATTCGTAGCAGGATATTCCAACCTCTGAAAATGACCAGATCCGGATTTGGATGGCCTGGTCTGGCTGATCAAGCCCAGCCATGGGGTCACCGCGGAACGGCTGGCAAGCTGGTGCCGCACCCTCCTACCGACGCCTATCAGTTCCCGGCCGTCGTTGGTCCGGGTGGCGATATTCACGCCAGCATCGAGGATCTGGCGCGCTTTGCTCAGCTGCACTTGCGGGGACTGACGGGAACACCGCGTCTTTTGTCATCGCCCACCTTTAAGCAGCTGCACACGCCGGTTGCGGACGACTATGGCCTCGGGTGGAACCAGCAGGTCATCAAGGGCAATACGGTGAGCACGCATCTCGGAAGCGCGGAAACATTCTTCGCGATCATATTCGTCTCTCCGGCTCAGGACATTGCCATCGTGGTAGCAACGAACGCGCCCGAGGAGCCTGGCCAGACTGCAGCGTTCAAAACCCTAAGCGCCCTACTGCGCACGTATGCACCTGTGACTCAGGTCGTGAAATAGGCTCGTGAGAGTGTCGTTTGCTGCCGAGGTTGCTCCGATTTAGCTGAAGCTGGTTCCGGCTCAGGCGGCAAAGGATCTCCGGCTAGCTGGTACTCGACTTGTGGTCGTCGTTATCGCACGACGCTCGGAGTCTGCTGCGTAGGTGACGCCGTTGGCGCTTCGACGAACGCGGCGGGACACGGCCGCGCTGGTGAGCTAGAAAGCGCCCTTAAAGCCAAGGACATCTGGTCCATACAGCTGAGCGGTGACGCCTGAATTGAGCGAAGTCCGCTTCTGGCCGATCGCGGACCTGGTCAATAGCAGCAAGTGATCACCTCGGAATTGTGCTACCAATCAACCAGATCGGTACGCGCACACCGAAAAGCGGGCTGATAAACCTTGGCTCGCTGTTCAGGGCTAGAAAGGCTACTGAATCAGCGACCGATCACCTTCGGCACCTGGTTCATCTAGCGCTGGCCCCCATGGTCAATGCGATGGGTATACGCATACGGACGCTGCGCCGATTACAGAGACACCTCCCGGCGTTGCCAGAGCTTTGGATTAGCTAGTTACTGCGCGCGGCGAAAAAACAGCCCGTCTAGGCGGCTCGCTACTACCGGAGGCTTCGCCACTACTTCACGAAGCCAACCCACGGAACTCGCCAAGACGATACAGCGTTTCCTAGCGCGGCTTACAGCCGTATACACCATACTTCGATCAATAAATGGGCTCATGGGAAGGAGAGCGATAACCGAGTCCCACTCCCCGCCTTGAGCCCGGTGAATCGTGAGCGCATATCCGAATTCGACGTAGCAGTCCCAATCCGATTGGGTCAGCTCTATTATTTCAAGGCCCGATCTGATGCGCACCACAGGGGCGAGCGGACGATTAGGCTTATGTGGCCAGACGATCTCGACGAGCCCTTGTTGCCCGTTCAATACGTTGAACCCAAGCGCGGTTACGACGTTCTTTGTAAACACCACTGGCGCGCCGGGTGACGGCCCCGTACCTCCGGTCTCCCGCAGGTGAATGTCCAGATTAATGCGTCTCGACCCGAGCTGCCCCTTGGCAAATGGAGTGATGATCTGCGGGTGCGGCAGCTCGCTGTAACGGGCCTTCGCAAGTCGCGCGAGTTCGCCCTCTGAGCCACTAATTACGTCGAAGTCCTCAGAGGCTGTCCCGGAGCCAGCGCGAAAGGGTGGGAGGCAGCCTGCCCGAAGCGCTTCGACCGCCAGACGCAACTGCCCTCCGATGGCCTGTCGTTGCGAATCAACGAGTTCGGTACAAGCGACAATGCCGGAACGCACAAATGAATGGATCAGGCGACCTGGTCCGATACTCGGAAGCTGCGCTACATCGCCGCACAGCACGACCCGGGCGGTCGCTGGGATCCGCCGGATGAGATTTCGGAAGTCCAATAGATCGACCATGCTGAATTCGTCGATGATGAGGAGCATCGACGAACCAGACCGACTCGCTAGTATCTTCTGCGCGCGGGCGAGCGTCATAGCTTCATGGCCGGAAGCTTCAGCCAATCGACGCGCGGCCCGTGCCGCTACCGCAATCAGAACCGGGGTCTCGCCCTGCTCCACCGCTCCTTGGCAAATGGCTTTCGCGATATACGTTTTGCCAGTCCCTGCCGGTCCGTGAAACAGACTGAGGGGGAGGGTCAACGCATTCCGTACGGCCTGACGCTGCGCAGGCGTGAGGACTCGATCTTCGACGCAAACCGCTCGTTTGCGTCCTGGTTCGGCGACCTTCGCTACAACCCAAGCCTCCACCTCGCGCTCGGCGTAATAGGCGCCCGGAACCTGGTAGGCATTCCCCAACCGCAAAATGGCGCCCGCATCGAGCGCCGAAGCCAACGCTGCGGCCGCTAGTTCCGCCGAACCCAGCAAGCCCTCAACCCCCAACCTAAGGTGCGGCTCCGAGATCAACGTAGCGCCGCTTCGCTCTAGCGACATGTACGCGGCGGCCTCACAGGCGGCCGTGAGCCGCCGTGGAGCATCCCTCAGGACGCCGGCCCTCAGAGCTGCCGCGTCGACCTCTCGCCAGCTTGCCACTGCAAGCAGCTTGTAGAGGTCTGCTGACAGAACTGACCCCGCACTAGGTCCCCACAGCGCAAGTGCGCGATCGGCTGAAACGTTAGGAAGACCCCACTCCCCAAGCAAAGCCTCAAGAGTTCGATGCGAGCGCCTAAAGTGCCAGTGCTTCAGAATGGCATCTGCCTTCTTGGGCGTTATGGCTTCGAGCAGTTTCGCGCGATCCCCCGCATCCAGAATGGACGGGAGCGCATCACCGAATTTGTCGCGCAACTTTTGTGCTGTCGAGGGACCTACGCCGGCGCACAATAGCGGATCAGACGCCATGATCAGCGATATAGGCTACGCAGGCTTGACTCACAATGTGCTTCGAAAGCCGACTTTTGCCATCGTAAAGCATCGACTTCGGCCGACAGCAGGGCGCAACGCCGTTCGAGGAGCTTCTCTCGCTTGGCTGAACAATCAAGCGCTTGAAGTGCAGCCCTTAGGCGTCGCTCAAGGGACCTCACACACTGCAGATTCGGGACCGGCGACTCGGCCATCGGGCTTGTCACCGAACCAGGCGACTGGAGCACCTGGGTGTCCATGGCGTCGAGAATCTTTCGGCAGCCCGCGCTGAGCAATCGCTTTCGATCGAACCGAGTGAATCCTCTTGCCCGCATTTCTCGCTCGATACCTGAGCGACTCACCCGTCCCCTCATTATCGGCCAGTCCCCCAAAGGCACTGTCGCCGCAAAGTCCGCTAGGGCGGCTACGTACTCGTCACGCTGGGCTGTCGACTTAACTCCCTTCATTGAGCCGACGGAATTGGACGATCAAACGGGCGAAGCACCGCAGCGGCCTCCCGCTTATCGGGGACAGCGCTGGTCGCAGTGCGGTCGACATCGCGCGTATGCATTCCACGCTGCCTCACGTGAAACGCTATTTGCTGCCACCGGACCATCCACTTTCTCTCACGCTCCTCGCTCGCGGCAAGTTTGTTTTCCAGGACCGTGATTTTTGCCGCCATCGCAGCAATCTGCTGTTCCGCATCGGTCTTGCCCTTTGATAAGCCGCCAGCAAGCGCCGCCTTTGCCAATGCAAAAGCGTCAGTTATCGACTTTCTAGTGTGCAACGTCTGCCGCGAGAAGCCGAATCGAGTCTCCAGCTTCGCCCAGGTCAGGCTGCTGCCTAGCTCACCCCGCTGCCACTTGCCAAGCTCATTAATGATTGCCTGCTCCTCCTGGGGTGACATGCGTCCGAACCGCTTAGCCTTCATGCCCAGCACCCAAGTAATCGACTGGATCAAATAGGGCGATTCCGTTTTGCTCCAGGATCGCTTCGAGTGTTTCGAGCTTCTTTCGGTTGTGATCACGCCATGCAGCGCTCTGTCGCGGGCGTCCGCTGGTTTGGCGCTCTTGCGCCGTCATGTCCGTCACCTTCGTGATTGCCCATTGGCGCATGACATCATCCATACGCCCGCTGTCGGTCTCCGCCCAAACCAGATCGTCGCATTTGGCACTGCACTGCAGGTGTCGTTCGCAGGGCATCTGATTGAAGTCGTGAATGCAGACACCCGGGCCGACGTCATGAACCGCATTGACCTTGGCAGCCACATACGCCTCCCGCAGCTCGATCGGGACTACCTTTAGAACCTGAGCGATACTTCCATGTGCGCGCCCCTCCAGAAGCGCCGCCCTAACCTCGAGCACCCGCTTTTCCCGACTGGAGTGTTGATACGCTTTTGTGTCGCGCGGGTTTTTGCGCCCGAACCAATCTGTCTGGATCAACTCTGGCAGCCCGCCTTCATCGAGAAGCGTATTCATCGTGTGCCGAAAGGCATGTGACGTGAAGCTGATTGAAAGCGCATCCTCCGGGGCATATTCACTCGCTAAAAGCGGTAGAGACCGCTCGATGAACTTCGCAAGCATGACGTGGCTATACCCGCTGGAAAGCCACCATGCACGGGCTGCACCGCCCAGATATACGGGACAGCAGAAGAGCATGTCTTCCAGGTAGTAATGCTGTCCGAATTGATCGGTGTGGACAGAAAAGTTGATGCACTCGTTGAAATCGCGACGGAGATACGCCTCCAGCCCAGCCTTGTGAACATAACGGGGAGCCAGACCAGATCCCGAGTGCTCGGCGTCGGGGAATGAGTGCCCGCTACGGGTAAGCCAGTCAAATGCGCCATCGGGGAGACGAAGCTCGGCGAGATCACCCCGCCAGACGCGTTGCTCCTCCGTCAGGTGGGCGATCGAAGACAGGTCGGGGCCGCCGGTGAGCCGAACGACGCGGGCAGTGGCACGGGCCGCGCTACAAAGCTGCCGTGCCTCCTCGACTACGTCACCGACGACCTCTACTGTCGCGGTAGGAAGCCAGCAATCGCGGTAAGCGCTCGTGGCGCAACCTCTCGACGCCTTGCGGGGGAAATATCGGATGGCTTTGCGTCCATCAGGGCTCGACACCTCGCAGGAAAGCGGCAGAGTAGCAATCTCGGCAAACCGGCGACCCGCGCATGCGAGCAGAGACAGCACCAGGATATGAATCCTGTGCGGATGGCTTGCCGGGACGTTGCGATACAAGCTGCCAAGGAGCCTGTAGACCGCCGTGTCAGCCATCTTATTCGACACCGTCTTTTGCGCATCAGGGTCATCGAGATGTCGAATCTCGATCCCGCCCGTGTTGGGCGGACGTGCTTGGCGAGCAAACTTGTAATCGAGAAGAACAGTGCAGAGCCTATTCGCGTCGAGGTGGCTCGCAAACTCGGCGATGTGCTTATGCATATTGTAGGCAGCACCTGGCGTGTAGTCGCGCGCCACTGCTTCCGATGCCTCGTCCAAATGCTGCGGCAAAATGCCGAAAAGTGGAATATCGCCGGCTGCAGCCTGCACGTAGGCAATGGCATGCACGTGCGTGCGCTGGTTCTCGACCGACTGTGTCGATCGGTGGTATCGCAGTGCAACCAGTGCCTTTGCGCAATCGGCAAAGTCGCCGCGTAGGGCCTCTTGCTTGCGGTTGAGCGGCAGCCCGAAGTGAATACTCACGGCGCGGTTGTTGCGGCCGGCCCTACCGACTAGGGGTCCTCTCGTAACTGTCCACGTCTCTTGGTCCCATTCTGCGCCAGGGAACTGACCCATCAGCTTCTTGGCGAGTTCTACCATCGCTGAGAGGTTCTGCTTGCGATTGCGCTGCAGTTTCGTCAGGAAAGCTACCACCTTCCGGCGCCGCTCTGAACGGCCATCTACAATCCGCTTAGGCATCAGTCTCGAGCCTCCTCGACGATGCGGCAAACCTCTGCAACGGCAAAGATGACGTCGTCGAGCTGCACGCCCAGCCGCTGGTCGTCAAGCTTTTCTAGTACTCGCTCGCGCTCGCTCAACATGCTCGTGAGCACACGTTCGTGGTCCACCGTTCGATACGGCCGAAACTTCTCGCACAGGTAGCAGCTAAATGGTGGGTCGAGATGGCATAGTTTTTTCTGTCCACACAGACCTACCTGGCTGAGCGTGCCAGGCTCTGATGGGTCGGCATAGGCAATCTCAGACGCATTGGTCGAATCATTGCCTGTCTCCGGGTCGATCACCGTTCCGCGGAAGAAGCTCATCAGCGGAGCGAACGACTTGGCCGCGGCGGCATCCAGGCGCCGGACAACGTTACTCTTTAGGTCGAAGTACACTCGGACGTGCTGCGTATCCGAGTGGTCGAGCAGTCGTGCCAACTCCTTGCGACTAATCCCTTCCTCAACGAGCCCGCATGCGAGCGTGTACCTGAGCCGTCGGGGCGTGACGCGCATGATCTCGTGGGTCAGCGGCGAAACGACCCTATTGCGTTGTGCGAAACTTTGCACCAAGGCACTTATGCGTCCGCTCTGGACGCGTGCAGCCCTGTCGACGACATCGTCATGTACCAGCAGCGTACGTCCCCTCGGGTGTCTGAACAGTGGTTGGAACGAAACATTGGTCGGCCCGTCAAAGGTTGCGACGGTGACGACCTCAGACATGCACTGTTTCTTCAGGTCGACAACGTATTTGGCTAGCCGATGTTCCATCGGTTCGGTGCGAATTTCGTCCCGGGGATGCAATTGCCTCTTCTTTATCCGAGGCAAATCGATCATGTATGCGGGTGGAACATTCGCGAGGCCGTCGGCGACGTTCCGGATGTCATTCGCTTCTAGATAAGCGAAGCAGGCCGGATTACGGCCGAATGCAATGCAGAGGGCGAGAGCTGCCCTCTGCTCAATGCTCTCGTAGTCCTGACAGGTGTCCTCGGATAAGGCGCGAAGAAGCAACGGCAGCTCTACCGTGCGATCGAGCGGACCGTCGTCGGGATCGTTAACTCGAACCGCTTCTCCCTTCGGGCTGCCTGGAATAATCAGACCATCGAGTTCGTGAGCATAGTCAATATCGAATCCGATCTCGGGAAACGCTTCGGCGCACCACACGTACCAGCGGGTTATGAGATAGATTGTCCATAACGCCTTCTTGTTCTTGGCCTCGCTGATCGCAGCTTCCATGGCCTCAAGAAGCCGATCTTCGAAGGAAGTTGCGCCGCCACGCTTGGAATAATTGTTCGAGTAGAGCCGCTTCAGTGCTTTGAACGCCGTAACACCGCTAGTGTTTGATATCGTCTTAAGGCGATGGACGACATAGCGCTTTACAGTCCAGCAGAAAGTGGGGTCATCGATTCTGTCGAAGTAGAGGCGATCGATGTTTCGGGCCGTAGGGAGCGTCCATGTGTCAGACGACCCATCTACGAGCGTCCCGTCTCGGGTCGAGAAGTTTTGAGGAATATCCGCTAAGAGCCTCGCTTCGCTAAGCTCAAATCGCTCTCGAGCCGCTGGCATTCTCATTCACGGCTCCGCACAGCAGATGCGAGAGTTCGTGCCTGGTAGTCGCTTAAGGCTTTATGTGCGCGACGCTCAGTCTCCCGTTGCAAGTAGACGTCCTGTGATGCAAGCGAGGTGTCGCCACGCATTAGCGCGAGTGCACTGGCACGTTTCTCTTCTGAGAATCCGGCTTCGGCGAGTCCTTTCTCTATCTCACAGGAGAAAGTATGTCGAAGGCTATGGGGAGAAAAATCTTCTGGCAGCATCCCGGGCAGCCGTGAGCGGAACTCGACAAAAAGCGCGTTCAGGCGAGCCCGCGAGAGTGGTTCGCCTTCGTCACTCAGAATCAGATAGGGCGAGTCGATACTCGACCGCATCGCGAGGACTTCTCGGTCACGCATGATGTAGTTATTCAGTGCTCGGGCGAGACTTGGGTCTAGTGGAAGTACTCGCCCTTGCCGCTTGACGCGTGGCCTTGGCCTGCGCACGTCCTGCGGATCCGGCGGGCGGCGTACCACTTCGAGTGACGGTATCGCGCCAAATTTGATGTCCGACACCTTCAGGAGCAGAAATTCTCCGCTTCGTAGCCCGCAAGACATCAGAGTCATGCCGATCACTTGGTTGCGGGAACGCAGCTCCGGGGACGCGCCATGACCGTCGATTTCCGGGTCTAGCATTGATAGGAAGGCTGACTGCTGGTCAGAGCTAAGAGCTCGTGCGCTAGCTGCAGAAAGCGGCTCATTCATGAGCACAGAGGCGAGCGCGGCAGCAGTGAGACCCTTTACGCGCTCAACCCTCCTACAGACCTTCTCGTCGCTTGAGATCGACGCCAGAACGCATCGCGCAATCCAGTTCAAGTAGCTCGCCGTGGTCTCTACCCGCGAATTGAAGACCGCGGGCGTGACTGCGCGAGAGCCACCGCGACGCGGGACGCGGAGAACTTCGGCAAGCGAGCCCACTAACTCCGCTTCCGTGAAGCCAAGCCCTTGCTCAACCCTGTGCCAAGGGTCGATCTGGTGCTGGGCACACCACTCAAGAAACGGAATTAGCTCTCGTAGCTGCCTGGTCAGCGTTGCTGGGGAGCTCGCCCGTCTGGAGATCGTCCATTCATTGGGCTCTGGAATGGGAAGACCAGTGGCATCAAGAAGAAGCGGCAGTTCGTCGCCGCTCGGATGTGAGACTAGTTGGACTCGCATTCATCGCGCTAAGCCGGGGTGAGAGCTCCACGATGAACTTTACATTCCTGACCTTCAAGCGTTTTTCGGACCCGCACCCCCGATCAATAGAAAAGCCGCCAAACCTTACGGTCCGGCGGCCTCAGAGCAGTGCTCGATCTTTCGTAAAGATGGGATGTTTGAAGCCAGACGACATCCAGCAACTTTACGTTTGTAAAGTTATCCCAATCAGAACGGAATATCGTCGTCCGCGAAATCGTCCGCGAAATCGTTGTTGCGTGCCGCAGGGGCTTCGCGACGCGGCGCAGACTCGGAGCGCTGCGGTGCGCGGGCCGGCCGATCGCCGCCGCCACCGCCGCCACCGAACTCGCGGCGTCCACCACCACCACCGGCCCCACCGCTGCCCTCGCCGCCACCGCCGAGCATCTGCATCTCGTCGGCGATGATGTCGGTGAAATATTTCTTCGACTCACCCTCGCCGCTCGTGGAGTACTCGATGCGGCCTTCGATGTAGACCTGGCGGCCCTTCTTGAGGTACTCGCCGGCGATCTCGCCGAGCTTGCCGAACAGCTTCACGCGGTGCCATTCGGTCTTTTCGATCTGGTTGCCGTCGCGGTCCTTGCGAGCGCTGGTCGTCGCGAGCGACAGCGAGCAGACGGCCATGCCGCCCTGCGTGTATCGCATTTCGGGATCGTTGCCGAGATTGCCGACGAGGATGACCTTATTGATGCCGCGTGCCATGAATGCTGGTCCTGGTTGGGCGCCCGAAGGCAGTGACCGAGTGTGAAGTATAGCCGGGGGCGTCTGCCGCCCGGGCGCCGACGCACCGGCGGGTAGGACTTTGCCGCAATGCCGTCGCAGCGATCGGGACGGCTCGGGCGAGCGCGGCGGCGTCCACGGCGGGCGCAACCCGGCACGGTGCGGCGTGAAGCCCACCCGCGCGCCGGCGCAAGACCGCGCATCGACGAGCGTCGGGCTGCGCTCCGTATAATTGCGCGGTCTCCCCCGCCGGACGCTGCATGTCGACCCCCGCCCTCGCCGCTGCGCCCGACCTGTCCGCGATCCAGGCGCTTGCGCGCGACGACATGCAGGCCGTCGATGCATTGATCCGTCGGCGTCTTGCGTCGGACGTCGTGCTGATCAACCAGGTCGCCGAGTACATCATCGGCGCGGGCGGCAAGCGCCTGCGGCCGATGCTGCTGCTGCTGGCCGCGGGCGCGCTCGGCCACCGCGGCGCGGACGCGCACCAGCTTGCGGCCGTCGTCGAGTTCATCCACACCGCGACGCTCCTCCACGACGACGTCGTCGATGAGTCCGACCTGCGCCGCGGCCGGCGCACTGCGAATGCCGTGTGGGGCAACGCGGCAAGTGTTCTCGTTGGCGATTTCCTCTATTCGCGGAGCTTCCAGCTCATGGTCGAGCTCGAGCAGCCGCGCGTGATGCGGATCCTCGCCGACACGACGAATCGCATCGCCGAGGGCGAGGTGTTGCAGCTGCTGCACGTGCGCAATCCCGACACCGACGAGGCCGCCTATCTGCGCGTGATCGAGCGCAAGACGGCGGTGCTTTTCGCGGCCGCGACGCAGCTGGGTGCACTGCTGGCCGGCGCGGACGAGGCGACCGAGCAGGCGCTGCACGATTTCGGCTTGCACCTCGGGTATGCATTTCAGATTGCCGACGACGTGCTCGACTACGCGTCCGATGCGGAGACACTCGGTAAGAACCTGGGCGATGACCTTGCCGAAGGCAAGGCGACGCTGCCGTTGATTCACGCGATCGCCCACGCCGACGCGGCAACTCAGGCGCGGCTGCGTGCGGCGGTCGAGCACGGCGACACCGAGGCGCTGCCCGAGGTGGTCGCCGCGATCCACGCGACCGGTGGGCTCGAACACAGCCGCAACCAAGCGCGCCACTACGCCGCGCTTGCGGAGGGCGCGCTCGGTGGGCTGGCCAACAACGCCTATGTCGATGCGCTGCGCGGACTTGCGCGGTACGCGGTCAGCCGCGACCACTGAGTGCATCTCAGCGTCCGCTCAGAGCGGGCGTCGTCCGAGGTCAAACCAGCCAAAGCTGGTTGGATGTTCCGTCAGACGCGTCAGACGCGGCGCGCAGCTTACTCGCTCGCGAACTGCCGCCGGAAGAAGTCTTCCATCATCCCGTGCGCGCGCGTGGCAGCGCGCTCGTCGTAACGGCAGTTGCTGGCCGGGTCGTTGCCCGCGCGCGGCTCGGCGAAGCAGTGCACGGCCCCGCCAAAGTTCACGAACTGCCAGTCGGCGTTCGCAAGGTCCATTTCCCGTTCGAATTCCTCGATGTCCTCGTCGGTCACGGCTTTGTCCGCCGCGCCGTTGAGCACGAGCACCGGCGTCTGCATGACGTCTTCCTTTGCACGCATCGACGTGTCGAGCCCGCCGTGAAAGCTCGCGACGCCCGCGAGATCAGCGCCGCTGCGCGCGAGCTCGAGCACCGCGGTGCCGCCGAAGCAGAAGCCGATCGCGCCGACCCTGCCCGCGTCGAGCGGGGCGTTGCCGGCCTGCGCCCGCAGCACCTCGACCGCTTTCGCCGTCCGCGAGCGCAACAACGCCGGATCCGAGCGCAGCGCGCCAGCGACCTTACCGGCCGCTTCATTGGTTTCGGGCCGCACCTGGGTCCCGTACACGTCGGCGACGAGAATCACGTAGTCATCCGCAGCGATGCGCTTCGCAAGTTCGACCGACGGCGCGGTTACGCCGCGCCAGTTCGGCACCATGAGAAGGCCCGGTCGCTTCGTCGCGACCGCGTCGTCGTAGACGATCGTGCCGGTGAACGATTCGCCGTCGATCGTCCATTCAACCGGCCGCTCGACCGGAGCGGCGAACGCGGGCGACACAAGGCAGGCGAGTGCAGCGGCAAGCAGGCGGCGGGCCATGGCGGCAGCTCCGGATGAAGTGCCAGCGAGCGTAGCCCCACGCCGCTCGCCACGCGTGAAACTCAGGCGATGCCGAGCCCCGGAATCGCACTGATCAAATCGGGATTGAAGCCGGCGAGCGAGGCGAAGTGACGGCCGCGTTCGACGTAATCCCGATACACCCCAAAGCTCGGCGCGCCCGGCGACAACAGCACGACGCCCTCGCCGTCCAGCGCCTCGCGCGCCTGCGTCATTGCATCACGCAGATCGCACGCAGCCGAAAGTGCAATGCCGCACTGCGTTGCGAGGGGCTCGATCAGTGCGTGGATGCGCGGACCGTTCTGCCCCATCGTGACGATTGCCTGCGGCCGAGCGACGCCGTCGCGCAGCGCATCGGAGAATGCCTGCCAGTCTACGCCGCGGTCATGGCCGCCGACGAGCAGCGCGACGCGACGATCGCGAAAGCAGTCGAGCGCAGCGAGGCTCGCGTGCGGCGTCGTGCTGATCGAGTCGTTGACGTAGAGCACGCCGTCGCGCGTGCCGAGCGGCTGCAGACGGTGCGGCAGCGGCCGGAACGACGCCGCATGCGGCGCAAGTGCGGCGGCGTCGAGGCCGAGCGCCTCGATCGCGGTCAGCACTGCACAGAGATTGCCGCGGTTGTGGCGGCCCGGCAGCGGCAGCGTCGCGGTGTCCATCACGAAGCGCTCGCCTCGGTACAGCGCATCACCGCGCAGATGCCAGCCCTCGGCGTGCCCGAACCAGCGCACCTCGCTGTCGGGCAGCGACAGCGCCGCGAGCCGTGCGTCGTGCGTATTGAGCACGGCAATGCGCGGTTTCGCCTCCGTCACGAGCTTGAGCTTGTCCTCGACATAGCGCGCATCCGAACCGTGCCAGTCGAGGTGTTCCGGAAAGAGGTTCAGCACCACCGCGACCGCCGGCCGCACGCCGCTCGCGGCGACGTCGCCGGTCTGGTAGCTCGACAGCTCGATCACGCGGAAATCGACCCCGGCTTCCGGGAGCTCGAGCAGCGGCAGGCCGATGTTGCCGGCAAGCGCGGTGACATGGTCCCCGGCGCGCAGCAGGTGCGCGAGCAGAGCGCTCGTCGTGCTCTTGCCCTTGGTGCCCGTCACGCAGACCGTGTGTGCGAGGGTGCCCTCCGCGTCCGCGCGCTCCGCGCACCAGAGCGTGGTGCCACCGATGAAGCGCGTGCCCGCCTCCCGCGCCGCGAGCGCCTCGGGCCGATACGGGCTGATGCCGGGCGATTTGACAACGACCGCGCAGGCGGCGAGCGCGTCGGCCGTCGCCTCGGTTTCGACTGTAAGCGCGGAGTCACCCAACGAGTGGAGGTCGGCGACCTCGTCGGGCGCGCAGAACACCGTCAGCGGCAGGGTCGCATTGGCCGCACGCAGCGTGCGATACGCCGCCCGCCCCTCGCGCCCCCAACCCCAAAGCGCGATGCGACCCCCATCGGCCGCGATGCGCTCAAGCGCCGAAATGCGCACGGACGCGCTCCCAGAGTGGCGCAGGCACGCGGTGCTGTGCATCGAGTTCCAGCAAGGGCTCGATGCCGAGCGCTGTTGCGTCGAGCTGCGTCCGGATCTCGCGCGCGAAACGCTCGACGATTGCGTCCTCGCGCCATTCCGGCCGCTGCGCGAGCGCGGCCATCGCGGCGCGCGACTCGCGTCCCTCGCCCACGCATTCGAACGGCTTGTGGTCCTGGAACTCAAGCAGCGCATCGAAGCCCGCCGTCTGCGACGCCTCGTCGAGCAGGTTGCGACCAAAGATGCCGACCAGCCGCGGCTTGGACATGAACGGCGCGAGCGCGAGGAACACGAAGTGGCACTTCGGGCACACGCCGCACCAGCGGCTCGCCGGTCGCTCGCCGCGGATGTGGAAGTTGCGGTTGCAGCTCGAAAAATGCGCGTCGTAGCGATCGAGCTTCGCAAACTGGCGTGCGACCGCGAGTTCGCTGAGCGGGCGCAGCAGCGAGTAGTACGCAAGGTCGGCGGCGATGAAGCGCTGCAGGTGCTCGCCGAACGCGGACTCGAACGCCCAGCCCTTCGACCACTGGTGGTTCACCTCGCCCGTGCCCTCGATGAGGCTGCCGTAGCTCGCCGAATGCTCGTTCGAGAACACGACCTGGTCGACACCGAGCAGCACTGCGGCGAACGCGAGGATCGCCGAGTTCACGGCGGTGACCGGGATATGCCCGTTCCATGCGCCGTCGCGGTTGTAGTCGAACAGCTGCGGCGCGAGCGTGCGGCCGATGTTGAGCGTGGGCAGGCCCGTGCGCGCGGCGCAGTCGGCGATGAGCTGCGAGCCGCCGATCCATGTCACCGTCTGCTCGATGCCGGCAGCGCGCAGCGCCTCGATGCTGACGAGGGAGTCCTTGCCGCCGCCGATTGCGACGAGCGCGTGCGTGCGCAGGCCGAGCGCGGGCGCGGCATCGGAACGGCCGGCCTGGGCAGGAAAGCGGATCCGCTCGCGCAGGTCGAGCCCGTTGCGGTACGCGAATTCGCCAAGACCATTGAGGTAGACCGTGTCGAGCAGCGCCGCAGTGTCGGCGTCGATCTCGTAGGACTCGATGCGGATCGAGCCCGGCACCGCAGCTTTGTAATAGCTCACGCCGGCAATCAGGTGCAGCAGCCGCAACGCGCGCTCGGCGGCCTGGGCACGTACGTCGTCGAGTGCGAACGGCGCGCCGGGCACCGTGATCGTCTCGACAAGCTCAGGGCCGTCGTCGAACGCGTACACGAGCCGCGCGACGCCGGTGTCGGCATCGAACGTGCAGCGCACGAAGCGGAACGATTCGATTGCGTCGCGCTGGAACATCCACTCACTCATCGGTTTGACCTGTGGGCGGGCCGAAGCCTGCCGGTTGTGTTGCCGCGGTCGGTTCAGGCCGTCCGCGTTTCGCGCGCGCTCAGCCGATCACGTCTTCGGCCGGCAGCGCGCGCCGGTTGTAGGTGTTCGCCATCGCCATGCCGTACGCACCCGCGTCGGCGACGACGAGCACGTCGCCTTCGGCGGTTGCAGCCGGCAGGCGACGGTCGCGGCCGAGCACGTCGCCGCTTTCGCAGATCGGGCCGACGACGTCGAACGTCGCGAGCTGCATATCGTCGAGGCGGCCGAGGTTGTGGATGCCGTGGTAGGCGTCGTACATCGCCGGCCGTGCGAGCGCGTTCATGCCTGCGTCCGCGCCGATGCGGCGCACGCCATCCTTCTCGATCACCTGCGTGACGGTGAGCAGCAGCGCGCCGCTTTCAGCGACGAGGTAACGGCCCGGCTCGATGACGAGGCCGTAGCGCGGGTACGCGCCCTTGATTTCGGCGAGCCCCGCGCGCCAGGTGTCGAGGTCGAAGTCCTGCGCGTCGGGCGTGTACGGAATCGGAAGGCCACCGCCGATGTCGATCGTCTCGATCGTGCCGACGCCGTCCGCAAGGCCCGCGAGCTTCGCGTAGACCTCGCGCCAGTGGCCGGGCACGTCGATCCCGCTGCCGAGATGCGCGTGCAGGCCGGTGATGCGTACGCCAAGCCGGCGCGCCGCGTCCACGAACGCGTCGAACCTCGCGAGCGGCAGGCCGAACTTCGCGGCGACGCCGCCGGTGCGCACCTTCTCGTGATGGCCTTCGCCGTGTCCGAGATCGAGCCGCAGCCACAGCGACCGGCCGCGGAACGTCTCCGGCCAGCGCTGCAGCGCCTCGCAGTTGTCGATCGTGACGGTGACGCCGCGCGCGAACGCGGCGTCGTACTCCGCGCGCGGCGCGAAGCTCGGGGTGAACAGCACGTTCGATGCGGCGAGATCCGGCACCGACGCGAACGCGTGCTCGATCTCGGCGAGCGACACGCATTCGAGCCCGAAGCCCGCCTCGACGATCGCACGCAGGATCGCCGGGTGCGCATTCGCCTTCATCGCATAGAAGCCGCGGTCGATCGCCGGCGTCGCGAGCAGCGCACGCGCGCGGGCACGCACCGTGTCGAGGTCGTAGACGTAGCGGGGCGTGCCCGCCTGCGCGAACTCCAGCAGCGCCTCGCGCCGCGTCGCCCACCAAGGCGTCGCGCGCGGCACGCGGCCGTGCACGACCTCGCGCCAGCTCGGGCCGAACACCGTGTCGTCGTTGACCGGCATCGCGCCGCCGCGGATCAGCTCGGCGTGCAACTGCGGCAGCAGGCCGTCGGCGTCGGCTTCGTCGATGACGAACGTGAGGTTCAGATCGTTCGACGACTGCGAGATCAGGTGCACGCGCTCCTCGCCGAACGTGGCCCACACATCGGAGAGCTTGTGCAGCAGCGAGCGCATGCCGCGGCCCACCAGCGTGATCGCCGCGCACGGCGCGATGACCTTCACGCGGCACACCTCGGCGAGGTCCGCGCTCAGCGCTTCGAGCACGTTGCTCGTCACGAGGTTCTCGCTCGGGTCGAGCGAGACGGTGACATTGGTCTCCGACGAGCCGATGAGGTCGACCGACAGGCCGTGGCGCTTGAAGCGTTCGAACACGTCGGCGAGGAAGCCGACCTGCTGCCACATGCCGATCGATTCCATCGACACGAGCACGATGCCGTTGCGGCGGCTGATCGCCTTGACGCCGGGCACCGTCGCGGCCGACGCGTCGATGCGCGTGCCGGGCAGGTCCGGGCGCTCGGTGTCGAGGATCGCCATCGGCACGTTCGCGTCGCGGCACGGCGCGATCGAGCGCGGGTGCAGCACTTTCGCGCCGGTCGTTGCGATTTCCTGCGCCTCCGCGTAATCGAGCCGCGCGAGCAGGCGCGCGTCGGGCACTTCGCGCGGATTCGCGCTGAACATGCCGGGCACGTCGGTCCAGATCTCGACACGCGCCGCGCCGAGCAGCGCGCCGAAATACGCGGCCGAGGTGTCCGAGCCGCCGCGGCCGAGAATCGCCGTGCCGTCGTCGTCGTGGCGGGCGATGAAGCCCTGGGTGATCAGCACGCGCGTGGGCTGCTGCGCGAAGCGCTCGCGCGTCGGGGTGTCGCCGTCGTGGCGGCAGTTCACCGACAGCCGCTTCGACCACTCGCTCGCGTTTGGCAGCGACACCGCAGTCAGCCACTGGCGCGCATCGCACCAGCCGATGTCGAGCCCGCGAGAGCGCAGGTAGGCCGCGCCGAGCGTCGAAGAGAGCAACTCACCCTGCGCAAGCACTTCGGCCTGCCAGTCCAGCGGGCGCGTGGCTGCGCGCGGGTCGGTTGCGAGCGCCTGTAGCGCGTCGAGGCGCTCGCCGAGCACGGTGTCAGGATCGAGATCGAGCTCGGTGCAGAACGCGCGGTGGCGTTCGACGAGCGCGGCGATGCGTCCCGCGACGCGATCGCCGTGCGCAATTGCTTGCAGCTCGTTCGTCACGCCCGACAGCGCCGACACCACGACGAGCACGCGCGCACCCTCGTCGGCCAGGCGTTTGGCGGCGAGCGTTCCGATGGTGTCCCAACGGTTGCGGCGGGACACGGACGTGCCGCCGAACTTGAGTACGACCCAACGATTCACTTGCACCGCATTGGCCTCGAGCGAGAGAAAAACCGACCGGTTGATCGGGCATGTCGAAATGACGCGCGCGCCGGGAAGGGCCGGCACGCGGGGCCATAGAATCGACGGTTCGCCGCTTGCTGGCGAATAACGTTTCATTCTAGTCGACGCCGCCGGAGCCCCCGCATGACGCAACGCCGCTTTCTGCAACTGGACGTGTTCGCCGACCGGCCCGGCGCCGGCAACCCGCTCGCGGTCGTCGTCGATTCGGACGGGCTCGACACCGCGGCGATGCAGGCGTTCGCGAACTGGACGAACCTGTCGGAGACGATCTTCCTGCTGCCGCCCGAGGCCGGCGCAGACTATCGCGTGCGTATTTTCACGCCGCGCCAGGAGTTGCCGTTCGCCGGGCATCCGAGCGTGGGCGCCGCATGGGCCGCGCTCGAGACCGAGCTGGCTGAAACCGGCAACGGCGCGCTCGTGCAGCAGTGCGCGGCCGGGCGGTTGCCGGTGCAGATCGGAGCGGGCCGGACCGTGAGCGTGCGCGCACCGCGCGCGAAGCGCGTCGACGCCCCGGCCGGCTCCGAGACCTTGCTCGATGCAGCGCTCGCCGGCGTGCCACGTGGCGCGCTCGCGCCGGCGCTGTGGGACAACGGCCCGCAGTGGTGGGTGGTCGAACTCGAGAGCGAAGCGGCGGTGCGCGCGATGCGGCCGGACCTCGCGGCGATTTCCGAACTCACGCTGCACGACGGCGCGGTGGGACTCTCCGTGTTCGCCGTGTGCGACGGCGCCCCGCACGACGTCGTCGTGCGTGCGTTCTGCCCGGCCGACGGCATCCCCGAGGATCCGGTGACCGGCAGCGCAAACGCTTGCGTCGCCGCCGCGCTCGCCGATGCGGGCCGCGTGCCGGGCCGGGGCGGTGCTTACCTCGCGAGCCAGGGCCGAGAGGTCGGTCGCGATGGCCGCGTCGAGGTGCGTGTGGACGCCGAAGGCGAGGTCTGGATCGGCGGCGCCGTGCAGGCGGTCATCCGCGGCTCGGTCGATTGGTAATAAGCTGCGCGCCCCCACGCCGGACCCCGCCGCCATGACCCGCCGTTTCGTGCAGCTCGACGTCTTCGCCGATCGCCCCGGCGCCGGCAACCCGCTCGCGGTCGTGCTAGACGCCGAAGGCCTCGACGACGCGACGATGCAGGCGATCGCGCGCTGGACGCGCCTGCCGGAGACGACATTCGTGTTCGCGCCGACGCAGCCCGGCGCGGACTACCGCGTGCGCATGTTCAGCCCGCGCCGCGAAGTGCCGTTTGCCGGACACCCGAGCGTTGGCACGGCGAGTGTCGTGCTCGCCGCTGGCCTCGCGACGCCGCGCGACGGCCGCGTGCATCAGGAAGGCCTCGCGGGCGTGCTGCCGCTGTCGGTCGACGGTGACGGCGGAGATCGCACGATCGCGGTGCGCACGCCGCGTGCGCGCGTGGTCGAAGTCGCCGAGCGCACCGACGTGCGTCTCGTCGAAGCGGTCGCCTCGCTGCCGGCCGGCGCGTTGCCGCCGGTGCTCATGGACGGCGGGCGCCGTTGGTGGCTGGTCGAGGTCGAAAGCGAAGCCGCGCTGCGCGGCGCGACGCCGGACTGGGCCGCGATTTGCGCGCTCGCCGAAGTCACGCAGAGCATGGGCGTGTGCGCGTACGCACGCGCTGATGCGGGGCGCGAGTACGACCTCGTGGTGCGTGCGTTCGTGGGCGCGCCCGCGCATTTCGAAGATGCCGCGTCGGGCGCCGCAAACGCGACGCTCGCGGCGTGGCTCAACGAGCGCGGCGCGCTGCCCGGAACGGACGGCCGCTATGTCGTGAGCCAGGGCCGCGAGGTCGGGTTCGATGCGCGCCTGCAGCTGCGTGTGGATGCCGATGGCGAGGTCTGGTCCGGCGGCCGCGTGTGCAACGTCGTGCAGGGCACGATCGACTGGTGAGTACGCGCCGTGCGTGTGCACGGCGATGGATTACGCTGCATTGCGCGGACCTCCACCAAGGGGGCGCCTGGTCTTTCAGTCCCGACCCGTAGTCCCGCTTGCTGCGCGCCGATGCGGATGTCGGCACAGGCCGCGGTGCACGACCGCCGGCGACGGGCGACAGGCAGTGGGTGACTGGCGACAGTTCGCGGATTGCAGACGGCGGAGGATCCATGCGCTGCGGCCATTTCCAGCACACGCGACATTTGGGAGCACCCGTCGCGCTCGCTCGCACTGCGTCGTGGGAGCCGCCTCAGCGTGGAGGAACGCGCAGTTCGCCGCTTCGGTCGCGCCGTGCCTGCAACCAGCCCACGACACGCGCCGCCGTGCTTGTCGCCTCGCGACCGAGCAGCGGGCCGACGTGGCTCGCCTCGGGCAGGCGCATCAAATCTGCGCTCCACGCGAATGCGCATTCGGCGGTGAGCGCAGGCGGAACGTCTTCGTCGCGACCCGACGCGATGCACAGCACCGGGCAGCGCGGCGGTTCGACGTCGAGTCCGGCATGCGCGTCGCGGAGCACGCGTCCGGATTCATCGCGCCAGCGGCGCATGGCCTCGATGACGGTCGCCTCGTCGGAGTCGAACAGCGCGCGCCTCGTCGACGCGAGACGTGCATCGGTGCTCCAGCGCACAACGTCGGGCCACGTGTGCGGCGGCAGTCGCGACGCCCACGGTGTGGGCGGGAGCGGGTTGACGAGCACGAGCGCGTCGGCGTCATCCGCGCATGCGAGCGCCAGCAGACCGCCGAGGCTCGCGCCAACGAGCGCACGCGGACGCGGCATGGCCGTGAGCGCGATGCGGACCTGCGCCACGTAGTCGTCAACGCCGGTCGATGCGGGGCCACCGTCTGCGGGCTGCAGGTCGATCGCCCCGCACTCGACACCGTGCGCGTTGAAGACGCCCCGCCACAGCGCCCATTCCCATGCGCCACCGCCGGCGCCGTGCACGCACAGCGCGTGGGCGATGCCCGTTCGTAAGTCGTCCTGGTAACGCCCAGCGGCAACGCGGCCCGGTGGCCTTTGTGTGTCGATGTCGCTCATGCGCGAAGTGTCGCGCCTTTGCATCCGCGCTGGGGTGCGGTCGCGCGGTCGCGCGGTCGCGCGGTCCATCGTGCGGTTGTCCCAGCGAAGCGCAATCACAGGCCGAATGCCCCGGCTCGACCTGCGTCGAACCGATGCGACTGCGCAGTCGCGGCGACGCGTGTCTGCGCCCGCGCCGCCCGACAAAAACGTTCCGTCGAGTGCTGCGTCCGGCGCGACACTCGACAAAAAGGCTTACGAAGCGAGCTTTGCCTCGAGTTCGATCGTCACTGCAGACAGCGCCTTCGACACCGGGCAGTTCTCCTTGGCGTCATTCGCGATCTGCTTGAAGCGCTCCGCATCCAAGCCCGGCACCTCGCCCTCAACCGTCAGTCGGATACGCGAGATGTTCGGCCCGCCGTCCATCGACAGTTCGACGTTCGCACGCGCGTCCAGGCGCGTCGGCGCGTGCCCGGCCTCAGTGAGCTTGGCCGACAGCGCCATCGCAAAGCAGCCCGCGTGCGCGGCGGCGATGAGCTCTTCGGGGTTCGTGCCCTTCTCATCGCCAAAGCGGCTATTGAAACCGTAGCGCGTGCCGTCGAGCAGGCCGCTCTGCGGCGTCGACAGCCGGCCTTCGCCGGACTTGAGGTCGCCTTCCCAGCGGGCGGTCGCGTGACGGGTAATGGCCATGGTGCACATCCTCGGTCGATCGAAAGGACGCGCAGCGTAGCGGCCGTGCCGTGACGCGCGCATGGCACGAGCGGACGGGGCCTTGACCGCGCGTCGCGACGGGAGGACGCTCGACCGGCCGGCAGCCACTGCCGGCACCCCCGCCATGACCGCCCGCCGAGCGCCCACGCTCGGGCGCGCAGCGCGGACAGCCATGACGGCCTTCAGCCCAACCACAGGGAGAAGTCCGCTCATGCCTTACGCCCCCGCCTCCATCCGCAACGTCGCCCTCGCAGGCCACCCCGCCGCCGGCAAAACCACGCTATTCGAAGCCCTGCTGCACGCCGGCGGCACGATCACCACGGCAGGCAGTGTCGAACGCGGCAGCACCGTGTCCGACTTCGATCCGATCGAAAAACAGCGCGGCCATTCGCTCGACCTCGCGGTCGCGAGCATCGACCACGACACCCGCGACGGCCCGATCCACGTCAACCTCATCGATACGCCCGGCTACCCGGACTTTCGTGGGCCCGCGCTGTCGGCGCTGGCCGCAGTAGAAACCGTCGCCATCGTCATCGACGCCGACACCGGCGTGGAGTACGGCGCGCGCCGGATGATGGAGTACGCGAAGGCGCGCGACCTCTGTCGCGTCATCATCGTCAACAAGATCGACCACGGCGCCGACCTTGCGCAGTTGCTCAACGAGCTGCGCACGACGTTCGGCGCCGAGTGCCTGCCGCTCAACCTGCCCGCCGACGGCGGCACTCGCGTGGTCGACTGCTTCGGCCAGCGCGCGGGCGACAGCGATCTCGGTCCGGTGGCCGACTGGCACCAGAAGATCCTCGACCAGGTCGTCGAGATCAACGAAACGGTCATGGAGCACTACCTCGACAGCGGCGAGGATGGACTGTCGGGGCAGGAGCTGCATGACGCGTTCGAGCAGTGCTTGCGAGAGGGTCACCTCGTGCCCGTGCTGTTCTGCTCGGCGCGCAGCGGCACCGGCGTGCGCGAGCTGCTGGACGTCGCCGAGCGGCTGTTCCCGAACCCGGCCGAGGCCAACCCGCCTGCGCTGGTCATCAACGGCAGCGGCGAACCCCGCCCCCTCGACACGAAGCCCGACGCCGAGGGCCACGTGATTGCCGACGTGTTCAAGGTGGTCAACGACCCGTTCGTCGGCAAGCTCGGGGTGTTTCGCGTGTACCAGGGCACGATCAGGCGCGACAGCCAATTGTTCGTCGACGATGGTCGCAAGCCGGTGCGGGTCGGCCATCTGTACAAGCTCAAGGGGCGCGAGCACGTGGAGATCGACGAGGCCGTGCCGGGCGACATCGCGGCGGTCGCGAAAATCGACGAGCTGCATTTCGACGCCGTGCTGCACGATTCCCACGACGAGGACCACGTGCACCTCGCCGCGCTCCAGTTTCCCAAACCGATGTTCGGGCTCGCGGTCGAGGCCGCGCGCAAGGGCCAGGAACAAAAACTTTCGACCGCGCTGCACAAGCTCGCCGAAGAAGACCCCTGCTTCACCGTCGAGCACGAAGCCGAGACGAACGAGACCGTGATCCGTGGGCTGTCCGAGCTGCATCTACGCATCAACTTGGACCGGCTGCGCGACAAGTACGGCGTCGAGGTGACCTCGCGGCCACCGCGCATTGCGTATCGCGAGACCGTCGCCACGCCGGCCGAAGGGCACCATCGGCACAAGAAGCAGACTGGCGGCGCCGGCCAGTTCGGCGAGGTGTTCCTGCGCGTCGAACCGTTGCCGCGCGGCGCCGGCTTCGAGTTCGTCGATGAGGTCAAGGGCGGCACGATCCCCGGCCAGTTCCTGCCCGCGGTCGAGAAAGGCGTGCGGCAGGCGCTCGCGGGCGGCGCGGTGGCCGGCTACCCGATGCAGGACGTACGGGTGTGCGTATACGACGGCAAGCACCACCCGGTCGATAGCAAGGAGGTCGCGTTCGTGACCGCCGGCAAGAAAGCGTTTCTCGACGCGGTCGCGAAGGCCAAGCCGCAGGTGCTCGAACCGATTGTCGACCTGGAGGTCAGCGCGCCCGAGCAGCACATGGGCGACATCAGCGGCGCGCTTGCGGCGAAGCGTGCGCGCATCAACGGCACCGACGGCGCACGGGGCGAAGTCGTCGTACGGGCACAAGTGCCGCTGTCGGAACTGGAGAGCTTCGCGGCCGAGCTGAAGTCGATGACGGCCGGTCGCGGGCGGTACTCGCTCGATTTCAGCCACTACGAGCCCGTGCCCGTCCAGGTGCAGCAGAAGCTCGGCGCGGGCTACAGGCCCCGGCACGAGGAAGACTGACGTCGAGCCGCGGCCCGCATCGGGCGGGCCGCGGCGAACTCAGAGGTCGGGCTGCGACCGCTCGGCAGTTCCGACAGCGCGGTGGCCGTGGGCGCGCAGAGCGCCCGCGATCGTGGCGCCTTCGTCGTCCTTCAACAGCAGTCGCCCTTCGCCGCGCGCGAGCCGCCGCTGCACCGCCGGCTCGATCGGGATCTGGGCGCCGATCACCCGGCCTTCGTCACCGTCGCGCTCGAGCGGCAGTGCGAGCAGCGCGTCCCGGGCGCCGCCGTCGCCTTCGAGCGCAAGCGTGACGTCACGCACCTGCGGCGGCAGGGACCAGCCGACCAGATCGAGGCGCGCAGCGTTATCGTGGAGTGTGAGACGCGCTTCGCCGCGCAGGCCGAGATCCGGCGGTGCAGAGTCGCCCGCGCGCACGTCCGTGATGAGCAACGCGCGCAGCCGCAGCGGTTCGTGTCCTGCCGCTTGAGGCATTGCGAGCGCCATGAACGCGCACGCGAGCCACATCGCGCAGACCAGACTGCGAGCAGCGATGCGGCGGTCGATGACAGGGCGGGCGGACACGAAGGCACAGTACGTCGCGCAGACGGTGGGACCGCGTGAAAAAAGCCGGTTTTTACCTGCTTCCGCCCACTTTCCATGCTCCGACCTGCACATGGCGGCCCCGGGTAAAACCGAGCGGGAGCAGCGCCCCATCGGTCATGACGCGCATCGTCGTCCAACCACGCCGCCTGGCCACGACGCGCCGTGTCCGCGTGCGTCGCTAGATTCAGCGCATGCCGGATTCGTCTGCACCAGTTGACCCCACATCGCCACCGGCGCAAACCGCAGCGACGCGGGACTACACGTCAGCGGCGTGGCAGGTCGTGATCTGGACGGTGCTCGGACTTGCCGCGTACGCGGGAATGCACTGGTTCTGGCACCGGCCCGAGATGCGGCAGCCCCGCCTGCTCGCGGAGCTCGTGCGCATGCCGCCGCCCGACGCGTTGCCGGTCCCGGTCGAGGGCGTGCGCCCCGATGCGATCGCAGACACCTGGGGCGCGCCACGCGGACGCGATCGCACGCATCAGGGTGTCGACATCTTCGCTCCGCGCGGCACAGCCGTGCGCAGCACCACGCGAGGGCTGGTCACGTCGGTGCGCGACGGCGGACTCGGCGGCCGGCAGGTCTGGGTGCTCGGTCCCGGTCGCGAGCGGCACTACTACGCGCATCTCGACGACTGGGCCTATGCGCTCGCGCCCGGCGATGTCGTCGAGGCCGGGACGACGCTTGGAACCGTCGGCACGACCGGCAACGCACGCGGCACGCCGCCGCACCTGCACTACGGCATCTACACCGGCAACGGCCCGATCGACCCGTTGCCGCGGTTGCGCGCCAGGCACTGAACCGTTGAGCCGCCGTGTTCGTCGACATCGGCATTGATGCCCGTTCTCGATGCGGAATACGACGCACTGCACGCCTCCGCGCGCGGCCGTAACGCAGACCGTGTTCGTGCGGTAACCCTGCCCCGCCGCGAGCGCAGCGCATCCGCTACGCTCGCGCTTCACGAAGGATGCCCATGCCGCGCCAGACCGCTCCCGCTCCATGGTGGACCCGCACTGCTGCGATCGCGGCGGCCGTGATGCTGGTGGCCTGCGTGCTTGCCATCGCGCGGTGCGCCGGTTCCGACCGGAGCGGCCAAATGGAAGCTGCCCAGCCGGCGACGGGCGGCGACGAACCAGTTGCGTCCGTCGCGCCCGCGAGCACCCAGCCCGAGACGAGCGCAGCGGATGCCGCCGCTCACGCCCGCCGGACGCAGGCCGTCTCGGAGGCGATCGACGCAGTGCACGCATACCTGCAAGCCGTGGGCGCGCAGGACTTCGAGACAGCCGACGCGCTTTGGCAGCCGAACCGTCGTCCGGCCGCCCAGGATGAATCCGGCTTGCGTGAGCTAGGGCCGCTGCGCGCTCTGCGCATCCAGAACCTGTCGCCGGCGCTGCCGACTGGCAACGAGATTCCCGCATCCCTGGAGGTGCCGGTGCAACTGGTCGCCCACCTCGAAAGCGACGGACCGGTCCGGTTGAACGGGCACTACCGCATGCGACGGGACCCGGTGCGTGCGCGCTGGGAGATCTCGGGCGCATCGCTGCGGCTGGTCATTCGGTGAAGCCCGGATTCATCGCGGCGCGCGACGATGGCGGCCGCTGCCCGAACGGAGACCCGCGATGACTCAATCCCTCGACCGCACCGCCACACGTGCCCTCGGCACTGCTCGCACGCCGCCCCCGGCCTGCGAGAAAGGCGCCCGCGCTGTCCGAACCGGCGCCGTGCAGCCGCTCGCCGTCGCGATCATGCTCGCGCTGTTCGTCCTAATCACGGGCTGCGCGACGCGCGTGGGCACGGTGCTGTTCGGCAATGAATTCGCGTTCTCGACGCCGGAACTGCAGCAGTCGCTCGAAAGGCGTTTTCCGCGCGATTACGAAGCACTCGGCGGACTCGCCACGGTCAAACTGATGAACCCGCGGCTGTCGATCCCGAGTGGCGGCGGTCGGCTGCGCGTGGACTTCGACGTCGGATTCGGTGGGCCCCGCGGCGGTGGCGACACGCCCGACGGGCGCATCGCGGTGACGAGTGCGCTGCGCTACGATCCCGCCACGCGCGGGCTGCACCTGCTCGATCCGAGTCTCGAACGCGTGGAGATCCCCGCGCTCGGCGGTGTCATGAACGACACGGCACGCAGCGCGCTCAACCGCTGGCTCGTCGATTACGCTCGCGACGAACCGATCCATCGTTTCGACGACAGCCTGCTTGCGCGCATCGGCGCCCGCCGCATCTCGGGCACGCGGATCGAGCCCGGTCGCGTCGTCATCCAACTCGGCCCCTGACAGTAGCTTTCCGCATGCGCATGCCCCGCCTCCCGCTTGTCGTCCTGACCCTCGCGCTTGCCGCCTGCAACGGCGACTCGGCTGCGCCGCAGGCGGGTCCCGCCGCAGGCAACGAACGCGGGGGCGCCGCGCTGCCGGCGCCGGCTGGGGCGCCCGGCACGGGCGTCACCGGCATGCCCGACGAGCCGGGTCCAAATGAAAGCGGGCCGCCCGAGGTCGCGTCCGCGGACCCCGCGCTCGGCGCCGACGGCCTCCCGCTGCCGGTCGAAGGCGCGCCACCCTCGGCTCCAATCGACCCGGCTACCGGCGCCCCGCTGCCGCTCCCGCCGCCTCAACCCATGGACCCCGGCGCTCCGCCGCCCCCACCCGCACCACCCGCGCCCGAGCCCCCCGTGACCGTCGACGCGCTGGCTGCCGAGGAAGCGATAGCGGTTGTGCGTGAATACCACTCGGCGATCAACGCAGGCGCGCTCGGCCGCGCGTACGGGCTGTGGGCCGACGGCGGCCGCGCAAGCGGCCAGACGCCTCAGGAGTTCGCCGACGGCTTCGCGGCCGTCGAGAGCCTGGCAGTCGACATCGCGCCGCCCACGCGCGCCGACACCGCGCTTGCCCGCGTCCCCGTCACGCTCACGCTGCGCCGTCGCGACGGCAGCGAGCGGCGCCTCGCCGGTCACTACACCCTGCGCCGCGACCCGGTCGACCCGTCGGCCGGCTGGCGCATCGCCGGCACGCGCCTGCGCGAATCTGCGCCCTGAGCCCGCCGGACCCCACCGCGCCGCGCGCGGTGATCGACACCAACGCGTGGCTCGACCTACTGGTGTTCCGCGACCCGCGCGCGGCCCGGCTCAACGCGGCGCTGTGCGCAGGCACGGTGACCGCGGTGGTGGACGCCGCCTGCGTCGCCGAGTGGCACCGCGTGCTGGATTACCCGGCGCTCGCGCTCGACCCCGGCCGTCGCGCCACCATCGACACGGAGTTCCACCGCCGCAGCCATCGCGTCGAGACCGCCGCGCCGCCGCACCCGCTGCCGCGGTGCGAAGATCCGGACGATCAGAAGTTCCTCGAACTCGCGCTGGTGACGGACGCGCGCTGGCTCATCACCCGCGACCGCGCGTTGCTCGCGCTTGCCCGGCGCACCGCGCGCGAAGGTTGGTTCGACATCGTCGAGCCGGCCTTGTGGACACCTGATGGCCCGATGCGGCCCGGGGCCCGGTGAACGGAATGACGCGATAATTTCGAGTCGACGCGCCATGGCTTTGAGCAATGGACGCGACCCGCGCGGCTCCGGCAGCGTATCGATGCGGCCCTTCAGGCCGTCCCGCGGTCCTTGCGCAGCGCTTCCATCACAAGCCGGAACGATTCGATACGCCGGGCGTGGTCGAAGATGTTCGCGGTGAGCAGCAGCTCGTCCGGTCGGTGCTGCGCAACGAACCGCCCGACCGACGCGGCCACGGTCGCAGGCGAACCCACCGCGGCGCACGCGAGCGCGCGGTCGATGCCCATACGCTCGACCGGGTTGCAGAACGCATCGAGCGCCTCGGCCGATTCGAGCGGCGGTGGCACGAGTCCCGGCCGACCCCGGCGCAGGTTCACGAACGCCTGCTGCTGGGTGGTGAACAGCCGGCGTGCCTCGGCGTCGGTCTCCGCGCACACGACGTTGAGCGCGAGCATCACGTGCGGCGCGGCCAGTCGCTTGGACGGGCGGAAATCACGTCGGTACAGCGCGACCGCCTCCACCAGCGCATCGGGTGCGAAATGCGAGGCGAACGCGTATGGCAAACCGAGTCGCGCCGCGAGGGCTGCCCCGAACAGGCTCGAACCCAGGACCCATGCCTCGACGTCGACGCCTGCGCCCGGCACGGCCTGGACCGGCTGGCCCGGCTGCGCGGGCTCGAAGTAACCGAGCAGTTCGACGACATCGGCCGGGAACTCGTCCGCGCCGGCGTAGTAACGGCGCAACGCACGCGTGGCGGCGACGTCGGTGCCCGGGGCACGGCCGAGGCCCAGATCAATGCGACCCGGATGCAGCGACGCGAGCGTGCCGAACTGCTCGGCCACCTGCAGCGGCGCGTGGTTCGGCAGCATCACGCCGCCGGCGCCGACGCGAATGCGCGAGGTTCCGCCCGCCACGTGGCCGATCAGCACCGCCGTCGCCGCGCTGGCGATGCCGGGCATGTTGTGGTGCTCGGCCAACCAGTAGCGCCGGTAGCCGAGTGACTCGGCTTTGCGGGCGAGGTCGAGCATGTTCGCGAACGCCTGTCGGGCGTCGCAGCCTTCGGTGATCGGAGCGAGGTCGAGGATCGAGAGCGGGAGCATGGCGTAGGGCGGACAAGGCGGGCCACCATCGTGGACCCGCCCGCCTGCATGCCGTGTCGTCAGATCTCGAAGCGGTACGAGAGCTTCACGAGCAGCTGCTCGCTGTCGCGCAGGTCGAACGCATCGGTGAACTCGTCGCGCGCGTCGAACGGCCGGCCGATCGCCTCGTCGTAGAACGCACCGCCGCGCACGTATGCGACGTACAGGTGCGACAGCGGTGCGAGCTCGTAGCGGTAGCGCACCTGGAAGCCCATGTTGCGCAGCCCGAAATCCGCAACCGGCTCGTCGACCGCCAGCGGCGTGCCGTCCGCGGCCGTGCGCCAGACCTGCTCGACCCGCGCATCCAGACCGATCGTTTCGAGCCGCACGCGCAGCTCCTGTTTGTTGTCGATCAGCCACGTGGCACCGACGTTGAGCGCGAACTGATCGGCCTCGAACGTGGCCAAGCGGTTATCGCGCGTGGCGGGATCGTTGTCTGGACGCCACAGCAGCCAATCGGGGTTCCGACGCGCTTCGAGACCCGCGGTGAAGCTCAGCGAATCGCTGACGTGGTACGTCGGCTCGAAATACACGGTGACCGCACCTTCGTCCGGACCGCCAAGCCCGTCAGCCGTGTATCGCGCATTCGCGTACCAGCCCCAGCGGCCCTGCCGCGGGCGAAAGCGCTCGGTGAACAGGAACAGCTTGGCCGGCATCTTGACGATGCCGTTGCCGCGCAGGATCAGATCGTCATGGCCGTTGGTCCAGCCGGCGATCTCCGTGAGCTGGTTGCCGCCATCCTTGCGCTCGCTGATGCGATTGACGGCCCAGGCATCGCCGATGTGCAGCCCGTCGTCGTTCACACGCCGCGACACGGCGGCGCGCACCTCGTGGGAGTTGAAGACCGACTCGGCGGGCAGCGACGTGAATCGCCGTGCGATCTCGTAGCGTGCGTAATTGAAATTGTTGCGTTCGAGGTAACCGAAGTCGTTGAGCTGCAGCGCATCGCCCAGGTGCACCGCGTACAGCTGCTGACGCCAGTTCGGAGCGAAATTGTGGTCGATGCGCACCTGCGCGCCGGTGTCGTCCACACGGCGGCCGCCCTGCTCGATCGACGAGCCGACGGCGACCGTGCGGACGTTCCACCGTGCGTTCGACCAGCGATGATCGACTTCGTACACCGTCGCCTGACGGTCGAGGAAGGGCCGGTCCACGTGGGTCACCGTGGCGCCGACGCCCTGCGCCCCGAATTCGCGCGTCGCGCGCGTCGCGTAGAACTGGCGCCCGTCGTCGCCGCCTTCGTCCGCGGCGAAGACGCCGTAGTTGAAGCCCGCGGCGCTGCCATTGACCTTGAGCGCCGCGCTCACGTCGCCCGAGCCGTCGCGGTCGTCCTCGGGGCCGCCCACGCGGCGCGTGTAGATGAGGCGGTTCGCGTTGTTCAACGAGCCGAACGGCACATCGAAAAAGCTCTGGTTTTCCGTGAAGAACGGGCGCTTGTCGCTGAAGAACGTCTCGACCGCGCCGAAGTTCACGACCAGCTGGTCACTCTCGACTTGGCCGAAATCCGGGTTGACCGTCGCACTGAGCTGGAACTGGCCGCTCGGCTTCCAGAACACGTCACCGCCGGCGTCGAAGTCGGCCCGGTGGCCGACAAGGTCCTGCACGCCCACCACGTACGGCGTGACCGCGAGCAGCGCCTGGCTGAAGGCGGGGATTTCGATGCGCTCGAAGCGCGTGAGGTAGCGCGACTCGGTGTAGATGACGGCGGGCCATGCCGCGCGCTCGCCGGTCGCGCCGAGCACGCGATCGAGCTGGATGCCGATCGTGCGCACGTCGCCCACGGCCTTCTGCATCGGCGCCGTGTGCCACGGGATCAGAAGTTCGGCCGACCAGCCTGCCTCGTCCTCGCTCGTGGCATGCAGCCAATCGCCGTCCCAGTCGTTGCTGAACTGGTTTTCGTTGGTGATGGTCGCGTCCTCGATGCTGTCGGACAGCGTGACCATGAAGTTGTAGCCGGTGCGGCCGTCGCCGTTGAAGTCGACGAACAGGTTCACGCGGTCGACCGGGCCGCCCTCGTCGCGCTGGGTGCGCTGGCGTGTGCGCGGCACGCTGGCGTCCTGCAGGTTGCGGAACGCGACGGCGAGACCGTCTTCCGTCGCGAGGATCCACGCCTCCGTCTTCTGCGGCGCCGGCTCGCGTGACAAGGGCTGGGTGAGGCGGAAGTCGGTGATGTGCCGCGCGCCTGCCCATTCAGCCGGGTCGATGCGGCCGTCGATCTCGACCGCGGACGCGGCGGGCGCCGCGAGCGCGGCGAGGATGGCAAGGGTAAGCGGGGTGCGCATGTCGGTCTCTTACAGGACGGCCGCGGGGTCGCGCGCGGTGCGCGACAGGCCGTCGATCGGGGCGGCGTCAGGCTAACGGCGCGGCCGCGCGACACCGACTGTCAGAAGTCATGCGTGGCTGTGCCCGATCGGGCCGTTGGGCGAGCGCCGTCACACACACGGCGCTCTCGGCATTCACGGTCGTAGCGGCCACGTCGACGCGGCCGCGGGGGTCAGGCGCGCGCGGGCGCGGCTTTCCTGGCGGTCTTCTTCGTGGCCTTGCCGGCCGATTTACCGGCGGTCTTCTTGGAGGTCTTCTTCGCGACCTTCTTTGCGGCCTTCCGGGTCGACGTCCCCGCGGTTTTCTTCGCGGCCTTCACCGCCTTCGCGACCTTCGGCTTGCGCTTGGGCTGC
Source organism: Cognatilysobacter bugurensis (assembly GCF_014652095.1). Classification (GTDB taxonomy): domain Bacteria; phylum Pseudomonadota; class Gammaproteobacteria; order Xanthomonadales; family Xanthomonadaceae; genus Cognatilysobacter; species Cognatilysobacter bugurensis. The sequence goes on from NZ_BMYD01000001.1 coordinate 1,455,980, forward strand.
AGCATCGTGCCGGTGCAATTCTTCGCGCCGCAGCGGCAGGCCCAGATCTTCTTCATGCGCGGCGTATGCGCCTCGCCGAGCGTGATCCCGTAGTTGTAGTACAGCTCGTCGCCCGGCTTGATCGCGCGGATCGCCTCGATGAACACACGGTCCTTGCGACGGTCGTCGCCGCCGTGCTCTTCAAGCACGGCTTGGCAATTGGGTTTGCAGCTGTGGTTGATCCAGCGCCCGATGTTGCCGCCGAAGTTGCCGTCGATCACGTACTCGTCGTTGAGCGTGAACAGGAACGTGTGGCCGGACTCCGCGGCACCGCTGTCGCCGGCGTCGACGTCCTCGTGCGTGCGCAGCAGGCCCTTGTATTCAAGGATGCGCTCGCCTTTCGCGATCGGAATGAGGGCGAACACGCCATTGCCATGGATGGCCGAGCGACGGGCGACGATCTTGCGAGGCATGCGGCGGGTCCCAATGGTCGAGCCGGCATTCTGCCCGCGTGCCTGAGCCGCGGCTATCCATACGGTGTGAAATCCGCCGCTGTGCTTGGCCGGACGGCCGTTAAAACGTACAATTCCGGTACTGATTCGAAGTGCCGCTCACATGCTCCGCGTCACCAAGCTCACCGACTACGCCACCGTCGTGCTCACCGTGCTCGCCGCCCGGCCCGAGGCCGTGCTCAGCGCCTCGGAACTCGCGGAGCGGGCAGGCCTGGAAACGCCGACGGTGAGCAAGCTGCTCAAGCCGCTGGCACAGGCGGGGCTCGTAGAAGGCTTTCGCGGCGCGAACGGCGGCTACCGGCTTGCACGGCCGCCGGCGCAGATCGGCCTGATCGAGATCGTCGAGGCGATGGAGGGCCCGCTGGCGATCACCGAGTGCAGCGTGCACGACGGTTCGTGCGGCATCGAGCATTCCTGCGGCGTACGCGCGAACTGGCGCCGCATCAACGACGTGGTGGTCGACGCACTGCGCAGCGTAACGCTCGCGCAGATGCTCGAACCCCCACCGCCCCCATCAAAGCGGGTCCGGCGCATCGACGTGCGCCTGGAACCGGTCTGAACGACAGGCAGCCCATGGCCACCGACGCGATCGACACCCCCACCACCAACCGCGAGATCCACGAGCAGCTCGGCCGTCGTTACGAGGCCGGCTTCGTCACGGATATCGAATCCGAATCGCTGCCCGTCGGGCTGAGCGAGGACATCGTCCGTGCGATCTCCCAGAAGAAGGGCGAGCCCGAGTGGATGACCCAGTGGCGCCTCGAGGCGTACCGACACTGGCTGACGCTGCCCTCACCCGACTGGGCGAAGCTCAATCTCACGCCGATCGACTACCAGGCGCTGAGCTACTACAGCGCGCCGAAGGGCCCGAAGTACGCCTCGCTCGATGACGTGCCGCAGGAGCTGCTCGACACGTACGAGAAGCTCGGCGTGCCGCTGCACGAGCGCGCCAAGCTCGCGGGTGTTGCGGTCGACGCGGTGTTCGATTCGGTCTCGGTCGGCACGACGTTCCGCAAGGAGCTCGCCGAGAAAGGCGTGATCTTCATGTCGATGTCCGAGGCGATCCAGGATCACCCCGAGCTCGTGCGCCAGTACCTCGGCACCGTCGTCGCGCCGGGCGACAACTACTTTGCCGCGCTGAACTCGGCGGTGTTCTCGGACGGCAGCTTCGTGTTCATCCCTAAGGGCGTGCGTTGCCCCATGGAGCTGTCCACCTACTTCCGCATCAACGCCGTCAACACCGGTCAGTTCGAGCGCACGCTGATCGTCTGCGAGGACAATGCGTACGTGAGCTACCTCGAAGGCTGCACCGCGCCGATGCGCGACGAGAACCAGCTGCACGCGGCTGTCGTCGAGCTCGTCGCGCTCGAGAACGCCGAGATCAAGTATTCGACCGTGCAGAACTGGTACCCCGGCGACGAGGAAGGCCGCGGCGGCATCTACAACTTCGTGACCAAGCGCGCCGAGTGCCGTGGCGCGAAGAGCAAGGTGACCTGGACCCAGGTCGAGACCGGCTCGGCGATCACCTGGAAGTACCCGAGCTGCGTGCTGATCGGCGACGACTCGACCGGCGAGTTCCACTCGGTTGCGCTCACGCACCACCGCCAGCAGGCCGACACCGGCACGAAGATGATCCACATCGGCAAGCGCACGAAGAGCAAGATCGTGAGCAAGGGCATCAGCGCCGGTCGGGGACAGAACACCTACCGCGGCCTCGTCAAGGTCGAGAAGTCGGCCGAGGGCGCGCGCAACCACACCCAATGCGACTCCCTGCTGATCGGGAAGAAGTGCGGCGCGCACACGTTCCCGTACATCGAGGTCAAGCACCCGACCGCGACCGTCGAGCACGAGGCGACCACGTCGAAGATCAGCGATGACCAGCTCTTCTACTGCCGGTCACGCGGTATTTCGCAGGAAGACGCGGTGTCGCTGATCGTGGACGGCTTCTGCAAGAGCGTGTTCCGCGAGCTGCCGATGGAGTTCGCGGTCGAGGCGAAGAAGCTGCTCGACGTTTCGCTGGAAGGCTCGGTCGGCTGATGGACCTGCGCGTCCGCGAAGCCGTGGAAGACGACATCGCGCCGATGCACGCGATCCGGCTTGCCGTGCGCGAGAACGTCCTGTCGAACCCTTCGTGGCTCACGGCCGAGGTCTACCGCGGCTGCCTGGCTGCAGCGGGCGCGGCCTGCACGTGGGTGGCCGAGCTCGACGGCCGCGTCGTCGGCTTCTCCACCGCGCGGCTGGACCAGCGCGACATTTGGGCGCTGTTCGTCGACCCGGCCTGCGAGGGTCGCGGCATCGGCCGCGCCCTGCTCGATGCCGCGACCGCGTGGCTGTTCGCGCGCGGCGTCGACACGATCGAACTGGGCACCACGCCCGACACCCGCGCCGACCGTTTCTACCGCGACGCCGGCTGGCGGCGCGGCGAGATGAGCCCGCGCGGCGACGTGATTTTCAGGCTGTCGCACCCGTCGATGGCCGCCCCCATTTCTCTTGAGACCGCATCATGCTGAAGATCGAAAACCTGCACGCCCGCGTCGCCGGCAAGGACATCCTCAAGGGCCTGTCGCTCGAGCTGCAGCCGGGCCAGGTGCACGCGATCATGGGCCCGAACGGCGCCGGCAAGTCCACGCTCGGCAACATCCTGGCCGGCCGCGAGGGCTACGAGGTCGTCGAAGGCTCGGTGACGTTCGAGGGCCGCAACCTGCTCGAGCTCGAGCCCGAGGAGCGCGCTGCGGCCGGCGTGTTCCTCGCGTTCCAGTACCCGGTCGAAATCCCGGGCGTGAACAACACCTACTTCCTGCGCTCGGCGCTCAACGCGCAGCGCAAGGCGCGCGGCGAGGAAGAACTCGACTCGATGCAGTTCCTCAAGCGCGTTCGCGAAAAGCTCGCCGTGCTGCACCTGAAGGACGAGTTGCTTCATCGCGCGGTCAACGAGGGCTTCTCGGGCGGCGAGAAGAAGCGCAACGAGATCTTCCAGCTCGCGCTGCTCGAGCCGAAGCTCGCCATCCTCGACGAGACCGATTCAGGCCTCGACATCGATGCACTCAAGGCCGTGGCGGAAGGCGTCAATACGCTGCGCTCGCCGGACCGTGCGTTCCTCGTGATCACGCACTACCAGCGCCTGCTCGACTACATCCGCCCGGACGTCGTGCACGTGCTCGCGGACGGACGCATCGTCGAGAGCGGCGGGCCTGAACTCGCGCTGCAGCTCGAGCAGCAGGGCTATGCGTGGATCAAGGAACGCATCGCGCCGGAGGCGCACGCCTGATGCCATCGCTGTTTTCAAATCGCGCCCGCGGAGTCCGTCGATGAGCGCGCTGCTCGACCGCTTTGCCGAGACCTTCGAGGCGCTGCCGGCACGTGACGCTGCGGGGCTCGGCGTCGATCGTCGCGCTGCGCTCGACGCAGCGCTGCGCGACGGGCTGCCGCACTCGCGCACCGAGGCCTGGCGCTACACCCCGCTGCGCGCACTTGAGCGTCGTGTCTTCGCTCCGGCGCAGCTCGACGTCCCCGCATTCGACGACGCGGCGCTCGTAGGCATCCCCGCCCCGAGACTCGTCTTCGTGAACGGCCGCTTCAACGCGCGCGTGTCCGACCTGACGGGCCTTCCGGCAGGCGTGTCGCTGCAGCCGCTGTCGGCGCTGCTGCGCGACGGCGAACCGCGCGACGCCTCGTTCCTCGCGCGCCGCTTCGATCGCACCGACGAGGTCTTCGCAAGGCTCAACGCGGCGCTCGCCGACGAGGGGGCGGTGCTGCGTGCCGACGCGGACGCCGAGTCGAACGTTCCGGTGCACCTTGTGTTCCTTGGTGCGTCCGCCGAGGCCGAGCAGGCTTGGCACGTGCGCAACCTCATCGAACTGCGCGAAGGGGCGTCCCTCACCGTCGTCGAGCACCAGCTGGCAACCGGGGCGCACCGGCACCTGTCGAACACGCTGACGCATGTGCACCTGGCAGCCGGTGCGCACCTCACGCACGCACGCATGCAGGACGAGGCCGAAGGCGCGACGTTGTTGACGCGCACCGACGCCGTGCTCGCGCGCGACGCACGGTATCGCCGGCTCGATCTCGAACTCGGTGCGGGCCTCTCGCGGCACGAACTCAACGCCGCGCTGCACGGCGCGGGTTCGCACGTGCACGCGAACGGCGTGCTGCTCGCGACGGGCCGGCGCCACCTCGACACGCGCCTTGGTATCGATCACGTCGGCCGCGACAGCGGCTGCGAGCTCATCTGGCGCGGCCTCGGTGCCGACCGCGGGCGCGCCGTCTTCCACGGCGGCATCCTGATCCGCGAAGGCGCCGACGGCACGCTCGCGTCGCTGTCGAACAAGAACCTCCTGCTCAGCGAAAGCGCCGAGATCGACACGCAGCCCGTGCTCGAGATCCACGCCGACGAAGTGCAGGCGGCGCACGGCGCAACCGTCGGCCAGCTCGACCCGACCGCGCTGTTCTACCTGCGCTCGCGCGGGCTGCCGCTCGAGCGCGCACGCGCGCTGCTGACGGCGGCGTTCTGCCGCGAGACGCTGACGGTGATCGGAGACGACGCCGTGCGCGACCTGCTCGGCACGCGCCTCGACGCGGCGCTCGCCCGACTGGGGGCCCTGTGACCCGCAACCACCCGCACGTCTCCCGGCCGATGCCCTCGCCCGCGCCCGCCGCGGCGCCGGACTGGGCCGCGGTGCGCACCGACTTCCCGCTGCTCACGCGCGAGGTGAACGGCAAGCCGCTGATCTACCTCGATTCGGCGAACACCGGGCAGAAGCCGGCGTCGGTCATCGAGGCGGTCGACGATTTCTACCGTCGGCACAACGCGAACGTGAGCCGCGCCGTGCACGTGCTTGGCACGGAGGCGACCGATGCGTACGAAGGCGCGCGTCGCAAGCTTGCCGCGTTCCTCAATGTGCGGGCCGATGAGCTCGTGCTGTGCAGCGGCACGACGTTTGCGCTGAACCTCGTCGCCTACAGTTGGGCACTGCCGCAGCTCAAGGCCGGCGACGCGATCGTGCTCACGCGCATGGAGCACCACGCAAACATCGTGCCCTGGCAGATCGTCGCGCAGCGCACGGGCGCGACGATCAAGGTCGCCGAGCTCACCGACAGCGGCGAGCTCGACCTCGACGCGCTGTACGCGCTGCTCACGCCCGAGGTGCGGGTGCTCGCGATGACGCACGTGTCGAACGTGCTTGGCACGGTGAACCCGGTGCGCGAGATCTGCCGCGAGGCGCGCAAGCGCGGCATCGTCACCGTCATCGACGGCTCCCAGGCGGCGCCGCACCGCACGCTCGACGTGGCGTCGATCGGTTGCGACTTCTACGCGATCACCGGCCACAAGATGGCCGGCCCGACGGGCACAGGCGTGCTCTGGGCGCGGCGCGATCTGCTTGCCTCGATGCCGCCGTTCCTCGGCGGCGGCGAGATGATCAAGGAAGTGCGCTTCGACGGCACGGTCTACAACGACGCCCCACACCGGTTCGAAGCCGGCACCCCGAACATCGCAGGTTTTGTCGGGCTCGGTGCAGCGGTCGACTACCTCGGCGGCCTGGGCATGGACCACGTCGAGGCGCGCGAGAAGGAACTGCTCGAGCACGCAACCGAAGCGCTGTCGCAGGTCGAAGGCCTGCGCATCTTCGGTGCGGCGCCGGAGAAGGCGGCCGTCGTGAGCTTCCTGGTCGAAGGCGCGCACGCGCACGACCTCGCCACGCTGCTCGATCTCGAAGGCGTCGCGATCCGCTCGGGCCAGCACTGCGCGCACCCGCTGATGCAGAAGCTTGGCGTCGCGGCCACGTGCCGCGCTTCGTTTGCGTTCTACAACACGCACGAGGAAGTCGACGCGTTCGTGGCCGCCTTGCGCAAGGTGCGCATGCTGCTAGCCTGATCGCTCCACCCGGGGGGCGGCGATGGGCCAAGACACCGAACTGGTAGACCTGTTGCGGCAGGTCCGCGACCAGCAGCGCGAACAACTGGCGCTTCAGACCCGGGCGCTTGATGAGCAGCGCGAGCTGTTTGCACTCCAACGCGCGAATCTTGAGCGGGTCGAGCGCATCCACGACCGTGCCGAAGCGCTGCAGGACCGAGCCGGCCGAGGCCAACGCATCATTGTTTGGGTGATGCTGCCGCTCCTCGCGTTCGCGCTGATCGCGCTGATGTGGCCCCAACTTCGTTATTACCTGTACCTGCTCAGCACATGACCGAATCCGCCCTCAGCTTTCGCCGCGCCACGCCAGGTGATGTGGATGCGCTCGTCGCACTCGTCGAGTCCGCCTACCGCGGCGAAGTCAGCCGCGCCGGCTGGACCACGGAGGCGGACCTGCTGGACGGGCGTCGCACCGGTCCGGACGATGTCAACGCATGCATCGACCGCACACGCAGCGCGGTCCTGGTGGCCGAGCAGGACGCCGCAGACGGCACCCGCGATCTCGTGGCCTGCGCGCATGTTGCCGAGGAAGACGGGGCCGGCTACTTCGGCATGTTCTCGGTGCGCCCCACGCTGCAGGGCAGCGGCGTCGGCAAGCGGCTGCTCGAACACGCCGAGCGCTTCGTGCGTGAGCACTGGAGCCTGCCGGTGATGCGCATGACCGTCATCGACGTGCGCGAGGAGCTCATCGCGTTCTACGAGCGCCGCGGCTACCGCCGAACCGGCATCGTCAAACCGTTTCCGTACGGTGACGAGCGCTTTGGCATCCCGCGCCGCGACGACCTGCGCTTCGAGATCCTTGAAAAGCCGCTTGTATGACACGCACGCCCCACCCGGACCAGGTGATCCCATGAATGACTGGGTGCGCGTCTGCGCGACCTCCGAGCTGCTTCCCGGCGAGAGCACTGTGGCCTGGGACGGCGACACGCCGATCCTCGTTTGCAACGTCGGCGGCGACTTCTACGCGCTCGAAGACAAGTGCTCGCACCAGGATTTCGAGCTCTCGGCCGGCGCGTTCGACGGCGAAAACGCCACGATCGAATGCACGCTGCACGGCGCAAAGTTCGACGTACGCGACGGACGCGCGCTGTGTGCGCCGGCCTATGCGCCTGTTCCGAAGTTCCCGGTCAAGGTCGAGAGCGGCGCGGTGTGGACCCGCGACGATCGCGGCTGATCACGTGCGATAGCCGCGCTAAACTGCATTTACGCCACTTTTTCGGCTGGCGATGCCGCGCCTCGATGCGCTGTGCGACGACGCGGACCTCATGAAATCCGTCAGCGGACCCGCGGGCTGCAGCAAATCTTTAATATTTCGTTGCAAATGCGAATCCCTATCATTACGATGCGCGCGCCGCAGCAACCGCTGCCTTGTTCGTTTTGAAGGGATTCCATGCTTCGCACGCCTTCGCTCAGCCCGCTCGCCGGTGCTCTGCTGCTCGCCCTCAGCCTGCCGGCGCTCGCCGAGCCCGCCGCTGCCGCGACCGACCTCGATGCCGTCCGCGTTTACGGGCAGGCCCAGGGCTACAACGTCGATGCCACCCGCACGGCCACCAAGACGACGACGCCGCTGCGCGACGTCCCGCAGGCGGTGACGATCATCACCGAGGACCTCATCGACGATCAGGCGATGACGAGCATGGCCGACGTGGTGCGCTACGTGCCCGGTGTCGGCATGGCACAGGGCGAAGGCCATCGCGATGCCCCGATTTTCCGCGGCAACGTGTCCACCAGCGACTTCTTCGTCGACGGCATCCGCGACGACGTCCAGTACCTGCGCGACCTCTACAACGTCGAGCACATCGAGGTGCTCAAGGGCGCGAACTCGATGATCTTCGGCCGTGGCGGCTCAGGCGGCGTGATCAACCGCGTGACCAAGCAGGCAAACTGGCTGGCGCACGACGAGCTCGAACTCCAGTTCGGCAGTCACGGCCGCCGCCGCGGCGTCGCCGATTTCGGCCGCCCGGTCAGCCCCACCGCTGCGTTCCGTGTCGTGGCGCTGTACGAAAACTCCGACACGTTCCGCGACCACGCGGAGATCGAGCGCTTCGGCATCAACCCGACGTTCGCGATGCGCTTCGGTGAGAACACGACGGCGACGTTTGGCTACGAGTACTTCCGCGACGACCGCACCACCGACCGCGGCGTGCCGAGTTACCAGCTGCGCCCGCTCGCCGTCGATGTCGAGACGTTCTTCGGCGACCCGGAGCTGAGCTTCAGCGACTTCGAGTCGCACGCGTTCACGGCGACGGTCGAACACGAGTTCGGCAACGGCATGACGCTCCGCAATGCCACGCGCATCGCGAGCTACGACAAGTTCTATCAGAACGTGTATCCGGGTGCGGTCACTTCCGACCGGCAGTTCCTCGCACTGCAGGCCTACAACAGCGGAACGGACCGCGAAAACTTCTTCAACCAGACCGACCTGGTGAAGGTATTCGAGGGCGCAGTGCGCCACACGGTGCTTGTCGGCGCCGAGATCGGCCGTCAGGAAACCGACAACGTTCGCGTCAGCGGCGTGTTCCCGGCAGCCGTGTCCCCGTGTTCGCCGACTCGCGCGGTGTCGAACATCGACTGCGTGCCGGTCGCAAACCCGCGTCGGATCTCACCGGTGTCCTTCGCCGCCGCGACCAGCCCCGACAACACCGGCACAGCCGATATCGCTTCGGTTTACATCCAGGACCAGATCGAGTTCTCGCCGCAGTGGCAGGCCATCGTCGGTGCTCGCTGGGACCGGTTCGCGCTGGACTACACCAACAACCGCGCAAACAACAACACGGGGCAGCGCCTTGAGACCGGCGACGACCTGTTCTCGCCGCGCGTGGGCCTGATCTACAAGCCGGCCGAGCCCGTTTCGATCTACGCCAGCTACAGCGTTGCCTACACGCCGCGCGCCGGCGAGCAGCTCAACGGACTCTCGTTCGACAACCGGGCGTTCGCACCCGAAAAGTTCAAGAATCTCGAGATCGGCGCGAAGTGGGACATTCGGCCCGACCTTTCGGCGACCGCCGCCGCGTACCGCCTCGACCGCACGAACGTGGTCGTAGTCAGCCCCTCCAACGCTCTCAATTCGCAGCTCATCGACGGCCAGCAGACGGAAGGCGTCGAGCTCGGCATCGCCGGTCGGGTCACTGAAGCGTGGACCGTCATGGGCGGCTATGCGTACCAGGAGGGCTACACGCTGAGCACGGTCAATGCCGGCACTCCGACCGCCGCAATCGTCGACGGACAGCTGGCCCAGCTGCCGCACCACAGCGCGTCGTTGTGGAACCGCTACGACATCAACCCGATGTGGGGCGTCGCGCTGGGCGCGGTGTACCGCGACGAGGTCTTCGCCACGACCAGCAACACCGTCGTGCTGCCTTCGTTCACGCGCGTCGACGCCGCGGTCTATCTGACGCTCAGCGATTCGGTGCGGATGCAGCTCAACGTCGAGAACCTGTTCGACAAGACGTACTACGCGTCGGCGCACACGAACGACAACATCCTGCCGGGTGCCCCGCGCAGCGTGTACCTCGGGGTAAACCTGAGCTTCTGACCGATTCGCCCATGTCCACCAACAGCGCAGCCGGATGAGTGCCACCGCCCGTCCCGCCCCCGTGGCAGCGGCTCGTGCACCTGCGCGCCGCACGGGGGCAACGGCCTACCGCTGGGTGCGCCAGTTGCACCTGTGGGTCGGCGCATGGGGGGCGATTGCGGCGATCCTGTACGGCTTCACTGGGCTGGTGATGAACAACCGGTTCGGCGAGAACGCCTGGCCGCAGGGCGCCAGCGAGGACAGCGGACGACTGGCTCTGGCGATCCCTGCATCCGCGTCGGCCACGCCGGATGCGCTGAAAGTCTGGCTCGCCGACACGCACGACCTGCACGCGCAGGTCGTGCGCAAGGGCAAACCCAGCGAAGCGAGACTGGCGGGCAAGCCGGTGCAGGAACCGCCGAAGTGGATGTTATCGGGCGGCACGGCGCGCTCGTCGTGGTCGCTCGAGTACGTGCCGGGCAACGCGACGGCCGAGGTCAAACAGTCCCGTTACAGCCCGCTCGGTGCGCTGACCCGCCTGCACAAGGGCTATGGCGGCGGCTGGGCGTGGAGCCTGCTCGCCGACAGCTTCGCAATCGGCATGATCCTGCTCGGCCTGTCGGGCATCTGGATGTGGGCGCGAGGTCGTGGGGCGCGCGACATGGCCGGCAGCGTGCTTGCGCTGTCGACCGCGGTGATCGCAGTGGTACTGGTGCTCGCGTTCGGTTGACGCGTTGGGGGCGTGCGACGCGGCCGGGCTCGTCGGCTTGGCTAAGCCACCGGCGCAATCTTCACCAGCAACGCTTCACCGCCGCCGTCGAGCACATGGCGCAGCCGCGTCTCGCCGGCCTGCAGCACGGCGGTGTCGCCGGCCGCGAGCGGCGGCAGTCCGGAGTCGTCGGCAAACTGCGCTTGGCCCGCGAACAGATGCACGGCCCAGGCCGTGCCGGGCTCCGCAAAGATCACCATCGGCCCGACGAGCGGGCGATGCCAGAGCGTCGCCTCGACGCGGTCGCGGCGCCACATGAGGTTGAAGTCGTGCGTCAGGCCATCGACGAGTTCACCCGTCACGGCCCGCTCGCCGGCGAAGCGCGCGCGGCCGTGCGGCGGGTCGAGCGTGGTGCACTCGCCGTCTTCGAAGCGCAGGCGCAGGCCGTTTCCGCTGAGCAGCACGAGTTCACGATCGATGCCGGCGAACGTCGAGAACGGCGCATCGCGTTCGATTTCCGCGATCGACAGGCGCCAGTCCCAGTCGTCAGCGTCGTGATTCGCACTGCCGGGGCTTTGCGCATCGTCGCCAAGCCGGCGGCGCAGGATCTCGCGCGTCCAGCCCAGGCCGTTGCGCCAGCGGACGCGGCGGTACTCGTGGGCCGGGAGAACGAACGAAGTGGCGGCGGTCGTCGTCAGCATGGCGGCGCGTCCTGCGGGGTGCGCCGAGTCTAGCCAAGACGGCGTGACCGCCCCTGCACGTCGCCGCGTCGATTCCCTTCAACGCGACGCCGGCAGTTCACATCCATGTCCCGGGCGTGCCCGGAGCCCGGCGTTCCATGCCGGACGGTCCTGCGCGCCGCATCCGTGCGGCGCACTTCCCCCTGTCAGCAGATCAGCGTCCTGCGGTGCGTTGCGCAGCGGCGGCCGGCTTGCGCACCGGCGCGACGGCACCGACGACGATGCGATCGCGGTTCTTCTCGATCGTCTTGAGCCCGATGCCCTTCACGAGCGCGAGCTGCTCGGCGCTTTTGAACGGGCCGTTCGCCTTGCGGTGCGCGACGATTGCCGCAGCCTTCGTCGGGCCGACGTTGAGCAGCACGCGGTCGATCGTCGCGACGTCGGCGCTGTTGATGTTGACCTTCTCGGAGGCGACGGCGCTGCCGACCAGCAGCAGCGAAAGCACGAGCGCGCGGATGAGCGTGGCGAGTTTCATGGCGTTCTTCCCTGATCGTTGAGGTGGGCGGTGCGGTGCAGCCGGTGTTCGCCGGCCGTGGGAACAGTCTGCGCATCGGGACCCCTGCGCACGATCCCGCAACACGCCGTCGCCGCCCCGGAGAAACCCTCGTGGCCGTGTAGGGAAAGTCCGATCCCCGGGGCCGGCGGTACACTGGTGCACCGCTTTTTCGAGGTCGCCCATGGATATCCGCCAGATCGAACAGTTCGTCTCGGGCAAATGGGACGAGGAGATCGTTCCGCAGCTCGTCGAGTACATCCGCATCCCGAACAAGTCGCCGATGTTCGATGCGAACTGGGTCGAGCACGGCTACATGGACCAGGCGGTCGACCTCATGGAGCGCTGGGCGCGCGCGCAGGACATTCCTGGCATGCAGATCGAGGTGGTGCGCCTTGACGGCCGCACGCCGCTGATCTTCATCGAAGTGCCGGCGTTTGACGGCAACGCGGGGAGCGACCGACGCGACGACGACTGCGTGCTCCTGTACGGGCACCTCGACAAGCAGCCGGAAATGACCGGATGGGACGACGACCTCGGCCCGTGGACGCCGGTGATCAAGGGCGACAAGCTCTACGGCCGCGGCGGCGCCGACGACGGCTACGCGATTTACGGCTCGCTGACGGCGGTGCTCGCGCTGCGCGCGCAGGGCTTGGCCCATTCGCGCTGCGTGATCCTCATCGAGGCCTGTGAGGAGTCGGGCAGCTACGACCTGCCCGCGTATGTCGACCACCTCGCCGAGCGCATCGGCAAGCCGTCGCTGGTGGTCTGCCTGGACTCGGGCTGCGGCAACTACGACCAGCTGTGGTGCACGACCTCGCTGCGCGGCTTGGCGGGCGGCAACCTGACCGTCAAAGTGCTCGAAGAAGGCGTGCACTCGGGCGACGCCTCGGGCGTGGTGCCTTCGAGCTTCCGCCTGCTGCGTCAGTTGCTTTCCCGGCTCGAGGACGAAACCACCGGCCGCGTGATTGTGGACGACCTGCACGTCGAGATTCCGGCCGAGCGTCTGAACCAGGCGCAGGAAGCCGCCCGCGTGCTCGACACGGCGGTCTTCGACAAGTTCCCGTTCTTGCCCGGCATGACCCCGATGCACGACGAGCTTGCCGAGCTGGTGCTCAATCGCACGTGGCGTCCCGCGCTGTCGATCACGGGCGTCGACGGCATGCCGCCGCTGTCGTCAGCCGGCAACGTGCTGCGTCCGTTCACGGCAGTGAAGCTCTCGCTGCGCCTGCCGCCGACGCTCGACGGCAAGCGCGCGGGCCAGCGCCTGAAGGAAGTGCTTCTCGACAACCCGCCGAACGGCGCACATGTCGAGCTGGAACTCGAAAAAGCCTCGGCCGGCTGGAATGCGCCTGCGTTGTCGCCGTGGCTGTCACAGGCGATCGACGACGCGAGCGAGGCGTTCTTCGGCAAGCCCGCGGTGTACATGGGCGAAGGCGGCAGCATCCCGTTCATGGGCATGCTCGGCGAGAAGTTCCCGGGCGCGCAGTTCATGATCACCGGCGTGCTCGGCCCGCACAGCAACGCACACGGCCCGAACGAGTTCCTGCACATCCCGATGGGCAAGCGCGTGACCGCATGCGTGGCGCACGTAATCGCTGCGCACTGCCGCGCAAGCGAGCGCGGTGAGACGACGGGCGTTGCGGCCGTCGCCGGTGGAGAACAGCACGGCGGGCACGGCTGCTGCTGAGGGCACGTCGCCGCCGGATCTGACGGGGCGGCATGCGTGGGCGTCCCAGCGCTCCGCGGGGCGTTCCGACGTGACGCGCGGCCGCGCCGTCGGCGAATGGCGCTGTCGGCGGGGGCTGTGAAAATCGCCCGCCTGACGCGGGACCTCCGGCGACGCGTCGTGCGCACGTCACGGTCCCGCCACGCGTGCACTGGAACGATGGCTCCAGTCACCGGACGGTCCGGTGCACCCAACACGGGAGAACGGCCATGTTCGATGGAATCCTCGGTTACATCATCGGCGGCGCGATCATTGGCGTGATCGCCCGTCTCCTGAAGCCCGGCGCGGATCCGATGGGCTGGATCATGACGATCCTGCTCGGCATCGCGGGCGCTGTCATCGGCGGCATGATCGTCGGCGGCGGCCTGCTCGGCTGGGTCGTGGCAATCGTCGTCGCGATCGTGCTGCTCTTCATCTACGAGCGCTTCCGCGGCGGTAAGACCGCACGTCGCACCTGACGTCGCCTGGTTTTCGCAGCACATCGACGGCGTCGCCGCGCTTCGCGGCGGCGCCTCGTTTTTTAGGGCGCCTTATCGCGCCGTGTCCGGCTCTGGCACTTCGTCTGTGCACGTGGTTTCGCGACGGATGCGTATCCAGCCCTCGGCTTCAAGTGCAGCCGGATGGACATGCGCGCGGACGAAGAAATCCTCCGGCAGGTTGCTGCGCAGCACTTCGAACCCAATGCAGCGGTCACGCCCTTCGCGCTTGGCAAGGTAGGTCGCCGCATCGGCCAGATTCATGACCGCCTCCCAGCCCAGGCCGTCGCGGTGTGCCGGCAGCATCGGGTAGACCGCGTGCCCGATCGAACAGGTCACCTTCAAGGGGCCGACATCGGTCTCGAATACGTGCGTGCGGAAGCTTTCGACGATCCGGGTCGCCCAGGCGTGCGCGTCATCGCGCGCGCGCTCGTGCCCGATCACGAGCAATTCCTCGCCGCCCCAGCGCAGGACAAAATCGGCTGCGCGTGAATTGCGCCGCAGCAGCTCCGCGGCGATTTGGAGCACCTGATCGCCGACGCGGTGGCCGTGCGTGTCGTTGATGCGCTTGAAGTTGTCGAGGTCGAGGTGCAGGAATGCCAGCACGTCCGGGCTTTCGTGCCCGACCGCGTGCAGCCGGTCCTGCCGGGCGAGTTCGCGCGGCAGGTGCTCGAGCAGGTAGCGCCGGTTGTGCAAGCCTGTCAGCGGGTCGGTGACGCTGGCTTCTTCGAGCCTGCGGTTCACCGATTCCAACGCTTCGTTCGCAGCCTCGAGCTGACCGGTGCGCTTGCGCACGCGCGCTTCGAGCACCTCGCGCTGCCGATGCAAGGCATGCAGGCGCCAGCGCACGCCGCCCAGAACGAGCAGCGCCAGTGCGAGCAAAGCCGCGGCGCGGGCCCATGCGGTCTCATGCCAGTGCGCGCGGATGCCGAACTTCACGCGCACCGTCGGACCCGCCACCCCGTCTTCGTTGACCGCGTACAGTTCGTACGTGTATTGCCCGGCCGGCAGGTTGGTGTAGTACGCGGTGCGTCGCCGGTCGAGCGTGCGCCACTCGGTGTCGTAGCCGACCAGGCGCCCATGGAAGCGCAGCCGATCGGCCGCGCGCAGTTGCAAGCCGGTGTGCTCGATCTGCAGGTCGCGCTCGCCGGGTGCGAGTTCGAGGGGTTGGGCGCCCAAAGCGGCGAGGCGGATCCGGCGCTCGGCCGTCACCACCGCCTGCACCCGCGCGCGGGGCGGCGGAGCGAGTTCGTCCGCCCGCGCGGTGTCGAACACCATCAGACCCTGCAGGTCCGGACACCACAACCAACGCCCCTGCGTCAGCGCACCGGACGCCTGCTGTCCACCGTTGCACTGCGCCATCTGCGCCGAGCCGAGGTCGCCGAACACGTCCACGTCCAGACGGGAACGCTCGCCGCGCAACAGTTCGCGCAACGCGTCTCGCCCGATGCGCCCGACCCCACGGGCGCCCTGGTACCAGACGTCGCGATCGCCGACGAGCACTGAATGCGCGGTGTCCGCGTGCAGGCCTTCGGCCCGACCGATCTTTCGCACCCGAGTGCGGTCGACATAGAACAGTCCGTCCAGTCCGGCCGCGAGCACGCCGTCGGCAAACGGGGCGAGTACGGCGCCGCGGATGCGGCCCTGCTTCGGCGCGGGCGCGAGCACCCAGCGGTCGCCGTCTTGAACGGCGATCCCGCCGTCGTAGGCCACCCACAGCCGCCCATCGAGGCCGTGCACGAGGCCGGTGACGCCGAAATCGGCTGGGCCCGGCAACGTGACGCGCTTAGTTCGAGCGGCCTGTCCGCCGAGAATCCGGTACAGGCCGTCCGTCGTGCCCGCGAGCACATCGCCGTTCGCCTCTTCGAGCAAGGCGAAGACCCCGTTCTTGCCGACCTGCGGCACGCGGACGAGGCGCGAACTCCCGGCCGGGCGGTGCACGAGCTCGGTGTAGGTGCCCACCCAAAGCCCCCGCCGCCGGTCGCGCAGGGTCGCGGCGACGTTCGGATGCGGCAGGTCGCTGCCCGCAATGGCGAGGCGGAAGCCGTCGAGCCCGCCGCGATAGAGACCGTCGGGCGTGCCCGCCCAGACCTCTCCGTCCGGCGCCTCGTACACAGACCAAACGGCCCCGTCGACGAGTCCGTCGCGCGCGGTGAAGCGGCGGAAGCGGTCCGTCCAGGTGCGGTGCAGGCCGGTGAGCTGGGTGCCGATCCAGAGCGTGCCTTCGCGGTCCTTGAACACGCGCGTCACCCACGCGGTCGCGTCGATGCCGGGCACGACGACGGGCTCGACCGCGCCGCCCGGGCGCTGGCGCAGCACTCCGCGCTCGGTCGCGAGCCAGAGCGTGCCGTCGGCTTCCTCAAGCACGCTATGCACCACCCGGCCCTTCGCGAGCACCGCGCCCTTCCGCCGCCCCTCTCGGTCGGTGCGGTGCAGCCCGTCCACGGTCGCCAGCCACAGGCCGCCATCGCGTGCGACCGCACCGCCGATCACGCCGGGCAGGTCTCGAAACAGTTCGATCACACGCGGCTTGCCGCCGGGGTCGATCACGAGATGGAAGGGACCCAGCGCGAGTTCCGGCCCTTCGCCGGGCTGCAACACGGTGGTCATGGGCAACAGTTCTTCGCCGGTTTTGACCGGCACGGCCTTGCGGTCGCGGGCATGGAACAGCCCGTTTTCAGCGCTCACCCACATGCCGCCCGCGGGGTGCGGGCGCAGGCCGATCACCGCGCCGGTGCCCTTGCCGTTGACCTGCATCGGAACGATGCGCCCGCCGATGAAGCGCGAAACGCCGGCCATCGAGCCCATCCACAGCGCGCCATCGCCGTCCAACCCGAGCACGTTGATAACGCCGTGCCCGAGGCCGGGATGCTCCGCGGGCGTGTAGTTGCGGAACGCGACGCCGTCGAACCGCGAGATGCCGTCCTGCGTGGCCACCCAGAGGTACCCGGCCCGGTCCTGCAGGATGTCGTTGATCGTGATCTGCGGCAGGCCCTCGGCCACCGTCCATTGCGTCCAGACTCGCTGATGCGCCGGCACGACGTCCGCGGGGACGGCCGCGATCGCGACGTGCGCCAGTGCGAGCAACAGCACGGCCCACATCGCCGCCCAGCCGGCGAAGCGCCGGCGGTGTCTAGTGGGGCGTGGGTCCCCGGGGCGGGGCTGCGAAGCGCGCATCGGGCAACCGAGGGGAATGTCCGATGTCGATAATCCCACCGCGCGTCGCGCAGACCGCGACCCGGCCAGCGAACTGCGATGACCGGCACGCTCGCAACGCGGCAGCGTTCATACCAGCAGGCGTTCGACGACCGTCTGCGCGAGCGCCTCGGGCGAATCACCAAGCGTGTCGAGCCGCAACTCGGGCGCTTCCGGCGCCTCGTACGGCGAGCTGATGCCGGTGAAATTCGGCAGCCGACCCGCACGCGCCTTCGCGTAGAGGCCCTTCACGTCGCGCGTTTCGGCGACCTGCAGCGGCGTGTCGACGAATACCTCGATGAACTCATCCGACCCGAACATCTCGCGCGCCATGCGCCGCTCGGCGCGGAACGGCGAGATGAAGCTTACGAGCACGATCAGCCCGGCGTCGGTCATCAGCCGCGCGACCTCTGCGACGCGGCGGATGTTCTCCACGCGGTCCTCGTCGGTGAAGCCGAGGTCCTTGTTGAGCCCATGGCGCACGTTGTCGCCGTCGAGGATGTAGGTGTGGTGCCCGAGCGCGTGCAGCTTCTTCTCGACGAGGTTCGCGATCGTCGACTTGCCCGAACCGGACAGCCCCGTGAACCACACGCAGCGCGGCTGCTGCGCCTTGATGCGGGCACGTGCAGCCTTGTCGACGTCGACGTGCTGCCAGTGGATGTTCTCGGCGCGGCGCAGCGCGAAATCGAGCGTGCCCGCGGCGACCGTCGCGTTCGTCTGGCGGTCGATGAGGATGAAGCCGCCGAGCTCGCGATTGTCGGCGTACGCCTCGAACGCCACCGGCTGGTCGAGATAGAGGTTGCATACGCCCACTTCGTTGAGCTCGAGGCTCTTTGCCGCGAGCTCGTCCTGCGTGTTCACGTCGACCTTGTGCTTGATCTCAGTGACGCTCGCGCTGACGGTGCGGGTGCCGAGCTTGAGCCAGTACGGCCGGCCCGGCAGCAGCGCCTGCTCGCCCAGCCAGAGCACGTGCGCCGCGAACTGGTCGGCGACCTGCGGCGGGTCCTGCACCGCGGCGATGACATCGCCGCGGCTGATGTCGAGCTCGTCGGCAAGCGTGAGCGTGACCGCCTGGCCCGTCGACGCCACCGGCAGGTCGCCGTCAGCGGTAACGATGCGCACGACCTGCGAGCGCCGCCCCGACGGCAGCACGACCACCTCGTCGCCCGGCCGCACGTGGCCCGCGACGATCGTGCCGGCAAAGCCGCGGAAGTCCTGGTTCGGGCGGTTCACCCACTGCACGGGCAGGCGCAGGCCCAGGTCCGATGCATCGCGCGAGACGTCGACGGTTTCGAGGTACTCGAGCACGCTCGGGCCGTCGTACCACGGCGTCGCGTCGGAGCGACGCAGCAGGTTGTCGCCGTTGAGCGCGGAGAGTGGCACGGCGGTGACGTGCTCGATGCCGAGCTGCGAAGCGAGCGCGCGGTAGCCGTCGGCAATCTCGTCGAACACCGCGCGGTCGAAGCCGACGAGGTCCATCTTGTTGACCGCGAGCAGCACGTGACGGATGCCCAGCAGCGAGACGATGTAACTGTGGCGGCGCGTCTGTGCCAACAGTCCCTTGCGCGCGTCGACGAGCACGATCGCGACGTCCGCGGTCGACGCGCCGGTCGCCATGTTGCGCGTGTACTGCTCGTGGCCCGGGCAGTCGGCGACGATGAACTTGCGCTTCTCGGTGCCGAAGAAGCGGTAGGCGACATCGATCGTGATGCCCTGTTCGCGCTCGGCCGCGAGGCCGTCGAGCAGCAGCGCGTAATCGACCTCGCCGCCGCGCGTGCCGTGGCGGCGGCTATCGGCCTCGAGCGCGGTGAGCTGGTCGCTGAACAAACCGCGCGTGTCGTGCAGCAGTCGGCCGATCAAGGTGCTCTTGCCATCGTCGACGCTGCCGCAGGTGATGAAGCGCAGCAGGCCCTTGGTCTCGTGCTGGCGCAGCAGCGCGGCGACGTCGGCCGTCGCGGAATCGAAGCGCGTCATCAGAAATACCCCTCCTGCTTCTTCTTCTCCATCGACGCGGCGGCGTCGTGGTCGATCAGCCGCCCCTGGCGCTCGGACGTCGTCGCCGCGAGCATTTCGAGGATCACCTTTTCCAGCGTGTCGGCGTCGGACTCGATCGCGCCGGTCAGCGGATAGCAGCCGAGCGTGCGGAAGCGAACGCGGCGCATCTGCGCGGTCTCGCCTTCGTGCAGCGGCAAGCGTGTGTCATCGACCATGATGAGCTGGCCGTCACGCTCGACGACCGGGCGCTCGGCTGCGAGATACAGCGACGGCACCGGGATCTTCTCGCGGTAGATGTAGAGCCAGATGTCGAGCTCGGTCCAGTTCGACAGCGGGAACACGCGCACGCTCTCGCCGGCGCCGGTGCGCGTGTTGTACAGGCTCCACAATTCGGGACGTTGGTTCTTCGGGTCCCACCGGTGCTGCGCGGTGCGGAAGCTGAAGATGCGCTCCTTCGCGCGCGACTTCTCTTCGTCGCGGCGCGCACCGCCGATCGCTGCATCGAACTTGTGCCGGTCGAGCGCCTGCTTGAGTGCCTGCGTCTTCATGACGTCGGTGTGCACGCTCGATCCGTGCGTAAACGGCCCGATGCCCTGCGCGATGCCTTCGGCATTGATGTGCACGCGCAGGTCGACGCCCGTCTCCGCCGCGCGTGCGTCGCGGAACGCGATCATCTCGCGGAACTTCCAGGTGGTATCGACGTGCAGCAGCGGGATCGGCGGGCGCGCCGGCGCAAACGCCTTGAGCAGCAGGTGCAGCAGCACCGAGCTGTCCTTGCCGATCGAATACAGCATCACCGGGTTGCGGAACTCGGCCGCCACCTCACGCATGATGTGGATGCTCTCGGCTTCGAGGCGGTCGAGGTGACTCAGGGCCTGCTCGGGCACGGCGCTGGTTGACGAAGCCGGCCGCCGGCGCGCAGGGCGCGGCGCGGGTTCCAGCAAAGTGGGCATGGCAGTGCGCGCGGCGGGCGCGGCCAAGTCGGCCGGGGCGATCGCAGAATCGAGGGATGCGTTCATGGCGCTCCAAAATGCAGGATGAGCGTGCGCGCGCTCAACGCGATCACGATGAGGCCGACGAGGGCGAGCATCGGCTTGGGCCGCACGCGGCCCACCGCCCAAGCGCCGAGCGGCGCGGCGACGATGCCGCCCGCGGCAAGCCCGGCGACGACGCCCCAGTGCGTCAGGCCGAGCGTGAGCAGGAACACCAGCGACGCGGTCAGCGTGACGAAGAACTCGACTGCGTTGACGCTGCCGACGGTCATTCGGAAGTCGTTGCCGCGCGCGAGCAGGTTGCTCGCGACGATCGGCCCCCACCCGCCCCCGCCGATCGCATCGATCAGCGCACCGAAAAATCCCAGCGGCGTGACGTGCGACGTGACGCGTCGCGGCGGGAACTCGCGGAACGCCTTCACCAGGATCACGAGGCCGATCACGAGCAGGTAACCGGCGACCCAAGGCTTGATCAGGTCGCCATCAACATGCGCCAGCAAAAACGCCCCGACGCCGGCACCGAGCACGGCGGGCAGCAACAGGCGCCGGAACAGCGTGCCGTCGATGTTGCCGAACGCGCGGTGCGACAGCGCCGACGAGCCCGTGGTGAAGCACTCGGCCGCGTGCACGGTGGCGCTGGTCATCGCGGGCGGCAGCCCCAGTCCGAGCAGCAGGCTCGACGCGATCACGCCGTACGCCATGCCGAGCGCGCCGTCGACGAGCTGCGCGGCCGCGCCGATCGCGACATACGACAGGAAATCGGGCGGCAGGCGGGCAATGAGGTCGGCAACGGCGTCCATGAGCGGTCAGCGCGCTCCGGGCGCGTTTCGTGGGATGCAGTATCGGCAGCGCTTGCCCGTGCACGGAAACGAGCGCGCGGCATAAGCGCATAACGAGCGCTCCTTTCCGGCCGCGCGGCGGGCTGCCTAGGCTGCGGGTGTCGAAATCCGTCCGCTTCCGCACAGGCCCGCGATGTCCGCTTCCCCCGTTCCGTTGCTGCCACCCGGGCAGCCGCTCTCGCCCGACCAGGCGGCGCTGCTCGATCGGCTCACCGGCGGCCTAGACGCCGCGGGCCTGTGGTGGCTCTCGGGCTACGCCGCCGGCCTTGCACGCGCCGGCGCGCTGCCCGCGGTGCGTTCGATCGCGGCGCCCGCGGCGGAGGCGGTCGCGCCGCCGACGCTCGCGATCGTCTACGGGAGCCAGACCGGAAACGCCAAGCGGCTCGCCGAATCGCTCGCGTCCCAGGCCGAGGCGGCGGGCCTCGCCGTGCGCCTGCTGCGCGCGGACGCGTACCCGACGCGCGAGCTCAAGAACGAGCGCTACCTCGTCGTCGTGATCAGCACCCAGGGCGACGGCGACCCGCCGGACGACGCGCGCGGCTTCGTCGAGTTCATCGCCGGCAAGCGCGCGCCCGCGCTGCCCGAGCTGAAGTTCGCGGTGCTCGGGCTCGGCGATTCGAGCTATCCGCAGTTCTGCGAGATCGGCCGGCGGCTCGATGAGCGCCTCGCTGAACTGGGCGCCGCCCGACTGCTCGAGCGCGGCGATGCCGACCTCGACCTCGAAACCGTCGCGACGCCGTGGATCGCGCGTGCGCTCGAAGTCGCGCGTGAGACGATCAAGGCGCCGCCGCGGGCGAGCGTGACGCCGCTGCGGCCGAGCGCTGCGGTGCCTGCCGCGCCGACGCGGGACGCACCGTTTGCCGCCGAGCTGCTCGCAAACCAGCGCATCACCGGCCGCGGCAGCGACCGCGACATCCGCCACCTCGAGATTTCGCTCGAAGGCTCCGGCCTGCACTACGAGCCCGGCGACGCGCTTGGCGTGTGGCCAGTCAACCCGCCCGCGCTTGTCGACGCGGTGATCGCCACGCTCGGCCTGGATGGCGAGCAGGCGGTGACGATCGGTCCCGACACGCGCTCGGTTCGCGAGGCGCTGCTGCGCAAGCGCGAACTCACGCGCATCACGCGACCGTTCCTTGTGCAGCACGCGCAGCGCGCAAACAGCGACCTGCTGGCCGGCCTGCTCGCGCCTGAAGGTGCCGCCTCGCTCGCCGCGCTGTTCGCGCAGCAGCAGCTCATCGACCTGCTGCGCACCTACCCGGCGTCGTGGAGCGCGAGCGAGTTCGTCGCCGCGCTGCGCCCGCTTGCGCCGCGCCTGTATTCGATCGCGTCGAGCCAGGCCGTCGTCGGCGACGAAGCGCACCTCACCGTCGCGCATGTCGAATACGCGGTCGGCGATGGCGCTTCGCCCGACAGCCTGCGCTGGGGCGCCGCGTCGAATTTCCTCGCGCGCACCGACGAAGGCGAGCGCCTGCCGGTGTTCATCGAGGCCAACGAGCGCTTCCGCCTGCCGGCCGATGCGTCGCGCGACGTGATCATGATCGGCCCCGGCACCGGCGTCGCGCCGTTCCGCGGCTTCGTGCAGCACCGCGTGGAAGCCGGCGCGAGCGGTCGCAACTGGCTCGTGTTCGGCAACCCGCACGCGCGCACGGACTTCCTCTACCAGACCGAGTGGCAGGACGCGCTCAAGCGCGGTCAGCTGCACCGGCTCGACCTCGCGTTCTCGCGCGATGGCATCCGCGCCGTCGGCCACGGGGATGCGACGCCCCCGAAGACCTACGTCCAGCACCGCCTGCGCGAGCACGGCCGCGAGCTGTTCGCCTGGCTCGAAAGCGGCGCACACCTCTACGTCTGCGGCGACGCCACGCGCATGGCGCGCGACGTGCACGCCACGCTGCTCGGCGTGATCGCCGAACACGGCGGCCGCGATGCCGAGTCCGCGAACGACTACC
Organism: Cognatilysobacter bugurensis; assembly: GCF_014652095.1. Taxonomy (GTDB): domain Bacteria; phylum Pseudomonadota; class Gammaproteobacteria; order Xanthomonadales; family Xanthomonadaceae; genus Cognatilysobacter; species Cognatilysobacter bugurensis. The sequence goes on from NZ_BMYD01000001.1 coordinate 1,479,013, forward strand.
TCAACGACCTGCAATCGCAGGGACGCTACGCCCGGGACGTGTACTGATGAGCGCGCACTCCGTCGAAGACATCAAGAAGGCCAGCCGCGGCCTGCGCGGAAGCCTCGTCGAAAGCCTCGCGGACCCGATCACCGGTGCGCTCGCGGAAGACGACACCACGCTGATCAAGTACCACGGCAGCTACCAGCAGGACGACCGCGACGTTCGCGACGAACGGCGCCAGCAGAAGCTCGAGCCCGCGTACAGCTTCATGATCCGCACGCGCACGCCCGGCGGCGTGGTGAGCCCGGCGCAGTGGCTGCAGCTCGATGCGATCGCGACCACGTTCGCCGAGCGCGGACTGCGCATCACCACGCGCCAGGCGTTCCAGTACCACGGCGTGATCAAGCGCGAACTCAAGGCGACGATGCAGGCGATCAACGCCGCGCTCGTCGACACGCTGGCCGCATGCGGTGACGTGAACCGCAACGTCGCGGTTGCCGCAAACCCGGTGCAGCCCGAGGTGCACGCGGAGCTGTTCGCGCTCGCAACGGCGGTGTCGGAACACCTGCTGCCCGCCACGCGCGCGTACTACGAGATCTGGCTCGATGACGAACGCGTCGGCGGCGATGCCGAGGCCGACCGCATCTACGGCGAGGCCTACCTGCCGCGCAAGTTCAAGATCGGCTTTGCGGCCCCACCGCTCAACGACGTCGACGTGTTTGCGCAGGACCTCGGCTTCATCGCGGTGATCGAGGACGGCGTCATCGTCGGCTACAACGTCAGCATCGGCGGCGGCATGGGCGCGACGCATGGCGATCCGGAGACCTACCCGCGCCTCGCCGACGTGGTCGGCTACATCGCGCCCGAGCACGTGATCGCGATCGCCGAGGCGGTGGTGACCACGCAGCGCGACTGGGGCAACCGCACCGTGCGCAAGCGCGCACGCCTGAAGTACACGATCGACGACCGCGGTCTGGACGCGTTCAAGGCCGAGGTCGAGCGACGCACTGGCGTGACGTTCGGGCCGGCACGCGCATTCCGTTTCGATCACAACGGCGACCGCTTCGGCTGGACCGACGCCGGCGACGGGCGTGCGCACCTCACGCTGCGCATTCTCTCCGGCCGCATCTGGGACCGGGACGGGCTGCGCCACCAGAGCGGCATGCGCGCGATCGCGCACGCCCTGCTCGAGACCGATGGCGTGCAGCTGCGTCTTACCCCGAACCAGAACCTCGTGATCGCAAACGTGCCGGCCGAGCAGCGCGCGCGGATCGATGAATTGGTGGCCGAGTACGGCCTGGACACGCACGTCGCCGCGTCGCCGTTGCGCCTTGCCTCGCTGGCCTGCGTCGCGCTGCCGACCTGCGGCCTCGCGATGGCCGAGGCCGAGCGCTATCTCGACACCTTCGTCGCCAAGTTCGATCGCCTGCTCGAGCAACACGGCCTCCGCGAGCAGCCGATCCACCTGCGCCTGAGCGGCTGCCCGAACGGCTGCTCACGGCCATACCTCGCCGAAGTGGCGCTCGTCGGCAAGGCACCCGGCCGCTACAACCTGATGGTCGGCGCGGACCACCGCGGACAGCGCCTCAACACGCTGTACCGCGAGAACGTGGACGAGCCCGCGATTCTCGAAGCCCTCGACGCCCTGCTCGCGCGTTACGCAGCCGAGCGTGAAACCGACGAACACTTCGGCGATTACCTCGTGCGCGCAGGCGTCGTGCGCGATCGCCGCATCCCACTGGAGGTGGCTGCATGAGCCCGCCCGATCCGATCACCGCGGCCGAATCGCCGCGCGCGCTGTCTGAACTCAATCGCTGGCTCGGTCGCCTTGATGCCTCCGGCCGCACCGCCTGGGCGCTCGAGCACCTCGCGGGCAATCACGCGCTTTCCTCGAGCTTCGGCGCGCAGGCAGCGGTCTCGCTGCACCTGGTCACGCAGATCAAGCCCGACATCCCCGTGATCCTCGTCGACACCGGCTACCTGTTTCCGGAGACGTACCGCTTCGTCGACGACATGACGGAGCGGCTCGGCCTCAACCTGCAGGTGTACCGGCCGCAACTCGGCCCGGCCTGGGCCGAAGCGCGCTTCGGCAGGCTGTGGGAGGACGGAGTCGACGGCATCGAGCGTTACAACCGCATCCACAAGGTCGAACCCATGCAGCGCGCGCTGCGCGAGCTCGACGTGCGCACGTGGATCGCCGGCCTGCGCCGCAGCCAGGCGCGCAGCCGCGCGAACATCGACTTCGTCGAATTGCGCGACGGCCGCTGGAAGCTGCATCCGCTCGCGGACTGGAACGACCGCGACGTGTTCGCGTACCTGCAGCAGCACGACCTGCCGTACCACCCGCTGTGGCACGAAGGTTATGTGTCGATCGGCGACGTGCACACCACGCGCCGGCTCGAAGCAGGCATGAGCGAAGAAGACACGCGCTTCTTCGGCCTCAAGCGCGAATGCGGCCTGCACGAGCTGTGGGGCGATGCGGCGGGCCAAGCGGCCTGACCGCCTAACCGCCGGCATCCGGCATCCGGCATCCGGCATCCGGCATCCGCAGAGTAAAAAAACGCCGCAGGCGACTGGCGCCTGCGGCGTTTCGGTTTACAGCGCTTCCGACTGAGCGGTCGCGCTGACCCAAAGCTGCGTCGTCGCACCGCACGCCGCGCTGTCGCGGGACGTGCGGTGCACCGGACGCGTTACTGCATTTCGTACGCGCCGATGTCGCTCTTCACGCCCGACGGGCGGCGCTGCATCTCGAAGTCGTTCGGCACCGCGGTCGTCTGCGAGACGCGGTCACGCACCGGGCTGCCGGTGAGCGGCGTGGCGTCGAACGAATGCACGTTCATGTCCGCAAGGCGGGGATGCTGGCTGCACACGCTCCCGCTCGGGCACATGCTGTTCTTGACGTTCCAGATCAGGTTGCCGGCCCAGCTGACCTGCTGCGATCCCGTCTTGTAGAACGCCGACGTCTTCGCGCTCGAGCTGTCCCACCGGGTGTTGCCCACCAGCACGTTGTTCTGCAGTCGCACGTACGAAGTGCTGTCCCCCTCGTGCGCGCTGACCAGTACGCCGCCCTGACCGGTGATCGTGTTGTGTCGAACGGTCACGTTATCGCTCGAGGTCAGCAGCAGCTGCAGCGAATTGCCCGACGCGCGGCAGTTGTCGGTGGAGCGCATGTAGAACTTCCCCGACCAGTACGTGCAGTTGCCGATGATCACCGAGTTCTCGACAAGCCCGTTGCCGCGCAGCTTCACCTGGTTGCCGGCGTTGCCGACCGCGTGCAGGCGACGGATTGTGACCGTCGTCGACTCGGCGCCGTTCATGTAGCGCAGGTCGAGGCCGTCGGACGTGTTGTGGTGGATGAAGGAGTCTTCGATCAGCCACTGTCCGCCCGTGTAGTACGTGCCCAGGCCGTCACCGTAACCGCCGGTCGACTGCGCCCAGCAGGCCCAGATCGCGCCGGTCTGCCAGCGCTCGCCGCAGCCGTTCCAGGCGATCTCGACGTTGCGCAGCGTGATCTTGCCGCTGTTGTTGCTGATCGACGTGCCGACGTTCGCGTCCCAGCCGGCCTTGCCGTTCTTGTTGATCTTGACGCGGTCCAGCGTCCAGTTGCTGATGCCGCCGGCATTGATGCCCATGTGGGCCATGCCGTGGATGTCGAGGTCATGCAGGTAGACGTTGTTGGACGCGCGCGCATAGATGCCGACGCGGCCCCACTGGCCGTACGGCGCCGAGCTGGTCTTGCAGCGGGCCGAGGAGACCGAGTGGTCGTACACGCAGTCGCTGCGGTCGGTGATTTCGAGGTTGCCGATTTCGACGTTCGAGCTGCCCTCGAGGTTGATCATGCGGGTGGCGCGCTCGGTGGCCCATAGCTCGGGCCGCGTGCCGGGCTTGCCGAGGATGCGCGTGCGCTGGGTCGAAGACGGGCCGTTCGGGATCTTCGTCATGAAGCAGCTGGCGGCGTTGCAGTTGACCGCGCCGGGAGCGCGCTGGCCCATCATGTAGCTGCCGCCACCGATCATCAGCGTGTCACCGCCGGCGATGCGGGCGGGGCCCTTGGGCGGTAGAGCGTAGAACGGGTGCTTCCAGGCGCAGGCACGACCGGTGCCGCTGCCGGGGTAAGCCGCGTCGCTGCGGCCGGTGCACTGTTTCACATCACCGCCATCGGTGCGGACGTAATACGTCGTTGCGGAAGCCAGCGTCGGCAGGGCAAGCCCGAGGGGCAGGAGCAGAACGGCGAGTCGCGAGAGGCGATGCGCAAGCGTCATCAGGGGGAACTCCGTGGTGCAGTCGGGGGAAATCCAGGCGGTCCGGCCCGGAGCGGCGCATCCTAGGAATCGAGAGCCGCATGTCGACCCCGAGATCGACGCTTGAGCCCGTTTGCGGCCGCCTTCACGCATAAAACACGCATCACGTCACATTTCGAACACTCAGATCGCGTGTCGCGAGCGTAACTTTCGCGCCTGAATAGGGACGGCCGTCACGCCGCCGTTGCGACGGGTTCGTTAGATGCGCTTAACGGTCGTGCTCACGAGCACAAAAAAGGCCGCCCAATTGAGGGGCGGCCTCCTGTTCATGTCGACTGTGACGCCGGCCCAGCCGCGCCGTGAAGTACGCATCAAGAAATTGAGCGTCAGGCCGTAATTGTCTGCCCGATTTCACGCCAGCTCGGGGCGGCCGGCCAGCTCGGCTCGCTGTTACCGGCCAGCGCGCGGCGCAGGTCCTGGCGGTCGAGCTGCGGCGCGATCGCCTGCAGCAGGTCCAACGCGTAATCGCGCAGCACGCGCTCGCGCGGCAGCACGGCCCAGGCCACGCACGAAGGAATCGCCTCCGGCGGCTCCAGCGCGACGAGGTCGTGGTCATCGGGCTGCACCGCCATCTCGGCGAGCAGGCCCACGCCAAGCCCGGCGCGTACATACGTCTTGATGAGGTCGGCGTCGCGCGCAGTCATTGCGAACTGCGGCTCCACCCCGCCCTGCGCGAACCCGCGCCGCAGCGACGAATCGGGCCGGATCGACGATTCGTAGCTCACGAGCGGATAACGGGCGAGCTCGGCGAGCGTCGGGGCCCCGCCGGTGGCGAGCGGATGGGCTCGAGGCACGAGCACCAGGCGCGACCAGCGGAACAGCGGGACTGCCAGGCCGCCGCCGGGGGTGTCCCCTGCCGTACTGATCAGCGCGAAGTCCGCCTCGCCGCGCGCGAGCGTGGCGAGCACCTCGTCATCGGCCGTCGGCTGCAGGTGCACGCTGACCTGCGGGTAGGCCTGCTTGAGCCGGGCGATCGCGGCCGGCAGCACGAAGCGCGCCTGGGTGTGCGTCGTTGCGAGGACGAGGCGCCCTTGCTGGTCGCGGCGCTGATTCGCGGCGAACGCGCGGATGTTCGCAGCCTCGGCAAGCAGGCGGCGCGCATGCGCGAGCACCTGGACGCCGGACGGCGTGATCGACTCGAGGCTGCGCCCCTTGCGGGCGAACAGCAGGAAGCCGAGCTCGTCCTCCAGCTGCTTGAGCTGCTTCGACAGGCCCGGCTGCGTGGCATGCACGCGCTCGGCGGCGAGCGTGATGTTGAGGCCGGAATCGGCGATCGCGACGAAGTAGCGGAGTTGGGTCAGGGTCATTGCGGCGATGTCCGGGGCGGCGACGGGTCGATGGCGCAGGGTGCATGCAAGCGGGTCGGCATCGGTTTGCAGATCGAGAAGCAGCAGGCGCGCATGGATATCGCTCTATTCGGATCAAGGGATGAGGCAAACGTATCCTGCCGCGAGCAGGGCCGTCCAGCTCATTCCTTGGCGGCATGAGTCTCAAGAGGCACGTCATTTCCGTCGCTCCGCGGCCCTGCGTAGCGTCGACGCCACGCTTCCGGACCTCTGCCATGCCCGCCCTGTTTCCGCTGTTTGTCGATCTACAAGGCCGCACCGTTCTGGTGGTCGGCGGCGGCGCGGTGGCCCGACGCAAGATCACGGCCCTGCTCGATGCCGGAGCGCGCGTCGTCGTCGGCGCACCCGCGCTCGTGCCCGAACTGGCCGAGCTCGCCGACGCGGGCCGCCTGGTCCATCGCGCCGGCCGCTTCGCGCCCGAATGGCTCGACGACGCCTGGCTGGTCGTCGCCGCGACCGACGAGCCCGACACGAACCGCGCCGTGGCGGAGGCCGCTGGGGCGCGCCGCATCTGGGCGAACGTCGTCGATGACGTCGAGCTGTCGACGGTGCAGGTGCCGGCGCGCATCGAGCGGGGTCCGCTGCAGATCGCGATCTCGAGCAGCGGCGGCGCGCCCATGCTCGCCCGCCACCTGCGCGAGACGCTCGAAACCCAGCTCGACGAATCCCTCGGCGCACTCGCGCAGCTGCTCGCGGACGCCCGCGGCCGCATCCGCGCCCGGCTGCCCGACCTGCAGGCCCGACGACGCTTCTTCGACCGCGTGCTCAGCGGCCCGGTGCCGGGGCTGTTGCGCCGCGGCGCCGAATCCGAGGCCTTGCAGGCCTTCGACGACGCGCTTGCACAGGCCGACACGGCGCGCCCGGCCGGTCGCGTCGCGCTCGTCGGCGCCGGCCCCGGCGATCCGGGCCTTCTGACGCTGCGCGCGCTGCGCCTGCTCAACGAGGCTGACGTGATCCTGCACGACCGCCTCGTAAGCCCTGAAGTGATTGCACTTGCCCGGCGCGACGCAGAGTTCATCGAGGTCGGCAAGCAGGCCGGCGGGCACTCGGTGCACCAGCAGCGCATCCACGAAATCATGCTCGAGCACGCGCAAGCCGGCCGGTTCGTTGTGCGCCTCAAGGGCGGCGACAGCTTCGTGTTCGGCCGGGGTGGCGAAGAACTCGAGTGCCTGCAGGCGCACGGCATTCCATTCGAGGTCGTGCCGGGCATCACGGCCGCGCTCGCCTGCGGCGCGTACGCGGGCATCCCGCTCACCCACCGCGAGCATGCGCAGTCCGTGCGCTTCGTGACCGCGCACTGCAAGGACTCGGCCGACACGCTCGACTGGTCGAACTTCGCCGCCGAGCGGCAGACGCTCGCGGTCTACATGGGCGTTGCCGGGCTCGACACTGTGCGCGCGCAGCTCATCGCGCACGGCCGCGCACCGGACACGCCGTTTGCGCTCGTCGAAAACGGCTCACGGCCCGAGCAGCGTGTCGTCAGCGGCACCCTCGCCGACCTCCCCGAGACCGCGCGCGCGTTCCAGGTGAAGTCGCCGGCGCTTCTGATCCTCGGCGAGGTCGCCGCGCTCGCGCATACGTTGCACTGGTTCGGCGCGCCGCCGCTGCAGGCGCCGGCCGCGGTACCCGAGTACGCGCGGGCCGCATGAGCGCTCCGCATTTCGACAGCGCGATGAACGGCCGATGTCGGCGCGCGGCGCCCACCCCGCCCCGCATCCCCTGAGCGCGCCGCAGGCCGCTCGCTTCCACTTCGCCCGTTCGCTCGAATCTCCCCCGGAGAACCGCCATGGCCCTGTACGACAGCATCCTCGACACCATCGGCAGCACGCCGATCGTCAAGCTCCATCGCATTGCACCGAAGCACGTGACCCTCTACGCGAAGGTCGAAGCATTCAATCCTGGCGGCTCGGTCAAGGACCGCCTCGCACTCGCGATCGTGCTCGACGCGGAGGCGCGCGGCCAGCTCAAGCCCGGCGACACGATCGTCGAGGCGACCTCGGGCAACACCGGCGTGGCGATGGCGATGGTCGCCGCCGCACGCGGATACAAGTTCGTCGCCGTCATGACCGAGACGTTCTCGATCGAGCGCCGCAAGCTCATGCGCGCCTACGGCGCCAAGGTCATTCTCACGCCCGCGGCCGAGCGCGGCACCGGCATGGTGCGCAGGGCCAAGGAACTCGCCGACAAGCACGGCTGGTTCCTCGCGAACCAGTTCGACAACCCCGCAAACCCGGCCTTCCACCGCAGCACGACCGGCCCCGAAATCCTGCGCGACTTCGCGGGCAAGCGGCTCGACTACTTCGTCACCGGCTGGGGCACGGGCGGCACGATGACGGGCGCTGGCGAGATGCTCAAGCTCGCGCGCCCTGAGCTCAAGATCATTGCCTGCGAGCCGGCCGGCGCACGCCTGCTCGCCGGCGAGCAGTGGCAGCCGCACAAGATCCAGGGCTGGACGCCGGACTTCATCCCGGGCGTGCTCAACCGCGAGATCTTCGACGACAACCTGCCGATCGACGACACGACCGCGCGCGACACCGCGCGCCGTCTCGCCGCGGAGGAAGGTCTGTTCGTCGGCCTGTCGGCGGGCGCGACGGCCGCCGCTGCGCTGCGCGTGGCCGAGTCGGCACCCGAAGGCTCGGTGCTGCTCACGATGCTGCCGGACACCGGCGAGCGTTACCTGTCGACGATCCTGTTCGAGGGCGTCGCCGAAGGCTCCGACGACGAGTGGCTGGCTTCGCTCGAGACCGAGGCTGAAGCCGCCACTGCCTGAGGCAGGCGAGCACCGCACGGCCCTGCGGATTCCTGCAGGGCCGCTGTCCGGCGCGGGTCACCGCGCCGGATTCAATCAGGTCAAGTGAGCCAGGTTGAGTCAGCCCGCTTGCCGCGCCGGCGCGCGATGCATCGCATCGCCCATGATCTGCAACACCTTCTGCGCATCCGCCGGCTTGACGAGGTGATGGTCGAACCCGGCCGCGCGTGACAGGACGCGATCGTGCGGCTGCCCGTACCCCGTCAGCGCGACGAACATTGCCCGCTCGGCCGCGGGGTGGGCGCGCAGGCGCGTCGCAAGCTCGTAGCCGGTCATGTCCGGCAGGCCGATATCGAGAATGAACGCGTCGACCGGCGCCAGCCGCGCCGCGCTTTCGATCGCGTCGGCAGCGCTGTGCGAGGCGTGCGCCTCGTGGCCGGCCATGCGCAGCACGTCCGCGAGCAGCACGGCGGCGTCGACGTTGTCGTCCACCACGACCACCCGCAACGGGCTGTCCGCGGCCGTGACGTGGGCGGCCGACCGGCGGCGTTCGTCCGGTGTGTCTTGCGACAGCGGCAGTTCCACCGTGAAGCGGCTGCCGGTGTTCGGGCCATCGCTGTCCACACTGATACGGCCGCCATGCAGCGCCACGATGCTGCGCACCAGCGCGAGGCCGATGCCGAGCCCGCCCTGGGAGCGGTCGGGCGTTCGCCTGCCCTGCGAGAACAGTTCGAACACGTTCGGCAGCAGCGCCGCGTCGATGCCGATGCCGTCGTCGGTCACCGTCACGCGCGCGACCTCGTCGGCGGTCTCGACGTCGACCGTGATGTGCCCACCCGGCGGCGTGTATTTCGCTGCGTTGTTGAGCAGGTTCACGACGACCTGCACGAGCCGCGTGCGGTCGCCGTGCACGCAGGGCGAGCCCCGCCCGGAGCGGATGCTCAGCGCATGGCCGCGCGATGCGATCAGCGGTCGGGACTGCTCGACGGCCGCGGCGATCACGCCCGACAGGTCCAGCGTCTCGGTCTCCAGCTGCACGAGACCCCGGGTGACCCGGGACACGTCCAGCAGGTCGTCGACGAGGGTCGTCAGGTGACTGATCTGCCGGCCGATCACCTCGGCCGACGCGCGCACGCGCGCCGGGTCGTCCGCCGCGAGCCTGAGCAGCTGCGCCGCGGTGCCGATCGGAGCCAGCGGGTTGCGCAGCTCGTGCGCGAGCATCGCGAGAAACTCGTCCTTGCGCCGATCGGCCTCGCGCAACGCCTCCTCGCGCTCGCCGAGCGCATCGAGCAGGCGGCGGCGCTCGTCGATGTCCGTGCACGTGCCCAGCCAGCGCACCACGTCGCCGTCGTCGACCCGCACCGGCACGCCCCGCGCGAGCACCCAGCGGTAATCGCCGGAGCGATGGCGCAGGCGGTACTCGGACTCGAACATGAGCCCGGACACACGGCTCTGCTCCCAGCGCTCTCGGACTCCGCCCACGTCGTCGGGATGCAGCAGCTGCGTCCATGCATCCCCGTCGCTCGCGCCCTCCGGCACGCCCGTGAACTCGTACCACTGCCGGTTGAAGTAGTCCGCGCAGCCGTCCGAGCGCGCCGCCCACACCATCTGCGGCACGGCCTCGGTGATCGTCCGGAACCTGCGCTCGCTGTCCCGCAGTTCGCGCTCCATGCGCGTGCGCTCCGAGACGTCCTGCTGGGCCGCCACGGCGCCGGTGATGTTGCCCGCGGCGTCGCGGACCGGGGACGCGCGCAACAGGATCGTGCATCGGCCGCCCGGCTGATCGAACGGCTCGATCTCGACGAGCTCGCCCCGCACTTCCTCGCCGCGCAGCGCACGCGCCATCGGCCAGTCCTCGGCGGCCAGGCGCTCGCCCTTGCGAGGCGACCCGTCCGGCCACCAGCCCTTCCACTCCACGTACTCGTCGACGCTCGCCGCCAGCGGGTGCTCGCCCCAGACGTCGCGCAACGCCGCGTTCGTGATTGTCAGCCGGCCGGCGACGTCCGCGTATGCGATCCCGACCGGGGTCGCCTCGAGCAGCGCGTCGAGCCGGCGGCGCTCGGTCTCAGCTGCCTCGGCGGCGCGGACCGCCGCGAGCGTCGTTTCCCGCAGCTCCGCTTCGATCTGTTTGCGCGCGGTGATCTCGACGACCGTGCCGAGCAGGCGCGTGGCTTCGCCGCTGGCGGACCGATAAAAGCTCCCGTGCACCGCGATCCAGTGCACCGACCCGTCCGCCCACACGACGCGGCATTCGAGGCTCCAGTCCTGTTCGGACTTCAGCGCCTGCTCGAACGCCTGCGCCACCTGCCCACGATCGTCCGGGTGGACGAAAGAAACAAACGTCTCGTAGCTCCAGTTCTCGACCGGCTCGTCGTAACCGAAGCAGCGATCGTGCAGGAACGAGGTCAGGGCCTTCCCCGTCGCTAGATCGAGCTCCCACGCGCCGAGTTGCGAGCTCGCAAGGATGAACCCCAGCCGCGCGACGGTCTCGCGCTGCTCCTCGCGGGTGCGATGCAGCTCGGTCACGTCGCGCGAGACCGACAGGATCGACCTCGGCGAGCCGTCCACGCCCGGCACCGGGGCCACGGTGACGTCCCACCACCGCGGCTTGCCCTTTGCAGTCGGGCAGAACGCGGTCAACCGCGCGCTCCTGCCCTCGCGCGCAGCTTCGATCATCGAAAGCAGCGCATCCCGGCTTTCTTCAGGCCATAAGCTGGTCCAGCGCTGGCCGCACAGCGGCGCGAAGTCATCGATCTCCATCGCGCACCGGCCGTTCTGGTTCATGTCCAGCAGCCGGCCCTCAAGGTCGAGCAGCTTGACGCAGTCCGGGCTGGCCTCGAACAGAAGTCCGTCCAGGCTGCCCGCCGCAGCGGTGCTCATGCGCGGTTTCTCCGGTTCATGCGATGCCACACCTGCAAACGTTAGCCGGCCATTCTGGCGCAGTTCAGTTCAGCGTCAGGTGAGGTCGCGTTCACGGCACGGCTGGGGGGCCGAACCGGGACGGCCTGCAGTTGCGCGCCGCCTGCGCGTCGCTACGCTGTGCGGCTCGCGGCGTCCGGCCGCGCGGAGCATGCATGACCAGTCCCACGGCCCCCATCCCTGCCCCCGCTGACGACCGCGAACGAGCGCGCCTCGACTGGACGCGCACAGCGTCCGACGAGCCGGCGCTCGAGCTCGTGCGCGCGTCCGCGGATGCGGGGTTTCGCAGCTACTGGCGCGGTGTGCGCGCCGACGGCACAACGGTCATCGTCATGGACTCCCCGCCGGACAAGGAAGATGTGCGGCCCTGGCTTCGCATCCGCGACCTGCTCGACGCCAACGGCGTGCGCGTGCCGCGCGTGCTCGCGCGCGATGTCGAGGCCGGCTTCCTGCTGCTCGAAGACCTCGGCGGCCCCACGCTGCTGCAGGTGATCGACGCCGATAACGCCGATGCGTGGTTCGACGCGGCCGTCGACCAGCTCCTCAAGCTGCAGGCGGTTCCCTGCCCGGACGATCTGCCCGTCTACGACGAGCCCCTGCTCGCGCGCGAGTTGCGTCTGTTCGACGAATGGTTCCTCGCGCGGCACCTGGGCGTCACGCTCGACTGCGACGACCTCGAACGCCTCGACCTCGTCTACCGCCGCCTTATCGATGCCGTGCTCACGCAGCCGCAGGTCTTCGTGCACCGCGACTTCATGCCGCGCAACCTCATGCCACTGCCCGGCGGCGATGTGGCCGTGCTCGATTTCCAGGACGCCGTGCGCGGCCCGATCGCCTATGACGCGCTGAGCCTGTTCAAGGACGCATTCCTGAGCTGGCCCGAAGCGCGCGTCGACGGCTGGCTCGCGCGCTACCACGCCCGCGCGCTGGAGGCTGGCCTGCCGGTGCCGCCGCTCGCGCGCTTCCAGCGCGATGCCGATTTCATCGGCGTGCAGCGCCACCTGAAGGTCATGGGCATCTTCGCGCGGCTGCACCACCGCGACAGCAAGCCCAAGTACCTTGAGGACGCGCCGCGCTTTCTCGCTTACCTCGACGCCGTCGTGCCGCGCCATCCCGAGCTCGCACCGCTGCTCGCGATCCTGGATCGACACGTGCGCCCTGCGCTCGCGGCCCGCGCATGAACGCGCTGATCTTCGCGGCGGGCCTCGGCGAGCGCATGCGTCCGCTGACCGACCGCACCCCCAAGCCGCTGCTGAGCGTCGGCGGCAAACCGCTCATCGTCTGGCATCTCGAAAAGCTCGCCACGGTCGGCGTGCGCCACGTGGTGATCAACACCAGCTGGCTGGCGGATCAGTTCCCCGTCGCGCTCGGCGACGGCGCACGCTGGGGCCTGCGCATTCGCTACTCGTTCGAGGGCGCAACGCCGCTGGAGACCGGCGGCGGCATGTGGAATGCGCTGCCGCTGCTCGACGGCGAGCCGAACGCACCGTTCATCGCGGTCAACGGCGACGTGTGGACGGACTACGACTTCGAGCGCCTGCCGACCGACCCGTCCGGCGACGCGCACCTCGTGCTTGTCCAGAACCCGTCGCACCACCCCGGCGGCGACTTCGCCCTCGATGAGGACGAGCTCGTGCGCGGCGACGGCCCGGTGCGGCGCACGTTCTCCGGCATCGGCGTCTACCGCCCCTCGCTGCTCGATCGCTGGCGCACCGTGATCGGCGACGCGCCTGGGGCGAACGTGCAGCCGCCGCGCTTCAAGCTCGCCCCGCTGCTGCGTGCGGCGATGGCCGATGACCGCGTGAGCGGCGAGCTGCACATGGGCGCGTGGACCGACGTCGGCACGCCCGAGCGCCTGGCCGAACTCGACGCCCGGCTCCGGGCCTGACGATCGACGATCGAGCGTCCGCGCGGGCCGTGCCCGCCTAGTCTTCCGGCGGCAGATGCCGGCAGAGCTCGCCGAACAGGCTGACGATCCGTGTAGCGAGATGGCTCTGGTCGGTGCGGTTCATGCGGGCCAAGGCCATGCGGATCGAGTCGCCGCCGTAGCGCATGTCGGCCACGAGTTCCTCGAAACGCACGTGCAGGCGCTCGGGCAAGTCCTGCGGATCGACGCGCGACAGGTGCGAATACGACGTCTCGAGCCGCGACTGCAGCTCGTCCGAGTCACACAACGCAAGCGATGCCAGCCGCAGGCAAGCGGCGGCGCGGTGGTAGTCCATGGTGTCTCCGCGAATCCCCCGCGCATTCTACGGTCGGCCCCGCATTGCGTGATCCGCGATCGGCTTGCCTTGCGCGCCGCCCAGCCCGCTGCCCGCGAGGCTGTACGGGCACGGTCGCCCTTCACTCGGCCGCCGGAACTGCCAGCTATCCTGCCCACCGCATGTCGCTTCCATCCGCCCCCGTATGAAGCTATCGGTATTCATCCAGTCCCGGATGGACGACATCCTCCACGAATGGGACACCTTCGCGCGGCAGGTGGCGCCCGAGGGCAGCGGCATGTCCGACGTGGCGCTGCGCGATCACGCACGCGAGATGCTCGAAGGCATCGTGCAGGAAATGGCGCACGCGCACCCGCGCAGTGCCGACGAGCGGCGGCTCCGCTCGCGGGAGGGCGGTGACGCATTCGAGGCCGGCAGCGCCGCGGCGCAGCACGGCGATCAGCGCCAGAGCGCCGACTTCACGCTGCTGCAGCTCAGCGCCGAGTTCCGCGTGCTGCGCGAGACGGTGATGCGCCTGTGGCTGCCCACGATCGAGCGACTCGACGCGGGCTGCGCCGACGAAATCGTGCGCTTCAACGAGGCGCTCGATCGCGCGCTCGCCGAATCCATCGTGGCCTACAGCGACCGCACGAACCAGACTCGCGAGCTTTTCCTGGCGGTGCTCGGCCACGACCTGCGGGCGCCGCTCGCGACGCTCGCACTGAGCGGTGCCTTGCTCGCACGGCCGGACCTGCCCGACGGGCGCCAGGGGGTGATCGCGGGTAACGTCACGCGCGCCACCCAGCTCATGCAGCGCATCGTCAACGACCTGCTCGGCTTTACGCGCACCCAGCTCGGCAAGGGCCTTCCGATCGAGCGCGGCCGCACGTCGCTGCAGCAGGTCATCAAAGACGCACTCGAGGACGCACGCGCGGCCTATCCGAACACACGCTTCGAGTGCGACATCGACGCCGCTCTGGTCGGCGACTACGACGGCACGCGCCTGTACCAGCTGTTCGTGAACCTGCTCGTCAATGCCGCGCAGCACGGCGCGGCCGACACGCCGGTACGCATCGAAGCGCATCGGGTCGGCGAGCGCCACGTCGTGCACGTGACGAACGAAGGCGTCCCGATCCCCGACGCCGCACTGCATTCCATCTTCAAACCGTTGGTGCAGCTGGACAGCGAAGGCGACGGCGACGATGGCCGGCCACGCACCAGCCTTGGCCTGGGGCTCTTCATTTCCCGCGAGATCGCCGAGGGCCATGACGGCACCATCGCGGTGCGCTCGAACCCGGCGCAGGGCACGCGATTTACCGTGGACCTGCCGTGCTCCGCGGACGCTGCGCACAGTGGCGATCAGGCCGGTCACGCGGCGGCGACGGTTTCACCCGCCGCGACGTAACAACGCTTGAACCGGCAGCGCGTCCGTGGGCGCGCAGTGGCTCCGAAAAAGCCTCAGTCCGCGGCGAGCAACGCGCGCAGGAACGGCACGGTCACGCGTCGCTTCGCCGCGAGCGAGGCGCGATCCAGCCGATCCAGCAACGATGTCAGTCCGCCGAGGTCCCGGCCGACGCGGCGCAGCAGCCAGTCGAGCGCCGCGTCCTCGATCACGAGCCCGCGCCGCTCGGCGCGTTGGCGCAGCAGTTCGCGGCGGTCGGCTTCATCAAGCGGCGCGAGCACGAGCCGCGTGCACTGGGACAGTCGCGATCGCAGGTCCGGCAGGTCGATCGCGAGCGCATCGGGCGCGTCGACCGCGGCGTAGAGCAGCGTCGAGCCGGCCGCGCGCAGCCGATTATGCGCGTCGAACAGGGCGACCTCGTCGTCGCGATCGCCCGCAATGTGTTCGAGGCCGTCGAGCGCAATCAACGCATTGCCTTCCAGCGCGACGAGCGCATCGCGTAAGCGACCTGCCGCCGCCTGTAACGGCAAGTACGCGGCGCGGCGCCCCGCCGCATCGGCGGCGGCGCAGCTCGCGAGCAGCAGGTGCGTCTTGCCGGTGCCGGGCGCGCCGACGAGGTAGAGCCAGTCCTCGGACTCGCCGGCGGCCGTGGCCTGCAGCTGTTCGAGCAGGCCGGCCGGCGCCGCGACATAGGCATCGAAGCGCTGGTCAGGCGCCGTTCGCAAGCTGAGCGGAAGCTGCGGGCCTGCCGGCCCTGGGTCCTGCATCGACGCCATCAGCGCGGCCCATGCTCCGAGCGCGCGGCAGACGTGTCGAGCACGAGCGCCGGTGCATCGCCCGCGTACAGGCGGCTGTGCGTGTAGCGCTCCTGCGCGTAGTGCAGCAGCACGTTCGCGACCGCCGCGACCGGCAGTGCGAGCAGCATGCCGAGAAAGCCGAACAGCTGGCCGCCCGCGAGCACCGCGAAAATCACCGCGACCGGGTGCAGGCCGATGCGATCGCCGACGAGCTTCGGCGTGAGCCAGTAGCTCTCGATGATCTGGCCGATGCCGAACACGGCCAGCACGCCGGCCACGTGCTTCCAGTCGCCGTACTGCACGAGCGCGGCGATGACCCCAAGCACGACGCCGCTGGCCGGGCCCAGGTACGGAACGAAGGTGAGCAAGCCCGCGACCATGCCGATCAGCAGGCCCAGGTCGAGGCCCACCATCCACAGCCCAACGCCGTACATCACGCCGAGGATCACCATGACCAGGAACTGGCCGCGCAGGAACGCGCCGAGCATGTCGCTGGAGTCGCGGGCGAGCTGCGTGAGCGTGGGCAGGTGACGCGGCGGGATGAGCATCGCAACGCGCGCAACCAGTCGGTCCCAGTCGCGCAGGAAGAAGAACGCGAGCACCGGCACCAGCACCGCGTTGACGGCGAGCGCGAGCAGCATCGAGCCCGAGCGCGTGATGTAGTCCAGAGCCGTTGCCGCGAAACCGCCCGCGCGCTCCCAGTTCTCACGCAGCATCCCGACCGCGTACTCGAAGTCGAGCCAGCGATCGAACTGCAGGTTCGTACGCTGCTCGACCCACGGCAGCAGCGTGTCGAGGAACCACTCGCGGTACCGCGGCAGCGACTCGACGAGCGTGATCACCTGTCGCTGGATCATCGGCACGAGCAGCAGCAGCACGGCGACCAGCACGAGCGTCATGGCCGTGAACACGATTGCAACCGCGGTCGACCGCGAGCGACCTGCGGCCTCGAGCCGGTCGACCAGCGGATCGCCAAGCCAGCCGAGCAGCGCCGCGAGTGCGAACGGCGTGAGCACCGGCGCAAGCAGCCACAGGACCCACAGCGCGAACAGCACGACGGCCGCCCATTGCAGGCGGCGCAGAAACTGCGCGATGTCCTCCAGGGGCGTCTGCGCTTCCATCAGCGCAGACGGAACTCGACCGGCGTGTCCGCCGTGGCGCCCGTCCCTGACGATGCGGCCTCGATCACCCCGCCGCCCGCGGTTGCCCGCTTGAAGCCTTCGACGCCGCTGATGAGTTCGAGGCGCAGTACGAGCCGTTCGGGCGACGCACTGACCGGAACGATGCGGCGCACGACGGCCTGCTGCTGCAGGTGCCCCATCAGGCGCAGGTAGTCGTCGGTGGTGTCCACGCCCGTGAACGCGACCGTGTATTCGCCGGCCGGGCCCGAACCCTCGCGCGGCTTCGAGTATTTCTTGAACAGCGCGTCGGCCGCGCCCTCGGCGCCGCCGGCCATTGCACGGCGCGCGTCGCGGTGCGCGGTCGACCACGTCGACAGCGTCTTGCCCTTGTCGACGAGCGTCCAATCGGCGACCCAGCCACCCTTGCCGTCACGGCGGAGCTTGCCGAGCACCTGGATCGGCGGCGCGTAGCGCTGCGACGCACGTGCGACCGCCGCGGTGTCGCCGCGCCAGATCGCCGCGACGAGCGCCTGCTCGGCCGCGTTGCCGGCGGGCAAGCCGAGCCGGTAGCCGAGTTCCACCGCGCGGTCGAGCACCGGGCGGGCCGCCGCAGCGCGGTCGAGGCCGACCAGGCGCGGGCCGCTGCCGTCGTCAATCGCGAGCCACAGCACCGGGCGCTGGCGCGGGTCCGGCCAGACCGGCAGGCCGAACGTGTCGATCAGCGCTTCGACCTCGTCCTTCTCGTAACGCGTGACGATCACGGTGCGGAAGCTCGGTGCGCCGCTCGCGGACACGCCCTCGTCCTGGCGGTAGTCGTAGCCCTCGACGAACTCGGACGCCTTGCGCAGCGCCGGGCCGACGCCGGGGCGCGAGGTGACGTTGCGGTCGCCCGTGATCTTCGTGAGCACCTCGACGAGGCCGCGTGCGAACGCCGCGTTGCGCTGCGCCGGCGCCTGGTTCGTCACCGTGACCTCGGCCGCGTACGGGCCCTGCGCCTTCGCGCGATCGCCCTCCACGCGCTGCGCCGAAGCGCCAAAACCCGCCAGCAGCAGCATCGCCGCCGCCATCCACCGTGCCGCCGTCCCACGTGCCGCGCGCGTCGCAAATGCCATTGCGCATCCTGCCCACTGAAAGCCGCCGGCATGGTGCCGCAGCGGGCGTGGCACGTCCATTCACATCGGGGGCCGCGGGCGCGTCGCTGCTAGAATCGCCGGCTTCTCCGCGACCGCCAGGCCCGCCGTGACCAGCTCGAACACCCCCACTCCGCTGACCTACCGCGACGCGGGCGTCGACATCGATGCGGGCAATGAGCTCGTCGAGCGCATCAAGCCGATGGTCAAGCGCAGCTTCCGTCCCGAGGTCATGGGCGGGCTCGGCGGATTCGGCGCGCTGTTCGACCTGTCCAAGAAGTATCGCGAGCCGGTGCTGGTCTCGGGCACCGACGGCGTCGGCACCAAGCTCAAGCTTGCGCAGCAGCTCGGCCGCCACGACACCATCGGCATCGACCTCGTCGCCATGTGCGTCAACGACGTGCTCGTGCAGGGCGCCGAACCGTTGTTCTTCCTCGATTACTTCGCGACCGGCAAGCTCGACATCGACACCGCGGCCGCGGTCGTCGGCGGCATCGCCCGCGGCTGCGAGCTCTCGGGT
Organism: Cognatilysobacter bugurensis; assembly: GCF_014652095.1. GTDB lineage: Bacteria > Pseudomonadota > Gammaproteobacteria > Xanthomonadales > Xanthomonadaceae > Cognatilysobacter > Cognatilysobacter bugurensis. The sequence continues at coordinate 1,497,481 of NZ_BMYD01000001.1, forward strand.
TGCGCGCTGATCGGCGGCGAGACCGCCGAGATGCCCGACATGTACGCACCCGGCGAATACGACCTCGCCGGCTTCTGCGTGGCCGGCGTCGAAAAGAGCGAACTGCTGGACGGCGGCCGCGTGCAGGCCTGCGACGTGCTGATCGGCATCGCCTCGAGCGGCCCGCATTCGAACGGCTACTCGCTGATCCGCCGCATCTTCGACCGCGCCGGCCGCCCGGCCGACCTCGACCTCGGCGGCGAACGCCTCATCGACGCGCTGATGGCGCCGACGCGGCTGTACGTGAAGCCGGTGCTCGAACTGCTCGGCCGCGGCAACGGCCCGACCGACGCGGACAAGTCCGCGCGCATCCACGCGATGGCGCACATCACCGGCGGCGGCCTGACCGAGAACATCATCCGCGTGATCCCCGACGGCCTCGGCCTCGAGATCGACGCGTCTACGCTCGTGCTGCCGCCGGTGTTCGACTGGTTGCAGCGCGAAGGCGCGGTCGCGCGCGAGGAGATGTGGCGCACGTTCAACTGCGGCGTCGGCTTCGTGCTCGCGGTCGCGCCGGCCGACGTCGCGGCGGTGACCGCCGACCTCGACCGCCTCGGCTTGCCCCACCGTGCGATCGGCCAGGTCGTGCGCGCCAGCGGCGACGAGCGCGTGCGCATCGGCTGATCGCGTCACGGCCGGGTCAGCAGCGCGGCCGGGCCGGATCGAATCGTCGCCCGGATGAGCTGCAGCACCCGCGACGCACCGCCGGACTCCCCATGCCCCACCCCGACTCTCCGCTCCGCCTCGCCGTGCTCGCCTCCGGTCGCGGCAGCAACCTGCAGGCGCTCATCGATGCGATCGGCGAGGGCCGGCTGCACGCGCGCATCGTCGGCGTATTCTCCGACCGGCGCGACGCGCTCGCGCTGCAGCGCGCCCGTGACGCGGGCCTACTCGCCGAAGCACTCCGGGCGCGGGATTTCGACACGCGGCTGGAATTCGACGCCGCACTGTTCGAACGGGTCGATGCCGTTCAGCCCGACCTCATCGTCTGCGCGGGATACATGCGCCTGCTCGGACAACCCGTCGTCGAGGCACACCGCGGTCGCATGCTCAACATCCACCCCTCGCTGCTGCCCGCGTTCAAGGGCCTGCGCACGCACGAGCAGGCGCTTGCTGCGGGCGCGCCCGTGCACGGCGCCAGCGTGCACTTCGTGACCCCGGAGCTCGATGGCGGCCCGGTGATCGCGCAAGCCCGCGTGCCGGTGCGTGGCGACGACGACGCGCCCGCGCTGGCCGCACGGGTGATCGCGCGCGAGCACCCGCTGCTCGTCGAGACGCTGCGACTTTTTGCCCAAGGTCGCGTTGCACTGCAGAGCGAGCACGTGCACCTCGATAGAGCGCCGCTCCCCGCACCGCTCCAGCTCGACGCCGACGACCGGCTGCCCGCATGAGCCGCGCCGTCTCCCACGCTCGCCGCCTGTACTTCACATGCGTCGTGTTGCTGTTGTCCCTGTTCGCGGGCGGCGCACAGGCCCTTGAGCCGTTCGTCGCGCAGTACGCGGTCTACCGCGGCGGTGACGCGCTCGGCGAAGCCACGATGCGCCTGACCCCGGGCGAACGCGGCCGCTGGCGCGTCGATCTCGTCATGCGCGGCACCGGCCTGCTTCGCATCGCCGGACTCAACGCGGAGCAGAGCACCGTGTTCGACACCGAGGGCGGCGTCTACCGCCCGCTCAGCCAGGCGACCGTGCGCCGCACGGTGTTCACCCGCCGGCAGACCACGGGCGTCTACGATTGGGCGACTCGTCAGGCTCGCTGGCAAGGGGACGTCAAGAAAACACGCCGTGCGCCGGTGCCACTGCAACCGGGGGACATGAGCGGTCTGCTGATCAACCTGGCCGCCGTCCGTGACGCCCGGCCCGGTGCAACGCTCGAGTACCGGTTCGTCGACGACGGCCGCACCCGGCTGCACCGGTACGCGGTTGCCGACGCGCTCGAGCCGGTGTCGGTCGGCGACCTGCGCTACGACGCGATGCGCGTCGCCCGCGTGCAGCACGGCGGGGACGAGACGGTGCTGTGGATTGTCGACGGCGTGCCGACGCCGGTGCGCCTGCTGCAGCGCGAAGACGGCCGAGACACGTTCGACCTGCGATTGATCGAATACACAGGAACCCAATGACGATGGCGATGCCCACCACCCCGCTCCGCCTGCTCACCGCGGCCGCGCTGCTGCTTGCAAGCCTGCCCGCGCTCGCGGTCAAGCCGTTCAACGCGACGTACCAGGCCAATTACATGGGCATGCTCGGCAACGGGCGCATGACGCTCGAGCCTGCGGGCGACGACCGCTGGCGTTACACGCTCAGCATCAAGAACCAGCTCGCCGACCTGAGCCAGGTCACGGTGTTCGAGGAGCACGACGGGCAGCTGCGCCCGATCTCCGGCACCGACGTGTCGAACGTGCTCGTCAAGAAGTCGAATAAGAAGGCGAACTACGACTGGCAGCGCGGCGTCGCGACCTGGAGCGGCGACGTCAAGCCCGATCGCAGCGGGCCGATCGCGCTGCAGCCGGGCGATCTGGACGCCCTGCTTATCAACCTCGCGCTCGTGCGCGACCACGCCGCCGGCAAGCCGCTCAAGTACCGCATGGTCGACGGCGGGCGCGTCAAGCAACTGCACTACACCGTCGCCGGCAAGGAGACGATCGACGTCGACGGCAAGCAGCGCCCGGCGACGAAGGTCGTCGCCAACGATGGCGGCAAGCAGACGACGGCGTGGATCGTCGAAGGCCTGCCCGTGCCGGCGCGCATCGTGCAGAAGGACGGCGGCACCGAGTCGGTCGATCTGCGGGTCCAGTCCGTGCGCTGAGCGTCTGCGCTCTCCGCAATCGAAAAGCCCCGCATCCGCGGGGCTTTTTTCGTACCAGAACCGCCGCGTCAGCTGATGCGGCGGATCCGAGCGCCGAGCGCGCCGAGCTTGGCCTCGATGTTCTCGTAGCCGCGATCGAGGTGGTAGATGCGGTCGATCGTCGTCTCGCCGTCGGCCACGAGGCCGGCGAGGATCAACGACGCGGACGCCCGCAGGTCGGTCGCCATGACCGGCGCGCCGCTGAGCCGCTCCGTGCCGCGCACGACCGCCGTGTGCCCGTCGACGCGGATGTCCGCGCCGAGCCGCACCAGCTCGTTGACGTGCATGAAGCGGTTTTCAAAGATCGTCTCGTTGATCACCGCCACGCCGTCGGCGATGCAGTTGAGCGCCATGAACTGCGCCTGCATGTCGGTCGGGAACGCCGGATGCGGCGCGGTCGTGAGGTTCACCGCGCGCGGGCGGCGTCCGCCCATGTCGAGCGTGATCGTGTCGGCGGTGCACTCGATCTGCGCACCGGCCTCCTTGAGCTTGTCGATGACCGCGTCGAGCGTGTCGGGCCGCGCATGCGTCGCAGTGATGCGCCCGCCCGTCATCGCCGCGGCGACGAGGAAGGTGCCGGTCTCGATGCGGTCCGGCACGACGGAATGTTCGCCGCCGTGCAGACGCTCGACGCCGTGCACGACGATGCGGTTGCTGCCCGCACCCTCGACGCGCGCCCCCATCGCATTGAGGCATTGCGCGAGGTCGACGATCTCGGGCTCCATCGCCGCGTTCTCGAGCACGGACGTGCCCTCCGCGAGCGTCGCCGCCATCAGCACGTTCTCGGTTGCGCCGACGCTCACGATGTCGAACACGTGCCGCGCGCCGCGCAGTCGCTCGCAACGCGCCTTGATGTAGCCGTTCTCGACGGTGATCTCGGCGCCAAGCGTCTGCAGCCCCTTGATGTGCAGGTCGACCGGGCGCGAACCGATCGCGCAGCCGCCGGGCAACGAGACTTCGGCATGGCCGTACTTCGCGAGCAGCGGCCCGAGCACGAGCACGGAGGCGCGCATCGTCTTGACGAGGTCGTACGACGCGACCTGGCTGTTCACCGTGGTCGGGTCGACTTCGATCACGCCGTCGCCGCGGTCGATCACGCCCGCGCCGAGCTGGGTGAGCAGCTTTTCGGTGGTCACCACGTCGTGCAGTCGGGGCACGTTCGAGATGCGCACCGGCGCGTCGGCGAGCAGCGTCGCGCACAGGATCGGCAGCACCGCGTTTTTCGCACCGGAAATGCGCACTTCGCCGTTCAGCGCGGCGCCGCCTTCTACAACGATCTTCTGCATGGGCTCAGCGTCAGGGTCGGTCAACGGGAGGACGCGGCGTTCCCGGCGCATCCGTCACGACAATGCGGACTCCGCGCTCCGCGCGGAATAAGGTGAGGCGGCCGCTCAGCGCGCGGCTTCGTCCGAGGTCACGGTTTTCAGGGCCAGCGCGTGGATCTCGCCGCCCATTCGGTCGCCGAGCGTCGCGTACACCATGCGGTGGCGCGCGAGCGGGAGCTTGCCGGCAAACGCGTCGCACACGACGGTGGCTTCGAAATGCACGCCGTCGTCGCCGCGCACGTCCGCGCTCGCGCCCGGCAGGCCTTGCTCGATAAGGGTCTTGATGGTGTCTGCGTTCACGGTCGCGCCTGATGGAGCGATGCGGCCCGTTCGCGCCGCGTTGGGCAGCCGCCGGCGCACCGCATAGAATGGCCGATTAGCCTAGCGGAAACACCCCCGGTCCGAAATGGCAACCCGTCCACGCATTGCCGAATCCGCCGACATCGCAGCCAGCGGCCGCCGCGTCTTTGAAATCGAAGCGCAGGCGCTTGCTGCCGTGGCCGCGCGCATCGACGGCGACTTCACCGCCGCCTGCCGATTGATCCTGGAATCACGCGGCCGCGTCGTCTGCACCGGCATGGGCAAGTCCGGCCACATCGCGCGCAAGATCGCGGCGACGCTTGCGTCGACCGGTACGCCCGCGTTCTACGTGCATCCGGGCGAGGCCGCGCACGGCGATCTGGGCATGATCACCGACGCCGACATCGTGCTCGCGCTGTCGTACTCGGGCGAGAGCGACGAGATCCTAACCGTGCTGCCGGCGCTCAAGCGCCAGGGCAACGCGGTGATCGCGATGACCGGTCGCCCGCATTCGACGATGGCGCGCGAAGCGGACCTGCACCTCGACATCAGCGTGCCCGCCGAGGCCTGCCCGCTCGCGCTTGCGCCGACGTCGAGCACGACCGCATCGCTGGCGATGGGCGACGCACTCGCGGTTGCGCTGCTCGAGGCGCGCGGCTTCACGGCCGACGACTTCGCACGCTCGCACCCGGCCGGCGCGCTGGGCCGCCGCCTGCTGCTGCACATCGGCGACGTCATGCACGCCGGCGACGACGTCCCGCGTGTGCAGGCAAACGCCAGTATCAGCGCGGCGCTCGTCGAGATGAGTCGCAAGCGCCTGGGCATGACGGCCGTCGTCGAAACCGACGGCACGCTGCTGGGGCTGTTCACCGACGGCGATCTGCGCCGCCTGATCGACGACGCACAGGTCGACCTGCGCACGACGCGCATCGATGCGGTGATGACGCGCGACCCGAAGACCATCCACGCGACGGCGCTTGCGACCGAGGCCGCGCAGCTCATGGAAACGCACAAGATCGGCGGCGTGCTCGTCGTCGATGAAGCGAACCGGGTGGTCGGCGCGCTCAACATCCACGACCTGCTGCGCGCTCGAGTCGTCTAACCGGCATGAGGCGATATGCGCGGCGGGCGCCACAACCCGATCCGCTGCGTCCGCTCCTGCCTGCACATGCACGCACCAACGCTCCATTGCCGATCGAGTCACCCACGCGCCGGTAGCCTCGGCGCTTCGCTTTCCCGTCCTTGTCCCGCCGCCCCGACCAGCGAACCCGATGCCCGCCCACGCGCCCCAGCCTGACGACCTCCACGCCCGCGCCGCGCGCATCCGCCTCGCGTGCTTCGACGTCGACGGCACGCTGACCGACGGGCGTCTTTTGTTCGACACCGAAGGCCGCGAACTCAAGGCGTTCCACGTGCACGACGGTCAGGGCCTCGTACTGCTGCGCAAGAGCGGGATCACCGTTGCGTTCGTGACCGCGCGCGTCAGCACGATCGCGCAGCAACGCGGGGCGGAACTCGGACTGACCGAAGTGCACACCGCCGTGCCCGACAAGCTCGCCTGCGTGCGCGACATCGCGCAGCGACACGGCCTGTCACTCGATGAGGTGTCGTTCATGGGCGATGACTTCCCGGACCTTGCCCCGATGGCGCAGGTGGGCCTTTCCGTCGCACCGGCCGACGCGCACGCCTGGACGCGCGAACGCGCGCACTGGGTCACGCACGCCGAAGCCGGTCGCGGCGCAGCGCGTGAGCTGTGCGACGCGATTCTCACGGCGCAAGGGCGACTGGATGCCCTGCTCGGCGGCGCATCGGCCCCGACGGGACGGCAGTCGTGAGTTGGCGCGGATGGCTCACGGTCCTGCTGCTGGGGGCCGCGCTGGTCACCGGCTGGTCGGTCTGGCACCAGCGCGCCGACGCGCCCGTCGTGGCCGTGGGCGAAACGCGTTCGGACTACGTGCTCGAGGATTTCGAACTCGTCGCGCTGGACGAATCCGGCCGCGAGTCGTTCACGCTGCGCGCGCCGCGGCTCGTGCGCGATCCCGACCAGGAATCGCTCGACATCGTGACACCGGTGTTCAAGATCCCCGCCGGCCCCGATGCGTCGACCGGCGACTGGGACGTGCGCGCTCAGCGCGGCTGGGTCAGCGCCGGGGGCGACGAGTTGCGCCTGCGCGGCGACGTGCAGGCGCGCAGCGTCGACGTCGACGGCCGGCCCGTCTCGATGACCACGCAGCAACTGAACGTCTTCCCCGAAACCAAGCGCGCTACGTCCCCGGTTGAAACCACGGTCAGGCAGCCGGGTCTTATACTGAATGGGCAGCGCCTCGAAGCCGAACTGGATGCGAAGCGCGTGCACCTCGAAGACGTCAAGGCCCGATATGAACGCACTGCGCGCTAGCTCGCTCGCCCTGCTGCTTACGCTTTCGACCTGCCCGGTCGTGGCCGACGCACGCTCGTCCGATCGCAACCAACCGATGGACATCGACGCCGGCGCAACCGATTACTCGCTCGATGATCGGCGGCCTACCGTGCTCTCGGGCAATGTGGAAATTACACAGGGCACGCTCGACATCCGCTCCGACCGCGCCGAAATCACGCAGAAAGGCGGTGAGCCGGTCCGCGTCGTGCTCAGCGGCGGTCCGGTGAAGCTCAATCAGCAGCTCGACGACGGCTCGCCCATGAGCGCGACCGCGAGCAAGGTCGATTACGACCTCACGACCGAGATCGTCATTTTCATCGGCAACGTGGCCATCAAGCAGCCGCGCGGCTCGCTGACCGGCGAGCGCGTGGTCTACAACATGCGCACGGGCCAGGTGCAGAGCGGCGGCAAGGACTCCGGCCGCGTGAAGATGCGCATCCTGCCGCGAAACGCCCAGGGCGGCGGCTGATGCTGGTTGCCGAGGGCCTGCGCAAGTCCTACCGCTCGCGCGAGATCGTGCGCGACTTCGGTCTGACGCTCGACGCGGGTGAGGTGGTCGGCCTGCTCGGGCCGAACGGCGCGGGCAAGACGACGTGCTTCTACATGATCGTCGGGCTCGTGCCGACCGATGCCGGTCGCATCGTGCTCGACGGACAGGACATCACCTCGGCGCCGATGTACGCGCGTGCCAAGCACGGCGTCGGGTACCTGCCGCAGGAACCGTCGGTGTTCCGCAAGCTGTCAGTCGCCGACAACATCATGCTGGTGCTCGAAGTGCGCGACGACCTCGATCGCGCCGGCCGCGTGCGCGAGTTGGCGGCGCTGCTCGAGGAACTGCAGATCACGCACGTGGCCGACCAGATCGGCGCAAGCCTGTCGGGCGGCGAGCGCCGGCGCGTCGAGATCGCACGTGCGCTCGCGGCCAAACCGAGACTTATTCTTCTCGATGAGCCGTTCGCTGGTGTCGACCCGATCTCGGTCGGCGAGATCCAGCGCATCGTGCGCCACCTCAAGAACCGCGGCATCGGCGTGCTGATCACCGATCACAACGTGCGCGAGACGCTCGGCATCTGCGACCGTGCCTACATCCTCCACGACGGCGGCGTGCTCGCCCAGGGCGCTCCGGACGAACTGCTTGCCAACCCCGACGTGCGCCGCGTCTATCTCGGTGACACGTTCCGGTTGTAAGGTCGGCATCACCGGCGATCTTCACCGCTTGCGAAGCCGCGCCGGGCCAACATCGTGCTCACCGGGCGGCCCTGCGCCGCCGTCATGAAGGTCGCGCCGCCGCGTCGATGAAGCCCCGCCTGCAAGCCACCCTTGGACAGCACCTGGTGATGACGCCGCAGTTGCGGCAGGCGATCCGGTTGCTGCAATTATCTGCGGTGGAACTCGAGGCAGAACTCGTAACGGCGGTCGAATCGAACCCGTTGCTCGACTGGGCCGAAGCCGCGCCCGACGTCGCGCTGCCGGAGTCCGCTGACGATGTCGCGCCGCCCGAAGCAGCGTCGGTGCCCGATGACGACCCTTGGGCGGGCAGCGACGGCGAGACGTGGTACGAGCGGTCGGGCCCCAGTGATCGCGACGACGACATCCCGGCGGCCGAACAGGTCGCCGACGGCGAGACCCTGCACGATCATCTGTTCTGGCAGCTGCACCTGAGCCCGTTCTCGCCGCGGGACCGCGTCATTGGCGTGGCACTGATCGAAGCAATCGACGACGACGGCTACCTGCGCGAGCCGCTGGAGGCGATCGCCGAGTCCCTGAAGCCCGAGATCGACGCCGAGATCGACGAGATCACGACGGTGCTGCATCAGGTGCAACGCTTCGACCCGGTCGGCGTCGGCGCACGCTCGGTCGGCGAGTGCCTGTGCCTGCAGCTGGAAGCGATCGTCGGCGACGCGCCGGCCCGCGAGCTCGCGTGCGAGATCGCGAAGGGCCCGCTCGAACGTCTGCCGCGTATCGGCGTGTCCGGCGTCGCCGCGGAGTTGCGCCGCCCTGAAGGCGACGTCGAAGCCGCGGTGCAGTTGCTGCGCTCGCTCGATCCGCGCCCGGGCGCGCAGATCGGCGCGATGCCGGGCGACACGTTTGTCACGCCGGACGTCGTGATTTGGCGCCAGCACGGTGTCTGGCGCGTCGCACTCGCCGAAGGCATGCGTCCGCGCGTGGGCATCCACCGCGGCTACGAGAACATGATCCGGGGCGCCAGCAGCGCGGACGCGAGCTACCTGCGGGGCCACCTCCAGGAGGCACGCTGGCTGCTCAAGAGTCTGGAGGCGCGCGGCGACACGCTGCTCAAGGTCGCGCGCTGCCTGATCCGCCAACAGGCGGCGTACCTCGAGTTCGGCGACAGCGCGCTGCGGCCGCTGACGCTGCGCGAGGTGGCCGCCGAAGTCGGCCTGCACGAGTCGACAGTTTCGCGCGCGATCGCACGCAAGTACGCGCGCACGCCGCGCGGGACGATGCCGCTGCGTGCGTTCTTCGCGTCGGGCATCGACACCGGCGGCGGCGGCGAGGCGTCGAGCACCGCGATCCAGTCGATGATCCGCCGCCTCATCGAGGCCGAGAACCCGCGCAAGCCGCTGTCGGACGCGCGGCTTGCTGAGACGCTCAAGGCCAGCGGCGTGCCGGTTGCCCGTCGCACCGTCGCGAAGTACCGCGAGGCGATGCATATCCCGTCGTCGCAGGACCGGGTCCGCATCGCCTGAACGTGCACACCCTGCTCCGCCTAAGGGACGTCCGTTAAGCGACGCGGATGCCGTCGTCGATGGGACGCGACCGCGGTGCGATATGCTGGTTCTCCGTCGAGTCGGAGGCGTCCCATGCGCATCGAAACCCACGGTCAACAGGTTGAAGTCACGCCGGCGCTGCGAAGCTACGTGGAAACCAAGCTCGAGCGATTGCAGCGGCACTTCGACCAACCGTTCGTGGAAGTGCGCGTGCTCCTCGTGCTCGACAAGACGGTGCAGCGCGCCGAAGGTACGGTGAACATTGCCGGCCGCACCATGCACGCGGACGCCACCGGCGTCGACATGTACGCGGCGATCGACCTGCTTACCGACAAGCTCGATCGGCTGCTGATGAAGCACAAGGAAAAGCTCGTCGACCACCATCGCGGCGAGAGCCTCGCGCGCAACGGCGAGCTTGGCTGAAGCCACGCGGCGTTTCGATCCAGGGGGCGAACGAACATGCCGATGCGGGACCTGCTCAGCGCTGCGCGCGTGGCGATCGTGCGCGACGCGTCCGACGGCGCCGACGTGATCGACGCCGCCGCGCAGTTGCTCGCCGACCCGGCGCAGCCGGGTCAGGCGAGCGTCATCGCCGCGAGCCTGCATGCGCGGGAGACGCTGGCGAGCACCGCGATTGGCCACGGCGTGGCGATCCCGCATGCACGCATTGCCACGCTCGACGCGAGCCGCGGCGCCTTCCTGCGCGTCTCGCCGCCGGTGCCGTTCGGCGCGAGCGACAACGCGCCCGTGGACCTCGTGCTGGCCCTCGCCGTCCCCGAACACCACGTGCAGCAGCACCTGCATCGGCTCGCCGAGCTCGCCGAGTATTTTGCCGATGCCGACTTCCGCGCGCGGCTTCGCGAAGCCGACGACCTGGAGGCCCTGCGCATGCTGTTGCTCGAGTCCGAAGCCCCGACGCCATGACCCCGTCCCCGATGAACGCGCGCATCACCGCGCTCGAACTGTTCGATCAGCAGCGCGAATCGCTGGGCCTGCGTTGGATCGCCGGTCACCGCGGCGAGACGCGCCGGCTCGAAGCGCAGAACACGCTCGCGCGCCGACCGTCGCTGGCCGGCTACCTCAATACGATCTACCCGAACAAGGTGCAGATCCTCGGCAGCGAGGAGCTCGCGTGGCTCGACGGACTCGAGCCGCGCACGCGCTGGGAAACGATCGAAAAGATCATGCAGTACCGCCCGCTCGCGCTCGTGATCAGCAAGGACCAGTCGTGCCCGGAAGACCTGCGCATCGCGTCGGAGGAGACCGACACGCCGCTGTGGGTGTCCCCGCGCCGCGGCCATGAGCTCTTCAATCACCTGCAATACCACCTCGCGCGCAAGCTCGCGCCGCGCATCACGCTGCACGGCGTGTTCATGGAGCTCTACTCGATCGGTGTGCTGATCACGGGCGAGTCCGGCGCAGGCAAAAGCGAGCTTGCGCTCGAACTCGTGACGCGCGGCCATCGCCTCGTTGCTGACGACGCCCCCGAATTCACGCAGATCGCGCCCGATGTTCTCGACGGCACCTGCCCCGAGCTGCTGCAGGACATGCTCGAAGTGCGCGGCCTCGGCGTGCTCAACGTGCGCCAGATGTTCGGCGACACGGCGGTCAAGCGGAACAAGTACCTGCGCCTCATCGTGCATCTCACGCAGCCGTCGCTGTATGCCGAGCCGAGCGGCCTCGAGCGCATCACCGGTGATCTCGGCGCGCGCCGCGTGCTCGATCTCGACGTGCCGCTGATCACCCTGCCCGTCATGCCCGGCCGCAACCTCGCGGTGCTCACCGAAGCCGCGACGCGCACGCACATCCTGCGCCAGAAGGGCGTCGACCCCGCCGCCGCGTTCATGGCGCGCCACAGTCATTTCCTGGAGCGAGGAGACACGTGAACACGCCCCTGCCCACCCTGATCATCGTCAGCGGCATGTCCGGCTCGGGCAAGTCCGTTGCGCTCAAGACGCTCGAAGACGTCGACTTCTACTGCGTCGACAACCTGCCCGCCGAGTTGCTGCCGCAGTTCGTGCAGACCGTCGATGCCGACGACGGCGCGCCGACGAAGCTCGCCGTGAGCATCGACGTGCGCAACCGCCGCGACCTCGCAAACCTCCCTGACTGGCTCTCCGCCGTCGGCGCGCTCGGATTCGACCCGCGGCTGGTGTTCTTCGAAACCGACGACGCCGTGCTGCTCAAACGCTACGCCGACACCCGCCGTCGCCATCCGCTGAGCGCACTCGGCCTCGCGCTGGCGGATGCCATCGCGCTCGAGCGACAGGTGCTCAAGCCGATGCGGCAGATTGCGGATGTGGTGATCGACACCAGCGCGATGAACGTGCACCAGTTGCGTCGGCACCTCATCAAGGAGTTCGCGCTTGGCGGCGACACCGAAATGTCGCTGCTGTTCGAATCATTCGCCTACCGACGCGGCGTTCCGCCGGACGCGGATTTCGTGTTCGACGCGCGCGGCCTGCCCAACCCGCACTGGAACGCAACGCTGCGCCCGCTGTCGGGCCGCGACGGCGCGGTGCGCGAGCATCTGGACGCCGATCCGGACGTCGCGCTCTACGCCGGACAGGTGAGCGGCTTCCTCGACACGTGGCTGCCGCGGCTGCAGTCGGATTCGACACGCAGCTACGCCACCGTTGCGTTCGGCTGCACCGGCGGCCGCCACCGCTCCGTGTACCTCGCCGAGCGCATGGCCGAGCACGCACGTGCGCGCGGTTGGAACGAGGTGGCCGTGCATCACCGTGAGCTCGATTGATTTGCCGGCGGCACACGATGCTTCGGCAGCGGGTTGCGGCCGCTCTGCGGAGCGCCGGATCACCGCGTGATGTAGCGCGGCCGCGCTTCCGGCGCGTCACGGTCGTCTGTTAACGTCCGGCCATGGCCGTTGGCGTTCTGCTCATCACCCACGAAGGCATCGGCACCGCGCTGCGCGCAGTCGCCACACGCCTCGTGTGCCCGTTGCCTCTCGCCGTTGAGGTGTTCGAGGTGCCGTTCGACGGCGATCTCGACATCTTGCTGCCGAAGGCGAGCGTCGCGCTGCGACGCGCCGACTCGGGCGACGGCGTGCTCGTGCTGACCGATCTGTACGGCGCGACGCCGAGCAACCTCGCCGCGCGCGTGGCCCACCTCGGCACGCCCGTGCACCGTGTGTCGGCGCTGAGTCTTCCGATGCTGCTCCGCGTGCTGAACTATGCCGAGCAACCGTTCGACGCCCTCGCTGCGGTGGCCGCCGCCGGGGCCCGCAACGGCGTGGTGGTCGACGATGCCTAACGGCGGCCAGCACGCGCGTGCATATTCGACCGCGGCTGCCGCCACGTGGCGAGCGAGTTGCGCCTCCCCTGCTCCACGCGCGTGCGCCTGGTGCCGCGTGTCCTCCCGAATTCCGAACTCGCTCTTCAGGCCCACATGATCGAACGCGACCTCGTTGTCTCCAACCGCCTCGGCCTGCACGCGCGGGCCACCGCGAAACTCGTGCAGCTGCTGTCGGGCTTCAAATCCAGCGCAACGCTCACGGCAAAAGGTCGCGAAATCAACGCCAAGAGCATCATGGGCGTGATGCTGCTCGCCGCCGGCCAAGGCACCCAGGTGCGGCTGCGCGTCGAGGGCGAGGACGAAGCTGCCGCGGCCGAGGCGGTGCAGGCGCTGTTCGACCGTCGCTTCGACGAGGACAACTGACGCATGCGGCAAGCGTTCCAGGGACACGGCGCCTCGCGCGGGAGCGCGCTCGGGCGCGCACGCGTGCGCCTGCCTGCAACGCTCGACGTGCTCGAAGAGCACATCCCGGCGGACGCCGTCGACGCCGAACTCGATCGCGTCCACGACGCGATCAGCCGCGTGCGCACGGAAATGCATGCGCTGCGCGGCCGGCTCCACGGCGCACTCGCGCACGAAGTCGGCGAATTCCTCGACCTGCACGCACTGCTGCTCGACGACCCCGAGCTGCTGCAGGGCCTCGATGACCTGATCCGCCAGAACGCCTACAGCGCGGATTACGCACTCAAGCTGCAGCGCGACCGCATCGCCGCGGTGTTCGAAGCGATGGACGACGCCTATTTCCGCAGCCGTGTGGAGGACATCGACCAGGTCATCGGCCGCGTCCGCGCGGCGCTGCATTCGCACGACGGCGAGCCGCGCGGTCGCGCCGGCGACATCCTGGTGTGCGAGACGATCGCGCCGGCCGAACTTGCGCAGCTGCAGAGCGAAGGCGTGCTCGCGGTCGTCACCACGCAGGGCAGCCCGCTTTCGCACACGGCTATCCTCGCGCGCAGCCTGCACCTGCCACTCATCGTCAGCGCGTCGCTCGCGCTGCAAAAACTCAACGACGGCGACGTGCTCTGCGTCGACGGCGGCAGCGGCACCGTGGTACTGGAGCCGGACGCCGACGACCTCCGCGAGCACCGCGAGCGCGTGCGCGACCATGCGCGCGAGCGTCGCCAGCTCAATCGCCTGCGCCGCGAACCCTCGCGCACGCTGGACGGCGTCGACATCCGGCTGTGGGCAAACGCCGAATCGCGCGAGGACGTTGCCGAGGCACACGCGCTCGGTGCGGCGGGCGTGGGCCTGTATCGCACCGAATTCCTGTTCCTGCAGCGCAGCGAGTTGCCCGACGAGGAAGAACAGTTCCGCGCGTATCGCGACCTCGTGCTCGGCATGACCGGCCGCACGGTGACGATCCGCACGCTCGATCTGGGCGCGGACAAGGCCGACCGCGCGGGCCTCGCGCTGCGGCATGAGCCGAACCCCGCGCTCGGCCTGCGCGGCGTGCGCCTTTCGCTCGCGAACAGCCATCTGTTCGACGTGCAGCTGCGCGCGTTGCTCCGCGCGTCGGATTACGGGCCGGTCCGCATCCTCGTGCCGATGATCACGACGCGTGAGGAGATCGTCGGCGTACGCGCGCGCATCGACCGCCTGGCCGCGCAGCTGCGCAGCGAAGGCCATCAGATCGCCGACGAGGTGCCGCTCGGCGCGATGATCGAAGTGCCCGCGGCAGCGCTCGCGCTCCCGGGCTACATCGACGACATCGACTTCCTCTCGATCGGCACGAACGATCTGGTCCAGTACCTGCTCGCCGCCGATCGCAACAACGACGCACTCGGCGACCTGTACACGCCGCTGCACCCCGCCTTGCTGCGCATGCTGCGCGGCGTGATCCGGCGCGCGAATGCGCGCGGCAAGCAGGTGGCGGTTTGCGGCGAGATCGCAGGCGACACGCGCTTCACCGCGCTGCTGCTCGCGCTCGGCCTGTCGGAGTTCAGCCTGCATCCCGGGCTGCTGCTCGAAGTGCGCCACACCGTGCGTCATTGCGATCTGGCGCGCCTGCGGGCCGCTGCGCCAAGCCTGATGCGCGCGCGTGATCGCGCGGACATCCTCGACTGGCTGCGCACGAACACCGTAGCCTAAAGCGCGGATGTTCGTGTCCTGCTCCGTGCAGGTCGCCAGCACGCGTCCGCGTGACGGGAGCCCCGTTGCCGCACATCCCGCTGTCCATGCCGGACCCATGCGGGCGATAATCCGCGCCATGAACACCTGATTCGGTCGTTCCCCGCGCGGCGGCGGAGCGGCTCTCGCCGTCCAGGAGCGCCGCCATGGCCGAAACCATTCGCCACGATCGAACCGCGCGCCAATTGCGGCTGCTTTCCGACGCGCTCGACAGCGGCCGCCTTGGCCCCGTGCGTCGCCTCGTCAACACGCTCTCGCCTGCCGAGATCGGCAACCTGCTCGAATCGCTGCCCCCGGGCAAGCGCGAAGTCGTCTGGGGCTTGGTCGACGCCGAGGACGACGGCGAAGTGCTGCTGCACGTCGGCGACGAGGTGCGTGAAAGCCTCATCGCCGACATGGACCCGGACGAGCTCGTCGCCGCGGTCGAAGACCTTGACATCGACGACCTCGCGGACCTGGTCGATGACCTGCCCGACACGGTCATCGACGAAGTGCTCAAGTCGATGGACCGCGAGAACCGCGAGCGGCTCGAGCAGGCGCTGAGCTATCCGGAAGACACCGCGGGTCGTCTGATGAATCCGGACGTGGTGACGGTGCGCGCCGACACGACGGTCGACGTCGTGCTGCGCTACCTGCGCCTGCGCGGCGAGCTGCCCGAGCACACCGACCACCTCTACGTCGTCAGCCGCCGCCACCAGTACCTCGGGCGCATCGCGCTTGCAGCGCTGCTCACGCACGAGCCCGGCGCGCCAATCAACAAGCTCATCGACGACGAGCAGCCTGCGATCGACGTCGGCGAGACCGACACCGAAGTCGCACGCCAGTTCGCCGACAACGATTGGATCAGCGCCCCCGTCGTCGACGAAAACAACATCCTGCTCGGCCGCATCACGATCGACGACGTCGTCGACATCATTCGTGACCAGGCCGAGCACCAGGCGCTGAGTGCGGCCGGCCTCGATGAGGACGAGGACCTCTTCTCGCCCGTGCATCGTGCGTTCCGCCGGCGCATGGTGTGGCTGGGCGTGAATCTCGGGACGGCGTTTCTAGCCACGACTGTGATCGACCGATTCAGTGAATCGATCGCCGAACTCGTCGCGCTCGCGATCTTGATGCCAATCGTCGCGGGAATGGGCGGCAACGCCGGCACGCAGGTGCTCGCGCTGATGGTGCGCGGCCTCGCGCTCGGTCAGGTTGGCGCATCGAACGCACGCATCCTGCTGTGGAAGGAACTGCGTGTCGCGCTGATCAATGGCCTCGGGCTGGGCACGGTGCTGGGGCTGATCGTCTGGGCGTGGTTCGGCCAGCCGATGCTCTCGCTCGTCATTGCCAGCGCCCTGACGATCAACCTGCTGTTTGCCGCTACCGCTGGCGTATTGGTCCCGCTCACCCTCAAGCGCCTCGGCTTCGACCCCGCGCTTGCGGGCGGCGTGATCCTCACTACCGTGACCGACACGATGGGCTTCCTGGTGTTCCTCGGCCTCGCGACGGTCATTCTGCTGGGTTGACTAGTTACCTGGCCCTCGGACGGACAGACGCCCAGGCCGGTCGACGATCGTCCAATGGTCGACGCCTATTCCGCAGTCGCATCGAGCACGTGGGCCAGGTGATCGGCCGGGTTCGCGACACTGCAGTTGCACGGCAGCGCGTGGCGCGGACGTCGGCGACGTCTTGGTGCGCAAGATGGTCGCGCCGGCCGAATTAGCGCAGCTGCAGAACGACCGCGCGCTCCTGGTCGTCACCACGCCGGGGCGATCGCTTACTTTGGTTGAAGGCTGGGAGCGCACCCGCGTTAGTCGATGTGCTCGACCCATCCCCAGTTCGCCATCACGCCTGCGATCTGGTCGCGGCTGCAGTGCAGATCCAGGCCGCCCCGCGCCAGCGGGCCGATCGACACCACTCCAGCCGGCAAGTGCGACACGTGTACGACAGCAAGGCGATGCACGGCGGTGCCAAGTCAAGCGTCTACCGCAGAGCGTGTGCGCTCAAATCCGATCGAGCGGGCTCAGCACCCCGCCTGCCCCGCGGTCGAGCACGTGCGTGTAGATCTGCGTCGTCTTCACGTCGCGATGGCCAAGCAGATCCTGCACTGTGCGGATGTCATAACCCGCTTCGAGCATGTGCGTTGCGAAGCTGTGCCGCAGCGTGTGTGCGCTCAGCGGCTTGACGATGCCGGCCGCGGTCCGCGCGCGCTTCAGTGCACGCGACAGCATGTCCGGGTCGAAGTGATGCCGCCGCTCGATGCCCGCATGCGGGTCGACGGAGCGTTTGACTGCGGGAAACACGTATTGCCACGCGAAATCAGTGCCCGCGTTCGTGTATTTGCGGGCAAGCGCATGCGGCAACCAGACCTGGCCAAAGCCGTCCGCGAGATCCGCCGCGTGCAGGACCCGAGCGCGCTCGATCTCCCGTTGCAGCGGTTCGAGCAGCGCACGCGGCAGCACCGTGCGCCGGTCCTTTCCGCCCTTGCCGTTCCGAATTGTCAGCTCGTGCCGCGCGAAATCGATGTCCTTGATCCGCAGCCTGAGACACTCCAGCAGCCGCATGCCGGTGCCGTAGAGCAAGCTCGCAAGCAGCCATGGGCGACCGTCCATTACCGCGAGCAGGCGGTTCACCTCGCTCACCGACAACACCGTCGGCACGCGCTGCGAACGCTTCGCGCGGACGACGTTCTCCATCCACGGCAGCTCCATCCGGAGCACGTCGCGATACAGAAACAACAGCGCCGATAGCGCCTGAGTCTGCGTACCCGCCGACACCTGCCCTTCGGTCGCCAAGGTCGTCAGGAATCGCTCCACCTCAGGGGCGCCGAGTTCCCGCGGATGCCGCCGCCCGTTCGCCAGCACGAAGCGTTTGATCCACGCGACGTAGGCCTGCTCCGTGCGGATGCTGAAGTGGCGGACGCGCACCCGTCGTCGCACCTCATCCAGCAGCCCCACGCCGCGCGGCGGCGCTCGCGATGCCGGGTCGGCTGAGGCGGGACGCCCGCTCGGGGAGCCCCGACCCGGAGTCCCGCCGCCCGGCATGCCGCGAGCTCGCGTGACCGTCGGACCCTGACGGCCGTCCGCCTCGACTGGCGCCTTCGCGTCCCGGTGACCCATAGCGGTGGCGGCGCGTGGCACTGACCGCAGCTCGGGAGTCTTCGTCAGCGGATCCAGGCCCGCCGGACCGACCGACGAATACGCACTCTCGTCCCGCTCTTCCTGAACCACAAGACGTAAGCAAACCCCGTTTCGCAGGACGTAACTCATACGCAGGCTCTTAGCGGGAACGAAACGAGCATCACATCGCCGTGCGCTGCCGTCGATCAGGTAAAGCATTGATCGAGCGTAGGAAAAATCTTGACCCACCGAAGGGCGCCGGCAACCATACGCTGCAACACCCCTCCTTTGGGGTCTACTTGTTGTTAGGGCTCACTATGGACAAGAACGCCACTCGAACCCTTAGGGAGCATCGCAAGCGCCTGCACGAGGCTGGCGAGAGAGCCTACGCGTACGAGATCGAACACGACCCGAAGAATAGGCTCTGCAAGACGCTGTGCCCTCACTTGCGGGCAGCTGGGTTTGATGTGACTCCAGCAGCAAAGAGAACTCAGTTAAAGCGGATCATTGGCCTGCTATTCGCGGCTCAGGATCATCGCCCGATGTTCCATGTGGAAGGAACCGAGCTTCCCCTTTGTTGGAACTCACCCAAAAATTGGGAGTTCGCCTACATCAAGTATGAATGGGGCCACGTGATGTCCCGAAACCAGAATGCGGCAAGTTGCCACAGTCTCGAAAACTTGGGGCTTTACTCGGCACGTTGCAATCAGCACATCCAAACGAGCCTAGATGTGCCGGAGCTCATGCAGTACGGCGGGATCATCGCGCAGAGAGTATCAATAGTTCTGACCAACCGGCGCAAGTTGTTCGCATCTCAGGCCTGGCAAGAAGCAGTATCTGCGTTGCGCGAGATAAGCCCTAACAATTCGTCCAAGCCGAACCCGCTTCGCGGGTCGGCTTAACTCAGGTGTTAGGCCGCAAGCATGAAGATCATTGGCGCCTTGCTCGCTGCATTACTGATCGGCTTTGGCATAAGGTCCATCTGGACCAGAACGTCGCCGTTGTGGTTTCTGCACCTGGACGAGTACTGGCCGGGAGACCAGTCTTGGGAGGCCTATCGGTGGGTGGCAGTGCTCCTGGGTCTGCTGCACGTCGGCGCAGGGGTGTGGATGCTGGTGGTAACGTTCGGTGAGTAGGTAGCGCAGGCATG
Source organism: Cognatilysobacter bugurensis (assembly GCF_014652095.1). GTDB lineage: Bacteria > Pseudomonadota > Gammaproteobacteria > Xanthomonadales > Xanthomonadaceae > Cognatilysobacter > Cognatilysobacter bugurensis. The sequence goes on from NZ_BMYD01000001.1 coordinate 1,516,827, forward strand.
CGGCCTAACAATTCGTCCAAGCCGACACCGCTTCATGGCTTCGTTGAAAGGTCAGGTCGCTCGTGCGACCAGCCGTCGGCGTCATCAGGCAGCGGCGCGGCTTAACTCAGGTGTTAGGCCGCAACCGTGCATCTAAGCAAGCCAACCAGTCCCACATTGCTGCTCTATGCAGTGCTTTCGCTCGCGATAAGCATCATCGCATTCTACTCGTGGGTCAGCTATTCCGGGCTGCCCGAGCTCAGCCAGCTTAAAATCGCAACAGGTCGGATTGTTTGGGTAGAAAAAGGGCGATACGGCATACGATTCGACCTGGAACGAGTCCCCGAGGACTTTAACTATGCTTCGAAGGGCGGCGCCGTAGACCGTGTTCATAGTGCTATCAACAGCGCAGTCGGCCAGCCTATAACCGTCTGGTTCGATCCGGCGCAGACGGTTGGGGCCCCTGGCACCGATGAAGAGTTCTATGAGGTCTACCAGCTCTCCGTGAGCGGGAGCGTCGTCCGCCCCTTGAAAGACGTGGAAGAGGCATGGGGCTCAGATATGAAGTTTGCACTTTGGCTTAGCGCCTTCTTCGCCCTAAACGGCGTGTTCTTGGGTATTCGCGCATGGAGGCCGTGTCATGCGGCCTAACAATTCGTCCAAGCCGAAACCGCTTCGCGGTTCGGCTTAACTCAGGTGTTAGGCGGCAGTGAGAGATCGCAGCGACTACAAAATGGCATTGGAGATTGTCGGCCGCTTGATCCGCGCGTGGGATCCTTACAGTCTCATTGCCGAAGGCGCCCCGGCGGACGAGTTCGGTGATGAGATCGCTAAGATTGTCGCTCGCATTCCTCGCTGTCGGGACGTCGAGGACGTCGCGAAGGCAATCTCTGCGGTGTTCTCAGATGCGTTCGAGCCCGGCGGGTTCTCGCCGGTCGACTGCTTTGAGCCCGCCCAGGAGATCTACATGGCGTTGGGCCGTGCAAAGCTGTTGCCTGCCGCCTAACAATTCGTCCAAGCCGAAACCGCTTCGCGGTTCGGCTTAACTCAGGTGTTAGGGCGCTCAGGAGAGAGTATGGATATCGTGCGGACTCTTGCGGTTCTTGCTCTCGCGCTCGCACCAGTTATCGCTGCAGCCGGCGGTTCTGCCATCCCACACAGGTTCCTTGGCGAGTGGAACCCCGATGTGTCCCAGTGCGGAAAAGGCACAGATGAGTCGCTCCTCTACATCGAGCCCCGCAGGGTCAGGTTTTGGGAGAGCTCGGGCCCGGTGAGAGCAGCAGTTGCACGCGGCCGGGAGCTGGCTCTCATTTTGGAGCTGTCCGGTGAGGGCGAGGTTTGGCTGTCGGCAACGCAGTTCGACCTGTCCCGTGACGGCAATGAATTGGTTTGGGAAACTACCTCTGGCGAGAAGTTCGTCCGCTTCCGTTGCCCCAGTGCGAAGGAGCGCCCTAACAATTCGTCCAAGCCGACGCCGCTTCGCGGCGCGGCTTAGCTCAGGTGTTAGGCGTCACAGTCACTGCAGGAGGTCGCGATGCTAGGAGATAAGCGCTATTGGTTCCCGGCTAAGACTTACGGCTGGGGCTGGGGCTTCCCTGTTGCGTGGCAGGGCTGGGTCGTCCTCGCCGCATATGTTGTCGGCATTGTCGCGCTGTCGGCCCGAGTGCCACCGGATGCCGAGCCAGTTCGCTACGCGGCGTACTTCACCTTGCTCACGCTGGCCCTGCTGGCGGTGTGCTGGCTAAAGGGCGAGCCTCCACGCTGGCGTTGGGGCGGCAGGTGACGCCTAACAGTTCGTCCAAGCCGACGCCGCTTCGCGGCGCGGCTTAACTCAGGTGTTAGGCGCCGCGGAGCCTTAGACAGATGCATTCGGTTGCTGGAATGACGGTTAACGAGCGACTCGCACACTTCAACCTGCTTCGAGAGTTCGACGCTGCAGTCGCGTCTCAAGACTTCGACGCGCTGGTTGTCGTGCTCGAGCAAGCACGCCTCGCTCCGCAACACGCCAGCCAATCGGCAGCGGCCATTCTGGGCTTGAGCGGCCCGGCCTCCGGGCAGCATCATGGCGCCTAACAAATCGTCCAAGCCGACACCGCTTCGTGGCTTCGTCGAAAGGTCCGGCTGCTCAAGCAGCCGGACTTCGGCAACACCCGGCAGCGGTTCGGCTTAACTCAGGTGTTAGAGGATGCACCAACAAATGAGCGACCGGAAAGTCGTCTGCCGTACACATGGACACGTACGCAAGGATTACGTATGCGATCACCTGTGTGCTACCCCGAAAGACGGGAGCGCACCGCTTGTCTAGCACCGCGATAACGAAGGTTCGGACTAAGAAGGCGAGTCGGTAGGCGACTGCTCGCGTGAGCGCTGTGACGCAATGCCCAACGAGTCGGGAAGTGGACAGCGGCCTCAGAGGAAGCTGCGGATATCCACATGGTGTGCGAGTTCTACCTCACGGCTGTACTGGGCCGCACGATCGCTGACACCCTCTGACGGCTGGCGCAAGCCACGACCATTTCGCGGCTCGGCTTAGCTCGGGCGTTAGGCGCTGGCCGGGGTGGCCTGCGCAGATGGACGACAGGGAAGTTGACAGGATTGCACGCGCCGTTTTCGACTTTGACTAAGGGGCTCGCAGGAATCTCTGCCATAAGATAGCGGCAGAAGCTCGTGGAACGGCAGTTTTCGCAGAAGACTCTTCCACTCGCTCAGCTATTATTGCGGCGGTCGCACGGTCCGTACGCGACCGGTTCTCCAGAAGGGTCATCTCGCCGGCTTGGCAGGGGCCGTGATGGGCTGGGCATTCAACGACGGTCGGCGAAGTAGGTTGCGGAGACTAACAATTCATCCAAGCTGACCTCGCGGCGCCGCTCGGGTCAGACGCTACTTCATACACGGGGTTTGATCATGACCAATCGTCCTTGCGCGGCATTCGCCGCAGCACTCGTGTCGGCAGTGTGCCTGCCGGTCTTTGCCCAGGATGCGTCTCGCGACGAGGCCGCAAATGAAGAACTTCTGGAGGAGTCCATACACTGGGATGAAGCACCGAAGTTCAAACGAGCAAGGGGGTTGCCTCCACTTTTTCCGATGTCGTACATCCACGGCCATAAGTCGGGCTGGGCGGTGATGACCTACACTGTCGGGGTGGATGGGAAAGCCCGAAACGTGGTGCTTGAATCGTCGTCCGACAGCAAGTTCGGTAAGCATGTGGCAGCAGCCATTCAAGTCTGGCCTCATTTTCCAGCGGTGAAGGATGGAACGCGAGTTGAGGCAACCGTCACTCGCCGGTTTGAACTGGAGTTCTAATGGGGCCCAACAAGTCGGCCAAACATGCGCGGTTTCGGGACCGGGTCCGAGTCAACTCGCGGGCGGTGCTGGAATGTCTAGACGCGCGAACAGGGTCGGGCACCCGTGGCTGAGGCGGCCCCCGCTAACCTAATAGCGACTTCGAAACGCTGGATCGGCGGATAGAGCGTTGATCGCTCCATTAGCCACATGCCGTGCTGCGCTCGCCGGCTGCGGCCTTGAGCTGTTTTTTAGCTAAGCTTGGATGTGTCGCGTGCATCCGCCGACCATCGTAGACATAGCGGCCGACTACCGCGGGGCGGACAGAGCCGTGGCTGCCGGAAGAGTTGGTCGCGCAGCGATCGACCCGTCGACGCATGCGGTTGATCGATCTCGGCAGTGCTTCGGGAGCGATCGGTGGAGCAGCTGCTACTGCATGCACGGACCATCATGCTATGCGGTGCCCAGATCACACGGCTGCTTAGGCACAAGGTTCGACGAGCGCCTAAGTAGATGAGGTCTCCGATCGCGAGCCCTGGCGGCTTGCCAACGGCAGGTATTCCCGGACTCCACCGGGGAGCCGCGGCCGGCTGATCTTCGACCGGGACCGCCGGCAGGCGTGCGGCCATGGACGAAACAGTGGCGCAGCCGAGCTTCGGTGGCTGCGCACCTCAACCCACTTCTGTGAGTCGCGTTTCTATGACGCGCGCCGACCCAGCAACCGCTCAAGCACCGCCGCTCGCACGGCCACGCCATTGGCAACCTGGCGCAGGATCAGCGACTGGGGACCGTCCGCGACGTCGTCGGTGATTTCGACGCCGCGATTGATGGGCCCCGGGTGCAGCACAACGGCATCGGGCGCGGCGCGCTGCAGGCGGCTCCGGGTGAGCCCATAGTCGCGGTGGTAATTCTCGAGCGAATCTACGAGGCCTTCCTCCATTCGCTCGCGCTGCAGGCGCAGCATCATTACCGCGTCGACACCGTCCAGTGCTTCATCGAGGTCGTCCGTGACCGTGCAGCCTCGGAGGGTGCCGTCATCAGGCAGCAGCGTTCGCGGGCCGCATGCGCGGATGTCGATGTCATCGCCGCCGAGCGTGCGAAGCGCATGCAGGTCGGAGCGCGCGACACGCGAGTGTTTGACGTCGCCGACAATCGCGACCTTGAGCCGGTCGAATGCATCGCCCTTGGCCTGGCGCAGCGTGAGCATGTCGAGCAGTCCCTGCGTGGGATGCGCGCTGCGCCCGTCCCCTGCGTTGACGAGTGCCGTGCCGGCCGCAGCCTCGCGCGCAAGGGAGGCAACCGCGCCGTCGTCGTGGTGGCGCACGATGAAACCGCGTACGCCCATCGCCTCGAGGTTGCGCATGGTGTCAAGCGCCGTCTCCCCCTTGCGGGCCGACGAGGTGGAGACGTCGAAGTTGAGGACGTCCGCTCCGAGCCGCTGGGCGGCGAGCTGGAAGCTCATTCGCGTCCTGGTCGAGGGCTCGAAGAAGAGCGTGCAGACCGCCGTCCCGGCGAGCGCGGCGCGGTCCCCACCGACGTCCGCGAAGTGCTGGGCGCGGTCGAGCAACTCGACGAGCGCCGCGCGCGGAAGTCCTTCGAGTGTGAGCAGGTGGTCCATGAAAATGTCCGGAAAGTGAGTTCGTCAGGACGGACGCGACACGGCGAGCGGCGTCGCATCGTCAGGCGCTGCGAGCCAGCGTTCGACGATGATCGCGGCCGCGACGGCGTCCAGCGCGTCGGCGTCGCGCCGGCGCTTGCGGCCGTCTGCGCGCTCGCCGGCGAAGCGCTGGGCCGCTTCGATCGAACTCGCGCGCTCGTCGACGAGTACGACCGGGAGCTTGTAGCGCTCGTGCAGCATCCGCGCGAATGCGTGCGCGCGCTTGCGGGCAGGCTGGTCGCCGCCGTCGAGCGTGAGCGGGTCGCCCACGATGAAGCCGGCCGGTCGCCATTCCTTGTGCAGGCGATCGATCGCGTCCCAACTCGGGCGGTCCTGATGCACGTCGACCACCGCGATCGCACGCGCACCGTGCCCGAACGGGCTGCCGACCGCCACACCGATGCGACGCGCGCCGACATCGAAGCCCAGCACGGTGCCATCGCGTCGGATTTCGTGCGGTGCGTCGCTCATGCGTGGCCCGTGTAGTCGGCCAGGTGGATGAAGTTGACGCCGATGCGGCCCGCGGCGGCGTGCCAGCGCGTATCGAGCGGCAACGCGAAGACGAGCTCATGATCGGACGGCGCGGTGAGCCAGCTGTTTTCCACGAGCTCCTCCTCGAGCTGCCCCGTGCCCCACCCGGCGCAGCCGAGTGCGACGATCGCATTCGCGGGGCCCTCGCCCTGCGCCATCGATTCGAGGATGTCCCGAGACGTCGTGAGGTACAGCCCTTCGGCGATCCGCAGCGACGAGTCCCAGTGCAGCCCCCCGTCGTGGACGACGAAGCCGCGCTCGGGATGCATCGGGCCACCCGCCAGAACGGGCTGGCTGCGCAGATGCGCGTCACCGCCGTCGAAGCCGACTTGCGACAGCACATCGCCGAGCGTGTATTCGGACGGGCGGTTGATCACGATGCCCAGGGCGCCATCGCCGTCGTGCTGGCAGATCAGTGCGACGGCGCGCTCAAAGCGCGCATCCGACATCGTGGGCAGGGCGATCAGCAGCTGGTTCTGGAGAGGCGTCGACTCGATCGGCATGGGCGCATTCTAGCGGCCGCGGCGTGAGCCGGCTGCGCGGGCATGCCCGGGCCCGCGCCGGAAACGAAGAAGGGGCGGTCACCCGCCCCTTCGTCCGAAGTCCGCTGGCCCGCGGTCAGCGCGCCTCGAACACCTCGACCCCGTCGAGGCCTGCCGCGAGCGTCTTCGCATCGCCGCCCTGCGCGAGCTTGATGCGCAGGCGCACCTCGTTCTGCGAGTCGGCGTAACGCAGCGCATCCTCGTAGGCGATCTCGCCGGCCTGATAGAGCTCGAACAGCGCCTGGTCGAAGGTCTTCATGCCGAGGTTGGTCGACTCCTTCATGACCTCCTTCAGCTTGTGGATCTCGCCATCGCGGATGTAGTCCTGCACCAGCGGCGTGCCCAGCAGGACCTCCATCGCGACGCGCCGGCCCTTGCCGTCCGGCGTCGGGATCAGCTGCTGCGCGACCACGCCCTTGAGGTTGAGCGAGAGGTCCATCAGCAGCTGGTGGCGGCGGTCTTCCGGGAAGAAGTTGATGATGCGGTCCATCGCCTGGTTTGCGTTGTTCGCATGCAGCGTGCACAGCACCAGGTGGCCGGTCTCGGCGAACGCGATCGCATGGTCCATGCCTTCGCGGGTGCGGACCTCGCCGATCATGATCACGTCAGGCGCCTGTCGCAGCGTGTTCTTGAGCGCGGCCTCCCAGCTGTCGGTGTCGATTCCGACCTCGCGCTGGGTGATGATGCAGCCCTCGTGCTTGTGCACGAATTCGATCGGGTCTTCGATCGTGATGATGTGGCCGGTCGAGTTCTGGTTGCGGTAGCCGATCATCGCGGCGAGCGAGGTCGACTTGCCGGTGCCGGTTGCGCCAACAAAGATGATGACGCCGCGCTTGGTCATCGCGAGCGTCTTGAGGATCGGCGGCAGCTGCAGTTCGTCGAGGGTCGGGATCTTGCTCTCGATGCGACGCAGCACCATGCCGACCTGGTTGCGCTGGTAGAAGCACGAGACGCGGAAGCGGCCGACGCCCGCCAGACCGATCGCGAAGTTGCACTCGTGGGTCTTTTCGAACTCCTCGCGCTGCGGCGGGGTCATCACGTTGAGCACGAGATCGCGCGACTGCTGCGGCGTGAGCGGGCTTTGCGTGATCGGCGAGATCTTGCCGTGGACCTTCATCGACGGCGGCATGCCGGCGGTGATGAACAGGTCGGACGCCTTCTGCTGCGCCATCAGTTTGAGGAACGAGGTGAAATCGATGCCGGTGCCGGCCGGGGCGGTGCTCATGGGGGATGCGCCTTGGGAACCGTGGAAGGGAAGCGCGACGCGGACGCCGCGCGGACCGTCGCATCATCGGGCGAGCCGGCGCCACCGAACGCGCGCCGGGTCCCGATTCCGCGAACGCGGCCGATCAGTCGAACAGCCGCTTGTCCTTCGCGTACTCGCGCGCCTGCGGCTTGAGGATGAGACCTCGCTTGACGAGGTCCTGCAGGTGCTGGTCGAGCGTCTGCATGCCGTACTGCTGGCCGGTCTGGATCGACGAGTACATCTGCGCGACCTTGTCCTCACGGATGAGGTTACGGATCGCCGGGATGCCGACCATGATTTCCCAGGCCGCGGTGCGGCCGCCGCCGACCTTCTTGAGCAACGACTGGCTGATCACCGCGCGCAGCGACTCGGACAGCATCGAGCGCACCATCGGCTTTTCGCCGGCGGGGAACACGTCGATGATGCGGTCGACCGTCTTCGCGGCGCTGGAGGTGTGCAGCGTGCCGAACACGAGGTGGCCGGTTTCCGCGGCGGTCAGCGCGAGGCGGATCGTCTCGAGGTCACGAAGCTCGCCGACGAGGATGTAGTCGGGGTCTTCGCGCAGCGCCGAACGGAGCGCCTCGTTGAAGCCGTGCGTGTCGCGGTGCACTTCGCGCTGGTTGATCAGGCACTTCTGCGAGGTGTGCACGAACTCGATCGGGTCCTCGACGGAGAGGATGTGCCCGTACTCGTTCTTGTTGATGTGGTCGATCATCGCCGCGAGCGTGGTCGACTTGCCCGAGCCGGTCGGGCCGGTGACGAGGATCAGGCCCTGCGGCTGGTTGATCAGCTCGCGGAAGATCGGCGGGCAGCCGAGCGTGTCGAGCGTGAGCACTTCGGACGGAATCGTACGGAACACCGCACCGGCGCCGCGGTTCTGGTTGAACGCGTTGACGCGGAAGCGCGCGAGGCCCGGGATCTCGAACGAGAAGTCGACTTCGAGGAACTCCTCGTAATCGCGGCGCTGCTTGTCCGACATGATGTCGTAGACGAGCGAGTGCACCTGCTTGTGGTCGAGCGCCGGGATGTTGATGCGACGGACGTCGCCGTCCACGCGGATCATTGGCGGCAAGCCGGCCGACAGGTGAAGGTCGGAGGCCTTGTTCTTGACCGAGAATGCCAACAGTTCGGCGATATCCATGAGCGTGCTCCCCGCACTCCCGTGCAGCTGAATGTGGAACGGATGATCCCCTGCGCGGCAGTATAGCCACCGACCTGCGCCATCGATCCGGCGCGCCTGCACAGGTTTTTCCCCGTGACGACTGCCCTCGACGAGGTTCTGGACCGCCTAGATACCGCAGCGCGGCAGGCGCGTCAGCCGCAACCGCGCCTGCTGGCCGTATCCAAGTTCCAACCTGCGACCGCGATCGCACAACTGGCGGCACTGGGCCAGCGTGCGTTCGGCGAAAACTACGTGCAGGAGGCGGCGGGCAAGCGGGCCGAGCTGACCAGGCTGGACCTGGAGTGGCACCTGATCGGCCACCTGCAGACGAACAAGGCCCGCGAGGCGGCGATGCTGTTCGACTGGGTGCAGACGGTCGACCGACCCCGGATCGTCGATGCCCTCGGCCGGCACCGCCCGAACGACCTGCCGCCGCTGCAGGTGCTGATCCAGGTCAATGTGGACGACGAGGCGAGCAAGCACGGCTGCGCGCCGGAAGACGTCGAAGCACTGGCCGCCCGGATCCACGGGCACGAGCGCCTTGTGCTGCGCGGCCTGATGGCGATCCCGACGCCGCACCCGGATCCGGAGCAACGGAGGCCCGCGTTTGCCCGCATGCACGGGCTGTTCGACGCATTGCGCGGGCATCACCCGGCCGTGGATACGCTCTCGATGGGCATGAGCGACGACTGCGCGGTCGCGATTTCCGAGGGCGCCACGATGGTGCGCATCGGCACTGCGCTGTTCGGCGCGCGGCCGCCGCGACCGGCGGACCGCGCGTGAGCCCGCGCCCCCACTTTATTCACGGACCGACATGACCGACACCGCTGCCCCATCCCTCCCCGGCCCCATCGCCTTCATTGGCGGCGGCAACATGGCACGCAGCCTGATCGGCGGCCTGGTCGCACGCGGCATGGCAGCCGATGCGATCCGCGTGGCCGAGCCCGTGGCCGAACTGCGCGACGCGCTTGATCGCGACTTCGGCGTGCGCACGTTCGCGCGCGCGGAGGAGGCCGCGGACGGCGCGACGTGCTGGATGCTCGCGGTCAAACCGCAGGTCATGCGCACGGTGTGCGAAGCGCTTGCACCGATCGCCGGAACGCAGACGCCGCTCGTCGTGTCGGTCGCCGCGGGCATCACCGCCGCACAGCTCCAGCGTTGGCTCGGCGACGATGCCGGCCGGCTGGCTGTCGTGCGCGCGATGCCGAACACGCCGGCACTGCTCGGCGTCGGCGTGACCGGGTTGTTCGCAAGCGGCGCCGTCGATTCCGGCCAACGCGACGCCGCATCGCGGTTGCTCGATGCCGCAGGCCCGACCGTGTGGATCGACGACGAAACACGGATGGACGCGGTCACCGCGGTGTCCGGCAGCGGCCCGGCGTACGTCTTCTTGCTCGCCGAGGCGATGCAGCAGGCGGGCGTGGCCCAGGGCCTGCCTCCCGAGACCGCCCGCGCGCTGGTGCAGCAGACGCTGCTGGGCGCGGCGACGATGCTGGTGCAGCTCGACGACCCGGCCGACGTGCTGCGCACGCGCGTGACCTCCCCCGGCGGCACCACGCAGGCCGCGATCGAAACCTTCGAAGCCGGCGGCTTCCGCGATCTAGTCGACCGCGCGATTGCCGCCGCCACCCAACGCGGCCGCGCGCTGTCGGCCGCAAACGACTGAGGTGTTCATGACCCGTTCCCCTGCCCTTTCCACTTCCCTGCCCCGCGCCGGCCTCGTCGCGGCGCTCGCGCTCCTGCTCGCCGCCTGCGGCGCGGACGAGTCCCCCACCGCAGCCGTGAACGCCAACCCGGCTGACCCGTTCTCCGGCTCCCCCGTAGGCGTCGCCCAGGTCCCCGGCAGCACCCAGCAAGTGGAGACCCGCATCGGCGAGACCACCGTGTATGCGGTTGCGATGCCGACCACGTCGGTGCCGGTCGAAGTCGCGCGCGAGCACGGCATCGAACGTCGCGAAGACCTCGTGATGCTTCGTGTGTCGGGCCGGCGCGGCGAGGTTGGCAACCTGACCTCGGTGCCGCTCAAGGTGCAGGCGACCGCAACTGATCTGCGCGGCCAGGTCACGACCCTCACGATGGAGGAACGCCCGACCGCGGGCCTCGTCGATTACGTCGGCGCCGTCGACGCGGACCTGCCCGACACGCTGCGCTTCGACATCCGCGTGACCACGCCGGATGGCGCGAGCGAGACGATGCAGCTGACCCGCGAGGTATCGGCCGCTCCGGGGCCGGCGGGCCAGCCCTGACCCGGGCGCCGCCCTCGCGCGGATGCGGGGGCGGTGATCAGTCGTGCGGAGATGACCGATTCGGCGCGCGCGCCTTGCTCACGCGTGGCGGCGCGCCCAGGCGTCGATCACACGCGAAAGCGCCTGCACACCGTCGGTCAGCGCGGCGGGGCCGGGCTGCAGGATCAGCGGCGATTTGATTTCGTGCAGCTCGCCGTCGCGCACGGCCGGGATCGCGTCCCAGCCCGGCCGCGCCGCGACCTTCTCGGGGCGGAACTTCTTGCCGCACCACGAGCCGAAGATGATGTCGGGCGCACGCGGCACGACCGGATCGGTCGTCGCGAGGATGCGGTTTTTCGCGAGCGATTCGTTTGCGAGCTCGGGAAACACGTCGTCGCCGCCGGCGATACGCATGAGCTCGACGACCCAGCGGATGCCGGTGATCAGCGGCTCGTCCCACTCTTCGAAATAGACCTTCGGCCGCCGCGGCAGCGTGGCCGCCTGCGCTTCGATGGCATCGAGCCCGCGCTGCAGTTCGTCGGCATACGCATTGGCCTGGTCGGCGACGCCGACGAGTGCGCCGAGCCGGCGGATGTAATCGAGGATGCCGGGGACGCTGCGGTGGTTGCTGATCCACACCTCGACGCCGTGACGGATCAATGCGGACGCAATGTCGGCCTGGATGTCGGAAAACCCGACCACGAAGTCCGGCTCGAGCCGCAGGATCTCGTCGATCTTCGCGCTCGTGAACGCGCTGACCTTGGGCTTTTCCTTGCGCGCGATCGCGGGGCGCACGGTGAAACCGCTGATGCCGACGATGCGGTGCTGCTGCCCGAGGGCGTACAGCGTCTCGGTCGGCTCTTCGGTGAGGCAGACGATGCGCTGCGGGCCGACCGCGCCCGCCGTGACCGGCGGGGCGGCGCTATCGGCCGCGTGCGCCGCCGTCGAACGCGCGACGTCGGAATCGGGCGCCGTCACGGATAGAGCATCCGCTTCGACCACGCGCCGGTGAGGTCGCCCTCGTACAGCCAGCGCTCGTGCAGCCGGTATGCGGCGCCGAACCAGAACTCGATGCGCTCGGGCTTCACGCGCAGGCCCGTCCAGCGCAGCGGGCGCGGCACGTCGCGGCCGTCGAACTCGCGCTCGACGTGCGCCAGGCGTTCGACGAACGCATCCGGCGACTCGAGCGTCTCCGACTGCTTCGACGCCCACGCACCGAGCTGGCTGCCGCGCGGGCGACTGGCGAAGTACGCGTCGGCCTCGTCGTCGGAGACGGTCTCGACCGCGCCTTCGATGCGCACCTGGATGCCTTCACGCACACGCGGCCAATGGAACAGCAGCGCGGCGTGCGGGTTGGCCTGCAGGTCACGCCCCTTGCGGCCGTCGAGATGCGTGTAGAACACGAAGCCGCGCGCGTCGTGCGCCTTGAGCAGCACCATGCGCACGGACGGGCGGGCGTCCAGGCCGGCGGTGGCCACCGCCATCGCGGTGGGATCGGGCTCGCCGGCAATGCGCGCTTCTTCGAACAGCGCGTCGAACGTGGCGAGGGCGTCGTCGAGCAGGGCAGTCGTCATGTGCGCATTGTGGCGCTGCACGCGCATGGATGCATGCACGCCGCGAGCGGTTGCTAGCATGCGGGCATGGATGGTTCCCGCCCGCTCGTACTCGTCGGCCCGATGGGCGCCGGCAAGAGCACCGTTGGCCGATGCCTTGCACAGCGCCTGGGGCGTGCGTTCGTCGACCTCGACGCCGAGATCGAACAACGCGCTCAGACGACGGTCGCGCGGATCTTCGAGCGCGACGGTGAGCCGGCGTTCCGGGCGCTGGAGCGCGACACCCTCGCGCAGCAGCTCGACGCTCGGGCATGCGTGATCGCGACCGGCGGCGGCGCGGTGCTCGATCCGGTTTCGCGCGATCGCCTGCGCGAGTGCGCGGACGTGGTGCACCTGCATGCGGGCGTCGACGCGCAACTGCGGCGGCTCGAGGGCGACGCGACCCGGCCCTTGCTCGCGCGCGGTGACCGCGCCGCCGTGCTGCATGCGCTCGCCCTGCAGCGCGCGCCGCTGTACCGCGAGGTCGCGTCGATGTCGATCGACACCGACATGCTGGACGCCGACGCGGTCGTCGACCGCATTCTTGCTTCCCTCCCCCGCACGGAGCCCCTCCCGCCATGACTTCTCCGCTCAGCGTCGACGTTGGCGGCAACGCCGCCTACCGCATCTCGATCGGCCCGGACCTGCGCCACGACGGCACTCTGCTCGCGCACACGCTGCGGGGCCGCCACGCGCTCGTCGTCAGCGACGCGCATGTCGAACCGCTGTACGCAACCGACGTGGTGGATGCGCTGCACGCGGCGAAGCCTGGGCTGTCGATCGACCGCTTCGTACTGCCGCCGGGCGAGCACGAAAAGACGCTCGCGCGCTTCGGCGAGTGCCTGGATGCGCTGGCGCGCCTCGGTGCGACCCGCGACGCGACCGTCTACGCGCTCGGCGGCGGCGTCGTCGGCGACCTGGCCGGGTTCGCGGCCGCATGCTGGATGCGCGGCATCGACGTGGTGCAGCTTCCGACCACGCTGCTGGCGATGGTCGACTCGTCCGTCGGCGGCAAGACCGCGGTCGACCTGCCGGCGGGCAAGAACCTCGTCGGTGCATTTCACCCGCCGCGCGCGGTCATCGCCGACACCGCCACGCTGCGCACGTTGCCCGAGCGTGAACTGCGCGCGGGCCTGGCCGAGGTGGTGAAGTACGGCGCGATCTTCGACATCGCGTTCCTCGACTGGCTCGAGCAGCAGGCCGAAGCGCTGCTGGCTCGGGACGACGCCGCGCTTGCGGAGGCGATAGCGCGCTCGTGTGCCTACAAGGCGGGCGTCGTCGCGCGCGATCCGTTCGAACGCGGCGACCGCGCGATGCTCAACTTCGGGCACACGTTCGGCCATGCGATCGAGACCGAGCAGGGCTACACCGGCACGCTCGGCGACGGGCTCAACCACGGCGAGGCGGTGTCGGTCGGCATGGTCCTCGCGGCGCGGCTGTCGACCGCGCTCGGGCTTGCGCCGCAGGTCGACGAGGACCGCCTGTGCGTCCTGCTCGCGCGCCTGGGCTTGCCGGTCACGCTGCCGCACGGGCTGGAGCCCCATGCGCTCGTCGCGCGCATGCGCCTGGACAAGAAGGCCGACGCGCAGGGCCTGCGGTTGATCCTCTGGGAAGGCGCGGGCGAAGCGCGGATCGTGCCCGGCGTCGACGAGGATGCGGTGCGCGCGGTGCTCGCCGCCGTCTGAACGACAGCGGCACGGCGCATCGACACGGCGCACGGCCCTTCGCGGCGACGGATGCAACACAGCCGCTACAATCCGCGCCCATGCGATTGCTCCTGCAACAACGACCCGAAGGCACTGAAGCCCCGCGCTTCGTGCAGCTCATGCTCCAGGCCGACCTGCTCGGCGGATGGACGCTCATCTGTGAGAGTGGGCAGATCGGGGGTCGCAGCACCGTGCGACGCGATCAGCACCTCGACCGCGACGCCGCGTTCCGCGCGCTGGAACAGGCCCGGGACCGTCACCTCAAGCGCGGCTACCAGCTGATGTTCGCGCAGGGCGAGGCTGGGCGCTGATGAGTTGCCATCAGGCAACTCATGCCCAGCCGAGCGCCACGCCGAGCAGGCGTGGCCGGATCGAAGTGGGGCGCTGATGAGTTGCCATCAGGCAACTCATGCCCGGCCGAGCGCCACGCCGAGCAGGCGTGGCCGGATCGAAGTGGGCCGCTGATGCACTGCCAAGCAGGCAATGCATGGCCCGCTGAGCGCCCGACCGAACAGGTCGGGCCGGACCGAGGTCGCGCGCTAACGAGTTGCCATCCGGCAGGTCATGTCCGACCGAGCGCCACGCCGGATAGGCGTCGCCGGACCGAAGCGGGCCGGTGATGCACTGTCGATCAGGCAACGCGCGTGCCGCCGGCCTCCAGGCTGAACGCGGCCGACCCAGCCGAACCCTCCCACTCGCCGCCGCCCTGCGGCCGGACCGCCCACCTCCCCGCAGTCGCGCTGCCGCGCGGCTTGAACACACCGCGGCCTGACGCCCTGCGTCCCGCATTTTCCGAGATCCGCATGTCGACGCCCCTCAAGAACGACCGATTCCTGCGCGCACTCCGGCGCGAGCCCGTCGACCGCACGCCCGTGTGGCTCATGCGACAGGCCGGCCGTTACCTGCCCGAGTACCGCGCGACCCGCGCGCAGGCCGGCAGCTTCCTCACCCTCGCGAAGAACCCCGAACTCGCCTGCGAAGTGACGCTGCAGCCGCTGCGCCGTTTCCCGCTCGACGCCGCAATCCTGTTCTCCGACATCCTCACCGTGCCTGACGCGATGGGGCTCGGCCTGTATTTCGCCGACGGCGAAGGCCCGAAGTTCGAGCGGCCGATCCGCTCCACCGCCGATATCGACCGCCTCGCCGTGCCCGACATGGACGGCGAGCTGCGCTACGTGATGGACGCGGTGCGCACGATCCGCCGCGAGCTCGACGGCTCAGTGCCGCTGATCGGTTTTTCCGGCAGTCCGTGGACGCTCGCCTGCTACATGGTCGAGGGCAGCGGCAGCAAGGACTTCGCGCGCGTCAAATCGCTCGCGCTCAACGACCCGGCCGCGATGCACCGGCTGCTCGAGGTGACCACCGACGCGGTCATCGCATACCTGGCCGCGCAACACCAGGCCGGCGCGCAGGCGCTGCAGGTGTTCGACACCTGGGGCGGCGTGTTGTCGCCGTCGATGTATCGCGAGTTCTCGCTGCGTTACCTGGAGCGCATCGCGGCGGAACTGCCGCGCGGCGACGGGGCCGAGCGCGCTCCGCTGATCCTGTTCGGCAAGGGCAATGACCCGTATCTCGAAGCGCTTGCCGCCAGCGGCGCGGAAGGCGTGGGCGTGGACTGGACGGTCGAACTCGGCGAGGCCGTGAGGCGGACCGGTGGGCGCGTCGCGATCCAAGGCAACCTAGATCCGGTCACGCTGTACGCGCAGCCCGATGCGATCGCCCGCGAAGTCGGCCGCGCGCTCGACAGCTACCGCGACGGCAACGGCGGCTCGCGCGAGGGGCACGTGTTCAACCTGGGCCACGGCCTGTCTCCGGACATGAATCCGGAGCACGTGGGCGCCCTCGTCGAGGCCGTGCACCGCCTCAGCGCGCGCTGAGGAACGCGGGCGCTGCCACGGCAGCGTACCGGCGGGCCTTCGAAGCTGGGTCCGCCGGGTGCCAGTTCCGGGCGCGTTGCTCAACGTGTGCTCACCGATGCCGCTCCCGCCCGTCAATTCGCTCCTGCGCGCGCGGCGGTCACGGCCTGCGTGCACTGAGCCTCCGTCGACGGACGGCCTGCACGCGACGACCGGTCACGGCGTCGCGGAGCGCTCGGTGTCCACACCGCGCCCCATGACGTCGCAGATCACGGCCGCCAGCATGGCGCGCGTCGCGGGCTTGCGCATGAAACGGTCAAACCCGGCGGCGTGCGATTCCTGCTCGGCCGCCGCATCCGCCCGCGCTGTCAGTGCGATCAGCGGCATCCCATGGCCGAGGACTCGCAGCTGCCGCGCCAGGGCGCAGCCGTCCAGGCCCGGCAGGTCGAGATCCAGCACCGCAAGGTCGAACGCGGCGCTGGCCGCCTCCGTCAGTGCGGCCAAGCCGTGCGCAGCATGCGTAACCACGTGGCCATCCGCGCGAAGCAGACCGGCCACGACCTCCGCGACCATCGGCTCGTCCTCCACGAGCAGGATGCGCCACGTGGGGCTCTGCGCTGACGCTGCATCCGGTGAGCCCCGGCTCACGGCTAGCGGCGTCACCGGAATCGTTGTGAACGCTCGCGCGGCCACTCCCGCATCGACCCCCGACCGCGCCGGTGCTGCCCCACGACGCGCCCCATCGGGACCGGATGAATCGGACCAAAAGCCCGCCGGTACGTCGGAAACGCCTGCCGTTGCAGCCCCCACTGCGCCCTGCGGCGCAGCGCCCGCCGCCGAGCTGCCCACAGCGTCGCCGGGCCCGCCGCGGGCCTCGCCCGACACAGCCGACGCTTCGTCGAAAACGATCTTCAAAGGCAGCTCCACGTCAAAACGCGTGCCGCGCCCGACAACACTGTCGACGGTGATCGCGCCGCGCATCGCCTGGGTGAGCTCCTCGCAGATCGCGAGGCCGAGACCGCTGCCGCCGAACCGCTGCGCGCTGTCGGCACTCGCCTCGAAGCGACGGAACAGGCGTGCACGCTGGACCTCGTCGATACCCGGGCCGGTGTCCTCGACCGTGAATCGCAGACCCGACGCACCCACGGCGACGCGCAGTGCGATGCGTCCGTGGGCGGTGAACTTCACCGCGTTGCCGACCAGATTGAGCAGCACCTGGCGCACTCGATCGGCGTCGCCGCGCACGCGCGCCGGGAGGTCGCCCGCGATATCGAGCTCGAACGCAACACCGCGGCGTTCTGCAAGGGGCGCCATCAGCGCGGCTACGTCGCGCGAGAGCGTCGCGGGATCGAACGGCGCGTCGGCGAGCTCCAGCTTTCCGGCCTCGGCACGCGCCAGGTCGAGCGCGCCGTTGACGAGGCGCAGCAGGTGTTCGCCCGCGCCGTGGATCGCGACTGCGTAATCGCGCTGGCGGGGCGACAGCTGCGTGTCGAGCAGCAATTCGCTCATGCCGAGCACGCCCGTCATCGGCGTGCGCACCTCGTGGCCGAGCGTGGCCAGGAAGCGGCTCTTCGCCAGGGACGCTTCGTGGGCGAGCTCGCGTTCGCGCTCGCTGCGGCGCCATGCGTCCCGGCGACGTGCGCGTTCGCGCAACGCACGCGCGAACACGAATGTGAGCGCTCCGCACGCCAGGATCAGGGCCACGAGCGCCGCCGACGTGCGCCACCACGGTGCACGCACCACGAGCGGCACCGTACGCTCGACGGCCGGGTTGCCCGCGGCATCCACGGCGCGCGCGTGCAGCGTGTAGTGACCCGCCGGCAAGTTCGCGAACACGCGCTCGCCGGCGTCATGCCCACTGTGCTCAACCCAACGTCGGTCGTAGCCGTCGAGGCGGGTGAAATAGCGATTTCCGCGCGGATTCTCGAATGCGAGCAGGCGCAGCTGCACACGCAACTCCCGATCGTTCGGCGCGAGCGCGGGCAGCGCGGCATCGAGCGCGTGCCAGCGGCCTTCGCGCCGCGTCTCGATGCGGTCCACATGCAGCGCCGGCCGACGCGGCGGCGGGTCCGGGGCGCGGGTATCGAGCTGCACGACGCCGCCGTCCGCGAGCGTCGCGTGCAACACACCGTCGCGGGTCAGCACGATTGCCCGGTCGTTGAACTCCTGACTGGTCAGTCCGTCGCCGAGACCGAAGCGGCGTGTCGTGCGCGTGCGCGGGTCGAATCGGTACAGCCCGCGCCGGCTTGCGAGCCAGACCAGGCCGGCACCGTCCACGGCCAGGCCCGAGGCCTCGACCGCGGGGATGCCGTCGGCCGCAGCGGCTTGGAGAGTGGGACGCCATTGGGCGCCGTCGAAGCGGTATCGCGCGAGGCCCGAGAGACGCTGCACCCATAGCGCGCCATCTCGCTCGAACACGAATGCATGGACGCGATCGCCGGTCGGCAGGCCCGGCGGCATGACGAAGCGCCGCGACGCGGCGTCCCACACGGCGATGCCGTCGCCGCCGGCCACCCACACGCGACCTTCGGAATCCACGCGCAGCAATTCGAGGTCGCCGACGCCCAGCCCGTGCTTGGGGCCGGCCGGGATCGTGTCGAGCACACGTCCGCTCGCCGCGTCGCGGCGTTGCACACCGGCGCCCGAGAACGAGATCCAGAGATCGCCGTTCGGCGCCTGGGAGATGAATTCGGCTTGACCACCGAGCAGCGGATCCACGCCCTCCTGCGTCCAGCGCCGCACCTCGCCATTGGGATCGACGCGGATGAGTGCGGTGCGCGCGCCGAGCCAGAGGCGGCCGTCGCGGTCTTCGAACACGCTGACCAGCCGGGCCGCGTCGAACTGCGCGAGCGCCGATGCCGGCAATGGGTGCACGGTGCCATCATGCGCCAGACGCTCGACCTCGCCCCGGCTGCCGGCCAACCACACGCCGCCGGCTCGCGCCGGCGCGACCGCCGGGTAGAGCTCGGCGCGCAGGCCGCCCTCGCTGCGCGCGTGCTGCGACATGCGCTGCCAGTCCGGCCGCAGGTAGCCAAGCCCCGCCCCGGACACCGGCAGCCACAAGCCTCCAGCGGGCTCCCGCAGCATCTGCAGCATCGCCAGCGGCGGACCGTGCGTGCCGATCGGTACCGGATGCGGGACTTCACCGGGCAGCACGCGCCACAGGTCGCGCCGTGCGGCCAGCCACAGGCGGCCGTCGGGCTCGGTGTCGACCGCGAATACGGCGTTTGGATGCGCAAACATCGCCGACCAGGCCGGCACATGCCACGCGCCGTCGGCGCCGAGCCGCATCAGGCCCGTCGCGGCGCTGACCCAGATGCTGTCGCCGTCGCGCGTGAGCGAGTAGATCGCAGGCGCCGCGTTCTCTCCCGGCAGCGCGACCCGCTCGAAATCGCGCCCGGTCCAGCGCGCGAGCCCGGCCGTCGTGCCCACCCACAACCGCCCGCGGGCGTCGAACACGAGGGTGAAAACGGTGGCGGCGGGCAAGCTGCGCGCATCACCCTCACGCGGCATGTAGCGCGCGATGCGACCGTCGCGATCGAGACGGTGCAGCCCGCCTTCATAGGTACCAAACCACAGCGCATCACGCTCGCCGGCGATCGCCCACACGTCGTCACTGCCGATCGCCGGATGCGTGGCGCGCGTGTAGTGCTGCAGCCGCGTGCGCGTGGCGTCGAGCACGCTGAGCCCGCGGCCTTCGATCGAGGCCCACACGCGGTCATCGGCGTCGACGTGCACATAGGCGATCGCGTTGCCGGGCAAGGAGCCCGGATCGCCGGGCCGGTGCCGCCACACGCGCATGTCGATGCCGTCGTAGCGGGCCAGGCCGTCGTTCGTCGCGACCCACACGTAACCCGCGCGATCGCGCGCGAGCCCGGTGATGTGGCTCGACGGCAGTCCGTCCTCGACGCCGACGATGCGCAGGCGCGGCGACTCGGGCACGGCCGCGTGTGCGCCGCCGGCCAGACCCACGGCGAGCACGAGCGCCCGCCACCCGCGTCCCAGGTCCGATCCCTTCATCTGCATTCCCTTGCGCGCGCCGCTGGGCGCGCTCCCCGCCGGCATCCTCGCAACGACGCATCCCGCCCGCAAGCCGCCACGCGCGCGCCGCATTGCCTACCATGGGGCTGACCCCGAGGAGCTCGACGATGCGAACCCGCCGCCGCGCCGCCCACCTGCCCACTCTCCCCTGCCTGCTCCTGGCTGCGGCCGCGGCCGCGCACGCACGCCCACCGGAGACCTGGGCGATCGACCCGGTGCACACCCGCGTGCAGTTCGCGGTCGACCACGCGGGATTTTCGAAGGCGATCGGAACGGTGTCGGGCAGCACCGGCACGCTGCGGTTCTCGCCGGACAGCTGGGCCGATGCGCACGTCGACGTCGAAGTGCCGATCACGCGGGTCGATCTGGGCGATGCACGCTGGAACGCGGCCACGCTGGCGCCGCGCCTGCTCGATGCCCAACGGCACCCGTCGGCCCGGTTCGTGTCCCGCGACGTCGAGCCGATCGACGACACGCGTGCGCGCGTCTGCGGCGAACTCACCCTGCGCGGCACAAGTGGCCCGCTGTGCCTCGACGTCGTTCGCAACGCGGTCAAGCGCCACCCGATGCCGCCGTTCCGCCGCACTGCGGGGTTTTCCGCGACCGGTACGCTCAGCCGCGCCGCGTTCGGCGTCGACGCCTGGCCGTCGATGATCGGCGACGCCGTCGAGTTGCGCATCGAACTCGAAGCTACGCGCTCGCGCGGCCGCGATGACGGCACCGCCGAGGATTCGCCCGAGGACACCGCCCGATGAGCTTCAAGAACCCGACCGACCGCTGGGGCCCGGTAAGCCAGGTGCTGCACTGGACGATCGCCGCGCTCATCGTCGCGGTTGCGGTCATCGGCCTGTGGATGGACACGCTGCCGCGCTCGCCGCGCACGATCGAGATCTACGCGCTGCACAAGTCGATTGGATTGACGATTCTCGTGCTTGCCACGCTGCGTCTTGCATGGCGGTTTTACGCGGGCGCACCGGCCACGCTTGCGGGGCTGCCGCGCTGGCAGGTGCGCATCGCCTCGCTCACGCATGCGGCGTTGTACGCCGTGATGTTCGCGATGCCGCTCAGCGGCTGGCTGCTCAACGCCGCCGCCGGTTACCCGCTGCAATGGTTCGGGCTGTTCAACGTGCCCCGCGTGATCGAACGCAGCGAGGCGTTGCATGAATTCGCAGAAGGCGTGCACGACATCGGCTTCTGGGTGCTGCTCGTGCTCGTCGTGGCGCATGCTGCGGCGGCATTCCACCACCATTTGTTTCGCGAGGACGACACACTGCGGCGCATGCTGCCGGGGCGTCGCATCTCGCGCACCGGAGAATCCGCATGAGCTTCATTCTGTTCCGCCGCGCCGGCGGCGCCGTCGCACTGATCGCGTCGATGCTTGCAGCCCCGGCGTTCGCAGTCGATTACGTGCAGGCACCGGGCTCCTCGCTCGCGTTCGCGACGAAATACCAGGGTGAGGTGTTCATCGGTCGCCTGCCGGGCTTCGTCACGACGATGCGCTTCGACCCCAAGCGCCTCGCCGACGCGAAGCTCGACGTGACGATCCCGCTCGCGCAAGCCACGGTCGAGCACCCCGACGGGACCGACGCGCTGCGCGGCAGCGATTTCTTCGACGCTGCGCGGCATCCGCAGGCGCGCTACACGGCCACGCGTTTCCGCGCGCTCGGGAGCAACCGCTACGCGGCCGACGGCACGCTGTCACTGCGCGGGGCAAGTAAGCCAGTCACGCTCGAGTTCACGTGGACGCCGGGCGCGAAGCCGGTGCTCACCGGACGCGCGACGGTGCCGCGGCTGGCGTTCGGCGTCGGCGGCGGTGATTGGGCCGACACCGACCTGATCCCGAACGATGTTGCGATCAGCACGCGCGTGAACCTCGCAGCGGCACGCTGACCCTCAGGCGCCGCCCGACAGGAAATCCGACGCGCGCGCGGCGTCGAAGGGCCAGTCGAGCTCGCTTCCACGCGCGGCATCGCGCAGCACCGGCACGCGCGTGCCGTAGCGAGCTTCGAGGGCCTCGTCGTCGTCGATGAACACGCTCTCGAACGCAGGCGCCCGCACGCTCGCGAGCACCTCGAGCGCGAGATCGCACAGATGGCAGTCGTCGCGCTGGTAGAGCACATACGTCGGCGCACGGTCGGCGGTCATCGGCGGGTCGGGGTGGGTGCAGGGCGGCTGCGTAGAATAGCGGGCCGCCTCGCGCGCCCGCGCGGGGCTTTTTGCATCCGACACCGTCGGTGGAGTTGTGCCTTGGCCGTCAGCAGTTTCGATTTATTCAAGATCGGCATCGGGCCGAGTTCGTCGCACACGGTCGGCCCGATGCGCGCGGCGGCGCGGTTCATCGAGCGCTGGATCGTTGAGAACGGCGACTTGCCGCGCACGGCGCGCGTCCGCGCCGAGGTCTACGGTTCGCTCGCGCTGACCGGCCGCGGCCACGGCACTGACAAGGCCGTGCTCATGGGCCTCGAGGGCCACTGGCCGAATGCGATTGACCCCGACATCATCCCGCCGGCGCTCGAGCGCATCCGCTCGACCAAGCGCATCCGGCTGCACGGCGCCGCGTCGGGTGAGAGCCGCGAGATCGGCTTCGACGAGAAGCACGACCTCATCATGAACAAGCGCCAGAAGCTGCCGTTCCACACGAACGGCATGCGTTTCACTGCGTACGACGCCGAGGGCGCCGTGATCGCGACGCGCGATTACTACTCGGTCGGTGGCGGCTTCGTCGTCAACCAGGACGAGGCCGCCGAAGACCGCATCGTCGCCGACGAGACGGATCTGCCCTACCCGTTCCATTCGGGCGATGAGCTGCTCGCGCAGTGCGCACAACACGATCTGTCGATCGCGCAGCTGATGTTCGCGAACGAGCAGGCGTGGCGCACGCCGGCCGAAATTGAATCCGGCCTCGACGAGATCTGGACCGCGATGCAGGCCTGCGTCGCGCGAGGAATTCGCGAGTCGGGCACGTTGCCGGGTGGATTGCACGTCGCTCGCCGCGCGCCGGCGCTGCACGCCGAGCTGTCACTGAAGCCCGAAGCGGCGATGCGCGATCCGCTCACGACGCTCGACTGGGTGAACCTATACGCGCTCGCCGTCAACGAGGAGAACGCCGCGGGCGGCCGCGTCGTGACGGCGCCCACCAATGGCGCGGCCGGCATCATCCCGTCGGTGCTGCACTACTACGACCGCTTCATCCCGAACGCGAACATCCAGGGCATCCGCACGTTCCTGCTCACGGCGGCCGCGGTCGGCATCCTCTACAAGGAAAACGCGTCGATCTCCGGTGCGGAAGTCGGCTGCCAGGGCGAAGTCGGCGTCGCGTGCTCGATGGCCGCCGCGGGCCTGACCGCCGCGATCGGCGGCACGCCGAGCCAGATCGAAAACGCGGCGGAAATCGGCATGGAGCACAACCTCGGCCTGACCTGCGATCCGATCGGCGGGCTCGTGCAGATCCCGTGCATCGAGCGCAACGCGATGGGCGCAGTGAAGGCGATCAACGCGAGCCGCATGGCGATGCGCGGCGACGGCAAGCACAAGGTCTCGCTCGACAAGGTCATCAAGACCATGCGCGACACCGGCCGCGACATGCAGGACAAGTACAAGGAAACGAGCCGCGGTGGGCTGGCGGTCAACGTCATCGAATGCTGATGAAGTGATGCAAGGCCGCCGTGAGCGATCCGGCGGTCACGGCGTGTTCCATCTAGGCCTCGCAGCGGCCCGCGCGCGGCGTGAGTGCACGTGCACACGGTGCCGATGTCGGTGCCACACGGCGGTCGAGCGGCATGTTGCTGAAGCGTTGGCCGGCCGACGACGCAGCGGCCTGCTCCGCTTTGGTCCCCAGCGTCAGCGCAACGCATGACGTCGTCAGCAGCCGCGCCAGAGTCAGCTCCCGGTAAACCGTGAAGCGCGGCCGGCCGCCCACCGTGCTCGTCGTCACGCTACGCGTCGCAACGTCCCGCCGTCCGCGATACATACGCGTCGAGCGCGTTATGGTCGGACGCATGCGTCTGTTGCGGAGTTCCGGTGAAGCGCTTCATCGCCCTCTCGATTGTGCTCCTGTTCGCCGTGCTCTTCGCGTGGCCCGCGGCTGCGCTCGATCCGGATGAGGCGCTGCACCGTCACGTGCGGGGCAGCTGGTCGATCGAGGACGGGATGCCGCAGATCAGCGCCCTCGCGATTGCGCAGGATCGCGAGGGCTACATCTGGGTCGGCACGCAGGCCGGCCTCGCACGCTTCGACGGCGTGCGCTTCACGTCCTACACGCCTGAAACGGAGCCGGGCCTGGCCGGCATGCAGGTGCGCGCCCTGCACGCGGGGCGCGACGGACGGGTCTGGATCGGCACGTACAAGGGTCTGAGCGTGCGTGACGGGGGCGGATTCCGATCGCTTCCGCCTGCCGACCCCAAGCGGTATCCGCAGCTCGACATTTACGCGATCACGGAGGACGCGAACGGCACCGTGTGGGTGGCGGCAAACGACGGCGTGTTCCGCGTGGCCGGCGATCGCCTCCACGCCGTTGCTGGGGGGCCCGTGCCGGCGCTGTCGCTGGCGATCGATCGCGACGGTCTCCATGCCGGCGGCCGCGGCGCCGTGCATCGCCTGTCAGCGCGCGGCTGGCAGGTGCAGCCGCTGCCTGCAGACGCCGCAACTGCAGCGGTCAACCGCGTGGTGCGCGCGCAGGGCCGCTTGTGGGCCGCGACCGCGCTCGGCCTCTACACACGCGAAGCCGACGGGTGGGTCGCGCACCCGGCGCCGGCGCTGCAGTCCGCGCCGTTCGACATGCTGCAACCCGACAGCGACGGAAACCTGTGGGTCGGCGGCGACACCGGGCTCGGCCGACTGCGCGACGGCAGGCTCGTCGAGTTCGTAGCGCCAAGTGCGGCCGGCGGTATTCCCGGTGTGCGCGTCGCGTTCGAAGACCGCGAAGGCAGCCTGTGGATCGGCAGCCAGTGGCAGGGCCTGGTGCGGATGTGGGACAGCTGGATCACGCGCTACAGCACGCCTGAAGGGCTCGACGAGCGCATCGTGTGGTCCGTCGCGCCCGACCCCGACGGGCGGCGCACCTGGGTGGGCACGAACGATGGGGTGAGCCTGCTCGAGGGCGGCCGCTTCCGCACCGTCATCCCGGGCCGGCGCCTGCCGCACCCGCAGGGCTACAACCTGTTCGCCGAGCCCGGCCGTGTCTGGGTGGGCACGCGCCGTGGCGTGGTGCTGTTCGACCCCGACGCGAGCGACGCCCGGACGGTCGAACGCCCGGCCGTGCTCGAGCCGCTGGACGGGTTGCAGATCAACGGCATCGTGCGGGACGGCGAGGCGTACTGGATCCCGACGATGGACGGCCTGTTCCGTCTCGACCTTGCCGAAGGCGGTGCGCTCGAAGGCGGCCGGCTGCGGCGTTTCGGCCCCGATGACGGCCTCGCCGATGCACGCGTGCGCTACGTGCACCGCACGCCCGGTGGGGAGGTGCTCGTCGGCACACAGAGCGGGCTCTACACGCGACAGGGCGATCGCTTCGTCGAGATCGGGCGCGCGCAGGGCCTGCCCCCCGACCTCGACGTCATCTCGATCGCCTCGCTCAAAGGCGGTGGACTGGCGATCGGCACGCTCGGCGAGCGGTTGCATGTGTTCGACGGGCGTCGCTGGGCCGAGCTCGACGCGGACCACGGCATGCCGCGCAACTCGCCGTTCTTCCTGACCGAGCACGACGGCGTGCTGTGGTCGGCCGGCCTGCGTGGCATCGGCCGCGTGCCCGTCGCCGACCTGCGGGCGTTCATGGCCGGCCGGCTCGACCGCGTGCGCGGCGAAATGCTGCTCAACGAGCGTGGCGACGCGGGCAGCGGCCAGCAGGGCTATTGCTGCAACGGCGCCGGCACCGCGAAGGGCTTCGTGCAAGGCAACACGCTGTGGTTGCCTTCGCGCGATGGGGTCGTCGCGATGGACACCACCGGCATCGTCAAGAACACGACCGCCCCGCGCGTGGTCATCGAGCGCATCCGTGTCGATGAGCAGTGGCGCGCGGCCGAGGCGATGGCGGGTGCGTCGCTGCCGGTCGGGGCACGGGACGTCTCGTTCGAATTCACCGTGCCGAGCTTCCAAGACCCCGAGAGCGTCGGCGTCGAATACCGGCTTGCAGGCTACGACCGCGACTGGCGCATCGGCGATGCGCTGAACCGCAGCGCGCACTACACGAACCTGCCGCCAGGCGATTACGCGTTTGAAGCGCGTGGCTCGAACAACGCCGGGGTGCGCAGCGCGGGCGTTGCGCGGCTGCGCTTCTCGATCCCGCCGCGTTTCCACGAAACCGCGCTGTTCTACGCGCTTTCCGCCCTGCTGCTCGCATCGCTCGTGTTCGCGGGCTACCGCTTGCAGAAGCACCGCTACCGCATGCGCCAGCGCGAGCTGGAAAGCATCGTGCAGCAACGCACCGAGGCGCTCGAGATCGCAAACCGCCGTCTCGAGGAGGCCAGCCAGACCGATCCGCTGACCGGGCTGCGCAACCGCCGCTACATGGCCAACCAGATTCCCGCCGACCTCGCGTTCTACGACCGCCGCCGCCAGCAGGGCGAGATCCTGGAAGAGGCGATCGTGTTCGCGCTCGTCGACATCGATCATTTCAAGACCGTGAACGACCGGCACGGCCACCGTGCGGGCGATCGCGTGCTGCAGCAGTTCGCGCAGGTGCTGTCCGCGCTCGTGCGCGGCGGCGATTACGTGGTGCGCTGGGGCGGCGAGGAATTTCTGATCGTGTTCCGGCCGATGGAGGCGCGGCACCTGTCGATGCTCGGCGACCGCATCCGCACGGCGGTGGCGGATCACGCCTTCGACATCGGCACCGGCACGCCGTTGCGCATCACCTGCTCGGCCGGCCTCGTGGAATACCCGCTGTTTCGCGATCACCGCATGCAGCTGGGTTGGGAGGCGATGGTCGAGCTCGCGGATCAGGCGCTGTACTACATGAAGACGCACGGTCGCGACGGCTGGGCGGCGTTCCGACCCACGGCGAGCACCGACATTTCGACGCTGTTGACCGACCTGCAGCATGGGCCGGATGACCTGCTAGCCGATGGCCGCCTCGCCCTCATCCACAGCCGCGAACAGGACTGAAGCGGGCCACGGCGGCTGTCACTGCATCCACACATCGGGGCCTGGGTGTCGGGCGTATGCTCCTGAACATGGGTACGCCCCGCCGCTTCAGCCTGCCGGCACCGACCGCGCCCTGGACCGCGTTTGCGCTCGGCGCGCTGTACTTCTTTGCCTGCGCGCTTTCGTCGCTGATGATCTACGGCAAGGATTCGGTCGCGCTGTTCTGGCCGGCCGCGGGTGTCGCGCTGATCGGGTTGCTGCACTTCGGCCTGCGGCACTTCTGGTTCATTCCGCTTGCGTTGATCGTCTATCACGCCACGCTCTCGCCGATCCCCGCTGCGTTTCTCCCGTTCTCGCTTGCCGCGAACACACTCTCGGCGATCGCGGGCGTGATGCTCGTGCAGCGGGGTCCGCCGCTGCGGCTCGACGTGCGCGGAGGCTTCCGCGTGTTCTGCGGCGGTGCGGTGCTCGCGCTGATCAGCGCGACGATCGGCGTCGCCGGCATGCGCGTGTCCGGGATGCTGCCGTCCTCCGGCACGCTCTCGGCCTGGGTGCACTGGATGCTGGGCAGCCTGCTCGGCATCGCTTCGGTCGGCCCGGCGATGCTGCTGACCCTGCGCGCGCGGCCGACGGGCCTCGATGAGAGCGGCGAATACGGACGCGAGCCCGAGCGGATGGCGTGGCTCGTCGCGCTCGCTGCGAGCTTCCTCGTGATGGCCTGGGGCGCGACCGCCGGCGGGCCGTACGTGCTGGGCCTGACAGCGCTTCCACTGGCCGCGCTGACCTGGAGCGCGATCCGTTTCCGCCCGTGGTGGACCGCGCTCGGCTCGATGGTGACCAGCCTGCTGATCGGCGTGTTCGCCGGCTTCGGCCTTGCAGGCTATGCGGTGCCCACGCGCGCGATCGACGCGGTGCAGCTGCTCGGCTTCCTGACCCTGCTCGCGGTGCTGCCGGTCGTCGTCGCGGTCAGTGCGCACGAGCGTCGCGCGGTGACGCGACGCATGCTGCGCAACGCGCTGACCGATCCGATCACCGGCCTGCCCAACCGCAACGCGTTCGAGCAGACCGCGCGGCGTCTGCTCACTGCGGAAGGCAGGCCGCCGCTCGCCCTTGCCTACATCGACCTCGACCACCTCAAGCTCGTCAACGACACCGCGAGCCACGCGGCCGGCGACACCCTGATCCGCGGCGTCGGCGGCGTGCTGCTGGCCGCGATGCGCCCGCACGACGTGCTCGGCCACCTCGGCGGCGACGAATTCGCGGTGCTCATGCACAACGTGCTGCCGGCCACCGCCGAGGACCGGGCGCGGCAGCTGCTGCGCGACATCGCGGTGTACCGCACCGACTGGGAGGGCCGCATGCTCGGCGCGACCGCCAGCCTCGGGCTGGTGGCGTTCGACCGCGAGGAATCGGATTTCGCGCGCCTGCTGTCCCAGGCCGACGCCGCGTGCTTCAACGCAAAGGAGCTCGGCGGCGACCAGATCTGCCGCGCCTCGCTCGACGCCGGCGGCCAGCACGACCACACGCAGCCGATGCGCTGGGCCGTGCGTGCGCGGGAGGCCGTCGAGAACCGCACGCTCGTGCTCTATTCGCAGGCGATCGTGCCGTTGCACGACGACGGGCCACACGGCCGCCACTTTGAACTGCTCCTGCGGCTGCGCGACCCCGACACCGGCGAGCTGCTGATGCCCTCGCAGTTTTTCTCGGCGGCCGGACGCTTCCGGCTCGGTGTGCGCATCGACCGTGAAGTCATCGAACTCGCGCTCGACTGGCTCGAGCGCCATGCCGATCCGCGTGACATCGACCTGTGCAGCATCAACCTGTCGGCCGAATCGATCGTGGACGAAGGCTTCACCTCGTTCATTACGCAGCGCTTGCGTCGCACGACGTTCCCGCCGCAGAAGCTGTGCCTGGAGATCACCGAAACCAGCGCGCTGCGCGACATCGCCCGCGCGCAGCGGTTCATCTCGCAGATGCGCGAACTCGGCTGCCGCTTCGCGCTCGATGACTTCGGCACCGGCTTTTGTTCGTTCGGCTACCTGCGCTCGCTGGACGTCGACTACTTCAAGATCGACGGCAGCTTCGTGCGCGAGCTCGAAACCTCACCGTTGTCGTTGCCGATCGTGCGGGCAATCACCGACATCGCGCACACGCTCGACAAGCGGAGCATCGCCGAACACACCGAAACGCCGCACCAGATCGAGACGCTTGCGCGGCTCGGCGTCGACATGGCGCAGGGCTACGGCGTGCATCGGCCCGAACCGATCGAGCATTACTTCACGCGACACGTGCCGGCCCCGAACCTCGGCGGCGTGCACGCGACGACGCGTCACTGAACGGTCGTCAGTCCGACGCCCCCCCGCGCGATGCGCAACGCGTCGTCGAGCAGCGCCGCGGCCGTGACCCCGGCACCGGCGCCCGCGCCCTGGATCACGAGCGGGCGCTCTGCGTAACGGTCACAGGTGATTGCCACGCGGTTGTCGGCGCCACCGCCTGCGGCCAGCGCGTCGTCGGCAGGCAAGGATTCCAGACCGACCGTAGCCCGCACCCGCGGCCCCGAGAGATCGAGACGGCCGACAAAGCGCAGCTTCGCGCCGTTGCGGTACGCGGCGGCAAAGCGTGTGCGCATGGGCGCGTCGAGCGCTTCGAGCGAGCCGTCCACCTCATGCGGTGCAACGCGCGCGAGGGTGTCGGGCACGAGCGATTCCACCTGCACGTCGCCGGCGTCGAGCGCGATGCCGAGGCTGCGCGCGAGGATCAGCAGCTTGCGGCGCACGTCCTCGCCCGACAGGTCGTCGCGGGGATCGGGCTCGGTGTAGCCCGCCTCGCGCGCCTCGCGCACGAAGCGCGAGAACGGACGCAGGCCGTCGTACTCCGAGAACAGCCAGCCCAGCGATCCCGAGAGCACACCGGCCACCGCGTGGATGCAGTCGCCTCCGGCCTGCAACCCGCGCAGCGTGCGCAGCAGCGGCAAGCCTGCGCCTACCGTGGCGCTGTCGCCGTAGCGGGCCCCGCTGCGGGCCCAGGCCGTGCGGATCGCCTGCCAGCGCGCGAGCGGACCGCCCTGCCCAAGCTTGCACGCGGTCACGACGTGCACGCCCTGCGCGAGCCAGCGCGCATGGCGATCGGCGACCTCCTCGCTCGCGGTTGCATCGATGACGATGCGTGCATTGCGCCCTCGCAGCGCGGCGCTCACCTGTTCGAGGTCACTTGCCCGCACCTCGGGCACGCGCAACATCGGGACCAGGCGGGCCGGCGAGTCGCCACCGGCATCGGGCAGCGCCGGTCCGATCCACCCGGCAACCCGCGCGGCATCAAGCCCGTATGGGTCTTCGATCGCAACCCGCGAATTGGCGACGTGCTGGAGCGACAGGCCATGCGCGGCACCCGTGCGCTGCCACCCGCCCAGCCGGGCGAGCACAGCGCGCCCGACGGTGCCGGTGCCGAGCAGCGCGATGTGCGCCGTCGGCGCGGCGCTGGGCGTTGCCCGCACCGTCGCGGGATGCGCGCTCATGGAGCTGCGCGTCGCGCACGCACGGCACATTGGGCGCGGTCGAGTGCGGCGAGCAGGTCGGCGCACAGGTCGTCGAGATGCTCGATGCCGACCGACAACCGCAGCAGCCCGTCGCCGATGCCCGCCGCCGCGCGCGCCTCGACCGACATCGCCGCGTGCGTCATCGTGGCCGGATGCGCGACGAGGCTCTCGACGCCGCCGAGCGACTCGGCGAGCGTGAAGCACGCAAGCCCGTCGACGAACGCGCGCACCGCGTCTTCCGCGCAGCCGCCGGGCCCACCGTCCAGTTCAAGGCTCAGCATGGCGCCGAATCCGCGCTGCTGGCGCGCGGCAAGCGCATGACCCGGATGCGATTCGAGACCCGGGTAATGCACCGCGCGCACGGCCGGATGCGCATCGAGCAGGGCCGCGATCGCGAGCGTGTTTTCCTGGTGCACGCGCAGGCGGGCGTCGAGCGTGCGCAGGCCGCGCAGGGTCAGGAAGCTGTCGAACGGCGCGCCGGTCAGCCCGAGCGCGTTCGCCCACCACGTCAGTCGCTCATGCACTGCCGCGTCGCGCGAAATCACGGCGCCGCCGACGACGTCGCTGTGGCCGTTGATGTATTTGGTCGTCGAATGCACGACGACATCGGCGCCGAATGCGATCGGTGTCTGCAACGCGGGCGACAGGAAGGTGTTGTCGACGATCGCGAGCGCACCGGCCGCGTGCGCCGCGTCGATGACGAAGCGCAGATCGGTGACGCGCAGCAGCGGGTTGGACGGCGTCTCGATCCACACCACGGCCGGGCGTCCGGCCAGCGCAGCGCTGAGCTCACGCGGGTCGGTGAGGTCGCAGGTCACGAGTTCGAACGCGCCCTTCGCAGCGAGCGCATTGAACAACCGCCAGCTGCCGCCGTAGCCGTCATGCGGCACCACGAGGCGGTCGCCGGGCTTGAGCAGCGCGTGCAGCACCAGCGTGATCGAGGCCATGCCGGTGGCGGTGATCACGCCGCCCACGCCGCCTTCGAGTTCAGCCAGTGCGTCGCCGAGGAGGTCGCGCGTCGGGTTGCCGCTGCGCGTGTAGTCGTAGGTGCGCTTTTCGTTGAAGCCGGCGAAGCTGAAATTTGACGACAGCACGAGCGGCGGCGTGACCGCGCCGAACGCGGTGTCTCGGTCGATGCCGGCACGCACGGCGGCGGTGCTGGGATGCCGCGCCGGGCCTGCGCCGATCGGCAAATCGCGCACGGCGCTCATGCCACGCCCTCCTGCGCGAGCGCATCGCGGATGATGCGCGCGATCGCGTCGGGCTCCTTGAGGAAGGCATCGTGCCCGTACGGGGAATGCAGCACGTGCAGGCGTGCATCGCGCAGGCGACCGGCCAGTTCACGCGCGTCGTCGAGCGGCACGAGACGGTCTTGCGCGATCGCCACGACGTCGACCGGCACCGCGATCGATTCGGGTTCGATCGCCTGCAGATCGATCGACTCGGACAGCCGCAGGAACGCAGCGGCCGGCGTCCGCGCCGCGTAGGTCGCGCCGCAGTGGTCGAGATAGGCCTCTGCGCCGACGCACACGCGGCCGTTGGCGACGGTGGCGGCGCCGAAACGTGTATCGAACTCCTCCGGCGTGCGGTAGCTGAGCATCGCCAACTGGCGCGCGAGCGCGACGCCGTGCGCCTCATCGCACTGCAGCGCGCCGAGTGCGACCGCCTGCCGCTGCAGGGCGCGCCACGCGCTTGCATACGGATGCGCGCGGTGCGTGCCGCTGATCGCGACGAGCCGGCGCAGGCGATCGCCGTGGCGCGCCGCGAACTGCAGGCCGACCATCGCGCCGTACGAGCTGCCGACGAACGCGTCGAGCGCGTCCAGTTCCAGCGCGTCGAGCAACGCGGCGAGTGCGTCCGCCTGGTCGGTGGGATCGATCACGACATCGAGCGCGCCGTCGGCGCCGACCCAGTCGAACGCGAGCACCGCGACGCGGGCCGGGTCGAGCGCACGACCGCTGCCGACCTGCGCGTCCCACCAGCCCGGCTCGGAAAACGCCGTGCTCGCCGCTGCGTGCCGGTGGGCCGAAATGCCGCCGGCCACGCACACGACAGGCGCGCCGAGCTGACCGAGAAGCTCGTATCGGACGGTCACTCGATGCGCGCCGGCGTGACGCAGGACGAGATCGACGGTGACTTCGCCGCGACGCGCCGCGAACGGAACGGGCGGCGCGAACGACGCGGCGACGTCCTCGAAATGGACGGAGGGACTACAGGGCGCGGCAGAGGCGCTGGAGGCAGAGGTGAGGCTCATCGTGGGGCTCCGGAAAGGTCGGGCCATCGAGCCTGCGGCGCCTGCGCCAGAGCGCATGCGCAGCCATCTTCCGGCCCCCTTTCGGGGCACCGCAGGATTTGGCACCTGGCGCGGCGTGCGCTGGTTGCCCCGGCTTCAAAGGGCCTGTCCCTCTGCCGGTCTCGATGGGCAGGCGCAGTCTGCGCCGATCGACTCGCCATATCAATCGCTTTATCGGCATGAAGAGATATGACGTTTGGACATGAGTCCGCGTCCAGCCGTTCTTTGGCCCGCCCGGGCCGACACGCGAGGTCCGCAGGCGCGCCGCATACACTGGCGCGATGAGGATCCGACTTCTTGCCGCCGCCACCGCATTCGCACTCGTCACCGGCTGCGCGACGCGCGCCCCGCAACCGGCCCCCGAGCCGCCGGCAGCGGAGCCGGCCGCGCAGCTCATTACGCTGCCCGAAACCTACGTGTCCGATGCATCGCCTGCGGACGAGCTGGACTCGCTTGCGACGTGGGTCACCGAGGACGGGCGCACGTGGCTCATCGCGAGCGCCAAAGCCAGCCATCGCCTCGTTGTGTTCGACGCCGACAGCGGCGAGCGCGTTCGCGAAGTGGGCATGCGCGGCAACGCGCCCGGGCAGTTCAACCGCCCGAACGGCCTGGCCGTGCATGGCGACGTGCTGTTCGTCGTCGAGCGCGACAATCGCCGCGTGCAGGCACTCTCGCTGCCCGACTTCGAGCCGCTCGGCACGTTCGGCGAGGGCGAGCTGCGCAGCCCGTACGGCCTGTGGATGCACGAGAGCGAGCCCGGCGAACTCGACGTCTACGTCACCGACAGCTTCATGCTCGGCGAGCGTCACGACGTGGTCCCGCCGCTGGGCGAACTCGACGAGCGCGTGCGGCGTTACCGCATCGCGGTCGGCAACGACGGTGAGTTGCGCGCGCGTCATGTCGGCGCGTTCGGCGACACGACCGAGCAGGCCGCGCTGCGCGTCGTCGAGTCGATCGCCGGCGACCCCGCGCACGACCGCCTCCTCGTCGCCGACGAGAGCACGGCCGTGCATGGCGGCATGTCCACGCTCGTGGAGTACACCCTCGACGGGCGCCCGACCGGACGCCGCCTGCCGCCGACCCGCTTCCGCGCGCAGGCCGAGGGCGTCGTGCTGTGGAGCTGCCCCGACGGCAGCGGCTACTGGATCGCGGTGGACCAGCTCGCGCCGCTCACCGCGTTCCACCTGTTCGATCGCACGACGCTCGAGCCGCGCGGCAGCTTCCAGGGCCACGTCACCGCGCACACCGATGGCGTCGTGCTGCATGCGGCGAGCACGCCGAGCTTTCCCGGGGGCGCGCTGTTCGCGGTCCACGACGATCGCGCAGTGACGGCCTTCGACCTGCGTACGGTCGCGAAGTCGCTCGCGCTCGCGCCCGGCTGCACCGACTGACGCCATGCGCACGGCCTGGCTCGCGTTGCTCGGCCTCGCAGTCGCGGCCGCCGGCGTGGCCGCCTCGACCGACACGCTCTATCGCTGGACCGACCCGCAGGGCGTCAACCATTACGCCGACACCGCGCCTCCCGGGCGCACCGCCAAGGCCGTGCCCGTGGCACCGACGGTGAGCCCGGCGCGCGCCGATGCGATGCCAGGCGTGGCCGTCGAACCGATCGCACGGCTGCGCATCGAACAGGTCGGCGGCCGCAACCAGGCCTGGGCCGACAACCTGCTCGGCGGACCGGTCGAGGTGCGGCTGCGATTCCAGCGCCAGCGCAATGTCGTGAGCGATCCGCCGTTGCCCGCGCGCGCGACGCTCCCGGCCGGCAGCAGCGTGCTGCTCGCGGTGCTCGGCGTGGCCGAAACCGGCGTCGGCGGCGGTGATTTTCAGCTTCAGATGGACAGCCTGCCGGGTGATCCGGCGGCGCGGCCACAGGACGTCGAGTACCGTCTGCCACTGCCGCATGCGCAGGTGCCGCGCATCGACCAGGGCTACGGCGGCCGCTTCAGCCATACGGATGCGCAGAACCGCTACGCCGTCGACTTCGCCGTGCCCGAGGGCACGCCCGTGCTCGCCGCGCGCGAGGGCGCGGTGATGCAGGTCGAGTCAGGGTTCCGCAACGCCGGCACCAACGCCGCACGGTTTGCGGCCCAGGCCAACTACGTGCGCATTGCGCACGACGACGGGACGATGGCCGTCTACGCGCACCTGCAACCCGACGGCGCGCTCGTGCGCGTGGGCCAGCGCGTGCAGGCCGGCGAGCGCATCGGGCTGTCCGGCAACACCGGCTATACGACCGGGCCGCACCTGCACTTCGTGGTGCAGGTCAACCGGGGAATGCGCATCGAATCGCTGCCGTTCCGCATGCGCGGCCCCGCCGGGCCGCTGCAGATCGGTCAACGCTGAGCGTCAGGCCGGCTCGGCCATCTGCTCAGCCAGTGCGCGCCACTGCGGCAGCTTGTCGAGCACGCCGACCGTCCGCAGGTAGTCCTCATCGACGTCGTCACCGGTGACCAGCGCCGCGGCGACGTGCACCGCGCCCGTTACCCAAAAGCCGCTGCCGCGGAGCCGCGACGGCATGCGGTGATACGCGACGGCTTCGACGATCGGCATCGGCAGGCCCCACAGGCCGAGCAGGTAGGCGCCCGCCTCCGCGTAGTCCGGGCCGCCATCGCCATCGCCTACGCCAGGCAGCAGCAGGCCGACCTCGGCCAGCAGGCCCGCGGTGGCCGCGAGTTCCGCGCTCGATCCGCCGAGCAGTCGGGCCGCGAGCCGCGACGTGCGCAGCGCACGCTCCTGCATCGCGTCGCGGTCGACCGTATCGGACGACTGCACCGAGCCGAACGTTTCGCTCGCCAGCACCAGCCCGCGCAGCGACTGCATGCCCAGCCGGGTGACCGCGGTGCGCATGTCGCTGATCTGCCGCCCGCCGGAGAAGAACGCCGAGTTGCAAAGCCGCAGCACTTTCGCCGCGACCCCGGGGTCCTGCGAGAGCACTTCGGCCACTTCGAAATTGCTCGTGTCCGGGTCGCGCAGCAGCTGGGTCAGCTCGATGTAGACGCGCGGCGGCGGAGGCAGCGAGCCGATGCGTCCGATGGCCTGCTTGAGTTCGGCGCTGTCGAGCAGCTCCCGCAGGTCCACCACGCTGTCGACGGCCTCGATCAGCTCGGACGCGTCGAGCGGCGTGTTGAGCATGCGGTGCGCGCAATCGAGCGCGTGGAGCGCGTGGCTTTCCTCGCCCTTGTCGAGCAACACGATGCGCACGGCTTCCGGATACGCGTTGCGCATCTGCGCCAGGATCTCGGCGCCATGCAGGGTGCCAAGGCGCAGCGGGCAGACGAACACGTCCACCGGCTCATCTGCCGTCATCGCGTCCGGATCGGTCACATCGACCCCGGCGACCTCCCAGTCCAGCCCGATCCCCACCAACGCCTGCTTCAACTCGCCGGCCTGGCCCGAGCCCTCACCCGCGATCACAATCCGCACTGAGTGTTTCTCCCAAAACTCTCCTGTGAGCGATGGTAGACCTGTGCTCACGGCAGGCCCGCGCGCTGTGAACGGCAGATCGCCGAAGTGCTGTCGCGCGCACATTCCGGCTGGACGATGCGCACACCGCGACACAACGCGCAAGCGCCACGGTCTGCGCCCCTGGGCAGCGCCCCGTGCGAACCGCACGAGCGCCACGGCCAGCGGTGATGCGGGCGCCGGCATGGACGCGCCAGCCCGGTGAAACTTGGATTGCAGTGCGACTCGGCCGTCACTTCACCGCGTGGTGATCAGCGCAGCCCCGTCATGAAACCGTCTCGTCGAACCCGCGGCGGCGCGTCAACCCGCTGACGCACGGCTGGTCGGTCGCCGCAAGCGCGCTGCTGGGCCACGCCGCCTGCGCCCGTCGCTGCGCCGCAGGTTTCAGATCGCTCGGAAAGCGCCGTTAAACCGAGATAGCTGCAGGCCGTCGGACTTGGGCACAGAAGTTGCCTGAGGGTAGCAAAGGCCTGCGCTGAACGTGGGCCTGAGCCCGCCCAGTGGAGTGCAGCACCCGTGACCATCAGAACCGCCGCGCTCGCCATCTCGGTGCTTTCCGTCTCGCTGGCGGCGTGCGCCCAAGGCGGCCCGGTCCGGTCCACCCAGCACCTCGACACGAGTGACCTGCCGCGCACGGCCGCCGGCGCACCGCCTCCGGTGGTCAGCCCCTCCATGCGCCTGCCGCCACCGGTTGCACGCGGTCCGGTCGAGCTCTACAGCGTGGTGGTCAATCGCGTGCCGGTGAGCGAGCTGCTGTTCGCGCTGGCCCGCGACGCGAAGCTCAATGTCGATGTGCATCCAGGCATCGAGGGGCTGGTGACGCTCAATGCGATCGACCAGACCCTGCCGCAGATCCTCGAGCGCGTGCAGCGCCAGGCGGACATCCGCTACACGCTGGAAGGCAACTCGCTCAGCGTGGTGCCCGACCGCCCGTTCACGCGCACCTACCGCGTGGATTACCTGCACATGGAGCGCGATACCACCGGCTCCATCTCCATCGCCACTCAGGTCGCCACCACCGGTGGCACGTCGTCGAGCCAGGGCGCCGGCAACAACTCGTCCACCCAGATCGCGAGCACCACCAACCATCGCTACTGGCAGTCGCTCACGCAGGCAGTGGGCCAGCTGCTCGGCGTGTTGGATGCCAAGGGCGCCGTCAGGCCCGCCGCCGTGCTGCCCGCGGCCGCCGTGGCTGTGGGCACGGCTCCGGAGACCGTCGCGCCCCTGTCCCCCGAGGCCGCTGCGAGCAACGCGCCCGCCGTCATCGCGCAGCCGGAAGCCGGCCTGCTCATCGTGCGCGGCACCGCCCGCCAGCATGCGCAGGTTGCGGACTTCCTCGACCGTTCGGTCACCTCCGCGCGTCGCCAGGTGATGATCGAAGCCACCGTCGTCGAAGTGCAGCTGTCGAACGAGTACCAGCAGGGCATCGACTGGCAGGCACTGCGCCTCGGCAGCACCTCGCTCGGCTTCACCGTGCAGCCCGGCCCGGGCACCGGCACCCTGTCGGGCGGCACGCCGATGAGCGGCCAAGTGCCGGTGATGGGCGTGCTGGAGTTCGCCAAGTCGCTTGCCGGCATCGACATCTCCGGCGCGCTGAAGCTGCTCGAATCGTTCGGAAGCACGCAGGTGCTGTCGAGCCCGAAGGTCAGCGTGCTCAACAACCAGACCGCGCTCATCAAGGTCGTCGACAACCTCGTCTACTTCACGTTGAAGGCGGACTACACACCGCCCACGACCACCACGCCCGCGGTGTTCAGCATCAACTCGACGCCGAACACGGTGCCGGTCGGTTTCCTCATGAACGTGACGCCGCAGGTGGGCGAGGACGGCGAGGTCATCATGAACCTGCGCCCGACGATCTCGCGGCTCACGCGCTATGTCGAAGATCCGGGCGTAGCGCTGACGCTCGCGGTCGCGCGCCAGTCCGGCGCGGACGTGCCCGACATCAGGAGCCAGGTGCCGGAGATCCAGACGCGCGAGATGGAGTCCGTCATCAAGGTGCGTGACGGCCAGATCGCCGTGCTCGGCGGCCTGATGCGCGACCACACCGAGAACGGCGAGGACGGCGTGCCCGGCGTGAGCCGCGTGCCCGGTGTCGGCAACCTGTTCAAGTACAAGTCGCGC
Source organism: Cognatilysobacter bugurensis (assembly GCF_014652095.1). Taxonomy (GTDB): domain Bacteria; phylum Pseudomonadota; class Gammaproteobacteria; order Xanthomonadales; family Xanthomonadaceae; genus Cognatilysobacter; species Cognatilysobacter bugurensis. The sequence goes on from NZ_BMYD01000001.1 coordinate 1,555,140, forward strand.
AAGCGGGAAAAGAGCGAGCTGGTGATCTTCCTGCGCCCGATCGTGGTGAAGAACGCGAGCCTCCAGGGCGACTACCGCAACTTCCGCGATCAGTTGCCGGACGGTGAGTTCCAGCCGTCTGCGATGTCGCTGCCGGCGCCGCGCGATCCACAGTCCTCGCAGCCCGCGGCAGCGCCTGCGAAGGTGAACTGACACACCCATGAGCATCCTTCTCGAAGCCCTGAAGAAGGCCGAAGCGCGCAAGCGCGAAGCCGCGGCGGCCGCATCCGCTCCGTGCGATGTCGCGCGCCCGTCCGCTGCCGCCGTGATCGCGCTGGCCGGAAAGGCGTCGTCCTCGCGCACGAGCGCATCGCCGGAAGGCGACGATGCAATGCGCAACGACGCGCAGGAGCCGGGCGTTGCAACACAGCCCGCTGGCGACACCGGGCTCGCATCACTTCCCGAACTGCTGCCGCTGTCGGCGTTGGACTTCGCGGCGACACCGGCGACCGCGCCCGCGTTCTTGCCGGTGTCGCTCGACAGCGCCCTGAGCCTTGCGCCGGTTGACGACGCGTCGCCGCTCGCGGTGCGGGTCACGCACGCTGCACCGGGTGCGTTCGCGTCGGCGGCTGCGCTGTCGCTGGAGCCCCTCGCGCTTGCACCGATGGAGCCTGAGCCCGCGGCGGGGGCTGCGTCGTCCGTGGAGACGACGGAACGTGGCGCGGACGAGAGCACATCCAGCGCGGCGGACGACGTCCACCCAACTGCGCACGCGCGGGATGACAGCGCATGCCCTCTGCCCGCAGCAGAGGCGACATCCACGCCGACGTTCGATGCGACCGCCGTAGACGCATCGCCATCGGCTGCACCCCAAATACCCGACGCGCCGGCGCCCGCCGAGCCTGCGCCTTCCATTGCAGCAGCGCCTGTCGCAGCCGCGGGGTCGATGGCCAACCCGACGCCCTCCTCGCCTGCCCCCGTTGCAGAGGCACCGCGTGCAGTGGCCGAGCCGGCGTCACCGCCTCCGTCTGCAAGCCCCCAGGGAGCCGCAGCGCCTGCGAACGCGTCTGCCGCACCCACCGCACCTGCGACCATCCCCGACGCTGGTACTGCCGCCGCTGCGAAGGCGACGGTTGCCAAGTCCGCAAAGCTTGCGTTGCCCCACATACCCCGCCGCGTCGCCTATGCCGCAATGGCGGTCGTCGTCGCCGGCGCGCTCGGTGGCGGTGCGTACTGGTTGCATCTCATGGGCGTGCCGCCGTTCGGCACGACGCCGTCGATGGTGGCACTGGTCCCGCCACCGTCCAGCATGCCGGCCGCGCCGGCAGCCCCGGCGCTGGATGTCGCTGTGGACGGCACGCCCGCCACCGCGCCGGGCACACCCGCGCCCGCGGAGCCGTCGCCGGCCACGCCCGCGGCCGATATCGCACCGCCTGCGCCGCAGGCACCGCCCGCGATGCCGACTGTCGCACCCGCCCTCATGGCCCCCGCGCCGGAGGCGGCACCGAGTCTGCCGACCAGCGGCACGCTGGACGCGCCGCAGGAGCCCCGACCCGCGCGCTCCGCGCTGGAAACGCCCGTGGACGAGTTGGACCTGCGTCCCGAGCCGCTCCGTGTGCAGCGCCGCAACTCACCCTCACACCTGCTCGCCGGCTACGCCGCGCTCCAGGCCGGGCGCATCGATGATGCGGAAGCCGCGTACCGCGCCGCGCTGTCCGCGCAGCCGGGCGAACTCGACGCGCTGCTCGGCCTCGCAGTAATCGCCGAAACGCGTGGCGACACCGTCAACGCGGAGCAGCTCTACCGCCGCGTGCTCGCGCAGCAGCCGGAGCATCCGCAGGCGGTGGCCGGACTGCTGGCCGTGTCCGGCTCGACGCATGCGGACGATGAAGCCTCACTGCGGCAGACGTTGTCGGGCAATCCCGATGCGGTCTCGCTGCACGCCGCCCTCGGCGCGCGCATGGCGGCCCAGGGCCGCTGGACCGATGCGCAGTCGGCGTACTTCGAAGCGCACTCGCGAGAGCCGGGCAACGCCGACCACGTCTACAACCTCGCCGTCGCCCTGGACCAGCTGCAGCAGCCTCGCCTGGCTGCCGATCACTACCGCCGTGCACTCGGCATGACCGATGGCGCTGCGCGCTTCGACCGCAATGCCGCAAGCGCACGCCTGGACGCCCTGACCACCGCGGGAGCCGACGCGCCATGAGTGGCAAGCCCCGCCTCGGCGATCTGCTGGTCGATCGCGGCCTCATCAGCGCCGACCAGCTCAAGATCGCCCTGCTCGAACAGCGTCGACAGGGCAAGCAGCTCGGCGAGACGCTTGTCAGCATCGGGTTCCTGACCGAGGACACGCTGCGCGAAGCGCTGTCGGAAAAACTCGGCAACGACAGCATCAACCTGTCCGGCATCCTCGTCGACGGCCATGCCCTCGCGCTGGTGCCGAAGGATCTCGCACGTCGCCATACGCTGTTCCCCGTTTCCTACGAGGTCGCCACGGGTGAACTCGTCATCGCAGTCAGCGATACGCAGAACATCATCGCGATCGACCAGGTGCGCGCGCACCTCGGCAGCCGCGCGACGCCGGTGTGGCGCCTCGCGGCCATCGGTGAAATCCAGCGTGCCATCGAGACCTACTACGGCCACACGCTGTCGATCGACGGCATCCTCAACGAAATCGAAACCGGCCAGGCCGATGCAGCGCAGCTGTCCGCGGAAAACGCGGGCGAATACAGCCACCCGGTCGTGCGTCTCGTCGATGCACTGCTGACCGACGGTGTACTGATCGGCGCATCGGATCTGCACTTCGAGCCCGAGCCGCAATTCCTGCGAATCCGCTACCGCGTCGACGGCGTGATGCGCCAGGTGCGCGCGCTTCACCGCCGCTACTGGCCGGCAATGCTCGTGCGTCTGAAGATCCTGGCGGGCATGAACATCGCGGAGAACCGCGCGCCGCAGGACGGCCGCATCTCCACGACGCTCGCAGGGCGCGAGATCGACTTCCGCGCCGCCGCGCATCCGACCGCGCACGGCGAGAACTTCGTGCTGCGCGTGCTCGACCGCAAGCGCGGCATCGTGCACCTGGACAAGATCGGCCTGGCGCCGGACCAGCTCGACACCATCAAGCTGATGCTCGCGCGTCCGGAAGGCATGTTCCTCGTCACCGGCCCGACGGGCTCGGGCAAGACCACCACGTTGTACTCGATCCTCAATTACCGCAACAGCGAGCAGGTCAACATCATGACCCTCGAGGATCCGGTCGAGTACACGATGCCGGTGATCCGCCAGAGCGCGGTCGGTGCCGGCACCAAGATGAACTTCGCCGAAGGCGTCCGCTCGCTGATGCGACAGGACCCGGACATCATCCTCGTCGGCGAGGTGCGTGACCGCGAGACCGCCGAGATGGCGTTCCGCGCGGCGATGACGGGCCATCAGGTCTTCTCGACGCTGCACTCGAACTCCGCACTGCGCGCGATCCCGCGCCTGTTCGACCTGGGCGTGCCGCCCGAGGTCATGAGCGGCAACCTCATCGGCATCGTCGCCCAGCGCCTCATCCGTCGCCTGTGCGCCGCCTGCTGTCAGGAGCGCGTCGCCGACCCGCTGGAAACGCAGTTGCTCGGGCTCGAACCCGACCAGCCGGTCAAGCACGCGGTCGGCTGCGAAGTCTGCAGTTTCAGCGGCTATCGCGGACGCGTTGCAATCGTGGAGGTCATCCGCTTCGACGATGTGCTCGATGAACTGATGGCGCGCCGCGCGAGCCTGCGCGAGTTCGAAGCAGCGGCGCTTGCGTCGGGCTTCAGGTCGCTCGCGCACGACGGCCTGCGCTACGCGCGCGAGGGCGTCACGACACTCGAGGAAGTTTCGCGTGTCGTCGACATCACGAGCCTGGTGTCGCTGTGAGCCTGTACCGCTACCGTGCGCTCGACACCGAAGGCCGCGTCGTCAAGGGCGAAAGCGATGCGAACAGCCCCGACGAACTCGAGGGCCGCCTCGGGCGACTCGGGCTGTCGCTGCTCGTCGCCAAGCCGGTCAAGCCCGGACTGACATCATCGATGTCGCGCCAGAAGATGGATCGGCGCGCGCTGATCGATTTCTTCTTCCACCTCGAATCCCTGCTGCGCGCCGGCGTACCGCTGCTGGAAACGCTGGTCGATCTGCGCGACTCGAGCGAAGTGCCTGCGGTGCGGTCGATGGTCGGCGATCTGGTGGATCGCATCGAGACCGGCACGCCGTTTTCCGATGCACTCGCCTGCCACCCCGACGTGTTCAACAAGCTGCTCGTGGGCCTGGTCCGCACGGGCGAGATCACCGGCAACCTGCCGGACGTGCTGCGCGAGATCACCGCCAACCTCAAGTGGCAGGACGAGCTGTCGTCGCAGACGCGCAAGGCGCTGATGTATCCGACGTTCGTGGCGGTCGTCGTCACGTCGGTCGTGTTCTTCCTGATGATCTACCTCGTGCCGCAGCTGGTGCAGTTCCTGCAGAACATGAAGCAGGAAATGCCGATCCAGACGCGCGTGCTCATTGCGGTGTCATCGTTCATCGTCGCGTGGTGGGCGGCGATCCTCGGATTTCCCGTGGTCGCCGGCATCGGCCTGAAGGTCGGGCTGGACCGCAGTGCGGACCTGCGCCGCAAGCGTGACCACTTCATCCTGAAGATCCCCGTTCTCGGGGACATCCTGCGCAAGATCGCGCTCGCACGCTTCGCGAACACGTTCGCGCTCATGTACGGCGCGGGCATCCCGGTGATGGACGCGCTGCAGCACTGCGAGGAAGCCACCGGCAACATCGCGGTCACCGAAGCGATGCAGCGCGCACGCACGCTGATCGGCCAGGGCATCCCGATCTCGCAGGCATTCGAGGCCAGTGCGGCATTCCCGCCATTGGTGCTGCGCATGCTCAAGATCGGCGAGCACACCGGCCGCCTCGACGAAGCGCTGCGCAATGTCAGTTACTTCTACTCGCGTGACGTCAACGAGGGCATCGGGAAGTTGCAGTCGATGATCGAGCCGATGCTCACCGTCGTCATGGGCGGCCTGCTCGGCTGGATCATGGTCGCGGTGCTCGGCCCCGTGTACGACACCATCTCCAACCTGCCGATGTGATGCCCATGCACGTGCTCTATCTCAGCGCGCAGCAGTTGCTCCGGCTCGGCAAGGACGGGGCGCTTCATCCGGTGGATCCCGCGTCAATGCGCGGCGATGTCGCGGTGGTTGCGGATTTCATCGAAACGACGATCACCCGCGTCACGGTGCCGCAGGCGAAGGGTCTCGATGCGCGGCGCGTGCTCGAGCGACGCGTCGCGCAGGAATTCCGCGACACGGATTACCGCCTTGGCGTGCGCCTGGGCAAGTCCGACAAGGCCGGGCACGACGAGGTGCTTGCCATCGGCATTGGCGCGCAGAAGACGCTCGACGCGGCCCTCGCCACCGGTCTGGAACACGGGCTGCGCGTGCGCGCGGTCTGGATCCCCGCGATGCTCGTTGCCGAACTGGTGCGGCGCGCGAAAGGGCTGCCGGACCACGTGCTCGTGCTGCTCGCAACGCCGTCGGGCGTGCGGCAGGTCATCGTGAGCCGCGGAAAGGTGCTGCTGGGCCGGCTGATCCCGGGCGATGCGGAGTCGTTCACCGTCGAGCACCTGATGACGGAAGTCGACCGCACCGTGCAGTTCGTGCGCAACAGTCGCCTGTTGCCGCGCGAGGAAACGCTGGGCGTGCTCTGCTGGGGGCTGACGCAGCCACGCGACGCGATCGCCGCGGCGTTGCCGCGCGGCATGGAAGTCGTCGGCATGCCAGCGATCCGCGGCATCGCGCCGCCCGAGACCGGCGGCCTGCCCGCCGTCATGGCCGCGGCAACGCGGGTGGCACCAAAACTCCAGCTGGCACCGCTGCGCGTTCGGATCCATCACCTGGGCCGTCGCTGGCGGCAGGGGATGTATGCCACAACCGCCGCCGGCCTGCTCGTGATCGGCGCGATGTGGATGCCGCTGAAGTCGGAAACGCGCGAGCTCAACGAGCAGGCGAACGCGACCCGGCGCCACGCCGCGCAGGTGCAGGCCCCGCTCGACGCGCTGCAGGCGAAGATCGCCGAACGCAACATTCCGCTTGCGGTCGCCGCGACCGCGCTCGGGCTGCACACCACGCGCCTTGCGTCCACCGAACGGTTCGCGCGCGAGGCCGAAGAGCTCTCCGCCGTGCTCACCGAGGCGCAGGGCGTGGAAATCATCGCGCTGAAATGGCGGGAGGAGCCGCCCACGTCCGCGCAGGCGAGCAGCTGCAAGGATCCGGCAACGGTGGTCACGCTGGAAGCGCACCTGGCCGCCGACGTGCCGCAGGCCGAGCGCGAAGTGCGCCTGAAGATGTTCGAGGAGACCCTCGGCTCCGGCCCGTACTGGACGGTGCTGCCCTCGCAGGCGATCAACAACACCCAGACGCTCTCGTCGGAGGGCCTCGAGGCGCAGCTCTCCGCGCCGGTCGCGTACTGCCTCGGGAGGAAGCCGCGATGATGGCCACCTGGCGCGCGCTGCTCGCTTCGGGGGAACGCAAGCGCATGTTCGTCACCATCGGCGTCTGCCTCGCGCTGCTGATCGTGGGCTGGGCCGTGCTGTCGTCGGCGCGCACCACGAAGGCCGAGGCGCAGAAGCAGCTGGGCGCCGCCAAGAGCGCCGCGTCGACGATCGAAACGCGAGCGGCGGATCTCGGCCCGCTGATTCGCGATCCCGACGCGGTCGTGCGCCTGCACGATGAGCTCCGCGACACCGGGCTCGTGGGCGAAGCCGACCGGCCGCGCTGGATCGCAGCGCTGCGCCAGTCGCTGCACGGTGGGCCCTGGCTGCGGACACGCTATCTGCTTGCAGGCAGCGAGACCGTCGCCGTGCCGGAGGCCGCGCAGCAATGGATCGACCTGCTCGGTGAGGTCGCGCCCACCCTTCGCGGACAACCGCTGACCCTCACGCTGGAAGGCACGCACGAGGGCGAAGTGCTCGATGTGCTCCAGCGCCTGCGCCAGTCGCGCGCGGGCGGCTTTGAACTGCTCGACTGCGACCTGCGACGACGCAAGGACGCACTCGGCCTCGATGCCACCTGCACGCTGCGCTGGCTGAGCCTGTATCCGGCGCCGCTTCCGGAGATGGCGCCATTGGCCGGTGCGCCGCCGGGCGCGGGGCCAGGGGCAAAGGGGGCGGCACCATGATCCGCCACTGCATTCGCTTCGGGCTGCTGGCGCTGATGGTGTTGGCGTTCGACGCACCGGCCGCCACCCCGCTGGGCCCGCTCGTTCTGACCCCCGAGGAGCGCCACGCCCTCGCGGTCGCGCGCCTGCGCAGCAAGGAAGGCGAGGCGACGGCCGCCGCGGCAGAGGTGTACGTCCCACGGTGGATCACGCTCAAGGGCGTCACGCGCCGCCCCGGTCGCGGCGACCTCGCCTGGCTCGGGGACACCGCCGTCATCGACGGGCAGCAGTGGGGCCCCTACCGCGTCCAGATCCGAGGCGCGCGGGTTTTCCTGCTGGCCGATGACGGGCACGTCATGCAGCTGAGTGTCGGCACGGCATTCGAGCCGCGCCTGCGCGAGGTGCAGACCGCCCCAGGCGTGCAGGTCCGGAGGCGCCGGTGACGCGGCGCCGCGCCCCCGCGTCGCCGCGCGCGTCGCGAGGCGCGGCGCTCATCGTGCTCGTGGTGGTCGTGCTGTCGATCATCACCGGCCTGCTGCTGTCGCAATTGCTGGAAATCGACCCGCGGGTGGAATCGCGCAACCGGTCCAGCCGCACACTCGCGATCGCACGCGACGCCCTGCTGGGCCACGCCGGCGCGCGCTACTGCAGCGCGTCACCGCCGCCCGCCCAGTTGCTGCCCTGCCCCGCGGCCGACGACACCGGCACCGCGCAGGCCACCTGCACCGCGCCCCTGTCCGGCCCGCTGCCCTGGCTGACCCTCGGCCTGCCGCCGGAACGCGACCACGAAGCACGCGTTCCCACCTACACGCTGTCGAGCGGCACAGGCGCGACGGTCACTGCCGGCCAGACCGAAGACGTGCAGACCCTCACGTTCGCGCTCGATCTCGCGGCGCTGGCGGTCCGCTGCCCGGCGCCGGCACCGCCACCCGAAGACCCGCCGCCGCCACCGCCGGAAAATCCGCCGCCTCCGGAGAGCCCGCCACCTCCGCCTCCCGAGAACCCACCTCCGCCACCTCCACCGCCGCCGCCCCCACCACCTCCGCCCCCGCCCCCGCCGCCGCCGAATCCGATATGCCAGACACCCGCCAACACGCTGCTGTCGTACGTGAATCCGAACAGCAAGAACAACGGCTGCCGGCTGTCGGGTGGCTCAATCCGGGCGGAGTGCCAGACGGCGTACAACCAGATCCAGACGTGGACCTGCCCGGCCGAATGCAAGACGGCCGCCACGGCCTTCCTCACGCCGCCATGCATCAACAGCCTCAACGCGACCGAGTGCGACGCCGCGATCGCCGAACTCAGGCAGTGCGGCCTATGAGGCGCCAGCGCGGGTTCTCGCTGCTGGAAGTGGCCGTCGTGCTGGTGATCATGAGCCTGGTGCTGGGCGGGCTGCTGCTCACGATGGGCAACTACCAGCAGTACCAGCGCAGCTCGCAGACCCGGCGCGAACTGGCCGCTGCGCGCGATGCGGTGATCGGATTCGCGGCCACGCGGGGCCGCCTGCCCTGTCCGGCCGACCCGGGCGGCAACGGCCTCGAGCGCGCGCCGACGGCCAGCGGCTGCACCACCGGGCAGTTCGGCGAACTGCCGTGGGCGACGCTGGGCCTGCCACGCGGCGATGCCTGGGGCATGCCCGTCGGCTATGCGGTGTCGGCCGAATTCGCCCGCAACGCGTCGGGCGGCACCTTCGCCAGCTGTCCGTCAGGACAGCCGACGACCGCACCCACCAACGCCGTCTTTGCACTGTGCAGCGCCGGCACGCTGGGGGCGCGCGACATCGCAAACCAAGTCGTCGGCCAGCAGCTTCCGGCCGTGTTCTGGTCGGGAGGCCCCAATGGCCTCGGCACCGGGGTTGCGGAGACCGAGAACCGGGACGACGACGTGGACTTCGTTGCCGACACGCCGACCGACACCTTCGACGACCTGGTCGAGTGGGTGCCGCCCACCGTGCTCGCGAACCGCATGGTGCAGGCCGGGCGCCTGCCATGAGGATGGGTCCGCCCCTGTGGCGCACGTGGCTGCTGGGCGCCGCGCTCCTGGTCACCTTGGCGGCCTTCATCTTCCTCGCCGTACCCGGCTCGGTGCCGATGCACGACGCGCTCGACCGCGCGGTGACGGGCGTCTTGCTCGCCATCGGGGGCGCCGCACTGCTGACGGTCTGGCTGTACACGCGCCCGTGACCGCCCCCCCTTTGTGGCGGCAGTCACAAATGCGGAAAAACCACGTAAACGGCCCTTGGGTCCGGGCATTCCGTGCCGTTGATCTATTTCGAACCTTCATCACACAGGACCGAGCACATGCGTCGCCAACCGTCATTCCGCCGCTCGCAGGGCGGCTTCACCCTCGTCGAAATCGCAGTGGTCCTGGTGATCGTCGGCCTGCTCCTCGGCGCGGTGCTCAAGGGCCAGGAACTGATCGAGAACAGCCGCGTGCGCAGCGCCGTCAACGACATCACCGGCATTCGCGCGTCCACCTACGGTTACCTTGACCGCTACCGCGCCACCCCGGGCGACGACGCGCGCATCGCCGGCCGCGGTGACACGTGGACCGGGCAGACCGCCGGCAACGGCAACAACATGATCGGCGCGGCGAATGCCGATCCGTTCCAGCCCGTCGGCGAAAACCTGCAGTTCTTCCAGCACCTGCGCGCGGCCGGCTTCCTCACCGGTGACGCCGCGGCGGCCACCCTGCCCATGAACGGCTTCGGCGGCCTGGTCGGCGTCTCCACGCTCACCACTGCCCTCGGCAACATGAACAGCCGCGCCATCTGCGTCAGCCAGGCGCCGGGCAAGGCCGCGATCGCCATGGACAACCAGATGGACGACGGCGTGCCGAACACCGGCAGCGTCCGCGCCACCGAAGGCTCCGCCGGCATGGACACCGCGCCGGGCGCGGTTGCCACCGCCTACAACGAAGCCGGCGTGTACACCCTCTGCACCCAGCTGTAATCGCGTCACATCGCTGCCCGGCGCAGCGCTGCGTAATGCCTGCACGCCCCGCCACCGCGCGGGGCGTGTGCTTTTGGGGCCGCCGCCGCCGTTCCCGCGGGCCCGGCCGCTATAATTTGCGGCCTTCCCCGACGATCCGCCGCGCCGAACGCGCGTCGCCGCCATGTCCGACGTTTCCCTGCAGGCGCTGCGCCGCCGCACCTTCGCGATCGTGTCCCACCCCGACGCCGGCAAGACCACGCTGACCGAAAAGCTGCTGCTGTTCGGCGGCGCGATCCAGATGGCGGGCTCGGTCAAGGGACGCAAGGCCGCGCGCCATGCGACCTCCGACTGGATGGCGCTCGAAAAGGAGCGCGGCATCTCGGTGACGAGCTCGGTGATGCAGTTCCCCTACGAGGGCCGCATCGTCAACCTGCTCGACACGCCGGGCCACGCCGACTTCGGCGAGGACACCTACCGCGTGCTCACCGCGGTCGACAGCGCGTTGATGGTCATCGACGTCGCCAAGGGCGTCGAGGAACGCACGATCAAGCTCATGGAGGTCTGCCGCCTGCGCGACACGCCGATCATGACCTTCATCAACAAGCTCGATCGCGAGGGCAAGAGCCCGATCGACCTGCTCGATGAAGTCGAAAGCGTGCTGAAGATCCAGTGCGCGCCGATCACGTGGCCGATCGGCATGGGCCAGCGCCTCAAGGGCGTCGTGCACCTGCTCACCGGCGAGGTGCACCTGTACGAGCAGGGCCGCAACTTCACACGACAGGATTCGACGATCTTTCCGTCGGTCGACGATCCCGCGCTGGCCGAGCGCATCGGCGCGGCGATGCTGCAGGAGCTGCGCGACGAGCTTGAACTGGTCGAGGGCGCGTCGAACCCGTTCGACAAGGACGCCTACCTGCGCGGCGAACAGACGCCGGTGTTCTTCGGCTCGGCCGTCAATAACTTCGGCGTGCAGCTGCTGCTGGACTTTTTCGTCGAACACGCCCCGTCGCCGAAGCCGCGGGCGACGACCTCGCGCGAGGTGCAGCCGACCGAGAACAAACTCTCGGGCTTCGTGTTCAAGATCCAGGCGAACATGGACCCCCAGCACCGCGACCGCGTTGCGTTCATGCGCGTGTGCTCGGGCGAGTTCAAGGCCGGCATGAAGGCGTTCCACCCGCGCACGGGCAAGGAGGTCAAGCTCGCGAACGCGCTGACGTTCATGGCGAGCGACCGCGAGATCGCCGAAAGCGCGTACCCGGGCGACGTGATCGGCATCCACAACCACGGCACGATCTCGATCGGCGACTCGTTCACCGAGGGCGAGGTGCTGGGCTTCACCGGCATTCCGAACTTCGCGCCCGAGCTGTTCCGCCGCGCCCGCCTGCGCGACCCGCTCAAGCTCAAGCAGCTGCAGAAAGGTCTTGCGCAGCTCAGCGAAGAAGGCGCGACGCAGTTCTTCAAGCCGCTGATGAGCAACGATCTGATCCTCGGCGCGGTGGGCGTGCTGCAGTTCGACGTCGTCGCCTACCGGCTCAAGGACGAATACGGCGTCGAGGCCTCGTTCGAGCAGGTCAGCGTCGCCACCGCACGCTGGGTGTACTGCGACAACGCGAAGAAGCTCGAGGAGTTCCGCGACAAGAACGCGCAGAACCTTGCAGTCGATGCAGCCGGACAGCTCGTCTATCTCGCCCCCACGCGCGTCAACCTGCAGCTCGCGCAGGAGCGGGCGCCCGAGGTGCAGTTCCGCGCCACGCGCGAGCACGCGCAGACGGTCGCGCTCGACTGACGATTGCCCGTTGCCCGCCGACGGCAGCCGCGTCGAGCGCGGCAGTCGCGTGCCGCGCGCAGTAAACGGGCCGCACTGAAGCGGCACGCCGCGGCTGAGGCATCTTCGGCCGCGGTCGACGTCCTTCCAGGGCGGATGGGCTATCGCGCATCGACGCAGCGTCGCCGCGATTGGCGGACCTCGTCTTCGCTGCACCTCCGCCGGCATGTCGCCGCGCTCAAGCGTCGCGCTTCGCAGCGATCCCACGTGCCGCGCGTTCAATGGCAGATGCGATCGGATCGGCCGGCGTGTTGATGGCGACGCACCGCGACTCGCTGTCCCGTCCATGACCGTACGGTAGGATTCGGCCGCCCTCCCAGCCGAGATGCCCGTGTCCACGCCTGCCCGCGCCACTGAGCACCACCGCGATTTCGAAGAGATGGCGAACGCCCTGACGCACGGTGTCGCGGCCGTTGCCGCCCTCGTGGGCGGTTCGGTGCTGATCACGCGCGCGGCGATGCACGGAGATCCGTGGCAACTGACCGGCGCGGTCGTCTTCGGTGCGTGCCTGTTGCTGCTCTACCTCGCGTCCACGCTCTATCACGCGGCCAAGCAGCCGGCGACGAAAGCGCGCATGAAGGTGCTGGACCACTGCGCGATCTACCTGCTCATCGCCGGCACCTACACCCCGTTTACGCTGGTCGCGCTGCGCGGGCCATGGGGCTGGGGCCTGTTCGCCGCGGTGTGGACGCTCGCAATTGCCGGCGTGGTGTTCAAGCTGTTCTTCACCGGCCGCTTCCGACTGCTGTCCACTGCGCTGTACGTTGCGATGGGCTGGATCGTGCTCATCGCGTTGCGCCCCTTGCTGGCCGCGGTCGACAACTGGACGTTCGGCTGGCTGCTCGCCGGGGGCGTGCTCTACACGCTCGGCACCGTGTTCTATCACCGCCCGTCGCTGCCGTACTCGCACGCGGTCTGGCACCTGTTCGTCGTCGGCGGCAGTGTGTGCCACTACATCGCGGTCGCGGCGCAGGTGCTTCCGCGCTGAATCGGGCGCAACGGGTTCACCGCGGCTTGATCGGGCGATGCCGAACGTGTCGGCGTCCACCCGAGAACCGCCATGGCCGCACGCGCTATCCCCGTTGAGCCTTGCGATCGGCGGCCTGCGTCTCGGGCTCCGTTTCGACGCACCGTGCCGTGGCTCCCCAACGTCGCAGCGGCCGTGTCGACCGCAGTCCGACTACGGGACGTCGCCCCATGACGCCCCACGCGCGCGAGCGATTCGCCCTTGCCTCCCAGCGCATCCGCCGTCACCCGGTCGCCGCGATCGCAGGCGCTCTGCTCATCGCCCTGGTCGTGCTCGTCGCGATCTGGGATTGGAACTGGTTCAAGGGCCCGCTCGAGCGCGCCGTCGAGCGGCGCACCGGCCGCACGTTCGAGATCGGCGGCCGCCTCAACGTCGACCTCGGCGGCGTAGTCACGGTCAGCGGCGAGCAGCTGCGCTTCGGCAACGCGCCCTGGGCCCGCGAGCCGCTTATGGCGAGTGCCGAGCGTGCCGAAATCGGCATCGCGTTCTGGCCGCTGTTGCGCGGCGACGTTGAGATCCCGCTGGTCCGGCTGGACCGGCCGCGGCTCAATCTGGAGGTCGGCCCGAAGCGGCTGGGCAACTGGCGCTTCGGTGAGGAGGAAGGCGGCGACGGCCCGCAGTTCCGGCGTGTGCACATCGACGCCGGCCGCCTGCAGTTTCTCGATGCTGCACAGAACACCGACTTCGACATCCGCATCGCAAGCGCGCCGAACTCGACACCGGGCGCGTCCCCAATCGCGCTTCAAGGCGGCGGCCGCTGGGAAGGCAACCGGTTCGAGATCGAAGGCAACGCGCAGTCGCCGCTTGCCTTGCGCGATCGCGAGGCGCCGTACCGCATCGACCTGCGGGCCCGAGCGGGTGACACGCGCGCGCATGCCCGCGGCACCCTGCTCGATCCGCTGCGCTTGCAGGGCTTCGACCTGCAGTTCGCATTGCGCGGCGACACCCTTGCCGACCTCTATCCCTTGCTCGGCCTCTCACTGCCGCCAACCCCACCGTACCGCCTCGACGGCCGTCTGCGACGCGCCGGCACCTCATGGCGCTACGACGGCTTCACCGGGACGGTCGGCGACAGCGACCTCGCCGGCAGCGCGCGCGTCGAGACCGGCCGCGCGCGTCCACTGCTGCAAGCGGACCTGACGTCGACGCGGCTGGACTTCGACGATCTCGCCGGCTTCGTCGGTGGCACGCCCCGTCAGGGTGATGCGCCCGCCACCGCGACGCGCACCAACGGCCGCGTGCTGCCGGACCGCCCCTACCGCCCCGACAAGCTGCGCGCGATGGACGCGGACGTGCGCCTGCGCGCGAAACGCGTCAACGCGCCCCGGCTGCCGCTCGGCAACATGGACGCGCACCTGACGTTGAACGACGGCGTGCTCGTGCTCGACCCGCTGAACTTCGGCGTCGCCGGCGGCAACATCCGCGCGACGATCCGGATGGACGCCCGCGCGTCGACGCTCCGCACGCAGGCGCGCATCGCCGCCCGCGGCCTCGACCTCGACCGTTTGCTGCCCGACATCGAGCGCGCGCGCAAGGCAGTCGGACTCGTCGGCGGCGAGGTCGCACTGCAGGGGGAAGGCAACTCGGTCGCGCAAATGCTCGCGACCGCCGACGGCGACGTCGCGATCGGCATGGGCCGCGGCCAGGTCAGCAACCTGATGATCGAACTCGCCGGGCTGGACGTGGCCGAGGCACTGAAATTCCTGCTGACGGAAGACCGCCGCGTGCCGGTGCGCTGCGCATTCGGCGATTTCGCCGTCGCCGACGGGGTGATGACCGCGCGCACGTTCGCGTTCGACACCACCGACACGATCATCCTCGGCGAAGGCCGCATCGACCTGCGCAACGAGACGCTCGATCTGCGGCTGCGCCCGCGCCCGAAGGACCGCAGCCTATTCTCGTTCCGCTCCCCGCTGATCGTCGACGGCCGCTTCGCCGACCCGGACATCCGGCCCGACATGAAGCGCGTCGGGCTGCGCGCGGCGCTCGCGATTGCGCTCGGCACCATCGCCCCGCCGGCCGCGCTGCTTGCGACGCTCGAACTCGGGCCAGGCGGAAACGCCGATTGCGGCGGGCGCTACGCGCGGTAAGCGCGAGTGTCAGCTCGCGATGTAGCGCTGGAGCTGGTCGAGTTCGACCTGCTGGTCCTCGATCACCGCTTTCACCAGATCGCCGATCGACACCACGCCGATCACCTGTCCGTCCTGCATGACCGGCAGATGGCGCACGCGGCGCCCGGTCACCGTGCGCATACAATCGTCGACAGTGTCCAGCGGCCCGACCGTGATCACCTGCTCGGACATCACCGCGCGCACCGGCGTATCGCGCGACGAGCGGCCCTGCAACACGACCTTGCGCGCGTAATCGCGCTCGCTGATGAGCCCGACCAGCTGCCCGCCCTCCATGACGAGCAACGCGCCGATGCCGTGCTCGGCCATCGTGCGGATCGCATCCAGGACGGGCGCATCGGGCCCGATCGAGTGGATCTCAGGCGTTTTCGCCTGCAGGACCTGGTGCACGCTGCGCATGATCGCGACCTCCGCTGGGGACGGTCTTCGAGCATACGCCGGTCGCCGGGAGCCACTCGTCGATGAGGTAGATCGGGCGCTGCTTGGACTCCTCGTAGAGGCGGCCGAGGTACTCACCGATCAACCCGAGCGCGATGAGCTGCACGCCGCCGAGGAACAGGATCACCGACATCATGGTCGGGTAACCGGCCACCGGGTCGCCCCAGAGCATCGCCTTCACCACGACCCACGCGCCGAATGCGAACGCGACCGCGGCGGTCATCAATCCGAGGTACATGGCAAGCCGGAGCGGCGCGGTCGAAAAGCTCGTGATTCCTTCAAGCGCGAAGTTCCACAGCCGCCAGAAGTCGAACTTGCTTGCGCCCGCCACGCGCGATCCGCGGTGGTACGCAATCGACGTGCGATTGAAGCCCACCCAGCCGAACAGCCCCTTCATGAAGCGGTGCCGTTCGCGCAACTGGCGCAAGGCCGCGAGCGCCCGCGGCGACAGCAAGCGGAAATCGCCGGTGTCGGCGGGGATCGGCGTCTTCGACAGGCGTCCGATCACGCGATAGAACGCATGCGCCGTGCTGCGCTTGAGCCAGCCCTCACCCTCGCGCTCGAGCCGCGTGCCATGCACATCGTCGAAGCCCGCGCGCCACTGTTCGACAAACGCACCGATGAGCTCCGGCGGGTCCTGGCCATCGGCATCGAGGATCAGCGCGGCGCCGTCGTCGATCCGGTCGAGCCCCGCCGTCAGCGCAGCCTCCTTGCCGAAGTTGCGCGACAGCCGCAACAGCGCCACGCGCGGATCGTGCGCGAAGCCGCCCAGCACGCGCCAGGTGTCGTCGCGGCTGCCGTCGTCGACGTAGAGCACCCGCCCGTCGACGCCATCGAGCGCTTCGAGTGCGGCGAGGATCCGCGGGTGCAGCAGCGGCAGGCTGTCGGCCTCGTTGTAGGCGGCAACGACGACGGTGAGGCGGTCTCGGCTCATGCGTGCATGGTACGGCGGCGCAGCCAGTACGACCGCGTCAGTCGAGCGTGCGCAGGTACGACGCGCCGCCGATCTGCCGCATCTGCCGCTGGATCGCGCGCGTGCGCCGCTTCACATAAGGACCAGGCCGGGCGGCGCTGTAGCGCTTCGGGCTCGGCAGCACCGCCGCCAGGCGCGCGGCCTGCGACGCACTGAGCCGCGATGCGTCGCGATCGAAGTAGGTCTGCCCCGCCGCTTGCGCGCCGTAGACGCCGTCGCCGAACTCCGCCACGTTCGTGTAGACCTCCAAGATGCGCTTCTTCGGCCACAGCGCCTCGATCAGCACCGTGTACCAGGCCTCGATGCCCTTGCGGACCCAGCTCCGCCCGCTCCACAGGAACAGGTTCTTCGCCGTCTGTTGCGTGATCGTGCTGGCGCCGCGCACCTTGCGCCCGCGCGCATTGGCCTTGCGCGCCTTCTCGATCGCGTCGAGGTCGAACCCGAAATGCTCCGCGAACCGCTGGTCCTCCGCCGCCACGAGCGCCACCGGCACGTGCGCGGCCATGTCATCGAGATCGCGCCAGTCGTAGGCGACCCGGAAGCCGAGGTCGCCCGCGCGCCACGCATCCAGCACGCGGATCACCATGAAGGACGAGAACGGCGGGTCGATGAAGCGCAGCGCAAGCACCTGGACCACCGTCAGAAGCACCAAGAACAGCGGCACGCCGAGCAGCCACCGGCGCCACCGCACGCGCCGCCGCGGCTTCGCATTGGCCGCGGTCATGCGGCCCCACCGGCGGGGGCGTTCCGTCGCTTGAGTCTGACCCCGATCATCCCCATCTGCGTGCACTCCCCTTTGAAAGCAGGCGCATTATGGCAATGCGCCTGCCCGCCTTGAGCCTGACGATGACCGACACCGCCTCGAACGACCGCCTGACCCGCTTCCTCATCGAAGGCGCCGGCGTGCGCGGTGTGCACGTGCGGCTCGACGACACGTGGCAGCAGATTCGCGCCCGCGCCGACTGCCCAGCGTCAGCGGCGTCCTGGCTCGGCCAAGCCGCCGCGGCCAGCGCACTGTTCACCGGTCACGCGAAGGTCGACGGCCGCCTGTCCGTGCAGCTGCGTGGCCAAGGCACGCTGCGCACGTTGTTTGCGGAATGCACCGCAGCCGGCACATTGCGCGGCATCGTGCAGCTGGCCGAAGACGGCGGAGAGGTCGAGCAGGAGCTGTCCGCCCTGCACGATGCCGTCCTCGCGATCACGATCGAGAACCCGATGCGCGGCGGTCGCGACCCCGTCCGCTACCAGGGGCTCGTCGCGCTCGACTCCGACACCCTCGCGGGCGCATTCGAGGACTATTTCGTGCGCTCTGAGCAGTTGCCCACGCGACTGCTGCTCGCGGCCGACGAGAACCGGGCCGTTGGCCTCATGCTGCAGAAGCTGCCGGGCGATGAGGGCGACGCCGACGGCTGGCACCGCACCTCGGCCCTGTTCGACACGCTCGCCACCGACGAGTTGCTTGCGGTCCCGGTGGAGGAACTTACGCACCGGCTGTTCCACGAGGACGGCGCACGCCTGCTCGACGATCGCCCCTTGAGCTTCGCGTGCTCGTGTTCGCGCAGCCGCGTCGAATCGATGCTGGTCTCGCTCGGCGCCGAGGAAGCGCGTGCTGCGGTGCAGGACGATGGACTCGCCCAGGTGCGCTGCGAGTTCTGCGGCGAGAACTACCGCTTCGACGCGGCGCAGATCGAGACGTTGTTCTCTCAGGCCGACACGGAATTGCCCCCGCCGAATCGCCTGCAATGAGCAGTCACGCACTTTTCATTGATTGTTAAATAAACATAAACGGTCTACAGTTCCGGCCACGCCCTCTGCGGAACTCTCGCAGCGCTTCCTTGTCGTAGGCAGTCCATGAACCTGCTCGCCCGACTCCCTCTGGCTCTCCTGCTCGCTCTCGGCATGGCCGCGAGCGCGAATGCGCAATCGGCTGCCAAGAACCGCGATGCGGCGGTGTTGCCGGTGTGGAACCAGGCCAGCGGCAAGGTCGAAGCAGTCCTGCTGCTCGAGCCGACGAACGCGCGTGCGGCGAACGGCAAGTGGAAGCTCGGCAACCAGACGCTCGACGCGTCGTTCGGCGTCGACGGCGGTAACGGCCTGGGGCTCGTGTGCGACCGCAAGAACGGCGTCGCCAGCGGTATTGGCAGCCTGATCGACCACTGCCTCGTCGCGTCGCTCGATCCCGAATCCAGTCGCCAGGGCAGCGCCGGCGCAAGTCTCGGCCGCAACGGCAACCGCATGGGCCTGTCCGTTGCGAGCGCCCGTGAGCAGCTCCCGGGCTGGCTCAGCCCGACCCATGGCCCGGCGCGCGCGAACCAGAACTCACTGACCGTATACGGCCAGAAGAACCTCGGCCGCGAGGCCACGGTCTCGATCGGCGGCACCTGGGCACGGGCCCGGCTTGTCCCCGCATCCGACATGCCCGCCGCCGTGACGGATCGCTGGACCAGCAAGAGCTTCGCCGTCGGCGCCGGCCTCGGTGCATTCGGCGCGAACGTCGTCGGTCGCGTCATCGACACCCCGGCCCAGCCCGGCGACTTCCGCGGCCTAGACCTCGGCCTGACCTGGCGCACGCCGTGGAGCGGTCAGCTCACCGTCGGCGCCGAGAACGTCGTCACACGCGGCAAAAACCCGTTCGCGCCTGGCAGCAGCGCGGATGACGACGGCACCGTGCCGTATGTCAGGTACGAGCAGGATCTTTAGCTAGACATGCCTGCTAGATCGGCGCTCGGCGTCGCTTGGGCTCACGCTTTGCCTCAGCGTTGACGCTGCCCGTTCAGCGGCGCACGTTTCCTGGCCAGGGAGCACCGCACTCCTCTTCGGTCACCCTGCGCCGCTCGCCACTGCCTGCGCGCCAAAGCGGTGAGCAGCGCCCGCTCTTCTCGAAGCCACTGGCGTCGCGGCGGCGGCACAGACCGGTGGCGCGAGCAGATGATCGATTCGTGACTCCCGTCATCGAGCCGCCGTCGCAATCCGCCTTCGCCGACATCAAGTACGCCAAATCGCGGCATCCCAGACGGGAGCGCACGGGAATTCGCCTAGTAATCGGCACGTTCGGCCGCCTTGTCGACCGTCCGTGCAACGGCTGAAGCCGCCTGCCTGCTCGCGCTCCGACGTGACCGGCGGCGAATTTGTTAACAGCACTTTAATTATTCGAAAGGCGGGGCTACTATCGGGCCGGCCTGTCCTTTTCGGCATCGTCTTGATGCCCGCTGGCGGGTTCCCATAGGCAACACACCAAGCCTTACTTGGAGAGAGAGATGACCTTGAAGACCACCCAGCTCCGCGAAGCGATTAAGTTCGCGCTCGCAGTGGGCGCCACCGCTGCGATCGGCACCACCGCCGTGTTCGCGCAGGACACTGCGGCAGCGCAGACCCCGCAGGACGCGACCACCCTCGACCGCGTGCAGGTCACGGGTTCGCGTATCCGCGCAGTCAACGCTGAAACCACCGCGCCGGTGCTGACGATCGGCCGCGCCGAGCTCGAGAACACCGGCCTCACCTCCGTCGGCGACGTGCTGTTCAACATCGCCGCCAGCGACGGCGGCGCGCTCCGCAACATCACCACGAGCACGAACGGCAGCGACGGCACGCAGAACATCTCGCTCCGCGGCCTTGGTGCGACCCGTACGCTGGTCCTCGTCAACGGCCGCCGCTGGCTGACGCAGGGCGACGGCACGGTCGACCTGAACACCATTCCGATCGCCGTTGTCGAGCGCATCGAAGTCCTCAAGGACGGCGCCTCGGCGATCTACGGTTCGGACGCGATCGCGGGCGTGATCAACGTCATCACGCGCACCAACTTCGAAGGTGCTGAGGCGCGCGCCTACATGGGCCAGTACGCCCAGGGCGACGGCTTCCAGCAGGCTTACGACTTCACGCTCGGCGCCAGCACCGACCGCGTGAATGCAGTCGTCAGCATCAGCTACACGGACCAGGAGCCTGTGTTCGCGGGCGACCGTGAAATTTCGTCGGTGCCAGTCTTCGGCGCAGGCGACATTGTCAGCGGCGGCGCGTTCGGCTCGGGCTTCCCGCTGTACGGCAACTTCCTCCGCTGCCAGCCGGGTACGCGCACGACGAACCCGAACACGGGCTTCAGCGCGTGCACCACGGCGGGCACCGGCGGCGCCACGACGCTGATCCCGGGTCGCCCGGGTACGGCCGCTGGTGACTTCCGTCCGTTCGTCAGCTTCACGACGGACAACTCCGGCACCTCAGACCGCTACAACTTCGCGCCGCAGAACTACCTGCTGCAGCCGATCGAGCGCTTCAACGTTTACGGTCAGGGCACGCTCCGCCTGACGGACACGGTCAATGCGAACGTCCAGGCCACGTACGTCCGCCGTGACTCGACGCAGCAGCTGGCCCAGGTGCCGCTTTCGTTGAACATCACCGGTTCGCAGGGTCCGCAGTGGGCGTTCGCGCCGACCGCTGGCAATGTGTTCAACCCGTTCGACGTCGACATCTCGTCGTTCGGCTTCCGGTCGGACTTCGCCGGCCCGCGTCGCCCGTCCTATGTCAATGACAACTCCGCAGTGACTGCATGGCTCGACGGCTCCTTCGAGCTCGCAGGCCGTTACATGAACTGGGACGTGGGCGCATCGTTCCTCGACTCCGAGTTCACGCAGTCGGGCAGCGGTTACATCAACCTCTTCAACCTGCGTCGCGCGCTCGGCGATTCCCGCCGTAACCCGACGACGGGCGCCCTGGAGTGCTTGGACGCGGCAGGTCAGGTCATCCGCGGCTGCGTGCCGTTCAACCTGTTCAGCGGCCCGGACCTCGGCCTCGCGGCAGGCGTGATCTCGCAGGCCGAATACGATGCGATGGTCAACTACGTGACCTACCGTCAGGTGAGCACGTTCCAGAACTCGACGAACGATTACTTCGCCAACCTGGCGGGCGAAATCGTCGAACTGCCGGCCGGCATGCTCGGCTTCGCAGTCGGTGTCGAGCATCGCGCAACGGATTACTTCAACCAGCCCGATGCGCTTGTCGCAGGCGGCGGTTCGTCGGACAACTTCACCGAGCCGACCAACGGTTCGATCGAATCCGATGAAGTCTATGCCGAGCTCAACATTCCGGTCCTGGCTGACATCCCGTTCGCGCAGCTGCTCGAAGTGAACCTTGCAGCCCGCTACTCCGACTACACCGCGTCCGGCCTGTTCAACGGTGCGACGGTGACGCCGGAAATCGGCGCGGACACGGCCACGAAGATCGGTATCAAGTGGCAGCTCAACGACCAGGTCCTGCTGCGTGGCACGTGGTCCGAGTCGTTCCGCGCACCGAGCGTGACGGACCTGTTTGCAGGCGGTGGCGAGAGCTTCCCGCAGGCTCTGGACCCGTGCGCCTCGAACGCCGGTCGTTTCGCGGCGCTGAACGCGGAGCAGCAGGCACGCTGCCTTGCCTCCGGCGTGCCGGCGGGTGGCTACAATCAGCTCAACACGCAGATCCGCTCGCTCGTCGGCGGTAACCCGAACCTGCAGCCTGAAAACGGCACCACGCGCACGTTCGGTATCGTGTACAGCCCGAGCTGGATCACCGGTCTCGACTTCACGCTCGACTACTACAACATCCGCCTTGAGAACGCGCTGTCGTTCCGCGGCTCGCAGTCGGTCCTGAACGAGTGCTTCCGCGAGCTCAACGAGCTGTTCTGCGGCTTCGTCACGCGCGACGCCACGGGCAACGTCCTCAACCTGCGCCAGACGCAGTTCAACCTGGATCAGGGCGAGGTCGAAGGCTACGACTTCACCGTGCAGTACCGCATGCCGGAGACGGCGTACGGTGCGTTCGCGTTCAAGTGGGACAACACCTACCAGACCAAGAACGATCTGTACGGCACGGTCGGCGAGTACAACGGTGCACCGACGTGGCGCCTGCGTTCGAACCTGTCGGTTGACTGGCAGCTCGGCGACTTCGAGGCTAACTGGACGGCGCGTTACTACTCCGGTCTCGATGAGGATTGCTCGGGCTTCGCGGGTCTGTTCGAGGCCGGCTTCACGCAGATGGAGCTGTGCTCGAACTACGACACGACGACGTTCAGCGCGTTGCGTGACGCCGAGAACCGCATCGGTGCGACCACGTACCATGATGTGCAGGTCGGTTGGCAGGCCCCGTGGAATGCGAAGGTCATGGTCGGTGCACGCAACGTGTTCGGTCACGAGCCGCCGCGCGTGATCAACTCGTTCGCACACTCGTTCGACGGCGCGTATGACCTGCCGGAAGGCGCGTTCTACTACATGCAGTACGTCCAGAAGTTCTGATCACTGAACTGATGTGACATCGAGGCGGCCTCTTCGGAGGCCGCCTTTTTTTTGGGCAAATCGCCTGGGTCCGGACCGCCTGCCCGAGACGCGCACGTTGCTCCGGCATTCGTCAAGGAAGTCGGTTGGTCGGGCAAGTGCGACAAATTCGCCGCACTCGCGCATGCACCACCTGGCATGCAAGCAAACGCAGGGGGTAGGTACGCTGCCCGAGGCAGTGCGCAATGCGAAGGCAACACTGGCGAGTGGCGCAGCGCTCTTCAGCCGACCGTACACTGCGCCGCTCGCGGCACTGGGATGACAAACCGCAACGCCGCCCGAGCTGCCCTGAGACGAGACGCGTGACGACGGCTTTCGCGCAGGATGGACGGGCGCTCTTGGTGCGGCGGCCGCCGCAGCGCTGGAAGGTGCTTTGTCGCTAGGACCCGCCGGGGCCGCCTCCGGCCCGCCGCCTGAATGCCGGCCGCGCTTGGCAGCCGCGTCTAACCCCGCGTTAGAAATCGTCACCAGGCGCGCTGCGGGCGCACCATCGTGCGATCGCGGTTACCCGGTCGCCTGGCTGAACCAGCAATTAAACGCCACGGTAATTCGAGTTCCGTCGCCACGATAAGGCGTTACGAAGTGACTGAGCCACGATGGAAACATCACGAGCTGCCCAGGCTGAAGCCGTTGCGCGTAGTTGCCGTGCGAGTACGGCGGCTCCATTGGGACGTTCCCAGGGTCGAGGAAAACGTTCGCAGCTTGCAGCGGATTAGGAAACGTAAGCACGCCGTTCTCTGGGACGGCTGGGTTCGGCCGTCCATCGTCCACGCAGTAGACACCCGACCACGATGCCATCGGGTGGTTGTGGTGCCCGAACCAACCGCCGTCGCGCGTTACGTGGAACCAGGTGTGGCTCAGGATCCGCATCTGCGCCATCTGTGCGGCAGAGCGCCCCGTCAAGGCCTGGATGAGCTCGCCCAATGAGGCCCAGCAGAAGTCTCGCAGCTGCTGGACAGCCCGCTCCTTGCGCGCGAAAAACGTGAAATCGCTTTCGTAAAGCCCAGCAGGAATGTGCATCACCGGCGCTGGGTTGCGCTGCGACTCGGCGGTGGTCTCGAGATCAAGTATGAGTTTTCGCAGCTCGGCATTGAGCGCATCTGCAGCCGGGTGCACGGCCGTGCTGAACGGCACCGCGAACATAGCGTGGACAGTAGCGGGCATGCTGCAAGGTTCCCCTGAAAGCCGAATCTGCTGGACGCAACCGGCAAGGACCGCGCTGGTGCGCGCGCTCGGCGATCACCGCCGTAGGCACGCAGTCAAACCGGCTCTAGTTTGATCGCGAAAGTGTAGCGCGGCTTATAGCAAACCCTGCTTGGCGGTCGCCCAGCGTGCTTGATCGTCCCATCGAAGACGACCAGCCGACCAGGCTTCGGAAGAACCGCAGCAGCGATTTCATCGTCTTCACTGAAAAAGACGGTTTCGCCGCCCCACTCAACGTTCCATTCGTCGCACAGATACCAGAGGGCGGTCAGGTCCCCCTGCCCGGGGAGACAGTCGACGTGCGTAAACAACACATCCCCGTATGCAGCGGCATTCGTGTACGCCCGATACGGGCGATAGGGCCGGCTCCGGACGGCGGCCACCGCTTTTTGGGTGGCCGCATAGATGGGCTGCTGCAGCAAAGACTCGAGCCGGCTTTCGGTGACCCAGTGCCTGTGCTGGGCCACCTCGGGACGAGCGACCTCGGTACGGGTAAACGCCGCCTGGTTCAGTGCCTGGAAGTACTCGCCCGCATTCGCGATCAGCGAGTCGAAGACGTAGACCGATTGCTCGCCTATCGAATGGGTGAAGCTCGGCTGCGGGCCCATATCCGAGTCAGTGACTCAGCGAACCCGCGACGCGACGCTGCTCGTCCTTCAACGACTGCGGCATCCGCGGACCATACTCTTCCAGGTAATCGCCGATGCTGTCGAATTCGGCCTTCCAGCCGTCGCGGTCGAAACCGAACAATACGTCACGCGCTTCGCCCGAGAGTTCGACGCCGTCGAGGTTGAGGTCTTCGGCGCGCGGGAGGTGACCGATCGGGGTCTCGACCGCTGAGGCGGAGCCCTCGACACGCCCGATCATCCACTCGAGCACGCGCAGGTTGTCGCCGAAGCCCGGCCACAGGAACTTGCCATCGGCGCCCTTGCGGAACCAGTTGACGTGGAAGATCTTCGGCAGCTTGTTCTCGCCGTTGTCGAACGAGAGCCAGTGGCTGAAGTAGTCGGCAAAGTTGTAGCCGCAGAACGGCTTCATCGCCATCGGGTCGCGGCGCATGACGCCGACGGCGCCGGTGGCGGCGGCCGTCGTCTCCGACCCCATTGCGGCGCCGACGAGCACGCCGTGCGTCCAGTCCCGGGCCTCGAACACGAGCGGCACGAGCGACGCGCGGCGGCCACCAAAGACGATCGCCGAGATCGGCACGCCGGCCGCGTTCTCGGCCTCGGGCGAGTAGCTAGGGCACTGCTTGGCGGACACGGTGAAACGGGCGTTCGGGTGCGCAGCCGGACGCTTGTTCGCGTCATACGGTTCGCCGCGCCAGTCGAGTGCGGGCTCATTGCCGTCGTCGATGCCTTCCCACCACGGCTGGTTGTCGGCGGTGACACCGACGTTCGTGAAGATGGTGTTGCTCTGGATGCACTTGAGCGCGTTCGGATTCGACGCGGCCGACGTGCCCGGCGCGACGCCGAAGAAGCCGGCCTCCGGATTGATCGCGTACAGGCGGCCGTCGGCGCCCGGACGCATCCAGCAGATGTCGTCGCCTACCGTCCAGATCTTCCAGCCCGCGTCGCGGTAACCCTGCGGCGGAATCAGCATCGCAAGGTTCGTCTTGCCGCAGGCCGACGGGAATGCGGCGGCGATGTAGTGCGTCTCGCCCTGCGGATTCTCGACGCCGAGGATCAGCATGTGCTCGGCGAGCCAGCCTTCCTGGCGCGCCTGGTGGGAGGCGATGCGCAGCGCATGGCACTTCTTGCCGAGCAGCGCGTTGCCGCCGTAGCCCGAGCCGTAGGACTTGATCGTCAGCTCTTCGGGGAAATGCATGATGAAGCGGCGCTCAGGGTCGAGCTCGCCGATCGAGTGCAGGCCCTTCACGAAGCGGCCTTCGCGCTCGATGCGCGCGAGCGCCGGCGCGCCCATGCGGGTCATCAGGCGCATGTTCGTGACAACGTACGGGCTGTCGGTGATCTCGACGCCACAGCGCGAGAGCGGCGAGTCGATCGGGCCCATGCAGTACGGGATCACGTACATCGTGCGCCCGCGCATGCAGCCGTCGAACAGCCCGTCCATCTTCGAGTGGCCGTCGGCCGGCGACATCCAGTGGTTGTTCGGACCGGCGTCGTCACGATCGCTCGTGCAGACAAACGTGAGGTGCTCGACACGCGCGACATCATCAGGGTGCGAGCGGTGCAGCCAGCTGTTGGGATGCGTCTCGGAATTGAGCGGCAGCAGCGTGCCGTCGGCCTGCATCTGCGCGATCAGCGCGGCATTCTCCCCGTCCGATCCATCGCACCAGACCACGGCGTCGGGACGGGTCAGTCCGGCGACTTCAGCCACCCACGCGTTGAGCGCGGCCAGGCGGCTGCCGGCGAGGTCGAGGGTCGGGGCGGATGCCACATCCTGGGTGATCGCGTTCATTACAGCTCCTCCGGCCCGGGCCGGTCACTTCAAGTAGAGGGAATCAGCGTCACCATGACGTGTTCGACATACGCTTCGAATTCGTCGTGCTGCAGCCTCGCGTGCTGCAGCTGCAGGTTCAGCTGGAGAAAGCCGACGTACGCCGCATACGCGAGCCGCGCGCGGTGCTGCGCGTCGGTGCGGCTGAGGCCGGCTTGGCGAAACGAAGCGGTGAGCCAGTCGAAACGTCGTTCGGAGACGCGCCCGATCACCGGCTGGACGGCCGGGTTGTCGATCGCGCGCAGCAGCTCCGAATAGATGACGTGCGAGGTGAACTCATGCGCTACGAGGTGGAATAACGCGCGCAGCCGCTCGCGGGGGTCAGCCACCGCTTCGAGCGAACCGAACACGGACTCCTGCTCGACCTTCTCCCAGCGCTCGAGCGCCGCAACGAGCAGTGCGTCGCGCGACGGGAAGTGCCAGTAGAAGCTGCCCTTGGTCACACCGAGCCGCCGCGCGAGCGGTTCAACCGCGACCGCAGCGACCCCTTGTTCGGCGATCAGGTCGAGCGCGGCCTGCGCCCAGTCGTCAGCACTGAGACGCCCGGCACGGTCGGGCTTAGCGGCGGTTGCAATCGAATTCATAGGCGGAGGATTCTAACCATACGCACCCGCCCGGGACAGTACGTAAGCCGGCGCGAAGAGAGTTGACACCGGCCGCGGCCGCTCAACATACTCGTGCGTATGTTGACGCAGCCGGCATCGCCGGGTCCCGCGTTGGCGTCCACCGCTGTCTGCTCGGCATCCGCCGGAGTCCGTCATGAGCCTCGTCGCCCCGTTCCTCGCACTTCTCGTCATCGGCGCAATCGCCGCGTATCACCGCCTGCGGCTCGCACCCGCGGTCGCCCTCATGGCATCCGCGCTGGTTGCGGCCTGGCTGCTCGGTGCAAGCCCCGTGGCCACGATCGTCGCGGCCGTGCTGCTGGCTCTCGTCGCGGTGCCGCTGCTAGTGCCTGCAGTGCGCATCCCGCTGATCACGCGCCCGCTGCTCGCTGTGTACACAAAGATCCTGCCTCCGCTGTCGGAAACCGAGCGCGTCGCGCTCGAGGCCGGCACGGTCGGCTGGGAAGGCCAGCTGTTCTCCGGCAAGCCCGACTGGCGCGTGCTGATGAACCAGCCCAAGCCGACCCTGCGCGAGGACGAGCAGGCGTTCCTCGACGGGCCGGTCGAAGAGCTGTGCCGGATGACGAACGATTGGGAAATCACCCACACCGAGGCGGATCTTCCGCCGCACCTGTGGGAGTACATCAAGAAGAACAAGTTCTTCGGCATGATCGTGCCGAAGGAATACGGCGGCCTGGGCTTCACCGCGCTCGGCAACCACAAGGTGATCCAGAAGCTCGCATCGGTGTCTTCGGTCGTGAGCTCCACGGTCGGCGTGCCGAACTCGCTCGGGCCGGCCGAGCTGCTGATGCACTACGGCACGCAGGAGCAGAAGGACTACTACCTCCCGCGCCTTGCCGACGGACGTGAAGTGCCCTGCTTCGGCCTGACCGGCCCGTGGGCCGGCTCGGACGCCACGTCGATCCCCGACTTCGGCATCGTGACAATGGGCGACTGGAACGGCGCGCGCGTCGTCGGCGTCAAGCTCACGTTCGACAAGCGCTACATCACGCTCGCGCCGGTTGCGACGCTGATCGGCCTCGCGTTCCGCATGTACGACCCGGAGCGCCTGCTCGGCGACAAGGAAGACATCGGCATCACGCTCGGCCTCGTGCCGCGCGAGACGCCGGGCGTCGACATCGGCCGCCGCCACTTCCCGCTCAACTCGACGTTCCAGAACGGCCCGGTGATCGGCCGCGAGGTGTTCATCCCGCTGAGCCAGCTCATCGGCGGCGAAGCGTTCGCGGGCAAGGGCTGGCAGATGCTGGTCGAGTGCCTGTCGATCGGTCGCTCGATCACGCTGCCGTCCACCGCCAGCGGCGGCGCGAAGATGGGGGCGATCGTGACCGGTGCGTACGCGCGCATCCGCAAGCAGTTCGGCCTGTCGATCGGCCGTTTCGAAGGCGTCGAGGAGGCGCTGGCGCGTATCGCGGGCAATGCGTACACGATCAGTGCACTCGCCGAAGCCGCCGCGGCGGCCGTCGCGCGCGGTGAGCTCCCCGCCGTGCCGTCGACGATTGCGAAATACCACTGCACCGAGATGGGCCGCGAGGTCATCAAGGACGCAATGGACGTCCACGGCGGCAAGGGCATCATCCTCGGCCCGCGCAACTACCTCGGGCGCCAGTGGCAGGCATCGCCGATCTCGATCACGGTCGAGGGCGCGAACATCATGACGCGCACACTGATGATCTTCGGCCAGGGTGCGATCCTGTGCCATCCGTGGGTCCTCAAGGAGATGAAGGCGGCAGGCAATGCTGACCGCGAACAGGGCCTGCGTGATTTCGACGCCGCGCTGTTCGGGCACATAGGCTTTGCGATCTCGAACGCGGTGCGCTCGTTCTGGTTCGGCCTGACCGGCGCGCGCTTCGGTGCCGCCCCGGGCGATGCCTACACGCGGCGGTTCTACCGCAAGCTCAATCGGTACTCGGCGGTGCTCGCACTGATGGCCGACACGTCGATGCTCCTGCTCGGCGGCAAGCTCAAGTTCAAGGAGTCGCTGTCGGGACGCCTCGGTGACGTGCTGAGCCAGCTCTACATCGCCAGCGCCGTTCTGAAGCGCTATGACGACGAGGGCCGCCCTCAGGCCGACCAGCCGCTGCTCGCCTGGTCGTTCCACGATTCGATGCACAAGATCGAGACCGCCCTGTCCGCAGCGCTACGCAACTTCCCGGTGCGCCCGGTCGGTTGGTTGCTGTGGGCGCTGGTGTTCCCGCTCGGTCGTCGCGCCGAAGCGCCTGGCGATCGCCTCAGCCATCGCGCTGCGTCGTTGCTGATGGTGCCGAACGAAGCGCGCGACCGCCTCGCCGTCGGCGTGTTCACCACGCCGGGCGAGTTCAACCCGGCCGGCCGCATCAACAGCTACCTCCCGAAGGTGGTCGCCGCCGAGCCGATCGAGCGCAAGTTCCTCAAGGCGGTGAAGAACAGCCGCCTGCGGACGCTGGACTACGCAGCGCAGCTCGAGGAAGGCGTGCGCGAAGGCTGGATCACGGCAGATGAGCGTCGCCAGCTCGAGGAATTGCGCGAGATGACGATCGACACGATCAGCGTCGACGACTTCGACGCCGAGCAGCTGCGTGCGACCGCGTATCGGCCGACCCCGGAACAGGTCGCGGCGCGAGAGGCCGCTTAAACCCGGATCGCGAGAAGAACACGAAGAAGCGGGCTCCGGCCCGCTTTTTCTTTGAGCGCCGTGGCGCGTCGTATCACGAGCAGCCGTTTCGCTGCGTGGCCTCCATTCCCCTCTCCGCGATGGCGCCTTGGACCGAATCCCCGAGTCCCCGGGGACTCGACGATATGCTCCAGTCGGGCGCGCTGGCCACACGGGACGGGCTGGCCACAAGCCGGCATCCGGTCCCGCCGCCGACTGAATCCGGCGAGCGGTGCTCCAGCCGGAATGGTGACAGGTCGCCAAGACGGCGAGGCCGAAAAAGGCTTGGGAGAGGTCACCGGCCCCTTGCATCGGGCTGCTGCATGACTCTTAACGCAAGGTCCTCAGCGCCCTGGCGGGTCAGGCCTCGCCGCGGCCCGGCGAGCCGCGCGCCAGCCCACGAGTCCTGCAGCGGCCGCGCTGACCGCGGCCAGTCCCGCGAATCCTGTTACCCCAACGCCGACTCCGCGCAGGCCGTTCATGCCGAGCGCAATGATCAGGTCGCCGAATCGCCAGACGGCGGTGTCGACCATGTTCTGCCCCTTGTATCGCTCATTGCGAGAGACCTGCGCGAACAGACTATGCCGCGCGGGCTCGGCGAGCCCGTACGCAAACCCACGGCCGACGATGACGGCGATTGCCACCGCGGGGAAGCCGGCCACCACGGGCGCGTACGGGTCGTTGGAAACAGCCACAAAGATCAGCGCGCCCATCACACACGCCGCCCACAGGGCCAGCATCGCACTTGGCCCGCCTCTCGGTAGCAGCCAACGCGTCACCAGGACCTGCAGGAGCACGGTCAAAAGGTTTGCCGCAAGATCGACGTTCGCAGCGAACCGGGTCCGGTCGACTGCGTTCGCAAAGGCGCTGCCCGAATAATCGACGACTAGCGCGTAGTTGACGGTGCCAATTCCGTCGGCGAGCAGTAAGAGCAGCGCCATGTTTCGCACGAAAGGGGTTGCGAACACCTGCTTCACGCCTTCAAACATGCCGCCGCCCACGGGGCGCCCCTCCCGGGCGCTGCCACGTCGGCTGCCCTCGCGCTCGGACCATTGGCCAAGCCGAATGACGCACCAGACCGCGACCGCCAATAGCGCTGCGGAGACCGCGAGCAGAGGCGCAACTCCGATCACATCGACCAACTCACGGGTCAACAGTGGTCCGCACACCGCGCCCGCGGTGCCCGCAACCGCGATCAGGGGAAATAACCGCCGCGACTGCTCTTGCGTCCAGATGTCGGACATCACGACCCAGAACACGGAGACCACGAAGAGGTTGAATACGCTGATCCAAACGAAGAAGACGGTCCCCAGCGCCCTTGGACTCAACAGCCCTTCGTTAGCAAACAGTGGGACGAACGCGAGTAGGCAAGCGATGAAGAAACCGTAGACGGCTGGGACCGCTACGCGGCGAGGCCAGCGCGCGACGACGACCGCAAACGTCGGAGTCAGCACCAGAGTTGCGACAAACGTGGCGCCGTAGAACCAGGGGAGCTGCGTCGCCCCGACGGCCGCGATCAATTGATCCCGCACGGGCCTGGCAGCGTAGTACGCGGCAAGCACGCAGAAGAAGTAGACACACGAATATGCGAGCGCAACACGCTCCGGACGCGCTTGCGGAATCAATGAAGGTCGGGCTCTCACGCTCGCTTCCACGCGCTTATTCGGCGGAACGTTAACCGAACTGCGGGCTGCGCGGGCAAAGACGCGGCGCCCACGCCGCAACGCGCCGTCGCTCCAGACGGGACGGGGCACCGTCCGATGCCGTTCCTACATGGGAAGACATAGCGCCAGACGCGGCAGGACACGGCGCGGATGCGCCTGTGGGGCCGCAGGCCAGCTCGCTTCGCCAAGTAGATACCGGCTCTACTACCGGCTG
>NZ_BMYD01000002.1 GCF_014652095.1 Cognatilysobacter bugurensis
CAGCCGGTAGTAGAGCCGGTATCTACTTGGCGAAGCGAGCTGGCCTGCGGCCCCACAGGCGCATCCGCGCCGTGTCCTGCCGCGTCTGGCGCTATGTCTTCCCATGTGCGAACGGCATCTCAACGTAGAGGAGTGGTCTCGCCGCCGGAGACTCAGCGGTCAGATGTGCGGGCGCCGCACGCTCATGTGCCAGTCTCCCGCTCGGTCCGTCGCTCGCGTTACGGGTTGCGCTCAGTCCGCTCCGAGGTGATCGGCGCGGCCCGCCAGGTGGCGGCTTCGCGTTCTGCCGTTTCGGCGCGCGAGTTGGTCGCGAACGCGCAGCGCAGGCGGTGTCGGCTCGTCGCTCTCTCGCGGTCAGCATGCCGCCGGTGCACACCACGCTGAGATCGGCTTAGTCGCGGACCGGCTCGGAGACGAGCGGTGTCCCCAGGGTTTGCAGTGGCGTTCGCCCGCGCCTGCCCTCCGACAGTGTGGCCGTGCCCAACGGGCCCCCGCGCTTTGCGTCGCAGCCGCTGTCGCCTTTGCGCCGACGGAGAAACGACAAAGGCTGTAGGTCTCAGCTTGGTTCGGCTGTGGCGCTGTGGCGCTGTGGCGCTGTGGCGCTGTGGCGCCGTGTCGCTACGCCGCTATGCGGTCGAAGCGACTGCCGCCGGCGCGGAGCCGGCGGCAGTCTGAAACCACCGTAAGCCGATCTCAGGGCAACGGCTTGGCCGGGTTAGCGGGCGCGGTCTCGGCGGTGCGACCACGTTGGGCTTGCAGTTTGTCGCCCGCGGCCCGGAAAGCGTTGCCCTTGTACCAAGTCGGCCAGCGCTCGCCGCTCGCCACCGTTCGGCCGACGGAGTACAGCGCTTCGAGGTCCTGCACGACGCCGGTGACGTTCCAGTCCGGCGTGTATTCGTCGTCGGGCTTGTGATAGCGCTTGTCGCGATACGCGACCTGCGCCGCCTGGCCCGCCGCGGCGCCACCCTCGATGAGGTCGTCTCCGCCCTTCGCATACAGCGCGGGGACGCCGGCTTTCGCGAAATTGAAGTGGTCGGAACGGAAGTAGAAACCGTCCTCAGGCGTGGCCTCGGCGCGAAGGACCCGACCCTGCTGGTCGGCCGTCGTCTTGAGCAGGTCTTCGAGTTCGGAGCTGCCGAAGCCGACGACGGTCATGTCGCGGGACGGTCCGAGGACCGGCATCGCGTCAAGATTGATAACCGCGACCGTCTTCTCGAGCGGCACCGCCGGATGCGCGACGTAATACTTCGAGCCCAAGAGGCCGGATTCTTCGAGCGTGACGCCCAGGAACACGACGCTACGCTCGGGCTTCAGGTTCTGCGCGGCGAACGCGCCCGCGATTTCGAGAATGCCCGCCACGCCCGTCGCGTTGTCGACTGCGCCGTTGTAGATGGCGTCCTCGCCGGTCGGGGTGGTCGGCTCGCCGTGCCCCTCGTGGGCGTGGTCGCCCAGGTGGTCCCAGTGCGCCATGTAGACGACGGCTTCGTCCGGTCGCTTTGCGCCCGGCAGCATCGCCACGACGTTGCGCGAACTCTTGCGGGTGATCGTGCTGTCGAGGTCAAGCGAGGCAGATGCCTTGAGCGGCATCGCCTTGAAGCCGCTGCGGTTCGCGGCCCGGTACAGCGCGTCCAGGTCGTGGCCAAGATCACGGAATAGCGCTCGTGCAGCGTCGCCGCTGATCCAGCCCTGCGCCGGAAGGCGCGGATCCGGATCGTCCGCCGCCAGGAGGTCGAACTGCGCGCCTGACCAGGAGTTGCGCACGACGTCCCAGCCGTAGGACGCGCCTTCGTTGTCGTGCACGATGATCGCGGCTTTCGCGCCCTGGCGCGCAGCTTCCTCAAACTTGTAGGTCCAGCGCCCGTAGTAGGTCATGCGCTTGCCTTCGAACAGCTCCGGGTCCTGCGCGTGGAAACCAGGGTCGTTGACGAGGATGACGACGGTCTTGCCCTTCACGTCGACGCCGGCGTAGTCGTTCCAGTTGTGCTCGGACGCGTTGACGCCGTAGCCGACGAACACGAGCTCGCTGTCGTCGAACGCAACCTTCGCCTCGCCGGTGCGCGTACCGACGACCATGTCCGTGCCGAACTTGAGTTCGCGCGGTTTGCCATCGACGGTCAGCTTGAGCACCGTCGACGGGTCCGCCGTGGTCTCGACCATCGGCACGGTCTGGAAATAGCTGTCGCCGTTGCCCGGCTTGAGGCCCATGCGCTCGAACTGCGCCTTGAGGTACTCGACGGTCTTTTCCTCGCCCGGGCTGCCGGGCGCGCGGCCGCCGAACTCGTCCGACGCGAGCGTCTTCACGTGCGTCACGAAATCGTCGGCGTTGATCGCCGGTTCGAACGACGCAGTTGCAGCCGCCGCCGCGGGCGCGGCCGGCGCCGCTGCGGCCGCGGTGGGCTCGGCCCGGTCCTGCGAGCAAGCGGTCGAAAGCAGCGCCGCAGCCACGGCGGCGGCGAGCAGGGATTGTCGAAGCATGGCGCCTCCCATCATCGCCGGACAGCCCGGCATCGCCGCATTCTAGGCACGGCGTGGATGACGGCGGCTTGCGCTGCGAGGCGGCTCAGCGGTCCGGGGGCGTCGGGGTGCTGAAGCGGATCGCCTGCGCACCGCTGATCGCGCCAGTCATCGCGGTGTCGTGGACGTAGAGCACGACGTCGCGCTCGAAAGTGAGCGGGCCGTCGACGCGGGCGTTCGGGCCGATCACGATGCGCGGCTTGCGGCGGATGCCCATGCCGAGCCACTGCGGCTGCTTTTCGACATGCAGCCCGCCGCGAACATGCGACCCGATGCCGACGGTGATGTCGCCATTGACCGTGGAAATGCCACGGGCGACGTCCGTATCGACGAGGCCAATCGCGCCGTTCACGGTCTCGATCGCGCCGCCCACCGAACTGCCGCGGTCGATGAACACGCCGCCGTTGACGGTCTCGACATTGCCGCCGAGCGTGCTGCCCGCGCCGATGCGGATGGCGCCGTTGACCGTTTCGATCCCGGCGGTGCGCGCATTCGCGTCCACGTGCACGCCGCCGTTAACGGTCTCCACGTTGCCGGCCTGCGCGCCTGCGCCCACGCGGATGCTGCCGTTGACCGTCTCGAGGTTGCCGTAGCGCTGTCCGGCTTCGGCGGTGATGCTGCCGTTGACCTTCTCGATGTCGTTGCCGGAGGCGAACGCGGGGCCGGTCACGGCGACGGCGAGGGACACGGCAAGGGCGGTGCGCAGGATCATGGCGGATCTCCGGAACAGTGGGAAAGCCGTCGACGACGGCACGCCCGGGCTTCACCGGTCGCACGGCTACAATCGCACTCCTGCTTTTCCTGGGCATCTGCCCGAAGTCACAGGGACCTCCGTCGTGTCCGATTCGAGTTCAAGCGCGCGCTCCACTCCCGCCATCACCCCCGTGGTGCTGATGATCCTCGACGGTTGGGGCCATCGCGACGAGCCCGAGGACAACGCACTCGCACAGGCAGACCTTCCGAACTGGCACGCGCTGGTCGCCGCGTGCCCGCACACGCTGATCCACACCGAGGGTCGCCACGTCGGGCTGCCGGACGGGCAGATGGGCAACTCGGAAGTCGGCCACATGAACCTCGGTGCCGGCCGCATCGTCTATCAGGACCTCACGCGCATCGACTGCGCGATCGAGGACGGCAGCTTTTTCGACAACGACGAGCTGCGCGCGGCCTGTGCCGCCGCGAAGTCGAGCGGTGGCACCTTGCACTTGATGGGCCTGCTGTCGCCCGGCGGCGTGCACAGCCATGAGCAGCACATCTTCGCGATGCTCGACCTCGCCCGTCGCCAGGGCGTGGAGCGGATCGCCGTGCACGCGTTCCTCGATGGCCGCGACACGCCGCCGCGCTCAGCGCGCGAGAGCATTGAAGCGCTGCAGGCCGAGTGCGACCGCATTGACGGCGCGCGCATCGCGTCGGTCAGCGGCCGCTACTACGTGATGGACCGCGACAAGCGCTGGGACCGCGTGCGCCGCGCCTGGGACGCGATCGTCGAGGCGCAGGGCGAGCACCGCGCCGACACCGCGCTCAAAGCGCTCGACGCCGCGTACGGCCGCGGCGAGAACGACGAGTTCGTGCTGCCCACCGTCATCGACGGCGGCGCGCCGGTGCGCGACGGCGACGCAATCGTGTTCATGAATTTCCGCGCTGACCGCGCGCGCCAGCTGACTGCCGCATTCGTGCTGCCCGGGTTCGACGGCTTCGACGCACGTCGTCCGCAGCTGGCACGCTACGTGTGCCTCACAGAATACGATGCCAAGCTGCCGGCCCCGGTCGCGTTCGGACCCGAGGACCTGCGCAACACCCTGGGTGAAGTGCTCGCCGCGCGCGGCCTGCGCCAGCTGCGCATCGCCGAGACCGAAAAATACGCGCACGTGACGTTCTTCTTCAGCGGCGGCCGCGAGGAGGAGTTCGACGGCGAAACGCGCACCCTGGTGCCGAGCCCGAAAGTCGCGACCTACGACCTGCAGCCCGAGATGAGCTGCCCCGAGGTCACCGAAAAGCTCGTCGCTGCGATCCGCAGCCGCGAGGTCGACGTCGCGATCTGCAACATCGCCAACCCCGACATGGTCGGCCACAGCGGCATCCTGGCGGCGGCCATCAAGGCGGCCGAAGCGGTCGATATCGCGATCGGCGCGGTGCGCGCGGCCGTGGCCGAGGTCGGCGGCGCGCTGATCGTCACGGCCGACCACGGCAACGTCGAAATGATGCGCGACGCCGAGAGCGGCCAGCCGCACACGGCGCACACGATCGGACCGGTGCCGTTTGTCTACTGCGGGCCTCGAGAAGCGAGCCTGCGCAGCGGCGGCGCGCTCCGCGACGTGGCCCCGACGATCCTGGACCTGCTCGGCGTCGACCGACCGGCCGAAATGACCGGCACCAGCCTGCTCGGATGAACCGGGCGCTGCGCACGGTCGCGGGCGCGTTCATCGCGGTGTGCGCGCTTGCGTGCACGTCCGCCACTGCCCAGGACCGGCGCGAGGCCGAGCGCAAGCTCGAGGCGCTGCGTCGCGAAATCGGCAGCGTCGCCGCGGAGCGCCGCCGCATCGAGGGCGAGCGCGGCGACGCGACGCGCGCGTTGCGCGAACTCGATGCCGAGCTCGGCACCGCGGAGCGCCGCGTGCGTGAACTCGAGGAGCGCCTCGAGCGCGACGAGGCCGCGCTTGCCGACGTGCAGCGCCGCCGCGACGCATCGAAGGCGTCGCTGCAGAGCGTTCGCGAGGCGCTGGCGCGGCTGCTGCGCGCGGCGTATTCGCAGGGCGACACCGCACCGCTCAAGGCGGTGCTCGCGCACGACCGCGTCGACGAGGCGCGCCGCGCACTCGTCTACCAGCAGTACCTGCAGCGCGAGCGCACGCAACGCATCGCAGCGATCAACACGCAACTGCGCGAACTCGACGCACTCGAGCGCGACGTGGCCGCGCGGCGCAGCGAACTCGATGCGCTGCGCGTCGAGCAGCGGGCGCAGCTCGCTTCGCTTGAGCAGGCACGCGGCGAACGCGCGAAGCTCGTCGCGCAACTCGACGCCCGCTATGCCGACCGGCGCAGCCGCGAGCAGGCGCTCGGCCGTGACGCGCAGGCCCTCGAACGGTTGCTGCGCCAGCTGCGCGCCGCCGCGGCTGCGCGCGAGAAGGCACGGCGCGAAGCGGCCGCCCGCGCCGCGCGGGCGCCGGCCGAACCCAAGACCGCAAAGCCCAAGACGCCGGCACGCACGCCGCAGGTGGGCGGCGCCGGCTGGCCGGCGTCGGGCGCGTTGCTCGCCGGATTCGGCGCGCGCATGCCCGACGGCCGCCGCAGCGATGGCCTGCTGATCGGCGCCGACGCCGGAAGCGCGGTGAAATCAGTAGGCGAGGGCACCGTCGTCTATGCGGAATGGATGACCGGCTACGGCTTGCTCGCAATCGTCGACCATGGCGATGGCCACATGAGCCTGTACGCGCATAACGCCGCACTGCTCAAGTCGACGGGCGACCGCGTGCGACGCGGCGAGGCACTCGCCACCGTCGGCACGTCGGGCGGCCACGGTCGCCCGGCGCTGTATTTCGAATTGCGTCGCAACGGCGCCCCCGTGAACCCCGCGACGTGGCTGCGCCGGTGACCGGCGAACCTGCGACGCGAATTACGGTCCAATCGGCTATCGAGTCCGGAGTCGTGCCCATGTTCAAGCGATCCCTCCTGGCCGCTGCGCTCGCGCTCGGCCTCACGCCCGCCTTCGCGCAGCGCACGCCGACGCCCACAGCCACGCCGGAGACGACCGCTTCGAAGGTGCCGCTCGACGAGATCCGCCGATACGTCGAGGTCTACAACGCGATCAAGCAGGCGTACGTCGAGCCGGTCGACGACGCCAAGCTCATGCAGTCAGCGGTGCGCGGGCTGTTGTTCCAGCTCGACCCGCACAGCGTCTACCTCGACAAGGCCGAGGCCGCCGACTTCGAGGAAGGCGCGCGGGGCGCGTACGAGGGCATCGGCGTCGAGCTGCAGCGCCAGCCGAACGGCACGCTGCGCGTCATCGCGCCGATCGACGGCACGCCCGCCACGCGCGCGGGCGTCAAAGCAGGCGACGTGATCATCGCGATCGACGGCAAGCCGTTCAAGGTCGACGAAGGCGACAGCTCGGCGCCGCTGCGGGGCAAGGCGGGCTCGACGGTGGTGCTGACGATCCTGCGCGAGGGGCGCGACAAGCCGCTCGAGATCCCCGTCACGCGCGAGACCATCCAGATCGCGAGCGTGCGTTCGCGCATGCTCGAGCCCGGGTACGGCTACGTGCGCATCAGCGCGTTCCAGGCCGACACGGCCGACGCGTTCGCGCGGGAACTCGACGCGCTCCAGAAACAGGCCGGAGGCGCGTTGCGCGGCCTCGTCATCGACCTGCGCAGCAACCCCGGCGGCCTGCTCACCGCTGCCGTGCAGATCGCCGACGACCTGCTCGAGCGCGGCCAGATTGTGAGCACCCGCGGGCGCATCGCGATCACGGATGCGCAGTTCAGGGCGACGCCGGGCGATCGGTTGAACGGCGCGCCCGTCACGGTGCTCGTCGATGCCGGATCGGCCAGCGCGTCGGAAGTGCTGGCCGGCGCCCTGGCCGACCACGACCGCGCGCGGATTGTCGGCAGCCGGACGTTCGGCAAGGGCTCGGTGCAGACGCTGCTACCGCTCGACAACGGCGACTCGGTCAAGCTCACGACGGCGCGCTATTACACGCCGGACGGCCGCTCGATCCAGGCCGCGGGCATCGCGCCGGACGTGGTACTGAGCCCCGAGGGCGACACCGAGGCACAGCCCGACCGCGTGACCGAAGCCGACCTGCCCGGGCACCTGCGCGGCGACGCGGAGGGCGCGCCGGCCGGTGACGTGCTCGAGGGAGAGGCGCCGATCGCGGCCGCGCTCGCCGAGCTCAAGAAGATGAAGGCCGCGCGGTAAGCCACCGGCTCGCCGGCCGCATGGACATCGCGGCCGGCGGACTCAGCGCGGCTTGGCGGGCAGCGGGAACGGCGTGACGACCTTCTCGCCGGTCGTCGCGTCGCGGATCGCCGACTGGCCTTTGCGCTCGACTTCCTCGATGCGCACGATGCTGTGCATCGGCAGGTGCAGCACGCGGGTGTTGCCGAACTCGTCTCGCAGCCGCTCCTCGGTCGGGTCGATCACCACGCCGTCGTGCACGTCGAACACGAGTTCGCCGACCTCGGTGAAGCCCCACAGCGCGCCCGATCCGACATGACGGGCATAGAGTTCGTACACCTTGCCTGCGTTGAGGAAGGTGACCTTGTAGAGCGTCTTGGGCATGGCGTGTGGCAGGCGGGGAAGGGCGGCGGCGCCGTACGACGCCAGCCTGCACGATGGGGCTGGCGGCCGTGCTTCTCAAGGCGGTAGCGTGGATTTGCCGACGCGGCGTCAGGTTCGGAGCGAGCTGTCGAGTGCCATGCGGCCCCGTTGTCGGAAGCCCGCTTCAGAAACCGCGCTTGCGCCGCAGCCGACGCGCGATCGCCCGCCGCGCGATCAACGCGAACGCACCGCCAAACGCAAAGCCCGCGAGGTGGGCCGCCCACGCGACCGCGCCGAACGCCGGCCCGATGAACGTGTACAGCAACTGCAACGCCGCCCACAGGCCAATCAGCAGCGCTGCCGGTGCCCGCACGAACTGTAGATAGAGCCCGAGCGGCAGCACGACGCCGAGTCTCGCGCCCGGGAACAGCGCGAGGTAGGCGCCGATCAGGGCAGACACCGCGCCGCTCGCGCCGATTACGAGCCGGTCGGGCGTGCCGATCGACAACACGGTCGCAAGGTTCGCCATCGCGCCGCCGAGCAGGAACAGGCCGAGCAGCCGCCACGGCCCCATCGCGCGTTCGGCAGGCAGGCCGAAGATAAGCAAAAACAACAAATTGCCGAGCAGATGGGCCCAGTCCGCGTGCAGGAATACAGCGGTCGCGAGGCGGCCGAGCGTGCCGTCGCGCAGGGCCTGCTGCCAGGCTGCGCCGCTGTCGAGGCCGCCGGTCAGCGCGCCCCAGTCGAGCATGAGCGCGCGCTGCTCGGCTTCTGGCATCGCGATCGCGACCACGAAGCTGCCCCACAGCGCTGCGAACAGCAGCGGCGTCGCCCAGCGCGGGCGGCGCTTTACGCGGGCGGGCAGGGCGACGAACATCAATCTGAACCCGCCGCAGAACCTGCGAGCGACGCACGCCGAGTTGTTACATTGGGGTGAAGGGGCGCGCTATAGTGCATACGACGTCGTACGTTGGACGAGACACGGGGCACAAGGCCGCGTCGTCCGCCGCGGCGGCGGCACACACGGATCGCCATGGCGTCCGACCCAAATTCCAGCGGAGATTACACGTCATGCAGTTTGCACACCGCACCACGCGCCTGTCGGCGCTTGCGCTCGGCATCACCGGCGCACTCGCGTTCGGCCAGGTCCAGGCGTCGGGCTTCCAGCTCAAGGAAAACAGTGTCAAGTCGCTGGGCAGCGCGTTCTCCGGCTCTGCGGTGGCAAAGGACGACACGGCCGTCGTCGTCAACAACCCGGCGATGATGACCACCTTCGAGGGCACGACGGTCCAGAACGACCTGTCGCTGATCTCGATCGACGCCGAGTTCACCGGCGGCGGCACCGACATCACCGGCCAGCCGCTGAGCGGCGGCAACGGCGGTGACGCGGGCGATCTGGCGGCCGTTCCGGCGCTGTCGCTCGTGCACAAGTTCGACAACGGCGTTGCGGTCGGTGCGATGGTGCATGCGCCGTTCGGCCTGAAGACTGAATACGAGCGAGATTGGGTCGGCCGCTACTTCGCCGTCGAGTCCGACGTGAAGATCGTCAACCTGACGCTGTCGGGCGCACTCGACATCGTGCCGGAGCGCTTCTCGGTCGGCGGCGGCCTCGTGTTCTCGCGCGCGGACGTCACGCTGTCGAAGGCCGTGGACTTCGGTACCGGTCTGTTTGCCGCGCTGCCGGTTGCTGCCCGGCCGTTCGCGCCGGCGTTCGCACGTCCGCAGGGTTCGGACGGCTTCGCCGAGATCGGCGGCGCCGACAACGGCATCGGCTGGGTGGTCGGCGCGTCGCTGCGCCCCACCGACAAGCTTGCGATCGGTCTGTCGTACCAGTCGGAAATCGACTATGAGCTGCGCGGCGAAGCCGACTGGACTGTCCCGGCGCAGGCACGTGCGGCACTCGACGCCGCGGGCCGTGCTCCGTTCTTCCAGGACGGCAGCGTCACCGCCGACCTGACCACGCCCGCGACCACCATGCTGGCCGTCAGCTACCAGCTGACCGACACGTTCAAGCTTCAGACCACCTACTCGGAGACGGGCTGGGAGTCGCTGCAGGAAGTGCGCATTAACTTCGCGAATCCCGATCCGGACTCGGTCGAGGAGTTCAACTGGGACACGACGCGCTTCATGTCGCTCGGCGGCGAGTTCAAGCTCAACGACGCGTGGACGCTTCGCGCCGGTTACGCGTACGACGAGACGCCGACGACGATCCAGTACCGCACGCCGCGCCTGCCCGACGAGGACCGCAAGTGGTACTCGCTCGGCGCGACCTGGCAGTTCAGCGATGCGCTGCAGATCAACTTCGCGTACACGCGCATCAGCCCGGACACGCCGGTCGCGGTGGTCATCAACACGCCGGTGGCGCAAGGCGGCCAGCGCCTGAGCGGCACGTTCGACTCGGCGGTCAACATCGTTGGCGTGTCGGGTCAGTTCCGCTTCTGATCCACCCGTTTTTTGCACGACCTAAAGCCCCGCTTCGGCGGGGCTTTTTTATGGGTTATACGCTCGCACCGTTGGTCTTGCGCTCGCTCAGTTGGGTGCGGCGAGCCGTCCGGATCGCGCCGCTGCACGGAGCGACAGCCTCAAACCCGCTGCGTTCGAGCGTCATGCCGCCGACTGTCGTGCGATAAGAAAAACCCCGCACGAAGCGGGGCTTTTCGCACCTCGACTCTTCGAAAAAATCAGTCGCCGAGCGTCAGCAGCGACGCGTTGCCGCCGGCCGCCGTCGTATTGATCGTGATCGTCTTTTCGGTCGTGAAGCGCGGCAGGTAGTGCGGGCCGCCGGCCTTCGGGCCGGTGCCCGACAGGCCCTGCCCGCCGAACGGCTGCACGCCGACCACGGCGCCGATCTGGTTGCGGTTGACGTAGCAATTGCCGACCTTGATACGGGCCGCGATCTTCTCGATCGTCTCGTCGATGCGCGAGTGGATGCCCAGGGTCAGGCCGTAACCGGTCTGGTTGATCGCGTCGATCACTGCGTCGAGCCGGTCGGCCTTCCAGCGCACGACGTGCAGCACCGGCCCGAAGATCTCCTTGTGCAGCACGTCGAGCGATGCGATCGAGTACGCGCGCGGCGCGAAGAAGCTGCCATGCGCGCAGGCCTCGGGCAACTCGACTTCAGCGATCTTCTGCGCCTCGCGGTCCATGCGCTGCGCGTGCTCGCGCAGCATCGCGAGCGCGTCCTCGTCGATGACCGGGCCGACGTCGGTCGACAGCAGACCCGGGTCGCCGATCTTCAGTTCCGCCATCGCACCGGCGAGCATGTGGGTGACCTTGTCGGCGATGTCGTCCTGCACGAACAGCACGCGCGCGGCCGAGCAGCGCTGGCCGGCCGAGGTAAACGCCGAGCCGATCGCATCCTTGACGACCTGTTCAGGCAGCGACGACGAGTCGGCGATCAGCGCGTTCTGGCCGCCGGTCTCGGCGATCAGCACGCCGATCGCGGCATCGCGCGCGGCGAGCGCCCGGTTGATCGCACGCGCGGTGTCGGTCGAACCGGTGAATGCGACGCCCGCCACGCGGGGATCGCGCGTGAGTGCCGCACCGACGGTGGCGCCGTCGCCGGGCAGGAACTGCAGCACGTCCTCGGGCACGCCGGCTTCGTGCAACAGCTTCACGGCTGCAAAGCCGACGAGGTTGGTCTGTTCGGCAGGCTTGGCGATCACGCTGTTGCCCGCGGCGAGCGCGGCGGCGACCTGGCCCGCGAAGATCGCGAGCGGGAAGTTCCACGGCGAAATGCACACGAACACGCCGCGGCCGGAGAGTTGCAGGGTGTTCGACTCTCCGGTCGGGCCCGGCAGCGCCTCGGGCTTGAACAGCGCACGAGCCTGCGCCGCGTAGTAACGCAGGAAATCGACGGCTTCGCGCACTTCGGCGACGCCGTCGGGGATCGTCTTGCCGGCTTCTTTCGTGCACATCGCGATGAAGCCCGCCATGCGCGCTTCCATGAGGTCGGCCGCGTGCTCGAGGATTGCGGCGCGGCTGGCGGCCGGCGTCGCGTCCCAGCGCGCATGGGCGGTCACCGCATTTGCAAGCGCGCGTTCGACGGTCGCCGTGTCGGCCGGGAGCCACTCGCCGATCACCTCGCGCCGGTCGGCCGGGTTCGTGACCGGGCGCGGCGCGCTGTATGCGCCCGCACCCGGCACGAGCGGCGTCGCACGCCAGCGCTGTGCACTCGCCGCGTTGAGTGCCTCGGCGAGCGAGCGCAGCTGATCGTCGTTGGCGAGGTTCACGCCCATGGAGTTGCTCCTGTCGAGGCCATAGCTGCGGTAGAGGTCGACCGGCAGCGGAATGCGGGGGTGTGGAATGGATTCAAAGGCCGCGACGGTTTGCACCGGGTCGCGCACGAGATCGTCTATCGCGACATCCTCGTCGGTGATGCGGTTGACGAAGCTCGAGTTCGCCCCGTTCTCGAGCAGGCGGCGCACGAGGTAGGGCAGCAGGTCCTCGTGCGAGCCGACCGGCGCGTACACGCGGCACGGCACGTCGAGGCGATCGGCCGGAATCACTTCGGCATAGAGGTCGTCGCCCATGCCGTGCAGCTTCTG
Organism: Cognatilysobacter bugurensis; assembly: GCF_014652095.1. Taxonomy (GTDB): domain Bacteria; phylum Pseudomonadota; class Gammaproteobacteria; order Xanthomonadales; family Xanthomonadaceae; genus Cognatilysobacter; species Cognatilysobacter bugurensis. Next base: position 12,318 of record NZ_BMYD01000002.1, read on the forward strand.
GAACTCGAAGTGCTTGAGGCGGCCGAGCGACTTCGCGCGCTGGTGGATCGCGGCGATCGTGTGCGCGTTGTGCGTGGCGAACATCGGGTAGATCGCGTCGCCCGCTTCGAGCATCGCGCGTGCGTTCGCGAGGTAGCTCACGTCGGTGTTCGGTTTGCGAGTGAACACGGGGTAGCCCAGCTGCCCGTCCACCTGCGCGCGCTTGACCTCGCTGTCCCAGTACGCGCCCTTGACCAGGCGCACCGGGATCCGGCGGCCGGTCTGGCGCGCGAGGTCGGCGATGAACTCGATGACCTCGGGTGCGCGTTTTTGGTAGGCCTGGATCGCGAGGCCGTAGCCTTCCCAGCCTTCGAGCGAAGCGTCGCGGTACGCCGCAGCGATCACATCGAGCGAAAGTTCGAGGCGGTCGGCTTCTTCGGCGTCGATGGTGAAACCGATGCCGTAGCGCTTCGCGAGCTGCGCGAGTTCGAGCACGCGCGGGGTCAGTTCGGCCAGCACGCGCGCGCGCTTGGCGTGCTCGTAGCGCGGGTGCAGCGCCGAGAGCTTGACCGAGATCGAGGGCGTGCCGAACACGTCGGCGCCCGCGAAGTTGCCCTGAGCATCGCCTTGGCGATGCGGAGCAGCATGTCTGCCGATCGCGTGGATCGCATCGCGGTACGCCTGCAGGTAGCGCAGCGCATCCTTTGTCGTCAGCGCGCCTTCGCCGAGCATGTCGAACGAATAGCGGTAGGCCGCGTTGTCGCCCTTGCGCGAACGCGTGAGCGCTTCGTCGATCGTGCGGCCCATAACGAATTGGTGGCCCATGATTCGCATCGCCTGGCGCACGGCCAGGCGGATCACCGGCTCGCCGACGCGGCCGATCAGGCGACGGAACGCGCCGTGCGCATCGCGCTTGGTCTCGTCGGCGAGGTCGACGAGGTGACCGGTCAGCAGCAGGCCCCAGGTCGACGCGTTCACGAGCACGGAGTCGGACTGGCCGACGTGGCGCTTCCAGTCGGCCTCGCCGAGCTTGTCGCGGATCAGGCGGTCGGCGGTCTCGGCGTCCGGAATGCGCAGCAGCGCCTCGGCCACGCACATGAGCAGCACGCCTTCCTCGCTGCCGAGGTCGTACTGGCGCATGAACGCTTCGATCGCGCCCTGGTCGCTCGCACGGCGGCGCACGCGGGTGACGAGGTCGGCCGCCGTGGCCTGCGCAGCGCGCGCGTCGGCCTCGGGCAGGCGGGCCTGATCGAGCAGCATGCGCACATGCTCGGCTTCGTCGCGCACCCACGCTGCGGTGATCGCGGCGCGCGGCCTGCTGGGCGCAGGCGGCAACTCGGGTCGGATCAGCGCGGCGGCAGCGGCGGCGGGCGGCGCGGCAGCGGAAGGGGCGTCGGAGAGCATTGCGTCCACGGGATGCGCGAAGAGCCGTCTAGTCTAATTGGGCCCGGCGCGAACCGCGCCGCGCCGGCTGAACACGCGGCACTCCGGCGGCGGCGCGCCGTCACCAGGTCGCCGCGTCTCAAATCCTGCGACCGGACTTGCGTCCAATGCGCGTTCGGGTTGCCCGTAAAGGGTCTGACCGCTACCATTTCTCGGTTTCCGTGGCGCCTGCCGAATCGTTTCGAGCAGTGCGAGCGGCCCCGGCTCCAAACGCGCCGGAGCCGCCTGTGATTCCGCACCGCCAGCCCGCACGGCCAGGATGCCGCCGGCGCCGCCGGACGGTGGCTCGATCGCGGCATTACTGACAACCAAGCTGATTTCACGCTGTATCTTTGGGGCTCGAACTGATGAAAGCCGGTCGTTTCCAGCAGTGGGCCGCGGGTGTTGCCGCGGTGGCGCTGCCGCTCCTCGCCTCCGCCCAGGAGGTCGTGTCGCCGGCCAATGCCGCGCCCCAGCGCTGGCAGCTGAACATGAATCCGGGTGTCACGCTGCACTCGCACAACGCCTACGAGGCCCACATGCTCACGCTGTGGATCTGCGTGATCATCGGCGTGATCGTGTTCGGCGCGATGGCCGTTGCGATGTTCAAGTTCCGCAAGTCCAAGGGCGCTGTGCCCGATCGCGACTTCACGCACAGCACGAAGCTCGAGATCGTCTGGACCGTGGTGCCGATCCTGCTGCTCGTCGCCATGGCGTTCCCGGCCACGAGCAAGCTCATCGCGATGTACGACACCCGCAACCCTGAGATGACCGTGAAGGTCACCGGTTACCAGTGGATGTGGAAGTACGACTACCTCGGCGAGAACGTCACGATCACGAGCCGCCTGGATCGCAAGAGCGACGAGATCCGTCAGGGCGGCACCGTGCCGACCGTCAACGAGCACGCGAACTACCTGCTCGACGTCGACAACGTGCTCGTTCTTCCGACCGAAACGAAGATCCGCTTCGTGATGACCGCCGACGACGTGATCCACGCGTGGTGGGTGCCGGCACTGGGCTGGAAGCAGGACGCAATCCCGGGCCTCATCAACGAGGCATGGACGGAAATCCGCCAGCCGGGCATCTACCGCGGCCAGTGTGCGGAGCTGTGCGGCAAGGACCACGCGTTCATGCCGATCGTGGTGAAGGCCGTGCCGAAGGCCGAGTTCGACCAGTGGCTCGCCGCTGAAAAGGCGCGCCTCACCCCGGCCGGCGCCACTCCGGTGACGCCGCCGGTGCCGGCGCCGACGCCGGCCGGTGGTCGCGAAGCCGATCCGGCTCTCGCGGCCACACCGACGGCAGGCTGATCCCGCCCTCCGTTCTTGCCGTCATACACGCATTCTTTTTGAGGTAGGCCATGGCTGCCACGCACACCACCGCTGCCGATCATCACCACGATGACCACGGTCACCAGCAGGGTTTCATCGAGCGCTGGTTCTTCTCGACGAACCACAAAGACATCGGGACCCTGTACCTGATCTTCAGCTTCCTGATGTTCCTCGTCGGCGCGGCGATGAGCGTCGTGATCCGTGCGGAGCTGCTGACGCCGGGCCTGCAGTTCGTCGAGCCGATGTTCTTCAACCAGATGACCACCATGCATGCGCTGGTCATGATCTTCGGCGGCGTCATGCCTGCGTTCGTCGGCCTGGCGAACTGGATGATCCCGTTGCAGATCGGTGCGCCCGACATGGCGCTGCCGCGCATGAACAACTGGTCCTTCTGGATCCTGCCGTTCGCGTTCACGATGCTGCTGATGACGCTGTTCCTCCCGGGCGGTGCCCCGGCCGGCGGCTGGACGCTGTATCCGCCGCTGTCACTACAGGGCGGCTCGAACGTCGCGTTCGCGATCTTCGCGATTCACATGATGGGCATCAGCTCGATCATGGGTGCGATCAACGTCATCGCGACGATCCTCAACATGCGCGCGCCGGGCATCGACCTGCTCAAGATGCCGATCTTCTGCTGGTCGTGGCTCATCACCGCGTTCCTGCTGATCGCCGTGATGCCGGTGCTTGCCGGTGCGGTGACGATGCTGCTGACCGACAAGTTCTTCGGCACTTCGTTCTTCAACGCCGCCGGTGGCGGTGACCCGGTGATGTACCAGCACATCTTCTGGTTCTTCGGGCACCCCGAGGTCTACATCATGATCCTGCCGGCGTTCGGCATCGTGTCGGAGATCATCCCGACCTTTGCGCGCAAGCCGCTGTTCGGCTACCAGGCCATGGTGTATGCGATCGCCGCGATCGCGTTCCTGTCGTTCATCGTGTGGGCCCACCACATGTTCACCGTCGGCATGCCGCTCGGTGGCGAGCTCTACTTCATGTACGCGACGATGCTGATCGCGATCCCGACGGGCGTGAAGGTGTTCAACTGGGTCACGACGATGTGGCGCGGCTCGCTCACGTTCGAAGCGCCGATGCAGTGGTCGATCGCCTTCGTGATCCTCTTCACGATCGGCGGCTTCTCGGGCCTGATGCTCGCGATCGTGCCGGCGGACTTCCAGTACCACGACACCTACTTCGTCGTCGCGCACTTCCACTACGTGCTCGTGACCGGCGCGCTGTTCTCGATCATCGCGGCCGTCTACTACTGGTGGCCGAAGTGGACCGGCCGGATGTACAGCCAGAAGCTCGCCGGGATCCACTTCTGGGTCAGCGTCGTCTTCGTGAACCTGCTGTTCTTCCCGCAGCACTTCCTGGGCCTGGCCGGCATGCCGCGCCGTATTCCCGACTACAACGTGGTGTTCGCGGACTGGAACCTGATCAGCTCGATCGGCGCGTTCGGCATGTTCAGCACGCCGTTCATCATGCTGTTCGTGCTGTGGCACTCGCTGAAGTACGGCGAGAAGGCTGCGGCCCGCTCGTGGGAAGGTGCGCACGGTCTGGAATGGACAGTGCCAAGCCCGGCGCCGCACCACACGTTTGCGACGCCGCCGGTCATCCGTGACGGCGATCTCGCCCACGGCGACATCACGCACTGAGATCTGCCATGAACCGTCCGCCGTTCTCCAATGAAGAGCTGGTTGCGCGTCGCCGTCGGGCGCGCCGCCTCGCGCTGTGGATCGCGGCGGCGGCGGTCGCGGTGTACGTCGGTTTCATCGTGATCAATCTGCCGTCGACATGAACACGCCGGACGTCCAACGCAGTGTCCGTTCGGGACTGACGAAGATGATCGCGGTCGCGCTCGCCGCGTTCGCCTTCAGCTTCGCGCTCGTGCCGCTGTACCGGATCGCCTGCGAGAAGGTGTTCGGCATCCGGCTCGAGCGCGGTGCGGTCGAAGGCGAGGCGGTAGCCGCTGCCGCGAAGCCGACCGTCGGACGCATGGTGACCGTGCAGTTCGACGGCGGGGTGAACTCCAAGCTGCCGTGGCGCTTTGCGCCGAACGAGTTGTCGATGCAGGTGCGCGTCGGCGAGCAGTACGAGACGACGTATCGCGCGGAGAACCTCACCGACCGTCCGGTTGTGGGCAGCGCGGTGCCGTCCGTCGCGCCGGCGCGCGCGTCGGGCTACTTCAACAAAACCGAGTGCTTCTGCTTCACCGCGCAGACGCTGCAGGCCGGGGAAGGGCGCGACATGCCGGTGCGCTTCATCGTCGACCCGAACCTGCCCGATGACATCAAGACCGTCACCCTCTCGTATACCTTCTTCAAGAACGACGGGCTGACCGACAAGGCGCTCGCCGCTTCCGCCCACGGCGCAAGCGCGACCGCTCCACGTTCGACGCCCTGATCCACGCCCTTACAGAACCGGACGCCGCCATGGCCCACGCCAGCACCCCGCACGACCCGAACCTCTATTTCGTACCGCACAGCAGCCGCTGGCCGTTCTACGGCTCCATCGCGCTGTTCGTGACGATGTTCGGCCTTGCGAGCTGGATGAACGAGACCTCGTGGGGCATGTGGACGTTCTTCGTCGGCGCCGCGCTGATGATCGGCGTGCTGTTCGGCTGGTTCGGCGACGTGATCCGCGAGTCGATCGGCGGCAACTACAACCGCCAGGTCGACATCTCCTTCCGCATGGGGATGGTGTGGTTCATCTTCTCGGAGATCATGTTCTTCGCGGCATTCTTCGGCGCCCTGTTCTACGCGCGCCAGTTCGCGCTGCCGTGGCTCGGCGGCGCGGGCGACGGCGGTGCTACGAATTCATTGTTGTGGGACACCTTCAGCAACGCGTGGCCGACGAGCGGTCCCGGGCAGATCGGCGGCGAGTTCCAGACGATCCCCGCGTGGGGCCTGCCACTGCTCAACACGATGATCCTGCTGACGTCCGGCATCACGATCACCGCCGCCCACCACGCGCTCAAGGCGGGCCATCGCAAGCCGCTGCTGATCTGGCTGGGCGCGACCGTGCTGCTCGGCATCGTGTTCCTGTTCTTCCAGGCGGAGGAGTACATCCACGCCTACACCGAACTCAACCTGACCCTCGGCTCGGGCATCTACGGTTCGACGTTCTTCATGCTCACCGGCTTCCATGGTCTGCACGTCACGCTCGGCACGATCATGCTCGCGGTGATCTGGTTCCGCTGCCTGAAGGGTCACTTCTCGAGCGATGACCACTTCGGATTCGAAGCGGTCGCGTGGTACTGGCATTTCGTCGACGTGGTCTGGCTCGGCCTGTTCCTGTTCGTCTACGTGATCTGATTCCACGCCCGCGGCGCGCCGCGGACACCGGATGCACGACGGGCCGGCATTGCCGGCCCGCTTCGTCTGGAGCGCTCGCGCGGGGCGAGCCGTTAGAATGGCGTGCGCCGCTCGATCAGGCGCCCACGCCGTGCGGCTGGATCCAGCCGAACTTGATCGCCACGACCACGATCACGATCAGCGCGATCGACAACGCGATGCGGCGCGTCAGCGCATTCACGGTGCGCTTGCTCTGGCCTTTGTCCACCAGCATGTAATAGAGCCCGGCGCCGAGGTTCCAGACGATGAGAATCAGGAAGGCGACGATCAACAGCGTTTTCATCCGGGCACTCCGAATCGGCGCGGCGGCCGTCCTGCCCGCATTATCGCAGCGCCGTGGAGTCGCCGCGTGACACGTCGCGGCGCGTTGATCGCCGGCTGGCTGTTCGCGCTCGCGCTGTGCGCCGGCTTCGCTTCGCTCGGTGCCTGGCAGTTGAGCCGCGCCGACGAAAAACAACTCATGCTCGACCGGGCCGACGCCGTGTTGTCGCGCCGCAAGCCGCAGGGCTTGACCGCCGCGCAATCGAGCGAGCGCGCGGGCGACTACGACTGGGCGCGCGGCAGCGGACGCTTCATGGCGCAGTCGCCGGTGCTGCTCGACAACCAGCAACGCAACGGACGGGTCGGCGTGCGCGTGTACCGCGCGTTCCAGCCCGACGCGGGCGGCGAGCCGCTGCTCGTCGATCTCGGCTGGCTGCCTTGGCCCGGCGATCGACGCCTGCCTGCGGCCGCGCTCGCCCCGCCGGCGCCGGGCAGCGTCGAGTTGCACGGCTTGCTGGCGCCGCCCCCGTCGCCGGGACTGGCCCTCGGCGAGGCCGTCGCGGCCCGCGCGGATGCAGGCGGGGCAACGACCGCGTGGCTCGCGACCCGGCTCGATCGCGACGCGCTTGCGCGCGCGCTCGGGGTGCCCGCGCTGGCGCCGCGTGTGTTGCGACTGGACCCGGCCCTGCGCATCGGGTTCGAGCGTGACCTCGTACTGCTTGCGAACACGCTGCCGCCCACGAAGCACCGCGGCTACGCGGTCCAATGGTTCGGCCTCGCGCTCGCGACGCTGATCACCGCCCTCGTTCTCACGTTCCGGAGCCTGCGCCGATGAACGCGCCTGACCCCTTCGACCCCAAGGTCCGCCGCCGCAACCGCGCGATGCTCGTCGTGATCGCCGCGCTGTTCCTCGGCAGCCTCGTCGTGGCCGGTGCCTTGCGCTTCAGTGGATGGCGTCCGGCCGGCCTCAAGAACCACGGCGAGTTGCTCGATCCCCCCGGCGATCTGCGCACGCTCAGCCCGGTCCTCGCGGATGGCAAGCGCTATGCATGGCAGCCGATCGATCGCACTTGGCGTATTGCGGTAGTCGCGCCGCGCGAATGCGGCGATGACTGCATGAAGCTCGCACGCGACGTCGACACCGTCTGGCAGCTGTTCGGCAAGGACGCCGATCGCGTCCACGTGCTGTGGCTGTGCGCGTCGACACCTTGCGTCTATCCGGAGCGCGCGCCGCGTCCGGCGACGCTGCGCCTCGTGCAGCCGTCCGCGGAACTGCGCGGAAACCTCCCGCGTGCCAATGCGGCCGGCGGCTCCCCGGTCTATGTCATCGATCCGAACGGCTTTGCGATCCTGCGCTACGCTCCCGGCTCCGATCCGGCCGGGCTGCGCGCCGACCTCGCCAAGCTCCTCAAGCTCAAGTGATTCCGACTGCATGAGCACGCCCGCCGTATCCAAACCACCTGCGTTTCGCACGTTCCGCCGCATCGCGTGGTTCGCCGTCGCGCTGGCGCTGTGCGTGATCGTGTTCGGTGCGTTCGTGCGCCTGTCGAACGCGGGCCTGAGCTGCCCGGATTGGCCGACCTGCTACGGCCGGGCGGCGTGGCCAACGCATGCCGGTGCCGACGCGGACGACACGCTGACCGCGATCCGCGCGATCGAACCGCATAAAGCCTGGCGCGAGCAGTTCCATCGCATCATCGCCGGCGGGCTCGGCGTGTTCGTGCTCGCGCTCGCCCTGATCGCCGCGCGCCGGCGTCGACACGGGATCGCCCAGGTGGTCGCGGCCGCAGCGCTCGTCGCGGTGTCGATCCCGCTCTACATGCGGGCCGAGTACGTGCTCGCGTCGGTGCTCGCCGGCGCTGGCGAAGCGATCCTGTTGTTCGCGGCAGCACGCTGGAACAACGTCGGGCTTTCGCGCGTGTCCGCACTCACGCTCGCGGTGATCATCTTCCAGGCGCTGCTCGGCATGTGGACGGTGACCTGGCTGCTCAAGCCGGTTGTCGTGATGGCGCATCTGCTCGGCGGTCTGACCACGTTTGCGCTGCTCGTGTGGATCGCATGGCGCGCGACCGACCGTCCGATCCGCCTTGCCGACGCGAAGCGGCTGCGCTGGATGGTCGCGGCAGCGCTGGCCGTGCTCGGTGTGCAGATCGCGCTCGGCGGCTGGACCAGCGCGAACTACGCGGCGCTGTCGTGCGGGGCGGGCGGCTGGTTAACCGACGACATGCACACGTTCGATTTCCCGCGCTGCGTGGGTCAGTGGTGGCCGCCGGCGGATTACCGCGAGGGCTTCGTGCTCTGGCGCGGCATCGGCGTTGATTACGAAGGCGGCGTGCTCGACGGCGCGGCCCGCATCGCGATCCAGATGGCGCACCGGCTGTGGGCGATCGTCGCGTTCGTCGCATTGCTCGCGCTCGCCTTGCGGCTCGTGCGCACGCCGGGCATGCGCGGCTGGGCGACGCTGCTCGCGCTGCTCACGTTCGCGCAGGTCACGCTCGGCATCGCGAACGTGAAGCTCTCGCTGCCGCTGTCGGTGGCCGTGCTGCACAACGCCGGCGCGGTGCTGCTGCTGTTCGTGCTCGTCACCCTTCTCGCGCGCCTGCGCGCGCCGGAACACGGATGAGCGCGTCGCTCCGCCAGTACTGGGACCTCACCAAGCCGCGCGTCGTCGCGCTGATCGTGTTCACCGCGATCGTCGGCATGTTCCTCGCGGTGCCAGGGCTGCCGCCGCTCAAGGAGTCGGTGCTCGGCTTTCTCGGCATCTGGCTCGCGGCCTCGAGCGCGGCGGCGATCAACCAGCTGCTCGATGCGCGTATCGACGCGAAGATGGCGCGCACCTCATGGCGACCAATCGTCGCAGGCCAGGTGTCGCCGCGGCAGGCGCTCGTGTTCGCGCTCGCGCTTGGCGCAGCGTCAATGCTGATCCTCGTGCTGTGGGTCAACTGGATCACCGCCGCGCTCACGTTCGCCTCGCTGATCGGCTACGCGGTGATCTACACCGTCTTCCTCAAGCGCGCGACGCCGCAGAACATCGTGATCGGCGGCATCGCCGGCGCGGCGCCGCCGCTGCTCGGCTGGGCCGCGGTCACCGGGATGCGCAACGAATGGGACTGGGCGCACGCGCTGCTGCTCGTGCTCATCATCTTCGTGTGGACGCCGCCGCATTTCTGGGCGCTCGCGATCTTCCGCCGCGAGGACTACGCGCGCGCGCTCGTGCCGATGCTGCCGGTCACGCACGGTGTGCATTACACGCGCTGGCAGATCCTGTTCTACACGGTGCTGCTCGTCGTCGTGACCGTGTTGCCCTGGGTGACGGGCATGAGCGGGCTGTTCTATCTCGGCGGCGCGCTCGTGCTCGGCGCGGTGTTTCTCGGCTACGCCTGGAAGCTGATGGATCCGCCCGATGAACTGTACGCGATGAAGGTCTTCAACTATTCGATCGTGTACCTGATGGCGCTGTTCGCGTTCCTGCTGCTCGACCACTGGCTGATGCCGTGGCTTGCGCCGGCCGCGCCCTTCGAGCTGCAACCGCTGGCTTGAAGCGCGGCCTTTGCAGCCCAACGTCGGTGGCAGACCACGGACGGGGCGAGAGCGATGGGACGCAAACGAATCTGGCAGCGCTGGCTGCTCGCCGCGATCATCGCGGTGTCAGGCGGGGTGTCCGCCCAGCCGACTGCAGCCACGGATTCCGGCATTCGCGATGCTGCACAGGCGATCCATGCGCACGCCGGCGCACGTCGGTTGATCCTGCTTGGCGAACTGCACGGCACGCGCGAGATCCCCGAACTCGTGCGCGTGCTCGCGACCCGGTATGCCGATGAAGGGCCGGTGCTGCTCGCGCTGGAGATGCCGCATCGCGAGCAGGCATCGCTCGACGCCTATCTCGAATCGAACGGCGATGCCGACGCGCGCGCCGCGCTGCGCGCACGCGCGTTCTGGCAACGCGCCGACACGGACCACGACGGGCGACGCAGCGAGGAGATGCTCGATCTGATCGACGCGATGCGCGCACTGCGCGGGCAGGGCCGCGATGTTGCACTGCTTGCGTACGACATGGCCGCCGAGGCGCCGCGCACCGATCCCAACGCGCGTGACCGCTTCATGGCCGAGGTCGCGCGTGCGGCGCACGACGCGCTGCCACACGGCCGGTTGCTCGTGCTCGGCGGCAACGTGCACGCCATGCTTGAGCGGCCCGGATACGCGCCGCCGCAGATGCCGGTGCCCATGGGCGCACACCTGCGCGACCTGCAGCCGGTGTCCGTGCGCATCGGTGCAACTGCCGGTGAGTTCTGGGCCTGCCGGCGCCCGCGCCCCTGCGCCGCGCTCGCCGTCGACGGCGAGCCCGGTCGCACTGGGCCTCAACCGATGCCGTACACGTTCGGTGTGATGCTCGAACGCATGTCGGTTGCGCGGCTCATCGGTCGGGGCCGTGATGCACCGGCGGGACAGGTCGTCGGCCCATAACGCGGTCAGCGTCCACGCAGGCCCATATGCTCGCTTCGGCGTCGATTCGCCTGCATCACGCACGTGCGCGACCGGACGACCCGCGCCTCCGCGGCAGACAAGGGTGCGACAGGGCGGCCGTCCCGCGTCGACCCGGTGCCCGGACCCAGCCGGCAAGCCGTGCATCGCGGCTTGCCGGTGCGCGTGCGTATGCTGGCCGCGTCCTGTCCGGAGTGTTGCCATGCACCGCCTTGCTCCTGCCGCGCTGTCGCTGCTGCTCGCGTCGTCCATTGCCCACGCTCAACCGGCCGGCCCGGGCCCCGTGCCGGGCAGCGACGAGGTCGTGATCACCGCCGCGCGCATGCTCGACGTGCGCAGCGGCCGCTACGTCGACAGCCCGCAGCTGCTCGTGCGCGACGGGCGCATCGTCGAGGTGGGCCGGGCCGGCGATGCCGTGCCGGCCAACGCCGAGCGCGTCGAACTGCCGGGCCTCACGCTGTTGCCGGGCCTGATCGACATGCACGTGCATCTCGACAGCGACCCGAGCTACGGCGGCTACACCGGCCTGCAGTTCAACGACCGCTTCTGGTCGATGCTCGCGGTGCCGAACGCGCACAAGACGCTGCTCGCCGGCTTCACCACCGTGCGCAACGTCGGCGCGGATGCGTGGAACGACGTCGGCCTGCGGCAGGCGATCGACGCGGGCAAGGTGGTCGGCCCGCGCATCGTCACCGCCGGGCATTCGTTCGGTGCGACGGGCGGGCACTGCGATTCGACGTACTTCCCGCCCTCGATGGACGAAAAGAGCGCGTTCAATGCCGACAGCGCCGACGAGGCGCGTCGCGCGGTGCGCACGCTGCGCAAGTACGGCGCGCAGGTGATCAAGATCTGTGCGACGGGCGGCGTGTTCTCGCGCAACACCGAGCCAGGCCAGCAGCAGCTGAGCTATGAGGAGATGAAGTCGATCGCCGACGACGCGCACATGATGGGCCTGAAGGTCGCTGCGCATGCGCACGGCGCGGCCGGCATCAAGGATGCGATCCGCGCGGGCGTCGACACCATCGAGCACGCGAGCCTCATCGACGACGAGGGCATCGCGCTCGCGAAGAAGCACGGCGCGTGGCTGTCGATGGACATCTACAACACCGAGTACACGCAGCGCGAAGGCAAGAAGAACGGCGTGCTCGAGGACAACCTGCGCAAGGACCGCGAGATCGCCGAGGTGCAGCGCCAGGGCTTCAAACGTGCGCACGCGGCCGGGGCGAAGATGGTCTACGGCACCGACGCAGGCGTGCATCCGCACGGCGACAACGGCCAGCAGTTCGAGGTGATGGTCCGCTACGGGATGACGCCGCTGCAGGCGATTCAGAGCGCGACCGTGAACGCTGCGCAGGCGCTCGCGCGTGACGACGTGGGCGTGATCGAGCCGGGCCGCTATGCGGATCTGGTGGCCGTTGCCGGCGATCCGACGCAGGACGTGCAGCTGCTCGAGGCGATCCTGGTCGTGATCAAGGGCGGCGAGGTGATCAAGCGCGAGGCCGCGCGCTGAAGTTATCGCGCATGGCGTGCTGACCGCCTCAAACGCAAACGGCCCCGCCGGGGCGGGGCCGTCAGGGCCGATCAACGGCTCGGATCAGCAGCAGCCGAGCGGGCAGCCGGTGGTGGCGGCATACGCGGCAAACGCGGTGGCAAACAACGTGGCACCAACGAGGAGCTTCTTGAGGTTCATGGCGGAGGCCTTGAGGTGCGTCGTGGATACGACCGGTCCACTCTCGCGTGGCGTGCCCGCCTGATCAAGCGCTCGTGCCCGCATCGGGGCGTCAGTTCAGCGGGCGGTACAACGGTCGGCCCCGACGCTCAGCGCGATGCGAGGCGCATTGGCACCACGCACGCCGCGTCGATACAGACCGCTCGCGGCCGCACCAGCTTGCCCGTGCACCGCCACCCGGCACCCGCGCGCCGCTGTGAAAGGCCGCGATTTACTCGGCTCGATCGACCCACGGCGGTGGCCCACCGCGGGTCGCATTGGCTCGACCAATGGTGCGGTCCACCGCGTCGCCCGCCGTCATCGAACGCAAACCGGAGCCGTGGCAGCGTGTGATCGACCACCGCGTCGTCCGCCGGCGCAGGCCCCGCCCGGTGATGCAAGCCCGGGGTGAGCCGAGGACGGGCGCGGCACCACGGGGCCTCAGCGGGGGCGCAGCGAGCGTGATGGGACAGCATGAGCACGAGCATTGAGCAGGGCACGGGGTACGACGTCGCCGCGATCATGGGCGGCCTCTACGGCGACGGCATCATCGGCCTCAAGGGCGCGTTCGAGCGGGAATGGGTCGAGCAGGTCGGCGAAGACATCGAGGCGCTGTTTCAGGACGCACTGCAGCGCCCCGGCGGCGCGCTCGGTCGCGGTCCGAACCGCTTCTACGTCGAGATCCATCCCGAACGCCTGCGCGGTTTCGTCGATCTGGTGACGCATCCGTGGGTGGTCGCCGTCTGCGAGGCGACGCTCGGACCGGACTACCGCATCGTCGAAATCGGCTTCGACATCCCGGGGCCCGGAGCGATGAACCAGCCGTGGCATCGGGATTTTCCGGCGCCCGACGAGACCCTGGCCGGGCGGCGTCTGAACTCGCTCGCGTTCAACCTCACCACGGTCGACGTGTCCGACGACATGGGGCCGTTCGAGATCGCACTCGGCACGCAGTGGGATGCGGGCGAGGACTTCGCGCACGGCATGTTCCCGCCGGCGGAGTATTCCAGTCGCTACGTCGAACGCGCCGTGCGGCGCACGCCGCGGATGGGCGACATTTCCGCGCGCTCCGCGCTGACGATCCACCGCGGCACCGCGAACCGTTCGGATCGATCACGGCCGACGCTCGTGCTCGGCGTCGACGCGCCGTGCGCGCGCAACGCCGAACGCCATGACCTGCAGGTGTCGAGGGCGTATGCCGAGACGCTGCCGGACTCGGTGAAGCGGCACATGACGTACCGGCTCGTCGATGAGCTCGAGCCGATCGTGCAGCAGCACACGATCGAAGGCTTGGTCATGGGCGTGATGTAGCCCTGTCGCACGCGTGGGCCGCGAATCATGCGGTCGCGACGTGCTGCGCCAAGCGCGCGGCCGATTTAGGCCAGCCGCTGGCCGCGCGTAGAAGCCAAGCGCGCGATTGAGCAAAGGTTACCCAAGCACCCGCGCTGACGCGGATCAGGCGCGGACAAGCGTCTGCAGCAGCGCGCGCATCTCGACCTTGTCGGCCTCGTCGAGGCCCCCTTCGCGCTGCTTGGCCTGCAGCGTGTCGATGCGCTGCTGCAGCGTGAGGCGCTCGAGCTGGACGACGTTGTCGTGAAACACCTGCTGCCACTGCAGCGGATCGCCCGGCTGCGATTGCGCGGCGAGTTTCTGCAACGCGGGGTATTCGTCGCGGCCCTCGAACTGCTCGATCAGCACGCCGGTGCCGATGTCGGGACGTTCGTGCACGAGCTCGACGAGTTCGACGAGCAGCGGCACGCCCGGCTGGTCGAGCGCGGCGAACCGCGGCGGCACCGCGAGATCGAGCGCGAGCGAGGGCCGCTGCAGCAGCAGCTCGATCGCGCTGCGCACGAGGCTGCGCTTGGGCGCGGGCGTGCCGCCGCGCGTGGTGCGGGCGCGCTGCGCGGGCACGTGCGTCTGCGGCGGAGCGGCGCGGCCGCCCACGCCGGTGAGTTCGGTCAGGCGCTGCTGCATGAGATCGGCGAACGCGCCGTCGGGGATCTGCGCGAGCAGCGGCTTCGCGCGCTCGGCGAGCCGGCCCTTGCCTTCGAGCGTGGCGAGGTTGACGTCGGTCGACAGCGAGTCGAACAGGAACTGCGACAGCGGCGTCGCGATCTTGAGCTGCAGCTCGAACGCCGGCGCACCCTGACGCCGCACCAGCGAGTCCGGGTCCTCGCCGTCGGGCAGGAACAGGAAGAACGCCTGCCGGCCGTCCTTCATGCGCGGCAGCACGGATTCGACCGCCTTCCACGCCGCGGCGCGGCCCGCTCGGTCGCCGTCGAAGCAGAAGTAGACGTCCGGCGCGTTGCGGAACAAAAGTTCGGCGTGGTCGGGCGTCGTCGCGGTGCCGAGCGTGGCGACCGCAGTGTCGAAACCGGCTTCGAACAGCGCGACCACGTCCATGTAGCCCTCGACGACGATGAGCCGTTCGATGCGGTTGTGCGCCTGCCGCACCTGCCACAGCCCGTAGAGCTCGCGGCCCTTGTGGAACAGCGGCGTTTCGGGCGAGTTGAGGTACTTCGGCGATGCGTCTTTCTCAAGTACGCGTCCACCGAACGCGATCGGCCGGCCGCGGCGATCGAAGATCGGGAACATCACGCGGTCGCGGAACTTGTCGTACACGCGGCCGGATTCGTTCTTCGAGAACAGGCCCGCGCGCTCGAGCAACTGCAGGCGGCGCGGCTCGGTGCCGAGCGCATCGCGCAGTGCGGTGAAGCCGTCGGGCGCGTAGCCGATCGAGAAGCGCTCGCGGGCCTCCGCGCCGATGCCGCGCCGATCGAGATACGCCTGCGCCTTCGGGCTCGTCGCGAGTTGGGCGCGGAAGAACTTCGCGGCGGCGTCCACCGCGGTGTAGAGGTCCTGCAGGTCCGGATTGACGTTGCGCTGGCGCGTGTCGCGCGGCACCTCGACGCCGATGCGGCGCGCGAGTTCCTCGACCGCGTCGAGGAACTCGAGGCGGTCGTAATTCATGAGGAAGCTGATCGCAGTGCCGTGGGCCCCGCAGCCGAAGCAGTGATAGAACTGCTTGACCGGCGACACCGTGAAGCTTGGCGATCGCTCGTCGTGGAACGGGCAGCGCGCCGAATACTCCTTGCCTTGGCGCTTGAGCGGCACGCGCGTGCCGATTACCTCCACGAGGTCGCTGCGCGCGAGCAGGTCGTCGATGAACGCGTCGGGGATGCGGCCCATGCTCAGCTCCTGTCGCGCGCGGCGTGGGGGCGCCGGGCCGTGCATGTCGATTCGGCGGCCCGCAGGCGCGCGCGCACGGGCTGAAGGGGCCAGCCACCCGGGCGGCAATGCAGCGACGGCGCGCGAAGACGGGGCATGTCGGCGCAGGATGCCATGTGGGTCAGTCGTCGCGCCGCGGCAGCGCGGCCGGCTCGATCTCGCGTGCGAGCGCCTGCAGCGCATCGCCGCTCACGCGTTGCACGGTCCACTCGTCCATGCCGACTGCGCCGAGCGCGCGGTAGAAGTCGATCGCCGGCGTGTTCCAGTCCAGCACCCACCACTCGAAGCGGCCGCAGCCGCGCTCGACCGCGATCGCCGCGAGGCACGCCATGAGGCGGCGGCCGAGGCCGTGGCCGCGAAACCGCGGCGACACGTACAGATCCTCGAGGTAAAGCCCGCGGCGGCCGAGGAACGTCGAGAAGTTGTGGAAGAACAGCGCAAAGCCGGCTGCCTCGCCGTCGACTTCCGCGAGCACGACTTCCGCGGCGGGGCGCTCGCCGAACAGGCTGCCTTCGAGCGTGGCCTCGTCGGCGATGACTTCGTGCGCGAGCTGCTCGTACTGCGCGAGCTCACGGATGAACGCGAGCACCTGCGGCACGTCCTCGCGCCGCGCGAAGCGCAGGGCGACCGCGGGCGCGTCGTGCATCGCTCAGCCTGCGAGGCGGCGCTTTACAAGCGCCGAGACCTGGCCCATGTCGGCCTGCCCGGCGAGCTTGGGCTTGAGCGCGCCCATGAGCTTGCCGATGTCCGCCGGGCCGCTCGCGCCGGTCTCGGCGATCGCGGCATCGATCGCCGCGAGGATCTCGGCTTCGCCCATCTTCGCCGGCACGTAGCGCTCGACGACGACGATCTCGGCCTGCTCGATCTCGGCGAGGTCGCTGCGGCCGGCGGCTTCGTACTGGCTCACCGAATCGCGGCGCTGCTTGACCATCTTGTCGAGCACGGCGATCACGGCGGCATCGTCGAGTTCGATGCGCTCGTCGACTTCCTTCTGCTTGATGGCGGCGTTGATGAGCCGGATCACGCCGAGGCTGTGCTTGTCGCCGCCCTTCATCGCGGCCTTCATGTCGTCGTTGAGTCGCTGCTTGAGGGTCATGGCGGGGTCTCGATATAAAGAAGCAAGGGAAGTGGGGCGGCAGGCGCCGGCGGTCCGCAGGACACGGCCGCCTCAGGGCGGGGCCTCATGTGCACGCAACGGCCGCGCGCATAGGTCAGCAGGCGTCGGGGGCTTTGCGCGGCAAACGCAAAAAGCCGACCGCGCGAGGCGCGGCCGGCTTCAGCGAGCGACGGTGCCGGCCGGGGCCGGACGCGCGATCAGTACAGGCGCTGGCGCTTGGTCACGTCGCGCGAGGTGCGACGGGACTGGCGCTTCACCGCGGCCGCGGCCTTGCGCTTGCGTTCCTGGGTCGGCTTCTCGTAGAACTCGCGCTTGCGGGTCTCGGCGAGGACGCCGGCCTTCTCACAAGTGCGCTTGAAGCGACGCAGTGCAAACTCGAAAGGCTCGTTTTCGCGGACTTTGACGCTGGGCATACGTGATCTCTGATTCGGAGGACCGCCCAGTCAGAGCGGGCGAGCCGCGTATGATAACGACGCCTCCGCTTGACATGCAAGCCGGGGCGCCGACAAACCTGCGACGGCGGTCACCGCTGGCAGGACCCGTGGTTCTTCCTCCTCTTCAACCGGCCCTGCTCCCGTGATCGTTCTCGGCATCGAAACCAGCTGCGATGAAACCGGCGTCGCCGTCTATGACACCGCGACCGGCCTGCGCGCCCACGCGGTCTACAGCCAGATCGCGCTGCATGCCGAATACGGCGGCGTGGTGCCCGAGCTCGCGAGCCGGGACCACGTGCGCAAGCTGCTGCCGCTGATCCGGCAGACGATGGTCGAGGCCGGCCTGCGCGTCGGCGACCTCGACGGCGTGGCCTACACCGCCGGGCCCGGCCTCGTCGGCGCGTTGCTCGTCGGTGCCGGCGTGGCGCGCTCGCTCGCGTGGGCGCTCGACGTGCCGGCGATCGCGGTGCACCACATGGAAGGCCATCTGCTCGCGCCGCTCATGGACGACGCCGATCCGCGCGGCCGCCCTGAGCCGCCGTTCGTCGCGCTGCTCGTCTCCGGCGGGCACACGCAGCTCGTCGCGGTCGATGCGATCGGCCGCTACCGGCTGCTCGGCGAGACGCTCGACGACGCGGCCGGCGAAGCGTTCGACAAGACCGCCAAGCTCATGGGCCTGCCGTATCCGGGCGGCCCGCAGCTGGCCAAGCTCGCGGAAACCGGGCGGCCCGGCGTGTTCAAGTTCGCGCGGCCGATGACCGATCGGCCCGGTCTCGATTTCAGCTTCAGCGGCCTCAAGACGCAGGTGCTGCTCGCGTGGCAGCAAAGCGAGAAGAGCGAGACGACGCGCGCGGACATCGCGCGCGGCTTTGAAGACGCCGTGGTCGACACGCTCGCAATCAAGTGCACGCGCGCGCTCGATGCGGCCGGCTGCGACACGCTCGTGGTCGCCGGCGGGGTCGGCGCGAACCGCCGCCTGCGCGCGAAGCTCGCGGCGATGGCGGACAAGCGCGGCGGCCGCGTGAGCTTCCCGCCGCCGGCGCTGTGCACCGACAACGGCGCGATGATCGCGTTCGCCGGCGCGCTGCGGCTGCAGGCCGGCCAGCACGAGGACGCGTCGGTGCGCGTGACGCCGCGCTGGGACATGGCGACGCTGTCCGAGGTCGCGCCGGCGGCGTGAGGGGCGATGGGCGGTGCGTGCGGCCGCATCGCACCCGCGGCAACGCCGGCGCCTGCTGGCCCGCAATCCGCGTCGGAATGTCGCAGTCGAGCATGCCTGCCGATGCGCGGTTCAATGGCGCGCGCGGCTAGCATTGCGCTCCGATCCGGAACCCCGCATCCCGAGCGCCGCCATGGACACGATCTACATCACCGGCCTGCAGGTCGACATGCGCGTCGGCGTCTACGACTGGGAGCGCCAGGGGCATCAGCCGCTGCGGCTCGATCTTGAGCTCACGCTGCCCGAGGGCACGCCGCTGTCGGACGGCGACAAGCGCGCGACGATCGATTACGGACACGTCGTCGAAGCCGTGCGCACATTTATTGGCGCCCGCGAGGACGCGTTGCTCGAGACGCTCGGCGAAGCGCTGTGTGCGCATCTGCTCGAGCGTTTCGATGCCCAAGCCGTGCGGCTGCGCATCGACAAGCCGCAGGCCGCGCTGCTGCTCGGCTGCGCGCACGTCGGCATCGACCTCGTGCGCCGGCGCTGACATGCAGTGGCTGTTGCTGCTCGGCGCCGAGGCGCAACACGACACGCTCGATGCCGCGCTCGAGGCGTTGCGCACGCTCGGCGAGGTCGAGCCGCTCACGCGCGAGCGGTTGACCGATGCCGCGAGTGGCGCGCCCAAGCGCTACCGCAACCGACTCGTAAGCTTGGACGTCCCGCTCGACCGCGAGGCCCTCGTCGACGCCTGCAAAGCGATCGAGCGCGCGTTCGGACGCGGAAGCGTCGACGGCGTGCCGCTCGACATCGACGTGTTGGCGTGTTGCGTCGACACGCACTGGCAGGTCGATGCGCATGCACGTGCCAAGGGCGAGTTCGATGCCCCGCATGTGCGCCTGCTGCTCGCCGACGCCGGGCTCGACGGGCGCTTCGACGCGGCGGGCTGATCCACGCATCCGCGCAGTCCGTTGGTTCGACAGGCACGTCCATTGACTGCACGCGACAGGGGCAAATTCGACGGGCGGCCTGTGCGATTACTGCTGGCCGATGCCGGGCTCGACGGGCGCTCGACGCGGTGTTCTGATCCTCGCGCCGGCGCTCCGCCGACGTGTCCGACAGGCATGTGCCCGACCCCGGGTCATCGCGTGCATTGCCAAGGTGCCCTGCGTGCGAGCAGCGCTCGTATGTGCCGAAGTGAGGGTCTGCCGAACGCTGCGCTCGAGTCCGCTCCGCCACGCGATCTCTGCCGCACGGCGACCTCCGCGCTCAGATCGACAGGCTGCGCCCACCGTCGACTTCGAGCACGGTGCCGGTCACGTAGCGCGCGTCGCACACCAGGTAGCGCACCGCATCGGCAATGTCCTCGGGCGTGCCCTGACGCGCGAGCGCGGTGCGCTCGACGACGGTCGCGAGCGTCTCGGCCTTCACCTCGTTCGTCGACCACAGGATGTTGCCTGGCGCGATCGCGTTGACGCGCACCTCGGGCCCGAGCTCGAGCGCGAGGGCCTGCGTGGCCATCACGAGCGCCGCCTTTGCCATGCAGTACACGCTGTGTCCCGGCAGCGGCCGGCGCGCGTAGATGTCGGCGATGTTGACGATCGCGCCGCCGCTTGCACGCAGGTGCGGCGCGGCGGCCTGCGCGAGGAAGAACGGCGCACGCGCGTTGCTTGCAAACAGCTCCTCCCACTGCGCGGGCGTGACCGTGCCGAGCGGCGTCGCGTAGTACGCGCTCGCGTTGTTGACGAGCGCATTGAGCCGGCCGAAATGACCTACCGCGCCGGCGATGAGCTCGGGCAGGCGGTCGAACTCGGCCAGCTCGGCCTGCAGTGCGATCGCGCTTCCCGCGCGGACACCGTTGAGCTCGGCGAGGAGTTCGTCCATCTCCTCGCGCGAGCGACGGTAGTGCAGTGCAAGCGACCAGCCCTGCGCATGCAGGCGACGCGCGATGCATGCGCCGATGCGCTTGGCGCTGCCGGTGATGAGGGCGACGGGGGCAGGTGCAGAAGTCATCGAAGTCGGTCGAATCGGAAGTGGCGCGACCACGCGGCCGTTCAGAGACGGCCGGTATGCTGCGACGCCCAGTATCCACGCAGAGCCGCCGCATGACGTCATCGACTGCGCCCGACGCACCCCGCCCCGGTTCAACGGCGCCGGCCGACGCGCCTGATGCCGATCCGCGCCGCGGCAAACAGCATGACGCGGACGAACCCGGCAACGACGCGATCGCGCACAGCGCGCGGCTCGCGACGCTGATCCGCGAACAGATCGCAGCCAACGACGGCGCGATTCCGTTCTCGCGTTTCATGGAGCTTGCGCTGTATGCGCCCGGCCTCGGCTACTACAGCGCGGGCGCGACGAAGTTCGGCCCGGAAGGCGACTTCGTCACCGCGCCCGAGCTTGGCCCCGTATTTGCCGCATGCACGGCTGAAGCCGTTGCGCCGGTGCTGCGCCAGCTTGGTCCATCGGCCGTGTTCTTCGAACTCGGCGGCGGCACCGGCGCGTTCGCCCAGGTTGCGCTGCAGCGCCTGCTCGAACTCGATGCTTTGCCCGACCGCTATCTCATCCTCGAGCCCAGCGCGCAGCTGCGCGAACGCCAGCGCGAGCGTTTGCAGGAGCGGCTGCCGCCGATGTTGTTCGAGCTCGTCGAATGGCTCGACGGCCCGCTGCCGCACGACTGGGCCGGCGTGCTGTTCGCGAACGAGGTGCTCGACGCGCTGCCGACGCCGCGCTTCGCGATCGACGGCGGGCTCGTGTACGAAGAGCACGTGATCGTCGAGGGCGACGGGTTTGCGCGTACGCTGCGGCCGGCCGACGCGTTCCTCGAACAGGCCGTGCGCCACATCGAGCGCCGCATCGGCCGGTCGTTCGCGGACGGCTACCGCTCCGAGTTGCTGCCGCAATTGCCGTACTGGATCCAGGCCGTGTCGGGCGGGTTGCAGCGCGGCGCGATGCTGTTCGTCGACTACGGCTACCCGCGCGGCGAGTACTACCTGCCCGAGCGCGACGACGGCACGCTGCGCGCGTTCTCGCGCCACCGCGTGCACGGCGATCCGTTGATCTGGCCCGGGCTGCAGGACATCACCGCATCGGTCGACTTCACCGCGCTGGCCGAGGCCGGCGTCGGCGCAGGCTTCGACCTCGCCGGTTACTGCACGCAGTCGAGCTTCCTGCTCGGCAACGGCCTTGCGGGCGTGCTCGAGCGCATCGAGCGCCTCGACGACGAGCGCGAGCGGCTGCGGCGCCACAACGAGGTCAAGCGGCTCACGCTGCCGACCGAGATGGGCGAGCGTTTTCAGGTCATGGGCTTCGAGAAGGACGTCGAGTTCGGCATCGCGTTCCTCGCGGGCGACCTGAGCTTCCGGCTGTAATCGTGCAGGCGCGCTGCACCCAAAGCCGCCGCAGACGCGACGCGGCATGAGCGCGCCGGTGCGACGCCTGCGCCCGCAGCGCTGGCCCCATGCGTGGCTGGCGCTTTGGATTGCGATGATCGCAGTCGTGCTGTTCGGATCGCTGCTGCCGGCCCAGCGCCTGCCGCCGCCCGCGTTCGACGGCATCGACAAGGTCCAGCACCTGTTCGGCTACGCCGTGCTCGCGGCGTATGCGGTGCTGCTGATCGCGCGCGTGCGCCTGCAGGTCTTTGCAATGCTGGGGCTCGTCGCACTCGGCATCGGCATCGAACTCGCACAGGACGCGCTGACGGCCACGCGCCGCGCCGATGCCGCCGACGTCGTGGCGAACACGCTCGGCGTGCTGCTTGGCTGGAGTCTCCAACGCACGCGGCTGCGGGAGATGCTCGTGGCGCTCGAGGCGTGGCTGATGCAGGTGAGGACGAGAGTCACACGGTGACGCTGACGCGCATTGGTGCAACAGCGGGATACGTGGATGCATGGCCTAGGACGTATCCACGCGGCCACGCAGCGACCCGGCGACGGACTTGGGCAGAGCTGCAACGGCGGCGGACGGCACGTGTCTAAACAGCACGCGCACTCGATATCGAACCCGTGCAGCGCCGAGCCAGTCGGAACCTCTCGCCTCAGTGCTTGCCCGTCGCCTCCGCGACCGCGCGCACCCGCGCGCGGCGCAAGGCTTCACCGATCGCCGGCCCTTCGAGGCCCGGCGGCAGGTCGCTCGCACGCACCGCGCACGCGGCCGCATGCGCGACGCGCAGCGCGGGGCCCGGCGCGTACGGCACGTCCTGCAGTCCGGTCCGGCCACGCTTGTCGGCCTCGCACACGAGCGCGATCTGCGCGATGCGCTCGGGCCGGCGGAAGCCGTCGCAGCGCTGGATCAGCTCGACGACGCTCTTCGCGCGCAACTCGTCGAAGCGGTGCACGTTGAGGTGCTCGCGGCAGGCGGCGATCGCCAACTCGCGATGCTCCACCGGCACGCGCAGCCGCGCGCACAGCCCACGCAGCGGCGCGACGCCGGCGCGCTCATGGCCGATGTGCTTGGGCAGCACGTCCTCGGGCGTGAGCGCCTTGCCGAGATCGTGCGTGAGCGCGGCAAAGCCGATGAGGTCATCGCCGGGCGCGAGCCGCGCGGCCATGTCGCACACGAGCTCGACGTGCACGCCGGTGTCGACTTCGGGGTGGTACTCGGCGCGCTGCGGGACACCATAGAGCGCGTCGATCTCCGGCAGCACCGCGCACAGCGCACCGCAGTCGTGCAGCGTGCGCAGGAACGCGGACGGCGCCGCGCTCGTGAGCGCACGTCGCAGCTCCTGCCACACGCGTTCGGGCACGAGCTCGGCCAGCTCGCCGCTGGCCGCCATGTCGCGCATGAGCTCGAGCGTTTCCGGCGCGACGGTGAAGCCGAGCGGGGCGAAGCGCGCCATGAAACGCGCCGCGCGCAGCACGCGCAGCGGGTCTTCGACGAACGCTGGGCCGACGTGGCGCAGCACGCGCGCGTCGAGGTCGCGCACGCCGCCGCAGGGATCGACGAGCGCGCCCGGCGCGCCATCGGCACCGAGTGCCTGCGCGATCGCGTTGATCGTGAAGTCGCGCCGTTGCAGGTCGTCCTCGAGCGTGACCGACGGGTCGGCATCGACGACGAAGCCGCGGTAGCCGCGGCCGGACTTGCGTTCGGTGCGCGCAAGCGCGTACTCCTCGCCCGTGCGCGGATGCAAAAACACCGGGAAATCGCGCCCGACCGCGCGAAAGCCCGCGGCTTCCATCGCCTCCGGGGTTTGCCCGACGACGACGTAATCGCGGTCGCCCGCAGGCAGTCCGAGCAGTGCATCGCGCACCGCGCCGCCGACGAGGTACACCTCCATGCCCGCCTCGCTCATGCGTCAGAGGACGCGAGGATCTCGCGCACGCGCGGCACGACCGGTGTCGCGACGATGCCGAGCTTGGCCAGGCCGTCGGACGTGCTCGTCGAATCGAGCTGCAGCGAGCGCCAGTTGTCGCGGCTGATCGGCTTGCCCGGCAGGTGCTCGCCGATCTCTGCCTGCAGGCGGCCGAGCGACGCGGGCAGGGCAAGCACGGCGCGATGGCGGCCGCGCGCCTCGGCGGTCAGGCGCACGATCTCGGCGAGCGTGAGCACGTCGGGGCCGACCAGGTCGTACGCGCGAAAGCGAGTGGCCGGATCGGCGAGCGCTCGCACGAACGCCGCGGCCACGTCGCCCACCCACACCGGCTGGAAGCGCGCATCGCCGCGCCCGATGGGCAGCGCCGGCGTCAGCGCAAGCAGCCGGTCGAACCGGCAGAACAGCCCGTCGCCGGGCCCTGCAATCACCGACGGGCGGAACACGGTCCAGTCGATATCCGACGCACGCAGGTGCTGCTCGGCGCGTCCGCGTGCCTGCAGGTAGTGGCTCTCGCCGCGACCTGCGTTGAGCGCGCTCATCTGCAGCAGCCGCTTCACGCCGCTCGCGCGCATCGCCGCAAGCACGCTGTCGAGCAGGTCGACGAACACATGCTCGAAGCCATCGCCAGCGTCGCCGCGCTCATTGAGGATGCCGACGAGATTGACGACGGCCTCCGCGCCTTCGAACGAGGCGCGCAGGAACGCGGGCTCGTGCACATTGCCTTCGTCGATCTCGACACCCGCGGGCAGCTGCGTGCGCACGTGTGCATCCACGCCGCGGCTGAGCACCGTCACGCGGTGGCCGGCACCGAGGAGCTGCGCAACGAGGTGACGGCCGACGAAGCCGGTGCCGCCGAGGACGATGACGTGGCGTGCCATCGCGCGAGTCTAGCGCTGCGGCGTGCGGACCGGGATGGCCGCAGGCTTCGCCGCAGAGGGCTTGGCGCCTGGATTCGCCTCGCCGCTCGGTGAGGGCAGGCTGATGTCCGGCACCGGGCACGCGAACTTCTTGCGCGGCCCGTCGATGCGGCCGTGCATGCGATCGAGCAGGTTCAGCGCGTCGCCGTTGAGCCGCCAGTCGTAGATCGTCGCGAACGCGAACACGCGCGCGAGGTAATCGCGCGTTTCCTTGTAGCTCACGGTCTCGATCCAGAAATCCGCGTCCATGCCCGGTCGCTGCGACTTCCAGCGATTGAGCGGTGCGGGGCCTGCGTTGTAGCCGGCGACCGCGAAATACGGCTGCGCACCGTATTGATCGAGCAACTGACGCAGGTAGGCGGTGCCGAGCACGATATTGGTCTCCGGCTCGTACAGGCTCTCGGCGCCGCGCCACGGCACGCCGATGCGGCGTGCGACGGCCGCGCCGGTCGACGGCAGCACCTGCATGAGGCCCATCGCGTTCGCGCCCGAGCGTGCATCCGGGTTGAAGATGCTCTCGGCGCGGATCTCCGCGGCGACCCAGGCCGGATCGATGCGGTTGCGCGCGGCTTCGCGGCGGATGATCGCGTCGTGGTGCAGCGGAAAGCGCAGGTGGTACAGGCGCAGTTCTTCGGGGTCTTTTTTGCCGAGCGAGAACACCGCGCGGTCGAACCACCCGTGGTCCTGTGCGACGTCGACTGCGATGCGCCGCTGCGCATCGGAAAAACGCGACAGCGCTTCGTTCCATTCGGCCACGGCCCAGCCGCTGCGACCGAGCGTATGCAGGCCCATCGCGCGCACGATTGCCGGATCACGCGCGACAGATTCGCGTTCGGTCGGGGCGACGACGGGCCACCACGGGCACAGCGCGTACGGGACCTTGATGCGGTCAGCGGCGAGGAAGCCGTGGAATTCGGGTTTTTTTGCCGCTTCGCGGTACAGGCGCTGCGCGGCCGCGGCGTCGCCGGTGCGTTCGGCCAGCCGCGCTTCGAAGTACTGCCAGCGCGAGTCGTTGCGCTGTGCGGGCGCCATGCGGCGGATCGCGGCGAGCGCCGCGGGCCAGTCAGAGCGCGCCATCGCTTCGCGCGCGCGCCACTCGTGCAAGCGCGCGTCGTAGGCGACGTCGGGCACCGCGTTCAACCGGCGCGCGGACTCGGGCTCGTACGAAGCGACCGTCCACAGCGCGACCGGATACAGCACGCGGCCGCGGTCAGCATCGGTGAAGCCGAGTGCGTTCGCATACCGCGGCAACAGAGCCTCGGCCTGCGTAGGGCTGCTCTTCGCGAGGCGCGCGAGCCCGTAGGACGCGATGCGGCGGCTGCGCTCGGTCTTCGGCCAGCTCAATGCGCGCTCGTGCACCGCGTCGATAAACGCCGCGTAGTCGTTCGCAAGCGCCGCCTCATCGGCGGGAAGGCCACGTGCGGCCGCGCGCATGACGCCGCTCTGGCCTTCAGCCGCAGCGGCATCGATGCGCTCCCACCGCAGGGCCGGCGACAGTTCGCCGCGTTCGGCGAGGGCGGCCACGGGTGCGTCGCAGACGTCGGGCAGCGCGGTCGCTGCGTCGCGCCAAAGCGCCTGCAGCTCGCGCGTCCACTGTGCATCGATGCGACCGGTTGCGGCGCGTGCAGCGAGGTGCGCGCACTGCAGCCCGCGGTTGCGCTCCATCGCAGGCGTCGCCGACCACGCGGCCAGGAACCCCGCCCAATCGCGCTGGCGTGCACGCGAGGCCAGCCACAGCTCGCGGAACGCTTCACCGGCTGCGGTGCCCGCGTGGCGGTCGAGGAATGTTTTCGCGCGCGCCGCGTCGAGCGCGTCGATGCCGCGGCGCAGCTGCGCGTATTCGATCCACGGGTACAGCGGGTGCGAGACCAGGCCCGTCGTCGACGCCGCATCGAGGTCGCCGCGTTCGGCCGCCGCGATCGCGGCACGCACCTGTGGCAGGCGCGGGTCGACTGGGGGCGCAACACGCGGGCTTGCCGGTGGCGGCGCAGTCGGATTCGACGCCGGTGACGCGGGAAGTACCAAGGCAGGCGTCGCGCGCGGCGGCGACTGCGACTGCACGGGCGGACGCATGGCGCTCTGAGCGCAAGCGGCGGTGGCGGCGCCGGCAAGTATCGCCGGTAGGATGAGGCGCAAGCGAAGGCGCGAACGGGTGAATCGAGGCATCGATGGACTATAGCCAGCCGCGCTGAACACACCGTGTGAAAGGAATGTGCACGCTCGCGTTGCGAGCGTCGAAGGAGGCTGCGTGTTGCTTGCGTTCGTGCTGTACCTCGTCCTCGGCGCGATCGCCGGCGTGCTGGCCGGACTGCTCGGCGTCGGCGGCGGGCTCGTGCTCGTGGCCGCGCTTGCGTGGTTGTTGCCTGCGCTCGGTGTCGTGCCGGTGGAAGCCGCAATGCACGCGGCGCTTGCGAGTTCGCTCGCCAGCATCGTGCTCACCGCGGCCGCGTCGGCACGCGCGCATGCGCGCCGCGGCAGCGTGCTCACGCCGGTGGTCATATGGATGGTGCCCGGCCTGCTCCTCGGCGGCTGGCTCGGCAGCGGGTTTGCCGTGCGCGTTGACGGCGCGTTGCTGCGCTGGGCCGTGGCCGGCTATTGCGCAATCGCGGCGGCGCAACTGCTGCTGACCCGGGCACGCGGCGTCGGGGAGCCCGACGCGCCGACGCCGCGCGGCCCGCTCATGACGCTGGCCGGCGGCGTGATCGGCGCGGTGTCGAGCGTGGTTGGCATCGGCGGCGGCAGCATGACGGTGCCGCTGCTCGTCTGGCGCGGCGTCGCACCGGTGCGCGCGGTCGGCACTTCCTCGGCGTGCGGGGTCGCGATCGGCCTGGCCAGCGCGGTCGGCTATGCGCTGCACGCACCTGCCGGCGCGTTGCCGCAGCACGCGGTCGGCTTCGTCTACCTGCCTGCCGCGATCGGCGTCGCGACGGCATCGGTGTTCGCCGCCCCGTACGGCACGAGACTCGCGCACCGGCTCGGCGGCGCTGCGCTCAAGCGCGTGTTTGCCGGATTCTTAATAGCGGTCGCCGTGTCGCTCATCGTCAGTGCTTGACCGTATGGGGCACTTCTGCCGCTTGTGGACGGTTAAGGGATTGTTTACAACCGCATGACGCCGCGCCCGGGGGGCGGCGAGAGGGCCTGTTGTAGACGCATTTCTTACGGAGAGAGAGATCGATGAACACGCTGCGCCGCCGTACCCTGACCCAAGCCGTCCAGTTGTCTTTGTTGTTGAGCCTGCCGGTCGTCGCAAGCGCCCAAGACGCTGCGCCCGCCGATGCGACCACGCTGGACCGCGTGCAGGTCACCGGCACGCGCATCAAGCGCGCCGACATCGAAAGCCAGACCCCCGTCCAGACCCTCACGCGCGAGGACATCGAGCGCACGGGCCTGACCTCGATCGGCGACATCGTGCAGGAGCTCACAGGCTCGGGCTCGGCGCTGAACACCAAGTTCAACTCGTCGGGCAACTTCGGCTTCTCGCCAAACGGTGACGGCGTCGGCGCGGGCTCCGCCCAGGTCGATCTGCGCAACCTCGGCTCGAAGCGTGTGCTCGTCCTTGTCGACGGCATGCGTTGGGTCAACGAATCCTCCGCCTCCGGCGTCGGCGCCTCGACCGACCTCAACACGATTCCGCTCGCGCTCGTGGAGCGGATCGAGGTGCTCGAAGACGGCGCGTCCTCGCTGTATGGCTCGGACGCGATTGCCGGTGTGGTCAACATCATCACCCGCCGCAATTTCGAAGGCGGCCAGGTCACGCTCAACTACGGTGAGTACGGCGAAGGCGACGGCGAGCAGAAGAGCGTCGACCTCGCCTGGGGCATGAGCACCGAGCGCAGCAACCTGTTCCTTGGGGCGAGCTATGTCGACCAGGAGCCGGTGTTCTCGCGCGACCGCGAGCAGTCGGCGTTTCCGAAGCCCGGCACCGGGCTGACGGGCGGCAGCTCGGCCACACCAAACGGGCGCTTCATCTTCTTCCCCGGCACGCCGAGCACGGTGTGCCCGCTGACCGACACCGACAGCAACCCGGCCACGCCGCCGGTGGCGTTCTGCAACATCACCACGCCGAACGGCAGCAGCTTCCCGAACGGGGTCAACTACCCGAACGACTTCATCGGCTTCACCACCGCAAACCGCTTCAACTTCTCGCAGTTCAACCTCCTGATGACGCCGTCCGAACGGGCCGGCCTCTTCGGCCAGTACCGCTTCCACATCAGCGATTCGATGAGCGCCTATGCGAAAGCGCTCGTGAACCGCCGCGAGTCGGTCAACCAGGCCGCGCCGGAACCGATCTTCCTTGGCCCCGACGCCGGCACGGGCAACCCGTTCGCTGACGACATCACGATCTCGCGGCTCAACCCGTTCAACCCATTCGGCATCGACCTGATCTCCAGCGGCCCGGGCGCGAACCTCGTGCTCATCGGGCGCCGCCCGGTCGAGGGTGGGGCGCGCGTGTTCGAGCAAAAGGTCGACACGCAGTACTTCGGCACCGGGCTCGAGGGCACGCTCGACATCGGCGAGCGCCAGTACATCTGGGACGTCAACGCTGCGTTCTCACGCAACGAAGCCGAGCAGACGAACTTCGGCAGCTACAACATCCGCAACATCAACATCGCGCTCGGCGATCCGGCGGTCTGCGCGGCGACGCCGGGTTGCACGCCGCTGAACATCTTCGGCGGCCCGGGCACGATCACGCCGGCGATGCTGGCCTTCATCCAGCCCATCGTGCGCGATCGCAGCGAGCAGAAGCTCACGCAGGTCACCGCGAACATCTCCGGCGACCTGTTCAACATCTGGGCGGGTCCGGTGTCGTTCGCCACAGGTCTCGAACACCGCAGCTACGAAGGCTTCTACCAGCCTGACCCGCTCACCGTCGCAGGCTTCTACAACGGCGTGCCGTCGCTGCCGACTTCGGGCGAGTACGACGTCAACGAAGCCTACGTCGAGTTCAACGTGCCGCTGGCGCGCAACAACTTCCTCGGCAAGAGCCTCGACCTGAGCCTGGCCGGGCGCTACTCGGATTACTCGACGTTCGGCGGCCAGTTCACGCCGAAGTACGGCCTGCGCTGGCAGGTGGCCGACGAGCTGCTGCTGCGTGCGACGTTCGCCGAAGGCTTCCGCGCGCCGTCGATCGGCGAGCTCTACGGCTCCGACAGCCGCGCCGACCTCGAGCTCAACGATCCCTGCTTGATCGGCCTGGACCTCACGCCCCCCAGCGGCAACCCGGCCAACTGCGCCGCGCTCGGCGTTCCGGCAGGCGCAATCCAGACGAACTCGCAGATCTCCGTGACCACGGGCGGCAATCCGAATCTCGAGCCGGAAACCGCGCGCAGCTTCACCGCCGGCTTCGTCTTCAGCCCGAACCTGCTCAGCGGCACGCGCTGGTCGGATCGGATGGACTTCGAGGTCACGTACTACCGGCATGCGATCGAAGGTGCGGTGCAGGCGATCGACGCGCAAACCCAACTCGACCTCTGCGTCCAGACGCTCGATCCGCTGTACTGCAACGGCATCACGCGCTCGTCTGTGGGCAGCATCAACGGCTTCAACAACCGGCTGACGAACCTGGGTTCGATCAAGACCGAGGGCTGGGATGCCGACGTGTTCTGGACGCTGCCGGAAACGAGCCTGGGCCGCTTCAAGTTCACCTGGCAGAACACGTTCGTGACCGGCTACGAGGCCGTTGGCGCCGCAGGCCAGGTGCAGCCGCGCACCGTGGGCGTCGAGGTCAACGACAGTGCGATCCCGGATTGGACGTCGAACGCGTCGCTGGACTGGAAGCTCGGCAACTTCAACGCGGCCTGGTCGGTGCGTCACATCTCCGAGCTTGAGGAGCAGTGCGTCCAGTTCACGGTCAACTTCCCGGTCTGCAGCAACCCGGTTGAGGGCACGAACACGCTCGAGGCAACGACGTACCACGACGTCCAGGTCGGTTATCAGTTCGACTGGATGAAGGGCCTGCAGCTCACCGCGGGTGTCAACAACCTGTTCGACACCGATCCGCCGATCTGCCTGTCGTGCTCGCTCAACGGTTACGACGCGTCGACCTACGACATCCCGGGCGGCCGCTTCTTCTACATGCGCGCCAACCTGCGGTTCTAAGGTTCGATAGAAAACCCCGTGTAACGAGAACGGCCGGCGCATTGCGTCGGCCGTTTTTTATTGGCGTCGATGCACGCATGCGGCCGGCGTCCGCGAAACGCGGTTGTCTGGCAATGGCCGCCGTGCACCCGGGCCTGCCGCGTTGAACGAGAGCGCGATCGCGCATGGCGTCTGTGTCCGCGCCCTGCGATCGCGGTCAACGCGCGCGGCGGCACACCTGATCGACATGCGAAGCATCAGCTCGGGTGTCACCTGAGCGCGCCTGAGCGCGCCTGAGCGCGCCGCGTGCAGGCGCCTGCGACTGCTTACTCCAGCGCCGACTCCGGCACCTCGAGCTGCAGCGACAGCGCCAGGTGATCGGACTGGGCGGCTGCAAGTGCACGCGGTTCGGCGCAGCGCAGGCCGTCGCCGATGAGGATGTGGTCGATCGCGCGCAGCGGTCGCCAGCTTGGAAACGTGGGCACCGTGCAGGTCGGTGGCTGAAGCCGCGTGCCGCGAAACAGCGCGGCCATCTCAGGCGCTTCGACGGCGCAGTTGAAGTCGCCCATCAGCACGGCGTTCGGGTGGTTGTGCAGCAGTTCGGCGATGAACGTCAGCTGCGACAGGCGCGAGCCCGCCCCGAGCGAGAGATGCGCGACGGCCACGAGCAGCGCGTCAGGCGAGTCGCCGAAGCGCGCCAGCAGCACGCCGCGGCCTTTGACGCGGCCCGGAAGCGAGTGGTGAATCACCTCGCGCGGCTCAAGCTTGCTGAGCAGGCCGTTCGCGCTGGAGGCGACGCCGCCGACGCGGCGGTTCGGCTGGTGGGTCCAGTAATCGAAACCGCCGCGCTGGGCAAGGTAGTGCGTCTGGCACACGAACCCCGAGCGCAGGCTGCCCGGGTCGCTTTCCTGAAGACCGACGATGTCGTGCTCGCCGGCCAGTCGTGCAATCAGGTCGAGGCTGCCGCGCTTGCCCATTGGCAGCACGTGCGACCAGCTGCGCGCGACATAGTCGCTGTAGCCGCGCGTGCTGGACCCGGCCTGGATGTTCGCGCTGAGAAGGCGGAGCGCGCGCGTCGCCATGCCGGGCTGCGGCCGCGCCTCAGCCGTTGCCGGCAGGCGCGGCCGGGGCCTGGGCAGCTTCCGGTGCCGCCGCTGCGCCGCCGCGCTCACGCGCGATCAGGTGCTCGGCGATGCGGAGGTTCTCTTCGTGGCTCTTGCCCGTCACCCGGTACTTGCCGTTGACGATGAGCATCGGCGTGCTGTCGACGCCGCTGCGCTGCAGCCACTGCTCGGCGCGCTTGAGCTTGGCGTCGGTCGCGAAGCTCGACATCGTGCTCGCGAACTGCTGCGGGTTCGCGCCGTGCTGCGCGTACCACTGTGCGATCTGCTCGTTCGACGGAGCCGGCTGGATCGGCAGGCTGCGGTCGAGGTGGACGGCGCGGAACATCGCGTCATGCGTCTTGTCGAGCAGGCCCATCGTCTGCGCGGTGTAGAACGCCTTCGCGTACGGCACCCAGTAGCCGCCGAACGGCGCCGCAACCGGGGTGAACTTCACGTCCGCCGGCAGCTTGGTCTTCCACGAGTCGACCAGCGGCTCGAACGTCGCGCAATGCGGGCAGGTGTAGCCGAACACCTCGACGACCTCGACCTGGCCGCGCGTCGGCTCGTACGGCTGGCCACCCGGGATCTCGACGTAATCGGTACCGGCGACAGGCGCGGGGCCGGTGGGCGGCACGATCGGGCCGGAGGCGGCCGGTGCGGCGGTTTCGGCAACCGGCGCGGTCGCGATCGGTGCTGCCGGCGCGGCGGCCACGGGGGCGGCGGGCGCGGTGGTGACCGGAGCCGGGGCGACCGGTGCAGCGGCTTCCTGACCCGAGCAGGCTGCAAGCGTGAATGCGGCCGCGAGCACGGCGACGCCGCGCAGGTTCGAGAAGCGGAATGCGGTACGGAACGAGGCAACCGGACGCAGGGTCATCGATTCGATCTCCACAACAGATAGGCGCAGCCGGGCTGCGAGGAGGGCCTGTGGCCCCGAAGCGCCGCGGCGGACAGCATAGCCGCGGCCGATTTGAACGAAGAGTGTAGGCGCCTCAACGCGCCGCGCGTTCGCGGGCAACCAGGTGTTCCGCGATGCGCAGCATGTCCTGGTAGCTCGTGCCGATCACGCGGTACTTGCCGTTGATGACGAGCGCCGGCGTGCCTTCGACTCCGCTGCGCTCGATGAACGTACGCGCGCGCGCGAGCTGGGCGTCGACCGAGGGCGCGGCATACGCGGCGTTGAAGCGCGCAGCCGGCACGCCGAGGCCGGCGTAGAACGCGGCGAGCTCGTCGGCGGTCGGGTTGCGCGGCAGTTCGCCGGACTCGTGCAGCGCGCGGAACACGCGCGGGTGCGTGCGAGCGCTCACGCCGAGCGCTTCGCCGGCGAAGTACGCACGGGCGTACGGAATCCACGGCCCGCCGAACGGCGCCGGCACGTAACGCACGCGCACATCGACCGGCAGCTTGGCCTTCCACGCGTTGAGCAGGGATTCGAACTGGGCACAGGCGGGACAGGTGTAGCCGAAGACCTCGGCGACCTCGATCGTCCCCGGGGCCGGTGCATACGGCGCGCCGCCTTCGATGCGCACGTAATCGGTGCCCTCCACGGGCGCCGGGCCGCGCGGTGCGGCGGGCTTGCCCGCGCCGAGCGCGAGCGTCGGCATCAGCAGGGCGACGAGCAGAAACGTCAGGGCGCGAACGGTCATCGGCGTCTCGGAGACAGGGTCATCAAAGAAAAACGCCGACCGTGGGACACGGTCGGCGTTGAATCGAACCAGCGTTACAACAAGGAGAGAGTCTGCTTGGACAGGGCCTTGTCGAAAAAGTTCAGGAGCCGGTCGTCGGGGTTGCCTCGGCGCCTGCCGCAGCCGGCGCGGCTTCGGTCGGAGCGGCCGGGGCAGGGGCCGCCGCCGGTGCTGCGCCCGGGGCGGCCTGACCCGCCGGGGCCGGGGCTCCGGTCGGCGTCGCCGCGGACGCGAAGTCGTACGAGCGCGTGTGCAGGCCCTGCAGGTAGCTGGCGAGCGAGCCGATTTCCTCGTCGGTCAGCTTCTTCGCAACGCTGGCCATGACGTGGAATAGCGGGCGGTCGGCCTGCGCGGTGCCGGCGCGGTATTCCTCGAGGCGGCGCTGCGCGTACGGCGCGTACTGACCCGCGACCGCCGGGTACGGCGGGCCAGGGTTGCCGGCGCCGGCCGGGCCGTGGCACGCCATGCACGCCGGCAGGCCGCGCGACGGGTCGCCCTTGATGTAGAGCGTCTCGCCGATTTCGTAGAACTTCTTGCCCGCGTTCGGGCCGTCGGCGATCACGGTGTCGTCGGCGATGCCGGCGCCCGGGGTCTGCGTCGCGAAGTACGCGCCCAGATCGCGCATCTGCTGCGCGGTCAGTGGGTCGGCGAACGGCTTCATGACCGCGGCCATGCCGCTGTTGCGCTCGCTGGTCTTGAACAGGTGCAGCTGCTGCGCGACGTAGCGCTCGGGCTGGCCGGCGATGCGCGGGTACTGCGGATCGGTCGGGTTGCCGTCGAGGCCGTGGCAGGCCGCGCACGCGCCCGCGAGGGTCGCGCCGTTCTTCGCATCGCCCCAATCCGCCTTTTCGGGGATGTTGGTGTCGAGCGGCGCCGCCTGCACCGGAGTGTTGTCCGGCAGCGGGTTCACGGTGGTCTGGGCGTAGGCGACGGCGGCGGCCGTGATCACGGCGGCGCCGATCAGGCCCAGGACGCGGACTTGGCTCATCAGGGAAAACCTCGGGGACAGCGGGGCGGCGCGCATGCGCAACGCGCGCCGGAACCGCGGAATTATGGTCGCGCCCCGGAGGGCGGTCAACGCGGCGGTCGCGGCGGCCCGGGCGGGGCGTGACGCAGGCCGCGGCCGCGCCGGTTCGCGCCCGCCGGCGGGTGCGTGCGATCCTGTCGGAATGTCGAATCCCGCACCGCGCAATCCACTCGCCCGCGCGCAGTACATGCTCGCCGCCCACAACGCCCGCCAGCTGCCGCCCGACGGCGGCTTCGAGGTCGCTTTTGCCGGCCGGTCGAACGCCGGCAAGTCGACCGCGCTCAACGCGATCTGCCAGCAGAACGCGCTCGCCCGCGTGTCGAAGACGCCCGGGCGCACCCAGCAGCTCGTCTTTTTCGACGTGCCGCCTACGACCGACCGCTACCTCGTCGACCTGCCCGGCTACGGCTACGCGAAGGTGCCAAAGGACCTGCAGGCGCACTGGCAGGCGTTTATCGACGAGTACTTCCGCACGCGCGAGGCGCTCAAGGGATTGGTCGTGGTGATGGACATCCGCCACCCGCTCAAGGACTACGACCGGCAGATGCTCGGCTACGCGGTGAGCCGCGACCTGCCTGCGCACGCGATCCTCACCAAGGCCGACAAGCTCGGCCGCGGCCAGCAGACGCAGACGCTGCTGGCGGTGCGCAAGGACCTTGCGCAGTCGTACGGCGACACGGTCAGCGTGCAGGTGTTTTCCGGCGAGTCGAAGCAGGGGCTCGACGAGGCGCGCAGCGTCGTCAGCGGCTGGCTGCAGATGTAAATCGCCTTCGCACCGCGGCTCACGCGGTGCGCGTTCGGCCAGATCCCTCGCGCAGGACCTGCGTCGATGGCGGCTTCAAGGCAGCCGCACGGACGCCTTAGCGAAGCCGCGTCAGCCCGCAAAGCCGCCCGCATCGAGATAGGCCTGCTCTTCGGGGGTCGTCGTTCGACCAAGCGCGGCGTTGCGATGCGGGAAGCGGCCGAAGCGCTCGATCAGATCGAAGTGCAGCTGCGCCCAGTGGCTCGCGTCCGGCCCATCGAGTCGTTGATGCAACTCGAGCGAGCGGCGCTGGTCGTCGAGCGCTTCGGAATGCTCGAACGGCAGATAGAAAAACACGCGCAGCGCGGGATCGACCTGCACGTCGAAGCCTGCGTTGATCGCCTCGTCGGCGTAGTGGCGCGCGAGCCCGTCGGTCGCATACGAGTGCGCGCTGTCGCGGTAGACGTTGCGCGGGATCTGATCGAGCAGCAACA
Organism: Cognatilysobacter bugurensis; assembly: GCF_014652095.1. Taxonomy (GTDB): domain Bacteria; phylum Pseudomonadota; class Gammaproteobacteria; order Xanthomonadales; family Xanthomonadaceae; genus Cognatilysobacter; species Cognatilysobacter bugurensis. The sequence goes on from NZ_BMYD01000002.1 coordinate 48,140, forward strand.
CGAGCGCGAGGGCGCCGGTTGCGGTGCCGGCCCATTCCTCGAGTTCGCGGCGCGATGCGCGCAGGTGCAGCGGCAGGAACTGCGCGCATTGCGCATCGAACGCGTCGCTGCGCGTAAACCAGCACGACGGTCCGGCCTGCTGCCAGAACTCGACGACGCGTCGCGCCTCGTCCGACGTGGAATCTTGATCGCTCGCCTCGTGCATCGTCGCCTCCGTCAATGACCCGCGCGCAGCGCACGGGGGGCGTCGTCCCGGCGCGTCCACGCGGCTTCGTCGTCACCGAGCTGCGTTTCAAGCTCGCTGATCCATGCGGCGGTGACGCTTTCGAGCGTGACCGCGTGGATCAGCGGCCGCACCGCGCCGCCCGCGTAGGAGTGTGCGACGAAGCGCGCATGCCGCTCGCGAAATTCGAGCCAGGCTGCGTATGCGGCATCGAATGCGGCGCGGCCGTCGTCGTCGAGCTGGCGGCGCAGGTGCACCACGAGCGCACGCAGGCGCGCGTCCATGAGCCCGAACGATGCGATCGCCTGCTGGTTGATGTCGTCGCGGTCGAAGCCCGCGCGCACGTCCTGCCGCGCGAGGTCTTCGGCCTGGCTGACGTAGGTGTCGGCGATCCGCACTGCGGTTTCGGCCTTGCCGATGAGCTGGGACTCGAAGCGCCGCAGGTCGCCGAGGCTCGTGTTCGCGCCGTCCAGGCCCTGCTTCAGCGCAAGCAGCTTGCTGCCGCGTTCGATCGCTTCTGTCGTGCCGCGCCGTTCGAGCCGGCGTTGCATGAGGTGCCAACTCCACGTCAGCGCGGCACCCAGCAGCAGGTACAGCGCCCGGTCCACTTGCATGTCCATGTGCGTGCTCCCGTTGGGCACGCAGTGTAGGACGCGGCCTTCTCAGCGGCCGCGACTGTGGTTACGCGTGATCGATTACTCGTCGAAACGCAGGTGGCGCACCGATTTTCCGTGACGCCGAATCAGGCGCAGCGCTTCGATGCCGACCTGGATGTGGCGGTCGACGAACTCGCTGCTCACGCGCAGGTCCGACGCCTCGGTCTTCACGCCTTCCGGGATCATCGGCTGGTCGGACACGAGCAGCAGCGCGCCGACCGGGATGCGGTTCGCGAAGCCGGCGGCGAACACCGTCGCGGTCTCCATGTCGATCGCCATGCAGCGCAGCCGGCGCAGGTATTTCTTGAACGCTTCGTCGTGCTCCCAGACGCGGCGGTTCGTCGTGTAGACGGTGCCGGTCCAGTAGTCGTGGCCGAGGTCGCGGATCATCGTCGACACCGCGCGCTGCAGTGCGAACGCGGGCAGCGCGGGGACTTCGGCGGGCATGTAGTCGTTGCTCGTGCCTTCGCCGCGGATCGCCGCGATCGGCAGCACCAGATCGCCCAGCTGGTTCTTTTTCTTCAGCCCGCCGCACTTGCCGAGGAACAGCACGGCCTTCGGGTCGATCGCGCCGAGCAGGTCCATGACCGTCGCCGCGTTCGGGCTGCCCATGCCGAAGTTGATCAGCGTGATGCCGTCGGCGGTGACGCTCGGCATCGGGCGGTCGAGACCGACAACCTCGCCCCCGGTGAGCCGGGCGAAGGTCTGCAGGTAGCCGGTGAAGTTCGTCAGCAGGATGTGCTGGCCGAACTCCTCCAGCGGCACGCCGGTGTAACGCGGCAACCAGTTGGCGACGATCTGCGGCTTGTCCTTCATCGGCGGTCGGGCTTCCAAAACGGGAAGCGGGGAGTAAACCAGATTCGCCCAGCGCGCCGAAACGGTCTGCCCGCGGCGGTACGGAGCGTTGCCCGATCTGGCCGCATGCACGCGCACAGGTCCAAACCGCGCATTCAGACAAGCCGCAGGGCCTCTGGCAGGGTTGGCAGCCTCATGCGCGGACCGCTACGGTGCGGCAGTTGCCCCCTCGTTTCGATGTCCTTGTCCTTCCAGGGAATGCCCATGCTTCGACCGATCTGCGCGGCGCTCGCCGTCGCACTGCTGTGCGCACCGGCGAGTGCCGCGCCGCCCACGACCGAACCGTCTGCGCCCGCGCAGCCGGCCTCCGCGTCGCGCTTCATCGCCGATCCCTACCCGAGCACGTACCGGCCGATCGCGTCCACGCCGGTGCTGCTCACGAACGCCACCGTGCTCACCGGCGCGGGCACGCGCCTCGACGGCGCCGACGTGCTGCTGCAGGACGGGCGCATCGTCGCGGTCGGCGCCAACCTGGCCGTGCCTGCCGGCGCCACGCGCGTGGATGCCACCGGCAAGTGGGTCACGCCCGGGCTGATCGACGTGCACTCGCACCTCGGCGTGTACCCGAGCCCCGGCGTGCAGGCGCACAGCGACGGCAACGAGGCCACCGCGCCGACGACGCCGAACGTCTGGGCCGAGCACTCGGTGTGGCCGCAAGACCCGGGCTTTGCCACCGCGCTCGCCGGCGGCATCACCTCGCTGCAGATTCTGCCGGGCTCGGCGAACCTCATCGGCGGCCGCGGCGTCACGCTCAAGAACGTGCCCGCAAACACCTATCAGGCGATGAAGTTCCCCGGCGCGCCCTGGGGCGTGAAGATGGCCTGCGGCGAAAACCCCAAGCGCGTCTACGGCAACAAGGGCGGCCCGGCCACGCGCATGGCGAACGTCGCCGGCTACCGCGCCGCGTTCATCGACGCGAGCGAGTACATGAAGAAGAACGCGCCGAAGGACACGCTGCCGCGCAAGCGTCGCTGGTGGCAGTCCGAAGAGACGCCCGACAGCGGCGGCGACACCGGCGGCAAGCGCGATCTCAAGCTCGACACGCTCGCCGGCGCGATGAACGGCGACATCCTCGTGCACATCCACTGCTACCGCGCGGACGAGATGACCACGATGCTCGATCTCGCGAAGGAGTTCGGCTTCAAGGTCGCCGCGTTCCACCACGGCGTCGAGGCCTACAAGCTCGCGGACCGCCTTGCTGCCGACGGCGTGTGCGGCGCGCTGTGGGCCGACTGGTGGGGCTTCAAGATGGAAGCGTTCGACGGCATCCAGGAAAACATCGCGCTCGTCGACCGCCCCGCAAACGGCTGCGCGATCGTGCATTCGGACTCAGAAGAGGGCATCCAGCGCCTCAACCAGGAAGCGGCGAAGGTGATCGCGAATGCGAAGCGCGCGGGCATGGACATCGCGCCCGAGCGTGCGATCCGCTGGGTGACGAGCAACGCCGCGAAGTCGCTCGGCATCCTCGATAAGACCGGCACGATCGAGCCCGGCAAGATGGGCGACGTCGTGCTCTGGAGCGGCAACCCGTTCAGCGTCTACACGAAGGCCGAGCAGGTCTACGTCGACGGCGCGCGCGTGTTCGACCGCAACGACCCGCGCCTGCAGCCGCGATCGGACTTCATGCTCGGCCAGGGCGTCCCGGCCACCGGAGGTGTGCAATGAACCGTGCGACCGCACTCGCCGGCGCGCTGCTGCTGGCGCTCTCGCCGACGCTCGCCGCGCAGGAGTTGTTGATCCGGAATGCGACGGTGCACACCGCCGGCGCGCAAGGCACGCTGAAGAACGCCGACGTGCTCGTGAGCGGCGGCAAGATCCGCGCCGTAGGCACCGGCCTGGCCGCCCCGGCCGGCGTGCAGACGGTCGACGCGCAGGGTCGGCCGGTCACGCCGGCGCTGTTCGGCGGCATCACCGAGATCGGCCTTGAAGAGGTTTCGGGTGAGCGGGCGACCGTCGATGAATCGCTCGCGCTCGGCGCGAACGCGAAGGACATGGTCGTGCGCCCCGAGTTCGACGTGACGCTCGCGTACAACCCGGAGTCCGTGCTCGTGCCGGTCGCGCGAGTCGAAGGCATCGGCTGGACGCTGCTCGGCGCCGGTGCCGCGGCCGGCGGTTCGATCGTGGCCGGGCAGGGCGGCGTGGTGCGCTTCGACGGCAGCGCCGAGCCGATGGGCAAGCGCGCGCTGTTCGTGCAGCTCGGCAGCGATGCGGCCGAGCTCACCGGTAACTCGCGCGCGGCGCAGTGGATGATTCTCGACCAGCTCATCGACGAGGTGAACGGCCGCATCCCGGTCGGCTCGCACGTTGCGCTGCTCACGCCGGCCGGGCGCGACACGCTCAAGCGCTATCTCGACGGCGGCGGGCGTGTGTTCGTCGATATCGACCGCGCGTCGGACATTCGCCAGTTGCTGAAGTGGTCGAAGGACAAAGGCGTCAAGGTCGCGATCGTCGGCGGCGCCGAGTCGTGGAAGCTGGCGTCCGACCTCGCCGCGGCGAAGGTGCCGGTGTTCGTCGACCCGCTCGCAAACCTGCCTTCGAGCTTCGATGAGATCGGCGCGTCGCTCGACACCGCCGCGAAGCTGCGTGCGGCCGGCGTCGAGGTCAGCTTTGCGCAGAGCGGCGACGGCTCGCATAACGCGCGCAAGGTGCGCCAACTCGCGGGCAATGCGGTCGCGAACGGACTGCCGTGGGAAGACGGGCTCAAGGGTCTGACGTCCGTTCCCGCCGAGGCGCTCGGTGTCGGCGACCAGATAGGCCGCATTGCACCCGGCCAGCGCGCCGACCTCGTGCTGTGGACCGGCGACCCGCTCGAAGTCACGACGGTCGCCGCGCAGGTCTGGCTCGACGGCCGCGCGATCCCGATGCGCAGCCGCCAGACCGAGTTGCGCGATCGCTACCTGCGCACGGCGATCCCGGCCGAGCAGGGCGGTCTGCCGCGCGCGTACCCGGCGGGCGACACGCGCTGAGCGTGATGCGTCGCGCCGGTGCCTGCGGGCATCGGCGCGGCGTCGGTCGTACGGTTGGCGCGCAGTACGATGCGCGCCGGGCCGCCATCGCGGCCGACCGGAGCCGGCCATGACGATGCCCTCGATCGACCTCAACTGGCTCGCGATCCTCGTCGCGGCGTTGTCCTCATTCGCGCTCGGCGCACTCTGGTACGGGCCGCTGTTCAAGCGCACGTGGTGCCGGGAGGCGGGCATCGACCTCCACGCCCTGCCGGCTCACCCCGCGCGCATCTTCGCGACCGCGCTGCTGTGCAGCCTGTTCTCGGCGCTGATGTTCTCGGTGTTCCTGGGCCCGACCGCGTCGGCGGCCGACGGCTTCGGTGCGGGCTTCGTCGTCGGCGTGTTCTTCGTCGCGATGAGCTTTGGCATCAACTACGCGTTTTCGCAGCGCAGCGTCATGCTGTGGATGATCGACAGCGGCTACCACGTGCTGCAGTTCTGCCTGTACGGGCTGATCCTCGGCGCCTGGCGCTGACCCATTCCGGCAAGTCGTGCCGACCGCGGAATAATTTGCGCGCCGCGTTTTCCGCCCAGCCCGGTGCGGTGTAGTTTCGTGTGCGAAACGGCTGGCACGCGCGTTGCGGCACTGCAGGGGCGGCCCGTCGCTATTCCGGCGCCGGGGCGCGCAGTCCCCAGCAGGAGCACGACCATGCCGAACCAGACCAACTCCGACCGCAACGGTTCCGGAGAAAAAGGCCGCAGCCGGCGCGGGTTTGCGGCCATGGACGAACGCAAGCAGCGCGAGATCGCCTCGTTGGGCGGCCGCGCGGCACACCGCAGCGGCAACGCGCACGAGTTCACGCCCGAAGAAGCGCGTGCCGCCGGACGCAAGGGCGGTGAGGCGGTGAGCCGAAACCGCGAGCACATGGCCGAGATCGGCGCGCGCGGCGGCGAAGCGAGCGGGCAGCGCAGCGCGCGCACTCCGCGCGAAACAGGATCGGGCCCGGCCGCGGCCGACGCCCGCGGTCCTGACGCCCGTCACTGATCCGAGCCGTCCTCCGTCCCCGCACCGCCGCGCATGTCGCGGCGGTGCATCCGCATGCGTGCTCGCGCCGTACCCCCGGGTCAGCGGCGCTCCGCTGCAAACGTACGCAACCGTTTGGTGGGCAAGAATTTTTCCGGCCTCAAGCGGCGGTATTCTTTGGCCGTTAACGAGAGACTTCTTCGCCGTTACAGGGGACGGCACATCATGCGCATTGGAATCGTCGTCGACTCGGCCTGCGACCTGCCGATCGACTATCTGCAAAAACACAACGTCACGATTCTGCCGATCACGGTGCGAATCGGCGAAGCCGTGCTCGCCGATCAGCGCAACGAAGAGGCGACGCTCGAGTTCCTGAAAGCGCATGTGGCCGAACACGGACACGAAGCCGAAACGATGCCGTACACCGTCCAGCAGATCCAGGACCTGTTCCTGCAGCGGCTGGTCATCGACTACGACTACGTGTTCTGCATGACGATCGCGCGCACGCGCAGCCCGATTTTCGACAACGCCACGCAGGCGAGCTTCGCGATCCTCAACGATTACAAGCCCGTGCGCTCGGCTGCGGGTATCACCACGCCGTTCGCACTGCGCGTGCTCGATACGCAGAGCCTGTTCTCGGGTCAGGCGATCACCGCCGTCGAGTCCATCCGCCTGCGCGAAGCGGGCGAGTCACCGCCGAAAATGCGCGCGCGCCTCGAGCAGGTCGCGCAGAACACGCGCGCGTACATGGTCCCGCGCGACCTGTACTACATCCGCGCGCGCGCCCGGAAAAAGGGCGACCGCAGCGTCAGCCTGTTCAGCGCGGCGCTCGGCAGCGCGCTCGACATCAAACCGGTGCTGCACTGCCACCGCGGCGAGACCTCGCCGGTCGCGAAGATCAAGGGTTTCGACCCGGCGGTCGAGCGGCTGTTCAAGTTCACCGCGCGGCGCGTGCGCAACGGCGAACTGATGACGCCGACCGTAGCGCTCTGCTACGGCGGTGAACTCAACGAGATGCGCGCGCTGCCGGGCTACCGCGAGCTCGTCGACAGCTGCCGCACGCACCAGGTCGAGCTGTTCGAATCGGTGATGAGCCTCACCGGCATGGTCAACGTCGGCAAAGGCGCGCTCGCAGTCGGCTTTGCGTCCGAGGCCGGCGGCTTCGACGACTGAGTCGCAAGTTGCTGATCCGGGCAGCGCGGTCGTGCAATCGATCCGCGCCGCCCGGCTTACGCGATCGCCGACATGGGCCGCGCCGACGCGATTGACCGAATCGGGCGATCGATGCACGCGGATGGCTGAACACGCGGTTCGGCCCGGGCATGGGCCGGGCTGCTCGCGCTAGGCTGCGGGTCCGTTCGACCGCGTGACCCAATCCCATGCCGACCCGCACCCTGCTCGCCCTTGCGCTCGCGAGCGCGCTCACCGTTTCCGCTGGCGTTGCCTACAGCCAGCAGCCCGCCCCGCCGACGCCGCAGCCGGCGCCGCAGGACAAGGACACGGCCGACCCCGACGGCGACGCGAACGGCGTGCAGCTCGAACAGGATGCGCTCGACCCGGTCGCGAACGACCCCGCGCAGGCGCCGCTCGACACCGCGAAGGGCCAGCGCAAGCCGGGCGAAGACGGCAAGGAAGCGAAGTGGGACATCACCGCCGCCCACGGCCCGACCAAGACGATTCGCTTCGAGACGAGCGAAGGCACCTGGCTCGACGTGGACGTCTCGCCCGACGGGCGCGACGTCGCGTTCTCGCTGCTCGGCGACGTCTACCGCATGCCGATCAGCGGCGGCCGCGCGACGCGCGTGACCTCGGGCCCGGCCTGGGACGTGCAACCGCGCTTCTCGCCCGACGGCCAGGAACTCGCGTTCACCTCCGACCGCGGCGGTGGCAACAACTTCTGGCGCATCGGCGTCGACGGCCGCAACCCGGTGCAGGTGACGAAGGAAGACTTCCGCCTGCTCAACAACCCCGCGTGGACGCCGGACGGGCAGTTCCTCGTCGGCCGCAAGCACTTCACCGGTGAGCGTTCGCTCGGCGCGGGCGAGCTGTGGATCTATCACACGAGCGGCGCCGGCGGCGCCGGCCTGCAGCTGACGAAGCAGAAGAACGACCAGCAGGACCTCGGCGAGCCGGCCGTGTCGCCTGATGGTCGCTACGTCTATTTCTCCGAGGACGTCAGCCCCGGCCCGACGTTCCAGTACAACAAGAACCCGCACGGGCTAATCTACGCGATCAAGCGCCTCGATCGCGAGACCGGCAAGATCGACACGCTGATCGCGACGCCCGGCGGCGCAGTGCGCCCGCAGCCCTCGCCGGACGGCAATTCGCTCGCGTTTGTAAAGCGCGTTCGCGACAAGTCGGTGCTGCACGTGATGGATCTCGCGAGCGGTCTCGTGCGCCCGGTCTGGGACGGCCTCAGCCACGACCAGCAGGAGGCGTGGGCGATCTTCGGCCCGTACGCGAACTTCGACTGGACGCCGGATTCGAAGTCGGTCGTCGTCTGGGCACAGGGCAAGCTCTGGCGCGTCGACATGGCGAGCGGCACACCCAAGGAAATTCCGTTCACTGCGCAGGTCGAGCAGACGGTCAGCGCCCCGCTTCGTTTCGAACAGACGATCGATGAAGGCTCGTTCGCGCCGAAGATGATCCGCGACGTCGCCACGAGCGCGGACGGCAAGACGCTGATCTTCCACGCGGTCGGCCGGTTGTGGCGCAAGGCGTTGCCGAATGGCACGCCGCAGCCGCTCACCTCGAACGAGAGCGTCAACGAATACCAGCCGAGCTTCAGCCCCGACGGCCGCAAGCTGCTCTACACCGCATGGACCGACGCCGGCATGGGCGCGATCTACGTGCGCGATGCGAGCGGCGCCGGCACCGGCACGCGGCTCACGCAGGAAAAGGGCTTCTACTACGCGCCGAAGTTCTCGCCCGATGGCAAGCGCATCGTCTACACGAAGTCCGGCGGCGGCGGCCTCACCGGCTCGCTGTGGTCGAACGATCGCGGCATCTACGTGATGAACGCCGACGGCCGCAACCCGGTGCGCATCGCCGATGAGGGCGAGTCGCCGCAGTTCAGCGCCGACGGCACGCGCGTGTACTACCTCACCGGCGGCGGGCTCAAGAAGAAGCTCATGTCGGTCGGCCTGCACGGCGAGCAGCCGCGCGAGGTGTTCGACCTCAAGTATGTCGACGGCGTGAGCCTCTCACCCGACGGCAAGTGGGTCGCGTTCACCGAGCTGTTCAACGCCTACGTGGCGCCGCTGGTCACGACGGGCAAGGCCGTCGAACTCAGCAAGGACAGCAAGGCGCTGCCGATCACGCAGGTCAGCGGCGACGTTGGCAGCTACATGCACTGGGCGGCCGACTCGAAGTCGCTGCACTGGATGGTCGGCGACCGCTACCACTCGCGTCCGCTCAACCAGGTGTTCGCGTTCCTCGACGGTGCGCCGGCCGAATTGCCGAAGCCCACGCACGAGGGCGGTGTGCCGGTTGGTCTGACCGTCAATGTCGACACGCCGAAGGACATCGTCGCGTTCACGAACGCGCGCATCGTGACGATGCGCGATGCGGAAAACGCGCAGGAGGTGATCGACAACGGCACGATCGTGATCCGCGGCGACCGCATCGAAGCGGTCGGCGCAAACGTCGCCGTGCCTGCGGGTGCGCGCGTGATCGATGCACAAGGCAAGACGATCGTGCCGGGCTACGTCGACGCGCACGCGCATGCGGCGCACTTCGGCCAGGGCGTAGTGCCGCAACAGAACTGGGCGTACTACGCGAACCTCGCGTTCGGCATCACGACGATGCACGACCCGTCGGCGACGAGCGAGTTCGTGTTCTCGCAAAGCGAGCTGCAGAAGGCCGGAAAGCTCGTCGGTCCGCGCGTGTTCTCGACCGGCACGATCCTCTACGGCGCCGATGGCGACTTCAAGGCGGTCGTGAACTCGCTCGACGACGCACGCAGCCACCTGCGCCGCATGAAGGCGCACGGCGCATTCTCGGTGAAGAGCTACAACCAGCCACGCCGCGACCAGCGCCAGCAGATCAACACGGCCGCGCGCGAGCTCGGCATGCTCGTGGTGGAGGAGGGCGGCAGCACCTTCCAGCACAACATGACGATGATCCTCGACGGTGCAACGGGCATCGAGCACAACATCCCGGTCGCGCCGCTGTACAAGGACGTCATCAACCTCTGGTCGCAGACCGACGTGCGCAACACGCCGACGCTCGTGGTGAGCTACGGCGGCCTGTCGGGCGAGTACTTCTGGTACGCGCGCGACAACGTGTGGGAAGACAAGAAGCTCAACCGCTTCTTCCCGCGCGAGACACTCGATGCGCGCGCGGTCCGCCGCGAGACCGCACCGGAGTGGGACTACCACCACATCGAAGTCGCGAAGGCGGCCAAGACGCTGCGCGATGCGGGCGTCAAGATCCAGGTCGGCGGCCACGGCCAGCTGCAGGGCCTCGCACCGCACTGGGAAACGTGGATGCTCACGCAGGGCGGCTTCAGCAACTTCGAAGCGCTGCGCGCGGCGACGTTCGACGGTGCGGATTACCTGGGCCTGTCCAAGCAGATCGGTTCGATCGAGCCGGGCAAGCAGGCCGACCTCGTCGTGCTCAACGCCAATCCGCTCGAGAACATCCAGGCCACGGTCGACACGCGCTACGTGATGGTCGACGGGCGCTTGTTCGACGTCGAGGCGGACATGGCCGAGATCGGCCACCGCGGCGAGAAGGCGCCGAACTTCTACTGGCAGCGCCACCGCGACGGCCAGACGTTCGGTCTCGAGTACGGCCCGACCGCCGTGTGCCACTGCCCGAAGGGTCATGGCGGCCACGCCGGTCACACGCACGACGACTAAGGCGGCAGCCGGGGCGGGCGCTCAGTGCGCCCGGCCCGGCGCGACATCCCGATCCGCCATCCGGCGTTCACGACGGCCGCATGCGCGCATCCCCAAACTGAACGGGACATTGGATCGAGACGAACCCATGGCCACCCGTTACTACATCAGCCTTGCCGACGGCGCCCGAGCACGCGGCAGCGACCCCAACCTTTCGTTCACCGCACAGGGCGCCGAGGCGTTTGCCGAGCAACTGCAGGCCGCGCTGCGCGAGGACGCACTGTTCGAACGCTGGCGCGCCTTGCAGGACGAGCCCGACGAAGTCGATGCGTCACTGGGCGCCACCGACCCGGCCGCAACCGTCACGGGCAAGCAGGACGACCTGCACATCGATTTGCTGGTCACCACGTCGATCTCCGGCACCGTGCTCAAGCACCGCATGCGGCTGCTGGCCGGCAGCAGCTGGACGCTGCGCGACGTCACGAGCGCCTGAGCCCCAGCTCATTTGCGCGGCGCATCGATCGCGCCGCGTGGCGACGGATGTGACGCACATCGACGGTTGAACGCGGTGCGTGCGCGGCAGTGGTCCGGTCGCCACGCGGTGCGCGCCGGATATTGCGGCGTGCTCCGCGTTCGCCAAGGCCGGCGTGTTCGCAGACGCTGTCGCGCCGTGTTCCGAGGCTGCCGATGCGAAGCCCCGTCCTGTTGTCATGAGCGGCGGCAAAGACGCCGCGTGGACGCTGCACACGCTGCAGCAGGGTGACGACGTCGGAGTGGTGGCGCTGCTGACCACCGTCACCGCTGAGTACGATCGAATCGCGACGCACGGCATTCGCTGCGATCTGTTGCACGCGCAGGCCCGGTCCACCGGCCCGCGTCTGGTCGAAGCGGCGATTCCCGCCCCCCTGTGACAACGCGACCTACGAGGCCGCGTTCGCCAATGCGCTCGCGCGGCGTGCATCCGGACTTGGAGGTGGTCGCGTTCGGTGAGCTGCTGCTCGCCGATGTGCGCGCGTGGCGCGCGGCGCCCTGCGTGAAGCTCGGATGGTCCAGCGGCCACTGTTCGGACGCGACACCGAGGCGCTTGCGCGCGAGATGGTCGACGGCCTGCGCGCAATGCTGTGCTGCGTTGACACTCAGCAGTTCGATGCACAGTTCAGCGGCGCCTCGTTCGACGCCGCATTGGTGGATGTGCTGCCGGCGACGTGTGACCCGTGCGCTGAGAAAGGGGAGTTCCACACGCTCGTGCACGCAGGGCCGATGTTCGACGGCCCTGTGCCCATCACACGCGGCGAGGGTGTGCTGCGTGAAGCGCGCTTTGTCTACACGGAACTCGAACTCGCGGGTCACTGACGTGTCACGCGCGTCGCTGCCGCGCGCGAGGTGCATTCACACCGCGCCGGGCACGTCCCTGTGCCCGTCCCGTTGATTCAGCGGATCACCCAGCCGACCGCTTCGTCGAAGCTCAGCTTGCCGTCGCGCGAGGTGTCGATCGAATCGAAGCGCGTCGACAGGCGCCTTGCCGCGCCGCCCTTCTTCGCGGCGGTGTCGACTTCCGCGCGCGACAGCATGCCGTCGCGGTCGGTGTCGAAGCGGTTGAACGGCAGGTTGGTCTCTTCGCTGAGCGCCGGGCCCGCGGTCGGCCACGACACCACGACGACCGGGCCGCGCGGCGTGTCGAGCGTGACGGTCTCGACGCCTTCAAGGCGCTCGACCGGAATCACCGGCACGATGACCGGGCCACCGGGACCGGCCGGCGCGACGGCCGGGCCGACCGGCACGACCGGCGTGATCTGGCGCGTGGCGGTGTCCGACGAGCCGGACTTCGCGCCCGACTGCATCGCGTCGTGGCCCTGGTGGCTCTGGCTCTTACCCTGGTTCTGGTTCTGGTTCTGCGGTTGATGCTGCTGGTGCGGCTGCCCCTGGCTCTGGGACTGCGCCTGCACGGCGCCGGCGCAGCACAGCGCGAGTGCGGCGAAAACAGCGGGAATGCGAGGGCTCATCGTTCGCTCCTGTCGGATGAAGTAACGACGCGGTGCCGACGGGCGCCGCGCACGGTCGCGTCCATGCGGGATGCCATTGCCTCCGTGCAATGCGCATTCGCCGGCGGATCGAGCGGGGCGCGGCCGATGCAGGCCCTTCCACCGCAGCGGTGAGTTGCCGGCGTTGTGGCGCCGGAGGCTACGGCGAGTGTCGTGCAGCCCAGATCAACTGCCGAGGTCGAGTTATCGGCGTGTTCAACGGCGTGCAGGCCGTGTGCGCAAGCGCGGCCGGCCCGACGCGCGACGCAAAGTCGTCGCCGCCGCTGCGTTTCTTGCGCGCCGACGCGCGGGTTGAACGGCTGTGTGCGCCGGCCGTTTGGCGCTTGGGCTTCGCGGTGAGGCGATGTCAATGAAGCCGCCTGGTGCGTTCCCGATTACGTGACGCGCGCCCTTCGCCATGCGTATCCACCGGCTGCCGACGTGCCTATGCTCGCGCTGCCCTTGCCGCTCCGCGTGTCCGAATGCTGCCGCCGCGTCTGCCCGACAACGAACTCGACCGGTTGAGCGCACTGCGCGCGCTTGGGCTGCTCGACACGTCCCGTGAGCCCCGTTACGACCGCTACGTGCGGCTTGTGCGCCAACTGCTCGCCGTGCCGACCGCGGCGATCACGCTCATCGACTCGAACCGGCAGTGGTTCAAAGGGCGCGAGGGCATGCCGCTGCGCGAGTCGTCGCGCGACGTTTCGTTCTGCGGCCACGCGATCCTCGAGCGCGGCATGTTGTGCATCCCCGACACGCACGCCGACCCGCGGTTCGCACAGAACCCGTTCGTGGTCGGCCCGCCGCATATCCGCTTCTATGCGGGTTGCCCCTTGCGCGTTCCCGGCGGCTTCGCGGTCGGCACGCTGTGCGCGATCGACGCGCAGCCGCGCGCGGCTGACCGCGAGCAGCTCATGGCACTGCGCGATCTTGCCGATTGCCTGGAGCGTGAATTCGCGACGCAGCTGTTGATGCGCGATGTCCGGGGCCACGACCCGGCGGGCGCGCTGCCGCGCACGAGCGCGTTCAAGACGCTGGAAAGCGGCCGGCCGCCCGAGCCGGCCTGATGGGTCGCCGGCGCGGCGGGCTCAGGCGCTCAGCGCCCGCGCGTGGTGCGCGATGTGCTCGCCGATGAAACTCGCGATGAAGTAGTAGCTGTGGTCGTAGCCCGGCTGCAGGCGCAGCGTCAGCGGATGACCTGCGGCCGCACACGCGGCCTGCAGGCGCTCGGGCTGCAGCTGCACGGTCAGGAACTCATCCGCATCGCCCTGGTCCACGAGCAGCGGCAAGCGCTCGCGTGCGTTCGCGATCAGCGCGCACGCATCCCACTCGCGCCATGCCTCGCGATCGTCGCCCAAGTACGTGGCGAACGCTTTCTGGCCCCACGGCACCTGCGACGGCGCGACGATCGGCGAGAACGCCGACACGCTGCGGTAGTGCCCGGGGTTGCGGAGCGCGAGCACGAGCGCACCGTGTCCGCCCATCGAATGGCCGCTGATGGCGCAGCCGTCGTTCGTCGGGAAATGCGTTTCGATGAGCCCGGGCAGCTCGTGCACGATGTAATCGTGCATGCGGAAATGCGAATCCCAAGGCGCTTGCGTCGCGTTGAGATAGAAGCTGGCGCCGATGCCGAGGTCATAGCCTTCCGCGTCCGGCACGCCGACGCCGCGCGGGCTCGTGTCCGGCACCACCAGGATCAACCCGTGCTCGGCCGCGTGGCGCTGCGCGCCGGCCTTGGTGATGAAATTCTGCTCGGTGCACGTCAGACCGGACAGCCAGTACAGCACCGGGCAATCGCGCTCGCGCGCATGCGGCGGCACGTAGACGCCGAACTTCATCGTGCAGCCGAGCGTGCCGGACTCGTGCTGCCAGACCTCCTGCGTGCCGCCGAAGCAGGCGTGCGATTCGATGCGTTGCATGGCGGCCTCAGTACCGGATGACGGTGCGGATCGACTCGCCGCGATGCATCAGATCGAACGCCTCGTTGATCTGCTCGAGCGGCATCTCGTGCGTGATGTAGGGATCGAGATCGATCTCGCCGCGCATCGCCTGTTCGACCATGCCCGGCAGTTGCGAGCGGCCCTTGACGCCGCCGAACGCGCTGCCGCGCCACACACGTCCGGTCACGAGCTGGAACGGCCGCGTGTGGATTTCCTGCCCCGCACCGGCGACACCGATGATGACGCTCTCGCCCCAGCCCTTGTGGCAGCACTCGAGCGCACTGCGCATGACCTCGACGTTGCCGATGCACTCGAAGCTGTAATCGACGCCGCCGTCGGTCATCTCGACGATGACCTCCTGGATCGGCCTGTCGAAGTCCTTCGGGTTGGTGCAGTCGGTCGCGCCCATTGATTTGGCGAGCTCGAACTTGCCCGGGTTGATGTCGACGCCGATGATCCGCGACGCCCCGGCCTGCACCGCGCCCTGGATCACCGCGAGGCCGATGCCGCCGAGGCCGAACACCGCGACCGTGTCGCCTCGCTGCACCTTCGCGGTGTTGTGCACCGCGCCGATGCCCGTGGTCACGCCACAGCCGAGCAGGCACACCTTTTCCGGCGGCGCCTCCGGATTGATCTTCGCCAGCGAGATCTCCGGCAGCACGGTGTACTCACTGAACGTGCTCGTGCCCATGTAGTGGTGCAGCATCTGGCCGTTGTACGAAAAGCGCGAGGTGCCGTCGGGCATCACGCCGCGGCCCTGCGTTGCGCGCACGGCCTGGCACAGATTCGTCTTGCCCGACGTGCAGAACTTGCAGCGCCCGCATTCGGCCGTGTACAGCGGGATCACGTGATCGCCCGGCTGCAGCGTCGTAACGCCTTCACCGACTTCGACGACGACGCCCGCGCCCTCGTGGCCGAGCACGACCGGGAACAGGCCCTCGGGGTCTTCACCGCTGAGCGTGAACGCGTCGGTGTGGCACACGCCGGTCGCGATGATCCGCACGAGCACTTCGCCAGGCTGGGGCGGTGCAACGTCGATCTCGACGATCTGCAGCGGTTGTCCGGGTTCGAACGCAACGGCGGCACGTGACTTCATCGGCGGGTCCTCGAAACGGCAAGCGGGCGATCATAGGCGGGCGCGGCCGGCCGCATGTCAAAGCGGCCGCGGTCGCGCCCCGACACGGCCCGGCTCAGCCGGTGTTCTGGATGCCCGCCGCGATGCCGTTGACGGTCGCCACGAGCGCGTCGAGCAGCGCGCCGTCGGGCGAGCCATCGGCGCGCCAGCGCGCCAGCAGATCCACCTGCAGCAGGCTGATCGGATCGACGTACGGGTTGCGCAGGCGGATCGACTGCCGCAGCCGGCGATCGCCGTCGAGCAACTCACTGCTGCGCTTGATGCGCAGCACCGCTTCGAGCGTGTGGTCGAACTCGTCGGCCACGCGCGGGTGGAAGCGCGCATGCAGGTCGCCGTCCGCACCTGTGCTCGCGAGCTGCGAATAGCGCTCGAAAATGCGCGGGTCGGACTTTGCGAGCACCATCTCGACGTCGTCGACGAGCGTGGCGAAGAACGGCCAATCGCGTGCCATCGCCGCGAGCGCGTCATCGCCGTGCCGCGCGAGCGCGGCCTGCAGCGCGGTGCCGACGCCGTACCACGCGGTCAGCCCGGAGCGGTTCTGGCTCCATGCGAACACCCACGGGATCGCGCGCAGCGACTGCACGCCCGGCGCGGCCGCGCCGCTCGCGCGCTTGCTGGGCCGCGAGCTGATCCGCAGCCGCTCGATCACGTCGATCGGCGTGGCGAGGCGGAAATACGCGGGAAACAACGTGTCTTCGTGCACGAGCGCGCGGTAGTGCGCGCGCGAATCGGCTGCGAGTTCGCCGGCAATGTCGCGCCATGCGGCTTCGCGCGGTTCGGCCGGTCGCGGCCGCAGGCTCGCGCGCAGCACGGCGGCCGTCGTCTGCTCGAGCGTGCGCAGCGCGAGCGTGCGGATGCCGTACTTGCGGTGGATCACCTCGCCCTGTTCGGTGAGCCGCAGGTGTCCGTCGACCGAGCCGCGCGGCGCGGCCAGCACGGCGCGCTCGGTCTTGCCGCCGCCGCGGCTGATCGAGCCGCCGCGGCCGTGGAAGAACGTGACCTGCACGCCGTGCGCCTGCGCGAGCTGCGTGAGTTCGACCTGCGCGCGCTGCAGCGCCCAGCGCGAGGCGAGCAGGCCGCCGTCCTTCGCGCTGTCGGAGTAGCCGAGCATCACGAGCTGGCGGTCGCCTCGCGAGGCGAGGTGCGTGCGGTAGACCGGGTCGGCCAGCAGCGCGGCGAGCGTGGCAGGCGCTGCGGCCAGGTCGTCGATCGTTTCGAACAGTGGCGCCACGTCGAGCGGCACTGCGTCTGCGTCGGTGCAGCCGGCCAGCCGCGCGAGCGCGAGCACGGCGAGCGCGTCGGCGGCGCTGCGGCTCATGCTCACGATGTAGGGGCCGAATGCATGCGCGCCGTAGCGCGTGCGCGCCTCGCGGACCGTGCCGAACACCGCGAGTGTCGACGCAGCGGGCTCGAGAGATGCCCGGGCGGAGGGCGGCTCGCGTCCTTCGATCAGCGCATGCAATCGCGTGACGCGCGCATCCACCGCACGGTGCGGCCAAGCAGCATCGTCGAGCAGCACGGCCAGCGCAGCATCGTGCGCGGCAGAGTCCTGGCGCAGGTCGAGCGTGGCGAGATGGAAGCCGAAGCAGCGCGCGCGCCGCAGCAGCCGGCGCACGGCGAACGCGCCGGCATGCGTGCCCGCATGCGTGCGCAGGCTGCGCTCGATCGCGGCGACGTCCTCGACGAACGCATCGGGTGAGCGATAACCGTGCGGCGCGTCGTCGAGCGTGCCGTCGAGCCGGCGCTGCATGAGCGTGAGCAGCGCCCGGTACGGCATGTCCGCGTCGCGCGCGCGCAGCGGCGCTTCAGGCAGCTCGCCGCGGTGGTGGAGGATGCGGGCCAGCACGTCGTCGTCGATGCCCACGCGTTCGGGCGATTGCGTGAGCAGCATCGACAGCGACTCGAGCTCGCGCCGGTACAGCCGCAGCACGCGTGAGCGCTGCACGCCGAGCGTGTCGGCGATCGTCGCCGCGCCCACGTTCGGATTACCGTCCATGTCGCCGCCGACCCAGGTGCCGAAGCGCAGCACGCCCGCCACAGCATCGTCGGTCTGCCCATCGATGGCGCCGGGTGCGTGTTCGCGCAGCGCGGCTTCGAGCGCTTCGCAGAACACTGGCAGCACGCGGTACAGCACGTCGGTGAGGTAGTAGCCGACGTGTTCGAGCTCATCGCGCACGCTGGGCTTTGCGGGCGGCGTGTCTGCGGTCTGCCAACCGGCCGTCAGCGCGACGCGCATGCGCGCGCGGTCGGCGGCGCGTTCGGCCGGCGTGCGCATGCGGTCGATGTCCTCGACGAGGCTCGCGACGAGCTGGCGTTCTTTTTCCAGCAGCGCGCGGCGCACGGCCTCGGTCGGGTGCGCGGTGAACACGGGCTCGATGCGCAGCCGCGGCAGCAGGGCGCCCACTTCGGACACGTCGGTGCCCTCGGCACGCAGCGCGGCAAGCACGGCGCGCAGGCCGCCGGGTTGCGCGCCGTCGCCTTCGCGCTCGTGCTCACGGCGCCGGCGGATGCGGTGCACGCGCTCGGCGACGTTGACGGCCTGGAAATAGGTGGCAAACGCGCGCACGAGATCGCTGACGTCGTCCGGCGCCACGCCGGCCAGCAGCGCATCGAGCGATTCGACCGGCGCATCGGCCTCGCGCCGCTGGATCGCGGCGCGTCTCAATTGCTCGACGGTCTCGAGGAACGCAGGCCCGCGCTGCTCGGCGAGGATCTCGCCGACGAGCGCACCGAGCATCTTCACGTCCTCGCGCAGGCGGGTGTCGGTGGCAGCAAAGCGCACCGTGCGCAGGGGCTCGTCGGAAGCGTCGGTCATGGGCTCGTCGGTCAGTGGGGACCGACGAAGGCTAACGCGTCCGTGTGGCCGCGCTCATGACGATTGGTGCACGGCTCAGTACGCGAACTCGCGGAAGACCGGATCGATGCGGCCGCCCCATGGGCCATGGAACAACTCGAGCTTCACTTCCGCCGGGGTCTTGCCGGTCTCGACGATCTCGAGCAGCGGCTCGATGTGCACGCGCTCGTCCGCGCCGCGCGAGTTGAGGTATGCGCGGCGCTGCAGGCCGTGTGTCGAGATCTTCAGCGCTTCGCGCGCGAGGTCGCGCACGGTGCCACCGCGGAACGGCAGGCCCATTGCGTGCTTCGGCACGCCGTCGCGCAGTGCGTGGCGCTCGTCGCGCGTGAAGTCCTTGACGAGGTCCCACGCGGCGTCGAGCGCTGCGTCGTCATACAGCAGGCCGACCCAGAACGCGGGCAGCGCGCAGATGCGGTTCCAGGGGCCCGAATCCGCACCGCGCATCTCGAGGTACTTCTTGAGCCGCACTTCGGGGAAGGCCGTCGTGCTGTGGTCGGCCCAGTCCTTGAGCGTGGGGCGCTCGCCCGGATACGCGGGCAGGCGGCCGTCAAGGTAGTCCCGGAAGCTCTGGCCGCTCGCGTCGATGTAGGTGCCGTCGCGGTAGACGAAGTACATCGGCACGTCGAGCAGGTAATCGGTGTAGCGCTCGTAGCCGAAGCCGTCCTCGAACACGAAATCGAGCATGCCAGTGCGACCGGCATCGGTGTCGGACCAGATGTGCGAGCGGTACGACAGCTGGCCGTTCGGCTGGCCCTCGGTGAACGGCGAGTCGGCGAACAGCGCGGTCGCGATCGGCTGCAGTGCAAGCGCGACGCGGAACTTCTTGACCATGTCCGCTTCGGACGCGACGTCGAGGTTGACCTGCACCGTGCAGGTGCGCGTCATCATGTCCAGGCCGAGCGAGCCGACCTTGGGCATGTACTCGCGCATGATCTTGTAGCGGCCCTTCGGCATCCACGGCATCTCGTCGCGGCGCCACTTGGGCTGGAAGCCCATGCCGAGAAAGCCCAGGCCCATCGGCTCCGCGACCTCGCGCACTTCGCGCAGGTGGCTCGATGCCTCCATGCAGGTCTCGTGCAGCGTGCGCAGCGGCGCGCCTGACAGCTCCAGCTGGCCTGCGGGTTCGAGCGAGACCGAGGCGCCGTCGCGCACGAGCGCGATCGTGCGGCCGTGCTCGTCGACGGGCTCCCAGCCGAAGCGCATGAGCCCGCGCAGCAACGCTTCGATGCCGCGATCGCCGTCGAACGTCGGCGCCTGCAGATCGTCGGTGCGGAAGCCGAACTTCTCGTGCTCGGTGCCGATGCGCCAGTCGTCGCGCGGCCGCACGCCCGACGCGAGGTACTCGACGAGCTGCGCGCGTGACTCGATCGGAACATCATTGACCTGACTCGGACCGGACACTGCACTTCCTTAGGCTGATGGCGTATGCCGGAGCAACGGAGTGCGCGCGATGCGGCGGCCGGCCCGACGGGGTCTGCAGTCTATCCGGCGGTCGAGCTTGGAAGCGTTGCGCGGATTTCACGTCTGCGTTGCACGGATGCGTCTAAGGATCGGGCCGTCCGGCCCCAAGCGCGCAGCGTCGCGAGCGCCGGACTTGGGCCGGCCGCTCCGGCCCGTCGCCTACAATCGCCTCATGCCTCGATTCGTCCCGTTTGCGCGCCCCCTGCGGCGCCTGCGCGCGTCCGCGTGCGCCGCGGCGCTCGCCCTAATGCTCGGCGCGACGCCCGCGTGGGCCCAAGGCTCGGGCGAGCGGCTCGAGCGCGGCAACGGCCCCGAGCCTTCCACGCTCGACGCGCACCGCTGCCAGGAAGTCGCCTGCGGCAACGTGCTGCGCGATCTGTACGAGGGTCTGGTGACCGAGGACGCGCACGGCCGCCTGATCCCGGGGATCGCGCGGCGCTGGTCGGTCTCCGACGACGGCCGCACCTGGACGTTCGAGCTGCGCGGCGGGCTGCGCTGGAGCAACGGCGCGCCGCTCAACGCGCATGACGTGGTCGCAAGTTTCCGCCGCGCGTTCACGCCGATGACAGCCGCGCCGTTCGCCGAACTGTTTGATGCGTTGCGCAATGCGCAGGCCGTGCAGGCCGGCCGGGTGCCGCCGGACGCGCTCGGCGTGCATGCGCCGGATGCGCGCACCGTAGTGTTCGAACTCACGCGCGCCGCGCCGCTGCCGGCGCTGCTCACGCTGCCGATCGCGTTTCCGGTCTACCTGCCCGCGGTGCGCGAGCACGGCGCGCAGCACACCCAGCCCGGACGTCTCGTGTCGAATGGCGCGTACCGGCTCGAGGCGTGGACGCCGCAGGCGAATCTCGTGGTGGCCCGCAACCCGCATTTCCATGACGCGGCAAACGTCGCGATCGACCGCGTGCGCTTTCACGTCACCGAGGACGCGGCGGCCGAGCTGCACCGCTTTGCGGCCGGCGATCTGCATCTGACCGAAACCGTGCCGCCGCAGCCGTTGGCCTCGCTGCGTGCGCGGTTCGGATCGCAGTTGCGCATCAGCCCGTACCTCGGCGCGTTCTGGCTCGGCTTCAACCTCACGCGCGCGCCGTTCGAGTCGTCGGGCTGCGCAGGCGGGCGCGATTCGAATGCACACGGCGTCGATGACACGACGAGCGGGCCTGCTGCGGTCGATAGGAAGCGCCCGCGGGGATCGGGCGAGGCCGATGCGCCCGATGCGCAGCGCGCGGGCGTCGACCTCCTGTCGATCGACGCACCGACCTGCTTCGATCGCGCCCATGCGCTGCGGCGTGCGCTCTCGCTCGCAATCGACCGCGAGCTGCTGGTGAAGGCCGTCACCGGCTTCGGCGAAGCGCCCGCGTACGGCATTGTGCCGCCGGGCATCGCCGGCTACGTCCCCGCATCGACGCCGTGGGCAGCGTGGCCGCAGCAACAACGCGAGGCGCATGCACGAGAGCTGCTGCACGCGGCCGGTGTGTCGCCGCACCACCCGCTCGAAATCGAGCTGCGCTACAACACGTCCACCCCGCACCGCCGCCTCGCGCTCGCGGTCGCGGCGATGTGGCGGCAGGCGTTGCCTGGCGTGCGCGTGCGCCTGCGCAACGAGGAATGGAAGGTGTTTGTCGGCAACCGCAAGCAGCGCGTGATCACGCAGGTGTTCCGCGGCGGCTGGATCGCGGACGTGCCCGATGCACGCAACTTCCTTGCCGCGTTCGGCTCCGACGGCGCGCTGAACTGGACCGGTTACGACGATGCGGGCGTTCGCACGCGACTCGCGCGCGCCGATGCCGCTGCCAGCGAGGCCGCGCGCAATGCATGGCTGCGTGCGGCCGAGACGCGGCTGCTCGCGCATGATGCGGTGATCCCGCTGTACTTCTACGCGTCCAAGCATCTCGTGCACCCGTCGGTGCGCGGCTTCGAGGCCAATGCGCTCGACCGCCATGCGAGCCGCTGGATGTCGTTTGCCGGACCCGTGCGATGACGCGCGTCCTCGCGCGCGCCCTCGAAGCGCTGCTCACGCTGTGGCTGCTCGCGACGCTGTGCTTCGCGCTGCTGCGCGCCGCCCCGGGCGGTCCCTTCGACACCGAAAAGGCCGCGCCGCCCGAGGCGCAGGCCGCGCTGGCGGCCCAGTACCGGCTCGATCGCGCGCTGCCGGCGCAGTACGGCGCGTGGCTCGGCGACGTCGCGCGCGGCGATCTCGGCCCGTCGTTCCAATACCCCGACACCACGGTCAACCGCCTCATCGCGCAGGCGCTGCCGGTGTCCGCGCTCGTCGGCGGGCTTGCACTGGCGCTCGCACTCGCGGTCGGCATTCCTGTCGGACTGCTCGCGGGGCTGCGCGGCGGACAGGCCACCGACCGCCTGCTGATGTTCGGCGCCGGGCTCGGGCTCGCGGTGCCGAAATTCGTGGCCGCGCCGCTGCTGATCCTGCTGTTTGCGGTGGCGCTGCAGTGGCTGCCGGCCGGCGGCTGGGGTGAGCCCGCGAACCTCGTGCTGCCGGTCATCGCGCTCGCGCTGCCGAACATCGCGTACTGCGCGCGGCTGATGCGCGCGTCATTGCTCGAAACCCTGTCGGCCGACTACCTGCGCGCGGCGCGGGCACGCGGGTTTTCCGAAACGCGTCTGCTGGTTTCGCACGCGCTCAAACCCGCGTTGCTGCCGGTCATTGCGTGGCTCTCGCCGGCGCTCATCAACATCGTCACCGGCTCGGCGGTCGTCGAGCAGGTGTTCGGCATCCCCGGCATGGGGCGCTACTTCGTGCAGGGCGCGCTCAATCGCGACTACACGCTCGTGCTCGGCGTGGTGCTCGTCGTCGGCGCGCTGATCGTGGTGATCAACGCGCTCGTCGATGCGCTGCGGGTGAAGCTCGACCCGCGGCTGGCTCAGTAGTCGCCGATTCAGTACCTCGGCACGTTCGCATCGACCTGCGTCGACCACGCGTCGATGCCGCCTTCGACGTTGAACAGCGACGTGAAGCCGCGCTGGCGGAAGTGCTCGGCGGCCTGTGCGCTGCGACGGCCGTGGTGGCACAGGAACGCGAGCGGCGCGTCCTTCGGCAACGACTCCAATCGCGCGAGACCGTCGTCGTCGAACGATTCGAACGTGCAGGCCACGGACGCGAGCGAGCGCTCGTCCTCGGGCCGCACGTCGATGAGCGTGAGCGTGCCGGCGGCGACGCGCGAAGCGGCCTCGGTCGGCGTGAGCGGTTTGACCTTCGGCGGCGCGTTCGGGTTCTCGACCACGAGGCCGCGACCCCGCGCGTCGTCGACGAAATCGATCGACAGCCCCTTCGCACGCTGCGCGCTCGCCAGGTCGAACTGCACGCGCACGCCCTCGGTCACGACGGCGATCGCATCGGCATCGACCGGGCCGAGTTGCAGCTTTGCGTTGAAGCGCAGATCGACCTCGACGAGCACCGCGTAACCGTCGCCGGCGTCCGCGAGCGCGTCGCGCAGCATCGACGCGGCGGCCGGCGTGATCGTGATCGACGGCGGCGTGCGGTCCGGTGCCTGCACGCCGAGCGCGGTGTGCAGCTCACCCGAGCGCGCCATCTGGTCGATGATGTCGCTGCCGCCGACGAGTTCGCCCTGGATGTAGAGCTGAGGGATCGTCGGCCACTCGCCGTAGGCCTTGATGCCTTCGCGGATCTCCGGATCGCTGAGCACGTCGATGTGCGCGTAGTCGACGCCGGTGTCGGCGAGCGCACGCACCGCACGCGACGAGAAGCCGCATTGCGGCGCGCCGGGCTCGCCCTTCATGAACAGCACGACGCGGTTTGCGGCGAGCAGGGAGTCGATGCGCGAGCGCAGGGCGGGGTCGAGCGACATGGCGAAAGTCCGGGGACACGCGAGGGCGCGCAGTGTATCGCCGCCCACGCCGCCGGCCCGTGCCACGCGCTGAACCCGCGGCGGGCCGCCGCAAGCCGCGTGGCATCATGCCGCGCATGTCGACCCCGTCCCTTCACCGCCCGCCGCGGCACCCGCACGCGTGGTGGGTGTCGCTCGTCGCCTCGCAGTTCGCGGTCGCCGCGCTGTGGATGCGCTACGGCGCAGGCTGGGGCGTCGCGTCGATGTTCGCGTCGCACGCGCCGTTCCTGTGGGGCACGCTGCGGCCGGGCTCGCACCTGTTCAGCCCGGTGATCACGCGCATGCCGACCGACGCGCGCGTGGTGTGGCTCACGATCGACGACGGCCCGTCCGACGACACGCTGGCGATCCTCGACCTGCTCGACGCGCACGGTGCGCGGGCGACGTTCTTTCTCGTCGGCGAACGCGCTGAGCGTCGGCCCGAGCTCGTGCGCGAGATCGTGCAACGCGGGCATGAGGTGGCCAACCACAGCCACACGCATCCGCAGGCGTGGTTCTGGGCGCTCGGCCCGCGGCGCATGCGCCGCGAAATCGACACCGCACAGCGCACGCTCACTGCGCTCGCAGGCAAGGTGCCGCGCCGCTTCCGTGCGGTCGTCGGCATGGCCAATCCATTCACCGCTGCGCCGCTGAAGGCGCACGACCTCACGCGCGTGGGCTGGGGCGCGCGTGGCTTCGATGCCGTCGCGAAGGACCCCGCGGCGATCGTCGCGCGCATCGAGCGCGACCTCGCGCCCGGCGCGATCGTGCTGCTGCACGAAGGCGCAAGGCACGGCCGCAACGTCGAGACGATTGCGCGGCTGCTGGCGCGGCTCGATGTGCTGGGCTACCGGTCGATCGTGCCGGGGGTCGAGTACGCGCCGGAGGACGCGTTGCATCGATCGTCCGGCCAAACGGCTGGCCAGGCAGCGACCGGCGAGCCGCTCCGCATCGACACGCCGCTGCCTGGCGAGCGCGCATAAAAAACCCCGGGCCGAAGCCCGGGGCCGTGTCGTGGCCGGTGCGAAGCGCGCCGGTTTACTGGTAGACGGAGAACGTCATCGCAGCCTTCGCGGTCAGCGTGCTGCTCGTCGCGACGACGCTGAGCTTGTACGTGCCGATCGAGCTCGGGCCGGTGCCCGTGGCGATCGACTTCTTCGCGTAGCCGTAGCTGTCGGTGTAGGCCGTGGTGATCGTGGAGTTGATGCCGTTCGGCTTGAGTGCGGTGAACTGCACGCGGGCGCCGCTGACCGGCTTGCCGTCCCTGAGCACACGCGAGGTCATGGTGACCGTCGAGCCCGCCTTGTAGCTGGCCTTGTCGGTCGACACCGTCGTCGTGAAGCCCGTCGTTGCCGCCTTGACCGAATACGTGGCGGAGGCCTTCGCGGTGTGCGTCGTGCCGACGGTGCTGCTCGTGCCGACACCGATGCCGTAGTTGCCCGCAGTGGCGGTCGTCGTGGACTTCACCGACAGCGTGGCGGTCGAGCTCGCGCCCGGAGCCAGCGTCACGCTCGTCGCGCTCAGCGTGCCGGTCCAGCCGGTCGGCACGGTGCGGGCCAGGGCGAAGTTCGTGTTCGCACACGCGGCGCTGTCGTTGTTCTTGAGCGTCATCGAGTACGTGTTCGTCGTGCCGGCGGTGACCTGCGTGGTCGGGCCCGTCAGCGTGACGGTCGGCGCAGCGCGGGTGCAGGTCGGCGACGGAGCAGGCGCCGGGGCGGGCGTCGGGATCACGGAGCCCGTCGGCTGCACTTCATACGCGCCGATGTCGCTCTTGAGGCCCGACGGGCGCGGCTGAGCGAGGAAGTCGGTGGTCACCGCGGCGAGCAGCGCAACCTTGTCGATCACCGGGCTGCCGGCGAGCGGCGTGGCGTCGAAGCTGTCGACGTTGAGGCTCTTGAGCTTCGGGTCCTGGCCGCAGATCGAGCCGGTCGGGCAGGTGTTGTTCTTGACCTTCCACACCAGGTTGCCGACCCACGTGACCTTTGCCGGGGCGTTGTTCGCGTAGTAGATCGAGCTCTGCATGGTCCGGTCGTCCCAGCGCGGCTGGCCGATCAGCACGTTGTTCTCGATGCGGATCGTCGAGGTGCTGTCGCCTTCGTTCGCACCGATCAGCACGCCGCCTTCGCCGGTGATCGTGTTGTGGCGCGCCACGATCACGTCGCTCGAGGTCGGAACGAACTGCAGCGAGTTGCCGGTGGCGCGGCACTCGTCGCCGCTGACCATGTAGTCCTTGCCGACCCAGTATGCGCAGTTGCTCACGAGCACCGAGTTCTCGATCACCGCGTTGCCGCGGATCTTGGCCTGGTTGCCGGCGTTGCCGACCGCGTGCAGGCGACGCACGGTGACCGTGGTGCCTTCGGCGCCGTCCATGTAGCGAAGGTCGAGGCCGTCGGACGTGTTGTGATGGATGAAGCTGTCTTCGATCAGCCACTGACCGCCGGTGTAGTAGGTGCCGATGCCGTCACCGTAACCGCCGGTCTGCTGCGCCCAGCACGCCCAGGTGGCGCCCGTCTGCCAGCGCTCGCCGCAGCCATTCCAGGACACTTCGACGTTGCGGAGCACGATCGAGCCGGAGTTCGTGCTGGCTGCCTCGCCGACGCTGTTGTCCCAACCGGCCTTGCCGTTCTTGTTGATGCGCACGCGCTCGATGAGCCAGTTGGACAGCCCGCCGGTATTCATGCCCATGTGCGCGAGGCCATGGATGTTCAGATCGTGCAGCCACACGTTCTTCGAGTTGCGTGCATACAGGCCGACGCGCGCCCAGGTGCCGCCGTTCTTGCAGAGCGCGACGCTCTGGGTGTGCTGGAACACGCAGTCGTTGCGGTCGGTGATCTCGAGGTTGCCGATTTCGATGTTCGAGCGGCTGTCGAGATTGATGACGCGGCTGGTGTTCACCGTGCCCCACAGCACCGGCGTGGTGCCGGCCTTGCCGAGGATGCGCGTCTTGCTCGTGGCCGACGGGCCGGAGGGCGGGGCCGACATGTAGCAGCTTCCGCCGCCGCAGCTGCCGGAACCCGGCGCGCCCTGGCCCATCATGTAGCTGCCACCGCCGATCATCAGCGTGTCGCCGCCGGCGATGCGCGGGGTGCCGCCCGGCGGCAGCGCGAAGAAGGGGTGCTTCCATGCGCAGTTGAGCGCGGTGCCGCTGCCCGGGTACGCCGCGTCGGAGCGGCCGTTGCACTGCTTCGCATCACCGCCGTCCGTGCGCACATGGAACGTCGCGGCTTCGGCCGTGGCCGAGGCGGCAAAGCCGAGCGGGAGGAGGAGGGCGGCGAGAAGCGCGTTGCGCGAGAAGGTGGACATCGGGGGACTCCAAAAAGAATTCGTTTCGTAGAGGGCGAAGGGGGCGGTGCCCTCTCGACGGAGCGAACTTTAGGAAGCCGATGCCAAGCGTTTTTGTGGGCCCGCGCACAAGCGCGGTGCATTGGTGGGATTTATCGACGCAAAGGGCGAACCGGTTCAAAAAAACGGCCGCATCACGACGAGGTGAAATTCGATTGCATCGCATCGAAGTCGTGACGCAGTGCTCTTCAGAACCGTGCGCAGACGTTCAATGCGGCTTAACAACATCAGAAAGCGCCTTTTCGCGTCGCTGAGTGACGTGGCACGGCAGCTCGCTGCGCAACTCGCAATGACGAATGCGCGTGATGCCGCGCACGTTGCGAGCGTGATGTACGTCACCGCATCGCGGCGGCTATCGGCGACTTGGGCTGCGCTGTCATAGGCGTTGCCTTAAAACCGATGCCAAGCAAGCCGGCAACAGGACAGGATTCGCGTTGGAGTCGCTCGGGGTGCGCACGCAAACGTATTCGCGCGTGCGGCAGCGGCGCATGCGGTGAACACCGCGGTGTGGCGTCGACGGACGCGGCAAGCGCTCAGGGGTAGGCGTGATCGAGCAGCGCGCGGCCGTGCACGGAAGACGGCACGTGCGGCCTCGCTACCTCCATGCGAGTGCGGGCTGGGTTGCAAGGCCAGTCGGCCTGCGCGGATCGCAGTTCAAGTGTTCGCGCTTACCGCCACGCCACCACGCGCCAGTTGTTGAACGGCGTATTGCCGTGCAGCGGCACGAACTCGGATGAAAGGCCTGCGGCGTCGAAACGCGCGCGCAGCTGCGCGGCATCGGGAAAACGTTGCGGTGCGCGATGCATCCAGCCGACCACACGCGAGAACACATCGACCGCACGCGTCACGCGGGCACGCGTGCTGCCATCGGCAAGCCCGGTGCGGATCACGAGTCGCGCGTCCGGCGTGAGCATCGCGATCGCCGCATCAATCAGGCGCACCTGCGCTTCGTCGGGAATGAACTGCAGCACGTCGAGGATCGCAACGCTGCCGCGGTGCTCGGGGATCGTGCGCGCGAGATCGACGGTCTCGAACCCCACATCGGCCAGACCCGCCTGGGAGGCGACGCGCGTGCCGCGCGCGATCTTCGATGCATCGCTGTCCACGCCGCGGTACGGCGTCGCCAAACCCGCGGCGCGCAAGGTGTGTGCGAGCAGGCCGAGTCCGCAACCCATGTCGAGCAGCGGCGCGTCGCAGCCGCGCAAGGCGTCGTGCACGCCGGGATACAGCGGATCGGTGCCGAGCTTGATGCGAGTGTAGTGGTAGTCCCACCGGTTGCCGAAGCGACTCGAGGGCAGGAAGCGGCGTGCGATCGCGTTCGCGGCAGCCGCTTCGAGCGGACGCGTGGCGGCGGCCGTGTTCAACGCGTGCCCTCGAGCAGGCGTCGGGCCACCGGCAGCACACGTTCGACCCAACGCGAATACATCGCGCCCGACGGGTGTAGGCCGTCATCGACGAGCATCGCCGGCTCGCCCCCGCGATCGCGGCTCACCGGGGTGATGTCGACGAAGGCGATGCTGCGCGCCGCGCTGATCTCGCGCGCGGCGGCGTTATACGCGTCGAGCTCGCGTGCGATGCGGGCCGGGTCCTTTCCGTTGGCCGTGGCGAACGGCGTCACGCCCCAGTCCGGGATGGACACCACGAGCACGCGATCGACGCGGCCGCCGGCGAGGCGCTGGGCGCGTTCGAGTGCGGTCGTGAATTCGCGTCGGTAATCGTCGACATCGCGCCCGCGGTACTGGTTGTTGACGCCGATCAGCAGCGTCACGAAGTCCCAGTCGCCCAGCGGTTCGGCCGCATCCATTGCGGCGAGCAACTCGTCGGTCGTCCAACCCGTCGTCGCAATGATGCGCGGGTCCTCGAGCGGCATGCCCTCGGCGCGCAATGCGTGGGCCAGCTGCACGGGCCAACGGTCGTTGGCCGGCACGCCCTCGCCGATCGTGTAGCTGTCGCCGAGGGCGAGGTAGTCGAGCGTCATGCGGTCGTTCCGGTTCGAGGGTGTCGCGCAGCCGGCCAGGCCCGCCACCGCGAGCCCCAGCGCGATGAGCGTCTTAGGCCACCGCGGCACGGCCGGCGGCCTGCGCATCGGCGCGTCGGTCGAGCACGCGCTCGATGCGCGCAAACACATCGCGCAGCACATCGGCCTCGGGCAGCAGCGTCACGCGGAACTGGTCGCGACGCAGCGCATTGAAGCTCGTGCCGGGCACGACGAGCACGTCCTGCGTTTCGAGCAGTTCGAGCGCAAAGCCGTGATCGTCGAAGCCGACCGCGGCCGCGCCGGTGACGGTGGGATAGCCATACAGCGCGCCGCCCGGCGTCACCATCGACAGGTGCCGGCTCGCGGCCACGCTCTCGACCACCGCGCGCCGCGCCTCGTACAGCCGCCCGCCGGGTGCGCACAGCCCATTGATCGTCGCTTCGCCGCCGATTGCGGCCTCGATCGCGAACTGGCCCGGCACGTTTGCGCACAGCCGCAGCGCGCCGAGCAGGTCCATCGCATGGTGCAACTCGCCGACTGCGACCGGATCGCCGCTCAGCAATGCCCAGCCGATGCGCCAACCGCAGGCGCGATACACCTTGCTGAGGCCGCCAAAGCTCAGACACGGCACGTCGCCGGCAAGCGGCGCGAGCGGCTGGAATTGCGCGCCGTCGTAGACGACCTCGTCGTAGATCTCGTCCGACATCAGCAGCAGCTTGTGCTTCGCTGCGATCGCGACGAGCCGCTCGAGCAGCGCGCGCGGGTACACCGCGCCGGTCGGGTTGTTCGGGTTGATGACGACGAGCGCGCGCGTGCGCGGCGTGATCAGCCGTTCGATCGCATCCGGATCGGGCAGGTAGCCGTCCTCGGGGCGGCACGGGTAGTGCACCGCGCAGCCGTCGTTGAGGATCGTCGCCGCGGTCCATAACGGGTAGTCGGGCGAGGGCACGAGCACTTCGTCGCCGGGATTGAGCAGCGCGCGCAAGCTGAGGTCGATGAGTTCGCTGACGCCATTGCCGACGAACACGCGCTCGGGTGTCGCATTCGGCGCGCCGCGGCGGCGGTAATGCGCCGCGAGTGCCTCGCGCGCTGTGGGCAGGCCCTGCTGGTGCGTGTACGGGTCCGTGTCGTGGATGTGCTCGGCGATCGCGCGCTGCAGGTGCTCGGGCGCGCGGAAGCCGAACGCACCGGGGTTGCCGATGTTGAGCTTCACGAGCGTGCGCCCTTGAGCCTCGAGCTCGCGCGCGCGCCGCGCAAGTTCGCCGCGGATTTCATAGCGGACTTCGGTCAGGCGTTCGCGGGTCTTCAGGGCGGGGGCGGACATGCGTGCAGCATTGGCAAAAGAAGGACGCGCAGACTAGCAAAGGGCCCGCCACTCGGGATTCGGCCGGTCACCCGTGATCCGTGACGCGCGGTTCGGAATCGCGAATCAGCGGGGGCAGAGGGCGCCCACCCTGCGGATCATCGGCGGACCGGCCGCAAAAAGCGGGACCTGCGGCGCGCTTGCATCGACACGCGGCCCGGCGCGGCAGGACTAGAATCAGGGCGATGACCGCTCATACCCGACCTGCATGAACTTCGACCTCGCCGCGCTGCAGGCGATCGGCTGGGCCGTCGACGAGGACGGCACGCCGCTCGACTCGGCGTGGCGCGAGGCGCTCGCCGCGCATCCGCAGGCCCGGCCCGTCCGCGTATCCGAACAGCATCGCAGCGGCTACATCGTCGCCGATGCACCCGACACGGCGTTCCCGGTCGAATCGCTGCCCGAATGGCAGCGGCCCCGGTTCCCGGCCGAGCAGCGCCCCGGCGTCGGCGACTGGCTGCTGATCGAGGACCTCGACACCCCGCCGCCGCGCGTCGTCGCGCTGCTGCCGCGCCGCACCGCGATCAAGCGCGGCGCCGCCGGCGATCATTACCGGCAGCAGCTCATCGCCGCGAACGTCGACACCGTGTTCGTCGTCTGCGGCCTGGATGCCGACTTCAACCCGCGCCGCATCGAGCGCTACCTGCTGCTCGTGGGCGGCGGCGCCGAGCCGGTCGTCGTGCTGACCAAGGCCGACCAGGCCATGGCCGAAGGCGCCGACGCCGTGCCCGAAGCCGTCGAAACCCTCGCTGCGCTTGCCGAGCAGGGCGTCGCGGTGCGCAGCGTCAACGCGAAGGATCCCGACAGCGTCGCCGCGCTGAATCCGTGGCTCAAGGCCGGGCGCACCGTGGTGCTCGTCGGCAGTTCCGGCGCGGGCAAGTCCACGCTGACCAACACGCTGCTCGGCTTCGAAAAGATGAAGACCGGCGCCGTGCGTGAGAGCGACGCCCGCGGCCGGCACACCACGACCCACCGCGCGCTGATCCCGCTGCCGTCGGGAGCGTGCCTCATCGACACCCCCGGCATGCGCGAACTCAAGCCGACCGGCGAAGAGGACGTGGCCGAGAACTTCGCCGATGTCGAAGCGATTGCGGCGCAGTGCCGCTTCCGCGACTGCGCTCATGCGCGCGAGCCCGGCTGCGGGGTGCGCGCGGCGATCGAAGCAGGCACGCTCGACCCGCAGCGTGCGGCGAGCTACCGCAAGCTCAGCGACGAGGTCGCCGGCGCGGCCGACAAACTCGCCGGCCGCCGCGCGGAGAACGCGCAGGCCCGCGTGCTCGGCAAGGCCGTGAACAAGCGCCTGGACGACAAGAATGGCCGACGCTGAGCACGACGATCGCCGCAGCGGCGTGCTCGACCGGCGGCGCCCCGCGCCGGGCGCGGTCGACGTCGACCGGCGCACCCCCGCGCCGCCGCCTGCGCCGTCCCGCGATGTCCCGCCCGAGCGGCTTGCCGCGGCAGACATCGCCCACCACGCCGCGCTCGACGCGCGCATGGTGCAGGCCGCGCGCGGCATCAAGCTGCTCACGCTCGCGAGCTGGCCGGCCGGCACCGAAGGGCAGTTCCTGGGCGGCTGGACGCGCGGCGCGCCTGCGCTGCCGCAGATCGACTACCCGAAGCAGGACTTCGCCGACGCGCGACGCGAGTTCGACGCGATCATGCGCGAGGCCGACGCGGACCACCCGCTGGGCCAGTACCTCATCGACTCCGCGCGCAGCTGGGGCATCGCCGCCGAGCTTGCCGAGGCGCTCGGCACCGGCGAGGTCACCCGCCACTCGATCCGCCTGTACGGCAAGCCCGACGAGCCGTTGCCCGGCGACGGCCCGAGCACGCGCGAAGCCGCGCAGCACTTCATCTCGATCGCCGACGAGCTCGACCAGGCGCTGCTCGCGCCCAGCGAACAGGTGCCGATCAGCGCGACATCGTTGTGGCTGCAGCTGCAGCGCGCGCTCGATGATTACTTCGAAGGCCGCGTCATCGAAGTCGTGCTCGACCCCGAGCTGATCTCGAAGGCCGCCGCCGGCGCGACGCGCATCCGCCTGCGCGCGGGCGCCGCCTTCAGCGATTACGACCGCGACCAGCTGCTGCAGCACGAGGCGTTTGTGCATTCGATCACCGCGCTCAACGGCCGCGAGCAGCCGGTGCTGCAGAGCCTGTCGCTGTCGTCGCCGCGCACCACGGCCACACAGGAAGGCCTGGCCACGTTTGCCGAACAGATCACCGGCAGCATCGACATTGGCCGCATGAAGCGCATCAGCCTGCGCATCGAAGCGGTCGCGCTCGCGCTCGACGGCGCGGACTTTATCGAGGTGTTCCGCTATTTCCTCGACGCCGGGCAGACCCCCGCCGACAGCTTCGGCTCCGCGCAGCGCGTGTTCCGCGGCGTGCCGACGACGGGCGGGCACGCGTTCACGAAGGACACCGTCTACCTGCGCGGCCTCGTCGGCGTGCACACGTTCTTCCGCTGGGCGCTGCAGGCGCAGAAGCTGCACCTGTGCCGGGCACTGTTCGCGGGGAAGATGACGCTCGCCGACATCGTGCGCTTCGAGCCGCTGTTCGAGTCGGGCGTGCTGCTGCCGCCGCGGTGGATGCCGCCGTGGATCAAGCGGGCGAACGGGTTGGCGGGGATGCTGGCGTTCTCGCTGTTTGCGAACCGGATCCGGTTGGATGCGATCGCGCATAGCGATGATTTTGTGCATTTGTAGCGCGCTGGGAGCGCGTGGCCCCCGCTATGGCGAAGGCGCTCGGCGTTGGTGCTGCGCTCCGTTTGGGCCAAAGGCTTCCGCCTTGGGGCGGGTTACTTTTCTTTGCTGGCCCAAAGAAAAGTAACCAAAAGAAACGGCCTTCCCCGACACAGCTCCCGTTGCCACGTGGGGTGTGCAGCAGATTTTCCGATTCGCCACTCCATGGCTCAGTCGGAAAACGGCGGCCATCCATGGCCGCCGCCCTCCGGGTCTCCGGATCTGCGGCAACAGCACAGTCGAAACCACAGCAAGCGCCTTGGCCCGGTAAGCGCACTTGGCGCTCCCGGTGCTGGATGGACTCGTCGAAGCCCACTCGGCGATGGCGTTGGCCCTAGGAAGCGGGGCGGTAGATCAGCGGTCGCATGCGGTCCCGCCAGGTCGATGCTCGGGGTAAGCAAGGAAAATTCAGGTTTGAGACGCTGGGGAGCGCGGGCAGGCGCCAACCGATCGGATTGGTCTGCAAAGCACACGCTGCGGCTCGCGCCATGCGGTGATGCCCCTTAAACCGGATTGGGAGGCCCGGCGGACATGCGCGGCTGCGCGAGCTGGTCACCGACACCGGACTTCCGGGCCCGCCAGTCGCCCCCTCGGGCGAGACCCGGCTGCACGGTGCGCCTAACCGTTCACGCCGCGGCGTCATCGATCGACGCCCACGGCGGTTAGCGAGCTAACCCGCGCATCGATGATCTGGCTCGAGCGTCCAGTCTCGATTGCTGACTGTCTGGAATCGGTCTGAGTACGTTCCGTGCGCGCTCCGGCGAATGTGCCGGGTGACGGGCGCCGGTCCGCGCGCCCGGCTGGCCGGGGCGCCACGTCTACCGAACTGCGGGCCTGTGCGACGGCGCTTTCGTTCTTTGCATGGCCCCGCCCATCAGGCGAACCGTAAACCCGGAGGGCGGCGGCCATGGATGGCCGCCGTTTTCCGACTGAGCCATGGAATGGCGAATCGGAAAATCGCGTCGTCGTGTCCGCCTGTCATTGAGCCTCGTCGGGGAAGGCCGTTTCTTTTGGTTACTTTTCTTTGGGCCAGCAAAGAAAAGTGACCCGCCGTCAGGCGGAAGCTCTGGCTTTACCAAGCACACAGCAGAAGCCCATGCGCAAGGCGCACGCGGGCTCCGCCGGACCCCTGATCCGACATTACCCTACGCCCCCGTCCGCAGCCCCTTACACCGCCCCGGCTAGAATCGACCCCCAGTCCCAGCCGCCCGGTCCGATGTCCAACTCCGACGATTTCAAGCAAGCCGCGCTCGACTACCACCGCCTGTCGCCGCCGGGGAAGATCCGCGTCACCGCGACCAAGCCCATGGTCACCCAGCGCGACCTCGCGCTCGCGTACTCCCCCGGCGTCGCCTACGCCTGCGAGGCGATCGTCGCCGACCCCAACCAGGCCAGCGAGCTCACCGCGCGCGGCAACCTCGTCGCGGTGATCTCCAACGGCACCGCCGTGCTTGGCCTCGGCGACATCGGCCCGCTCGCCGGCAAGCCCGTCATGGAAGGCAAGGGCGTGCTCTTCCAGAAGTTCGCCGGCATTGACGTGTTCGACATCGAGATCGACGAGCGCGACCCGGACAAGCTCGTCGACATCATCGCCAGCCTCGAGCCCACGTTCGGCGGCATCAACCTCGAGGACATCAAGGCCCCCGAATGCTTCATCGTCGAGCGCAAGCTGCGCGAGCGCATGAACATCCCGGTATTCCACGACGACCAGCACGGCACCGCGATCATCGTCGGCGCCGCGGTGCTCAATGCGCTCGAAGTGACCGGCAAGAAGATCGAAGAGGTAAAGCTCGCGACCGCCGGCGCGGGCGCGGCCGGCATCGCCTGCCTCGACATGCTCGTCGCGCTCGGCATGAAGCCCGAGCACATCCTCGCGGTCGACCGCGACGGCGTGCTGTACACCGGCCGCGGCAACATGGACCCGGACAAGCAGCGCTACGCACGCGACACCGCGCACCGCACGCTCGACGACATCATCGAAGGCGCCGACATCTTCCTCGGCCTCTCCGCCGGCGGCGTGCTCAAGCCGGAGATGGTCGCGAAGATGGCCGAGCGGCCGATCATCCTCGCGCTTGCCAATCCGTACCCCGAGATCCTGCCCGAGCACGCGCGCGCGGTGCGGCCGGACTGCATCATCGCGACGGGCCGGTCGGACTACCCGAACCAGGTCAACAACGCGTTGTGCTTCCCCTACATCTTCCGCGGCGCGCTCGATGTCGGCGCGCAGGAAATCAACGAGCCGATGAAGCTCGCCTGCGTGCGCGCGATCGCAAAGCTCGCGCGCATCGAAGCCTCCGATCTCGGCGGTGCGTACGGCGGTGAAGTGCCGAAGTTCGGCCCCGATTACCTGATCCCGCGCCCGTTCGACCCACGCCTGCTCGTCGAGCTTGCCCCAGCCGTGGCCCGCGCCGCGATGGAGTCGGGCATGGCCACGCGGCCGATCGTCGACATGGCCGCGTACGAGGAAAAGCTCGCGCAGTTCATCTACCGCACCGGCCTGCTGATGAAGCCCGTGTACGACCGCGCGCGCGCCGATCGCAAGCGCGTCGTCTATGCGGAAGGTGAGGAAGAGACGGTGCTGCGCGCGGTGCAGACGGTGATCGACGAGCAGCTCGCCCACCCAATCCTGATCGGCCGGCCCGACGTGATCGAAAAGCGCATCGAGCGCCTCGGTCTGCGCATGCGCGCCGGTGTGGATTTCGAGCTCACGAACATTTATTCCGACCCGCGCTTCGACAGCTACTGGCAGCAGTACCACGCGCTGACCGAGCGCCGCGGCGTGTCGCAGTCGGCCGCGAAGAACCTGCTGCGCTCGCGGCCCACGCTGATCGCCGCGCTGATGCTCGAGCGAGGCGAGGCGGACGCGATGATCTGCGGCATCGTCGGGCGCTTCCACAAGAAGCTCGGCTACCTGCGCAGCGTGTTCGACTTCGACCGCGGCGTGACCGGCACCGCGGCAATGAGCGGCGTGATCAACGACCAGGGCGCGTGGTTCTTCCTCGACACGCACGTGCAGGTCGACCCGACCGCCGAGCAGATCGCCGAGGCCACGCTGCAGGCGAGCTGGCGGCTGCGGCTGTTCGGCATCGAGCCGCGCGTCGCGCTGCTCAGCCACAGCAATTTCGGCAGCCACGAGAACGCCTCGGCCGCGAAGATGCGCCGCGCCTACGAGATCATCCGCCAGCGCGCGCCGCGTTTGAACGTGGACGGCGAGATGCAGGGCGACGCCGCTTGGCAGCCCGAGCTGCGCCAGCGCATTTTTCCGAACACCACGCTGACCGGCCGCGCGAACCTGTATGTAATGCCGAACCTCGACGCAGCCAACATCACCTACAACATGATCAAGGTGATGACCGACGGCGTCGCGCTCGGCCCGATCCTCATGGGCCTCGACAAGCCCGCGCACATCCTCACCCCGGCCTCGACGCCGCGCCGCGTCGTCAACATGACCGCGATCGCCGCGGTCGACGCGCAGATCCGCGCCGGGCGCGAAACGCTGATGCGGCGCGGCGTCGAGTGAGAGGCCAGCCATGACGACGGTCCATGCGCTTGCGCTGTGCGAAGCCGATGCGGTCGGCGAGGGCAGTCGCATCGATGCGTTCGCGGTCGTCCGCGCGGGCGCGCGGCTGGGGCGCGGCGTGATCGTCCACCCGCACGCGGTGATCGAGGCCGGCGCGGTGCTCGGTGACGGCGTGGAAGTGTTTCCCGGCGCCTACGTCGGCAAGCCCGCCCGCGGCAGCGCGGCACTCGCGCGTGAGGTCGGCGGCGGCGGCGAAACGCGCATCGGCAACGGCTGCGTGATCGGCCCGCACGCGGTGATCTATCACGACGTCGCGCTCGGCGCCGACTGCCTGGTCGGCGATGCGGCGTCGATTCGCGAAGGCTGCCGCATTGGTCGCAAGGTCGTCGTCGGACGCCACGTCACGCTCAACTACAACGTCGAGCTCGGCGATGGGGTCAAGCTCATGGACCACGCGTGGCTGTGCGGCAACCAGAAGGTCGGCGAGGGGGCGTTCGTCTCCGGCCTGGTTGGCACTGCGAACGACAACGCGATGGGCCGCGACGGCTACATCGACGAAGACATTCGCGGCCCCGAGATCGGCGCACACGCACGCATCGGCCTCGGTGCGCTGCTGCTGCCGCGCGTGCGCATCGGCGAAGGCGCGACCGTCGCGGCCGGCGCGGTCGTGACAAAGGACGTGCCCGATGGGGCGGCCGTGCGCGGGTTGCCCGCAAGGCCCGTCGAATGAGCACGTCCTCGCGCTGGCGACTCGTGGACCTGCCGAAGATCTCCGACCCGCGCGGCAATCTCACGTTCGTCGAAGGCGGGCGCCATGTCCCGTTCGATATCGCGCGCGTGTACTACCTCTACGATGTCCCTGGCGGTGCAGAACGCGGCGGCCACGCGCACAAGGCGCTGCGTCAACTCATTATCGCGATGGCCGGCAGCTTCGACGTCGCGCTCGATGACGGCACCCGCAAGGAGCGCGTGCATCTGAACCGCTCGTACTACGGGCTGCTGGTCGACACGATGGTGTGGCGCGAGCTCGACAACTTCTCTTCCGGCTCCGTCTGCATGGTGCTTGCCTCGACCGTGTACGAAGAGTCGGACTACTACCGCGATTACGAAGAATTCGTCGCGGCGCTTGGGCGGCCTTCCGAATGACCACACCCGTACCGTTCCTCGACCTCGCAGCCGCGCGCACCGAGCTCGCCAGAGATCTCGACGCCGCCGCGCTGCGCGTGCTCGCTTCGGGGCATTACATTCTCGGGCCGGAAACCAACGCGTTCGAGGCCGAGTTCGCGGCTTATTGCCGCGTAAAGCATGCGATCGGCGTCGGCAACGGCCTGGACGCACTGATGCTGATTCTCCGTGCACTGGGCATCGGCGCGGGCCACGAGGTCATCGTGCCCGCGAACACGTTCATTGCGACCTGGCTCGCGGTCAGTCTGGTCGGTGCGCGCCCGGTGCCGGTGGAGCCCCGCGCCGACACTGCGAACCTCGACCCGGCGCGGGTGGAAGCGGCCATCAGCGCGAACACGCGCGCGATCATGCCGGTGCATCTGTACGGCCAGTGCGCAGACATGTCGGCGCTGGGCGAGATCGCCGCACGCCATGGCCTGCCTCTGGTCGAAGACGCGGCGCAGGCGCAGGGCGCGACGTGGGCCGGGGCGCGCGCGGGCGGCCTCGGCATCGCTGCGGGCTTCAGCTTCTACCCCGGCAAGAACCTCGGCGCGTTTGGCGATGCGGGTGCCGTCACGACGAACGACGACGCGCTTGCCGAAGCGATCCGCAAGCTGCGCAACTACGGCTCCTCGCGCAAATATGTGCACGAGCTTGCAGGCGTGAACTCGCGGCTCGACGAGATGCAGTCGGCGCTGCTGCGCGTGAAGCTGGCCCGGCTCGATGACTGGAACGCACGCCGCCGCGCGCATGCCGCGTTCTACACGCAGGCGTTCGCCGAGAGCGGCTTGACGCTGCCGAGCGTGGCGGACGGCGCGGAGCCGGTGTGGCACCTGTACGTCGTGCAGGTCGATCACCGCGACGCGCTGCAGGCGTTCCTGCGCGAGCGAGGCGTGGACACGCTCGTTCATTACCCGATACCGCCGTATGGGCAGGGCGCGTACGAGGCCGACGGATACGACGAGCAAGCGTTCCCGATCAGCAACCGCCTGCACGCGCAGGTGCTGAGCCTGCCGATGGGTCCGCACCTCACGGACGCCCAGGCGCAGGCAGTCGTCGATGCGGTGTTCGCCGCGCGCGACGCCGGCCTCATCGGCCGGGCCTGAGCACCTGGCATGAGCGCCGTCGCTGCCTCGCCGCGCGTCACGATCGCGCTGATCGCGTACAAGGCGGCCGAGACGATCCGCGAGGCACTCGACGGCGCCCTCGCGCAGACCGTGCCCTGCGAAATCCTGATTTCTGACGACGCCTCGCCCGACGACACCTACGCGATCGCGCAGGCGCATGTGGCGGGCTACGCGGGTCCGCATTCGGTTACCGTGCGCCGCAACGAGGTCAATCAAGGCGTCACCGGCCACGTCAACACGCTGCTCGCGATGGCCAGCGGTGAGATCGTCGTGCTTATGGCAGGCGACGACATCAGCAAGCCGACGCGGGTGGCGACGCTGCTCGACGCGTTCGATGCTGACCCGGGCTGCTTTGTCATGGGCAGCGCGGTCGATGAGATGGGCCCGCAGGGCGAGCCGCTGCGCGCCGGCGTGCAGGGCATGCCCGAGGTGTTCGACCTGCATTACTTCGTGCGCGTCGGCCGGCTGGCCACGCTGCTCGGCGCCGCCATGGCGTTCCGGCGCGAGGTGTTCACCGTGTTCGGCCCGCTGCGCGGCCGCGCCGAGGACAACGTGCTGACCCTGCGCGGTGTGCTGCTGGGCCACGGGCGCCGCCTGCCGCAGGCGCTGGTCCATTACCGCCAGCTGCCCGACAGCCTCGGCAACTGGCTGTTCGCCCGGGGCGAGAAAGGCCCGGATGCGATGCGTCGTCGCTACGAGCGCACGATCCTGATGTACCGCGCGATCGCCGACGATCTCGACCTTGCACTTGCATGCCTGCCCGACCTCGCGCCCGACCGGGTCCACGAAGCACGGCTGATCGCCGAGATGTACCGCATCGAGGCCGATGCGCGCGAGGCGATTCTCGACCGCCCGCGGCTTGAGTGGATCGGCCCGATCCGGCGCGGCCTGCGCCACCCGGGCATGCGTCGAAAGAGTCTGGAGCGCGCGATCAAGCTGCTGCTGCCGCGCCGCGCGTTCGGCTTGCGCTGAGCGGACAGCGGCGCTCGCAACATCAACGGCCGCGCCGGGTAGCCGTGCGCGGCCGAGGTGGTCTCGCAATGGACCCGCCATGGATCAGACAAAGCGGAAGCGGGGCGCGGTCCAGCTGTTCGAGTGGCGCGGGGTCTTGGCGTAGCCACGGCTGGACCCGTAACCGATGCCGTAGTCGCGTTCGCGGCGGGACGGGCGGGAAAGCTCCGACATCGCGTTGGTGCGGTTCTGCGGGCGCGGCAGGGTGTTCGTGAAGAGCGAGGTCAGTGCGTTCATGGCGGGTGTTCGGGCCGATGTGGTCTGGTGTGTTGGTAAAGTACAACACCAAAGCGACTTCGCTATGGGCCGGAAGTCACCCCACCGCTGGACTAGCCCGCCCACGCCCCTCACCGCGGCCGGCCCGGCCATGCCGGCGCCCGGCGACGCACGCGCACTGGCATGCACCGACGGACGCGGTTTAGTCGGCCTGCGTTCACTGCCTTCCCGAATAGACCGGCGCGTCCTCCTTCCCGGCCTCCACCTTGGCCAACACCTGCTGCAGCTCGGCCTTCGCCTCGTCGCTCGACGAGGCCTTGATGAGATCGCGCAGGATTGCGAGGTGCGCGGTCCTGCGTGCATCGGCGGCCGGCACCGCGATGTCGGGCTTGACGCCGACGTGCTCCCAGTTCGTCTTCGTCACCGGGTTGATCGCGCGGCCATCCGGGATGAATGCCGCGAAGTCCGAGCCCAGCGCGTACATGTCGCCCGGGTTCGATCCGCCGCCCGTGCTCTCGCCGACGATCACGCCGCGCTTCTGCGTCTGGAAGTCGTACGCACACTCCTCGCCGCCGGAGAACGTGCGCGCCGAGGTCAGCACGTAGACCGGCTTCGTGTAGCGCGGGCCGACCGCGGGGTTGGTCCAGTACTGCCGCGTGCTGTTGCTGGCCCGGCTGTAGAGGTCGTTGAGGTGGCGCTCGTCGCCCTTCGCGAAGAAGTGGCTCATGAGGTAGGCGACCGAGTTCGGCTGGCCGCCGCCGTTGCGCCGCAGATCCAGGATCAGCGCGTCGGTGCCGGACAGCAGCGTGATCGCCGCCGAGAACGCGTCGCCGACCAGCTCGGCCGGGCCGAAGCCGCGCAGCTCCATGTAGCCCACGTTGCCCGGCAGCCGCGCGATGCTGTCGATGCCGTAGCCGTGGCTCGCGATCTCCGCCCGCATGTCCTCGACCTGCTCGGCCGTCGGTATCTGCCCCGCCGGTTGCGGCTCGAAGCCGGGTGCGTACACGACGTTGAAATGCCCGTCCTTGCCGAGCGTGCGCAGGTCCTTTGCGAGCGCGTTGGAGAGCGCTCCGACGTCGGTCGCGGCGGCATACGCGCCCGCCGCTTCCCGGGCGCGCAGCGCGGTTGCGAGCGTCTTCGCCGCATCGGGGAACACGTACTTCGCCTGCAGCTGCTCGGCCAGCCGGGCGACGACCGCCTGGCGCTCCGCCGCGGTGACCGGCTTCGGCGCAGGGCCCTGCTGGGCGCCCGCAAGCGGCGCGAGTGAGAGCAGGACGGCGAGGGCGAGGATGCGGTGGTTCATTGAAGCTCCCTTTCATAGAGGCGGCACGGCCGCGAGGCTTACTACTAATCGGTTAGTACTTGCGGGCAAAAAAACTCAGCGGCCACGGAACTCGATGGTGTCCACCGACCATTTCTGCCGATCGAGCTCCGCAACGACATGGACGTCCCTGCGACCCTTCGGCCCGGTGAGCGCGAACGTCGCGTCCACCTCCGCGCCCGGCGCGTTGCCGCCGCTGACTTCGATGCGGCCGTGCACGTCGTTCGATGCCAGTGCGATCGGGATGCCGAGCTTCGCGATCACGCCCGGATCGTTTGCGACCACGCGCAGCAGCGACTGGAACAGCGCGGTGTCGGTGACTTCCGGCGGCGCGGGCGGGGCCGGCGGCGCAGGCGGTGCATCGGGTGCAGGCGGGGCAGGCACTGCGGCTGGCACCGGCGATCCACTCGCTGCGAACGCTGCAGGCGGAGCCGGGGGCGCGGGCGGCGCCGGCGGTGCCGGCGGTGCCGGCGGGATCGGCGGCGCCGGCGGCACGCTCAGGCGTGCGATTTCCGAGAGCCAGCTGCGCACATCGGAGTCGATCGGCCGCGACTGGCCGTCTTCCTGATAGACCTCGACCAAGCGCCCCTGCGCATCGACTGCGCCGCGGTAGTAGCGCTGCTTGTCCAAGCCGTTCGCGGTGATCTCGCGGACATCGCCGGGGCGCATCACGCCGTCCGTGGTGGTCGAGATGTGGATGTTCGGGCGCGGGTTGCCGCTGATGCCGACTTGCGACACCAGCAGTGCGGCCGATCCGAGCAGGACTACAAGCCCGGCGCGTGCGCCCCAACGGCCGCGCGCGGGCGGTCCGGATATCAGACGGGAAATGCGTTGCATGAGTGAGCCTCCGTGGGCTGCAAGAACAAGGCGAGGAACCGCCGGTGGCGGGGAGGACTGCCGCTGGCGCTCGAGTTGCACGAGCGCCTCGGCCAGCGCGATGGCGTCCCCGCACGCCGCCACCGCGAGATCGTCACAGGCGTGCTCGCGTTCCTGCCGGATGCGCCGACCGAGCCACCACGCCGCGGGATGGAAGAACAGCAGCGACTCGACCACGCACTGCAGCCCGTTCCACAGCCAATCCATGCGCGCGACGTGCGCCAACTCATGCGCGAGCAGCGCTTCCATCTGTTCGCGCGGCAGTTGCGTGACCAGCGACAGCGGCAGCCAGATCACCGGACGCAGCAGGCGCGCGGTGAACGGGCCGAGCACATCACTCGACAGCCGCACGGCGACCTCGCGCGTGATGCCCATCGCCGCGCGCAGCATCTCCACGCGCCGGTTCCACTCCGCGGGCAGCGCCTCATAAGGATGCCGGTCCAGCGCGCTCACGAGCCGCCAGCCGCCGAAGTGCCGCAGCAGCATCACGCCCACACCGGTGAGCCACATCAATGCCAGCGCGATCGCGACCGGGCTCGACTGCTGCACGAACACCCCGGCCGCCGCCTCGACGCGCGGCGCGGTGATCGCCTGCAGCAGGCCGGCATTCACCTCCAGCGGTGCGATCTGCCAAAAGCGCACAAACGTCAACGCCGGTACGACGACCATCGCAAGCAGGAAGCCCATGCCCATCGCATGCCGCGCGGCCGCGCTCGAGCGCGACATCGACGCAAGCGTCAGCCATGCGAGCACGCCGAGCAGCGCGTCCTGCCACAGCGCGTGCAGCAGCGCCGACGCGACGGCCGGTGCGAAGCCGAACTGCAGGGCGGCCAGTGCGTCCATCAGCGCTTGCGCTTCGCCTTCGCCTGGGCGATGAGCTTCGACATCGCATCCAGCTCTTCGGCGCTTGCGATGTCGTCATCGATCGCACGCTGCACCAGCGTCAGCGCCGAGCCCGAGAACGCGCGCCGCATCAGG
Source organism: Cognatilysobacter bugurensis (assembly GCF_014652095.1). Taxonomy (GTDB): domain Bacteria; phylum Pseudomonadota; class Gammaproteobacteria; order Xanthomonadales; family Xanthomonadaceae; genus Cognatilysobacter; species Cognatilysobacter bugurensis. Next base: position 91,577 of record NZ_BMYD01000002.1, read on the forward strand.
TCCTTGAGCAGCGACGCCTGCACCACCGGCTCGGCATGCACCGGCAAATAGGTGTGGCTGCGCTCGGATTCATCGCGAACGAGCAGGCCCTTCTCGGCCATGATCGTCAGCATCTTGAGCACCGTCGTGTACGCGGTGTCCTTGTCGCGCGAGAGCACCTCGTGCACTTCGCGCACGGTCATCGGCGCCTTGCGCGACCACAGCACGCGCAGGATCGCGAGTTCGCCTTCAGTGGGGTGGGGAGCCGTCATGCAAGCGCCTTTCGTGGTCTACGCGTCCATTAGTACTAACGTTATAGTAGATGGTCAAGCGTGCCGTTGGTCATGGCCGGATTGCAGCTCCGGCACGCCGCCGCTACCGGCGGAACAAGGCGCATGCACAACCACCTGCGAGCACGCCCCAGGCGTCCGCATCGGCCGGCCGAACGTAACGCGAACTCGATGTCACCCACGCTCCAGCAACAAGTGATCCCGAGCATCAGGACCAGCGCGACCCGCGCCTTGCATCACCGCGGCGCCTTCTACGAACGCCCACTCGCCACACCGCGCACATCCGCACGCGTACGGCCTAAACCGCATGCCACCGCATTCGTTTGCAGCCGCTCAAGCGCGGCCGGAATGCCTGAACCCCGCTGCTAGAATCAAGCTCATTCCCGTCATTCACGAGGCGCGGCCACGGGGTCGCGAAATGCATGAGCCAGGACCCGCTGCACAACGGCCCGTTCGCCGACCTGCTGAATAACGATCCCGACCCCACCGAGACCCGCGAATGGGTCGAGTCGGTGCAGGCCGTGATCCAGCGCGACGGCCCGCAGCGCGCGCATCAGTTGCTCGAAGGCATGGTCGAGGTCACGCGCCGCGCCGGCGCGCACCTGCCGTTCAACCCGACCACCGAATACATCAACACCATTCCCGCGCACCTCGAGGCCAAGAGCCCGGGCGACGCCGCGATGGAATGGCGCATCCGCTCGATCCTGCGCTGGAACGCGCTCGCGATGGTCGTGCGCGCAAACCGTAAGCCCGGCGAGCTCGGCGGCCACATCGCGAGCTTTGCATCAAGCGCCACGCTCTACGACGTCGGCTTCAACCACTTCTGGCGCGCACCGTCTGAGGAGCACCCCGGCGACCTGCTCTACATCCAGGGCCACAGCTCGCCCGGCATCTACGCGCGCAGCTTCCTCGAAGGCCGCATCACCGAAGACCAGCTCGACCACTTCCGCATGGAAGTCGACGGCCGCGGCATCAGCTCGTATCCGCACCCCTGGCTCATGCCCGAGTACTGGCAGACCGCGACGGTGTCGATGGGCCTCGGCCCGATCAGCGCGATCTACCAGGCACGCTTCTGGAAGTACCTCGAAGGCCGCGGCCTGATGCCGAAGACCGACCGCAAGGTCTGGTGCTTCCTCGGCGACGGCGAGACGGACGAGCCGGAGTCCCTGGGCGCGATCTCCGTCGCCGGCCGCGAAGGCCTCGACAACCTCGTCTTTGTCGTCAACTGCAACCTGCAGCGCCTCGACGGCCCGGTGCGCGGCAACGGCAAGATCATCCAGGAGCTCGAAGGCCAGTTCCGCGGCGCGGGCTGGAACGTCGTCAAGCTCGTCTGGGGCAGCTACTGGGATCCGCTGCTCGCGCGCGACACCACCGGCAAGCTGCGCCAGCTGATGATGGAAACGCTCGACGGCGAGTACCAGAACTGCAAGGCGTTCGGCGGCAAGTACACGCGCGAGAACTTCTTCGGCAAGTACCCCGAGACCGCCGCGCTCGTCGCCAACATGTCCGACGAGGACGTCTGGCGCCTCAACCGCGGCGGCCACGACCCGCACAAGGTCTACGCGGCTTACGACCTCGCGTCCAAGACCAAGGGCAAGCCGAGCGTCATCCTCGCCAAGACGGTGAAGGGCTACGGCATGGGCGCGGCGGGCGAGGCGCTCAACCCCACGCACAACACCAAGAAGCTCGACGACGACGCCGTGCGCCTGTTCCGCGACCGCTTCAACATCCCGGTCAGCGACAAGGAACTCGAAAACGGCGCGGTGCCGTTCTACCACCCGGGCAAGGACTCGCCGGAAGTCGAATACATGCTCGAGCGCCGCCGCGCGCTTGGCGGCTTCCTGCCGCAGCGCCGGCCCAAGTCCACGCAGACGTTCGAAGCGCCGAAGCTCGAAGTGTTCGACCGCTTGCTCAAGACCACGGGCGAGCGCGAGATCTCCACGACGATGGCGTTCGTGCAGGCGCTCAACATCATCCTGCGCGACAAGCAGGTCGGCCCGCGCTGCGTGCCGATCGTCGCGGATGAAGCGCGCACGTTCGGCATGGAGGGCATGTTCCGCCAGCTCGGCATCTACGCCCCGCGCGGCCAGCAGTACAAGCCGGTCGACCGCGACCAGCTCATGTACTACCGCGAGGACGCGGCCGGCCAGGTGCTCGAAGAGGGCATCACCGAGGCCGGTGCGTTCTCCTCGTGGCTCGCTGCCGCCACGAGCTACAGCGTCAGCGACCTGCCGATGCTGCCGTTCTACATCTACTACTCGATGTTCGGCTTCCAGCGCATCGGCGATAGCGCGTGGCAGGCCGCTGACATGCGCGCGCGCGGCTTCCTGCTCGGCGCCACCGCCGGCCGCACCACGCTCAACGGCGAAGGCCTGCAGCACGAGGACGGCCACAGCCTCGTGTTCTCGAGCGTGATCCCGAACTGCCGCAGCTACGACCCGACGTTCGCGTACGAAGTCGCCGTGGTCTTGCAGTACGGCATGCAGCGCATGATGGCCGAGCAGCGCGACGAGTACTTCTACCTCACCCTGATGAACGAGAACTACGCCCACCCGGACATGCCCGAGGGCGCGGCCGAGGGCATCATCAGGGGCATGTACCTGCTCAAGGACGCCGGCAAGCCCAAGAAGGGCGAGCTGCGCGTGCAGCTGCTCGGCAGCGGCACCATCCTGCGCGAGGCGATCGCCGCGGCGGAACTGCTCGACAAGGACTTCGGCGTCACCGCCGACATCTGGTCCTGCCCCAGCTTCACCGAGCTCGCCCGCGACGGCGCCGACGTCGAGCGCCACAACCGCCTGCACCCCGAGGGCGAGCCGCGCAAGGCCTACGTCACCGGCCTGCTCGAAGGCCGCCAGGGCCCGGCCATCGCCGCGACCGACTACATCCGCATGTACGCCAACCAGATCCGCGAGTACGTGCCGATGCGCTACAGCGTGCTGGGCACGGATGGCTTCGGGCGATCGGATACGCGTGCGAACCTACGCCGGCACTTCGAGGTGGATCGCTTCCACATCGCGCATGCGGCGATTGCGGCGCTCGCGGCGGAGGGGAAGATGACGGGGAAGGATGTGGCTCGGGCGATCAAGCAGTACAGGCTTGACCAGCACAAACCGAATCCGCTCACAGTCTGAACTATACAAGGCGGCCACGGCCGCCTTTTTTATATCGCCGCTACAAGACGAGTAACGCAGCCGTGCATTACGACCATCCAACTCTATCGGACAGCCTCGCCCGGACGCGTCTCGTCAAGGAGAAGGCGGAGCGGATAATGGCTTGTGAGCCTCCACAGGTGTTCGGTGTTCACGGAGACTGGGGCGCCGGAAAAACCAGCTTTCTACGACAGCTGCGGTATCACCTCGACGGCTCTACCGAGGGTTGTCGCGATGCCGCTGGATCGGGCTTGCAAGGCAACGCTTACAAGAATCAGGTTGTCACGATCTGGTTTGAAGCTTGGCGATATCAGCATGAGCCAGCTCCCGCCATCGCACTTCTGCAAGAGATGCGGCGACAATTTTCCACATGGGCAACTGCTAAAGAGAAGGCTAAGAAGCTGGCGGAGGTAAGTGTCAGGTCGGTCCTGAATTCGATCGAAGATACGGCAAAGCTTTTAAAGTTCGAGGCGCTCCCGTTAAGTGCAAAAGGAATTTAGGAGGTTGGTGAGCAGTGGGAGCGAGATCGACTAGAAACTCGGCTCGGCACTGACACTATTCAGCAGTTTCTAGAGGACGCTGTTGGAATAATCGTTAAGCAGTTGACGAAGAAAGATGGGCGCGTCGTAGTATTTATTGATGATCTAGACAGATGCGATTCTTTGGCTGCCTTTCGGCTACTCGAAGGCCTAAAGGTCTACCTAAGTTTAAAAAACTGCGTGTTTGTCTTGGGGATGAATCAGCGACTCGTCGTTGATGCTATCGCGCACCATATGCCGCAGGAGTTCGTAGGGGATTCCGGAGCTCGAGAAGCTATAGCACGGCTGCGCGCAGAGGCGTACCTTGAGAAGCTGTGCTTAGACGTCGAGCGACTGACGCCTCCGCCTGATCCGCGACACTTGTTCGTTCAGTGGCTGCCTAGCCAATATGTCGTCGCGTATTTGTCAGCGCTTCAGAACAACGACGGCACGGCCGTTCGCTGTCTTCCGCCGAATCCCAGGCGCATCAAAGCCCTCGCTAACCTAGTTTCACGCTGGCTGCCGAAGGTTGAGCGCATCTCAAGCCTTTCATCCGAAGATCGGCTCCGGGGGTTGTTAATAATTGCGTACGTCTACCAGTTTCACTCTGAGCTTTTTCAAAGGTGGCAGTACAATCCAGAGTTCTTCACATATATGTCGAGCTGGGCCGCCCGGTCGTGGAGCGATCGGGATCTAAACGCCCATGGTTGGCCTGAATATTTTACAAGCCTGAATCTGCCCGAGGTGATCGAGCGGGATGCTGATGAGTCTGCGCCCGTGCCAAGATTTAGGACGGTCAGTAACTATCCAGACCCCTACTCGTCCACAACGTTTTGGGTCGCTCCTCTCATCAGCCGAGCTTCGATGAATGAGCAGGAGATGGAGTTGATAATGGATGCGGTTATTGGTGCGGCGGAACATGATGAATAAAATCCCGAGTCAGAATCCTGTCCTGAAAGACTACCTGGCTGACGTAGCGGCCTGGCATGGGTACGTGCGCTTCCTCGGGCTGCCTACTTATCAGAATAGTCCCGACGTTCCTATAGAAGAGCTTTATGTCCCTCACGCAATCGCTTCAGAAAACTTCCCCCCGGAATCGGCTCCCGCGACTTGGAAGACTATAGATCCAACGCTAAAGCTAGCGGAAGAAAAGCGTCTACTGATCCTCGGTGACCCCGGCAGCGGTAAAAGCACGCTTGTCAATTGGTTTGCGTGGTATCTGGCATCAGGATTCTCAAAGCGCTTGCCAGAGCCAATCTCTGATTTGCTTCCTTTGCCCTTGATTGTCAGAGACTTAAGCTTGGCGAGAATCGAAGGGTTTGAGGCGCTTATCGATGCGTTTCTCTCTCGACCGGTCGCGCGGGCACTGGCAGACAAGCGCGAAGTACTTTTCTCATATCTAAAAGCCGGACAGGTCCTGTTGCTCGTTGACGGACTTGATGAGGTAGCGCCTGCCGTTGGGAGCTCTGTACTGGCAGCAATATCAGAAGGGCTTCAGAACTACGACTGCTTCGCTCTTTGTACGTCCAGAATCGTAGGATATGAGGAAATAAGAGCGGCTTTATCTTCGCCACGCACGAGGCGGGCCCAGTTCGAGCAGGCTGTATCGAGCAAGACTGCAGTTGCTACGGAAGCCAAGCGTCAGGTGATAGACGCAGGGGACGGGGCGGCACTGCCAGTTTATTATGTAGCGCCATTTGATGACTCCCAAATCTCGCGGTTCGCGCTCAACTGGTATAGAGATCAGGGGGGAAACGACAGAGAGGCGCGCTCAGTGCGAGACGAGTTCATCTCGGCCATCCGATCGGACCCGAGCACTCTGAGGCTTGCGAGAACGCCGAATCTTCTAACGATGATGGCACTGATCTATCGGGTCCGGGCCAGACTTCCTAGCGGACGAGCGTTGCTTTACGAAGACATTTCACAGGCGTATCTGGAGTCAATCGACACGGCACGCCGGCTGAAGGATGAGTTCTCGTGGCAGAGTAAAAAGCAATGGCTCGCACGCGTCGCATTTGAAATGCAAATTCGGCGGGTCGAGAGCTCGGGCTCGGCTGACCGAGCCTCCACCGATCTGCTGGTTGGACGAGATGAGGTGATTTCGTGGATCAATGCTGCCATATCGGAGTCAGGTGAAGAAGTAAGCGATGGATACGCGCAGAAGTATCTTGACTGGATTACGAAGCGAAGTGGCCTCCTGCTCCCGAGGGGAGAGGGGCTGTTTGCCTTCCTGCACCTCTCATTTCAGGAGTATTTTGCTGCTCTGTACATTAGGCAGCAGTTGATGGTGCCTGGATGGACCAGCGGTGAAGCTGAAGAGACAGAGTTTGATAATCGTGTTTCCGTGGGTGGCTTGTCTGAATGGCCCGGCTCCCCCGCGTGGCATCAGTGTCTAGTCTTCCTGTTTGAGCTGATGGCTGGCGAAAAGTCATGGCCCAAAGCGCTAGTAAAGCTTTGCTTTCCTTCGGGGTGGGCGACTCTTAGTGAAGAGTTGTCAGACAGCGAGGTCACGCGAGTTGTTACCCGTGCGCGACTGTTTCTAGACGTTTTGGCAAACCCGCACGGCGGCTTTCAGGAAAAAGCGCGCGACAGCGTAATAGGTGCTTGCGCCTCTATAGTTCTTGCAGAGCAAGCTTGGCTTGCTCGAAATATCGACCGGTTGAGGTGGCGGGGGGCGCGTACACTCTTGTCAAGAGTGCTCGCTTCATCAGTGTTACAGCCCTACGGTTTCCAGTGGCTGCAAGATAATGCTGATGAGGTTAGATCGTTAGCTCTTGAAGGCTTGAGTGCTGAGAGCCAAGTGAGAATGCTTGAATTCTTGCGAGAATTGCCACAGCTAGAATGTCTTTCGCTAAACGGGCTCAACCTCGGCTCGCTGAGCTTTCTGCGCCCTCTAACTAAGATTTCGACTCTCTCACTGAATGGGGCCAAGTTTGTCGATCACGATATTATCGGCGAACTCACCGCTTTAAAGAATGTCTACTTAGATGATGCGAATATTCGCGACGCAGGTTTTTTGAGCCGGCTTACGGAGATGCATCATCTCACGCTAAACTCAAACCCGATTAGTGATATCGGACCTCTTGCATCGCTTCGAAAGCTCGCCGCTCTCGAACTGGATGGGACTGAAATTAGAAGCTTGCATGGAGTTGATAAGCTCAGGCGGCTTGAGCTACTTTCAGTTGCGGGCACTGAAGTAAATGATCTAGGGCCGCTGCAGGGCTTGAAAAAGGTTGCGTTTCTTACGATAGGTCATACGCGAGTAACTAGCCTCAAGCCGCTTGCAGGTATTGAGTCGCTTGTGTGGCTGGATATCTCGAAGCTGCGCTTGAAGAGCTTGGCGGCGGTTGGAGAGTGCCAGCATTTGCGCTATCTCTGGGCCTCTTCAATCCCGCCTCTAAGTTTGACGCCTCTTCGAAAGCTGAGGGCATTGACACATCTGTGGCTAGATGATTCCGCAGTGCAGGACATCTCACCTATTTCGTCGTGCCGGCTTCTGGAGGTGTTGTCACTGAGGGATACGAATGTCACCTCGCTCGAGCCGTTGCGAGAACTCGGGGAGCTGAAGAGTCTCGAGCTTGACGGTCTGCAAGTGACCGATCTGGAACCGCTGTCGAAAATGTCGAAACTCGAGCGGTTGTCAATTAAGAGAACTTCAGTTGTTGATGTTTCGCCACTTGTGGGGTTGCCGAAGCTGACGCGCGTCGCGGTCAGTGGGTCGACTATTCATTCGCTGGATTTGATTAAGGGCGTTAATCTTGTTCAGCACATTCACTCCGCTGCTTAGGCCTGGCCCAGTATCGGGGTCAGGTTCACTTACCCGAAGTCCGCTCCGAAAAAGGGGTCAGGTTGATTTGATCGGCTGCGGTGAAGGCGGTCGCTGGGCCGGTCGACCTTTGGGCCTGACGTTGACGGCCCGGCCGGTCAGTGCCTTGATCTGACGCCTGAACCGGTCGGTTCCCCACGGTTTCTGCTGCTGCGTGTGCACGGCCAGATCATGCGCGTGCTCGATGTCGATGCCGCCCGCCACGAGCGCGGCATACGCGGCTTGTCGCTCGCGCTCCGTGGTCGCCAGGCGTCGATAGGCCTCGTGCGGTGTTATCCGAACGTCGTGCACGCCGGCTGCGTTGCTGGGATAGCTGCTCCAGCAATGCTCGTCCGGCCGCACCACCATCGCCGCCCGCACCGGGTTGAGTTCGATATAGCGGTAGCAGGCGAGCACGTACTCGTCGCTGCCTACCAGTGCGGACTTGAAGCGGCCTTCCCACAGTGTGCGGGTGCGCCAGTAGCGCGCGTTGAAGCCGGCCACGTAGCGCCGCCCGGTCGCCTGCATCATCCGCGACACGCCATCGGGCTCGGCCGGCGTGACCAGCAGGTGCACGTGGTTGGTCATCAGCACGTAGGCATGGACTGAGCACGCGTGCTTGAGCGCCGCCTCGCCGAGTTGCTACCGGTATCGAAGGCAGTCGTCGTTGCGAGCGAAGCACGGCTGGCGATCGACGCCGCGTTACACGACGTGCTGCGGGACGCCGGGAAGGACGAGTCGCGAGAGCCGCGCCATGGTGCGTATCCGGATAGGGATGCCCGCCATAGGACTTGCGTCGAGCTAACTCACCGTCAGGCAATGCCGCGCGGTGCGTCGGAAACGAACCTGACCCCTTAGATGCGGCGGCAATCAGAGGCTGTAATAAAACTAGGCGGCGAGCCGCCGTAAGGCGAGCCCAAGAGCCCTGAAAAAGGGGTCAGGTTCATTTTTTTGGATGGGCTGAGTGTGGCGGCTTGGCCGGTCGGCCTCTTGGCCTGACCTCGACCTCACGGCCGGTGAGTGCTTCGATCTGGCGCCGAAACCGCTCCGACCCCCATGGTTTCTGCTGCTGCGTGTGCACGGCGAGATCGTGCGCCTGCTCCATGGCGATGCCGCCTGCCACGAGCGCGGCATAGGTAGCGAGCCGCTCGCGATCGACGGCTCCCAAGCGTCGATAGGCCTCATGCGGCGTCACGCGCGCATCGTGCACACCGGCCGCATTGCAGGCGTAGCTGCTCCAGCGGTAATCGCCTGGCTCCAGCGTCATCGCCGCTCGCACCGGATTGAGTTCGATGTAGCGATAGCAGGCGAGCACATACTCCTCGCTGTCGACCAGTGCGGACCTGAATCGGCCCTCCCACAGCGTTCCAGTGCGGCGGTAGCGCGTGTTGAAGCCGGCCACGTAGCGCCGCCCGATCGCCTGCATCATTCGCGACACGCCGCCGGGTTCGGCGGGCGTGACCAGAAGGTGCACGTGATTCGTCATCAGCACGTAGGCATGGACCGAGCAGGCGTGCTTGAGCGCAGCCTCGCCGAGTTCCTGTCGGTATCGAAAATAGTCGTCATCGCGAGCGAAGCACGCTTGGCGATCGACGCCGCGTTGCACGACGTGCTGAGGCACGCCGGGAAGGTCGAGTCGTGGGAGCCTCGCCATGGTGCGTATCCGGATGGGGGTGCCCACGATGGCCCTGCGTTGCGGTACTTCGCCGTCAGGCAACCCCGCGCAGAGTCTCAGAAATGAACCTGACCCCTTTGGACGCCTGACGCCTTTGGACGACCCCTTTGGACCAGCCGACGCAAGCGCGAGCATCGCATGTTGCAAACGTGAAACGCGCATTTACGCTTGAAATTCACTTTGGAAGTTTTTTCGAAGCTATACATTTTGATGCGCACTCGGCAGTGCATTTCATGCGTGGCGTCGGCTTGCCGGTAGCCATTCCGCGGTGACCCGCCTGCCGATGCGCTTCCAGCGCACGCTGCCTGGAGGCCGCCATGACCTGGAAGCCAATGGAATGAAAAGAATGATTTTCGCGGCCGTTCTGGCCCTTGCATCCTTGAGCGCCCATGCAGCGCATCCGGTGACTCCGTCTACGACGTTCGTGGAGTTCCAGCCTGCGCGCATCGGCACCGAGTCCAAGTGGAAGGCCGTGACATTCAAAAACAACACAAACGCGCCCATCGATTTGTACGGCGTAAGCTGGGACGGGCCCTACGACGTCGACTACAACTGCGATGGCGCCGAGCCCTACGTCATGCAGGTCAACGGGACGTGCACGCTTTATTTGCAGTTCGAAGCACGCACCACCGAGCCGCTGGGATTGAACACCGGCATCGTCGGCTTCCGGCTGTCCACCGGCACGATCATCATCGACGCGGCCGGCTTCATCTATACGGGCAAAGCTAAAGCCGGCGTCGATAACCTGCTCTCCTCGCTGACCAGCCTGGGCCTGCCGACCGCCACGATCGACCGGCTCAGGCCGCCGCTCAAGACCGCTCGCTACTATCTGTCCGACAGCTACACGAGCAATGACCAGAAAGCCTGCCCGCCGCTGCGGACCTTCATCTACCGCACCGAGCAGGAAGCCATTGCCGGTCGCATGACCGACTGGGAGGCGGTCGCGCTCGAAATGCAGGCGCGGGCCGTGCTGTATGGCTTGCGCTGCAGTTGCTCGTAGCAGCAGCTAGCTGGGTAACGGGGCCAAGTTCACTAGAGCGCCGTCGCTGACCAAGATAACGGCAGATAACGGGGTCAGTTTCACTTGCCGCCGCTTCTCGCCAAGCGCCGCTGAAAATCAGGTGTCAGAGAGCATCTTCGGGTTTCCCCGGCCCTCAGCAGCACCCCAAACAAAAGGCCCCGCACTCGCGGGGCCTTCTGCATTACAGGGTCAAGCCTCGGGCACTACGCCTCGTCAGGCACCGCGTGCGCCTTGCGCCGGCCCGTCCCTTCGAAGCGTCGGCTCAGGTCGCGGCGCAGGCCGTCCACGCCTTCGGTCTGGCCGGTGGTCTTGAACTGCCGATAGCCCTGCAGCGCGATCGCCATCGCGTCGCTGCCGAGTGCTATGTCGGTATCGCTGACCTTCTCCATCAGCTGCGCTAGGCGCGCCTGGCGTTGCGCATGCGCGTCGTGCGTGGCGAGGTCGCGCGCCATTTCCGAAAACAGGGGTCAGAGTGGTCTTTCGCTTGGCACCGGCCTACGAGTCGGCGCTTCAGTTGCACGCCCGCGCCACGCGCTCGTTCCACGCGCGCACCGTGTCGTACGAGCGGCTCAGGCCTGAAGCTCTTTCCCACCGTTCGCGCTCGGCCCGCGTCAGCTCGCACTGGCTCCTTGAGGACGGCGTCACCGTGGGAGTGGGAATGTTCGCGGCGGTCGATGCCTGCGGCGCGTTGCGCGTCGCCCATTGCGCCTCGCGCTGCCGCTTCTCCTGCCACGTGAGTTCACGGTCGGGCACGAAGGCCTTCGCGTCGGCGACCTTCGCCGTGACCGGGCAGGGCGTCGTCTGGAAACTGACGGGCTTTCCCTTTTCGACGCACTTGTAGATCACCTGTGCCTGAGCCGGTGCGATCAGCAGAAATGCCGCAATGCCCAGCGTGCGAACGGTCGTATCCATCGGTCCCCCGTGATGCCATTTCGCAGCCGTCATGGCACGCAGCGTGGCAGGCCGCATTGTGCCGGCGTGACCGCGGTGTTCCGTGTCGTCCGATAGGCGGTCGAGAACATCTCTCGGCTGTCGTGGCGGCGCAGTGCGGCCTACCGCTCCGCTTCGCGGCCGCACTCGTGCGACGAAATCGGAAGAGCGCTCGTGTCCAAGCCGTACTACCTGATCGACTTCGAGAACGTGCAGCCCAAGGCCCTTGATCGGCTCAAGCCGGGCGAGGCGCGCATCAAGGTCTTTCTCGGACAGCAGCAGACCAAGCTGATGCTTGATCTGGTGCAGACGCTGCAGCCGTTCGGGGCCGATGCGGAGTACGTGTCCAAAACCGGGGTCAGAGTAGTCTTCCTCTCGATGTGCGGAGACACGCCACTCTGACCCCTGATGTTTGTGATGTTTGGCTTCAAGCTGCCCCGTCTTCTTGGGCGGCGCTAGATGCTTGTCTGCTTATTTGCAGACGAAGGTCGCGGTCATTTTGCACTGGTCTCCAGTGCAGTCGTATTTTGGGCTTCCCTCAGGCTTTAGACCTTGCAGCCGCAGCCCATTGGTTTCGCACACTTCCTTCGCCCGAACTTGCGCCTGTTCTGTAACCTGACTGATCGGTTGGGCGCGCGAATAGGGAAAAATCATTTGCAGGGAGCCGCCGTCAAAGGATTCGCTGATATTCGGTCCTGATGAGCTGACAACCGCCTTGCCGGATAGCAGTTCAAGGATTTGTGCATCTGCTGCAATGGAGTTCATCGAACAACCCAATGCCATTTCCATTGCACGGTCGACCTTTCGCTCGTCCGACGACTCCGCGCGGATACGTGCCGCCCCGCTGAGCGCGGCCGTAGCGACCAGCTCCTTACGCTTGACGTCGATAGCATGCTTGAACATGTTGTCCATCTGCGTCTGAATGCCATTTGCTACACCAGAGACACCTGCCCACGCCTGAGCGGCATTCCCTTGGGTAAATTGCGCTATCACTCCTCCCGCGACAGCGCCAATCGTTCCGACTGAGAGCTTGGTGGCTCCCATGCGCGTAGCTTTATTGTCTTGGCGGTTCATTACCTGGCGACAATATTCGCTGGCCTGTGAGAAGGCCAGGCGGGCTTGAGCGCTTGTGCATCCTGCGTCTCCGTCCGCGCAAATGACGTCTGCTTTCGCGCTGGGCCACGGCCAGTTGGGTTCCTGCGTTGTCGCGCAGCCCGACAACAATAAGCAGCCACCGATGCTGATCCACATTACGCACTTCATATTCGCCTTCTCCTTTCCATGGGAACGAACAGGAAACAGCCGCTGAGCTAGCGTGCTGCAAGACCGGATGCGCTAGGTTCATGAGATTGCCGTATCACCGACTAGCACGTAAGCCAGCAGGGGCAAGACTTATTCTTGTCGTAATCTGCGCAAAAACCGAGGTCAGAGTGGTCTTTCCTCGATGTGTGGAAAACGCCACTCTGACCCCTGGTGTTCGGCTGCCGCGTTCAGGCGCTGACCCGAGCGCGGCGCACGGCCGGGTCATCAACCGATAACACGCGTGCGGCTAGGGTCCGGGCACGGTCCAATCCCTTCCCACAGCGAGGAATCACCATGGCACAGCCCGACGAACGCCTGATCAAATGGCTCCGCGATACGCATGCGATGGAAAAGGAAGCCGAGAGCATGCTCACCACGCTGGCATCGCGCATCGAGCACTACCCGCAGCTCAAGCAACGGGTCGAACAGCACGTCGAGGAAACCCGCAGCCAGGCCAGCCGCATCGAGGCGCGCCTGCACGCGCTGGGCAGCGATACCACGACGGTGAAGGATGCCAGCTCAAGCGTAATGGGCGCGGTGGCGGCCGGCAGCCACGCCTTATGGTCCGACGAGGTGCTCAAGAGCTTCGGCGCCAGCTATGCCTTCGAGCATCTGGAGATCGCCGCGTACCGCAACCTGATGTTCGCCGCCGAGGCGCTCGGCGACACCGCCACGGCGCAGCTCTGCCGCGAGATCCTGCCCGAGGAGGAAGCGATGGCCGGGTGGCTGCTGGAGCACCAGCAGGCACTGGTGCAGCAGTTCATCGCACTCGACCAGGCCGAGGGCGTGAGCGCCAAGCGCTGAAGCCGGAGCCCGCGAGAAAGGGTCAGGTTCGTTTGAACTGATGCACTAAGTGCGGCGACTTCGCACGGGTCAGAGTGCGCTTTTGACATGTGTCGCAGCCTTTAGCGCCAGCCAGATAAGAGGCCCCGCATTGCGGGGCCCTTTGCGTTCCCGCGTCGCCGAGGCAAAGGAGACGGAGGCAGTTAAATCGAGCTGACGGCCTCTGTTTCGTTATCAGGCCATATCAGTAGCTATATAATGTAATTATCACGTTGGGTGAATGTCGGATTTTGTATAGTTACCGTATTCCGCAATGACGCGGTGGCAAATAACAAGGAGCTGACATTATGAATAGCGATAAGCACAAGGTCGAGGGCACGAACCGAGAAATCAAGGGTTCTGCCAATGAGGTTGCCGGCAAGTTGACCGGAGACCGCTCGCAGGAAATGAAGGGCAAGCTGCAGGAAAATGCGGGTGAGATGCAGCGCAAGCTCGGTGAAAAGACCGACGATCGCGACCGCAATCGCAGCTAAGACGATGACTGTCTGACTTGGTTCCCGCAGACGCAGAGGAACCGGTGGACACGAGGCCGAAGCAGGCACCTCCAACGAGGGCTCTGCTTCGGCCTTCTTTGATTTGAGCCTCTGGCCAAGTGGGGCGGAGGCAGTCAAACGCTCTTGCCGATTCGGAAAGGGGTCAGGTTCGTTTGGTTTGACGCGCCGATTCTGGCTGCCTTGCGCGCTGCCCTCTCGGCCTGACTTCAAGCGCCCGGCCTGTCGGTACTTCGATCTGCAGCGGAACCGCTCTAAAAAGGGGGCAGGTTCGTTTACTTGGATACGCTGGCGCCGGCCGCTTGACCGGTCGCCCTCGCTAAAAAAGGGGGAAGAGTGGCCTTCCCCTTCGTGCCGCGAGGGAGTCGGCTCTGACCCCGGTTCTCCTTCGTCTCCGAGACGTTGTGAAGCGCAGGGTGCCGATTGCGCAGGATGCATGCGGTGGACCCGCGTCGCGTAGACTGCTGCCATCGGCGGCGCACGGTGCGCGCGCCGATGGCCGGTGGGGACCGGCGGCTGAATCCATCAGGGGAGAAACGATGAAAAACACTATTCAGCGTGCGGCGCTGTTTGCTGCGCTCATGTGCGCGTTCGGGCCATCCTTCGCGGAAACAATGCAGGCGCCGCTGCAGGAGGAGGGCCCGATCAGGACCTACCTGCTCGTGGACAGCACGATTAACGAACTGCAGGGCCAGGTCGGTGGACCCCCGGCCGCGTCGCAGGCGCTTCATCACGCCACCAGCTATCACGCCGTCGACAGCGCGATGCGCACCGTGCCTGGCATGTCGTACGGGCAGGCCTACGGCGCCGGCATGGCCGGCGGACTGATTGCCGGGGTCATCATCGAAGGCGCGATCCAGGCCGAGCGCAACCGGGCGATCGCACCGGTGCGCGCCGCACTGACAAAAGGCGTGTTGCAGCGCGCGATGCTGGCTGCGCTCAGCAAGCGCTTCGCCGACGAGGGTCGCACGGTCGACAAGCGCGTAATCGTTCCGAGCGTCGATCTTCGCGTGATCAAGCGTGCGGTCGGCAGCGAGAGTCCTGCGGAGGTGTTCGGTTTCGACGCGAAGGGCGGGCCGCTGGTCACGTTGCTCAGCGACAACCGTCGCATTGCGGTGCAGGCGGAACTCACGCAATACGCTCGCGAAAAAGGACGTTACGTCCGGCAGCGCCAGCTTCGCGCGACGCTGGTCTCGGCCGCGTCCCCGGCCGATGCCGATGCGCTTGCCTACTGGTCCGATCAGGGCGCGCGTCGCGTGCTGGAGACCGTCGATACGGCCGCCAATCTGATGGTCGGCGAATTGCTGGCAATGGATCCGGCCGGCCTGCCCGAGGTCGGGGAGGATACGAAGGTCGATCTAGAGCTCGAAGGCGAGCGGGTGAGCGCGTCGGGCGTGCTGCTTCGCGAGGATGCGGGGCACGTGTTCCTCGTCACGCCTGGCGGCTGGCTGCGCATCCTGCCTGGCCGCGCTGCACCCAGCGGCGAGCCCGGCGTTGCGGCTGTGCATGGCGTCGATACCGCTGCGGGAGCTCTGTAGTCGCACTAGAAACCGGGGGCAGAGTGGTTGCGTCCAAAGCGCGAGAAAGCCGACGCTGATCCACGTTCTGGCAGCCTACAATCACCCGCTCCCGGCTGCGCCTGAACGACGTTCGCGGTCCGGGCCGACCACTGACAGGATGTCCGGATGCGTCCCCCCTCGAACCCGCCGCCACGACTGCCGCCTAACCCCGAGCCGTACCACGGGCACGTAGACCAGCCGCGTGGTGCGCACAGCTGGGCAGCTTGGGCGGGGCTGACTCTGCTGGCCGCGGTTGTCGCGTCCTGCAGTGATCGGGTGGTCGACAGGATCTTCGCGATGACCGACGACCGTGCACCCGAGGTGGTGTTCGTGCCGGTGCCGTCCGGTGTCAGTGCCCCTTCGATTGAAAGCACGTCGCGGCGCGACGACGGCGCTGGGAACCTCGCCCCTCCCATCAACACAGCGGCCGCAGTCCGTGCTGCCCCGCCGCCCGACGATGTGGTTGCGCTTGCCTCGCTGCCGGCGGGTCCGGAAGGGGAGGCCGGCCTGGTCGCGGCGGTGCGCGCGGGGACGCTTCGTCCGGCCAACCCGTCGGATTTCGGGCAGTGGGTTGCGCGGCACACGGCGCAGGGAGGCACGGTGGACAGTGACGCGCTGCAGTCATCGCTGCGCGCTGCCTATGTGGTGCTCGGCGACTTCACGATTCCCGGCGGTCTGCACGGCGCGCATTCGGTTACGTTCATCGTGCCGGACGGTGTGCCGTATCCGTTAGGAAACCCGGGCCATTCCGTCGTGCTCGATGTCGCTTCGGGCGCATGCATGGGTTTTGTCTGCCCCAGCGCGGGACGCTGACGCGATCGCCTGAGCGAGCAGGGTCAGCAAGCAGGGGACGGAGTGCCGATAGCGGGTCAGGTTTCGCTTACCGCCGTTTCTCGCCCGAGAGCCATCAAATAAAAGGCCCTCCATCGCGGGGCCTTTTGCATTACAGGGTTGAGGCTCGGGCGCCACGCCCCGTCGAGCATCGGCTGCGCCCTGCGTAGGCCACAGCTATCGGCACACGCATCGATCCGCTAGCCTGCGCACCGTCGCGCCCCCGCAGTGGACCCGCCGCATGCGCATTCCGATCTTCCAGCTCGATGCGTTCGCGACGCGGCGCCTTACGGGCAATCCGGCGGCGATCATGCTGCTCGATCACTTTCTCGATGACGCGCTGATGCAGGCAGTGGCGGCGGAGAACAATTTGTCCGAGACGGCCTTCATCGTGCGGGAGGCGGGCGACTACCGGGTGCGGTGGTTCACGCCTGCCATCGAAGTGCCGCTGTGCGGTCACGCCACGCTCGCGAGTGCGGCGGTGGTGATGGAGCGGCTGGAGCCCGCACGCCGCAGTGTCACGTTCGCATCGGCGAGCGGCCCGTTGCGCGTCGAGCGCACTGCGTCTGGCTATCGCATGGACTTTCCGTCGCGCGTATCGGTCGAGGTCGCGCCCCCTGCGGGCTTGGTACGTGCGCTGGGTGTCGATCCTGTCGAGGTCCATGCCGACGCATCCAATTACCTGGTCGTGCTGCAGAGCGCGCGTTGTGTGCAGGCGCTGACGCCGGACATCCCGGCGCTCGTCGGGCTGGATCGCACGGGCGTGGTCGTCACTGCGCGGGGCGACGCCCCCTACGACTTCACCAGCCGCTACTTCGCGCCGGCGAAGGGCGTTCCCGAAGACCCCGTCACCGGCGGCGCGCACTGCGGGCTCGCACCGTTCTGGGCGCCACGGCTGGGCAAGATGGAGTTCCGTGCCTGGCAGGCGTCGCGTCGTGGCGGCGAGGTCGTCTGCCGCCTCGTGGGGGACCGCGTCGAGCTAGAAGGCGCGTGTGTGTTCTACATGGAAGGCACCGTCGAGCTATGACGCGATATGCAGGCTCGTGCCATTGCGGCGCCGTGCAGTTCAAGGTGGACGCGGTGATCACCGAGGTCACCACCTGCGACTGCTCGCTGTGCACGCAGCGCAATGCGGTGATGGCAAAGGTGCCCGAGGCGGCGTTGACCGTCGTGCAGGGTGCAGACCACCTCACGCTCTACCAGTGGAATACACGGCGCGCGATGCACTACTTCTGCGACCGCTGCGGGATCTACGTATTCCACCGAAAGCGCGCCGCGCCCGATCACTTCGGCGTCAACGTGTTCTGCCTGGCAGGGTTCGACCCGCAGTCCGTCCCCCTGCGCGCAACAGAAGGCCTCGGCATGTCGATCGAAGATCCGCTGGCACGACCGGAGTGGCCGGGGCCGAGGGTCTGATCTCGGCCGCTGTAATGGCTGGCGAAATTGCGAACGGAGGCAGTGGGATCGGCTGACCGCGTCCGACCGCCTGCTGCTCGCAATGGCAGCCGAGCGCGCCCCGTTATCCTTGGCGCATGTTCTCGATCATCCTCTACGTCGTCGGCTCGCTGATGCACTTCTACGTCGCGGACCGGGTCCGCCGCGCCGCGTTCCTGCGCGAACGGGTTCGGCCGGGGCCGTGGTGGTTGGGCGCCGTGCTGGTCTGGCTCGTCTACATCGCGGGCGTGCGGATTGGCGACGAGGCGCTCGATTGGCGCTGGTGGCCGGGCCAGTTCGCGATGACGTGGCTCGGGCTGCTGTTCGTGATGACCATGTGCCTGCTCGTGGCGGACGTGCTCACCGGCTTCGGCCTGTGGCTGCGACGCCACCGTCCGGCATTGATCGGCATTGCCGCGATGGCCGGCCTGGCCATCGGCGCGTTCGGCATTTGGCAGGCGGTGCGCGCGCCGCGCGTGATCGAGTATGAGGTGATGCTCGACGAGCTTCCCCGCGCGCTCGACGGAACCGTGCTGGCGATGGTCGCCGACCTGCACCTGGGCGCGCAGCGCGGGCCGGAATGGCTGGCCGCGCGCGTCGAGCAGATCAACGCGCTGTCACCCGATGCTGTGGTGATGGTCGGCGACCAGGTCGAGGGCGAGCCGGTGCGCAGCGAGTTGCTGCCGGCCGTGCTGCAGCGGCTGCAGGCGCCGCTGGGAGTCTGGGCCGTGACCGGCAACCATGAGTTCTACGGCGACGTGGCCGAAACGCTCGCGGAGTTCGAAGCCGGCGGCGTGGGCTGGCTGCGCGATGGGCACGCGACGATTGCGCCGGGCCTCGTGCTCACGGGCATCGACGACGTCGGCCGTGCGATGCGCCGAGGTGACGACCCGGCGCGTGCGGTCGAGCCCGTGCTCGCGACGCGTCCCGACGGGGCTTCGATCCTGCTCGCGCACATCCCGGCGCTGCCGGTGGTCGAGCAGGCATCGCGGCAGGGCGTGGACCTCATGCTGTCCGGCCACACGCACGACGGCCAGATCTGGCCATTCAACCATGCGGTGAAGACCCGCTTTCCGCTCGTGGTCGGTGAATACCGAGTCGGGGCAATGACGCTGATCGTCAGCCGCGGCGCCGGCAGTTGGGGGCCGCGCATGCGGCTGTGGAAAGCAGGCGAGATCGTGAAGCTGACCTTGCGCTCGCCACGCCCCTAGAAACTCGATATCGATGCCTTTCGCGACGAGAGCAGCGTAGGCGACGTGCCGCTCGCGATCGACGGCGCTTAGGCGTCGATAGACCTCATGCGGCGTGATCCGCACATCGTGCCTGCCGAGCGCGTTGCAGGCGTAGCTGCTCCAGCGGTACTCGTCCGGCTGCAGCACCATCGCCGCCCGCACCGGGTCGAGTTCGATGTAGCGGTAGCAGGCGAGCACAACCTCGTCGCTGTCGACCAGCGCGGGGTCGTGGGAGTCGCACCATGGTGCGCATCCGATTGGGATGCCCACCATGGCCTTGCGTCGAACCAACTCGCTGTCAGGCAACGCCGCGCAGTGCGTGGGAAATGAACCTGACCCCTTTGGGTGTGCCGACTCGACGCACCCGGTTTACCCGATCCACCGGTTTCCCCGAGGGGCCGCATGCCCGCGCCGCGCACGGCCATACTCGGGATCACCGGAACGCCGCTGCTGGAGCCCTCGCATGAAGACGACCGTTGTCCTGTTCGCCGCCGCACTGATCGGCTCGCAGATCACCGCGGCGCATGCCGATGAGACCTTCACCGTCATCCGCGGCGGTTCGAACGTCGGGCACCTGAAGGTCGACGAGGACGCCGACACGGTCCGTATCGATTACGACTACAAGAGCAACGGTCGAGGCCCGACGATGGTCGAGGAACTCCGGCTCGGGCCCGATGGGCTGCCGCGCTCGTGGACGATCTCGGGCGCGACCACGTTCGGCAGCAAGGTCAGCGAGCGTTTCGAGCAGGCGGGCAGCAAGGCCACATGGACTGATTCGGTCGGCAGCGGCAGCGCCACGGTCACCGAGCCGAGCCTGTATGTGGGCCAGGGCGCCAGTCCGTGGGCGCTGGGCATGTACGCACGCGCGCTGCTCGCCGATGCCGACAAGACGATGCCGACGCTGCCGGGCGGCAGCATCCGTGTCGAGCCCGGCGAAACGATGAGCGTCAGCGGCAAGGGCGGCACGATCCAGGTGCGCGCCCACGCGATCAGCGGCATCGATCTCAATCCATCCTATGTCCTGCTCGATCAGGACAACGAGCTGTTCGCCTACATCGCGCCGGCGTTCATCGTCATCCGCGAAGGCTTTGAGTCCGAGGAACAGCGCCTGCGCGATGTCGCGGCGCAGCTGGCCACCAAGCGCTTCGAGTCGATCCAGAAGCAGACCGCACACCGCTTCGAGGCGCCGCTGCGCATCCGCAACGTGCGCGTGTTCGATCCGAAGACGCTCGCGCTCACCGCACCGGTGTCCGTGCGCGTCGAGGGCGAGCGCATCACCGGCGTCGATCCGCTCGATGTCGCATCCGTGCCGGGCGAGGTGGTGATCGAGGGTGCCGGCGGCACGCTCGTGCCCGGCCTGATGGACATGCACGGGCACGTCTCGCAGGACGCCGCGCTGCTGAACATCGCCGCGGGCGTCACGACCATGCGCGACATGGGCAACGACAACGCGGTGCTCGACAAGCTCATCGAGCGCATCGAAGCCGGCACCATCGCCGGGCCGCGCATCGTGCGCAGCGGCATGATCGAGGGCAAGAGCCCGTTCAACACCAGCAACGGCATCCTCGTCGAGAACCTTAAGCAGGCACTCGATGCCGTGCGCTGGTATGCCGACCGCGACTACTGGCAGGTCAAGCTCTACAACAGCATGAAGCCCGAGTACGCGAAGCCCGTCGTGGCCGAGGCGCATCGCCTGGGGCTGCGCGTGGCCGGACATGTGCCGGCATTCGCGAACGCCGATGCGATGGTCGAGGCCGGGTTCGACGAGCTCACCCACATCAACCAGATCCTGCTCGGCTGGGTGCTCGAGCCGAACGAAGACACCCGCACGCTGTTGCGACTGACCGCGCTGCGCCGCCTGCCGCCGCTCGACCTGCAGTCCGAACGCGTGCAGCGCACGATCGGCCTGATCGCCAAGAACAACGTGGCGGTCGAGCCGACGATCGGCATCCACGAGTTCCTGCTGCTCAACCGCGATGGCCAGACGCCCGCAGGCATGGCCGATTACATCGACCACCTGCCGGTGGGCGCGCAGCGCGACGCGAAGCGGGCGTGGTCGGACATGTCGGCGCCCGGCGACGCCGAGGCCTACCGGGGTGCGTACGCCAAATTGCTGGACACGCTGCGAATGATGCGCGAGCGCGGCATCCAGCTGATTCCCGGCACCGATACCGGCGGCGCGCTGACATTCCATCGCGAGTTGGAGCTGTTCCAGCAGATCGGCTTCAGCGCGCCCGAAGCGCTCAAGCTGGCGACGCTCGACATGGCCCGTTACCTGGGCCGCGGCGACTCGCTCGGCTCGATCGAGGCGGGCAAGCTCGCCGACTTCTTCCTCGTGCCGGGCGACCCCACGCAGGATCTCAAGGCGATCAAGAAGATCAGCATGGTGGTGAGCGACGGCGTCACGTACTTCCCGTCGGAGATCTACCCGCATTTTGGCGTGACCCCGTTCGCGGATGCGCCGACGGTGGCGCTCCCGAAGCGGACCCAATCGGGCGGAGCGGATTAAGCGGCCTGACTGTCTTCGCTGCTGCGCGATCAGTCGATTCCCGTGGGAGGCAGCACCAAGGGGACAGAGCCAAAGACGACAGAACCAAAGGCGACGGAGGCAGTTGAGTCGAGCTAACTGCCTCCGTCCCCGTTCCGAACACAAGCCTCCATCAGCTCTGGATGTTCAGCTCCGTGCGGCGGTTCCTGCTACGCGCTTCCGGATTGTCGGAACCGTCCGGGTTCTGGTTGGGAACGAGCGGGCGGGTTTCGCCATAGCCGATCGGGCCGATGAGTCGCGCCGCGTCCACGCCTTTCTCGACCAGATAGTCGTAGACCGCCTTGGCTCGGCGTTGCGATAGCTTCTGGTTGTACTCGGCATCGCCGCGCGAGTCGGTGTGCCCGGCCACTTCGATCTTGAGTGACTCGTGGCGCTTCAGGATTTCCACGGCTTGGTCCAGCACGGTCCTCGCGGAGGCATCGAGCTTCGCCGCGTCGTACGCGAAGGTCACGCCCTGAAGGTCGATCGAGATCGCCGCCGGGCAGCCGTCCGGGCCAATCGCCTGACCGGCTGCGGAACCCGGGCATTGGTCGAGGCAGTTGATGATCCGGTCGCCGTCGTCGTCACCCTTGTCGCCTTCTGGCGTCGGGCAGTTCTGCACCAGCGGGACGGCGGGCACCCCGGTCGCCACGCGCACGCCCCGCGATTGCAGCCAGGCATCGAACTCATCGGCAGTGCGGTTGACGCCGTTCTCCTGCATGTTGAAGCGCGACGATTCGGCGCCGGTCGGCGCCGGTACTGTCGTAGCGGGCATGGGCTGCCCCGCCGGCGGCGGAACGCTCTGCGCAGGCGGGCCGACTGGAGCCGTGCTGGAGGGAGCGGGCTGGGCTTGCGTCGCCCGGTTCACATCATCCGACTGCGGGTTGCCGGTCTGCGCGGGCACTGCCGCGGCGGGCACGGGCTGCCCCGCAGGCGGCGGAACGCTCTGTGCAGGCGGGCCGACTGGAGGCGTGCTGGACGGAGCGGGCTGAGCTTGAACCGCCCCGCTTTGATCATCCGACTGCCCGGAAGCCGCAGCAGGCTCCAAGGGGGTGGCCTGCTGGCTCTGCGTCGATCCAGTGGCCGCGCATGCAGTGCATGCAAGCAGCAGCGCACTGCCGACAAGGAGTTTCTTTCGAAGGAGAACCATGGTCCAGGACCCCGATGCAAAGCGCTACTTAAGTACATCTGGCGTGAAAAAAGGGTTTCTACCGGGTCCGTACCAGGGTGAGGTTGGACCGCCTGCATTCCACGGACCGGGAGTCAGGCACCGCTTGGTGGGAGGCAGGGCGTTGCGAGCAACCACCAAGCACTGGAAACGCGTGTGGGAGACTGACAGTGCCGGGCCGGGTCTTCGCGCACCGCCACGACGGGTGGAGCTCCACGTAAAACGGAGGTCCACAGGTTTCGGCGGAGCCAGAAACCGCGGCATGGGTAGACCGGGGACTGGCAAGTCGCCTGCGCGGATTTAAAGAAGAAGTACGAACGGGTTCACCGAGGCACGAAAACAATGAGCACCACAGAAAACGATGTTCCCAAGCCCGACAAGTCCACGCCCGCGCCATGGCCGCCGGTTCTCGAGAAGGGCGACCCGAACGTGTGGGGCAGGGCGCACACGACGATCCTGCTGAAGGCGGTCGAGCGCGACGACGTCGAGCTTGTCACGCGGATTCTGACGAGCGACCTTTGGGCGTCAAAGCAAGGCGGCTTCGCCTACCTGCCTGCCATCATGCCGAGCGCGCATTCGGGAGACATGGTGCGCTTGCTGGTACAGCACGGCGCCGATATCAACGCGCTTAACCGCAGTGGTGAGACGTGCTTCAACGTCATGACCGCGAAGGGCGGGCGCGCTAAAGACCGGGTCGGCACCGTGCGGGCCTTGCTTGAAGCAGGGTTGAAGGTGAGGACGGACGAGAGCACTGAACAGTGGCAAGGCTGGTCGCTGATTCGTGCATTGCGTAGCGACATACCGGGCTGGCAGGAACTGGGCGGCTTGATCCTTGCCGCGGGTGAAGATATCAACGCCACCATCGGTGAGCCCAAGCGCTTCTCAACGGCGCTGCACCAGGCCGTCAGGAGCTGCGATAAACCATTGGTTGCGTGGCTTCTGAAAAACGGAGCGGATACGCAGAAAAAAGACAGCGAGGGGCGCACGCCCGCCAACATCATTCACGAGCGCCGTCGCAGTGGCCTGTCGACAAATTTTGTCGGATCGTTCCAGCAGGACACGGCTGACATCGAAGCGATGTTGAACAAGCACGACTACGATCAAAAACATGTGCGCAAGGCCAATGAAGCAAGCGCGCCCGCTGCGCAGGGCAAAACCATCTAGCCAGCCTGAGGGCGCCTTTGCGTCGGCACGCGGTCTGTGCACCATGCCTTCGCATGCTGGTCCACGCATATGCGCGTCGCACGGGCCGGACGTCGCGTGCGCTGGGCGTGGCGTGGGCTGGCAGCGAGGAACACCGTGGGCCGTTGCCTGCCTCCAGCCGCCCGTGCGGCGATTCGCCTCGAGTTGCTGAGGCAACGGGGCCCGGGCAGCTCCAAACCCTCTTACTGGTCCGAGGCACCGGCTGGTCTTCGGGTCGTCACGCAAACCGGCCGATCGAGCGTCATCTCGGCCGCGGCGTGGGAAGTCGCTTTAGAGAGACGCTGGGGCTAGAGCACCGGATCGACCGGAAGCTCGGGAGCCCGCGATGCGGGCAGGTCTTCAGCGCTCGACACGTAGTGGCCCACCTGCTCGAACAGACGACGATAGAACTCCCGGTTCTGCACGGTGTTGCTCGCGACCCTCACGAGGTTGGCGCTGCTGCTGCCGATCGGCAGCGACACCGAGCCGATCATGCTCACGCCGATACTGGCGGACTTGACCGTGGTGTTGAGCTCGTAGCGGTCCTGCAGCGCATTGACGAAGACGATCGCGCCACCGCGCGGCTGCGACAGGCAGGTCGTGCGCACGTTGAGCTGGGTGTGCACGTCCGACTTGGGCTGGAAGCTCTTCGTTGCCTCGAACGTGTCAGCGGTTTTTTTGCCGATCAGATACCCCTGACCGAGCAGCGCGCGTCGCGCCGCCTCGCAGGCCGCGGCGGGCGCAACCGGGTACGTGCGCGAGTACGTGTCGCCGGCGCTGAACGTCTCGCCGGAAGGCGGGCGCTCCTTGCGGCTCAAGCAGGCGGTCAGCATCACGACGAGCACCGCGAGCGTCGCGGTGCGGCAGAGCAGGCGGGTCAAACCCATTGGCAGGCAGGCGGAAAGGGCGGGGGCGAAAGTCTAGCGATCGCCGGGCACCGCGCCGCTGAACGTAACAAGCGAATGCGTACTCGCCGCTCTTGACCAGCGCGGACCTGAAGCCGCCTGCCCATAGCGTGCCGGTGCGTCGATCTCGCGCGTGGAAGCCGGCGACGTAGCGCTGGCGAATAGGGGGAGTCCGCCGCTTGGCCGCCTCCGACCCTTTCAGGTTGCGCACCAGCGCGAAAACCGCCGAGAAAACCGCTCAATGGTCGAGCAATCTCCTGCGTATCGCGTTTGAAACGCTTTATTACACAGCGTGTATGCACGCGTGTCTGCGGTTGCACTGGCGTGCGGGGCCAACAATAAAGACGCCCTTGGGCTGTGTTCTGCGGCAGAGCGAATTCGGTCCCGATGTCATCAACGGGCGCTCGAATTTTTTCATCGGGCTCACATTTGGACTGCAACGTTCCGCTCCGCACGAGCGCAAGGAATCCGGCGTCGTGCGGTCCAGCAAGGATTCACGTGGCCCGCGAATGCGGTGCCGCGCTCAACCAGCCCAATCACGCAGCCGGGTCTCCCCGGCGTCAATCACCTTGCAAGGAGACGTTCCAATGACTTCCCGTTATGGCGTGCTTTCGTTGTCTGCGGCGATCGCGCTCGGCGTTGCTACCGCATTTGTTCCCGGCACGGCGATCGCTGCCGGTGGTTCTGTGTCACCGCAGAGTCATAACGGTCTGAAGGTCATCGGACTGACGGCCGATCAGCGGTTGATTAGCTTCTACGAGCGGCAGCCGGGTTCCGCAACGAACATCGGCTACGTCCGTGGCCTGAGCGGCGATCGCAAGATCATCGGCATCGACTACCGCGTGCAGAACGGCAAGCTGTACGGCGTGGGCAACGCCGGCGGCATCTACCTGATCAGCCCGACGACGGCCGCCGCCACCAAGGTGAGCCAGCTGACGGTCGCGCTGCAAGGCCGCGCCTTCGCGGCGGACTTCAATCCTGCCGCTGATCGCCTGCGGGTCGTGAGCGACACCGGGCAGAACCTGCGCCACGACGTCAACCCGGGCGGCGCTACGATCGTCGATGGCCGCCTGAGCTATATGCCGGGCGTCGACGCGCTCGGCATCACCGGGGCTGCATACACGAACAACGACCTCAACGCCTCGACGGCCACGACCCTGTTCGACATCGACTTCAAGCTGGACCAGGTCGTGCTGCAGTCGCCGGCGAACGCCGGCACGCTGGCCGGGACCGGCAAGCTCAGCTTTGATATCGCGAGCTGCACGGGCTTCGACGCCTACAGCACCGTCCGCAATGGCATGACGGTGAAGAACGAGGGCTATGCTGCGCTGCGGTCCAGCAGCGGCACCACGCGTTTCTACAAGGTGGATTTGCTGACCGGTAAGACGTATGCGCGCGGCACCTTCGCGGGTGAAAACACGCCGGTCGATATCGCGATTCCGCTCAATCAGCTTTGACGAGCAGCGCAGCGTTCGGCGTGTGCCGGGCGCTGCGTTTTGGTGTAGGCCGCGCGGCAAGACTCGCCGCGCAAGCCTGGCTTTTCGATGTCGATCGCACCGGATGCGCCGCTGGCCACGCTCGCAGACCCCGCGGTCGCATTTACTTAACTGCTCTCGCCGACCCCAATCGCCACTTAAGTCATGCCGGGTCAGATTCGCTTTCGCCGATGTTCGCGAAGTGCGGTTATCGACCGATAGCGTCGTCAGGCTCGCTTTAAGCGAGCCCGACCCGGCGTCGTTACCGACCACCCCAAGCACGAAGCGCTAGGCGCTTTCACGCTGCGCCGCGTGCCGCGTCAGGCATCCACGCGGACTGTCCGGAGCGCATCGCTGCGCGCACGCGGCGTGTCCACGCGACGGCAACGATCGCCAGCAGGCCCGCCAACAGCCACATCGTTGGATGCGGCCCCT
Source organism: Cognatilysobacter bugurensis (assembly GCF_014652095.1). GTDB lineage: Bacteria > Pseudomonadota > Gammaproteobacteria > Xanthomonadales > Xanthomonadaceae > Cognatilysobacter > Cognatilysobacter bugurensis. The sequence goes on from NZ_BMYD01000002.1 coordinate 118,328, forward strand.
GCGGCGTGACGAGCAGCGTTGGCGTGTTGCCGAGCGCGTGGCCCCCGACGGCCAGCCACAGGTTGCCCGTAGCGGCATAGACACACGCGAACACGAGGCCGACGAAGAGCAGCATCAGCAGCGTGCTTGCCAAGGCGCTGCCATCGAGGCCCCGCGACAGCAACACCGGCACGTGCAGCGCCGCGAACCAAGCCTGCGACAGCAGCAGCCCCAACACCCACGCGATCCGCGCAGAGGCGACGCTGCGCAGCCGCAGCACGACCTGCGGCCACAGGTAACCGCGGAACACCGTTTCTTCGACGAGCGCGACACCCAGCAGCTGCGCGAGCACCGGACCGAGCGCCACACCGGCTCCGGCCGCCCAGGCCGGAGCGGGAGTCAGCGCGGTCCCGTTCGCGAGCGACCACGCAAGCGTGCCCGCGTGCATCAGCGCCCAAAGCGCAACGGTGCTGATCAGCGCGGGCACGATGGCCCGCGGCCGCCAGCCGACGTCGAGCGGCGTTTGTCGGCCCGGGCCGAACACGATCGCCAGCTGCACGACCCCAAGGCCAACGGCGGTGGTCAGCGTGACCGACAGCCAACCGCCTGTCGCACCCTGCAGCTCGCGCAGCGCGTGCAGTGGGAACAGCGGCGATGCGACCCACAGCGCAGCTGTACAGCACCACAGCCCCAGCAGCACCATCGCGCGGGTCGGCGAGCGGTGCAGCTGCGCAGGCGTATCAGGATGGGGCCGCGGCGACGACGGAGTGTCCATGCCGCCAGCATGATGCGCGGCCCCGCAATGCGCTTGGGCCTGTGGTCGGGGTGACGAACGGCAGGCATTTCAGACGGCCCCACTGCGACCTGCCGCGCATGAATAGCAGCACCGGCCAACTAGCCATCTCAGGTTTAGTTCTTCGGGAATCCAACCTGCCCTTACGCTGCCAGGCATCAAAATTGCGACCGGGCTCGTTGCCGCGCACCGCTTGCGCGAGCAAGATGCACACGGGGTCTTGGCCATTTTCGGCCGAGAAGAGGTTTTATGTCTGCAGTCGTACGAGATCGCTCGCTGGGCAAGGCCGGGTACTGGGCAAAGGCCGCGCACGCGATGAGCCGCGCCTTGCCTTCAGGCGCAACGTTGGCAGCGCTGCTTGCCGCGTCGCCGGCCTGGGCCGCCGAGCCGCAGTTCGATTTTCTGTTGTTCCCGGCGGTGAGCTGGCACGAAACCGACGTCGGGAGCGGCTCCCCGGGCTCGGCCAGTGGCTTTGCCGCGACGCTCGACCTGTTTGCGACCGTCGAGTCCGAACGCGTCCGGTTCCTGGGCGAGTGGTTCCTGACGGAGAACTCGAAAGAGATCCAGCGCCTGCAGCTGGGCTGGCGCTTTTCGGGCGGCGATACCCTGTGGGCGGGCCGGTTCCACACGCCGATCGGCTACTGGAACACCGCCTACCACCACGGCACTTATCTGCAGACCAGCATCTCGCGGCCCGGGATTGAAGAGTTCGAGGGCGGTCACGGTCCGTTGCCGACGCACTTCACCGGCCTGCTGTGGGAAGGCAGCGCCGAGCTCGCCACGGGCGCCATGCACTACTCGCTTGCAGCAGGCCTGGGGCCGCGGCTGGCAGATCGCCTCGATGCGCACGACGTAGCGCATCCCGACTCCGGCCATGGCAGCGGCGCGATCGTGAACGTGAACTGGCGACCGGCCCTGTTCGTTTCCGACCAGGTGGGAATGTTTCTCGGCAGCACCCGGCTGCGCGGGCACGCCGACGGCCATGCGCATGACCACGCCCCCGCGGGCGAGCATACGTTCGAGCAGCACATCGCCGGCGCCTACACGAACTGGACCCGCGGTCCGTTGCGCATCACGTCCACGCTGGCCCATGTGCGTGGCTCGTTCGAGCACGGCGGACCGAGCGAATCCTTCAGCACGGCCTACGTGCAGGTGGAATGGTCCGCATCGCAGCGGCTGACGCCTTATGCGCGCGTCGAGGACAGCCACGGCGTCGATCCCGACGCACCGTTCCTTGGGCGGTTCCGCGGCTTCGTCACCGAGCGCAACCTGATCGGCCTGCGCGTCGATCTGACACCCCGTCAGGCCCTGACCGCCGAACTCTCGCATTTCGACACGCTCGGCGGCCGCGGTGATCGCCTTGCGCTGCAATGGAGCGCGTACTTCCCATGAAGCGCGCGGTCACCCTGCTGGTGTGGGCCCTGACGGTGGCTTCGCCGGCGGCCAGCGCCGCCGACGACGTCCAGACGCTCGTGGCGGTGGCCAGCGACCGCTCGCCGCTTGCCGGGCTCAAGCCGGCCGACCTGCGGCTTGCGTTCCTCGCGCTGCCGGTCGGCGAGGGCGGCGCACGCCCGCGACCGGTGATCAATCAGAGCAACCCTCTTCTCTACGAAGTGTTCCTGCAGAAGGTCGTGTTCCTTTCGTCGCAGCACTACCAGCGGCAGATGGTGTCGCACGTGTTCCAGCGCGGCGGCACGCGGCCGGCCGTGGTCGACGACGAGCGGCGCGTGGTCGAGTTGTTGCGTGAGGATCCGCAGCGAATCAGTTTCATGTGGGCAAAAGACGCCCAGCGGTATGAAGGTCTCAAAGTGGTACGGGTGCTGTGGCAGGGACCGGTTCGCTGACGCTGCACCCGCGCACGCTGCGCGGGCAGACCCTGCTGGCCGTGTTCGGCGTCCATGCGCTGATCATTCCGCTGTTTTTCGGCGGGCTGGTGTTCTTCGTCAACCAGGCGTTCACCGCGCAGTTCGTCAATCAGATCCGCTCCGAGACGCGGTTGTTCGCGTCGTTGATCCCGAGCGATTTCGATCAGGATGCGGCGCGCGAGATCTTCTACGCCAGCGCGGCAGGCAGCACGCTGCTGTCGGTCGAGATCCTGTCCAAAGACGGCGATGTCCGTTGGACCTTCGAATCTCCGATGGTGAGCAACGCGCCGCCCGCATTCCAGGAGGATTTCCTGTTCGGCGGGCACGGCGACGACGTGTACTTCATCGCGACGCCACTGCTCGATGCCGACGGCGAGCCGGCCGCGCAGTTGAGGCTCGCATTCGACGAGACACCGACACTCGAGCAGATCGCGATCGTCAACCGCCGTGCCGCACTGCTGACGCTCGGCTATCTGGTGCTGACGCTGCTGCTCGCGGCCTACTGGATCGGTCGCCTCAACCGGCCCATGCGGGCACTCGGCCTCGCATCCCGGCGCGTGGCTTCGGGTGAGTTTCGCGAAGCGATCGAGGTGCGCACGCACCTGCCGGAAATTCTGTCGCTGGCGAGCGACATCAACCACATGCGTGCGGAGCTGCTCAGAAACACCGACGAGATGCAGCACATGGCGATGCACGACGGCCTGACCGGACTGCCGAATCGAGCACTGCTGACCGATCGCGTGCTGCAGGCTATGGCGCATGCCCAGCGGGACGATCAGTCGTTCGCATTGCTGTTCATGGACCTCGACCACTTCAAGGAAATCAACGACACCTTGGGGCATGGGGTCGGCGATCAGGTGCTGCGACAGATACCAGGCCGCATCCAGCCGCTGCTGCGCGCAGGGGACACGATGGCCCGGCTGGGAGGCGACGAGTTTGCCTTCGTGCTGCAGGACGCCGATGCGAACACCGCCGTTGCGATCGTGGAGCGGCTCGTGGGGGAGATGAAATCGCCGTTCGAGGTGCAGGGACAGCAACTGCATGTTGGCCAGAGCATCGGCATTGCGATCTTCCCGGAGCACGCGCGGCAATTCGACGAGTTGCTGCGAGAGGCCGATGTTGCGATGTATGCGGCCAAAGTCGCGCGCCGGCCGTACGCGGTGTTCTCACCGGACATCGATCCGCACAGCCGTGAACGCCTCGAGCTGGTCAATGAACTTCGACGCGACATCGAGCGCGGGCGGCTTCGGGTGCACTACCAGCCACAGGTGGAGATCGGCAGCGGCAGGCTGGTGGGGATCGAAGCACTGGTGCGCTGGCACCCGGACCAACGCGAACCGAGCGCGCCCGACGAGTTCATCCCGATCGCCGAACGTCTCGGCCTGATGGATGCGCTGACCCGCCTCGTCGTGCGCCAGTCTTTTACAGACTTTGCCGGCGCGTCGGAACTGCGGGGCACGACGCTCAGCATCAACCTCAGCGCCAGCAACCTGCGCGACCCCACGCTGCCCGGCTATTTCGCCGACATGCTGCGGGAGTTCCGGCTGGATGCGTCGCAGGTGGTGCTCGAGGTGACCGAGCACGAGTGCATCGTCGAGGCCACCAACGCGCTCGAGCAACTTGCGGCGCTGCGCGCAGCCGGCTTTGGCCTCGCGATCGATGATTTCGGCAAGGGCCACGCGTCGTTCAACTATCTCAAACACCTGCCTGCCACCGAACTCAAGATCGATCGCTCATTCGTTGCCGACATGGCGCATGACCGGCACGACCATTCGCTTGTGGCGGCAATCGTCGCGCTGGCCCGGGACCTCGGGCTGCGTGTCGTGGCCGAGGGCGTTCCCGATGGCACCGCGCTGGATTTGCTGCGCAAGCTCGGCTGCGACCGAGCGCAGGGCTTTTACATCGCCAGACCGATGCCGATGGATGACCTGCTCGCAATGCTGGCGCCACGACATGCTGAAGACGGTGGTCCGCTGTTGCCCGCTAGTCGTGCGTTGGGGGCGAGCGAGTCTGGAGGCGGGCTCGGGATTCGAACAGAGGCGAGAGCGACTGTGGCTACAGAGCACGATAACGGAGCTGGGTTCACTTAAGCGCTCGTGCCGAGTCCGATTGCCAGCCAAACAACGCGGTCAGATTTGCCCCGAATGAAAAAAAGGGGTCAGGTTCATTTGCTCGGATGAGCGCAACCTCGCCGCGTGGCAGGTCGCCTTCTCGGTCTGACTTCGACAGCCCGGCCGGTCAGTGTTGTGTTCTGCCGCCAGAACCGCTTCGATGCCCAGGGCCACTTCCGCTTCGCCATCAGCCAACGCCGCCCACTGCGTCGAGGATGAGCCTGACCCTGTTGGTCTCTAAAGTGCGAGCTATTCGCCCCAACGCTTGAGCTCTTGTCCGTCCACCGGCTTCCGGGCCCATTTGGCGATCTGGATCGCCTCGGCGTCCAGGTTCGAGCGCAGTTGCGCGCATGCGGTGACCATGGCGTCCGTCTGGAATCGCACGTTGTCGGTGAACGCCGCCACTTTGTTTCCGTCCTGGTACAGCGCGCCTTCGAATCGAAGCTGCGCGTCGTGTCCGAGGAACCCGTTTCCGGAAAGCGACATGCCGACCAGCCGCACGTGCAGGGAGCGGCCTGCAGGCGTCGGTACCTTGCCTGGGGCGATCGCGCCGTTTTCCTTGTGAAGCGCGAGCTTCAGCATTTCGCCGAAGGTTTTGCGGAACGGGCAGTCTGAGAAGCCCTCGCTGATCTTTACGTCGGGCGCGACCTCGAGTTCAGGCGCGACGTACAGCGGTTCTTTCGCGGAGGCCAACGCAGGCAGTGTGGCGGCAAGGACGATGGTCATTGCTCGGCATGCATGTCGGTTCATCGGCCTGTTCGCTGGAGGATGGGCTGCGAGTCTAGCGAAGCAACCCACAGGCCGGTGCGTGCGCGGCTCTCGCGATCCGTAGGTGGAAGTTGCTGTTAACGCCGCCGTCGCCACCCGGACGCGGGGCGATACCAGACGCTGCGCTCCGCTGTCCAGCGACGGTGTTTCAACGGTTCATAGGGCAGAGGCGATCCTTAGCGAAGACGAGGACGCGCTTGATGCGCGCACCGACGAGCTGGCAATAAGGCCGCCCCACCCCCACACCCACCGCCGCTAGCGACGGAGTTGGCAATGGCTGAGTTATGGCACTACCTCTCAATCACGCTGCCGGTCGCGCTGGCGGTGTGGGCGCTGATCGAGTGGTGGCAGCGGCGCAAGCGCGTCCCGCAGGTCCGGCTCGAGCCGACGCTGGACGAGCCCAGGCGCGGGCCGCAGGCCGAGTGCCCCCACCCGCGCTTCAAGCCGGTCTATGTCCTGCGCGACGGCGCGTACGTCGCCACCGAAGAGATGCAGTGCGTGCAGTGCAGGCAGAAGATGAAGGCGTGATGCGGCACAAAAGGCCAGAACTGCTTCAGTCGAGCTAACGGCCTGCGTCATCGCTTTCGCAGCACCGCGTTCGGCGGGGCGGGGCCGGTACGCGACGACGTCGGGCTATGGAGCGAGTCCTGCAGCACATCACGCATCCCGGCGCTGGCTGCTTGGCTGACTGCGTCGTCATCGCAGAGGCCGGGGTCCGGTCGGCCCAAGGAAGCACGGCAGCCAGCTGAGCTTGCGTCCGGAGATGGGTCCTTCGCCGTCGATCGACTACGTCGCCCACTCGCCGCCCATGGCCGCTCCCAAGGCCTGCTGCGCTTGCTCACAGGCCTGCACGTCAAACCGGCGCATGAGCGCGTCGAAGCCGCGCGTGGGGTCGGGCGCATAGGTCTCGCCCGTCGGAGCGCATTCGCGGATGCGGTCGAGGCGGAACTGGCGGAAGTCGCCGCGCAGCCGGCACCAGCCGGCCAGCGTCCACGACCCGCCCCAGAACAGCACGCACAGCGGCTCGATGACGCGCGTGGTTTCTTCGTCGCCGGCGCGCACGTAGCGCACGCGCAGCAGCGAACGTTCGGCAATGGCGAGGTTGAACCGGTCGAGGCTGGCGGAGAATGCGGCGCTGCGTTCTCCGCGACCGCCCGGCGCGAGGATCGCGATGCGGCGGGCGCGCGCGTAGACCTCCGGCGGCACCACGGCTTCGATCTTGAGGAGCGCGCGCATCGACGCATCGCCCAGTCGGCCACCCGCGAATGCACGCGCGAAGCGGATGCCGACGATCAGCGCCTCCAGTTCTTCCGCGTCGAACGCGAGCGGCGGCAGGTCGGCGCCCTTGCGCAGCATGTAGCCGACGCCGGGCTCGCCTTCGATGGGAATGCCCGAGCGTTGCAGGTCGGCGACGTCGCGATAGACAGTGCGCAGCGAGACACCGAGGTCGTCGGCGAGCACACGCGCGGGGACGGCGCGACGCCGCCCCCGCAGGGCATTGACGAGAAGGAACAGCCGGTCGGCTCGACGCATCGCCGCAGTCTATCGGGCGGCCGAGCTCAGGCGGCCTGGGGCGATGCGTAGCTCGTGTCGAGCTCGGCCGCGCGCTGGATCACAGGCACGGCGGCCACGCGATCGACGTAGTCGCGAAAGACCGGGCGGTCGGGCACCAGACCGAACTGCATCGTCCACTTCAATGCCGTGCCCCACAGCACGTCGGCCGCCGTGAAGCGCTCACCGAGCAGCCATGGGCCGGTGGCGAGTTGCGCGGCGAGCGTGTCCATGACGTTGTCGTAGCCGCCGTAGCCGGAGCTGGTGGGATCGCCGGCGTCGCGCTTCATCGACCGGTCCATCACCGCCGGCTCGAAGCAGCTGCCATAGAACGCCATCCACCGCAGGTAGGGCCCACGCAGCGCATCGTCGAGCGCCGGCGCGAGGCCGCGGTCCGCGTACAGGTCCGCGAGGTAGAGCATCACCGCCACCTGCTCGGTGACGACCGCATTGCCGTGGCGAATCGCCGGCACCTTGCCCATGGGGTTGATGGCGAGGTACGCCGGCTCACGCTGCGTGCCCGCCTTCAGGTCGAGCGTGTGGATCGTGTAGTCCGCCTGCAGCGCTTCGAGCAATGCGAGCGTGCCCGAGGCGCGGGTCTGCGGGGCGTAGAAGAACGTGACGTGCCGATTCATGGGGACTCCTGTCGCGGCGGCGGCTGCCGGGTGGAGGCCAGTCTGCGAGGGAGTTGCTGACAACGTGGTGTCAGCAGGGTCGTCCGGTGCGGCGATGGGGTCGGGCTCAGTCGCCGCGTAGCCCCTCGACCTTCCGGCGAGCTTTCGCGCTTGCATCGGGCTGCCCCACGTTCGAGCAGCGTCAGCGGCGCGGCCCGGGTTTTCGGCGTCCCGCTCGAGCCGCATGAGTGGCGCGCGTAGAGAATCCGGCGCCGGCCCGTGTCGTTCTCAGGCTCGCGTCTTCGCCCACGCCCATCCCACCAGCGGCCACGCCCCGAAGCATGCCGCCGCGGACAGCAGCGCGATGAAGCCGCCAATCAACGTCGGCAACAGCGCGCCGAACGTAAACGCCATGCCGAGCACGAAGCCGAGCAGGCATTCGATGCGGTAGAGGCGCACGACCAATGCCGATGCCAACAGACCGACCAGCACCGCACCGGCGATGTCCTCGCGGCCGAACGAGAACGCCATCGACAGGGCCAACCCCGCTAGCACGCCGGACAGCAGGCGCAGCGCGAACGGCCCGTGCAGACGCCATCTGCCGCCCGTGCGGTCGAACGCGCGGCTCGAGGCGAACCACGCCAGCGAGGGCAGTACCAGGAGGCCCCAGCCGTTCCACAGCGCGGGCAGGGAAGGGTCGTTGAGCAGGTGGTGGCTGACGATCCCGCCGTGCAGGTGCTCCCAGGCCAGGTGCGCTGCTTCTGCCAGTGCGATGAGCGTCGTGAAGCCGATCCGCAGTGCGGCAGGTGCGCGCGTGCGGGGTTGATCAGGGGCGGCAGGTCCATGCATGCGCTGGTCATCCATCGGGCGCCGCCCGAGGGTTCGTTCGGCCTGCGGCTGTTATCGCGCGTCGAGGATGGGGACGCGCGTGCCGGTCGTCGGGGGGCCTTGTAGACGCCGTCATCGCACGCGCGCGCTGCGGCGTGCGGGGTCGGGCCCACACCGCGGCCCCCTTTCAACGGAGCTGTTCGGTGTCCTGCTGGTGGAAGAACAAATAGCCGAGCTCGGTGCGCCGGGCGGCGCGGCATCGGGTCGTTATGCAAAAGCCCGGTCGCCGGAGCCTTTTGTGCGCATGCATGAATGCGCGTGAGCACGACCGTCGCGGTAACGGCACCGCGACGTCCGTGCGTGTGGATGCGGTCAGACCGCCAGGCTCTCGCCCGAAGCTTCGCCGCAGACCGATTTCCACATGTGATAGACCGTACCGAAGCCGACCACGTACATCGCGAGCATCGCGGCCAGGTACATGGGCAGCAGCACCAGCGCCATCGCCCACGCGCCGATCATCGAAGCGAGCAGCCCGGCCACAAACGCCACCACCATGAACACGAGCGTGCAGGCAATCAGGGCGGCAATCGCAACCACCAGCAGCACGAGCAGGGGCAGGAGGTTCTTCGCAGTGCCGGTCACACCGTCGCGCAGCGCCCGACCCACGCCATGCTCTCCAAGCGACACCTGGCCCAGGCCGAGGGCGTACACGCCGCCCAGGAACAGCCCCAGGCACATGCCCAGCCCGATAAAGCGGCCGAGGCCCTCAGGCAGCGACTGCATTGTGGTCTGCAGCTGCTGTGGATCGGACGAGAGCAGCTTCACATACAGCGCCGGCAGGTCGGGAGCGACGAGGTAGGCGAGTGCAACAAAACTCACGATGTACAGCGCCGTCACCGCCAGCGCGAAGCCGACGATACGGGCGCCGGTCCTCGACCGGTACGCAGCAAACACGTCGCCTACCCGCGGCGACTGCCCGGACTCCGCGGCGTTGATGAGCACCAGATAGCCGCCGTACATCGGCGCCAGCGCAAACGCCAAAAGCATGATGAGCACATACGTGAGCGCGATCACCACTCCCGATTGCGGAGCGGCCATCTGGATCGGTAACGCCACGAGCGACGGCACCAGCCCCGCGACCAGCAGCACCGCCGCGCCGGCAAAGACCTTCTTTGCGTTGCGATGGCCGAGATTGAGACCGTTCTTGAACCACTGAAGCCCCGAACCGGGGCGCATTGCACGCGTTGTCATTATTTCCCCTTTGCGGGTCGGCCACGGCTGTCGTCCAGCCCGCGCGTCGACCTCGATCTGATCCGATCCACGCGACGACTGCCAGATGCAGTGTGCCTCGCGGGCGAGCGCCCCCCGGCGCCCGCTCCATTCTGCCCACTTTTTGGCAGGCCGTTCCACGTGCCGCGGCTGCAGGATGCGACGCGTGGGCGACGCTGCACGCTGCACTCTGTTGACAAGACGGCGGGTCTGAATCGCTACCGGTGTCGCGGATAGCTGGCGTACCGTCGCGTTCGTGACGCAACAGGTTTTCGCGTCGTCATCTGTTCGTCGGTACGCGCGCGCCACATCGACTGAGGCCTGGCGACTGACCGGGCGACGCAGCAATGCCGTCGACCCCGTGGCTCGGCCATTTCATGCATTTCGACCCGACGCGGACTTCACGTTGCTGAGCGGCCATCGGCCTGTTTTGCGAGCAGACAGGCAGCGTCGTTAATCTTGCTTGCCTCACAACCGAAGCAGGAGGTCGTAATGTCCACTGACACCAAGACGCCGTTCGATCATGTCAACGACACGCTGACGCAGCTCAAAGAGATGCGTCACTACTCGAAAGGCAACGTCGAGCGCCTGTCGACCCAGTGGCTGTTGTTCGACGGTGAGCTCAGGAAGCTCAAGCAGGCCGAGCGCATCGAGGACTTGATGGTCCGCGCCGGTGAATTGCACGATGCCATCGAGGCGGAGATCTCCGAGCTCGAGGAGCTGTCGGTGACGCTCAAGCCTGCCGCCGAGGACGGTGCGCCTGTGGGCGCCACTAAACACTGATCGGCAGCGGTGCTGCTGCCGCACGCGAAAGGCCCCGATGTCGGGGCCTTTTGTTTTGCGGTCGCTATCCTCACGCGGCGGGCGAGTTGGGTATCAACGCTCGATTGCGTATTTGCGTTGCAAACGGCGACGCGCGACGTAATTCGACGGTCGATCGGGCGACCTGCTTAGCGCGAGAAGCGGCGCCGCTGGCGTCTCGAACGCCACACGGCATCCACTGCATAACGCCCCCCGCCCTGCGCGGCAAAGTGCAGGCCCAGCAGCACGAGCACCAGCGCGGGCCACCAGCCGCGGAAGTCCTGCGTCCAGTGCACCATCACGACGGCGACCACGAAGTTGATCGCCACGACCAGCCCCGCGGCGCGTGTGAACAGGCCCAGCACCAGCAGCGCGCCGCAGAGGAACTGCGCGTAGACCGACAACGGGGCCATGAGCTGCGGCCATGCAAATCCGTGCTGCGTCAGAAACTCCACGAATTCCTGCATGCGCGCGGCGCTGACGATGTTGTCCTGCGTGCCGTGGATGAGAAATGCCCCGGTCACCACACGCAGCAGCATCAGCGTGATGTCGGGCAGGCGGCGATTCGCAGCGGATCGCGGTCGGTTCATCGGAGGTCCCGCACGTGTGGACGCCCACTGTGGAGCCAGCCGCAGGCTGCGTGCATGGGCCGGAAGTCGGGCGTGGCGCCTGCGTTTCGATCGTCGGTGTCGACGCAAGGCGCCCCGCTCGCGGGCCAATCTCGGCAGCCTGAACCGGCGAGGGCGGCCCCGCGACAAGCCGGACGCGTGATGCGCTCGAGCGTCTGACCGGTCTGTCGCCACGCACGCGCAGCGGCTTCACGTTTGCTCGGTCGGTGAGCAGGCCGTCACCGACGAGACCGGTTGAGCTTGATTTGGGCCGGCGGCCGTTGAGTAAGCCCCTGTCGACTCACGTGAATGAGGCGGCGCTTTGGTAGAGGCTCATGCGCACCGATCGCCGTGCCTTCCAACCGCGCTCACATCCCTCCGACGACGATGCCTCCCCACGAGGAGACATTCGATGGCCAAGCGCAGCGCAAAGAAACCCGCAGTCTCGAGCACGCAAACCGAACACGGCAGCGCCACGTTGCGCCGCGTTTCGATCGACACCTACAACTCGTTGGTGCGCGATCCGGGCGATGCAGAATTCATCGGCGACCGCGCGAGCGAGACCGGGTTCTTCGCGATCTTCGACCGCCTGCGGCGCACCGAGCGCACCGGGCGCGATGCCTTCGGGCCGCGCCGCGGACCCGATACGGACAAGACGCTGGTGGACCATGCGCTGGCCGGTGGCGACCCGGATGCAGCGCATCTCGTGCATCTCGCAGTGGAGGAGTACGCGCAGGGCTTTGCCGACGTGATTGCGTTCTATCTCGCGCAGCCGGCCTGGCAGGGCGTGGAGCGCATCGTGATCGGCGGGGGGTTCCCGGACGAGGAATTCGGTGCGCTCGCGATCCGGCGGACCGAGCGCATCCTCAAGCGGCGGCGTGTGCAGGTGGAATTCCACCTGTTGACGCAGGACGCGGATGAAGGCGGGCTAGTCGGCTGGGTGCACGCGGTGCCCACGCCCGTGACGCGCGGGTTCGATGCGTTTCTTGCAGTGGACATCGGCGGGACGCACGTGCGTTGCGGCATCGTCGAGCATGGGCTGCGACGTGCGGCCGATGGGGCAAAAGCGCGCGTGATCGACCGCATGCAGTGGCGCCACGGCAGCGACAACCCGTCGCGCGACGAGCTGGTGCTGCGCATCGCCGGCATGCTCAACGGCCTGGCCGCCGAGGCGCGCACGATCGGGGTGCGGCTGGCCCCGTGCGTGGGCATCGCCTGTCCCGGACGTGTCGAGCCCGACGGCAGCGTGCCGCAGGGCACGCAGAACCTGCCCGGTGACTGGGCCCCGCCGTTCCTGCTCCCGCGCGAACTGGAAGCCCGGCTCGACGCCATCGACGGCCAGCCACCGCAGGTGCTGATGCACAACGACGCGGTGATCCAGGGCCTCGGCGAACTGCACCTCATGCACGACGTCGCGCGCTGGGCTGTGCTGACGATCGGCACCGGTCTGGGCAACGCGGTGTACACGAACCGGTGACGCACTCACCGGGCTGCGCCTTGAGGCCACGGCTGCACGCCTCGTGACCACGCGGGCCTCGGCATACTCGGGCGACAGGCCGAACGAGGAGTGCACCATGCCGAGCGGACACCCGAACCCAATGCGCGCAAACCCGTTGAAGGCTCACGTAGGGGAGGCACGCGCATGAACGCGCCGACGACCTCCGTGCCGCTGCGCATCGACTTCGTTTCCGACGTGGTCTGTCCGTGGTGCGCGATCGGGCTTGCGGCGCTCGAGCAGGCCATCGAGCGCGTGCGCGACGAGGTGACGGTCGAGATGCACGTGCAGCCGTTCGAGCTCAACCCGCAGATCGCGACCGAAGGCGAGGAGATCAACGACCACCTGCGACGCAAATACGGATTGAGCGACGAGCAGCTCGCACAGAACCGCGAACGCATCCGCGAACGCGGCGCCGAGTTGGGCTTCACGTTCGGACAGGGCGCGCGAACGCGGATCTACAACACCTTCGATGCGCACCTGCTGCTGCACTGGGCGGGCATTGAAGGCCGTCAGCTCGAGCTCAAGCACGCGCTGCTGCGCGCGTATTTCACCGATGGCGAGGACGTGAGCGACCACGCGACGCTTGCGCGCGTTGCCGCGGAGGCGGGCCTGTCCGCAGCGCGCGCCGCTGCGATCCTCGCGTCGAACGAATACGAGGACGCGGTGCGAGCCGAAGAGCAGATGTTCCTGCGCGCCGGCATCAGCGCCGTGCCGGCCGTCATCTTCGAGCGCCAGCACCTCGTGTCGGGCGGGCAGCCGGTTGAAGTGTTCGAGCGCGTGCTGCGTGAACTGGCGGCCGACAAGCGCGGGGCTGAGGCCGCGGAATAACGCCTAGGCCTGCGCCGGGCAGCTGCGATCGGTCCGTGGTGCCGACGCTGCGCTCGCAACGACGCACCGACGCACCGACGCACCGACGCAACGACGCAACGACGCAACGACGCAACGACGCAACGACGCAACGACGCAGCCACGCAGCCACGCAGCCACGCAGCGCACGCAGCGCACGCAGCGCACGCCGCGTGCGGCCACGCGGCGACACCCAAGCGCGGCCATACGGGACTTCCGGCACCTGTTCGCCCCGCACGGCGCACGGGATAGTGCGGGCGCACGGCGGCGTGGTCGCCGTGCCGCCGCTCCGCACGCTGCCCACAGGACAACCCCGAATGCACGACCGCACGCGCTTCACTCATGCCGCCCGCTGCACGGCGCTGGCCCTGACCCTTGCGATAGCGACCGCGGTGCCGGCCGCCGCACGCGAGCCGGCTGTCGATGCGGTGCGTCTGGCGCTGCAACAGCCCAAGGCCGAAGCGGCGGTGGCCGCGGCCGAGCGCGCGGTGGCCGCGCATCCGAAGAGCGCGGACGCCTGGTACTACGCGGGACAGGCGTACGGAAAGATGGCGATGCAGGTCGGCATGCTCAGCAAGCCCGGCTGGGCGAGCAAGACGCGCGATGCGTTCCAGAAGGCCGCGCAGCTCAATCCCGACCATCTCGGTGCCCGCGAAGGCCTCGTGCAGTTCTATTCGATGGCGCCGGGCTTCATGGGCGGCGGCAAGGACAAGGCGGCGGCCGAAATCGCCTCGTTGGCGCAGCGCAACCCGGCCGCCGGTCATTACCTGCGCGGCGCCACGCTCGAGGGCGACGCGGCCGAGCGCGAATTGCGCGCGGCCGTGAAGCTGGCGCCTGACGAAGCGCGCTACCGGCGCACGCTGGTCGCCACACTCGAGCGCAACAAGCGCTTGTCCGATGCGTTGTCGGTGCTCGACGCCGGACTCGCGCGCGCACCGGACGAGCCGCGCCTGCTGTACATGCTCGGCCGGCACGCGGCGATGCACGGGCAGCGCGCAGACGAGGGTCTCGCAGCCCTGGACCGCGTGATCACGCGCGGGTCGGCCTTGCCCGACGACGTGCCGCTCGCGGGCGCGCATTGGCGCCGAGGGCAACTGCGCGAAAAGCGCGGTCAGAAGGCCGAGGCGCTGGCCGATTACCGGCGCGCCGTCGCGCTCAATCCCGGGCTCGACGACGCGAAGAAAGACGCAGCGCGCCTCGGCGCGCGCTGAAGCGCGGTTGCTGACGAAGATGCGCCCGCGCTGACCGCGGGCGTGACGATTGCGCCCGCCGCGATCCGGCCGGCGCGCTCGTTGAATCGGGCCGGCCAGCGGTCAGTTCGACATCGCGGGATCGGGCACTGCAGCAATCGTTGAGGGCGTCATCAGCCGCGCTGATGACGTTGCGCATTCAGGATCAGATGCTCGTGAATCAAACGGCGTCGGTCGTTGCGGGAGCGCGGCGGTCTGCCATTGTCCGGCAGTCGCGGACCGTCTTCAGTCGTCGCCATCGACAAACCGCGCGCCGCACTGACGGGCACGATTCACATGCAGCTCGAGCACGTCGGGGCGCGAGTAGTGCCCGAACGGGTCAAAGTTGTGGCGCTCGGCGCGCACATGCGCGGGGTCGAGCTCGCAGATCAACAGCCGCTCTTCGTCGGTGCACGGCTCGATGATCCATTCGCCGTCCGGCCCGGCGACGCAGGAGCCGCCATTCGCGCAGATCTCCGGCAACGCCGCGCGCAGGAGTTCGGCATGCGGCAGGTGCTCCGGGATGTCCGCGCGGCGCATCAGGCTGCTCACGGAGGCGACGTAGCTGCGCCCCTCGCGCGCCATGTGCCGGGTGATGTCGCGCGTGTTGCGCACGCTGCCGGGCCACGTGGCGATGTGCAGGTCTTCCCCCTGCGCGTAGAGCGCCGCGCGCGCGAGCGGCATCCAGTTTTCCCAGCAATTGAGCGCGCCCAGGGTGAAGCCGTCGACCGGGAAGCAGCGCAGGCCATGCCCGTCGCCCGGCGACCAGGCGAGCCGCTCCTCGTGGGTCGGCATGAGCTTGCGGTGCACGTTGCGCACCTCGCCTGCATCGTCGATCAGGACCAGCGAGCAGTAGAGGCTGTGCCCGCGATCGCGGGCGCGCTCGATGATGCCGAGCGCCACCCAGATGCGACCTTCACGCGCGGCCGCGCGCACCGGCGCGAGGTCGTCGCGCGGCAGGTCGACCGCTTGCGCCGCGTAGTGGGCGAACAGCTGCTTTTGCAGCGGCGACTCGAAGCGTGCGCCTTCGGTGTGTTCGATCCAGAACGGATAGCCGGGGGCGAGGGCCTCGCCGAACGCGACCAGGCGCGCGCCCTCGGCGCTGGCGCGGCGCACCCAGTCGGCGGCCTTCGCCACGGTGGCTTCGCGATCGAGCCACACCGGGGCGATCTGAGCGAGGGCGAGCGTGAGCGGTGCGTCGTGGGTCATGGCGTCAGGCGTTGTGGCGTGTGGATGACCGTACGCGACGGATGCGGGAAATCAAGCCGCCGGCGGGAGGGACGACGGCCGGCTGCGCCCGGGCCACGGGGGGGGCGCGTATCCGGGCGGCCGCGCCGTCGGTCGCGGTTGTGATGCGAACGACGCGCCACCGCAGCGCGGCGCCGCCCGCTGAATACGTTTGCAGCCGACATGCTGCACCGCGATCCGCGTCCAGCATCGATGACGCGCCTAAAGGCGCCTTCGCAGTGGACGGCAGGTGCCCGGGACGGCCGCAGCCGTGGCCGCTGCATCCGCCCCCCCCATCGGAGACTTGCCCATGCCCGTTCGTCGTTCGCTGATCCGCGGTGCGCTCGCCACCGCACTGCTCGCCTGCGCCGCACCCGCCGTGCAGGCCGATGTCGTGGTGCACGCATTCAACTGGCGCTACGACACCGTGCAGGCGCGCGCGGCGCAGATCCAGGCAGCGGGCTACAAGGCGGTGCTCGTCGCGCCCGCGTACCGCAGCGAGGGCAGCGCGTGGTGGGCGCGCTACCAGCCGCAGGACTACCGCGTCATCCACCATCCGCTCGGCGACAGCACGGCGTTCCGCAACATGGTCAGTGCGCTCAAGGCGCGCGGCATCCGCGTCTACGCCGACGTGATCCTCAACCACATGGCGAACGAATCCGCGCAGCGCTCCGACCTCAACTACCCCGGCGCGCGCGTGCTCGGCATCTACGCGGGCAACAGCAGCTACTTCAACAGCCTGCGACTGTTCGGATCGCTCCAGTACAACTTCCTGTCCGCGTCGGACTTCGGCCCGGCGCGCTGCATCACCGATTACAACAGCGTCTACGAGGTGCAGACCTACCGCCTGTGCGGCGGCAGCGGCGATGCCGGCCTGCCGGACCTCGTCGCAAACGACTGGGTCGTGCAGCAGCAGCGCAGCTACCTGCAGACGCTCAAGAACTGGGGTGTACAAGGCTTTCGCATCGACGCGGCCAAGCACATGCCGGCCACGCACATGAACCGGGTGCTGACGTCCGATCTCAAATCGGGCGTGCACGTGTTCGGCGAGATCATCACCTCCGGCGGCGCCGGCAACACCGAGTACGACCGCTTCCTTGCGCCGTATCTGCGCGACACCGACCACGGTGCCTACGACTTCCCGATGTTCTCGGCGATCCGCAGCGCGTTTTCGTTCAACGGCACGATGAGCACGCTCGTCAATCCCGGCGCGGTGGGCCTTGCGCTGCCGAACGCCCGCGCGATCACGTTCACGGTGACGCACGACATTCCGAACAACGCCGGCTTTCGCTATCAGATCCTCAATGCGACCGACGAGAAGCTCGCGTACGCGTATGTGATGGGCCGCGACGGCGGCACGCCGCTGCTGTATTCGGACAACAACGAAAGCGGCGACAACCGCTGGGTCAACGCGTGGAACCGCGACGACCTCAAGCGCATGGTCGGCTTCCATAACGCGATGACGGGTCGGGACATGCAGGTGCTCAGCCACGGCAACTGCCACCTCATCTTCCGCCGCGGCGATGCAGGCATCGTCGGCATCAACAAGTGCGGCAATGCGGTGATCGCCTCGATCAACACGAGCGGCAGCGTGCTGCGCTGGAACACCGATTATGTCGATGCGCTCGGGTCGGGCAGCACGGTGCGCATCACTGGCGGCAGCTATACGTTCGACATTCCCGCGCGCACGGCGCGGATGTGGAAGCGCTAGGGCGTTCGCAACCGCGCGACGCACCGTGGCACCGAGGGTGTGCCGGCTGACGTCGCACACGACTCGGCCGGGCCGAAATCTGCGTGCTGTCGCATTGCGCGACGTGCGCAGTGCAAGCCGCTAGTCGAGCGCTGCGGATATCCCAAAACAAAACCGGCGCCGAAGCGCCGGTTTTGCATGGCATGACGCGATGACTTACCGGCGCTTGGCGGCGCAGGACATCATCTTGCCGGCCTGGCTGCCCTGCAGCACGCCCTGGGCCACGAGACGCTCCTTGTTCGCGTCCATGCAGCTCTGGTACGCGCCCTTGTTGCGCGCGCCGATCTCGCAGATGTTGCTGAGTGCGGCCACCGTGGCACCCGGGATCAGGCCGCCTTCCTCGACGACCGGGATGCCGGTGTCGCAGTCGCCGATCTTCGCCGTGCCCGTGTTGAGCTTCCAGCCCTCGTCCTTGAACAGCGCCGGGGTCAGGTCGAGCATCACGTTCGCCTTCAGCGATGCGGTGATCGACGGCTCCATCAGCGCGTTCGGCGTCGTCGACACGTCGTAGTGCGAGAACGTCGAGCCCGGCTGGATCGTGCTCGGCGTGTACAGCCGCGCGAAGCCGTTCTTGTCCGCGCCCGCGTACTGGCCGGCCAGGGTCGCGAGTGCGAGGCTGACGCCCGGCAGCCCGGCCTTGATCGCATTGCCATCGTCGAGCGAAACGCTGACGGTCGGCACGGTGGCCTCGACGTCCGGCGTCTCGGCCATCGCCATGATGCCGGCGACGTTGTTCGCCACCACCACCGCGATCGCGCCGGCCTGTTCGGCGTACGCCGCCTTGACCTCGAAGCCGCACGAGCCGCGATCGACGAGCGCGATCTTGCCCGCGTACGCGCCCGCCGGAGACGGGGCGCAGCCCTGCGTGGGCAGGCTGCTGCCGTCGTTGACGAGCACGACGGAGCCGGCGAAGTTCGCGGCCGTCGGCGCGGCGCCGAACGCGGCCGTGCCGTATTCGAAGTCGCCGCCGGTGGCGCCGCTTGCGCGCACGACGGTCTTCTCGTCGAGGATCAGCGGCAGCTCGGCCTTGACCTGCGTGCCGCGGAACACGACGTTGTTGCCGGCCAGGGCCTGCAAGCGGCCCGCGTCAGTCATCTCATACCAGCCCTTGCCCGAGTTGTTGTCGAACGCGAGGCGCGAGTAGACATCCGGGTAGCCGGCAAGCGGCGCGCCCGTGCGCACGTTGCCGAAGCCCGAGAACCCCAGGCCGTGGGCGATTTCGTGCATGACCACGTTGAGGAAGTTCGTCAGGCCGGCCGGGGTCTGGCCGTCGAGGCCGTAGTACCAGCCCGAACCGGGCGAGCAGGGCGTGCCGTCGGGGTTCGTGCGGCCGTAGGACGCGTTGAAGCGGCTGACGACGTCGACGCCTGCGCCGTTCTGGATATCGAAGCCGACCAGCGAATCCGCGAGCGCGCCGTGGAACAGCGTCGGCGGCTTGCCCGGCTCGTTGAGGATGTAGATCGCACCGGCGCCGGCGGAGCCGAGCACGACGCGCGTGTCGCACTGCAGCGGCGCAAAGCTCGCCTGCACGCGGATCTCGGCATCGCTTTCGAGCACGGCGCCCCAGAGGTCGGCCGCGAACTGGTACGCGATGCGGCGCTGTTCGCCGATCGTGGTGCCCGGGTTGCCGCCGACCGGCGCGACCGGCGTCGGATCATTGAGGCCTTGCCCCGCCGGATCCGCGTTCACGGGCAGGACGGTGGCGGCCGATGCGGCGCCGGCGAACAGGGCGGTGGCGACGCACAGCGCCATCAGCGAGCTCTTCATTCAACGTCTCCCGTCGATTCGACATGGTCGTGCGTGGCGTCGTCGGACTGGTGGGCAAACACGACGGTTCCGTCCGCGCGCTTGACCTGGACCAGGTTGACCATGCGGTCTTCGGGCAGCTGAAGTTCGATGATGCCGGCGCTCGTCATCCGGCGCTCGGCGATCGCCTCGGCCTCGGTCTTGGGCAGTTCGACGCGGGGCGCCTTGGTGTTCGCGTTGCCGCGCACGAAGTCGGCGAGCTCCCGCTTGCCTTTACCGGCCGGGGGGGCGGCCATGACGGTGACACTTGCGGCGCACAAAACGGCGCCCGCAAGCAGGAGACTGCTCTTGCGGAGAACTTTCACGGAGATTCCTTCCAATAGGGACGAAGGCCACGGCGCGGGGCCCTTGCGGTGGGACGTGCGCCGGCAGTTCTGGAGCGGAGTGTGCGCGGCGGAAACCGAGGCATGGCGCACAGAAGTGAACCTAGGTCAGATCCGGCCGAGAAGCAAATCAGGGCTGCGCCGTGGATCGGCTGCAGCGCGTCATGCGCGCGCGGCGCGGTGACCGGGTCGCGAACGCTGAATAGGGCTCCCGTGTGTCCGGGCGCATGCATCGGACTTGATCCCGACGACGCCGGGATCCGGCTCAGCGGATCAGGTTTCGTCGCGCGCGTGGGCGCCGCTGCACATCGATCCGAAGCGCGATCACCACGGCGCAGTCAGCGACTTGCGGATCGACTGAGTCGGCTCGAGCACTGCGCGGACCGACGTTCGCGGTCGGTCTCTCCATCCGCTCAGTGCCGGTCAGGGCAACTTGAATTTCCGCATCGCGCGCAACGGCCAGACGGACGTGAACTGCGCGCCGCCGTTGAGGCGGTAGGCGGCCGAAAGACCGTTCGTGATCCCGTGCCGCTCGATCACGTCGCGGGCCTTGCGGAATACGGGGCGCGGGTCGGCCGTGAGCATGAAGAGGTTGATCTCCTTCGCGCTCACGTCGTAACCCTCGAGCTCGGCGCTCTTGCCGAGTGCGGCTTTCAGCTCGTCCTCGATCGTGGCGAGGAAAGCCTCGTCCGTGAGCGATGCGCGCCAGAACTTGATGACGAGTTGGTAATCCATGCATCGATTGTAGGACCGGCGTCCGTGACGGGCCGTCGGCGCGGCGCACGCGGGCACCAAGGCGCCGGCGGCTTGGGGCACCGTTGCGCCGTGCGCGTGCCTCAGCGAAAACCGAGCTTGAAACGCAACCGCATCGACCGGATCTTAAGGGGCGTGACCCTCTCGCCCGACCCTCGCCCGATTGCACCGGAAAAGCCGCTGCCGACCGATTGCTGCGGCAGCGGCTGCACCGTGTGCGTCAACGATGCCTACCAGGAAGAACTCGAGCATTACGAGGCGTTGCTCGCCGCATGGATGGCGCGGCATCCGGAGGCGGGTGCGCCCGAGTCGACGTGATGCGGCGTGGCAAGCGGAACGCGGCGGCCGACGCGCCGCGTTCGCAAGATCACACGCCGCGACTCAGTGACGCGACAGCCACTGCTGGAGATCGTCGGCTCCGCCGATGCGCTCATCGTCAATGAACACCTGCGGCGTGGTCGGCACGCCATGCTCGGCCTTGAACGCGTCGGTCTCCTCGCGCGAGGTCAACAGGCGGTCGTCGACGTCATAGCCTTCTTGCTCGAGCAGTTCGCGCGCGCGCAGCCCGAACGGGCAAACGTGGTCGGGCAGCACCATGCGGTAGAGCGTGGCCTGCTTGGTCTGGTCGCCAGTAGAGTTCTGCATGGGCTGCCTCACGTTTTCAGGGGCCTGCAGGGTGCGCGCCCGGGCGCGATGGAGGCATCAACGAACGCGGCATCGAAGCGCCGGCGTCGGAGGAACGCCGAGCTCTTGATCGCCCTGCTTCGACGGTGTGCGTAGCACGCACGTCTTCGAAGAACGCGGCCGCGTGAACTCAGCGGAACAGGGCCTGCCCATTCGCGACGACAAGAGGTATGCAGCGGCGCCGGGCATTCGATTGCATCGACGCATCCACTCCGGGCCGTGACTGCACGGTCGAGGTTTGCGAGGATGTCCGGCTCACATGGAGGTGATATGCGGCGACAGGGACGGATCGTGGAGTGGAACGACGCGCAAGACTGTGGCGTCGTGCAGTGGCATGGCGGCGATGAGCGCGCGTCCGCGCACATCGGTGCGTTCGAGCGCGGTGCGCGCCCGTGCATCGGCGATGTGGTCACCTACGACGTCGTGGCCGATGACGGCGGCCCGAAGGCGACCGGCATCCGGTATCCCACCGTGTCGCCGGCAATCCGGCGCGCCGCAGCGCCGCCGTCTCGCCTGCCGCTGCAGCGCGTGGCCCGCACGGTGCTGGCTGTCGTCGTGGTCGCGGTGGTCGCGACCGCCGGGTGGCGGCACTACGTCGCACGCCATGCGGCGTCGATGCCGGCGCTTGCGCTCGTGGCGTTCGGAACCGATGGGTCGATGGGCGCGGCGTCCGCGGGCTCGGTGGCATTCGAATGCGCGGGCAAGCAGCACTGCTCGCAGATGGGCTCGTGTGCCGAGGCCGAGTTTCATATCGCGCACTGTCCGGACACGAAGCTCGACGGCGACGGCGACGGCGACGGCGACGGCGACGGCGATGGCGATGGCGACGGACAGCCGTGCGAGGACCGCTGCCCGTAAATCCGTGTCGTCCCGGTGCACGCGCATCGACCGCCGTCCTCGATCGGCACTAGACTGCCGGCATGCGTAATCCACTCCAGGATCAGCTCCTCAAGGCCGGGCTGGTCAAGAAATCCCAGGTCGCGCAGGCCGCGCGCGAGCAGGCCAAGCAGCGGCAGGGCAAGGCGCCGGCCGGCCCGACCGATGAACAGCGCGAAGCCGAGCGCGTCCGTGCCGAGCGCGTGGAGCGCGACCGGGCGCTGGCGGCCGAGCGCAATGCACAGGCGCGCGCGCATGAGCAGCGCGCGCAGGCCCGGCACATCATCGAGACCCAGCGCGTGCGCGCCGCGGGCGAGATCGAATACCGCTTCGTCGACGGCGCGGCGATCCGCGCGATGCAGGTCGACGCTGCGCAGCGCACGCAACTCGCGAGCGGTGCGCTCGTGATCGCGCGGCACGGCGACGGCTATGCGCTGCTGCCGCGCGCGGCGGTCGACAAGGTGCGCGACCGCGATGCGTCGTTAATCGTGCTCGATCATGCGCAGGCCCCCGCGGCGCCGGTCTCCGACGATGACGCGCACTACGCGCAGTTCAAGGTGCCCGACGACCTGATCTGGTGACCGCTCGGCCGCGTGATTGCGGCCGATGCGGCGCAGTGACGGCGTGTGCGCTGTGCCAGCGACGTGTACACGGCGACGCCGTTCCCGCCGCTGCGCACAGGGCCATCGTCGTCGTCCAGACTCGACCGCGTGCTCGCTCGTACGTCCGGACGGTAGTGATCAGTTCGGCGACCGAGCCTCGTGGTCCCCATCCGCCGCGTCACCGCTCTCGAGCGTTCGTAGGCTCTCGAGCTCGACCGCCGCGGCCGTGAGCCCTGGGCCCGCCATGCGCGTCCTGAGGCGAGCGTGCAGCGCGGGTCGCGTACGCGCCCAGCGGTCGAAGGCCCAGGTGGCCGCGAGCCCCGCGACGCCGCCGCCGATCATCCACGGCAGCGCCGGCGCGACGCGGGCGATGAAGTCGACGCCGAGCCAGGCGAAGACGACGGCCGCGAACGGAATCCACATCAGCCACCAGGCGAGCCCGACGGCGGTGCTGCCGGCGACGTACAGCGTCTGCAGCCGAAGCAGCCGGGTCTGCAGCGCGACGACCGGCGCGTCGTACTCGAGCCTCGACAGCCGGCCGAGCGTGAGCCCGCCGAGCAGGATCGTCGCCACGCCGTAGGCATGCACGATCAGGCCGCAAGCGAACACGTGCGCCAGCTCGCGGTACGTCGTCCACACCGGCACGGCCATCAGCACGAGGCCCAGGCCCAGCAGCATCTGCGTGACCTGTCCCCATGCCAGCGGACGCAGCCGGTGCCGCAGCGCCTGCACCGAGCTCCTGCGCGCCTGCTGCAGCAGCTGGGCGTCGTGCCGGTCCACCCGGCGGTCCAGCACCTGCCACGCGGCGTGGAGGCGGTCGAGATCGATCGAAGGGTTCATGCTGAGGCTCCAGGTCAGGACAGCTGCGCCGCGAGGCGCTGTCGGATGCGGCTGAGGCGGGTGGTCACGTTGGTCGGCGTGAGCCCGAGGATGTCGGCGATCTCTCCGCTGCTGCGTGCCTCGAGGTGCAGCAGCAGCAACGCACGGTCGGCCCGGTCGAGCCGCGCCATCGCCTGCGACAGCAGCACCAGCGCCTGCGTGTCTTCGGGCCCCGCCGTCGTGTCGACGGCCCGCTCGAGGTCGGCGTCGCCCGTGTCCGGGAAGTGGCGCCCTTTCGTGGTTTCGGCCCGCGCGAACGCCATGCCGGTGTTGAGCGCCACCCGGTACATCCAGGTGGTGAACGGCCGGCTGCGGTCGTAGCGCGCAAACGCGCTCCACAACTGCGTCGCGATTTCCTGCGCGAGATCCGCGCGGTCCGCTTCGGTCCACGCGTAGCTCGCGGCAACCTTGAAGACGATCTTGCGATGCTCGTGCAGCAGCGCCGCAAACTCGGTTGCCGCGTTTGCGGGCGCGAAGGTCAAATCAGGGTGCATGCCGGTCGCCGGGCGGGTGTCGAAACCATGATTAGCGGCGCGGGCGGGTTTGTCACAGTGAGCCGGTCGAGGCCGACGTGTGACCACTGGGCGCGAGTGGCCACCCACGGCGACCGCGCTGCGCCGGCATGTGTGACGCCGCACCGCCCATCCACTCAAGACGCGCGGCGCGCGGTCGTTATCGGGGCCAGCGGGCGGCTTTCTGTTGCATCACAGGCCGTGAAGCGCGAGTGGGCCGCGTGCGTTTTTAACCCTCACACCCGCGGGGTAACCTGCATTCCGCGCAAACGGGGTATCGACGTGTCTCGAACCGACTGCAGGCCACTGGGCATTTTGCTGCTGCTCTGCGCCGCGCTCTGGCTCCTGCTGGGCGCGCCGCTGGCGTCGCGCCTGCCGGACGACTACCAGACGGCGCTGTACTTCGATTCGGTCGCCCGTGCGCGTGAAGCGCCGACCGACGACTGGAAGCGCATCGTGCTCATCGGCCGGCGCCTGGACACGACGCTGCTCAGCACGGCAAAGCGCAGCGTGATCCAGTCCGACGCGTACTGGGCGTTGCCCGGGGGCGAGTTGTACTTCGAGAATGCGGGCGTCTACGCGGTCGACCGCGTGACCCGGCAGAACATGCCCGGACTCGGTGATGTCGAGCGCACCGGCCAATTTTTATTCCCGCCGGGCATGGACCGCGGGCCCCACGTGCTGTGGGACTCACAGCTTGCTGGGCCTCGCGCGATGAAATTTGCCGGGGTCGACGAGGTCGACGACGTGCCGGTCCACCGGTTCACGTTTCAGGTCCAGGGGCTGGACGAGACCCTCGGGTACGGCCACCTGCCGGACGTTCCCGAGCGCTACCGCGCATTGACCGACAGTGACGGCGTGCTGCTCATCGAGCCCGCGAGCGGCGTGCTCGTCGATTACATCGAGCGCGGTCGCAGCTCGTTCACCAAGCCCGACGGGACGGTGATCGCACCGTTCTTCGTGTGGAACGCCCACTTCACCGAAGAAACGCGCCGGAGCCAGCTCAAGCGCGCCGAGCAGGTGAGCCGCCGTCTATGGCTGCTGCAGACGCTCGTGCCGCTGCTGCTTGCCGGGGCCGGGGTGGTGCTGTTGATCTTCGGGATGCGCGCTGCGCGGAGGAACGCCTGATGCTGCGACATATCGGCTTGACGCCGCGTGTGTTCATCGTGTTTGTCGTGTTTGCCGCGGCGCTGCTGGTCGGTCTGGGCGTGCTTGCCAACCGCAGCGGGCGCGAGTCGCTGAAAGCGGCCGCGATGTCGGAATTGCTTTCCACCGCGATCGTGCGTGAGGGGCGCATCCGCGAATGGGTCAGTGATCAGACCCAGGCCGTGGAAACCATGGCGGCGTCGCCGCTGCTTGCGCAGGCCGTGCGCGCGCTGGCGACTGCGCCTGCCGGCTCGGCCGCACACCGTGAGGCGTACGCGACGGTGGCGGGCGAACTCGAAGCCCGGCGCGCGGTGCACCCCGGCCAGCACCAGATGCTCGGCCTGATCGACGCGCGCACCGGCCGCATCCTGGTGTCCACGATGAAAGCGGCCGAAGGGGTCAGCCGCGCGCACTACCCGTTTGTCACCGAAGGGCGCAAGGCAACGTACGTGCAGTCTGCCTTCCTGTCGCCTCTGCTGCGTCGGCCCGCCATGGTGATAAGCACGCCGGTGAAGAGAGCGGACGGCCAACCGGTCGCCATCCTGGCCGTCTGGAACGCACTCGACGAGGTCAACTCGATCGTGCGCAGCCAGAGCGGTCTGCATCGCACGGACGATGCGTACCTGGTCAACAGCGCCGGGCAGTTCGTCTCCCAACCGCGGCTGCTCGAGCGCGACGTCGTCCTGCGCGGCACCGCGCGGACGACGTCGGTCCGGCAATGCCTGCAGGGCCGGCGAGGCATTACGGTCGCGCCCGATTACCGTCGGCGCTCCGCGGTCATCGTGTACCGCTGGATGGCCGATCAGCAGCTGTGCCTGATTACAAAACAGGATCTCGACGAGATCCTCGAGCCGGCGCGCGAGTTCGGCCGCGAACTCGCAGTCTTCGGCGCCCTGGTCCTGCTGCTCGCTTCGGGCCTCGCGCTGATGCTGGCGCGCACGATCGTGCGGCCGGTCAGGGTGATGCTCGAGGGCGTGAAGCGCTTCTCCGCCGGCGAGCGCGACCTGCGCCTGCCCGTCGAAGGTCGCGATGCGCTGGCGCAGCTCGCGTCGGAATTCAACGGCATGGCCACGACGATCGGCGAGCGCGAGCGCGAGCTGCGGCTCAACGCCGAACGCTTGGAAGAGGTCGTCGCGATGCGCACGGCCGCGCTCGCCGAAAGCGAGGCGCGCATCCGCCTGCTGCTCGACTCGACGGCCGAGGCGATCTACGGGGTGGACGGCGACGGGCATTGCACGTTCGTCAACCGGGCGTGCATCAGCCTGCTGGGCTATCCGGATGCCAGCGCACTGCTCGGCCGCGACATGGCATCGCTGCTGCAGCCCGTGGACGGGTTGGACGGGGGCGGGGAGCGGCCGCCGGCGCTCCATGTCCATCGGGTCGACCGTCCCATGCACCTCAGCGAGGTCCGCCTGCGTCGCGCCGACGACAGCGCGCTGGTTGCGCAGCTATCCGCGCACCCGATGGGACACGGCGATGCTCGGATCGGCACGGTGGTCACCTTCCTCGATATCTCCGAGCGCAAGCGCGCCCAGCGCGAGCTCGATCGCTTCTTCTCGCTGTCGCTCGACATGCTCGTCATTATCTCGATGGACGGCTATTTCAAGCGGCCGAACCCGGTCTGGGAGCAGGTGCTGGGTTACACGCTCGACGAGCTCAAGAGCGCGCCGTTCATCGACTTCGTGCACCCCGACGACATGCAGGCGACGCTCGTCGAAGCCGCGCGCCTGGCGGCCGGTGAGGCCACGGTCTCGTTCGAGAACCGCTACCGCGCGAAGGACGGCAGTTATCGCTGGTTGCTCTGGCATGCCACACCGTCGCTCGAGGATGGCCTGATCTACGCCGCGGCATCGGACATCACGCGCATCAAGGACACCGAGGCCGAGCTGCAGCGCGCGAAGGAGGCCGCCGAGGCCGGCAGCCGCGCGAAGAGCGAGTTCCTGGCCAACATGAGCCACGAGATCCGCACGCCGCTCAACGGCGTGCTCGGCACGGTCGGCCTGCTGATGAGCACGACGCTCGATCGCCACCAGCGCGAGCTCGCGCGGCTTGCGAGCGCCAGCGGCGAGACGCTGCTGACGATCATCAACGACATCCTCGACTTCGCGAAGATCGAAGCGGGCAAGCTCTCGCTCGAGCAACTGCCGTTCGACCTGCTGCAGACCGTCGAAGAAGTCAGCGGCATGACCGGACTGCAGGCCGCCGACAAGGGGCTGGACCTCATCGTCCGCTACCCGGTCGAGGTGCCTCGTCAGTTCGTCGGGGACCCGGGGCGCCTGCGCCAGGTGCTCGTGAACCTCGTCAACAACGCGATCAAGTTCACCGAGCGCGGCCACGTGCTCGTCGACGTGTCGGTGGAGGCGTGCACCGATTCGGTCGCGCAGCTGCTGATCCAGATCGAGGACACGGGCATCGGCATCTCGCCCGAGGAGCAGCAGCGCCTGTTCCAGAAGTTCAACCAGGCCGACGTCTCCACCACCCGTCGCTACGGCGGCACCGGCTTGGGGTTGGCAATCAGCCATGAGCTGGTCCGGCTCATGGAGGGCGAGATCGGCGTGCGCAGCGCCCGCGGGCAGGGCTCGACGTTCTGGATCCGCGTGTCGCTGCCGGTGCAGCAGGGCGCGGCCACGGAGCAGGTGCCGGTGGACCTGCGCGGCACGCGCGTGCTGATCGTCGACGACAACGCGGTGAACCGCCGCGTGCTGCACGAGCAGATCTTGCAGTGGGGCATGCGCAACGGCAGCTGCGCATCGGCCCACGAGGCGCTGGTCGCGTTGCGAAAGGCGGTCGACGATGGCGATCCGTATCCGATCGCGATCCTCGACTACCAGATGCCCGACATCGACGGCGAGATGCTTGCGCGGGCGATCAAGGCCGACCCGGTGCTGCGCGATGTCGCGCTGATCATGCTGACCTCGCTGGGCACGAGCGATCACGCAAGCACGCTGCAGGAACTCGGTTTTGCCGCCTACCTCTCCAAGCCGGTGCGCCAATCCGACCTGCTCAATGCACTCAGCCGCGCGCGTGGGGCGTCGTCCGGAGGCGGTCGAGTGGAACCTACGCGGCGTGCGCCCACCGAGCGTGGCCCGCGCGATTTCGATGGTCGCCACGTGCTGCTGGTCGAAGACAACGTCACCAATCGCTACATCGCCTCGTTGATGCTCAAGGACCTGGGCTGCCACGTTGATGTCGCCAGTGACGGCCGCGAAGCACTCGTGCGACTGGACCAGTCCGATTACGACTTGGTCTTCATGGACTGCGAGATGCCGGTGATGGACGGCTTCGAGGCCACCGCGTGCATTCGCGCGCGCGTCGACACCGTCGCCCGGATTCCGGTGGTTGCCGTCACTGCCCAGGCCATGCAGGGCGATCGCGAGCGCTGCCTTGCGGCCGGCATGGACGACTACATCACCAAGCCCGTGCAGGTGCGTGACTTCCGGCGTGCGCTGGAGCGTTGGCTGCCCGCCGAGCCCGTGAGGCGCCGACCGCCGGCTGAAGAGGTGGAAGGTTCCTCGCTCGTTCCCGCGGCCGAAGAGGCGCCGCCGGCACTCGATCCGAACGTGGTCGCGCAGCTGCGCGAACTCGCAGAGGCAAGCGATCCGATGCTGCTGTCACAGATCTTCGAGGCCTTCCAGATCGACACTGCGCACCGGATCCAAACGCTGCGCGAAGCAAGCGCAGCGGCCGATGCGGGCCTGCTGCGCCGCACCGCGCACGCGCTCAAGGGCGCCTGCGCGAACATCGGCGCCGCGCGCATGGCCGAGCTCGCGCAGACCCTGGAGTCCTTGGGACGCCTCGGCACCGTGACCGGCTGCGACCCGCTGATCGACGAACTGCATGCCGCTTATGAGCAGGTGCGTGCGGTGATCGATCGCGAGTAATCGACTGTGTTTTCCAGAGAAGTAGGTAATCGATGAAAATCCTGGTGGCCGAAGACGACGCGACCTCGCGGCTGGTCCTCGGCGCGACCTTGCGTTCGCTCGGCCATGACGTCACCGCCGTTGAGGACGGCGCGGCTGCACTCGAGGCCTGGCGCCGCGATGAGTACGGTCTGGTGATCTCCGACTGGCTCATGCCGCTGCTCGACGGCCCTGGCCTGTGCCGCCACATCCGCGCCGAGCACCGCCCTCACTACACCTACGTCGTGCTGCTCACCTCGCTGGAAGGCAAGGGCAATTACCTGTCGGGCATCGAGGCCGGGGCCGACGACTTCGTCACCAAGCCGCTCGATCGCGACGTGCTCGCGGCCCGGTTGTCGGTCGCCGAGCGCATCATCGGCCTGCACGAGGCGCTGCGCGTCGAGGCCACGCGAGACCGTCTGACCGGGCTCCTGAACCGCGGCGCGATTCTCGATGCGCTGCAGCGCGAGCTGCTGCGCGCGGCGCGCGAGGGCGGCCCAACCGCGACGATGCTGCTCGACGTCGATCACTTCAAACACGTCAACGACACGTACGGCCACCTGGTCGGCGACATCGTGCTTCGCGAGATCGCGCAGCGCCTGCAGCTCACGCTGCGGCCGTACGACCGCGTCGGGCGGTTCGGCGGCGAGGAGTTCATCGTGCTCATCACCGACGGTGACGCCGATCAATCGGCCCTCATCGCCGAGCGCATCCGCACGGCCGTGGCGGCCGAGCCGGTCGACGTGCCGGGCGGTGAGTCGGTGTCGGTGACGGTCAGCATCGGCATCGCGATCGGGCAGAGCGCAGCGGACGCTGCCGACGGCCTGCTCGCCGCGGCCGACATCGCGCTGTACCGCGCCAAGGCGAACGGCCGTGACCGCGTGGAAGTGGAGCCGATGCCGGCGTCGTGAACGGGGGTTGATCTCGCGGTTGACGTGCCGCCGCGATCGCAGAGCGTCGGCGTGCTGCGTGCCGCCCGTAGTGCCCCGCAATTGAAGCCCGCGGCGCTTGCGCGCCCGCGCGGGCAGGCGTTATCCGGTCGGCAGCTCGCCCTGCACGTGTCGCGGAATGTCGAGCGACAGGCGCACGCGCCCGTCTTCGCTGCGGGCCGACGTCGTGCCGCGGTGCGCGCGCACGAACTGATCGACGATGTACAGCCCGAGCCCAAGGCCGCTACTTGCATGCAGCACGCCTTTGAATGGCTCGAACAGGCGCGAGAGCAGGTCATCGTCGATGCGCCCGCGGTTGATGACCTCGACCGACAGACGGTCCGCCGCGCAGCCGTCGAGCAGCACCTGCACCTCGTCGCCACCGGCATGCTGGGCCGCATTGCCAACGAGGTTGCTGAGCACCTGTCCGAGCCGATCGGGATCGAATGTACCGCCTAGATCGCCATTTTCGGCCACGTGGATCGCCTGCTCCGGATGTGCCTGGCGCACCTCGTCGATGACCTGCCGCGCGACTGCGCCGAGGTCGGCCGGTCGCGGCTCGATGCGCATGACGCCCGACCGGATCCGCGTGAAGTCCAGCAGCTGATCGATCATGCGGCTCATGCGCCGCGTGCTGCGCTGGATGCGCTGGCCGATCACGTGTGACCGCGACTCGCCGGGCAGGCGCACCAGCGCGTCTCCGCACAGCGACACCGCGGACAACGGGGTGCGCAGGTCGTGCGTGATCACCGCGAGCATCGTCTCGTTGAGCGACAGCACCTGCTCCAACCGCTCCGCGCGCAGGGCCAGCAACTGGCGCTGGCGGTGCAGCTGCACGAAGACCTGCACCTTGCCCTGGATGATCTGCGCCTCGATCGGCTTGTGCAGGAAGTCGACCGCGCCCGCGTCGTACCCGCGGAACGCATGCACTGCATTCCTCGGCGACGCGGTGAGGAAGATGATCGGGATGCCCGCTGTGCGCGGCGAGGCGCGCATGAGTTCGGCCAGTGCGAAGCCGCTCATCTCCGGCATGTGCACGTCGAGGATCGCCACCGCCACCTCGTGCCGCAGCAGCAACTCGAGTGCCTCGGCGCCGGATGCGGCAGTGAGGATGTTGACCTGCTCGTCGCGCAGCACGGCCTCGAGGGCGAGCAGGTTCTGCGGGACGTCGTCGACGATCAGCACGTTCGCAGGCGCGACGATTTCGGGCGCCACGCCCGCGCGATCTCTCCGATGCTCCATCATGTCAGCGCTGCCAGTTGCCGGGCCATTTGCCCGAGGGTCAAAACCGCATCGGCCCCTGCGTGGGCCAGTGCCGAGGCCGGCATCAGCGCAACGTCAGCGTCTTCCGGGTCCTGAACCCATGCGACGCCGCCGACGCGGCGCACCGCCGCAACCCCGTGGCTTCCGTCGCTGCTCGCGCCCGTCAGCAGCAGCGCCAGAACGCCGCCGCCGAACACGTGCGCCGCCGATTCGAACAGCACATCGATCGACGGGCGCGAAAACAGGACCGGTTCGTCCACCGACAGCGCCACGCTGTCGCGGTCCTCGACCAGCAGATGGTAGTCCGGTGGCGCCACGTACACATGGCCCGGTGCCAGCCGCTGCTTGTCCGCAGCTTCGCACACCGGCACGGCGCCGCCGCGGCCCAGCACCTGCGCCAACTGGCTGGGTCGGTCGCGCGGCAGGTGCAGCACGATGAGCACGGGCGCCGGAAACGTCGCGGGCAGCGCGCTGATCAACTGCCGCAGCGCGGTCACGCCGCCTGCCGACGCGCCGATGACGACGAGCTGCGGCTGGACCGGGCGCGACGCCGTCATGGCCGCTTCCGGTAGATGCGCTGCGCGGGGTCGCAGGTCTCGAACGCGGACGCGTGCGCGCCGAACTGCAGGGACTCGCGGCCGCCCAGGCCCAGAAAGCCGCGGTGCACGAGCGAATCCTTGAACAGCCCCACGGCGCGGTCCTGCAGCTCGCGGCTGAAGTAGATCAGCACGTTGCGGCAGGACACGAACTGCACCTCGGAGAACACCGCATCGGTCGCGAGACTGTGGTCGGCGAACACCATGTGCCGCCGCAGGCTGCGGTCGAATGTCGCGCCGGAGTACGCACTCGTGTAGTAGTCCGACAGCGACGCGCGCCCGCCGGCCGCGAGGTAGTTCGCGCTGAAGCCCGCCACGCGGGTGACGTCGTACGTGCCGGCCTCGGCCTTGCGCAGCGCCTCGGGGTTGATGTCGGTGGCGTAGATCAGCGAGCGCTCGAGCAGGCCCGCCTCGCGCAGCAAGATCGCGAGCGACCACACTTCCTCGCCGGCGCTGCAGCCGGCCACCCAGAGCTTGATCGACGGAAACGTCGCGAGGAACGGAAAGACCGTCTCCTGCAGGCTCGTGAAATAGCCCGGGTCGCGGAACATTTCCGACACCTGCACCGTCAGGTAGCGCATCGCCTGCGCGAACGTGTCCGGTTCGTGCAGAAGCCGATGCTGCAGGTCGCTCACGCGCTCGCAATCGAAATGCGCCATCGCCTGCTGCACGCGCCGGCGCACCGACGACATCGCGTAGCCCCGGAAATCCTGCTGGTAGCGCCGGTAGATCGCCTCGAGCAGCAGCTTGAGCTCGAGATCGAAGAGGGCCTCGTCCCGCATCACCGGCGCGACGACCAGACGCGGCAGAGCGAGACGAGCTTGTCCACGTCGACGGGCTTGGCGATGTAATCGCTGGCACCGGCTTCCAGGCAGCGCGCGCGGTCATCGCTCATCGCCTTCGCGGTCAGCGCGATGATCGGCAGGTCCTTGAAGCGGCCGTCCGCGCGGATGCGGCGCATCGCTTCCAGCCCGTCCATCTCCGGCATCATGATGTCCATCAGCACCAGGTCCGGCGCCTTGGCCTGCACCGCATCGAGCGCCTCGCGGCCGTTGCGTGCGATTTCGAGCCGGACGCCGAGCGGCTCGAGGATGCTCGAGAGCGCGAAGATGTTGCGCACGTCGTCCTCGGCCAACAGCACGGTGCGGCCGTCGAGCACCTCGTCGCGGCGGCGGGCTTCTTCGAGCATGCGCTGCTGGTTCGACGGCAGCGACGCCTCCACGCTGTGCAGGAACAGCGTGACTTCGTCGAGCAGGCGCTCGGGCGATCGCGCACCTTTGATGATGATGCTCTGCGAGTGGCGCCGCAGCCGCTGTTCTTCTTCGCGGGTCAACGAGCGTCCGGTGTAGACGATCACCGGTGGCGACGACGCGCCCTTGCCGGACGAGATCATCGCGAGCAGGTCGTCGCCGGTGCCGTCGTCGAGGGAGAGGTCGGTCACCACGCAGTCGAACGGCGTGTCGCGCAGCGCCTGGCGCGCGGCTTCGATCGTGCCGGCGGTGACGATCTCCAGCCCGTCCCGGCGCAGCAGCGCTTCGAGGTTCGCGCGCAGCGCGTCGTCGTCCTCGACGATCAGCAGCCGTTGCAGCGTCTGCTGCGAGCGCGCTTCGAGCTCGCGGATCGCGGAGGCGAGCAGGTCGCGCGTGACGGGCTTGGTGACGTAACCGACCGCGCCGAGTTCGAGCGCGAGCTGGTTGCGGTCCAGCGCCGAGACCATGTGCACCGGAATGTGGCGCGTGGCGGGGCTGCGCTTGAGCCGTTCGAGCACCGTGAGGCCCGATGCGTCCGGCAGACCGATGTCGAGCAGGATGCCGCACGGCGAATGCTCGGCGATCAGCGCCATCGCCTCGTCGGCGTTCGTGGCGACAATGCAGTCGAACTCCATCTCGCGCGCAATCACCACGAGCGCTTCGGCGAACGCCGGCTCGTCCTCGACGGCGAGGATCAGCCGGCCTGGACGCTGCAGGCTGTGGCGGTCGTCGGCGATGGCCGGCGCGGGAGGCGCAACGGCGCGCACCGGACGCGGCAGGGGCGGGGTCATCGGCGTGCGGGGCGGCTCGGCGGGCGCGACGGCGGCCGGCAATGCGACAGGTGCGTGGTGCACGTCGTGCACGAACGGGGTCATGTCCTGCGGCAGTTCGAGCGTGAAGCAGCTGCCTTCGCCGGGCGTGCTCTGCACCGTGATACGGCCGCCCATGCGCTGCGCAAGGTCGCGCGCGATGGCCAGGCCGAGGCCGGTGCCGCCGTAACGGCGGCTCGTGCTGCCGTCGGCCTGTCGGAACGCCTCGAAAATGAGCCCCAGCTGCCCCGGCGCAATACCGATGCCGGTGTCGCTCACGACGAACGCGACGCGGCGGTCGGGGCGCGACTGCACGCTGAGGCTGACGCGGCCGGCGTCGGTGAACTTGATCGCGTTCGCGAGCAGGTTCGTGAGGATCTGCTGCAACCGCTGCCCGTCGCCGACGAGCTGGTCCGGCCCGTCTTCGATGCGGATGTCGAGCTCGAGGTTCTTCTGCCGCGCGAGCGGCGCGAACGTCTGGTCCAGCCGCTCGACAAGCGCGGGGACCTCGAGCGGCTCGGCCGCAAGTTCCACTTGCCCCGATTCGATCCGCGCAAGGTCGAGGATGTCGTTGATCAGCGTCAGCAGGTCGTTGTTCGACGCGTAGATCGCATTCGCGAACCGCACCTGCTCGTCGGTCAGCGTGCCGGTCTTGTTGTCGGCGAGCAGCTTGGCGAGGATCAGCGCGCTGTTGAGTGGCGTACGCAGCTCGTGCGACATGTTCGCCAGGAACTCGGACTTGTACTGGCTCGCCGTCACCAGCTCGTTCGTGTTGCGGATGAGCTCGGCCTGCGTCTCGAGCAGCGCCTGGCGCTGGCTTTCGAGCTCGTGCGTGCGCTCCTCGAGCTGCACATTGCTCTGTTCGAGCTCGGCCTGCTGCACTTCGAGCGTGGCCTGCGATTGCTGCAGCGCGCGACTCTGCTCCTCGAGCTCCTCGTTCGCGACGCGCAGCTCTTCCTGCTGGGCCTGGAGTTCTTCGCTCTGCTGCTGGGTTTCTTCGAGCAACTCGTTGAGCTGCTGGCGCAGGATCGCGGTGCGCAGTGCGATGCCCACAGTCTCCGCGCTCGATTGCAGCAGTGCGTCGGTCTGCGCGTCCGCCACCGGCGGCGCCCCGATCCGGCCGAGTTCGAGGGCCCCGACGAGTTCGCCGTCGGCAGTCAGCGGCATCAGCAGCAGCTCAGCCGGCGCGCTTTCGCCGAGCGTGGACTGCAGGCGCAGGTGCGAGCCGTCGAGCGATGCGATCCGGTGCGGCGTCTTCAGGCGCGCGGCCTCGCCGAGCAGGCCCTGTCCCAGCGGCACGGTCACGGGCTGGCTGTCGGGGATCGCGATGCCCGCGATGAGGCCGAGCGTGTCGCCCTGCAGGCGGTACACGGCGCCCACCGGTGCGCCGAGCCGCTCGCCGAGCGTGCGCAGGGCCTGCATTGCGACGTGCTCGGCCGAAGGATCCCCCTGCAGCGCGGTGCGCAGCGCGTTCTGGCTCTCCTGCAGCCACAGCATCGCGCTGGCGGTCTCGCGGGTCTGCACGGCGCTGGCCACCACGACGGCCATCGTCCAGAACGAGACCAGGCCGATGCCGCGGTTTACGAGCACGAACTGCGTGCCCGCGCCGTCCGGTGAGAGCAACATGCCCACGCCGAGCAGCACGGTCGCCACCGCCGCCACGATGTACGGCACGCCGCGCTGACGCTGGAACAGCGTCGCGCCGACGGCAATGAAATACAGGCACCACTCGGCGTAGCCGAGCGGCGTCAGGGCATCGATGGTGACGGTAGCAAGAAGCAGGGTCGCCACCGAAGCCAGCACGGTGGCCGTCCGGGCCTTGGTCGAGCGCATGGGCATCCCCCAGGTACAACCGCCCATTTTTGTGAGCGCGGCGTGAAGGTCGCGTCAGCGGGACATGGGATTACCGCGGGCGCTCACGGCGGCAGCCGGGTGCTGCGGCTGTCGCTCTGCAGGAAAACGCCTGATTCACGCGGACGCGCGCGCAAAGCGCCGGTCGAATCGTTCGTGTCCGGCCGGCCAGGCGTAACGCCGCGGCGGCGGTGTCTTACCTCGCGGCGAGCAGGCTTTCCAGCGATTGCGGGCGCGCGAAGAAGTAGCCCTGGCCCAGCGTGCAGCCCAGCGACAGCAGTGCGGCTCGCTGTTCTTCGGTTTCGATGCCTTCGGCCACGACCTCCATACCCTGCGAGCTCGACAGCGCCATGATCGCGCGCACGATCGCGGTGCTGCTGCGTTGCTCGTTCGCCTGCAGGTCACCGATGAAGGACCGGTCGATCTTCAACGTGTGCATGTTGAACCGGTGCAGGTAGCTCAGCGAGGAGTAGCCGGTGCCGAAGTCGTCGAGCGCAATCTCGACGCCGCGCTCATGCAGCCGGCGGAACACCGCGCCGATCTGCTCGGGGTTCTCGAGCAGCGCGCCCTCGGTCACCTCGATGCGCACCTGGCCCGGTTTCACACCGCATTCGTTGATGAGTGCGATGAAGCGCTCGTCGATGTCGGGCGATCGGAAATGCCGCGCTGAGAAATTGAGGTTCACGTATTGCCCGGGCGCGAGCAACTTCGGGATGACGCGCATCGCGTGCTCGAAGATGTGCCAATCGAGCGTTTCCATCATCCCGCTGGCTTCCGCCACGTGCAGGAACGCCCCCGGTGCGAGGATGCCTTTTTCGGGGTGGTTCCAGCGCATCAGTGCTTCATAGCCCACGATGCTGCCGTCCTTCAGTCGGACGATCGGCTGGAAATAGGGGAGAAACTCCTGGCGTGTCGCGCCGCGGCGCAGGTCGCTTTCGGTCTCGAGCAGGGTCAGCGCCTGGTCGTGCAGGCGGGTGTCGAACAGCTCATAGCGGTGGCGGCCGCCGGACTTCGCGCGATACATCGCGATGTCGGCATCGCGCAGGATGTCTTCAGGCGACGAGTAGTGTGGCGCGCACATCGCGATGCCGACGCTCGCACCGGTGAACAGCTCCTTGCCTTCCACCCGCACCGGCTCGCGCAGCGAGTCGAGCACGCGCTGGGCCATGCGGACGCAGCCGTCGGTCGCGTCGACCTCCATGTAGATCGCGAACTCGTCGCCGCCCAGGCGGGAGACCATGTCGCGGCCGCCGCGCACGCAGCGCGAGAGCCGGCTGCCGACTTCCTGCAGCAGCGCGTCGCCGACGAGGTGGCCCACGCTGTCGTTGATGACCTTGAAGCGGTCGAGGTCGACGAACAGCACCGCGAACGAGAACGCCGAGTCGCGCGAACGCTGGGACATCGCCCACACCAACTGCTCGCGCAGGTACGCGCGGTTGGGCAGCCCCGTCAACGAGTCGTGCAGCACCTGGTGCTTGAGGCGTTGCTCGATCCGCTCGCGCACGCTGATCTGCTCGGAGAGCTCGACCGTGCGCGCCGCGACGCGGCGTTCGAGGTCGGCATACGCATGGAGCAATTCCGCGGCGGCGCGTTGGCGCTCCAGGCCGTTGGCGATCTGGTACGAGATGAACGTGAGCAACTCGCAGTCGCGCTCTGTGAAGCCCACGCCATCGGTGTAGCTCTGCACCGCGAGCAGCCCGACGGCACGCTCGCCGACGACGAGCGGCACGCCAAACCACGCGACGCAGTCACGGCCGGTGATCAGCAGCTCGCCGGATCTCTCCAGTGCTGCGATCCACTCGATCGTGCTCGCATCGCGCATGTCGAGCAGCAGTGGCTTGCCGTGGCGCATGCCGAATTCGGTCACGCCGATGCCTGCAGGCCGCGCCTGGGCCGTGGAGCCGAACTGGTCGACGAAATACGGGAAGTGCACCGTGCTTCCGTCGTCGGAGAGCATCGCGATGTAGAAGTTGCGCGCGTCGAGGAACTCGCCCACCACCCGGTGCACCGCGCCGTAGAACTCATCGAGGTGCGCCGTGGTGTGCGACAGCTCGGCGATGCGGAACAGGGCCTTCTGGATCAGCACGCTGCGCTGGAGTTCCTCCGTGCGCTGCTGCACGCGCGTTTCGAGCTCTTCCTGCGCGAGCTTGCGGTCGACAGCCGTCAGGATGTGGCTGCCGACGTACGTCAGCAGTGCCTGGTCGGCCGCGGTGTAACGCGGGCGTTTGATGTAGCTCTGCACGACGAGCACGCCGCGCACCTTGTCGCCCACGATCGCCGGCACGCCGAGCCAGTCGAAGCACTCCATCCCGATTTCTCGCGTGGGCCCGGAGACCTGGCCGCGAATGTCTTCGGGCGAGCCCATCAGGGGCTTGCCGTCGCGGATCAGGTGCCAGGTGAGCCCGCCGGCCATCTCCGCCATCGGGATGAACTCGTTCGCGTCGCGCACGAGCGGGTCGGTGGTGTCCTTGAGGTAGATGAAACGCAGCGCGTCCTGCTGTTCGTCGAAGAGCGCGATGTAGAAGTTGTCGGCGTACATGAAGCGGCCGACGATCGCATGCAGCGCGCGCAGCATTGCGCCGAGTTCCATGTCCGAACTCGCCATGTCCGCGATCGTGAACAGCGCCGACTGGAGCTGCTCGGATTTCTCGAGCTGGTGCATCGAGTCGGCCATGCGGCACTTTTCGAACATCGTCTCGGCCAGTGGGCCGAGCAGCTCGCACAGATCCTCGACGTGCTCGCGCGAGGCGGCGCTCCCGTCGCAGATCAGGCCGAAGCCCTCGTCGCCTGCGCCCTGGTGGATCGCACATGCGACGCGCTGCCGGGACTCGTCCAGGGCCCATCCGTCGGTCGCAAGGGCCAGGTCCGCGAGGGCGACGTCGCCGGCACGCACGGCGGTCGCGTCGTGCGCGCGCAGCGGCGTAGCGTTCCCACGCCAGCCGACCAAGATCCCGGTCAGGCCCTCGGCGTCGAGGAAATCGGCCACCTGCACCGCGAATGTGCGCATGTCGGCCGCGCCAAGCAGCCGCTTGAGCAGACGGCCCGCGCGCCGCTCCGGCGCCAACGCGTTGCCGGTGACCGGCAGTCGCACCACTGATCCCATGTGTGTTCTCCCCACGCGCGCGACGTCATCGGCGAGCCGTGCCTTGGTTATCGGCATCTGCTCTTTAACCTGAATACCTTGCGCGCAGCCGTGACCGCCGTAGCGGTGTAGCTCATCCGTAAGCGGTCAATGCGGCGGTGCCGTAAGCTCGCCGGCGGTCGCGGGGCCTCTCTCTGACGATGGCGACGGTGCTGTCCCCCGAAGCCCCGGCGCGGCCGGAGAAAGGGGCCGGGCTTCAGTCAGCTGGGTCGACGCGGGCTACCGGCAGCCGCCAGCCGCGCCGGATCGCAAGAAAACGCAGCACGAAGCAGGCCGACGCGCCGGCGAGAGCGAGCGGGGCCGGCGGCAGCTGCAGGGCATCGCCGATGACGACGACGCCCGCGCCCAGTGCGGCGGCCACGGCGTAGAGCTCGCGTCGGAGCACCGCGGGGATTTGCGCGACGAGCACGTCGCGGGCGATGCCGCCGCCGACGCCCGACAGCACGCCCAGCAGCACCGCGCCGGTCGGGCCCACGCCGTGCGCGATCGCCTTCGCCGCGCCGGTCACCGCAAACAGGCCCAGCCCGATCGCGTCGAAGAGCTGCACCGGGTTGCGGAGGCGCTCCACCTGCCCGTACCGGTAGAAGGTGACAAAGGCTGCAAGCATCGCAACGCCGAGGTATCGCGGATCCGCGAGCGCGACCGGCGGCGTCGCCCCGAGGACGGCGTCGCGCACGATGCCGCCCGCCGTGGCCGCGGCGAACGCGAGCACGAGCACGCCGAACAGGTCGAGCCGGTGCCGGACGCCGACAGTCGCGCCGCTGATCGCGAACGCGAAGCTGCCGATGAGATCCAGTGCGAGTACGAAGCCGAGCGCCACGCGGGAGTGCCGAAGAAACGATCGCCCATGGTAGGCGAGGGGTGCGGGACGGCTGCGGGTCGGCTGGGTTTAAGCCGGGACCGCACCGGTCGAGCGGCGCAACTGCAGTGTGTGCGGGACATGCAGCATGCGCCCGCTGCCGGGGCGTTGGATGTCCGCGAGCAGTTCCAGGGTCGCGAGCCGCCCCATGTCGCGCACGGGCTGATGCACGGTCGTCAGTGGGGGGAACGTCTGGTTCGACACCGGCGTGTTGTCGAAGCCGCTCACCGCCAGGTCCTCGGGCACGCGCAGCCCGCGCTCGAGCGCGACCGCGACGACACCCGCGGCCATGTCGTCGTTCGCGGCGAACACCGCCGTGGGCCGACGCTTGCCGCCGAGCAGGGTGCGGGCCGCCTCGACGCCCGAGTCGAACGAGAACAGCCCGGGCACGACGAGGTCCGGATCGAACTCCAGGCGGGCCTGCTTGAGCCCCTGCTGGTATCCCGCGAGGCGCCACTTGGTCGCGCCGTGGTCGGGGTGGCCTGAGATGTGGGCGATCCGGCGGTGCCCCAGCGATACGAGGTGCGACACCATGTCGAACGCGGCTTGCTTCTCGTCCATGCCCACGCCGACGACGTTCTGCCGCACTTTCGGCGAGATGCTGGCGAACGGGATTTCCAGCTCGCGAAGGCGCGCCAGCAACGCGGGCGCATCGGTGACCGGCGGCGTGAGCACGACGCCGTCGGGGCGTGAGCGGCTGATCAGCTCGTCGAACTTCGCCACCATGCGCGCGCTGTCCCAGTCGAGCGGGCCGAGCATCATGTTGTACTGCTGCTGCTCGCAGGCCGCGAGCACGCCGGACATGATGCCCATCAGGTAGTTGTCCGACGGGTTGTTGTAGAGCAGGGCGATCAGGAACGAGCGGTTGCCCGCCAGGCTCCGCGCTGAAATATGCGGGACGTAACGCATCTTCTCGACGACTTCGAGCACGCGCTCACGCGTTTCCTCGCGCACGTTCGGCTCGCGATTGAGCACGCGCGATACGGTCTTCATCGATACGCCGGCCGCCTCGGCCACGTCTTCGATACGCACTCTCGATGCCATGTTCACTCCGGGCGAGCGTGGCGCGCGCCTGCAATTGCAGCGGTCGGTTCAACGGACAGCCCGACACGGTACAGCCCCGACGCGGAACGCGTCGTCGACGCTGCACATCCCCGGCCAGGCGGCGTGGATACGTATGACGGAGGCATGGTAGGCCAAAATGACAGCGCTATCATCTGGCCGAATTTTGCGGCAGACTCGGCCGACACCCAGCAGGGCAGGTCCTATGGCGACGTTCTCGAGCAGTGCTCCCGTCCACGCAACCGAGGCCGGCGATTACACCCGCCCGCTGATTGTCATCACCCTGCTGTTTTTCATGTGGGGATTGCTCACCTCGCTCAACGACGTGCTGATTCCGCATCTCAAGTCGATCTACACGCTCACCTACGTGCAGGCGATGCTGGTGCAGTTCTGCTTCTTCGGCGCGTACTTCATCGTCTCGCTCCCGGCCGGCGTGCTGATCCGCCGCATCGGCTACCAGCGCGGCGCCGTCACCGGGCTGGCGATCGCCGCCGCGGGCTGCGCGATGTTTTATCCTGCGGCCGAAAGCGGCTATGCGCTGTTCCTGCTCGCATTCTTCGTGCTCGCAGCGGGCATCACGATCTTGCAAGTCGCGGCGAACCCGTTCGTGACTGCACTGGGCAGCCCCAAGACCGCATCGAGCCGGCTCACCCTCACCCAGGCGTTCAATTCGCTGGGCACGACGGTCGGGCCGTTGTTCGGCGGGCTGTTGATCCTGTCCAGCGTCGAGCCCATCAGCGCAGCGGCGCTGGGGGCGATGACCGACGCGGAGCAGGCGGCGTACCGCGCCGCCGAGGCCGCGACCGTGCAGGGCCCTTACGCGCTGCTCGCAGGTGCGCTGCTGCTGCTTGCGATTGTCTTCGCCGTGGTTCGCCTGCCGCAGATCAGCCATGCCGAGGATGCCGTCGGCATGGCGGCCCGGACGCCCGGCGAGTCGATTTTCAGGCACCGCAACCTGCTGTTCGGCGCGATCGCGATCTTTCTCTATGTGGGTGCCGAGGTCAGCATCGGCAGCTTCCTCATCAACTTCATGGGCGAGCGCCACATTGCAGGTCTGTCGCACGCCGAGGCCGCCCCGTACGTGAGCTACTACTGGGGCCTGGCGATGGTCGGTCGCTTCATCGGCTTTGGCGTAATGCGCTACGTGCGCCCCGGCGTCACGCTCGCTGTCTGCGCCGCGATGTCGATGGCGCTCGTGCTCGCCGCGATCCAGGGCGAAGGTCGGTTTGCGATGTGGGCGATCCTCGGGGTCGGCCTGTTCAACTCGATCATGTTCCCAACGATCTTCAGCATGGCGCTCCACCGCCTCGGGGACCTAACGGGCCGCGGCTCGGGCATCTTGTGCATGGCGATCGTCGGCGGCGCGATCGTGCCCTTCGTGCAGGGGTTCGTCGCGGACCAGGCGGGGCTGCAGCCTTCGTTCTACGTGCCGATGGCCTGCTACGCCTTCATCCTCTACTTCGGCGCGAAGTACGCGCGCCTGTATGACTGAGCGCCGCATGCAGTCCCGCGCGCGGGCGCTCGCCGCCGCGTTGATCGCCGTCGCTTCTACGACCGCGACCGCGATCGCGAGCGGCCCGACGGCGCCTGCGCCCTCGCCTGAAGGCCCGTCGAGCGTGCGCATCGTCGAAGACGACGGACGTTACCGGCTGCTCGTGAATGGAGCGCCGTTCCACGTGAAGGGCGCGGGCCTGCAGGGCGGCGATCAGGAAGCGCTCGCCGCACGCGGCGGCAACGCGTTCCGCACCTGGCGTCCCGACAGCCCGAGCGAGTCGGGGCGCGAGATGCTCGATCGCGCGAAGCGCAACGGCCTGTTCGTGGCGCTCGGCATCGAGGTCGGGAAGGAGCGTCATGGCTTCGACTACGACGACCCCGCAGCCGTGGCGGCGCAGCAGGCCCGCATTCGTGCCGAAGTGCTGCAATACAAGGATCATCCGGCGCTGCTGATGTGGGTGGTCGGCAACGAGCTGAATCTCGAAGCGACGAACCCCGCGGTGTGGGACGCCGTCGATTCGATCGCCGAGATGATCCACGAGATCGACCCGAACCACCCGGTCATGACGACTCTGGCTGGAATCGATCGGGCAGTGGTCGAACAGGTCAAGGCGCGTGCCGATTCACTCGACCTGCTCGGCATCCAGCTCTATGGCGACATCGACGGCCTGCCGCAGAAGTTGCGCGAGAGCGGGTGGACCGGGCCGTACATCGTCACCGAATGGGGCCCGACGGGGCACTGGGAGAGCCCGCTGACCGCCTGGGGCGCGCCGATCGAGGACGACAGCAGCACGAAGGCGCGCCTGCTCGAACGCCGCTACCGCACCGCGATCGAAAGCGACCGACGCCAGGGCCTGGGCTCGTTCGTGTTCCTGTGGGGCCAGAAGCAGGAACGCACGCCGACGTGGTACGGGCTGTTCCTGCCTTCGGGCGAATCCACAGCGAGCATCGATGCGATGCAGCGGGTGTGGACCGGACGGGTGCCCGGGAACGTCAGCCCATCGATCACGCCGATCGAGATCGAAGGACGGCGCGCGGTCGAGAGCATCACCCTCGTGCCCGGGCGGTCGTATGCGGCGCGCGTGGACACGGACGACGCGGACGGCGACGCGCTCGATCATCGCTGGACGATCCGCGCCGAGAGCACGGCGCGCACGGTCGGCGGCGACCCCGAGGAGGTGCCGACCGAGGTGGCGACGCGCTTCGAGGTCAACCAGGGCGGCGGGGTGCGCTTCGACGCGCCACTTCACCCGGGCGCGTACCGACTGTTCGTCGAGGTGCGGGACGGCGCAGGCCATGCGGCCTACGCGAATGCGCCGTTCCAGGTGGCGGAGCAGGCCGACCCGAAGTAAGTGCCGCGCCGGTTTTGTCGCACTGTGCGTG
Source organism: Cognatilysobacter bugurensis (assembly GCF_014652095.1). Classification (GTDB taxonomy): domain Bacteria; phylum Pseudomonadota; class Gammaproteobacteria; order Xanthomonadales; family Xanthomonadaceae; genus Cognatilysobacter; species Cognatilysobacter bugurensis. The sequence goes on from NZ_BMYD01000002.1 coordinate 162,183, forward strand.
TCGCAGCGCAACAATTCACGGCACCAATGCAGGCGCTGGCTATTGTGGTCGCGCCAGAATTGACAACGCTGTCAGTTGGCGGGTCCATTAGCGATCAGCCATCGAACGGACCCGGCCCCGGCGGCGCTGCTGCCCGGGCTAGCAAGGAGGAATCGTCATGCTTTCCAGCGCCCCGGCCTCGCAACGCGCATCGCATCGCAGCTTGCGCACGCCGACCGTCCTGCTCAGCCTGTGCGTCGCCCTGTGCCTGTCCCAGGCCGCGGCGCAGTCCACGTCCGCACCGGCCGCTGATGCCGCGCTGAGCCCGGTGGCCACGCCTGCGGCCTGGCCGCAGATGAGCTCACCGCTGGCGCCAGACCCGCGCCTCGAAGCGCGCATCAAAGCGCTGCTCGCCGAAATGAGCGTCGAGGACAAGGTGGGGCAGGTCGTGCAGGGCGACCTGGGCAGCCTGACCCCCGAGGACGTGCGCACGTACCGGCTCGGCTCGGTGCTGGCGGGCGGCAACTCCGATCCGGGCGGCCGCTACAACTCGACGGGCCCGGAATGGCTCGCACTGGCCGACGCGCTGTACCGCGCATCGATGGACACCTCGGGCGGGCGCAAGCCGATCCCCGTGCTGCTCGGCATCGACGCCGTGCACGGGCACAACAACGTCGTCGGCGCGACGCTGTTCCCGCACAACATCGGGCTCGGCGCCGCGCACGATGCGGACCTCGTGCGCCGCATCGCGCAGGCCACGGCCGCCGAACTGCGCACGACCGGCTTCGAGTGGACGTTCGCGCCGACCGTCACCGTGCCGCGCGACGACCGCTGGGGACGCACGTACGAGGGCTATTCCGAGGATCCCGCGCTCGTGTCGCGCTACGCGACGGCGGTGGTTGAAGGCCTGCAGGGCGAGGTCGGCTCGAAGACATTCCTAGGACCGTCGCAGGTCGTGGCCTCGTCGAAGCACTTCATCGGCGACGGCGGCACGTTCGAGGGCAAGGACAAGGGCGACACGCGCGTCAGCGAGGCCGAGCTGCGCGACGTGCACGGCGCCGGCCACATTGCGGCGCTCAAGGCTGGCACGCAGACCGTCATGGCGTCGTTCTCGAGCTGGAACGGCGAGAAGATGCACGGCAACCGCAGCCTGCTGACCGACGTGCTCAAGGACCGGCTCGGCTTCGACGGGTTCGTGGTCGGCGACTGGAACGGCCACGGCGAAGTGACCGGCTGCACGAACGAGAGCTGCCCCGAGGCGCTGATCGCCGGCATCGACATGTTCATGGCGCCCGACAGCTGGAAGGGCGTCTACACGAACACGCTCGCCCAGGTGAAGTCCGGGAAGATCCCGATGCAGCGGCTCGACGATGCCGTTGCGCGCATCCTGCGCGTCAAACTGCGGCTCGGCCTGTTCGACGCCGGCGCGCCGTCCGAGCGGGCGCTCGGCGGTGAGTTCGAGCGGCTCGGCAGCGCCGAGCACCGCGCACTGGCCCGCGAGGCGGTGCGCAAGTCGCTGGTGCTGCTCAAGAACAACGGATCGGTCCTGCCGCTCAAGCCGGACGCCCGCATCCTCGTGGCAGGCGACGGCGCGGGCAACGTCGGCAAGCAGGCCGGCGGCTGGACGCTGAGCTGGCAGGGCACGGGCACGACGCGCGCGGACTTCCCGAACGCGACGTCGATCTGGGAAGGCATCGAGCAGGCCGTCAAGGAGGGCGGCGGCCGTGCCGAACTGTCCGTCGATGGGACGTACAAGCAGAAGCCGGACGCGGCGATCGTCGTGTTCGGTGAAGAGCCGTACGCCGAGTTCATTGGTGACGTCCCGAACCTCGCCTACCAGCCCGGCAAGGGGCGCGACCTCGCGCTGCTGCAGCGGCTGAAGGCCGAGGGCATTCCGGTGGTCGCCGTGTTCCTGTCCGGCCGCCCGATGTGGGTCAACCGCGAGATCAACGCCGCCGACGCGTTTGTCGCGGCGTGGCTGCCCGGCTCCGAGGGCGGCGGCGTGGCCGACGTGCTGTTCCGGCGCGCCGACGGCACGGTGGCACACGATTTCACCGGGACCCTGCCGTTCTCGTGGCCGAAAACCGCCGTGCAGACGCCGCTCAACGTCGGCCAGCCTGGCTACGACCCGCTGTTCCCGGTGGGTTACGGGCTCAGCTACGGCAAGCCGCGCGAACTTGCGCCGCTGTCCGAAGAGTCGGGGCTGCGGCACGGCGGCGCCGAGCCGGGCCTGTACTTCGCCCGCGGAGCCGTCGCGCCAGGCTGGACGCTGACCGTGGCCGACGGCAGTGGCAAGGCGCAAACCGTGCGCACGCTGCCGACCCGCGACCTCGCGCGGAACGTGGCCATCCGCGCGACCGATCATGAGGCGCAAGAGGACGCACGCCGCATCCAGTGGTCCGGCAGCGGCGCAGGCATCGTCGCGTTCGCGGCCGATGAGCCCGTCGATCTCACGCGCGAAAGCAATGCAGGGGCCACGCTGGTTGCAACCGTCAAGGTCGATGCGCCCGTGCGGGGCGCCGTTCCGGTCGGAATCGGCTGCGGCACGGGCTGCTCGGCGCAGGTCGACCTCGCCCCGGCGCTTGCCAAGGTGCCGCACTCGCAATGGCAGCGCGTCGCGATTCCGCTTGCCTGCTTCGCGCGCGCCGGGGCAGACCTGAGCCGCGTGAGTGAGGTGTTCCGTCTCAGCTCCAAGAGCGTGCTCGATCTGTCGGTGTCACGCGTGGCATTGGGCACGGAGGCCGATCAGACGGTCGCCTGCCCCGCGCCCTAGGCGCGCTGCACTGCATCATTTTCGACGCTGAAAAGCCTGTTTTTCCTACCACTTCGTCATCGGCGCAGCCTGTTATTGACAACGCTGTCATCAAGTCGTGGAATCGCCGCTTCTTGAAAGTCCGCTGTCCGGCCGACGCCTTCTTTCCTTTGATATCTCGCCACCGCGGGGAACGCCCATGAAGCAACAGCACAAGACGCCCAGCCAGAAGCTACTGACCGCTGCAGTACTGCTGGCCCTGGCCCACCCCGCGTTCGCCCAGGTGGCGACTGAAGAGGCGGCGCGTCCCGCCAGCGAAACATCGCAGTCGACGGAGAACGCAGGCGACGACACGCCGACCGTGCTCGACGCGGTCGTCGTCACCGGCATCCGCAACAGCATGGCCGCGTCGGCGAACATCAAGCGCGACGCGCAGGGCATCGTCGACGGCATCGTCGCCGAGGACATGGGCAAGTTCCCCGACACCAACCTCGCGGAGTCGCTGCAGCGCATCAGCGGCGTGTCGATTGATCGCAGCAACGGTGAAGGCTCGACGGTCACTGTCCGCGGCGTGGGCCCGGACTTCAACCTGGTGCTGCTCAACGGGCGCCAGATGCCCGCGTCGACGATTGCCGACACCGGCGCGTCGAACTCGCGCGCGTTCGATTTCGCGAACATCGCGTCCGAAGCGATCTCCGCAATCGAGGTCTACAAGACCAGCCGCGCAAGCACGCCGACCGGCGGCATCGGCGCGGCGATCAATATCAAGACGGCGCGTCCGCTCGACACCCCCGGCACGCGCGCGATCGTCGGCGTCAAAGGCGTCTGGGACACGTCGGTCGAGAACCTTCCGGAGTCGCTACAGGGCGACAGCGTCACGCCCGAGGTCGCAGGCCTGTACAGCACCACATTCGCCGACGGCCGCTTCGGCGTCGCGCTGACCGGCAGCTACCAGGAACGCGACTACGGTTTCAGCCAGGTTGCGGTTGGCAACGGCTGGCGCACGTTCGAGGGCGACGAGAACAACTGGGGCACGATTCCCCAGCCGGGCAGCCCCGGCTCGGAGAACATCATCAACCGCCCGGGCCCCGACGACATCTACTCGGTGCCGCAGAACCTGGGCTACAGCGTCAACGGCGTGCAGCGTCAGCGCACGAACGCCCAGCTGGTGCTGCAGTACGCGCCGACCGACCGCGTCACGGCCACGCTCGATTACACGTACTCCGAGAACAAGATCCAGACCCAGCGCAACGAGCTGTCGGTGTGGTTCAACTTCGGTCCGTCGGAGAGCAGCTGGACGGATGGCCCGGTGGCGGCGCCGAACTTCTACCGCGAAATCATCGTCCCCGCCACAAGCGACCTGTCGATGGGCGGCGCGATGGCCGCGACCAAGAACGAGAACAAGTCGTTGGGCTTCAACGTCGCGTGGGAAGTCACCGACCAGTTGAACCTCGCGCTGGACTATCACAACTCGTCAGCGGTCTCCGGCGCCGATAGCCCGTGGGGATCAAGCGGCGTGCTCGGCGCCGCCGGCTTCTTCCGCGGCACCACCTCGGTGGACTTCTCGGGCGATTTCCCGATCCTCAACGTCCAGTTGCCGCCCGGCCTGAATCAGATCGACCCCTCGGCGATGCAGGTCACCGGCTCGACGTTCCGGAACAGTTATATGCGGTCCGAGGTCGAGCAGGTGCAGCTCGACGGTGATTTCCTGTTCGAGGATTACTCGCGCCTGGACTTTGGCGTTGCCGCGACGGAGGTCAACAACCGCTCTGCGTTCGCCAACGTGCAGCTCGATACCTGGGGTGGCGCCACCAGCCCCGCTGACTATCCGGACGATGTCTGGCGCCTGGATTACATCGGCAACTATTTCGATCAGTTCGCCGGGCACGACAATCCAAACTTCACCGATGCGTTCTTTGTCTGGAACTTCGAAACCGTGCGGCGCCTGGCAGAGGAGGCGTGGGTCCGCAACGGGGGTGACGCCGCGGACTATCGCGCCTCGGACGACTTCACGACCGACCGACGCGTCACCGAGAAGTCCAGGAGCGCATACCTCCAGTGGAGCAACACCTGGGACTTGGCGATGCCGGTGAGCATGGCCGTCGGCGTGCGCTATGAAGAAACTCAGGTGTCGTCGTCGGCGCTGGTACCTGCTGCGACTGCGATCTCGTGGGGCTCCGCGAATGAGCTGAGCATCATCCAGGAAGGCGCGGAGTTCACTCGCCTGGAAGGCGAGTACGACTACTGGTTGCCCAGCCTGGACCTGGCGGTGGATCTCAGCGAAACGATGAAGCTGCGCGGCAGCTACGGCGAAACAATCGGCCGTCCCGGCTGGGGCGCCATCCAGGGCGGACAAACGCTTGATGAGCTGGTGCGCATCAGCGGCGGCACCGGTTCGCAGGGTAATCCCGACCTCGAGCCGCTGCACTCGCAGAACTTCGACCTGTCGTTCGAGTGGTACTACGCCGAAGGCAGCTACCTGTCGGCCGGCTACTTCCGCAAGAACATCGACAACTACATCGGCACCACGCAAATCATCGGCACGCCGTTCAATCTGAACACGCCAGTGGGCGGCGCGTACTGGAACCAGGCACTGGCCACTGGCGGATGCACCACGGCGGACGTCGTTTGCATCCGCAACTACATCCTCAACAACCTCAATGGATCTCCGGGCGTGACCCGGACCGGCGTTGACGCGAACGGTAACGCCACCGGCACGATCATCGGCCAGCCTGGCGACCCGATTGCGGAGTTCCGCATCAATGCACCTGCAAACCAGCGCTCGGCCTCGCTCGACGGCTGGGAGTTCAACGTCCAGCACCTGTTCGGGCAGAGCGGGTTCGGCCTCGCGGCGAACTACACGATCGTCGACTCGGGTTTGACCTACGACAACTACCTGATCGGCGAGCAGTTCGCGCTCGAAGGGCTCAGCGACTCGGCGAACCTGGTCGCGTTCTACGACAAGGGTCCGTGGCAGGTCCGCACGGCCTACAACTGGCGCGACAAGTTCCTCGCCGGCCGCTTCGACGGCTCGGGCCCCAACCCGAACTACGTCGAGGCTTACGGCCAGCTCGACGTCAATGTCAGTTACGAGGTCAACGATCAGCTGACGTTGTCGGCGGAGGTCATCAACCTCACCGATGAAACCCGACGCGTGCACGGCCGCCACGAAAACCAGCTGCTGTTCGCGACCCAGACCGGTCCGCGCTACATGCTGGGTCTGCGATACCAATTCTGAGGGCTGCCGAGGCACGGCGGGCCCGCGACACAGGGGCCGGGTCGGACGCTGCCAATCGCCGGTGGCGTCCGCCGCCGGCGTACAGCGCCCGTCGACGCTCGGCTAGCATGGGGCGATGCCAGGGGATGAGGTGATTCGCGACATCGTGATCGTCGGCGGCGGTTCGGCCGGCTGGCTCACCGCGGCCGTCGTGGCGGCGGCTCACCGCGCGGACACGCCCGGCGGGCTCCGCGTGACCGTGGTCGAGTCGCCGACCGTGGGCGCGATCGGGGTCGGCGAGGGCACGTGGCCGACCATGCGGGACACGCTGCGGGGAATCGGCGTGTCGGAGGCGGATTTCCTGCGCGAGTGCGATGCCTCGTTCAAGCAGGGCTCCGAGTTCCGCGGTTGGGTCACCGGCGCCGCCGACGACCGCTACTTCCACCCGTTCATGCTCCCGCACGGCTACACGCAGGCCGACCTCGTGTCCGGCTGGCTGCAGCGCCACCCGCAGCACGCGTTCGCGCCGCTCGTCAGCGTGCAGCCGCACCTGTGCATGCGCAGCCGCGCGCCGAAGCAGCCGGCCACGCCCGAGTACGCGGCCGTCGCGAATTACGCCTATCACCTCGATGCCGGCCGGTTCGGGGAGTTCCTGCGACGCCACTGCGTCGAGCGCCTCGGTGTCACACACGTGTCCGACCACGTCGTGTCGGTGACCTCGGCCGAGAACGGCGACATCGCGGCAATCGAGCTTGCGCAGCGTGGCTCGCTGAGCGGAGACCTGTTCGTCGACTGCACGGGCATGCAGTCGCTCCTGCTGGGCCGGCATTGCGGCGTCGGCTTCATCGACCAGCAGCACGTGCTGTTCAACGATTGCGCGCTCGCGGTGCAGGTGCCGCACGCGGATGCACGCGCCGAGATTGCGTCGCACACGGTCTCGACCGCACAGCGCAACGGCTGGGTCTGGGACATCGGGCTGCCGACGCGGCGCGGCATCGGCCACGTGTACTCGAGCGCCCACACCGACGACGCGGCGGCCGAAGCCGAGCTGCGCGCATACGTCGCCGCCTCCGGCGGGCCCGATGACATGCCTGCGCCGCGCAAGCTCACGTTCCGGCCCGGCTACCGCGAGCGGTTCTGGCACCGAAACTGCGTGGCGATTGGCCTGTCGGCCGGTTTCATCGAGCCGCTCGAGGCCTCCGCGATCGCGCTCGTTGAATTGTCCGCCGCGATGCTCAGCGAGCAGATGCCGGCCACGCGCGAGGACATGGACCGCGTCGCGCACCGCTTCAACGACAGCTTCCGCTACCGCTGGGAGCGCGTCATCGATTTCCTGAAGCTGCATTACGTGCTGAGCCGGCGCAACGACACCGCGTTCTGGCGCGATCACCGCGCCGACGGCTCCATCCCGGATCGGCTGCACGAGCTGCTCGCGCTGTGGCGGTACCGGTCGCCGTCGCGCTATGACTTCGTGCGCGTCGACGAGGTGTTTCCGTCGGCGAGCTACCAGTACATCCTCTACGGCATGGGCTTCCGCCCCGATGCTGCCGCACGACCGGCACGGCCGGCTGAACTCGACGTCGCCGATGCCCGCTTCCGCGAGGCCGCGGACCTCACCCGCCGCATGCTGGCCGGGCTGCCCGGCCATCGCGACCTCATCACCCACATCACGCAGCACGGGCTGCCGAAGATCTGACCCATGGCCAATGCCGTTCTGCTCAACAACATCGACCACAAGGACCTTCGCGTCGACCTGCGCCGCGTACGCAGCCTCGGCGACGACGTGATGTTCACGCCGACGTTCCCGGGCGAGTTCCGCAACCTGCAGGCGCACTATCCGGTCGTCTTTGCGAAGACGCCCAGCGGTACGTCGTTCCAGCCCGTCGCGTTGTTCGGCCTGCGCGAGGGCCAGAACTTGTTTCTCGGTCCCGACGGTTGGGACGCGACATACGTGCCGCTTGCGATCGAGCGCCAACCGTTCCTGATCGGCCAGGCAAACGGCGAGCCGATGATCCACATCGACCTCGACCACCCGCGCGCCGGCGTGGCCTCGGGCGAGCTGCTGTTTCTCGAGCACGGCGGCACGACCGACACGCTCGAGCGCGTCAGCTCGGTGCTGCTCGCGCTGCATGAGGGTTTCCAGGCGGTGCCGGCGTTCGTCGCGCTGCTCGTCGAGCTCGATCTGCTCGAATCCTTCGTGCTCGACATCGAGTTGAACGACGGCTCGCGCAACCGGCTCGCGGGTTTCTACACGATCAACGAGGATCGGCTCGCGCAGCTCGACGTGGCCGGGCTCGAGCGCCTGCACCGGGCCGGCTGCCTTGAAGCGATCTACATGGCAATGGCATCGCTGTCCAACCTGCGCGCGCTGATCGAGCGCGTGAACCGGCTCGATGTCGCCGATCGCTGAGCGCCGCGTGCACGAGCTGCACGGCGTCGACGCACACGCGCTGCCCGACGAGGTGCTGACCTCGACGCGGCCGCTCGTGCTGCGCGGGCTCGTCGCCCACTGGCCTGCGGTGCGGGCGGCGCAGGCGACGCCCGCGTCCGGCATTGATTACCTGCGGCAATTCGACGTCGGATCGACGGTCGCGGCGATGGTCGGCGCGCCGGACATTGGCGGGCGGTTTTTCTACAACGACGATCTGAGCGGCTTCAATTTCCACATGGAGCGCCCGCCGCTGCGCGCGATGCTCGACGCGCTCGCGCGGCACCTCGACGACGCCGCGCCACCGGCGTTGTACGTCGGCTCGACCACCGTCGACACCTGCCTGCCGGGCTTTCGCGGGGCGAACGACGTCGGCATGGGCGGGCGTGACCCGCTCGTCAGCATCTGGCTCGGCAATCGCACCCGCATCGCCGCGCACCAGGATCTGCCCGACAACCTCGCCTGCGCGGTCGCCGGCCGGCGGCGATTCACGCTGTTCCCACCGGAGCAGCTTGCAAACCTCTACATCGGCCCGCTGGACCTGACGCCCGCCGGGCAGGCAATCAGCGTCGTGGACTTCAAGCAGCCGGACCTCGAGCGTTTCCCGCGGTTCGCGCAGGCACTCGAGCACGCGCAGGTCGCCGATCTCGAACCCGGCGATGCAATCTTCATCCCGAGCATGTGGTGGCACCACGTCGAAGCGCTGGACGCGTTCAACGTGCTCGTCAATTACTGGTGGCGGCAGTCGCCCGCTTACATGGATTCGCCCATGAACGCGCTGATGCTCGCGATCATGAGCGTGCGCGACCTGCCGGACGAGCAGCGGCGCGCGTGGCAGCACGCGTTCGAGCATTACGTCTTCGAAGCCGATGACCGCACGGCTGCGCACATTCCCGAACCGGCGCGCCGCGTGCTCGCCCCGCTGGACGAGGCGCGCGCACGCGAACTGCGTGCGCGCCTGCTCAAGCGGATCAATCGATAGGAGCCTTGCGATGCAGACCGACCCGACGACCGATGTGGCCTCCCAACCCGTCCAGCGCGTCGTCATCGCCGGCGGCGGCACGGCCGGCTGGATGGTGGCCGCGGCTCTTTCGAAAACATTGGGCAAGCGGCTCGACATCAAGCTGATCGAGTCCGACGAGATTTCCACCGTCGGCGTCGGCGAAGCGACGATCCCGACGCTGATGACGTTCCACCGGCTGCTGGAGATCAACGAGCAGGAGTTCATGGCCGCCACGCAGGCGACGTTCAAGCTCGGCATCTCGTTCGAGAACTGGCGCGACGTTGGCGAGGACTACATCCATTCGTTCGGCGTCACCGGCAAGGACCACTGGACCGCGGGGTTCCAGCACTTCTGGCTCAAGGGCCGCGAGCGCGGACTCGCGCGCGACTACGGCGATTACTGCATGGAGCTGCAGGCGGCTGCGGCGCACCGCTTTGCGCATCTGCCGCGCGGCGGCATGAATTACGCGTTCCACATGGACGCGGGCCTCTACGCGCGCTATCTGCGGGGCTTCAGCGAGCGCTTCGGCGTGCAGCGCATCGAGGGCAAGATCGTCGACGTGCAGCGCGACGCCACCGGCACCTCGATCCGCTCGCTGCGGCTCGAATCCGGCGTGGAGCTCGAAGGCGATCTGTTCATCGACTGCACCGGCTTTCGCGCATTGCTGATCGGCCAGACGCTCGGTGTCGATTACGAGGACTGGTCGCAATGGCTGCACTGCGATCGCGCAGTCGCGCTGCAGACCGCGTCGGTGGGGCCCGCCGTGCCGTACACCCGCTCGATCGCGCGTGATGCCGGTTGGCAGTGGCGCATTCCGCTGCAGCACCGCGTCGGCAACGGGTTGGTCTACAGCAGCCGCCACCTCGACGACGACGCGGCAACGCGCACGCTGCTTTCGAACGTCGAGGGCGAGGTGCTGACGCAGCCGCGCGTGATTCGCTTCCAGCCCGGGCAGCGGCGGCAGACCTGGCGCGGCAACTGCGTCGCGATCGGCCTGGCGAGCGGCTTTCTCGAGCCGATCGAGTCGACGAGCATCCACCTGATCCAGCGCGGCATCGTCCGGCTGATGCAGATGTTCCCCGCGGCGGGGATTCGCCAAGTCGACATCGACGAATACAACAATCAAACGCGCGCGGAAATCGAGCACATCCGCGATTTCATCATCCTGCACTACCACGTCACGAATCGGCAGGACACGGCGTTCTGGCGCGGCTGCCGCGAGATGGCGGTGCCGGCGTCGCTGCGGCATCGCATCGAGCTGTTCCGCGAATCGGGCCGCGTGTTCCGGGTACCGAACGAGCTGTTCGCGGAGAACTCGTGGATCCAGGTGATGCTGGGGCAGGGGCTCGTGCCGCGGCAGCACCACCCGGTGGCGGACCTCATGGGCGACGACGAACTGTCCGCGTTCCTCGGGGGAATCCGCTCCGCCGTCCAAGCCACCGTGCAGCGCCTGCCAGCGCACCAGGCCTACGTCGACCAGTACTGCCGCCGAACCGAGGCCGCCGCGGCGGGCTAACGCGGCGGCGGGCAGGTCCGGTCAGGACCGGCGCTTGCGCCGGCTCGCGCGATACTCCCACGGCGTCTGGAACGTGCCGGCATGCATGCCCGCGCCGTCGCGCGCAGCGGCCCGCTCCTCGTCGCCGTACTCGCCCTTGCTGTAGCGCTTGTAGTCCAGCGCCCAGCCACGGCGCACAAGCCACTCGCCGACGTCTTCACCGCCGACCTCGCACTGCGCGACGACGCGGTCGTAGGACTTGCCGCGCCGTTCACAGGTCACCGTGCGAGGGCCGATCCAGTCCGCGAGCGCGTTCGCGGCCTCCGTGCCGCAGCGCCACTCGTCGCCGTCGGGCCGGTGGCAACGCTGCTTGGATTCGGGTGCATCGACGCCCCACAGCCGGATGCGCTGGCCGCGCACCTCAAAGGTGTCGCCGTCGGTGACGGAGGCGCGGCCGACGATGCGCGTGTCATCGCCCGCGTCGAAGCGGAGCAGGTCGTCGCAGCCGGTCAGCAGGCAGGCGGCGAGGGCGACGGTCGGGAGCGCAGGGACACGAAACATGCCGCTCAGGATGAGCTGGGCCACCTGCAGCCGCGGTGATGGCGGGGCGTGGGCGCCGATTGGGCTGTAGCCAGGAGCGCAAGGCATGTCGACGTCGACCCCATCGCACGCCACGCATCGCGCACCGCCCCGACATGCATGGCGTGCCCGTCACCTGCCAAGCCCGTGCTTTTTGCCCAATTCCGACGCTTCACGCCCGCGCTGCGCGCGCGCCGACACCCTCCGGCATGATCGGGCTCTTCCCGGCCCCGGAGCACATCCATGCGTCGTCTGTTGACCGTATCCGCCCTGTCCCTCGCGCTGTGCGCCGCGTGCTCGACCACCGCGCCCACCGCGGACGCGCCTGTCGCGCCTGCGACCGCGGCCGGGTCGGCTGCGACCCAGGCCGGCCCGGCCGCCGAAGACGCGCGGCTCAATGCGTGGTTCGAGCGCAAGTACGAGGAGCAGCTGCAGTTCAACCCAATGCAGATGACGATGCTCGGGCGCAAGGACCGCTACGGCGATCTCGACGACATGTCGCGCGAGGGCGCGGAAAAGCAGCTCGCGTGGCAGGTCGCTGCGCTCGAAGAGATGAAGTCGACGTTCGATTACGACGCGCTCGGCCCGGATGCCAAGCTGTCGTGGGATCTGTTCGAGTACCAGACGCAGGCCGCGCAAGCCGCGCACCGCTTCGCCGACCATGCGTATCCGTTCGAGCAGATGGGCGGCGCGCAGTCGTTCCTGCCGACGTTCCTCATCAACTTCCACAAGGTCGAGGACGAGTCCGACTACCTCGCCTACGTCTCGCGCCTGCGCGAGGTGCCGCGCGCGTTCGGCCAGCTCATGGCGCAGGTCAAGCGCTCGGCGGAGATGGGCATCCGCCCGCCGCGCTTCGCGCACGAAGGGGTGATCGAGCAGGCCGGCAAGGTCATCGCCGGCGCGCCGTTCACCAAGGGCAAGGACAGCGCGCTGTGGGCCGACGCGCAGGCCAAGGCCGATGCGCTGGTCAAGGCCGGCAAGATCGACGCCAAGCGCGCGGCCGAGCTCAAGGCGCAGGCGCGCGCTGCGCTCGTCGAGGCGGTGCAGCCCGCGTTTTCAGACGTGATCGCCTGGTACAAGGCCGACCTCAAGAATGCAGCGGTGAATCCGTCGGGCGTGGGCGCGCGCCACCCGAACGGTGAGGCGTACTACGCCGAGCGCTTGCGCGCGTCGACCACGACTGGCATGACGCCGGACGAGGTGCATCGCCTCGGGCTGGCCGAAGTCGCGCGGCTGCGCGGCGAGATGGAGGCGCTCAAGGAGAAGGTCGGCTTTAAGGGCGATCTGAAGGCGTTCTTCGAGTTCATGCGCACCGACCGGCAGTTCAAGTACCCGAACACCGACGCGGGCCGACAGGCCTACATCGACGACGCGACCAAGGCGATCGCGACGATCAAGCAGCAACTGCCGAACTACTTCGGCCTGTTGCCGAAGGCGGACCTCGTGGTCAAGCGCGTCGAGCCGTTCCGCGAGGTCGCCGGCGCCGCCCAGCACTACTACCCGAGCACGCCGGATGGCAGCCGGCCGGGCGTGTATTACGCGCATCTGTCCGACATGGAAGCGATGCCGAAGACCGAACTCGAGGTCATCGCGTACCACGAGGGCCTGCCGGGCCACCACATGCAGATCGCAATCGCACAGGAGCTCGAGGGCGTGCCGGAGTTCCGCAAGCACGCGGGCTTCAATGCGTATTCCGAAGGCTGGGCGTTGTATTCGGAGTGGCTCGCACGCGAGATGCCGGGCACGTACACCGACCCGTATTCCGAATACGGCCGCCTGACCTCGGAGATGTGGCGCGCGATCCGCCTCGTCGTCGACACCGGACTGCATGCGAAGGGCTGGACGCAGCAGCAGGCGGTCGACTATTTCGCGCAGAACAGCTCGATCCCGCGCCCCGCGATCGAGGCCGAAGTGCGCCGTTACATCACCTGGCCGGGCCAGGCGACGGGCTACAAGATCGGCATGATCAAGATCCAGGAGCTGCGCCGCAAAGCCGAGGCCGAGCTCGGCGACCGCTTCGACATTCGCGGCTTCCACGATGCCGTGCTCGGCGGCGGCGCAATGCCGCTGACGCTGCTCGAACGCCGCGTGGACCGCTGGATCGAGACGCGCAAGCAGGGTTGATGCTCACCCGCGCGCCGTGTCCATGGCGGCGCGCGGGGCGGGCCGTGTCGGATGACCGGCCCGCCGATGATGCGCCGCTCGCCCGCAGGCGAACGGATTGAACGGGCGGCTCAGCCGCCGGCCGCTGTACGAGCCGGTTGGCTTGCCGCCGCAGTCGCCGTGGCGCCGCCGAGGTGGCGGGCCAGGAAATCGAGCAAGCGCGTGTAGTACGTGCGGCGGTTGTCCTTGGCGTAAAAGCCATGGCCTTCGCTTGCCACGTACAGCGTCTCGACCGACTTGTCCGCGCTGCGGAGCGCGCGTTCCATCTTCTTCGTGTGCGAAATAGGCGCGACAAGATCCTCGCCGCCCGCCACCAGCAGGACCGGGGCGCGGATCTGCTCGGCCATGTGGATCGGCGAGCGTGCCTTGAGCGAGTCGCGCTCGCCCATCCAGTCGTTGGCCCAGGACTGCATCCACCGCGCCGTGCGGGTCCGGTCGCGATGCAGCGCTTCGAGGTCGTACACACCGACATAGCCGACCGCGCAGCGGTACAGCTCCGGTTCGCGGGCCACGCCCATCAGCGCCGCGTAACCGCCGTAGCTCGCACCCACGATGCAGATGCGCTTGCCGTCCGCGATGCCCTGCTCGATGGCCCAGCGGGTCGCGTCGGTCAGATCGTCCTGCATGCGCGCGCCCCATTCGCGCGCGCCGGCCCGCTGGAACGCGATGCCGTAATTGCTTGAGCCGCGGTAGTTGACGCGCAGGACGGCATAACCGGCCTCGGCCAGCAGGTGGGCGTCTTCATCGAACGACAGCTTGTCGAACACGCCGAAAGGCCCACCGTGGGGCATCAGTACCAGCGGCCAGGGGCCATCCGGGCCAGCGCCGCGCGGCGGCGTGAGGTAGCCGCGCAGCGTGAGACCGTCGCGCGCCTTGATCTCCACGGCCCGGGTTGCGGGCAGCTGCGCGGGATCGAACCACTCGCGGGCGACGAACAAGCCTTTCGCCGTCAGCGCCTTCGTGTCGAACAGGTAGGTGTCACCCGGTGTGCGGTCGTTCCAGACCTGGACCAGCGCCTGCTGGCCGCCATTGGTGTACGAGGTGATCGTCACCGCCGCGTCGGCGAATGCCTTGCCGAGCGCGCCGTAAATACGGGCTGTGTCGGTGGTTTCGTCGAACAGCCGGGTGCGCACGTTCGCGTCCATATACTGCATGCCGATCAGCGTCCGACCATCGGGTGCGTACACCGGTTCATACGGATCGACCGTGCTGTCGCGCTGGATCTCGGTGCGCACGCCGGTGCGCGTGTTCCATGCGACGACGGCGTCGGGCCCCTGGGGTTGCGGGACCTGCAGATACGCGGTCACGCCGTCGCCGGCGAAGCCCAGCGCCGACTCGGCGCGGCCGCTTTCGGCCTCGTCGTTGATCAGGCGCCATTCGCCCGCATCGCTGTCGCGATAGAACAGCTTCAGGGCGTTGTCGTCGCGCCGCCCTGCGGCAAACCGCACCCGGCCGGCCACGTCTGTGACGAATCGGGCACGCCGCACGGGCGCGCTGGCGACGACTGATCGGCGGCCGGTGTACACGTCGAGTTTCTCGACGCGGGTCTTCGGGTCGACGCCCATGTCCCAGGCCGCGATCAGCACGTGGGCGGGATCTGCGGGCAGCGGATCGATCAGCGACGCCATTTCCCATGGACCCGTATCGCCGTACACGTGGACCAGCCCGGGCTCGGCTCTCGGACCGACGAGCGTCTTGACGCGGCCGCCGTCCACCCCGAGTGCGTACAACATGCCGGTGGCGTACAGCTGGTCGCTGGTGCCGAAGCGCTCGGCCGTCGAGAGCACCACGCGATCGGGCTTGGCCCACCAGAACTCATCCACCTGCGCGTGCTTCTCGCTCTGCGCACCGCCGACCACTTTGTTGTCGGCACGCCGGATGATCACCAGCCCACCGCGGTCCTCGAACTCCACCGTGGCCGCGTAGTACTGCCCGTCCGGAGAGATCTTGATGCGCCCGTAGCCGTCCCGACGCAGGTAGTGTTCCAGGTTGACTGGCGCCGCGGCCTGCACCGGCATGGCGACCGGCACCAGCCCGATGGCGCCAAGCAGCAGGCCGAGCACTGCCACACGTTTGATGTCCATTGGCGCCTCCCCGCGCATCCTGGGCCGCGAAGTGTACGTGCCGCGGGCGGTCGACCCCCGCCGGCGATCACGATTCAGCGACGTTTGCGCCTGGCGGGCGGTCAGTCCGGGCAGAGCCGGCGACGTGCCGTGCAGCGGCGCTGGCGAGACGTCAGCCGCAGCGCGCAACCCGGTGACGCGTCATGCAGCACACTCGCGCCCCTGCATGCACGAGTGCGAGATTGAAGCGATGAGCCAGCGCAAAGGGATCCGGGTGGCCCTGATCGGCTACGGTTTTGCCGGCCGGACGTTCCATGCGCCGCTTATCGCGGCGGTGCCGGCGCTGTCGCTCACCGTCGTCGCATCGAGCGATGCCACGCGCGTGCATGCGGACCTGCCGCGCGTCGAAGTCATGGCCGACCCAATGCTTGCCGTGCAGTCGGACGAGGTCGACCTCGTCGTGATCGCGACGCCGAACGAGAGCCACTTCGCGCTGGCCCAAGCGGCACTGCAGGCCGGCAAGCACGTGGTCGTCGACAAGCCGATGACCCCAAGCCTGCGCGAAGCGCGCGAGCTCGTCGCACTCGCGACGCAGTGCGAACGGATGCTCGCCGTGTTTCACAACCGTCGCTGGGACAGCGATTTCCTCTCGATCCGCGATGCGATCGCGGCCGGGCGCGTCGGTCACGTCGTGCACGTGGAGGCGCGTTGGGAACGTTTTCGTCCCGACGTGCGCGAGCGCTGGCGGGAGCGGCCCGGCCCTGCGAGCGGGGTGTGGTGGGATCTTGGGCCCCACCTGGTCGACCAGGCGCTGCAGCTGTTGGGACGCCCCGACGCGGTGCAGGCCGACATGGCGATGCAGCGCGACGGCACGGCGACGGATGACTGGGCGCACGTGGTGCTGTCGTTCGGCCGTGTCCGCGCAGTGCTGCACGCGGCGATGGTCGCCGCCGCGCCGGGGGCGCGCTTCACCGTGCACGGCACGCGCGGCAGCCTGGTCAAGGCCGGGGCAGACCGGCAGGAGACACAGCTGATCGACGGCCTGCGGCCTGGAGACGAGGCCTGGGGCATCGATCCGGACGAGCTGCACTGGCACCGCGACGACGGAAGCATCGAAACGCTGCCGGCCGCACGTGGCGACCAGTCGCGCTTCTACGCCGGTGTCGCCGATGCGCTGCTCCGCGGCGCGCAGCCGCCGGTGCTGCCGACGCAGGCGCTCGAGGTGATGGCAGTGATGGAAGCGGCGAGGAGATCGGCGGAGCAGGGGCGCGTGGTGCCGCTGGACGAGGTCGTCGACGAACGTTTGTCCAACGCCGCCCGTTGAGGCGGCGCAGCGTCAAACGGATCAGCGCAGCAACAGCGGAATCTCGCGCGCGTAGTGCGTGGCGTACTCCTCGCGCACCTCGCGGCAGTACGGCCCGCCCATCGCGAACTTCCGGCAGATCGCCGGCCGCGTTTCATAGATCGAGCAGCACATGCGCGCGCTGTCGATCGCCACGCACCAGCCGTCCTCGTCGCGCGCCATGACCGGCAGGCCCTCGTCGGTGAGCTCGGTCAAGTGCTCGGGCACGCGATCGCCAGGCAACAGCACGACCGTCAGCCGGCAGCACACCGCATCGCAGGCGCTGCATTCGACGTCGGGCGGATCGACCGGGCGCGCGCTCACGCGGCCTCCCGGCGGTAGTGCAAGGTGCGCACGCGATCGCCCGAAGGCGCATCGCGGTCGGCCGCATGCGGGCCCGGCTGCAGGACGAATCCATCGGTCGCGAGACGCGCGGTGAGCCGCGCACTGTGGCCGCGGCCCGGATCGGTGACGACGACTTCGGCGGCCGGCTGCGCGCAGCGCTCGATGACCTCGGCGATCAGCTCGACCTGGCCACGCTCGTACAGCACGTCGCTCGCGATGATCACATCGAACCGGCCGAGCGTCGGCAGCGCCACGTCCCAACGCAACTGTCGGTAATG
The DNA here is from genome assembly GCF_014652095.1 of Cognatilysobacter bugurensis. Lineage (GTDB taxonomy): Bacteria > Pseudomonadota > Gammaproteobacteria > Xanthomonadales > Xanthomonadaceae > Cognatilysobacter > Cognatilysobacter bugurensis. The sequence goes on from NZ_BMYD01000002.1 coordinate 179,827, forward strand.
CACGGCCGGCAGCGCATTGAGCGCGGCGTTGTACGCGAGGAACGGCTCGGCCTGCGGGTGGATGTCGGAGGCCACCACGTCGGCGCCGCGGCGCTGCAGCACCAGGCTCGCAAGCCCGATGCCGCATCCGAGTTCGAGGATGCGCTTGCCGGCGAAGTCGAAACCGTGCATCGCCTCGGCGAGCCGCTGGCCGGCCGGCCACACCTGGCCGAACAGGCTCCATTGCGCGGACGAAATGCCCAGCGCCGCCGCATGGCCGTCGGGATCGCCGAACTGCTGCAGGTCGGTGAGCACGCGGAGACGATAGGGCTGGCCGCTGACGTCCAGCAGCACATCACGGGTCGAAAAACCTGGCACGTAGACGTCCGGCAGTGCGCGCCATCACGACGGCACGGAATGAAAAGGAAGCGAACGGCCCCAGGGGCCAGAACAGAGCGCGCGACGGGGCGGCGAGCGCAGCCATCCTACGCGGCGCGGCAGGGCGACGCCGTTTCGTACGGCCGCTTCTTGGCGGCGCGTTCATGCCGGTGACCCGGCCGGCGGATCGCGACCATTGCAATCCACGCGAGCGTTGATCGCGCAAACCGGCGCGTCATCGGAGCCGCGGACCGCCTGTCGTCACTGCGCCTTCGCGCTTCCTCGACTCCGATCGTGTTCAGGTTGCGTAACCGTTGCAAAACGCATGCAGGTCCTCACTGCCACGCCCGCGGTTGTTTGCGCCGGGTGCGGCGATCGCCCACGCCTTAGGAGAACGCCCATGGCGGCCACGGTCAATCGAACCGCATCGCTCACGCTGCACCCGCTGCATGCGGTGCTGCTCGCGTCGACACTCCCGTTGTTTCTCGGCGCGTTGCTCACCGACATCGCGTACGCGAAGACCTACCACGTGCAATGGACGAACTTCGCGTCATGGCTGGTGCTTGCCGGCGTCATGCTTGCCGGGCTCGTGCTGGTCGTGGCGATCGTCGGCCTGCTGCGCTCGCATCGACGCGATGCCCGCTCGATCGCATATGTCGCGCTGGTGTTCGCGCTGTTCGTGCTCGGCCTCATCAACTCGCTGGTCCACGCGAAAGACGCATGGGCGGCCATGCCGGGCGGCCTGGTGCTGTCGGCCGTGACACTGTTGCTTGCAGTGGCCGCGACATGGCTCGGGTTCGCGCACCGCCACACGGGAGACGTCGCATGAAGCGCCTGCGCTTGCTGACGCTCGCAGCGCTCGTCGCTGCACTTGCGGCCTGCGGCGGCGATGCCCCGCCGATCGACGTCGGCCCGGACCCACGTCTGCCCGAGCCGCAGCGCGGCCTGGTGCCGGGCATGAACATCGCGGATCCGGTGAAGTGGGGCGATCAGCGCCCGGTCGTGCCGACTGGCTACCGCATCGATGCGATCGCGACCGACCTCAAGATCCCGCGGCAGACGCTGCTGCTGCCAAACGGCGACATCCTCGTGGCCGAGGGCAAGGGTGGCAACGCGCCGGCGCTCAAGCCCAAGGACATCCTCGCGGGCTTCGCGATTTCCCAGGGCACGAGCTCGGTGAAGGGCGGCGACCGGCTCACCCTGCTGCGCGATGCTGACAACGACGGGCGCTACGAAGGCCGCTGGGTGTTTGCCGACAACCTCAATGCGCCCTACGGTCTTGCGCTGATCGGCAACCGGCTGTTCGTCGCGAACCAGGACGCGGTGGTGCGCTTCGATTACCAGCCGGGCCAGACGCGCGCGAGCGGCCCGCCGGTCAAGCTCACCGACCTGCCCTCGGAGATCAACCACCACTGGACGAAGGCGATGACGGCGAGCGCCGACGGGCGCTACCTGTATGTCGGCATCGGCTCGAACAGCAACATCACCGAGCGCGGCATGACCGCCGAGGCCGATCGCGCGTTGATCTGGCAGATCGACGCCGAGACCGGCATGCACAAGACCTATGCGTCGGGGCTGCGCAACCCGACCGCGCTTGCGATCCAGCCCGGCAGCGGGCAGCTGTGGGCGGTGGTCAACGAGCGCGACGAACTCGGCCCGAACCTCGTGCCGGACTACCTCACCTCCGTGCGCGAGGGGGCCTTCTACGGCTGGCCGTACAGCTACTGGGGCCAGCACGTCGACCCGCGCGTGCGGCCGCAAAAGCCCGAGAAAGTGGCCGCGGCGATCAAGCCCGACTACAGCCTCGGCTCGCATGTCGCCCCGTTGGGGCTGGATTTCTCGACGCCCGCGATGGGCGCGCGCTTTGCCGAAGGCGCGTTCGTCGGCGAGCACGGCAGCTGGAACCGGGAAACCCCGGTCGGCTACCGCGTCGTCTTCGTGCCGTTCCGAGGCGGCCGACCGGCCGGTGAGGCGGTCGACTTCATCACCGGCTTCATGGGCGAGGACGGCAAGACGCGCGGCCGTCCGGTCGGCGTCACGGTCGACCCGCGCGGCGCGCTCATCGTGGCCGACGACCTGTCGAGCACGATCTGGCGGGTCACGCCGGCGCGGTGAGCGAATTCGCAGGCAGAGAGGGCCGGGCCCCGCAGCGCGGTCGCGTCGCGCTGAAACTGCGACGGTGCACATGGGCCGACCGCGTGCGGGGCGCTGGCCGGTCGCGGACGACCCCATGCGCCGCACCGGCAACGCCGGCTGCGGCGTGCAGAGGTGGCCGCATGGCGCCGCAGGTGGACGGAGGTCGAGTCAGCTCGACCCTTCTGCGCGAGTATTCCGGCGGCGCGCGGCGACCGCGCGCCGCAGCGGTTTCATCGCCCTGATGGGTCAGCACCGTTCCCGGTTTGCCGCCCCTGAGGGTCGCATGCGCATGGCGCCGGCCCGTCCCATCGCCCGCCTGCGCACGCTCTGCATGCTGGCCGGCCTCGCGCCGGCGACGGGGTGCAGCGGCGTGCAGTCAATGCTGGACCCGGCCGGTCCGGCCGCGGAGCGTATCGCGCACGTGTGGTGGTGGATGGCGGGCGGCGCGACGTTCGTGCTTGGCCTCGTGCTTGCGCTGCTGGCATGGGCACTGCTGAGGCCTCGGCACCGGCTCGCGCCCGAACGCGGCATGCGGTTGATCGTCGCCGGTGGCATCGTGCTGCCGGTCACCCTGCTGTTCGTACTGCTCGTGTTTGGCACGCGCATCGGGCATGCCGTGAAAACGCTCGGTGGCCGACCGGCACACGTCGTCGAGGTCGAGGGCCGCCAGTGGGCGTGGACGTTCGGCTACCTCGACGCGCAAGGGCGCGTCGTCGCAACCACGGCTGACCGCCTGGTCATGCCGCTCGGGCGTGTCGTCGAATTCCGCATTCGCTCGCGCGACGTGATCCACAGCTTCTGGATCCCGCGCCTCGGCGGCAAGGTGGACGCGATTCCCGGGCACACGACGTGGCTGCGCCTGCGCGCGGACCGCATCGGGCCCATTCGCGGCCAGTGCGCGGAGTTCTGCGGACTGCGCCATGCGCACATGGCGTTCGACGTCGATGTAATGCCGGCGTCCGCGTTCGATCGCTGGCTGGTGGAGCAGGGCGACGCGCCCGGCAGCGGCATCGAGGCGCAGGTGCCATGAGCACGGCGCGTCCCGGAGCGATGGATACGGACGGGCGCCTCGCTCAGCTCACGCGTGTCTGGAAAAACGGCCCGGGCATCCGCGGCGGGTTCACCGCCGTCAACCACAGCACGGTCGGCCTGCGCTTCATCGTCACCGGCTTTGCGTTCCTGCTCATCGGCGGGTTGCTCGCGATGTTCATCCGCCTGCAGCTCGCGTGGCCCGGCAACGAGGTGCTCGACCCGCAGCGCTACAACCAGTTCGTGACCATGCACGGCACGACGATGATGTTCCTGTTCGCGGTGCCGATCATGGAAGGCTTCGCGATGTACCTGATCCCGAAGATGCTCGGCGCACGCGACATGCCGCTGCCGCGCGTGGGCGCGTTCGGGTACTGGTGTTACCTCTTCGGCGGGATCTTCCTCTACACGAGCTTCCTGTTCGGCGCGGCGCCGGACACGGGCTGGTACATGTACGTGCCGCTGACCGACAAGACCTACAGCCCGGGCCTGGGCGTGGATTTCTGGCTGCTCGGCGTGACGTTCGCCGAGATTGCCGCGGTGACCGGCGCGATCGGCCTCATCAGCTCGATCCTGCTCACGCGCGCACCGGGGATGGGCATCCAGCGCATGCCGCTGTTCGCGTGGTACATGCTCGTCACCGCGTTCATGATCGCGTTCGGCTTTCCGCCATTGATCCTCGGCAGCGTGCTGCTCGAGATCCAGCGTGCGTTCGACTTCGCGTTCTTCGACCCCGGCCGCGGCGGCGACCCGCTGCTGTGGCAGCACCTGTTCTGGCTGTTCGGGCACCCCGAGGTGTACGTGATCTTCTTGCCGGCCGCAGGCGTGATCTCGTCACTGATCCCTACGTTCGCGCGGCGCCCGATCGTCGCGTATCGCTGGATCGTGCTCGCGGTGATCACGCTGGGCTTCTTGAGCTTCGGGCTGTGGGTACACCACATGTTCGCGGTTGGCATTCCGCTGCTGTCGTTGAGCTTCTTCAGTGCAGCCAGCATGGCCGTCGCGATTCCGACCGGCATCCAGATCTTCGCGTGGCTCGCGACGCTGTGGGCCGGCAAGCCGTGGCTGCGCGTGCCGATGCTCTACATCGTCAGCTTTTTCTTCATCTTCGTGCTCGGCGGGCTCACGGGGGTGATGCTCGCGCTCGTGCCGTTCGACTGGCAGGTGCACGACACGCATTTCGTCGTCGCGCATTTCCACTACGTGCTGATCGGCGGGCTGATGTTTCCGTTGTTCGCGGGACTGTATTACTGGCTGCCGCTGGTGAGCGGGCGCATGCCATCGGAAAGCCTGAGCCGCAGCGCGTTCTGGCTGGTGTTCATCGGCTTCAACCTGACATTCCTGCCGATGCACCTCACCGGCATGGCCGGGATGCCCCGGCGCGTGTACACCTACGTGCCGGAGCTCGGGGTCTCATGGCTCAATCTGGTATCGACCGCGGCCGGGTTCGTGCTGGCGGTGGGGATCGTCGCGATCCTCATCGACGTGGCGTTGTGTTTCCGCTACGGACGGCCGGCGACCCGCAACCCGTGGCATGCGACCACACTGGAATGGGCGGTGCCGGTGCCGGTGCCGATGTACAACTTCGCGTCGGTGCCCACGGTCACGAGCGCGTGCCCGCTCTGGGACCGGCCGCAGCTGATGGAGGAGGTCGCACGCCCGGACGGCCTGTTGGCCGACGCCTCGCACGGGCGTCGCGAGTTGCTCGGCACGCACCTGTTGTCAGCCGAGCCCGAACAGGTGATCCGTATTTCAGGCTCGAGCGCGGTCCCGCTGGTCGCGGCGCTGTCGATCGCCGCGTTGCTTGCCGCGTTTCTCGGCAAGCAGTACGTGCTGGCGGCTATTGCGCTGTTGCCGATGCTCGCAGCGTTCGGCCACTGGCTGTGGACCACGGGCGACCGTCGCGCGCCGGTGCAGCTGCAGGCAGCGCCGGGCCTCACGTTGCCCGTGCAATCGGCCGCGCGCAATGCGCCGGGCTGGTGGGCGCTGGTCATCGCTTTGCTCATCGACGGCTCCCTGTTCGCGTCGCTGGTGTTCTCGTACTTCTATCTGTGGCTCGGTGCCGAGTCATGGCCGCCTGCGTCCGGGGGCATCGGCGCGATCGCCGTGCCGCTGCTCGCGCTGGTGACGCTTGCGGCTGCGGTGCCGGCGACGCTGATTGCGCGACGTGCAAATGCGCGTGGCCACGATGCGTCATTCCGGATGGCGACCGCGATCGCAGGCATCACGGGCGCTGCGTTCATCGCCCTGCATGCGGTCGCGCTCGCGCCTGCGCTCGGCGCGCCGCAGGTGAGCGCCTATGCCTCGGTGACGTGGACACTGGCGGGATTCCATGCCGTGCATGTCGCGCTCGGTGTGCTGATCAACGCCTTCGTCTGGATGCGGTCGCGCCGTCGCCACCTCGACGCCCACCGCCCGCTCGAGGCGCGCATTGCGACCGCGTACTGGCTTTACGTCGCCGGCCAGGGCGCGATCGCGTGGGCCGTGCTGCATCTGTTCCCGAGGACGCTCGAGTGACGCGTTTAGCGCCGTCGCGGCTGGCCGGCATGGCCGCGCCGATGGTCGTGTGGGCGGTGCACTTCGTGCTGGTGTACAGCCTGACCGGCTTGGCCTGCGCGGACGCGTGGAAGGCGACCGAATGGCTCGGCGTGCGGCGGCTGATCTGGGCGCTGCTGCTGTGGAGCGCGGTCGCGCTGGCATTGATCGCATGGCTCGGCCAGCGGGCGCGACGCATGCAGCACCGGATCGCGCGCGACATCGAAGCCGCAGACGACGCGCGACGTCGCGAGCTTGAGCGCCAGTGCTTTGCAGCGCGGATGACATCGCTGCTCGCGCTGCTCGCGGCCGTTGCGGTCGCGTTCACTGCGGTGCCGATGTTCGTCCTGCCCGATTGCACCTGAGGTCGCCGTGTTCAGACGCAAACGTCCCACATCCGAGCAGCAATTCACGCGCAAGATTCCGAGCCGCGTGGCGTTCCGCCAGCACCCGATTCACCCGATGCTCGTCGTCTTTCCAATCGCATTCCTGGCCTCCGTGCCGGCCGCCGATCTTGCATTCGTGTTGCTGCACGACGTGCGTTGGGCACAGCTGGCGTTCGTGCTCAACATTGCCGGGCTCGCGACCGGGCTGCTTGCGGCGGCGTTCGGGCTCGGCGATTTCCTGCTCGTGCGTGAGATCCGCAACCACATCTCGGCCTGGAGTCACGCGGTGGTCGCGGTGATGCTGCTTGCGCTCGCGGCCGCGGGCGTATGGCTGCGCTGGCCCGATCCGATCCGCGCGGTGTGGCCGTGGGGCCTGCTGCTGTCGTCGGCGACCGGGCCCGTGGTCGCCGCGGCCGGCTGGCTCGGCGGCACGCTGAGTTTCCGGCACGGCATCGGCGTCTACGGCGAAGACCACGCGCCGCGCGAAGCGCCTCCGGACGGGCCGGCCGAAGGCTAGGGCGCCCGAGTCCCGGGCATCGGGGCCGCCGCTTCGGGCGGTGCCGGCAACGGTGGCAGCGTGCGCGGCTTCGCACCGGTCAGCGCCGCAATCGCGAGCAGCAGCACCAGCGGCAGCGCCCCAAGTGCGCGGTAGAAGCCCGAGCCGTGGCGGTCGCGGCCGTGCTCCAGTGCGAACATCACCACGCCGAGATACAGGTGCACGGCCACGGCGGCCAGCACGACGAGCAGCTTCATGAGCAGCCATGCGCCGCTGGGCCCGGTGGCGATGAGCGCGATGCCGAACGCGATCGTGAGCAAACCGGCCGGCGACATCAGGCGGAAATACAGGGCGCCGGCCACGGGCACGAAGAAGTCGAGTTCGGCGTCGCGCTCGCCGCGGTGCCGTGCGACGAACAGGCGCGGCAAGAAGAACAGGCCGGTGAACCAGACGCTCATCGCAGCGATGTGGCCGACCTTGAGCCAGAACTCCACGCAGGCCTCCGGGGTTGGGCGGACCGGCCCACTGTAGATCGCGCTGCGCAAGCGCATGTGACCGCTCGCGACACGCCCTCGCACGGGCGTTTGCTAGCGTCGATGCGATGGGCCACCGACGCCACCGAGATCGGACGATCCGCGCCGCGGCCTGCGTCATCGCAATGCCCGGTGTCGTGCTCGCGCACGGCGGTGAGCATGCGCCGCGCTTGTCCGACGCGTGGTCGCTGTCGCCGTGGCTGCTCGTTCCGGCCGTGATCGCGCTTGCCGGCTATGTGCTCGGTGTCACGCGGCTGTGGCGGCGCGCTGGCATCGGGCGCGGCATCGCGCGGCGTGAAGCGACTGCGTTTGCAGGCGGTGTGGCGGCGCTGTTCGCCGCGCTCGTATGGCCGCTGGATGCGCTCGGCGAGTGGTCACTCGCGGCGCACATGGCCCAGCACATGGTGCTGCTCGCGCTCGCTCCGCCGCTGGTGATGCTCGGCCGGCCGGGTGCGGCGCTCGCGCACGCGGTTCCCACCAATGTCGCGGTTGCAGCGCGGCGCATCATCGCGCCCGTGCACACCCGGGCCGCGAAGGCCCTTGCCGCGGCAACGGGCGCGCAGGTCGCGGTCATGGGACTGTGGCACCTGCCGGCGGCGACCGCGGCCGCGTTGGCGCACGAAGCCGTGCACTGGGCGATGCACGCGAGTTTCCTGCTCGCGGGCCTGTGGTTCTGGGCCGCGATGGTGCATCGCATCCGCGATCGCGACACCGGCGTCGGTGGCGCGCTTGTCGCCGTGGTCGTCGTCATGATGCAGATGGGCTTCGTCGGCGCCCTGCTGACGTTCGCACCGCAACCGCTGTACGCCACGTATCTGCCGCGCGCGCCTGCGCTCGGGCTTGATCCGATGACCGACCAGCAGCTTGCCGGGCTGCTGATGTGGGTCCCTGCAAGCGTGCCGTATCTGGTCGGGGGTCTGTGGCTGCTGGCGGCTTGGTTCGCGCGTGCCGCAAAAGGTGCATCACGCCGGTCAGCGGCGCCCGCAACGCCGCGCTAAGCGCGACGCACGTCACGTGTCGCATGGCCGAACGACGTGGCTGCCATGCACGCGCAGCCGGTCGTGCTTCAGCCACAGGCGGGGTGGTCGATAATCGAGCCACTCTCCGTGTGTGCTCGGCCCGCATGACCGCCTCTTCCGACCGCACGGACCCTGTGCATTGCACACCGTTGTCCGCGGCCCGCACGCGGCTTCGAAGCCGGTTCACCCGGCTGATCGTCGGTGCCGTCGCGCTGCCGGCCGTGCTGCTCGGTGCGCTGCAGCTCGCGACCGAGCACCGCTCCGAGCGCGAGCACCTGCGTGCGCAGCTGCGGGTGACGACGCGCCTCGCCGCGACGTCGACCGACCAGTTCATCAACGCGCACGCGGCCGGCGTGGCGCTGCTCGCCGACACCGCGGCCGCGCACCGCGAAACGCCCGATCTCGCGCGGCTTCGCGCGCGCTACCCCGCGTTCCTCACTGCGCTGACCGCCGACGCCGACGGGATGATCGTCGAGCTGCAGCCGCCAGTGCGGGGCGACCATCGCGGGCAGAGCGTCGCCGACCGTGACTATTTCCGCGTGCCGGCCGTGACCGGCCAGCCCTACGTGTCGAACGCGTTCATCGGCCGCGCCGACGACAAGGACCCGCTCGTGGGCGTGTCGGCGCCGATGCACGTCGACGGCCGCTTCGTCGGCATCGTCGAAGGCTCCATCCGCATCGACCGCTTCACCACGCTGCGCTCGGCCGTGCTGCGCGAACGCGGCCAGGAAATGCTCATCGTCGATCGCGACGGGAAGGTGATCCACGCGAGCGAGGGGCTGCCGTTCCGCTTCCTGCAGCCGCTCGCGGATGCAGCGTTCCTCGCCGACGCCGAACTCGACGACGGAGTCGGCCCGACGCGCCTGCACAAGAGCGTGCTGCGCAACGGCGGCGATGCCTGGGCCGCGATGACGCAGCTCAGGTCGGGCTGGCGCGTCGTGCTGTTCGCCCCGACGCAGCCGCTGGTGGCCGACCTGCAACGCCGCGCGATCACGCTGGCCGCGCTCGTGCTGTTTGCGGTGCTCGGTGCGCTCTTGGTCGCGCGCTGGCAGCTGGGCCGGCTCGCGCGTGCAACCGGCGCCGTGCTCGACGCGATGCGCGCCTTGGCCACCGACGGCCGTGCCGCGCGCTGGCAGCCCGATGACATCCCGCGCGAGTTGCGGCCGGTTGCCGACGCGATCGGCGAGCTCGTGCTGCGCTTCAACGCGACGAGCGCGCAACTGCGCGAGGCGCTCACGCGGCAGTCCGCGCTTGCCGACTCGCTCCGGCGCACCGTCGAGTCGCACGAGCGCGACATCGCCGAGCGCACCGCGCGCCTGCAGGCCGCGAACACCGAACTCGAACGCCTGAGCCAGACCGATGCGCTCACCGGCGCGCTCAACGTGCGCGGCTTCCATGCCTGGGTCGAAAACCACACCCGGGACGGCGCGCTGACGGTGTCGGCGGCGGTGATCATGCTCGACCTCGACCACTTCAAGGCCTACAACGACGCCTACGGCCACCCGGCCGGCGACCGCGTGCTGCGCCGCGTCGCGGCCGCCGCGCAGGCTGCCCTGCGCGACAGCGCCGACCGCCTCGCGCGCACGGGCGGGGAGGAGTTCGCCGTCGTGCTGCCCGGCGCCGATCTGGGCACCGCGCGCGCGGTCGCCGAGCGCATGCGCGAAGCCGTGCAGGCGCTTTCGATCCCCCACGAGGTCGCCGCGACCGGCCGGCTCACGATCAGCCTCGGCATCGTCGCGGCCGAGGCGGGCGAGTTGCTCGACTCGGTCCTACAACACGCGGACGACGCGCTGTACCGCGCCAAGCGCGGCGGCCGGGACCGCGTGACGGGTTAGCCGCAGCGACTCGCTGCTCACCGGCGATCGCGCCTACTGCGCACCTCGACGGCCGTGCGCTTGCGGCCGCGCAGGTGGAGATGCAATGGCGGCTGTGTCGGCCCTGGGCCGTTTGAAGTGGATCAGCATCAGCGTGCGCTCGAGCTTCTGGTTCGTGCCGGTGGTGCTCGTGCTCGTATCGATCGCGCTCGCGCTTGGGCTGGTCGAGATCGGCGAGCCCGCCAACCGCGCGATGGCCAAGCGGTGGCCGCGCATGTTCGCGGCCGAGGCCGAAGGCTCGCGCGCCATGCTGTCGGCGATCGCGACCTCGATGATCACCGTCGCCGGCGTGGTCTTTTCGATCACGATCGTCGCGCTTGCGCAGGCCGCCTCGCTGTACACATCGCGCGTGCTGCGCAACTTCATGCGTGACCGGTTGAACCAGGTCGTCCTCGGTGTGTTCCTCGGCGTGTTCGCGTATTGCATCGTCGTGCTGCGCACGATCAGCGGCAGTGGCGAGGGCTCGTTCGTGCCGGCGATCGCGGTGTTCACCGGTCTGGTGCTCTCGCTCATCGCGATCGGCTTTCTGATCGTCTTCATCCACCACGTATCGACCACGATCCAGGCCGCGGAGATCGCACGCTCGGTGATGCACGAGACCTGCGAGGCGATCGAACGCCTGTTCCCGCACGAGATGGGCCTGGAAGCCGAACAGCCGCCTCCGCCGCAGGCGCATCCCGACCGCGACGCGCAGTGGTACCCGGTGCCCGCCACCGAGACCGGCTACATCCAGAGCGTGCAACCCGATTCGCTGCTCGCGTTCGCGGTCGAGCACGACGTGCTCGTGCGCATGGAGGCCGTGGTCGGCGACTTCGTGGTCGAAGGCCGCACGCTCGCGCACATCGCAGGCGTAGCGCCGCCGGACGCGCGCTTCGTCCGTGCATTCAATGCGCTGTACGCGGTCGACGGATTCCGCACCACCGACCAGGACCCGGTGTTCGGCTTCCGCCAGCTCGTCGACATCGCGCTCAAGGCGCTGTCGCCGGGCATCAACGACACCACGACGGCGGTGACCTGCCTCGACCACCTGTCCGCGCTGCTGCAGCGCGCTGCGCAGCGGCGGCCCGAGTCGCCGTACCGCGCCCAAGACAGCCGCCTGCGCGTCATCGCGCCGGGGCCGGAGTTCGCGGACCTCGCCGACCTGGCGCTCGGCCAGATCCTCGAGAACGCCGAGGGCAACACCGTGGTGCTCATGCGCCTGCTGCGCGTGGTCGAGGACGTGGCGGCGGTGACGCAGTCGCCTGCCCGTCGCGAGGTGCTCGCGGCCCGCGTCGACGTGATCGAGGAGGTCGCGCACCGCACGGCGAAGTCCACGCATGCGCGCAGGCAGATCGATGACGCGATCCGCGAAGCGCGCGCGGCCTGCGCAGGCGAAAAGCAGGGCCAACCGCCAGCTCGAGGGGTGAGCGCAGGCTGATCGGATCGAGTACCCCAGACGTCGAACCTCGTCCGGGCCCGCGGGTCGAGCCTGCTTGCAGGTGGGCGGACGCACCGGCCACACGGGAAACCATCGCCGTGATCGCAGCGCTGCGCCGTTGGAAGCCGCGCCCGCTCCGATCACAACGCCAGCGAGAGCGACCGAAAGGGGCCCACGACCGCATCGGCGCGCGCCAATCTTCGCTGGATAACGCAATGCTCATGCGCGGGTCACCCGGTGTAACGGCGGCGTTGGACACGCTGCCGATGTCCCCCGACGCCGATTCGACCGAGGAGTCCCTATGAACCCCAACGACAAGAACCTGCCGGACCGCGACGCGTCGAGCACGAGCGGCCGCGAACGCGATCAGGAGCAGCTCGACCGCCGCTCGCACGGCGGCACGCAGAACGGCAGCACGCAGACCGCGCGTGAGCACCATCTGTCCGAACGTGAGCAGCGCTCGAGCCGCGACACGGAGCCGGGCCCGGATCGCTGAGGCGGGGAACGCGCTACGACAAGCGCGCTGATCCGCACGGTGCTTCCGCTTACGGTGGACGCCGTGCGGCAGTGTGACCGCGTCATCGCGCTTGCGCCGCAAGCGAGGTGACGCGCGTTGCGCTGACCGATCACGCGGTGTCTCCTGCTGCGCCTCCGCCGACCACCTCGATGCCGCGCGAAGCCACTTCGGCTTGGGTCGGACCATTGCCTTGGGCGTACGCGACCATGGCAGCGGCCACCGCATCGGCGTGTACCGGTCGGTAGCGCTGCAGCGGGCCGCGCATCAGCGGCCGCAATCGCGTGAGCACGGCCGCGGCCATGCGCTCGCCGGGTCGGCGGTCCATCCGGTCGCCCAGCAGCAGTGAGGGCCGCAGTGCGGTCCATCGCGCCAGCGGTAAAGACGCGATCGCCTGCTCGGCCTGGCCCTTGATCCGCGGGTAAAACGCGCGTGAGTTCGGATCGGCCCCGATCGACGACACCCACAGGAAGTGTCCGGCGCGCGCCTGCGCAGCCAGCCGGGCGGCCTCGACGACGTAGTCGAGATCGACGCGCCGGAACGCCTCACGACTGCCGGCCTGCCGGATTGTGGTGCCCAGGCAGCAGAACACGTGATCGACGGCGAACGCCCGTGCGTGGTCGGCCAACCCGTCGAACCCCGTCACCGTGACCTGCAGCTTTGCGTGCGCGGCCGCCAGTGGGCGGCGAGCGATGACGTGCAACGCGTCGTAGCGCTCATCCGTAAGCAGGCGCTGCACCAACGCTGAGCCGACCAGGCCGGTTGCACCGAGCACGAGCGCCCTGCGGGCTTTGGGGTCATTGGGTATCGAGGGCATTGGGGTTCATTCTGACCCTGAAAGCTTCAGCGTAGCCCCGCGGTTTATTTGACGACGCGTGGCGGTCCGCCGCGCGAGCGCGAGCTTTGCCATTCGACACGGGTGCCACGCACTCGGCTGTCGTATGGTGGGTGTGTCGTAGCCACTACCACGGCCTTTCAATGGATCTGACCGGACCGTCACCGCTCGCGCTGCTCGACGAAGCAGGCACCGCGTTCGTAAACCGCATCGTGGCCGCCGCACGCGGCTACCTCGGCGCATACGTGAGTTTTCTTACCGAAGTCGTCGGCAACGAGAAGGTGATCCGCTACGTCGACGGGCCCGCCGACGCGTTTGGCCTCCCCGTCGGCGCCCGGTTCGTACTCGAGGACAGCTACTGCCACCGCGTGTTGCAGGGCACGATCCCGGAGGCGATCTACGACGTGCGCCACGACGCACGCGCGCTTGCGATCCCGCTGACCCAGGTGCTGGGTATCGAGGCCTACATGGGCGTGCAGGTCAGTGCGCCCGGCGGGCGCGCGCTGGGCACGCTGTGCTGCGTGAACTTCGACGGCGACCCGTCGCGCCGCGAGCGCGACCTGGGCTTCATGCACTTTCTGGCCGGTCTGGTCGGCGCGCAACTCGAGGACGCGCTGCATGGGATCGAGCGCCGGCGCGAGCGGCATGACGCGGTACAGGCCGTGCTCGACGCGGGCGGGCCGCGCATGGTGTTCCAGCCGATCGTCTCGCCCGCCACCGCGGAGCTCGTCGGTGCGGAGGCACTCGCGCGGTTCGATGCGCCCACGCATCGCGGTCCTGACGTCTGGTTCCGAGAAGCCTGGGATGTCGGCCTGGGCGTGGAACTGGAACTCGCCGCCGTACGGAACGCGTTGCCGGCGCTCGCGCAACTGCCGCCGCACGCGTTTCTGTCGATCAACGCCTCCCCGTGCACGATCGCCGATCCGCGCTTCATCGACGCGATCGTCGGCGTCGCGTCAGAGCGAATCGTTGTCGAGATCACGGAGCACGCCGTAGTGGAAGACTACGCGCCGCTCGTGGACGCGGTCGCACGCGTTCGACGTGCAGGCGTGCGCATCGCGATCGACGACGTCGGCGCCGGCTACGCGAGCCTGCGCCACGTGCTGTGGGTGGCGCCGGACATCGTCAAGCTCGACATGAGCCTGACCCGCGGCATCGACGTCGACCCGGTCAAGCAGGCGCTCGCAAGCGGATTGATGGCTTTCGCCGCCCGCACGCAATTCATGGTCGTCGCGGAAGGTGTCGAAACCGCGGCCGAGGCCGATGCCCTGCGTGAGGTGGGTGTGCGGTTCGGACAGGGCTATCTGTTCGCGAGGCCGGGGCCGTTGCTGCATTGAGCGCAGCCGCTGCGTAGTCAGTGTGAGCGCCGCGCGGTGCTCGCACTGCGTGCGGCGACTTCGGCGATCAACGAATCGAGCGCGGCGGCAATGCGCTCGGGATGATCCTCCGGCGTGAAGTGCTTGCCGCCTTCGATGCGCTCGAACGCAACGCCCAGGTCGCGTGCGAAGCGCTCGCCGTGCTCGGGTTTCTGGAAGCGGTCCGCCACGCCCCAGACGACGCGCGCGGGGATGTTGGCGAGCGTGGGCAGGCGGTCGGCGACGTCGAGCGTGTCGTGCACGTCTAGCGCATCGATCTGGCGCATCAGCGCCTCGCCGGCACCGTGGCGCGCATACGGGCCGAAATGCTGGTCGAGCGACTCATCGGCGACGTCGCCGTCGTCGTGGCCGCGCGCCATCAGCATGCGGAACACGCCGGTCTTGACCGCCGCGTCGGGCATGTGCCGCACGAGGGCGCCGCTCGCACGCAGCATCTTTACGCTCGGGATCGGCCAAGAGTCGTACCCGATCGCGTTCGTGAGCAGCAGACCCGCGCACCGCTCTGGCGCACGCAAGGCGGCGATCTGCACCACGCCGCCGCCGAGGTCGTGGCCGGCCAGCACGGCGCGGTCGATCTGCAGCGCATCCAGCCAGTCGAGCAGATAACCGGCCTGGGCGCGCACCGAAATGTCGCGATCGCGACCTTCGGGGATCGAGTCGCCATAGCCGACCATCTCCCAGGCCAGCAAGCGGGCGCCGGTCACGCGCGGCATCACGCGACGCCACAGGCGCGGCGAGGTCGGAATGCCGTGCACGAGCACCACCGGCGGCCCTTCGCCGGATTCCTCCCAGCGCATCCGGATGCCCTGCACGTCGCGCTCGCGCGATGCCGCGCGAATGAAGTCAGCGCGGGTGGGCGAGGGGTGCGCGGGCGGATCGACCTGCGGATCGGGCGGTTGCATGGGTCACCTCGAGTGGGTCGGACGAGAGTCATTCGACGCCCCGGCGGGTGCATCCCCCGTGACGCACACCGGCGTCAGCGCGGCGCGTCGTCCTCCTCGGCGTGCTCGGCGACGCATGCCTTGGGCCCGCTCTGCAGCGGGCTGACGGAGATGCCCGTTCGTCCATTCCCCGCTACGCGACGGGCAGAGCGACGCCGCGTGCAAACGGGTGCGGCACACGCCGTGCTGCACGCGCCGGTGACGTCGGCACTGCGCCGCGTCAGCGCGAGCGGGCCGTGCTGTCGCCGTTGGCGTCACGCCATCACGCCGTCAAGCGCCAGCCAGGCTGCGCGGTGTAGCCGCGACACGGTCGTGCTGGAAGGGTCGACATGACCGCATCCATGTCCACGCCGTTCGCAATCGAGCGTCCAGTGGTCGCGAACTGAAGGCGTCAAAGCAACAGTGCGAACGGCGCGCCGCGCTCGATTGGCAAGCACGTCCAGCGATCGCTGGTGCATCACGCGATAAGCTGGCTCGACCATTCCGTGCGCAGCGTGGACACGCGCGCGCCGTACGATGCGCAGATGACGTCGCCCGCCGCCCGCTCCCCTTTCTTGTCGCGTTGGCTGATCCGCTCGCCGCTCGGGCAGGCGCTGTTCGTGTTCCTGATTGCTCTGGCGGTGACCGAAGCGCTCGTCGCCGGGGTCGCGCAGTCGATCACGCGGCAGGACCGCATCATGTTCGAGGCCGAGATCGACCGCACGATCGACGCGATCAACGAACGCGTGACGGTCACGACCAACCTGATCCGCGGCACGGCCGGGCTGTTTGCAGCGAGCGGCGAGGTCACGATCGAGGAGTTCAACCGCTATGTGGAGGCGCTTCGGCTCACCGAGCGGTACCCGGGCATCCTCGGCATCGGGTTCGCGCAGTGGATCGAGCCGCGCCAGGTCGCCACGCTCGAAGCGGTCATGCGTGCGGGCGGACGGCCCGATTTCCGGGTGTGGCCGGTCGCGCCGCGCGAGGTCTATACGAGCATCACCCACCTCGAGCCATACAACGCGCGCAATGCGGCCGCGGTCGGTTTCGACATGTGGACCGAGCCGACGCGTCGCTTCGCGATGATGCAGTCGCTCAACACGCGCGATGCGGTGGCGACGGGCCGCGTGACGCTCATGCAGGAGATCGACCCCGACAAGCAGGCGGGCTTCCTGATCTACCTTCCGGTGTTCAAGCGTGACCGCGAGGCGCGCATGCAGATGGTCGGGTTCGCATATGCGCCGTTGCGCGCCGATGACCTGCTTCGAGGCGTTCGAGGCCGCGGTGAGCCGGGCATCGACTACACGGTGTACGACGGGGAGCAACCCGAGCCCGCTGCGGTCCTGCGCAACACGATGCCGGACGAACAAGGCCGCGAGCCGTGGTTTACGGCCGACCGCCGCCTGGAGGTGAACGGCCGCGTTTGGACGCTGCGGTTTTCCAGCCGGCCGTCGCTCGAGGCGCTGTCGCAGCGCGACATCGTCCCGTGGCTCGCGCTGGCAGCGTTCGCGGCGAGCCTGATCCTCGCGCGTCTGAGCTGGATCCAGGCGCAGGCGCGGCTGCACGCCGAGTCTGCCACGCTCGCGCAGCGCAAGGCCGCAGTGCATCTGAACCGCGAACGCGCATGGCTCGGCGCCACGCTGACGAGCATCGGCGATGGCGTGATCGCGATCGACGAGGCCGGCCACGTGCGCTGGATGAACCCGGTCGCCGAACACCTGACCGGGTGGACCCGCGACGACGCCGTCGGGCAGCCGCGCGAAGCGGTGGTCGACCTGCTGCCGGCCGACGTCGACGGCGGGCCCACCGCGATGCTGCGCGGGCGCGATGGAACGGTCCGCCCGATCGTGCACACCGCCTCGCCGATCCGAGACGGTGAGCGCGAGGATGAAACGACGGGCGCGGTGATCGTCATGCACGATGCGTCCGAGCAGCACCGGATCGAGGCCGAGCTGCGCGAAGCGGATCGCCACAAGGACGAGTTCCTCGCGATGCTCGCGCATGAGCTGCGCAACCCACTCGCGCCGATCGGCACTGCGGCGGCGCTGCTGCAGCGCGGCGATCTCGACCCCGACCGCATGCGCGGCACGATCGGCGTCATCGCACGCCAGCTGGGGCACCTGACCACGCTCGTCGACGACCTGCTCGACGTCTCGCGCGTGAGCCGCGGCCTCGTGACGCTCGATGCCGCGCCGCTCGATCTGCGCGGCGCCGTCGATGCGGCGATCGAGCAGGTGCGCGAGCTCGTGCAGCAGCGCGATCACGCGCTCAGCGTCGAGATCGCGGACGCGCCGCTTCCGGTGCACGGTGACCGCATCCGCCTGACGCAGGTCATCGCGAACCTGCTCAACAACGCGGCGAAGTACACGCCGGCCGGCGGACGCATCGACCTGCGCGCGTGGCTCGAAGACGCGTGCGTGCATGCGCAGGTGCGCGACAACGGCATTGGCATCGAGCCGGCGCTGTTGCCGCACGTGTTCGACCTGTTCACGCAGGGCACGCGTGGGCTGGATCGCGCACAGGGCGGGCTCGGCATCGGGCTCTCGCTCGTGCGCACCATCGTGCAGCTGCACGGCGGCCGTGTGCGCGCCGACAGCACTGGCCCGGGAAGCGGCAGCACGTTCGAGATGACGCTGCCGGCGATCGACGCGGAGCGGCTGCAGACCGAGCCCACCGCGCAGGACGAAGCACTCGCGGCCGAAGCGCTGGACGTGGTGGTCGTCGACGACAACGAGGACGCCGCGCAGATGACTGCGCTGCTGCTCGAAGCCTACGGGCATCGCGTACGCACGTACGGCGACGCGGAGGCGGCGCTGGCCGATCCGGATGCGGCGGTCGACGCCTACGTGCTCGATATCGGTCTACCGGGACTCAACGGTTACGAGCTCGCGCAGCGCCTGCGGGCCGATCCACGCACGGCATCGGCCACGCTGTTTGCACTCTCCGGCTACGGTCAGCGGCACGACATCGACGCATCGCGCGCGGCCGGTTTCGCGAAGCACTTCACCAAACCAGTCGACCCGCAACGGCTCGTCGATGCGTTGGCGCGCGTGCCGGCGCGCATGCGCTGACCCCGAGCGCGGACTTCGGTGTCAGTGGAGAAGGGGAGAAACACGACGCGGCGCGGTTAGAGCGGACAGCGATGAGTCCGCCGCGTGCATCCAGCAACGCCATCTTCTGCACACAGTCCACGCACGGGCAGTCGACCGGATCGCGTCGCAGTGGTTACCGCGTTGCCACAGCAGAGGCGCGGAACGCGCTGCGACAAGCGCGCCGGTCCGCACGGTGCAGACGTTGACGCGCTCGCGCGGCGAGTACCTCGCTGGCGTCAGGGTCAGATCGCGACGAGCAACGCCGCGTACGCCGCAGCGCCGAGCGCAAACGGCACGAACCGGCTCTGCCGTTCCTCGGGCAGTTCTTCTTTGAGCACGTTGAGCACGACCCCGCCGCCGAGGAACGCGATCAGCGAAACGATTGCCGGCTCGCCGACATCGACGCCGAGCCCCAGCGCGTAGCCGATCAGCACCGCGCCCGCGAGCAACCAGCGCCCGACATGGCGGTAGCGTCGACGGTGGTGCGCATGCAGGCCGTGGTCGTTGACGACGAAGTGCAGCGACATCGCGAGTCCGAATGCGATGAGCGCAGCGGGGCCCTCATCCAGCCGGTGCATCAGCAGGTAGCCGATCAGCACGTTGTAGAGCGCGAACGACGCGATGTGCAGCCAGAACACGGCAGGCGCCGTGGTTTCTTCGCGGCCGGCCTCGGCCTCGTCCTGGCGCGAGCCTTTCGCAAGCCGTTCCAGCCCGTAGAACACGACGAGCCCGGCGAGCGTCACCAGCCACAGGGTCGGCCACTGCGCGGCGCGTCCCTCGGCGAGCGCTTCATGCCCGGACGCGATCTCAGGCAGCAGGTGCACGAACACATATGCGACCGACAGCCCGCTCGCAGCCGACAACCAGCGGCTGCGGGGAGCCCGGTCGAGGAACACCAGGTGTGTCGCGAACACATGCACGAACGCGAGCAACAACGCCAGCGCGAGTGCGATCGCGGTCATCGACACACCGGTGTCCAGTTGAAGAAGCCGACTGCGAAGAACCTCACCCGCGGCAGGTGTGCTTCGGCGGACGCGGCTTGATCTTGCCGATCACGGACTCGACCCAGCCCGGGCGGCGCGGACCCGGCATGGCCTGGCCGGACTTCTTCTTGGCGTCGACGGTGAAGACGGAGGCGCGTTGTGACTTGGCTTCAGCGCTGTTGCCAGCGGCAGCGGCAGGCGCGGCGGCGAGGATGCCGGCGAGCGCGGCGGCGACTGCCAGCGTGCCGATCGAGGACGTGCCGGTTGGGGAACGGCGAGAACGCGACATGGGCAACTCCAGACCGGGCCGGCAGCGGCCGCCGCCGCCCGGTGGAGCGCACGACCGGCAGCGCGAGAAAGCGCGTGCATCAGGTCGAACGGAGCCAGCCTCGAGCGCAGGTCAAACGCTCGTGCTTCGACACGCGTTGATCCGTGTCGAGCGATGTGCCCGGACCGGGTCAGTCGCCGCGTGCGATGCCGAGCCGGTCCTCGCCTTCGCCGTCGCCCTTACGCGTGGCAAGCGAATCGTCGTAGCCGTTCTTGACGCCCTTGCTGTCGCGGTCGCGCTGATGGTCTTCGAGCGAGACGCCGCGCGCTTCCAGATCGAGGTTGTTCAAACGGTTCTCGGTGATGCGGCCGTCGTCAGGCCCGTTCATCGGTTGACGGCTCGCGCTTGCGGTGCCGTCGCTGGACGTGAAGTCGGAGCGGGGGGTGGTCATGACGTTCTCCTTGGGCCGCCAGGAGGGCGGCGTCGATTCGAGCGTTCCACAGGCGCCGTTATGTGCCCGCGAGCGGAAGGTCGTGAATCCGCGAAGGCGGCACCCCAGGCAACGCTGGAGGGTGCGCGATCGGGCGGCAGTGAGTGCGAGAGGTCAGTGGCAGGCCGCGTTCTGTGCACCCGTGCTCGATCTTGCAGATACGCGACGCTGTACGTGATTTGAGCTGCGCAGAGCCACGGTGCAGCGCAACATGAACAGGCGTGAAGCCGTGAAGGCCGCGTGAGGCGGCCACACGAGGAGGCTCAAGCAGGGCCCGACAACAGCGCCAGCGGACTCGTCAATTGTGGAAATGAGACGCGCAGCACGATTTCACGCTTGCGTTGTCGTTTGACATGCGCGCCCCGGCGCTCCCCTGGCCTTGCGCCGCGCCGGGCCCCTGCAGAGGTCAGCAGGTCAACGCGTGCGTGCCGGACGGCCGCACGTCCTCACGACATAAATGGAGTTTTCCGCATGCCCCGTACGCAATCCCCGGTCCGCGCCCCGCTCGCCCACCGTGCTCTCGTCGCCTTCGTCGCCGGCGCTGCCGCGCTCGTCTCTGCTGGCGTCGCCAGCGCCGCGCCGGGCGATGACTTCGCGCCGGAACTGAAGCTCGCGATGCAGCGCGACCTCGGCATCTTCCCGCACCAGATCGCCCAGTACCTGAGCACCGAGCGCACGGCCCAGACGCAGGGCGCCACCGCCAAGCGCCAGCTCGGCGCGCGTTATGCAGGCAGCTGGATCGAGCGGCAGGCCGACGGCACGTTCAAGTACGTGGTGGCAAGCAGCGGGCCTGCCGCTGCGGTGCCGGGCGCTGAAGTGCGTCGCGTGCGCCACAGCCTGGCCGCGCTCGATCACGCCAAGGCGCGTCTCGATGACGTGCAAAAGCGCGCGCTCGACTGGCGCATGCTGCGCGGCGTGCAGTCCTGGCACGTCGATCCGGTGACGAACGCCGTCGTCGTGAACATTGAGCCGGGCGCACAGCAGAACGCGATCGACTTCGTTGCCGTCAGCGGCGCCGACGCCGAGGCCGTGCGCTTCCAGACGGTGCCGGGCGAAGTGCAGCCGCTCGCGAACATCGTCGGCGGCTACGAGTACATCATCAATAACAGCGGCTACTGCTCGGTCGGCTTCTCGGTCACCAAGGGCACCCAGAAGGGCTTCGTGACCGCGGGCCATTGCGGCGGCGTGGGCGCGAGCGTGAATGTGGAAGGACAGTACGTCGGCACGTTCCAGGCCTCGCGCTTCCCGACCAATGACCGCGCATGGGTCAGCGTCGGCAGCAGCCACAGACTGTACGGGCTGGTCTACAACTACAGCAGCCGCACGTATCCGCGCGTCTACGGCAGCACCGAAGCTGCAATCGGTGCATCGCTGTGCCGTTCGGGCCGCACCACGGGCTGGAAGTGCGGCTCGATCACCGCGAAGAACGTGACCGTGAATTACTCGGTCGGCGCGGTGTACGGCCTGACGCAGACGAATGTGTGCACGGGTCGCGGCGACTCGGGCGGCGCGTGGATCACGGGCTCGGGCCAGGCGCAGGGCGTGACCTCGGGCGGCAACCTGCCGGCCGGCAGCAACGACAACTGCTCGCTTTCGAGCTCGCAGCGCCAGACCTACTTCGAGCGCCTCAACCCGATCCTCAGCCAGTACGGGCTCACGCTCGTCCGCGGTTGATCGGCATCGTGTAATGCAAAAACGCCCCGGGATTCCGGGGCGTTTTTGTGTGCATCGATCAATGCGGCCGCGCGCGGTCGCGACCCGGTGGCACGACGAACCAGCCGGCGATCACCAACGCGCCGAACGCCGTGTACGCGGCCACGAAAACCCACGCGGGCGCCTCGAAGAAGATGAGCCGCGACAGCCAGTGTTCGATGAACGAGCCGCCGTAGGCCGCCTGGCCTGCGTGCTCGCGCAGCGCTTGCTCCCAGATCGTCAGCGGGCACAGCGCACCGAGCCAGGCCTGCAGCGCGATGAACCCCATCAGCAGCACGTGTGCCGTGCGCCAGCGCCAGTCGCGCACCCAGCGCCAGCGGCGCGCGCCCAGTGCGATCGCAAGCGCGCCCAACACGACAAACGCCACGATGCCGACGTGCAGCACGAGGATCGCATCGGCAAGCGCGGCCGCGTGCGCAGGAGCGAGCGTGTTGAGCATGCGGCCTCCGGTGCGGGTCCGGCCATCATGACGCGGGAGCGCGCACGGGAGCTCGCGGATCGGACGCGGGTCCGCCGCGCGTTCGGCTCGCCGTCACGCGCCGGCGACCCGCGCCTTACACCGGGGCCACTAGCGTCGAGGTCCATCCCCCGAGGAGAGCGCCATGACCGGCCCCCGCAACGATCGCGACACCGATTCCTCCCGCAACGCCCCGACCAGCCGCGAAGGCGACCCGCGTGACGTGGACGGCCAGGACCGCCGCACGGCAGGCGCGCGTGACGAGCAGCGGCCCAAGGACGACCCGAGCCGGGCGCCGGAGTCCGGCACGCCCTAAGGCGATTCATACGCGGACAGACCCGCGCGCTGATGCCTGCGGGTCTGCTGCGCCGACAGGCGGTTGGACACCGCGCCGGTATCGCTGCCAGCAGAATTATTGATGCCGCGTGTTCGCGGCAAAGGCATCCCACCGCTCCGCCAGTACCGCGAGCGGTGCATTGCGGGCGCTGGCTTCCCGCACGTCGGGCAAGCGATCCATCCACTGCGCCGTGGCAGTGGCACGGCCGTGCTGGCGCTGGAATTCAACGAAACCCATGTGCCAGGTGTCGAAATGGCGTTCGACGTTGCTCGCGCGCTCGAGCACCTCGAGCGCGTCGTGATGGGGTGAGGCGGTAATGCGCGCCAGGGTCCGATCCAATGCATCGGACGGGCCCTCGAGGTACTGCACGATCTCGGCCCCCTGCTTGATCAGGGCGCCCGTCAGGCCGCGCATCTCGTTGAGCACGCGCGACTGCAGCAGGATGAGCTCGAGTTCGGTTTCGGTGAGGCTCGGCTTGGCGCGGCTGCGGTAGACGAGGGCGTCGATCATGGACAACACGGTGCCAAACAGGGCGTCGCATTTTCATCGATGAGCCAGGGCGGCAACCGGCCTGACGTGGCGTGGGTTTCGGATCCGGGACGGGCGTCGCGACTCGCGCTGCATCCGCGCGGTCCTGCCGGCTGCAGATGCGGTCGATGATTGCGTCGCTCAGCATCGTGAACGAAAGTGCGCATGGCATGACACAGAATGCATGTGCGGTGCGTCACGCTTGTGGTTGAATCCTTCGCCGCGTTTCACCTCACGCCCGACCGCCATGCAGAGCCATTACGACGTCCTCAAGATCGCGCTCGATGCGCCGGCGGAGGTCGTGCGGGCCGCGTATCGGGTGTTTGCCGCGCGCCATCACCCCGACCGCGCCGGTGCGGACGAACTGGTGCTGATGCAGCGCGTCAACGAGGCGTATCGCGTGCTGTCTGATCCGACGCTGCGTGCCGCACACGACACGTGGATTCGAGCGCATCGTCGTCGTCGCGCTGCCGACGCGGCGCGAGACACCGCAGCGCGTTCGGCGCCTGCCGAGACGCCGACTGCCTCCGCGGCGGCTACACCGGCCACAGCGCCGGCGAGCGCCGTGCAGGCCCTGCCGGATATGGTGCAGCTCGCGCTGCGCGCGCAGCGCCGCCGAGTCGCCGCCGCCTACGCCGCGCACGCACCGCGTCTGCACTGATCCGGCATGCCGCGCCGCTTGGCGCAGAGGCAACTTGCCCGAGCCGATGCACACGGCGCGTGGAACGTGAGCCGCAAGTACAGGCGCGGGTGACGACCCCTGCAGGCGTGCATCGACCACAGGTGCGCGCGCCGCTGTCCCCGCTCCAGGCCGCTCACCCATCCGCCGCGCGCGGGCTCCGAGCGTGTGTGTGTGTGCATGGGTCCCGGTCGATCCCCGGCGCCGATCGCGACACGCCGATCCCGACACGCCGGTTCCACACGCTGCGGTTCGCATCGATCGGGTCGAAACGCCCCGCATGGTTTACTCGGGTCCGGTCGGCCGCCGCGCTGGCGGTCGTGTCCGCATCCTCAAGGAGACGATCGATGCACGCTTCGTTCTTGCCCGCCGCGTTGATGCTCGCGATGGCCGTGCCGCCCGCGATTGCGCAGGAATCGCCGACCGCGGCGCAACGCATCGCCGACACCGAGCTGATCCCGCGCGAAGCGCTGTTCGGCAACCCCGAGCGCGCCTCGGTGATGATCAGCCCCGACGGGAAATACCTGAGCTGGATCGCGCCGGTCGACGGCGTCATGAACGTCTGGGTCGCGCCCGTGGACGATCCGTCCAAGGCGCGTGCCGTCACCAATGACACCGCGCGCGGCATCCGCAACCACTTCTGGTCGTACGCGCCCGACACGCTGCTCTACCTGCGCGACACCGGGGGCGACGAGGACTTCCACCTCTATGCGGTCAACCTCAAGACCGGCAAGGCCACCGACCTGACGCCGTTCGAGAAAACCACCGCGCAGGTCGTCGGCCTGAGCCATCGCCAGCCCGGCAGCGTGCTCGTCGGCATGAACGACCGCGACGCGCAATGGCACGACCTCTACCGCGTCGACCTGGCCACCGGCGAGCGCACGCTCGTGGAGAAAAACGACGACCGCATCGGCCAGTACCTCGCCGACGATGACTTCGTCGTGCGCTATGCCACGCGCGCGCGCGACGACGGCGGCCGCGACGTGCTGCGGCCCGACGGCAAGGGCGGCTGGGCGGTGCATTCGTCGATCCCGTTCGAGGACGCGCTGACGACCGCGCCGCTCGGGCTCACCGCGGACGGCCGCACGCTGTACATGCTCGACTCGCGCGATCGCGACACGGCTGCGCTCTATGCGGTCGATGTTGGAAGCGGGCAGCGCAAGCTCGTGTTCGAGGACCGTCGCGCGGACGTCGGCAACATGCTTGCGCATCCTAAGACCGGCGAGGCGCAGGCCGCAGCCGTCGATTACCTGCGCGAGGAATGGACGCCGATCGATCCGGCGGTGAAGGCCGACCTTGCAAAGCTGCAGGCAATCGGCCCGGGCGAGATCAACGTCAACGCGCGCACGCTCGATGACCGCACCTGGATCGTGACGTACTCGGCGGCCGAATCGCCGGCCGTGTACTACCGCTACGACCGCGACTCGGGCCAGCTCACCAAGCTGTTCGCCGCGCGCCCAGCGCTCGAGGGCAAACCGCTCGTGCCGCAGTGGCCGGTCGAGATCACATCGCGCGACGGCAAGACACTCGTGAGTTACCTCACGCTGCCCAAGAGCGCCGATCCCGACGGCGACGGCAAGGCGGACAGCGCGGTGCCGATGGTGCTGCTCGTGCACGGCGGACCGTGGGCGCGCGACAGTTACGGCTACAACGGCTATGCGCAGTGGCTCGCAAACCGCGGCTACGCCGTGCTGTCGGTGAACTTCCGCGGCTCGACCGGCTTCGGCAAGGCGTTCACGAACGCCGGCAACGGCGAGTGGGGCGCGAAGATGCACGACGACCTGCTCGACGCGGTCGACTGGGCCGTCAAGCAGGGCGTCACGAAGAAGGACCAGGTCGCGATCATGGGCGGCAGCTACGGCGGATACGCGACGCTCGCCGGGCTCACATTCACGCCCGATGCGTTCGCGTGTGGCGTCGACATCGTCGGCCCCTCGAACCTCAACACGCTGCTGTCGACCGTGCCGCCCTACTGGGCGAGCTTCTACGAGCAGCTGGCCCGGCGCATGGGCGATCCGCGCACCGAGGCGGGCAAGCAGTGGCTGACCGAGCGCTCGCCGCTGACGCGCGCGGACAAGATCAGCAAGCCGCTGCTGATCGGGCAGGGCGCGAACGACCCGCGCGTGAAGCAGGCCGAGTCCGACCAGATCGTCCAGGCGATGCAGAAGAACGACATCCCGGTGACGTACGTGCTGTTCCCCGACGAGGGCCACGGCTTTGCGCGGCCGGAGAACAGCAAGGCGTTCAACGCGGTCGCCGAGGGCTTTCTCAGCCAATGCCTGGGCGGGCGCGCCGAGCCGATCGACTCGTTTGCCGGCTCGAGCATCTCGGTGCCTGCCGGGGCCGGCGGCGTGCCGGGGTTGGCCGATGCGATGAAGTCGCACACGCCGGCTGTCCGCAAGTAAGCGCGCGCAGGCGGGACGCGGTCCGGCGAAGATCAGCCGGGCCGCATCGAATCCGGCCTTGACCGCGCCACGACCGTGCGCGGAGCGGGGCGCGGGCCGGACGCTGCCCAGCGGTCGCCCGTGTTTTGGGTGGCCTATCAGCGGCCGCCGCGTTCCTCGAGCCACGTGCGCACTGCGCGCGCGAACGTGGCGCCGGCCTGCGGGTGAGCGCCGAGGTAGAAGTCCGGCTCAATCAGCTCGGCCTCCATCAGCACCCAGCGGCCGTCGGCATCGGGCACGGTGTCGATGCGCGCGTACAGCAGCGGGGAATCGATTGCCGCAAACACCTGCTCCGCGAGCGCGAGCGCACCGGCAGGCGCGGCATCGAGCGCGGTGTAGACGCCGCCGTACTGGACCTGGATGCGGAACTCGCCCGCGACCGGTCGCTTGTTCACGACATGGCTGAGCCGGCCGCCGAAGAACAGCAGCGAGGTCTCGCCAGCGGTCTCGATCGTATCGAGGTAGGGCTGGATCATTGCCGCGCCTTCGGGCGCATCGTCGAGCGCGTCGCCGCGGCGCACGCGCAGCGTTTTCCACGCACCGCCCGAGACCGTCGGCTTGACGATGAGCTGCGCCGCGCCGGTGGCATCGAACGCGGCGTCGAGGTCCGCGGCGCTGACGCGCTCCGTCCACGTCGTCGGCGGGATCGCGATGCCGCATTCGGCGAAGCGCTGCAGATAACGCTTGTCGGAGTTCCATGCGAGCACGTCCGCCGGGTTGGCCAGCGCAACGCCGGCCTCGCGCCATGCCGTGCAGGCCTGCATCCAGCGCGCGGGCTGCGTGTGGTAGCCCCAAGCGAGCAGCGGCAGCACGAGCGGATAGCCGGCGAGCGCGTCGGCTTCGTCGACATGCGCGGTCCACGGCGTCGGCGTTGCGGTGATCCCGTCGCCGGCCAATGCCGTGCGCAGGCGCTCGAGCACCACCGGCCACAGGTCGGCGAATGCGGTTTCGTTCGGATCGGGGGTAAGGACGGCGATCTCGGTCATCGTGAACCTGGCAAGCCGGGCAGGAGCGGGCGCGCGAGTGTAGCGACCCGCAATGCGCGACGACCGCGCCATCTGTGCAGCCGGCGGCTCACGCCACGCTCCGCACACTCAACGCCGGCTGTCGCGCGCAACGGGCGCAGACACACGCATGCTCACGACGCCGCCGACTGGCCGCGTTCGCTTCAGTTCAAGATTCCGGTGCTGACGACCCGCTCGCCCGTTCAGCCGCCACGCGGCTCACACATCGACGCCGCATCGCGCGGCGCCTCCCACTCAGGCGATCAGGCCGAACGCGGCCAGGCCCAGTACCGCACTCAGCGAAGAGGCGGCAAGCATCGCGAAGAACACCTCGCGTGCCGTGCGTTCGCTGCTCGCGCCAAGGCGGCGCGCTTCCATTCGGTGGGCTTCCGTCATTGCGAACAATCCAAGCTAATCAAACCAAGTCCGACTAGCTTGCACGTTCAAATGTGTTTATTTCGTTTACATCGAAGCTCGGCCACGGCCGCACCCATGGATGAGCTAAAAGGCCATTAATTCATCCGACTTTCACACGACGCTGGAATCGCACTCCGCCAAGCGCGACCGCAGACGTCACAGGCGCTCAGCGAGGCTGATCGTCCACATTGCTCTGTCAACGCGATGCAGCGATGCACAGGGCAGTGCGATGTGCACCGCTGGCATCCATGCGATTTCCGCGCACATCCAGCTCTCGAATGGACGGCTTCGAGCGGACTTCGCGATCACATGCATCGCGTGGACGCGGCCGCGACATGCAGGCTCGATATCCACGTGCACGTTCGCTCCGCAGACGTAGAGCGCCAGCGCGAACAGGGCGATGGCGATTGGCTTATCCCACTCCATGGATCACCTCGTCGTCTGTTGCACTCACATGTGCCGGAATAGCGCCATGAACGGCGTGCTGACCGTCAGCATTTCAGGTCGAGCGCGCAGGCGTACCGTGCCGCGGCCGCTGTCGTCGCGTGTAATGCCGGCAATTGCGCGCAGGTTGACGATCGTCGAACGGTGAATCTGTTTGAACGTCTGCGCGTCGAGCCGCGCAAGCAGCTCCCGCAACGGCGTGCGCAGCAGCGCCTCGCCCTCGGCGGTGACCACGGTCGTGTACTTCTGCTCCGCGCGAAAGTAGACGACGTCGTCGATCGCGATGAGCCGCGTCTCGCGGCCTGCGCTTGCGGTGAGCCACACGAGCGGCTCGGGCGCGACTTCCGCCGTGGGCCGGGTCGCGCCCAGGCGTTCGATGAGCGCCCGCAGCGAATCGACGTCCGGCGGCGCGTTGCGTGCCTGCAGTCGCTGCACGGTGGCTGCAAGGCGCTCGGGCGTGACGGGCTTGAGCAGGTAGTCCACCGCGCCGCGATCGAACGCGTCGAGCGCGTGCTTGTCGTACGCCGTCACGAACACGATCTGCGTGCGCGGGCTCGCCTCGACCGCCGCGGCCGCGACTTCGAGTCCGGTGAGGCCGGGCATGCGGATGTCGAGAAACGCGACGTCCGGCGTGTGCGCTGCGATCGCATCGAGCGCGCTTGCGCCGTCCTCGCATTCGGCGATCACCTGGAGGCACGGCCAGGCCGTGCGCAACTGCGCGAGCAGCGCATCGCGCAACAGCGTCTCGTCTTCGGCGATCACGGCGGTGACGCGCGAATCAGACACGGGCAGCCTCCAGCTCGTTGCACGCGGGCACTGTGAGCGTTGCGGCCACGCCACTGGGGAAGTTCGACACCACTGCGAGCGATGCGTCCGTGCCGTGCACAAGGCGCAGCCGCTCGCGCACGTTGCGCAGGCCGATGCCGGTGCCACTGGACTGTGTACGCAGGCCTTCGCCGTCGTCGGCAACGGTAATCGCGACCTCACCGTCATGGCGGCGCGCGCGGATCCACACGGTGCCGCCCGCGGTGCGCGGCTCGAGCCCGTGCTTGATCGCGTTCTCGACCAGCGTCTGCAGCATCATCGGCGGCAGTGGCGTTGCGCGCAGCGCATCCGGCACGTCGATGTGCACCGACAGCCGCGGGCCCATGCGGATGCGCAGGATCTCGAGATAGGCGACCGCGCGTTCGAGCTCCATGCCGAGCGTGGACGGGGCGTCCTCGTCGCGCGGCAGCGAGTGGCGCAGGTACTGGATCAGATGGCCGAGCATCTCGTCGGCGCGGGCCGCGTCGCTGCGGGTCAGCAGCTGCGCGCTGGCGAGCGTGTTGTAGAGAAAGTGCGGCTCGACCTGCGCATGCAGCAGGCTCAACTTCGCGACCGTGAGTTCTTTCTCGACCGCCGTCTGCGTGGCGCGGTCCTGCTCGCCGCGGCGGCGTGCGGCGACCCGCCGCGAGATCGCGCGGACGATCGCCTCGGCGTTCTCGTAATTGGTGCCGTCGTCGACGAAGAACCAATCGCTCCACGCGGCGGTTTCGGGTTCGCAGATCAGCGTGACGCTGCCGCTGTCATGGGTGGGCGTCACCGTCGCGAGGATCTGGTTGTGCATGACGCCGAAGCCACGCAGTGGATTCCAGCGGCCCAGCAGGTCGTCACCGGTTTTCGGCCGGCCCACCGTCGCACGAATCTGCAGGCTGTCGCGTGCGCTTTCGACGTGCTCGATGCGCGGCAGTTCGCGGATCGCGGCGTCGAGCAGGTCGAACGCCTCGCCGGCCTCGAACGGGATCTCGATCTGCCGTCGCTGGCGGTTTTCGACCGTGGTCTTGTCGACGCGGCCGGCGATCAGGCGCACACGATGCAGGTGGGAGGCCGTGCCGGCCAGCACACAGGCGGTCAGGCCGAACAGCACGAGCATGATCGGCAGCTCGAACCAGGCCAGAAACGGGATGGATGAGTACAGCGCCGCGAACACGCCGAAGACGAGCGCCCAGGCAACGGCGAGGCGGAGAATGAACAACACGCTTCGGATCACGACGCACCGGACTCGGGGAATGTGCGGCGGAGCATAGCGAGCCTGTCGCGGCCGTCGATTGCGGCTGTGACGAACCGTGTCGTCGATGCGATGAATGCCCGCGGTGGCCGATGAACGCGGCGGCCGGCGGGCTCGGTCAAGCGCGTCCGGCGGCCGGCGCGTGGGCGATCCAGTGCGCGAGCGCGGGGCCCGGCATCGGCCGCGCGAACCAGTAGCCCTGCAAGGCCTCGCAGCCGACGTCTTCGAAATAGCGCACCTGCTCGAGCGTTTCCACGCCCTCGGCGACGACATCGAGCGGCAGCGTGTGCGCCAGCGCGATGATCGCCTGCGCGATCGCGCAGCTCTGCGGGTCGCCGGGCATGTGCTGCACGAACAGCCGGTCGATCTTGATGCGGTCCACTGGCAGTCGCGCGAGGTAGCTCAGCGCCGAGTATCCGGTGCCGAAATCATCGATCGCCACGCGCATGCCCGCGTCGCGGAGCCGCTGCAGGGCCGTGCCGCCGCAGCGGTCGTGGTCGAGCAGCTCGCGTTCGGTGAGTTCCACCTCGAGGTCGCCCGCGCACAGCCCGCTGCGTGCGAGCGCGTCCTGCACGTGGTCGAAGATCGCCGGGTCGAGCAGCTCGTTCACGCACAGGTTGAGCGCGATGCGGAAGTGCGGCAGTCCCGCGTCGTGCCAGAGCCGGACCTGGCCGCAGGCCTCGCTGAGCGCCCAGAGCGTGATCTCGTGCATGAGCCCGCAGCCGCGGGCCATCGTGATGATCTCGTCCGGCGTGCGATGGGCCAGCCGCTTGTCGGTGCACCGCAGCAGCGCCTCCGCGCCGACGATGCCGCCGCCGTTTGCGCCCACCTGCGGCTGGTAGTGCAGTTCGAAGCGCTTGCGCTGCACCGCCTCACGCAAGGCGGCACGGTCCTCGCCGAGTCGGTGGGCTTCGCGATCGAGCTCGCGGGAGGCGAAGCGGTACCCGCTGCGGGTCTCGCTCTTGACGCGGTACATCGCGCCGTCGGCCATGCGCAGCAGCTGCGGCAGCTCGCTGGTGTCGTGCGGGAACACCGCGAGCCCGATGCTCGCCGAGACCGACACCTCTTCGCCCTCGACGGTAAACGGCGCGCCCAGTGCGTCCACGAGCTGCTGCGCGACGCGTCGTCCGCCGTCGAGCTCGTGCACGTCGGTCTGGATCAGGCCGAACTCGTCGCCGCCGAGCCGCGCGAGCACGTCGGCCTTTCGCACGAGCCGCTCCATGCGTCGCGCGGCCTGCCGCAGCAGGTCATCGCCCGCGGCGTGGCCGAGGCGGTCGTTGACCTCCTTGAAGCGGTCGAGGTCGAGCACGTGGATGATCAGCTGCTGGCCGCGTCGCAGCGTCGATTCGGCCAGCAGCTCGAGCTGCTCGTTGAACGCGAGGCGGTTCGCCAGGCCGGTGAGTGCATCGACACGCGCAAGCCGGGCGAGCGCCTCGGCGCGCCGCTTGTCGGCCGTGGCGTCGCGCATGATCTTGACGTAGCCGTCGACGCCGTCGGCGCTGCGCACCGGCGAGACGCTGCCGTCGATCCACACTCTCGAGCCGTCGCGCCGGATGTGCCAGCGCTTGTCGACGGCGATGCCATCGTCGTGTGCGGCGCGGATCTCCCGCTCGGGAACGCAGTCCGCGCAGTCCGCGGGCGTGAAGATGAGATCGATGCGCTCGCCTTCGGCGGCTGCGGCATTGAATCGGAACAGGCGTTCGGCGCCGCGGTTCCACAGGCGGATGCGGCGGTCGTCGTCGAGCACGACGAAGCCGAAGTCGGTGACGCTGTCGGCGATCGGCCGCAGCGACTGCAGTGCGCGATCGGAAAGCATGGGCACCCCGATGCGGGAGACACCGCCCGGCCGCGTGAGGCCGGGGCCGTAAACGACCCTAGACCCCGGCGCGGCCGCCCCGCGTGAAGACTGCATTCAGCCACGCATCCAGCCGGCTTCCCGCGGTCGCCGCCGCCGTCGCAGAGAGCGGAGCATGGCCTCGGTTCCGGTCGCGAACTCGCGTTCTCCGGACTCAGGTCAGTTGGATCGACTGTCGACGCCGCGCGCGTCAGCCCGCAGCGCGCTCGACGGTGTAATCGATCGGCTTGTAGCGGAAGTTGTTTGACTGCCCGGCCGAGCACGCCGTGAGGGCGGCGACCAGTGGCATGCGCGCGCGCAGGCGGATGCGGTCGCCCGGTTTGCTGCGCGGTGGGCGCACCTCGAGGCGGCCGGTGTCGGCGTCGACCGCGACGTGCATGAACACGTTGAACGCGATCGGGATGCGGTCCACGCCGATGTCATACGGCGCGAGCGCATGGGCGAGGTTGCCCTCGCACCCCGGGCGCCCTTCGGTCTCACCGTAGATGATCTCGAACGTGTCCTTCGAGCACGGCGTGAGCGTGAAATCGTGGCGCCCGCAGTCGTCCTCGATGATTTCGAACATCGGCCGGCTGCGGTTGGAATACAGCAGGTCGCCGGTCGTCAGAAAGAGCCGGGATGCGTAGTCGATCGAGCGGCCGGACGACAGGTACTCGCGCGTGTCATCGCGTGCGAATGCGACAAGGTCGCTGACCTGTTCGCCTTCGGGATCGACGATCACGAGCACGTCGCCTTCGTCGAGTTCGACCGCGCGCGCCGAGCATGGCGGCACGCGTTGCAGTGCATCGATGGACATCCGCGGTCTCCTCAGTTCGGCTTTTCGCCGCGCACGTGGAATGGGCAGCGCCACTCGGGTTCGACCGCGCGCCCGCTGTACTGGCGCGTTTCCGGCGCGGTGCCGAAGTCGGCGAGATTGGGATTGAGCGAACCCTGCAGTTCGATGTCGCGAGCTCGCGTGGCCGCCTGCATCTTCGCGTAGCGGCCGTCGGCGCGCAGCCGGTCGAACTGGCGGTGCGAATTGAACACGAGCACCGGCGAGTCGAACCGGCGCGCGATGCGGGAAGCGCCCGGATGAAGGCCGATGACGAAGAATGGATGGCCCGCGAGGCTCAGGCTGAAACGCGGATCGTCCGGATCGGTCGCCACGTCTTCGGACCAGGGCGTGCCGCGTCGGACGTCGAGGTCGTGCAGGCGCTGCAGCTGCGCCCACAGCAGGGACTCGAACCTGTGCTCGTCGAGGTGGCCCGGACGTTCGAACAACACGACGAGCGAGTGCACGACGGTGCTGCCCTCGTCCTGCGCGTCGAGAAACGCAGCGAACTCCTCGATGGCATCGAGCAACTCGCCGTCGTGTTCCGCATGGTCGAGCGCATCGAACTCCACGGTGCGGACCGCGCCGCGCGCGAGCGCCGCTTTCGAGCCCACGCATGGAAACGAGTCGGACGCGACGAATTCGAGAAAGCGCGTGCGCAGTGCGCTGGGCGCAGGCGCAAGCGCGTCATCGCGCGATTCGGGTGCATCGAAACCGTACCAATGAAAATCCACGATGCCGCCCCGCTCAAAGCCAGGCTAAACCGTAGTGGCAGTGCGTGAAAGCGGCTGTGTAATCGGAGCATTCTGAACGGTGTCGTTCAGTCCGCAGCGGGGGAGGTCGATGCGCCGCGATGCAGGGATGACGCGCCGTTCCATGCCCAGAACAGACTTATGCCACTGGGGGCAGGCGCGGCACCCGCAGATGGGCGAGCACGCTCCGGAACGTCGCCACGTCGAACGGCTTGTGGCACAGCGGCACGTCGGCAAAACGCTCCGGCAACTGGGCGCGTTCGTTTGCGGTCGCGAACAGGAACGGCACGCCGCGCGCCTGCAAGGCGTCGGCGACCGGGTAGATCGTCTCGCCGGCGAGATTCACGTCGAGCACAGCGGCGTCGATTTCGGGAATCTGCTCGACCAGGGACAGCGCATCGGAGACGGAGCCGACCGGGCCGAGCACGTCGGCGCCCGCATCGACGAGCACGTCGGTGATGCCGAGCGCGAGCACGTATTCGTCCTCCACCAGCAGCAGGCGCAGGCCGTCGAGATCGTTCTGGGGGTGCATCGGGTCCTCGGTCAGGCAGACGGGCACAGCGGCCCGCGAGACCAAGAATCGCCGACCGCGCGTGGCGGCCGCGCCAAGACCCGGCCTGCGGCGCCGAACGGGCGCAGTTCCGGGTGATGCGCTGCGTCGCGGGCGCCGTAGCCGGTTGCCGCCTACATCGCGCCACGCCTGCCGCAAGCGGGACGGAATCGACGCCCGCGCGGGCACCGACGCCCAATGGCCAACCGGCGGGCCCGCGCTCGCGCCTCGCCGCCTACTCGCGCGCGAGGTGCGCGATCGCCGCCATTGCTGCGTCGCGGCGGTCGTCATCGAACGCCGTGACGTGCACGGTCAGCGTGCGGAACGAGTCGAGACATCGCGCATTGACGCTGAAACCGTCGGGGTGGCTGCGCGGCACGTAGAAGCTCTTGATGCCGCACTGCCCGCAAAAGCGGTGCCGTGCGGCGCCGGTGTTGAAGCGGTAGTCGACCAGCGCGTCCTCGCCTTGCAGCAGCCGGAACCGCGACGCAGGCACGATGAGGTGCAAAAACCCGGTCATGCGGCAGATCGAGCAGTTGCACTCGAGCACGTCGAGCGCGGCGGGCGCATCGACCTCGAACCGCACGCGGCCGCAGTGGCAGCCGCCGACGAGAGCCTGCAGCGGGGCGGGAGACGTCATGATCGATGCACTCCGGACGTGGAGTGCGGAGTGTCGCAGACGCGGCGCGTCAGCCCATTGCGAACAGCGAGGCGATGCCCTGCTGCATGACGAACGCGACACTGCACAGCAGCAGCAGGCCACGCGGGTTGTCCTGCACGTTCAGGCCCGCTGAGTGCGCGAGCGCGCCGATGAGCAGCGTGGGCATGACCGCCACCGCGGCGTCACCGGGGTGGCCCGCGGCCAGCAGCAATGCACCGAGGGCGAGCGTGGCAATCAGGCTGACCAGGAACGCGGTGACGCCGTCCTCGATCCGGATCGGCTGCAGGCGGGAACCCATGAACTCCATCGACGGCGACACCTTGAATCGAAGCGGCCAACACCGGCGCGAGGACCGGGACGGCGCGCAGGATGCCAGCGCGGCGCACGCGGGGCCCGAGACGCGGCGCAAGGTTTTGGTGCTGTGGAGCGCGGGGCGGTGCTGCCTTCAGCGCTCGGCGTGTGAATGCGTGACCGCGTGCTCACTGGCACGCCGCGCAGGCGCCGCTGCGGTCGCGCCACGGCTGCGTATAGTGGCGCTCCAATTGCTGTCCTCCCCGGTGCGATGACGCACGATCCGCTTGCTGATTCGGGCCTGCCCGACACGCCCGAGGCGCGTCGGCTGGCGCTGCTCGCCGAGGCCGGCGAGTTGCTCTCGTCGTCGATCGACTACCCGACCACGCTGCGCCATGTCGCGCAGCTCGCGGTGCCGATGCTCGGCGACCTGTGCGTTGTCGACGTGCTCGAGGACGGCCGGCTGCAGCGCACCGCGACGGTGCACGTGCGCCCGGACAAGCAGGTGCTGCTCGACCGGCTGGTGCGGTTGCATCCGCGCATCGAAGGGTCGCCGACGCCGGCAGCGCGTGCGTTTGCGACCGGGCGCATCGACTGGCTCGAAATCGTCACGCCCGAGATCGTGGCGTCGCACACGATCGACGAGAACCACGCGCAGCTGATCCTCGACATCGGCATGCGCTCGCACATCGCGCTGCCGATGATCGCCCGCGGCCACACCGTCGGCGTGCTGAGCCTCGGCATCACTGAATCCGACCGGCGCTACGGGCGCGCGGACATCGCGCTTGCCGAAGAACTCGCCCGCCGCGCCGCACTCGCGATCGACAACGCGCGCCTGTACCGCACGGCGCAGGAGGAGATCACCAAGTGCACGCGCGTGGAGGCCGAGCTGCGCCGCTCCGAGCAGCGCTTCCGTGCGCTCGTCGAGCAGTCGCCGCTGTCCACGCAGCGCATCGCGCCGGACGGGCGCACGCTCTACGTCAATCCGGCGTGGGAAGCGCTGTGGAGCCTCGCGTTCGACAAGCTGCACGACTACAACGTGCTCGAGGACCCGCAGCTCGAGGCGTCCGGCATTGCCGGTCGTCTGCGTCGCGCATTCGCGGGCGAAGCAGTGCAGCTGCCGGAGATCGCCTACGACCCCGACCGCACGCTGCCGGGTCGGGCCGAAGACCCGAGCGTTCGCTGGGTGCGCGGGTATGCGTACCCGGTGCGTGGCATAGACGGAGGCGTCGAAGAAATTGTCCTGGTGCACGAGGACGTGACCGACGCGCGTCGCGCCGAGCACCGCCTGCGCGAGAGTGAAGCGCGGCTTGAGCGAGCACTCGCGATCGGCTGCATGAACGTCTGGGACTGGGACCTCGAACGCGACGTGGTGACGTGCTCGGCGAACGCGGTGACGTTCTTCGGACGCCGCATCGGACGCACCGAGGACTTCCGCGACGTCGTGCACCCCGACGACCACGCGCGCCTGGACGCGGCCAATCGAGCCGCGATCGACCACGGCACCACGCTCGATATCGAATACCGGCTGTGCTCGCCCGACGGCCACGAGCGCTGGGTGCACTCGATCGGCCACGTCGACCTCCGCCCCGACGGGCGGCCCGCGCGCCTGCTTGGCATCACCCGCGATGTCACCGAGCGCCGACGCGCGGAGAACGCGATGCGGCTGCTCGCGCAGGCGAGCGAAACACTCGGCGCCTCGCTCGATTACGAGACCACACTCAACGACCTCGCGCGCGTGCTCGTGCCGCAACTGGCCGACTGGTATGCGATCGACCTGCTCACGCCCGAGGGCGAGCTTGAACGCGTCGCGGTGTGCCACCCCGACCCCGAACGCATCGCGATGGCGCGTGCACTGCACGAACGCTATCCGTCGCGGCGCGGCGCGGGGCAGGGCGCGTGGCATGTGATCGACACCGGCAAGCCCGATTGGCGCGAGACGATCGAGGACGCGCAGCTGCAGCGCGCCGCGCATGACGAGCACCACCTCGCGCTCCTGCGCGGGCTGGGCCTGCGCTCCTACCTCGTCGTGCCGCTGCAGGCGCGCGGGGCGACAATCGGCACGATGACGCTCGTGCATGCCGAGAGCGGGCGGCACTACCACGAGGCGGACATCGAACTGGCGATGGACATCGCGCGGCGCGTGGCCACTGCGGTCGACAATGCCCGGCTGCATCGCGCGCTGCAGGATGCCGACCGTCGCAAGGACGAGTTCCTCGCGATGCTCGCGCATGAGCTGCGCAACCCGCTTGCGCCGATCAGCACCGCCGCGCAGTTGCTGCAGCGCGCGCCGGACGACGCGCCGCGCGTGCGCGACGCCGCGGCGGTGATCGGCCGGCAGGTCACGCACATGGCCGAACTGGTCGACGACCTGCTCGACGTCTCGCGCGTGACGCGCGGACTGGTCGAGATCGAGCGCGAGCCGGTCGACCTCGCGGACGTCGTCGCAGGCGCGCTTGAACAGGTGCGCGCGCTCATCGACGCACGGCGCCACGCGCTCGAGGTGTCCGTCGATGCCGAAGCCGGGCCGCTGATCGTCGAAGGCGACCGCGCCCGGTTGATCCAGGTCATCGCAAACCTGCTCAACAACGCGGCGAAGTACACGCCGCCCGGCGGCCGCATCACGCTGCGCATCGACGGTGACGGGCCGCACGCGCGCGTGGTCGTGCGCGACACCGGCGGCGGCATCGAGCCGTCGCTGCTGCCGCATGTGTTCGAGCTGTTCACCCAGGCGCAGCGGACGCCCGACCGCACGCAGGGCGGGCTCGGCATCGGGCTGGCCCTGGTGCGCTCGCTCGTTCACCTTCACGGCGGCGAGATCGAGGCCGAGAGCGCGGGGCCGGGGCAGGGCAGCACGTTCACCGTGCGACTGCCGCGCGCGGCCGTGTCGGCGGTGCCGTCGGGGCCCGCGCCGGCGCCCGCCCCTTCACCGGACCCTGCACTGCGACGCGTGTTGGTCGTCGATGACAACATCGACGCGGCCGATGCGCTCGCCGAGATGCTGCGGCTGGACGGGCATGCGGTCGTCGTGGCCGGCACCGGCGCGCAGGCGCTCGAGATCGCGCGCACGAACCCGCGATTCGACGTGTGCATCCTCGACATCGGGCTGCCCGACCTGACCGGCCACGCGCTGGCGGTGCAGTTGCGCTCGATCGAGGCGACGGAGAACGCGCGGCTCGTGGCGTTGACGGGCTACGGACAGCCGCAGGATCGCGCGGATTCGGCGGCGGCGGGGTTCGACGTGCATCTCGTCAAGCCCGCCGACCTGCTGCAATTGCTCGACATCGTCGGCGCAAACGCGGCGCCCTAGCGGGTTCGCTGATGCACGGGCCGGCGTGCGCCGGCCCATGGGCCCATCGAGTGCGAGGTGATGCGACTGCGGCTGCGCGGCGTTTGCAGCCGCGGAGCGCGCCCGTCAGGACAGCTTCGCGCCGAGCAGCGCTTCGAGCTTGACCTGGTCCTGCGCAAAGCGGCGGATGCCGTCGGCGAGCTTCTCGGTCGCCATTGCGTCCTCGTTGTGCTGCCAGCGGAACGCGGCTTCATCGAGGCGCACCGGCGCGTCGGCGCGGTCGCCGGCGGCCACGAGCGCGGGCGCCAGATCGCCCTGCGCCTCGTCGAGCTCGGCGAGCAGGTCGGGCGAGATCGTGAGGCGGTCGCAGCCGGCGAGCGCAAGCACCTGCCCGGTGTTGCGGAAGCTCGCGCCCATCACCACGGTGTCGAAGCCGTGGCGCTTGTAGAACTGCCAGATGCGCGTGACCGACTGCACGCCCGGGTCGTCCTGCGGCGTGGCGGGTTTGTCGCCGCCGCTCGCGAGGTGCCAGTCCAGGATGCGGCCGACGAACGGCGAGATCAGGAACACGCCAGCCTCGGCGCAGGCAACGGCCTGCGCGAACGAGAACAACAGGGTCAGATTGCAGTGGATGCCCTCGCGCTCGAGCGCGTCCGCGGCGCGGATGCCTTCCCACGTCGAGGCGATCTTGATGAGCAGGCGGTCGCGGCCGATGCCGGCCTGGTCGTACAGCTCGACGAGGCGGTGGGCCTTGGCGACGGTCGCCTCGGTGTCGAAGCTCAGGCGTGCGTCGACTTCGGTCGACACCCGGCCCGGGATCAGCTTGAGGATTTCGCCGCCGATCGCGACGGCGAGCCGGTCGGAGGCATCGGCGATGCGCGCATCGCGATCGCCGCCCTGCGCCTGCGACAGCGCGGCGTCGACGAGCCCGGCGTACGCCGGCAGCGCGGCGGCCTTGAGCAGCAGCGAGGGGTTGGTGGTCGCATCGAGCGGACGGAAACGGGCGATCGCCTCGATGTCGCCGGTGTCGGCGACGACGGCGGAGTGGGCGCGGAGCTGTTCGAGCAGGGACGGCATCGCAAAGTCCGGTCAATAAACAGCCTGCAATTCTGCAGCGCTGCGCGTGAGGGCGTCGAGGTTGCGGAGGGCGGCCGGCCCGGGGCAGTCGATCGACCCAGCCGCGCCGCCGTCGGAGCGCGTCACGCCATCAGGGCTTCGATGCCATGCAGCAGTGCGAACAGCAGGCCGCCGATCAGTGCGCCGATCGCCGTGCCGTTGTAGCGGATGTACTGCAAGTCGCCGCCGATCGACAGCTCGAGCTCACGGGTGAGCTCGTCGGCGCTCCAGCGCTCCATGCGCTCGGCGATGAAGCCGCGGGCCTTCTCGCGCAGCGGGTCGATCATCGGCTCGAACGTCTCGATGACCGAGTCGTTGATCCACGCGCGCATCTCCTCGCTTTCGAGCAGGCGCGCGCCGAGCGACTGGGTGCCTCGCACCAGCCGCTCGCGCACGGCGGAGTCCTCGCGCTGCACGTCCGATTCGAGCCAGGCGACGAGGTCGTCCCAGAGGCTGCGCAGGTAGGTGTCGAGCTCGGGCTGTTCGAGCATGCGGTCGCGGAGCCCGTCGAGGCGCTCGCGGAAGCCGGGGTCGTTCTCGAGCCGTTCGATCAGCTCGTCCAATTCGCCCTTGAGCCGCTGGCGCAGCTCGTGGTCGCGGTCGGCGGCCATCTCGGCGACGAGCGTGGTGAGGCCGCCGACGAGCTTGTCGGCCACCTTGTCGGCGAGCATCTCGTCGAGCTTGGCGTAGCGCAGGATCGACCACGCTTCTTTCGCGGCGCGCTCCGAGATGCGCCGGTGCGTCTCGGGCGACTCGAGCACGCCGGAGAGGTACTTCAGCGAGGCGTCGACGAGGGCTTCATGGCGGCCCTCGACGGTGAGCTGGCGCAGCCCGAACGAGGCGACGCCCGAAAGGTCCACGCGCTGCAGGCGCCGGTGCGCGGCGTCGCGGATGAAGCGGTGCAGCGGCTCGCTGTCGAGCAGGCCGAGCAGGTGCGGGATGGCCGCGGTGAGCCGCGAACCGAGCGCGCGCGCGGTCTCCGGCTCGGCAAGCTTGCCGGCGAGCCGCGCGGCGACGTCGAACGTGCGCAGCCGTGCGAGCACCTGCGGCTTGTCGAGGAAGTGGTTGGTGATGAAGTCGCCGAGGTTGCGGCCCAGCGCGTCCTTCTTGTTCGGGATGATTGCCGTGTGCGGGATCCAGCGCTGGCCGAGCGGGTGCTTGAACAGCGCGACGACCGCGAACCAGTCCGCCAGCCCGCCGACGAGCGCGGCCTCGGCCATCGCGGCGATCAGATCGAAGCCCCAGTGCGGATGCACGCGCCCGAGCGCGGTGGCGACGACGAGCACCAGCCCGGCTGCGATCAGCAACGCCACGGCAATGCGCTGCTTGCGGCGCAGCGCCTGCTCGCGTGGGGTCAGCGCCGGCGCGGCGTGCGCGGCGGCCGTCATGCGGGAACGATTCGATGAGTCAAGGCCAGGGCCATGCGGCGTGCTGCGGTCGCGGGTCCGGCCGACAGGCTACCGCTGCCGGCGTGCAGGCGGCGAGTTCGCGTGGACGGCGGCTATTCGACCGGCTGGCCGGCGAGCAACGCGAGGTCGTCCACGAAGCCGCGGAATGCGGCCTCGCGTGCGGCACCGTCGCGCTGGCGCAGCACCCAGGCCGGGTGCACGGTGACGAGCGCGGGCGTGCCGTCCTGCGCGGCATGCCACTGCCCGCGTTCGGCGAGTAACGCGACGCGTCGGCCGAGCACCGCCTCGGCCGCGGTGACGCCGAGGCAGACGATGCGCTCGGCGCGGATCGCCGCCAGCTCGCCCTGCAACCACGGCAGGCAGGCGCGCTGCTCGTCCGGGGCAGCGCGCTGGTGCAGGCGCTGCTTGCCGCGCTGTTCGAACTTGAAATGCTTGACCGCATTGGTGACGTACCACGCGCGCCGGTCGAGGCCGAGCTCGCCGAGCGCGCGGTCGAAGAGCTGCCCGGCAGGGCCAACGAATGGGCGACCGAGCAGGTCTTCCTGATCGCCGGGCTGCTCGCCGACGACGACGATGCGCGCATCGTCCGGCCCTTCGCCGAACACGGTGCCGGTCGCCGGCTCCCACAGCGGGCACGCGCGGCAGGCGCGTGCGCGTTCGCGCAGCGCGGCCAGGCCCTTCGACTGCGCTTCGAGCGTGGCCGCCTGCTGCGCGGCGCGCGCAACCATGCGCGGCTTGCGCGTGGGCTGCGCGTCGCGCTCGGCCATCTCGCGCACGCGCTCGCCGGCGCCGCGCATCAGCGCGGGCAACTGGTGCGTCTCCGGCAGGTGACGCCAGTACTTGACCGGCATCTCCTGCCGCATTGCACGCGGGTTGAGCCGCGCGGGATTGAAGATGTTCGCGTAGTACGCGCGCCACAGCGCCTCGTGCGCGTCGTGCGCTGGCGCTTCATCGAAGCGCGCACCGTCGCCGAAGTGCAGCGATTCGCCGTCCCAGAGCGCGCGGCGGTACGGGGTGAGGATCGCCCAGCGCATGCCCGTGAAGCGACGCGCGAAGAACGGCGCGACGAGGTCGACGATGAAGTGCTCGGGCTCGAACCAGGCGATGTAGGCCTCGTGCGTGGCGTCGTTCGCGACCGGGCTTGAGGTGCGCGCGATATCGGCCGCGTCGGCGACTGCGCCGTGCTGAAGGGCATGGCGCGGCGCGCTGTCGCCGACAACGCGGAACCGCACGAACGCCTTCATCTTGTGCGCATCGCGGCGCACCGACTTCTCGAGCGCGAGCGCGCGGTGCACGTCGGCATCGAGCGCATTGCGCAGCAATTGGGGCTCGCCGTAGGCAATGCGCCACAGCAGCCGGTACAGCAGCGCATGACGCTGCGGGTCGCGATGCGCGAGCACCCGTGTGGCGAGCACGAAAAACGCCCGCGGCACGTTCGGCGCCGCGCGAACGGGCTTGAGATCGACGACCGGCGGGGCGGCAAGCAACGAAGGCGCGTCGGCGTCGTGCCAATCGAGCGCGTCGGGCGGCACGTTCGCGCACAGCGCGGCGCGTGCCTGCGTGCGCCAGGCATCGAGATCCCACGCGGGCTCGACGTGCGCGGAACAGCGCGTGGCGGTCGGCGCGTCCACGTCAGCCGAACAACGACGCCTGCTGCGGCGGCGGCGCGAGCTTCGCGCGCAACAGCTCCGGCCGGTCGAGCGAGCCGCGCGGATGGTGGTCGAGCACCTGCACGAACGGCAGCACTTTCGACAGCGGCGCGCGCAGCCGCGCGAGGTCGTCGAGGCGCAGGCGTGCGTAGCGACGCGCGCCGAGGATGCGCTTGACGCTGCGCGTGCCGAGTCCGGGCACTCGCAGCAGCCGCTCCTTCGGCGCGGTGTTCAGATCGACCGGAAACTGCTCGGGATGGCGCAGCGCCCAGGCGAGCTTCGGGTCGACGTCGAGATCGAGCAGCGTCGCGCCCGGCTGCGTGCGAGGCGCGATCTCGTCGACCTCGAATCCGTAGAAGCGCATCAGCCAGTCGGCCTGGTAGAGCCGGTGCTCGCGCATCAGCGGCGGCGCCTTGAGCGGCAGCACGGCCGATGCGTCGGGAATCGGGCTGAAAGCGGAGTAGTAGACGCGTCGCAGGCGGTAGCTGCCATACAGGCGCGCACTGGTGTCGAGCACGTCGCGATCGTCCGCGCTGTCGGCGCCGACGATCATCTGCGTGCTCTGGCCCGCGGGTGCGAAGCGCGGCGGCTTCGCCTTCGCACGCGGCGCGGCGTCGGCTGCGCGCACCTGCTCTTTTGCTTCCTCGATGCGCCAGCGCAGCTGACCCATTGCACCGCGGATGCCGGTCGCGTCCTTCTCCGGGGCGAGCGCCTGCAGGCCGGTCTCAGTCGGCAGTTCGACGTTGATGCTGAGCCGGTCCGCGTATTTGCCTGCAAGCGCGAGCAGTTCGGGCGAGGCGTCGGGAATCGTCTTGAGGTGGATGTACCCCGCGAACGCGTGGTCTTCGCGCAGGCTGCGCGCGACCTCGACGAGCTGCCCCATCGTGTGATCGCCGCTCTTGACGATGCCGCTCGAGAGAAACAGGCCTTCGATGTAGTTGCGCCGGTAGAAATCGAGCGTGAGCCGCACGACCTCCTCCGGTGTGAAGCGCGCGCGGCGCACGTTGCTCGACACGCGGTTCACGCAGTACGCGCAGTCGTAGATACAGAAGTTCGTGAGCAGGATCTTGAGCAGCGACACGCAGCGCCCGTCGGGCGTGTACGAGTGGCAGATGCCCATGCCTTCGGTGCTGCCGATGCCGCCGGTGCCGCGCGAATCGCGCTTGCCGGCGCCGCTGGACGCGCACGAGGCGTCGTACTTCGCGGCGTCGGCGAGGATCGAAAGCTTGTCGAGAATGTGCACGCTGCGCTCCGCCGGTGCGGCCAGTGTCCGGCCATGCGTCTCAGCCTGTGCGACTGGACGGCGCCGCAGGCTCTGCGGCGGGGTCGGCATTCACCACGCGGTCGCGCCCTTCGGAT
Source organism: Cognatilysobacter bugurensis (assembly GCF_014652095.1). Classification (GTDB taxonomy): domain Bacteria; phylum Pseudomonadota; class Gammaproteobacteria; order Xanthomonadales; family Xanthomonadaceae; genus Cognatilysobacter; species Cognatilysobacter bugurensis. The sequence goes on from NZ_BMYD01000002.1 coordinate 223,899, forward strand.
TTCGCGCGGTAAACGGCCGCGTCCGCGCGTGCGAGCCAGGCGTCGGCGGTTTCGCCGGGCCGGTGCATCGCGAGCCCGATCGACACCGTGAGCGGCCGGTCGCGCACGCGGATCTTCTGGCGCACCGCGGCATTGACGAGTTCCATGAGTCCGGCTGCGTCGGCGGTGGTGATATCGGGCATCACGAGCACGAACTCTTCGCCGCCGTAACGGTAGAGTCGGTCCTGCGGCCGGACGAGCTGTCGCACGAGCCGGGCGAAATCGGCCAGCGCGCGATCGCCTGCCGCGTGGCCGTGCCGGTCGTTGACCTGCTTGAAGTGATCGAGGTCGAGCACTGCGAGCGCGAACGGCCGGTGGTCGACCTGTCGTGGCGAGAGCCGACGCAGCATCGCCTCGAGCGCACGGCGGTTGCCTGCGCCGGTCAATGCGTCCTGACTCGCGATGTGCTCCAGCCGCTGGCGCAGGGCTTCGAAATAAGCGATGCCCACCCAGGCCACGACGATCACGAGCCCGGCCGCGGCCACGAACGTCGCGGCGACTTCGAACGCCGCAAACGACAACGAGCGAACGCCGGCGTACAGCGTGGCGAGGAGCGCGAGCCCGCAGGCCCAGGGCCGCGGCGCGATCGCGAATGATCCGAGGATCACCGGGAACAGCCAGAACAGGCCCGGCATCCCAAGCAGGTCGACCTTGAGCATCGACGCGGCGAGACTCAGTGCCGACATCGCCGTGCCCATCGCCATGCTCGGACCGCGCCAGTGCAGCCAGCCAAGCGCGAGCGCAAGCCCCGCGGCCCAGCCGACGTCGACCCAGGCCGCCGCGGGCTGGTGAGCCGCGAACCGCAGCGCGGCGATGACGATCAGCGCGACGATGCCGATGCGGCCGATCCACAGCTGCAATACATGCCGGAACGCGGGCTCGGCATTGAGGGCAGGGGCTGCAGGCACGTCGGGCGGTGTCCTCGAAGACGCAGCCAGTCTAGGTGCCTGCAGGGGCGTGAAGGTGTGAGGCGCGGGCAGCGCTGCATGCGGCTGATAAGGCAGGCCGCGCTGCACGCGATGTCGTCGTCGGCGCGCGATCGCGCGCGTCTCGCGCCGAGTTGAGTCCGGGACTCGCAGGGCCGTGGAGCGACGACACGGCCTGCACCGCCCGGCCGCGACGCTGGCGCCCCCGGTTCCGCGGACGCGCCATGCATCTGGTCCAACTGCTTCTTCCCCTCTACGACAACAGCGGCGCGTCGTTCGAGCGCACGAGGTTCGACGAGGTGCGCGCCGAGCTGGCCGGCGAGTTCGGAGGCGTGACCGCCTACGTGCGGGCGCCTGCAGTCGGACTCTGGGAAGACGACGACGGCGAATGCGAGCGCGACGACGTGATGTTGTTCGAAGTGCTGGTCGAGTCGCTCGACCGCGAGTGGTGGGCGCGCTATCGCAAGACGCTCGAGCGTCGCTTCGCGCAGGACAGCGTGCTCGTGCGTGCACTGCCCGCCGAGCAGCTCTAGCGCGGCATCAAAACACCGACAAAACGTTCACACGCGCCAAGCATCCGCGAAGCGAGCATCGATGGCTCATGGAACGGGGCAGCGCAATGGACGTGATTGCGGTATTTGGTGGCGGCGGCTCGCTTGGTGCATTCGATTGCGGTGTGTGGAGCTTGCTGGCTCCGGTGTTGCGCACTCGCGGGGCGCGACTCGTCGCAGTCGGCGGGGTATCAATCGGTGCGCTCAACGCGGCGTGCATCGCGCGCGGCGGCAGCGACCTGCGCGGCGGTGCAGCGCGGCTCGAGGCGCTGTGGTGCGAGCAGCTGACGACGCCATCGATGCCGTTCGACACGCTGCCGCATGCGTCGGCGCCGCGCTGGAACGGCCTGCTGACCGGCCTGTTGCTCGGCAATACGACGCTCTACCGCGCGAACCCGTGGCATTGGAATCCATTCGCGGGGCTCGATCGTCGTGCCCGTCCGCTCATGGACCGCGAAGGCCTGTGGCGCTGTATCGCCGCGAACCTCGACGGGCTGGGCGTCGCCGGTGCGCACACGCCGCTGCTGTGCGTGCCGGCGGTCGATGTCGCCGACGGCTCGCTCGCGCTCTTCGACAACGCACATGCTCCGTTGACGACGGCGCACCTCGCGGCGTCATCGGCATTGCCGCTGCTGTTCGAGCCGGTCGAGGTCGAGGGTCGGTGGTACTGGGACGGCGACATCACGCGCGAGCCGTCGCTGCCGCTCATGCTCGAGCGACTGCGCGAGCGAGGCTGCCTTGCACGCAATGACGCCGATGGCGGCCACGATGTCGAGCGGGATGACGACGCGGACGACGCAACCCCGACGTTGCTGCTCACGATCGACCACCACCCGCGCCGCGGTGCGCGCGTGCCCACCGGGGGTGTCGAGCTCGCGCATCGCGCGCTCGACCTGTTGCTCGGCGGCAAGTACGCCTTGCCCGCGAGTGCCATGTCGGGCATCACGCACCGGCTCGAAATCGAACGCGACGCGCTCGAGCACGACGATATCTCGGGCATCCTCGATTTCTCGCCAGGCCGCATCGACGCATTGATCGAGCAGGGCCGTCGCCACGCCGAGCGCCTGTGCGAGCGCGACTGGCCCATGCTCGAGCGCGAGTCAGCGCCGACATGGCATCCCGGTGCGATGCCTGCGGGGCGGACGCGCCGCAATGCGGTGCTGCACTGACGCGCTGCCCGCGAGGCATGCGTCCGTTCGTTGGGCCCGCATCGACGACGCATGCCGTGCTTGTAAGCACCGCGTCGTGGAATGCGCCCGCGTGCTTGACGGTCGGGTGACGCGTCGGCGCGCAGGATCGGACATGTCCCTTCCCGGCCGCGCTCGACGCGGCGCAGACAGGAGCCCCGCATGAACACTCCCCGCAGCTCGAACTCGGGCCAAGAATCCCGCGACCGTCCCATGCCGCCGACGGACCGCGACCGCACGATTCCCGACACCAGCCCCGACGACCGCCCCGGCTACGGCGGCGGCATGTTCGGTTATCCGGTGAATGCGCGCGACGCCGTGCGCGACGCCGTGGTCGGCACCGCACACGGGCGCGGCGACCGCAGCGACGCCGGCGACGAGGCCGATGACCGCAAGGGCGACGTGCCGATCGGCTCCGCGCTGCAGGCGGCGCAGGGCATGGGCGGCTCGGCCGGTGCACGCAATGCGACGGCCGACGCCGGCGGTGACCTCGCCTCGGGGCCGAACACGCTCGGCGCGACCACCGGCGGCGAGCGCGCAGTGGCCGGGCGCACCGACGCGAACCGCAACTCGCGCGACGACCACAGCAGCCTCGGCAGCGACGGCGGCGTGATCTGACGCCGCGTCGCGGCGCCGGCATGAACTGACGGCAGCGCGCATGCCGCGCGCTGCCGGTCTCGCGTCTCAGTCGAGCCGTTGCAGACCGTGCGAGGGGTCTTCGCAGACGGTCATCGTCCGCGGCGCATTGACCTTGCCGGTCGCACGCACGCGCGTGCCGACGGCAAGGGTCTGCAAGTCACCGATGGCCTGCGCGCGGCACAGGTTCCAGCGGGCCGGGAACTGCAGCTCGACCGTCCCATGGGCGGCGCTGTCGAGCTTCACCGTCGCGTTGCCGTCGTACGCCCACGGCGCGGTGTCCACCGCGATGACGCGGCCCTCGACGGTGGCGTTCGAGCCTTCAACCAGCGACGCGGACGGTGCGCCCGTGGTCGGCGTCGCCGTCGGTGCGCTCGCGGTGCTCATGCAGCCTGCAAGCGCCGCAGTGAGCACGAGTGCGAGCGCACTCGACTGCAGGGCGCGCGGGCCGGAGGCGAATCGGGTGCGATGCGACATGCGTAGGCTCCAGTCGGGGGATGCGCCATCGTCGCAGACTCGCGGTCACGGCCGGGCCGTGCCGGATGTCACCACGACCGCCGCCACGTGCGCGCCGGCGCGCCGGTCCCGATGCTGTGCGTCCCCACCCGGACGCCCCGTCGATGCACATCACGATCGCCTGTCTCTGCCTCGCGGCCGCCGCCGCGACCACAACGGCCGACGCCTCGCCGGTGCGGCTCGACGTCTCGAGCGAGCGCAGCGACTACAACCTCAGCACGAGCGCGGACGGGCAGCGCCGCGTGTTCGCGCGTTCGGATGCGCAATTCGAGAATGCGCGCATCTTCGAATCCGTGCGCTCCGCGACAGGCTGGAGCGCGCCGCAGCCGATCGCGTTCACCGACACCCGCTGGCGCGATTCCGACCCGTGGCTCACGCCCGACGGCCGGACGCTGTACTTCATCTCGGACCGGCCCACGCCGTCGCGCGGCGAGCGGCACGACCTCGACCTGTGGCGCGCGCACCGCACCGATGACGGCTGGAGCGCGCCCGAGCATCTCGGCGATGCGGTGAACAGCGTGGGCGAGGAGCTCGGCCCCGAACTGCACGGCGACACGCTGTACTTCGCCTCATCGCGCGCAGGCGGCCTCGGCGGTCTCGACATCTACGCCGCGCGCGTCGAAGGCGGGCGCATCGAAGCCGCGCAGCCGCTGCCCGCGCCGCTCAACAGCGCGACCAGCGAGAGCGATCTGACGTTCACTGCGGACGGGCGCACCGCCGTGTTCTGGCGCGTGGTCGATCGTCGCCTGCTGTTGCACACCGCGCAGCGCGACGGCGAGGGCTGGTCGACGCCTGCGCCGCTCGGCGCCGCCGCAAACCCCGGGCCGATGCAGATCACGCCCGCGTTCGCCGCGGATGGCCGCTCGCTCACGTTCGCAAGCGACGCGCCGCGCGCCGGACAGGGCGCCGGCCTGTTCGATGTCTACGAGGTGCGCTGGCCGCTCGAGTGAACCGTTCGCGCCGCCCCGGTCAGGTCGCGAACAGCTGGCCTTCGATGTCGGCGAACGCCTTGAACTCGAGCGCATTGCCGGACGGATCGAGCAGGAACAGCGTGGCCTGCTCACCGGGCTGGCCCTTGAAACGCACGTGCGGCTCGATGCCGAACGTCACGCCGGCCGCGCGCAGCCGGTCAGCGAGCGCCTGCCAGTCGTCCATCTCGAGCACGACGCCGAAGTGCGGCACCGGCACGTCGTGGCCGTCGACCGCGTTGTCGCCCGCGACCGGCGGCGCCATGCCGTCGACCTGGTGGCAGACGAGTTGGTGGCCGAACAGGTCGTAATCGACCCAGCGCTCCGAGCTGCGGCCTTCGCGGCAACCGAACAGCCCGCCGTAGAACGCACGTGCGGCGGCGAGGTCGTGCACGGGGATGGCAAGGTGGAACGGCGTGAGCTTGGGCATGGGGGCGGGCACTGGCTGAAGGGTGCGGCGGCCGCGTCTGCGATCGCCGCGGTCGATGCTCGCATGCCGCCACGGGCGACTTGAAGGCTCGAATTGGCGGGTCGGACGAGCGGCGGCGCTAAAGCGCTGCGAATCTCATTTGCGATCGGGCGCGGCCGGCGGCCGCACGTCGCTGCCCAGCGCATGGAGCAGCGCGGCGTGGAACCGCGCAGGCGCCTCGATGTGCGGCGCATGGCCGAGGTCGTCGAACTCAACGAGCTTCGCGCCCGGGATGCGTGCGGCCGTGGCGCGGCCGAGCGCGGGGTAATCGCCGAGCGTCTTCGCGACCTCGGGCGGCGCGCGATTCGCACCGGGCGCGGTGGTGTCGTGCTGGCCGATCAGCAGCACGGTCGGCACGGTGAGCCGGTCGAACTCGTGCACGACCGGCTGCGTGTGGATCATCTCCGAGGTCTGCGCCTGGTTGTAGGCAACGCGCCGCGCGCCCGGGCCGGCGTACATGCCGGCCAGCATGCGCACCCAGCGGTCGTAGCCCGGCTGCCACGGGCCGCGGTAGTAGTGCTTCTGCTGGTAGGCCTTGATGCGGGCGTAGTCGGTCTTGAGCTCGTTTGCATACAGCGCGTCGATCGGTGCATACGGCACGCCCTTTGCGCGCCAGTCCTCGAGGCCGATCGGGTTGACGAGCACGAGTTGCTCGACGCGATCGGCGTGGTTGAGCGCGAAGCGCGCCGCGAGCATGCTGCCCATCGAATGGCCGATCAGCGTGGCGCGCTCGACGTCGAGCGCATCGAGCAATGCGTGCGTGTTCCACGCAAGCTGGTCGAGGCTGAACTGGTAGCCCTCGGGCTTGCTCGACTTGCAAAAGCCCACCTGGTCCGGCGCGATCACGCGCCAACCTGCATCCGCCAGCGCCGCGATCGTGTCTTCCCACGTCGCCGCGCAGAAGTTCTTGCCGTGCAACAGCACCGCAGTGCGGCCGTTCGCGGGACCGGCCGGCGCGACGTCGAGGTAGGCCATCTCGAGCCGCTGGCCCTGCGACTCGAACGCGTGCAGCTGCACGGGGTGCGGGTAGTCGAAGCGCTCGAGCCGTGCGCCGTAGCGCGGCACGCCGTCCGCGGGCGCGGCGGGTGTGTCCGGAGCTGCGAATGCAGCGAGCGCAAACGCCGGAAGTGCGGCGCCGGCCAGGCAGCGAACTGGAAGACGAAGACGGATCGACATCGCGAGCACCGGGCGGGGCAGGCCCGCGACGCTAGCGCGCGAATCGCGGCGACGTCGTGAAGTGGCGGCGCGGCGGGCGATAGCGACTCGGTCCGATCGCGCGGCTCGCTCCTTCTCGACTGCAAGCCTCGACCGGAGCGCGCTGACGATGCGATGCGCACGCAGCCCTCGCCCATCTCTCACCGTGCGCTGTCTACGCTGGCCGCCGGTTTCATCAGGACGGACGATGGCGACGCAACGCAATGGCATCGACGACGATCGGCCCGGGACGGACGAGGACGGCGTGTCACTCACCGCGCAGGAGGCATCGGAGGTCGACGAGAAGCGCCCGACGTCGGTGCAGGTGCTGCACGAGACCGTGCGCCTCGAGGGCGAGTCCGAGCTCGCGCGCCCGGCGTCCGCGCTGCTGTGGTCGGCGCTCGCGGCGGGCCTGACGATGGGCTTTTCGATGCTCGCGCGCGCGTTGATGTTCGCGCACTTCGGCCACACGCCCGCGGGCTGGCTGCTCGCCGGCATCGGCTACTCCGTCGGCTTTCTGATCGTGATCCTCGCGCGCCAGCAGCTGTTCACCGAGAACACGCTCACCGCCGTGCTGCCGCTGATGACGCATCCGCGTTTGAAAACGCTCGGCCGGCTGCTGCGGCTGTGGGGGCTCGTGCTCCTCGGCAACCTCGTCGGCGCCGCGCTGTTTGCCTGGGGCCTGCGTCATCTGGACGGGCTGGAAACGGCCACCCACGAAGCGCTGCTGTCGATCGGCCGGCACCTGATCGACCTCACGTCGTGGCAGGTCTTCAGTCGCGCGATGATCGCCGGCTGGCTCATCGCCACGCTGGTGTGGCTGATACCGGGCGCGGAGACCGCGCGCGTGACGATGATCGTGGTGATCACGTCGTTGATCGGGCTCGGCGGCTTCGCGCACATCGTCTCGGGCTCGGCCGAAGTGCTGTACGTCGTGTTCAGCGGCGGCGCGTCGTTTACGGAATTTGCGATGCGTTTCGCGCTGCCCACGCTGGCCGGCAACGTCGTCGGCGGCAGCCTGATCTTCGCGTTGATCAGCCATGCGCAGGTGCGCGGAGACCGATCGCACTGAGGCCGGCTCGACGCGGCGGCGTGCGGCTCAGGTGCGGTGCAACGCTTGGTACGCCGCGAGCGCCTCGTCGCGGCCGCGCGCGAGGTCGACGATCGGGCGCCGCGGGTAATCCGGCGCGATGCGACGCACGAGGTCGGGCGCGGTCCACGGTTCGAACACCGCCTTGTCGGGCAGCGGCGCGAGCTCGGGCAACCAGCGCCGCACGTAGGCACCATCGGGGTCGAAGCGGCGCGCCTGCAGGACCGGGTTGAAGACGCGGAAGTACGGCGCGGCATCCGCGCCCGTGCCGGCGACCCATTGCCAACCGAGCGCGTTGTTCGCGAGATCGGCATCGACGAGCGTGTCCCAGAACCAGCGCGCGCCGACTGACCAATGCACGCGCATGTGCTTGGTCAGCAGGCTCGCAACGAGCATCCGCACGCGGTTGTGCATGCGTCCGCTGTGCCAGAGCTCGCGCATGCCCGCGTCGATGATCGGGATGCCGGTGCGGCCGCGGCGCCAGGCGTCGAGTTCGGCCTCGTCCGAGGTGCGCCACTCGAACGCATCGAATCGCCCATCGAGGTTGTGTTCGGCCGTGTGCGGGTAGTGGTGCAGCAGGTGATGCGCGAACTCGCGCCAGCCGAGCTGGCGCACGAATGCATCGACCTGCTCGCGCGGCGCTGCGCTTGCCTCGACTTCGGACACCACGCGGCCGACCGCGATCTCACCGAAATGCAGGTGCGCGGACAGCCCCGACGTGCCGTTGCATGCAGGCGCATCGCGGCCTTCGGCATAGCCGGCGAGCGCGGTGTCGATGAAGCGCCGCAGCGCGCGCAGTGCACCGGCCTCGCCCGGTTCGGACGTGTCCCAGAACCCGGCGTCCCAGCGCACGCGCGGCGCCAGCCCGAGCGAGGCGGGCGCACCGATGCCGAGATCGCGGCACGCCTGCGCACCCGGCGCTGCGGCGGGAATCCGCGCGGGCGCCGACCACGCGCGCCACGGCCGTCGCTGCGCCTGCGCGGTTTTCCAGTACGCGCCGAACACGCGGTACGGATCGCCGGATTTCGTCGCGACGTCCCACGGCTCGTGCAGAAGCGCGCCATTGACGCTCTGCGCGAGCAGGCCCGCGTCGCGCAGCTGGCGTTTGACATGCGCATCGCGAGCTTCGATCGCCGGTTCGTAGCGGCGCGTCCAGAACACCGCGCGTGCGTCGGCCTCGTGTGCGATGCGCTGCAGTGCGTCGACGCTGTCGCCGTGCACGCAGTGCAGGCGCGCGCCCCGGGCCTGCAACGCGGCGTCGAGCGCGTCCAGCGATCGTGCGCGCCACGCATTCGATGCCGCGCCCGGCGCCCATGCGCCCTCCTCGTGGGGCGCATGCACGTACACGCAGAGCACGTCGAAGCCGCGCTCGAGCGCGAGTCGCAGCGCCGGATGGTCATCGAGGCGCAGGTCGTTGCGGAACCACAGCAGCGCGGTCGGCATGGGAGTCACGGGCGAAGCGGGCGCCCATTGGAGCGTGTCGGAGCGCCGGACGGAACCGCACCCGCGCGACGCCGCGTTGCACGCACGCGCCGGCCGCTTGCCGGGCGCTGACGCACGGGCGCAACATCTCCGGTCGAGACTGGCCGGCCGTTGTGGAGATTCCGATGCGCGCTTCGATGCTGTCCGCCGCGGTGTGCGGCCTTGTCCTCATCGCCGGTTGCAAGCCGGCTGCCCGGAGCGGCGATGTCGCCGTCGATGCCCCGACGCCGGCCGCAGCGGCCACCCCGGCGACGGGCGTGGCCCCCTCGATGGCCGACGACAACCTCAACGCGGTGGCGTGGATGCAGAACTCGGTCGAGTACAAGGCCCTCAGCGCGCAGACCTACCACGCCGCCGCGCAGCTGCTCGACCGTGCGCTGGCCGAGCCGAACTGGGACGCGCTCGTGCCCGGCGAGCGCGCCGACGCCGCGACCGGCAAGCCGCCGGCCGTAATCCTCGACGTCGACGAGACCGTGCTCGACAACTCGCCCTACCAGGCGCGCCTGATCGCCGACGGCAGCGAGTACGACGAAACCAGCTGGGACCGATGGGTTTCGGAAAAGAAGGCCAAGCCGCTGCCGGGCGTGGTCGACTTCACCAAGGCCGCAGCCGCAAAGGGCATCACCGTGCTGTACCTGTCGAACCGCTCCGAGCACCTGCAGGACGCCACGCTCGAGAACCTCCGCGCCGCCGGCCTGCCGGTCAAGGACGAGAGCGTGTTCCTGGGCCTGGGCACGTTTGTCGAAGGCTGCGAGCAGGTCGGCAGCGAGAAGGCCTGCCGGCGCCAGCTCGCAGGGCAGCAGTACCGGGTGCTGATGCAGTTCGGCGACCAGCTCGGCGACTTCGCGCAGATCCTCGCAAACACGCCCGAGGGCCGCACGGCGCTGTACGAGGAACACCGCGATTGGTTCGGCGAGCGCTGGTGGATGCTTCCGAACCCGACCTACGGCTCGTGGGAGCCGGCGATGTTCAACAACGACTTCGCGCAGCCGCGGGAAGCGCGTCGCGCCGCCAAGCGTGCGTCGCTCGACGTCGCGCGCTGATCAGTCGCGGACCCGGGGCGGGGCGTCGCATGTCCCCCGTTCAACCGACGCCGCGGCGCAACCGCGGCGTTGTCGTTTCTGCACTCCGCGCCGTGCGCTCAGTGCCGGTGCGCGTCATCGCGCGCGCATTGACTGCGTCGGCGCTGCGCCGGCAATCGCCGCCAGTTGCCCCACTCACACGCCCCAGGCGCCCGCGTCGTCCCAGGCGCGGTCGTGATCGCGCGCATTTGCTTCGAGCCGCATGCGCTCGCGCACGTGGCCTTCCACGGCGCGGCCGTCGACGACGGGCGCATGCAACGCGCCTGACGTAGGCGCTGCCGCGGGCGCACGTTCGATCTGCAGCGCATGCTCGATCCGCGCGGCCGTGCGATCACCAAGGCCTGGCAGCAGCCGGTGCCCGGCATAGGCGGCCTTCGCCTTCCAGCCCACGAGATGCCGGCGCTGCGGGTGCAGGCAGGCGTGCACGATGCGGTCGACCGCCTTTGCGGCGCCGTCGGGAAGCGGCAGCTGCACGGAGTGGCCGCTGTGGTTAGCGGCATGGCGGTCGAACGGCGTGTCGGTCGCCCACGGCATCACGGTGGCCACGTGGACGTCGCGCAGCTGCGCAAGTCGCAGCTCCTGCACCAGCGAGCGGCCCAGGCTCAGCACCGCGGCCTTCGTGGCTGCGTAGCTTGCGTGGTAGGCCAGGGGCACTTCGCTTTCGATTGAGCCCACGTTCACCAGCGTGCCGCGGCCCTGGGCGCGGAACTGATGCAGCGCGATGTGGCTGCCGTGGATCACGCCGCCGAGGTTGATGTCGACCAGCCGCGCGTGGTCCTCCAGCGGAATGTCCCAGAACGGGCCGATCGCGCCGAGCCCGGCGTTGTTGACCCAGATGTCGATGCGGCCGAAGCGCTCGACCGTGGCGTCGCGCAGCCGCTGCACGTCGTCGGCGCGGCTCACGTCGGTCGTCACTGCGAGCGCGATGCCGCCGCACGCATGGATCTCGTCGACGAGTTGCTCGAGCAGCGGCGTGCGCCGCGCCGCGACGACGACGTTCGCGCCCATCGCGCCTAACCTCAGCGCGACACCGCGCCCGAGTCCGCTCGACGCGCCCGTGATCACGCAGGTCACACCGTCCAGCCGGCGTTGCGAGCGCTGCCGTGCGCGCCATAAGGCCACGCCGCCCACCACTGCCGCGCTGGCGAGCAGCGGCGCAGCCCACGCGGCCCAGTTCGATGTCCGTGCGGTCGTCATTGCCCGCTCCCGTATTACCCGAGGACCCGCAGCATCGCCATCGCGACGTCGCCCGACGGTGATCAGGCGCGGCCGTAGGCGCGGCGTGGCGTCGACATCGCCGTCGCCGTGGCTGCCTATAGTCGGCGCATGTGCGGACGAGACACCCTCTTTGCCACGTGGGCGCAGGTGCGGGCGTTCTCGCAGCCGCTGCCCGTGCTAACCCCTGAAGCCGAACCGGAACCGACGTGGAACCGCGCGCCCACCCAGCGCGGCTGGGCGATCGTCGCGCACGAGGACGGCGGCGAGGCGCACGAGATGCGCTGGGGCCTGCTGCCGCCGTGGGCGAAGGACACCAAGCTCGCGTACTCGACGATCAACGCGCGGCTCGAGTCGGTCGCCGAGAAGCCCGCGTTCCGCAGCGCGTGGAAGCAGCGCCGTGCATTGATTCCGAGCACCGGCTATTACGAGTGGATGCAGCTGGACGCGAAGACCAAGCAGCCGCACTTCATCCACCTCGACGGCGCGCCGGTGATGTTCTACGCCGGCCTATGGGAGCGCCGCAGCGACGACGCGGACAACGAGCTGCTCACCTACAGCGTGATCACGCGCGCGGCCGACCAGACCGTCGAGACGGTGCACGACCGCATGCCGCTGATCCTGCCGCCGACCGTATTCGCCGACTGGCTGCACGGCACGGCTGACGAGGCGATGGAGATCGCGCAGTCGGTGCCGTCCGCGCCGCTCGTGTTCCACAAGGTCGACCGTGCGGTCGGCAATGTCCGCAACCACGGTCCGGAGCTGATCGAGCCGCTCGTGCAGTAGCGCCCGGCCGCGTGCGCCGCGGCTTTCACGCGCGTTGCTCGCTCGGGACGTGTGGGACAGAGCCTGCCTCAGGGGGTGTGGGCCGCCTCGACCACGCGCGGTCGAGCGAAGCGCAGCCACAGCGTTTGCCCGATGAGCACGACCGCAATCACCAGCGCGATGCCGGCCGCGACCTGCGAGCCGTCGAGCGTGCCCTGCGACTGTCGCACCACGACCGCCGCCAACCCCCACACCGCGGCCGCGACGTACGCGACGTTGCCGCGCATGCGCGCATTGAGCACGAGCAGCACGACCGCCGCGAGCACGAACAGCACGGCGCTCCAGCCCAGCATGTCGTCGACCGGCAGCATGCGGTACGCGACGATCGTCTGCGCGACGTTGAGAAACGCCGCGAGCGAGAGCCAGCCCGCGTGCAGCGACAACGGCAACCAGGCCCACAGGCGCTGGCGCGCGACCGGTGCCGCATCGCGCGAGAGCACGACTGCCGCGCGCGCCGTGCAGGCCAGCGCGGCAAAGATCACGAGCACGCACAGGCCGAACAGGCCCATCGAGAACAGCGGCATCCACACGGCGGTCAGCGCGAACCCCGCGGCTGCGAGCGGCGCCACGCGCGCGAGCGTCGGGTCGCGGCGACGCTCGCCTGTCGCCTGCCAGATCGCATAGGCCACATCGAGCGCGAAGATCAGGCCCCAGATCGAGAACGCATAGCCGGCGGCGACGAGCAGCGTGGGGAACGCATCCGACACCACGTCCTGCGTCGGCCCGAACGCGCCGCGCTGCGAGAGCCACGCGACCAGCGGCATCGCAATCGACATCAGCACGACAAGCAGGCGCATGGAGCACTCCGGTGGGCGGTGCGCGCAGCCTGAGGCTTGACGCGTGCGAGGCCAGTGATCGACGCAGGCGCGCGGAAGCATCAACGACGCGCACGAGTTGGGGCATGTCGTACCGCTACAGGCCATGCATTGGAGCCGCAGCCGCGTGCCCGGGGTTTCGACGGCGGGCCCCCCGTGACGTGCCTGAACCGATAGACGCAGCTGGCGTTGTTTCACTCGTGAATCACGCTGCTCGCACCCGCGATCGTCGATGCTCATGCGCTGCATTCCTCGCCGGTCACCATGGTCGAGCATCGCGCCCCATCGCCAGATTCCGCGCCCGTTGATGCGCGTGCGGACGCGGCGTCGCGTGTCGAGCGCGACCGGCTGCGTGCGCTCGTCGATCGGCTTCAGTCTCTGTTCGCGACCACGCTGGTCGGCGACGCTGCATTCGCGCGGCTGCTCGACTCCGTCATCGCGCTCACCGGTGCCAACGGCGCATCGCTTGGCGTGATCGACGGCGACGAGATCGAAACCGTGGCCGTGGCGGGCGACATCGACACCCAACCGGGCCAGCGCGCGCCGCGGGCGGCCGGCGTACGCGGCCGCGCCGCGAGCGACCGCGCGTTGCGCCAGGACCGCGACGGCAGTGGCGCGCGTCTGGCGATGCCGGTGTGCCACCTGGGCGAAACGCTCGGTGTGCTCGAAGCCGTCGCGCGATCTGCTGCAGCGTCGGGGAACGGAGACGTGCAAGCCGCGCCCGGCGCGCCTGCGCTCGATGCCGTGTCGCTCGACGCGATGCGCCTGGTCGCGGGGCTGGCCGGCCTCGCGCTCGGCCGTCAGCACGTGCTCGCGCACAGTGCGCGAATGGAAACCGAGCGCGCGAGCCTGCAGCAACAGGCGATGACGCTGCTGACCGCGACGCCGACGGCCACGATCGTGCACGACCTCGACGGCCGCGTGCAGCTGTGGAACCCGGCCGCCGAGGCGCTGCTCGGCTGGTCGCAGGACGAAGTGATCGGGGAACCGGTGCCGGTGGGCGAGGAGAATGCCGCGCGTTTTGCCGATCTCACCGCGCGCATCGTGCGCGGCGACCTGCACCCGCAGGCGATCCTGCGCCGGCCGCGCAAGGACGGCACCCACGTGCACGTGCGCGTGAGCGGCGCCGCGCTGTACGACGAAAGCGGCGACGTGGTGGGCGTAGTGCGCACGATCGAGGACGTGAGCGCGCTGACGGTGCACGCCGAGGCGCTGAAGACCGCGGCCGATCGGCTGCACCGCATCCTCGAGCATTCACACGATGCATTCGTGAGCCTGGACGAGGACGGCCGCGTGCTCGAGTGGAACCGCGCCGCCGATGCCCTGTTTGGCTGGTCGCGCAGCGAGGCGCTGCTGCGGCCGATGCACGAGCTCGTGGCCGCACCTGAGCTGCATGATGTGCACTTCGCCGAGCTGCGCCGGATTCTGGAGTCCGGCCAGAGTGAAATCGTCGGCCGCCGCATCGAAATCATCGGCCAGCGCCGCGACGGCACCGCGGTGCCGCTCGAGTTGTCGGTCAACGCGACCACGCTCGACGGGCGCCCGGCGTTCGATGCGTTCGTGACCGACATCAGCGAGCGCCATGCGCAGCTCGACGCGCTGCGCGAGCGCATCGGCCGCGACACGTTGACCGGCCTGCCCGATCGCGAGCATTTCCGGAAGCGGCTGCGCGCGCTGCTCGACCGGCACCGCGACCGTCCGCAGCACGTCGGCATTGTCCTGCTCGACCTCGACGGTTTCCGCGCGATCAACGAGCTCTACGGCCACGCGACGGGCGATGCGTTGCTGCAGGTGTTCGCCGAGCGGCTCGTCGACGCGGTGCGCGAACAGGACACGGTCGCGCGCCTCGGGGGCGACGAGTTCGCGCTCGTGCTCGAGCGGCTGCGCGATGCGCGCGAGGACGCGCCGACGGTCGCGCAGAAGCTGCTCGCCGCGTTCGATGCGCCGGCCGCCGTGCGGCAGACCGCGCTGCCGCTGGAAGTGAGCCTCGGCGTCGCGCTGCACGAGTACCCGCACGACGATGTCGACTCGCTGATGCACCGCGCGCACGAGGCGCTGCGCGAGGCGAAGCGCGCCGGCGGTCGCCGCTGGGCGGTGGTGGCAGGCCGGGGCCCCACGGCGGGCTGACAGCACCTCGGCGGCACGCGTCACGCGTACGGCCGAGCCGTGCAGCCGGCGCGCCCATAAAAAAGGGACGGCCGAAGCCGTCCCAATCGCCCCAAGCATCAGGTTGTATCTGGATCGAATCCGTCTGACCGGATCCGGCGGTTCGGGTCGGTCAGGCGCCGGGCATCAGCACGGTGTCGATCACGTGGATCACGCCGTTGCTCTGCATGACGTCGGCCGTGGTCACCGTGGCTTTGTTGCCCTTCGCATCGGTCACGATCACGTTGCCGTCGACCACGTTCGCGGTGAGCGTGCCGCCCTGCACGGTGGTCAGCGTCGCGCTGCCATTGCCGGCCTGGATCTGCGAGGTCAGCGTGGCCGCATCGACCTTGCCCGGCACCACGTGGTACGTCAGCACCTTGGTGAGGTCAGGCTTCATTTCCGGCGTGACCAGCTTGTCGACCGTCCCGGCCGGCAGCTTCTCGAACGCGGCGTTCGTCGGCGCGAACACCGTGAACGGGCCCGGGCCCTTGAGCGTGTCGACGAGCTCGGCGGCCTTGACCGCGGCAACGAGCGTGGTGTGGTCGGCCGAGTTGACGGCGTTGTCGACGATGTCCTTGTCCGCGTACATCGGCGCGCCACCGACCATCGGGTTCTGCGGCGCGGAGTCGGCCGTCGTCGCGGGTTCCATCGGCATCGGCGCGGCAGGCGCGGTGTCAGCGGCCGGGGCGGGCACGGCGGCGGTTTCGGCGGGTTCGCTGCACGCGCCGAGGGCAAACGTCGAAGCGATGGTGAGCACAAGCAGGGCACGTTTCATCGGGAAGCTCCGGTCTGGGAAGGACGCCGCGAGTGCGGCGGTCTGATCCAGTTACGGGGCGACCGGGCGTTTGGATGCAGGTGCGTGGCGCCGGTGCGACGGCGATGCGTCGCGCCGATCACTCACCGCGACGGTGCCCCGTGGTCCGTGCGATCCGGTCCCGCTGCTCAGTGCCCGGCGCGCCAGCGCGCGAGCACCGGATGCACCGCGCGGAACCACAGCGGCGGCACCAGCGCGAGCACGAACATCGCCCCGTAGCCGCCCGGCAGCTGCGGGCTGTCGGCGTGGTGGCGCAGCGCCGGGTAGCGCCGGCGCGGCGAGGCGTGGTGATCCGAGTGGCGCTGCAGATGGAACAACAGCCAGTTCGAGAGCCGGTAATCGGAGTTCCACGAGTGCAGATGCGTCGTGCGTTCGTAGCGGCCGTCGGGCAGCTGCGCGCGCTCCAGCCCGTAATGCTCGATGTAATTGATGATCTCGAGCGACACCGCGGCGAAGAACCCCTGCGCGATAAAGAACACGAACCCTGGCGCACCGAGCCAGACGGTGAACGCGGCCGCGAGCCCAAGCCACAGCGCGGTCCAGCCGACGAGCTCGTTGCGGGGATGCCAAGCCGGCAGGCCGAGCCGCGCGACGCGCTGCGCCTCGAGCTGCCACGCGCGCTGCGTGTTGCGCCACAGTGCGCGCGGCACGAATGCCCAGACCGACTGGCCCATGCGCGCGCTCGATGCGTCGGCCGGCGTGGCGACGTGCACGTGGTGCCCGCGCAGGTGCTCGACCTTGAAGCCGTGGTAACCAACGCTCGCCAGCAGGGCGCCACCGGCCGCGCGTTCGAGCCGCGAGTCCTTGTGGATCAGCTCGTGCGCGGTGTTGATCGCGAGCACGCCGCCGACCACGCCCTGTGCGATCAGCCAGCCCAGCTGGCCGGCGGAATCGAACGGCGCATGGGCGAAGTGATGGGCCGACCACGCCAGCACCAGCAGGTGCACCGGCAACGCGAGCAACGTAAGGCCCCGGAACCAGGCATCGGCTTCGAGCTGCTCCGCCTGTGCGGGCGTGGGGTTCGTCGAATCGCGGCCGAGCGCGTAATCGGCAATCGGCACCAGCCCGAACAGCACCGCGAGCGGCAGCCACGCGAACAGGTCGACGTAGCCCGTCCAGCTCCCGAGCGCGGCCGACAGCGGCAGCAGCGCAGGCACGGTGTAGACGAGCGCAAATCCGCAGCGTTGGAACAGGTTCATGGCACGCCCCCGGGTCATGGCCACCGCCGACTGTACTCTCGCGGGCGGTATCGAAGGCGGCCGCCTGTCGCGTTGACGCGCGGCCGACGCACGCACTGCCACGGTCGACCCGCCTCATGGAGACCGCCGTGCCCGCTTCGTCATCGTCACCCGTCCTGATCGCCGCCTGCCTGCGCTTCACCCGCCACGTCGGGACAGCCCGATGCTGAGCGCGGCGGCCGGCCTGCCGCCCACCCAGGCCGCGCTGCTGGGCGGCACCCTGGCAGCACTGATGACGACGCTCGGTGCGCTGCCGGCGCTGTTCATCGCGAAGCTAGGCGCACGCACGAACGATGCACTGCTCGGCTTCGGCGCCGGCGTCATGCTGGCGGCGAGCGCGTTTTCCTTGGTGTTGCCCGGCATCGAGGCCGCCGAGGCCCAGGGCTGGGCGCCGTTCCCGGCCGGCGGGCTCGTGGGCGTGGCGCTGCTCGCCGGTGCGGCGCTGCTGCTGTGGATGGAGCGGTCGATCCCGCACGAGCATTTCATCAAGGGCGCCGAAGGCCGCTCCGGTCAGAACCTCAAGCGCACCTGGCTGTTCGTGTTCGCGATTGCGCTGCACAACGTGCCCGAGGGCCTCGCGATCGGCGTCGCCTTTGCAAACAACTTCGGGCAGGGCGCGGCGCTCGCAACGGGCATCGCGGTGCAGGACATTCCAGAAGGGCTCGTGGTCGCTGTGGCGCTGATCACGGCCGGTTACACGCGCGGCACGGCGGTCCTCGTCGCGGCGATGTCAGGCGTCGTCGAGCCGATCGGCGCGCTGATCGGCGCCGCGGTCGTCACGGCACTGCCGTTGCTGCTGCCCGTCGGGCTCGGCATCGCGGCAGGCGCGATGCTCTACGTCGTCAGTCACGAGATCATCCCCGAGTCGCACCGTCAGGGGCACGAGCACTGGGCGACCTCGGGCCTGATGGTCGGCTTCGTCCTCATGACGCTGTTGGACACGGCGCTGGGGTGAGGCCGTGCACCCGCATGCCGCCTCTCTCGGCATGTGGGTGCGACCCCATGTCGCTTGACTGCCTCAGTGACGCGGTTGCAGGTTCTCGCCGCGCCCCAGCATCGCCCCGGTCACCGGGTTGACGTCGCGGTTCGACTTCAGGCGCGTAGCCATCTGCTCGACCGCCTTCTTCTGCTCGGACTTCAGCTTCACCGAGCCCAGCCCGTCGCCGCCGTCCATCGCCAAGTGCTCTTCGCGGCTGGAGACGTAGCGGAAGTCCTCGTCGTTGTTCCACGGCCCGCGCATGTCGGCCTCACCCTGCGAGGTGTTGACATACGCGTCGGCGAACTCCGGCATTCCGGCCAGCTTGCCCGGCGGGAAGTTCGAGTCGATCGAATAGAGCGCCTTCTCGAACGACTGCTGGTGCGCGATCTCACGCGTCATCAAAAAGCGCAACGCATCCTTGACGCCGACATCGTCGGTCACGTTGATCAGGCGCTCGTAGACGATCTTCGCTCGCGCTTCAGCGGCGATGTTCGAGCGCAGATCCGCAGTCGGCTCGCCGATGCTGTCGATGTAACCGCCGGTCCACAACTGGCCGCCGGAGTTGATCAGCGCAGGACCGCCGCCGTAGAGCACCTGCGTGACGTGCGAGGAGTTGCCCGCGCCCTGCAGCTTGCGGAACATCTCGGCCTCGGAGTCGACGGCTTCGGCAAGCTCGCCCTTCGCACCCTTGTTCAGCATCGCGACCATCGTGCCGATGACTTCCAGGTGGCTCAGCTCCTCGGTTGCGATGTCGAACAGCATGTCGCGACGGCCCGGATCGTCTTCGGCCAGCGCCTGGGTGAAGTAACGCATGGCTGCGGCGAGCTCGCCCTGTGGGCCGCCGAACTGCTCGAGCATCAGGTTCGCTAGCGCGGGATTGGGTTCGTGCACATGCACGGAGTACTGCAATCGCTGGTTGTGTGAAAACACGTGACTGGCTCCTTGTTTGCATCGGATGGCGGCGATACGCGCCGCCTTGCGGTGGGTCGCACGGGGCGACCGTTTTTCACTATCCGCAAGCACGGTTAACGATCGGCATCCGTCATGTGCAGACCAGCGCGACCGTAGGCCAACACCTGCGCGATGCACGCGGCTTGAAGCACGCGGTCATCGACGCCATGACAGGTCGACATCCTTTGGAGAATCGGCATGTCCACCGTCCTCATCACCGGCGCGAACCGCGGTATCGGCCTCGCGCTTGCGCAGCACTTCACGGCCCGCGGCGATCGCGTCATCGGCGTCTGCCGCCACTCAAGTGAAGCGCTGGAAGCCACCGGTGCGCAGGTCGAGGCCGGCATTGACGTGACCGACGCAAAGGCGATTGCAACGCTGCCCGAACGGCTCGGCACCACGCGCATCGATACGCTCGTGCTTAACGCTGGTGTGCTCTCGCGTGAAGCGCTCGGAGAGATCGACGAGACCGGCTTCGAGGCCATGCGGCAACAGTTCGAGGTCAATGCGCTTGGTCCGCTGCGCGTGGCGCAGGCCCTGCTCGACCAGCTCGCGGTCGGGGCGAAGATCGGCATCGTGACGAGCCGCATGGGTTCGGTGGCCGACAACGGTTCGGGCGGCCGGTACGGTTACCGTGCGTCGAAGGCGGCGGTGAACGCGATCGGCAAATCGCTCGCGGTCGACCTCAAGCCGCGCGGCATCGCGGTGTTCCTGTTGCATCCGGGTTACGTCGCGACCGAGATGGTCGGCGGCACCGGCGACGTGCAGCCCGAGCAGGCGGCGGCGCAGCTCGTCGAGCGGCTCGACACGCTGACGCTGGAGCAAAGCGGCACGTTCTGGCACGCGAACGGCAGCGAATTGCCTTGGTAAAAGCAGAGGGCCTACGGCGCCGGCGGTGCTTGCCTCCGCGCCGGCAATCGCAGGCGGCGTTTTAAGCCGCGGATCTTGATCATCACGGTGCGCGGGATCGGCGCGCCGGTCGCGACCACCCACGCCCCGCGGCGGCCGTGATCAGGCCGCCGCGGGGGTGTTGCTGATGGGTGTCGCGGCGTGCTCAGCCCCGTGGGCCGCCCATGACGGGCAGGATCGCGCCGTTGACGTAGCTCGCCGTCACCGGCGAGGCCAGGAACACGTAGGCGGGCGACAGTTCTTCAGGCTGCGCCGGGCGCTTCATGTCGCTGCTCTTGCCGAACTCGGCCACTTTGTCGGCGGGCTTGTCGGCCGGGTTCAGCGGCGTCCAGACGGGGCCGGGGGCGACGCAGTTCACGCGGATGCCGCGATCGAGCAGATTGGTCGCAAGCGACTTCGTGAACGCGTGGATGGCGCCCTTCGTTGCCGAGTAATCGAGGAGCTGCGGGTTGCCGAAGATGCCGGTTTCCGAGCCCGAGTTGATGATGCAAGCGCCTTCCTTCATGTGCGGCAGTGCGGCGCGCGCCATGTGGAAGTAGCCGCCGATGTTCGTCTCCAAAGTCTCCATCAGGTGCGCGTCGGTGATGTCCTCGATCGACTCCGCGTGTTCCTGGAATGCCGCGTTGTTGACGAGGATGTCGAGCCGGCCGAACTTCTTGACGACCTGCTGCACGGCGCTTTCGCAGAACTTCGTGTCTTTCACGTCGCCGGCGATCGTCAGGCAGCGGCGGCCTTCTCGCTCCACGTAGGCCTGCGTGATTTCGGCGTCCTTGTGCTCGTCGAGATACAGCACCGCCACGTCGGCGCCTTCGCGGGCGAACAGCACCGCCACCGCGCGGCCGATGCCGGAGTCGCCGCCGGTCACGATCGCGACCATGTCCTCGAGCTTGCCGCTGCCGCGGTAGTCGGGCGCCTCGAAGCGCGGCTGAAGTTCGAGCTCGTGCTCGTTGCCGGGCTTGTCGAGATGCTGCGCCGGCAGCGACTCGGGCTGCTTGCGCGTGCCGGCCTGCACCGCGCCTGTGTCCTCGTCATCGCCGCCGTCGCTCTGCGCGTCCTTCGCGGCGATCTTCGACTGGATCTTGCGCTGCTTCTGCGCGGCGCTGTCGCCGCTTGAGTTTTGTTCGGGCTTCTTGCTGCTCGCCATGCTGCGTTCTCCTGGAGGCAAGGCGGCGGCCCGGTGCCGCCGCGGACGTCGCGAGGATGCGCAGCGCTGCAGAAACATGCCGTGAGCAGGCGCGAGCGTGCGACTGAGTCGGACGGCGTTTGCGCGCGACGATTCAAGCGCGGGACCGCGTTGATCACCGCATCGATGAAGCGCCCTTCGCCTCGTCGATCTCGGCGCTTGAAATCGCTGCATACCAGTCGGCGTACGGCGTGTTGCGTGCAAGGCGTCGGTTGTAGTCCGGTGCGCCGTCGGTCCACCACGGCTCCCCGCGCTCGCCAAGCGCGCATTTCGCCGCGTGCACCTGGCCGCGCGCGTCGCGTTCGGCCGCGGTGTCGCCGGCGCGCAACGCGCGTCCGACTGCGGACCGCGCCTGCATGAGTTCGCGCGTGAGGCGGTCGCGCTCGGCGTCCGGCAGGGCAGGGTTGCTGCAGCGCCACAGGCGGCCGCGCACGACGAAGTACCGTCTATCGGGCGTAACGGGATGACGCATCGGAGGCCCCATGAACTGGTGTGCGTTATCGCAGGGCACTAACGCGTGACAAGTGAAGCTGCTTGCACGGCACCGACGCGCTGCGGCTCGTCGCAGGTGCACCACCGGAGGAGGCCTGACCATGATCAGCAAGCGCGTCCGTGGAACCGACGACCTGCACGTCCGCAGCGATGCACGCACGGACATCGAGCGCGACGATGCGCGCCGCGCCGCCGAGCGGGACGCCCGCAACGAACACGACCGGCGGCTCGCTGGCGAAAGCGGCGCGCCGGATGGCGCCGACCGCTCTGACACTGACAGGCGCAACGAGCGCCGTTAGGCATTGCGTGTTTGTGACTGACGCTTGCGCGCCGCAGGCGTCGTTCGATCACGTATGGGTTCTAAGTCGCCGCGCAACGTGTCGCGAGGCGCGGCAAAACAACACGCGCCGCCCGCGTTCACAGGCAGGCCTGCGCGCTCAGGCGTTGAAGGGTGCTGGCTGCGTTCGGCCCATCGCGATGTGCCGAGCACGCGCAAAGCGCGGACGCGAAGCGGGACGGTGTCGGCTTGCCTGACCAGGTAGCGGCGCAACGGCGGCGGCTGGTGATCGACAGTGCGGGGTGGGCTCGCGTCGCCGTGGGCCGAATCTGACCATTACCGACCCGCATCCCGCATGGCGGCCATGGACGTCAGCCGCGCACTTTCAGGCGCGACTTATAAACGTCGAGCCCGCTGGACGCAGTTGACAGGCGCACAAAAAAGCACGGGCGCAGTGCGCCCGTGCAATTTCGATCCAACGGTGACTTAGCGGTTGCCGCCGCCGCCGCGATTGCCACCACCGTTGCTCGCCTGGCCGCCCTTGCGGCCCGCCTCGCGCGCTTCTTCCGAGGTGAACTCGTGCGCGTTTCCACTTTCGTGCGCGGCGCGGCCGCCCTTCGACGCGATCTCGCGCTGCTTGTTCTCATCCATCGATGCAAAGCCGCGGTTGCTGGAACCCTGGTTGCCATTGCCGCCCTGGTTCCCGCCCTGGTTACCGCCTCGGTTCTGGTTCGCCATCGTGTCTCTCCTGCTACGGGGGATGAAAGCGGGCGCGTGTCGCGGAGCCCGCTGCGGTCCTCTGTGGGACCTGCGAGACACCTTGCCGACGCCCGCGTTAGCCGCGGCAGGAGGAAACGTTGGGCCGCAATTAACGGCGTTCATCGATTCAGATCGCGTGCGCTGGCGCTTCGATCGAACGGTGCCGTGCGGCGGCTTCAAAGGCCGAGAAGCGTGCCTCCGAGGGAGACGGCGCGACAGCGAATTCAGGAAATAAACGGAGCAGCCGCGGGCCCGAACCACTGCGCCAGCGGCATCGACCCACCGCGGCCCTCAGCGGCGGCCGAGATCAAGGCGGCGGGCCTGTCGGCGTCCGGGGCTCGGGCTCGCGCGGTGTGGCCGTCGGCGTCGGCGCGTCTGGCCCATCGCGCCGCTCGCCGTACCAGAACTCCAGGTCTTGCTTCGAGCGAAGCAATGCACCGCGCCGCCACGCGAAGCGCAGCATCAAGCGCAGGTGCTCGGTTGCCGCATGAGTGCGCAGCTTCCGCGCCGAGCTCAGCACCGGCGTGGGGACGATGACGAAAGACCCGACTCGCGTGAGCGCGCGGCTGAACAGGACGTCCTCGCCCGCGTAGTAGCGCTCGTCGAAACCGCCGGCCGCCTCATAGGCCGCCCGCGTGCAGAAGATGAAGCAGCCCGGCGCGATGCGCGCATTGCGCAGCAGCCAGGTGCTGATGGCCACCGTAATCCGCTCGTGCACCGCCAGCGCACCGCGCAGCTGCAGCCGCGCGCCACCACCGACGGCGCCGCGCGCGAGCGCTGCCAGTGCCGCCCGCAATGCGGGGTAGGGGACCAGGGTGTCGGCGTCCACGAACACGAGCACGTCGCCGCGCGCCGCGCGCGCTCCTGCGTTGCGACTCGCCGCGATATGACGATGCGAGACCGGCACCACGCGCGCGCCCGCGCCGAGTGCGATTGCCGAGGTCCGGTCGGTCGACGCGTCGTCGACCACCAGGATCTCGTACGACCGGCCTACCGCGGCGGCCGCCGCATGCAGCGCGCTCAGCGTCGAGCCCAATAGGCGCGCTTCGTTGTGTGCGGGCACGATGAACGACAGTGCAGGCGGCGCTGTGTCGGGCAGGGCGGAGCAGTTGACCTCGAACGCGTGCGCAGCCATGGCTCAGTGAGTCCTTGCGGGCGAGGCGCCCGGCCCGTCGGTGTCAGCATCCGCCTCTGCGCCCGGCGATGCCAGTGTGCACGCGCTGGCCTGCTCGCGGCGCTCCGCCGCGCGGGAGCGATCGAGCGTGTGCGCCGGTTGTGTCGCGCCGCGCACGACGTTCGCGCGCATCCGGGGCAGCGCTTCGGGATGGTGTGCGTTGAGGAAGTCGATCATGCGCTCGCGCACCGCGCAGCGTAGGTCGAACAGGTCGCCCGAGTTGCGCGCGCTGACGAGCAGGCGCACCGCGATGGTCGTGCGGTCGGTTTCGGTGACCTGGGCCACGCACACGCGGCCGTCCCAGCGGGGGTCCGACTGGCAGATGCGCTCGAGCTCGGCGCGCACCTCCGGCATCGGCGTGCGGTAGTCGAGCCAGAGCATCGCGTGGCCCAGCAGCTGCGAGGACGTGCGCGTCCAGTTCTGGAAGGGGTGCTCGATGAACCATTGCAGCGGCACGACCATGCGGCGCTCGTCCCAGATGCGCACCACCACGAACGCGCTCGTGATTTCCTCGACGCGGCCCCATTCGTTCTCGACGATGACGACGTCGTCGAGCCGGATCGGCTGGGTCAGCGCGATCTGCAGACCGGCGATCAGGTTGCCGAACACCGGTTTCGCCGCCAGGCCTGCGACCACACCGGCGATGCCGGCCGAGGCAAGCAGCGTGGTCCCGATTTCGCGGATCGCCGGGAACGTCATCAGCGCGAGCGACACGCCGATCAGCACGACGGTGACCTGACCCATGCGGCTCAGCACGCGCGCCTGAGTCTGAATGCGCCGTGCCTGCAGGTTGTCGACGACGTCGAGCGGATGGCGCCGCACGATGACGTGCTCGATCGCGCCGACCGCACGCACGATCAGCCAGACCACGCACAGCATGCCGAGCAGGGCGAGGCCGTGCTGCGCGCGCGCGATCCACGGCGCGGGCAGCGCGGACGAGGCCACGGCCACGCTGAGAAACAGAAGGGGAAGGGCGACGCTCGCCGGCAGCGCGATGACCTTGACCAACCGCGCGCGCATGCCGTCGGGGTCGTGTCGCACGGCGCGTCGCGAGAGCGTTCGCAGCAGCAGCCGCACTCCGTAGGCCAGCACGAGTGCGATCAGCAGCGGCCATGCCGTCGCTGCGAAGGCCCCCCAACCGCCCAGATCAGTCGCGCGTTGCAATATCACGACGCCATGCTAGACCTTGACGCGTGGACGCAGCGTAGGCAGTCGTTCAGGTGATGGCGTCCGAAACCCGACCGCCGCTAGCATGGCGGCTCGCCTGCCCGCGGATGCCTGCGTGACGCCGATCCTCTCGATCCGCAACCTGAGCAAGACCTATGCGTCGGGCCACGTCGCGCTCAAGCATGTCGACCTCGACATTGCGCGCGGTGAGCTGTTCGCGCTGCTCGGCCCGAACGGCGCCGGCAAGACCACGTTGATCGGCATTGTCTGCGGCATCGTGAATGCGAGCGGCGGCACGGTGACCGCCGACGGCCACGACATCGTGCGCGATTACCGCGCGGCGCGGTCGAAGATCGGCCTCGTGCCGCAGGAGCTGTCGACCGACTCGTTCGAGACGGTGTGGTCGACGGTGCGCTTCTCGCGTGGCCTGTACGGCAAGCCGCGCGACGATGCGCACCTCGAGCGCGTGCTGCGCGAGCTGTCGCTGTGGGACAAGCGCGACGCGAAGATCATGACCCTCTCGGGGGGCATGAAGCGGCGCGTGCTCATTGCAAAGGCGCTTGCGCATGAGCCGAGCATCCTGTTTCTCGACGAGCCCACCGCGGGCGTCGACGTCGAGCTGCGTCGCGACATGTGGGCGATGGTGCGCCGGCTGCGCGAGAGCGGAGTCACGGTGATCCTGACCACGCACTACATCGAGGAGGCCGAGCAGATGGCCGATCGCATCGGCGTGATCGCGCGCGGCGAGTTGCTGCTGGTCGAGCAGAAGGATGCGCTGATGCGCAAGCTCGGCAAGAAGCAGCTCACGCTCACCTTGCAGGAGCCGCTCGACGCGGTGCCCGATGCGTTCGCCGAGTGGCCGCTGGAGCTCGCCGACGGCGGGCAGGCGCTTGTGTACACCTTCGATGCGCAGGCCGAGCGGACCGGCATTGCAGGCTTGCTGCGCCGCCTCGCCGAACACGGCATCGATTTCAAGGACCTGCACTCTCGCGAAAGCTCGCTCGAGGAGATCTTCGTCGAGCTCGTGCAGGGCCACCGCTGACCCGCCCGGAGAGACCCCGATGAACTTGCACGGCGTGGCCGCGATCTACCGTTTCGAAATGGCGCGCACGTTCCGCACGCTCGCCGAAAGCATCATTGCGCCCGTGCTGACGACGTCGCTGTATTTCGTCGTGTTCGGCGCGGCGATCGGCGGCCGCATGGGCGCCGTCGAGGGAGTGAGCTATGGCGCGTTCATCGTGCCGGGACTGGTCATGCTGTCGCTGCTGACCGAGAGCGTGAGCAACGCGAGTTTCGGGATTTACCTGCCCAAGTGGTCGGGTACGATCTATGAGCTGCTGTCGGCGCCGGTGTCCACGTTCGAGATCGTGCTCGGCTACGTTGGCGCGGCGGCGACGAAGTCGGTGATCCTCGGCGTGCTGATCCTCGCGACGGCGCGCGCGTTCGTGCCCTACGAGATCGAGCATCCGGTCTGGGCCGTGACGTTCCTGCTGTTGACCGCGGTGACCTTCAGCCTGTTCGGTTTCATCATCGGCGTGTGGGCCGACAGCTTCCAGAAGCTGCAGGTCATCCCGCTGATGGTCGTCACGCCGCTCACGTTCCTCGGCGGCGCGTTCTACTCGATCGACATGCTGCCCGCACCGTGGGAAACGATCGCCCTGTTCAACCCGGTCGTGTACCTCGTCAGCGGCGTGCGCTGGGCGTTCTACGGCGTGGCCGACGTGGACCCGATGCTCAGCGTGCTCGCGATCGGCGTGTTCCTGGCGGTGTGTCTGGCCGGCGTCGCCTGGATTTTCCGCACGGGCTACAAGCTCAAGGCTTGAGGCCGCCGGGCTGAACGCGCGCTTCCGGTTAACGCGCGCGTGTCATCGGCTTGGCGCGCCGCTCATGCGCGCGGTGGGACGGTGGGCGTCCACACGAACCGGAGCCTTCCATGAGCACTCGATCCAGTCCGAACGGCGACACCCGTAGCGGCGTCGGCCGCCAGAGCAATGACCCGCGTCCTGGCGGCAGCTCGGCCGGTATCTCGCCCGACAGCAACCTCGACAGCATCCAGGCAATCGCCGGCACCGACGAAGACGACCTCAGTGCCGGCACCGAGGACGAGATGCAACGGCGTCAGGCGCGCAGCACGCCGCCGATGAACGATGTGCGCAGCGATGAAACGATGCAGGCGAGCGGCCGCGGGCCGCTCTGAGGCAGCGCGATTCCAAGCCGCGCGGTTCCAACCTGCGCAAACGACGACGCGGCCGCTCGGGCCGCGTCGTCGCATTCGAAGGCCGGATCAGTCTTCGTGGTGGCTCAGCTCGCCCGGGGCACCCGGCGTCATGTTCGGCTGGATGCCGCCCTTGAAGCTCGGCCAGTCATTCTCTTCGGAGCGCGTGTTGCGGTCTTCCGAGCTATGGCCGTACTCGCGCTGCTTGTAGCCGTCCTGCATCTCGGGCGGGAGCGGATCCTGCTTCGGGCTGGGGTTGCGAGGGATCGTGGGGTCGGTCATGACGGCACTCCGGTGGGAATGCCATCAACGTGGGCCGCACGGGATTAAGCGTGCGTGTAACCGCCGGCTCCATGTCCGCCCGCGTTCAGGTCGCAGCGGCTCAGTCGGCCGCGTCGGTTTCGGCGCGGTCGTAGAAATACGCCTCGACCGGGCCGGTGAGCTTGATCGTCATCGGGTTGCCGCGGCGGTCGCGCGCACGACCGGCCTGCACACGGATCCAGCCTTCGCTCACGGAGTACTCCTCGACGTCGTGCCGCTCGAGGCCTTTGAAGCGGATGCCGACGCCGCGTTCGATCATGGCCGCGTCGTGGAACGGGCTGCGCGGATCGGTGGAGAGGCGGTCGGGCGGGGCGGTCGGCGTGTCGGTCATGGCAGTCAAGACGCAGGGCGAAACGGCCGCACAGGATACGCAACCGCTGCGCGCCCGGCATGCGTTCAGCGCGGCGTGGCCTGCGCGCGGGCATTCGCGATCACCGCACGCACGAGCGCGCGGTCGCGGTGGCGGGAAATCGGCTGCGCGCCGAGCGCGACCGCCTGCAGCCGCATCGCCGCGGACACGTCGTAATGTGCGCCGCTGCGCTTGTCCTGGAATGCATGGCGCGGCAGCCCGAGCCGCGCCGCGAACGCGTGGAGCTCGTCGAGCGAGTCGGCCATCAGGTGCGCCCAGCGCTGGCCGCGCCACGGCATCACTGCGTCATCGACGTAAACGGTCATCCGCGCAGCATGCCGGATGAGCGTGGCGGGGCCGTAGCCCCGATCGGGCTGCAGCGGCCGATCAGGGCCGTGCCGTCAGGAGGGCCGCCTCGCTTGACCCGGCTGCCTGCACCGCGCCAATCAGGGTACGTTCTGCGTTCCGGCCTTCTCGGCGCGCAGCCGCGTCAGCTCCTGCTCCTCCATTTCGCGCCGACGTTCGGCCTGCTTGCGCAGCTCCTCCTGGCGCATTGCTTCGAGTTCCTCGCCGGTGGGCCCGACGTCGAGCGTCAGCGTCGACGCGGGCGATGCGGTCGGCTCGCCACGCTGACTCTTGAGCTTGATGTTCAGGCGCAATTCGTTCGCCGAATCGGCATTGCGGATCGCCTCCTCGTAGCTGATGCGGCCTTCGTTGTAGAGCTCGAACAGCGCCCAGTCGAACGTGCGCATGCCGAGTTCGCGCGACTTGTTCATCACGCCCTTGAGCTCGTGGAACTCGCCCTTGAAGATCTTCTCGGCGATCGTCGGCGTATTGAGCAGGATCTCGATCGCCGCGACGCGGCCCTTGCCGTCGACCGTGCGGATCAAACGCTGCGAGACGACCGCGCGCAGGTTTGCCGACAGGTCCATGAGCAGCTGCGTCCGGCGCTCTTCGGGAAAGAAGTTGATGATGCGTTCCATCGTCTGCGACGCGCTGTTCGCGTGCAGCGTGGACAGGCACAGGTGGCCGGTTTCGGCGAACGAAATCGCATGTTCCATCGTCTCGGCGTCGCGGATCTCGCCGACGAGGATCACGTCCGGCGCCTGGCGCAGCGTGTTCTTGAGCGCGTGATGCCAGCTGTGCGTGTCGACCCCCACCTCACGATGGGTCACCAGCGACATCTTCGACTGGTGCGCGTACTCGACCGGGTCTTCGATCGTGATGATGTGGCCCGGCGAGGTCGCGTTGCGGTGGTCTACCATCGCCGCGAGCGAGGTCGACTTGCCCGAGCCGGTGCCGCCGACGAGCAGCACGAGCCCGCGTTTTTGCATCACCACGTCCTTGAGCACGGGCGGCAGGCGCAGCTGCTCGAAGTTCGGGATCTCGGCGGCGATCGTGCGCAGCACCATGCCCACGTGCGTCTGCTGCACGAACACGTTGACGCGAAAGCGCGACACGCCGGGCACGTGGATCGCGAAATTGCATTCCAGCTCACGCGCGAACTCGGCGCGCTGGGACTCGTTCATGAGCGCATGCGCAAGCTGCGCCGTGACGTCGCCGCCAAGCTTCTGCGGGCTCAGCGGCGTCATCGCGCCATGCGCCTTCATGCTCGGCGGGAAATCGTGCGCGATGAACAGGTCGGAGCCGCCGGCTTTGCTCATCGCCGCCAGCAGCTTGTGCATGTAGCCGCGGGCCTGCTCTTCGGTGAGGGTCGTCATGGCCGCGTTAACGGCCGCGCCGCGCCTGGCTGGTGGGCCCGAACTGCGCGGTCCTTCACGCTTGTCGCGGCCCGCGCCGGCCCGCGCCGGCCCGCTGGGTGAATGGCCTGCAGAGCGCGACCGAGGTCGCGTTTGCATTTCGCCGTTGAGTTGTCTACGGTGCACATGCTGTGTTCGCCAGGGTCACCGTGATTCGTGGCCCGATGCGGTAGATCACTGATCCACTCCATCGTTGCACCTCGCTTCCTCCTTGCAACCAGCGCCATCGCCGTGAAAGCGGCACATCACACTTAATGTTCCAAGGAGTTAGTCATGTCGAACCGTGAAACCGGTACCGTCAAGTGGTTCAACGATGCCAA
Organism: Cognatilysobacter bugurensis; assembly: GCF_014652095.1. GTDB lineage: Bacteria > Pseudomonadota > Gammaproteobacteria > Xanthomonadales > Xanthomonadaceae > Cognatilysobacter > Cognatilysobacter bugurensis. Next base: position 253,950 of record NZ_BMYD01000002.1, read on the forward strand.
GGGCTTCGGCTTCATCAGCCGTGAGAACGGCGAAGACGTGTTCGTGCACTTCCGTGCCATCCAGTCGCAGGGCTTCAAGAGCCTGCAGGAAGGCCAGAAGGTCACGTTCACGGTGACGCAGGGCCAGAAGGGCCTGCAGGCCGAGGCCGTTCAGGCCGTCTAATGCCGCGCCGCCGCCTTCGGGCGGCGTCCGACAGGAAAAGCCCCGCTTCGGCGGGGCTTTTTTGTTGCGGCGCGTTCGCCGGCGCGTGGTCGCCATGGCGCGTCGGCTCTCGCGAGGACGCCTGCGGCCGTTGCGACGTCATGCAGAGGAGGCGGAAGCACCTCCATGCCCAGCCGCGACCGCCGCCCAAGGCGGCCGGTGTCCTCCCGCGAGGCGACATCGGTGCAGCCGCCCCGCGATCGGAGCGGCCACGTCCACGCCCTTACTGCAGGCTGCGGCGCTGTTCGAGCAATTCGCGGCCGCGCTGCAGGTGCTGCGACATCGAGCGCCGTGAGCTGGCGAGGAAATCGCGCGCGTCCTCGTCGACCGCATCCGGAATCAGCCGGTCGAGCATGGCGAGCGCCTGTTCGTGGCCTTCGACCATCGCCTGCAGGTAGGCACCGGCAAACTCGTCGTCGTCCCCGATGTCCGCAAGCGCGTGCAGCCGCTCGGCGCGACGCTCCGCGAAGTCCGAGACCTCAGGCGCGGTGAACGACTCGAGCCGCAGCGCCTGCGCGGCCGCCAGGTTTTCCGAGTGGTGCGACAGCAGCATCTCGGCGTACTCGGCGACCGGGGTCTCGAGGTCGGTGCGCTCGAGCGCTTCTTCAGCCGCCTCGATCTCCTGCTCGTCGACGGTGCGCAGCAGCCCGAGGGCCTGACGTGCCGAATCGACCTCGTCCAGATCGTCATCCACGTCGAGGTCCGAGCCGGCGTTGCGCGTGTTGATCGCATCGCCGTCGAAATAGGCGTCGGGGTCGGTGCGCCATTCATCCGGCACGAGCGGGGCGACGTACGCGCGTTGGCGGCGGCGCGACGCGACGACGGCAGAGGCGACGCCGGCGGCGGCAAGGGTCAGCAACAGTTTTTTCATGACGACTCCAAAGGACGGGCGGTCGGGCACCGCGGCGTCGTGGTTTGTCGCAATCGCCGTGCCAACGGTTGAGGCGCCTGCAGCGGCAGCGCAGGCGCGAATTCCCGCGAAAACTCTTCGCAAGGCCGCAAGCTTTGCTGCGCGCAGTGTCGCTCCGGCTTCACCGCTCGATCATGCGCTCGGTGGTGGGGTGAGCATTCGTTTCTGCAGGAGCCCTCATGCACGCCCGCCACCGGCCGATTGATGAGCAGGTGATCGTGATCACGGGCGCGACGAGCGGCATCGGTCTGTGCACGGCGCTGCTCGCCGCTGAGCGCGGGGCAAAGGTGGTGCTCGCGGCACGCAGCGCGGGCACGCTCGACGCGATCGTCGAGCAGATCCGCTTCGACGGTGGGGATGCGATCGCGGCGTCGGTCGACGTAGCCGACCGGTACGAAGTGGCGCAGGTCGCACACGCGGCCGTGGAGCGCTTCGGCCGCGTCGACACTTGGGTCAACAATGCAGGCGTGACGGTGTACGCCCGGCTCGACGAAACCGCCGAGCACGACCATCGCCGCCTGTTTGAAACCAACTACTGGGGCGTGGTCAATGGCTCACTCGAAGCGTTGCCGCTGCTGCGTCGTTCGGGCGGCGCGCTGATCAACGTCGGCAGCGAGACCTGCGACGCGGTGCTGCCGCTGCAGGGCGCGTACTGCGCGTCGAAGCACGCGATGAAGGGATTCACCGACGCGCTGCGGCTTGAAGTCGAGCAGATCGAACGGGCACCGGTGTCGATCACGCTCGTGCAGCCGGCGGCGGTGAACACGCCGTATCCGCAGCACGCGCGCAATTACATGGACCGCGAGCCAAAGGTCGTCGGCGAGCCGATGGACCCGCACCGCGTCGCCGAGGCGATCCTCAAGGCCGCCGTCGAGGGCGGGCGCGAGGTGCACGTCGGCACGATGGCGCTGATGCATGCCACCGTGTCGCGCTGGATGCCGCGTATCGGCGACCGGTTTGCGGCGCGGCTTGTCGACCAGCAGCAGGACGAAACCGAGCCGCGGTTTCCGCAGGGTGCGTTGCACGGGCCGCACGACACCGGCCGCATTTACGGCCGCGTGCCGTTCGTGCCGCCCGAAGCTGCCGATTAGTGCGGGCTGACGCGGCCCTGCCCGAGGGTGTCGAGCGGGTCGAGCCGGCGCACGACGCGGATGCGATCGAGCCACACGTCCAGCGGCGCCGGCGATTGCATCGGCTGCTCGAGCGCAGGACGCTCGAGGCGGACGGTGCCGTTCGTGCCCTCGTTGCCTTCAAAGTCGAAGAACTGCTGCAGCATCGGACGGCCGGCGACGATGCCGACGAGGTGTTCGCCGTCCTCGAGTTCGAGTTCGACGTGTGCACCGTTCGGCAGCGCGGCGACTTTCGCGCGCAGGCGCTCGAGGTCGTCGGCCGTGGTGAACACGCGGTTTGCGTTGCGCATGGGTCGGGCTCCACAAGGCGTGTCGTGCAGCCTAGGCGGGGCCGGTGCAAACGCGGGTGAAACGCGCGCCATGCAGCGACTGCACGCCCCGCCGTTTAGGCTGTCCGCCGTTTTCGCCCCCGGTCTCGCCATGCCGCTTTCCGTTGCGCGTGCTCCGCGCCTGTCGCTGTTGTCCTGCGCCGTGCTGCTCGGCCTGCCTGTGGCTGCGCTTGCCCAGTCGAGCCCCGACGGACAGACGGCTGCGCGCACGCTGGACCGCGTGCAGGTCATCGCGACGCGCACGCCGCAGGCCACGGCCTCCGTGCCGGCCGCGGTCAGCGTCGTCGACGGCGCGCTGATCGACCGCGACCGCCTCGGCGTCGCGCTCTCGGACGTGCTCGCGCCGGTGCCCGGCGTGATTGCACGCAACCGCCACAACTACGCGCAGGACGAGCAGGTCTCGATCCGCGGCTTCGGCACGCGCTCGGCGTTCGGCATCCGCGGCGTGCGCCTGTATCTGGACGGCGTGCCGGCGACGATGCCCGACGGCCAGGGCCAGCTGTCGCATTTCCCGCTTGCCCAGGCCGAGCGCATCGAAGTGCTGCGCGGACCCTTCTCGGCGCTCTACGGCAATGCCTCCGGCGGCGTGCTGCAGCTGTTCACGGCCGACGGCGAGGCGCCGGGCGCGATCGAGGCCGAGGCGGTGGTGGGCACGGACGGGCAGCGGCGGGTCAGCGCCACGGCGAGCGGCGCGTCCGGGGGCGTGGATTACCGCGCCGGGCTCAATCGGTTCGAAACCGACGGCTTCCGGGACCACGCGGCGGCCGAGCGCACCTCGTTCAACGGCAAGCTCAACGCGGCGATCGGCGAGGCGGGCCGGCTCACGATCGTCGCGAATGCGCTCGATGCCCCCGATGCGCAGGACCCGCAGGGCCTCACGCGCGAGCAGTTCGAGGCCGATCCGACCCAGGCCAGCGCCGGCGCGTTGCTGTTCAACACGCGCAAGAGCGTCGAGCAGCGGCAACTCGGCGCGGTCTACACGCACGCGTTCGATGCAGGCGAACTGCGCCTGCTCGCGTATGCAGGCGAGCGCGAGATCTCGCAGGTGCTGTCGATTCCGGTTGGGACGCAGCGCAGTCCGCTCAGCGGCGGCGGCGTGATCTCTTTCGAGGCGCCGTACCGCGGTGTTGACCTTCGCTGGACGGGGCAGGGCACGCTCGCGGGCGCGCCGCTGGAATGGACGCTCGGCGTGGCGCACGACCGGCAGACACAGCGTCGCGCCGGCTTTGAAAACTTTGTCGGCGACGTGCTCGGCGTGCGCGGCGCGTTGCGGCTGCGCCAGGACGACACCGTGCAATCGCTCGACCCGTACGCGCAGGCGCTATGGCGGCCGAATGACGCGTGGACGCTGCTGGCCGGCGTGCGCGCGAGCGAGGTGCGCTTCCGCTCGCAGGATCGCTACATCACCGACCGCAATCCCGACGACAGCGGCCGCGTCAGTCACGACGCGGTCTCGCCCGTGCTCGGCGCGAGCGTGCGGCTGCGCAGCGGGCTGCATGCGTTCGCCGCGTACGGCGAAGGCTTCGAGACGCCGACGTTCAACGAGATCGGCTACCGCGCCGACGGCGGCAGCGGGCTCAATTTCACACTGCAGCCTGCGCGTACGCGCAGCGTCGAGACCGGCCTCAAGCTCGACGACGGCGGCGCGCTGCGCGGCGAGTTCGTCCTGTTCCGCGCCGACACGCGCGATGAGATCACCGCCGCGACGAGCGCGGGCGGGCGCAGCACGTTCCAGAACGCGGGCCGTGCGCGCCGCGAGGGCGCGGAGTTGTCGCTGCGCTATGCGCGCGACCGCGTTCAGGGCTGGCTTGCGGCCACGTGGCTCGATGCGCGCTTCGCCGATGGGTTCCTGACCTGTGCGGGGCCGCCGTGCACAGTGCCCGACGTGCTTGTGCCCGCGGGGCGGCGCATCCCGGGCGTGGCGCGCACCACCGCGGCGGCCGGCGTCGATCTGGGCGGCGACATCGGCTGGCAGTGGCGTTTCGACGCGCAGCACGTGAGTGACGTGCCGGTCGCGCAGACGAGTGATGAGCGTGCGCCGGCGTACACCGTGTTCAACGCGAGCCTCGGCTACGGCCTGCGCGGCGCCCATGGCCATGGGCGTGTGTTCGTTGCCGTGCACAACCTTGCCGACCGGCGCTACGCGGGCTCGGTAATCGTCAACGAGAGCAACGGTCGCCACTACGAGCCCGCGCCTGGGCGGCAGTGGTTCATCGGTGCGCAGTGGCGCTGGGGCGACTGACGCTGCGCGATGCGTTCACGCGGGCGGGGCGACGCTGCCGGTTGGCAACCCCGGAAGCATTCGCCATGTTCGCGCCGCATTTGACGTGGTTCCGTCCCGTCGCTTTTCTCGCCGCCGCTCTGCTCAGCGCGTGCGCCGGGCGGGCCGAGCTGACGGTCGCGCAAGGCAGCGGCCTCGACCCGGTGCTGCCGCCACCGGAAAACGCGCTGATTCCCGTCGTCAACCCGCCGAACGCGGTCGGCTGGCCGGACCGCCGCATGCCGGTCGCGGCGCCGGGATTGAAGGTCAACGCATTCGCGACCGGCCTCGATCACCCGCGCTGGCTGCACGTGTTGCCGAACGGCGACGTGCTCGTGGCCGAGACGAACGCGCCGCCGAAGCAGACGCCGCCGTCGGTCAAGAAGCTCGCGATGAAGCTGGTGATGAAGAAGGCCGGCGCCGCCGTGCCGAGCGCGAACCGCATCACCCTGCTGCGCGATGCCGACGGCGACGGCGTGGCCGAGCTGCGCACGCCGCTGCTTACCGGCCTGTTCCACCCCTTCGGCATGGCGCTGGTCGGCGACCGGCTCTACATCGCGAATGCCGACGGCGTCGTCCACGTGCCGTACCAAACCGGCGACACGCGCATCACCGAGGCGCCGCAGCGCCTCGCGCCGCTGCCGGGCGGGCCGATCAACCACCACTGGACGAAAAGCCTCATCGCAAGCCCGGACGGCACCCGGCTGTACGCGGGCGTCGGCTCGAACAGCAACATCGCCGAGAGCGGCATGGCGGCGGAGGCGGGGCGGGCCGCCATCCACGAGATCGACATCGCGACCGGTCGCACGCGCGTGTTCGCGTCGGGACTGCGCAACCCGGTTGGCATGGACTGGCAGCCGCAGAGCGGGCAGTTGTGGGCCGCGGTCAACGAGCGCGACATGCTCGGCAGCGACCTCGTTCCCGACTACATGACGAGCGTGCGCGACGGCGGCTTCTACGGCTGGCCGTACAGCTATTTCGGTGCGCATCTCGACCCGCGCGTGAAACCGCCGCGGCCCGAGCTCGTCGCACAAGCCATCGTGCCCGATTACGCGCTAGGTCCGCACACGGCCTCGCTGGGGCTGGTGTTCTACGACGGCGCGCTGATGCCGCAGTTCGCGCACGGCGCGCTGATTGGGCAGCACGGCTCATGGAACCGAACGCCGCCGAGCGGCTACAAGGTGGTGTTCGTGCCGTTTGAGAACGGCCAGCCCGTGGGCCTGCCGCGCGACGTGCTCACCGGGTTTCTCGGCGAGGGCCAGGACGACGCCTACGGCCGGCCGGTGGGGGTGGAGGTCGCCCGCGACGGCGCGATCCTCGTCGCCGACGACGTTGGCAATGCGGTGTGGCGGGTCACGCCCGCCGCGACGCCGTCGGAGGCCCCGGCTCCGGCGGCATCACGCTGACAGCCGAGCCGGCTCAGTGCAGCCGCGTGCCCAATTCGACCGACTGCGGCTCGGCGCTGAAGCGGCGAGGGTAATCGCGCTCGTCGGAAATGCGCACGATGTCGGCGTCGGCCATCTCGGGCGCGCCGTACACGGCGTAGGCCACTTCGCCGTCGCGCAGGCCGACGTGGTGCAAACGGTAGCGCGGCCGGCCTCCGCCGCTGTTTTCCGGGTAGTGCATCGGCGGTTGGCGGCCGTGGACGTCGAGGTCCAGCTCCGCGTTGTCGACCGTTCCGCCGACGAATAGGGCTCGCGTCATCGCATCTGCTCCAGAGTCCGGGACGAATCGAGAATGGGGTCGGCGTTGTTGCCCGCGCATGAAGCTCGCGTTCGCTTTGCGCGAACACCGCCTGACCGCTCACCGTGCCGGGTCGCTCCCGTCGACTAGAATCGCGACCCCTTCGCTGCCCAGGTGCACCGCGTGAGCGCATCCGACGCCGATGCCGGCCGCGTGCTGGATTCCCTGATGCTCCCGTTCGACCGCGGCATGCTCGACTGGCCCGCAAGCGGGGTGCTGTGCCTGCGCGCGCGCCCCGGCGTTGCGATGACCGGTCGCCGCGGACTTGTCTGCTCGCAGGGCTTCAAGCCCGACGCCGACGCGCTCGAGGCGGCCGGGTTCGAGCTTGACGCCGACCCCGCGCGACGCTACGAGGTCGTGCTCGTGCTGCCGCCGCGCCAGCGCGACGAGGCGCGCGCGCTGTTCGCCGAGGCCATCGCGCGCTGCGCGCCGGGCGGGCGCGTCGTCGCCAGCGTGGCGAACAACGCGGGCGCGAAGACCGCCGAAGGCGATTTGGCCGCGGTGGCGGGCGGCGTGTCCGTCGAGAGCAAGTACAAATGCCGCGTGTTCTGGACCGCGCCGCTGCAGGGTCCGGCCGACCCGGCGCTTGCGGCGCAATGGACGGCGGCCGACACCCCGCGGCCGATCGCGGGCGGTCGGTTCCTGAGCCGGCCCGGCCTGTTCGCCTGGGACCGCATCGACCCGGCATCCGCACTGCTCGCCCAGCACCTGCCGGCGGACCTCGCCGGCGACGCGGCCGATCTCGGCGCGGGCTTTGGGTTCCTGTCGGCCGAGCTGCTCGAGCGCTGCCCGGCCATCCGCACGCTCGACGTGATCGAAGCCGAGGCGCGCGCGCTCGAGCTCGCGCGCACGAACCTCGAGCGGTACCAGGACCGGGCCGAACTGCACTTCCACTGGCTCGACGCCACGCGCGGGCTGCCGGGACGCTACGACGTGATCGTGACCAACCCGCCGTTCCACGCGGGCGACCGCCTCGATCGCCCCGGCCTCGGGCGCCGCTTCATCGACGTCGCCGCGGCGGCGCTGCGGCCGCGCGGGCGGCTCTGGCTCGTCGCAAACCGGCACCTGCCCTATGAGGACACGTTCGCGGCCGCCTTCGCGCAGGTGCGCACGGTCGCGTTCGGCGGCGGCTTCAAGGTCATCGAAGGCGTGCGCGCATGAAGCTCGTCAAGCTCATCGCGAACCTCGGCTACGGCAGCCGCAAGCAGGTCACCGCGATGTTCCGCGAGGGCCTGATTACCGACGCCGACGGCGAGGTGCTGTACGCCGACGACAAGGTCGAGCACGCCGCGATCCGCATTGAAGGCGAGCCGCTGGACCCGCCGGCCGGCCTCGTGCTCATGCTGCACAAGCCGCTGGGCGTGACCTGCTCGACGAAGGACCCCGGGCGCGTCGTCTACGACCTGCTGCCGCCGCGCTTCCGGCGGCGCTCGCCGCTGCTGTCGACCGTCGGCCGGCTCGATCGCGACACCTCCGGCCTGCTGCTCATGACCGACGACGGCGCGCTGCTGCACCGCATCGTCTCGCCGAAGGCGCAGCTCGCGAAGGTCTACGAGGCCACGCTCGCGCAGGATCTGCGCGGTGATGAGGCCGGGATCTTCGCAAGCGGCACGCTGCAGCTCGAATCCGAAACCACGCCGCTGCATCCGGCCGCGCTCGAGGTGCTCGGGCCACGCCACGCGCGCCTCACGCTCACCGAAGGACGCTACCACCAGGTCCGCCGCATGTTCGCGGCGGTCGGCAACCATGTCGACGCACTGCACCGCCCGCGCATCGGCGGACTCGATCTCGGTGATCTGCCGGCGGGCCAGTGGCGGGCACTGGGGCCGGACGATCTGGACAGGCTTTTCGGAGGCGCTTGATGGCGGTGGAAGCAATCGGGTTCGAGCCCGCGGCAGTGCTGCTCGACATGGACGGGCTCATGCTCGACAGCGAGCGCGTGCATCAGGAGTGCTGGCGCGAAGCCGCGAAGCAGCTCGATCTCGACGTCGATGACGAGCTGTTCATGTCGCTGGTCGGCCTGCACGAGGACGATCAGCATGAGCGGCTGTGTGAGCAGCTGGGCCCTGAAAAGGCCGATCCGCTGATCGAGCGTTGCGACGCATTGTTCACCAAGCGCATCGAGGCTGGGTTGCCGCACAAGCCCGGCCTGGTGCCGCTGCTCGAGCGCTTGGCCGGCGCCCAAGTGACGCGAGCGGTGGTGACGTCCTCGGTCTGCGAGCACGCGTGGCAGAAGCTCGAGACCGCGGGCCTGCGCCGCTACTTCGACACTGTCATTAGCGGCAGTGACATCGATTCGCCCAAGCCCGCGCCCGACATCTATCGCCTCGCTGCCGAGCGCCTCGGCGTCGACCCGGCGCGCTGCATCGTGCTCGAAGACTCCGAGCCCGGCGTGCGGGCCGCACTGGCGGCCGGCATGCATCCGATCCAGGTGCCCGACCTCGTCCAGCCGGACGAGGCGCTGCGCGAGATGGGGCATCGGATTGTGGAATCGCTCGAGCAGGCCGGTGAGCTGATCACGCCGCGTCTGTAGCAGGCCCGCGCGGCAGCGAGGCCGGGGCGATACAGACCTTCGACATCAAGCCTGCCCGCAGCTGGCCCGCTCTGGCCTGCACCGCGCGACCGCCTTGCAGCGTTGCCTGGGTAAGCGAAGCGCAACCGGGATCCACGCGCGTCGCCACCCGGGTGAGCTTCGCTTACACGGGCTACCGGGCCTGCCGCTGGCTTGTGCTTTTAGCCGGGTCCATCGAAGACCCGGAGGGCGGCGGCCATGGATGGCCGCCGTTTTCCGACCGAGCCAGGATGGTGAGTCGGAAAATCTGCCACGCGCTCCACGCCGCAGCGGGAGATTTGTCGGGGAACGGCCCTTCTCTTTGGTTACTTTCTCTTGGGCCAGCAAGAGAAAGTAACTCGCGCCAGCGCGAAAGCTCTGGCTTCGAAGCCGTGCGCAGGAAAGCACAAGCTTCCGCCTTGCGGCGGGTCACTTTTCTTTGCTGGCCCAAAGAAAAGTAACCAAAAGAAACGGCCTTCCCCGACAAGGCTCAATGGCAGACGGGTGCGTACGACGCGATTTTCCGACTCGCCATCGTGGCTCGGTCGGAAAACGGCGGCCATCCATGGCCGCCGCCCTTTGGGTCTACGGTTGCCGCGAAAAGCCAAAGCAAGGGAAAGCAAAAGCACAGGCGAAGGCCGATTTGCGTAGCCCGGGTAAGCTTCGCTTACCCGGGCTACGGGGCCCAACAAATGCGGCCATCGAATGACGATGCGCGCGGCGGCGCGTTGGCATTCCCCCCGCGCCTGCGCCCGGCGGCACGGTGCGCTTCCCTTACCCAGGCTCCTGGGCTACCGGTCGCCGATTACACGCCGTCCCGCACCTACTCGAGCAACTTCGCGTACCCCGTAAACCCCAGTTTTTCCATCGTCTCGAGGTTGCGCTCGACGATCACGTCCGGATCGGGGTAGACCGCCACCGCGCGGTCGATGCTCGCCTCGCGCAGCAGGTGCAGCGTGGGGTGCGGCGTGCGGTTCGTGCAGTTGCCGGCGTCGTCGTAATCCGTGCCGGCAAACTGGTAATCCGGGTGGAAGCTCGCGACCTGGATCTCGCCGTCGAGCTCGAGTGACTCGATGAGCGCATCGGCCTCGTCGAGGAAATCGTTGTAGTCGAGGAAGTCCTGCAGCACGTGCGGGTGCACAATCAGCGTCGTGTCGATCTGCTCGGCCGGCGTCGCGTGCAGCAGCCGCAGCTCGGCCTCAAGCACGTCATGCAACGCGTCGGTGGTTACGGCGTCGGTGAGCACGAAGCGCACCTGGCGCTTCACGTACACCGACTTTGCAAACGGGCACAGGTTGAGCCCGATCACCGCGCGCTCGAGCCACGTGCGCGTCGCCGCAATCTCGGGCGCGTCAGGCGCGCCGTGGTCGAGCCCTGCGCTCACCGCGTCGCGCCTGCCGGCATCGCAATTTGGCGGCGCAGATGCATCAATCGCGGAAGTTTTCGAACTGCAGCGGGCGCTCGAACTCCATGACGCGCAGCAGCGCGATCGCGGCCTGCAGGTCGTCGCGCTTCTTGCCGTTCACGCGCAGCTTGTCGCCGTTGATCTGGCTGTCGACCTTGAGCTTGGCGTCCTTCATCGCGGCCTGGATCTTCTTCGCAAGCTCGCGTTCGATGCCCTGCTGCACGGTCACCGTCTGGCGCGCGCCGGCAAGGTTCGTCTCGACGTCGCCGAACTCGAGGCAGCGCGCGTCGATACCACGCGCGATCAGGCGCGCGCGCAGGATGTCGGTCATCTGCTTGAGCTGGAAGTCGCTCGGCGCGGACTGCTTGATCGTGCTCTCGTCGAGCTCGAACGTCGCGTCGACGCCCTTGAAGTCGAAGCGCGTGCCGAGCTCGCGGTTGGCCTGGTCGACGGCGTTGGTGAGCTCGTGCGTGTCCACTTCGGACACGATGTCGAACGAAGGCATCGCGCACTCCAGTCTGAAAACGGGCCGCAAGGGTAACGCAGCGTTGCACTGCGCTCACGCCTGCGCCCCGCGCGCTGGCTAGACTCGTCCGGTCCCCCGACGCCCGGAGTCGCCCATGCCCACCACCCCCGCCTACGCCGCCACCAGTGCGGACACCCCCCTTGCGCCGTTCTCGGTCGAGCGCCGCGCGCCGCGCGCCAACGAGGTGCTGATCGACATCCTGTTCTGCGGCGTGTGCCACTCCGACGTCCACCAGGCGCGCGACGAGTGGGGCGGGGCGATCTTCCCGATGGTGCCCGGCCACGAGATCGTCGGCCGCGTCGCGCAGGTCGGCGAGGGCGCCAGCAAGTTCAAGGTCGGCGACACCGTTGGCGTGGGCTGCTTCGTAGATTCATGTCGCGAATGCCCGCAGTGCCGTGCCGGCGTCGAGCAGCACTGCGCGTTCGGCATGACGGCCACCTACAACTCGCGCGAGCGCGACGGTGGCGCGCCGACCTACGGCGGCTATTCGACGCGGATCACCGTGCACGAGGATTACGTACTGCGGATCCCCGAAGGCCTCGCGCTTGACGGCGCCGCGCCGCTGCTGTGCGCAGGCATCACCACGTACTCGCCGCTGCGCCAGTACGGCGTGGGCAAGGGCAGCGAAGTAGCGGTCGTCGGCCTTGGCGGGCTCGGCCACATGGGCGTGAAGCTCGCGGTCGCGATGGGTGCGCGCGTCACGGTGCTCAGCACGTCCGAATCCAAGCGGCAGGATGCGCTCGCCCTCGGCGCGCACGACTTCCTCGCCACGCGCGACGGCAGCGTATTCAAGTCGCACGCCGGTCGCTTCGACCTCATCCTCGACACCGCATCGGCGCCGCACGACTACAACGCGTATCTCACGCTGCTCAAGTTCAACGGCACGATGGTGCTGCTCGGCATTCCGGACCAGCCGCTGCCGGTCGCGGCTGGCGCGCTGATCATGCAGCGCCGCAAGCTCGCGGGCTCGCTGATCGGCGGCATCGCCGAGACGCAGGAGATGCTCGATTTCTGCGGGGTGCACGGCATCACGTCGGACATCGAGCTCATCGATATCGAGCAGATCAACGAGGCCTACGACCGCATGGTGCGCAACGACGTGCGCTACCGCTTCGTGATTGACACCGCGAGCCTGTCGAAGGCGGCCTGACCCCGGGCCCGGGGGGCCGACGGTGCCGCTGCTGCTGATTCCGGCAGGCTTTGCGCTGCTCGTCGCCCTGTGGCTCGTGCTGCTTCCGCTCGGGCTGTGGCAGCGCTACCGGCGCGGCCGGGCGCAACGCCTTTCGCGGCCGTGGAGCGCACGGCTCAATCTCTGGTCGTGGGGCCTCTCGCTGGCGCTGTTCCTCGCCGGCGCGGCGTTTGCCGGGCTGTGGATCGCGCACGCGTTCGCGTATGCGTCCGGCGGCGTGCTGGCCGGCGTCGTTCTCGGTTTGTTCGGTTGGCGGCTCGCGCGCGTGGAGCCCGACCCGGCCGGCCTTCGCCACACGCCGAACGGCCCGCTCGTGCTCGGGCTGACCGTGCTGCTCGCCGCACGCATCGCCATGGGCCTGTGGCAGCTCGCGCATGCCGGCGATACCGGCGCCGTCGACTGGCTCGCGCGGCAGGCGGGCCTGCTCGCGGTCGGCGGCCTGCTGCTCGGGCACCAGGCCGGCTACGCGTGGTCGCTCAATCGCGCACTCGCCCGACGCCGCACTTGATGCCTGCGCGCCGCGCCGTCAGCCTTGCGCGCTTTCGATGCCGGAGCTTTCCATGCGCAGATCCGCCCGGGCGGCCACGGCACACGCGCGCAGCACGCCGGCGGTCATGGCGGCCATCGCGATGCTCATGGCGGTGGCGCTGTTCTCGGTCATGGACGCCGGCCTCAAGGTGCTGAGCACCGAGTACCCGCCGTTCCAGGTCGCCGCGCTGCGCGGCGCGGCGTCGCTGCCGTTCGTGCTCGTCTGGGCCGCGGCGACCACGGGCCTGCGGCCGCTGTTGCGCGTGCGTTGGCCGTTGCACCTGCTGCGCGGTGCGTTCGGCGTGGTGATGATGGCCACGTTCGTCTACGCGCTGCGCACGCTGCCGCTGTCGACGGCGTACTCGATCTTCTTCGTCGCGCCGCTGCTGATCACGGCGCTGTCGGTGCCGATGCTCGGCGAGCGCGTCGGTCCGCGGCGCTGGACGGCGATCGCGGTCGGCCTGCTCGGCGTGATCGTGCTGCTGCGCCCGAGCGGCGAGGGCCTCGGCACGCTCGCGTCGGTCGCGGTGCTGCTCGCGGCCGCGATGTATGCGCTCAGCGCGATCACCGTGCGCGTGCTCGCTCGCACCGACAGCACGCAGGCGATGGTGGTCTGGCTCATGACGCTGCTTGCGCTCGGCGCCGGCGCGCTTGCGTGGCCGCAATGGGTGCCGCTGAAGGGCGAGCACGCATGGCTGATCACGGGCATTGGCGTGGCCGGGGCGCTCGGGCAGTACGCGATCACCGAGGCGTTCCGGCGCGGTGAGGCATCACTGATCGCGCCGCTCGAATACACCGCGCTCGTCTGGGGCGTGCTGCTCGATCTCGCGCTGTGGGGCGTGCTGCCCGATGCGGTGACCTGGCTCGGGGCGGCGATCATCGTCGCCAGCGGCCTGTACCTGCTGCGGCGCGAGCGCGTGCTCGCCGAGGCCGAGCACCCCTGATGGACCGGCGTCAGCGATAAAGCCGTTGGCATGTCTCGCAATAGAACGCGCGTCGCTCGGCGACGCCGAGGCTCTTGCGGAAGCTCAGCGGGGTTCCGTCGCGCGGGCAGATGCGCTTCGCGTGCACCTGCCAGTTCTTCTTGAGCACGTACTCACGCTTCCACGCCAGGAAGTCGAAGCTGTACTCGCGCGCCTGGGTCACGAGCTCGCCGAGCTTGCGCGGCGGCAGCGCCCCGAGTGTGCTCTCGGGCTGCACGCGGATGCGGTGCAGCACTTCGTTCTTGATGATGTTGCCGACGCCTGCGAACACGTCTTGATCGAGCAACACATCGGCGACGAGCGTGTCAGGCTGCGCGCGCAGCGTGCGGCGCGCCTGCTTCGCATCCCACGCATCGGCCATCACGTCGACGCTCCAGTCGTAGTGCTCGTCGAGGTCGCCTTCGAGGAAGCGCACGGAGCACGCGTAGAGGTTGAGCTCCTCGCCCTTGCTGAAGCCCAGGCTCAGCCGTGCGGCCTTGTTGGGTTTGCGCTCGTTGATGCGGTAGCTGCCGAACATCAGCAGGTGGATGCGCAGCGCAAAGCCGTCGAACTGGATCAGGTAGTGCTTGCCCCAGGTCCGGATCGCACGCACGGTCCGGCCGCGCAGGCGCTGGATGTCCTGGGTGCTGTTGCCTTCCACGCGCATGACGCGCCTGCCGACGAAGCGCTCGGTGTCTTCGCGCAGCAGGACGAGGGAGGGGCCTTCGGGCATCGGCTCAGCGCCCTTCGCCCGCGGCCTGCAGGCTCGCCGCAAGGCCCGCCGCGAGCGCCGCGTCGCCGCTGACGAGATCGCGCCACTTCAGCGCTTGCCCGATGCGCCGGCCCTTTTCGACGAGCCGCAGCCCGTCCGCGTCGATCGTCAGCGTGTAAGCCCGATCGTCGATCTCCAACTCGCGGCGCAGCGGTTTGTCGAGCTTTGTTGTCACGGATGCACTCCACGGCGGACGCCCGATGCTCGCCCGGTCGCGGCAGCTGCGCCGTGAATATGCCGACGCAAAAAAACGGGCCCGCTGAGGGGCCCGTCCTGTCATGCGTTGCAGGCGATGCGTCAGAACCGCACGCCGACGCCCACACCGACGACCACCGGCTCGAGGTTCACTTCCCCGGCCGGTGCGCCGTCAAGGCTCACCTCGGAGTCGCCGTGCAGGTAGCGCACGTCGGCGCGCGCGAACCAGTTCTCGGCGAGGTCGACGTCGACGCCTGCGGTCGCCATCGGCCCGGTCACGGTTTCGACGCCGATGCGCTGGCCCGCGTACGGGCCGCCTGCGGTGGCGGTCTCTTCATTGAAGTTCGTCTGATGCACGCCCAGGCCGACGAACGGCCGCACCTTCTGGCCGGCTTCGCCGAAGCGGTACTGGCCGCTCAGTGCGACCGGCTGCGCCGACACGCTGGCCGCCTTGCCGGAGCCCGTGCGGACGCGATGGCCGATCTTGTCGGCGCCCCAGGCTTCAATGCCGATGTTGTCGGTGGCATGGAACGTCACGCCGAGCGTCGGCGTGCCTTCGCCGTCGACGTCGACACGCGCGCCGTCGATCTGCGGGTTGCGCGTCGGCTCGGCGAGCGCATAACCGCCCGTGATCGACACGCGCTTCGGGGTATTGGTGTCCTGAGCCGCGACGGTGGCGGGGATCAGGGCGAGCGCACCTGCAAGGGCAAGCAGCGAATGATGGACTGGGGTCATGAATGGCCCTCCTCGTATTGTGGTCCGTGCGCCTTCGTTGCGAAGGCAGGGCGGATGCTGGCGGCGCGCGGATGAACCGTTCTTGGGGTGGTCGATCGAAATTCAGCGACGTCGACACTGAAAACACGCGTCCTACACGATGCGCTCACCGCGCTAAACAGGCGTGTCCGCGGATGGCACGCGGGGCGCGTGCTGCAAGTGCGCGTCGCCGTTCCGGATTTCAGTTGGGCCGCGTCGACCGCGGCAGCGGCATGACGTACGCCCGCGCACGGCCCGCATCGCACACCGTGCTGCATTCGTATTCAGCGTTCGAGCAGGCGTCCGGCACGCCTTCGATACTCCAAAGCCCGCATCCGGCACGCCGCGCGAGGTTGGCGCGTTCACGCGCGGGGGCCACAATAGGTTCTTTCGTGCAGCGCGGGGCCGGACATGGCGGAGTGGAAGGAAGCACGCGTTCCCGACATCGGGAATTACGACGGCGTGCCGGTGATCGAGTTGCTCGTCGCAGTCGGCGACACCGTTGCGGCGGACCAGGGCCTGGTCACGCTCGAATCTGACAAGGCCACGATGGAAGTGCCTGCGCCGTTCGCCGGCGTGGTTCGCGAGATCAAGGTCAAGATCGGCGATGAGCTCGCCGAAGGCAGCGTTGTCGCACTGATCGAGCCGGCCGAAGCCGGTGCGTCACAGGGCGAGCCCGAGCGCGCGCAGCCCGCGCCGAACGCATCGAAAACCCCAGCGGCGCAGCCCGTGCCGGACGCAGTGGCCGGCCCGGTCCCCGCGAACGAGCCCGACGTGCGCACCGATGCGGTCGTCGTGTCCGCGCAACCGAACGCACTGACCGAGCAGTCCATCCAGCGCAACACGGTTGCCGGCGCCGCAAGCGGCGCCGCAGCGGGCGAGGGCACGGCCGAGCCGCGCACGCCGCCGGTCGCGTTCACCGCCGACGAGCTGCTGCCCGACAAGGTGCCGTACGCGAGCCCGGCCGTGCGCCTGTTCGCACGCGAGCTCGGCGTCGACCTGTCGAAAGTGACGGGCAGCGAGCGCGGCGGCCGCATTTCGCGCGAGGACGTGCAGAAGTTCGTCAAGGGCGTGATGAAGACCGGCGGCGGTGCGGCAGCATCGGCCGGCGCGGCGCCCGCAGGCGGCGGCAACGGGCTCAACCTGTTGCCGTGGCCGAAGGTGGATTTTTCGAAGTTCGGCGAGATCGAAACGCGCGAGCTGACCCGCATCCAGAAGATCTCCGGCGCAAACCTCGCGCGCAACTGGGCCATGATCCCGCACGTCACCCAGCACGACGACGCGGACATCACCGAGCTCGAAGCGCTGCGCGTCGCGCTCAACGATGAAAACGCGAAGAACAAGGACGCGGTCAAGCTCACGATGCTCGCGTTCCTCATGAAGGCGAGCGTCGCGGCGCTGAAGAAGTTCCCGACGTTCAACGCCTCGCTCGACGCCACCGGCGAGACGCTGGTGCTCAAGAAGTACTTCCACATCGGCTTCGCGGCCGACACGCCAAACGGCCTCGTCGTCCCGGTGATCCGCGACGTCGACAAGAAGGGCGTGATGCAGATAGCGCAGGAGACGTCCGAGCTTGCGAAGAAGGCGCGCGACGGCAAGCTCGGCCCGGCCGACATGCAGGGCGGGTGCTTCTCGATCAGCTCGCTCGGCGGCATTGGCGGCACGAGCTTCACGCCGATCGTCAACGCGCCGGAAGTCGCGATCCTCGGCGTGTCGAAGTCGGCGATGAAGCCGGTGTGGGACGGCACGCAGTTCGCGCCGCGCCTGGTCCTGCCGCTGTCGCTGAGCTACGACCACCGCGTCATCGACGGCGCCGCGGCCGCGCGTTTCACCGCGTACCTCGCGCAGCTGCTCGCCGACCTGCGTCGCAGCCTGCTGTAACCGGATGGCGCGCCGCGTTCTGATTCCAGTCTCACCCGGCCGCTGCGGCGGTCGGGCCGTGTGGTGCGGCCCGTGCTCTTCCGACACGGAGGCGCGCGCATGAGCGTGGCGCAGACCGGCCGGGGCATGCGCGACGCCGCCGGCGCCGCGGCCGACCGCGGGCTCGACTCAGTCGGCGCGCTGCTCGATTTCCGGATCGTCAACGTCGCCGGGCTCAACATCACGGTCGGCGGCATCATTGCCGCGCTCGTCGTCATTGCGATCGCCTGGTTCGCCTCGCGCGTGCTGCAGCGCATGCTCACGCGCTACGGCGACAGCCACCAGCACGTCAACCGCGCATCGCTGTACCTGCTCTCGCGTGTGCTGCACTACCTCGTCATCGCGATCGCGGTCTTTGTCGCGCTCGACGTCGCGGGCGTGCCGATCGGCAAGTTCAGCGTGTTCGCGGGCGCGCTCGGCGTCGGTCTCGGCTTCGGCCTGCAGGCGATCTTCAGCAACTTCATCTCCGGCCTGATCCTGCTGTTCGACCGCTCGCTGAAAGTCGGCGATTTCGTCGAACTCGAGTCGGGCGTGTACGGCGAAGTGCGCGACATCAAGATCCGCGCGACCACGATCGTCACGAACGACAACATCGACATCCTCGTGCCGAACTCCGAGTTCGTAAGCGGGCGCGTCGTGAACTGGACGCACCGTGAAGTGTCGCGGCGACTGCGCGTCAAGTTCGGCGTCGCCTACGGCAGCGACAAAGAAGTGGTGAAGAAAGCGGCGCTGGAAGCGGCCGCCGAGGTGCCGTTTACGCTCGCGCTCGATGGCCCGCGGCGGCCGCAGGTCTGGCTGGTCGAGTTCGGCGACAGCAGCCTGAACTTCGAACTCGTGGTCTGGCTCAATGCCGAGGCGACCAAGCGCCCGTCGGCCGTGAATGCTGCTTACCTGTGGGCGCTCGATACGGCGCTGAACAAGTACGGCATCGAAATCCCGTTCCCGCAGCAGGACCTGCACATCCGCAGCCTGTTCGGTCACGAGGGCGAGGCGGCGCTGGCCGCGTGGCGTGGCGAGAAGACCGAGCAGGTCAAGCCGGTGCCGCACGTCGCCGAGCCGGCGCCCGATGCCCAGCTCGGGCACCGCGAGCGCGCAGAGCTCGCGTCCAACGATGCGCAGGACGATGTGCGCCTGCAGCTCGAGAACCCGCCGACCGAAGACCTCAATCAAGACACGCATCAAGACACGCAACCGGGCGACGCGCGATGACGCGGCGCCGACCGAGGAGAGGCAGGCAATGACGCAGCGGATCGAACTGAAAGTCCCCGATATCGGCGGCTACGACAACGTGCCCGTGATCGAGCTGCTGGTCGCAGTCGGCGACACGGTGGCGGTCGACCAGGGGCTGGCGACGCTCGAATCGGACAAGGCGACGATGGAAGTGCCCGCATCGGCCGCGGGCGTCGTCACCGAGCTGCGCATTAAGGTCGGCGACGAGGTGTCCGAAGGCAGCGTGATCGCCGTAATCGAAGCCGAGGGTGCGGAAGCCGCGCCTGCGGGCGGGGCAGGCGCGAGCGCGCCGTCGGCATCGGCATCGGCATCGGCGAAGCCCGCAGCAACGCCGGCCCCGCCGGCATCGCAGCATCCGGGCCCGTCGTACGGCGCAGCGCCCGCGAGCGACGCGCCGGCGTCGCAGGCGGCCACGCCGCAGTCCCCGGCATCGGATAAAGCGCCCGCGCCGAACGCCGCACCGGCGAGCGGCCGCACGCCTGATGTCGAATGCCGCATGCTCGTGCTCGGCGCGGGTCCGGGCGGTTACACCGCCGCGTTCCGTGCTGCCGATCTCGGCCTCGACACCGTGCTCGTCGAGCGCTACGCCGCGCTCGGCGGCGTGTGCCTCAACGTCGGCTGCATCCCGTCGAAGGCGCTGCTGCACGCGGCAGCGGTGATCGACGAGGCCGCGCACGCGAAGGACTACGGCATCGACTTCGGCGCGCCGAAGATCGCGCTTGACGCGCTGCGCAGCTACAAGGAAAAAGTCGTCGGCCAGCTCACCAAGGGCTTGGCGGGCATGGCGAAGCAGCGCAAGGTGCGCGTCGTCGAAGGCGAAGGCCGCTTCCTGTCGCCGAACGAGCTTGAAGTGCAGGGCGCCGGCGGCACCACGCTCATCCGCTTCGAGCACTGCATCATCGCCGCCGGCTCGCAGCCAGTGAAGCTGCCCGCGTTCCCGTGGGACGACCCGCGCGTGATGGACTCGACCGACGCGCTCGAGCTCGCCGAGGTGCCGAAGAAGCTGCTCGTCGTCGGCGGCGGCATCATCGGCCTCGAGATGGCCACCGTGTACCGCGCGCTCGGCAGCGAGGTGACTGTCGTCGAGTTCATGGACCAGCTCATGCCCGGCGCCGATCCCGACCTCATCAAGCCGCTCGCCGATCGCCTCAAGAAGCAGGGCGTTGCCGTGTACCTGCGCACGAAGGCCGCGAAGGTCGACGCGCAGAAGAAGGGCCTCATGGTCTCCTTCGAGAACGCCGAAGAGGGCAAGCCGGCCGCGATCGAGGCGCAACTGTTCGATCGCGTGCTCGTCGCGGTGGGTCGCGCGCCGAACGGCGCGAAGATCGACGCGGACAAGGCGGGCGTGCAGGTCTCCGACCGCGGCTTCATTCCGGTTGATCGCCAGATGCGCACGAACGTGCCGCACATCTTCGCGATCGGCGATCTCGTCGGCCAGCCGATGCTCGCGCACAAGGCCACGCACGAAGGCAAGCTCGCGGCCGAGGTCGCGGCCGGCGAGAAGAAGGAATGGGTCGCGCGCGTGATCCCGTCAGTCGCCTACACCGACCCGGAAATCGCGTGGGTTGGCGTCACCGAAACCGAGGCGAAGGCGAAAGGCCTCAAGGTCGGCGTCGGCAAGTTCCCGTGGGCTGCGAGCGGGCGAGCCATCGGCATCGGTCGCACCGAAGGCTTCACGAAGCTCGTATTCGACGAAGCCACGCACCGCGTGATCGGCGGCGGCATCGTCGGCGTGCATGCCGGCGATCTCATTGCCGAGGTGGGACTTGCGATCGAGATGGGCTGCGAGGTCGCGGACATCGGCCATACCATCCATCCGCATCCGACGCTGAGTGAGTCGATCGCAATGGCCGCCGAGGTGTTCGACGGCACGATCACCGACTTGTATCTGCCGAAGAAGAAGTAAGCCGCCGTACGTTGCGCGCCCCCGTTGGGCGCGCTGCCTCATGCGGACCAATTCAAGTCGCCGGCGCTGTGGTCATCATGCTGCATTGCTTAGTTGCTGCATGGGCGAGCGCGCAGGATGTGCTGCGGCCTGCGTGCACGCATTGCTCGCGGGCGCGCGTGCTGTGCCGCTGTCTCCGCGGCCCATCGTGCGTCAGGCCGCAACCCAGGTCGGGCGCACGCTCTCCGTGTCGACCGCAGGCACCGTGCCGCGCGCGAAGCGCTGCCACGCCTTCTCATGGAAATGGAACGCGACCGTGTTGAACGCGGGCTCGATCAGCGCGAGCGCACCGCCAACGAGCACGCTGCCCGTCATGAGGTAGCCAACCAGAAAGGCCACGCAGAAATGCACGGCGGCGAAGGACAGGGTCTTGCGCATCGGGGCAGCCTCGAAAATGCGAACGTCTCGCATTAACCAGCCACCGGCGGCGGCCGTCCAATCGATTCTCCCGTCCGTTCCCATAGCCGCCGGCGATGGCGCCCCGGGCCCGCGTGCGCCGGAGGCAACCCGCACGGTTGCCGCTGTGAGGCCCGCGCTCTATACTTTTGCGGCTTGACCGGGCGCTTCGCCCACTCCCCCAGACCGACGAGACCTGCGTGCACGATCCGATGACCGCAGGCCGCCGGCTGGCGTCGCGCGCGATCGTCTGGCAAGCCGGCGCGACGGCGCTGGTTGCGGTGGCCCTGCTCGTGCTCGACGCAGCCTACGCGCTCGCGGCGGCGGCAGGCGGGATGGCCATCGTGGTGGCACATGCCGCGGCAGCGTGGCTCAGCTACCGCGGCGGTGTCCAGCCTGCGGGTGTGGTGCTTTCGCGCTGGTTCATGGGCGTGCTGGTGCGGTGGGCGGTGGTGTTGCTGGCGTTGGTGCTGTGTTTCGGGGTCTGGCGCCTGGCGCCGCTCCCGGTGCTCGTGGGCGCGGTCGCCGCGCTGTTGGGCCAGGGCGCAGTGGCATTGCGCCGCTGATTTGAACTCATCTAATTGCGGATCTCTGACCTATGGCGGCCGAAGCAGAACTGACCCCGACCGGCTATATCCAGCACCACCTGAAGAACCTCACGTTCCAGGTGCAGGAAGGCGGTTTCTGGACGCTGCACGTGGACACGCTGGTGACCGCGGTGCTCATGGGTCTGATCATGGTGTTCGCGTTCTGGATGGCGACGCGCCGGGCGACCGCCGGCGTGCCCGGTAAGTGGCAGGCGTTCGTCGAAATCTGCCTCGAGTTCGTCGACCAGCAGGCGAAGGACACCTACCACGGTTCCAGCAAGCTCGTGACGCCGATCGCGATCACGCTGTTCTTCTGGATCCTGCTGATGAACCTGCTGAAGATGATCCCGGCGGACTTCATCGCGATGCCGCTCGAAGCGCTCGGCGTGCACTACTGGAAGCCGGTCCCGACCGCCGACGTCAACGCGACGCTCGGCATGTCGATCAGCGTGTTCTTCCTGATGCTGTTCTTCGCGCTGCGCTCGAAGGGGCTCGGCGGTTTCACGAAGGAGTTCCTGACGGCGCCGTTCGGCAAGTGGATGCTGCCGTTCAACCTGATCCTCAACATCGTCGAGTGGCTCAGCAAGCCGATTTCGCTCGCGATGCGACTGTTCGGCAACATGTTCGGCGGCGAAATCGTCTTCCTGCTGATCTGGGTGCTCGGCGGCGCGAGCCTGCTCGGCGCGCTGGCCGGCGGCCTGTTCGGCCTCGGCTGGATGCTGTTCCACCTGCTGGTGATCCCGCTGCAGGCTTTCATCTTCATGATGCTCTCGATCGTCTACCTGAGCCTCTCGGAAGACGCGCACTGATCGTTCGCGGGCGCCGGCAGTGCCGGAGTCCGGGTGCCAGTTCCCAGTTCCACCCTCCTCGTTAAACCACCAAAAGCACGTTTCGGAGAAAACCATGGAAACCATCCTCGCCAACCTCGCGCAAGTCCAGGCTTACACCGTTCTGGCCGTCGGCATCATGGTCGGTCTGGCCGCACTGGGCGCCGGTATCGGTCTGGCGATCATGGCTGGCAAGTTCCTCGAGTCCGCCGCCCGTCAGCCGGAGCTGATCCCGGTCCTGCAGGTCCGCATGTTCATCACGGCCGGCCTGATCGACGCGGCGTTCATCATCACGGTCGCCGTCGCGCTGCTGCTCGCGTTCGCGAACCCGCTGATTGGCGAGTTCACGAGCCGCCTGGTCGGCTGATCGCGCGTGGTCGACGCGGGCCGGCGTTCGCCGGTCCGCGACTTCCGGAAGGGCGTCCGCCACGGCGGCGCCCCGGACCACTCCACACGGCAGAGCGTTACCCATGAACATCGGCCTTACTCTCATTGCCCAGGCGTTGGCCTTTGCCGGCCTCATCTGGATCATCGCGACCAAGATCTGGCCGCCGCTGCTCAGCGCGATCGAAGAGCGCCAGCGGAAGATCGCCGAAGGCCTGGCCGCGGCGGACAACAGCCAGAAGGCCCTTGCCGACGCCCAGCAGAACGCCGACGCGGCGCTGCGCGAGGCGCGTGGCAAGGCCAACGAAATCATCGATCAGGCGCACCAGCGCGCGAACCAGATCATCGAGCAGGCGCGCAACGACGCGCTTGGCGAAGCGAACCGCGCGAAGGAACTGGCCGAAGCCGAGATCGCCGCGGCCACGAACCGCGCCCGTGAGGACCTGCGTCGCCAGGTTTCGATGCTCGCGGTTGCAGGCGCCGAGAAGCTGCTGCGCCGTGAGATCGACCCGAACGCGCACCGCACGCTGCTCGACGAACTGGCGGCCGAGATCTAAGCGATGAGCCAGGCTCTGACCCTCGCCCGTCCGTACGCCCGTGCCGCCTTCGCGCATGCCCGCGAAGCCGGCCAAACGGCCCAGTGGTCGAATGCGCTCGGCCTCGCCGCGCGCATCGCATCCGATCCGCAGGTGCAGCCGGTGCTCTCGCACCCGCAGCTCGCCCCGGCGGATGCGGTGGCACTGCTTGCGCCGAACGGCGCGGACGAGGCGCTGGTGCGCTTCTTCTCGCTGCTCGCCGACAACCAGCGCCTCGAGCTGCTGCCCGAGATCGCGAACCTGTTCGAGCATCAGCGCGCCGAGGCCGAAGGAATCGTGCGGGCACGCATCACGTCCGCGCAGGTGCTCCAGGCCGACGAGATCGAGCGCCTCAAGACTGCGATCCGCCGCCGCTTCGGCCGCGAGGTCGAGGTCGAGACGGCGGTCGATCCTGCATTGATCGGCGGCGCGGTGATCGACACCGGTGACGTCGTCATCGACGGGTCGTTGCGCGGCAAGCTCGAGCGTCTGCAGACCGCGCTGACGACGTAACCGCCGGGGCCGCGCATCGTGCGGCGCGGCGCCCGATTGCCGGGTGCCGGAACCCCAACAGAACAACCGGGCGCCGCAGGTCGCGACGCACGACAGAGGAACTAGCGATGGCCACCACCCAGCTCAATCCGTCCGAAATCAGCGAACTGATCAAGACCCGGCTCGAAAAGGTCCAGCTGGCCGCCGAGGCCCGCAACGAAGGCACCGTGACGTCCGTGTCGGACGGCATCGTGCGCATCCACGGCATCGCGGACGTGATGCAGGGCGAAATGATCGAGCTGCCCGGCAACACCTTCGCGCTCGCGCTGAACCTCGAGCGCGACTCCGTCGGTGCCGTGGTGCTCGGTGACTACGAGCACCTGCGCGAAGGCGCGATCGCGAAGACCACCGGCCGCATCCTCGAAGTGCCGGTCGGCCCGCAGTTGCTCGGCCGCGTCGTCAATGCACTCGGCGAGCCGATCGACGGCAAGGGCCCGATCGACACGACGCTTACCGCGCCGGTCGAGCGCGTGGCGCCGGGCGTGATCTGGCGCAAGTCGGTCGACCAGCCGGTGCAGACCGGTTACAAGTCGGTCGACGCGATGATCCCGATCGGCCGCGGCCAGCGCGAGCTGATCATCGGCGACCGCCAGACCGGCAAGACCGCGATGGCGATCGACGCCGTCATCAACCAGAAGGGCACGGGCATCAAGTGCGTGTACGTGGCGATCGGCCAGAAGGCCTCGACCGTCGCGAACATCGTGCGCAAGCTCGAGCAGAACGGCGCGATGGACCACACCATCGTCGTCGCCGCGACCGCGTCCGAATCGGCTGCGATGCAGTACATCGCGCCGTACGCCGGCTGCACCATGGGCGAGTACTTCATGGACCGCGGCCAGGACGCACTGATCGTGTACGACGACCTGTCCAAGCAGGCCGTCGCGTACCGCCAGATCTCGCTGCTGCTCAAGCGCCCGCCGGGTCGCGAAGCCTATCCGGGCGACGTGTTCTACCTGCACAGCCGCCTGCTCGAGCGTGCCGCGCGCGTGTCCGAGGAGTACGTCGAGAAGTTCACGAACGGCGAGGTCAAGGGCCAGACCGGCTCGCTGACCGCGCTGCCGATCATCGAGACGCAGGCCGGCGACGTGTCGGCGTTCGTCCCGACGAACGTCATCTCGATCACCGACGGCCAGATCTTCCTCGAGACCGACCTGTTCAACGCGGGCGTCCGCCCGGCCGTGAACGCCGGTATCTCGGTCTCGCGCGTCGGTGGCGCTGCGCAGACGAAGATCATCAAGAAGCTCTCGGGCGGCATCCGCATCGCGCTCGCGCAGTACCGTGAGCTCGCGGCGTTCGCGCAGTTCGCGTCGGACCTCGACGAAGCAACCCGCAAGCAGCTCGAGCGCGGCCAGCGCGTCACCGAGCTCATGAAGCAGAAGCAGTACGTGCCGATGTCGATCGCCGACGAGGCACTGTCGATCTACGCCGTCAACGAGGGTTACCTCGACGACGTGCCGGTCGGCAAGATCCTCGCGTTCGAAGAAGGCCTGCACGCGCACTTCGCGAACACGCAGGGCGACCTGATGCGCACGATCAACGGGACCGGCAACTGGGACGGCGAGATCGAAGGCAAGTTCAAGTCCGGCATCGAAGAGTTCAAGAAGACGGGAACCTGGTAAGCGCCGGGATTCGACACAGGGGTTCGGGCTGATCAGGCCCGGGCCCCGGACCTCAAGGGTCGCGAGTCTCCAGTTCCATTCCCCAATCCCAGCGAGCGCAGCGAGCAGACATGGCCGGCGGCAGAGAAATCAAAACCAAGATCAAGAGCGTGCAGAACACCCGCAAGGTGACGCGCGCGCTCGAAATGGTCTCGGCCTCGAAGATCCGCAAGGCGCAGGACCGCATGAAGGTCTCGCGTCCGTACGCGCGGGTCATGAAGCAGGTGATCGGCCATCTCGCCCAGGCGAACACCGACTACCAGCACCCGTACCTGGTCGAGCGCCAGAACCCCAAGCGCGTCGGCTACGTGATCGTGTCCTCCGACCGCGGCCTTGCGGGCGGCCTCAACAACAACCTGTTCCGCAAGCTGCTGGTCGAATTCCGCCGCTGGCAGGAACAGGGCGTCGAAGTGCAGGTCGTCACGATCGGCCAGAAGGCGTCGGTGTTCTTCCGCCGCATCAAGGTCGACATGGTCGGCTCGGTGACGCACCTCGGCGATGCCCCGAAGCTCGAACAGCTGATCGGCGTCATCAAGGTCATGCTCGACGGTTACGGCACCGGCAACGTCGACCGCGTGTTCCTCGCGTACAACAGCTTCGTCAACACGATGGTGCAGCGCGCCTCGTTCGACCAGCTGCTGCCGCTGCCGAAGTCGGAATCGCAGGTCGCTCCGCACGACTGGGATTACCTCTACGAGCCCGACGCCGAAACCGTGCTCGAGCAGGTGCTGACGCGCTACGTCGAGTCGCTCGTCTACCAGGCGGTGCTCGAGAACGTGGCGTCGGAGCACGCGGCGCGCATGGTGGCGATGAAGGCCGCGAGCGACAACGCGACAAAGCTGATCGGCACGCTCAACCTCGTCTACAACAAGGCCCGCCAGGCCGCGATCACGCAGGAAATTTCCGAGATCGTCGGCGGCGCCGCTGCGGTTTAACCCGGGAATCGGGCGACGGGCCTCCGGACGGGACACGCGCATCGCGACCGGCCGGATTCCACACACCCAATCCCATCCCTTTTTCGAGAGTCAGGAAACGTCATGAACGCCCAGGTCAACACCCCGGTCGCCACCAGCGGCAAGATCGTCCAGATCATCGGCGCGGTCGTCGACGTCGAATTCCCGCGCGAATCCGTGCCGCGCGTGTACGACGCGCTCAAGGTCGACGGCACGCAGATCACGCTCGAAGTCCAGCAGCAGCTCGGCGACGGCGTCGTGCGCACGATCGCGCTCGGCTCGACGGACGGCCTCAAGCGCAACCTCGTGGCGGTCAACACCGGCCGCGCGATCTCGGTGCCGGTTGGCGCCGGCACGCTGGGCCGCATCATGGACGTGCTCGGCAACCCGATCGACGAGGCCGGCCCGGTGCAGGCGACGGACGCGTGGGAAATCCACCGCACGGCGCCGACCTATGAGGACCAGTCCTCGGCGAACGACCTGCTCGAGACGGGCATCAAGGTCATCGACCTGATGTGCCCGTTCGCGAAGGGCGGCAAGGTCGGTCTGTTCGGCGGCGCCGGCGTCGGCAAGACCGTCAACATGATGGAACTCATCAACAACATCGCAAAGGCGCACGCGGGTCTGTCCGTGTTCGCCGGCGTGGGCGAGCGTACCCGCGAGGGCAACGACTTCTACCACGAGATGAAGGACTCCAACGTCCTCGACAAGGTCGCGATGGTGTACGGCCAGATGAACGAGCCGCCGGGCAACCGCCTGCGCGTCGCGCTGACCGGCCTGACGATGGCGGAGTACTTCCGCGACGACATCGACCCGGCGACTGGCAAGGGCCGCGACATCCTGTTCTTCGTCGACAACATCTACCGATATACGCTGGCGGGCACGGAAGTGTCGGCACTGCTCGGCCGCATGCCGTCGGCCGTGGGTTACCAGCCCACGCTGGCCGAGGAAATGGGCGTGCTGCAGGAGCGCATCACCTCGACGAAGACCGGCTCGATCACCTCGATCCAGGCCGTGTACGTTCCCGCGGACGACCTGACCGACCCGTCGCCGGCGACGACGTTCGCCCACCTCGACGCCACCGTCGTGTTGAGCCGTAACATCGCCTCGCTCGGCATCTACCCGGCGGTCGATCCGCTCGACTCCACGTCGCGCCAGCTCGACCCGAACGTGGTCGGCACCGAGCACTACGACGTCGCGCGCAAGGTCCAGGCGACGCTCCAGAAGTACAAGGAGCTCAAGGACATCATCGCGATCCTCGGCATGGACGAGCTCAGCGAAGAAGACAAGCAGGCCGTGTCGCGCGCCCGCAAGATCGAGCGCTTCTTCAGCCAGCCGTTCCACGTCGCTGAAGTGTTCACCGGTTCGCCGGGCAAGTACGTCTCGCTGAAGGAAACGATCCGCGGCTTCAAGGGCATCGTGGAAGGCGAGTACGACCACCTGCCGGAGCAGGCGTTCTACATGGTCGGCGGCATCGAAGAGGCGGTCGAGAAGGCGAAGAAGATCACGGGCTGAGCCCGTCGTCTTTCCGCCCTCCGACATTCGAGATTCGGGATCCGTAACGGCCGGGCTGCATCGGCGCGAAGACTTCGTCTTTCGCGACGTTTGCGGCCCGGAGCCCGGACCCGGCAAGCACAGCGAGACCCTACATGGCTGCCACGTTCCGTTGCGACATCGTCAGCGCCGAGGATGAGATCTTCCACGGCGAGGCGACCCTGCTGGTCGCGACCGGCGAAATGGGCGAGCTCGGCATCGCGCCGAAGCACGCGCCGCTCATTACGCGCCTCAAGCCGGGCAAGGTCGTCGTGACGACCCCGAACGGCGAAACGCACGACTTCGCCGTTTCCGGCGGCATTCTCGAAGTGCAGCCGACGGTGGTGACCGTGCTCGCGGACACCGCGATCCGCGCGCAGGACATCGACGAAGCCGCTGTGCGCGCGGCGAAGGACGAAGCCGAACGCATCCTCGCCGGGCGCGGTGAACAGATGGAAATCGCCGAGGCGCAGATGAAGCTCGCCGAGGCAATGGCGCAGCTGCAGGCGCTCGAGCGCCTGCGCCGCAGCATGAAGCACTGAGCCGCGTCGCTCACGCAGAAACGCCGGCCTTCGAGCCGGCGTTTTTTTTGCGTTCAAGACGACAGACCGGCCGCGAGCCGATGGAGCGTCTGGCTACTCGGGCAACGGTCCGTATCGGTGATCCTTGCTCAGATGTCTGGGCAGGCGGCGGTTCCGGCCCGTCAGGCGATGCGGCGGTCATGGGCGCGTTCCGCACCTCCGCACCGCGCGTCGGCGGCGCAGCCTCTCAGCGGCGGTAGACCCAGTATCGCGACGCCAGGAAGCCCACTGCGCCGAGCACGAGTTCGACGCCGGGCTTCGCAAGCCACGTCCACTTGAGTCCCACCGCGCGATTGATCGAGCCGATTGCCCAGGTGCTCACGAGCGTCGTCGTCAGCCACATCATTGCAAAGCGCATGAACTGCCGGCGGCCGACGACCGTGTCGTCGCCGGCAAACGTGATCCGGCCGTTCAGCCAGAATCCGAGCGTCGCGCCGCTGATCCGCCCGGCGACGTTCGCGATTTCGACCGCAAGCCCCAGATGGCTCAGGGCCACCATGACACCCCAGTCGAGCAGCCACTGGACGATGCCGATCGCGAGGTAGTGTCGGCCTTGTCGGGTCAGGCTCATCGAGTACGGGAGGCGAAAGCGGCCGGGCAATGTGCCCGGGCGCAGGTGTGGTCGAGGTGTTCGCGCGTTGCCTGCGCACACGCGGTCGATGAGCTTCCGCGCGAACCGTGTCGCGACGCCGGAACCCTCGCATGGAACGTGATCATTGCGCCTCCTCGCGCGCCGAGCACGCAACCGCATCACGCGGCAGCGGATAAAAAGGGACCCGGCCGCGCCGGCAATGTAGCAGCGCGCCGCGGCTAGAATCACGCCCCGCCCGTATTTCCCCTGTTTCCGGAGCCTGCATGAGCGCACCGCTGCACGTCATCATCCTCGCCGCAGGCGAAGGCAAGCGCATGAAGTCCACGCGGCCCAAGGTGCTGCAGCCGGTCGCCGGCCGACCGATGCTCGCGCATGTAATCGGCACCGCGCGCGCGCTGTCGCCCGAAGGCATCCACGTCGTGTACGGTCACGCGGGCGAGCAGGTCCGCGCCGCGTTCGCCGACCAGCCGGACCTGCGCTGGACCGAGCAGGCGCAGCGCCTGGGCACCGGCCATGCCGTGCAGCAGGTCATGCCCGAGGTGCCGGCGGACGCGCGGATGCTCGTGCTGTACGGCGACGTGCCGCTGATCCGCGCCGAGACGCTCCACCGGCTGCTCGACGCGCCCGGTCGTCTCGCGGTGCTCGTCGCCGACCTCGACGACCCCACGGGCTACGGACGCGTCGTCCGCGACGCCGAGGGCCGCGTTGCGCGCATCGTCGAGCACAAGGACGCGAACGACACGCAACGCGCGATCCACACCGTCAACACCGGCATTCTCGTCGGCGACGGCGAACCGCTGCGGCGCTGGCTGCAGAACCTGCGCAACGACAATGCGCAGGGCGAGTACTACCTCACCGATGTGTTCGCGCAGGCGGCCGCCGAGTACAGCGGCGCCGAACTCGTGCACGTCGACGAGCCGTGCGAGGTCGAAGGCGCGAACGATCCCTGGCAGCTCGCGCAACTCGAGCGCGCGTTCCAGCTGCGCTGCGCGCGTGCACTGTGCACGGCGGGCACTCGGCTCATCGATCCGGCCCGTTTCGACCAGCGCGGCACCGTGCTCGTCGGGCAGGACGTCGAGATCGACGTCGACGTGGTGCTCGAAGGGCGCGTGGAGCTCGGCGACGGCGTGCGCATTGGACCGTTCTGCCGGCTCAAGGACGTGCGTCTCGGGCCCGGCACGGAAGTGCGTGCGCATTGCGATCTCGAAGGGGTCGTCACCGAAGGTGCGGCCACGGTCGGGCCCTTCGCGCGCCTGCGTCCGGGCACGGTGCTCGCCGACGGCGTGCACATCGGTAACTTCGTCGAGACGAAGAACACGGTGCTCGGCGTCAGCAGCAAGGCGAATCACCTGACCTACCTCGGTGACTCGGTCATCGGCAGCAAGGTCAACGTCGGCGCCGGCACGATCACCTGCAACTACGACGGCGCCAACAAGTTCCGCACGACGATCGAGGACGGTGCGTTCATCGGCTCGAACACGTCGCTGGTCGCGCCGGTGACCGTGGGGACGAACGCGACGATCGCCGCAGGCTCGGTGATCACCCGTGATGCGCCGGCGGACAAACTCAGCCTGGGCCGCGCGCGGCAGACGACGATCGAAGGCTGGGAGCGCCCGAAGAAGCGTTGAGCGACCCTGTCATCGACTCCAAGCCGCAGCGGCACGCATGCGGTCGGCACGGCGCTCGGCGATGAAGCGCGACAGATCGCCGTCGCCGTTTTCGAGCGCGCCAACGTCGCGCTGAGCCGGAGCGGCGTCGGCGGCGGCGGCGACCGCGACCGCCCAAGCCCGGCCTGGGCACTTCACGGGCCGGCAACTTCCCTGCTGCTCCAATCGCCGCACTTTCACGCGGCGTGCGGCGCGACTGCATGGACATGCCGGTCACCCCAGCAGTGCAGCGCACGGTCGAGGCGCCCCGGCCGGTGTTGCATGCGCGCGCGGCATTTGCGATCGCGATCGGCATCGTCGTCGGCGCCGGGATCTTCCGAACGCCGTCGCTCGTGGCCGGCGCCGCCGCGACTGAAGCGGTGTTCCTCGGCGCCTGGCTCGTCGGCGGCCTGCTCTCGATCGTCGGCGCACTCTGTTACGCCGAACTTGCGAGCACGTACCCGCAGGCGGGGGGCGACTACACCTACCTGCAGCGCGCGTTCGGGCCGCGCACCGCGTTTCTCTACGCATGGGCGCGACTTGCGGTGATCCAGACCGGCTCGATCGCACTGCTCGCGTACGTGGCCGGCGATTACCTCGCGCAGCTCGTGAGCATCGGGCCGATGTCGGCGCCGGTGTATGCGGCCGCGGCCGTGGTCGTGCTCACCGCGATCAACTGGCTCGGCGTGAAGCAGGGCACGTCGACGCAGAACTGGCTGACCGCGATCGAAGTTGGCGGCCTCGTTGCGATCGTGCTCGCCGGCCTGCTGTTCGCGCCCGACGCGCCCGTCGCGGCGACGCCCGCCAGCAGCGGTGATGCGTACGGGCTCATTCTCGTGTTCGTGCTGCTCACCTACGGCGGCTGGAGCGAGGCGGTGTACGTGAGCGCCGAAGTGCGGGACGCGCCGCGCGTGATGCCGCGCATCCTCGTGCTGAGCCTGACCGCGATCGCCGTGCTCTACCTGCTCGTGAACCTCGCCTACCTGCGCGTACTCGGGCTGGGTGGTATCGCGGCGTCGGAGACGGTCGCCGCCGACGCGATGCAGGCCGTGTTCGGCGCGCCCGGTGCAACCGCGATCAGCGCGCTCGTCGTCGCTGCGGCACTGACCTCGGCGAACGCGACGCTGATCACCGGGGCACGCAGCGCGTACGCGGTCGGTCGCGATTTCCCCGCGCTGTCGATGCTCGGTCGCTGGGACGCCGAGAGCGGATCGCCGCGCAACGCCGTGCTCGTGCAGGGCGCGCTCGCGCTGCTGCTGGTCGGGCTCGGCGCGTTCGCCCGCGATGGCTTCCGCACTGCTGTCGAATACACCGCGCCGGTGTTCTGGCTGTTCTTCCTGCTCGTCGGAATCTCGTTGTTCGTGCTGCGCGCGCGTGATCCGCAGGCCCCGCGCGTGTTCCGCGTCCCGCTGTACCCGCTGCTGCCGCTGCTGTTCTGCGCCACGAGTGCGTACCTGCTGTATTCGAGCCTCGCGTACACCGGGCTCGGCGCACTCGTGGGCGTGGCGGTGCTCGCAGTGGGCGGACTGCTGCTCGTGCGCCTGCGTCCCGCATCGCCTTGAAGGAGCGCCTGAGATGACCGCATCGACCCCGATCCGCCTGCTGCCGGCCCTGCTGCTGCTTTCGTTCGCGTCCGGATGCGCCGAACCCGATGCGGCGGTGGCGGATGCGCCGGCCGCCGCCGCCGGCGCCACTGCCACGCCCGCAAGCACCACGAGCGCATCGGCGCAGTCCGCCGCGGCGACGCCAACCGCGGCGCAGAAGCCCGCGCGCGAGCCCGACGTGATCTACGTGCCGACGCCGCAGCCGGTCGTCGACGCGATGCTCGAGATGGCGGAGGTGAAGAAGGGTGACGTGCTCTACGACCTCGGCTCGGGCGACGGGCGCATCCCGATCACCGCCGCGAAGAAGTACGGCGTGCGCGGCACCGGCATTGACATCAATCCGCAGCGCATCGCCGAGGCGAATGAGAACGCGCAGCGCGAAGGCGTGACCGAGCTCGTGACGTTCAAGGAGGCCGATCTGTTCAAGGAGGACTTCAGCGACGCGAACGTGGTGACGCTCTACCTGCTCGACAGCCTCAACGAAAAGCTGCGCCCGCGCCTGCTCGCCGAGCTCAAGCCCGGCACGCGCATCGTGAGCCACGCGTTCCGCATGGGCGACTGGGAGCCTGAGGAGACGCGCACCGTCGCTAACAGCACGATCTATCGCTGGACGGTGCCCGAACGCAAGAAGTAAGCCCAAGCGCCCTGCATGGGCCCTGTGCGGCGTGCGTCAGTCGGGCAGCGTGATCGACACGCACAGCCCGCCGTCCGCGCGGTTGAGCAGCGCGATGCGGCCGCCGTGGGCCTCGGCAATCTCGCGCGCGAGTGCGAGGCCGAGGCCCGTGCCGTGGCGCTTGGTCGAATAGAACGGCAGCAGCGCCTGCGCGAGCACGGCCTCGTTCATGCCGGGGCCGCGGTCGAGCACGTCGATGCGCCAGCCGGCGACGACGCGACGCACATGCACGGCCACACCGCTCGCGGGCGAGCCGGACTCATGCGCGTTCTTGACGAGGTTGAGCAGGCCCTGCTCGAACTGCGCCGCGTCGACGCGCACGATGCCGTCGTCGGGCGCGAGCTCGCACCGGAACTCGACCTGCGAGCGCAGCTGCGCAAGGAACTGCGCCCACGCGACCGGCTGCAGTCGAGGCGAGGGTAACTTTGCGAAGCGCGCGTAATCGCGGATGAAACCTTCGAGGTGGCGTGCGCGCTCTTCGATCGTCGCGAGCGCCATCGGCAGTTTTTCGTGCTGGCCGCGGCGCAGCAGCTCGGCGCCCGAATGCGCGAGTGATGCGATCGGCGCGAGCGAGTTGTTGAGCTCGTGGCTGATCACGCGGATCACCTTCTTCCACGTCTGCACCTCCTGCCGGCGCAGCTCGGTGGTGAGTTGTCGCAGCAACACAAGTTCATGCGGGCGGCCGTTGAGACGGAACTGCCGGCGGGAGAGGTGGTAGATCTCCTCGTCGTCCGCATCGCCCACGCTGAACATGCCGTCGCCGCCGCGCTCGAATGCCTCGCGCAGCGGCGCCGCGGCCTCGTCGAGCAACGCATCGAACGCGCGGCCTTCGAGGCGGCGACCGTCGCCGAGCATCCTGCGCGCGGCCAGGTTGCCGTGCACGATGCGGCGCGACGGATCCACAAGGAGCATCGCGACCGGCGTGTTCTGCACCATCGTGTCGAGCAGCAGCTCGCGCTGCACGAGCGCGAGCCGTTGCTCGCGCAGTGCAGCGCCGAGCCGGTTGTGGCTGTCGACGAGTTCGCCGAGCTCGCCCTTCGCTTCCCAGGCCAGGCTGAACGCGTAGTCGCCGTCGCGGTAGCTCGCGACGGTGCCGGCGAGCGCGCGGAACAGCGAGTGCATCGGCGCGAACGCGCGCTGCACGTGCAGCGCAAGCGGCAGCACCACGGCGGCGGCGCCAATGGCCGCTGCCCCCCAAGGGGAAAAACCCTGCGAGGTGAGCCATGCAGCGAGCAGGGCCGCGAGCACGACGTAGACCAGCGCGAGGGCGGTGAACGCAACGGTGAGCGGCACGCGGTGCAGCCAGGGCTTCATCGCGCCGCACCGCGTTGCCGCGCGTTCGAGCACCACGCGAGCGGGCGGCGCTTCACGGCCGTTCGATCCCGAGCCGCTCCATGCGGCGGTACAGCGCCTGCCGGCTCAAGCCGAGCTCCGCCGCGGCCTGCGCGACGGTGCCGCCGTGGCGGGCGAGCGCGGCCTCGATCGCGGTGCGGTCGGGCTCGTCGACCGCGGTGGCCCCCGGTGACGGGGCGGGCAGCCCGAGGTCGGGGGCGCCGAGCGCATCGCCGCGTGCGAGCAGTGCGCCGCGCTGGATCGCATGGCGCAGCTCGCGCACGTTGCCGGGCCACGCATGCGCGAGCAGCGCGCGTTCGGCATCGTCGCCGAGGTGTTTTCCGGGCGGCAGGAAATGACGCGCGAGCGGCAGGATGTCGTCGGGCCGTTGCGCGAGCGCGGGCACCTTCACCTCGATCGCGTTGAGCCGGTAATAGAGATCCTCGCGGAACTGCCCGGCGGTGATGCATGCGGGCAGGTCGGCGTTCGTCGCGCTCACGATGCGCACCTTGACCGTGCGTTCTCGGTTGCCGCCGAGGCGCTCGAAGCGCCCGGTCTCGAGCACGCGCAGCAGCTTGACCTGTCCGGCGGGCGAGAGCGTGCCGACCTCGTCGAGGAACAGCGTTCCGCCGTGGGCCGCTTCGAACTTGCCTTCGCGCGCACGCGTTGCGCCCGTGTAGGCGCCTGCTTCCGCACCGAACAGCTCGGCTTCGATGAGCTCGCCCGGCAGCGCGCCGCAGTTGAGCGCGACGAACGGTCCGCCCTTCATCGGCGAGTTCGCATGCAGGATCTCGGCGAACTTCTCCTTGCCCGCGCCGTTCGGACCGGTGATGAGCACGGGCAGGTCCGAGCGCGCCACTTGGCACGCGAGCGTCAGCGCGGCTTCGCTTGCGGCATCGGCGTAGATGAAGCCGCGCAGGTCGTACTCGCGCTCGAGCGCGGTGCGGCGCCGGCGGGCACCGGAGTGCTGCCGCGACAGCTGCTGGCGCGCCTGCGACAGCTCGAGCAGGTTGTTGACGGTGGCGAGCAGCTTGCGGTCATCCCACGGCTTGGCGAGGTAATCCGCGGCGCCGGCCTTGACGAGGTCGACTGCGCTTTCGAGGTGCGTCCAGGCGGTGAGCAGGATCACCGGCAGGTCCGGATGCCGCGCGCGGATCGCCGAGAACAGCGCGACGCCTTCCTCGCCCGACGTGGTGTCGGTCTGGAAGTTCATGTCCTGCACGACGAGGTCCACGGACTCGCGTTCGAGCAGCGCGAGGCCGGCCTCGGGCGAGTCCGCACTCAACGTTGCGATGTCGTGCAGCGAGAACAGCACGTCGAGCGCGGTCGCGACCGCGGGGTTGTCGTCGATGACGAGCACGCAGGCCATCAACGCGGCTCCGAAGCGCGTGCGCGCTCACAGGGCGCGCGATAGAAACAGGCAGGCATCGAGCGAGTCCCCGGTTGATTCGCAATGCGGCGCCGGCGTCGCGATCGACGCCGGCGCTCGTGCCTCAGGCGCTGCGCGTGGCCGTCGCCGGCGGCACGGCCGCGGCGCGCCACGCAGGCCCGTACACGGCCAGTATGCCCAAGGCCCACAGCGTGAGCATGCCGTAGCCGATGTAGGCCAGCGGCAGGCGCGGCAGCTCCAGCGTGCTCACGAGCAGCTGGTTGAGCGCGAGTGCGAGCGCGACGCCGAGCACGATTCCGACCGTCGTGATCATCGCGTTCTCGACGAGGAAGTAACGCAGGATGTCGACCTTGCGGGCGCCCAGCGCACGCCGCACGCCGATCTGCTTGCGGCGCTGCGTGACCCACAGGCTTGCAAGGCCGACGATGCCGCTGCCGGTCACGACGAGCAGCCCGATCGTCACCGCGATCAGCATGCCGGCGACCGAGCGCTCACCCTGGTAGCGCTGCGCGCGCGCGTCTTCCACGGTGTCGTTGAAGATCAGCATGCGCTCGTTCGAAAGCTTGTTGAGCGCGTCCTCCGCTTCGCGCATCACGCGGTCGCGCTGGCCGGGCGCGGTGCGCACGACGTAGCTGCCGCTGTTGTCGAGGTAGCGCACCGGGAGGACGAAGCCGCTGTAGGCGTTCTCGCTGCTCTGCGCGAACGGCGAGATCAACTGCTCGATGACGCCGACCACCTGCATCGGCACGGCCTCCGGGCCGCTGCCGAGGTGCACGGTCTTGCCGACCACGCTCGCCGCGTCGGGAAACAGGCGCTGCGCGAACTGGCGCGTGAGCAGCACGCTGTCGGCCGCGAGCTGCCCGCTCTCCGGGTCGATGACGCGCACGTCGTCGGCCGTGAAGTCGCGGCCTTCCGCGATCTTCACCCCGAAGCCTTCGCCAACCGGCTGCGGGGTGAAGTACGCCGCGGCCGCGAGGCCCGAGGAGGGATCCTCCGGCCGTGTGGTCACGCTCAGGCCCCAGCCGCTCTGCGCCATCGGGAACTGGTTGACCCACGCCGCGCCTTCGACGCCCGGGATGGCCTTGAGCGTCTCGACGTCCCGGCGTTGCGTTGCCTCGGCATCCTTGGCCGGGCCGGTGCCCGCGTAGAGCAGGTAGAACGTATTGGCTTCATCGAGGCCGCTCGGGCGCGAGGCCCGCTCGGTGCGGTCGTGCACGATGTACAGCGCGTTGACGATGATCGCGAGCGTGAGCGCGATCTGCGCGGCGATGAGGATCGCGCCGGTCTTGCTGCGCAGCAGCGCCGAGAGGATGGGACGGATTTCCATGGCGTTCTCCGCTTACTGCGACTTGAGTTGGACGGCCGGACGCACCTGGCAGGCGCGCCAGGTCGGCAGCAGCCCGGCGAGCAGGCTCGCGGCGAGCGAGAGCCCGAACGCGGTGGCGAGCATCACCCAGTCCACGCGCGCCATCGTGCCGATCGCCTCGGACTGGCGGGACATGAGCTCGAGCACGCCGAACGTGAGCGCGATGCCGAGCACGCCGCCCACGATGCCGACCACGCCGGCTTCGATCAGGTACTGCTTGAACACTTCGCGGCGCGGGGCACCGAGCGCGCGGCGCACGCCAATCTCACCGCTGCGCGCCGTGAACTTCGCGAGCAGCAGGCCGATCACGTTGACGAGGCACACGAGCAGGAAGCCGAACGCGAGCCAGGTCTGCAGGCGGCTGTCGTCGCCGACGATCTCGCGCTCCTCGAGCCAGCCCATCACGTCGTACAGGCGGTTGTTGAGCGGGCGTTGGAAGCGGCCGAGTTTCTTCTGCTCGGTGACGTAATCGTCGAGGTACGCGGCGAACTGCTCGCGGTCGCCGGCATCGGCGAGCTCGACCCAGTACTGGATCCACGTGCACTCCGAGCGCATGAGGCCCTGATAGCCCGGCTCGACTTCGCCGTCGACGTTGCAGTCCACGCTGCCCTGCGACGACATCTGGTTCGCCATCGCATTGTTGAACGGCAGGAACACGTCCTCGAAATCGAACACGTTGCCGCCGATGAGACGGTAGAACTTCGGCAGCGGCTCCCACTTCTCAATGACGCCGGTCACCGTGTAATCGCGGCCTTCGAAGCGCAGGCTCTTGCCGACCGCATCGGCTTCACCGAACACGCGGTCCGCGAGCGAGGCCGAGATCACCGCGACGTTGCCGCCGCGTGCGTCGTCCGACTCGCTCCACGCACCGCCGCTGCGGAACGGCACGTCGAACATCTCGAAGAAGTCCGCATGCACCGCAACGCCCTGCTCGGGCGTGGGCGCCTGGTCGGTGCGGCCGCTGTCGAGCGCGCCCGAGATCCCGATCAGCGCGGTTTCGCGCACGCTCGGCGCACTGGCCTTGAACGCCATCGCGTCGCGGTAGGTGAGCTGGGCCGGCGGCTCGTCGCTGGGGTTGGGCTGCTGCAGCGGCGCGTTGTCGAGCTGCGGCACGAACAGGCGGTCGGACTTCTGGGGGATCGGGTCGCCGCTCATCACGTACAGCAGCGTGAGCGAGGACATGCTCGCCGCGACGCCGACGGCGAGCGTGAGCACCATGAGTGCCGTGAGCACGGGGTTGCGGCGCAGGCTGCGGACGCCGAGCGTGAAGTAGTAGGCGAGCATGGCGGTGTCCTCAGGCCACGGCCGCCGGGTTCGACGAGACCGCGTGCAACGTCGCACCCTGGCTGATGTCGGTGACCTGGCCGTCGATGATGTGCACGTTGCGCTGCGAACGCGCGGCGAGTTCCGGATCGTGCGTGACCATGATGATCGTCGTGCCCTGCGCGTTGATCTCCTCGAGCAGCTCCATCACGCCGCGCGCCATCTGCGAGTCGAGGTTGCCGGTCGGCTCGTCGGCGAGCAGCAGCCGCGGGCTGCCGGCGAGCGCACGCGCGATCGCGACGCGCTGCTGCTGGCCGCCGGAGAGCTCGGCCGGGTAGTGCTTCATGCGTGAGGACAGGCCCACGCGCGCGAGTGCGTCCTCGATGCGCTTTTTGCGCTCGGCCGCGTTGAAGCCGCGGTAGCGCAGCGGCACGTCCACGTTGTCGAACAGGTTGAGATCGGGGATCAGATTGAAGCCCTGGAAAATGAAGCCGATCTTTTCGTTGCGAAGCCGCGAGCGCTTGTTGTCATCGAGCCCGCGCGTGTCGACGCCGTCGAGCCAGTACTCGCCGCCGCTGAAATCCTCGAGCAGGCCGGCGATGTTGAGGAAGGTGGTCTTGCCCGAACCCGAGGGGCCGGTAACCGCGACGAACTCACCGTCACGGACGTGGATGTCGAAGCCACGCAGTGCGTGCGTCTCGATCATGTGGGTGCGGTACACCTTGCTGAGCTGGTTCATCCGGAGCATGGCGGGGTCCTTGGCGGCTGGGATTCGGGAATCGGGATCGAAAGAAGGGACATGGGTCAGCGGGCGATCGTCACGGCCTCGGCGTCGCCGAAGCCGTCGCTGCCGGCGATGACGATGCGTTCGCCGGGCTTGGCGCCGTCGAGAATCTCGACCGCGCCGACGCTCGTCGCGCCGATGCGCACCGGGCGCCGCTCGGCGGTGTCGCCGTCGACGAAGTAGGCGTAGCGGCCGCCGTGCGCATCGACGAACGGGCCCCGCGCGACCATGAGCACGTTCGGCTTTTCTTCGATGAGCACGCGTGCGGACACGCGCTGGTTCTGGCGCAGGCCGGCCGGCTGCTTGCCGTCGGCAAAGCGCACGCGGGCGAGCACCTGGCGGTTGACGACCTCGGGCGAGATCGACGCGATCGCGGCCATGGCGGTGTCGCTGCCGATGCGCACCTCGGCGTTCATGCCCAGGCCGAGTTCCTCGGCGTACGTCTCCGGCACTTCGAGTTCGACTTCGAGCTTGGACAGGTCGACGACGGTGAGCAGCGGGGTGTTCGCGGGCACGACCGCGCGATCGGCCACGAGCGTGGTGCCGATCACGCCGTCGATCGGCGCGCGCACGTCGAGCTCGTCGACGCGGCGTTCGAGTTCGCCGACGACCAGCCGCTGGCGCTGCGCCTGCTGCGCGCTCGTCTGCACGGAAAAGCCTGCGCTCGTGCCCGCGAGCCGCGCGGCCGCGACCGCGTTCTTGTGGCGGATCTGCGCGCTCTTGAGCGCGTCCTGCGCGCGCAGGAAATCGATCTCGGCAAGCGCGCCGCCCTTGTGGCCGCGCTCGGTGCGATCGAGATCACGCTGCGCGGCCTGCAGCGCGATCGCGGCTTCGTCGGCTTCGCGCTGCGCGTCGAGCCGGCTGCGCGAGGCGGCGATGCGGGAGCTGCCGGACTCGGCTTCGAGCTGCTCGAGCGTCGAGCGCTCACGGGCGAGTTCGCTCTGCAGTTCCGGCGACACCAGGCGCGCGAGCACGTCGCCCTTCTTGACGGTATCGCCGGCCTGACGCTCGAACTGAACGGTCGACGCGACGGGCGCGTACAGCGTGGGGCTCACTGCGGCAACGACGCGGCCGTTGACTGACGCGTCACGCACCAGGGTGCCGCGCGTGACCTCGGCGATGCGCAGCCGCTCGGCTGCGACCGAGCGCGACCCGGAGAAGCGTGCAGCGACGCCAAACGCGAGGATCAGCGCCACGGCGGCGATCGCCGCGATCACGAGAAAGCGGCGCCGGTTGGCCGGCGGCGGGGTGGTGACTCGTACGTCTTGGGCGGAGGTGTCGCGGATGCTCATCGGGCGGAAGGCGGACGCAGGCACCTGCCTGCGAGGTCTTCCTAAGCACAGCCCGTGCCAACCGTTAAGTAATTGATTCCATGGCCGTCGGCCGCCGGAAAAACCGTCCATTCGGACACGAGGCCGTCCGCGCGGACAATGCGGACGGCTAGACTGTCAGCTCATCAGCAGGAACCCATTCCATGTGCGGCATTGTGGGCGCGATCGCCGATCGCGACGTGGTACCCGTCCTCATCGACGGCCTCAAGCGGCTTGAATACCGCGGTTACGACTCCGCCGGCATCGCCGTGCTCGACCAGGACGACATCCGCCGCGTGCGCCGCACCGGCCGCGTGTCGGAGATGGAGGCCGCGGCGCAGGCCGAGGGCTTCAACGCCCAGGTCGGCATCGGCCACACGCGCTGGGCCACGCACGGCGGCGTCACCGAGGCGAACGCCCACCCGCACTGCAGCCACGGCGTGGCACTGGTGCACAACGGCATCATCGAAAACCACGAGCAGCAGCGCGAGAAGCTGCGCGCGATGGGCTACGAGTTCGAGTCGCAGACCGACACCGAGGTCATCGCGCACCTGATCCACAGCCACCTCAAGGCCGGCGCGGACCTGCTCGGCGCGGTGCAGAAGTCGGTCAAGGAGCTGCACGGCGCCTACGCGCTGGCCGTGGTCAGCCGCAAGGAACCGGGCCGCCTGATCGCCGCGCGCATGGGCTGTCCGCTGCTGATCGGCCTCGGCGAGGGTGAGAACTTCATCGCCAGCGACGTGTCCGCGATCATCCAGGCCACGCGCAAGGTGATCTTCCTCGAAGAGGGCGACACCGCTGACATCACGCGCGAGTCGGTGCGCGTGTTCGACGGCGACGGCCAGACGATCGAGCGCGAGACCCACCTGTCCGACGTGTCGCTCGCCTCGCTCGAGCTCGGTCCGTACCGGCACTTCATGCAGAAGGAGATCCACGAGCAGCCGCGCGCGATCGGCGACACGATCGAGGCCGTCATCGACAACGGCGCGTTCGGTGCCGAGCTGTTCGGCAAGAACGCCGAAGAGGTGCTGCGTGATATCGAAGGCGTGCAGATCCTCGCCTGCGGCACGAGCTACTACGCCGGCATGACCGCGCGGTACTGGGTCGAGCAGATCGCGGGCATTCCGTGCACCGTCGAGATCGCGAGCGAATACCGCTACCGCGCGGCCGTTGCGAACCCGAAGCAGCTCATCGTCACCATCTCGCAGTCGGGCGAAACGCTCGACACGATGGAGGCGCTCAAATACGCCAAGTCGCTTGGCCACGACAAGACGCTGTCGATCTGCAACGTGCCCGAGAGCGCGATCCCGCGTGCCAGCAAGCTCGTGTACTACACGCGCGCCGGCGCCGAAATCGGCGTGGCATCGACGAAGGCGTTCACCACGCAGCTCGTTGCGCTGTTCACGCTGACGTGCACGATCGCGAAGCTGCGCGGCCGGCTCGATGCCGAGGGCGAGGCGTCGTACCTCGACTGCCTGCGCCAGCTGCCGGGCAGCATCCAGCACGCGCTGAACCTCGAGCCGCAGATCAAGGCGTGGTCGGACAAGTTCGCGCCGAAGAACCATGCGCTGTTCCTCGGTCGCGGCGTGCATTACCCGATCGCTTTGGAAGGCGCGCTCAAGCTCAAGGAAATCTCGTACATCCATGCCGAGGCGTACCCGGCCGGCGAGCTCAAGCACGGTCCGCTCGCGCTCGTGGACGAGCAGATGCCGGTCGTCGTGATCGCGCCGAACGACGCGCTGCTCGAGAAGGTGAAGTCGAACATGCAGGAAGTCCGCGCGCGTGGCGGCCAGCTGTTCGTGTTCACCGACGAGGACAGCCAGTTCGGCGAATCCGAAGGCGTGCATGTGATCCGCGCGCCGCGCCACGTCGGCGTGCTCTCGCCGATCATGCACACGATCCCGGTGCAGTTGCTCGCGTACCACGTCGCGCTCGCGCGCGGCACCGACGTCGACAAGCCGCGCAACCTCGCGAAGTCGGTCACGGTCGAGTAATCGGCCGCATTGCGCTCGGCGGCCGGTCTTTCGGCCGCCAAAGCGGCATCGTCGATCGGGTTCGAGCGGGCGTTTCGCGCGTCCGCTCGAGCTGCAGTGGTGCGCATGCGTGCACGGACCGCGACGGTCCGTGCCGTGTTGCGGGGGTAAGCTCGTTGCGACCGTTGCCGTCGGATCACCCGGCCGGCATCGAGACCGCCGAGCCTCTATGCCCCCATCGTCCTCACCGTTCCGTGTCCCGCCCGACCAGTCGAAGACTGCCGCGCTGCTGCACGCGTACGACTGGGCGGATTCGCCGCTTGGACCGCCCGAGCAGTGGCCGGAAAGCCTGCACATCGCACTCGGCATCTGCCTGAACTCGCGGTTCCCGATGTTCGTGTGGTGGGGCGAGCGCCTCATCAATCTCTACAACGACGCGTACATTCCGATTCTTGGCGCGCGGCACCCGGCGGCGTTCGGGCAACCGGCGAGTGAGGTCTGGCACGAGATCTGGGACATCGTCGGGCGTCAGGCGAACGCCGTCATGACGCACGGCGAGGCGACGTGGAACGAACGCGTCCTGCTGATGCTGGAGCGGCACGGCTACGTCGAAGAGACGTGGTTTACGTGGTCGTACAGCCCGATTCCGGACGGCCGCGGTGGTGTCGCCGGGCTGTTTTGCGCATGCAAGGAAGACACGGCCGCGGTGATCGCCGAGCGCGAGCGCGCCGAGCTCGTCGACGCGCTCGCTTACGAACGTACGCGGCTGGCCGACGCGTTCGCACAGTCGCCGGCATTCGTGGCCGTCGTCCGCGGACCCGACCATGTGTTCGAGTTCGCGAATCAGCGATACCGCGAACTCGTCGGTCAGCGCGAGCTCATCGGCTTGCCGGTCTACCAGGCGATGCCCGAGGTCGAGCTGCAAGGCTTCATCAAGCTGCTCGACCGCGTCTATACGACCGGCGAGCCGTTCGTCGGGCGCGATACGCCCATCCAGCTCCGGCGCGATATCGCGGGCCCGCTCGAAACGCGCTACGTCGACTTCAGCTACCAGGCCATGCGCTCGGCCGACGGGGCCATCATCGGCGTGCTCGCGCACGGCATGGACGTGACCGAGCGGCGTCACGCCGAAGCGCGCGACCG
Organism: Cognatilysobacter bugurensis; assembly: GCF_014652095.1. GTDB lineage: Bacteria > Pseudomonadota > Gammaproteobacteria > Xanthomonadales > Xanthomonadaceae > Cognatilysobacter > Cognatilysobacter bugurensis. Next base: position 297,622 of record NZ_BMYD01000002.1, read on the forward strand.
CCTGCTCGTCGGCATCGACGACGCAGTGCGCGCGATGCTCGATCCGCACTCGATCATCACGACCTGCGCGCGGCTGCTCAACGACTACCTCGGCACCGATCGTTGCCTGTACGCACACGTGCTGCCAGACGAGAACCGCTTCGACAGCCTCGGCGGACATGCCGGCGCACTGCCGCTGGCGCTGGGACGGTATTCGCTCGACGTGTTCGGCGAGGATGCGCGTGCACGCCTGCGCCAGGGCCAACCGCTCGTGGTGAACGACAGCACGAACGAGAGCGAGCCGGCGCTGTCGGTGTGGCGTGCACTGGAAACGCGCGCCGCGGTGTGCGCCCCGGTCATCAAGGCCGGGCGCCTGTCGGCCTTGATGGCCGTGCATCAGGCCACGCCGCGGACCTGGGATGCGACCGAGATCGAACTCGTGGTGCGCGTGGCGAACCGCTGCTGGGAGTCGATCGAGCGCGCCCGCGTGCAGCGCGCGCTGGCCTGGAGCGAGCAGCGCTTCCGCACCGCGGCGACTGCGATGAGCGACATCGTCTGGACCTGCGACCCGCAGGGCCGCTTCGAGGACGCGCAGCCGGCGTGGCAGGCCTACACCGGGCAACGGCCCGAGGAGTACCTCGGCTACGGCTGGCAACAGGCGGTGCATCCCGAGGACACCGCCGGGACGATGGAGGCCTGGTATGCCGCGGCCGGGCGCGAGGGCGTGTTCGAACACCGCCATCGCCTGCGCCGCGCCGACGGCGTCTACCGCACCTGCGCGGTCCGCGCGGTTCCGCTGATCGGTGCCGACGGCGAGCCGCGTGAATGGGTCGGCGTGCACACCGATATCCAGGAGCGCGTGGAGTTCGAGCAATCGCTGCAGGAAAGCGAGGCGCGCTTCCGCAGCCTCGCCGACAACGCGCCGGTCATGATCTGGATGGCGCGCGCGAACGGGCAGTGCGAGTACATCAACCGCCAGTGGCTGGATTTCACCGGCCAGGACCCCGAGTCCGCGCTCGGACTGGGCTGGCTTGACGCGGTGCACCCGGACGATGTGGCGCGCACCGGCCGCGTGTTCCTCGACGCGAACGCGCGGCAGGCGCCGTTCTCGGACGAGTACTGGCTGCGCCGCCACGACGGCGTGTACCGCTGGTGCGTCGATACGGCGTCGCCGCGCTTCGGCGCGAACGGCGAGTACCTCGGCTATATCGGCACCGTCGTCGACATCACCGAGCGCAAGCGCATGGAGGACGTGCTGGCGTCCGAAAAGCGCGTGCTCGAACTCGTGGCGACCGGCTCGCCGGTGCCGGAGGTGCTCGACACCCTGGTGCGACGCATGGAGGCGCAATCGGTCGACGGCATGCTGTGCTCGGTGCTGCTCGTGTCCGATGACGGCCGGCGCCTGCTGCACGGCGCCGCTCCCAGCTTGCCCGAGGCGTACAGCGGGGCGGTAAGCGGCATCGAGATCGGCGAGGGCAGGGGCTCGTGCGGTACGGCGGCGCACCGCCACGGCGTGGTGTCGGTCGGCGACATCGGGACCGATCCGCTGTGGGCGGAGTGGCGGGACCTCGCGCGCGAGCACGGCCTCGCGGCCTGCACGTCGACGCCGATCTTCTCGAGCCAGGGGCGCCTGCTCGGCACGCTCGCGTTGTATTACCGGTCCGCGCGTGAGCCGAGCGAACGCGATCTCGAGCTGTCGGTCGTCGGCGCGCACCTGGCGAGCATCGTGCTCGAGAAGCACGGGCTCGACGAACGCCTGCGGTTCTCGCTCGAAGCCGAGCAGGAAGCGCGCGGCGTGGCCGAGCGCGCGAGCCGCATGAAGGACGAGTTCCTGGCCACGCTGAGCCACGAGCTGCGCACGCCGCTCAACGCGATCCTCGGCTGGGTTGCGATCCTGCGGCTGCGCAAGGACCTGCCAGCCGAGTTCGCACAGGCCGTCGACGTGATCGAGCGCAACGCACGCGCGCAGTCGCAGATCATCGGCGACCTGCTCGACATGAGCTCGATCGTGTCGGGCAAGGTGCGCCTCGAGCGTACGCGCGTGCCCGTCGTCGAGCTCGTCGAGAACGCGCTCGAGTCGGCGCGGCCGGCAGCGGAGGCGCGGCAGGTGCACCTCGAGGCCGCCGTCGAGGCCGATGCACGGCTCGAAGTCGACGTCGACGCGCACCGGTTGCAGCAGGTGCTGTGGAACCTGCTGAGCAACGCACTGAAATTCACCTCGCGCGGCGGCCGCGTCGAGCTGCGCGCGCGGCGCGTCAGCGGGCGGCTGGAGCTCGTCGTGTCGGACACGGGCGAGGGCATCGACGCCGCGTTCCTGCCGTTCGTGTTCGACCGGTTCCGCCAGGCCGACGCGTCGATGAGCCGTCGGCACGGCGGCCTCGGCCTCGGCCTGGCGATCGTGCGCCGCCTCGTGGAGCTGCACGGCGGCGACGTGCGCGCACACAGCGCCGGAGCGGGGCAGGGCGCCCAGTTCACGGTCGGCTTGCCGCTCGTGGTTGCCGACGCGCTGCCGCCCATGGCCGAGGTCGAGGTCTTCGACGCGATCGGCCAGCTTGCCGGGCGCCGCGTGCTCGTCGTGGACGACGATCCCGATGCGCGGCTCATGACCGCACGCCTGCTCGAAAGCGCCGGCGCGCAGACCGCCATGGCGGCATCCGCCGCTGACGCGAGCAACGTGCTGGCTGCGGAGCCGTTCGACGTGCTGGTCAGCGACATCGGCATGCCCGAGCAGGACGGCTACGCGTTTCTCGAGCAGCTGCGGGCCGATGCGGCGCACCCCGGACACGACATTCCGGCCGTCGCGCTGACCGCCTATGCCCGCGCCCAGGAGCGCGCGCGTGCCTTGCAGGCAGGGTTCCAGAAGCATCTGGCCAAACCCGTCGATCCCGTCGCGCTGATCAACACCGTGGCATCCCTTGCGACGCCGCCCCCGTCGCAGACGCGCCACTGAGCGCTCGGCGCGCGGCCGTCAAGCCAGACTCGCCTGTTCGATCGCACGGCATGCAGCGTGTTGAAGCGGTCCTGATCGACCGGAAAGGCGCCGTAGAAGCGGATGACGCGACGTCGGCCTTCGCCGCGCGCACGCTTCTTAATCGAAGTCGATCCAGACCGGCTGCGCGTGCGCGATCGTCGCTGCGGCCGCCCGGTCGAGCGGCATGCCGGCGATATGCAGCGCGGCGCGAGCGGTTCCGGCATGCGCGACCACGACGTGGGGCCTGTCGAGCGTGGCCAGCGCCTCGCGCACCCGGGCGAGGAGGTCCAGAAACGACTCGCCGCCCGGCATCGTGTAGCCCGCCACGTCGCGGCTCCAGGCGTCGAGCTCGTCGCGCGGCAGCGTCGACCACGGCCGGCCTTCCCAGTCGCCGAAGTCGAGTTCCTGCCAGCGTGCATCGACGCGCACCGCGTCGTCCGAGCCTTGGAGCGCATGCAGGGCGTTTGCCAGGCCGATGCAGCGCAGGCGAGGGCTGCTCGTGATCGGCCACGGCGGCAGATGCGGCGCGACGAGGCGCGCGGCGCGGTCGAACACCACGTCAGGCAGCGCCGCATCGAGTCGGCCGTAGCAGCGGCCGCGCAGCTCGGGCATCGGCGGGTGGCGGACGAACACGTGGCGCATCGTCAGAAACCGGCGCGCAACGCGGCGATCCACGCGAGCGCGAACGCGATCTCCGCGAGCTGCTGCGTCGCGCCGAGCCCATCGCCGGTGTAACCGCCCAGACGTCGGTGCAGCCAGCGTCGACACAGCGCATGCACGAGCGCGACCGCGCCCAGCGCCACCGCAAGTGACGGCGCAAGCCGCGGCTGCCATGCGATCACGCCGACCAGCGGCAGCAGGCCAATGAGGCCGGTCACGATCGCCTGGCCAGTGCCCATCGGCTGTGCGACGGGCTTGGCCTTTGCATCGACGTCGAGCCGCACGTACGGCAGGCCGGCCATGAGCAGCGCCGCTGCGGCGCGCGACACCGCATGTCCGACGACCAGCAGCACCATCGCCTCAGGCAGGCGCAGTGCCACGAGCGCCTGCCAGCGCACGAGCAGCGCAAGCACGAGCGCGGCCGCGCCGTAGGTGCCGATGCGCGAATCGCGCATGATCTCGAGCGCGCGCTCGCGCGGGACGTGCCCGCCGAGCGCATCGAACGTATCGGCCAGCCCGTCCTCGTGGAACGCGCCCGTGATCGCGAGTGACGCCGCCAGCGCGAGCGCCGTGGCGAGCGGCCACGGCAGCGCGATCGCAGCCGCGAACAGCACGAGCGCGGTCAGTGCTCCGACGACGAGCCCGACCACCGGGAAATAACGCACTGCCTGCGACAGCCAGCGTGTCTCGAAGTGCCGCAGCGCGGGCACCGGCAGCCGCGTGAAGTACTGCAGCGCCACAATTACAAGGCGCGCCTCGTGCGTGAGCGCGCGCATCAGCTCGCGCTCCGTCCGCTCACGCCCGCACTGTCGAAGGTCGCCATGCCGTTGAGCATTGCACAGGCGGCGCGCAGCAATGGCACCGCGGGCGCCGCGGCGCTGCCTTCGCCCAGGCGCAGGCCGAGGTTGAACAGCGGCTGCGCACCAAGCGTCTGCAGCCAGCGCGCGTGCGGCGCCTCGGCCGACACACGCGCGAACACGCCGTAGCCTTGCAGCGCCGGCTCGATCGCGACCGTGGCTGCATACGCTGCGGTGGCGATGAAACCGTCGACGATGAACACGCGGCGTGTCGCAGCGGCGCCGAGCATCGCCCCGGCCATCATCGAGACTTCAACGCCGCCCACGTCGCGCAATGCGGCACGGGCGCGCGAGGCCGCATCTCCAATCGCGTGCAGGCCATGACGCGCAACCGCAGCGGCGATGACGTCGCGCTTGCGCTCCACCGTAGCGGCATCCGCGCCCGTGCCGCGGCTGCACTCGGCTGCGTCGGCGCCGGTGAGTGCGTGCATCAGTGCGGCCGCGCAGGTGCTGTTGCCGATGCCCATCTCGGCAAACGAGAACGCATCGGCGTCGAGCGGTTGTAGAACGTGACGGTCTCGTGGCTGGTGCCGAACACGTTCACGGCTCGTGCCTGCAGGCGCCATCCGGCGTACGCGGTCGGGGCGGACGCGGGCAGCGCGGCCGCACAGGCGGCGGCGAGGGTGGGCAGTCGGAACGACACCGGTACTTCTCCAGCGCGGATGCGGCGGTGCAGGAGGTCGCGCAGGAGGACACAGGCTGCAGCACCGGCGCACGAAGGCACCGATCCGCCGCCGCAATGCCCTCCGCATCGCACCCCCTCATGCATCGAGGCCGGTCTCCGGGCTCGCGAGCGGTGCGTCGACACGCCGGCCGCGACGCCTTCCCATGGCCTGCGTGCGCCGGGGCCACAGTGGCGGTTGTCGCGGCTTGGCTCGCTTACCGTTGCGGGGGCAGCGCCGGTCTGGTCGCGCGTGCGACGTCACCGGCTTCCGTTTCAGACCCGTTCGCGACGCGCCGGGGTCACCTCAAGCGCGCGCAGTCTACGCGAGCGCCTGCGGGGCGCAATTGCGCAATCGGCACGAGGGCATGGCGCGCCGTGAGACGGACGGCCGTCAGTCGAACAACCGATCCAGGTCCGACGGCAGGTCGGACGCGCCCTCGTCCTCATGCATCGTCGTCGTCACCGGGCCCGCGGCCGGCTTGTGGCGCGGCGGCGGCAGCTGCGCGATCGCGGCCTCGGCTTCGGCGACGAGCTGTTCGCGGCGGGATTCGGGCACTTCCTGCCAGTGGCAACCCAGCAGCGCGCCTTCGAGCGAATACAGCAGGTTCAACGTCGGCTTGAAGCCCGCGCGCTTGATGCGCATGAACGCTTCCACCGTGCCGACCTCGGCGATGTCTTCGGCGGTGTGCAGGCCGACCTGGCGCAGCCACGCGGCCGACTTCGGGCCGATGTTGCGCATCTTCTGCACGCTCATCGCAGCGACTCCACGAACGCGCGAGCGATCGCTTCCAGCCCGCGTTGATCGTCGGCATCGAAGCGATCGAGCTCGGGGCTGTCGAGGTCGAACACGCCGATCAGGCTGCCGTCGTCCGCAACCAGCGGCACCACGACTTCGGAGTTCGACGCCGAGTCACACGCAATATGGCCCGGGAACGCATGCACGTCCGCGATGCGCTGCGTCTCGCGCGTGCTCGCCGCGGCGCCGCACACGCCCTTGTCGAGCGGGATGCGCACGCAGGCGGGCAGGCCCTGGAACGGGCCCACGACCAGCTCGGTGCCGTCGAAGAAGTAAAAGCCGACCCAGTTCAGCGCGGGCAGCGCGTGGTAGACGAGGGCGGACAGGTTGGCGGCGTTCGCGACGCGGTCGCGTTCGCCGGTGAGCAGCGCGCGCGCCTGTTCGAGAAGCTGCGCGTACTGTTCCGGCTTGTCGCCGGCAAGGGTCGAGGCGGTGAACATCGTTCGAGTGTAGCAGCGGCCCGCAGGGCGCTTACGATGCGCAGCCCGAGCCGCGGCACAGCGCACATCGCCCGGCCTCCACCGCAGGGATTTCGCCATGAACCGCATCTTCGTCACAGGCACCGACACCGGCGCCGGCAAGTCGATCGCGAGCGCTGCGCTGCTGCACGCGCTGCGTGCGAAGGGCCTGCGTGCGGTCGGCATGAAGCCGGTCGCGAGCGGCTGCATTCCCACGCCCGACGGCTGGCGCAATGACGATGCGCTTTCGCTGCGCGACGCCAGCGATCCGGTGCCGGCCTACGACGACATCAACCCGTTCGCGCTGCCCGAACCGCTCGCGCCCGAGCTCGCCGCGGCGGATGCGGGCGTCGAGATCGGGCTGGATCCGATCCTCGCCGCATACGCGCGGCTCGCGGCGCAGGCCGACGCGGTCGTCGTCGAAGGCGTCGGCGGTTGGGCCGCGCCGCTGACGGCCACGCTCGACCAGGTCGATCTCGTGCGCGCGCTCGACCTGCCGGTCGTGCTCGTCGTTGGCCTGCGGCTGGGCTGCATCAACCATGCGAGGCTCACTGCGCGGGCGATCGAGGCCGATGGCGCCCGGCTCATTGGCTGGATCGCAAGCGAGGTCGACCCGGACATGGCCCGCGTGGACGACAACTTCCGCATCCTGCAGGCTCGCCTGGCCGCGCCGTGTTGGGGGCGTCTGCCGCATCGCGTGCCGCCCGATGCGGCGGCGCTCGCCGCCGGGCTGCGGGTGCCGGACTGACCCATCGACGCACATGGAACGCTGCGGTGCCGAACACGACTTCCGGCACGGGCGGTGGGCCCCCGGTTAGTCGCTAAACTGGTCAGTACAGAATTAGCGAGGCTTGCCCATGCGCCGTTCCGCGCTTTACTCCGGGCTGTTGATCGCCGCCGTCGTCGCGCTCGCGGCCTGCGGCGGAGGCGAAGACGCTGCGGCCGGTGGGCCCGGCGGCGGGCCGGGCGGCCCGCCCGGTGAGATGAAGTTGCCGGTCGAGACCGCGACGATCACGCCGCGTCCGCTCGAAGGTGGCCTCCAGACGGTCGGCAGCCTCCGCGCCGACGAGTCGGTGGTCGTGCGGCCCGAGGTCGCGGGGCGTATCGATCGCATCCACTTCACCGAAGGCGGCCGCGTCACCGCGGGCCAGCCGCTGTTTACGCTCGACGGCAGCCTGGCGCGCGCCAGCCTCAACGAGGCGCAGGCGAACCTCGAGAACAGCCGCCGCGCCGCCGCGAGGGCGACCGAGCTTTCCAGCTCGCAGCTCATCGCACGGTCCGACCTCGACCGCGCCCGCGCCGCGCTCGGCGTCGATCAGGCGCGTGCTGCATCAGCGCGCACCGCGCTTGAGAAAATGACGCTGCGCGCGCCGTTCTCCGGGCAGGTCGGCCTGCGCGAGGTCAGCGTCGGCGAGGTCGTCAATGCGGGACAGGACCTCGTCACGCTCGTGCGGCTCGATCCGATCGAAGTCGATTTCGCGGTGCCCGAGGCGGCGCTGCCAAAGCTGCAGAACGGGCAGGCCGTGCGCATCGTCGTCGACGCGTTCCCGGGCGACACGTTCACCGGCAAGGTCGTCGCGATCGATCCGGTGATCGACCCGAACAGCCGCAGCGCCCGCCTGCGCGCGCAGATCCCGAACCCGGACCACCGGCTGCGCCCGGGGCAATTCGCCAAGCTCAAGCTCGACACCGGCAGTGGCAACGCGACCGCGCTGCTCGTGCCCGAGCAGGCGCTCATGCAGGACGGCGATACACGCTTTCTCTACACGGTCGTCGACGGCAAGGCCAAGCGCATGACGGTCAAGACCGGCACGCGCACGCCGGGCTTCGTCGAGATCACGGAAGGGCTCAAGCCCGGTGATGTCGTGATCACCGCCGGGCAGGCCAAGCCGATGATGCGCGAGGGTATGCCGGTGATGCCGCTGCCGCCGGCAGGCGCTGGGCCGGCACCGGCCGGCAATCCCGCGCCGGCGCAGCCGGCTCCGGCCGCCGACGCGACGCCGGCCTCGAACGCGAAGCCCACCTCGTCCTGATGCCCGCCCCGGGCTGCGGCCCGGGCCGCGCGGTGACGGGCGAGCCCGTCATCACGCGCACACCTTTCCGGCGCAATGCGCCGCGTCCGCGCAGGACGCACCCGAAGCAGCGAGGCCTCCATGGTCCTGTCCGACATCTCGATCCGCCGCCCGGTCTTCGCCTGGGTGCTCAACATCATCGTCGTGCTCGTCGGCATCGTGGCCTACGACCGCCTCGCGGTCCGGTTGATCCCGAACGTCGACACGCCGGTGGTGACCGTCAACACGAGCTACCCGGGCGCGAGCGCGCAGGTCATCGAGTCGCAGATCACGCAGCCGATCGAGGAAGCGCTCTCCGGCGTCGAGGGCATCGAGTACATCTCGTCGGTGAGCCGCGAGCAGTCCAGCCAGGTCTCGATCCGCTTCCGCCTCGATCGTGATCCCGATGCCGCCGCGTCCGACGTGCGCGACCGCGTCGGCCAGGCGCGCGACTTCCTGCCCGAAGAAGCGAACGAGCCCATCGTGCAGAAGCAGGAGGCCGATGCGCAGCCGATCATCTGGATGGCGTTTACCTCCGACCGCCACAGCAAGCCCGAGCTCGCCGACCTTGCCGACCGCCTCGTCAAGGACCGCGTGCAGACGATCCCCGGCGTCGCGCAGGCGCAGGTCATGGGCACGCGCTTCGCGATGCGCGTGTGGTTGCAGCCGCAGCGCCTAGCCGGCTTCGGCCTCACGCCGCTCGACGTCGAGAACGCGCTGCGCGCGCAGAACGTCGAGATCCCGGCCGGCCGCGTGGAGAGCAGCGCGCGCGAGTTCACCGTGCTCAGCGAAACCGACCTGCGCACGCCCGAGCAGTTCAGCGACGTGATCATCGGCCAGTCGAACGGCTATCTCGTTCGCCTGCGTGACGTCGCGAATGTCGAGCTTGGCGCGCAGGAGGACCGCTTCCGCGCGCGCTTCAACGGTCGCGATGCGGTGCCGCTCGGTGTCGTGAAGCAGGCCGTCGCGAATCCGCTCGAAATCAGCGAGTCGCTGCACGCGATGATCCCCGAGATCCAGCGCACGCTGCCGGAGGGCGTGCAGGTGCAGATCGCGTACGACTCGACGGTGTTCATCGAAAAGTCGATCGAGGAGGTCTACCGCACGATCGCCGAAGCCGTCGCGCTCGTTGTGCTCGTGATCTTCCTGTTCCTGCGCAGCTGGCGCGCCGTGCTGATCCCGCTGATCACGATCCCCGTGTCGCTGATCGGCGCGTTCGCGCTGATGTACGCGTTCGGATTCACGATCAACACGCTGACGCTCCTGGCGATGGTGCTCGCGATCGGCCTCGTCGTCGACGACGCGATCGTGATGCTCGAGAACATCTACCGCCACGTCGAAGAGGGCATGCCGCCGTACGAAGCCGCACTCAAGGGCAGTAAGGAGATTGGCTTTGCGATCATCGCGATGACACTGACGCTCGTGGCCGTCTATCTGCCCCTCGCATTCTCGACCGGTCGCACCGGCCGGCTGTTCATCGAGTTCGCGCTGACACTCGCGGGTGCGGTGCTCGTGTCGGGTTTCACCGCGCTGACGCTGTCGCCGATGATGTCCTCGCGCCTGCTCAAGACCAACGAGAAGCACGGGCGCTTCTACCTGGCCGGCGAGCGCGTGCTGCGCTCGCTGGATCGCGGCTATCGTGGCGTGCTCGAGCGCGCGCTGCGCTGGCGCTGGGCCGTGGTCGCGGCCGGCATCGCGGTGTTCATCGGCGCAGGCGTGCTGTGGACGATGCTGCCGAAGGAACTCGCGCCGCAAGAGGACCAGGGCCTTGTGATCGGCTTCGGCATCGCGCCCGAGGGCTCGACCGTCGAGTACACCGACCGGTACGCGCGGCAGATGGAGAACATCTTCTCGAAGACGCCGCACGTCGACCGCTACTTCCAGATCGTCGGTTTTCCGTCGATCACGTCGACGATTGGTTTTGTCGGCCTGCAGGATTGGGAGCAGCGCGACATGAAGTCGTCCGACGTGCAGGGGATGCTGTTCCCGCAGTTCATGGGCATCCCGGGGATCATGGCGTTCCCGACGCTGCCACCCGCGCTCGGTCAGGAAGGCTTTGGCCAGCCAGTGAGCTTCGTCGTGCAGACCACGGGCTCGTGGGAAGAGCTCGGCGCCATCGTGCAGAAGATGATGGCGAAGATGCAGGAAAACCCGAACCTCACCAACCCCGACACCGACCTCAAGCTCGACAAGCCGCAGCTCAAGATCGACGTGAACCGCGACAAGGTGGCGTCGGTCGGCAGCAACGTGGCCACCGTGGGCCGCACGCTCGAGACGATGCTCGGCGGGCGAAACGTCACGCGTTTCAAGATGGGCAGCGAGCAGTACGACGTGATCGTGCAGGTCGAGGACGCCGACCGCCGCACGCCGGGCGATCTGTCGAACATCTACGTGCGCGGCGGCGACGGGCAGATGGTGCAGCTCTCCAACCTCGTCAACGTGCGGGAGACCGTCGCGGCGAAGGAGCTCAACCACTTCAACAAGCTGCGTTCGGCGACGATCAGCGCCGGTCTCGCGCCGGGCTACTCGATGGGGCAGGCGCTGACGTGGATGGAAAGCACGCTCGACGAGGTTGCGCCCGACGCACAGTACGACCTGTCGGGCCAGAGCCGTGAATTCCGCGAGTCGTCGAGCGACTTCGGGATGATCCTCGCGCTCGCGCTGGTGTTCATCTTCCTCGTGCTCGCCGCCCAGTTCGAAAGCTGGATCGACCCGATCGTGATTCTGCTGTCGGTGCCGCTCGCCGCGTTCGGTGCGTTCCTGCTGCTCAAGCTCACCGGCGGCAGCTGGAACATCTACTCGCAGATCGGCATCGTCACCCTGATCGGCCTGATCGCGAAGCACGGCATCCTCATCGTCGAGTTCGCGAACCAGCTGCAGGAACAGGGCCGCACGAAGCTGCAGGCGGTGGTCGACGCGGCCGCGATGCGCCTGCGCCCGATCCTCATGACGACCGGTGCGATGGTGCTCGGCGCCGTGCCGCTCGCGATTGCGACCGGTGCGGGCGCCGAAGCGCGCAACCAGATCGGCTGGGTCATCGTCGGCGGCATGGCGATCGGCACGTTCTTTACGCTGTTCGTCGTGCCGGTGGTCTACCTGCTGATCGCGCGCAACCGGCAGTCGCCGGCGCATCAGGGCACGACCGCGCACTGACGCCGCGGGCCGCCGCGGCGGCCTTGCACCGGCGTATCCCACGAATCGCAGGCAATAAAAAACCCGGTTGCCGAAGCAACCGGGTTTCGAAGCATCCGCGCAGATGCGCGGGAAGCTTACTTAGCCTTCGTAGCGGCCTGCGCCTGCTCGGTCGCCTTCGCGACGTTCGCCTTGAACTCGGCTTCGGCGCGCTGGGCGACGTCACCGGCGTTGCGCGTGGCGGCTTCCAGCTGGCCCTTCGTGATTTCGCCGATCTGCTCGTTCGCCTTGATCTGGCGGCCGAGGACTTCCTGACCGGTGGTCACGGCGGTCTCGAGGTTCTCGCGGGCAACCTGCATGCCCTTCGGGAACAGCGACTTCACTGCGTCGAAATCACGCGCGCCGGACGCTTCGTTGAAGAACTCGAACGTGGCGTTGACGCGGTTGCCGATCGCGTTCAGCTGCAGGCCGAACACGGCCTCTGCATTCTGGATCGCGATGCGGTTGATCTGGGCTGCCGTGTCCGCGAACTGGCGCGTAGCGGCGACGAACTGTTCGTTGAACTGCTGGTACATGGCGGCTCCTCCGTCGACCCGGCGGAATGCCAGGTTGTGCGTTGCAGCATAAGCCGCCTTTTGGTGCATTGCAACAAAATGTGCCGATTCTGCGGATTGACCCACAAAAGCGATTCAGATCAGTCGCTTGCGTCAAGGTTGCGTGAAGACTGCGGCCTCTTTTTCAGGCGGCAGGACCCCGGTACCGGGACCCGGCGGTGCAGGTCTCGTGCACGACCACCTCATTGAGCAGCGGAAGCGTCGGCTTGAGTTGCTCCCAGATCCAGACCGACAAACGTTCGCTGGTCGGGTTCTCCAAGCCCTCGATGTCGTTGAGGTAGTGGTGGTCGAGACGGTCGTAGATCGGCTGGAAAGCGCGCTTCACGTCTGCGAAATCCATGACCCAGCCGGTGTGCTCGCCGAGCTCGCCGCGCAGGTGCAACTCGATCCGGAACGAATGCCCGTGCAGGCGCGCGCACTTGTGGCCCTCGGGCACGTTCGGCAGCCGATGCGCAGACTCGATCGTGAACACCTTGAAGATGTCGACGGCGCTCATCTCAGTGCCCCTGCATCGCATCGGCCGGCACGCGCACCTGGCCTTCCATGAGCACGCGGGCACTGCGGCTCATGATCGCCTTCGTCACCGTCCACTGCCCACCGACCTGCCGGGCCTCTGCACCGACGCGCAACGTGCCCGACGGATGGCCGAACACCACTTCCGTGCGCTCGCCGCCGCCGGCCGCTTCGCTGACGAGCGTGCCGGGGATCGCCGCGGCCGTCGCGATCGCGACCGAGGCCGTGCCCATCATCGCGTGGTGCAGCTTGCCCATCGACAGCGCGCGCACGAGCAGGTCGACATCGCCTGCGCCGAGCGCCTTGCCGCTGGAGGTGACGTGCTCGACCGGCGGCGCCACCAACGCGACCTTCGGCGTGTGCTGGCGCTTCGCAGCTTCTGTCACATCGCCGATCAGGCCCATGCGCACGGCGCCCGCCGCGCGGATTGCTTCGAATTTCGCGAGCGCCGCCTTGTCTTCGTTGATCGCGCCCTGCAGCTCGGCGCCGGTGTAGCCGAGGTCGGCCGCGCGCAGGAAGATCGTCGGGATGCCGGCGTTGATCATCGTGGCATCGAACGTCCCGACACCCGGCACGTCGAGCGTGTCCACAAGGTTGCCGGTCGGGAACATCGAACCGCCGCCTTCGCCGTCGTCGGACGGGTCGATGAATTCGAGCTGGATTTCAGCGGCCGGGAACGTCACGCCGTCGAGTTCGAAGTCGCCGGTTTCCTGCACCTCGCCGTTCGTCACCGGCACGTGCGAAACGATCGTCTTGCCGATGTTCGCCTGCCAGATGCGCACGGTGCAGCTGCCGCTGTCCGGCACCCGGCCCGCATCGATGAGGTCGTGCGCGATCGCGAACGGGCCCACTGCCGACGACAGGTTGCCGCAGTTGCCGCTCCAGTCGACGAACGCGGTGTCGATTGACACCTGCCCGTAGAGGTAGTCGACGTCGTGATCGGGCTTGCTGGACTTCGAGATGATCACGCACTTGCTCGTGCTCGACGTCGCGCCGCCCATGCCGTCCGTGTGCTTGCCGTACGGGTCGGGCGAGCCGATCACGCGCATCAGCAGCGCATCGCGCGCCGGGCCCGGCACGCGCGCTGCTTCGGGCAGGTCGTCCAGCTGAAAGAACACGCCCTTGCTCGTGCCGCCGCGCATGTAAACGGCGGGAATGCGCAGTTGCGGTGCGTGGTTCATGCCGCCGCCTTCTTGTTCGACTCGAGGAAGTCCTGCGCGAAGCGCTGCAGCACGCCCCCTGCCTCGTAGATCGAGACCTCCTCGCCGGTGTCGAGGCGGCAGGTCACCGGGACCTCGATGCGCTCGCCGCTGCGGCGGTGGATCACGAGTGTGAGCATCGCGCCCGGCGCGCGCTCACCGAGCACGTCGTAGGTTTCCGTGCCGTTGATCGCGAGCGTGTGGCGGTTCGTGCCCGGCTGGAACTCGAGCGGCAGCACGCCCATGCCGATGAGGTTCGTGCGGTGGATGCGCTCGAAGCCCTCGGCGACGATGACCTCGACGCCCGCAAGCCGCACGCCCTTGGCGGCCCAGTCGCGCGAACTGCCTTGGCCGTAGTCGGCGCCTGCGATGATGATCAGCGGCTGCTTGCGTTCCATGTAGGTCTCGATCGCCTCCCACATGCGCATGACCTGGCCCTCGGGCTCGAGGCGCGCCAGCGAACCCTGGCGCACCTTGCCGGTCTCGTCTCGCACCATCTCGTTGAAGAGCTTGGGGTTCGCAAACGTCGCCCGCTGCGCGGTGAGGTGATCGCCGCGGTGCGTTGCGTATGAATTGAAGTCCTCTTCCGGTACGCCCATCTTCGCGAGGTACGCGCCTGCGGCGGAGTCGAGCATGATCGCGTTCGACGGCGAGAGGTGGTCGGTCGTGATGTTGTCGCCGAGCACCGCGAGCGGACGCAGCCCACGCAGCGCGCGCTCGCCCGCGAGCGCCCCTTCCCAGTACGGTGGCCGGCGGATATACGTGCTCATCGGGCGCCAGTCGTAAAGCGGGCTCGCCTTTTCGCCGTGCTCGACGCGCACGTTGAACATCGGCGTGTAGATCTTGCGGAACTGCTCGGGCTTCACCGAGGCCTTGAGCACCGCGTCGATTTCCTCATCGGAGGGCCACAGGTCCTTGAGCGTGATCGCGTCGCCCTGCGCGTCGAGGCCCAGCGCATCCTTCTCGATGTCGAAGCGGATCGTGCCCGCAATCGCATACGCGACCACGAGCGGCGGCGAGGCGAGGAACGCCTGCTTCGCATACGGGTGGATGCGGCCGTCGAAGTTGCGGTTGCCGCTGAGCACGGCCACGGCGTACAGATCGCGCTCGACGATTGCCTGCTGGATGACCGGGTCGAGCGCACCGCTCATGCCGTTGCAGGTCGTGCATGCGAACCCGACGATGCCGAAGCCGAGTTGTTCGAGCTCAGTCGTGAGCCCGGCCTCGTCGAGGTACAGCTGCACCGCCTTCGAGCCCGGCGCGAGCGAGGTCTTGACCCACGGCTTGCGCACGAGGCCGGCGCGGTTCGCGTTGCGGGCGAGCAGGGCGGCGGCAATCACGTTGCGCGGATTGCTCGTGTTCGTGCAGCTCGTGATCGCGGCGATGATCACCGCACCGTCGGGCAGCAGGCCCTGCGCTTCCTGTTCACGCGCGAGCGTGAGGTCGCCGGCGATGCCGCGGGCGAGGAGCTCGCTCGTGGCCACGCGCGCATGCGGGTTCGACGGCCCGGCCATCGTGCGCACCACGCTCGACAGGTCGAACGTGAGCGTGCGCTCGTACTGCGCGGTGACGAGCGCATCGGCCCACAGCCCGGCGGTCTTCGCATATGTCTCGACGAGCGCGATCTGCTCGTCGGTGCGGCCGGTCAGGCGCAGGTAGTCGAGCGTGTTGTCGTCGATGAAGAACATCGCCGCCGTCGCGCCGTACTCGGGCGCCATGTTCGAGATCGTCGCGCGGTCGCCGAGCGTGAGCGCGGCCGCGCCTTCGCCGCGGAACTCGAGATACGCGCCGACGACCCTCTGCTGGCGCAGGAATTCGGTCAGCGACAGCACGATGTCGGTCGCGGTGATGCCCGGCTGTGGCTTGCCCGTGAGTTCGACCGCGACGATATCGGGCAGCCGCATCCACGACGCGCGGCCGAGCATGACGCTCTCCGCCTCGAGCCCGCCGACGCCGATCGCGATCACGCCGAGCGCATCGACGTGCGGCGTGTGGCTGTCGGTGCCGACGCAGGTGTCGGGGAACGCGACGCCGTCCTGCACGTAGATCACCGGGCTCATTTTCTCCAGGTTGATCTGATGCATGATCCCGTTGCCCGGCGGGATTACGTCGACGTTCTCGAACGCGTGCTTCGTCCACTCGATGAAGTGGAACCGGTCCTCGTTGCGCCGGTCCTCGATTGCGCGGTTCTTGGTGAACGCGTCCGGATCGAAGCCGCCGCACTCGACGGCGAGCGAGTGGTCGACGATGAGCTGCACCGGCACGACCGGATTCACGGCCGCCGGGTCACCGCCCTGCTCGGCGATCGCATCGCGCAGGCCGGCCAGATCCACGAGCGCGGTCTGGCCGAGGATGTCGTGGCAGACCACGCGCGCAGGGAACCATGGGAAGTCGAGGTCGCGGCGGCGCTCGATGAGCTGGATCAGGTAATCGCGCAGCTTCACGGGCTCGGCGCGGCGAACGAGATTTTCGGCGTGCACGCGCGCGGTGTAGGGCAGCGTGTCCCAGGCGCCCGGCCGAATTGCGTCCACGGCGGCGCGCGCGTCGAAGTAGTCGAGCGAGGTACCCGGCAGGGGCTTGCGGTGGTTGGAGTTCATGGCAGCTCGGGTCAGGAAGAAGGGCCGCAACCGGGCGGGTCGCCGGCGGCATCGGTGCAAGTTGCAGGGGCGTCGGCCGCGACCGGGCCGGGCAGGCGACGGAGCGGCGGGTGACCGGCGATTTTACCTGCTGGGTCCCCACCGCGGCCTGAGCCGGCGCCGGGCTGCCCAATCGGGCGCGCTGGCAACCTGGCGCGCGCGAATCCGGCCTCGCCGCGCTCCGGGTCGGCCGTCGCGCCGAGCGGGTGTCTAGCCGGTTCAGGGTGGCCCGGGGCCTCTACGGTCGCGCCAGAACTTTTCTTGTGGTCGAGCTTTCAGCGTCGCGACATGCGCGGCGCCGACGGTATCGACGCGGCTAGGCCGGGTTCCGGCGCGCCGAATCCTGCGGCGCGCCCGTGCTGTCCACGCTGCAGCATTCCACTGTTCCGTATGGTCGCCGCAGGTCAGCCGCACATCGGATACGAGTCCTGCGGCCTGTGCCATGGGTCTATTTCGATGCCGGTGAGTTCCGCGACTTTTCCGACGAAACGCCGCAGGAAAAGCTCAGCGAGCAGATGCGCCGCGTGCGAGCGTTCGTCACTGCGGGGTAGAGGCGCAGCATTTGTAGACGTCTGCCTTCCCGCGGCGGCCATGTCCCCTCGGGCAGCGCCTCAATGCACTGGCGTCTATGAGGCGCCCAGGGGGGGCTTGCAGCGAGCTGCTGGGGTGCTCAGGGAAAAGGATCGGTGCTCCCACGCGCCAGCGGACTAGCCTCTCGTGCCCGGCTGCCCGAATCTGACGTGGAACCCGGCCGTGCCGCGGGTGGTGAACATCATGCGGACTTCGTAGTTGTCCTCATCCAGTTTCATCACTCGAGTCGACATCGAAGGCATCGGCAAGCGATTGGGCGAATGCAGCTCGCCGGACCAACGGCTGACCCAGTCCGCATCTGGCGCGCGAATCGAGCCTACGCACACGTTCGTCGCGCACCCGAAGCGGTCTAGCCGGGCTGGCGCATTAACGGCGCGGAGTGCGTCTTCGATCTCCATGCGGTAAGCCTCTTCGAGCTCGACCCCTTGTGCGCCGCCCTCGACGCGCAGGCTTGCAACTTCGCGGTCGAAATCCTTCGAGTCCATTAACTCGGCCACCCCGTCGTTGAGTAGCCCGTCAGTAAAGAATCGTGCCTCTGACGGGCCGTAGTCATGTGGCGCCGGCGCTCCCGAGCTCTGGTCTGTGGCAGACGGAGCGGTTACGGGCGTGGCCGCCAGGACTTCACGTGCTGCGGCCGGTAGAGGAGCCCGGGTGAATTGCGCCGGCGCCTCGCCTCCAGACACATGGCGGGACCTCGCCGGCGCCGCTGATCCGAACGGAGTTGCCGCCGCGGGGGCGGCTGCGCCGGACGGCGCCGGAGCATTTCCGTCAGTCGCTGAATAGGTCGAGTATGCGTGCATGAGCCCAGCGCCAAGCACAAACGCAGCTCCGGCCCCTACTAGATTTCGAATATTCAACTTCTCAGCTCCCTTCCTTGTGGATTCGCGCGCGTCCGAGCGAAAAGCTCTCGCCAAATTCCGCTTGCTCGGACGCTCTTCAAACGTGCCTTTGCCCGTGCGCAGCCTGCCGCATTTGCGTCTCGCTGGCGAGTCGCCGTTCGGACAGAAACTGCGAGGTGGCTCGATAGATCGGGCGAGCCGAACTCGCCCGTGCTCAAGTCCTCCGGCACGCGATGCGAATGAGTGAGGGGCTTGTGCGTGCGGTTCCGTGGGTAGTCAGCCGTCTCGCAGAGCCCAACACGCATAAACCCTGTTCATCCGCGGCATTTAAGGAGCCTGTCCAACCTTTCGTCCGCGCACAAAAATTCGCAGAGCTTGCGGACTCGGATGGTCGGCCGCGTGGTGGTTCTGCCAGCGGAATTTACGCGGTTGAGCGCGGAACTAAGAAAGACAACTTTCGGCGGATCGCTTCCTTACCTCGGCTCTGCAGTGGGCACCAAGGTGCAGATGCTGCAGAAACCAAGCACGCGGCGGTCCGGCGAATGTTTGCCTATCGGCAACGCCGAGGTGGTCCCGGTCGACTCCGCGTCGTCGTAGTCTGAGTATCTGCCACTGCTGGGTGCGGTTGCGCGATCCCGAGCGTGGCTACAGCTGTCTATCCTGGGACGTAAAAAAACGGGTTAGAAAACTGGGTCAGCGTCAGTTCTATAGTGCCTCGCTTAGATGGCCGGCGCGTGAGCGAACCCCGCATGGCGAGTGCTGCGCTAAGGGCGGCGCAGCTGAGGAGCAGCGAGACTGTGTCCGAGCCTTGCACTTCGCGTGCGCGCAATTCAGCTGGGTCGGTCCAACTAACCGGCGGTAATAAGAAATGAGGTCGGCCTATCATTGGTCCGACGTATCCCTGTGGCCCACTCTGCCGCCTCCCGAGGAGTTGACCTGTAAATGCGCCTGTTCTGTAGCCTTTTTCATTCTGGCTGCTCCATTTGCCGCCCTATGCGTGGAGCAGAGCGAGGTGGAATGCCTGCAATCAGTTGGGCAGGCCTACAGCCTCTTCCAGATTCGGCCGGCGTCCTCGATACGGGGCGACTTCAACAGGGACGGTCATGGCGACTGGGCCAGCCTCATGGATCGCAAGGCACCGCCCGCGAAGGCTGCCATCGGCGTTTGCCTTTCCGGCGAACCCAGGCCGCTGCTGATCCCCAGTGAGCACGGGTTGACGGGCATCGCGATGAAAGCGAAGGGCTCCCGGCACAACGACCTCATCAAGGATATGAGCGGCGTTTTCGAGCGCGACGCCATATCGGTCAACGATGGGAGCGGAAATCGCTGGAGCTATATCCTGCGTGCGGGCACGTTTGCGCGGATTGCCGATCGCGACTGAGCTGAGTCCACCGAGTCCCGCCCTGCGACTCGGTCCAGCCGCATTGTCAGCGCTGCCCGGAGAGCAACGGCGGGAGCTGCCGCGCCGGCTGCCTTGGTGCCCAAAGCGACCGAGCGCGCAGTCCAGGCACAAAAAAGCCCGCAAATTCGCGGGCTTAAATGGTCTCTCGCATGGTGGCTATGGGTGGACTCGAACCACCGACCCCAGCATTATGAGTGCTGTGCTCTAACCGGCTGAGCTACATAGCCTCGCGGAGAACCGCCAATTCTTCATGCGCGAGCGCGGGCTGTCAATCGCCGGCGTGTGGCTTGTCGGGGTCGGGGCCGCGTGGCAGAGTCGAAGCCAGCGACGCAAGTCAGTCCTTTCGGGGGTCCGCATCGTGATCGATCCGGACGGTTACCGCCCCAATGTCGGCATCGTGTTGATGAAGCCCGACGGGCGCCTGTTCTGGGCGCGCCGGGTCAATCGCGACGGCTGGCAGTTCCCACAGGGCGGGATGAACAGCGATGAGACGCCGCTCGAGGCGATGTACCGCGAGCTGCGCGAAGAAACCGGCCTGCTGCCGGAACACGTCGAAGTGCTGGGCGCGACCCCCGGCTGGCTGCGCTACCGGCTGCCGTCGCGCGCGATCCGCCGGCACGACCGCCTCGTCTGCATCGGCCAGAAACAGGTCTGGTTCCTGCTCAAGCTCACCGGCGACGAATCCGCGCTGCGGCTCGACCTCACCGACAAGCCCGAGTTCGACCATTGGCGCTGGGTCGAGTTCTGGTACCCGGTCGAGCACGTGGTGACGTTCAAGCGCGAGGTCTACTGGAGCGCGCTGCGCCACCTCGCGCAGTTCGCGCGCCTCGCCGTTGGCGCCCAGGCGGTGCCGCCCCCGCGACCGGAGCTTGCGCCCGTGCGCCCGGACCGCCGATTCGGCCCGGGCCGTCCGCCGGGCAGGCCGGCGGCCGATTCAGCCTAGCCGGCTGTTCGCGATTGACACTGATTCGCATTCGTGGCGGAATGGGGCTGCGGTCGAACCGCCGCGCCCGTCCCTTATCGGACCGCCCCGTATGTACGTCTGCCTCTGCAACGGTGTCACCGACCGCGACATCCTCCAGGCCGCCGAAGCCGGCTGTCGCACGGTGTCCGAACTGACGATGCGCACCGGCGCCGGCGCGAACTGCGGCAGTTGCCTCGAGATGGCCGCGGAACTCATCGCTGACGTGCACGCGCGTCGCGACCTGCCGATGCTGCAGAACGCCGCCTGACGCGCGGTCACTGCTGCCAGCCTCTTCCGTTGCCGCGCCCATGCGCGGCCCTGCGGGGATGCACTCGATTCGCGTTCCGTCATCGATCGCGGATCGTCGTTAGAGTGCCCGCGTTCCCCCCAGGAGTTCCGGACATGAAAGGCGACCCGAAGGTCATCGAATACCTCAACCGCGCGCTCTACAACGAGCTCACGGCGATCAACCAGTACTTCCTGCACGCCAAGATGCTGAAGACTTGGGGCCTGAAAGAGCTGGCCGATCACGAGTATCACGAGTCGATCGACGAGATGAAGCACGCGGACAAGTTGTCCGAGCGCATCCTCTTCCTCGACGGCCTGCCGAACTTCCAGGCCCTTGGCAAGCTGCGCATCGGCGAGAACGTGCGTGAGCTGCTCGGCTGCGATCTCGCCCTCGAGTACGAAGGCCTGCCGGTGCTTCGCGAGGCGATCGCGCACTGCGAGTCGGTCAGCGATTTCGTGAGCCGCAAGCTGTTCGCGGACATCCTCGAGTCCGAGGAAGAGCACATCGACTGGATCGAGACGCAGCTCGCGCTGATGGATCGCCTCGGCGACCAGGTCTACCTCGGCACCAAGATCGAGCGCTGATCAGCGCGCGAGGCCGCGGGACGGGCGCCGCAGCAGGCGGCGCCATGCCCAGAGCACCGCGGCCCCCAGCAGGGCGGTCGAGAGCACGGCGAGGGCGAGGGCGGCCCACGGGTGCGCAATGACGAGCGCAAGGCCGCCGAGCACGGCGGCGTCCTCGGTCGTCGACGCCGTCCAGTTCGTGATCGGCTCAGGCGATGTGTTGATCAACGCGCGCGTGCCTGATTTCAACGCGTGACTCGCGAACGCCGCGGCCGCGCCGGCCACGAGGCCGCCGGCGCCGAGTTCGCCGTCCGACGACAGCGTCGCCGCGGCGAGAAACGCGCCCGCCGGGATCCGCAGCAGTGTGTGCAGCAGGTCCCAGCCCGAATCCACGCCGGGGATCTTGTCGGCAAAGAATTCCGTCGCCGCAAGCAGGCCGGACACGCCGATTACCCACGGTGAGCGCGTGACCTCGAGGGTGGAAGGCAGATCGAGCCAGCCCATCGCGCCGGCGACACCGATGCCGAACACCGTGAGATACACGCGGACCCCGGCCAGCCAGGCCAGCACGACGCCCGTTGCGAACAGCTGCGCTTCCGACATCGCGACCTCCTCCAGCATGCGGCACGAGGGCATTTCCCCCGCAAACGCACGATACGCAGCGTGACGGCCGCGTCATCGGGACTTTCCCTCAGACGCGGCCGTGCGCCGTGTAGGCTGTGACGGCGCTCCAGCCATTCCTGCGTCATGACCCACACTTCCGACGACTCCGCCCCGCGCCGCGCGCGCCCGTCCCTGCAAGCCGCGCTCATTGCACTCGCCTTCGCGTTCGGCCTGTGGGGGCTGTGGCAGACCTTTGGCACCGATGCCGCCGGCGCGCGCCGCGACCGCGACGACGCGCGCGCTGCACTGCGCACGCAGGGCGCCGAGCTGGAAACGCTGCGCCAGCAGGTCGCCACGCTGCGCCGCTCCGACCAGATCAGCCGCGACGCGAACCGCGACCTGCAGACGGCCCTTGCGGAGCGCGATGAAGAACTCGCCGGACTGCGCGCCGACGTGGCGTTCTACGAGCGGCTCGTCGGCGCGACCTCCCAGCGCCGCGGCTTGAGCGTGCATGCGCTGCGCATGCAGCCGCAGAACGGCCATGCGTGGCATTTCACGTCGACGCTCACCCAGAACCTCAACCGCGGCGCGGTCAGCCACGGGCGGCTCACGCTCGCGATCGAAGGCACGCGCGGCGGGCGCCTGGAGACGCTGTCGTGGGCCGACCTGCGCCAGCAGCCCTCGGCGCCCGCCGTCGATTATTCGTTCCGCTATTTCCAGCAGGTTGAGGGCGATGTCGTGCTGCCCGACGGCTTCGAGCCGGTCCGCGTTACGGTGCGGCTCGTCCCGCGCAGCGGAGCGGCGATCGAGGAGTCGTTCACGTGGCGGGAAGCGACCGGCGAAGGCGCCGAGCCGCGTCCGGCGTCGTAACCCGGGCCCACTGCGCAACGCGATGATCCGCGGGCGAGCTTGAATGCCCGCGCCGCGCCCCCCATCCTGCCTGCATGCACGACGACACGCTCACCGCTGCCCCGGACTACCAGTCCCTCGAGGCGCCGCTTCAATTCACCTCGGCTGCCGCCACGAAAGTGCGCGAGCTCATCACCGAGGAGGGCAACGACGCGTTGAAGCTGCGCGTGTACATCCACGGTGGCGGCTGCTCGGGGTTCCAGTACGGCTTCGAGTTCGATGAGCAGCAGGCTGAAGAGGACCTCGCGGTCAGCACCGACGGTGTCACCTTGCTTGTCGACCCGCTGAGCCTGCAGTACCTGATGGGCGCGGAAGTCGACTACACCGAGAGCCTGCACGGCGCGCAGTTCGTGATCCGCAATCCGAACGCGAAGACGACCTGCGGCTGCGGGTCCTCGTTCTCGGCCTGATGCGCGCCGGCGACGACGCATCGACGGCGCCTGCGGCGCCGTTCGCGTTTGTCGGTGAAGGCGGCTGCGCGCCCGTGCTTGACCGCGCCGAGCATCTGCGCGACGACGGCGCTGCGCTCGATACGCTGTGGCACGACGCCCGCGTGTTGCTGCTCGACAGCGACGGGCGCGCCCTTGCCGACGGCGAGCTTGCGCCGCAGACGCCGCGTGGCGCGGAGCTCAGCCGTGGCCGGGGCGGCTCGGGCGCCGCAACCTTCCTCGGGCTCGACCGCGCCGGCGGCGCGTGGTTCGCGCTCGATGCGTCGGGCGTGGCGTTCGAGGCCCCCGGGCGGATCGATCTTCGCAGCGCCGCCGCCGCTTGGCCGGCCCTCGAGGCCGGCGTGTTCGCGCAGGCGAGGGCGATGCAGGCCTGGCGAGCGCGTCATCGGTTCTGCGGCGCATGCGGCACGCAGCTCGATCTGCTGCGCGGCGGCTGGCTCGCGCACTGCGGCGGCTGCCGCACCGAGCACTACCCGCGCACCGACCCGGCGGTGATCGCCGCGGTGACCGACGGCGACCGCCTTCTGCTCGGGCGCCAGTCCACGTGGGCCGCGCGCCGGTGGTCGGTGCTCGCGGGTTTCGTCGAGCCCGGAGAGTCGCTCGAGCAGACCGTCGTGCGCGAGGTCCTCGAGGAGACGGGCGTGCGCGTGCGCGATTGCCGCTATCTCGCCTCGCAACCCTGGCCGTTCCCCGGCGCGCTCATGCTCGGTTTCATTGCGCAGGCCGAGGCGGACGAGCCGCGGGTGACCGGTGAGCTTGAAGAGGCGCGGTGGTTCACGGCCGACGAAGTCCGCGCCGCGCAGGCGCGCGAGGCGATCATCGACTCGGCGGACGATGACGGCGGCCCGCTGCTGTCGGCACGCATCTCGATTGCGCGCTGGCTCATCGAGCGCTGGCTCGACGAGGCCGATCGGACGCCCGCACGCGCTCTGCAGCCCGCCCGCGCGGTCTGACGCAAGCGCGGCGATATGATCGGTGCGTCCCTTGCGACGCCGGAGATGCCGATGTCCGCTGCCCTGATCGCTGTCGTCGTCGTCCTGTTGCTCATGCGCGCGGCCCCGTCGCTGGTGAAGATCCGGCGCTTTGCGTGGTTCTCGCAGGCCTTAAGCGCGCTCGGTGCGCGCCTGGGCGAGGGTTCGCATGCCGCCGGACATGCCGCGCTCGCGGTCGCGGTGGTGGTGCCCGTTGTCCTCATCGCGGCGGTGCACAACGCACTCGAGAACGACGTATTCGGATTGCCCGCGCTGCTGCTGGGCATCGGCGTGCTGTTCTATGCGTGGGGCCCGCGGGACCTCGAACATGACGTCGAGGCCGTTGCCGATGCCTCCGACACGCGCCAGCGCCGCGAGGCGGCCGCGCACCTATGGCCGCCCGGACACACGCCGGTGCTGGCGGGCGGTGCGCTGGTCGAGGCGGTGTTCCGCTGCGCTCTGCGTCGGCAGTTCGCGGTGCTGTTGTGGTTTGTCCTGCTCGGCCCCGCCGGGGCGCTGGGGTATCGCCTCATCGAGCGGAGTGTTGACGGAGAGCCGGGCTCGCGGCTGGCCGACGCGACGCGTCGTGTCGCCCGTCGCGTGCTCGCGTGGCTCGACTGGCCGGCCGCGCAGCTGATCGTCTTCGCACTCGCGCTCGTCGGCCATTTCGACGCCGTGCTGGGGGCGTGGCGCCGCGCGGGCGGGGCCTCGTTGCGGCCGGACCATGGCTTTCTGACAGCCGCAGCCCGCGCGAGCGTGCGGTGCGAACTCGACGAGGATCGCGCCGACGCGCTCGACGACGAGAGCCCTGATTCACCGCCGCCGGCCACGCTCGCCGCGCGCGAGGCCCCCGAACTGCGCGACGCCCTTGGGCTCGTGTGGCGATGCCTGCTCGCCTGGCTCGCCGCTCTCGCACTGTTCGTGATCGGAGGTTGGGTGAGCTGAGGGCGCTTGCGCGGCACTGCCGCGCGCCCTCAGCGAACGCCCGCTGCGCTGCAGCGGGCCGGACGTGCGCAAGACGACACGGGCAGCAGATGCACGAGGTGCCAGCGGCGGCACTGCCGCGCGCCCTCAGCGAACGCCCGCTGCGCTGCAGCGGGCCGGACGTGCGCAAGACGACACGGGCAGCAGAGGCGCGAGGTGCAAGCGGCGGCACTGCCGCGCGCCCTCAGCGAACGCCCACTGCGCTGCAGCGGGCCGGACGTGCGCAGACGGCACGGGCGGCGGATGCACCAGGTACAAGCGGCGGCACTGCCGAGCGCCCGACACGCGTTAACGCGCTACGCCGCGTCCCCGCGCAGTGCGCGCACCTGCGCCTCGAGCATCGCCGCATCTGTGCTCGCGCCATCCATCGGCGCATCGGCGACCACTTCGACATGCGCCCGGAACCGGCGCGGCACACGCATGCGATCGAGACGGCCGCCCTTGGCGGCGTTGCTGCGCCGGCTCCACATGCTCGCCCACATGCCGCGCAGCGCCATCGGGATCACGGGCACAGGCCGGCGCGCGAGGATGCGCTCGACGCCGGACTTGAACGGAGCAATCTGTCCGTCCTTCGTGAGCGCGCCTTCCGGGAAGATGCCGACGACCTCGCCGTCGGCGAGCGCGGCGTCGATCTCGTCGAACGCGCGCTCCATGAGCGCACGGTCCTCGCGCACACCCGCGATCGGGATCGCCTTAGCGGTGCGGAAGATCCAGCGCATGACCGGGATGTTGAAGATCCGGTAGTACATGACGAAGCGCACCGGCCGCGGAATGCTCGCGGCGAGGATCAGCGCGTCCATGTAGCTCACGTGGTTGCACACGACGAGCGCAGGCCCTTCGTCGGGAATGTGGTCGATGCCGCGCGCGCGCAGCCGGTACAGCGTGCGAACGAACACCCAGCTCAGGAACCGCATCAGGAACTCGGGGACGATCGTGAAGATCCAGACCGTGACGAGCGCATTTGCGATCGCGAGCGCGAGCAGCAACTGCGGAATCGACCAGCCGAGCACGCGTTGCAGCCCGAGGCCGAGCACCGCGGCAAGCACGATGAACGCGGCGTTCTGGATGTTCATGCCCGCGATCACGCGCGCCATCTCGGCGTTCGGCGTGCGGCTCTGGATCAAAGCGAACAGCGGCACAACGAACACGCCGGCCGAAAAACCGATGCCGACGAGGTCGAACGCGATGTGCCAACCGTCGGGGGCCTGCAGAAACGCGGCGAACGACTCGACACGCAGCGGTGCAAGGCCCTGACGCTGGACATACAGATCGAGCAGGAACGCGCTGATGCCGATGGCGCCGAGCGGCACGAGGCCGATCTCGACCGTGCGTGCGGAAAGCTTCTCGCACACGAGCGAGCCGAGGCCGGTGCCGACCGAGAACAGTGCGAGCGCGGCGATGTAGAGGCTCGCGTCGCCGCCGAGGTGCAGCTCGGCGTAGGCCGGCAGCTGCGCGGTAAGCACCGTGCCGACGAACCAGAACCACGACACGCCGAGGATCGCGTTGCGCACCGCGAGCTGGCGCTTGGCCAGGCGCAAAATCGCGATCGATTCGGGCAACGGGTTCCACTGCACGCGCAGCTCCGGCGCACCCGCGGCCACCGGCGGGATCGCACGGCTCACGAGGTGGCCAGTGACCGCGAGCGCGACGACGGCCGCGGCTGCGATCCACGGCCCGTTCGAACCGCCGGCCTCGAAGATGAGCCCGCCCGCGATCATGCCGAGCAGGATCGCGATCGACGTGCCCATCTCGACAAGCCCATTGCCGCCGGTGAGCTCGCGCGAATGCAGCACCGCCGGCAGGATCGAATATTTCACCGGCCCGAACAGCGTCGATTGCACGCCCGTGCAGAACAGCGCGACGAGCAGCACCACGAGGTTCTGCATGAAAAAGCCGACCGCCGCGAGCGACATGATCGCGATCTCCATCGCGGTCGTGATGCGAATCAGTCGGTCCTTGTCGAGCTTCTCCGCGATCTGCCCGGCGATCGCCGAGAACAGGAAGTAGGGCGCGATGAACAGCGCCGGCGCGAGGTTCGCGTACAGCGCCTTGTCGTCCGCGCTCACACCGAGGAAGAACAGCAGGCCGATGATCGCCTGCCGGTAGACGTTATCGTTGAACGCGCCGATCGCCTGCGTCGCAAAGAACGGAGCGAAGCGGCGCTGCGCGAGCAGGGCGAACTGGCTGCGCGGGGGCGGCGGCAATGCCGGTGCGTTCGCGTGCGGTCCCGATGCGTCGTTCATGGCGGCCCTCCCCGGCTGGCGGCGAGCCTAGCAGAGCCGCACGACGCGCCCGCGCCGGCGGCGGGCGTTCAGCCGCGCGCTACGGCACACCGGGCAAGGTCGTTTAAAGTGCGGTCGTGAACCCCGTCCGCCGCCTGCTGAACCTGCTGCTGTGCCTGCTGCTCGCGCTCAACGGCGCGGCGGTCGCGCACGCGGGTGCGGCGTCAGGGGCGGGTCACGGCGCGCATGCCGGCGTCGCGATGGAGCCGGAGGTCTCGGACGCGATGCACAGCGACGATGCTCCCCCGTGCCACGACGGCTCCGACGCTGCAGCGGACGTGATTCCGACTGCGCTCGCCGTCGTGTCCGACGTTTCCGGTGCCCCCTGCTGCGACGACAGCGCGGCCGTGTGCGATCAGGCTTGCATGGCGGCTTCGGCTGCGCTCGCGTCCGATCGGGCAATGCCTGCAGACGATCGCCTGCGCAGTGATGTACCGACGCTTGCATTGCACGCCCGCGCACCGCCGCGTGTGCCGCCGCCGATCCGCCCGCCGATCGTCTGAACCAGCGCCTGTGCGCCGTCCGGCATGCAGTGCCGTGGCGGCACGTCCGTCCGAATTCATCCGATCCTGCGACGCCGGCCGAGCCGGCCGTCGCGACGCGCTGGAGCAGTCCATGACGTTCTTCCTTCCCGGCCCGCGTGCGGGCGGCCTCGCGCTTCCGGCGCGCCGCCGCTTCGTGCGGGGCCTCGTCGCCGGCGGCGCGGTCGCCTCGCTCGGCTGGCCCGGTCGCGGCCGCGCCGCCACCGGCGATGCGCCGGTGCTCACCGGCACGCAATTCGACCTGTCGATCGTCGAAACGCCCGTCAACCTCACCGGCCGCCGTGCCACCGCGGTCACCGTCGACGGCACGCTGCCGGCACCGACGCTGCGCTGGCGCGAGGGCACCACGGTCCACCTGCGCGTGCGCAACGCACTGCCCGCGCAGACCGTGCACGGCCACCACACCTCGATCCACTGGCACGGCCTGATCCTGCCCGCGAACATGGACGGCGTGCCGGGCATCAGCTTCAACGGCATCCAGCGCGGCGAGCATTACGACTACCGCTTCGACGTGAAACAGTCGGGCACGTACTGGTACCACGCGCATTCGGGCTTCCAGGAGCAGGCAGGCGTGTACGGGGCGATCGTGATCGACCCGATCGCGCCGCCGCCGTACCGCGTCGACCGCGAGCATGTCTTGCTGCTCTCGGACTGGACCGACCTCGACCCGGTCGCGCTGTACGAGCGTCTCAAGAAGATGCCCGAGCACGACAACTATTACCTGCCGACGGTCGGCGACTTCCTGCGCGATGCCCGCGAGGATGGGCTTGCCGCGACGCTGCGCGATCGCAAGGCCTGGGGCGAGATGCGCATGACGCCGACCGACCTGTCGGACGTCAACGCGAACACCTACACCTACCTCATGAACGGCGCGACGTCCGGCACCAACTGGACCGGGCTGTTCCGCAGCGGCGAGCGCGTGCTGCTTCGGCTGATCAACGGCTCCTCGATGACGCACTTCGACGTGCGCATCCCGGGCCTCAAGCTCACCGTCGTCGCCGCCGACGGCCTGTACGTGCACCCGGTCACCGTCGACGAGCTGCGCATCGCCGCAGCCGAGACCTATGACGTCATCGTCGAGCCGACCGGGCAGGACGCGTTCACGATCTTTGCGCAGGACCTCGGCCGCACCGGCTTCGTGCGCGGCACGCTCGCCACGAGCCCGGGCCTGCAGGCGACGGTGCCGCGCGTCGATCCGCGGCCGCGGCTCACCATGGACGACATGGGCCACGGCGGGCACGGCGGTCATGCGGGGCACGTTGCCGCTGCGGCGGCCGGCGCCGCACACGGCGCGGGCACCGGTACGCAGCACGTCGGCATGGATCATTCGGCGATGGGCCATGTGCCCACGGCGACCGACCATGCCGCGATGGGCCACGGCGTCGGCGGCATGCAGGCGCACCCGGCGAGCGAACAGGGCAACCCGTTCGTCGACATGCAGACGATGGCGCCGGCGCCGAAGCTCGACGACCCCGGCATTGGCCTGCGCGACAACGGTCGCCGCGTGCTCACGTATGCGGACCTGCACAGCCTGCACGGCGACCCCGACGGCCGCGAGCCCGGGCGCACGATCGAGCTGCACTTGACCGGGCACATGGAGCGCTTCGTGTGGTCGTTCGACGGCATCAAATTCTCGAGCGCCGAGCCGCTGCGCCTGAAGTACGGCGAGCGCGTGCGCATCGTGCTCGTCAACGACACGATGATGACCCACCCGATCCACCTGCATGGCATGTGGAGCGACCTCGAGGATGGCGATGGCAACTTCCTCGTGCGCAAGCACACGATCGACATGCCGCCCGGCACGAAGCGCAGCTACCGCGTCACCGCCGACGCGCTCGGCCGCTGGGCCTACCACTGCCACCTGCTGTTCCACATGGAGGCGGGGATGATGCGCGAAGTGAGGGTCGAGGAATGAGCGTGCGCACCGTGACACTCGCATCGTCTATCGCAGTCGCCCTTGCCTGCGCCGGCGTGTCGACGCCGGCCCATGCGCAGCATGCGCATGGCGCGGACAAGGCGCCCACGCCGCAGTCCGCGGACCACTCGAAGATGGACCACTCGAAGATGGACCACTCGAAGATGGACCACTCGAAGATGGACCACTCGAAGATGGACCACTCGAAGATGGACCACTCGAAGATGGACCACTCGAAGATGGACCACTCGAAGATGGACCACTCGAAGATGGACCACTCGAAGATGGACCACTCGACGCATAGCGATCACCCGCCACCGACGGGGCTGCCAGTGATCACCGATGCGGACCGTGCCGCCGCGTTTCCGGATATCGAAGTGCATACCGCGCACGACAACCGCGTCGTGCACATGGTGCAGTTCAACCGGCTCGAGGCCTGGAGCGACGACGGTGAGCCCGGGCAGGCGTGGGAGGGCCATGCGTGGATCGGCAACGACCTGCACAAGCTTCGGCTGCGCAGCGAAGGCGAGCGCGAACACGGCCGCACCGAGTCGGCCGACCTCGAAGTGCTGTACGGCCGCGCCGTCGCGCCTTGGTGGGACGTGGTGGCCGGTGTGCGCCACGACTTCCAGCCCGGCGGCGCGCAGACGTTCGCGGCGCTTGGCGTCGCCGGGTTGGCGCCGTACAAGTTCGAAGTCGAGGCGACCGCCTACCTCGGCGAGTCGGGCCAGACCGCCGCGCGCGTCGAGGCCGAGTACGAGACGCTGCTGACGAACCGGCTCATCGCGCAGTCGCTCGTCGAAGCCACGGCGTACGGCCGCGACGATCCGCGTCGGGGCATCGGCGCGGGGCTGTCGACGCTCGAGGCAGGCGTGCGCCTGCGGTACGAGATCACCCGCCGGTTCGCACCGTATGTCGGCATCGCCTGGGAGCGCGCCTATGGCGAAACCGCGGACCTGCGCCGCGACGAAGGCGAGCCGATCGAGGATGCGCGGCTCGTCATGGGCGTCCGTTTCTGGTTCTGAACGAGCCCGGGCGCTGCGGCTCTGGCTGCAGCGCCCGGGCTCGGGCAAGATCGCGCCGTGAAAATCGCCCCCCTCCACGATCGCGAGGCCGAACGCCTCGCCGCGCTGCATGCCTCGGGCGCGATCGGCGCGGGCGACGAGGAGCCGTTCTCGCGGTTTGCGCGCATTGCACGCGCGTTTGCCGATACGCCGGTCGCGGCAATCTCGCTGGTCGACGCCAACCGGCAGTGGTTTCGAGGTTGCGCGGGGCAGTGGCTGCGCGAATCGCCGCGCTCGGTGTCGTTCTGTGCACACGCGCTGCACGAACGCGAGATGCTCTATGTCCCCGATGCGTCGGCCGACGAGCGTTTTCGCGATAATCCGATCGTGACCGGTGCGCCGCATGTGCGCTTCTACGCGGGCTTTCCGCTGTATCTCGGTGATGGCCTGCCGATCGGCGCGCTGTGCGTGATCGATCATCGCCCGCGTGAGTTCAACGCCGGGCAGCTCGCGCGCCTGCGCGACCTTGCCGATTGCCTGCAGCGCGAGCTTGCGGTGCAGGCCTTGCTGCGCGAGGTCGGCAGCCTGCGGCGCAGCCGGGCGATGCAGGCGCTGGCCCCTCTGCACTGACGCGGTCGCCTCAGGCGCCGAGCCAGCCGCCTTTCTGCCGCTGCGTGAGCCGCTTGAGCTCGTAGGCCGCGCGGGCCGATGCGATGCGCCCGTCCACGAGATCCGCGTAGATGCGGTTTGCCTGGCGGCGCCGGCGCACCGCATCGCCCGCATCGAGCAGGCGTTCGGCGGTCTGCACGAGCCAGGCCCATGCACGGTTGGACTGCTCGGGCCGCGCGTCTCCGTATGCCGCAACGGCCTGCAGGCTCGCTTCGAGGTTGCGCTCGATGCGCGCGAGCAGGCCCTGCATCACGTCCGTCTGGCCAAGGCGGCTTTCGCGCGCGGCCGCGATCGCATTGCGCAGCGTCTCGGCTTCGAGCACGCCGAGCTCGGTTGAACCCGCAAGCGCCTGCGCCGCGGCGAGCGCGGCCTCGCTGTCCTCACCGCGCAGCGCAGCGCATTGCGCCGCATGCAGGTCCCAGGCCTGCCAGCGGTAGATGAAGTCCAGGCCCGTGCCCTTGATGTTCTGGATGCCCATCGCGCGGATGCGCAAGCCCGGCGGCGCATCGCTGAGCACGCGATGCACGAGCACGTTGCCCGGCGTGTAGTAGTCGGTGACGGGCACGATGCGCACGGAAAACAGCGACCACAGCAGGTCGTGCACGGCCGCCGCGGTCTGCGCATCGGGTGCGGCCACGCGGGCGTGCAGATCGCGCACACGGGCCGCATCGGCGCGGTCGTGTTCCCACCGGGTGCGCAGGGTTGCGGCATGCGCGGGCTGCTGCGTGTCGAGCGCGTCGAGCAACGCCTCGGGCGTTGTGAGTTGCTCGATTGCGACGCCGAGCCCGTGCGCGGCCGCGCGCAGGCGTGCGTCGGCTTGCGCGTCATCGAGCGCGACGCGCCAGCGCCGCAGCAGCGCATCGAGCATCTGCGTGTGCTCGTCGATGCCTTGCTCGGTCTCGGTCCAGTCGAACGAGGCGACGAATTCGTCGAAGGCCTCGCGGATGAACTGCTGCAGGCCGTCGAGGTTGCCGCCGATGAGGTAATGGCGATCGGCGCCGATGTCGTTGACGAGGATTGCCGCGAACACCTGCGAGCGCGCGACGCGGTCGGCGCGGTTGTTGACGACGGTAACGGTCCACGTGCCCGCGTCGATGTCGAGCCGATGCTCGGCCATGCCGGTGCGTGCCCAGTTGCTGAGGCAGCCGTGGCGCTCGTTCGCGGACATGCCGTTGATGAATTCGATGCGGCGGCCCTCGAACGTGGCTTCCGGATAGATCTTGAGCACGCCGAGATCGGGCACGACGCGGTCGGCCATCTCCTTGAGCGCGAAGTCGCGACGCAGGCCGAGCCCTTCGAACATGCGCGCGACGAGCGCAACGTTCGCGGGATGCTCCTGGTACGGGAAGCGCGCGAGGATGTCCGGCGTGAGCAGGCCGACGTCGAGCCAGTTCGTGCTCACGAAGCGCGTGTCGAGCCCGCGTGCGCGCTCGGCGAGGTAGGGCAGCATGTTTTCTTCGCTCGTGTAGAGCTCGCCGCCGCGTGGGATGAACTCGCCGATCACGAGCGGCAGGTCGACGCCGGCCGGGCCCTGGATGTCCTCGTGGTCGGGAAAGCAGTTCGTGATCGTGGAGACGTCGTCGCGCATCCAGTCGTGCTGGAGCACGCGCACGTAGCCGGGATTGAGGCCCATGCACTCCCACATCATCACGTCGGTATCGAGCGCCGCGGCGATGCGCGTGAGCCGCGCCTGCTCCCAGATCGTGGCCTTGTCGTAAGGACGGAACAGGAACATCTCGCTGAGCGGCCGGTTCGGATGGCCGAACAGGAACATCGCTTCGCAGCCGGTGGTCTTGCTGAGCACGCGCAGGCCGAGCGCGCTCATGACGCCGGCCTTGAGCCGCTCGGTGCCGGACTTGCCGCGCGTGCCCCAGCCGCCCATCACGAGCGGCAGGCGCGCACGCGCGGAGCGGAACATGCGGTTGAGCCACATGTGCTGGCCGAAGAACCACGCGGCGATCGCACCGACGAACACGAGCAGGTGCGAGAGGTTGTTCTGGTGGATCGAGTAGAAGTAATCGCGCACGTCGCCAAGCGGTGCGGCCCAGGCCGGCAGAGCCGCCGCGGCGAAGAAGCGGCGCACGCGAGGGTCGACCGGATACGGGGCGCCGTCGCGCGCGGCATGCGGCTCGAATGCGCACTGCACGCCGCACTCGCGCAGCGCATCGACGAACGCGTGCGGCGTGAATGCGCTTTCGCGCGTCCAGTTGCGCAGCGCGGCGATGTCGGCAAAGCCCACGGTCAGCCGCCACTTCGCGCGCAGGCGATCGACGAGGCGGTCGGGCACGGTGACGTGGGTGACGCCCTCGGCGGTGACGATGCGCAGCGGCTGCGTGGGCCAGTCCTGGTCGAGCGCGGATAGCACTTGGTCGAGCAGCGGCAGCCACGGCCGCCAGCCGTCTTCTTCGGCGATGTGCAGGGGCTCGCCGGGCACCTTCGTCGGCGAGACTTCGGCGACGCAGCCCGACGGCACGTGCACGAGGCCCGGGTACACGCGGCCGCGCGTGTGCGGGTAGTTCTGGCGCTTGTCGGTGGCCGGGCGGCGCGCTTCCTGGAGCATCCGCCACAGGCGCGGGCGCCAGCGCCAGTCGCGCAGCACGAT
This sequence comes from Cognatilysobacter bugurensis, assembly GCF_014652095.1. Taxonomy (GTDB): domain Bacteria; phylum Pseudomonadota; class Gammaproteobacteria; order Xanthomonadales; family Xanthomonadaceae; genus Cognatilysobacter; species Cognatilysobacter bugurensis. Next base: position 331,730 of record NZ_BMYD01000002.1, read on the forward strand.
GAGGCCACGGCGGCCGGCTTCGAGGTTGAAGCCGAACCCGCGCTCGGCGCGCGGCAGCAGCGCGCGTGCGGCGTCGAGCGGGTCGGCGCGCCATGAAGTCACCGTGCGCGCATGCAGGGGGAGTCGCTCGAGCCCGGCGGGGGCGTCGTGCGGCCGCAGACGCTCGCGTGCTGCCGCGGCGCGGCGGCGCATCGCGGTCGAGGGGTGTCCCGTGTGCAGCGCCGTGAGGCGCGCTTCGAGCTGCGCATGCAACGCTTCGGCGTGTTCGGGGAACTCGATGCGGACGCGCTCGAGCATGCTCGGCGCAAGGTGGATTGCCACGCGCAGCGGGAACTCGGGGCGCGATTCGTCGAGCCCTTCGATGAAGCGTGACGCGATCGGTGCGTGCAACGCCGGTTCGAGCACGAGCGAGATCGATTGCAGCAGCGCCTGGCCTGCAACGGCGGGCACGGGGTCGTCGACGAGGCGCTGCCAGAACGCGAGCGCGAGCGGGGCTGGCAGGCGCGGCAGGGCCTCGGCGACGGCCTTGCGCACAAACGGCGCCGGGTCGTCGAGCAGCTGCTCAAGTGCACTCGCGTAGTGCGGATGCGACGGCAACGCGGCGGTCAGCGCTTCCACCATGCGTCGCCGGAAGAACATCGCATCGCTGTCCTCGCGGCGGGCGAGGCGCTGCTCGGCGATGCGTTGCAGTTCATCGGGCGCGAAGCGTGCGAGCGTTTCGAGCGCTTCGCACTGCAGCCAGATCGCCTGGCTCGAATCGAGCACGGCGCGATACAGGTACTGCACGGTCGACCGCGCGAGCTGCGTCCGCGCGCGCGTGCCGAGGCCGGCGAGCGCAGTGCGCAGGCACGCGAGTGCGGACTCGCGGATGCGCGGGTCGCCGGGGAACCCGAGCAGCACGCGCAGGCTGCGTTCCAGGTCGAGCACGTCCCAGATCGGTGTGCCTGCGATGTCGGGCTGGACGGTGCACAGGTGCTGCGCGAGCGGGCCGAGGCGTTCGAGGCAGAAGCGGATGCGCCGTTCGATGCGCGCGCGCTCGCGGTCGTGGCGCTCGGCGACCGCGTCGGCATCGAGCCAGCGCTGCAGCGCCCGCCGGTCGCCGCGCAGCTGCCGCTCCGACGCGCCGAGGCTCGCGAGGAATTCGAGCATGAGCTCGTGGCGCACGCGCTCGGTCTCGGCGAGCAGCAGGCGCTCCTGGAACACGCGAAACGCGTGTGTCAGCCGGCCGTGCCGCGCGGCGAGCGTTTCGAGCTGCTCGCGCAGGTAGCGCGCGAGTTCGAGTTGCTCCCAGACGGCCGCGTCGTCCTCGCGCGACGGCAGGCGCGCGCCGGGCCAGGCGATGAACTCGCGCACGACCGCATTACGTTCGCGCATGTCGAGCTTGCGCCACATCGCGAGAATGTTGCGATCGAGCAGGGCGGCGATGCGGGCGGCGCGGGTCACGGCAGCGGGTCCGGTGGAACGAGCGGGGCGACGAGATCGGTTTCGACGATGTTGCGCAGGAACAGTTCGCTCGGCCACCAGTCCGACAGGCCACGGCCGTCGTGGTCGAACCATTCGACCGTGAGACCCACCTGCGTGTCACGCGTGGCGGTGTCGTAGCCGCCCGCGAGGCGCAGGCGCCAGCCGGTATCGTGGCCGAGGAACAGCCGGCCGAGCGCGAGTTCGACGCGGTTGCGGGTGTCGGCCTGCGCACGCCGCGCGTCGCGCAGGTAGTGGCGTACGTCGAGACCGGCCGAAGCGGTCCAGCCGCGGCGCGTCCAGCGCCATGCGACGCCCGCGCCGGCCTGGTCGAGGCCGAAGTCCGACAGCGGGTTGCTGATGGCCTGCGCGTCGAACACGAGCTCGCTGTCGTAACGCGCGCGCCAAGCGACACGCACGCCGAGGTCGAGCGCGCTGCGGTGGCGATCGCGATAGCGCGAGTAGACGTCGTTGTCGAGGCGCGCCGTCTGGCTGCGCGGCACGTTGCGCAGTGACAGGTCGCGCGCGCGAACCCCGAGCGACCACTCGTCGCGCCAGCGCTCGTCGCGGCGGCGGCTCCACTCGATTGCAGCGCGCAGGTTGATCGAGCGCGCCGGCGAATCGAGGCCGACCGGCGCGCGCTGCTGCCAGACCGAGGCATCGAGCGACGCGCCCCAGGGGCCATCGTCCTGCCGCCATTGCAGGTCGTGCTCGAGGCCGATGACGCCGAAGTCGAGATCGTGACGGCGTCCGACCGCATCGAGTCGGCCCCAGAGGTTTTGGTCGGCGATGCGGTAGCGGTACCGCCAGCGCAATTCGCCAAAGCGCTCGCGGCGCGCGTCGGGGTTGTCCGCGTCGGTGCGCTGAACGACCGAGGCAAGCACGCCCCAGGTGCCGTCCTCACCGCCCGAGGCCGGCCAAGCGTCGGGCCACGGCGGTGCAGGCGCGGGCACGAGCGGGGCGGTGCGCAGCGCGGGCGCGGCCGAGGCGGTTGCCGTCTCTGCAGGCGCCGGCGTGCGCGGCGGCGCGGGATCGACGTGGAGTGCGGTTACGCGCAGCGCAGCGCCGGGCAGCTGTTGCGGCTGCAGGCGCACCGTGCCGGCCTGCGCCACCCACTGCGTGCGCACGGCGGAGCTGCGGCCGTTCCATTCGACGATTCGCAGCACGGTGGGCTCCGTGAGGGCGACCTCGACGGGCCCGCGGTGATAGCGCAGGGGGCGCCGCGGGTCGATCACGCGGCCGGCCGCGTCGGCGACCGTGAGGTCGACGAACGTGCCTGGCAGCGCATCCCCGACGCGCACGCGCAGCGCGCCGTTCTGGTCGGCGCGGACGGCGAGCGCTGCGGCCTCGCCTGCCTGCAACCGGCGCGGGGCGGCGTCGGCCGCGCGCACTTCGACGGCGTCGTCGAGCGCGGCGCGCAACTGCAGGGTGAGCTGCACCGGCTGGTGAGGCTGCAGACCGTCGAGCACCCAACCCTGGCCGGGGCGCAGCACGAAGCGCGCGTCGTCGGTGGCGCCGGCCCACTGCTCGCGGCGCGCGATCAGCGGGTTCGACGAGCGGCCGTCGGCGACCTCGCGCGAGACCGCGCCGCCGTGCGCGACCGGCGTGAGCCGCCGCCATGTGAGGTGGCGATCGAGCTCGGCGAACACGCCCGGCGCGGCCGGCGCATCGGCCGCGTCGCCGCGCAGCGCGATCGCGCGCGCTGCTGTGGCCTGCGCCGCGTCGAGCCGGCCCGATTCGATTGTCTGCAGCGCCTGCAACGCGGCCTGCGTGGCCGTGCGCGGGGCGTCGGGTGCGGTTGGATCGAGCACGGGCGCATCGGGCGCGGGCGCGACGGGGGTGGGGTTCGATGCCGCATTTGTCTGAGCAGGCGCGCCGATCCGCGCGATCGGCAGTGGCGCCGCGGTGCGGTCGACGGTGCAGCGATCGGCGACGTCGACGCGCACGGGGCGCACGCCGGCGTCGACCGGGGCGGCGACGAACACGCCGGCGCCTGCAGCGACCAGCGCTTCGACACGTGCGATCACGCCGCCGACCTCGCTCGACACTTCGAGCGCCTGTCCCGCTGCCGCAACGTCGAACGCGATGCGCACGCCGAGGCTCGGCGCGGCGTCGCCGGCCAGATCCCGCAGCGCCGTGGCCTCGGCGTCGGCCGCGGGCAGGCGCACGGACCACGTGCGTCCGCCGCTTCGCAGCTGCGCCCACTGCGGCGCCGGCGCGAGCGAGCGCAGTTCGAGCGTGTGGGGGCCGGGGCGCTCCAAGACCCAGCGTGCGGGGCGGCCGTCGGCGCGCGCGTAGGCGAGCTCGGTGTCGCGCTCGCTGCGCAGCCGGGCGATGCCGGCCGAACTCGTCGCTGGGATCGCGCCGGACGCATTCGGTCCCGCCGCATCGGCGGCGAGCTCAGACGTGCCCGCCGCGCGCCGCGCGAACGCGGCTGCTTCGAACTCGCCTTCGGCCTCAAGCGCGGATGCCAGCGACTGCCAGTGCACAGCCTCCGCACCCGGTGCAGCGCGCTGCACCGCCCATGCGTGGAAGCCGGTGAGCATCTCGCCCTGTCCGGTCCGCTCCGCCCACTGCTTGAGTGCGGCCACGACCCGCGCGTCATCGGGCGCGGTCGCGGCGACCTGCAACACGGCACAGCGTGCGAGCACGGGGTCGACCGACTGCGCGTGTGCGAACACATCGAGCGCGCGGGTCGGGTCGGAGCCATAGGCGGCCTGCACACACGGTTCGTCGGCAAAGCGGCGTCGGCGTGCATCGAGCAGGCGGCGCGCGGCCTCGAGTGAACGCGTGGCGCCTAGGGCATCGTGCTGGTCGGCGGCCTGCAGCAACGGTGCATCGAGCAGCGCATCGCGGACTTGCGCGGGCGTGATCGCGGCGCTGTCGAGCGTGGCGTCGGCCAGAGCCCGCGTGGCCGGCACGCGCTGGTCGACCGCGACCCAGACGCCGACATCGCCGGTGTTTTCCAGCGTCAGCGGCGCGGCGAGCGGGGCATGCGGCAGCACCGACTGCGACGCGTCGACGATCGGCGCAGATGCAGGCGACGCGTCTTCATCCCCGGCATTGGCGTCGATTGCGGCGCCAGCCGGTGCGAGCGCAAGCAGGGCATCGGCGCTGGCGGGCGCGTGCTCGAGCGCTGCGATCGCTGCTGCGTCGAGCCGCAGTGTCTGCACGGCGCCGCCCGGCTGCGAGAGCTGCAGGCGCGCATCGGCCGGCGAAGCCGGATGCGCAACGCTCAGGCGCAGCAGCCCGGCACCGGCCCGGCCGGCATCGAGGCGCCAGCGCGCGCCCGGTGCAAGCCAGTGGAATGCGAGCGGCCCTGGGCCCGGCGTCGAGGCCGTCGGCCGGTTGCTCTCGAACGTTTCGCGACGGCTTCGATCGGGAAAACGCGGGCGCAGCAGGCGCGTGTGCAATGCGGCGCCGTCGGCCGGCTGCACGGCGACCGCGCGGTAGTACGAATAGCGGCCGAGGAACGTCTGCGCACGCGGGTCCGGATAGGCGGCGACCGCGCGCTCGAACGCGGCCTGCAGCGGTTCGCCCGGACGCTGGATGAGGCGGTCGAGATGCGGGTCGGCATCGACGCCGAGCGCCTCGACCGGCGCGCCCGGCAGCGGCGCGAGCAGTTTGAGCCAGGTGCCGGGCTCGCCGAACACGCGCAGCTCGCGCGTCTGCGCGGGCACCGCGATGCGCAGCCGGCCGGCGAGGTCGAGCACCTGCGCGCAGCCGTCGGTCACGTGCAGGCGCTCGCGCTGCGCGGGAGCCGGCGCGCGGCCTTCAAAAATCGTGCGGCCGTCGGCCTCGATGCGCAGCCAGCTCGCGTCCGGCGGCAGCAGGCGCGGGACCTGCGCGCGCCACAGGTCGACGCGCAGGTCGCGGCGGCCGTTAATGCGGTAGACCGCCGGCTCCGTGCCGGTCAGCTCGAGCACGCGGTCGCGGCGGTCGGCGCGCGTACGCACCGCTCGCCGCGCCGTCGGCGCAATCGGTACGAGCCAGGGATCGGCACCGCCGCGCGCACCGTCGATGCGCGTGTGCAGTTCCACGCGCGCCTCGTCAGCGGCGTCGAGCACGAGCCAGCGCGGGCCGGGCTCGGCCGTGTCGATGGTGAAGCGGTCCGGCCCGGCCGGCTGCAACGGCCGCTGCACGAACAGGGCGCCGCCTGCGCTCGACCACACCTGCGGCGCAGGGCCGGCATGCAGGCGCAGGTCGACGAAGCGGCTGCCATCGACCGGCACCAGCGCGGCCGGATGCGGTGCGACTTCCAGCACATGGCGCTTGCGCTCGAGCGCCCGGTCGACGTCGCCGACGATCGCAGTCTCGACGTTCTCGCGGCGCGGCAGGGTCTGCGCGTGCGCGAGCTGCGCGCCGACGAGCAGCGCGCCGACGATCGCGCATAGCCGGCGCCGCGTTACAGGCATGCCGCGAAGGCCTCCACGCGCTGCGGATCGCGGACGAGTTCGTCGCGCAGGCGGCGGCCGAGTTCGAGATGCACGAATCGACCGGCACTGCGCTCGGCGATCGCGCGGCGCACGGCGTTGCGCGTACCGCCCGGGTAGGGCGCCTGCTCGGGGAACACGCGCGCATTGAAACCGGCCGTGCGCAGACAGCCAGCGAGCGCGCGCAGCGCAGGATCGGGGCGCTCGGTGCCGTTGCTGATCACGACGGAATCGGGCGAGAGCGCATGCTTGCGTGCCGTTGCTTCGCCGTAGCCGTGCAGCTGCACGATCGCGGTGCCCGGTTCGCGCGCGACCGCTTCGATCGCGAGCAACGAGAACGGCGCGCCGGCCGCGTTCGCCTGGTCGGCACCCGGCAGTCGCCGATGCGCGGTGCTGAGCGCGAGCACGCGTGCGCGGCGGGCGCGGTAGACGGACAGCGCGATCTCCCCGGTCAGCAGATCGCTGTCGACATGCGGGGCCTGGATGACCAGGGCCGCGGCGGGGCCGGTGCGGAACACATAGGCGCCCCAGCCGCGCGCCACGGGCGCAGCCTCGCGCACCGCCGTGCCCTCGTCGAAGCTGCGTGACTCGTAGCCGAGCGCGGCCCAATGCGCGCGTGCGTCGTCGCGCAACGCCGCGTCGAACGCCGCCGCGAGCGCGGTCGTGTCGGCCGCGGCGGGCGGGCGGTAGCTCTCGCTGCGGCGTTCGCCGAGCCAGTCGGCAAGCGGGTCGCGCGTGTGGGTGCAGGCGGCCATCAGGCAGATCGTCATCAGCAGCAGCGTGAGTCTGAGGTCAATCCGCATCGTCACTGCGCTCCGTGTCGTCACTGCGCTCGGGTCGCAGCCGCAGGCGCGGACGTTGCGGAGTCACGTCCCGGTCGCGCGAGCCTTCGATCGTCGCGCGTCGCGTGATCCCACGACCGCCGCGTGCAGTGACGGCCTTCGTCTGCCCAAGGCGTGGTTGCTCGATGAGCACCACGCCCTGGTACAGCCGGCTGCGCGCGTCGAGCTCGGGCAGGAAGGAATACCACCGACGCGCCGGACCCGGCCGGGCGGTGCGATCGGCGCGCGCCACGGTTGTGAACATCGATGCGAGCACCGGGCGGTCGGACGCGAGTTCGATGCCGCGCGCGGCCGCCGGCGGCTGCAGGTCCACCTGCACCGGCACCGCGGCGGCGCGGTCGGGGTTTGCGCCCTCGCGGTCGTGCCGCGACGCACGCCACGGCACTGCGATGTCGCGCACTGCAAGCGGCCGCCCCGCGGAGTCGACAAAGCGCAGCTGCGCCTGCGCCGTGTCGCCGGGCTGCTCGGCACGCACGCGCAGCCGCACGGGCGGCGGTGCATCGCCGAGCGGGAACAGGCGGTAGCGCAGCGTGCGCGTCGACGAGGCGCGGTGCGTGCGCGGGCGCAGTCCCATCGGAATCAACGAATCGCCGCTCGCGGCTTCGCGCACTTCGACGCTGCCGGCCGCTGCGGTGCGCAGTTCGTAGACGCCTGCGGGCCAGGTGCCTTGCCAGTGCCCATCCGGCACGGCGAGCGGCGTGGCCGCACCGCGCCGCCACACCGCCACCGGCAGCGGGGCGCCGGTTGGCGCGCGCGCGTCGATCACGACCTCGAGCGGCTGTTCGAGCTCGACGCCGACCGGCATCGCCGGTGCGATCGCAAGCGCGTTGTAGCGCGGCGCATAGCGGCGCGGCGCCGTCTGCTCGACGCGACGCAGCACCCGCCGCGCGACGAAGTCCTCGCCCGGCTGCCCGAGCGGGCCGATGCGCTGGCGTCGATGACGCACGAGGTCGTACTTGGTGCTGGGGTCGACGAGGCCGGGCGGCGTGATCCAGTCCGAGAGCAGCCGCTCGCGCGCGTCGTCACCGAGCCGCCGCCAGCGCAGGCGCGCCTGCGCATCCGACAGGCGCTGGTCGATCGCGCCGCGCCACAGCACCGACTGCACGCCTTCACCCGCATCGACCGTGCGCACCGACACCGAGCGCACGTCGGGTCGGCGCGTGAGGTCGATCCACTCGCTCGGCAGGATCCACACCGCCTGCTCGCTGCGCCCGTCGAGCAGGCCGTACGCGCGCACGTGCTGCACCGCCGGCAACAGCAGGTAGCGTGACCAGCGGTCGACCGCACTGCCGTCCGCGCGGTGCAGCGTGATCTCCACGGTGAGCGGCAGTCCGCGCAGGCGGGCATCGCGCGTGGCGACGACGAAGCCCTGCAGCGCGAACCACCCCTGGTGCGTGGACGTGTTGAATGCGAGCGGTCGATCGGGCGCGGCCTCGAACAGCACGCGCTCGTCGAGCCCGGCATTGCGCGCGGGCGCGAGATTGCGCCAGCCCTCCCACTGCCGCCACACCGCGGTGGCCACTGCGAGCAGCGCGACGAGGCCGATCAGTGCGAGCAGCCCGTAGCCGAGGCGTCTCACTGCGCGGCCCCGGCCTGCAGCCACGCGCCGCCGACGGCGACGAACGCCGCGCGCTCGTCCGGCTGGCGTGCATCGCGCACGCCGCTTGCGCCCGCTTCGAGCGCGCGCAGCGCGGTCATGCGTCCGCCGTCGGCGTCGATGCGCAGATAGGCGCGGCCGGTCGAGGGATCGAGCAGGCGGCGCATCGCGATCCCCTGCGCACGCGCGGAGGCCAGTGCCGCGATGTTCTGGGTCTGCACGTAGGCGTCGACGAGCGCGCGCACCGCGGGCGCCGGCGGCGGACCGAACGCGGCGTCGTCGATCAGCGTCGCGATGTCGACGCGCTCGGTCGGAATGCCCACTGCGTCGAAGCGCGCGACGTCCGGGTCATCAAGCAAAGGATCGCGGTACGCGCGGCGGGCCTGCGCGGACACGCCGACGATGACGAAGCGCGGCCCCCCGAGCTGGCGCGTGAACGTGGCCTGCGCGTCGGCGCCGGTGTCGCGGCGGCGCGCGAGCTCGCCGCTGCCCGCGAGCGCGACGGTGTCGGAGTCGCCGCGCAGCGCCTCGACCAACTGCGCCACGCGCACGGACTGCTCGGTGCCGGCAGGCTTGCCGACGAACGAGGCGACGACGTCGGGCGCGGTGCGTACATCGCGTTCCTGGCGGCCGCGCACCTGCAGCGCCCAGGCGTCGGGCCCCATCGCGGCGATCAGCGCCTGGTGCGCGAGGTTGAACACCGTGCGCGGATTGGCCGGGTCGAGCACGTCGCCACGCCCGTCGGGGCGCACCGCGAAATGCGCGCCGGAGATCAGCAGCGCCCGCGCGTCGAGCCGCGTGAACAGGCGGGTGCCGTACTCGAACGTCTGCCGCTCCGCGAGCGGGCGCGGGATTTCGACCGCGTACGGCGCTGCCTCGCCGAGCCGCAGCACGTAGGTGCCCCACTGGCGCCGGCCGCCTTCGACCTCGCTGAGAATCAGGTGCTCCTCGCCGCTGCCGACGTGCCGGTGCAGCACGATGCGGTAACCGACCGTGCCGGCCGCGGAGTTCACCGCGCGCAGCGCGTCGAGGTCGCGCCGCTGCGTCCAGTCGCGAGCGAGCGCATACAGCGGGTCGAGCACTTCCGACTGCAGGTAGAGCAGGTCGCCGAGCGACGGCGGGACATAGCGCTGGCTCCCCGCGCCCGCGATCGCCTCGCGACGCTCGATGAGCCAGGCGTAGAGATACCCGTCGACCTGCTGCTGCTCGGCAATGACGCGCACGTCGGCGGGGCCGAGCGTACGTGCGATCAGGCGCAGCCGCGCCGTGCGGTCGAGCAGCAACTCCGCGAAGGGCGCAGCGGTCGAATCGCGCAGCGGATTCAGCGCCGGCCGGCGGCCGAACTGCGTGTCGAGCGGGCCGATCAGACCGGTCAATCCGTCGAGGTCGAGGCCCGGAGGCACCGCACGTTGGACCCACAACTGGGAGGGCCGCTCGACCCCCGACGGCGTGGCGAGGCCGCGCACATGCAGCACGCCGGCCTCGGACGCGAGTGCATGCGCCCTCGCGAACGGCAGATCGGGATTGCGCAGCGAATGGCTGCGCCCCTCGGGCAGTCGCTCCCGGCGTGTGCCCGCCGCGAGGAACGCGGCGTGCCCTCGCACGTGTGCCAGGTGCACCGCCGCTTCGAACGTGCCGGGCTCGTCGAGCGGCATCGGCGCGGCCACGGTCAACGAGGTGCGCGGGCGCAGGTTGATCGCGTACAGGCCCGAGCCGCGCGCGGTGTCGCGGTCGCGCACGACGATCCAGTCGCCGCTGCGGACAACGCTGAAGCCGGCTGCGGCGAGCGCGCTGCGCGCCGCATCGAGGCGCTGCGGCAGCGGATTGCGGACATAGGCGAGCAGTGCGCGGATGCCGTCGCCGAACCCGCGCAGCTCGGCCTGCGTGTACACGAGCGGCGCGCCCGCACCTTCGGCGCGGTACAGCGCGCGCTTGTACTGCGCGAGCAGCGTCGGCAGCGGCGCATTGGACGGTGCTTCGAGCGCCGCTGCAGGCGCCGCATCGACCGCGCGGCCGCCGCCGGGCCATGCGATCGCGAGCAGATAGCCCACCGCGCTGGCCGCGACCAAGCCCATCAGCGAGGTCTGCACCGTCGTGCGCGTGATCTGCCAGCTGATCTGCTTTTGGTGCATCTTCACCGCGAGCAGCGTCGACAGCAGGTAGCCGAACGCGAAGTAGTCCGACGCCTTCACCGACGGCGCGGTCCACGTGAGCACGTAGCCGAGCGCGAGCTTGTAGAGATAGCCGACGGTGAAGAACAGCAGCAGCAGCCGCGAGCCTTCCATGTTCATGCGCCGGAACATCGGCAGTTGCAGCGCGACGCGGCCGAGGCCGAAGATCAGCGCGGCCTCGAACAGCGAGATCAGCAGCTTGGTCGGCTGGAACCACTGCAGCGCGAGCAGTGCCGGAATCAGGATCCCGCTGAACTCCCAGCCGTAGTGCAGGTTCATGCGCGAGGCGATGAACGCCGTCGTGAGCAGGATCAGGTAGGCCTTCGGACTCGCCAGGATGTCCGACGCGATGCCCTCATACAGAAAGCCCAGGCTTGCGACATCGAAGTTCGTGAACGGGATCAGCACGCCGCGCACGATCACGTAGGTGAGTCCGACGTAGAGCACGAACGTGCCCGCGCCGCGCGCCATGCCCGCGTTCCACATCTGGTTCGCGGTCAGCGCGATGATGACCAGGCCGAAGCTGTAGAGGTTGTTGTGGTAGTCGAGCACGTAGCCCTGCGCGGTCAGCCACTGGCCGAGCGCGGGCAGCAGCCAGCCGTCACTGACGGTGCGCACGAACACGCTGACGAGCAGCAGCGCGAAGAACCGGTCGCGACCGAACATCGCACTGCTGCCGGTGCGCCGCATGAGCACGTCGGCCACCAGCCGCGCGAGCAGGTAAGTGACGATCGCCTCGCCCCAGATCACGAACGCGCTCGCCGGCTTGATCAGCAACAGCGGCACGAGGTAGCCCGGCACCACGAGCCCGGCCATCGTGGTGCCGAAGCGCAGGTTGAGCACCGTGATCACGCACAGGCCGACCCACACCGTCGTGATGACGGAGCTGTCGAGCGCCTGCGCGGGAAACAGCGGCAGGACCATCGGATCAGCGCGCCCGCGGCAGCGTGAGCTGCACGGTGTAGCCCTTGCCGAGTTCCGGCGCGAGCTCGAAGCCGATCTCCGGGTCCAGCGCGGTCGCCGCGTGGGCCAGTCGCTCGAGCGGCGAGTCGTCGACGGCGGCCGCGCCGCTGCGCGCGGCGCGCATCATCTCGTCGATGTGCCACTCGGGCATGCCGTAGCCGTCGTTCGTGAGGCGCACGCGGACGCGCTCTCCGTCGACCTCGCAATCGATCGAGAGGATCGAGCCCGGCGCGGCGTCGTCCACGAGCAGCGCCATCGCTTCGCCGAGCGCGCGCGTGAGCGGCGCCTCGACGGCGGTGACCGGTGGCGCCGCGTGCTCGGGCAGGCGGATCTCGATGCGCTTGTCGTTGGCGGCCAGCGCCGCGGCATGCCGCAGCCGCTGCAGCAGCTCGTGCAGCTCGAGCGGGGCCAGGGTGCCGTCGCCGTTGCCGGTGGATTCGGCCTGCTGCAGCATGCGCCGCGCGTCGCTGAGCCCGCGTTCGAGCAGGTCGGTGATGCGCTCGCGCGGCGCGTCCGGACACGAGGTGTCGTCGAGCAAACGCGACACGCCGTCGAGCACCGCCCACGAGCGCTGCGCATATTGCGTAGCCGCGTCGCCGAGCCGCAGCGCGGCCTCGGCGCTGCGTACGTCAGGCGTGATCTCCACGGCCATGCCGAGCAGGTCGAACGGCGTGATCGCGCTGTCGCCGGTCTTCGGTGTGCGACGCAGGATCGGCCTCAGCGCAAACGCGTGGCCGGCCGGCACGTCCTCGCCCTGCAACGGCAACGTGGCCTGGCGGGCGCTGAGCACGGTGCGCCGCAGCACTTCTTTGGACTCGGCCGGTGACAGGCCGCACAGCTGCTCGAGCATGTTCGGCACCGACATCGCGAGCAGCGGCTGCCCCGTCCGCGCCGCGAGTTCCTCGAACGCCGGGTTCGCGAACTGCACGCGGCCGAGCAGGTCGGTCACTGCAATCGGATGCCCGACCGCCGCGAACACATCGCGGTACGCGGCAAGCTGCTCTCGCGCCTGCATCGCACCGTCGAGCAGGCGCGTGCGCAGCCGGGCGAACGTCGGCCAGCGCCCGGTGCCGCCGGTCGGGGCCTGCACACTGCCCGCGCGTAGCACCATCTTCGCGACCTCGTTCGCATACCGGCCGGCTTCGAGCGCGAGCCCGTCGAGCCGCGCCGGCGTTGTGTCGGGCACCGTGAACGCCCAGAACCCCACGAGCTGGTCGGCCGCGATCAGCGGCGCGATGAAGTCCACGCCGCCGTCGAGCGCGGGCAAGAACGGGCGCGACGGCGCGGTCGGCAGTTCCCGCACGAGGGCATCCGAATACGGCGCGCGGCGGTAATCACGCCGCTTTTCAATGATGTCGGCCGGCGTGCAGCCCGCCGAGACGACCGGGCGCATGTGCGTCGCGCCGGGCGGCAGCTCGAGCATCATGCTGCGCCGCAGCTCGAAGAACTGGGTCACGAAGCGGTTGACCTGTTCCCAGGCAAGGTCGGTCTGCTGATCAAAGCCCTGGCTCAGCGGCTGCTGCACGAGGCCGGTGAGCCGGTGATCGAGATCGACGAGCGTCGCCGCGAGCGCGCGGCTGCGGCGCAGCACGAGGTGGAGCGCGAACGCGGCGATCGCGACGAGCGCCGCGCCGACCGGCACGAACCGCTGCGCGAGATGCAGCGCTGCCGCCGCGCCGCCGAGCACCGGCAGCGCCGCGACCGCGGTCGCGACGAGCGCGGTGCGATAACGCGCGCGCTGCAGCGCCAGTTGCAGCACGAGGACTGTCAGCACGGCGACGAGCAGCCCCGTCCACGCAGGCGCCCACACGATCGCGCGGCTGCGCAGCAGCGAGTCCACCGCGAATGCCTGCAGCGCCGCAGGCTCGAGCGGGCCGTCGGCCCCGTGCAGCGGCGTCACATAGACGCGCGCCTCCGGCCCCGGCGCGAGCAGGGCCACGCGACCGTCGATGGCCGCGCGCAATGCGCCCGGCGACAGCGCCGCGGCATCGCTCACGCGTGGGATCGACGTCGCAGTCGCCGCCGAAAAATCGGGCGCGATCCGGGCCGCCTGCGGCACCGTTGCACCGGCGGCGGCCGCGGCCTCCACGAACGGACAGGGTGCGCCTTCCGCGTCATGGACGGTGAGGCTGCGCACGACGCCGGCGGATACGTCTGGCGCGCAGTCGCCCGATAGCGGCGGTGACAACGGGACCACGGCGCGTGCGCCTTCCGCGCGCAGGCGTGTCGACAATGCCTCGCTCGCCGTTCCGGAGCCCTGATACACGAGCGCGACCGCCGACGGCGACGGCCCGGCGGCCAGCCGCACGAGCAGGTCGAACAGCCGACCTTCCAGCGGCGCGAGCATGCCCGTCACCGACGCGAGCGCAAGCAACGCCCAGAACACCACCGGCGTGATGAGTTCGCGGGGCGCCGGCAGGCGGCGTTTCAGGGTTCGCCAATGGCGGAGGGCAGACGACGGTGCGGCGCTCATTCCAAGCATCGGCGACAGACGCCCGTAAGGGTAGAGCATGGGCGTGCGAGGCCGGTGCACGGCCGCGCGCCGCCAAGCGGCGGGGTGCGCACCGTGCTTCGACCGCCTGCGCCACGCGGCCGGACGACAGGCGCGGCCGAGCCACCGGGCAGGCGGCCCGGGTCCACACACCATCGGCCACTGACGCTCGGGCTTGAGCGTCATGTTGCGCGTCCCGAGGCGGCAGGCCGGCTGCAGGGCCGCGCTAAAGCGGCGGGGTGTCGCCGCGGCCTGCATTGGCGTGGGCCGCGTCAGCGCGGCGCGCCGTCGTTACCGCGTGGGTAGGTCGCCGCCGCACGTCGGCATGCAGCCTTGTGGTCTTGCCCTCAGGCGTCGAGCTGCTCCGCGAGCCCCCGCAGCCGCTCCAGACGCGCGCCCAGGGTGCGGCTGCGCCGGCGGTGCAGGATCCGCGAGACGATCACGAGCGGCAGGTTGATCAGGGCAACGGTCGACCAGGAGCCGCGTCCGGGCGGCGCGAGCACGCCCGCCGTCTCCGCGAGGGTCGCGGCGGCGAGTACGACGAACATCAGTCCGGTCACGCGCGAGTTCATGCTCCAGAACCGCAGCGACGACCGCGCACGCTCGATCTCGCGCTCCACGAGTGCACGCGGCGCCAGTGCGCGCTCCTGCCACAAGCCGCGTCGGTTGCGCGCAGTCCACAGCGTGAATGCGACGGCGCACGCATAGAGCGCCAGCACGACGGTGTCGATCGTCTGCCAGCCGGGTTTCAGCGCAACAAAGCGCCAAACCATCGCCGTAACGACAAGCAGGCTGAGCCACTCGATCGCGACAATCGCCTGCAAGCGCCAGCCGCGCACGCGCGCCTCGCGCTGCAGCCGATCGAGATCCGGCGGCGCCACGGTCTGGCTGCGCCACAGCGTGTCGAGCGCGTCCCAGCTTTCTTCGTGCGGAGCGTTCATGCGGTTTCCTCCAGCCAGGCGCGCAGTTGTTTGCGCGCGCGGCTCAGTCGCTGGTTCACGGTGTTTTCCTCGAGGCCGAGCGCGTCGGCGGCCTCCCGTTGCGAAAAACCTTCGAGCGAGAGCACGACGACCTGTCGCTGGCCAATCGGCAGCCGGCGCACCGCATCGAGCAGGCGCGCGCGGCGCTGGTCGCCCTCGGCCTGCGCGACGGGATCGGCCGTCGCGTCCACGTGCACGTCCTCGAGCTCGACGAAGCCGCGGCCGGCGTGGCGCATCACATGGTCGACTGCGCAGTTCTGCGCGACGCGTGCCACGTACGTGCGCAGTGAGGCCTGCGCGCGCCACTGCGGCAGTGCGCGCCACAGTGCGACGCCCATTTCCTGCACCAGGTCCTGACGGCGCGTCGGGTCAGCCTCGTGGCTCGACGCGATGCGCGAGAGCATCGGGCCGTGCTCGGCGAGCACGGATTCGAGCGTCGCCGCCACCGGCTCAGCGTGCGTCGCGGCGGTCGACATCGCGGTACGCGGCGTAGCCGGTGCACAGGCCGAGCGGGAGGATGATGAGCATCACCCACGGGGCGTACACGACGCTGGCGACGGCGCCGGCGGTCACCAGGCCGATCGCAATGACCGCATGCACGTGACGCCGCACGAGCCGCAGGTTGTCCAGCAGCGCGGCGCGCAGGCCCAGGCCGTCGAGCAACACGCGCGGGAGCGCGAACATCAGCGGGGTTCCAAGCAGCGCACCGGATGCGAAGACGACGGCGATCTCGGCGCGGCCCAGCGTGAATGCCGCGAGGTCACCGGTGACGAGGGCGACCGCCTGGGCGGGACCGCCGAGCCACGCGGCGACCGCGCACTGCACGCAGAACAGGCCGAACGAAAGCGCGATGAGCCCGAGCAGCGGCTTCCAGCGGCTGAGTACGAGCCCCGCTGATGCGCCCGGTGCATAGGCGCCGCGCCGCACGCGCGCATCGAGTGCCGCGAACGACCACGCGGTCGCCAACGGCGTCAGTAACTTGGACGCGACGATGCCCACGCCCGGCACGAGCTGGAACAGCAGCTCGAAGACGATCGGCACCACGGCGACACCAGTCACGCCGAACGGATGCGCGCGCCACAGGCGCACGGCGTCGCGCAGCCAGCCGTAGGCGCTCGCACGTGCCGGGGCAGGAGAAACGGGGATAAAGCGGGTGTCGGCCAGGCGGTCCATGCGGGCATCCTCATCGGGTTTGAGGTGGCAGTCGACCATTGGGCGAAAAACCTGACAGGGCGCTGGCCCAATCAACGCGTTTGGTCGACGTGCTTTGATCGGCGTGCTTGATCAAGCGACCCGATCAACCAGCGGCCCGTGCCGGCTTCGGCGTGGGTCAGTGCGATGCAGGGATCGCCCCGGTGGGCTGCGCCTCAGCAGGGCGTCGGCTGTCGGTTGTGACGTGTCCTACGGGCGGCCGGCGCGGTCGGTCGCCGGAAAGCGGGTGCGCGACGATCCTGACGTCGCGCTGCTGGGTCGGTCGCGTCCCGCCACGCCACGCCACGCCACGCCACGCGACGCGACGCGACGCCGCGCCGCGCCGCGCCGAGCCTGCACGAGAAAATGCAGCGCGACGGCCTGATCCGTCGCGCTGCGTTCGGCACGCGTCGGCGCTACATGGTCCGCGTCGGCACAGCCGCCACGCGATACCAATCCACGTGGCGCGTGACAATCATGATCGCGGCCAGAATCACGAACAGCAGGCCCGCACCGAGCACCAACGCGTTGTCTTCCGAGATCAGCAGCCCGTACAGTGCTGCGTAAAGCAGGGCGAGCATCGCGCCGAAGCCCAGGCCGCGCATGGCGCTTCGCAGCACCGCCGTGAGGTAGAACGCGATCAGGCCGATGCAGGCGAACGCGGCAATCGCATAGGCCAAGCCGAACGCCACGTGCTCGCTGAGGCTCACGAGCAGCAGGAAGAAGATCGCGATCGCGAGGCCGACCAGCCCGTACTGGATCGGGTGGATCGGCAGCGCGCGGATCAGCTCGAACATGAAGAAGCCCACGAACGTCAGCAGCACGAACAGCAGCCCGTACTTCGTTGCGCGATCGGCCTGCGAATACGCGTCCACCGGGTCGGTCAGCACCACGCCGAGCGCATCGAGCGTGCGCTCGTCGACCGCCGGCAGCGGCTGCATCGCATGGCCCGCGAGGTACTCGCGCTGCACGTCGGTTGCGACGGAGGCCAGCTGCCACTGCGCCGCGAAACCCTCGGCGCCGACGCGGCTGTCGGCCGGCGATCGGCCCTGGAAGCTTGGATGCGGCCACGTCGAGGTGAGCCGCACGTCGTTGCGCGTGCCGAGCGGGAAGATGGCCAGCGATTCCGCGCCTGCAAGATCAAGTGCGAGCTGCGTCGAATACCGCAGCCGCGCGCCGTCGGGCGCCTCGAGGCGCGCGTGCAGGCCGCCGGTATCGCGCACGCCGTGCCCCTCGCGAAGCGCCGTCACGCGTCCGTCGATCTGCAGCCGCGGCGTGCCGCGGATGCCGCGCACGTCGGCGATCCCGTAGCTCATCACCGGCGTGCCGATCTCACGTTGCGCATCGGCCGTGGCGTCGGACGGCAGCGTCACGTCGAACTCCGCGCGCACGTCGCCGTTCCATGCGTACAGCGGCACCTCGTAGATGCCGCGGCGGCGCACGGTCGGCACGAGCGGGCCGCTGACCCGCAGCTGCGCGGGGAAGAACGTCCATTGCCGGGTCACGCGCTTGCGCACGCTGCGCATCGCGCCTGCGGCGTCGGGTTCGAGCACGTTCGCCCACTCAGTGTACGGCACGGTCAGCACCGGCCCCGCCAACGCCTGCGGCCCCGCGTACGCGCGCACCACGTCGGCCACCGCCTCGGCGCGATAGCGTTGGCGCTCGTGGATCACGTCGCGCACGAGCGAAAGGGGAATGAGGATCGCGAGCGTGAGCGCGAGCACCGCCGCGAGTTTGATCCACGTGCGCATGGGGCTGTCCGTCAGGAAGAAGGCGGCCAGCGTCGTGCACCTCGATGGACTGCGGATGTCCTTTGGGTGAGGCGAGGGTGAAGCGTCAGCGCGCGAGCGGCACCCGCAGCGTCGCGGCCGCGCCGCCGCCATTGCGGTTGTCGAGCGCGGTGCTGCCGCCATGCAGCGTCGCCACCTCGGCGACGAAGCACAGCCCGAGCCCGCTGCTGCGGCTGCCGCCGTCCGGCCGCGGCAGCGAGTAGAAGCGTTCGAACACGCGCGGTGTCGCGTAATCGGGCACGCCTGGGCCGCGATCGAGCACGCACAACTGCGCAACCTCGCCGTCGCGCTCCGCATGTAGTTCGATCGCGCTGCTCGCCGGCGCGAAGTCCGACGCGTTCTCCACGAGGTTCACGAGCGCCTGTCGCAGCAGGAACCCGTCGCCTGCGACTTGGAGTTCCGCATCGTCGAAGTGCACCTCGAGTCGCTGTCCGCGCCCCTGCAGCCGCGCCTGCGCATCGCGCGTGACCTCGTCGAGCAGTTCGGCGACGCGCACGGCATGCACGTCGTCGAGCCGCTGGCGATGCTCGACGGCCGCGAGCGCGAGCATCTTGTCGATCATCAGCGTCAGCCGCTCGCTCTGCGTGCGGATTGCCTCGGCGAAGGGTTCGCGATCGTCCGCCGGCAGCGGCTGTTCGAGCAGCTCCGCGCTCGCGCGGATCGCGGCAAGGGGGCTTTTCATCTCATGGGTGAGCGCGTGCACGTACTGCTCGACGTACTGCTTGCCTTCGAGCTGCGTGCGCATCGTTTCGAGCGCGCGTCCGAGCTCATCGAACTCGCCCGCTGTGCGCGGCAGGCTCGCGCGCTCGCCGGCGCTCACCGCCTGCGCGTAGCGCCGCAGCAGGCCGAGCTGGCGCGACAGCCACCACGCGGCGAGCAGGCCGACGAGCAGCGCCACACCGAGCAGCACCGCGCCCCAGCGCAGCACGATCGTCTGGCTGCGCTCGATGAACGGTGCGATCACCCGGTTCGGCTTGGCGACGGTGAGCACACCGACGATGCGCCCGGCCGCATCGCGGATCGGCGCCGCGACGTGCATGACCGACGAGTCGGGATCGCGTGGATCGGCCGCGGTCGAGCGCGCGCCGTAGCGCCCGCGCAGGGTGAGGTAGACGTCGTTCCAGCGCGAGTAGTCCGCCCCGACGTCGCGGCCGGTGCTGTCGTAGACGACGATGCCGCGCGCATCGGCCACGTAGATGCGGTAGGTCGCCGTGCGTTTCTCGAAGCCCCAGATCGCCGCGCCGGGATCGCGCCCGCGGAGCGAGCGCACGGCCTGCGCGAAGTGGCCGTCGGCAATGCGGCCGGCCTGAAGATCGTCGGCCGCAAGTTCCGCAAGCACGTTCGCCATGTCGACGAGCGTGTCCTCCATCGCCTGGCGCACGCCGGGCTTGACCTGCGCGAGGAACACCTGCGACAGCAGCAACCCCGCTAGCGCGACGATCGCGAAATAGCCGAGGAAGATGCGCAGCCCGATGCGCACGCGTCAGTCGACCTGGACGCAGTAACCAAGCCCGCGCTGCGTGCGGATCGGGTCCGCATTCGCATCCACCTCGCGCAGCTTCGCGCGCAGCGTTTTGACGTGCGTGTCGACGGTGCGGTCCGTGCTCTCGGTGTCGCTGCCCCAGACGCGGTCGAGCAACTGCGCGCGGGTCAGGATCGCGCCGGGCCGCTGCAGCAGCGCGGCGAGCAGGCCGTATTCATAGCGCGTGAGATCGAGCCAGCGACCGCGGAAGGCGATGCGGTGGCCGGCCGCGTCGTGCTCGAACGCCCCGCGTGGCGCGGTCGCGCCCTGGCTGCGCCGCAGCACCACGCGCACCCGGGCCACGAGTTCGCGCGGCGAGAACGGCTTGGCGACGTAATCGTCCGCGCCGATCTCGAAGCCGAGCACGCGGTCGGCCTCGGCGTCGCGCGCGGTCAGGAAGATGACCGGAAGGTCGCGCGCGCGCCGCAGCTCGCGGCACAGCGCGAACCCGCCGATGTCGGGCAGGCCCACGTCGAGGATCGCGAGGTCGAACGCGTCGCCGGAGGCGGCATGCAGCGCCGCGCGCCCGGTCAGCGCGTGCACGGTCTCGTGCCCCTCCGCGCGCAGCGCGAACTCGACGGTCTGCGCGATCGCCGCCTCGTCTTCGACCAGTAGAACGCGTGCCATGAAATCCCCTCCGACACGCAAGCATAAGCGGCCCAGTGCGGCATGCGGGCGCACGGTCCGTTCACGGCGCCGTGATACCTTCCGCCACCATTTGCCGGGGGAAATCCGATGTCCGACGCCGTATCGCTGAAGTCCATCCTCGAGACCGACCAGTCCACGATTCTCGATGCGTGGGTACGCGCGATCGAAGAGTCGGCGTCCAGCCTGCGCGGCCGGGTGTCGAAGGAGGAGCTCGGCGGCAATGCGTCGGAGATGCTGCAGCAGCTCGTGCAGGCGATCCGCGTGACCGCCGACGGCGGCACCACGGCGGATTTCACCGCGCTCGACCGCTATTTCGACGACTTCGCGCGCGACCGCGTGTTGCAGGGCTTCACCGCCGAGGAGACCGCGACGTTCGTGCTCTCGCTCAAGCGCGCCGTGTTCGTGCAGCTGCAGTCGCGCCTTGCCAGCGATCCGACGGCGTTCGCTGCCGCGACCTGGGATGCCACCCAGCTCATCGACAAGCTCGCGCTGCGCTGCATCGGCGCGTTCCAGCGCATGCGCGAGTCGATCATCGAGCGCCAGCAGCAGGAGCTGCTCGAGCTGTCGACCCCGGTCGTCAAGCTGTGGGACGGCGTGCTCGCGCTGCCGATCATCGGCACGCTCGACTCGAACCGCACCGCGACGATGATGGAAACGCTGCTCACGCGCATCGCCGACACCGGCTCGGCGATCGCGATCATCGACATCACCGGCGTGCCGACCGTCGACACGCTCGTCGCCCAGCACCTCATCAAGACCGTCACCGCGATCCGCCTCATGGGCGCCGAATGCATCATCAGCGGCGTGCGCCCGCAGATCGCGCAGACGATCGTCCACCTCGGCGTCGACCTCGGCAACGTGACCACGAAGGCGAACCTCGCCGACGCGCTCTCGCTCGCGCTGGTCCGCACCGGCGTCACCGTCGTCAAGACCGCGCGCGGCGGCTGACGTGGAGCGCATTCCCATCCTGCGGATGGGTGACGTGTTGCTCGTCACCATCCAGGTCGACATGCACGACCGCATTGCGCTGCAGTTGCAGGACGACCTCACGCGCATGATCGAAAAGACCGGCGCGCGCGGCGTGGTCATCGACATCTCCGCGCTCGAGATGGTCGACTCGTTCATCGGCCGCATCATCGCCGACACCTCGGCGATGTCGAAGGTGCTCGATGCAGAGACGGTGCTCGTCGGCATGCGGCCCGCGGTGGCGATCACGCTGGTCGAGCTCGGCATCGCGATGCCCGGCGTCAAGACCGCGCTCGACGTGGAGCGCGGACTCGCGATGCTGTCGGCCGGGCGCGGCGCGGACGCAGACGAGTGAGCGCCGCCGATACGGGCTCGCTGCCGCTGCGCAGCGAGCAGGACATCGTGTTCGCGCGCCAGGCCGTGCGGCAGATCGCGCAGCGGCTGCGGTTCTCGCTCGTCGACCAGACCAAGATGGTCACCGCGTCGAGCGAGCTCGCGCGCAACGCGCTCGTCTACGGCGGCGGCGGCGACATGCACTGGGACGTGGTCCGAAATGGCGCCCGCACCGGCCTGCGCCTGGCCTTTGTCGACGCAGGCCCCGGCATTGCCGACCTGTCGCTCGCGCTGACCGACGGCTGGACCTCCGGCGGCGGGCTCGGGCTCGGCCTCACCGGCACGCGCCGGCTCGTCAACGATTTCGAGATCGACAGCGCGCCCGGCCGCGGCACGCGCGTCACGATCACGCGGTGGCAGTGATGGTCTACGACACCGGGCAGTGGCAGCTCGCCGCGCTCGACGATACGACGCAGGTCGGTGCAGCGCGACGGCTTGCGGCGCGCGCGGCCGAGTTCGCCGGGCTGACCGACGTCATGGCCGGCCGGCTCGGCCTCGTCGTCGTCGAGCTTGCGACCAACCTGCTCAAGCACGCCACGCGCGGCCGCCTGCTGCTGCGCGCGGACGGGCAGGGCGAGGACGCGGCGGTCGATGTCGTCGCGATCGATCACGGCCCGGGCATGGACCTGGGGCGCTGCTTCGACGACGGCTACTCGACCAGCGGCACGCCCGGCACCGGCCTCGGCGCCGTGCGTCGGGCGGCGACGCTGTTCGACGCGCACTCCGACGCACGCGGCAGCGTGCTGTTCGCACGCATCGGGGACACACCCGGCCCGCGTCGCGGCTCGATCGCGCTCGCGCTCGCGGGCGAACTCGACAGCGGCGACGGCTGGCAGTTCATCCCCACCGCGCAGGGCTGGTCCGCTGCGCTCTCCGACGGGCTCGGCCACGGCCCCGGCGCCGCGGCTGCAACGGAGGTGGTGCTGCGCACCCACGGCGAACACCCCGAGGCGCCCGCACGTTGCCTGCAGCTCGCGCATGAACGCGCACGGGCGACGCGTGGCGCGGCCTGCTCGATCGTGGTCCACGACCACGAGGCGAATGCACTTACCCACGCCGGCATCGGCAACGTCGCGGCGTCGGTGATCGGCCTCGACGACAGCCGCGGGTTCGCCGGGCAGAGCGGCACGCTGGGCGCGACGTGCCCCGCGGTGCGCGAGCAGCGCATCGACGTGTCCGCGCGGTCGCTCGTCGTCCTCCACAGCGACGGGCTCAGCGCACGCTGGCGCCTGTCGGACTACCCGGGCCTGCGCACGCGCCATCCGCAGGTCATCGCCGGCGTGTTGTTCCGCGACGCGCAACGCCCACGCGACGACGCCACCGTGCTCGTCATCGAAACCTGAGGCCGCGCATGGATTCCGAATCCGATCGCCTCCGCCGCCAGCTCGACGATGCGCTCGCTCGCATCGACGCGCTCAACAGCGAACTCGCCGAGACCAACAACGGCGTGCTCGCGCTGTATTCCGAACTCGACGAGCAGGCCGAGCAACTGCGCCAGGTCTCCGAGCTCAAGAGCCGGTTCCTCTCGTACATGAGCCACGAGTTCCGCACTCCGCTGGTCTCGATCCAGAGCATGGGCGGCCTGCTCATGGCGCGGCTCGATGGGCCGCTCAGCGACGAGCAGGAGCGGCAGGTCATGTTCATCCAGAGCGCGGCCGCCGAGCTGAGCGAGATGGTGGACGACCTGCTCGACCTCGCGAAGGTCGAGGCCGGTCGAATCACCGTCTCGCCCGACTGGTTCGATCTCATCGACCTGTTCTCCGCACTCCGCGGCATGTTCCGGCCAATTGCGATGCCGGGCGATGTCGTGCTGGTGTTTGAAGAGCCGGTCGACATGCCGCGCATGTTCTCGGACAACCAGAAGGTCGCGCAGATCTTGCGCAATTTCATTTCCAACGCCTACAAGTTCACCGAGCGCGGCTCGATCACGGTCAGTGCGCGGGCGGAAGGCGACGGCTTCGTGCGGTTTTCGGTTGCCGACACCGGCATCGGCATCGCGGCCGAGGACATCGGCCAGCTGTTCCAGGATTTCGTGCAACTGCCATCCGCACGGGCCGCGCGCCGCGGCACCGGCCTGGGCCTGTCGCTGTGCCGGCGCTTCGCGGAATTGCTCGGCGGTCGGGTCGAGCTCGAAAGCACGCCCGGCGTCGGCTCGACATTCCATGCGATCCTTCCGGCTCATGCGCCTACGCCTGCCGGGGCGTCGGCGGAGGCAGCCGGAGACGGGCTTTGATCGGTGAGATCCAGGTCGATCGGCCCATCCTGGTCGTCGACGACAACAATTCCACGCGCTATTCGACCGTTCGCATCCTGCGTGCGGCCGGCGTCCAGGTGCTCGAGGCAGTGACCGGCCAAGAAGGCATCGCGCTCGCGGCCGGCTGCGACGCGGTCGTCCTGGACGTGAACCTGCCCGACCTCGACGGGTTCGAGGTCTGCCGCCGGCTGCGCGAGGGCACCGTCAACACGCGCGTGCCGGTGATCCACCTCACCGCGCAACGCATGCGCGACGAGGACAAGATCCGGGGGCTCGAGTCGGGCGCGGACGCCTACCTGACCCACCCGGTCGATCCGGGCGTGCTGGTCGCGACGATCAATGCACTGCGCCGCGCGCGCACCGCCGAGTACTCCGAGCAGATTTCGCGCGCGCGCTTCGAGGCGATGTTCCGCACCGCGCCGGTCGGCATCGCGATGGTCGCAGCGGACGGCGCGATCGTCGAAAGCAATGCCGAACTCCACCGCATGCTCGGCACCGACGTGGGCGCGCCCGAGGTCGCCGGGCTCATCGGGGAACTGCTGGCCCAATGCGGGCAGGGCGCCGCGCTGGGCACGTATGCGCCGGTGCTGACGATGCCCGCCGGGTCCGCGCGCCCGCTGCACCTGGACTGCCGGGTGGCCGCGCTCGATGAAGGCGCGCGGCTGCTGCTCGTGGTCGACGTGACGCACCGGCGTCAGCTCGAGGAAGCACAGGAGCGCCTGCTGGCCAGCGAGCGCGAGGCGCGCCGCCAGGCCGAAGAGGCGAGCCGCACGAAGGACTCGTTTCTCGCGCTGCTCTCGCACGAGCTGCGCAATCCGCTCGCGCCGATCAGCTCGGCGGCGCGGCTGCTGCAGATGGCGCCGAACGACGCGGCCATGGTCGGCCGTGCCGGCGCGGTGATCACGCGTCAGGTTGGGCACATGAAGGAGCTCGTCGACGACCTGATGGACGTCTCGCGCGTGACCCGCGGCCTGGTCGAACTCGAACGCGGGCCGGTCGCGCTGCAGTCCGTGCTCGAGGCGGCGGTCGAGCAGGTCCGTCCGCTCATCGACACGCGCGGCCATGCGCTGCAGGTCGAGGTGCCCGATGCGCCCGTGGTCGTCGACGGCGACCGCACGCGGCTGGTCCAGGTGATCGCAAACCTGCTCAACAACGCCGCGAAATACACCCCGCCCGGCGGCCAGCTCAGGCTCACGCTGGCCGAGAAGGCAGGCGGAGCGGAGGTCGTGGTCGCCGACAGCGGCGTCGGCATGCCGATTGCGCTGCTGCCGCAGGTCTTCGACCTGTTCACCCAGGCCGAGCGCACGTCCGATCGCGCCCAGGGCGGGCTCGGCGTCGGGCTCGCTCTGGTCCGCAGCCTGGTGTTGCTGCACGGCGGCCGCGTCACGGCGGCCAGCCCCGGCGAAGGCCTCGGCAGCACCTTCACGGTGTCGCTGCCGCTGAGCGCGCACGCGACCGGCGCGGCCGTCGTCGACACGCCGCCGCGCGCAGACCGCAGACCGCTGTCCGTGTTGCTCGTGGACGACAACATCGACGGGGCGGCCACGCTCGCCGACGTGCTGCGCCTGGCCGGGCACCGGGTGCAGCTGGCGCACGACGCCGCGTCGGCGTTGGACGCGTCGCAGGCGCCGGACGCCACGTTCGACGTGTTCGTGCTCGACATCGGCCTGCCCGGCATGACCGGCCACGAGCTAGCCGAGACGCTCAAGGCGATGCCGCGCTGGCGCGCCGCCGCGTATATCGCGCTGACCGGTTACGGCCAGCCGGGGGACCGGGAGACGTCTCGCGCGGCAGGGTTCGACCGCCATCTCGTCAAGCCGGTGCGGGAATCCGAGCTTCTCGCCACGCTCGACGCAGTCACGCGCCCGGCCGCCTGAGCCCGCGGTGGTGCGCGGACACGTGGGCCTGGGCGCACAAGGCCGCCTCGGCGGCCTGGCCGGAACTCAGGCGGTCACTTACGGACCTCAGGCGTTCGCGCCGGCCTGCTGGGAGCCGCGCAGTGCGTCGCGCAGGCGCCGCAACAGCCCCTTTGCGAACCCGATCGTCGCGCGGTGCACCGCGCCGTAGAGGCGGCGCTTGGCGGGAATGCGCCAGCCGAGCCCGGCCTTGACCACGCCCACGCACGGGTTGCACACGCCGCACGGCTGCATCTCGTTCGGGCGATGGCAGAACCACGTGGCGAGCATGATCGGCCGCCAGCCGCGCTCGTCGACCTCGCGCGCCATGTCCTGCTTGGTGATGTGGAACAGCGGGAACGCGTAGTAACCGAACACGATCTGCGCATCGGCGTGTTGCTTGGCGATGCGGTCGACCGGGTAGCCGTGCGCGGACACGCCCGGCTCACCGAGGTCGGTCAGCAGCGCGCCGGCACCGTTGCGGGTCTTCTCGAAGCCGGTCTCGACCTCGCTCAGCCCGTGCTCGCGGCAGAACCGTCCGAGCCACGCGTACTGCGTGCCGAGCGGCTCGATCGCATTGAGGCGCGCCCAGGCGGCATCGACCTCGGGATCGGGGCGGATCTCGGACACTTTCGCGCTCCACGTCGGCAGCATCAGTGAGCGCGTCTGCGGGTAACGCGTGGCCAGCTCGTCCCGGATGCGGGCCATCGTGCGCAGTTCGACGTCGAGCGAGTTGCGCTTGTCGTCGATCAGGTAGATCGGCTGCACGGGCAGCCGGTGCACGAGCAACAGCCGCAACAGCTGGAACGTGGAGTCCCAGCCTCCGGTCCAAAGCAGGTGTACGGGGGCAGTCATTGGGTCCTCTTGATGTGAGTCGGGCGAGACCTGAGGCCTGCTACGTCTTCAAAGACGAGGCCGCGGGCGCGATCCGGCCACCCGGCGCACATCCGGACCGGTTTGAGCTGCCCCGAAACAGCCATCTGCCAAGCGATGTAAAGCGTTGAAGTCCCACGCGTTTTGCACGCGAGGCAGCAGGCCCGGGCGCCGACGATGGATCATCGACGATACGCAGGGCGGGTCGAGCGCAGTTGCGAGACCCGATTAAACCGCCGGCTGCCGCGAATTTGTCACGATGTTTCCATTACTCTGGAAATATGGATACGAACCGCGCCGTCGCTGCCCTTTCCGCCTTGGCCCAGACCTCACGCCTGGCCGTGTTCCAGGCGCTCGTCGCCGCGGGGACCGACGGCGCGCTGCCGTCGGAAATCGCGCAGACGCTCGACATCCCCGCCAACACGCTCTCGTTCCACCTGAAGACGCTGCTGCACGCCGAGCTCGTCACGGCCGAGCCGAGCGGCCGCCGCATCCGCTACCGGGCGAACTTCGCGCGTGTGCAGGGGCTCGTCGATTTCCTCACGAAAAATTGCTGCGGCGGCGATTTGTCGCAGTGCGCGCCCGTGAGCGGCTGTGCGCCGAACGCGACCGCCGGTGCGCGCTGAGCCGCATTCCTGACTTCTTAATCAATAGGACCACTCCATGGCTATCCGCGTCGGCATCAACGGCTTCGGCCGCATGGGCCGCCTGACCCTGCGCGCCGCGTGGGGCCGGCCCGACCTGCGGTTCGTGCAGATCAACGACCCGGCCGGCGACGCCGCCACGTTCGCGCACCTGCTCAACTTCGATTCCGTGCACGGCCGCTGGGCGCACGAAGCAACGGCCGACGGCGATGCGATCGTCATCGACGGCCTGCGCATCCCGCTCACGCGCAACAAGGAACTCGCGGCCACCGACTGGTCCGGCTGCGACGTGGTCATCGAAGCCTCGGGCAAGTTCCGCAAGCCCGACGTGCTGCAGCCCTACCTCGACCAGGGCGTGAAGCGCGTCGTCGTCACCGCACCGGTCAAGGCCGAGGGCGCGCTCGACGTCGTCATGGGCGTGAACCAAGACCGCTTTGACCCGCAAAAACACCGCATCGTCTCGGCCGCCTCGTGCACGACGAACTGCCTTGCGCCGGTGGTCAAGGTGATCCACGAAGGGCTCGGCATCCGCCACGGCAGCCTGACCACGATCCACTGCCTGACCAACACGCAGGTGATCGTCGACGCGCCGCACAAGGACCTGCGCCGCGCGCGTGCCTGCGGGGAGAGCCTGATCCCGACTTCCACCGGCTCGGCCACCGCGATCGCGGAGATCTTTCCTGAGCTCAAAGGCCGGCTCAACGGCCACGCCGTGCGCGTGCCGCTCGTCGTCGCCTCGCTGACTGACTGCGTGTTCGAGGTCGAACGCGCGACCACCGTCGAGGAGGTGAATGGACTGCTGCGCGCCGCCGCGGAAGGGCCGCTCAAGGGCATCCTCGGGTTCGAAACGCGCCCGTTGGTATCGGTCGATTACCGCACCGATCCCCGTTCGAGCATCGTCGATGCGCCCTCGACGCTCGTCGTCAACGGCACGCAGGTGAAGATCTACGCGTGGTACGACAACGAGTGGGGCTACGTGAACCGCACGGCCGAACTCGTGCGCCTCGTCGGCAACGCGGACGCCTAAGCGTGCTCGCGCGCCTGCCCGTCGAGGTCCGCCAGTACCTGCTGATCACCGGCAACTACTGGGCGTTCACCCTCACCGACGGCGCGCTGCGCATGCTCGTGGTGCTGCACTTCCACCAGCTCGGCTACACGCCGCTGCAGGTGGCGGGGCTGTTTGTGTTCTACGAGATCTTCGGCGTCGTCACGAACCTGCTCGGCGGCTGGCTCGGTGCGCGCATCGGGCTCAATCGCACGATGAACATCGGTCTCGCGCTGCAGGTCGTCGCCCTGTCGATGCTGCTCGTGCCTGCGGCCGCGCTTGTCGTGCCGTGGGTGATGGCCGCGCAGGCAATGTCGGGCATCGCGAAAGACCTCAACAAGATGAGTGCGAAGAGCAGCATCAAGCTGCTCGTCCCTGGCGACCAACAGGCCAGGCTGTTCCGCTGGGTCGCGGCGCTCACCGGCTCGAAGAACGCGCTCAAGGGCGTGGGGTTCTTCGTTGGCGGCGTGCTGCTCACCACGGTGGGCTTCCGCGGTGCGGTCGGTGCAATGGCCGCCGCGCTCGCGCTCGTATGGATCGCCAGCCTCGTGCTGCTCAAGCGCGATCTCGGCCGTGCGAAAGCCAAGCCGAAGTTCCGCGAGCTGCTGTCCAAGAGCCGCGCGATCAACGCACTCTCGGCGGCGCGGCTGTTCCTGTTCGGTGCGCGCGATATCTGGTTCGTGATCGCGCTGCCCGTCTTCCTCGCCGACACGCTCCGCTGGGATTTCTGGCGCGTCGGCGGCTTTCTCGCGCTGTGGGTGATCGGCTACGGCGCGGTGCAATCGCTTGCGCCGCATCTCACCGGCAAGCGCCGCGGCACCGTGCCCGACGGTCGCGCCGCGTTCGCTTGGGCGGCCGCGCTCGCGGTGGTGCCGTTCGCGATGGCCGCGCTCCTTGCGTTGGACCTTTCACCCGCGGTCGTGGTGATTGGCGGGCTCTCGCTCTTCGGCATGCTGTTCGCGATCAACTCATCGCTGCACAGCTACCTCATCGTCTCGTACGCCGCCGAGGACGGCGTCTCGCTCGACGTCGGCTTTTATTACATGGCCAACGCGATGGGCCGTCTCATCGGCACCGTGCTGTCGGGCTGGGTGTACCAGACCTGGGGGCTTGCGGCCTGCCTGTTGGGCTCGGGCGTCTTCGTCGCACTGTGCGCGGCGATCTCGATCGCGTTGCCGCGGCATGGGACGGATGCGGGCGCAGCATCGGGCTGAAGCGCTTCGCCGGATGCCATTCGCCTCAAGCAACCAGCCAAGAAAAAACCCCGCGAATGCGGGGTTTTTCCATCAGCTTCGGATCAGTCGAGCTTAGCGGTTGTTGCCGCCGCCGCTATGGCTGGCCTGGCCACCCTTACTCGAAATCTCCCGCTGCTCCGAGGCGCTCATGTTCTGGAAGCCACCGCCGTTGTTGCCACCGCTCGAGTTCCCGCCCTGATTGGTGGCGGTGTTACCGCCCTGGCTGGCCTGGCCGCCCTTGCGACCTGCCTCGCGGGCTTCCTGCGAGCTGAACTCGTGCCCGTCATTGCCGCCCTGATGCGATGCGCGACCGCCCTGTGCTGCGATCTCGCGCTGCTTGTTCTGATCCATCGAATCAAAACCGCCGTTGTTACCGCCCTGGTTCTTACCGCTCTGGTTGTTGTTCGCCATGATGTGTTCTCCTCATTCTTCCTGTTGGGATGAACGGCCCGACGCACGTGACGCTGTTGTCGAACCGTGCGAACAGGCTATCGGGAGGGGCATTAACGCAGTGGGGCAAGGCCGTTAACACCGCATGTGTTGCCCAGGCTTCATCCGCGACAGCGCGACAGCGCGACATCGCCGGTCGCGCTTGTATGCAACAGGTTGAAAGGGGCAGGTCGGAAGCAGCTGATCGAAACAAGCGCTGCGCCTGCACGCACTATCGCGCTGCACGAATGCAATGGCGCAAGCGCCGCAGCAGCGGCAGTGGACGGTCGCGCTTTGCATCATGCGCGCATGTACAAGGTTGCGAACCCTTAGCCTGAAGCGCTCACGCGTGAGCGCTCATCGCCGACGTGACCGGCGTTACCGACCGCGCACCGTTCGGCTCGACCCAAACGTCGCCGACAGCACGACCGCGATCGCCCCCAGCATCAGGCACACGGTCCAGTACACCGGTCCCTGCTCGATGCCGAGCGTGCCGACGAACAATGCGAAGCTGATCGCAAACAGCGCCCACGCGGCAATGCGCAGTCCAGCCCGCATCGATGCCGGCACCGCGGTGAACAGATCCGCATGGCGTTCCATCGACGCCATGAGCGCGCCCCAGCCGACCACGATCAGCAATGCTGCACACCAAGCCATCTCACACCTCTCCCAATGCCACGGCGCCGCGCGCCGGCACATCCTCGCGCGCAGCCGCCGGCATCGCACGGCGCGCCATCAGCGCGAACGCGACCGCAAACGCGAGCGCCGTGAGGTCCACCGCCGCCAGCGCCCACTCACCACGCGGCAGTGTTGCCAGCAGGTGGCTGCGCTCGGTGGTGAGCAGGTTCACGAGCGGCACCGCGCCGAACAGCACGGTCGATGCCGCGAACAACTCGGCCCATCCGCGGCCGCAGCGCGCGCGCCACGCGCCCCACAGTGCCGCCGCGGCCCAGGCCGCGCAGAACACCGTGATCTCGGCCGCGGCGCGATCGGGCATCGACGCCGGCAGCAAGCGGTTGCCGAGCAGCATCGCGGCCACGCCGATCGGCATGCCCGCCACGACGCCAATGTTCAGACCGACAACAAGCGCGTAGCCGCTCAGCACGCCGGCCTCGGCCACGCGGCGTTCGCGCTTTCGCACCCACACCTGCATGCCGGTCGCGATCATTACGCAGCCGGTCAGCCCGAGCAGGAAGTACAGCGCGCGCAGGCCGCTGCCGCCGAACTGCACCATGTGCAGCCCGCCGAGGAACGAGTAGGTGAGATAACCCGCGGTCGGCGGGCTGCTGTGGTGCACGAACGCGCCTGTCGCCGCGTCGTACTGCACCTGCTGCATGTCCCAGGCCACGCGGCGCGCGTGGTCGGTGCCGAAGATGATCAGCGCGCTCGCATCGTCGGGATGCTCCACCGACGCCCAGTCCACGGGCTGGCCCATGCGCTGCTGCGCATCGGCGACGAGCGCGTCGATCGAATGCAGCCGCTCGAGCGGGCGGCCTGCGTCCTCGCGCTCGTTGAAGCCACCGGCCTCCTGGAAGTATCGCTCGAGGTCGCCCTTGTACGCCGTGTCGAGCCCGCCGCTGATGTAGCTCGTCGCAAAGATGATCACACCCGTATAGGCCATGAGCAGGTGGAACGGCAGGCCGAGCACGCCGGTCACGTTGTGCCCGTCCAGCCACGCGCGCTGCCCGCCGGCCTTCGGGCGGAAAGTGAAGAAGTCCTTGAAGATGCGCTTGTGCGTAATCACGCCCGCCACTAGCGCGACGAGCATGAGCAACCCCGCGATCGCGACGATCCACATCCCGGTGTTGCCGGCGTGCAGGTTCCAGTGCAGCTCGAAGAAGAAGTCGCCGCCTGCGGTTTCGGGGATCGGCTCGCCGGTGCGCGGGTCGAGCGTGAGCTTGTCCATCGAGCCGTCGTCGAGCATCCACGCCGCCTCGATCGCACGCTCTCGCTCATGGGGTACGTGCGCCCACCACGCATGCGCCTCGGGCGCGCGCGTGGCGATCTGCGCCATCGCCGCATCGAACTTCGGCGCGGGCGTGCCTTCGATGCCGTGCAGCGAGGGCCGCATCCAGTCGTCGAGTTCGCGGTCGAAGCACGCGATCGTGCCGCCGACAAAGATCACGAACAGCAGCCAGCCCACGAGCAGGCCGGACCAGGTGTGCAGCCAGGCCATCGACTGGCGCAGGGAGTTCTTCATGGCGTTCTCCTTACGGCCGCAGCCCTGCATCGGGGAATGCGAGGGCGACGGCCATCATCACGACGAATGCAACGCCCGGCCGCCACCACGCACGCCATGCGGAGCGCGCAGCAAACGCGTGCAGCGCGACGAGCACCCACGGGATGAACGACAGCAGCGTGCCGGCCGCAACGCGGTCCGGTCTTGCGAACGGCAGCACCACGGCCATGCATGCGGCGAACGCATGCGCGACCGCGTAGCCGGCCACGGCCGCCGCGGCCGTGCGAACGGCCACGTCGAGCGCGTGGTGCAGCCGGGACGTACGTGACGCGGCAGTGGCCATGGTCGGCGTCCTCGAGTCAGAACCGGTAGCCAAGCGTCAGCGACACGCTGCGCGGCGGAGCGTAGAAGCCCTGCTCCCAGTACAAGCTCGCGAGGTGCTTTTCGTCGGTCACGTTGTCGACGTTGAGCGTCGCGTCCCAGCCGCTCTGGAAGCGGTAGCCGGCCATGAGGCCGAGCGTCGCGTACGTGTCCTGGCGCGTGATCACCGGTGCGCCATTGGGGAGCACGAGCGACTGCTCACGGTAGATATCGTCCTGCCAACGGGCAATCGCACCGAGGCGAAGACCCTGCAGCTGCGACACGTTCCACACCGCCGCGGCGTGTAACGTGTTGCGCGGCACGTAGGTGCGCGCGGTGTTGCCGTCGCGGTCTTCGATATCGACATGCGCAAAGCCGGCCGACAGGGCTACTCCCTCGGCGGGGCTGCCGCTGACTTCGAGTTCATAGCCTTCTGACACCGCATCCTCACCCGCGTAGTACGAGCGGAAGTTCACGAGGTCGTAGCCCGCGTATTCGGCGAGGTTGTCCTGGTGCACGCGGAACACCGCGGCCGATGCGTTGAGGCGGCCGCCGAACCACTCACCCTTCGCGCCGATCTCGGCGTTGTCGCCCTCGATCGACGGCAGCGTGCGGCCGTCGATATCGAGCTCGGTCTGCTGCGCGAAGATCTCGCCGTAGCTCGCGTACAGCGACACGCTGTCGCTCAGGTCCCACACGGCGCCGACGAACGGGTTCGTCGCGTCTTCCTTGGTGTCCTTCGGCTCGCCGTAGCCGATGCCCGAGCTGCGCACGCGCGCGTAGTTCGCACCGGTGATCAGCTTGAACGTGTCGTTAAGGTTCCAGCGCGCGGTGGCATAGACGCTCTCGCGCTTGAACGTGAAGTCCGAGCCGTCGGAGGACGCATTGAACGTCGGCTTCGGGTACGCGCCGTTCCACTGCTCGAGTGGCGCGGGCAGCGGCGTGCCGATGTCGTTGCCGTACCACGAGGTCTCGACCATGTCGCCCTGGCTCCAGCTCGCACCGATCACCAGGTCATGCTCGTGGCCACCCAGCGTGAAGCCACCCGCTGCGCGCACGTCCAGATGATGCGCGCGCCAGTCGCCCTCGTAATCGGACGGATACGCGAACAGGCCTGCGCCCGTTTCGCGATCCGGCGTGCCATACACGTAGAAGATCTGCGTCTCTTCGGTCGCGTGTTCGAAGTTGTACGCCGCACGCAGCTCCCAGTCCGCGCCGATGCCGTGCGCAATTTCCACGAACGCGCGCGTGTCCTCGGTGTCCCAGTACGACCAGTCCGACGCGGTGCTCGTGCTCACGTCGTAGTCGGTCGGCGTGCCGTCGGTGTAGTACAGCGGCAGCGCGCCCCACAGCGGGCTGTCGGCGTCGTTGCGCTGGTGCGAGACGCCTGCCGTGAACAGCGTGCGCTCGCCGAGGTCGGCCTCGATCACGCCGTAGCCGATCGCCTTGGTGTGCTCGAAGCGATCGAGATAGCTCGCGCTCGACTCGCCGGCCAGCACCGCACGCCCGCGCGCCGCGCCGTCCTGCGTGAGCGGGCCGGAGGCATCGACTTCCGCGCGTACGCGGTCCCAGCTGCCGAGCGTGAGCGATGCGCGGCCCTGCGCAGAGGCGGTCGGCCGCTTGCGCACGAAGTTCACCGTGGCCGACGGATTGCCCGTAGCCGACATCAGCCCGTTCGCGCCGCGCAGCACCTCGATGCGGTCGAACGTCGCCGTATCCACGTCGCCGTTCTGGATGCCGTAGGGCAGCGGCATGCCGAGGCCGTCGCGCTGGAAGTTCGTGATGTCGAAGCCGCGCGCCGTGTAATAGGTGCGCCCGGTCTCCACGCGCTCGACGTTGACGCCCGTGGTGAGCGCCAGCACCTCATTGATGTTGTCGAGCTCGAAGTCCTCGATCTGCTCGCGCGTGACGACGCTGATCGACTGCGGCGTCTCGCGCGGTGTGAGCACCAGGCCGGTCGATGCCGACGACTCGCCCGCCGTGTACGGCGTAACCCGGGTGCCCGAGACCACGACGCGGTCGAGATCAGTCGCGGCGGCGGCCGCGGGCTCTGCGTACGCAGGCAGCGCTGTCATTGCAGTCAGCAGCCCGACCACGAGGGGGCGACGCACAGGGGTCGTGCGGATCGACGAAGGCCGGGGCAGGGCAAGGCGGGGCGAAGCAGCGGAGGCGTTCAACGCAGGGTCCAAGGGAAGGCGCGGTGGCCGAGGCGGCGCAGCTTACGGCAAATGAAAGTCATTCGCATCCGCATTTGGAGGGCGGAGTGGCGTGGTCTGCGGTGCGGCCTCGTGCGGGCCAGTCAGGTGGCTGCCCCGCCGGCCCCGCGCATGGCGGGAGGCTCCACGCCTCGTGCCTGAGCTGCATCGTCGTGGGTCCGTCATCCGGGGCGCCCACGGCCGCGGCAGAGGCACCTTCTGCCGCGGTGAGGCTCAATAGGGCTCGACGCATCTCGCGCCCCTTCATCGCGCCGCACGCGTCCCTTGTGACGTCGTGCTTTGAACACCGCACCTTGTGCATAAACGAAAATGCCCCGGCCAAAAGCCGGGGCATCGAGCGTCGCAAGTCAGCGGTTGCCTAGGCGCGCGATTGCGAACGGTGCGCCCGTCGACACGCGTGCTGCGCTGCAGCCATCGGTACCGCGTCTGCCTGCTGCAAGCACTGCGTCACGCGGGGCATGTTCAAACTCAGCGGTAGACCCAGCCCACCACCTCGTCGAAGCTCAGCTTGGCATCACCGGACACGTCGAGTTCCTTAAAGCGCTTGGACAGGCGTCCGACAGCGGTGCCTTCCTTCGCAGTCGTGTCGATCTCGGCGCTCGTCAGGTAACCGTCATCGTTGAGGTCGACCAAGCCAAAATCGATGTTGTTTTCCGCCTTCAGCGCAGAGCCTGCGGTGGGCCAGGAGATCACGACCACCGGGCCACGCGGCGTGTCGAGCGTGACCGTTTCAACGCCCTCGAGCATCTCCACCGGAATCACCTGCCGGACGGCGGGCCCGTTCGGCCCCATCGACACGGTCGTGCCTGTCGATACGAGCGGCTTGATCTGCTTGGTGGCCTCCTGCTGCGCCTGCGCCTGCGCACCGGCCGTGCCGGCGGCGAAGCAAAGGGTCATTGCGGCGCTGAGGCCGAGCAAAAATTTGTTTTTCATGGAGATCTCCTGGTTTGGTTGATTGGTAGGGTCGCTGCATGATTTCCAGGCGTTGCGACGATCTCATCGAGCATCTGGTATGGCCAGATTCTGTTTTAGCCGAACCAATTAGCGCCGCTGTCGAACTCCTTCTCATCGAGCAGCATGACGAACGCGCCTTCGCCGAGCTCCGTGTCGCTCAGCATGCCGTCACGGTTCGAATTCCATTCAAAGAATGCATCGCCATTTTGTTTCCATG
This sequence comes from Cognatilysobacter bugurensis, assembly GCF_014652095.1. Classification (GTDB taxonomy): domain Bacteria; phylum Pseudomonadota; class Gammaproteobacteria; order Xanthomonadales; family Xanthomonadaceae; genus Cognatilysobacter; species Cognatilysobacter bugurensis. The sequence goes on from NZ_BMYD01000002.1 coordinate 367,479, forward strand.
CGTCTCCGCCTGAGTTGAATTCGACGCTCGACAGCAGGCCGTTGTCGTCGAGATCACCGCCAATCCAATCCTGCTTTTCAAGGACCACTTGCAACTCGTCATTGCCGAGCTTGCGGTTTCATCCATATCCCAATTGGCAAAGCTGACTGCGCCTTCATCCCTAGCCGAAGGACCTACTAGCGCATCCGGTAATGAATCCGGCAGCGGGGCGCTCGCCCTGATATTTATATTCATTGCGATCTTATTCTCTACTTGAACTAAAAATCGAGCACTCGTTAAAAAATACCGTACAGCTCTTCTGATACTAAAAATGTCCGAGTACACAGCACGTGCAAGCGGCTGTGTCGTATCGCATTCAGTTGCGTAAAGGCGTGACCACGAAGCTAGCTGATGAGCCATATCTGAAACGTTATTCATTGCATGAGTTTGCTTATTTTTCGCAGATTTCATGCGCGACGCACGGTCATGTGTTGACTATGGAAAAGCGGTTTATCGCTTTGCCGAGTCCGCATCAGTCAATCAACAGGGAGATATTCATGAAAACTACATCTGCCTTAAAAGCACTCACCGCCTCCTTGCTCATCGCGCTCGCTGCGGGCTGCGCCCAGGAAGAGGGTGTCGCGGAGGAAGCTGTTGTCGCCGATGCTGCGCCGGCTGCCGGAGTCGGGACCGACGCCGTTGTCGAGCCTGTGGTAGGTGCCGATCCGGCACTGGCAGGAGCGGGAGTTGGCGGCGAGGCCCGGGCCGAGCGCGCGAACTTCGGCGCATGGGATACGAATGCCGACGGCATGCTCGACAACAATGAGTTCCGTTCCCGCTTCAACGACGGCGGCTGGTACGGCGATTGGGACGGCGACCGCAACGGTCAGCTCACGAACGAGGAGTTCGGCACCGTCAACACCACCTGGGGTCAAGCGCCGGAAGGCGTGGAGACGAACAGCTTGTTCGGCACCTGGGACGCGGACAAGGACGGAATGCTTGCCAATGACGAGGCAGCCACTGGCGCGTTCTCGGCGTGGGACAGGGACCGGAACAACATGGTCGACACCAACGAGTTCAACGCCGGGATCAACTGGTTCGGGCGCTGACGCGTTGTCATGATCGCGCTGGCCGCAGGGTATGCCTTGCGGTCAGCGACCGCGTGCGTGCCTAGGGTCGATTATCTGTGGGCGGGCGCGGTCGACACGCGCCAGGGCGGGCCTTTGTTGCCTAAACATATGCGTCGAACGTGGCGGACGTAGCCCGCATCTGCGTCAACGTGCCGGTTTACAACGGCAGTGATGCAACCTGTCTGCTGGACCGCGCCGCAAGATGAGCTTGCTCCGGGACGGCGCTGCCGCCCCGGAGCACCGTGCGCCTTGTCAGTACTTGACCGAGCAGCCGTACGGGCGCGTCACCGACACGCTGACCGGCTTGCCGGCCGACAGTTCCGCGAGTGCCTGCGGCACGTACTGCGTGGCCTTCGCGATGTCGTCGGCATTGGCGCTCTGGATGCTGTCGATGCCGCCTGCATAACGCAGCACGCCCTTGGGATCGATGACGTACATGTGCGGCGTGGTCTTCGCGCCGTACGCGCGGCCGGTGGCGCCGGTCGGGTCGAGCAGGTAGGCGGTCTGCACGGCGCGGGCGTCTTTGCGGACCTTCTCGGCCGCAGCGCCGTCGACGTTGCCCTGCTTGCCAGGCGCGGACGAGTTGATGCTCAGCCAGACGACGCCATCGGCCGTCGCCTTGCGCTGTTGCGCCTGCATGTTGCCGGAGCCGTAATGCTTCTTGACGAACGGGCACTCGTGGTTCGTCCATTCGAGCACGACGGTCCTGCCGGCGTAGTCGGCGAGCGCATGCTTCTTGCCGGTCGAATCGACGAGCTGGAAGGCCGGGGCAGGCTGGCCGACCGTTGCGGCCGAGGCCGCGGCCGTCGCGTTGGCTGCAGCGGTGGCGTCGGGGGCGGCGCAGGCCGTCATGGAAACGGCAGCGAACATGACGGCAGTGGCGAGCAGTGAAGCTTTCATCGGTCGGTCTCCTGGGGTCGGGAACGTCACATGGAGCGGATCGCGTCGGCCACGCCGTCCGCGGTCAGCAGCTGCGGCAGCACGCGGGGCGCGCCACCATCGGCGGGATAGAGCACGTATAGCGGCACGCCGTTGCGGCCGTAGCGCTGGAGATAGCGCGTGATCGCCTCGTCGTTCCGGGTCCAGTCGCCCTTGAGGTAGGCGACGTCGCGCGCGGCGAGCGCCTCGCGCACGGCGTCGGTGGACAGCGCCGTGCGTTCGTTCGCGAGGCAGGTGATGCACCACGCGGCGGTCATGTTGACGAGCACCGGCTTGCCGGCGGCGCGCAGTTCGGCCAGGCGCTGCTCGCTCCACGGCTCGCCGAGGCCGTCGGCGCTGCGTGCCTGTTGTGGCTCGACGGCGGCCGGCGCCGCGGCCAACGGCAGGCCGATCGCGACCACGAGCGCCGCCGCCGATACGACCGCCGCGCCCACTCGCAGCGTGGGCGAGCGCATCGCAGGCCGGCGTCCGAGCAGCCAAAGCGCGAACGCGAGGGCGGTGAGGGCCGCCAGCAACCACGCCATGCCCAGCGGTGACGTCTGCTCGCCGTAGACCCAGAGCAGCCACACCACCGTCAGATACAGCGGGAACGCGAGGAACTGGCGGAAGCCCTCCAGCCAGGGGCCTGAACGCGGCAGTGCGCGCGCCAGCGCCGGCACGAACCCGAGCAGCAGCATGGGCGCCGCGAGGCCCAGGCCGAGCGCGACGAACACCGACAGCGCGGCGGCGGCCGGCTGCGCGAGTGCCCAACCGAGCGCCGTGCCCATGAACGGTGCGGTGCACGGGCTTGCCACGACGACGGCGAGCGCGCCGGTGAAGAACGAGGCGCGTGCGCCCTGGCCTTCGGTCAGTGTCTGCCCGGCGCCCATGAGCCGGCCGCCGAACTCCCAGACTCCGGAGAAGGACAGCGCCATCGCGAACAGCAGCAGGGCGACCGCCGCGACGAAGCGCGGCTCCTGGAGCTGGAAGCCCCAGCCGAGTTGCTGGCCGCCGGCACGCAGTGCGATCAGCACGCCGGCCAGCAACACGAACGTCGCGACGATGCCGAGCGCGTACCACAGGCCGTGGCGGCGCAACTCGGCGCGGTCGTCGGCCGAGCCCAGTGCACCCATGGCCTTGATCGACAGCACCGGGAACACGCAGGGCATGAGGTTGAGGATCAGTCCGCCGATAAACGCGAGCAGCAGCGCCGGCAGCAGGCTGAGCGGTTCGACTGCGTCGCCGCCTTCAGGCGCCGCGCCGACCGGCGCGGCGGCCGCGGTCGCCGCCGTCGCCGTGCCGGCGCCGGAATTGCCCCCGGCGACCCGCCACGCCACCCCGTCGCCGTCCACGCCGACCAGGGCAATCTGCGCAGGCAGCGCCGTGAAGTACTCGCTTTTCGGCCAGCGCCCCTGCCAACCCTCGGCTGTGCGCTGCCACTGCGGCTGCGCGCCATTGGCGACGATTTCAGGCGTTTCGGGAAACCACTGCCACTGGGCAGGCTCGGTTGCGCCGTCGAGGCCAGCGAGTGTCAGCGTGATCGCGCCGGCGTCTTCGACCACCTCGAGCGTCGCGGGTGTCGCTCGCGGCTGGTCCGCGCGCGCCGCGGCGAAATCGCTCGCCCAGCGCGAATCGGCAGCTGCGTTAGACGCGACCGGCAACTCGAATGCGTGCTCGGCTTTGCCCGGAATGCATTCAACCTCGCAGATGAGCCAGTTCGCCGACGCGCGCACCGGCAGCGTCGAGGCCGCGTAGTCGGCCGGCACCTTGATCGAGATCGGCAGCAGCCGGCGGTCGCCATAACCGAAGTTGACGATGTCCGAGAGCGTGAAGCGCTGCGGATGCGGCCACGCGATCGGCGCGGCGACGACGCCGTCGGGCAACGAGAGTTTGATTTCAGTCGGCAGCCCGGAATCGCCCGGGTTGCGCCAGTAGGTGTGCCAGTGCGGGTCGTGTTCGAGCAGCAGCCCGAGGGTCAGGGTTTCGCCCGGCACCGCCGCGGTCGATTCGGCCACCAGCCGTGATTGCAGGTGATCGGTCTGCACCGGCGGCGATGCGGCCCAGGCGAGAGCCGGCGCCAGCAACGCGGTGAGCTGGATCAGCAGGGCCAGCGAGCGGGTCATCCGGGCGGCGCTCCAGGTGCGTCTGCGAGCGGCTGTCGGGCGGTGTGCCCACAACAGGAGACGGCTGCAGAGCGGGTATCAACATGGAGGCTAATCGGCCCATCCGCCTTCACCACCTGCCAAAGGTCAGGGGGGAGGCCCCGTTCCGCGCCGCCTGTTCATCGTAGGCGGGCGCCCTGGGTGAGCATGGCCGCGCAGCGCGAGCGTGGCGGCAGGGCGGTCCGCCTTCGCGCTGTCCAGCCATGTCGGTGCGCACGATGGCCCATCACCGCGGTGGCGTTGCACGGAGCCGGTTGTGAATCACTCGCCCAAGCCCTTCGATCCGCAGCACCCGTTTGCCCTCATGGTCGAACGGGTGCGCGATTACGCCATCTTCCTGATCGACCTGGACGGTCGCATCTCCTCGTGGAACCCGGGGGCTGCGCAGATGAAGGGGTATCAGCCCGCCGAGATCATCGGCCGGCCGTTTGGCGTCCTGTACCCCGAAGAAAGTCGCAAGGCGGGTATTCCGGAGCAGAACCTCGCCGAGGCCTGCCGCGACGGCACGTACGCGGACGAAGGCTGGCGTCGGAAGAAAGACGGCTCGATGTTCTGGGCGCTCATCGAGATCATCAAGATCACCGATGCCGACGGCGTCCACAGCGGCTACTGCAAGATCACGAAGGACCTCACGCAACGAAAGCTGCTTCAGGACGAGCTGCGCCGCGAAAAAGAGCGGGCGCAGGTCATGCTCAACGCAATCGGCGATGCGGTGCTTTCGGTCGGTCCGGACGGCAGGATCGAGTTTCTCAACCCGAAGGCCGAGCAGCTGTCCGGCTGGACCACCGAGGCACTTCAAGGCCACGACTTCACCGAGCTGCTGATCCTCGACCAGACGCCCGACGAGTCCGGTCAGGCCCTGATCGCGCAGTTGTGCCAGGGGCAGATGTTTTCGGAGGAATGTCCCGCGGTGCTGAAGACGCGCAATGGCGCGCGCTGCGTGATCGACGGCGTGGCCGCGCCGATCCGGGACGCATCGGGCGGCAACGCGGGCTGCGTCATCGTGTTCCGTGACGTGACGCAAACGCGCGAGCACATGGCGGCGCTCAGGCACCAGGCCACGCACGATGCACTGACGGGGCTGGTGAACCGTGCGGGGTTCGACGAGCGGCTGCAGCGGTCGATCGATCGCGTGGAGGCGAGTTCGACATCGAGCGCGTTGATCTACATCGACCTCGACGGCTTCAAGGCGGTCAACGACTCGGCCGGGCACCAGGCGGGCGATGAGCTGTTGCGCCGCCTCGGCGAAGTGCTGTCGGCGCAGATCCGCGAGCGCGACACGCTGGCGCGGCTCGGCGGCGATGAGTTCGCGCTGCTGCTCGATGGCTGCACGCGGAGCATCGCGCAGGTCGTTGCGGAGAAAGCGCGCAGCGCGATCGACGAGTTCACGCTGAGCTACAACGGGCGCAGCTTCAACGTCGCTGCGAGCATCGGCATCACGATGATCGACCTGGAGGACACGGCGCTCGACGTGCTCCAGCGCGCCGACCAGGCGTCCTACGCGGCGAAGTCGAGCGGCGGTAACCGGGTGCATTTTCCCCGGTTGAACTGACGCTTGGCAGCGCCTGAATGTCGAAGGAGGGATCGGGCGTTGCGGTGGGCGTCCGCCTGCCCGTGCGCGTGGCAGGGCCTTGTTGACGTGCGCCGTCCCGGTGGTCTCGGTTGCAGCCACGGATCGCCGCCTCTTTTGCCAGGCGAGCCGGCGGTGTGCACTCGGGTTTACTGACCCAAGAGCGCCGTCGCGCTTGGCGCTCTACCGCGCTCCGGCCTTGCCGCTCGCTTGATCCGCGACTGCACGGATCGCATCAGCGACGGCTGCCGGGTTTTCGCGGTGGATGTTGTGGCCGGTGGCGAGATAGCGGTGCGTGCCCTGCGAGAAACCCGCGAACAACGTGGCGTGCTGCGCTTTCCAGAGCGACTTGCCCCGCGCGGTCTCCTCGAAAACGAAGGGCTCGTCTGCGACCGCGGTCGAGGTTAACAGTGCCACCGGCAGGTCCGGCATGGCGCGCGGCAGGGCCGCGTCCGCGCTGTCGAGCTGCGCGATCAGGTTCGTATAGTCGGCGCCCATCGAGGGCGGAAGCATTTCCAGCAACGCCCGGTCGTCGGCGAGCACCCGGTCGCGATCCGCCGCGAGAAACGCATGCCGCTGCTGCATCGTGGAGGGGTCGACGAGCACCAGCCCGCTCAGACGATTGGGATACTTGCGCGCAAACTCCGTGGCCAGCAGTCCGCCGTACGAGTGGCCGACCAGAACCACCTTGCGGTCCGGCGCCAGCGAGTCGATGACGGCGCCCAGGTCCTGCAGATGCTCGTCGATCCGCTTCGGCGCTCCGTCCGTTGTCGACCCACCGAGCCCGGCGCGCCCGTAGGCGATGCAGCGGCAGTCGGGACCCAACTGGGCGATGACATCCTTCCACACGCCGGCGCCCTGTCCGAAGCCGGACTCGAAGACGACCGCCGTGGCCCCGTCTCCGTGCTGCTCCGCCTGCAACGCATACGCCGGGCGCTGCACCTGGGTCTCGCCTGCATGGGTCACCGCTGCGGCAAGCAGGGCCACCACCAGCACGGCGGTTCGTCTCGTCAGTTGCTTGCTCATGTCGATCCCGATGCGAGTGGATTCCGGGTCTTGCGGCGCTGCGTCAGCGGGTCAGCATGCTCAGCCGAAGCGCAGGCGCGGCGCCGCCCGATACGGGGCGTAGCGCGCACTCGGCGCGTAGCCGCTGCTCGAGCCATAACCGACGCCGAGACCGCGTTCGCGCTGCGCGGGGCGGGCGACCAGAGGAGCGACGGCGCTGCGGTTCTGCGGGCGCGGAAGGTGGGTGGAAAACAGGGTGATGAGCAGGTTCATGAGCGGGTCCAGAGCGGGAGTGATTTGGTGTGTTGGTAGAGTACAACACCAACATTCTTCCGCAATAGGCCGGAAGTCACGTCGTCGCCCAGCGCCATTCCTCCGCTTCCCGGGCCTGCGATGGTCCGGTCGCATGTCCCGGGCTGTGCATGGCCTGCGATAGCCGCTGGGCAGCCCGCCTCGACCGTTCGAGCGCGTGGTCGACAGCCGCGAAGTCGGGGCGGCATGGTGGTCGCGGGTATGCGATTCGCGCCGGCCCTGCCACGGGCTGCCTAATCGCGACCCCAGCGTCAACGACGAGCTGAAGGCCCCCGCTACGCACGTTCCGTGCCGCTGCGTCTCGACCGGCGCCGGCGCTTCGATGCACGAGACCGATCCCCGGCGGCCCGGTTGCAGCAACCGCCAAGGCGGCGGCTTGCACGGGGCAGCCGGGGCCGATCAAATGCGCGGCCACGCGGCGCGTGGCGAGCCTTCGACCACATCAGAACCGGAACACCATGCGCATCGGAATCGACTTCGGAACGAGCTACTCCGCGGCGGGCGCCGTCGTCGACGGGCAGCTGCAACTCGTCCGCTTCGGAGACGAGCACCAGTTCCGCACGACGGTCTACTTCCCGCTGCGGCTGCCCGACATCCGGCACTTCGAGCTCACGCCCGAGCTCGAGCGCGAGGCCTCGCTGATCGCGGCGCGCGCGACGGCCTACCAGCGCGAACAACTCGACCGCGCGCGGCAGGCGCGGGCCGCCGCGATGCGCGAGCCCGAAGGCCGCCGCGAGCACGCGCTCGCGATGATCCCGACGCCGGTCGAGCAGACCCCTGAGCAGATCCGCGCGTCTTCGATCCAGGCCGTGCGCCGGCAGTGGATGGCCGAGCAGGCGCGCCTTGCGCGGGAAGAGACGGGGCTCGATCTGCAGAACGCGCTGTACGGCGACGAGGCCACCGATGCGTATGTGGACAGCGGCACGGGCCACCTCGTTGTGTCGCCGAAGTCGATGCTGGGCTATCGCCTCAGCGGCTCGGCGCGCGACACGCTGCTCGGCATCACCACGCACATCCTGCGCCACATCCGGACGACAGCCTCGGCGCAGTTCGGCACCGAGGTGCGCTCGGCGGTGCTGGGCCGCCCGGTGCGGTTCCGCAGCAGCATGCAAGAGGCCGGCGGCGTCCAGGCGCAGCAGATCCTCATGGACGCGGCGCATGCGGCGGGGTTCGAGGCGATCGAGTTCCTGCAGGAGCCGGCCGCCGCCGCGATTGGCTTCCACCGGCAGACGCAGTCGCCGCGGCGCGTCATGGTCGTCGACATCGGCGGCGGCACGACCGACCTCGCGCTTGCCAACGTCGGCGGCCCGACGCCGGCGCCGACGATCCTCGGCGCCTGGGGCGAGCCGGTCGGCGGCACCGACGTCGACATCGAGCTCAGCATGCGCGCGCTGATGCCGCTGTTCGGCAAGGGCGTCACGCGTACGCCGGTGCACCATTTCTACGAGGCGTCCGCCGCGCAGGACTTCGAGCGCCAGGCGAACTTCAGGCGCACGGTGTTCCGCGACGTCGACGCGCCGTTCGACCGCCGCCTCGAGCGCCTGCAGGCCACGGGGCACACGGTCCGCCTCAACCGCGCGGTCGAAGGCGCGAAGATCCGGCTCAGCGCGGACACGGTGGTGAACGTCGAGCTCGACTACATCGAAGACGGCTTGCGCACCGAGGTGCAGCGGCCCCAGGTGGACCAGGCGGCGAGCCGCTTCCTGTCGCTGCTTAGGACGCTGATGCGCGGGGCGCTGCGGGAGATGCAGGCGCCGCCCGAGGCCGTCTACCTCACCGGCGGCATGTCGCGTTCGCCGTACATCCGCGATGCAGTCGCCGTCGAACTGCCGGGCACCGACATCGTGCAGGGCAATGCGTCGCTCGGCGTCGTGACCGGCCTCGCGTACGCGGCGTCGGACTGAGTCCTTGCGATCGGCATGACGCGCGGCCTGCAGCCACGCTGTGGGCTCGGAAGGTGCGGCGCGCCCTAGCGACGCACCGCCGCGAGCAGCCCCGCGAGCACGAATGGATCGATCGGCTTGACCAGGTGATGGTCGAAGCCGGCCGCGGCCGTGCTTTTCCGATCCGACTCCTGGCCGTACCCGGTGATCGCGATCAGCACCGCGTCGCGCGTCTGCTCGCTTGCGCGGAGCCGGCGCGCGAGTTCGTTGCCGTCCATGTCGGGCAGGCCGATGTCGAGCAGGCACACGTCGGGCCGCTCGGCCAGCGCACGTTCCAGGCCCGTGCGCGAACCGTGTTCGATCGTGACCGTATGCCCGGACGCCTCGAGGAACAGCTGCAGCATGCTCGCCGCGTCCTCGTTGTCGTCGACGATCAGCACGCGCAGCGGCTGCCCAGGCGAGGGCAGGGCCGCATTGTCGCGCGTGCGCGTCGGCGCCGGTGCGCCCGGCGGCCTCGGCAGGCGCACCGTGAACTCGCTGCCCGCACCGGGCCCGACGCTTGCGGCCGCCACCGTGCCGCCGTGCAACTCGACGAGGCTCTTGACCAGCGCAAGCCCGATGCCCAAACCGCCCTGGCTGCGGTCGGAGGTCTGTTCGGCCTGGGAGAACAGGGTGAACGCGCGATCGAGCATGTCGCTGGACATGCCGATGCCGTCATCGGCGACGGTCACCGACACGTGCGTGTCGTCGATGTCGATCGTCAAGGCAATGCGGCCGCCCTCGGGGGTGTATTTCGCCGCGTTGTTGAGCAGGTTCGTGAGCACCTGCACGAGTCGCTTCGGATCGCCGAACACCTCGGCGTCGCCCGGCGGCGACTGCACGGTCAGGTGATGCCGGCGCGCTTCGATCAGCGGCCGGACCTGCTCGATCGCGCTGGATGCCGCGGACTTGAGGTTGACGCGTTCCTTGTCGAGAACGGTCAGGCCTCGCGTGACGCGTGAGACATCGAGCAGGTCGTCGACGAGCCCGGTCATGTGCTTGACCTGCCGAGAGATGACGCCGCTGGTCTCGCGGATGCGGGTCTCGTCGATCGACGGCATCGACAGCACGTCCGCCGCCGCGCGAATCGGCGCGAGCGGATTGCGCAACTCGTGCGCGAGCATCGCGAGGAACTCGTCTCGACGCCGCACCGCATCGTTGAGTTCCTGCTCGATGCGCTTGCGCTCGGAGATGTCGCGGAAGAACACGACGAGCCCCCCGGTGGCAAGCCGGTACGGCCGGATCTCCAGCCAGTGGGGCTCGCCCGTGCGCGGCGCGTGCAGGTACTCGAAGGTTTCATGCACGCCCGTAGCGAGCACACGCTGGTACAGCGGCTCCAGCGGGCTGCCGACGGCCTCCGGTATCGCCTCCCAGTGGTTACGGCCGATCATTTCCGGTCGGCTTTGACTGACGAGTCGCGCGCCGATTTCGTTGATGTCCTGGATGACCCAGTCGGGGCTTAACAGCGCGAACCCCTCTTCCATGCTGTCAAAGATCGCGCGGCTGAGGTCTCGTTCGGCGCGTAACGCGCCCTTGGCCGCGGCGGCTTCCGCGGCCAGCAGAATCTGCTGCGCGACAGCGCTGGACAACTGGGTTTCTCCGTCCTGCCAGCGGTGGGGCTGCGACTTGTGGATCGCGACCACCAGCTTCAGGCGGCCCGCCCTCATGATCGGCACCGCAAGCTCCGCGCGCACGCCCCGGGCGATGAACGATCCGGCCTGGGCCGCGGTGCGCGGGTCCTCGGTCACGTCGTGATTGACCACCGTGCGGCCCTCGCGCAGGTCCGCGATGTGCGGTCCACCGAAGTCCGACATCTTCAGCGTCTCGCCCGCGAGCCCGCCGCACGTGTCGGCGGTCCAGTCGCGAATCACGAGCAGGCTGTCGGGGCCGGTGACTTCGCAGTAGATCACCCGCGCAGCCTGCAGCCGGCGCCCCAGCATCTCGCTGGTGACGTCGATGATCTCGTCCGGGGTGTCCAGAGTGCGGATCGCCTCGGACAGCTCCAGCTGGAACGCCTGGCTCTGCGCCGTCTCGCGCAACTGGCGGTCGGCCTCCTTACGCTCGTGGATATCGACCGAGGTGCCGAACCAGCGCAGGATCTGCCCGGTCTGCGGGTCGCGGTACGGCTCGGCCTGCACCTGGAACCACTGGTAATCGCCCGATACCGAGCGGATGCGGTGCTCGACGGCGAACTGGCGGCCGGTGCGGCAGGCCTCGTTGAACCGCTGCATCGTGATCGCGACATCGTCGGGGTGGACGTGATCCGCCGCGATCTGCGCGGCCGTCGTGGCAACGTGGGGCTGGCCGGTGTAGAGCGTCCATTGCCGGTTGAGGAATTCGGCGCGGCCCTCGGCATCGGTGGTCCACACGATGATCGGCACCGTATCGGCCATCGTGCGGAACAGCATCTCGCTGTCGCGCAGCGAATGTTCGGCGGCCTTGCGCGCGGTGATGTCGGCAATGACGCCGGCCATGCGGATCGGGCTGCCGTGCTCGTCGTAATACGTGCTGCCGGTGCAGCCGATCCAGTGGATCGAGCCGTCCGACCAGCGCACGCGCACCTCGACCGACAACTTGCCGGTGTCGACGGCCTCGACCATGGCCTCCTTCAGCGTCTGGTGGTCCTCTTGGAGGATGTGCCTGAGCGCGATCTCGAGGTTCCACTCAGGCTGGGCTTCGGAGTAGCCGAACATCTGGTCGTGGCGCAGCGACCGGGTCGACGCGGTTTCGGTGCGCGGGTCGAACTCCCACACGCCGAGGTCCGCGGCCTCAAGCGCAATGAGCAGGCGCTCCTCGCTTTCGTGGCGCAACGCCTCTTCGCGCTTGCGGGCAGTGATGTCGCGGAACAGCACGCCCACCTGCGGCTCGGGCGAACTCACAAAGCGAGCGGCCTTGACGCTGAACCACTTGCCGGTTGAGCGCGCCTGGCGCTCGAACATCGCCGACTCCCCGCTGCGTGCGACCCGCGCGTAGAGCTCGATCCAGAACGGCTCGATCGTCGGCATCACCTCGCGCACCGTGCGGCCGACGACGTTGCTCATGCCGGACTGCTGCTCGAACGCGCGATTGACTTCGACGTAGCGGAAATCGGCCGCATCGCCGTGCTCGTCGAAGATCGGCTGCACGATGAAAAAGCCGTCTTCGAGAAAATCCGCGAGCGCCCGGTACTTCGAGTCCGGCCCGTCCGCCGTCTCGGCGGGGGCATCGTTGGGGGGAGTCTGGGTGCTCAACAGGTGACTCGCACATGACCGGACGCGGAGCGCATTGTGCCAATGCCGCGGGCGCGCGGCGTTCACGGCGGCCGGTGGCGGGGCGTGCAGTGCTCGACCGGCGCGCATCAGCCGAGCCGGAAAGCGACCGCGCGCTTAATGCCACAGCGCGTTACCCGCAGGCCTGGCCCGACCGCGACGTCGTCCTCAGAACGGCGTTTATTCCGCCCGGGGCGGCGTCAGCGCATTCATCAGAGCCGGCACCTCGTCGAGCAGCTCGCGCGCGAGAAAACCGAGTGGACCGCCGAACCGCTCGGCGAGCGCATCGCCCGCGGCCGCATGCAGGTACACCCCCCAGGCAGTGGCGAGGAACGGGCTCGCGCCGCGGGCCGCCAGTCCGCCGACAATGCCCGACAGCAGGTCGCCCGAGCCCGAGGTGGCGAGCCCGACGTTGCCGTAACGGTTTACGAGCAGTGAGCCCGCCGCGTCCGCATCGAGGGACGGGCCGTCGATCACGTAGCCGGTGCCGCCCTTCATCACGCACACCGCGTTGAAGCGCCGAGCGAGTTCGATGCCGAGTTCGACCGGGCGCGCGATCACGTCGCTGCGTTCGCACGCGAGCATCTTCGCGGCCTCACCTGCGTGCGGCGTCAGGATCCGCAGCACGGGCGCCGCGGCGATCGCATCGGATTGATGCTCGAGCGCCGACAACGCGGCCGCGTCGATGACGACGGGCACCGCAGGCAGCGCGACCAGCCACTGCGCGAGCATGCGCGCCGTCGACGTGCCTTCGAGCAGGCCCGGCCCGACGACGATCGCATCCGCGCGTTCGCCCAATGAACCGAGGCGATCAAGCGCGGACGACGACAACGCGCCCGAGCGGTTTTCCGGCAGCGACACCACGCGCGCCTCGGGGACCGTGCCCGCAACCATCGGCGCTGCGCTTGCCGGCGTTGCGATCTGCAGCTTGCCTGCACCGGCGCGCAGGGCCGCGACCGCGCTGAGCACGGCGGCGCCCGGCATCTCGCCGGCTCCGGCCACGATCAGCACCCGGCCGCGTTCGTCCTTGTCCCCATCGGCCGACGGCTGTGGCAGCGGGTGCCCGAGCAGCCAGTCCCGCGTCAGCGGCACCGCGTCGTTCGCGGTCATCGCGGGCCGACCGGCACGTCAGGCTCGGTCGTGACCGGCTCGCCGGCGGCGATCAGCGGCGCGACGAAGTTGTAGCGCTCCAGCGCGAGTTTCCCGGTGTGCCCGCACGAGGGGTCGAACGTGTATCCGGTGATCGCGCAGTTCGCCACGTCTTTCTGGCGATCGATCTCGAGGATCTGCGCTTCGCTCATCTGCTCGAAGAGGTAGCGGAAGCACAGCACCGTGACCTGGTGCGCCACGATCAGGACCCGGTCGCCGCGGTATTCGCGGGTGATCGTGTCGATGACGCTGCGCAGTCGCAGGATCACGTCGCACCAACTCTCTCCGCCCGGTGGGCGGTGGTAGAACTTGCCGATCAGCGTCAGCGCGCGCGCCTGGTCGGGAAAGCGATGCTCGACGCCGAGCCGCGTGAGGCCGTCGAAAATTCCGAACTCGCGCTCGCGCAAGCGCTCGTCGTAAATGACGCGATCGCATTCGACGCCGCACTGCTGCAGCACGCGATTCATCGTCTGCCGCGCACGCACGTAGGGCGAGCACAGGAAGACATCGGGGCGCTGGTCTTCGGGCAAGTCCGCAAACCAGCGGCCCAGCGCGTCGGACTGGCGCTCGCCGAGGCACGACAGCGGCACGTCCGCATCGCGCGTCTGGTAATCGATCGAGTGTGCCTGCGCCTGTTGCGCCCGATCGCGGGCGACGTTGCCCGCCGACTCGCCGTGACGAACGATCCACAGGCGCGCCGGCCATTTCTGTGTCTGATCCATGGCCGGAGAGTGCACGCGCCGCGGAGGAGGCCGCGTCAATGCGCGGCGGATCGGGCCGAGGCGTGCCCGGTCGCCTCTCGCCCCGTTCGACGCACGCATTCGTCGGCGCGGCGACCGAGCCGTCGTCGCGCGCGGGCATCCGGCCGGGCGCGCACTTGCCTCATGCACGGTCGAGCCCTCGTAATGACGCTTGAACGCCCACCGGATATCCATCGATGAAAAGGACTGCACCACCCGCCGACGACACCCAACGCCGACTCGCGGTGCTGATCGACGCCGACAACGCGTCGCCCGCGGTGATCGAGGGATTGCTCGACGAAGTGGCGAAGTACGGGGTCGCGAGCGTGAAGCGCATCTACGGCGACTTCACGAACAACCGTGCGAACGGATGGAAGGCGGCGCTGTTGAAGCATTCGATCCAGCCTGTGCAGCAGTTCGCGTACACCTCCGGCAAGAACGCGACCGACAGCGCGCTGATCATCGACGCGATGGATCTGCTGTACACGAAGCAGTTCGACGGCTTCTGCCTCGTGTCGAGCGACAGCGACTTCACGCGCCTCGCGCAGCGCCTGCGCGAGTCGGGCATCACCGTGTACGGCTTCGGCGAGCAGAAGACGCCGGACCCGTTCGTGCAGGCCTGCGACAAATTCGTCTACACCGAAGTGCTGCGCGCTGCGCCCGAGCCGGCGGTGGCACCCGCGAAGAAGGCCGCGCGCAAGGAGGCCAAAGACACGACGCCGGCCTCGCCCGACACCGCGTCCACGGCCGCGGCAAAACCGGGCGCGGCCAAGCCCGAAGCCGGCAAGCCAAGTGGTAGGAAGGGCGCGCTCGACGCGGCGACCGTGCAGCTGATCCTGCGTGCGATCGACGAGGCGAACGACGACGAGGAGTGGGCGCACCTCGGCGCGGTTGGCAGCTACCTCACGAAGATCCGTCCGAACTTCGATTCACGCCTGTACGGCTGCAAGAAGCTCAGCGACCTGCTGCGCGCGCATCCTCAGCACTTCACGGTCGAAAACCGCCCTTCGTCGAGCGGGTCGGGCCAACAGCCGTTCGTGCGCGCGGCGGGGTAGGGGCGCACGGGGCGCAATCCGGTGGGCGAATACGGTGACCGCGCGGCGTGCCTTTGGCTCACTGCGCTTCGGTTGCAGGTGCCACAGGCGGCCCGCCGTGGATGCCGCGTCGCTCACCCGCCGCCGCGCGACCGAGCGGGCCATAAGCGCCGCGGCTCTGCGCGGCATCCAAAGCCCAGCCGTGCATCACGAGCCATTTGCCGACATCGTTGCCGTTGAGACGGCACAGTGCCACGACAGGATTCGCTTCGACGGCGCCGCGGGGGTCGCAATTGACCGAGCGGCCGTCGAGCCGGTGCGTCAGTGCGGCCGCGGCATGTTCGCCGCAAGGCCACGCAACCCCGTTCGCGTCCGCACACCGGGCATCGCGTGCAGGCGCGTCGATGCCCCAGAGCTTCACCGCGCGTCCGTTGATCACGAGCGTGTCGGCATCGACCACTGTCGGAACGCCGACGAGCCGTTGGGCGGCCGGCGGTTTCGGGCTCGGCGGTGCGGCGGTCGGGCGGTCCGTGCAGGCCGCCAGCATCAGGCACGCCACGAGCGTGACCGCACCTGACTGCACCTGCGTCGCCTGCGCTGCCATCGTCTGCTCCGGCTGTTCGCTGTCGTTCGATTACAGCATGCCGCACGGCCTGCGATGGCGGCGGATTCGTCGTCGGTGCGCGCGACGTGGCGCCGGCGTCAAGGTGCCGATACCGAATGAGCATGAACATCGACGCGCGCGAATCGCCCTGCGATAGACGAGGCTGCGGCCGGCCCGAGCGGCGCGCCCATAAAAAAAGCCCGGACAAGCCGGGCTTTCGAATACGGGTGCAGAACTTGCTTAGTGACGCGGCGCGTCGTGGCGCACGACCGTGTCATGGCGCTTGCGCGGGATCAGGCCGAGCAGGCCGAGCAGGCCCAGCAGGCCCCAGTCGAAACCGTCGTCGTCATCGCGCTCGACTTCAACGCGCTCGGCTTCCGCGGTCTCGGCGACCTGGGCGGCGACCGGCATCGAGAACGCGCCGGCCAACAGTGCGGCCGCAACGGCCGCAGTCAGTGGTTTGGATACCTTCATACGATGCTCCTGTTTGTCTGCGAGGGACTCGCGGGGCTGAACCTAGGGGCCTGCGTGTCGCGGAAGCGTCAGCAGACGCGAGCATTCGTTCATCACGCGCTTGAGGTCGTGCCGCTGCGTCACGTGTCGCGCGGCTGCCCGATCGACGGTGTTGTGCAATGCAGCCAGGTGCCTTTTCCGTGAGAGACGGATGCCCCGTCGACCGACGCGAAGCGACATGTCCAGACCGGACAAACGGCTCGTCGGCCGCAGTGCACGCGGACACTGCGGCGACCATCGACACCGCGTTGCCGGCGTCGCGCAACGCGTCAGACCGTGCCGATATCAGCCAATCATGCGGAAAAGATCGCAGATGCGTTAAAAACGGCATGTTTTCCCGTTATAACTAGCGGGTGGACCCACCACACACCCACAGGACCGCACAATGGCAACCAAGAAAGCCGCAACGAAGAAGACCGCTAGCAAGCAGGCTGCGCCGGCCAAGAAGGCCGCTGCGAAGAAGACCGCAACCGTCAAGCCGATCACCGAGCCGATGGGCAAGACCGCGCTGGTCACGCACCTCGCCGAGCGCACCGAGCTGGCCCCGAAGCAGGTAAAGGCCGTGCTGTCGGCGCTCGAGGACGCCGCGCAGGCTTCGCTGCACAAGAAGGGCGCGGGCACGTTCCAGATCCCGGGCCTGATCAAGATCACGAAGGTCGACGTCCCGGCCAAGCCGAAGCGCAAGGGCATCAACCCGTTCACGAAGGAAGAGCAGTGGTTCGCCGCCAAGCCGGCGTCGGTCAAGCTCAAGGCGCGTCCGATGAAGCGCCTCAAGGACGCTGCGACCTAAGTCGCGTGTTCGCTGCCGGCCTGCGATGCAGGCCGGCGGTTTCAGCACCCCGGTGGGGACCGGGCACACGGGTCGCGCAGGCGCCCGTTTTCGTTTTCAGCGGATGACATGGCACGGTCGCTCGACCTGCAGCGCGATGAGTTGGCGCGCCGTCGTTTTCTGACCATGCCGCTGCCTGGCACCGTCGCATGGGCCCTCGTGGGCTTGGCCTCGCCTCCCAGCTCGTGCCCGCGCACCGGATGCTGCGGGTCACCGCATCGCCGCCGGTTCGACCGTGTATCTCGGGATCGGCCTCTCGCGCCTGACCCGCGAGCACTTCATTGAAAAGACGCAGCCGAAGAACGGGTTCGACAGCTTCTTCATGCGCACCTTCGCGATCAGAGTGGTCGTGTACGCGATCGCGATTCTGTTCGCGCTCGTGGAGTCGACCTTGTTGCCGCTGTCGATCAGCGTGCTCGCGGGGATCATGTGGCGGCCGTGGATCATCCGGCATGGGATCGGCTGCCTCCACGCGATCGTGCGCATGGCGCTCATCGTGGCCGTCAGGCACTCGTTTCCCGAGCGGCGTGACGTCGCCGTGTCGGCGGTGATCATCGCGGCCTATGCGGTGGCGATCGCAGTGTTCGAGTTGCGCTGGCGCCGCACGCAGCACACGGTCGTCGTCGCTGCTGTGTAAGCGCGGTGGCGCGATTCGCGCCGTGGCTCGCCGAATCGCGAATCGCAGGCGCTACAGCTGCGCAATGGCGCGGCGCACCATGTCGAGCGGCTGCGCGCCGCTGACGAGCATCGCGCGCCCATCGCCGTCCATCCGCTGCAGCCGCAGCGCGGGCACGCCGCGCAGGCCGAGCGCCTGCGCCTCGCGCTGATCGGCGAGTACGGCCGCCGTGTGCGTGCCGCGCTCAAGCGCATTGCGCAGCGCGACGGCATCGAGCCCATGTGCAGCGCCGATGTCGACCAGCGTGTCGATCTGTCCGATGTCGCGGCCGTCTTCGAAGAACGCATTGAAAATCGCCCGCCGCACTGCATCGTCGAGGCCGTGCTCGCGCGCGTGATGCGTCGCCTCGTGTGCAAGCCGGCTGCGCGGCTGCACCGGCGGCAGCTTGATCGGCATGCCACGGTCGGCGGCCATCGGGTAGACCGCCCGCGCCCAGATGTCATGCAGGTATTCGCCGTCGGGATCGAGCGTGGGCACGGGATCCGGGCGCAGCTCGTACGCGCGCCAGGCGATTTCGAGCCGATCGCCGTACTCGGCCTTGAGGGCATCGAGCACGGGCTCTTCGAGCAGGCAGAACGGACAGACGAAGTCGCTCCATACGTCGATCCGGATCTCGGGGCGTGCGGACATGGGCGGTGCTCGTGCGGCGGAGCCGAGACGATCGCGCGTCGGCGATGAACGCGGCGCGGTCGCGTTGCGAGCGAGCACGGATCGCCGGTCCGACGTTGGCGATTGGCGAGCGACGGAACCCGGGGTTTGCGGCCGCGCATTGCCGGAAACAAATGCCGGCACCGATCCCCGAGCCCGCGCACAGAGAGCTCTCATCAAGTAGAGCCCCGGGCGGGGACCCGGGGCTGTGACGCCGCAGCGCTTTTAGGTCGCGGCGGGGCGCTTAACGGTAGGTCGAGAACGTCGCTGCGGCCTTCGCGATCATCGCGCGGCTCGTGGCCACGACGCTGAGCTTGTAGGTGCCGACGGAGCTCGGGCCGGCACCGGTGGGGATCGACTTGCGCGCGTAGCCGTCGCGGTCGGTGTAGGCGGTGGTGATCGTCTTGTTCCTGCCGTTCGGCTTGAGCGCGGTGAACTGCACGCGCGCATTCGCCACCGGCTTGCCGTCCTTGAGCACGCGCGAGCTCAAGTGCACCGTCGAGCCGGCCCGGTAGCGGGCCTTGTGGGTGGCGACCGTGCTCGTGAAGCCGGCAGGCGCGGACCGCGGACGCTCGGTCGACGCTCGGCTCGATCGACCCACGGCGAACGCATGCCGGGCCGAGTCGTTGCGGCCGCCGCTCGTGGCCGTCGTCGTCAGCGTGTACGTGCCGATCGAGCTCGAGCCGCTGCCGGACTTGAACGAGGCCCGGGCGATGCCCCAGCGGTCGGTGGTCGCCTTGAACACAACGCGGTTGGCCCGGTTCGGCTTGAGCGCAACGAACCTCACGTGGGCGCCGGCGACCGGCTTGCCGCTTCTGAGCACGCGTGCGGTCATCACCACCGTGTCGCCGACGGCGTAGGTCGACTTCGTCGTCGATGCCGTGGTTGAAAAGCCGGCGTTGGCAGCCGACCCCGGTGCACGCACCGCGTACGTCATCGAGGTCTTGGCCCGGTGCGCGGCGCCGACCCCGCTGCCCGCACCAACGCCGATGCCGTACCCCTTCGCGACGGCGCCGGTCGACGACCTGATCGACAGCGTGGCCGACGTGCTCGCGCCGGGAGCCAGGGTGACGCGCGTCCTGCTGAGCGTGCCGGCCCAGCCCGACGGCACGGTGCGCGCGAGGTTGAAACCGGTGTTCGCGCAGGCCGCGCTGTCGTTGTTGCGCAACGTGACCGTGTATGTGCGCGCGGTGCCGGCCGCGGCGGACCCGGTCGGGCCTGCAAGCCTCAGCGACGGTGCAGCGCGGGTGCAGGTCCGGTTGGGCGCCGGGCGAGCGGCCGGAGGGGCGCCGCCGGGCTGCAGCTCGTACGCGCCGATGTCGCTTCTTGCGCCGTACGGGCGCGGCTGCGCGAGGAAATCGGTGCCCAGCCCGGCGAGCGCGGAGACGCGGTCGATCGCGGGGCTGCCGACGTGCGGCGTGGCATCGAAGCGGTCGACGTTGAGGCTCTTGAGCTGCGGGTCGCGGTTGCAGACGCTGCCGGTCGGGCAGGTGCCGTTCTTGACCCGCCAGACCAGGTTGCCCGCCCAGGTGACCCGGGCCGGCGCTTTGTTCGCGTGGTAGACCGAGCTCCGCACCGATGGCTTGTCCCAGCGCGGTTGGCCGATCAGCAGGTTGTTCTCGATGCGGATCGTGCTCGTGCGCTGGCCCTCGTTCGCGCCGATCAGCACGCCGCCCTCGCCGGTGATCGTGTTGTGGCGGATCGCGATGACGTCGCTCGAGGTCAGCACGAGCTGCAGTGCATTGCCCGACGCTCGGCACGCGTCGCGCTTGGTCATGTAGTAGCGGCCCTTCCAGTAGGCGCAATTGCCGACGAGCACGGAGTTCTCGATCACGAGATTGCCGCGGATCTTGGCCTGGTTGCCCGCATTGGCCTCGGCGTGCAGGCGACGCACCACGACCTTCGTCGCTTCCGCGCCGTCCATGTATCGAAGATCCAGCCCGTCCGACGTGTTGTGGTGGATGAAGCTGTCTTCGATCAACCACTGCCCGCCGGTGTAATAGGTGCCGATGCCGTCGCCGTAGCCGCCGGTCTGCTGCGCCCAGCAGGCCCACACCTCACCGGTCCTCCAGCGCTCACCGCAGCCGTTCCAGGCCACCTCGACGTTGCGCAGCACCATCGGGCCGGAGTTCGAGCCGGCCGTGCCGCCCAGGCCCGCATCCCAGCCTGCACGGCCGTTCTTGTTGATGCGCACACGCTCGATGCGCCAGTTGCTGAGCGCGCCGGTGTTCATGCCCATGTGGGCGAGCCCGTGGATGTTCAGATCGTGCAGCCAGACGTTCCCGGCATGGCGCGCATACAGGCCCACGCGCGCCCAGTCGCCGCCCGTTGCGCACCGGGCGTTCCTGCGCGTGTGTGCATACACGCAGTCGCTGCGGTCCGTCACTTCCAGGTTGCCGATCTCGATGTTCGAGCGCCGATCGAGATTGAGCACGCGGCTCGTGTTGCCGCTGCCCCAGAGTTGCGGGGTCGTGCCGGCCTTGCCGAGGATGCGGGTCCTGCGCGTGGCCGACGGGCCCGACGGCGGGGCGGCCATGTAACAGCTCGCACCGCCGCACCGGCCCGCGCCCGGCGCGCCCTGGCCCATCTCGTAACTGCCGCCGCCGATGATCAGCGTGTCGCCGCCGGCGATGCGCGGTGCACCGCCCGGTGGCAGTGCGAAGAACGGATGCCGCCATGCGCAGTGCCGCGCGCTGCCGCTGCCGGGGTATGCCGCGTCGCTGCGGCCGTTGCACTGCCTCGCATCCCCGCCGTCGGTGCGCACGTAATAGGTGGTCGCGGCATCGGCATGGGCTGAGGCCGCGAGGCCGGCGGCGACGAGAAAGGCGGTGACAAGCGAACGGCGGTGCAAGGTCATCAAGTGCAGCTCCCACGAAAGAGTCGTTTTTCGCAGGGGCGGAAATGGCCGCCCCCGAAGAGCGGCGGACTCTAGGAAGCTGAACGGCGGCGTTTTTGTGAACCGGTTCTCACTCGCGGGGTACGGCCGCGGTTAAAAGGGGCAAAAAGGTGACATCGGTCGCAAAGCCGGACGCGCATGAACCAGACTGATGTGACTCCCGTCACACGGAAAATGCGACGCGGTCGAGATAGAAACCGTGCGCGCGTGTTCACTGCGCTTAACAGCGTCACTCACTGACGTTTTTCGTCGGCCGCGTTCGTACCGAGGGGAGGCACGATCCGGCCGTCGATGCGGCGCTCGGCGCGCCCTGACGCTGGGGCCAGAGCGACATCAGTCGACGATGACGCGAACGTGCGGCAATGTGCCAAGGGCACCGCGAGGCGCAGGGTGACGGTCGCCGCTGTGACGTACCAGGGCGGCTATAGGTTCGACCCGCACGGCGCCGGACACCGTTAAACCCCGCAATGCGGAGCCGGCGCGCGCGGTGCACCAGCCCGCACGTTGTTCAGCGGACCAGTGCTGCCGGTCGCCGCGTCGGTCCGATCGTGCGAAAGCGCGTCACCGCGGCTCGCGCCGCTGCATTGCGGCGGCCGCGGAACTGCGGCCGTACAGACGCCGATGCGATTACGGGCTGACGGCGCGTACGACGGACAGGCGGGGCGCGCGGGCCCAGGCCGGCGCGGCGGCGCTGGGACGCTGCGGCGCGAGTTTCGCGCGTGCAGCGAGCGCCTTCAGCCGCTCCCGTGCGTAGACCGCGATGCGGGCGTCGCTGCGCGCGAGGATGTCGGCGGCGAGCTCGCCGTACCAGACTTCGATCTCCTCGCGCCCCTCGTGGCCGGTGCCGCGCAGCCGCCCGGAGGTCAGCTCGCCACAGGCGATCTTGAGGCGCATGGCGAGGCGCGCCAGTTCGAGTTCGAGCTGGCCGCGTGAGCGGATCGGATCTGCGGCAGGGGACTGGAGGGCGTGCATGGCGGTGCTCAGAAATGGACGGCGACGCTAGAGTTCTAAACGTGGCAAGCGTGTGAGACCGGGCGTTACGGCCCGTACCTCAGCTGAACGGCACGCGGCCGCGATGCCGGCGGGCAGGGCGGACCTCAGGGCGGGCAGCCAGGCCGCGCGCGTATCCTGCGCCGGCGCGGCGCGCTGCCGCGCCTACCGAGGAATACGCGCATGGGACTGCTCGACGGCCTGATGGGCCACGCGTCGAAGATTTCGACAGACGAAGTCGCCACCGAGTTCGCGCCCGCGCTGGCGGCTGACGAGCGCGTGGAGCACGCGTACCGGTTGATCCGCGACCTGTTCGTCTTCACCGACCGCCGCCTGATCCTGATCGACAAGCAGGGCATGACCGGCTCCAAGGTGGAGCTGATGTCGATCCCGTACCGCAGCATCGTGCGCTTCAGTGTCGAGGCCGCAGGGCATCTCGATCTCGACGCGGAACTGAGCCTGTGGCTCGCGGGTACGCCTGAGCCGCTCAAGCGCACGTTCAGCCGCAACCTCAGCATTTACGAAGTGCAGGCCGTGCTTGCCTCGTACCTGGGGCGATGACCCCCACCATTGGAGACGATCATGAAGACTCAAGACCGCCACCCGCTGCGCTCGTTTGCAGGCAGCCGCACGCTGTGCCGCTCGGCGGCGTGGCTGCTCGGCGCCTCCATCGCGCTCGGTGCGTGCGCAGAGCCCGCGCCCCCGGCGTCAGGCGCCCGCGACGCCGACCCGGCGGCGGCAGCCGCGGGCCGTCAGGCGCCGTCACCCTACGCGGCTCCGGCGCCCGTCGCTGCGCCGGCCGCGCCGGCCACGGCCGATGCGCATGCCGGCCATTCGGCAGCGCCTGCTGCCGCTGCAAGCGCGAATGGGCCGACGTCGACGAAAGTGGGCGCGGCGGTCGTCGACGCCTCGTTGCCGCGCATGAAAGTGCACAAGAGCCCGACCTGCGGCTGCTGCTCGCTGTGGGTCGACCACGTGCGAGAGGCCGGCTTCGCGGTCGAGGTGCACGACACGCACGACCTGGCCGCGGTGAAGTCGCGTCTCGGGGTGCCGGCCGATGCGCAGTCGTGCCACACGGCCGAGGTCGGCGGGCTCGTTGTCGAGGGCCACGTGCCCGCGGAGGACATCAAGCGCGCACTTGCTCAACGTGACACGACGCGCGCGCTGCTGCTGCCCGGCATGCCGCTGAACTCACCGGGCATGGAAGTACCGGGGGTTAACGCGCTGCCGTATACGGTCGAACGCATCAAGGCTGACGGCACGCGCGAGCCGTTTGCAACGCATGGGGAGTGACACCAGGGGACGGTGAAAGGGGCGCGCCGCAAACCGCCCATATAACCAAGGAGAACTCCATGTCCCACCACACCGCCGAGCACCGCAGCGACGAGATGAACCGCTGCATCCAGACCTGCCAGGACTGCGCGTCTGTCTGCCTGGAAACGCTGCTTTACTGCCTCGAAAAGGGCGGCGAACACGCCTCGCCCGAACACATCGGCCTGCTGCAGACCTGCGCGGACATCTGCACCGTGTCCGCGCACACGATGCTGCGCGGCATCGAGGCCCACTCGGTGATCTGCGGCGCATGCGCGGAGATCTGCCGTCGCTGCGCCGAGCACTGCGAATCGATGGGCGACGACGCCGACATGCGCCGCTGCGCCGAGGCCTGCCGCCGCTGCGCGGACAGCTGCAGCTCGATGTCGCAGGCCGCGTAAGCGCAAAGAAACGGCCCCGCCTTGGCGGGGCCGTCGATGTATCGGGTCGTGTCGCGCTGGCGCTTAGGCCGCGCGGCGCAGCGCGTTGAGACCCATCAGGTGGCCGAACAGATCCTTCGGATCGCTCATGCGCGGCACGAGGTCGATGTCGCGGCCCAGGCCGAGTTCTTTCGCGCAATCGCGCAGCAGGCGCAGCGCGGAGTAATCCTCAAGCGCAAAGCCCACCGAGTCGAACACGGTGATCTCGTCATCGGACGTGCGGCCCTGCGCATCGCCGGTGAGCACGCGCCACAGCTCGGTCACCGTGAACTCGGCCGGCATCTGCTGCAGCTCGCCTTCAATGCGGCTCTGCGGTTCGAACTCGACATAGACCGTCGCGCGCTCGAGCACGCCGGCGGCGAGTTCGGTCTTGCCGGGGCAGTCCCCGCCGATCGCATTGAAGTGCATGCCGGGCTCGAGCATGTCCGCGTCGACGATGATCGCGTTCGCCTTGTCGGCGGTCGCGGTGGTGACGATGTCTGCGCCACGCACGGCCTCGCCGGTGCTGCCGGCACGCACCACGCGCAGCTTCGGCACGGTGCGCGTGAGGTTCGCGGCGAGCTTGTCGCTCGCGGCCGCATCGACGTCGAACAGACGCACTTCCTCGATGCCGAGCAGGTGGTGGAACGCGATCGCCTGGAATTCGCTCTGCGCACCGTTGCCGATCAGCGCCATGGTCTTGCTGTTCTTGCGTGCGAGCTGCTTGGCGGCCATGACAGACGTCGCGGCGGTGCGGATCGCGGTGGTGATCGTGAGTTCGCTGAGCACCGTCGGCAGGCCGGTGTCGACATCGGCGAGTGCGCCGAACGCCATCACCGTCGACAGGCCGTGCTTGGTATTGCCCGGGTGACCATTGACGAACTTGAAGCTGTACTCGGTGTCGTCAGCGACCGGCATGAGCTCGATCACGCCCACCGGCGAATGCGCCGCGGTGCGCGCGGTCTTGTCGAACTCCGGCCAGCGGCGGAAGTCGGCTTCGAGGTAGTCGACAAGCCGGCGGTGCAGCTCGGGCAGGCCGTGTGCAGCGACAATGTGGGCGACGTCGTGGGTGGTCAGCAGCGTGGTCATGGCGGGGTTCGTCTCGATGCGCGGTGCGATGCGTCCATTGTCCGGCTGCAGGCGGGAGCGCGAAACGCCAAGCTTGCGCAACATTCGCCAGAATGTCGGCAATTCGGCAACAGCAACTGGCGGTTTGCACAATGGACGATCTTGACCACCGCCTCGTGGCCGCGTTGCGCCACGACGCCCGCGCTCCGATCGCCGCACTCGCGCAGCAGCTCGGCGTGTCGCGCGGGACCATCACGAACCGCATGGCGCGGCTCGAAACCGACGGCGTGATCACCGGCTACACGGTGCGGCTGCGGCCCGACACGGCGCCCGATGAGATCCGCGCGTGGACGGGGCTCGCGGTCGAGGGCAACCAGCACGCGGTCGTGCGCGCGCTGCTCGGCGAACCCGGCGTGGCGGCACTGCACGACACGAACGGCCGCTGGGACCTGCTCGCCGAGTTGCGCGTGACGGATCTCGATGCGCTCTCGCGCACGCTCGAACGGATCCGCGCAATCCCCGGCATCAGCGCGAGCGAGACCAGCGTGCATCTGCGCACGTTCCGCGGCTGAGGCAGGCAGCCGGCGCGCTTCAGCCCAGCGATGCGCCGGCTAGACTCGGCATCCGGCCACGCTCGAGGGAACGCATGGGCACTGCATTCTGGATCCGCCGTTTCGCCCTCGTGTTCGCCGGCGCGTTCACGCTGATTGCGGCATCGCACCTCGTGCGCGGTCGCGACATCGAACATGCCCTTGGCGAGGCGGCGCTTTGGGCCGCAGTGACGGCCGCGGTGTTCACCGCCCCGCGCATCGTGCAGTCGCGCCGGGGCCAGCATTGCGCGGTGTGCCGCGACACGCCGGAGCTGCAGGATCCACGCTGACGTGGCCGTGCATGCGCACCGGCTCGGCCGGAGTGGCGACGCGGCGCGCGCATGGCGCTGAGCACGCTTCGGCGCTGGGCGCGTGGGCTCAAGCAGCAGGCGCTCGTCGTGTACTTCGCCGCGCGCGATCCACGCACACCGTGGCCGGTGCGCCTGCTCGCGCTCACGGTGGCCGCCTATGCGCTGAGCCCGATCGACCTGATCCCGGACTTCATCCCCGTGCTCGGCCTGCTCGACGATCTCGTGCTCGTGCCACTCGGCGTCTGGCTGGTGCTGCGGTGGATGCCGCTCGATGTGGCGCGCGACGCGCGCGAACGCGCGCAGGTGGCGGCCGAGCGGCCTGTCAGTCGCGGCACGGCCGCGGTGGTCGTGCTCGTGTGGCTGCTGGCGGCGGCACTGGTCACTGCATGGGCCTGGCGCGCGTGGAACGCATGACGCGCGGGATGCCCGAAAGCAACGCAATCAGCGAACACCGCTGCACGCTGCCGTGGTCGCTGCGCGCCGCCACCGAGGACGACCGCGCGTTCTGCTGGCGCCTGCATGAGGAGACGATGCGCGCGTATGTCGAGGCGACCTGGGGCTGGGACGGGCCCGACCAGCGCATGCGGTTCGAGGCCGCGTTCGATCCGGCTGTGGTGCGCATCGTCGAGGTCAACGGCCGCGCCGCTGGTTGGCTCAAGGTCGATGCGAGCGGCGTGCCGGTGCGCCTGCTGTCGATCGCGATTGCGCCCTGCTACCAGCGCAGCGGTCTTGGCACCGCGGTCATCGGGCAGGTCGTTCGCGAGGCCGCCGGGTGGCCGGTGTGGCTGCAGGTGCTGAAGGTCAACCCGGCGCGCGCGCTGTACGAGCGGCTCGGCTTCGTCCTGATCGACGAGACGCCGACGCATTGGGAGCTGCTTCGCACGCGCGTGGGCTGAGGCGTGCATCGTGCGCGTGTGGCCGCCGCCGCAAGCCGCGGTGCACCGCACTGCACGTGCAGCTACCGCGCACTTCAGTCCCGCCGACGCCGGCCGATATCGTCGGCGCAGCACCGCGCGCTCATCCGGCCGGCGCCTGCGGCGCTCGGGGCAATCGGGGGGAAAGCCATGGGGTGGTTCAGCAGCTTCAGGCGCCGGTCCACGGCGCAGGCCGGTTGTGTGCCGGTAACGACGGCGGGTGCAGTCACCGCGCTACACACACCGTGCGCCGTCATGCCGGCATCGGCCGCGGCCGCCGATGCGCAGCGCTTCGAGGATTCGTCGGCAGGCCTGCCTGCGGATCAGGCGGCAGTCGAGGTCGACGTCGAGGTGCTTTCGGCTGCCACGCTCCTCGCGCGCTTGCGTGCGCACGCGCTTGGCGACGCGCTGCCGGACATAGCTGGCGACGGCTCCGAACATCGGGACGTGCGAGCGCGGACCGCCGCCGCGCTTGCGCGGCTCGACGCGCAGCCCGAGCGCATTCCGCGCCGCCCGCAGCTGCTGCCCGCGCTGATGCGGGCGACCGGCAGCGGCGACGCACCCGTCAAGGCGATTGCCGCGCTCGTGCAGCAGGACCCCACGCTGACCGGCAACGTGCTGCGCGTGGCGAACAGCGCGGCCTACCGCGTGGCCGGCAAGCCGATCGAATCGGTCGAGCGTGCGATCGCGCGGCTCGGCAGCGAGGGCATGCGACGCATCGTGGCGGCGACGCTGCTGCAACCGGTGACCGACACACGACGCGGCGCATTCGCCGGCTTCGCCCCGGTTGCCTGGACGCACAGCCTCGCGGCCGCGACCGCCGCGGCCGAGTACGTCGCGCACGAGGACCCCGAGCTCGCCTCGACCGCGCACCTCGCCGCGCTCGTGCACGGCCTCGGCGGCATCGTCGTGGTGCAGTGCGTGCGCGATGAGTACGCACGCCGCCCCCTGCTTATGCCGGACCCCGGCGTGGCTGCAGCCCTGCTCGACGAGGCCGGGGCCACGGGCGCGCGCATCGCCGCCGCGTGGGAGTTGCCGGGATCAGTGCTGCAGGCATTGACGGTCGTGCCCGAGCCAGGCGCTTCACCGCTGGTGCGCGCGTTGTGGATCGGGCGACTCGTCGGCGCGGCAGCCGTGCTCGTGCGCGCGGATCGGCTCGACGTCGCATCGGCGGTGGCCACGCTCGCCCGGCTCGACGATGGACGCGCGCGCGCGGGCGCGGTCCTGCAGCGCCTGCTGGATGACGGCGGCGAATCCGCCTGAGGCCCCGCCGCGACACGACACGGGCTAAAACCTCGGGCACCCAACGCGGCTGGGGGCGAACCACGTGCGGACGCAGACCAGCGAGACCATGCCCTGCGCCCTCGCAGGCCGCTCTCGCGTGGGCGCATCGCGTGCCCGGCCTCAGGCGAGCAGGGCAGCTCGACGCAGCAACCCCGAGGCCGACGCCCGGGCCTGCTTCACTCCTGGGCGCGCGCCCACTCCGAGACCGAGGCACGCGCCTCGGGAGGCAGCGCGACGAGGCTCGTCGCCTCGTTTGCGTGAGCGAGCAGCGCATTGCACTGCGTCCACGCGCGCATGCTGTCGGCGAGCACGGCGGCCGCATCGTCGGGCTGGCCTTTTTCGATCATGCGCTGCGCGAGCCGCGCCCCGACACCCATGACGTTGAGCGCATTGCGCAGGTCATGCACCCACTTCGCGCGGGCGTCGGGATCGTGCGCAAGCGCTCCGAGCATGTCGTCGTCGATCGACATCGGATGTAACCCTGGGAACAGGCAGGGCGGCATCACACCACTGCCTCCGCCGACGGGCAAGCGCGACTGGGCGCAACACCGGCGGCCGCGTCTTCGCGCGAACGAGCGGCCGCCATGCATGCTCAAGATGTAAAGGCGGGCAACTAAGCCACCGAGGCGGCGAACGACCCCACGCGCGAGGGTTGAGCGCCGCGCAGGGTCTCGGCGGTTGCCGCGTTAGGCGCCGACTCCGCCGCGCTCGCGCTCGATCGCGCGCCAGCCGATGTCGTGGCGGTGGAACTCGCCATGCCAGCTGATGCCGGCCACGGCCGCATAGGCCCGCTGCTGCGCCTGGGCCACGCTCTCATCGAGCGCGCAGACGCACAGCACGCGGCCGCCCGCGGTGATCGCGTGGCCTTCGGCATCGAGCGTCGTGCCGGCGTGGAAGACCTTGGTGCCCTCGACTGCGGGCACGTCCCAGCTGCCGATGACGTCGCCGGTGCGCGGCGTGCCCGGGTAGCCTTCGGCCGCCATGACGACCCCGAGCGAGCAGCGCGGATCCCACTGCGCCTGCACGCCGTCGAGGCGGCCGTCGACCGCGGCTTCGATGGGATCGAGCAGGTCGGACTGCAGCCGCATCATCACCGGCTGCGTTTCCGGGTCGCCGAAGCGCACGTTGAACTCGATGACCTTCGGCGCGCCGGACGCGTCGATCATCAGCCCCGCGTAAAGGAAGCCCGTGAATGGCACGCCGTCGGCCGCCATGCCGCGCACGGTCGGCTCGACCACCTCGCGCATGACGCGTGCATGCACCTCGGGCGTGACGACCGGGGCGGGCGAGTAGGCGCCCATGCCGCCGGTGTTCGGGCCGGTGTCGCCGTCGCCGACGCGCTTGTGGTCCTGGCTCGTCGCCATCGGCAGCGCGGTCGTGCCGTCGACGATCGAGATGAAGCTCGCTTCCTCGCCTTCGAGGAATTCCTCGATCACCACGCGCGCGCCGGCCGCGCCGAACGCGTTGCCGGCGAGCATGTCGGTGATCGCGGATTCGGCCTCGTCGAGCGTCATCGCGACGATCACGCCCTTGCCGGCGGCCAGGCCATCGGCCTTGATGACGATCGGCGCGCCTTTCTCGCGCACGTAGGCGAGCGCGGCGTCGACGTCGGTGTGCACCGCGTAGTACGCGGTCGGGATGCCGTGGCGCGCGAGGAAGTCCTTCGCGAACGCCTTGCTGCCTTCGAGCTGCGCCGCGGCGGCGGTCGGTCCGAAGATCCGCAGGCCCTCGGCGCGGAAGCGGTCGACCACGCCCGCGACGAGCGGCGCTTCGGGGCCCACGACAGTCAGCGCGACGTCCTCGCGGCGCACGAGCGTGAGCAGGCCGTCGATGTCGGTCGCCTTGACGTCGACGTTGCGGCAGCGCGGCTCGCGCGCGGTGCCCGCGTTGCCCGGCGCGACGAGCACCTCGGTGACGCGCAGGGACTGCGCGAGCTTCCACGCGAGCGCGTGCTCGCGACCGCCCGACCCGATGACGAGGACCTTCATGCACGCACCCGCGAAGCCGACAGGGCGTGCATCTTACGAGAGCGATCGGGCGCCGGCGACCGCGTTATCCTCGCGGGCCGCTGCAGGCAGGACCATTGCATGACCGCCCCGACGCTGATCGAAACCGCCCTCGCACCCGCGGTGGGCCTGGTCAACAACGTGCTGTGGAACTACGTGCTGATCTACGGCCTGCTCGCCGTGGGCGTGTATTTCACGGTGCGGCTGCGCGGACTGCAGGTGCGACGCTTCGGCCACATGCTGCGCATCGTGAGCCCCGGCAAGGGCGGCGACGCGAGCGGCATCTCGCCGTTCCAGGCGCTCGCCACGAGCCTCGCCTCGCGCGTGGGCACCGGCAACCTCGCGGGCGTCGCGATCGCGCTCGGCGTCGGCGGGCCCGGCGCGCTGTTCTGGATGTGGTGCACGGCCGTGGTCGGCATGGCCACCGCGTACGCTGAAAGCTCGCTCGCGCAGCTCTACAAGGTGCGCGACGAAAAGGGCCAGTACCGCGGCGGCCCGGCGTATTACATGGAGCGCGGCCTCAAGCAGCGCTGGATGGGCATGGCGTTCGCGGTCGCGCTGCTCGTGAGCTACGGGGCGATCTTCAACTCCGTGCACGCGAATGCGGTGGCGCAGTCGGTCGGCGAGGCGTTCGGCTTCGATCAGAACCTCATCGCGATCGTGCTCGTCGTGCTCACGGGCGCGGTGATCTTCGGCGGCCTGCGCGGTGTCGCGCGCTTCTCCGAATGGGTCGTACCGCTGATGGCCGTGGCCTACCTGCTGCTTGCGGGCTGGGTGGTGGTCACGAACATCGCCGACATTCCCGACGTGCTCATGCGCGTGCTGCGCAACGCATTTGGCCTCGATGCCGCGGCTGGCGGCATTCTCGGCGGCATCGCCGCGGCGCTGCTGCAGGGCGTCAAGCGCGGCCTGTATTCGAACGAGGCCGGCATGGGCAGCGCGCCGAACATCGCGGCCGCCGCCACGCCCGTGCCGCACCACCCGGCGAGCCAGGGCCTCGTGCAGTCGCTCGGCGTGTTCATCGACACGCTGCTGATCTGCAGCGCGACGGGCTTTGTCATCCTGCTCTCGGGCGTGCTCGGCGACGGGGCCGGCGACGGCATCGTGCTCACGCAGCGCGCGATGAGCGTGTTCTTCGGCGACGCCGGCACGGTGTTCGTCGCGATCGCGATGTTCTTCTTCGCGTTCACCACGATCATCGGCAACTATTCCTATGCCGAGAACAACCTCATCTACCTCGGCGGCGGCGGCCGCGTCGGCCTGCTCGTGCTGCGCCTGATCACGCTCGCCGTCGTGGCCTGGGGCGTGTACTCGAAGGTGCAGATCGTCTGGGACGCGGCCGATGCATCGATGGCGATCATGTCCACGATCAACCTCGTCGGGGTCGTGCTGCTGGCGGGCGTGGTCGCGAAGCTCACGCGCGATTACGACGCGCAGCTCGACGCGGGGCGCGAACCGACGTTCCTGATCGCCGACCACCCCGAGCTGGCCGACGGCGTGGACGCCGAAATCTGGCGCGAGCCGAAGCGCTGAGGCGCCGGCCGGGACGCGCTTCGCTCAGAACGGGAAGAAGCGCGGGATCAGCACCACCGCCATGCCCCAGAACAGCAGGTTGAGCGGCACGCCGATTTTCGCGAAGTCGGTGAACCGGTAGCCGCCGGCGCTGTAGACCATCGTATTGGTTTGGTAGCCGACGGGCGTTGCGAAGCTCGTCGACGCCGCGAACGCCACCGCCACGAGCAGCGGGCGTGCATCGATGCCAAGCCCCTCTGCCGCCGCGATCGCGATCGGCACCACGAGCACGGCCGCGGCATTGTTGCTCATGATCTCGGTGAGAATCGCGGTGAGCCCGTACACCGCGGCGAGCGTGAACAGCGGACCGTACGGGCCCACCCATTCGATCGTGCGCGCGGCGACCCAGTCCGCGCCGCCGGTGTTGTCGATCGCAAGCCCAAGCGGCAGCAGGCCGGCGAGCAGCACGACGACGCGCCAGTCGATCGCCGCATAGGCCTCGGCCGGCGTGATGCAGCGCAGTGCGACCACCGCCGCGCAGCCGATGAGCGCCGCACCGACGATCGGCAGCAGGCCCAAGGACGCGGCAATCATCACCGCCACCAGCACGCCGATCGCGCCGATCGCGCGCGGCCAGTCCACGCGCGGCTGCGGATGCGCGCCGAGCACCATGAGGCCGCGGTCCCGGCCGAGCGTGTCGATCGCGTCGGCCGTCGCATCGACGACGAGCACGTCGCCAACCGCGAGCGGGATGCGGTCGAGCGGAGCGCGCATTGCCGGATGCCGCCGGTGCAGGCCGTGCACGCGGCAGCGGTAGAGGTGGCCGAAGCGCACGTCGCGCAGGGTCTTGTCGACCAGGAACGAGCCCGGCGTGACCATCACCTGGGCGCGCAGCCGCTCGGTCGATGGGTGCCCGTCGAGGTCGGAGGACACCGGGTCGTAGCGCAGCCGCTGGCGCTGGCGCAGCGCTTCGATGTCGGCCCAGTTGCCGGCCAGGAGCAGCCGGTCGCCGGGCTCGAGCGAGACGTTCGCGGGGCCCGGCAGCGCCTCGCCGGTGCGGAACACCTCGAGCAACACGGCGCGCGGGTCGGTGCCTTCGACCGACAACTGCGACCAGCGCCGCCCTGCAAGCCGCGATTCGGGCGTTACCAGCAACTCCGCGACGCAGCGGCCCACCGGGTCGTGCGTGGCTTGCCCGGGCACACCGAGATCGGGCAGCAGCAAGGGCCGCGCGATCATCATGTAGAGCACGCCGACCGACGCGAAGATCAGGCCCAGCGGCGCGAATTCGAAGATCGTAAAGCCGCCCCAGCCGCTCTGGCGCGCAAGCGAGTCGACGAGCAGGTTCGTCGAGGTGCCGACCAGCGTGCACACGCCGCCGAACTGCGCCGCGTACGAGAGCGGGATCAAAAAGCGCGACGGCCCCCAGCCGCGCGCGGAGGTGGCCCGGATCACGAGCGGCAGGAACACCGCGACCGCGGCCGTGTTGTTGACGAACGCCGAGATCGTCGCGACGAGCAACATCATCAGCAGCGCGAACAGCCAGCGCCATTTCACGCGCGCGAGCAATTCGGCAATGCCCAGCAGCGCGCCGCTGCGCTCGATCGCCGCGCTGAGCACGAACATCGCGGCGACCGTGACGGTGGCCGGGCTGCTGAAGCCCGACAGCGCGTCCGGCACCGAGACGATGCGCAGCATCAACAGGCAGCACAGCACGAGCAGCGCGACCACGTCGACCGGCAACTTCTCGGTGACGAACAGGTAGATCGCGCCGGCCAACACCACCAACGTCAACGCCAGTTCAATGCCCATGCATGCCCTGTGGAAACGTTCCGACCGCCGAGTATGCCGCGGCGATGCTCATGATCCGGTCGAGTGTCGTGTTCGATGCACGGCGGCGTTCGTCTCATCGCGTGCAATGGCCGCGCTGGCCGGCCCGCGGATCACGTCGAAAAAGGGCTGCAACGGAGGCGTCGCATGCCTCGTCGTCGACCGCGTTCGAAGCTCAAGGCGCGGATGACGCGCGCCTGCAACATTCATCGCGATGGCGGGTGCTTGCTGCGAACGCATCAGTCACGTGCGACGCGCGCGATCGGCACCGTCATGAGCTCACGAGCGGCGGCGGTGTCGCCGCTCATTCAGCGCGCGGGCGACGACCACCGCAAGCGTGACCGCCGTGAGCGGGACCACGAAGTACAGCATCACGCGGCTGTAGGCCGGCAGCGCATCGTGCCCGGCGGCATCGAGCAGCAGGTACGCGGTGTAGGCAACGTAGTAGCCCAAGAACACCGCGGCTTCCCAGCGCTGGATGCAGTGCCCGGTGAAGAAGATGGGCAGGCAGGCCACGGCGACCGCGGTCATGACCGGCAGGTCGAAATTGAGCGCGGCCGGGCCGACCGGCAGGCCGTCCGGCGCAAATAGCACGGTGATGCCGAGGATCAGCAGCAGGTTGAGGATGTTGCTGCCGACGACGTTGCCGACCGCAAGGTCACGCTCGCCGCGCGCGGTGGCGATGATCGACGTCGCGATCTCCGGCATCGACGTGCCCACCGCGACCACGGTGAGCCCGATCACGAGCTCGCTGAGGCCGAATGCCTCGGCGATCTTCACTGCCGAATCCACGAGCCAGTGCGCGCCGAGCACGAGCAGCGCGAGCCCGCCGAGAACGAATGCGATATCGAGCAGCGGCCGGCGCGTGGCAGGCGCCGGCACGTCGGCCTCCGCGGCCGTGGCGGGGCTCCCTGCCGCGCCCTCGCGGCGGCCGAGGTGCACCTGCGTGATCAGGTACGCGATCCCGCCCGCCACGAGCAACAGGCCTTCGGGCCGGCTGATGCGTCCGTCCAGCGCCAGCGCGAACACCACGAGCGAGGCGGCGATCATCACCGGCACGTCGAGCCACACGAGCTGGCGCTGCACGACGAGCGGCGCGATCAGCCCGCTGATGCCGAGGATCAGCAGCACATTAGTGATGTTGCTGCCGACGACGTTCCCGAGTGCGACGTCACTCGCGCCCGAACGCACCGAGCCGATGCCGACCGCAAGCTCCGGCGCACTCGTGCCGAACGCGACAACCGTCAGGCCGATCACCAGCGGCGACAGGCCGGTCGCGAGCGCGAGCCGCGACGCTCCGCGGACCAGGGCTTCCGCGCCGACGAGCAGCGCGCCCAGGCCCAGCAGGAGGATCAGCCAAGTCATGTCAGTGGCGGAAGTGGCGCACGCCGGTAAAGACCATCGCGAGGCCGTGCTCGTCGGCCGCGGCGATCACTTCGGCATCGCGCATCGAGCCACCCGGCTGGATCACCGCCTTGATGCCGGCCGCGGCGGCGGCGTCGATGCCGTCGCGGAACGGGAAGAACGCATCGCTGGCCATCACCGCGCCCGGCACCGCGAGCCCGGCTTCGTCGGCCTTGAGCGCGGCGATCTTCGCGCTGACCACGCGGCTCATCTGGCCCGCGCCGACGCCGACGGTGCGGCTGCCACTCACGTAGACGATCGCGTTCGACTTCACGTACTTCGCCACGCGCCAGGCGAACAGCAGGTCGGCCATCTGCGCCTCGGTCGGCGCGACCTTCGTGACGACCTTGAGCTCGTCGCGCGTCACCTCGCGGTTGTCGGCGCTCTGCATGAGCAGGCCCGACCCGACGCGCTTGACGTCGATCATGTTGCGGCCGTCGCCATGCGGGATGCGCAGCACGCGCACGTTCGCTTTCTTCTTTGCGTACGCGAGCGCAGCGTCGTCGTAATCAGGCGCGATCAGCACCTCGACGAACTGGCGGTCGAGGATCGACTTCGCGGTTGCGCCGTCGAGCGTGCGATTGAACGCGATGATGCCGCCGAACGCGCTCGTCGGATCGGTAGCGTACGCGTGCTCATAGGCCTGTGCGTTGTCGTCGGCTTCGGCAACGCCGCAGGGGTTCGCATGCTTGACGATCACGCACGCCGGCCGCTCGAACTGGCGCACGCATTCCCACGCGGCGTCTGCATCGGCGAGGTTGTTGTACGAAAGCTCCTTGCCCTGCAACTGCGTGAACGTCGCAAGCGTGCCCGGCACCGGCCAGAGGTCACGGTAGAACGCACCCTGCTGATGCGGGTTCTCGCCGTAGCGCAGGTCCATGACCTTGATGAAGCTGCCGTTCGCCTGCTGCGGGAACATCGAGCGGCAAGCGACGCCGTTGCTGCCGACCTCGACGATCGAGGACAGGTAATCGCTGATGCACGCGTCGTACTGCGACACGCGGTTGAACGCGGCGACCGCGAGCGAAAAGCGCGTGTTCGCCGACAGCGCGCCATCGTTGCCATCGAGTTCGGCGACGAGTGCGTCGTACTGCGACGGGTCGGTCGCGACCGCGACGCGCGCGAAGTTCTTTGCGGCCGAGCGCAGCATCGCCGGGCCGCCGATGTCGATGTTCTCGATGATCTCGTCCATCGGCGCGTTCGGGTTCACCGACACCTGCTCGAACGGATAGAGATTGAGCACGAGCAGGTCGATCGCGCCGATGCCGTGCTCGGCCATCACCGCATCGTCGACGCCCGCGCGGCCCAGCAGTCCGCCGTGCACGAGCGGGTGCAGCGTTTTGACGCGGCCGTCCATCATTTCCGGGAAGCCGGTGACGTCGCTGACGTCACGCACGGGCAGGCCCGCTTCACGCAGCGCCTTCGCCGTGCCGCCGGTCGAGACGAGGTCGACGCCGTGGCGATGCAGCGCGCGTGCGAGATCGAGCAGGCCGGTCTTGTCGGACACGGACAGCAGCGCGCGGCGAAGCGTCACCGGCGAGGCGGGCAGGGCGTCGAGGGTCATGCGGGCAGTCGGCGGCGGAGAGGGCGCGGATTATACGGCGCGGGGTTCTTCGGGCCGGGCCGGGCGCCGTTGCGCGGCTGCGTCGATGCGCATGCGACATGCGCGTGTGGACGGTGCCGCGAATGCAGCAAGGTCGAATCGTCGGGTTGAAGCAAGCGCGAAGCCGCGTGGCCTCACGGAACTTCAGGCCAGGCCGTACTCGCGCAGCTTCTTGCGCAGCGTCGCGCGGTGGATGCCGAGCATCGTGGCCGCGCGGCTCTGGTTGCCGTCGCAGTGCTGCAGCACTTCGGCGAACAGCGGGATCTCGAGTTCGCGCAGCGCGACTTCGTAGAGGTTCTCGGTGTCGCAGCCGTTGAGGTCGCGCAGGTAACGGCGGATCGACGTCGCCACGTGGTCACGCAGCGGAACGCGCGAAGCAGGGCGGCTGTCGGGGCGGTCGGCGACGGTGCTCAAGCGGGCAGTCCCGGAAATCGCGGCACGAGGAGGTCCGCCGCAGGGCGACGGGGTGCGGGAGTCTAGCCCGGGGCCGTCGCCCCGACCAACGCGACGATGCGGCCTGCGTCGCAGATCATGCGTCTGCGCGGCGCGGGCTCAGCGGAAATCGAATGCAAACGCCACGACGCCGGGCGCGGGTTCGAGCACGTCGAGCTGCACGCTCGCCGATTCGCCCGGCATCAGCACTCTTCCCGCATCGCCCGCGTACTCGGCCGGCAGGAACGCGCGGCGGCCCATCGGGGCACCGTCGACGTCCGACAGCGTCAGCACGAGCGCCGGCCACGGCTGCGGCCAGCGCGCATCGTTGCGGAAACTCGCGCGCGCGGTGAGCACGCCGGGCGCGCCGGGCTTGGGCAGCACGCTGCGATCGAGCATCGTGAACGCCGACGGCTCGCGCCACGCGGGCACGCTGCAGCCCAACGCGCCACAGAGCGCTTCCACGGTCGGCCGCCAGCTCGCCTGCGCAGCGAGCGCGTCGCGCTGGGCCAGCACGAGTTGCAGCGCGAGCGTGAGCGCGAGCAGGGCGATGCCGCCGTAGAGCGGCCAGCGTCGCGCCGTCGGGCGGTCGCGAACCCGCGCGCGGGCAAAGCTGGGCGCGGCGCGCGTTGCAGGCGCGGCAGGGTGCACGTGGGCGGCCGGCGGCGGGGTTCGTTGGGCCTGCACCACCATTGGGCCGGGCGCTGCGCTCGGCGATGCCGCCGACTCGGTCGGACGGGTCTCCGATGCGCGCGCGCTGTCGCGTCGATCACGCGCAGGAGAAGGGGGGCGGCTGTCGTGCGGCGTGGCCTCCCCCGGTGACCGAGCGCCCCGTTCGGTGCCGGTCCCGCCCGCGGCGCGGGGCAGCTGCGGCGTCAGCCGATCCGCATCGGGGCGACGCAGCCCGGACGCATCACGCGGCGATGCTTCGTCGACGGATGCGTTCTCATCGTTCCCGAGCACCTGCCCGCAGCGCGGGCAGCGCTGCTCGGTGCCGCCGCGGCGCGGCGTGACGCGCGCGACGAGAAATCCGCAATTGGGGCAGGGCAGGAACATGGGGCGAGTGTAAGCGGCTCAGCGGCGACGGCCGTCGATGCGCACCCAGTCCTCGAGTCGCTCGACGTGCAGCTCGTCGAACGCCGCCGTGTAGCGCGCGATCACCTCGTCCTCCTGGCCGGCCAGGATGCCCGACAGCGCGATGCGCCCGCCCGGTGCGACGCGCGCGGCGAGCGTGTCGGCGAGCGCGATCAACGCCGAGGCGAGGATGTTGGCGACAACGACCGGATACGCCTGCTGCGGCGCGGACTCGGGCGCGTGGACCACGAGCCGGTCGTCGACCCCGTTGCGCGCGGCGTTGTCGTGCGTCGCAATCAGCGCCTGCGGGTCGTTGTCGATGCCGGTGGCCTGCGCGGCGCCGAGCTTGAGCGCGGCGAGCGCGAGGATGCCCGAGCCGCAGCCGAAGTCGAGCACGTGCGCGCCGTCGAGCGCGCCCTCGCGTGCGAGTGCATCGAGCCACTGCAGGCACAGCGCGGTGGTCGGGTGCGTGCCCGAGCCGAACGCCAGGCCCGGGTCGAGCCGTACGATCGCGTCGCGCTCGGCGTCGGCGCCGTCGGGCAGCTCGTGGTTCCACGGCACGATCCAGGTGCGCTCGCCGAAGCGCAGCGGTTCGTACTGGTCCATCCACGCCCGCTCCCAGTCCTGGTCGTCGACCTCGCGGAACTGCGCGCGCGTCCAGTCCAGCCCGTCGTCGGCCGCGCCGAGGGCGTGCAGCAGCAGTGCCTCCGGCGTGCCGGCCGGGAACAGCGCGGTGAGCACGAGTTCGCCCCACAGCGGCTGCTCGCCGACGCCGGGCTCGAAAATCGCCTGCTCGTCCGGCGCGTCGGCGTGCGCGTCGGCAAGCGTGACGGCCAGCGCCCCGACATCCTCGAGTGCGCGCTCGTAGCGCGGCTGCTCGCGCTCGGTGCAGGACAGGCTGAGTTCGAGGAACGGCATGGGCGGCACCGACGCGGAGGGCCGGCCATTATCGGCCTGCATCGCATCCCCCGCACGGTGCGTGTCGGCGCGGCTCCGCCCGCCGGCGCTCGATCCCACTGCGTCCGATGCGTGAAACGAAAACGCCCGCGGCGTGCGCGGGCGTTTCGGGCATCGCGCCTTGCAGGCGTCAGTCGATGCCGAGCTTCTTGAGCTTGTAGCGCAGCGCGCGGAACGTGATGCCCAGTGCCGCTGCAGTGCGCGTCTTGTTGTAGCGGTTTTCCTGCAGCGCGTGCTGGATCGCGGCGCGTTCGATCTCTTCGATGTACGACGGCAGCGCGCTGGTCGCGGTGTCGCGCGGATCGAGCGTGCGCGGGTCCAGGCCGGCAGCCGAATTGGCGGACGCGGCCGGCATCGGCGCGGGCGTGGCCGGCATCATCGCGCGCGGCAGGCTGAGGTCGTCGACGCCGATGACAGTGCCGTCCGCCAGCGCGAGCGCGCGTTCGAGGATGTTCTCGAGCTCGCGCACGTTGCCGGGGAACGGGTAGCCGCGCAGGGCATCGAGCGCGCCGTCGCTGAGCGTCGGCGGCGTGCGGCCCTGCGTCTCGGACAGGCGCGTGAGCACGTTCGCGGCGAGGCCGGGCAGGTCTTCGAGGCGCTCGCGCAGCGGCGGCACGCGCAGCTCGATGACGTTGATGCGGTAGTAGAGGTCGTGACGGAAGCGGCCGTCGGCGATCAGCGCAGACAGGTCCTTGTGCGTCGCCGACAGGATCCGCACGTCGACCGTGACTTCGGCGTTCGCGCCGACCGGGCGGATCGACTTTTCCTGGATCGCGCGCAGCAGCTTGACCTGCATCGGCAGCGGCAGCTCGGCGACTTCGTCGAGGAACAGCGTGCCGCCGTCCGCCGCCTGGAACAGGCCCGGCTTGTCGGTGTGCGCGCCGGTGAAGCTGCCTTTCTTGTGGCCGAAGAACTCGCTTTCCATGAGTTCGGCCGGGATCGCACCGCAGTTGACCGGCACGAACGGACCGCCCGCGCGGCCGCTTTCGGCGTGGATCGTGCGCGCGACGAGTTCCTTGCCCACGCCCGATTCGCCGGCGATGTACACCGGCGCCTGCGAGCGGGCGACCTTGGTGACGGTCTGCCGCAGCTGCGCCATCGCCGGTGACTGGCCGTGCAGGCGCGATGCGCCGCTGTCGTTCGCGACCGGGGCGAGACGACGCTTTTCATGCAGTTCCAGCGCATGGCGCACGAGGTCGCGCAGCACGGCGAGGTCGACGGGCTTGGCGACGAAATCGAACGCGCCGGCCTTGAGCGCCTCGACGGCGGCCTCGACGTTGCCGAACGCCGTGATCATCGCGACCGGCGTGTTCGGGCAGCTCGCAGTGATTTCGGCGATGACCTCAAGCCCGGTGCCGTCCGGCAGGCGCATGTCGGTCAGGCACAGGTCGTAGCGGTTGCGCGCGAGCTGGTTACGCGCGTCGGCGACGCTCGATGCGGTGTCGCAGCGCAGGCCCATCCGGCCGAGCGTCATCACCAACAGTTCGCGGATGTCGCGCTCGTCGTCGACCACCAATGCACTGCGTTGTTCGGTCATCGGTGTCCCCGACACGGCTGTTCATCGCGCACGATAGCCGAACCGCTCGGACCCGGCCAACGAGGGATGCGCCGTCCGCCTGCAATCCGTGGCGGCCCGCACGCTTTACGTGGCTGCGATCCGGTCGCGGACGGGCGCCGAGCCGAGCGCATGCAGCCGGATGCGGAAACAGCCGCCTCCGGCGGGCAGGGGGACGTAGTCGAGGCTGGCCTGGTTCGCGCGGCACAGCTCGCGCGCGATGTAGAGCCCGAGGCCCGTGCCGTGCGGGGACGTCGTAAAGAACGGCCGGAACAGGCGCGAGGCGACGGCGTCGGGAATGCCCGGGCCGCGGTCGCGCACTTCGATCGTCGGCATCGACCCGTCGAGCTGCACGTGCACGCTCACCTGCGCCGGCTCGCCGGGCATGCGGCCGTAATTGAGCGCATTGCTGACCAGCACCGTGAGCACCTGGTGCAGCTGGCGTGGGTCGATCAATGCGGGCAGCGCGCCGTTGGGGCCGGCCGCGCGCAGCATGTCGTGCTCGATCGGGTGGCTGATCAGGTAGTCGTCGACGAAGCGCTTCGCAAAGCTCACGAGTTCGACGTGTTCGGGCTTGGCAGGCTCGCGCCGGGCCAGGCCCAGCACGTTCTCGACGATGCCGTTCATGCGCTGGCACTGCTGGTGGACGATCTCGAGCAACCGGCGGTCCGCCGGGCGGATGTCCTCGGACTCCTCGAGCAGCTGCACCGCGTAGCGGATCGCCGCAAGCGGGTTGCGGATCTCGTGCGCGAGGCTGGCCGAGAAGCGACCGAGCGTGGCGAGCGTCATCGACTCGGCGCGCCGGCTGGCGAGCGATGTGTCGTCGAGGAAGATCAATGTCTGGTCGCTGCCGGCCAGCAGGCGGGCGAAACGTGGGACCACGTCGGTCTGGTCCGGTCCGAGCGGCAGCGGCGTGTCGTCCGGCTGGCCGTCGATGCGCCATTGCTCGAGCCGGCGCGCGAGCACGGGCATCGCCACGGCGAGGTTGCGCTCGCCGAACGCCTCGTCGACTTCGCCGAGCAGCACGCTCGCGGCCTCGTTCGCCATCCGCAACCGGCCGCCACCGTCGACGAGCAGCACGCCGGTGCGCAGGCGCCGGATGATGAGCTCGTTGATTTCCGACAGGTGCGAGGCCTCGGCGCCGCGCTGCTCGGCGAGTTCGTAGCTGGCGCGCATCTGGCGGCCCAGCAGGCTCATGAGCGCGCCGATCGCGCCATAGCCGATCGCGAACATCACCGGCTCGACCATCGGGCGCGTGGTCACTTCCTCGACGCCGACGGTCCACACGTGCTCGCCGACGACCGCTGCGATCGCGACGGCCGCCATGCCGAGTCCGAACCGCGTCGGCAGCAGCAGCGCCGCCGCGCCGACGTTGAACATCAACATGATCGCGATGCCGGTGCCGATGCCGGGCGTGGCGTGGATCGCGAGCACGCCGAAGAACAGGTCGCTCGCGATGCCGATGAGCGTGATCGTGCGCGGATCGCCGCGGCGCCCCAGCGCGAACACCACGGCCGCAATAAAGGCATAGGCGATCGCGACCGCGCGCGCGAACAACGCATGCCGCGGCTCGGCGACCAGCGCGGCGACCGGGCCGTAGACGGCGAGCAGGAGCAGCAACGCCTCGAGCACGCGGTACAGGTTGAACAGCCGCAACTCGCGGCGCAGCACGCGGTCGGCCTCGGAGACCTCGACGGGGGCGATCTGGAGGGGCAAGCGGGCGTCCTGCGCGGCGGGCTGCAGCGAAGTATAGGCACGGCTTTTGCCCGGCTCGGCCCGATCGGCGACAATGCCGGCCCTCGCGCAGGGCCGAATGGCGCGGCCGACGTGCCGCCGCATCCGCGCGGGCCCCCTCCTCTCCTTCGGTGGACGCATGAACTTTCACGAATACCAGGCAAAGCAGCTTTTTGCCGATTACGGCATCGCGGTGCCCAAGGGCATCGTTGCCCGCACCCCCGAAGAGGCCGTCGCTGCCGCGAAGGCGATCCCGGGCGACCTGTGGGTGGTCAAGGCGCAGATCCACGCCGGCGGCCGCGGCAAGGCCGGCGGCGTCAAGCTGGCGAAGAACTTCGACGAGGTGAAGCAGTACGCGCAGGCGATGCTCGGCTCGAAGATGGCGACCTACCAGACCGCCGGCGTCGAGCTTCCAATCGACACTGTGCTGATCTCGGAAGGCACGGACATCGCGAAGGAGCTGTACCTGTCGGTGCTCGTGGACCGCTCGACCAAGTCGATCACGTTCATCGCGTCGGCCGAAGGCGGCATGGACATCGAGCAGGTCGCCGCCGAGAAGCCCGAGGCGATCCAGACGCTGCACGTGAACTACGTGCAGGGCCTGCAGCCGTACGAGTGCCGCAACCTCGGCTTCGCGCTTGGCCTGACCGCGAAGCAGGTCGGCCAGCTGACCAAGATCATGACCGGCCTGTACCGGCTGTTCGTCGAGAAGGACCTTGCGCTCGTCGAGCTCAACCCGCTCGCGATCCTCACCAACGGCGAGCTCGCCGTGCTCGACGGCAAGATCGATTCCGACGACAACGCCTCGTTCCGTCATCCGGAACTGACCGCGATGCGCGATGTGCGCCAGGAAGACGAGACCGAGGTGTTGGCCAGCCAGCACGACCTCAACTACGTCACGATGGACGGCAACATCGGCTGCATGGTCAATGGCGCCGGCCTCGCGATGGCAACGATGGACGTCATCAAGCTCGAGGGCGGTGAGCCTGCGAACTTCCTCGACGTCGGCGGCGGCGCCACCAAGGAGCGCGTGACCGAGGCGTTCAAGCTGATCCTGTCGTCGGACAAGGTGAAGGCGATCTTCGTGAACATCTTCGGCGGCATCGTCCGCTGCGACATGATCGCCGAGGGCATCATCGCGGCGGTCAAGGAAGTCGACGTCAAGGTGCCGGTGATCGTGCGCCTCGAGGGCACGAACGTCGAAGCCGGCAAGGAACTGCTCAAGAACTCCGGCCTGGCGATCACGCCGGCCGACGACATCAACGACGGCGCGAAGAAGGCCGTCGCGGCCGTCGCCGGCCAGTAAGGAGCACCATCCATGTCCGTTCTGATTAACAAAGACACGAAGGTGATCGTGCAGGGCTTCACCGGCTCGCAGGGCACCTTCCACGCCGAGCAGATGCTCGAGTACGGCACCCAGGTCGTCGGCGGCGTCACGCCCGGCAAGGGCGGCACGCAGCACCTCGGCCTGCCGGTGTTCAACACCGTAGTCGACGCGGTGAGCAAAACCGGCGCCAACGCGTCCGTCATCTACGTGCCGCCGCCGTTCGCGGCCGACGCGATCCTCGAAGCGGCCGATGCCGGCATCAAGGTCATCGTCTGCATCACCGAAGGCATCCCGGTGCTCGACATGCTGCGCGTCAAGAACGTGCTGGCCGGCTACCCGGGCGTCGTGCTCGTCGGTCCGAACTGCCCGGGCGTGATCACGCCGGGCGAGTGCAAGATCGGCATCATGCCGGGGCACATCCACCAGCCTGGCAAGATCGGCATCGTGTCGCGTTCGGGCACGCTGACGTATGAAGCGGTCAAGCAGACCACCGACGTCGGCCTCGGCCAGTCGACCTGCATCGGCATCGGCGGCGATCCGATCAACGGCACGAACTTCATCGACGCGCTGCGCTGGTTCCAGGACGATCCGCAGACCGAAGGCATCATCATGGTCGGCGAGATCGGCGGCAGCGCCGAGGAAGAAGCGGCCGAGTTCATCCGCGAATACGTGACCAAGCCGGTCGTCGGCTTCATCGCAGGTGCGTCGGCGCCGAAGGGCAAGCGCATGGGCCACGCGGGCGCGATCGCCTCGGGCGGCTCGGGCACGGCCGAAGGCAAGTTCGCGGCGATGGAAGCGGCCGGCGTCACCACGGTGAAGTCGCCGGGCGACCTCGGCGCCGCGATCGCGAAGCGCCTCGCGGGCTGATCAACACGCCGCACTGATTCGTTGAAGGCCGCCGCAAGGCGGCCTTCTTCGTTTGGCGCCTGACGCCGACGCGTGTCGGTCTGCAGTGCCCGCGCCGCGGCTGCGCTCGAGTCGCATTGCGTCGCGAATTACCGGACTGCTCACCGCGCGCCGCTAGAATCACCTGCATTCGCCGGCCCGTCGGCCGGCGCAGGATTCCGGCATGACGCAACCGCTCCGCATCGCCCTCGCGCAGTTCGATTTCCCGGTCGGCGCCGTGGCCGACAATGCCGAACGCATCGCCGCGCTGATCCGCGAGGCGCGCGACGAGTACGCGGCCGACCTCGTGCTGTTCCCCGAACTGGCCCTCAGCGGCTACCCGCCCGAAGACCTGCTGCTGCGCCCGTCGTTCCTCGCCGACTGCGACGCGGCGATGCGGCGCATCGCGGCCGAGGCGACCGGCATCGTGGCGATCGTCGGCTGGCCCGA
Source organism: Cognatilysobacter bugurensis (assembly GCF_014652095.1). Lineage (GTDB taxonomy): Bacteria > Pseudomonadota > Gammaproteobacteria > Xanthomonadales > Xanthomonadaceae > Cognatilysobacter > Cognatilysobacter bugurensis. The sequence continues at coordinate 412,470 of NZ_BMYD01000002.1, forward strand.
GAGCGCGGGCAGCATTGTCTACAACGCCGCAAGCGTGCTGCGCAACGGCGCGATCGCGCACACGTACCGCAAGCGCGAGCTGCCGAACTACGCGGTGTTCGACGAGCGTCGCTACTTCGAGGTCGACCCGGACCGCGAGGACTGCGTCATCGATGTCGGCGGCGTGCGCGTCGGCGTGCTGGTCTGCGAGGACCTGTGGTTTCCCGAGCCGATGGCGTCGACGGTGCGCGCGGGCGCGGAACTCGTCGCGGTCATCAACGCCTCGCCGTTCGAGCACGACAAGCACGCGCGGCGCGATGCCGTGCTCGCGAACGCCACGCGCAGCACCGGCGCGGCGATCGCGTACGTCAACACCGTCGGCGGGCAGGACGCGGTCGTGTTCGACGGCGCCTCGCTCGTTGCCGACGGCGACGGCACGGTGCATCCGGCCGCGGCCGCGTTCACCGAGCAGTGGCTGATCGTCGAGTTCGACCCGGCCTCACGCCGCTTCGCGCCGCTGCAGTGGGTCGAGGATGGCGACGAAAGCCGCGACGGGCTCGCCTGGCGCGCCGTCGTGCGCGGCACGCGCGATTACTGCCGCAAGAACGGCTTCGACAAGGTCTGGCTCGGCCTGTCGGGCGGCATCGACTCGGCGCTCGTGCTCGCGATTGCGGTCGATGCGCTCGGCGCAGAGAACGTCACCGCCGTGCGCATGCCTTCGCGCTACACGGCCGACCTGTCGAACGACCTGGCCGCCGAGCAGTGCGAGCGGCAGGGCGTGCGGCTGCTGACGCTGCCGATCGAGCGCGCGTTCGAAGGCTTTCTCGACACGCTCGCCGACACCTTCGAAGGCCGCGAACCCGACGTCGCCGAAGAGAACCTGCAGTCGCGCACGCGCGGCGCGCTGATGATGGCGCTGACCAACAAGTTCGGCGGCCTGCTGCTCACGACGGGCAACAAGAGCGAGTACGCGGTCGGCTACGCGACGATCTACGGCGACATGTGCGGCGGCTACGCGCCGCTCAAGGATCTGTACAAGACCGAGGTGTACGCGCTCGCGCGCTGGCGCAACACGGTCGGCGACCCGGTGGTGCCGGCCGGCGTGATCGACCGGGCGCCGTCGGCCGAGCTGCGCGAGAACCAGAAGGACCAGGACTCGCTGCCGCCGTACGACGTGCTCGACGCGATCCTGCATCGCCACATCGACCAGGAGCAGTCGGCCGAGGACATCATCGCGGCCGGCTTCGACCGCGCGACGGTCGAGCGCGTGGCGCGGCTCGTGCGCATCAGCGAGTGGAAGCGCCACCAGGCGGCGCCGGGGCCAAAGGTGTCGCGACGCGCGTTCGGCCGCGAGCGGCGTTATCCGATCACGAGCGGCTATCGCGTCTGAGCCCGTCGGTCCAGGCGCCGGGCAGTGCTGATCCCCAGCGCTACGCGATCGGCACTGCGCTTCCGCTGACCCGGATGCCGCCGCTCTCGCCGATGTCGACGTGCAGCAGGCTGGGTCGGCCCATGTCGACGCCCTGGTGCGCGGTGACGCGCGCGGGCGGCGACACGGCGCCGATCTCGCGCAGGTAGGCGCCGAGCGCGGCGGCCGCTGCGCCGGTCGCCGGATCCTCGATGACGCCACCGATCGGAAATGGATTGCGTGCATGGAACACGTGCGACGACTCGCGCCACAGCAGGGCGAACGTCGTGAGGTCGTGTTCGGCGGATAGCCGGCGCGCGGCCTCGAAGTCGTAGTCGAGCCGGGCCAGACGCTCGCGCGTCCGCACCGCGAGCACTAGATGGCGCGCACCGCCGTAGCCGATGCGCGGCGGCAGCGCCGGGTCGAGATCCTCGCGCGACCAGTGCAGCGCGGCCAGTGCGGCGTCGACCAGGGCGTCGGTTGCAGGCTCGAGATGCGGTTGCACGCTCGTCAGCGTCGCGGTGGCGCGGCTGTTGACGGCGCTCGTTTCGACCTGCACCTCACCGGCGCGCGTGTGGAAGCGCAGCGTCCCGGCGACGCCGCGATCAGCCAGCGCGACGGCCGCGGCGATCGTCGCATGGCCGCAGAACGGCACCTCGGCCTGCGGACTGAAGTAGCGAGCGTCGTATTCGCCGCCGCCGCCGCGCGCGCGCAGGAAGACCGTTTCCGAATAACCGAGACGGGCGGCGATCGCGAGCATTCCCGCCTCGTCGAGGTCGCCCGCATCGGGCACGACACCGGCAGGGTTGCCGCCGTCGGGCGTGTCGGTGAATGCGGAATAGCGCAGCACTTCGAGTGTCATCGCGGACTCCTTGTCGGGATCGACAGCGTAGATCCGGCGTGCCGGTGCGGATCGACCGGTGATGGAATGCTGTGATGCGGTCGATGCAGGCGTGCGTGCAGATGGCTCCGCGCTCGGCGTTCCGGGCCGCGTTTGCCGGCGCGCAAACGAAAACGCCGCCCGGAGGCGGCGTCGTCGGATCACGTCAGTGCGTTGCTCAGTCGTTGTCGAGCGCCGACTTCTCGCCCGCGAACGGGTTGAGCTTGCGCAGGTTGTTCGGGTAGTCCGGCCAGTTGCCCGCGAGGTACGGGTGGTTCGGCGCGGCCTGCTGCAGCTGGTTGCGGGCGCTCGTCGCGAGCGCCTCGTTGCCGAGCCCGGTGTACGCCGCGGCAAGCGTGGCGATCGCATCGGCCTGGTGGCTGCTCTGCGGGTAGGTGTCGAGCAGGTAGCGCGCGCGCTCGGCGGCCGCCACGTAGGCGTCCCGGCGCAGGTAGTACAGCGCCGTCTCGAGTTCGTGCCGCGCGAACATGTCGCGCAACTGGCCCATGCGCTCGCGCGCATCGGCGGCGTAGCGGCTGTTCGGATAGCGGTCGACGACGATCTGGAAATCGTTGTGCGCCTGCATCGGCGTGGCGAGGTCGCGGCGGCTGGCGTCGAGGCGCCACACCTTCTGCAGGAACACCGCGTCGCGGCTGGAATTCGTCAGCCCGCGCAGGTAGTACAGGTACGCGATGTTCTTGTGGGTCGGATAGGTGCGGATGAAGCGGTCGATGCTGCTGATCGCCTCGTCGTGCTTGCCGGCCTTGTACTGCGCGTAGGCGGTCTCGATGAGCGCCTGCTCGGTGTACGACCCGTACGGGTACTGCGCGACGAGCCGCTTGTAGCTCTGCTCGGCGCCGGACCAGTTGCCGTTTTCGAGCGAACGATGCGCCCGCTCGTAGATCGCCTCGACCGGCTGGCCTTCGTCGGCGTCCTCGTCCTTGAACATCTTGCCGAACTGCGCGCAGCCGCCGAGGGCGACCAGCAGCGACAGCGCGGCGCCCGCGCGGAGGACGGCGCCGGCGCGGGCCGGACGCGTATTGGAACGATCGGACATGGCTCGACGGACACCGGAGGCAATGACCGTCGATAATAGCAGTCCCCGGGGCAGCGCCCTGAATCGCCCTTGTCCCGATGACCGATGCGCCGCTGCAAGCCGTGGTTCCCGATTCCAGCGCAGGCCGACGCCTGGATGCGGTCGTGGCCGAACTGTTTCCCGATTATTCGCGTTCGCGCCTGACAGCGTGGATCAAGTCCGGCCACGTGCGCATCGACGGGCGCGAGGTGCGCCCTCGCGACCCCGTGCGCGGCGGCGAGCTCGTGACCGTCAACGTGGTGCTCGAGGTGCAGACGCATTCGGCGCCCGAGGACATCGCGCTCGACGTGCTCTACGAGGACGAGCACGTCATCGTGATCGACAAGCCGGCAGGCCTCGTCGTGCATCCGGGCGCGGGCAACCCCGTCGGCACGCTGGTCAATGCGCTGCTGCACCGCGATCCGTCGCTGGAAATGCTGCCGCGCGCCGGCATCGTGCATCGGCTCGACAAGGAGACGTCGGGCGTCATGGTCGTCGCCCGCACGCTGACGGCGCACACCGCGCTCGTGGAGCAGCTCTCGGCGCGACAGGTGCATCGCCAGTACCTGGCGGTCGTCGTCGGCGCGCTGGTGTCCGGCGGCACCGCGAATGCGCCGATCGACCGCCACCCGCGCGATCGCATCCGCATGGCCGTGCGCGACGACGGCCGCGACGCGGTGACGCACTACCGCCTGCGCGAGCGCTTCCGCGCCCATACGCTGCTCGAATGCCGGCTCGAAACCGGGCGGACGCACCAGATCCGCGTGCACATGCAGCACCTCAAGCATCCGATCGTTGGCGATCCGCTCTACGGCGGACCGCTGAAGCTGCCGCGCGGGGCGACCGCCGAACTCGTCGATGCGTTGCGGGGCTTCCGTCGCCAGGCGCTGCACGCGGAGACGCTCGAGTTCGTGCACCCGGTCAGCGGCGAACCGGTGCGCTGCACCGCGCCCGTGCCGGCCGACATGCAGTCGCTGGTGGGCGCGTTGCGCGCGGATCACCGCGCGGCAGTGGCGGACGGTCGCGCATGACCGAGCCCTGGCTGCGTGCGCAGTGGTCCGCGCCGCGATCGGTGCAGGCGTTTACGACACTGCGCCACGGCGCGGGCCGCTCGCAGCCGCCGTTCGACACGTTCAACCTCGGCAACCGTTATGCCGCTGACGGCGACGTCCCGGCGGCGGTCGAAGCGAACCGGTGCGAGCTCGTCGAGCGGGCGCGGCTGCCCTCGGTCCCGCACTGGCTGAGGCAGGTGCACGGATGCGGCGTGCACCGCGTCGGTGCAACGTTGACCGCCCCGTGTGCGGCGGCGGACGAGCCGCAGGCCGATGCAGCCGTTACCGCCGTGCCCGGCGCCGTGCTTGCGATCCTCACCGCCGACTGCCTGCCGGTGCTGTTGTGCGCGCGGGACGGGCGGGAAGTCGGCGCCGCGCACGCGGGCTGGCGTGGGCTCGCCGACGGGGTGATCGAGGCCACGGTCGCGGCGATGTCGACACCGGCGCATGAGCTGCTCGCGTGGCTCGGCCCGGCGGCGGGGCCGGCGCAGTACGAGGTTGGCGTGGACGTGTTCGACGCATTCGTTGCACCCGACTGGGGCGCGGCCAGTGCGTTTACGAGCACGCGGCCCGGACACTGGCGCGTCGACCTCTACGCGCTCGCGCGGCGTCGTTTGATGTCCGTGGGATTGCCTGCCGACGCGATCAGCGGCGGCGACCGCTGCACGATCGGCGAGCCGGACGCGTTTTTCTCACACCGGCGCGACCGCCGGAGCGGCCGCATCGCATCGCTGGTCTGGATCGACCCGGCCTGAGGCTCAATGAGCCGCGGGGCGCGGATCGTCCGCGCGCTGCAAGGGCCGCTTCGGCAGGGCGCTGACGCCCACTTCCCCGGCGGACTGGCGCCGCCGCTCGCCACCGCTGCCGTCGCTATCGACCGAGTCCAGGTCCGAGTCGCGCAGCGCGTTCAGGAACGTGCGGCGCCATGCGGTGATGTCGTGCGACTGCAGCCGCTGCATCATCGAATTCCAGCGCGCCTGTCGTTCGGCGAGCGGCATGTCGACCGCGGTCGCGAGCGCGTCCGACACGCCCTGCGTGTCGTAGGGGTTCACGATGAGCGCACCGTCGAGCTCGCGCGCTGCGCCCGCGAACGCCGACAGCAGCAGCACGCCCGGATTGTGAGGGTCCTGCGCCGCAACGAACTCCTTCGCGACCAGGTTCATGCCGTCGCGCAACGGCGTCACTAAGCCGACGCGCGCGAGCCGGAAAAAGCCCGACAGCGATGCGTGTGGGTAATTGCGATTCACGTAACGCATCGGCGTCCAGTCCGCGTCCGCGTACGTCCCGTTGATGTGGCCGGTGAGCCGCTCGAGCTCGTGGCGCAGCGTCTGGTACTCGACGACCTCGCCGCGCGATACCGGCGCGATCTGCAGGTAGGTGAGGCGCCCGCGTTGATCGCGGTGCCGTTCCAGATAGTCGCCGTACGCCCGGAAGCGCTCGGGGATGCCCTTGGAATAGTCGAGCCGGTCGACGCCGATCGCAAGCTGCCGCCCCGAGAGACTGTCGCTGAGCCGTCGCACGCTCGCCTTGCCGACCGCATCGGCCGCGAGTTTTGCGATGCGCGCGGTGTCGATGCTGATCGGGAACGCGCCGGCGCGCAGGCGACGGCTGTGCTCGGTCTCCAGCACGCCGTACGCGAGCACGCGCCCGCGGCCGTACAGGCGCACGTAGTCTTGGAAACGCTCGAGGTCGCGCTCGGTCTGGAAGCCGACCAGGTCGTATGACGAGAGGCCTTCGAACAGGCGCGCGTGGTTGGGCAGCGCGGCGAGCAGGTCCGACGAGGGCATCGGCACGTGCAGGAAGAAGCCGAGCTTGCACTTGATGCCGCGCTCGCGCAGCAGCAGGCCGAGCGGGATCAGGTGGTAGTCGTGGATCCAGACGATGTCGTCTTCGCGCAGCAGCGGCGCGAGCGTGTCGGCGAACAGCTGGTTCACGCGCAGGTAGCCTGCGTACGTCTCGCGGCTGTAATCGACGAGATCGACGCGGAAGTGCAGCAGCGGCCACAGCGTGCGGTTCGCAAAGCCGTTGTAGTAATGCGCGTGGTCCTGTTCGGACAGGTCGAGCGTCACGTACTCGATGCCGCGCGCGGTCTGCGTGCGCACCCGTCCAGACTCTTCCGGATCGATGCGGCCGCTCCAGCCGAACCACAGCCCGCCCGTCTCTTCGAGCGCAGCCTGCAGGGCGACGGCCAAGCCGCCCGGGCGGGACTCGTCCGGGACGGCAACACGGTTGGACACAATGACGAGTCGGCTCATGGCGCGGTCACCCCGAGTCGTGGAACGGAAAGCGCATCAACCCGCATGGCGAGGCGTGTCGCGCATCGCGTGCGCCGCAACGCCGCATGCGTGGGCGCAGGTCGGTCGGAGCGCCGCATGCAGGCCTCCACCTCAGGTGGCGTCCTGCCAGGGGCGGCTCAGCCGCATCGCTGCAGTGATGAGGCCCACGTGCGAGTACGTCTGCGGGAAATTGCCCCAGTGCTCGTTGTCCTCGAACGCGAGGTCCTCGCTGAGCAGCCCGAGCGGATTGCGCTTGGCGAGCACGCGTTCGAACAACTCGCGGGCTTCGTCGCAGCGGCCGATCGAGGCGAGCGCATCGATGTACCAGAACGTGCAGATCGTGAAGCTCGTCTCCGGCACGCCGAAGTCGTCGGGCGCCACGTAGCGGAACAGCGCGTCGCCGCGGCGCAGGTCGCGGCCGATCGCGTCGACGGTCGCGACGTAGCGCGGGTCGTGCGGTTCGACGAAGCCCGTGTCGGCGAGCAGCAGCAACGACGCGTCGAGGCGATGGCCGCCGAACGCATCGACGAAGTGCCCGCGCTCGGTGTCGAAGCCCTCCGCACAGATTCGCTCGTGCATCGCGTCCGCGCGCTCGCGCCAGTACTGCGCGCGGTCGCCCAGCCCCAGGTGCACGGCGATCTTCGCGAGGCGGTCGCACGCGGCCCAGCACATGACGGCCGAGTAGGTGTGCGTCTCGGCGCGGCCGCGGAACTCCCAGAGGCCCGCGTCGGGGCGGTCGTACAGCTCGAACGCACGCTCACCGACGGGCTCGAGCCGCGCGAACAGCGACAGCAGGTCCGGCTGGTTGAGGCGCAGGTCGAAGAACAGCTGCGTCGATGCGAGCACCACGCTGCCGTACACGTCGTGCTGGTGCTGCAGCCACGCGAGGTTGCCGCGGCGCACCGGGCCCATGCCGCGGTAGCCAGCCAGCGATTCGACCTCGTCCTCGGCGAGCTCGCGTTCGAAGCCGATGCCGTACAGCGGCTGCAGCAGCCCGTCCGGCGTGGTGAGATTGGACACGTAGCGCAGGTACTCCTCCATCGTGCGCGTCGCGCCGAGGCGGTTGAGCGCGCGCACGACGAACGCGGCGTCGCGCAGCCAGCAGTAGCGGTAATCCCAATTGCGCACCGTGTGCGGCGCTTCGGGGATCGAGGTCGTCATTGCGGCGATGATTGCGCCGGTCTCGTCGTACTGGCAGAGCTTGAGCGTGATCGCACTGCGGATCACCGCGTCCTGCCACTCCAGCGGGATCGACAGCGTGCGCACCCAGTTGCGCCAGTACGTGATCGTCAATTCCTCGGCGCGGCGCGCGAAGGCGCCCACCGATTCGGTCATCGACTCGTCCGGCCCAAGCACCAGGTGCACGTCCTCGCGCACGACGAACGGCACGCCCTCGCGGATCATGCGAACCGGGGCATCTGTGGTGAGCCGCAGCGTAATGTCGGGCAGCACGTAGCGCACGTGGTTGCTGCCCCAGGTCACGTCCGGCTCGGACGCGCCGTAATCGCCGAGCGGGCGCAGCACCACGCGGATGCGCGGCTGGCCGGCGAGCACGCGCACGCGGCGCACGAACATCACCGGACGGAAGAACCGGTCGAACTGGTACCAGCGCGGCGCGAAGTCGACGATCTCGATCGCACCGCCGTGCGCGTCGCGCAGCACCGTGCGCAATACCGCGGTGTTCGCGAGGTAGTGCTGCTCGCAGTCGACGCCGTCGATGAGCTCGATCGCCCAGTCGCCGCCCTGGTGGTGGCGCGGCGAGAGCAGTGAGCAGAACGTCGGGTCGCCGTCGAACGCCGGCACGCAGCCGAACACGAAGCGGCCTTCCGGATCGACGAGTGCGGCGACGGTGCCGTTGCCGATGACGCCAAGGTCGAGGCTGGAAGGTCTCATGCGGCGGCCTCCGAAGACGATGATGAGTTGTGGTTGAAGCGCTCGGCCGCCTCGAGCAGCCAGGCACGCAGGCGCGTGGGGCTGTCGATGCGGGTGCGTGCAGCAGTGGGGGTGCGCGTGCCGACCAGCACCGAGACACCGCCGAGTTCGTTCACCGCCTCGAAGCCATGCTCGTCGGTGAGGTCGTCGCCGATGAACACCGGCGTGCGGCCGCGGAACGTGTCGGTCTCGAGCAGATGGCGGATCGCGCCGCCCTTGTCGTAGCCGTCCGGCCGCAGCTCGAGCACATGATTGCCCGGCTGCAGGTGGTAGTGCGGCAGCGAGTCGAGGGCCTCGTGCGCCAGCGCTTCGAACTCGGGTGCCGCCGCCGCAGCGCCCGAGGCGCGCCAGTGGAACGCGAGCGTTGAACCCTTGTTCTCGACGAGTGCGCCCGGGTGCCGCGAGGCAATCTCCTGCGCGCGCTCGGCGATGCCGTCGAGCGCCTCCGGCGCGTCGTGGAGGTCGGGCGTGGCGCCCGGGCGATCGCGCAACTCGAGACCGTGCAGGCCCGCACCGGGCAGGTGCAACGGTGAGAACAGCGCGTCGAGCTGCGCCAGCGGACGTCCGCTCACGAGCGCGAGCGCGCCGTCGAGCGCATCGCGCAGACGGGCAAGCGCATCGACGAGGTCGTCGGGCACGTGCACGTCATCGGGGCGCGGCGCGAAGTCGAGCAGGCTGCCGTCGACGTCGAGGAACAACGCCCAATCGCGAGCCGGCGCGGGCGGTAGCGGTAAGTCGGTTTGCATCATGCACACAATTCTGAACGCGAGAATGTAAGGACGAGGTGGACGCGTCGCGGTCGCCCAGCATCGCGACGACTGTCGAACCGCGGCAATGACATCCGCGTGCACGTCGCAGCCTTTAAATCGACGCGTGTCAACCGCATGTCGGCGCCATCGCGGGCAGCGGCCCGCCTCGCTTCCGAGAGACCCACATGCGAATGGACAAGCTCACCTCGCGATTCCAGCAAGCGCTCAGCGATGCGCAGTCGCTTGCGGTCGGCCGCGATCACAACCTCATCGAGCCTGTGCACGTGCTCGTCGCGCTGATCGACCAGCAAGGCGGCAGCACGCGGCCGCTGCTTGCACAGGCGGGCGTCAACGTGCCGCTGCTGCGCGAGCGGCTTGGCGAGGCGCTGGAAAAGCTGCCGAAGGTCTCGGGCCAGGCCGGCAACGTGTCGGCCGGCAACGGCTTCGTGCGCTTGCTCAACGTGGCCGACAAGCTCGCGCAGCAGCGTGGCGATGCGTTCATTGCCAGCGAGCTGTTCGTGCTCGCTGCGCTCGACGACGACGGCGACACCGGCCGCGCGCTCAAGGCCGCAGGCGCGTCCAAGCCGAAGCTCGAAGCCGCGATCGACAAGGTGCGCGGCGGCGAAAAAGTGCAGGACGAGAACGCCGAGGACCAGCGTCAGGCGCTCGAGAAATACACGATCGATCTGACCGCACGTGCCGAGAGCGGCAAGCTCGATCCCGTCGTCGGCCGCGACGAGGAAATCCGCCGCACGATTCAGGTGCTCCAGCGCCGCACGAAGAACAACCCGGTGCTGATCGGCGAGCCCGGTGTTGGCAAGACCGCGATCGCCGAAGGCCTTGCGCAGCGCATCGTCAACGGCGAGGTGCCCGAAGGCATCCGCGGCAAGCGCGTGCTCTCGCTCGACATGGGCGCGCTGATCGCGGGCGCGAAGTTCCGTGGCGAGTTCGAGGAGCGCCTCAAGGGCGTGCTCAACGACCTCGCGAAGAACGAAGGCCAGGTGATCCTGTTCATCGACGAGCTGCACACGATGGTCGGCGCCGGCAAAGCCGAGGGTGCGATGGATGCCGGCAACATGCTCAAGCCTGCGCTCGCGCGCGGCGAGCTGCATTGCATCGGCGCGACCACGCTCGACGAGTACCGCAAGTACGTCGAGAAGGACGCCGCGCTCGAGCGCCGCTTCCAGAAGGTGTTCGTCGGCGAGCCGAGCGTGGAAGACACGATCGCGATCCTGCGCGGCCTGAAAGAACGCTACGCAGTGCACCACGGCGTCGAGATCACCGACCCCGCGATCGTCGCGGCGGCCACACTCAGCAACCGCTACATCGCCGACCGCCAGTTGCCCGACAAGGCGATCGACCTCATGGACGAGGCGGCGAGCCGCATCCGCATGGAGATCGACTCCAAGCCCGAAGAGCTAGACCGCAAGGAGCGTCGCCTCATCCAGCTCAAGATCCAGCGCGAGGCGCTCAAGAAGGAGAAGGACGAGGCATCGAAGCAGCGGCTGGCCGACCTGCAGAACGAGATCGGCACGCTCGAGCGCGAGTTCAACGATCTCGACGAAGTCTGGAAGGCCGAGAAGGCGAGCGTGCAGGGCACGACCAAGCTCAAGGAGCAGCTCGAGGCCGCGCGCATCGAATTGGAAGCCGCGCAGCGCCAGCAGGATTACGCGCGCATGAGCGAGATCCAGTACGGCCGCATCCCCGAGCTCGAAAAGCAGCTCGCTGCGGCGCAGGAAGCCGAGACGAAGGGCTTCACGCTGCTGCAGGACAAGGTGACCGCCGAAGAGATCGCAGAGGTCGTCTCGCGCTGGACCGGCATTCCGGTCAACAAGATGCTCGAAGGCGAGCGCGAGAAGTTGCTCAAGATGGAAGATCAGCTGCACGCGCGCGTCGTCGGTCAGGATGAGGCGATCAACGTCGTGTCTGATGCGGTGCGTCGCTCGCGCGCAGGTCTGAGTGATCCGAACCGTCCGAGCGGCTCGTTCCTGTTTCTCGGCCCGACCGGCGTCGGCAAGACCGAGCTGTGCAAGGCGCTTGCGGAGTTCCTGTTCGACTCGAGCGATGCGATGGTGCGCATCGACATGAGCGAGTTCATGGAAAAGCATGCCGTGAGCCGCCTCGTCGGCGCGCCTCCGGGCTATGTGGGCTACGAGGAAGGCGGGTATCTCACCGAGGCCGTGCGTCGCCGCCCGTACAGCGTGATCCTGCTCGACGAGGTCGAAAAAGCGCATCCCGACGTGTTCAACATCCTGCTGCAGGTGCTCGACGACGGCCGCCTCACCGACGGCCAGGGCCGTACGGTGGATTTCCGCAACACAGTCATCGTGATGACGAGCAACCTCGGCAGCCAGATGATCCAAGAGATGGGCGGCGATGACTCTCCACAGGCCTATACGCAGATGAAGGCCGCGGTGATGGGCGTGGTGCAGGCGCACTTCCGGCCGGAGTTCATCAACCGGCTCGACGACATCGTTGTCTTCCATCCGCTGGACAAGGCGGAGATTCGCGAAATTGCGAAGATCCAGCTGCGTGGGCTCGATAAGCGCCTTGCCGAGCGTGGGCTCAAGCTCGAGTTGACGGACGAGGCGCTTACGCTGCTCGCCAACGTCGGCTTTGGTCCCGTGTACGGCGCGCGCCCGCTCAAGCGAGCCATCCAGCAGCAGCTGGAGAACCCGCTCGCGCAGCGCATCCTCGCCGGCGCGTTCACGAGTGGCGAAACCGTGCGGGTCGAGGCTGAGGACGGCCAGCTCGCGTTCCACGCGGGCTGACGGCCTTGATGCACACCGGTGGAAGCTGGCGTGCGGCGTTGAACCCGCAGGGCGAACGCGTCATTTCATGCGCGTCGCGCCCCTCGTTGTTTGCGGTGGGTTGGGCGCGTGTGGCAGCGCCTTGATCCAGGCGGAGCGGGCCGGCTTACACCGGCCGTCGGCGGCGGGATGGGGCCGGAACCGGGGCGCCCGCGTGGACTCAGTCAATCGAGTCCAGCAGACGCTGCAGCCCCGTGCTCGCGGGCATCGCCCAGTGCTCATCGACGAGCGGCGTGACGCCGCTGCGCTGTGGGTTGATCTCGAGCACGGGCTTGCCCATCTCGCGGGCGACCAGCGGCAGCGAAGCAGCCGGCTGCACCATGCCCGACGTGCCGACGACCACGACGCGGTCGCAGGCGGCGATTGCGCCCAGGCCGGCCTCCCATTCGGCTTCCGGCAGCGCTTCGCCAAACCACACCACATCCGGCCGGAACGCGCCGCCGCAGACCGTGCAGGCCGGCGGGGTCTCATGAGCGCCGCCTTCGGGCGGATCGAGCGCCAGGGTGATCGGATCCGGCTCGGCGCGTGCGCTGCAATCGATGCAGCGCGAGCGCAGCAACTCGCCGTGCAGGTGCCTCACCTCCGTGCTGCCCGCGCGCTCGTGCAGGTCGTCCACGTTCTGGGTGACCACATCGACGCGATGGCCGCGCCGCGCGAGTTCGGCGATGCCCCGATGGCCCGCGTTCGGTTGCACCTGCAGCAGCTGCCAGGCGCGCCACCGGTACCAGCCCCAGACCAGCGCGGGATCACGGCGGAAGGCCTGCGGGGTGGCGAGGGTCTCGGCGTCGAAGCGCCCCCACAGGCCGGTCAGGCCGTCGCGGAACGTGGGCACGCCGCTCTCGGCGGACATGCCCGCACCCGTGAGAAAAACGAAATGTGTGGCCATTGCGCGCTCCCGTGCCTGCTGCCCGTCGCGGGCCCTCGCGGACCGCGGTGCAAGAGGTAAGCATGGCGGCCCGGTTGCCGAGGCCGCGTTACGCCGCCGCAACCGCATCCGCGGCCTCATCCAGATGACGCATGCTCATGACGCCGGGCGGCCGGGGCCCGGGCCGTGCTGCTAACATGCGCGCCGCCTGAGGTGACTGCCGGCTGAGGCCGGCGGTTGAAACGGGAATCCGGTGCGTCGCCTGCCTGCAGGCGGCCATTCCGGAGCTGCCCCCGCAACGGTAGGCGAGCAAAGCACCTGCACGAAGCCACTGTGCATCCGCACGGGAAGGCGCCGGTGTTGAAGGTCATGTGCCTTCGCTCGCGAGCCCGGAGACCGGCCACAGGTTCGCATCGACTCGCGGAGGGCGAGGTCGTGGGGGTTCGTGCAGTCATTGCATGCCGCCACGCCCGGCCGTGCCGTCGTCGACCTTCAACGACGCCGTGCGGAAGGGCACGGCCAAGGAGCATCGCAATGCAGTCCCGTCTCCCGGTCCCGTTCCGGGCCGCCGCCGTGCCGTCGGCGCTCGCCGTCGCGCTTTCCGCATTGATCGCTCCGGCCCATGCGGCCCCGGATGCGACCGACCTCGACGAAGTCGTCGTCACCGCCACGCGCACGGCGCGGACTCAGGACCAGACCCTCGCGTCGGTCACCGTGATCGACCGCGAGCAGATCGAGCGCCTGCAGCCGCTGTCGCTGCCCGACCTGCTGCGCGGCCTGCCGGGCATTTCGATCGCGAACAATGGCGGCCCGGGCAAGGCGACTTCGCTGTTCCTGCGGGGCACCGAGTCCGACCACACGCTGGTGCTCATCGACGGCCTGCGGCTGGGCTCGGCGACGACCGGCGGCGCCTCGCTGCAGGACATCCCTGTCGATCAGATCGAGCGCATCGAGATCGTGCGCGGGCCGTTCTCGAGCCTGTACGGGGCGGATGCGATTGGCGGTGTGATCCAGATCTTTACGCGGCGCCCGCAAACCGGCTTCGCGCCGAACGCGAGCGTCAGCGTGGGCAGTTTCGACACCCTGCACGCGAGCGCCGGCATTGCCGGGCGCAGCGATGCGGGCTGGTACTCGCTGCAGGCCGCACACGTCGGCACCGAGGGCATCAATGCGATGCGCACGGATCTCTCCGCTGACCTCGACGGCTACTACAACGATTCGCTGTCGCTGCGCGTCGGCACCCGCGTCGCGGAGGCCTGGACGCTCGAGGCCCATGCGCTGCAGGCCAACACGCGCAACGAGTACGACGGGTCGTTCAACAACCTCACGAAGGGCGAACAGCGGGTCGTCGGCGGCCGCGCGCGCTTCTCGCCTTCTGCCGCCTTCGCGCTCACATTCCAGCTCGGTCGCACCGCCGATCTCAGCGACAACTTCGGCGATTTCTCGACCACGTTCGATACCGTGCGTGAGCTGGGTTCGGTGCAGGCCGATATCGGCATCGAGCCGGGTCTGCTGACGCTGGGCGCTGACTGGCGCAGCGACGAGGTGGCCACGGGACCGGAGCAGGAGCCCTACGATGTGACCCAGCGCATTACGCGCGGCGCATTTGCGCAGTGGCAGCAGGAGTTCGGGGCGCATGCGCTGCAGCTCAATGCCCGTCATGACGACGATACGCAGTTCGGCGGACACACCACCGGCAGCGCGTTGTGGGGCTGGGAGCTTACCGACAGCCTGCGTTTGACTGCGAGCGCAGGCACCGCGTTCAAGGCGCCTACGTTCAACGAACTGTACTTCCCGAACTACGGCAATCCTCGGTTGGCGCCTGAAGCATCGCGCAGCGTGGAGCTGGGCCTGCGTGGCCACCACGACAGCATGAACTGGGGGCTGAGTGCGTTTGAAACCCGCGTTGACGATTTGATCGCCTACGACGCGACCCTGACCGATGACGATCATCCCTTTGGCCAGCCCAACAACATCGAAGAAGCACGCATCCGTGGTGCCGAGGCGACATTCGACGTCGACGTCTCCGGCTGGCTCGTGCGCGCCAATGCGACGTGGGTTGACCCGCGCAACGAAGTCGGGCGCAACGCCGGCAGGCTGCTGCCGCGCCGCGCGCGCGTGACCGGGCGTCTCGACCTCGATCGCGCGTTCGGTGATTTCACGGCGGGCCTGAGCGTGAGCGGCGCGGGCGAGCGCTACGACGACGTCGCGAATCGCAATCGCCTTGGCGGGTACGGCCTGGTCGATCTGCGCCTGGGCTACGTCATCAATCCGGCCTGGAGCGTGCAGGTCACGGCCGGTAACGTGTTCGACCGCGCGTACGAAACCGCCCGGTTCTACAACCAACCCGGCCGCCACTACCTGTTCACCGTGCGCTATCGTCCGGCCCGGTAACCCGAAGGGATGACTCAAATGCCGCCATCGTCCGCCCAGGCGTTTTCTGCTTCGTCGCGCAGGCAGGCCGTCGTTTTCGCTGCGCTGGCCGCGCTGATGATCGCCACGCGCGTGCACCACTTCGGCAACGCGCTGCACCTGCCGGATGCGTCGATGGCGGTGTTCTTCCTCGCCGGCCTGTCCCTGCAGGGCCAGGCCGGCGGCATGCGCTCGCACCTGCCGTTTTTCGGGCTGGTCACGCTCGCCGGCGTGGTGGACTGGGCCTCGATCACCTATGCCGGGGTGAGCGATTTCTGCGTCACCGTGACCTATTCGTTCCTGCTGCCGGCTTACGCCGTGCTCTGGTACGGCGGCCGGTGGGCGGCCCGGCGCTTCGGGACGGACGCGACCGGCATGGCGGCGCGGGCGGGCGTTGCGCTCGCGAGCGCTGCCGGCTCGTTCCTGATTTCCAACGGCGCTTTCTACTGGTTCGGCGGGCGCTACCCCGATCCGCATCTGGCCCAGTACCTGGAGCGGCTGTGGCAATGGGGGCCGCTGTTCGTGAAGACGACGATGGCTTATGTACTCGTGGCGCTGGTGCTGCATGCACTGGCGCTCGCACTCACGCGGACGCGGTTGTTCGGCCGCGCAGCAGGCGCCTGAAATGACGACGATCGACGCTGCACTGCGCCCCCTTCATACCGCCCACGCCGGCGCGGCCTCCCATGCGCGCACGCTGGTCATCGGTGCATCGCTCGCGCTGTTGATGGCGGCGACGCGCGGCCAGCACTTCGCGAGCATCGACGCGCTGCCGAGCGCATCGTGGGCGGTATTTTTCCTCGCCGGCGCGCTGCTGCCGTCGCGCTGGGGATTCGCCGCGTTCTTCGCGCTGGCGACCGTGCTCGACATCTCCGGCCTTGCGGCTGGCACGGTGGCCGACTGGTGCATGTCGCCGGCGTACTGGGTGATGCTGCCGGCCTACGCCGCGCTGTGGTTTGGCGGACGCAGGTACGCACGCATGCACCGCGACGCGTGGAACACGGTGCCGCGCCTGGCCCTCGTGCTCGTGGCGACTGCCGCGGTCACGTATGCGATCTCGAAGGGCGGCTTCTACTTCCTGTCCGGTCAGTACCCCGATGGCACGCTCGCGGGCTTCCTTGCGCGCGTGCCGCAGTACTTCCCGGCGTCGCTCGGCACGCTAGCGGGCTACGCTGCAGTGGGCCTGGGGTTGGATGCTCTGGTGCGCACGATGCGGACGCGCGGCTCGCGCGCATGAGCCGCGGCAGCGAACGCCTCGGGATCACCGAGGACGAGCACTACCGCGAGCGCGCGCAGCGCAAGAAAGAGCTGATCGACCGCCGCATCGCGCGCGCCACGATCGAGCGCGGCGTGGTCGTGGTCAACACCGGGAACGGCAAAGGCAAGAGCTCGTCGGGCTTCGGGATGCTCGCGCGCTCGCTGGGCCACGGGCTGCACTGCGGCGTCGTGCAGTTCATCAAGGGCAGTTTTTCGACCGGCGAGGAAGCGTTCTTCCGCCGTTTCGATGACCTCGTCGATTACCACGTGATGGGCGAGGGCTACACCTGGGAGACGCAGGACCGTGAGCGCGACATCGCGGCGGCATCCGCGGCGTGGGCGGTGGCCCGCGGAATGCTCGAAAACCCCGACCTCGATTTCGTCCTGCTCGACGAGCTCAACATCGCCCTGACCAAGGGCTACGTCGTGCTCGACGACGTGCTCGCGGCGCTCGCCGCGCGGCCGGAGCGCCAGCACGTGGTCATCACCGGGCGCGGTGCGCCCGATGCGCTGGTCGAGGCGGCCGACACGGTGACCGAGATGCGTGTGGTCAAGCACGCGTTCAAAGCCGGCATCAAGGCGCAGAAAGGCATCGAGCTGTAAGCGTGGACGCGGTTCGCCACTGCCCGGCACTGCTCGTGTCCGCCCCGGCATCGGGACAGGGCAAGACCAGCGTGACCGCTGCCCTTGCGCGGTGGCACCGCAATCAGGGTCGCCGCGTGCGGGTGTTCAAGACCGGGCCGGATTTTCTGGATCCGCTGTTGCTGGCCCGTGCGAACGGCGGCGAACCCGCCTACCAGCTCGACCTGTGGATGACCGGCGAGGCCGACGTGCGTTCGCGCCTGTTTGATGCGGCCGGCGATGCCGACCTGATCCTCGTCGAAGGCGTAATGGGCCTGTTCGATGGTGATCCTTCGAGCGCCGATCTTGCAACGCGGCTGGGGCTACCGGTGCTCGCGGTGATCGACGGCTCGGCGATGGCGCAGACGTTCGGCGCGCTCGCGCTCGGCCTGGCGCGCTACCGTGAGGACCTGTCGATGTTCGGCGTCGCCGCGAACCGTATCGGCAGTGCACGTCATGCCGGCATGCTGCGCGAGAGCCTGCCGGCCGAGCTGAGTTGGTTCGGCGCACTGCCGCGTGATCCGGCGCTGGTGCTGCCCGAGCGCCACCTGGGGCTGGTCGTCGCGGACGAGCTCGGCGACATCGATACACGCCTGGACGCGCTGGCCGACGCCTGGGCGCAGCATGCGTCGACCGCGCTGCCCCCGCCCTCGGTGTTCGAGCCCGCCATCCGCCCCACGCCCAATACCGACCTGCGCGGCGTGCGCATTGCGATCGCGCGCGATGCCGCGTTCTGCTTCCTGTACCCCGCCAACCTCGACCTGCTGCGCGAGGCCGGCGCTGAGCTGCGCTTCTTCTCGCCGCTGGCCGGCGATTCGCTGCCCGAATGCGAGGCAATCTGGCTGCCGGGCGGCTACCCAGAACTGCACCTGTCGCTGCTGAGCCAACACAAAGATCTGCACGCCACGCTGCGCGCGCACCGCGATGCCGGCAAGCCCTTGCTCGCCGAATGCGGCGGCCTGCTCTACGCGCTCGACAGCCTCGCCGACCGCGACGGCGAGCGCTTTGCGATGGCCGGGCTCGTGGCGGGTGATGCGGCAATGCAGGCGCGCTTCGTCGCGCTGGGCATGCAGGAGGTCGATCTGCCTGAAGGCGTGTTGCGTGGCCACACCTTCCACTACGGTCGCGCCGATATCGCCGTCGCGCCGCTCACCGTCGCACGCAACCCGAACGGCGGCGGCACGGAGGCCGTTTACCGCGACCGCCGCCTGACCGCGAGCTTCGTGCACCTGTATTTCCCGTCCGGCCCCGACGCGGCGCTGGCGCTGTTCCGCCCGTGATGGCGGCGCTCGCTGCGCTCGCCGCCGTGTTGCTCGATGCCTGGCTCGGCGAGCCGCGGCGCGGGCATCCGCTGGTGGCCTTCGGCCGGCTGGTCAAGGCGATCGAGGCGCGTCTGTACGCGGATCGGCGCGGCCGCGGCGTGCTCGCGTGGGCGCTGGCGGTGCTGCCGATCACGCTGCTTGCCGCCGGGGCGATGTGGGCCGCGCGCGATGCATCGCCGCTGCTGGCCGCCGCGCTGTCGGCGGGGGTGCTGTACCTCGCGATCGGCCATCAAAGCCTGCACGAACACGCGCGCCCGGTGGCCGATGCACTGGATGCCGGCCGGCTCGACGACGCGCGCGCGGCCGTCGGCCGCATGGTCAGCCGCGACACCGCTGCGCTCGACGCGTCGCAGGTGGCCGCGGCTGCGACCGAATCGGTGCTCGAAAACGGCAACGACGCGGTGTTCGCCGCGCTGTTCTGGTTCGCGCTGCTCGGCGCGCCGGGCGCGGTGCTGTACCGGCTCGCAAACACACTGGATGCGATGTGGGGTTATCGCACGCCCCGCTATAAGCGCTTCGGCTGGGCGGCCGCGCGCATCGACGACGTCCTCAACTGGGTGCCGGCGCGCCTGACGGCGGCGAGCTACGCCCTGCTCGGTCAGACCGCGCGCGCGTGGCGGTGCTGGCGTTCGCAAGCGCCGCTGTGGGACAGCCCGAATGCAGGGCCGGTGATGGCGGCCGGCGCGGGTGCGCTCGGCACGCGGCTCGGCGGCGCGGCGCCGTATCACGGGGTCTGGGAGGACCGGCCGGTCCTGGGCGAGGGCGACGCTGCGAGCGCCGCCAGCGTGAGGCGTGCGCTGTCGTTGGTGAGGCGCAGCGTTGCCCTGTGGATCTCGGTTGGGTTGGTGATCGCCGCATTTCGGGAGCTCGCGTGATGCTCGAACACGGCGGCCGCCTGCTGCGCGCGGCGCAACGCTACGGCATCCCTGTAGGGGATTGGCTGGACCTGTCCACGGGCGTGAGCCCATTCCCATGGCCGGTGCCCGAGGTGCCTGCCACAGCCTGGCACCGCCTGCCGGAGGACGAGGACGGGCTGGTCGAGGCGGCGCGCACGTACTACGGCGCCCCGCACCTGCTCCCGGTCGCCGGCTCGCAGGCGGCGATCCAGGCGCTGCCCGAGTTGCGCGCGAAATGTCGCGTCGGCGTGCTCTCGCCCGGCTACGCCGAGCACGCGCACGCCTGGCGCCGCACCGGCCACGAAGTCACGCTCGCATCAGCCGATGCGTTGCTCGCCGATAGCGCGGGCTTTGATGTCATCGTGCTGATCCACCCGAACAATCCCGCCGGCGATACGTTCGATCCCGATGCGCTGCTGCGCCTGTCTGCGCACCTGGCATCGCGTGGCGGCTGGCTGGTCGTCGATGAGGCGTTCATCGACGCCACCCCCGAGCGCAGCCTGGCCGCGATGAGCGACCGCGATGGCCTGATCGTGCTGCGCTCGGTCGGCAAGTTCTTCGGCATGGCCGGCGCACGCGCGGGCTTCGTCTGCGCGCAGCCATCGGTGCTGGAGCCCCTGCGGCAGCGCCTGGGGCCGTGGACGCTGCCCGGGCCGACGCGCTACGCGCTGCGGCAGGCGTTCGCCGATCGTGATTGGCACGCCGCCATGCGCAAACGGCTGCACGAGGTGAGCGCGCGCCTGACCGACGTGCTTACGTCCCACGGCCTTGAGCCGACCGCGGGCTCGGCGTTCTTCCAGTGGCGGCTGGACAGTCGTGCCCGGGCGCTGCACGAGGCGCTCGCACAGCGGGGCATCCTGACGCGCCTGTTCGAGACCCCGGCGAGTCTGCGATTTGGCCTGCCCGCGAGCGATGCCGAGCTGGCGCGGCTGGACGACGCGCTGGTGCAGATCGTGGGCGACGTGGCGCGTCTACCGCGAACGCAGAGCCAAGCCGATGACGCGGCTGACATCGTCATTCCCGCACACGGCAATGCAGAGCCTGCAGCGCAGGACGACGTGGCCCCGTCGAGCGATCACAGCGCAGCAGACTCACCTCGGGCCCGAGCGGCGATCGATCCCGCAGCGTGCGTCATCGTTCGCGGGGAAGATTCGACCGCGATGCCCGACGAGCCGGGGCGTCACATGTCGACCGGGCGCGCGCCTAATTTTGGTGCGTCCGCGAGCGGCCACCGCCCGGCATCCGCCCGCGTGCTCATGGTCCAAGGCTGCACGTCGGACGCCGGCAAGAGCACGCTCGTCGCCGCGCTGTGCCGCTGGGCGCGGCGGCGGGGGCTGCGCATTGCGCCGTTCAAGCCGCAGAACATGGCGCTCAACTCCGCCGTGACCGTCGACGGCGGCGAGATCGGCCGCGCGCAGGCAGTACAGGCGCAGGCGGCCGGCCTGGCGCCGCACACCGACTTCAACCCGGTGCTGCTCAAGCCGAACACCGACACCGGCGCGCAGGTGATCATCCACGGCCATCCCATCGGCAACATGGATGCGCGCGGTTACCACGACTACAAGCGCATCGCGTTCGACGCGGTGCTGGCCTCGCATGAACGGCTGGTGGCGAGCTACGACACGGTCATCGTCGAAGGCGCCGGCAGCCCTGCCGAGATCAACCTGCGCGATCGCGACATCGCAAACATGGGCTACGCCGAAGCAGTGGACTGCCCGGTGATCCTTGTGGCCGATATCGACCGCGGCGGCGTGTTCGCGCACCTCGTCGGCACCCTCGCGCTGCTGTCGGCCAGCGAGCGCGCGCGGGTCGCTGGCTTCGTCATCAACCGGTTCCGTGGCGACATCGCGCTGCTGCAGCCGGGGCTGGACTGGCTCGAACGCGAGACCGGCAAGCCCGTGCTCGGCGTGCTGCCGTACCTGCACGGGTTGCATCTCGAGGCCGAGGACGCCGTCGCGCACGAAGGCGTCGCGACCGCAGGGCACCGCCTGCGCGTCGTGGTGCCCGTGCTGCCGCGCATCAGCAACCACACCGATTTCGATGCCCTGCGCGCGCATCCGCAGGTTGACGCGGTGTTCGTGCCGCCCGGCGAACCGCTGCCGCCCTGCGAGCTCGTGATCCTGCCGGGCTCCAAGTCGACCCGCAGCGACCTGGCTTGCCTGCGCGCGCACGGCTGGGACGACGCGATCGCACGCCACCTGCGCTACGGCGGCCGCGTGCTCGGCATCTGCGGCGGGCTGCAGATGCTCGGGCGCGCCGTGCACGACCCGCTTGGCATCGAAGGCGCGGCCGGCTCGAGCGACGGGCTTGGCTGGCTGGATCTGGAAACCACGCTCGCGCCGACCAAGCAGCTGCGTAACGTGACCGGCCGCCTCGCGATGTCGGGCATCGACGCACCGGTGCGCGGCTACGAGATCCATTGCGGCGTGAGCGAGGGCGCTGCGCTCGGGCGGCCGTTCGCGCAGCTCGACGACGGTCGCCCCGACGGTGCGTGCTCCGCCGATGGGCGCGTGCTGGGCACCTACCTGCACGGCCCGTTCGACGATCCCGACGCGTTGCAGGCGTTGCTGCACTGGGCCGGTTTCGAGAATGCAACGCGCCTCGACATGCGCGCACTGCGCGAAGACAGCCTCGAGCGCCTTGCCGACACCGTCGATGCGCACCTCGACACCGGCGCACTGCTGCGCCTGTTCACGCCGGAGGCCGCATGCGCAGCCTGATCCTCGGCGGCGCGCGGTCGGGCAAAAGCGCGCTCGCCGAACGCTGGGCCACCGCCAGCGGGCTCGACGTCGTTTACATCGCGACCGCCGAGCGCCGCGATGGTGAGATGGACGCGCGCATCGACACGCATCGCGCGCGCCGTCCGGCGCACTGGGGCTGCATCGAAACGCCGCTCGCGCTCGCCGACGCGCTGCGCACGCACGATCGCGCACACCGCTGCGTGCTCGTCGATTGCCTCACGCTGTGGCTGTCGAACCTGCTCGCGCTCGATGACGCACAGCGTTATGCCTACGAGCGCGATGCCCTGCTCGACGCGGTCGCCACCGCGCGCGGCGAGTTGCTGCTGGTCAGCAACGAGGTCGGCCTCGGCATCGTGCCGATGGGCGAGCTCACACGGCGCTTCGTCGACGAAGCCGGGCGGCTGCACCAGGCGCTCGGGGACCGTTGCGAGCGCGTCGTCTTCACCGCCGCGGGACTGCCGCTTTTTCTGAAGGGAACTGCATGAACACCTCCGTCGCCGCACCGCCCGACGCGCCCGCCACCGACGCGAGATGGTGGTCGGCCGAATGCCCGGCGCCGGACGCCGGCTGGGCCGATGCGGCACTTCGACGGCAGGCGCAGCTGACCAAGCCGCCGGGCTCGTTGGGTGAACTCGAGACGCTTGCCGTGCGGCTGGCCTCGCTGCAGGCGACGGCAACACCGGGTGCGGACCGCGTCTGGATCAGCGTGTTCGCGGCCGACCACGGCGTGGCCGCCGAGGGCGTCAGCGCGTTCCCGCAGGCGGTGACCGGCGAGATGGTGCGCAACTTCGCGAGCGGCGGCGCGGCGGTCAGCGTGCTCGCGCGCGCGCTCGGCGCCACGCTCGAAGTCGTCAACCTCGGCACGGTGAACGACCCGGGCGAGATCGCGGGCGTACGCCGCGCGGTGATCGCGCCGTCCACCGCGAACTTCTGTGAGCAGCCGGCGATGACCGACGCGCAACTGCAGGCCGCGCTCGCGGCCGGTGCGCGCAGCGTGCAGAACGCGGTCGCCGCACGCGCGCAGCTGTTCATCGGCGGCGAGATGGGCATCGGCAACACCACCTCGGCCGCGGCGCTGGCCTGCGCGCTGCTCGACGCGCCCGCATCGGCGCTCGCGGGCGCAGGCACCGGCCTCGACGGCGCCGGCATCTCGCACAAGGCGCAGGTCATCGAGCGCGCGCTCGCACGCCACGCGGGCAACGCCTCGGCGCTGCGGTTGCTGGCGTGCCTGGGCGGATTCGAAATCGCCGCGCTGACCGGCGCGTACATCGCCGCGGCGCAGTCACGCCTGCCGGTGCTCGTCGATGGCTTCATCGCGACCGCCGCCGCACTCGCGGCCGTGCGCCTCAATCCCGGCTGTCGTGACTGGATGCTGTTCGCGCATCGCTCTCACGAGCAGGGCCACGGCGCGCTGCTGCAGGCGCTGTCGGCGCGTCCGCTGCTGGATCTGGGGCTGCGGCTGGGCGAGGGCAGCGGTGCGGCGGTGGCCGTGCCGCTGCTGCGCAGTGCATGCGCCCTGCACAACGGCATGGCGACGTTCGCCCAGGCCGGCGTGTCGACCGCATGAGCGCAGGCGAGCCGACGATGCGCATCGACCTGCTGCGCCACGGCGACACCGGCCAGCGCAGTTACCGCGGGCAGCTCGACGACGCGCTCACCGAACTCGGCTGGAGCCAGCTGCGCGAGGCCGTTATCGGCCGGCATTGGGACCGCATTGTCGCCTCGCCGATGCGCCGCTGCGCGGAGTTCGCACGCGAACTCGCACAGGCCCGCGGCCTGCCGCTCACGCTCGACGCGCGGCTCATGGAGTACCACTTCGGCGACTGGCAGGGTGTGCCGATCGAGGATCTGGCGGACCAGCAGGCCGAAGCGCTCGCTCGCTTCTGGGCCGATCCGGTCGCGAACCCTCCACCGGGCGCCGAAACCTTCGCCGCGTTCGGCACGCGTCTCGCGGCAGCGCTGGACGACATCGCACGCACCTGCGGGAATCGGCGTGTCCTGGTGGTCACCCACGGCGGTGCAATCCGGTGGCTGCGCTGCGTGGCCGAGAGGCGCGACTTCGGCGACATGGCCGGCATCGACGTGCCGCACGCATTGCTGCATCCGGTCGCGTGGCCCGTGCCGCAGGTGCGGACGAGCGACTGCGTGGATATGGCCTGCGGCTGAAGCGCGGCTTGCGGGCCGCGCCCGCCTTGCGGAGCAGCAGTCCGATGCCTTCGGCGGCCGTCGATCGGCATTCGCGCCGTGCTCCCGGCTGCCTGGCAACGCGGCCGGTGCCTGGCGCCGGGCTATCGCCATTCCGGGGCTCGTGGCGCTGCCGTCCGCATTGCGACGACGCGGATGCCGCGACGACTCGGCGCAACGGGTGAAACCGCGACGGGTGAAACCGCGACGCGCTGGCCGACCGGCCGAGCTCGCCCGGCGCATCACTCTTGCCTGCAGCGCCGTCGGCGCCCAGGGCGGATGCACCCGGTGTGCGGTCAGAGTCGGCAAACGGCCCGGGTCACCCATTCGCCACGGCCGCTCACCGCGGTCCGCGGCAGGCGCCTGCGGGATGAGCGCCCGCTGGCGCGTGGCCTGCAGCGACTACTTCGCGGCGCCCCAGACCTGCTCCAGGCGCTGGTCGCGGCCGCAGTTCCAGCGGTAGAACTTGTAGCGCTTCGGGTTCTTGACGTAGTAGTCCTGGTGGTAATCCTCGGCCGGGTAGAACCGCGTCGACGCGAGGATCTCGGTCGCGATCGGCCGGTCGAACCGGCCGGACGCCTGCAGTCCGCCTTTGGTCGCTTCAGCCAGGCGCTTCTGCTCGGCATTGCCGTAGAAGATCGCGCTGCGGTACTGCGGTCCCGCATCGCAGAACTGGCGGTTCACGGCGACGGGGTCGATGTTGCGCCAGAACACATTGAGCAGGGTCTGGTAGTCGACCTTGCTCGGGTCGTAACGCACCTGCACCGCTTCGATGTGATCGGTGGTGCCGGAGGAGACCCGCTCGTAGGTCGCGTCCCCGGCCTTGCCGCCGATGTAGCCGGACGTGGTCGAGATAACGCCTGGCAGCTTGTCGTACGGCGGCTCCATGCACCAGAAACAGCCGCCTGCGAAGACCGCCACTGCGGTGCTCGGTGCGGCGGGCTTTGCCGGTGCCGCCCGCTGGGCGCTGTCGCTCTGGGCGCAGGCGCCGAGCGTGACGAACATGAGGGCCGCGCCGAGCGCAGGCGAGAACCGGAGCACGCGTTGCGGCCAGCGCGGGGCCGTGGATCGAGTGGTGTCGGACATGGTCAACCTCGCAGTGCTGGAAGCGGTTGGCCGCGCGGCACGAAGTTCAGCGCGACGCCGTTGTTGCACCAGCGCTCGCCTCGTGGCCGCGGGCCATCGTCGAAGATATGCCCCTGGTGCCCGCCGCAGCGTGCGCAGTGGTACTCGGTGCGCGGCAGGATCAGCTTGTAATCGGTGCTCACGCCGGTGTGGCCGGCGATCGACCGCGTGAAGCTCGGCCAGCCCGTGCCGCTGTCGAACTTGTACTCGCTGAGGAACAGCGGCAGATAGCAGGCGGCGCAGACGAAGGTGCCGGCGCGCTGTTCCCGATCCAGCGGGCTGCTGCCGGCGCGCTCGGTGCCCTCTTCGAACAGGACCTCGAACTCCGCGGCGCTGAGCCGCTCACGCCAGTAGCGGTCCGGATGCTTGAGCGGGACGACGGCAGCGCCTGCGGCGGCGGCCGTGGCGATCGGAGCAGCAGCGCGCGAGCAGCCGCTGAAAAGCGACACGGCGGCCGCGCCTGCGATGCCTTGTAGCAAGGTGCGACGGTTCATCGAATCATTCCCGGCCAATAGGTCTACACAGACCCCTTTTACGGACAATTCGTTCCGGCGGATTCGACCGTGTGCGTTTCAAGGGCCCCCAGCGCCGGGCGCGATTCAGATTCGCGAGCCCGAGAGCTGCATACGCCGCACGTCCAACGCAACCGTGCAACGGCGAGCCACGTAAGCTTCAGTAGCTTCGGCACTGCATGCATCGATTCGCTCGGCGTGATCGCGCACGCGGCAGGCAGATTGCGGTGCCGACACCGCCGCCCACAC
Organism: Cognatilysobacter bugurensis; assembly: GCF_014652095.1. GTDB lineage: Bacteria > Pseudomonadota > Gammaproteobacteria > Xanthomonadales > Xanthomonadaceae > Cognatilysobacter > Cognatilysobacter bugurensis. The sequence goes on from NZ_BMYD01000002.1 coordinate 438,815, forward strand.
GACGCCACGAGGAGCGCGCATGGCAGGTCCCACCACATCGCGTTGGCGCTGGGCCCTGCTGCTGGCGGTCGGCGGTCTCGTCGCATGGGCGGTGCTCGGCGGCGCAGCCGAAGCCTTGACCCTGGCGAACCTGAAAGCCCGCCAGGTCGGACTCATGGCGTGGGTCGACGGCCACGCCGCGCTCGCGGCGGCCCTGTTCTTCGGCGTGTACGTCGCGGTGGCGGCCGCGTCACTGCCCGGTGCGGCGGTGATGACGCTCGCGGCGGGCGCGTTGTTCGGCGTTGCACAGGGCCTGCTGCTGGTCTCGTTCGCGAGCACGATTGGCGCGTCGCTCGCGTTTCTGTTCGCGCGCTTCGTGCTGCGCGACAGCCTGCGCGAGCGCTACGGCGAGCGGCTGCGCAAGCTCGACGCCGGCATCGAGCGCGACGGCGCGTTCTACCTGTTCACGCTGCGGCTGGTGCCGCTGTTTCCGTTCTTCCTCGTCAACCTGCTGGCCGGACTGACGCCGCTCCGCCTGCGCACGTTCTACTGGGTCAGCCAGCTCGGCATGCTGCCCGGCACGCTCGCGTACGTGTACGCCGGCACGCAACTCGCGCAGATCGACTCGCCGGGCGACGTGCTGTCGCCCGGGCTGCTGGCGGCGTTCGTGCTGCTCGGGCTTATGCCGCTGTCGATGCGCTGGCTCACGCGCTGGCTGGCCGCGCGCCGCGTGTATCGCGGTTACACGAAGCCCAAGCGCTTCGACTACAACGTGATCGTTATCGGCGCGGGCTCGGCCGGGCTGGTGTCGGCGTACATCGGTGCTGCAGTCAATGCGAAGGTCGCGTTGATCGAGAAGCACCGCATGGGCGGTGACTGCCTCAACACCGGCTGCGTGCCGTCCAAGGCGCTGCTGCGAACGGCGAGGCTGCTCGCCGAAGCGCGCGACAGCAAGCGCTACGGCGTGGGCCGGATGGCCGTGGAGTTCGATTTCGCCGCTGCGATGGATCGCGTGCAGGACGTCATCCGCCGGATCGAACCGCACGATTCGCCCGAGCGTTACACCGGGCTTGGTGTCGACGTGATCCACGGCGAGGCCCGACTCATTTCGCCGTGGGAGGTCGAGGTCGACGGCCGCCGGCTCAGCGCGCGCAGCCTCATCCTCGCCACCGGCGCGCGGCCGCAGGTGCCGCCGATCGACGGCCTCGACACGGTGGCGTACTTCACCAGTGATTCGGTGTGGAGCCTGCGGGCGCTTCCGCGGCGGATGGTCGTGCTCGGCGGCGGGCCGATCGGCTGCGAACTCGCGCAGGCGTTCGCACGATTCGGCAGCGAGGTCGTCCTCGTCGAGCGCGGCGCGCGACTGCTTGCGCGTGAGGACGCGGACGCGTCGGCTGCGGTCGAGTCGCAGCTGCAGGCCGACGGCGTCCGCATCCTGACCGCGCACGATGCAGTCCGCGTCGAGTCGCGAGGCGCGGGCGGACGACTCATCTGCACGCACGGAGAGGGCGACGTCACGGTCGAATTCGACGCCCTGCTGCTCGCGCTGGGGCGCACGCCGAATGTCGAAGGATTCGGGCTTGCCGAACTCGGCATCGCGCTGGACGCGGGCAAGCGGATCGAGGCCGACGCGTTGCTGCGCACGAACTTCCCGAACATCCACGTCTGCGGCGACGTCACCGGGCCGTTCCAGTTCACCCATGTGGCCGCGCACCAGGCGTGGTACGCCGTGGTGAACGCGCTGCTTGCACCGTTCTGGTCGTTCGATGTCGACTACCGCGTCATTCCGTGGGCGACGTTCACCGAGCCCGAGGTGGCGCGGGTCGGACTGTCGGAAGACGAAGCGAAGCAACGCGGCATCGAGGTCGAAGTCACGCGGTATGGGCTCGACGACCTGGATCGCGCGATCGCAGACGGCGCCGATCGCGGCTTCGTCAAGGTGCTCACCGCGCCCGGCAAGGACCGCATCCTCGGCGCACTCATCGTCGGCGCGCATGCGAGCGACCTACTTGCGGAGTTCGTGCTGGCGATGAAGCACGGCATCGGCCTGAACAAACTGCTCGGCACGATCCACATCTACCCGACGATGAGCGAGGCGAACAAATACGTCGCCGGCAACTGGAAGCGCGCGCATGCGCCGCAGGGCGCGCTGCGCTGGGCCGCGCGGTACTTCGCGTGGCGGCGCGGATGAGTGCGGAGTTGCTGCTCGGCCGGCTGACGGTGGTGATCCCGGTCGGGCCGGGCGACGCGCTCGAGCCGACGCTTCGCACGCAGCTCGCGCAGCTGCCTGCCGCGGCGGAGGTGCGCGTCGTGTTCGCCAGCGAGGCCGATGCCCGCGGCTTTTGCGCGCACACGGCGTTGAGTGGTGGGCCGGCGTGGCATGTGCATGTATCGCCCCCGGGCCGGTCGCTCCAGCAGAACGCCGGTGCGGCCGCGGCGACACGGCCCTGGTTATGGTTTCTGCACGCGGACTCGCGTTTGGCCGACGACACGTTGACCGCGCTCGCGGCGTTCATTCATGCCGATGAGCCGGTGCTGGGCTATTTCGACCTGCGGTTTCTCAACGACGGCCCGCGCTTGATGTGGCTCAACACGCTCGGCACCTGGGTGCGCAGCCGCTGGCTCGGGCTGCCGTTCGGCGATCAGGGGCTGGTGATGCCGCGCGTCATGTTCGAGGGGCTGGGAGGGTTCGACCCCGCGCTGCGATGCGGCGAGGACCACGACCTCGTCTGGCGCGCACGGCGCGCCGGCCGACCGCCGCGCGCCGTGCGGGCATCGCTGTACACGAGCGCACGCAAATACGCCCAGCACGGCTGGGTGCGCACGACGGCGTGGACGCTCACCGAAACCGCACGACAGGTCTGGCGTTTCGCACGCGCCCGGAGCCGGGCATGACGGACGGCGCGATCGCAGTGTTCGTGAAGACGCCGGGCCATTCGCCGCTCAAGACCCGGCTCGCGGCCGAGTGCGGCGCCGCGTACGCTCAAGCCTGGTACGAACGTGCGTGCATCGCCGTTGGCGCGGTGGTGCGCGGCGCGCAGATTGAACTCGGCCTGCGGGCGTACTGGGCCGTTGCGGAAGACGACGCGCTGGAGTCCGACTGCTGGCGCGGATTGCCGGTGATCTCACAGGGCGCAGGCGGTCTCGGTGAGCGCATGTCGCATGTGCATGCGCGGCTGGTGTCCGAGCACCGCAGCGGGATGCTGATCGGCGCCGACGCGCCGCAGGTCACGGTCGAGCTCATCGCGCAGGCAGCGGATTGGTTGCGCGCGCCGGAGCCGCGCCTCGCGCTGGGGCCGGCGAGCGACGGCGGGTTCTGGCTGTTCGGCGGGAACGTCGTGCTCCCTCTGCCAGCCTGGACTGCAACGCGCTACAGCACGCCGCAGACCGCGGACGAGTTCCGCGCGTCATTGGGCGGTTACGGCCGTTGGTGCACGCTGCCCACGCTGACCGATGCGGATCACCGCGGCGATCTGCGCGCGGTGCTGGATGCACTGCGGTCACTGCCGCGCCCGCTGCCCGAGCAGCGCGCACTCGCCGAATGGATGCTTGAACACCGGGACGCGCTTGCATGATCGCGCCGACCTCGAACGCAGCCATGGTCGACTTCCTCATCCGTCACGAAGCCGCGGTGCGCCTGGGCGTCTTCGCCGGCGTGCTGCTGGCGCTTGCCGTCATCGAGCGACGCCTCCCGTTCCGCGGCGATGCACGCCAAGCCGGAGAAGGCCCGCTCACGCGCCGGCAGCGCGCGAACCTGGGCCTCGCGGTGATCGACGCGGCGCTGCTGCGCCTGGCGTTTCCGCTGCTGGCCGTCGCGCTCGCGATCGAACTCGAGCAGCGCAACGCCGGGGTGTTCGGAGCGCTCGACTGGCCCGTGTGGATCGAGGTGCCGCTGGCGGTGCTCGTGTTCGACCTGGCAATTTACTGGCAGCACCGGCTCATGCACCGAGTGCGCTGGTTGTGGCCGCTGCACCGCGTGCACCACAGCGACACCGGCTTCGACGTGAGCACGGGCCTGCGTTTTCATCCAGGGGAAATCGCACTGTCGATGGCGATCAAGCTCGGCCTCGTCGCGGTGCTGGGGCCGGCCCCGGTGGCCGTCGTGCTGTTTGAGATCTGGCTGTCGGCCGGCAGCCTGTTCACGCATGCCGACTTTGCGCTGCCGCCTCGCGTCGAACGCCGCGTGCGCTCGATTGTCGTGACGCCGTCCATGCACCGCATCCATCATTCGATCGTGCGCGCCGAGACCGACAGCAACTTCGGCTTCAACCTCTCGCTGTGGGACCGGATCTTCGGCACCTACCGCGCGGCCGCGCGGGAGCCGGCCGAGCGCATGCCGATCGGGCTGCCGGTCTGGCGCGATGCGTCGGCGCTGGGCCTCATCGCACTGCTGATGCAGCCACTGCGCGCGCCGCCACACATAGAACCACCGGATAGGAACGCTCCCGATGCATGACACCTGGCCCATGCTGCGCGTCAGCGATTTCCCGCGCATCGAGCGCGACCGCATCGACACCCTGCAGCTCAACCTGGGTTATCGCTGCAACCTCAGTTGCATCCACTGCCACGTCGCGGCCGGGCCTCGCCGGACCGAACGCATGGAGCGGGACACGATGGCGCTGGCCCTGGAGGTCGCCGCGCGGCACCGCATCGGCACGCTGGACCTGACCGGCGGCTCGCCCGAAATGAACCCGGACTTCCGTTGGCTGGTCGAAACGGCGCGTTCCGCAGACCTGCACGTGATGGACCGCTTGAACCCGACGATCCTCGAGGAGCCGGGGTACGAGTGGGTCGCGCAATTCCTCGCTGAGCATCGGATCGAGGCGGTCGCATCGCTGCCGTGCTACAGCCAGGCGAACGTCGACGAGCAGCGAGGGCAGGGCGTGTTCGAGGCGTCGATCCGCGCACTGCGCACGCTCAACGAACTCGGCTACGGCGTTGAGGGATCGGGGCTGGTGTTGAACCTGGTCTACAACCCGAACGGTGCGTTCCTCCCGCCGGACCAGGTCGCGCTCGAAGCCGACTACCGGCGCCTGCTCGCGGAGAACTTCGGCATCGTGTTCAACCGGCTGTTCGCGCTGGCGAACATGCCGATCCAGCGCTACGGCTCCTGGCTGCTGTCGAAGGGCAAGTTCCAGCCGTATATGGACACGCTGCGCGAGTCACACGAGGACGCGAACCTCGCAGGCGTGATGTGCCGCTCGCTGATCAGCGTCGATTACCTCGGCCACCTCTACGACTGCGATTTCAACCAGATGTTGCACCTGCCACTCGGCCATGCCGAGCCGGTGCTCTCGGGCCCCGACCGGCCGCACCTGCGCGACCTGCTCCATGCGCCGGTGCCACGCGATATCGCGACCGCCGGGCATTGCTACGGCTGCACGGCCGGGCAGGGCTCGAGCTGCGGCGGCGCGCTCGCCTGAGGCGCGTGGCGCGGTAAAACCCCGCCATGGGATACGCCGTTTGGATGGTCTGCGCACCCGCAGCGATCGATGCTCGTGCGGCGTGCGGCGTGCGGCGTGCGGCGTGCGGCGTGCGGCAGGCCGCGTGACGAGGCACAGAACCGCGCCTGCACGGCGCCGCGGCAGCCGCAGAGGTGGAGTCCCGGTCAATCCCCGTCCGGCTCGCTCTCCGGCTGCAACCGGGCAAGCCGTGCCTCCAGCTCGACCACCCGGGCCTCGAGCACGGCGACGCGCTCGGCCAGCCCCGGGGCGGACGCAGACCGAGGCGCTGCCGAGCCCTCGTCGAGCGCAATCGTGGGTTCGCCGCTGAGCAGGTGCACGTAGCGGTCCTCGCGCTGGCCGCCCTGCCGCGGCAGTTGCCGCACCAGCGGCGGATCGCGCTGGATCAGACGTTCAAGCGCGTACTGGACGTCGTCAATCGACGCGAAGTCCGCGAGGCGCTCGCTGCGCGACGCCAGCTCATGCAGCGTCTGCGGGCCGCGCAGCATCAGCAGCGCGAGCAGCGCCGTCTGCGCGCGGGTCACGCCCATGACCTTCTCGAACCGGTGCTCGTAACGCTCGGCGCGTCCGCTGTGCTGGGACCGCACCCAGCCGCGCACCTCGAGTTGTCGCAGCGCCCGCGCGACGTCGTCGGCGCCGAGCTGCATCGTCGGTTCGCGCGCGGTCTTCTGGTTACAGGCGAGCACGATCGCGTTGCTGGTCAGCGGATATGTGTCCGGCGTCGTGGCCTCCTTCTCGATCAGGCTGCCGAGGATGCGGGCCTCGACGTCGCTGAGTCGTGGGGCAGACGCGCTTTGGGCTGCAGCAGCGTCGGTGTTGGGCGGGGACTCGTCGTTCATCGCAGTGCTCCGCTGCTTTCGCAGCTTGTGTTCAAAGGGGCGACGCGTGATGCGCACCCGCAGGCCGCCGATAACGGGGCGCGACGCCGTCGTTCAGAAGGTGGCGGTGGTCGGCGGCAGGCTGCGTGCACCGCGGTAGACAGGCATGGCCAGCACCATTTCCGCGAGGCTGTGCGCGAGTTCGCGCTCGGCCATCACTGCGGCATCGGCGCCGTGGTCGAGCAGGTGCTTGAGCTCGGTGTCCGAATGCCCGCGAGCCACGACGCTCAGCGCCGGGTTGAGCCCGCGCAAGGTGGCGATGATCTCGCCGGCTTCGAGTGCGTTCGGAATCGCAACCAGCGCGGCGGTGGCCGCCGAGGGGCGAGCTTCCGCAAGCACACGCTCGTTGACCGCGTTGCCTCGCACGGTCGGGTAGTCGTCCGCGCGCGCACGCTCCACGAGCGGCACCTCGCTGTCGATCACCACGACGGGCACGTGCTGCGACCGCAGCAACCGCGCGAGATCGCGGCCGACGCGGCCATAACCGATCACGATCACGTGGTTTGCGGTGTCCGGAGGCACCGCGGCGATAGCCTCCTCGGTGACCGCGGCCGGCTCGTCGGACCGCGCGGCGCGGCGCTCGATCCACGCGATCAGCATCGGGTTCAGCACGATCGACAGCAGCGCGCCGGCGAGCACGAGATCCTGTCCGGTCGTCGGCAGCAGGCCGAGCGCGACGCCGAGGCCGGTGACGATGAACGAAAACTCGCCGATCTGCGCGAGCGTCGCGCCGAGCAGCATCGACGTCGACCGCGGCTTGCCTAGCAGGCGCGCGAGCAGCCCGGCGGCCACGCCATTGCCGAGCACGATGACCGCGAACGTCGCGAGCACCTCGAGCGGCCGCTCGATGAGGATCATCGGGTTGAACAGCATGCCCACCGAGACGAAAAACAGCACCGCGAACGCATCGCGCAGCGGCAGCGTCTCGCTTGCGGCGCGATGGCTGAACTCGGATTCGCTCAGGATGACGCCGGCGAAGAACGCGCCGAGCGCGAACGACACGCCGAACATCGCCGCCGAGCCGTAGGCGACGCCCAGCGCGATGCCGAGCACGCAGAGCGTGAACAGCTCGCGTGAGCCCGTGCCTGCGACGCGTTCGAGCACCCACGGGATCACCCGGCGGCCGACGATCATCATGAATGCGGCGAAGCCGCCGACCTTTGCGACCGTCAGCAGCAGCGTGCCGGCGATCCCTTCGTCGGGCGTCGCGTCGCCGCGCAGCAGCCCGGCGAGCGGGGGCATCAGCACGAGCACGAGCACCATCACGACGTCTTCGACGATGAGCCAGCCGACCGCGATGCGACCGCGCTCACTCTCGACCTGGCCGCGCTCTTCGAGTCCACGCAGCACGACCACCGTGCTGGCGACCGACAGCGACAGGCCGAACACGAGCGCCGCGCCGTTGTCCCACCCGAACAGGCGCCCCAAGCCCCAGCCCAGGAGCGCAGCGACCGTGATCTGCAGGAGCGCGCCCGGGACAACGACCGCCTTGACCGCCATCAGGTCGCGCATCGAGAAGTGCACGCCCACGCCGAACATCAGCAGGATCACGCCAACTTCGGCGAGCTGCGGCGCCATCGTCGCGTCGGCGATGAAGCCCGGCGTGAACGGCCCGATCGCCACGCCCGCCAGCAGGTAGCCCACCAGCGGCGACAGCCGCAGCCGGTGCGCGATGCCACCGAATACGAATGCGAGCACGAAGCCGGCGACGAGCAGTGAGATGAGTGGGGTGTGGTGGGTCAACGGATGGCCGGTAGTCGAAGTGGACGTGGAATCGCTGGAGCGACGGGGCGGGCGGCCCGTGAAGAGGCACGCAGCGGATGCATCGGCCCGCCGCCGCAGGCACCCGACAGCGCGCGGCAGGACAGGATAGCCAGCCAGACGACAGTGCTGTGTCGCTGACGCGGTCAATTGCGTCCGAAAGAGCCGCCATTCGAGCCAGCACGCGTCGCGCTACTGATGCTTCGGCCGCCGATGACCCGCCGAGGGGGCGTCATCGGCAGCGCGGATGGGCATCCGGTTCCGGAACGCCCGGGCCACTCTCGCCTCCGCAGGCCGAATGTCCGGTGCGCCCCGTACAATTGCGCCCATGATTGCTTTCCGTGATTTCGCCCTGCGCCGGGGCGAACGCCTCCTATTGTCCAAAGTCGACCTCACCATGCAGGCGGGCTGGCGCGTGGGCGTCATCGGCCGCAACGGCACCGGCAAGTCCTCGCTGTTTGCCGCGATCCAGGGCGAGCTCGAGTCCGACCTCGGCAACCTCGACATCCCCAATCGCGTGCGCATGGCGAGCGTGGCGCAGGAAACGCCCGCGCTGGACGATCCCGCACTCGACTTCGTGCTCTCCGGCGATGCGCAGGTGCACGCGGCGATCATGGCCGAGCGCGCCGCGGTCGAGGCCGAGGACTGGGAGACGGTGGCCGAATGCCACCACCGGCTCGAAGAGCTCAACGGCTACGACGCCTCCGCGCGCGCCGGCAAGCTGCTGCACGGCCTGGGCTTCTCGCCCGACACGCACGAGCGCGCGGTCAAGGAGTTCTCCGGCGGCTGGCGCGTGCGCCTGAACCTCGCGCGCGCACTGATGACGCCGTCCGACCTGCTGCTGCTCGACGAGCCGACGAACCACCTCGACCTCGACGCCGTGCTCTGGCTCGAGCAGTGGCTGCTCAAGTACCCGGGCACGCTGCTGCTGATCTCGCACGACCGCGAGTTCCTCGACGAGGTCACCACGCACACGCTGCACCTCAACGACGGCAAGGCGAAGCTCTACGTCGGCAACTTCACCGCGTTCGAGCGCCAGCGCGCCGAGCACCTGCGCCTGCAGCAGATCACGCACGAGAAGGCGCAGGCCGAGCGCGCGCACCTGCAAAGCTTCATCGACCGCTTCAGCGCGAGCGCGGCGAAGGCGAAGCAGGCGCAGTCACGCGTCAAACGTCTTGCCAAGATGCAGGACACCGAAGCGGTGCGCGCCGAGCGCACACTGCGCATCGAATTCCCTGCGCCGGCCAAGCTGCCGCATGCGTTGCTGCGCCTCGTCGATGCCGACTGCGGCTACGGCGAGCACGTCGTGCTCGACCAGGTCAGCCTGATCCTCGAAGCCGGCGACCGCGTGGCGCTGCTCGGGCCGAACGGCGCGGGCAAGTCGACGCTGGTCAAGTCGCTGGTCGGCGAGCTCGACCTGCTCACCGGCGAGCGCGGCGGCCATCCGGACCTGCGCATCGGCTACTTCGCGCAGCACACGGTCGAATCCCTGCGAAAGGGCGCGACGCCGATCGATCACCTCATGGACATCGCGCCCGGCGTTGCCACGCAGCAGCTGCGCGACTTCCTCGGCAAGTGGAACTTCCCGGGCGATCGCGCGTTCGAGTCGGTCGACAGCTTCTCGGGCGGCGAGCGCGCACGCCTCGCACTCGCGATGATCGCGTGGCGCAAGCCGAACGTGCTGCTGCTCGACGAGCCGACGAACCATCTGGATCTCGACATGCGCGAAGCGCTCGCCGAGGCGCTCGGCGGCTTCGACGGCGCGATCGTGCTCGTCTCGCACGACCGGCATCTCATCGGCCTCGTCTGCGACACGTTCTGGCGCGTCGCCGACGGCGTCGCGGTTCCGTTCGACGGCGATCTCGACGAATACGCGAGCTGGCTGCGCACGCGCGACAACAGCGCTGACGGCAAGGTCCGGCCCGGCAAGTCCGCACCGGTCGAACCGGCGCCCGTCGTCCCCGCGACGCCCGCGAAAGCCGCGCCGAAGATCAACCCGCACAAGCTCGCAAAGGCCGAGGCGCGCGTGGCCGAGCTCGAGTCGAAGCTGCACACGCTCGACCTCGACCTGGCTGACCCGGACGTTTACGCCGGCGGCACCACGAACGCTGCCGAGCTCGCGCGGCAGCGTGATGCGGTCGCGGCTGAACTCGAGCGTGCGGAGGGCGAGCTGCTCGCGCTGTACGACGGCGCCTGAGCGACGCAAATAGCCCCGGCGCAGTGCGTTTTCGGGGTTCACGTGAAGGCGCCGTGGCCTGGCGCCGTCACGCGATGTAGCGGCGGCGGTCGATAAACGCGGTGGGGTCTTTTTCCACCGCACGCCATGACCCCCGAACTCGCCATCCTGCTGCTCATCTTCGGACTGCTCGTCGTCCCCCGGGCGCTGCAGCGCTTTCGCATTCCCGCGCCGGTCACGAGCCTCATTGCCGGCATCGCCGCCGTGTTCGCGTTCGGCGACGCCACGCATGACCCGATGCTCGCGCTGCTGTCGTCGATCGGCATCTCCTCGCTGTTCCTGTTCGCCGGCCTGGAGGTCAACCCGGCGGCGCTGCGGCGGCGGTGGAAACCGCTGCTCGCGCATCTGCTCGTGCGCAGCGCGTCGCTGTTCGCGCTCGGCTGGCTCGCATGGCGCTATCTCGACCTCGGCTGGCAGGCCGCCGGCCTGCTCGCGCTTGCCGTGCTGACGCCGTCGACCGGTTTCATTCTGGACACGCTAGAGCGCCTCGGGCTCGACGACGACGAGACGTTCTGGGTCACGAACAAGGCGATCGCGGGCGAAATCGTCGCGCTCGGCGCGCTGTTCATTGTGCTGCAGGCCGGTGATCCGCTCGACCTCGCGATCTCGAGCGGCGCGCTGCTCGCGCTCGTGATCGGCGTGCCGCTGCTGTTCATCGCGCTCGGTCGATGGGTCGTGCCGCATGCACCCGGCTCGGAGTTCTCGCTGCTCGTGATGGTCGGCCTCGTCGGCGCGTATATCACCTACAAGCTCGGCGTGTACTACCTCGTCGGTGCGTTCATCGTCGGCGTCGTCGCGCGCCTGCTACACGAGCGCATGCCGAGCCTTGCGTCCGAGGAAAACCTGCACGCGCTGCGGCTGTTCGCCACGTTCTTCGTGCCGATGTACTTCTTCAGCGCCGGCACCCACGTCCCGCCATCGGCGCTCGGCTCCGACGCGCTGCTGATCGGGCTCGGGCTCACTGCGGCGCTGCTGCCGCTGCGCATCGGCATCGTGTGGCTGCAGCGGCGCGTGATGTTCGGCGAGAGCGCCGGGAGCAGCTTGCGCGTCGCGCTCGCGCTCACTCCGACGCTCGTGTTCACGCTCGTGCTCGCAGGGATCCTGCACCAGCGCTTCGGACTCAGCGACACCTGGCTCGGCGCGCTCGTGATCTACACGGTGCTCAACACGATGCTGCCGTCGCTGCTGCTGCGCGCGCCGATCGACGTCAGCCCGAACGCGCCGGGCGCCGAGCACCCCGAGGACGAGGCGCCGCGCGACTCGCCAGCCGAAGTGCCCGAGCCGGTCCTCGATTCGCCGGCCGGGCCGCCCGTTGCGGCTTCGTCGCCCGCGGCGCGACCTTGACCCACGGCAATCCGGCCCCACACTGCTCGCGGTTCCCGCCATCCCCGCCACCATGCCGATCTACGCCTTCGAATGCGCCGCCTGCGGCCACCGTTTTGACCGCCTGCAGAAGATGTCCGACGCCGACCCGACCGACTGCCCGCAGTGCGCGCAGCCGCAGGTGCGCCGTCAGCTGACTGCGCCGCAGTTCCGTCTGGCCGGCGGCGGCTGGTACGAGACCGATTTCAAGAAGGACGGCGACAAGAAGCGCAACCTTGCCGACGGCGGCTCGGGAGGCGAGGGCAAGTCCAGCGACACGAAGCCGGCCGAGTCCAAGCCGGCAGAGACGAAAAGCGAGGCCAAGCCCGCCGCGCCGGCAAAGTCCGACGGCTGAGGCTCCCAGGGCAGGTCACGTCCCGGCGTGGCCCCGTCGCCGGGCGACGGCGGCTGCGGCCACGGACGCCGCCGCCCGTTGTTCACGGCAGCGCCCGAGCCGCGCCTGCCGCCCGGGCCGCTAAACTAGCCGGCTTTCCGGCGCCCCGCGCCGGCGCGACTCCGGAGCTTCCATGCGTACCCATTTCTGCGGCCTCGTCGACGAGAGCCTGATCGGCCAAAGCGTGACCCTGTGCGGCTGGGCGGACGTCGCCCGCGACCTCGGCGGCCTGTGCTTCATCGACCTGCGCGACCACGAAGGCATCGTCCAGGTCGTCGCCGAGCCGACCGACGAGGGCAATGCCGAGGTCATGGCCGCCGCCGCGCAGGTCGGTTACGAGGACTGTCTGCGCATCACCGGCACCGTGCGTGCGCGCCATTCGGTCAACGACAAGATCAAGACCGGCCGCGTCGAAGTCGTCGCGACGAAGATCGAGGTGCTCAACAAGGCCGAGCCGCTGCCGTTCCATGCGCACGAGAACCCGGGCGAGGACATCCGCCTGCAGTACCGATACCTCGACCTGCGCACGCCTGCGATGCAGCGCAAGATGCGCACGCGCACCAAGCTGGTCGCGGCGTTGCGCCGCTACCTGGATGAGCGCGGCTTCCAGGACATCGAAACGCCGATCCTGACCAAGGCCACGCCCGAGGGTGCGCGCGACTTCCTCGTGCCAGCACGCATGCACCCGGGCGAGTTCTACGCGCTGCCGCAGAGCCCGCAGCTGTTCAAGCAGATCCTGATGATGGCGGGCTTCGATCGCTACTACCAGATCGCGCGCTGTTTCCGTGACGAGGCGTTGCGCGCCGACCGCCAGCTCGAATTCACGCAGCTCGACATGGAGTTCGCGTGGGTGTCCGAGCGCGACGTGCAGGACACGGTCGAGGACATGATCCGCGTCGTGTTCCGCGAGGTGATCGGCGTCGAACTCGATGCGCAGTTCCCGCGCATGACGTTCGAAGAGGCGATGCGCCGCTACGGCTCCGACAAGCCAGACCTGCGCATCGCGATGGAATTCACCGACATCGCCGAGCTCGTGAAGCAGTGCGAGTTCAAGGTGTTCACCGACTGGGCAAACCACGAGGACGGTCGTGTGATCGCGCTGCGGGCGCCGGGCGCCGCGTCGCTCAGTCGCAAGCAGATCGACGACTACGCCGCGTATGCCGGCAAGTTCGGCGCGAAGGGCCTGGCGTGGATGAAGGTCGAGGACACGGCGAAGGGCCGCGAGGGCATCAGCTCGCCGATCGCGAAGTTCATCGACGACGAGACGCTGGCCGCGATTCTTGAGTCGACCGGTGCGCAGAGCGGCGACGCAATCTTCTTCGGCGCCGCGACATACAAGACCGCGAGCGATTTCATGGGCGCGCTGCGACTGAAGCTCGGCAAGGATCTGAACCTCGTCGAAGCCGGCTGGCGTCCGCTGTGGGTCACCGACTTCCCGATGTTCGAATGGGATGAGGACGAAGGCCGCTACGTCGCGCTGCACCACCCGTTCACCGCACCGGCGGTCGATTCGATCGACGATCTGCGCGCGAACGCGAAGACCGCGGTGAGCCGCGGCTACGACATGGTGCTCAACGGCAATGAGATTGGCGGCGGTTCGATCCGCATCCACAACTCGAAGATGCAGTCGGCCGTATTCGACCTGCTCGGCATCGGCGCGGAAGAGGCCGAGGCGAAGTTCGGCTTCCTGCTCGACGCGCTGAAGTACGGCGCGCCGCCGCACGGCGGCATCGCGTTCGGCATCGACCGCATCGCCGCGCTGATGGCGGGCACCGAATCGATCCGCGACGTCATCGCGTTCCCGAAGACGACGACGGCGCAGTGCACCATGACCGGCGCACCGTCGCCGATCCCGGACGCGCAGCTCGCCGAAGTGCACGTCGCCGTGCGCGAAACGCCGAAGGCCTGAGATGGGCTACGCGATCCGCCGCGCGGGCGTCGACGACGCGCTGACGCTCTCGCGCCTCGCGGCGCGCACGTTCACCGAGGCGTTCGGGCATCTGTACGAGCCCGAGGACCTCGAGACATTCATCGCCGACAGCTACGCGGTCGAAAAGCAGGCGACGATCCTGGCGCACTCCGAATACGCGGTGTGGTTCCTCGAGCATGACGACGAGGCGGTCGGCCACTGCGCGGCCGGCCCGTGCGGACTTCCGCACGCGGACGTGCAGCCGGGGGACGGCGAGCTCAAGCGCCTGTACGTGCTCGCGGCGCACCAGAACGGCGGCTGGGGCGGAAAGCTGTTCAAGACCGCCGAGGACTGGCTGCTGCGCAATGGCCCGCGCAGGCTGTGGATCGGCGTGTGGAGCGAGAACCCGGGCGCGCAGCGCTTCTACGCGCGGCAAGGGTTCGAGAAGGTCGGCACGTATGAGTTCCCGGTCGGTCGCGTGCTCGACATCGAATTCATCCTACGGCGCGACGCGAGCGCAGGCGCCCGCGAACGCTAGGCGACGTCGGGACACCGCGAAGCAGCCAGCTTCGCGTCGTGCCGAACGCGTTAGGTGATTTCTTGCCCCTGGAACACCCGCCGATGCGCGAGCGCGAGCATCGCGCGGTCGCCGGGCGAGTCGCCGTAGGCGTGGATGCGCTTGTACGCGCCGAGGTCGAACGTGGCGCGCACGCGCCGCGCCTTCTCGTCGAAATCGCACTGCGCGCCCGCGAAGCGGCCGGTCAGGCGGCCGTCGCGCGCCTCGAGCGACGAGCACAGCAGCTGCACGTCGTGCATGCGGCACCACTCGGCGAGGTAGAGATCGAGCGAGGCGGAGACCACGGCGACCGTGTCGCCGGCCTCCTGGTGGCGTTCGATCGCCCGCATCATGTCCGGACGCGCCACGCGGGGCAGGGCGGTGCGCGCGTAGGTGTGGGCGATCTCCTGCACGCGTGCGTGCTCGTCGCCGCTGAACGCCACGCGCACGACCTGCGACCGGATCGCGTTCGACGAGACGACGCCGAGCCGGTAGCCGACGATCGTCGGCGTGAGCAGCGCGCGCCCGAACGCGATGCGGCGCGGCGACAGCGCACAATGGATGAAGTCGGTGAACGTGTCGCGCGTGGTGATCGTGTGGTCGAAATCGAACAGCGCCAGGTCCATGGTCCGTCACGGAGGCATCGGTGAACGCCGTGAAGGGTAGCCCGGACGCAGCCCCTAGTGCCGCGCAGGTGCGGCGTGTCGTGCTGCTGCACGGGCTGTGGATGCCCGCGGCTTCGATGCAGGTCCTCGCCCGGCGGCTTGTGCGCCGCGGCTTCGAGCCCGAGCTGTTCGGCTATGCCACGGTTGCCGGCGGGCCCGAGCGCGCCGTGCCGCGGCTCGCCGACCGCCTCGCGGCCGCGCCGTGCCACGTGCTCGCCCACAGCCTCGGCGGACTGCTCATCGTGCACACCCTGCGCGCCGAGCCCGGCCTGCCGGTCGCGCGCGCGGTCTGCCTGGGCTCGCCGCTGTGCGGCAGCGCGGCGGCCGACGGCGTGGCCCGTGCGCCCGCGATCGGCCGCCTGCTCGGACGCAGCGCCGGCCTGCTGCGCACGGGCTGCACGCCGTGGCGCGGGCGGACGCAACTCGGCGTCATCGCCGGCTCCCGCCCGCGCGGGCTGGGGCAGATGTTCGGCCGTTTCGACGGGCCCTGCGACGGCACCGTGTCGGTCGCCGAGACCCGGCTGGCGGGCCTGGCCGACCACGTCGTCATCGACGCGAGCCACTGCGGGCTGCTGCTGTCGGGCGACGCGGTCGCGCTCGCCGCGCACTTCTTCGCCCACGGCCGCTTCCGCGAACCCGGCGCAGCGCAGGCGGCGCAAGCGTTGGAGTAGAATCGCCGCCCCGCCACACAGCCGATACGCCCATGGGTCGCGGACCGTCGATCGAAGCCCGCAAGAATGCCGTCGATGCCCAGCGCGGCAAGATCTTCACGAAGATCATCCGCGAGATCGGCGTCGCCGCACGCCAGGGCGGCGGCGACCCGGGTGCGAACCCGCGCCTGCGCGCCGCGATCGACAAGGGCCTGTCGGTCAACATGACGAAGGACGTGATCGAGCGCGCGGTCAAGAAGGCGACCGGCGAGCTCGAAGGCGTCGAGTACGAGGAAATCCGCTACGAGGGTTATGCGCCCGGCGGCGTCGCGGTGATCGTCGACTGCCTCACCGACAACCGCGTGCGCACCGTGGCGGACGTGCGCCACGCGTTCTCGAAGTTCGGCGGCAACCTCGGCACCGAAGGCTCGGTCGCGTTCATGTTCCGCAAGCTCGGTGTGCTGTCGTTCGAGGCCGGCGCGGATGAGGACCAGCTCACTGAAGCGGCGATCGAAGCCGGCGCGGACGACGTGGTCGTCTACGACGACGGTGCGATCGACGTGATCACCGCGCCGGACGCGTTCGGCGACGTCAAGGCCGCCCTTGAGGCGGCCGGGCTCGCGCCCGCGATCGCCGAAGTCACGATGCGCGCCGACAACGACGTCGCCGTGGCGGGCGACACCGCGCAACAGGTTGCCAAGCTGCTGGGCTGGCTCGAGGACATGGACGACGTGCAGTCGGTGTACTCGAACGCCGATCTCGACGAAGCGGCATTGGCCTGAACGGCCGGGATTCGGAACGGGCATTGGACATTCGCAACGGCGGCCCGACCGCCTTCCGAAGCTCCGATCACACACGCTGATGCAGACGAATCCCGAATCCCAGAGGCCGGCTCCCGGCACGACGCGCATTCTCGGCATCGACCCCGGCTCGCAGCGCACCGGCGTCGGCCTGATCGACGTGGGCGGCGATGGCCGGTGCACGTACGTGCACGCGACCGCGCTCAAGCTGCTCGACGCCGCCGATTTTCCGGCACGCCTCGGCCTGCTCTGCGAGGGGCTCAATGCGATCGTCGACGCCTGGCGTCCGACCCAGGTCGCGATTGAAACCGTATTCATGGACAAATCCGCGACGTCCGCGCTCAAGCTGGGCCATGCGCGTGGCGCGGCGCTCGCGTGCGTCGTGCTTCGGCAGTTGCCCGTCAGCGAATACGCGCCCCGCGTGATCAAGCAATCGCTCGTCGGCAAGGGCGCCGCCGACAAGGTGCAGGTGCAGCACATGGTGCGCCTGCTGCTGAACCTGCCCGACGCGAAGCTGCAGGCCGACGCGGCCGATGCGCTCGCGGTCGCGCTCACGCATGCGCACATGAGCGCCACTGCAGTGCGCTCGGGCGTTGCCACCCACCTGCTGCGCCGTCGCTGATGCGCCGCGCGGCCCGAACCTTCGAGATCGGAGCGCGCACATGATCGGTCGCCTCAAGGGCATCCTCGTGCACAAGCAGCCGCCGTGGCTCGTCGTCGACGTGGGCGGCGTCGGCTACGAGCTCGAGGCGCCGATGAGCACGTTCTACGACCTGCCCGAACTCGGCCGCGAGATCGCGCTGTTCACGCATTACGCGCAGAAGGAAGACAGCGTCTCGCTGTACGGCTTCCTGCGTGAGGGCGAGCGCCGGCTGTTCCGCGACGTGCAGAAGGTCACCGGCGTGGGCGCGAAGATCGCGCTCGCGGTGCTGTCGGGCACGAGCGTCGACGAGTTCGCGCGGCTCGTGCAGTCCGGCGACATCACCGCGCTGTGCCGCATTCCGGGCATCGGCAAGAAGACCGCCGAGCGCATGGTCGTCGAACTGCGCGACCGCGCCGCGGACTTCGCCGGTGCGGGCGCGACGCTCACGCCGGGCGGCGCGCCAGCCGATCCGCAGAGCGAGGCGGTGATCGCGCTGCAGCAGCTCGGCTACAAGCCCGCCGAGGCCGTGCGCATGGCGCGCGAGGCGACCGCCGCGGGCGACGATGCCGCGACGATCATCCGCAAAGCCCTAAAGTCCGCGCTCCGCTGAGCGCGGCCCCGCATTCGAGACGCTCGTGACCGGTTCCGCAGGCATGAATTCCCAAACCCACGGCGAGGGGCTCGCCGGCCATGGCAACGCGGGACTCGCTGCGCTCGTCGTCGGCGCGGTGGGCGTGGTGTTTGGAGATATCGGCACCAGCCCGCTGTACACGATCAAAGAGATGTTCCACCCGCACTTCGGGCTGACGCCCGACGCGGCGACCGTCAAGGGACTGCTCTCGCTGGGCTTCTGGTCGCTGATCCTCGTCGTCACGCTGAAGTACGTGATCGTCATCATGCGCGCCGACAACGACGGCGAGGGCGGGATCATGGCGCTCACCGCGCTCGCACAGCGGTCGCTGCAGAAGGGGTCGCGGCTTAGTTACGTGGTCGGCATCCTCGGCATCTTCGGGGCGTCGCTGTTCTTCGGCGACGGCATGATCACGCCTCCGGTCACGGTGCTTGGCGCCGTCGAAGGGCTGAACGTCATATCGCCTGCGTTTGGGCAGCTGATCGTGCCGATCAGCGTGGTCATCCTCATCGCTCTTTTCGCGTTCCAACGATTCGGCACCGAGAAAGTCGGCAAAGCCTTCGGCCCGATCATGATGACGTGGTTCATCGTGATCGCGACGCTGGGCATCTGGAACATCGCGCAAAACCCGATCGTGCTGCGTGCGCTCAACCCGTACTGGGCGTGGTACTTCTTCGCTTCGCACGGTTGGCACGCGGTGCTGATCCTCGGCGCGGTGGTGCTCACCGTGACCGGTGGCGAGGCGCTGTACGCCGACATGGGCCACTTCG
The DNA here is from genome assembly GCF_014652095.1 of Cognatilysobacter bugurensis. Classification (GTDB taxonomy): domain Bacteria; phylum Pseudomonadota; class Gammaproteobacteria; order Xanthomonadales; family Xanthomonadaceae; genus Cognatilysobacter; species Cognatilysobacter bugurensis. Next base: position 457,511 of record NZ_BMYD01000002.1, read on the forward strand.
GCAAGCGCCCGATCCGCTGGGGCTGGTTCGGCTTCGTGCTGCCTGCGCTCGTGCTCAACTACTACGGACAGGGCGCTGTGCTGCTCGGCGATCCATCTGCCGTTGACAACCCGTTCTACCGCGCCGTGCCGGCGTGGGCACAGTTCCCGATGCTCGCACTAGCGACGCTCGCCGCGGCCATCGCATCGCAGGCTGTTATCACCGGCGCGTTCTCCGTCACGCGCCAAGCCATCCAGCTCGGCTACCTGCCGCGGCTGAGCATCCGACACACCTCGCGCGAGACGATCGGCCAGATCTACGTGCCGTCGATCAATTGGATGCTGCTAGGCGCAACGATCGTGCTTACGCTCTCGTTCCGCTCGACGTCGAATCTCGCCACCGCATACGGGTTGTCCGTGACGGGCACGATGCTGATCGACACGCTGCTGCTGGCCGTGGTCGCCTACAAGCGCTGGCCGGACTCCCGCCGCTGGGTACTGCCGCTGTGTGCAATGTTCTTCGTGATCGACATGGCGTTCCTGATCGCGAACGGCGCAAAGTTGTTTTCAGGCATCGGCGCGTGGGTGCCGCTGCTCATCGGTGTGGTCTCCTTCACGATGATGCGCACCTGGCGCCGCGGCCGGCAGCTGCTGCATGAAGAGGTGCAAAAGGAGGGCATCCGCCTCGACACCTTCCTGCCCGGGCTGATGCTCGCGCCGCCGGTGCGCGTGCCGGGCACGGCCGTGTTCCTGACGACCGACCAGGGCGTCGTGCCGCACGCGCTGCTGCACAACCTCAAGCACAACAAGGTGCTGCACGAGCGCAACGTGTTCCTTACGGTGCAGACGCTCACCGTGCCGATTGCGCACCGCCGCCTGAAGATCGACGAGCTCGCCGACGGCTTCCACCGCGTGGTGATCCGCTTCGGATTCATGGAGTCGCCAGACGTGCCACTCGCTCTCATGCGCGCCGGTGACATCGAGGGCGGCATTTGCTTTGACCCGATGGCCACCACGTACTTCGCAAGCCGCGAGACGATCGTCGCGAGCGCGCGCCGCGGCATGCCCGAATGGCGCGACCGGCTGTTTGCAGTAATGCATCGCAACGCGGCGCCGGCTTCCGGGTTCTTCCGTATTCCAGGCAACCGGCTCGTCGAATTGGGCACCCAGGTCGAGATCTGAGCGCGGCGGCAAGCTGCGCTCAGCTCAGCGCAGCGAAGCGTTCCACGCGGTCGGTCGCCCCGGAGACGATGAGGATGTCGCCAGATTCGATCAGCGTGTCGGGCTTGGCATATGTGAAGTCCGCGCGTGAGCGCTTCACGCCCACCACGGTCACGCCGTAGCGGCTGCGCAGTGCCGATTCACTGAGCGTTTTGTCCCAGGCCTCTCGCGGCGCCTTGGTCTTGACGATCGCGAAGCCGTCGTCGAACTCGATGAAGTCGATCATCTTGCCGGTCACGAGGTGCGCGACGCGCTCGCCCATCGCGGCCTCGGGATATACAACGTGATGCGCGCCGGTGCGCTCGAGGATGCGCCCGTGCTTGGTCGAGATCGCCTTCGCCCAGATGTCGGTCACGCCGATCTCCTCGAGCGCGAGCACGGTGAGCACGCTGGCCTCCACGTCCGAGCCGATGCCGACCACGGCGCGGCCGAACTCGCCGACGCCGAGCCGGCGCAGCACGTCCGCGTTCGTCGCATCGGCCTGCACGACATGGGTCAGCGTGTCGGCCCAGGTCTGCACGAGGTCGGGATTTTCGTCGATGCCGAGCACGTCGTGCCCGAGGCGGGCCAGCGAGTCAGCGACTGCGCCGCCGAAGCGGCCCAGCCCAATGACCACGACACTGTCGGCGCGTTGCGAACTGGACCTAGCCAACGATGGGGCGCTCCTCTGGATAGCGGTAGGGCAGGTTGCGCCCGCGCAGCGCGAGCGCGGTGGCGACCGTCACGGGGCCGACGCGACCGATGAACATCATCACGACCAGCATCAGCTGGCCGGACGGCGGCAACTCGCCGGTGATGCCGGTCGACAGGCCCACCGTCGCGGACGCCGAGATCACTTCGAACACGACGACCACCAGCGGCAGTTCGGTCACGCTCATCAGGGCGAGCGTCCCGAACGCGATCACGCTGACGCCGAGCAGCGCCACGGTCAATGCCTGGCGCTGCACGTCGGCCGGGATCGTGCGGCCGAACGCGAACGTATCGGGACGCCCGCGCACCTCGGCCCAGACCACGAGGCCGAGCAGGAAGAACGTGGTGATGCGGATGCCGCCGGCCGTGCTCGCGCTGCCACCGCCGATGAACATCAGCACGTAGTTCACCGCGAGCGTTTCAGATTTCAGCGTGCCCATGTCGAGCGTGTTGAAACCCGACGAGCGGGCGCTCACCGAATGGAACATCGCATTGAGGATGCGCTCGCCGGTGCCCATCGGCGCGAGCGTCTGCGGGTTCGTCCACTCGTACGCGCCGATCGCCAGCGCGCCGCCGAAAAACAGGAATGCCGTGCCGAGCAGCGTGATCTTGGTGTGCACCGACCAGCGGGGCCACCGCCACGGCTCGCGGCGCAGCTCGTGAAGCACCGGGAAGCCCAGCCCGCCGACGAGCACCGCGATCATCATCGGCACCAGCACGAGCGCATCGTCGTAGAAGCCCATGACGCTGTCGGAGTACGTCGAAAACCCCGCGTTGTTGAACGCCGACACAGCGTGGAAGAGCCCGTTCCACAGCGCCGTGCCAAAAGGCTGGCCATAGCCGAAGTGGAAGCGCAGCGTCAGCACGACGGTCAGCGCGGCCTCGACGATCAGCATCACTCGCAGGATCAGCCACACCACGGCCATCACGTCGACGAGGTCCATGCTGCGCGTCTCGGCCTGGGCGATCAGGCGCGTGCCCAGCCGCAGGCGCTTGGAGACCAGCAGCACCAGCAGCGTCGCACCGGCCATGATCCCGAGGCCGCCGAGCTGGAACAGCACGAGGATCACGACCTGCCCGAACGCCGACCAGTAGGTCGCCGTGTCGACCACCGTCAGCCCGGTCACGCAGATCGCGGAAACCGCGGTAAAGAGCGCGGTCACCCACGGTGCCGATCCCGGACCGGCGTGCGCGAACGGCAGCGATAGCAACGCGGTTCCGATCGCGATCACCGCGAGGAACGCCAGGGGCACGAGCCGTGCCGGGTGCCGGATGCCGCGTTGCTGCAAGGCGTTGGGCCGGGATCGGAAGCGCGCGATTGTGTCACGCGCCCGGCGGCCGGGGCGTCGGCTGCGCCTGCACGCGAGCGCGTGCGACGATAGCGGCATGAGTTCAGACCGCATCATCGCCGCCGGCGCCACGCGCGAGGACGAGGCCCTCGAGGCTTCGATCCGCCCCAAACGGCTCGACGAGTACCTCGGCCAGGTGCCCGTGCGCGAGCAGATGAAGATCTACATCGAGGCCGCGAAGGCACGCGGCGAGGCGCTCGACCACGTGCTGATCTTCGGCCCGCCCGGGCTCGGCAAGACCACGCTGAGCCACGTGATCGCGAACGAGCTCGGCGTCGGCCTGCGCCAGACCTCCGGCCCGGTGATCGAAAAAGCCGGCGACCTCGCGGCGCTGCTGACGAACCTGCAGCCACACGACGTGCTGTTCGTCGACGAGATCCACCGGCTTTCGCCCGTCGTCGAGGAGGTGCTGTACCCGGCGATGGAGGATTACCAGATCGACATCATGATCGGCGAGGGCCCCGCGGCCCGCTCGATCAAGCTCGACCTGCCGCCCTTCACGCTGATCGGCGCGACCACGCGCGCGGGGCTGCTCACCGCGCCGCTGCGCGACCGCTTCGGCATCGTGCAGCGCCTGGAGTTCTACAGCGCCGAGGAGCTCACGCGCATCGTGCGGCGCTCTGCGCAGATCCTCGGGATTCAGTGCGATGCCGACGGCGCGGCCGAGATCGCGCGCCGCTCGCGCGGCACGCCGCGCATCGCGAACCGCCTGCTTCGCCGCGTGCGTGATTTCGCGCAGGTGCGCGCAGGCGGCGTGATCACCAGTGAAGTCGCCGACGGCGCGATGGCGATGTTGAAGGTCGATCCCCAGGGATTCGACGAGCTCGATCGACGCATGCTGTCCACGATTATCGATGCGTTCGACGGCGGCCCGGTCGGCGTCGAGTCGCTCGCCGCGGCGCTCAGCGAGGAGCGCGGCACGCTCGAGGACGTCATCGAGCCGTACCTCATCCAGCAGGGTTACCTGATCCGCACCGCGCGCGGCCGCATGGCCACGCAGAAGGCGTACCGGCACCTCGGGCTGACGCCGAGGCGCGATGCGACCGCAGGCTTGCGCGATTCCGGCGACCTGTTCTGACTGATCAACGCGTTCGCCGGCAGGGTGCGATGCCGTGCGCATCGGCCCGCGCGGCCGCGGCGCCGTACGCCGGTCGCCCCATCGACTTCCAGTCTTCAGCTCAGCCTTAACGCATGTTCATCCTGCCCGTCCGTGTTTACTGGGAAGATACCGACGCTGGCGGCGTCGTCTATCACGCGCGCTACGTGGCGTTCTGCGAACGCGCACGCAGCGAGTGGATGCGCGCCTGCGGCTACGGGCAGGACGGTTTGCGGCAGTCGCACGGCGTGATGTTCGCCGTGCGGGCGATGACCCTGGACTTCCTCAAGCCTGCGCGGCTCGACGACGCGCTGGAGGTCGGCGTCGAACTCACGGATTGTCGGCGCGCGAGCCTCGTGTTCCGGCAGGACGTGCGTCGCGGAGACGAGTTGCTGCTGACGGCCACCGTGCGCGTCGCCGCGCTCGATGCCGCGACGTTCAAGCCGTGCCCGATTCCGCCCGCGCTGTACGACCAACTCAAATCCCTCGAACACGACCCGCACGCATGAGCGGGGCACGGAGAACGAACGCATGACGTCATTGCCGATCGCGCTGCAGGCCGCCCAGGTGGAGGCATTGCCCGACGCGGGGGCCGCTGCGGCCGAGCCACTCGCGGCCACGGGAGCCGCCGGCGAATCGCTCGCCTCCGCTGCGCCGGCGAGCCTTGACCTGCTCGACCTCGTGCTCAAGGCAAGCCTGCCGGTGCAGTTCATCATCCTGCTGCTCGTCGTCGGCTCGGTGCTGTCGTGGGTGATCATCTTCCGCAAGCGCGCCGTGCTGCGCCGCGCCGCGCGCGAGGCTGAGCAGTTCGAAGAGCGCTTCTGGTCCGGCGCGGAGCTCTCCAAGCTCTATGCAGGCGTGACCGAGCGCGGCCGCGCGATCGGCGGCAGCGAAGCGATCTTCGAAGCGGGCTTTCGCGAGTTCAATCGCGCTCGCCAGCGCCGCGGCGCCGACCCGCGCGCGCAGCTCGAATCCGCGCAGCGGGCCATGCGCGTGACCACCTCGCGCGAGCTCGACAGCCTCGAACACAACCTCGAGCTGCTCGCGAACATCGGCTCCACCGCGCCCTACGTCGGCCTCGTCGGCACCGTGTTCGGCATCATGGTCACGATGCATTCGCTGCTTGCGAGCACGCAGCAGGTCGGCATCCGCGACGTCGCGCCGGGCATCTCCGAAGCTCTGTTCGCGACTGCGATCGGCCTGTTCGTCGCGATCCCGGCGGTGTGGGCGTACAACCGCTTCGCGAATGGCGTCGAGCGCCTCGCGGTGCGATACGAAGCATTCGCCGAGGAGTTCTCGTCGATCCTGCAGCGCCAGCTGCACATGGAAGAGTGAGGCACCGCAGCGCGGGTGCGGCCACGCGGAACGAGCGCAGGCACAGCGGCCTGACGCCTTCCGGCACGGCGGCCTCCCGCGCACCGCTGTCCATTCCCTTTCCAGCGAGGCACCGGCCATGACCGCCCCCACGATGCGCCGCCACCGCAAGCGCAAGCTCAAGTCCGAGATCAACGTCGTCCCCTACATCGACGTGATGCTGGTGCTGCTGGTGATCTTCATGATCACCGCGCCGCTGCTGAACCTCGGCGTCGACGTCAACCTGCCCAACAGCAACGCGAAGTCGATCAATGCCGACACCGACCCGGTCGTGCTCACCGTCTACGGCGACGGCGAATACGCGCTCACCCTGAAGGGCGACACCGCGCCGCAGCGGATGGACGCCGACGCGGCGATCGCGCGCGTCGTCGCGCTGCACCGCCAGAACCCGCAGTTGCCGGTGCTCGTCGCCGGTCGCGGCGACGCGCCGTACCAGCTCGTCGTCAGCGCGCTCGACCGCCTGCAGCAGGCGAAGATCACCAAGGTCAGCCTGCTCACCGACGCGCAGGGCGCGGACTGATGCGCGAGCGGCGCGAAGACACCGCGAAAGCGGTCGGGCTGGCGCTCGGCCTGCACGTGCTGGTCGCCGCGCTGCTGCTCGGCGGGTTGTGGTGGACGGAAAGTGCGGCGCCCGCCGGCGCGCCCGGTGCGGTGAGCGCGGACGTCGTGAGCGCGGATGCGCTGTCGTCCTCGATGCGCCGCGCGCTCGACGCCACGCCGCGCGACGTGGAGCCCGCGCCGCTGCCGACGCCCGAGCCCGAAGTCGACGAGCCCGAGCCGGAGCCCGTGCCCGAGCCGGTGCCCGAGGAAGTCCCCGCGCCGCAGCCTGCGCCGCAGGACTTCATCCCCGTGCCCGATGAGGAAACGCGCGAAGCGGTGGTCGAAGCACCCGCGCCGCGCAAGGCCGAGACGCCGAAGCCGCAGGAGGCCAAGCGCAAGCAGGAACAGGTCGACCTGACCGAGCGCGAGCGGCAACTCGAGGCGCAGAAGCAGGAGGCACGCGACAAGGCCGAAACGGAGCGGCGCCTCGCGGAGATCCGCCGCAAGCGGGCCGCGGTCGCGCGCGAGGCGCAACTCGCCGAGCAGCGCCTAGAGCAGCTGGCCGACGCGCGCAGCGGACGCGCCGCAGAAGAGGCCGCACGGGCCGACGCGTCCGCGAGCGCACCGCCGGGCTCGGGCGGCACCGATGACGGCCTCCAGGCGCGCTATGCCGCAGCGCTACAGGCGGCGATCACCGCGCGCTGGACGCGGCCTGACTCGATTCCCCCCGGCGCGCTCTGCAGGCTCGTGATCCGCCAGCTGCCGGGTGGGGAAGTGGTCAGCGCCGAGGTGGGCTCGCCCTGCGCGTACGACGAGCAGGGGCGCCGTTCGATTGAAGCGGCGGTGCTCAAGGCCCAGCCGCTGCCTTATGCAGGCTTCGAGCGTGTCTTCCAGCGCACCGTTACGCTGAATTTCCGCGCACCTGAGTGAGCCGCGGGGCGGCCTCCGTTCGCACGAAACCAGGAACGTTAAGGTTTCGTTCGTGGCTCGGCCATTGTTCAGCTTTGAGAATGTATTCACGTCCTAGCTGTTAAGACTTCGCAGCTTTCCCCCAACCGGATCGGCCGATGAACCGAGTGCGATTGCTGTCATTCCTGGCGCTGCTGTTCGCGCTGCTCCTGCCGATGCTCGCGTCCGCTCGCCAGCAGCAGGGCCTGGAGATCGACATCGTCGGTGGCAATGCGGCGGCGCTGCCGATCGCCGCCGTTCCGATGCCGTACCAGGGCTCAGCCGCTGCGCCCCAGACCGATGTCGCGGAGATCATCCGCAACGACCTCAACCGCTCCGGTCAGTTCCGCGGCCTGCCAGTCACTGACCTTCCGGAGCGCCCGACGCGCGGCGGCGAAGTCAGCTACCCCGCCTGGCGCGCGCTCAACCAGGACTTCCTCGTCGTCGGCCGCGTGCTCGATGCCGGGGCCGGGACGTACCGCGTCGAGTACGAACTGCTCGACGTCGCGAAGCAGCAGCGCCTGCTCGGCTTTGCGATGACCGCGCCGGCCGGCTCGCTGCGCGACGTGTCGCACCAGATCGCCGATGCGATCTACGAGAAGATCCTCGGCGTGCGCGGCGCGTTCTTCACCCGGATCGCGTACGTCACCGCCACCGGCGTCGGCCGCGACACCCGCTACGCGCTGATGGTCGCCGACAGCGATGGCTACAACCCGCAGACGGTCGTGCGTTCGAGCGAGCCGCTGCTGTCGCCGTCGTGGTCGCCCGATGGCCGTCGCATCGCGTACGTGAGCTTCGAGGGCGGCAATTCGTCGATCTACATCCAGAACATCTCGAGCGGCGCGCGCGAGCTCGTCGCGAAGTTCCGCGGCATCAACGGCGCGCCCGCGTTCTCGCCGGACGGCCGCCGCCTCGCGCTCACGCTGTCGCGCAGCGGCAACCCCGAGATCTACGTGATGGACCTCGGCAGCAAGGCACTTACCCAGCTGACGAACCACTTCGGCATCGACACCGAGCCGACCTGGAGCGCCGACGGCCGCACCGTGTACTTCACGTCCGACCGCGGCGGCCAGCCGCAGATCTACCAGGTGCCCGCGAGCGGCGGCAGCGCGAGCCGCGTGACGTTCCAAGGCAACTACAACGCGAGCGCCAGCGTCTCCGAGGACGGCAAGAAAATCGCCACCGCGCAGGGCAGCGGCAACAACTACCGCATCGCGATGATGGATTCGAGCCTCGGTTCGCCGCGCTGGACGACGCTCTCGCCGGGCTCGCTCGACGAGTCGCCGAGCTTCGCCCCGAACGGCGCGATGCTGTTGTACGCGGCCCGCGAAGGACGCCGCGGCGTGCTGTACGCGGTGTCGGCCGACGGCCGCGTGCGCCAGCGCCTCGTGCTCGCCGATGGCGACGTGCGCGAGCCGTCGTGGGGCCCGTACCGCACGCCACGCTGACCGTTTCGTGTTATCCCATCCGTAGTTTTCTGAAGCATTCCTAATTACGCCGAAGTCGAGGAGCGACCATGAACACCGCACGTGCCACCCAGATCAGCAAGATCGTCCTTGCCACCGCCCTGTGCACCGTCGCAGTCGCATGCTCGAAGAAGGTCAAGGAGGCCCCGCCGGCCGACGCCACCGCGAGCACGCCGCCGCCGGCCGCCACCACCCAGGGCCCGACCACGGCAGGCGCCTACACGCCGGAAGATCTCGACCGCGACGCATGCCTGCGCCAGCGCACGGTGTACTTCGATCTCGATCAGGACGCGCTGCGTCCGGAGTTCCAGGCGATCGTCGCCTGCCACGCCAAGTACCTGCGTGACCGTCCGTCCGCGCGCATGACGCTCGAAGGCAACGCCGACGAGCGCGGCAGCCGCGAGTACAACCTCGGCCTCGGCGAGCGTCGTGGCAATGCCGTGTCCTCGGCGGTCCAGGCCAACGGCGGTTCGTCGGGCCAGATGAACGTCACGAGCTACGGCGAAGAACGCGCGGTCTGCACGGACTCGAACGAAGAGTGCTGGGCCCGCAACCGTCGCGTCGAGATCGTCTACAGCGCGCGCTGATCCGATGATCCGTCGCACGACCGCTCTGGCATTCGCGGTGGCCCTCGCGGCCGCCGCACCCGCGCACGCGCAGCGCGCCAGCCTGGCCGACCGCGTGGCCGTGCTCGAGGCACGAGCCGCGACGCCGGCGGTCAGCGTCGATCTGCTGAACCAGATCTCGCAACTGCAGAACGAACTGCGGGCGCTGCGCTCGCAGGTCGAAGAACTGCAGCAGCAGAACGAGCAGCTGCGCAACAGCGCCCGCGTCCAATACCTCGACCTCGACGGCCGCCTGATGCGGCTCGAGGGTGGGGCAGCTCCGGCCCCGGCAGCGGCTCCAGCCGTGCCGGCCCTGACCGGCGTGCCGGCGGCGGGTGCGTCTGCGCCCGCGTCGGCATCCGGAACTGGAGCGACGGCGCCGCGGGCAGCGGTCGGCACGGCTGCGACCGCGCCGGTGGCCGGCGAGCAGGCGTCGTACGACGCCGCGTTCGCGCACCTCAAGGCCGGTGACTACGTGGCGGCCGCTCGCGCGTTCGATGCGTTCCTGCGCGATTTCCCGAGCGGTACGTACGCGCCGAACGCGCGTTACTGGCTGGGTGAGAGCTACTACGTCACCCAGAACTACCGGCTTGCGTTGCCGCAGTTCCAGACGCTGGTCCAGCAGCACCCGACGCACGACAAGGCGCCCGGGGCTCTGCTCAAGGTCGGCCTGACGCAGCAGGGGCTCAAGGAGTTCGACGCCGCCGAGCGCACCCTGCGCGAAGTGCCGAAGCGTTACCCGAACACCGACGCCGCGCGCACCGCGGCCGATCGCCTGCGCGCGCTCGAACTGACGCGCCTGCGCTGAACCCCGCGGACAATCCGCGGGCGTCGTCTCCGACGGCCTCCCGCGGTCGTCGGCTAAAATGCCGCCGATGAACACCCTCGCGCCGGCCGAGGCGACCGCCGCCGCGGCCGACCGCCTCAAGCTCACCGAAATCTTCCTGTCCCTGCAGGGCGAAGCCCGCGCGATCGGCTGGCCGACCGTGTTCGTGCGCCTGACCGGTTGCCCGCTGCGTTGCCAGTACTGCGATACCGCCTATGCGTTCCACGGCGGGCAGTGGTGGGACATCGATGCGATCTGCGCCGAAGTCGCGCGCCATGGCGCACGGCACGTGTGCGTGACCGGTGGCGAGCCGCTCGCGCAGAAGCGCGTGATCGGCCTGCTTCGGCGCCTGTGCGATGCCGGCTATGAGGTGTCGCTGGAAACTTCCGGCGCGCTCGACATTGCCGAGGTCGACACGCGCGTGTCGCGCATCGTCGACCTCAAGACGCCCGGTTCCGCGGAGCAGCATCGCAACCTGTGGTCGAACATCGCGCAGCTCACGCCGCACGATCAGGTCAAGTTCGTGATTTGCTCGCGCGAGGACTACGAGTGGGCGCGCAGCGTCGTCGCCGAGCATCAATTGGCCGACCGCTGCGACGTGCTGTTCTCGCCGAGCTTCACCCAGATCGCGCCGCGCGACCTCGCCGATTGGATCGTCGCCGACCGGTTGCCGGTGCGCTTCCAGCTGCAGCTGCACAAGGTGCTCTGGAACGACGAGCCGGGCCGTTGAAGGGTTGCGATTCGTTGCGTTGATACCGGTCGGCGGTCCGGTGCCTCGCGGATACGGATGCGGACGCGCCCTCCGGGGCGCGCGATGCAAGCCGCCTTGATCAGCCGCGCCTTGATCGAATGCGCGGGTCAGCCGACCTCTGACCGGCGTCGCCCGCCCAGTCGCCGGCCAGCCTTACTCGGCCTTCGCTCGGCCCTTTGTTTCCCGGCAGCACCGCCCGTCGCAATTGCCCGCGACGCGGCTCCAAATCAATCTTCCTGCATCACGAACACGGCAACCGCTTTGACCAGTTCCCAGAACTCCAGCCCCGCGCACCGCAAACCCGCCGTCGTCCTCGTTTCCGGCGGCATGGACTCGGCCGTCGTGATCGCGATGGCGCGCGAGCGCGGCTTCGACGTGCATGCGCTCAGCGTGCGCTACGGACAGCGGCACACATCCGAACTCGACGCCGCCGCACGCATCGCGCGTGAGCTCGGCGCGGTCGCGCACAAGACCGTGCACGTGGATCTCGGCAGCATCGGCGGATCGGCGCTCACCGACACCTCGATCGACGTGCCGCTCGACGACGACGGCCATGCAATCGGCGTCGATGCCGCGAAGAACACGATCCCCGTGACCTACGTGCCTGCGCGCAACACGATCATGCTGTCGATCGCGCTCGGCTGGGCCGAGGTGCTCGGCGCGGCGGACCTCTTTTGCGGGGTTAACGCGGTTGATTACTCGGGCTATCCCGACTGCCGTCCTGAATTCGTCGAGGCGTTCGAGCGGCTCGCGAACCTCGCGACGAAGGCCGGTGTCGAAGGCGCGGGCCTGCGCGTGCACGCGCCGCTGCAGCACCTGAGCAAGGCCGACATCGTGCGCGAGGGCGTGCGTCTTGGCGTGGACTTCTCGCAGACCGTGTCGTGCTACCGCGCCGACGAGGCGGGCCGCGCCTGCGGCCACTGCGATGCCTGTCGCCTGCGCGCGGACGGCTTCACCGCTGCGGGCATTCCCGACGTCACGCGCTACGTCTGAGACCCGCGAACGCGATCGCTGTTAGAATGCCGCCCCCGGCGCAGTGCCGGGCCGCGGTCTACCCGCCCGTGGGTCGTTAGCTCAGTCGGTAGAGCATCGGACTTTTAATCCGCTGGTCGATGGTTCGAATCCATCACGACCCACCATCTTCTTCCTGTCATCGCTGCGCCCGCGCCGCCTCGGCGTTGCGTTGACTGCGTGCGCGTGACAGTGCATCAATCTGTCGCACGAGGCTTGCCCATGCCGCGCACTCCGCCCGCGTCGTCGCCGAAGGCGTCGACTTCGAAGCCGTCGCAATCGAAGGCGCGCGCGTCCGGTCCGTCGACAGCGCCCGCGCCGACCTCGGCGCCGCGCTACGACGGTTTCGTCCATGTGCGCGGCGCGCGCGAGCACAATTTGCGCGACGTGGACGTCGACCTGCCGCGCGACGCGCTCGTCGTGTTCTCGGGCGTGTCGGGCTCGGGCAAGTCTTCGCTCGCGTTCGGCACGCTGTACGCAGAGGCGCAGCGGCGCTATTTCGAATCGGTAGCGCCTTATGCGCGGCGGCTTATCGACCAGGCCGGCGTGCCCGATGTCGATTCGATCGAGGGTCTGCCGCCGGCGATCGCGCTGCAGCAGCAACGCGGCGCGGCGAGTGCGCGCTCGAGCGTAGGCAGCGTGACCACGCTGTCGAGCCTTGTGCGCATGATGTATTCCCGGGCCGGCGCGTACCCGCCCGGGCAAGCCATGCTCTACGCGGAGGACTTCTCGCCGAACACGCCGCAGGGCGCGTGCCCCGAGTGCCACGGCCTGGGCCACGTGTACGAGGTCAGCGAGGCGACCATGGTGCCGGACCCGTCGCTGACGATCCGCGAGAAGGCGATCGCCGCGTGGCCGCCCGCCTGGCACGGGCAGAACCTGCGCGACATCCTCGTCACGCTCGGTTACGACGTCGACATCCCCTGGAAGGATCTGCCGCAGAAGGATCGCGACTGGATTCTCTATACCGAGGAGACGCCGACTGCGCCCGTGTACGCGGGCATGTCGCCCGAGCAGACGCGCGCCGCGCTCAAGCGCAAGGCCGAGCCCAGCTACATGGGCACGTACATGGGCGCGCGCCGCTACGTGCTGCACACGTTCACGACCACCCAGAGCGCGCTCATGAAAAAGCGCGTGTCGCGCTACATGGCGGGCCGCCCGTGCCCGGTGTGCGACGGCAAGCGGCTCAAGCGCGAGGCGCTGGCGGTGACGTTTGCCGGGCTCGATATCGGCGCGCTCTCGCAGCTCACGCTGGACCGCGTTGCCGAGCGGCTCGCGCCGATCGCAGCGGGCGACTTCAGCGCGCACGCCGGCGGCGAGACCGCCGACCGCGAGGCCACCGCGCGCGACCGCGCAAAGCGCCGGAAGGTTGGGCAGGCGACACACGCCGCGGCGCCCGACGTGCGGCGCACGTCGGCGCTGTCGGAGGAAAAGCGGCTCGCGGCGCAGCGCATCGCAGGCGATCTCGTCGATCGCCTTGCGGTGCTGCAGGCGCTCGGTCTGGGCTATCTGTCGATGGACCGCACCACGCCCACGCTCTCGCCGGGTGAGTTGCAGCGCCTGCGGCTCGCCACACAAATCCGCTCCAACCTGTTCGGCGTCGTCTATGTGCTCGACGAGCCTTCCGCGGGCCTGCACCCGGCCGACAGCGAGGCGCTGTACGCCGCACTGGAGCAGCTGCGCGCGGCCGGCAACAGCGTGTTCGTCGTCGAGCACGATCTCGCGCTCATGCAGCGTGCGGACTGGCTCGTCGACGTTGGCCCCGACGCCGGCGAGCGGGGCGGCCGCGTGCTCTACAGCGGGCCGCCCGAGGGCCTGCGCGACGTGCCCGAGTCGCGCACCGCGGCGCATCTGTTCGGCGATGCGGCGATGCCTGCCAGCCAAGGCCGCGCGCCCTCGGGCTGGTTGGAGCTGCGCGGCGTGCACCGGCACAACCTGCACGGCGTCGATGCACGCATCCCGCTCGGCGTGCTTACAGCGATCACCGGCATTTCTGGCTCCGGCAAGTCGAGCCTCATCGCGCAGGCGTTGACCGAGCTCGTGGCCGGACACCTCGGCCACGAGCCCGAGGAGGAAGACGAGGCCACGCCCGAAGGCCCCGTCATCATCGAGCGCACGCGCGGCCACCTGAGCGGCGATGTCGACGCCGTTCGCCGGCTCGTGCAGGTCGATCAGAAGCCGATCGGTCGCACGCCGCGCTCGAATCTTGCCACCTACACCGGGCTGTTCGACCCGGTGCGCAAGCTGTTCGCCGCCACGCCCGAGGCGCGCAAGCGCCGCTACGACGCGGGACGCTTCTCGTTCAACGTGGCCAAGGGGCGCTGCGAGACCTGCGAAGGCGAGGGCTTCGTAAGCGTCGAGCTGTTGTTCATGCCGAGCGTCTACGCGCCTTGTCCGACCTGCCACGGTGCGCGTTACAACGCGCAGACGCTCGAGGTGCGCTGGAACGGTCGGACGATCGCGGACGTGCTCGGCATGACCGTCGAGGACGCCTGCGGGTTCTTCGAGGGCGAGCCTGCGGTTGCGCGCCCGCTCGAACTGCTGCGCGAGATCGGTCTGGGCTACCTGCGCCTCGGCCAGCCGGCGACCGAGCTCTCCGGCGGCGAGGCGCAGCGCATCAAGCTCGCGACCGAGCTGCAGCGCAGCACGCGCGGGCGCAGCCTCTACGTGCTGGACGAGCCCACGACGGGCCTGCATGCGTCCGACGTCGAGCGCCTGCTTGTGCAGCTGCAGCGGCTCGTCGACGCAGGCCATGCGGTCGTCGTCATCGAGCACGACATGCGCGTCGTCGCGCAGGCGGACTGGGTCATCGACGTCGGCCCCGGGGCGGGCGAGGCCGGCGGGCGCATCGTGGCGGAAGGCCCGCCTGCGCAGGTTGCGCGTGCGCGGGGCAGTCGCACTGCGTCGTACCTCGCGGCCGCGCTGGCAGGCGAGGGCGCGTCACGTTGAGGCAGCGCCCCGCGGTGGGCGCTGCGCGGGCGCAGTGCCTCTCGACCAATCAGACACCCATGAGGGCGCGGGGTGGAGACCCGATGCCGGCTCGCACGGCCGGACACGGACCGCGCTCGACAGCCGTTACGCCATCGCGAGCCGCTCGTTGAGCATTTCGCGTGCCGTCGCCAGCGGAACATCGATCGACACGTACCCCCACGCCGCGCGACCGTCGATCTCGAACAGGTGCAGCACGTAGCAGGCCTGCGTGCCGCGCGAGGCGCCCGACATGCGCTGCGTGCTCTGCGGCACGCTGCGGTACTCCTCGGTCTGGCAGTCGAACGGACCGCCGATGTAATGCACGACGATGGCCATGTGCGTAATCCCTGACGCGAGCGAGTGGCGCATCTACGGGCTTCGGGCGTCAAGCAGTCGTGAAATGGTGCGTCGCGGCGCGAGCGGCAGGCCGGACCGTGACGGCGATCGGGGCGCGTGCGGGCCTGCGTCACGCCCCCGGTCGCGGCGCTGCAGCGCATCCGCTCCCGGCCGATAAGGCCCGCGTGAAGCCGCGCACGTGCGCAGCAGGCCGATTTGCGAGCGCCATGTCCCGCCCTGACGACATCAGCCCCATCCTCCACGCCGCGATCGACGCCGTGCGCGTCGACGCGCTGCACGAGCTGCAGATGCTCGACACCCCGGCCGAAGCGGAGTTCGACGATCTCGTGTGGCTTGCTTCGCGGCTGTGCGAGGTGCCCATTGCGGTGGTGAACCTCGTCGACACGCACCGTCAATGGGCGAAGGCCGCCTGCGGCGTCGAGCGGGGCGAGACGTCGCGCGCGATTTCGTTCTGCTCGCACGCGATCGAGCAGGACGGCGTCATGGAAGTGGTCGATGCCCGCGAAGACCCGCGGTTTGCCGACAACCCCATGGTGACGGGTGAATTGCAACTGCGCTTCTACGCAGGCGCTCCGCTCATCGGTCGATCGGGACACCGCTACGGCACGTTGTGCGTCGCCGACACCGAGCCGGGCCGGCTCGACGATGTGCAGCGCGAAGGCCTGGTGCGGCTGGCACGCCGCACGAGCGCGGCGATGGAGGCGCGCCGCCGGCGCATTGCGGCCGAGACGCGCGAACAGACGCTCGCCCACCTGCTCGATGCCATGCCCAATGGCGTGGTGACCTGCGACGCGCACGGTCTGCTCACCGAGTGCAACCGCACCGCGCGCGAATGGCACGGCGTCGACCCCCGTGCCGTGCCGCCCGAGGAATGGATCGAGCATTTCGACCTCTACGAGCCCGATGGCGTGACACCGCTGCGCACCGAGCAACTGCCGCTGCTGCGCGCGTTCGGCGGCGAGGTCGTCCGCGACCAGGAGCTCGTGATCCAACCCGCCGGGCGCCCGGCGCGCCACGTGCTGGCGAATGGCGAGCAGGTGCGTGCCGCCGACGGGCGCGTGCTCGGTGCGGTGTGCGTGATGCATGACGTGACCGAGGTGCGGGCCGCGCAGGAACATGCCCGGCTCGAAGCCGCGCGCTTCGGCGAGGCGTTCGGCGCGGCCGCGCAGGGCATGGCGATCGTCGGCCTGGACGGCCGGTTTCTCGAAGTCAACGACGCGTTCTGCGCGATGTTGGGCTATACGAACGACGAGCTGCTCGAGCGCGACTTCCAGCGCATCACGCATCCGGAAGACCAGCGTGAGAGCCGCGACCTCGCGACCGAGCTGTTGCTCGGCAAGCGCCGCAGCTTCCAGCTCGACAAGCGCTACGTGCACTCCGAGGGGCATGCCGTCTGGGTGCACCTGTCGGTGTCGGTGGTGCGCGACAGCACCGGCCGCCCCTTGCACAAGGTGGTCCTCGTGCAGGACCTGACCGAACGCAAGCGGGCCGAGGCGCGCCTGCGTGACAGCGAGCAGCGCCTGCGCAGCGTACTCGAGCATTCCTATGACGCGTTCGTGTCCGTCGACGAGCGCGGGGCGATCGTCGAGTGGAACCGTGCAGCCGAAGCGACCTTCGGCTGGAGACGAAGCGAGGTGCTCGGCAAGCCCATGGCCGAAGTGATGGTGCCGCCGCGCCTGCGCGAGGCGCATCGCACGGGCATGGCGCGCTTCATGCGCAGTGGACAGGGCACCATCCTCGACCAGCGCTTGCAATTACCGGCCCTGCACCGCAACGGTTCGGAGTTTCCGGTCGAGATGACGATCTCGGTCGTCGATCTAGGCACCACGCGCGTGTTCCACGCGTTCCTGCACGACATCACGCGTCGTGTCGAAGGCGAGGCGCGATTGCGCGCGAGCGAGCGGCAACTGCGCACCGTGGCCGACAACGTGCCCGCGTTGATCGCGCATGTGGATGCCGAGCAGCGCTACCGCTTCGTCAACGAGCGCTACGCCGGGTTCTTCGGTCGCAGCTGTGACGAGATGCTCGGCGCGCGGATGCGGGACGTCCTGCATCCTGAGCATTACCGCAGCATCGAGCCCAAGCTCGAAGCGGTGCTGCGCGGTGAGACGCTCGAATTCGACATGGACGTGCCGCGGGACGACGAGGTTCGCCACATGCGAGCGACCTACCGCCCCGCTTGGGCCGAGGGCGCCGACCCGGCCCGCGACCGCCCGACCGGCTTCCACCTCATGGTCCACGACGTGACCGCGCAGGTCCGGCTTGCGCGTGTGCTCGAGGAGCGCGCGCTGACCGATTCGCTGACCGGACTGCCCAACCGCGCCGCGTGGGACGCCGAGCTCGAACGCGGACTTGCACGTGCCGCGCGCGGCGCCCCGCCGATCGCAGTGATGTTCCTCGATCTCGACGGTTTCAAGCGCATCAACGACACCTGCGGCCACGGCGTGGGTGATGCGGTGCTCTGCGAGTTCGCAAGCCGCCTGCGCGGTTGCCTGCGCACGAACGACTTCATCGCGCGCCTGTCGGGCGATGAGTTCGTCGTGCTGCTGGACGGCGTCTGCGATGCCAACGCCCCGGCGCTGATCGAACACAAGCTGCGGCAGGCCATGGCGCTCCCGATGCAGATCGGCTCGCACCGCCTGCGGGTCACGCCGAGCATCGGCATTGCGGTGCACGACGGCGGCAGCGACGCCGAACGCCTGATGCGCGAGGCCGATGCCGCGATGTATCGGGCAAAGCGTGCGAAAGCGGACGTTCGCTCCTGAAGGGCGCTCCACGTGAGGCTGGGCGCAGTGCCCATGGCGCCGGCGGGCCGCACGCGCCGTGGTCGCTCGCGGCCTCGTGGGGGATTGCCCGCGTTCGTGTAGGCCTGCGCGGTCAGCCCTCAGCGCAGCTTACGGGCCGCGGCCATTAACCCGCGAGACGGCGACCCGGTGCTTCAATCGTTCGATCGGCGCCGCATTCCGCGCCCTGTATCGAAGGTTTGGCTCATGCGTATTGCTCTGACTGCTCTGCTCATTGCGCTCTTTGGTCTCGCCGATGCGTCCGCGCAGGAGCGATCCGCGGCCGATACACAGCGTGAGATCGGCCAGCTCTTCGAGACGCTGCGCAGCTCCGGCTGCCAGTTCCAGCGCAACGGCCGCTGGCACGACGCCGCTGAGGCCGTGACCCATCTCGATCGCAAGCGCGATTACCTGGTCAGGAAAGACCTCATTACGAACGCCGAATCGTTGATCGAACGCGCCGCATCGGAAAGCAGCCTGTCGGGCAGGCCGTACCTCGTGAAGTGCCCGGGCGCCGAGACTGTCGAGAGCCGCACGTGGTTCATGCGCCACCTCAGCGAGATCCGCAGGGGCGCGGCGCGCTAGTCTTGCGGGGCGGCCGCGTGGGAGTGCGGTCGCGAATGCTGCGCACCGCCGCCGGAGCCCCTGAATGGCCGATCTGCCCCCTTGTCCCGCCTGCGCGTCGTCGCTGAGCTACGAAGACGGCGCGCTGCTCGTGTGCCCCGAGTGCGGGCACGAGTGGGCACGCGACGCCGCCGCGTCGCACGACGATGCGCCGCGCGTCCATCGCGATGCGGTCGGCAATGTCCTGGCGGACGGCGACGCGGTCACGGTGGTCAAGGACCTCAAGGTCAAAGGCGCGAGTTCGGCGCTGAAGGCCGGTACGAAGGTCCGGCAGATCCGCCTCGTCGACGAAGACCACGACATCGACTGCAGGATCGACGGGTTCGGCCCGATGAAACTCAAATCCGAGTTCGTGAAAAAAGTGCAGGCTTAGGCATGCGGCTGCGGAGCGTGATGCGACGAGTGATCCGCGTCGAGCGAACAGGCTGGTGCTGTGGATCGTGTGTCCGACGTGCGGTGCCCCGCGTGGCAGCGGCGCATGGCCGGGTCACCGCGCCTGTCCAAGCCGACGAGTAGGAGCGGGCTGTCGTGCATCCACTGATCCCTCCGATGGCCGCCCACGTGGTGCTCGCAGCGGCGCTCTATGCGCTGCTGACGGTTGCACGTGCTCCGGCGGTGTGGGGCATCGGCCGCCGCGCCGGCGGCGCGAACGCTTGGACGCGCCGTGAGCCGCGCATCAGCGCGAACCTGTCCAACCAGTTCGAGTGGCCGATGTTGTTCCACGTCGCCTGCCTCGTGCTGATGCAGCGCGGCGATGTGGGGACCGGCACGATCGTGCTCGCATGGGGGTTCATCGTCGGACGGGTGCTGCACAGCGCCGTGCAGGTCGGCACCGCGAACGTGCGCCTGCGGGGCGCGGTGTTCATGGTGAACTTCGTTGCGGTGCTGGGGCTGTGGGCGACCGTCGTGTTTCCCGGATTGCTGCGCTGAGCGGAGCGTGGCGGACGTGACGGTGCGGCGACACGCGGCAGCGCCTTTGCGCCGATTGGCCGCTTCGAGCAACGGCGCATCCATCAGGCGATGCAGGTCACATTCGATCAAAGGCGAACCGCTGGCTGCGACCCGGGTCACGGCGCGGGAAGCGGCTGCGGCCTAGGCTGCAGCGGACGCTGACCGACCGTGACGCGATGGAAGGCGCGCGGCGTTCCGCAGCGCATTCCCAGGATGGACCCGCATGACCACATCGGCCGCAGCACACGATGTCCAGCGCGAAGCGGCGCGCCTGACCGCGCTCGACCGTTACGGCATCCTCGACACCGCTCGCGAGCGCGAGTTCGATGACGTCGCATCGCTCGCCGCGCATGTGTGCGGCACGCCGATGGCCGCGATCACGTTCATCGACCGCAAGCGTCAGTGGTTCAAGGCGTGCGTTGGTCTCGGTCTGCGCGAAACGCCGCGCGACGTGGCGTTCTGTGCATGGACCGTGGAGGCGGCGCAGCCGTTCGTCGTGCCCAATGCGCAGGACGATGTTCGCTTCGCCGAAAATCCTTACGTCTCCGGCGCACCGCATCTGCGGTTCTACGCCGGCGTCCCGCTGATCGCGGACGACGGCAGTGCGATTGGCGCCCTTGCCGTGATGGACACCGTGCCGCGTTCGCTCAACGCCGCGCAGCGCCGCGGCCTGCAGGTGCTCGCCGATCAGGTGGCCGCGCTGCTCGATGCCCGGCTCGAGGTGCGACGCGCGCGCGAGGCGCACGACGCGCTGCAGTCGGCCCATGACGCGCTACAGGCGAAAGTCGACGCGAATGAGGGTGCCGACCAGGCGTCGGAGCTCGTGATCCATGCGACGCAGGTGCTCGCCGCCCGGTAACGCGCCGATCCCCGCGCTCGGCGTGGGGCAACACCGCGCCGAACGTCTGCCTAAGAAAAAGGCCGGCAATGCCGGCCTTTTCCACGTCATGCGATTGCGATCGGCTCAGACGAGCGAGATCGACTTTTCCTTCCGCTCCTTGAGGCGCTTCTCGAGGTAGTGGATGTTCTGGCCGCCCTGCTGGAAGCCGAGGTCCGACAGGATGCGCTGCTGCAGCGGAATGTTCGTCTTGATGCCATCGACGACCATCTCGCTGAGCGCCACGCGCATGCGTGCGATCGCGGTGGCGCGGTCGGGGCCGTGCACGATGAGCTTGCCAATCATCGAATCGTAGTTCGGCGGCACGCGATAGCCCTCGTAGATGTGGCTGTCGACGCGCACGCCCGGGCCGCCCGGCGCGTGGAAGTGCTGGATCAGGCCCGGCGAGGGCAGGAACGTGTCCGGATCCTCGGCGTTGATGCGGCACTCGATCGCATGGCCGTCGAGCACGATGTCTTCTTGCTTGATCGACAGTTTGTTGCCCGCCGCGATCATCAACTGCTCTTTGACGAGGTCGATGCCGGTGACCATCTCGGTGACCGGGTGCTCGACCTGGATGCGGGTGTTCATTTCGATGAAGTAGAACCGCCCGTCCTCGAACAGGAACTCGAACGTGCCCGCGCCGCGGTAGCCGATGCGGATGCATGCCTCGACGCAGACCTTGCCGATCTCCGCGCGCAGCTCCGGCGTGATGCCGGGCGCCGGCGCTTCCTCGACGACCTTCTGGTGGCGGCGCTGCATCGAGCAGTCGCGCTCGCCGAGGTGGATCGCGTTGCCCTGGCCGTCGGCGAGCACCTGGATCTCGACGTGGCGCGGGTTCTCGAGGAATTTCTCCATGTAGACCATGTCGTTGCCGAACGCGGCCTTCGCCTCGGTCTTCGTGGTCTGGATCGAGCTGTGCAGCGCGCCTTCGGTGTGCACGACGCGCATGCCGCGCCCGCCGCCGCCGCCGGCCGCCTTCACGATGACCGGGTAGCCGATCTCGCGCGCGATCTTCGCGTTCGTCGCCGGATCGTCGCCGAGCGGGCCGCCGCTGCCGGGCACGCACGGCACGCCGGCCTCCTTCATCGCGCGGATCGCCTCGACCTTGTCGCCCATCAGGCGGATCGTGTCGGCCTTCGGCCCGATGAAGATGAAGCCCGACTGCTCGACGCGCTCGGCGAACGCGGCGTTCTCCGACAGGAACCCGTAGCCGGGGTGGATCGCCTGCGCATCGGTGACCTCGGCCGCGGCGATGATCTGCGCCATGTTGAGGTAGCTGTCGGTCGACGGCGCCGGGCCGATGCAGACCGACTCGTCGGCCATTGCGACATGTTTGAGGTTGCGGTCGACCGTGGAGTGCACTGCGACGGTGCGGATGCCGAGCGCGTGGCACGCGCGCAGGATGCGCAGCGCGATCTCGCCGCGGTTGGCGATGACGACTTTATCGAGCATGGGTCAATTCCAATGCGTCTGGGAGAGTGGGCACTTCCGGCCCATCGGCCGCGCGGCCGATGGGCGTTCGCGGGCCGGCGGCAGTGCCGCCGGACAGCTCCCGCTCACCCAATGACAAACAGCGGCTGGTCGAACTCGATCGGCTGGCCGCTCTCGGCGAGCACCTTGAGCACGGTGCCGGACACGTCGGCTTCGATCGGGTTGAACATCTTCATCGCCTCGATGATCGCAAGCGTCTCACCGGCCTTGACCTGCTGGCCCACCGTCACGAAGACGGGCTTGTCCGGCGCCGGCGCGGCGTAGAACGTGCCAACCATCGGGGCACGCACGATGTGGCCGTCGGGCAGGTCGGAGTTCGGCTTGCCGCCGCCGGTCGCGGACTCGGTCGGCGACTGCATGGGCATCGCCGCGGGCGTCGGGACCTGGATCGTCGGCGCGGCCGGGGCGGCGTAGCTCATGCTGCCCTTCGGCACGCGGGCGAGGCGCACGGACTCCTCACCTTCTTTGATCTCGATCTCGGCGAGGTTGGATTCCTCGAGCAGGTCGATGAGCTTCTTGATCTTGCGCAGGTCCATCATGGGCCTCCAGGTCGGTGCCGCCGCATTGGGCGGGCGTGTTCGGGGATGCGGGGAAAAGGGGTCAGGCGTCGGCGGCGCGGCGGTCGAGCCAGCCGAGCGCGGCGTCCATCGCGAAGCGGTAGCTGTCCGCGCCGAAGCCGGCGATCACGCCGAGCGCGACGTCGCTGAAATAGCTATGGCGGCGGAACGGCTCGCGCGTGTGCGGGTTCGACAGGTGAACTTCGATGAATGGCAGTGCGACCGCCGCGAGCGCGTCGCGCAGCGCGACCGACGTGTGCGTGAACGCGGCCGGGTTGATGAGGATGAACGCGGTGCCGTCGCGGCGCGCAGCCTGCACGCGATCGACGAGCTCGTGCTCGGCGTTCGACTGCATGCATTCGACCGTATGGCCGGCGCGCTCGGCGTCCGCCTGCAAACCCGCGTCGATCGACGACAGCGGCGTGCGCCCGTAAATGCCGGGTTCGCGCTCGCCGAGCAGGTTGAGGTTGGGGCCGTGCAGCACGAGCAGCTTGGCCATCGCGTTCCCCAAGGACGAAAGGCCGGCAGTGTGCGCGAGCGATGCGGCAGCTGTCCAGACGTTCGCTGCGGGATCGGCGAAGTTGCCGCGATTTAATCGGTTGTTTGAATCGCCTCGGCGGCCCAGTCGTCAATCTCGCCCGGCTGGAACGGGCCGATCTTCTGCTTGACCAGGCGGCCGCGCGCATCGATCAGCGCGGTATAGGGCAGCACGCCGCGCGTGTTGCCGAGCTGCACGCCCGCGTCGCGCGGGCCCGGCGCGTCGAGCGCGATCGCGTAGGTCACCGGCACCCGCTGCAGGAACGCACGCACCGCGTCGGCCTCGTCGAGCGCGATGCCGACCACTTGCACGCCGTTCGCGCCCTGTGCCTGGGCGAAGCGCTCGAGTTCGGGCATCTCCTCGATGCACGGCCCGCACCAGCTCGCCCACAGGTTCACGAGCACGGGGCGGCCCGCGAAATCGCCTGGCAGAGTGAGCGGCGCGCCGTCGAGGCGCTGCGCCCGGACGGTGGGCACGGCCTTGCCGCGCTCGGCGACCGGAACGCCGTCGGGAGGCGTCGGCGCGGTGGCCGACATCGCGCCGTGCAGCGCGCGCTGGCCGAGTTCGGTGCGCAGCAGCGGCCCTGGGCCGCCGAACCACAGGCCGGCCGCGGCACCGAGGACTGCAGCGCCCAGCGCGACGGCGACAACGCGCAGGTGCGGTCGCATCAGCGCGCCGCCTGTTGCGCCCGGGCTGCGAACTTCACCGGCGGCTCGAAGCCGAACAGCCGCAAGCCGCGCTGCTCGGCGCCGTCGACGAAGTACAGCGTGGCCGGTGGGCCGACGATGCCGAGCCGCGTCATCAGCGCCTGGTCGAGTGCGTCGTTCGCGGTGACGTCGGCCTTGATCAGCACGAAGCCCTGAAGCGCGGCGTGCACGCGCGGGTCGGGGAACGTGTCGCGCTCCATCTCTTTGCAGGCCACGCACCAGTCCGCATAGAAATCGAGCAAGAGCGGACGCCCTGCGGCCTGCGCGGCCGCGATCTCGCGGTCGAGGTCGGCGCTGGACTTGATCATCCGGAACGGCAGCTCCGCATGCGTTGCGCCGCCGCGCAGGCCTGCGAGCGGGCGCAGCGGGTCGTGGCTGCCGGCGAGCGCGCCTACAAGCTGCGCGGTGCCGGTGAGGCCGAGCAGCAGGGCGGCGGTCCACCCCAGCGTCGCGCGGCCGGTTGAAGGCGTGCGCGCATGGCGCAGCGTGACGGCGAGCATCGCCGCGGCGCCGAGCAGCAGCGCGCCCCAGAGCGCGAGCGTGATCGGGCCCGGCAGCACGCGCTCGAGCATCCACACGGCAAGACCCAGGAACACGAAGCCGAACGCGCGTTGCACGCCGATCATCCACGGCCCGGTCGTCGGCAGTCCGCGACCCGCGGCCGCGCCGAACGCGAGCAGCGGCAGGCCCATGCCGAGTGCGAGCAGGAACAGCGCGGCGCCGCCGAACATCGGGTCCTGGGTCTGCCCGATATAGAGCACGGCCGCGGCGAGCGGCGGTGCCACGCAGGGGCCAACGATCAGCGCCGACAAGGCCCCCATGACCGCGACGCCGGCCCAGGAGCCGCCGTGCTGTTGGTTGGTCAGCGCGCCGAGCCGATTGCGCAGCCCGGCCGGCATCTGCAGCTCGTACAGCCCGAAGCTCGACAGCGCGAGCGCGACGAACAACGCCGCGAACAGCCCGATCGCCCACGGCGCCTGGAACAGGATCTGAAGGTTTGCGCCCGCCAGGCCGGCGACCACGCCCGCGACCGTGAACACCGCCGCGTTCGCGAGCACGTACACGAGCGACAGCACGAACGCGCGGCGCGCGCCGAGGCCGGGCCCGCGGCCGGCGATGAGACCCGAGAGGATCGGCACCATCGGCAGCACGCACGGCGTAAACGCGAGCAGCACGCCGAAGCCGAGGAAGCTCATCAGCGTCCACAGGCGGCTCGGGCCGGCGAGCGCATCGGCCAGTCGACGGTCGTCGGCGACCGGACCGGCATCCGCGGCGTCCGATACGCCGGATGCAGCGGTCGTGGCCGGTGCCGGAGCGGCGGTGCCCGCGGTCGACGCCGATGCACCTGCGGTGTCCAATGCGGCCGCCGATGGGGCGGCCCCGGTCGTATCGACGACGGCAGAGGCCGGCGCGGCAACTGCCGACTCTCCGGTGGGGGCAGCGACGCTTCCGGTGCTCGCGGACACCCCGGCAGTGGCGCCGTCTGCCGTAACCGAGCCCGCGGGCAGCGCAACGTCGAGCGTGCGTGTCATGGGTGGGTAGCAGATGCCGTCGGTCTGGCAGCCCTGGAAGTTCACGACCAGGCGCGCGTTGACCGCCCCTGCGTCCCCGCGGCGCACGGGCACCGCGACGTCGACCGGGTCGAAAAACACGGTGACCGCGCCGAAGTGCTCGTCACGATGCGCGACGCCGCGCGGCCAGCGCGGCGGTCCGAGCGACGCGCCGGGCACACCCTCAAGGCGCAGCGCGGTCTTGTCGCGATAGAGGTAGTAGCCCGGGGCCGGCGTAAACCGCACGAGCAGCGTGTCAGCATCGCGGGCGATCGCCTCAACGCCGAACGCCTGCTCCGCCGGCAACGGCAGGTTGCGTGCATTGCCGCTGACCAGCGGGTTCGCGCCGCCGCGCGCGTTGCCGAACGAAACCAGCGGCTTGTCGCCCGCGGCTGTGGCGACGGGCATCGCGACCGTCAGCTTGCGGGTCTGCGGCGGGTAGCAGATGCCCGCATCGGCGCAGCCCTGGTACTTCACCGTCAGGTTGACGCGCGCCGGCCCGGCGCGGCCGGGCAGGGTGGCGACGAGTTCCTTGCGATAGGTCTCGACGTCGCCGAAGAACTCGTCGCGGTACGCCTTGCCCTTCGGCAACTGCAGCGGCTGCGCGGCAAACGCGGGGTCGGCCTGCACCGAGGTGCGGTGTCGATACAGGTAGTAGCCGTCGGCGACGCGCCAACGCAAGCGGATCGTGTCGGGTGAGGTCGCTTGCGCATCGAGCACGAAAGCCTGGTCGACCGGCAGCAGGTCGGCCTCGTCGATCGCCGCCGCAGCCGGCAGGGCGATCGCGAGCGCCGCGCATGCTGCGACGAACGCCGCGCGGATCCGAGTCGGCGCGGCGGGAAGGCAGGCACCGCATCGACGGACGAAATCGCTCGCCCGCCGCGAAAAAGACTTATGCATCGACACCGCTCTGTTCGGCCACCCACCGCAGGTACGGGGCAAGGCCCCCGACGGCTTCGACCGCGATCACTTCCGGCAGTTCATACGGGTGCAGCGCGCGGATGCGATCTATGAGCGCGTCGAGCCGTTCGGACGCGGTCTTGATCAGCAGCAGCAGTTCGTCCGAGTGCTCGACGCGGCCCTCCCAACGGTAGGTCGAGCGCGCGTTCGGCAGCGCGGTCACGCAGGCGGCGAGCCGCTCGTCGACGAGCGCGGTCGCAATCGCGTCGGCGGTGGCCGCGTCGGGGCAACTGCAATAAACGATGAGGGCGGGCATGCCCCGATTGTACGGGCGCCGTCCCCGAGGCTGACGGGACGCCGGTCAGCGCAATGGCGGACGGGTGCCCGTCCGCCACCACTCACGCGTCAGTTCAGCTGGCAGGTCGCCGGCTTGGCCGACGTGAACAGCGCCGACGTCGCCCATTCGGGGTGGTCGATGAACGGGTTGCGATTGGCCTGGAAGCTCTGGATCACTTCATTGCGGGCGCGCTCGGCCGCGTCGGGCGGGTCGGCCCGGTGCCAGGCGAGCAGCGTCGACAGCAGGCCCATGTAGGCGGGCGAGGCCGAGGTGATCACGATTTTGCTGCGATCGTCGGTGAGCTCGAGGTCCGGCTCGGACTGGTTCGTGCGTGGATCGCGGCCGCCTTCGTAGCGGATCGCCATGTACAGGATCGCGCGCGCAACGTCGCCGCGGCGCTTGCCCCAGACCTGGAACGAACCCGCGTTGCCGTCCGGGCCCATGACCCAGTTCGAGTTGCCTGGATACACGCCGGTGCCGCCGCCGACCCCATTGTTGAACTCGGTCGCGCGCTCGCCGCAGCCGCCCGTGGCCGGACAGTCCGCGTACGGCTTGTTGCCGCGGTCGGCGTTGTAGCCGGTGTCGGTCAGGTACAGCATGTGGGTGTCGGTGTACGGCGCGTACGGCAGGCCGAGGTCGCCCGTGGAGCTGCCGAAGCCGAGCGAGTTCGGCCAGGTGTGCTCACGGTTGTACGTGATGCCGGTGCCCGTGCCGGCGCGTTCGCTGCCTTTGACGAAGCTGCGATTGCGGTAGGCATCGAGGATGCGCGTGCCGCTGGCCGGGTCCTCATCGGCGATCTCGAGGATGTCCCAGGTGTCGGTCGTCGACGCGCTGTACGGGTAGGCGGTGTGGCCCTTGATCGTCGCGTGCAGCGAGCAGCGCAACTGGCTGGCATTCGATGTGTTCACACGCGAGTAGTAACCGGTGCCGCCGCCCGAGGTCGCGACGGTGAAGTCGACGATCGTGCTTTGCGCGGGTTTCGCACCGCCTGCGTCGCTGACCTTGGTCGAATGCACCGTCAGCGCGCAGGTCTCGCCCGAGCGCAGCGTGGCGCCGGTCGTGATCGCGAACTGGCTGCCGGTCGTTGCATGCGACAGCGGCACGGCGCCCGACTGCGCGCACTGCAGGGTGAACGCGCCGGTCGCGAGGCTCACGCTCTCGCTGAAGTTCACCGCCAGGTTCGACGACGCGGCCACGCCGGTCGCACCGTCGGTCGGCGTCGTGGAGGTCACGGCCGGCGCGGTATTCGCAGCGCCGAACGTCTGGCCGTTGTTGCACCGGCCGAAGGTCTGCGTCGCCGAGCCGCGCCAGCTGAAATCGCCTGCGCGCGAGCCGGT
This sequence comes from Cognatilysobacter bugurensis, assembly GCF_014652095.1. Classification (GTDB taxonomy): domain Bacteria; phylum Pseudomonadota; class Gammaproteobacteria; order Xanthomonadales; family Xanthomonadaceae; genus Cognatilysobacter; species Cognatilysobacter bugurensis. Next base: position 485,348 of record NZ_BMYD01000002.1, read on the forward strand.
GCCGGCGAGCTGCAACGAGGTGCCGGCGGCCGTCGATGCGCTCTCGGACGCCGGCAGGTTCGTGCTCGCGCGGCCCTTGGCCGGCCCGTTGCCGCCGGTCACCGCGCCTTCGTAGCTGAGGAATTGCACGAGCGCGCCGCTGCCGTTCACCAGCGCGATCGCGTCCGGTGCGCCGTTCTGGATGCCGTTGCTCGGGTAGCTCACCGTGGCGATGCGGACGCTGCCGCCGCAGCTCACGAGACTGCCGCTGGGGACCGCGTCGTTGTCGTAATACGTCGCGCTGGACGGCGTGCTGCCGTTGTAGAGGTAGACGCGGTAGCCCGAGAGGCTTTCGCCTGCCGTCGCCACGATCTCGACGCGCTCGCCGGTGTCGCCGCTCGACGTCGAATCGTCGTAGTGGATTTCGTTGATGAAAACGTCGGCGGCCGCGGGGGCAGACGCGAACGCGGCAGCGCAGAGCAGGGCCGACAGGCGGGGACGGGGCGATCGCATCGGGCGGTTCCGGGGAAAGGAACTCGGACGCTAGCGCGACAATGTGACAGCCGACTCAATTCGCGCGCGGATGGCTCAAATCCCGGTGGGGCGGGACCGGCCGGTCCGCAGCGATGCAAGCTGCTCGACGATCTCCACCAGCGGCGCACGCGAGCGCAAAGGCGTGTCCCGGAATGCGCGCACGAGGCGCAGTTCGAGCGGGTCGTCGACGAGCAGGGCCTCGGCGGCGGAGACGGAATCGAGTTCAGCGTCCTCGCCCAGCTGCATGCGCCCGCGGCCTGTAGCGAGCCACTCGAACTGCACGCCGGTCACGACCGCGAGCTGCTGGAAGTGACACATGCTCGGCAGCTTGCCGTCATTCGCCTCCCAATGGCTTACCGCGCTGCGGTGCACGCCGACGGCAGCGGCGAGCGCGGCCTGGGAAAGGCCGGAGTGGCGGCGGGCGAGGCGGATTCGCTGTTGGGGCGTCATGGCGGCTCCAGGCGGCGCTTAAGTCGGCTACCTTCCGTCAACATGCTAGTCAAAGACAAGTGAAATTGTTCTCCATTGGTAGCATGCCTTTAAAAACTTCATAAATTACAGGTGCTTATAAGTGAACACACGCGAAGAGGCTACCCAAAGAAGACAACTTTGCTCAATCGGGCCTCTAGGAACTGTGACTCAACACGCGCAACATGTGACCACGCCGGGCAGGGACGAACGGTTGAGACAAGGGGTCAGGTCAGGTCAGGAGAGGGGTGCAGGATGCACCGAGCTCGGAAAGCCATCTCCAAACCGGAAAGGGCGCGCTCCTCAGGGACGCGCCCTTTCTTTTTGCGTCGCCAGCGCGGCACCGGCTGAAAATTTTTACGTGAACGTCCCTTGAAAGCCCAGAGGCGAGCCCCATCTCGTGGCGGTCCCGGCGGGGCCCTGCGCGTGCGCGCAACTCTGGCACTCGTGGCGGGCGACTGCTAAATTTTCGCTGTTTTTCCCACCCAATCAACCACTTGCTGAGGTTGTCAATGAACATCAAGCCGCTCTACGACCGCGTGGTCATCAAGCGCATGGAAGAAGAAAAGATGTCCGCCGGCGGGATCGTGATCCCCGATTCGGCCACCGAAAAGCCGATCAAGGGCGAAGTCGTCGCCGTCGGCGAGGGCAAGGCCTTCGACAACGGCAACGTCCGCGCGCCGAAGGTGCAGGTCGGCGACAAGGTGCTGTTCGGTAAGTACAGCGGCACCGAAGTGAAGCTCGACGGCACCGAATACCTGGTGGTGAAGGAAGACGACATCTTCGCGGTGTTGGGCTGATCCCACGACCGCGCAGGTCGTGACCCGGCAGGCGGGTGCATCGAAGCGCCCGGCGCTCGCATCGCCTCCGTAGGTCTCGACCCCTTTTTCCCCGTTTCCGATTCCTCTCTTTAATTCCGGAGCTTCAACATGGCTGCCAAGGAAATCCGTTTCAGCGAAGACGCCCGCGCCCGCATGCTGCGCGGCGTCAACGTGCTCGCCAATGCCGTCAAGGCGACCCTCGGCCCGAAGGGCCGCAACGTCGTGCTCGAGAAGAGCTACGGCTCGCCGACGATCACCAAGGACGGCGTGTCCGTCGCCAAGGAGATCGAACTCGCCGACAAGTTCGAGAACATGGGCGCGCAGATGGTGAAGGAAGTCGCCTCGCGCACTTCCGACAACGCCGGTGACGGCACCACGACCGCGACCGTGCTCGCCCAGGCGCTGATCCGCGAGGGCATGAAGGCGGTCGCCGCCGGCATGAACCCGATGGACCTCAAGCGCGGCATCGACAAGGCGGTCACCGCCGCCGTCGCCGAGCTCAAGAACATCTCGCGTCCGTCGTCGACGAGCAAGGAAATCGCCCAGGTCGGCGCGATCTCCGCGAACTCGGACGAGAACATCGGCGACCTCATCGCGCAGGCGATGGACAAGGTCGGCAAGGAAGGCGTGATCACCGTTGAAGACGGTTCGGGCCTCGAGAACGAGCTCGACGTCGTCGAGGGCATGCAGTTCGACCGCGGCTACCTCTCGCCGTACTTCATCAACAACCAGCAGTCGATGCAGGCCGAACTGGATGACCCGTTCATCCTGCTCTACGACAAGAAGATCTCGAACGTCCGCGACCTGCTGCCTGTCCTCGAGGGCGTGGCCAAGGCCGGCAAGCCGCTCCTGATCGTGGCCGAGGAAGTCGAGGGCGAAGCCCTGGCGACGCTCGTCGTCAACACGATCCGCGGCATCGTCAAGGTCTGCGCGGTCAAGGCGCCGGGCTTCGGCGACCGTCGCAAGGCGATGCTCGAAGACATGGCCGTCCTCACCGGCGGCACCGTGATCTCCGAGGAAGTCGGCCTGCAGCTCGAGAAGGCGACGATCAACGACCTCGGCCGCGCGAAGAAGGTGCAGGTCTCGAAGGAGAACACCACCGTCATCGACGGCGCCGGCGACGGCGATTCGATCCAGGCGCGCATCAAGCAGATCAAGGCGCAGATCGAGGAGACCTCCTCGGACTACGACCGCGAGAAGCTGCAGGAGCGCGTGGCGAAGCTCGCCGGCGGCGTGGCGGTGATCAAGGTCGGCGCGTCGACCGAGATCGAGATGAAGGAAAAGAAGGCCCGCGTTGAAGACGCGCTGCACGCCACGCGCGCGGCGGTCGAAGAGGGCATCGTCCCGGGCGGCGGCGTTGCGCTGATCCGCGCGCTCGCGTCGATCCAGAACCTCACCGGTGTGAACGAAGATCAGAACCACGGCATCCGCATCGCGCTGCGCGCGATGGAAGCGCCGCTGCGCGAGATCGTCACTAACGCCGGTGAAGAGCCGTCGGTGATCGTCAACCGCGTCAAGGAAGGCCAGGGCAGCTTCGGCTACAACGCGGCGACCGGCGAGTTCGGCGACATGCTGGAACTCGGCATCCTCGATCCGACCAAGGTCACGCGCACCGCGCTGCAGAACGCGGCCTCGATCGCCGGTCTGATGATCACGACCGAAGCGATGGTCGCCGAAGCGCCGAAGAAGGAAGAGCCGGCGATGCCGGCCGGCGGCGGCATGGGTGGCATGGGCGGCATGGATTTCTGATCCGACTTCCCGCGACACGCTGCATCGAAAAGCCCCGCTTCGGCGGGGCTTTTCTTTTTGTGGCGCGTCGCGCTGTGAAATCGACGTGAAAATTGGGCGCGGTCGGGTGCCATGCGTAACCGTATGCGCAACAAGGAGACCGCGCTCACATTCGAGCCCATCAAGGGCCGCGATCGATGGGCGTTATTGCGGGCATAGACGACGGCGATTAGACCGTCGCGTGAAGGACCGCGATGACCGCTCTCCCATCCCCCGCCGAATTCCGCGCTCTGCTGCGCCTCGAGGGCGATCTCACCATTTCCCGTGCAGCGGAGCTGAAGGCGCACCTGCTCGATGCGCTCGTCGGCCCGCTGGAGGTCGACCTGTCCGGCGTCACCGCGATCGACGGCGCAGGCCTGCAGCTGCTGGTAATGCTTGGACGCGAAGCCGCGCGTCGTGGCGTGCCGATCATGTGGCATGAGCCGAGCCGCGCCGTGCGCACCGCGCTCGATCGCGTCAGGCTGCACGACCCGAGCAGCCTCGTCACGCCGCCGGCCGCTGCAGCGGAGGTGGCCGCGTGAAAGCGATGCGCGACCAGATGTTGCAGACCTTCATCGCCGAGGCACGCGATCTCGTCGTCGAGATGGAAGCAGGCCTGCGTCAGCTGCACGCCGGCGACCGCGACGCTGAACTCGTCGCGCGGATCTTCCGCGCCGCGCATTCGATCAAGGGCTCGGGCGGCATGTTCGGCCTCGCGCCGCTCGTGGGCTTCACGCACACCGTCGAGAACCTGCTCGAACGCGTCCGCGCGGGCACGCTCGCCGCGGACGAGCGCCTCGCCAGCGACCTCATCGAATCCTGCGACCACATCAGCGACCTGCTCGAACTGCTCGCGGTGCAGGGCGGCGCGTTCGAAGGCGGCATCACTGCGCGCGATGCACGCCTGCGTGAGGCGCTCGCCCGATACGCGGAGCCGGCCGCCGCTGCGGTGAGCGCCGCACTGCCGGCTGCCGAGCCGCCGGTCGTCGAGCCGTCGCCACTGGCCGCGGAATCGGGCGATTGCTGGCATGTGTCGGTCCGCTTCGGCGTCGACGTGCACCGGCAGGGCATCAACCCGCTGTCGTTCCTGCGAGATCTCGAGGAGCTCGGCGAGATCGTGCGCGTCGCGCCCGTGCTCGATGCGATGCCACCGGCCGAGGAGATGGATCCGGAAGCCTGCTACCTCGGCTTCGAGATCGACCTGCGCACCGACCGCACCAAGGCGCAGATCGCCGAGGTGTTCGAGTTCGTCGAAGACAGCAGCACGGTGTGCATCCTGCCGCCGGCGAGCCGCATCGACGCGTTCCTGGAACTCATCGCGACGCTGCCGGAGCCGAATGCACGCCTCGGCGAAATCCTGGTGCACACCGGCACGATCACGCGCGAGGAGCTCGAGCGTGGCCTGGCCGAGCAGGCCGCTCGCGAAGGCGCTGCGCAAGCGGTGCCGCTGGGCGAGGTTCTTGTCGAGCAGCGCGTCGTGGACCGACAGGTGGTCGACGCCGCAATCGACAAGCAGGCGCAGCTGCGTCAGGCACCGGCCGCGTCGAACGGCCCCGCCGACACCGGCTGGGTGCGCGTGCGCGCCGACAAGCTCGACGAACTCATCAACCTCGTCGGGGAGATGGTGATCGCCGGCTCCGGCGCCTCGCTGATTGCCGAATGCTCCGGCAACACGCCGCTCGTCGAAGCGCAGTCGGTCGTCGCCCGGCTCATGGAGGACATTCGCGATCGCGCGCTGCGCCTGCGCATGGTGCCGATCGGCGAAACATTCTCGCGCTTCCATCGTGTGCTGCGCGAAGTCGCGCGGGACACGGGCAAGGACCTCGAGCTCATCATCGAAGGTGCTGAGACGGAGCTCGACAAATCCGTCGTCGAAAAACTCGCCGACCCGCTGCTGCACCTCGTGCGCAACGCGGCCGACCACGGCATCGAGTCGGCCGAGCGCCGCAGCGCTGTGGGCAAGCCCGCGCGCGGACACATCACGCTCAGCGCCTGCCACCAGGCCGGCGGCATCCTCATCGAGATCCGCGACGACGGCGCGGGCATGGACCGTGACCGCATCCTCGCCAAGGGCCGCGAGCGCGGCCTGGTGCCGGCCGGTCACACGCCGGGCGACCAAGAGATCCTGCAGCTGATCTTCGAGCCGGGCTTCTCGACGGCCGATACGGTGACCAATCTCTCCGGTCGCGGCGTCGGCATGGACGTGGTGCGCCGGAACATCCACGCGCTGCGCGGCAGCGTCGAGATCGAGAGCACTGCTGGCGCCGGCACGACGATCCGCATCCGCCTGCCGCTCACGCTTGCGATCATCGAAGGCTTCCTCATCAGCGCCGCCGCGTCGCACTTCGTGCTGCCGCTCGATCTGATCGTCGAATGCCTGGAGATGCCGCTGGCCCTGCCGCGCGACGCCGGTTACATCGACCTGCGAGGTCAGCCGCTGCCGCTGTTGCGACTGCGTGAGCAACTCGGCCTGCATGGCGAGCGCGCGCGACGCGAAAACATCGTCGTCGTCGACTGTGCCGGCCAGCGTGCCGGTGTCGTTGTCGACGCACTGCTCGGCGAGTTCCAGACCGTGATCAAGCCGCTCGGCCCGCTGTTTGCGCAGCTCAAGGGCGTCAGCGGCTCGACGATCCTCGGCACCGGTGAGGTCGCGCTGATCCTCGACGTGGCCGCGCTCGTCGACATCGCCGCGAGTGCGGCATCGCCCCTGTCTTCCTTCCTTTCCGAACGGCTCCGCGGGACAGCGGCCGTCGCGGTTGAGTCCACGCTGTCCTGCGCCTGAGGTCAACTCATGAACTGGTTCCGTAACCTGAAAATCGCGCCGAAGCTCTTCGTGAGTTTCGGCATCCTGCTAGCGCTGCTCGCGGGCGTCGGCATCTTCGCGCTGCAGCGCCTGAGCGCCGTCAACGACGTTGCGGTGGAAATCCGCGACAACTGGCTACCAAGTGTCCGTGCTACGGCTGAGATCAACGGCATGACCGGCGACTACCGTGTCCAGGAGTTCCGTCACGGTCTGGCGGTCACGAACGAGGACATGGACGTCGCCGAGGGGCGCATGGAGGAGTTCGAGGCCAAGATCAAGGAGACACGCGCGGAGTACGAGAAGCTGATCTCGAGCCCCGAAGAACAGCGCCTCTACAACGCATTTTCAAAGGTTCATGCCGAATATATGCAGGTCCACACCGGCGCGATTGCGCTGAGCCGCCAGAACCGCGCAGATGAAGTGCGCACTGTGCTCATGGGCCGGTCGAGCGAGCTGTACTGGGAGTTCAGCGCTCACCTCAATAAGCTCGTCGAGCTTAACGAGCAGGGCGCCAAAGACGCGGGCGACCGCGGTCAGGCGCTGTACGCCCAAGCGCGCCAAGCGATCATCCTCGCAGTCGTGCTCGGTCTCATCATCGGCTCCGGCCTGGCCCTCGTCATCGCCCGCATGATCTCGCGCCCGGTCATCGCCGCAGCGGACGTCGCCAAGCAGCTCGCGCAGGGCAACCTGACCGCGCGCGTGAGCTCGGATTCGAAGGACGAAACCGGCGAAATGTTGCGTGCGATGCAGGCCATGACCGAGCGTCTGAGCCAGATCATCGGCGAGGTGCGCGGTTCGGCTGACAACCTTGCCAGCGCGGCCGAGCAGGTCTCGGGCACGGCGCAGTCGATCAGCCAAGCGACGAGCGAGCAGGCGGCAAGCGTCGAAGAGACGAGCGCATCGATCGAGCAGATGAGCGCGTCGATCGGTCAGAACACCGACAACGCGAAGGTCACTGACGGCATGGCCGGCAAGGCCGCGAAGGAAGCGAACGAGGGCGGCCAGTCGGTGCGCGAGACGGTCGAGGCGATGAAGCAGATCGCGAAGAAGATCGCGATCATCGACGACATCGCGTACCAGACGAACCTGCTGGCATTGAACGCCGCGATCGAAGCGGCACGTGCCGGCGAGCACGGGAAGGGCTTTGCGGTCGTGGCTGCGGAAGTGCGCAAGCTCGCCGAGCGCAGCCAGGTCGCGTCGCAGGAAATTGGCGAACTGTCAACGAACAGCGTGGAGCTCGCCGAACGCGCAGGCTCATTGTTGGATCTCATGGTGCCGTCGATCAGCAAGACCTCGGATCTGGTGCAGGAGATCTCGGCGGCCAGCCAGGAGCAAGCCGCGGGCGTGGGCCAGATCAACGCCGCGATGGGTCAGCTAAGCCAGGTCACGCAGCAGAACGCGGCGGCAAGTGAGGAGCTCGCGGCTACGGCCGAGGAGATGACGAGCCAGGCTGAACAGCTGCAGCAGGCCATGGCGTTCTTCACGCTCGATCAGGGCGGCGGCCGCTCAAACGCGCCGCGTATGTCGCGCGGCGCGGCGCTGCGCGCGCCGGCCCGCAAGGCGGCACGCACCACCGTCGAAGAAGCCGACTTCGTCGAGTTCTGAGGAAAAGACGATGAACCAGCCCAAGCACAACGCCGCGGACGCGTCCCCGGCCAGCCACGACGAGGCAATGCAGTACCTCACGTTCGCGCTCGGCACCGAGATGTTCGCGAGCGACATCCGCGGCATCAAGGAAATCATCGAATACGCGGGCCTGACGACCGTGCCGATGATGCCGGCGTTCATCCGCGGCGTGATCAACCTGCGCGGCGCCGTTGTGCCCGTGATCGATCTGTCGGTGCGATTCGGACGCGCGCCGACCATGCTGACGCGGCGCACCTGCATCGTGATCATGGAAGCCGGCTCGGACGACGAACGTCAGGACATCGGTGTCGTCGTTGACGCCGTGTCGGAAGTGCTCGAGATCGCGCCATCGCAGATCGAGCCGCCCCCGAGCTTTGGCGCGCGCATCCGCTCGGAGTTCATCAGTGGCATGGCGCTGCTCGACGCCGGCTTTGCGATCGTTCTCGATGTCCAGCGCGTGCTGTCGGTCGAGGAAATGGCCGGTCTGGCCGACCTCGCGCAGTCCGGCATAACTCACGCAGCGGCCTGACCGTTGTCGTTTCCGCATGCCCGGGGCCGTCCCCGGCGTGCCTTTAGACAGGTATTCCCCCAATGAATTGGTTCCGCCACCTCAAAATCGCCCACAAGCTGTTCGTCTCGTTCGGGCTGCTCGTGGCCATTGCCGGCGCACTCGCCGGCTTCGCCATGCTGCGCATGAGCGAGAGTGCCCAGACCGTGAAGACACTCACGGCCGAGGGCGTGCCCCTCGTGCGCGACCTTGGGGCGCTTGCGACCCAGCTGGCGGAGTACCGCGTGAGCGAGCGCGGGCTGGTGTCGGATCGCGAGAATCCGGAAAAGGCCGCCGAGTATGCAGCCGAGCTCGTCGACGGACGCACGCGCTTCGACGCGCAGGTGGCTGCGTTGTCAGGTGCCTTCCACGAGGCGCAGGAGCAGGCGCTCTACGGCGAGGTGGTCGCCAAGGCGGCACAGTATTTCGATAACAGCGAGCGTCTGGTCGAAGCGCTCAAAGTGGATGATCTCGGGCCTGCGAAGCAGGCCGGCGATCTGCGGCAGGCGACCGCGGATGCGTTGCAGGCCTTGCTCGCCCGCAACATCGCGCAGCTCAACGAAGGCGTTGCCGCCTACGAGGCGCGCCAGCGTTCAACTCAGACCGCGATGCTCGCGCTGAGCGGCTTCATGCTGCTGTTGGGCGTCGGCTTGGCCGTCGTGATCGCGCGCATGATCTCGCGCCCGGTCATCGCCGCAGCGGACGTCGCCAAGCAGCTTGCGCAGGGCAACCTGACCGCGCGCGTGAGCTCGGATTCGAAGGACGAAACCGGCGAAATGTTGCGTGCGATGCAGGCCATGACCGAGCGTCTGAGCCAGATCATCGGCGAGGTGCGCGGTTCGGCTGACAACCTTGCCAGCGCGGCCGAGCAGGTCTCGGGCACGGCGCAGTCGATCAGCCAGTCCACGAGCGAACAGGCCTCCAGCGTTGAGCAGACCAGCTCGTCGATCGAGCAGATGAGCGCGTCGATCGGCCAGAACACCGACAACGCGAGGGTCACCGATGGCATGGCCAGCAAGGCGGCGAAGGAAGCGTCTGACGGCGGCCAATCGGTGCGCGAAACGGTCGAGGCGATGAAGCAGATCGCGAAGAAGATCGCGATCATCGACGACATCGCGTACCAGACGAACCTGCTCGCACTCAATGCCGCAATCGAAGCGGCGCGCGCCGGCGAGCACGGCAAGGGTTTTGCGGTGGTCGCGGCCGAGGTGCGCAAGCTCGCCGAGCGCTCGCAGGTCGCGTCGCAGGAGATCGGTGAGCTGTCGAGCAACAGCGTCGAGCTCGCCGAGCGTGCGGGGCACCTGCTCGACCTGATGGTGCCGTCGATCACGAAGACCTCGGATCTGGTGCAGGAGATCACCGCCGCCAGCCAGGAGCAGGCGGCGGGCGTCGGCCAGATCAACGCGGCGATGGGTCAGCTGAGCCAGGTCACGCAGCAGAACGCGGCCGCGAGCGAGGAGCTTGCCGCCACGGCCGAGGAAATGACGAGCCAAGCCGAGCAGCTGCAGCAGGCGATGGCGTTCTTCACGCTCGAGCAGCACGTCGTCGGCCGCTCGATCGCGCGCAAGGCCGTGCATGCAGCGCCGCGCGCGGGTGGGCGCAAGGCCGCGCGTCGCAATGTCGAAGAAGCCGACTTCATCGAATTCTGAGGGCCGGCATGAACGTGTCCGTCATGCAGTCGAGCGCCTCCGCGGCGCCTGTGATCACCGCGCACGAGTTCGAGGGTCTGCGCCGGTGGCTGCACGCGAACGCAGGCATCTCGCTGACACCCGCCAAGCAGCCGCTGGTGACGAGCCGGCTTGCGAAGCGGCTGCGCGAGCTCGGGCTTTCGACCTACACGGAGTACCTGCGCCGCCTCGGCAGCGACCGCGCCGAGCGCCAGGCCGCGCTCGACCTGCTGACGACGAACGAAACCTACTTCTTCCGGGAGCCGCGCCACTTCGAGTACCTGCGCAGCGTGTTGCCCACGCTCACACAGTCGCCGGTGCGCGTGTGGAGCGCCGCGTGCTCGACAGGCGAGGAGCCGTACAGCATCGCGATGCTGCTGTCCGATGCGCTGCCGAACCATCGCCAATGGGAGGTGCTCGGCACCGACATCAGCTCGCGCGTGCTCGACGCCGCGCGCAGCGGGCACTACCGGCTCGAACGCGCACGTAACCTGCCGCCGGCGATGCTGTCCAAGCACTGTCTCAAGGGCACCGGGCCGCAGGCGGGCACGATGCTCGTGCGTCGCGAGCTGCGCGCGCGCGTGCGGTTCGAGCCGATCAACCTCAACGAGACGCTGCCCGACTTCGGCCAGTTCGACGTGATCTTCCTGCGCAACGTGATGATCTATTTCGACGACGCGACCAAGCGCGACGTGATCGCGCGGCTGGTGCCGGCGCTGCGGCCCGGCGGGCATTTCCTCATCGGCCATTCCGAAAGCCTCAACGGCCTGACCTCGTCGCTGCGCGCCGTGGCGCCGTCGATCTACCGGCGCGACTGAGCGCGTACATGGCAACGCGGCCGGCCCGTGTGTTCCTCGTCGACGACTCCGCAGTCGTCCGGCAGTGCTTGCAGGCGCTGCTCAGCGCCGAGCCGGACCTGCAGGTCATCGGCACCGCGAGTGACCCGCTGTTCGCGCTGCAGAAGATGGCGAACGACTGGCCGGACGTCATCGTGCTCGACATCGAGATGCCGCGCATGGACGGGCTGACCTTCCTGCGCAAGCTCATGGCTGAGCGGCCGACGCCCGTGGTGATCTGCTCCTCGCTTGCCGGCCCCGGCACGCAGACTGCGATGCAGGCGCTCGCCGCGGGGGCGGTCGAGATCATCGCCAAGCCCGAGATGGGCGTGAAAGGGTTTCTCGAATCCTCCGCCGAGCGCCTGTGCGAAGCAGTGCGCGCAGCGGCGCGTGCGCGGCCGCGCCGCCTCGCTGCGGCGCCGAATGTGATCGCCGAGCCGTCCGAACCTGTCGCGCTGGCGCGCACCACCGAACGCATCGTCGCGATCGGCGCGTCCACCGGCGGCACGCAGGCGATCGAACGCGTGCTCACCGCATTGCCGCGGGTGGCGCCCGGCATCCTCATCGTCCAGCACATGCCCGAACGGTTCACCGCCTCGCTGGCTGAGCGTCTCAACGGCGTGTGCCGCATCGAAGTGCGCGAGGCGCGCAGCGGCGACCGGCTGCTGCCGGGGCTCGCACTGATCGCGCCCGGTGGGCGCCACATGCAGCTGCACCGCAGCGGCGCGCAGTACACGGTGCAGGTGCTCGACGGCCCGCCCGTGAACCGACACCGGCCATCGGTCGACGTGCTGTTCCGCTCCGTCGCCCGCCACGCCGGACGCAACGCCACGGGCGTGATCCTCACCGGGATGGGCGACGACGGCGCCCGCGGCCTGCGCGAGATGCTCGACGCCGGCGCCCATACGATCGCGCAGGACGAGGCGTCGTGCGTCGTGTTCGGCATGCCGCGCGAGGCGATCCGCCTCGGCGCCGCGCGCTCCGTGGCCCCGCTCGACGACATCGCCCGACGGGTGCTCGAGCTCGCCTGACCCCGCCGGCCCGGCCTGCCGCCTAAACGCGGCATGAATGAAATGGCCGCTCGCCGCGATCCCTTGCGTAGACCTGTGATGGCCGCGTCATCAGGCGCGGCCGTTCCGGGCGCACCGCTGCGCACCGGTCGGTGCGTCCCCCGCGATTGGGCGGACGGACGCTGTCTCCTTCGCCAGACCATCCGAGGGTTCCGAAGTGAAGAAGTCTTCCGCAGTCGTCATGACCGTCCTTGCAAGCGCCTGCCTCACGGCGCTCGCGGCCACGCACACTGGCGCCGTCCAGTGGGTCGAACCCCTGGAGCCCGCGTCGGTTCCCGCCGCAGAAGGGCCCGTCGACGAAACCCCGCAGCGCTGGTTCGTCGAACTCAGCCAGACCCCCACGTCCGAGGGCGGCAGTGCGGCGCGCCTGCAATCGGAGAAAAAGGCGTTCCGCGACGCCGCACGCAGCGCCGGCCTGCGCTACATCGAGCACTACGCGTTCGACGGCCTGTTCAACGGCTTCTCCGTCACGGTCGGCCGCGCCGACCTGAGCGCGCTGATGCGCCTGCCCGGCGTGCGCGCCGTGTACCCGGTCGAGACGATCCAGCGCCCCGAGCCGGGCCAGTCCGGCCCCGAGATGGCCACCGCGCTCGCGATGACCGGCGCCGACATCGCCCAGAGCCAGCTGGGCCTCGACGGCAGCGGCATCCGCGTCGCGGTCATGGACACGGGCATCGACATCGATCACCCGGATTTCGGCGGCAGCGGCACCGACGACACCACCGCGTTCCCGTCGGCGCGCATCGTGGCCGGCTACGACTTCGTCGGTGACGCCTTCAATGCCGACTCGTCCTCGCCGCTGTACAACCCGATCCCCTCGCCGGACGCGAACCCCGACGACTGCGGCGGCCACGGCACGCACGTGGCGGGCATCATCGGCGCGAACGGCACGGTGAAGGGCGTCGCGCCGAACGTGCAGCTCGGCGCGTACCGCGTGTTCGGCTGCAACGGCTCGACCACGGCCGACGTCATGGTAGCCGCGATGGAGCGCGCGCTCGCCGACGGCATGCACGTGCTCAACATGAGCATCGGCTCGACCTACCAGTGGCCCGAATACCCGACCGCCAAGGCCGCAAGCCGCCTCGTGAACCGCCGCATGGTCGTCGTCGCGTCGGCCGGCAACAGCGGCCAGACGGGCGTGTATTCGACCGGCGCGCCGAGCGTCGGAGACAAGGTCATCTCGGTGGCCTCGTTCGACAACACCCACGTGCGGCAGCCGCTGTTCACCGTGTCCCCCGACGGCACCGAGGTCGGCTTCAATGCCGCCACGGGCGCGCCGACGCCGCCGACGTCCGGGACGCAGCCGCTCGCGCGCACCGGCACCGCCTCGTCCACGGCCGACGCCTGCGCGGCGCTGCCGACCGGCAGCCTCACCGGCCGGGTCGCGCTGATCCGCCGCGGCGGCTGCACGTTCAACCTCAAGGCCGTCAACGCGCAGAACGCCGGCGCCGTGGGCGTGGTGATCTACAACAACGCACCGGGCGCAGTGAACGCGACCGTCGTCGGCGATACGCCGGTCACCGTGCCGACCGTCGGCATCTCCGACACCGCCGGTCTCATGCTCGACGCGCGCATCGCCAACGGCGGCGCGAGCCTGACGTGGACGCCGAAGGTGGGCTCGTTCCCGAACCCGGCCGGCGGGCTGCTCTCGTCGTTCACCGCGTACGGGATGTCGCCGGATCTCGCGCTCAAGCCGGACATCGGCGCGCCGGGCGGTTCGATCTATTCGACCTACCCGCTTGAAAGCGGGGGCTACGCCACGCTCAGCGGCACGTCGATGGCGGCCCCGCACGTGGCCGGCGCCGCCGCGCTGCTGCTGCAGGCCGCGCCGAACACGCCGTCGCAGGCGGTCGGTCGCATCCTGCAAAACAGCGCGGAGCCGAAGGCCTGGTCGCTCAACCCCGGCACCGGCCTGCTCGACGTCGTGCACCGCCAGGGCGCGGGCATGATGCAGATCGACCGCGCGATCGTCTCGGCGGTGCGTGTCGAGCCGGGCAAGCTCTCGCTCGGCGAAAGCGAGACCGGTCCGGCCGCGCGCACGCTGACGGTCGAGAACACCGGCGACACGCCGGTCACGTACACGTTCAGCGCGACCGGCGCGGTGTCGACCGCGGGCTCGACGTTCACGCCTTCGTTCTTCCTGCCGGCAACGGGCGTGGCGTTCGAGGCGTCCAGCGTAACGGTGGCCCCGGGCGCGACCGCGACGGTCAATGTCACGATCACGCCGCCCGCCGCGCCGCTCGGCGGCCAGTACGGCGGCTACCTCGTGCTCAAGCCAAACGACGGCAGCGCGACGCTGCGCGTGCCGTACGCCGGTTACATCGGCGACTACCAGGCACGGCAGGTCATGACGCCGACCGCGAACGGCTTCCCGTGGCTCGCGAAGTCCACGGACGGCTCGTACTTCAACCAGCCCGACGGCGCGACCTACACGCTCTCAGGCGGCGACATCCCGTACTTCCTCGTGCACCTCGACCATCAGTCGCGGATGCTGCGGATGGACGTCGTCGAGGCCGCCAGCGGCCGCGTGTGGCGCCGTGCGTCGCAGGTCGAATACCTCGGCCGCAACTCGTCGCCGACCGGCTTCTTCGCGTACAGCTGGGACGGTCAGGTCAAGGTCGGCAAGCGCACGGAAACCGCGCCGGACGGCCGGTACCGCATGCGGCTGAGCGTGCTCAAGGCGCTGGGCGACCCGACCAACGAGGCGCATTGGGAGCGTTGGGAATCGCCGGTGATCACGATCGCTCGATGAGCGGCGCGAGAGGCTGAAACGACCGGCGGTATTCACGTACCGCCGGGTTCTTTTTTGCGGTGCAGCGTGCATTGGCCCTCACGGTGCCTTCACGATCGGGGCGCACCCGACGTGGGGGAGGGAGCAAGCCCGCCACCGGCTTCGGCCGGCGCGCGGGCTTTTTTTTGCCTGCCGAACGCCGGGCCCGACGAACGGCCGGGCGTATCCGAAGCGTGGCAGTGTCGGTGGCGTCGCCGGTGGCGCGAGCCGCAGGCCGGTGTCGATCAAACCTCCGCGCGCGCCCCTGGCTCGAGCCGGCGCACGAATGCCATGTCCGATCAACGCGTGCGGCAGCAGCATGAGCCGTGCTCGCCTGATCGGTTTGAATTGCCCCAATGTTTCGGTGGCGATACGCACCGCCCACGCGCATGCGCCGGCAATCCGCCTGCAAGCCCCGGCCGGCGGGGCGCGGTCCAACGCGGCGCGCATGTATCGCAAAAGTACAGCCGCGGCCTCGAGCGCCGCTGCTAGCCTCGGACCGGGCCCAGGCCCGTCTTCGACACATCACAGGAAGGGGCATCCATGAAGAAGCTTTCCCTGGCGGCGGCCGTTGCTGCGGCCCTCGTCGCAGGTCACGCGCACGCGGCCGCCTACATCGTCCAGGCGCGCGGCGCGAACTTCGACGCCAAGCTGGAGCGCAAGGTCGAATCGCTCGGCGCGAAGGTCGTTGCGCGCTACCCGCAGATCGGCGTCGCGATCGTCGAGGCCGACACGCGGTTCGATGCACGCGCGACGGCGCTGCCGGAAGTGCAGTCGGCCACGCGCGACCGGACGTTGCAGTTCGACGTGCCCGAGGCCGTGCCGGCGGGCCGCGTCACCGCGATGGCCGAGCCGCCGAATTCGGGCGACGACGATTTCCTCTACGACCTGCAGTGGGGCTTCGACGCGATGAACGTCCAGGCCGCATGGGCGAAGGGTTTCCGCGGCGCAGGCGCGCGCGTCGCCGTGCTGGACTCGGGCCTGGATTGCACCCATCCGG
Organism: Cognatilysobacter bugurensis; assembly: GCF_014652095.1. Classification (GTDB taxonomy): domain Bacteria; phylum Pseudomonadota; class Gammaproteobacteria; order Xanthomonadales; family Xanthomonadaceae; genus Cognatilysobacter; species Cognatilysobacter bugurensis. The sequence goes on from NZ_BMYD01000002.1 coordinate 501,236, forward strand.
ACCTCGCCCCGAACAACCTCGCGGCGCTCAACGCATCGTTCGTGCCGGGCGAGACCGCGTGCGAAGTCCAGCCGTACCCCGCGTTCAATCACGGCACGCACGTGGCCGGCACGATCGCGGCGGCCGACAACGGCATCGGCGTGATCGGCGTGGCGCCGGAGTCGAAGTTCTTTGCGGTGAAGGTGCTGTCGGCCTACACCGGCAGCGGCAGCTTCGCCGGCATCCTCGAGGGCATCATGTACGCCGTCGAGAAGGACGCCGACGTCATCAACATGAGCCTCGGTGTGCGCGGCGGCCTGCCGGTCGGGCGCGACACGCGCGAGCTCGTCGGCGCCGTGCAGCGCGCGGTGCTGCACGCCAAGCGCGAGAACACGATTGTCATCGCCGCGGCCGGCAACGACGGCACCGACTACGACACGGCGACCGCGCCGGACGGCGGGCGCCTCATGGCGTTCCCGGCGGGCGTGACCGGCGTCGTCGCGATCGCGGCGAACGCGCCGCTCGGCTGGGCGCTGAACCCGGCCGCGGCCGACCTCGACCGCTCGGCCAGCTACACGAACTACGGCCGTCGACTGATCGACCTGTCGGCACCGGGCGGCGACAGCGAGTACCTCGGCAACGAGGCCTGCAACGTCGCTGGTTATGGCCTGCCGTGCTGGTTGTTCGACATGGTGGTCAGCACCTCGACCGGTGGCTGGAGCTTCTCCGCCGGCACCAGCATGGCCGCGCCGCATGCGGCCGGTGTTGCGGCGCTCGTCGTCGGCGCGGCCGGCGGTGAGTTGCACGCCAACCGCATCGAGAACGCGCTCCGCCGCGGCGCGGACGACGTCGGCGCACCCGGTTTCGACCCGATGCACGGCCACGGTCGCGTCGACGCCGGCGATTCCGTCGACAAGGTGCGCACGCGCTGAGTCACGGGCCGGGCGCCCGCTTTAAAGCGGCGCCCGGCCAGTTTTCTGCGGCACCCGCAGGCTCGGCCACGCACCTGCGCGGAGAGGTTGTCGATATCGCGGCATGCGACCATCCGCGCATGCCGCCGACCGCCGCTGCCGCTTCCGAACGCCTGCTCGCCCGCCTTCGCGTGATCGCGCCCGGCGTGCTTGCCGATCCCGAAGTGGCCGCGCGCATGGAGCGCGTGGCGCTGGCGAGCGACTTCGCCGTCGACACCTTCGAGCGCCAGCCGGAGTTGCTGCGCAGCCTCGCGGACGACGCCCGCGCGCCCGCTGCGCCGCCGCCGACGCTCACCGTCGACAACCGCCACGAATGGCCCGCGCTGCTGCGCCGCCACCGGACCGCCGAGTCGACGCGGCTGATCTGGCGCGACGTGCTCGGCATCGACGATGTCGACGCCACGCTCGCCGGCAGCACCCGCCTGGCTGAAGAGTGTCTTTGCACTGCGCTGGATGCCCTCGAGCGCGAATTCGCCACGCGCCACGGCGTCATCCGCGCCCGCGAAGAGGACGGCACGGCGGGCGAGGTGCAGCGGCTCGTCGTGTTCGGGCTTGGCAAGCTCGGCGGCGGCGAGCTCAACTTCAGCTCGGACGTCGACCTCGTCTACGCCTACGAGCACGACGGCGAGTGCGACACCAGCGCGCATCCCGGCGCACGGCCGCTCGATTCGAGCTCGTACTTCGCCCGGCTCGGCCAGCAACTGGCCAAGCTGCTCGACGAGATCACCGCCGACGGCTTCTGCCACCGCGTCGACCTGCGCCTGCGCCCGTACGGCAATGCCGGCCGCGTCGCGTGGTCGTTCGCCGCGATGGAGCAGTACTTCCAGCGCGAGGGGCGCGACTGGGAACGCTACGCATGGCAGAAGGCGCGGCCGATTGCCGGTGACCTCGACGCGGGCGAGCGCTTTCTCGAGATGCTGCGGCCGTTCGTCTACCGCCGTTACCTCGATTTCGGCGCGCTCGACGGGCTGCGCGCGATGAAGGCTGCGATCGCCGCGGAGGTCGCGCGGCGCGAGCTCGCCGACGACGTCAAGCGCGGTTCCGGCGGCATCCGCGAAATCGAGTTCCTCGTGCAGGCGCTGCAGCTGATCCACGGCGGCCGCGATGCCACCCTGCGCGCCCGTGCGCTGCGACCCGCGCTCGAGGCGCTCGTCGCCACGCATCACATCGACGCCGAGGCCGGCGCAATGCTCGCGGAGTCGTACCGGTTCCTGCGCCGCGTCGAAAACCGCCTGCAGATGCTGCGCGACGCGCAGACGCATGTGTTGCCCGAATCGCCCGATGACCGGGCCCGCATCGCTGCCGGCCTCGACTTCGACGGTTGGGACGCGCTGTACGACGCGCTCGCTGCTCATCGCGCGCAGGTCGGCGCGGAGTTCGGGGCATTGCTCGCGCCGCAGCGCGGCGAAGACGTGCCCGACTCGCTGGCGGTGTATTGGCATGCGCTGCCCGACGCGGGCGACGCCGCCGCGCTCGCGCAGGCCGGGTTCGTCGAGGTCGGCAACGCCGATACGCTGCTGCGCGATTTCGCCCGCAGTCCGGGGGTGCGCGGTTTGTCGGACCACGCGCGCACCCGGCTCGACCGCGTGCTGCCTGCGCTGCTGCAGGGCGCCGCGCAGGCGTCCTCGCCGATGCTCGCGTTGCGCCGGCTGCTCGCGCTGCTGCACAACATCCTGCGCAGAAGCGCGTACCTCGCGCTGCTCGCCGAGCAGCCGGCCGCGCTCGAGCGCCTGGTCGATGTCGTCGGCCGCAGCGCACTGCTGGCTGAGCGGCTGGCCGCGCATCCGCTGCTGCTCGACGAACTGCTCGACGCCCGCGTCGCCGGGCCGCTGCCCGACCGGGCGCAACTGCTCGACGCATGTGAGGCCGTGGCCGTCGAAGACGACACCGAAGCGACGCTGCATGCGCTCAACGAAGTGCGGCAGGCGCTCGGCTTTCGCATCGCAATGGCCCTGCGCGACGGCCGCGAGAGTGCGACCGAAAGTGCGCGGCAACTCGCGTGGCTCGCCGACGGCGTCGTGCGGCGCGTGTGCTCCCTCGCCTACGACGAAGTCGCGATTGCGCACGGGCGCGTGCCCGGGGCGCGGTTCGCCGTGCTCGGCTACGGCAGCCTCGGCGGCGAGGAGCTCGGCTTCGGTTCGGACCTGGATCTCGTGTTTCTTTACGACGCGCCGCGGGATGCGCAATCGGACGGCGAACGCCCGCTCGATGCGCCGCGCTGGTTCGCGCGGCTCGCGCAGAAGCTCGTCGCGCTGCTCGGCGCGGTCACCGCGGGCGGCCGGCTGTACGACGTCGACGTGCGGCTGCGACCGGACGGCGCGAAGGGCCTGCTGGTCTCGAGCATCGCGAGTTTTTCGGAGTACCAGCGCCATCGCGCGTGGACGTGGGAGCACCAGGCGCTGGTGCGCGCGCGTTGCGTAAGCGGCGATGCGTCGCTGCATGAGGACTTCGAGCGCGTGCGCACGGAGACGCTGGCGCGTGAGCGCGATCCGGAGCGCGTGCTCGACGACGTCTCCGCGATGCGCCGCCGCATGCGGGCCGAGCTCGATCGCAGCGACGCGGCGATGTTCGACCTCAAGCAGGGCGCCGGCGGTCTCGTCGACCTCGAATTCCTGCTGCAGGCCGCCGTGCTCGCGCACGCGCACGCGCATCCGGCACTGCTGGCGCCGCGCAGCACGCCTGCGCTGATCGACACCGCGCAGGCCTGTGAAGTGCTCGACGCCGCCACGGCGGACGCGCTGCGCGCCGCCCACGCCGGCCTTCTCGCCGCAGGCCTGCACTGCACGCTCGATCGCCGCGGTCGGCGCGTGGCGCCCGGGGCGCAGATCGAGGCCTGGCGTGCGCTCGTTACGCGCGCCTGCAGCGGATTCGGATTGCGCTTCGAGCCGCGCTGAGCGAGCTCAGCGGCGAGCGTCGAAGCGCGCGCGCACCTCGGCCGCGACGCGCGCCGTTTCGCGCAATGGCGTGACGTCGAACGGTGCAAGCGCGTCGTCGAGCGCGCGCACGCGCCCCATCTGGAGCAGGTGGTCGACGAAGCGTCGCGGCCGCCCCTGCAAGGTGTCGATGCCGGCGACGTACACCGGCGCATGCGTCGCGCATGCCTCGGACAGCATGTTCACCGAATCGGCCGTGCAGACGATGACGTCGGCGAACGCGAGCAAGCCCGAGTAGGGATTGGCCCCGTCGGCATCGCGGGTCCACGCAAGGTGCGGGACGGGCAGGGCGCGCAACGCATCGCGCACGTCGTCGGGCGTGCGTCTCGATGCGGTCGCAAGGATGCGTCCGTGCGTGCGGCTCGCCCAATGACGCACGCATTTGAGCACCGGGGCGAACGTGCCCGCGTCGAACCGGCCGTGCGCGTTGGAACCGCCCACGAGCAGCGCGAGCTGAGGAGTTTCGTCCGCCGCGAGCGAAGCGAACGCCACGCGGGCTTGCGCAAGCCAGGCATCGTCGACCGGATGCAGACTGCCGGCGAGCGTCACGACGTTCGCGCCCTGCAACCCATCGTGCTGCGGTGTGATCACGAGATCCCACAGCGCAGGATCGAGCCGGGGATCGAGGATCTGCACTGCGAATGTGCCGCGCGCACGCAGCTCGCGCGTGGCGAGCGCGGCCTGTCGACCGCAGCCGATCGCAAGCGCCGGGGCATCTGTCAGTGCACGACGGAATGCATCGCCGAACGCATGCACGCTGCCGGGCGCAGCGCGCGGCGCCCACCATCGCCACGGCGCGCGCGCCTGCAGCGTCCAATCACGCGGCGCGGGATGCAGCGCATCTGCCAGCGCCTGCGCCTGGCGCACGTTGCCGGCGCGGCCGTCGGTGAGCGTCCAGCACGCGAGCGAAGCGGGCAGGCGGGCGTCGTCGAATCGTTGCACGCGCGGGCAGGTCCGTTCCGGCAGCGCCGGCATGGCATTGACGCGCGCACTCTACACTTGCCCGATTGCCGCATCGCAGCGGCGCATGTTCAAGGAGCCCCTGATGTCGCACCGCCTGCCCGACGAGTCGCTCGACCGCCTGTTCCGCACCGCACGCACGCACAACGCGCTCGGTGGCGAGGTGAGTGACGACACGCTGCGCGCGCTGTACGACCTGCTCAAGTGGGCCCCGACGAGCGCGAACGCGTCGCCCGGTCGCTTCGTGTTCGTGAAGTCGGCCGAAGCGAAAAAGCGCCTCGAGCCCGCGCTCGACGAAGGCAACCGCGACAAGACGATGGCCGCGCCGGTGACTGTGATCGTCGGCCACGACCTCGACTTCGCCGAGAAGCTGCCGTACCTGTTCCCACACGCGGATGCGAAGTCGTGGTTCGCGGGTGCGAGCGACGAGGCGCTTGCGACGTTTGGGCTGCGCAACGGCAGCCTGCAGGGCGCGTACCTGATGTTTGCCGCGCGCGCGTTGGGTCTGGATTGCGGCCCGATGTCCGGTTTCAACAACGCGAAGGTCGATGCTGAGTTCTTTGCCGGCACGCGTATCCGCTCGAACTTCCTCATCAACCTCGGCTACGGCAAGCCCGAAGAACTGTTCCCGCGCTCGCCGCGCCTGCCGTTCGACGAAGCCGCGCAGATCCTTTGATCCACCCGATGTCCCTGCTGTCCCATCGACGGAGCCAAGCCATGTTCAAGCGTCTCGTTCTTGCTGCCACGCTCGCCGCGGCCTCCGCCGTCGCGACCGCCGCGCCGGTCACCTACAAGATCGATCCGAACCACACCGACGTGATCGCGAGCTGGAGCCACTTCGGCTTTTCCAAGCCCGTCGCGCACTTCGGCGCCGTCGACGGCACGATCGTCCACGACGCCGACAACGTCGGTACGTCGTCGGTCAACGTCGTGATCCCGCTTTCGGGCCTGAACTCGCACGTGGAGGCGTTCGACGAGCACCTGCGCAGCGCGGACTTCTTCGAAGCCGAAAAGTATCCGGACATCCGCTTCCGCAGCACGAAGGTCGAGGCCGCGGGCGACAACAAGCTGCGCGTCATCGGCGATCTCAGCGTCAAGGGGATCACTAAGCCGGCGGTGCTCGACGTGACGCTCAATAAGCAGGGCGAACACCCGATGGCGAAGCGTCCGGCGATCGGCTTCGATGCGACGACCACGCTCAAGCGCAGCGATTTCGGCGTGGGCAAGTACGCGCCAAACGTCAGCGACGAGGTCGAGATCCGGATCACGACCGAGGCGCTGGTGCCGAAGGCCGAGGCGGCCGACGCGAAGCCGCAGCCCAAGGCCAAGAACGCAAAGTCGTAAGCCGTGATCCTCGACCGCCCTTCCGACGCGCGCGGGCGCGTGCAGGCCGGCTGGCTCGACAGCCGGCACACGTTCTCGTTCGGGCATTACTACGACCCAGCGTGGATGGGCTTCGGCCCGCTGCGCGTGATCAATGAAGACCGCGTCGACCCCGGCGCGGGCTTCGCGCCGCATCGCCACGCGAACATGGAAATCCTCAGCTACGTGGTCAGCGGCGCGCTTGCGCATCGCGACAGCACGGGCGGCGGCGGCGTGATCGGTCCGGGCGAGTTGCAGTGGATGAGCGCCGGGCACGGCGTGGAACACAGCGAATACAACGGCTCGAAGGACGAGCCGGTGCATTTCCTGCAGATCTGGATCCAGCCCTCGCGCCTGAACCACAAGCCCGCGTACGCGCAGCGGGCGGCCGTTGGCGAGGATGCACACGGGCGCTGGCTGCAGCTGGCGTCGCCCGACGGGGCGGACGGCAGCCTCGCGATCCGCCAGGACGCGCGGTTGTCGGTCGCGCGGCTGGCGCCGGGCGAGCGCGTCGAGCACACGCTCCACCCGGCGCGGCGCGCGTGGCTGCACGTGGTGAGTGGCGCGGTCGACGTCGGCGGCGAGCTCTTGCAGGTCGGCGATGCGCGCGGTTGGGTCGATGAGGCCGGCACGCTCGTGCTCGCTGGAAAGAGCGATGCGCGCGCCGAGGTGCTGCTGTTCGACCTGCCGCGTGACTGATCTGGATGCCGGGCACGCGGGGCGCGGCTGCTAGACTGCGCGCCCCGTGTGTTGCTGCCGAACCCCATGACTGCCGCTTCCGACCAGCCCACCCAGGCCAACGCCCAGACGCGCGTGTCGGTGGCGCGCACGCAGCTGCCTTTCAGCTGCCCGCAGCCGTCGATGGAGCTGTGGAATTCGCACCCGCGCGTGTACCTGCCGCTCGAGGCCGAGCGCGAGTGCCTGTGCCCGTACTGCGGCACGCTGTTCGTCCTCGAAGACTGACCCACCGCCGGTCGCCGGGATGGGACGCCGACGCATGCGCCGCTGGACGGTGCTGCAGCTGCTGCCCGCGCTCGAGTCGGGCGGCGTCGAACGCTCGACGCTGGAGATCGCCAACGCGCTCGTGCGTGCCGGTCACCGCGCGCTCGTCGTTTCCGCCGGTGGCCGTCTCGTGCCGGCACTCGAGGCGATCGGCGCCGAGCATGTGACGCTCGATATCGGCCGCAAGTCGCTCGGCGTGCTGCGTCATGTCGGCACGCTGCGCCGACTCATCGAAACCGAACGTGTCGACCTCGTGCACGCGCGCTCACGGCTGCCGGCGTGGATCGGCCGCTTCGCACTGCGCGCAATGCCGGAGACGCGTCGGCCCCGTTGGGTCACGACCGTGCACGGGCTCAATTCGCCGTCGCGCTACAGCCGGGTGATGGCCAGCGGCGAGCGTGCGATCTGCGTGTCGGCCACCGTCCGCGACTACGTGCTGCGCCACTACCCCGACACCGCGCACGAGCGTCTGCGCGTGATCTCGCGCGGCATCGACACCGCGCGCTTCCCCCGCGCGCCGCGCGCCGATTCCGAAGCGCGCGCGTGGGCCGCGGTGCAGCATCCCGCGCTGGCCGGGGACGGCCCGCTGCTGCTGCTGCCGGGCCGCGGCACGCGCCTCAAGGGGCACGCCGACGCCCTCGACCTGCTCGCACGCCTGCGCGCCGACGGCACCGATGCGCGGCTGTGGCTGCCCGGCGCGCGTGAGGCGGGGCGCGACGCGTACATCGACGAGCTGGAGCAGCGTACCGTGTCGCTCGGCATCGCATCGCAGGTCGCATTCACCGCGCCGACCGATGCGATCGCGCGTGCGTACGCAGCGTGCGACCTCGTGCTGCAGCTCTCACGCAAGCCCGAGGCGTTCGGTCGCACCGTCATCGAAGCGCTTGCGGTCGGCCGGCCGGTGCTCGGTTGGGCGCACGGCGGCGTCGGCGAGCTGCTCGCCGAGCTGCAGCCGGCCGGAGGCGTGGCGCCGTTCGACGCAGACGCTTTGCATCGGACCGCGCGCGCCCTGCTCGATACGCCGCCCGCGTTGCCCGACTCGATCCCGCACACCCTGCGCGCGATGCAGGACGCTACGCTTGCCGTCTATGCCGAACTCCTCGACACCGACCGCGCCGGCTGACCGCGCGCACGTCGACGCCGCGCCCGCGCCGGGTTGGCGCTGGGCGCCCGCGTGGATCCTCGCGTACGTCGCACTCTGGCCGGCGCCCGGCTACGCCGAGGGCGTGCTCGTGCTCGGCGCGCTCGCCGCGATCTTCAAGCTGCTCGGCTCGCGCTTCCGCGGCGGCACGCAGCTGCTGAGCGGGCCCGCATGGGCGCTGACGAGCGTGCTGTTCTTCGCGTACTGGTTGCCCGAACTCGCGTCCGCGTTCGATGCGGTGGACCGCGGTCGTGCCATCGGCGAAGCCGCAAAGGATCTGCGCTACCTGCCGTTCCTGTGGCTCGTCGCCTCCGCGGTTGCGAACGATGCGGGGCGGCGCACGACGTTTTGCGGGCTCGCGGTCATTGTCGGCGTGTGGACGCTCGACGCGCTCGCGCAGGCGCTGACCGGCACCAGCCCGCTGTTCTTCGGCCTGGATTCGATCAAGCAGGCGATCAGCGGGCGCGGCATGTGCACCGCGGAAGAGATCGCCGCGGCCGACCGCCTCAGCGGCGTGCTCGGCCCGTGCAACCTCAAGCTCGGGCCGGTGCTCGCGAGCCTGTCTCCGTTCCCGTTGCATGCCGCGAAGCGCCGGTTCGGCGCAACGGGCTGGCTGGTCACCGCAGCCGCGCTGGGCGTTGTGCTCGTGCTCGCGGGCTCGCGCGCGTCGTGGATCACGTTCGCGCTCGTGCTGGTGCTCTCGGGCTGGCGGCTGCTGGGCTGGAAGAAGCTCGTCGGCGTGTTCGCGTTCGGTGCGGTCGCGCTCGTGGTGCTCACGATCGTCTCGTCGCAGGTGCGCCTGCGTATCGAGCGCACCGCGCACGTGCTCACGGCGAACGAGCAGGGCGTCGACAGCGCGCTGGCGGGCCGGACGCGCATCTGGGGCGCAGCGCTGTGCATGGTGCGCGAGGAGCCGGTCAACGGCGTCGGCGCACGCGGCTTCCGCGATGCATTCCCGGCCTGCGATCCCGCGCCGACCGTAGCGCCGGCATGGGGGGAGGGGCCGGCGCTGCACGCGCACCAGATCGTGCTCGAGGTGCTCAGTGAAACCGGCGGCTTCGGGCTTCTGCTGTGGCTGGCCGGCGCGGCGCTCGCGTGGCGCGCGTGGCGCTACGCCGACGCCGCGGCGCGTGACCGCGCACGTCCGGCGATGCTGGCGCTCGTTGCCACGGTGTTCCCGTTCAACACCCACCTCGCGTTCTATTCGACGTTCTGGGGTGGGCTGACGCTGCTGCTTGCAGCGCTGTATGCGGGCAGCCTGTGGGCACGCGGGTCCGGGCCGCGGGCCTAGCTGCCCTGCGCCGGCAAAGCGCGGACCGATGCTCGGCCACACCGGCGCGGCTTGCCCGCGATCAATACGGCGGCGCCATCCCGTCCGGGCGCCGCTTGAACCGGCGGTGGATCCACAGGTACTGGCTCGGCGCTTCGCACACCATCGCCTCGATCGCGGCGTTCACGCGCGCGCTGTCGGGGGCGGGGTCTTTTGACGGGAAGTCATCGAGCGGCGGCGCGATGCGCAGCACGTACCGGCCGCCCTCGCGACGGTGGAAGAACGGGATCACGGCGCAGCCGGTCAGCCGCGCGAACTGGTGCGTCGCGGTGATCGTCGCTGCCGGCACGCCGAAGAACGGCGCGAACACCGTGTCCTTGCCGCGCATGTCCTGATCGGGCGCGTACCAGAGAAATCCGCCCTGCTTGAGGTGGCGCATCGCCGGGCGCAGATCCTCGTTCGCAAACATCGCGCTCGCGTAGCGCAGGCGGCCGCGGCGCACCGCCCACTCCATGACGGGGTGGCGGTAGCGGCGGTACATGCCGGCGAGCGGCACGTGGTCGCACAGCAGGCGACCGCAGATCTCGAGCGTCATGAAATGTCCGGATACCAGGAGCCCGCCGCGACCCTGCGCCTTGAGCGAGTGCAGGTGCTCGAGGCCCTCGATGCGTACATCACGCCGCACCGGGTCGGCCGAGCCCCACCACGCGCGCGCAAACTCGAACAGGCCGATGCCGAAGTCGCGAAAACTCTCGCGCAGCAGCGCCTCGCGTCCGGCCTCGGGCATCTGCGGGAAGCACAGCGCGAGGTTCACGCGCGCTGCATGACGCCGGCTTGCGGCCAGTCGCAGTGCGAGCGCGCCGACCCCGGCGCCGATCGCGCGCTGCAGCGGCCACGGAATGCGTGCGAGCAGCCACAGCGTGCCGAGCGCGATCCACATCGGCAGGTGCGGCCAGAACGGAGGCTTCGGGCCGGGGTGCGCGGGGCCGGTCGTTGGCGTGGAGGAATCGGGCATCGCGTGATTCTATCGGGCGCACGATCGACGCTCCGTCCCGGCCCCACGCTAATTCAGCGGGCGCCGCGTCATGCGCACGTGCCACACCGGTCCAGCGATACAGCCCGACCGACTATCCTTGCGCGATGCGGACCGACCCGATCGAACGCCTGCTGCGCGCCCTGTATTCGGCCGCGCTGTACGTGCTCGTCCCGATCACGGTCTACCACCTGATCTGGCGCGGTTTTCGCCAGCCCGCGTATTTCCAGCGCTGGAACGAGCGTTACGCGGTCTATCACGACCCGCCGCACGCGAGCACGGTGTGGATCCACGCGGTGTCGGTGGGCGAGGTCAACGCCGCAGTGCCGCTGGTGCAGGCCCTGCGCCGCGGGCGTCCGGACCTGCGCCTGCTCGTCACCACGATCACGCCGACCGGCTCCGAGCGGGTGCGTGCCCTTTGGGACGGCGACGTCGAGCACGTGTACCTGCCGTACGACCTGCCGGGCGCCGTGGCGCGTTTCCTCGCGCATTACCGCCCGCACGCCGCGCTGATCATGGAAACCGAGCTGTGGCCGAACCTGCTGTTCGGCTGCCGCAAGGCAGGCGTGCCCGCGTTCATCCTCAACGCGCGCCTGTCGGAGCGGTCGCTGCGCGGCTATCGCGTGCTCGCGCCGCTGGTCGGTCGTGCGCTGCGCACGGTCAAGACGGTGGGGGCACAATCGCTTGCCGACGGCGTGCGCTTCGTGCGCCTGGGCGCGCGTCCCGAGCAGGTAGTCGAGACCGGTAACCTCAAGTTCGACGTGACCGTGCCCGATTCCTTGGACGCGTTTGCGGCCGAATGTCGGAGCCATGGCGGCGACCGCCCAGTGTGGATCGCGGCGAGCACGCACGCCGACGAAGAGGCGGCGGTCATTGCGATCCACCGCCGGCTTCGCGAGCGATGGCCCGACCTGCTGCTGCTGTGGGCGCCGCGGCACCCCGAGCGGTTCCGCATCGTCGCCGACCACGTTCGCGCCGCCGATTTGCCCGTGTCGACCCGGTCCCGCGCACGCTGGCCGCGTCCGGGCGACGCGGTGTTCGTGATCGACACGCTCGGCGAGCTGCTGCCGTTCTACGCATGCGCGGACGTCGCCTTCGTCGGCGGCAGCCTGCAGCCGATCGGCGGACACAACCTGCTGGAACCTGCCGCAGCAGGCACGCCGATGGTGACGGGCCCGCATCTGCACAACTTCGCAGAGATCGCGCGCCGCCTCGACGAGGCGAACGCGCTGCGCATCGCGCCGGATGCCGACGCCGTCCGCGATGCGATCGCATCGCTGCTCGCCGACGCCGACGCGCGTGCGGGGATGTCTCAGGCCGGACACCGGCTTGTGGAGGCAGGCCGCGGCGCCCTCGGGCAAACGCTCGCCCTCGTGCAGTCCGCACTGCCGCCGCCATGGCCGGCCGATCAAGAACGGCGCGGGCATGCGCCGCCTGCTACGCAGGTGCGGCGGGACGGCACCGCCGGCTGAAGGCGGCCCGCGCGGTGCAGAGCCGTGACGCGCCGGCTGACCTACACGCGCCGGGATCGCTTGGCGCGCTCGCGCATGTCGCGCCTTCACGTCGCCCGTTGCGTCCGCGCAACGGGCGCATCGATCGAGCGTCGTCGCACCATTCGGCGTGGCATATGCGCTCGCAGCAAGCCCTTCGAATATATGCCGTTTCTGGCGGTTGAACTCACCTGTACGAGTGTGAACTCTTGCGTTGTTTGTTCAATACCTGTTAAGACCGCCGTGGGCCGCGTCGAGCAGGGGCAGGCGGCCCGAAGCGCGATCCGTCCAGTCAAAGCAAAAGGAAAGGTTGATGACACAGGTTTCGAACGCGCGGTGCCGCCTGGCCCGCCATCTGCTCTCCACCGGCGTCCAGCGCGCTCTGGTCGCCGGCATGCTGTCGGTCACCGGCGTCGCTGCCGCGCAGACGCAGGACTCCACGCCGCCGCCCGAGAGCGAGCAGGCGACCACGCTCGAGACCGTCTCGGTGCTCGGCTCGCGCACCAAGCCGCGCACGGAGTCGACCTCGGCGGTGCCGATCGACATCCTCGATGGCGAGGAATTCCACAGCGTCCCGTCGGTCGACGTGCTCGACAAGCTGCGCGTGCTGGTGCCGTCGTTCAACGTCAGCACGATTCCGATCGATGACGCCGCGACGCTCGTGCGCCCGGCGAACCTGCGCGGCCTGCCGCCGGACAACACGCTGGTGCTCGTGAACGGCAAGCGCCGCCACCGCGCCGCGGTCATCACCTTCCTCGGCCACGGCCTGTCCGATGGCTCGCAGGGCCCCGACATCTCCGTGTTCCCGTCGCTCGCGCTCGAGCAGGTCGAAGTGCTGCGTGACGGCGCGGCCGCCCAGTACGGCTCGGATGCGATCGCAGGCGTCATAAACTTTGGCCTCAAGCGCCTCGATGAAGGCGGCGCGGTCGAAGCGTTCGCCGGCCAGTACTACGAGGGCGACGGCTTCACCCAGCAGTACGCGGCGCAGCTCGGCCTTCCGCTGAGCGAGAACGGTTTCGCCACGATCACCGCCGAGTGGCGCACCGCCGACGCGACCTCGCGCAGCGTGCAGCGCGACGACGCCGCGGAGCTCGTCGCCGCCGGCTATCCGGGCGTGCCGAACCCCGCGCAGATCTGGGGTTCGCCCGAGACGGACGAAGACTCCAAGCTCGTCCTCAACATGGGCGTGTCGACGGAGGCCGTGGACCTGTACCTATTCGGAAACTACGCCCAGCGCGAAGTCGTCGGCGGCTTCTACTACCGCAACCCGACCACGCGCGCCGGCGTGTACTCGAACGACGGCGGCGACTCGCTGCTGATCGGCTCGCTCAACGGCGCCACCTGCCCGACGATCGCGCTGCGCGATGCCAACGGCAACCTGATCCCCTACTCCGTCGTCGGCCCGCAGGTCACCGCGCTGCCGGCGAACTGCTTCACGTTCCTGTCGAGCCTGCCGGGCGGCTTCACGCCGAACTTCGGCGGCGAGATGACCGACGCCGCGGTCACGGCCGGCGTCAAGGGCATGTGGGACAACACCTGGAGCTGGGACTTCAGCCTCTCGTACGGCCGCAACGAGATCGACTTCTTCATCGCCAACACAGTGAATGCCTCGCAGGGGCCAAACCAGCCTGCGGGCGGCCGCTTCAATCCCGGCGGCAACGTGCAGACCGAGCGCAACGTCAACTTCGACGTGGGCCGTGACATCGACACCGGATTCACGGTCGGACCGATGAGCCTGGCAATGGGTGCGGAGTGGCGCGAGGAAGAGTTCGAGATCATCGCGGGCGACCCGGCGTCCACGGCGATCGGTCCGCTCACGCCACAAGGCTTCGCGCTCGGCTCGAACGGCTTCAACGGCTTCAATCCCCGCACGGCCGGCACGTTCAGCCGCGACAACTGGGCGGTCTACGTCGACGCCGAAGCCCGCTTCACCGAACAGCTGCTGCTGGCTGCCGCGGTCCGCCATGAGGACTTCAGCGACTTCGGTGGCACCACGAACTGGAAGTTCACGGGTCGCTACGACTTCACCGAGGCGTTCGCGCTGCGCGGCGCATTGAGCACCGGTTTCCGTGCCCCGACGCCGGGCCAGTCCAACGCCGAGCAGGTCACCACGTCGTTCATCAACGGCGAGCTGCGCGACACCGCGATTCTCTCGCCGACCAACCCGATCGCCGCGTTCTACGGCGCCGAGCCGCTGCAGCCGGAAGAGTCGAAGAACGCGTCGCTGGGTTTGGTGTGGGCGCAGGACAAGTGGCTGGTGACGGCCGACTGGTACCGCATCCAGACCGAAGGCCGCATCGCGCTGAGTGCGTTCTTCACGGTGACGCCGGAAGACCGCGCCGCGCTCGTCGCGGGCGGCAATGCGGAAGCGGCGTCGATCTCGGAAGTGCAGTTCTTCGTCAACGATTTCGACACCACGACCACGGGCGTCGATCTCGTCACCAGCTACGAGAGCGAACTGTTCGGCGCGAAGACCACGTACTCGCTGGCGGCGAACTGGAACCAGACCGAGGTCGACGAGTTCACGCCCGGCATCATCACGCCGATCCGCATCCAGAAGCTCGAGGACTCGCTGCCGAGCACGAAGGGCTACTTCAGCATCAACCACCAGCGTGAAGTGCTCAACGCGAACGTCCGTGTGAACTACTACGGCTCGTTCTTCGAAGACCACCTCGACGACGGCGGCCTGCCGATCTACGGCGACAGCGCAGTGACGGTGGATGCTGAGGTCGGCATGAACTTCGCATCAGGCCTGTACTTCAGCGTCGGCGCGCAGAATCTGTTCGACAAGGTGCCCGACGAGAACCCGTACGCAGGCATCGCCGGCGCGCAGTACCCGGTGCACACGCCGTACGGCTTCAACGGCGGCTTCTACTACGCGCGCGTGGGCTTCCGGTTCTGATCGTCGCAAGCTCGTAATGAAAAAGCCCCGCATTTGCGGGGCTTTTTTTGGTGTTGCGCGTCGAAGAGGGCAACGGTGTCGGCCGTTCGCGATGCACGCTAGCGAGCTAGACCCGACGCCCGCGGGGACGTCCGAAGGGCCGGACATTTTCCCCGAGCGGCGAGCTGTCCGTGCTGTGCAGTCGCGCAAGCGCACGTCAATGCCCGGCGGCGAATACGTCGCGGGCTGCAAGCAAACGCCGCTGCGCATAAATAAAAACGCGCCGGACAGGCCGGCGCGTCAGTGTCCGCGTGCTGATCCCGGCTCGGCCGGGACGGATCAAGGCACGATCGGCGCGACCGGAATCTCGGGCTCGGCGGTCAGCAGTCGGTTGACCTCGCGCACGTCCTCCACGTCGAGCGTTCCTGCGGCCTGCTCGAGCAGCAGCCGGTTCTGCAGGAAGCGGTAGCGCGCCTGCGCGTAGGCCTGCTGCGCATTGAACAGCTGCTGCTGGTTGGTCAGCACATCGAGCACCGTGCGCGTGCCGACCTCGAGGCCGACCTGCGACGCGTCGTACGCACTGCGCGCCGAGAACAGCGCGAGACGGCGGGCCTCGACTTCGCTGATGCCGGCAACGAGTGTCTGGTACGCATTGCGCGTGTTGCGCACGAGGGCGCGCTTTTGCTGCTCGACCTGCTCTTCGATGATGTCGCGGCGCGCGATGGCTTCTCGCACCTGGGACTGGATCGCGCCACCGGAGTAGATTGGAACCGAGAGGACAAGCCCGATCTGCCCACCTCGGCCGGTGTTTTCCAGATCGGAAGCAACCGCCTCGATGTTGTTGGTTTGCGTGGTGCTCGCGTTCGAATCTGAATAACTGGCACTCGCATACAGCGTTGGCCAGTGCGCAGCGCGGGCTGCCGACACAGCCTCCTCCGCTGCGCGCACCTGTAACTGCAGCGCGAGCAATGACGGGTTCGTCGCCACTGCAGTGGACACCCATTCGTCGACATCCTGCGTGACCGGCAACGTCGGCTGGAAATCCTCCGGCAGCGCCGCGAGGTTGGTGATGGGCTGACCGGTGATCTCGACCAGCGCCTGGTAGGCGTCCTCGACGGCATTGCGCGCGAGGATCGTGTTCGCGCGCGCAGTGTCGAACTGTGCGCGCGCCTCGTGCACGTCGGTGATCGGCGCAAGGCCGACCTCGAGGCGCTTCGAGGCAAAGTCGAACTGCTTCTGCAGTGCACGTTCCGCGGCCTCTGCTGCCGCAAGAGTCTCGAGCTGCACCAGCACGTTGAAATACCCGGCCGACGTGCGCGTGATCAGAGTGTCGCCCGCCGACTCGAGCAGCAGGTCGCTTGCCTCGGCCAGAGCGCGTTGACTGCGCAATTGACCAAAGCGGGTGCCGTCAAAAATAGCCTGCTGGACACTCAATTGCGCACGGCGCAGGGTCTGCTCGCTCGTGGTGTCGCTCGGAGGCGAGACGAATCCGCCCAATGCCTGGGAGCCCTCGTTGTCCGAGCGGCTGCGTACGTAGCTCGCCTCACCCCCGATCTGCGGCAGCAACTGCGCGCGCGCCTGCGCTGCGCCCTCACGCGTGGCCAGCCGCTGGAACTCCGCTTCGGACAGCTGTGCGTCGCCCTGGCGCGCGAGCTCGTAGGTCTGGAGCAGGTCGGTCGCGGCCGCGGTGGCGGGCAGCAGGGCAACGGCGAGAGCCAGTACGAGGCGACGGCGGATCATGCGGAGGTCCTTGGGATCGGGGAGGGCGACGCGCCGTCGGGGCCGCGTCGCGGTCGTTACAACTGGAACGCGGGCACCGGAGCAGCGCCGGCGAGATAGGGGATGTCGGTTTCGAACAACGACTGCGGGCGCGATGCGTTGCCGGCGGTCACGCGCACGGCCTCCATGGCCGGCGAGCGGCCGCGGACGATGAACATGCGGCCGCCGGGCTTGAGCCAGTTCACGAAGCGCTCGGGGATCTCCGCGACCGCGCCGCTCACGCAGATCGCGTCGAAGCGGCGGTCCGTGGACCACTCGAATGCATCGGCGGTTTCGATCCGCGCGTTGTGGATGCCGAGCGAGGCAAGCGCGCCGCGTGCACCGGAGGCGAGGTCGGCATGGCGCTCCAGGCTCACGACCTCGCGCGCCAGGCTCGCGAAGCAGGCCGTGAGGTAGCCGCTGCCCGTGCCGATCTCGAGCACGTCCTCATGCTCGGCCGGGTCGAGTGCCTGCAGCGCACGGCCTTCGAGTACGGGCTTGAGCATGAACTGGCCATGCGCCAGCGGCACTGCCAGGTCGGCATAGGCGAGCAGGCGGTGGGCGTCGGGCAGGAAGTGCTCGCGCGGCAGCGAACCGATCACCTCGAGCACGCGCGGGGAGTTCACGTCCCACGGGCGGACCTGCTGTTCCACCATCAGTTCGCGGGCTTGGGCGTAATCGAGCGTGTTCATGGGTGTGAAAGTCGGCGCGGGAAACCGCGCATTCTAGCGGCAGGGTCGTCGAGCACCGGGCCGGACGAAGCACAGGATCGCGGCGCGCGCGCGTTCATCTGAGTGCCGGAAGTCACCGGGACTGTCGGCGCACAAGCGCGTCGCGGACCGCCGCGGTGCCGTACGCGCGCACGAACAGGTCGACGCTGGCCACGATGTGCGCCTCGACATCGGTATCGCCCGGCGCGCCGCAGCAGCCGAACACCATGCGCGCGTGCGGCTCGCCCTTGAGCAGTGAAAAGAATTGCGAAGCGGCGCGCGGCACGTCGTCGATGTCGAGGTCGCCGGTGGCGATGCGGCGCCGCAGCAGCGCCGCGAATTCCTCCTGCACGCGGCGCGGGCCGGCGTCCCAGAACATCCGGCTCAACGGCGTGTTCGCGAGCTGCGGAGTGCACAGCATGCGGTGGCCGGCGATCGCCTCGGGGGCGGTGACCATCGAGTAGAACGCGCGCGCAATCGACAGCAGCCGCTCGCGGACCGGCACGTCGGGCGTGGACTCGAACAGCGCGCTCGGCAGGCCCTGCTCGCAGTGCGACTTCACCGCCGCGGCGAACAGCGTCTCCTTGTCGGTGAAGTGGCTGTAGACGGTGAGCTTGGAGACGCCAGCGTCTGCGGCAATCTCATCCATGCTCACGCCGTCGAAGCCGTGCGCCGTGAACATCCGCGTAGCCGATTCGAGGATCGCAGCGCGCTTGGCCGGGTCTTTCGGGCGTCCGGGGCCGGGCGAGCGCTCGGAAGAAGGCGTCTTTCGGGGCGACATCATCACTTAATACTAGACCAGCCGGTTCGATATTTATACAGTACCCGCCGGTCCATTAATTCAACTTGAGGTTGCCATGCGTCGTTGCGTCCAAGGAGCGGTCGTCGCGCTTGCCACCGTGTTGCTCGCCGGCTGCGGTGGCGAGCCGGCCGCCACGCCGGGCGCGCGGCCTGTGCTCGTCGAGCGCCCTGGTTCGGCGACCGCCGGCGGCGCGGCGTATGCCGGTGAGATCCGCGCGCGCGAGGAAGCGGCGCTCGCGTTCCGGGTCGGCGGCAAGCTCGTCGAGCGCAAGGCCGACGTCGGCGACCGCGTGCGCGAAGGGCAGGTGCTTGCATCGCTCGACGCCGGCGACCTGCAGGCGCAGGCCCGCGCCGCGGAGGCGCAGCTCGCCGCCGCGCAGGCGCAGTACGACCGCGCGCGCGCCGACCGGGCGCGGTTCGCTGCGTTGGGCGAAGACCAGCTGGTGAGCCGCTCGGCCGTCGACGCGCAGAACGCAGCGGCGAGCGCGGCGCGCGGGCAGCTCGGTGCCGCGCGGGCGAACGTCGAAGTCGCGCGCAACCAGCGCGGCTACACGCAGCTGCGCGCGCCGGAGGACGGCGTCATCGCAGCGCGCTTCGTCGAAGCCGGGCAGGTCGTTGCGGCCGGGCAGCCGGTCTACACCCTGGCGGCCGACGGCGGGCGCGAGGTGGCGTTCGCCGTCGGCGAAGGCGCGGTACGGGCAATCGCGCCTGGGACGCCGGTGGAGGTCGAGCTGTGGTCGCAGTCGGGCAAGCGCTTCCCGGGCCGCGTGCGCGAAGTGGCGCCGGCCGCCGACCCGGCCACGCGTACGTTTGCGGTGCGCGCGTCGCTGGATGCCCCGGCGGGCGCCGTCGAGCTCGGCCAGAGCGCGCGCGTGCACGTCGCGTCAGGCGGCGACGCACCAAGAATTTCCGTGCCGCTGGCGGCCGTGCAGCGCGCGAACGGCGGCACTGCGGTGTACGTCGTCGACACGAAGACCTCGCGCCTGCGCCTGCAACCGGTGCAGCTCGGCGCGTTTGGCGACGAACGCGTGCCGGTGCTCCGCGGGCTCGCGCCCGACGCGTGGGTCGTCGCCGCGGGCGGCCACCTGCTGCAGCCGGGCCAGACCGTTCGCCCGGTCGATCGCGACAACCGTCCGTTGACCGCCGCCGCGGTGGCCGCTGACTGACCGCGCCGGTCCCACCCGCCCCCCCCTGCGTCGCGCAAGCGTCGCCTTCTGCCCGAGCACGCCCCGATGCGTTTCAACCTGTCCGAATGGGCGCTGCGCCATCGCAGCCTCGTCGTCTACGCGATGCTCGTGCTCGCGATTGCAGGCGCGTTCTCGTACCTGCGCCTCGGGCGCAGCGAGGACCCGGCGTTTACGTTCAAGGTCATGGTCGTGCGCACGCTGTGGCCCGGCGCGACCGCCGACGAGGTGGCCGAGCAGGTCACCGAGCGCATCGAGCGCAAGCTCATGGAAACCGGCCAGTACGAGTACATCCGGTCGTACTCGCGCGCGGGCGAGTCGCAGGTGATCTTCGTCGCCAAGGATTCGCTGCGCAGCAAGGACATTCCGCCCCTCTGGTACCAGGTGCGCAAGAAGGTCAGCGACGTGCGGCCGCTGCTGCCGCGCGAGATCGTCGGGCCGTTCTTCAACGACGAGTTCGGCGACACGTTCGGCAACATCTACGCGATCACGGGCAAGGGCTTCGACTACGCGGTGCTCAAGGACTACGCCGAGCGCGTGCAGCTTGCGCTGCTCGAGGTGCCCGACGTCGGCAAGGTCGACTTGATCGGCGTGCAGGACGAGAAGGTCTGGATCGAGCTCAGCAACACGAAGCTCGCCACGCTCGGCATCCCGGTCGCGGCCGTGCAACAGGCGCTCGCCGAGCAGAACGCCGTCGCGCCGGCAGGCTTCGTCGAAACGCCGAGCAGCCGCGTCGCGCTGCGTGTGGGTGGGCGGTTCGAATCGGTCGAGGAGATCCGCGAATTTCCGGTGCGCGTCGGCGACCGCACGTTCCGGCTCGGCGACATCGCGACGGTGACGCGCGGCTTCGCCGATCCGCCCGCACCGCGCATGCGCTTCATGGGCGAGAACGCGATCGGACTCGGCGTCTCAATGAAGGAAGGGGGCGACATCCTGCGCCTGGGCAAGCGGCTCGAGCAGGAATTCGCGACGCTGCAGGACACGCTGCCGGCGGGCATGGAGCTGCGAAAGGTCTCCGACCAGCCCGCAGCAGTGGAAGAGTCGGTGGGCGAGTTCGTCCGCGTGCTCGCTGAAGCGGTTGCGATCGTGCTGCTCGTGAGCTTCTTCTCGCTCGGTTGGCGCACTGGCCTCGTTGTCGCGCTGTCGATCCCGCTTGTGCTCGCGATGACGTTCGCAGTGATGGACTTCTTCGGCGTCGGCCTGCACAAGATCTCGCTCGGCGCGCTCGTGCTCGCGCTCGGCCTGCTCGTCGACGACGCGATCATCGCGGTCGAAATGATGGCGATCAAAATGGAGCAGGGCTTCAGCCGCCTGAAGGCCGCGGCGTTCGCGTGGGAGTCGACCGCGTTCCCGATGCTCACCGGCACGCTGATCACCGCTGCGGGGTTCCTGCCGATCGCGACCGCGCAATCGAGCACGGGCGAGTACACGCGCTCGCTGTTCCAGGTCGTCACGATCGCACTCGTGGTGTCGTGGATCGCGGCGGTCGTGTTCATTCCGTATCTCGGCGACAAGCTGCTGCCCGACCACGGCCACGCGGCAAAGCTCAAACCCGGCTCGTTCGCCGCGCGCTGGCATGCGCGCCGCGAGGCGTGGGCGCGGCGCTTCCCGAAGTACGCGGACTTCATTGCGCCGCCGCCGCACGACGGGCGCGATCACGATCCGTACGACACCGGCTTCTACCGCCGTCTGCGTGGCTGGCTCATGTGGTGCGTGCGCCGCCGCAAGACCGTCATCGCGATCACCGCGGGCGCGTTCGTCGCGTCGGTGCTGCTGTTCCGCTTCGTGCCGCAGCAGTTCTTCCCGGATTCAGTGCGCCCCGAGCTCATGGTCGACATGGAGCTCGCCGAAGGCAGCTCGCTGCGCGCGACGCAGGCACAGGCCGAGCGGCTCGAGGCGGTGCTGCGCACGCGCAAGGACCTCACAAATTTCGTGG
The DNA here is from genome assembly GCF_014652095.1 of Cognatilysobacter bugurensis. GTDB lineage: Bacteria > Pseudomonadota > Gammaproteobacteria > Xanthomonadales > Xanthomonadaceae > Cognatilysobacter > Cognatilysobacter bugurensis. The sequence continues at coordinate 522,647 of NZ_BMYD01000002.1, forward strand.
CCTACGTCGGCACCGGCTCGCCGCGCTTCTACCTGCCGCTCGACCAGCAGTTGCCGGCCGCGAACTTCGCGCAGTTCGTGCTGCTGCCCGAGAGCGTCGAGGCACGCGAGGATCTGCGTCGTTGGATCATCGAAGAAGTTGCGCCGCGCTTTCCCGAACTGCAGATGCGCGTGACGCGTTTGGAGAACGGTCCACCGGTCGGGTATCCGGTGCAGTTCCGCGTCTCGGGCGAGCACATCGACCGCGTGCGCGAGATCGCGCATAAGGTGCGCACGAAGGTCGCGGAGAACCCGCACGTCGCGAACGTGAATCTCGACTGGGACGAGCCGGGCAAGGTCGTGCGTTTGCAGGTCGACCAGGACCGCGCACGCGCGCTCGGCGTGAGTTCGGCGCAACTCTCGCAGTTCCTCGCAGGCAGCGTCAGCGGCGCGCCGGTCGCGACGTACCGCGAAGGCGACGAACTCGTCGAAGTCCTGCTGCGCGGCGATGAGGTCGCGCGCAACGGGCTCGACACGCTCGGCAGCCTGTCGGTGCCGACCGCGAACGGCGGCCGCGTGCCGCTGTCGCAGATCGCGCGGCTCGAGTACGGCTTCGAGGACGGCATCGTGTGGCACCGCGATGCAAAGCCCACGATTATCGTGCGCGCCGACATTTACGACGGCACGCAGCCGGCGAGCGTGAGCGCGCAGATCTCGCCGACGCTCGATGCGATCCGGGACACGTTGCCGCACGGCTATTCGGTCGAAGTCGGCGGCAGCGTCGAGGACTCCGCGCGCGGGCAGAGCTCGATCGCAGCCGGCATGCCGCTGTTCCTGCTCGTCGTGTTCACGCTGCTGATGCTGCAGCTGCGCAGCTTCTCGCGCAGCTTCATGGTGCTGCTCACCGCGCCGCTGGGCCTGATCGGCGTGACGCTGTTCCTGCTCGTGTTCCGCGTGCCGTTCGGGTTCGTCGCGATGCTCGGCACGATTGCGCTCGCCGGCATGATCATGCGCAACAGCGTGATCCTCGTGGACCAGATCGAGCACGACCGCATGGCCGGCGCGGCGACGTGGCAGGCAATCGTCGAGGCGACGGTGCGCCGGTTCCGGCCGATCGTGCTGACCGCGCTCGCTGCAATCCTCGCGATGATCCCGCTCTCGCGCAGCGCGTTCTTCGGGCCGATGGCGGTGTCGATCATGGGCGGCCTGCTCGTGGCCACCGTGCTCACGCTGTTCTTCCTGCCCGCGCTGTACGCGGCGTGGTTCCGCGTGCGGATGCCGTCGAACACCTGACCGCCGCACGCGCCGGCTGCGGGTCGGCGCGTCGCGTTTGAACGACGGGTGCGGCAGGCCCGGGCTCGGTCGCGCGTCTGTTCAGTCGTTCCGACTCAGTCGCTCGCGCCCCACGGCGCGGGCGGCGGGGCAACGGGGCGGGTGAGGTCGAACTCGACGCGGAACAGCCGCTGCGGGCGCGCCAACTCGTAGACGAACGTGCGGCCCGGCTCGACCTCGAGTGCCCACACGTTCGTGTTCGATACCGTGCGGCCTTCGCGCGTGAACGTCGCGCGCGATTCCGCGTCGACCGGGAATGCCTGGCGCGATGCGGTGCCCACCGACGCGGTGTCGCCGCCGTACTGCGTCAGCGCATCCTCGCTGCCGTCCTCGTGTCGATGATCGTGCTTGAGGCGCAGGCCATTGGGCGTGCGCGTGAGCACCCAGGTGCGCGAGCGGTCGCCGCCCACGTGGAACGGGATGCGGATCTCGCGCTGGCTGCACTCGCGCACGTGCATCACCAGCGGTCCTTCGGCGAACGGGTCCGGACCCGTGGGCGCCGGCGAATCGGTCGCGACGCGGCCTTCGAACGCCTGCCCGCACAGCGCGGAAACGCGATCGAAGAATGCGTCCTGTGGATCGGTGGATGCGGGTGTCGATGGTGCCGTGGCGCAGCCGGTCAAACCGGCCAGTGCGAGAAAGAGGGTGCTCAGCGTTCGGGTCGTCATGCCACCACGCTAGCCGATGCGCGGCGTCGTGCCCACTTCGTCTGTGTGCAACGCATTGACGGGCTCAAACCAACTCCGCCTTAGGACCCGCCACCGGCGAGACCCACGCGCGCGAGTCGAAGCCCGCTCTCGCGAAACCGGCCTGCATCGCCGGCGCGGCGTCGTCGGCGGCCTCGCGGGAGGTGAACCACGCGAACACGCTCGGCCCCGCGCCCGACAGGCTGGCACCGATCGCGTCGTGCTCCATCGCGGCGGCCTGGACCCGCGTGAAGCCCGGAATCAGCGACGCGCGCCGCGGCTCGACAAGCACGTCCTGCAGCCCGTCGCGAATCAGGTCGACATCGCCGCGCTCAAGCCCGGTCACGAACAGCGCCAGATGCGCGCCGTGGCGCACGACCGTCGACAGCGGATACGGATCAGTGAGCACTTCGCGCGCGCGCTTCGTCTCGAGCACCTGATCGGGGTGCACGACGACGCAATGCAGCCAGTCGGGCACAGGCAGCGGCACAAGACGCGTGAGCGTGGCGAGCGTGATGCCGCCGAGCAGCATCGGGCCGACGTTGTCGCCCTGCCGGCTCTGGCTCGACGCGGACTCGCCTTCGATTGCATACGGATACAGCCCGACGCGTGAGAGCGGCCGATCGAGCAGCGCGTTCGCCGCGACCAGCGCCGCGACGCACGATGCCGCGGAGCCGCCGAGGCCGGCACCGATCGGAATGCCCTTGTCGAGTTCGATCTCGAAGCCGTGCGTGAGATCGAGCCCCGCATGCAGCGCGCGCACCGCGAGGCCCGCCGTGTTGCGCTCGAGGTCGAACGGAATGCGCTCGACGTTCGGCCCGTCGCCGCGCACCGCGACCACGCGCACTTCGCAGGCGTCGATGCGACGCACGGTCGCGCTGTCGCGTGGGCCGTCGATCGTGTGACCGAGCAGGTCGAAGCCGACGCCGATGTTGCCGACGCCAGCGGGGGCCGTGGCGGTGGCGGTCAGGGCGGGCGGGACAGGGTTGGTCATCAGGGGCGCATCCGCGAGGTCCGCACGGGAGGCGCGGCGGCCGCGGATTATCCGGCTAATTAATGAGGCGCCGCTTGGATCCGTGGCGGCGCTGGCTGCACCGGCCGCGCCGTGGTCAAATGCCCGCCGAAGCGGGGGTACCGGCCTGGCCGGTTGAGACAGTCCCTTGGAACCTGATGCGGTTGAGACCGCCGTAGGGAAGCTTCGCCGGTGCGCGTGAGCGTGTCCGTGCGCCGCCGCTCGCGATGCGTTGCCCGCGCCGTCCTTGACCGGAGGTCGCGCAACGCGACAGCCCGCTCCTCGCGAGCGGCGTTTTCCAGCAGCGGACGAATCCCATGAACGCAGTGCCCTCCGAACTTCTGCAGCAGGCCGAGCAGCTCTCGGCCGACGTCGTACGCCCGATCCCGGGCTCTCGCAAGATCCACGTCGAAGGCTCGCGCCCGGACATCCGCGTGCCGATGCGCGAGATCTCGCTGCAGCGCACCGGTACGCTGTTCGGCGGCGAGGAGAACGCACCGTTCACCGTCTACGACTGCACCGGCCCGTACACGGACGAAACCGCATCGATCGATCTCGCGCAGGGCCTCGCGCCGCTGCGCGCGCCGTGGATCGCCGAGCGCGGCGACACCGAGGCGCTGTCGGGTCTGAGTTCGGAGTTCGGCCGCAAGCGCGAGCACGACCCGAAGCTCGCGCACGTGCGCTTCCCGCTGCGCCCATTGCCGCGCCGCGCGCTCGCCGGCGCGAACGTCACGCAGATGCACTACGCGCGCAAGGGCATCGTCACGCCCGAGATGGAGTTCATCGCGATCCGCGAAAACCAGCGCATCGAGGCGATTCGCGAGGCGCACCTGCTGCGCCAGCACGCCGGCGAGACGTTCGGCGCGAATATCCAAAAGCTCATCACGCCCGAGTTCGTGCGTGATGAGGTCGCCCGCGGGCGCGCGATCATCCCGAACAACATCAACCACCCCGAAAGCGAGCCGATGATCATCGGCCGCAACTTCCTGACCAAGGTCAACGCGAACATCGGCAATTCCGCGGTGTCGTCGGGAATCGCCGAGGAAGTAGAAAAGCTCGTGTGGTCGATGCGCTGGGGCGCGGACACGGTCATGGACCTGTCGACCGGCAAGCACATCCACGAAACCCGCGAGTGGATCATCCGCAACTCGCCGGTGCCGATCGGCACGGTGCCGATCTACCAGGCGCTGGAGAAGGTCGACGGCCGCGCCGAGGAACTCAACTGGGAGATCTTTCGGGACACGCTGATCGAGCAGGCCGAGCAGGGCGTGGATTACTTCACGATCCACGCCGGCGTGCTGCTGCGCTATGTGCCGCTGACCGCGAAGCGCGTCACCGGCATCGTCAGCCGCGGCGGCTCGATCATGGCGAAATGGTGCCTGGCGCACCACAAGGAGAACTTCCTCTACACGCACTTCGAAGACATCTGCGAAATCATGAAGGCCTACGACGTGGCCTTCTCGCTCGGCGATGGTCTGCGTCCGGGCTCGATCGCCGATGCGAACGACGCCGCGCAGTTCGGCGAGCTCGAGACGCTCGGTGAGCTGACGAAGATCGCGTGGAAGCACGACGTCCAGACCATGATCGAAGGCCCCGGCCACGTGCCGATGCAGATGATCAAGGAGAACATGGACAAGCAGCTGCGCGAGTGCGGCGAAGCGCCGTTCTACACGCTCGGCCCGCTGACCACCGACATTGCGCCGGGCTACGACCACATCACCAGCGCGATCGGCGCGGCGATGATCGGCTGGTTCGGCACGGCGATGCTCTGCTACGTCACGCCGAAGGAGCATCTGGGCCTGCCGAACAAGCACGACGTGCGCGAAGGCCTGATGGCATACAAGATCGCCGCGCATGCGGCGGATCTCGCGAAGGGCCACCCCGGTGCACAGGCGCGCGACAACGCGATGAGCAAGGCGCGCTTCGAGTTCCGCTGGGAGGACCAGTTCAACCTCGGCCTCGACCCCGAGCGGGCGCGGGAGTACCACGACGAAACGCTGCCGAAGGACGCGCACAAGACCGCGCACTTCTGCTCGATGTGCGGCCCGCACTTCTGCTCGATGAAGATCACGCAGGACGTGCGCGACTACGCGGCCGGTCAGGAAGCCGAAGCGGCGGCCGCGCCAGCCGATGCGGCGGCGATCGAGCAGGGCATGGCCGAGAAGGCCGCGGAGTTCCGCGCGACCGGCGCGCAGGTCTACCACAAGGCCTGAGCACGGTCGGGTGGGCATGAGGCGCGTCCTGTGCGGCGCGCCCGTGCTTCACGGCGTTGCGTGGCGTTGCACGCCCGTCGGCAGGTGACGCACCGGCCTTTCGTCGGTGGCGGGACCCGGACCGCGGCGTCCGAGGTGTAAGAGGCTCGACCCGTGACGCCCGACGGCGGCACGGGCATCGCCGTGCCGATCGGCCGGCACGCGCCGCCGTTCATCGGCTGGCCTTAAACTGCACGTCGGGGCGGATCGCCGGGCCGCCCGGGGGAACGCGCGCGGGGTTGCGCCGTTCGGCACCGCCCGGCGCCGTCACCCAGATCCGGGGTCCATGCCCAGACCGTCCGAACCATCGCCGCGCCTGCCGTCTGATCGACTGCGCGTGGGCGAGTGCCACGTCGACGTGCCCTTGCGAGAGGTGCACGTGCCGGGCGCGCGTCGGCCGTCGCGCATCACCCCCAAGGCCATGGGCGTGCTGCTGGCGCTCGTCGACCAGCAGGGACGGGTGGTGACGCGCGATGCGCTGCTCGCCGAGGTCTGGCCGGACACGTTGCCGACGAACGACGTGCTCACGCAGGCGATCACCTCGCTGCGCAAGGCGTTCGGCGAGGAGCGCGGCGATCCGCGCTATATCGAGACGATCGCAAAGACCGGGTATCGACTGCTCGCACCGGCTGAGTGGCTCGGCGCGGAGGAGCCCGTCGCCGCAACCGTCTCGACCGCCGCCGCATATCAGCCGTCGGTCACGGCCGAGTCGCCCGTCCGTGCCGTTGCATCGCCTGCGGTGCCAACGCCTTCTCCGCTGCGGCGCCGGCTCGCGTGGATCGGCGCAGTGCTCGGCGCGATCGCGCTCGTCGCGCTCGCGTACGCGCTGCTCGCATCGCGCGATCATCCGGCCCCAACCACGCCCGACCAGGTTGCCAGCGACCGCCTCGTGCATGCGCTGCCGGCGGTGGAGCGGCCGGATTACCGACTGATCACGTCCTCCCCAGGCTTCGAAGGCGGGCCGAGCCTGTCGCCCGACGCGGCGATGGTCGCGTACTTCGCCCTGCCGACCGGGCAGCGCGGCACGGCGATCATGGTCCAGACCACCGCACCGAGCCCGCCCCGCCAGCTCACCCAGCCCCCGGCCGGCGCCGACGACATTGCGCCGGCGTGGTCGCCCGATGGTCGCGAAATCGCGTTCGAGCGCGTCCGGCTCGGCGAGGAGTGCACGATCATGGTGGTGCCGGCGAACGGCGGCACCGGTCGTCGGGTCGGTCGCTGCGACCCGGACAACCGCCCGAGCTTCGACTGGACCCACGACGGCCGCGGCCTGATCTTCGGCAGTCGCGGCACACTCGGTGACAACCGCGGACTGCGCGTGCTCGATCTCGCGAGCGGCGAGTGGCGCGCAGTCGATTACGCGGCGAACCCGCGCGACATCGACGCGTTCCCGCGGTACTCGCCGGACGGCCGCTGGATCGTGTTCGTCCGCAATTCCCCGCTCGGCGACTTCTGGCGCATCCCCGCCGGCGGCGGCCACGCGACCCGGCTCACCGATCTGCGCACCGACATCGGCGAGTGGGACTTCACCCCCGACGGCCGGGCGCTCGTGTTCTCGCGCTGGCGCGAGAGCGAGAGCCGTCTATACAGGCTCGATCTCGACACCGGCCTCGTGCAGGACCTCGGCATCGGCGACGGGGACCAGCCTGCGATCGCGGCGCGCAGCCCCGGGCTCGCGTTCTCCCAGCAGCGCAATTACTTCGGCCTGTACCGCTTCGACCTCACCGGCGTGACGCCGCCGGAGCGCCTGTTCCCGTCTTCGGGGCGCGACCGGTTGCCGGCGATTGCCCCGGACGGCCGCCAACTCGCGTTCGCGTCGGATCGTTCAGGCCGCTTCGGGCTCTGGTGGGGCGACCTGCAAAAGCCCGACTCGCTGAGGCTCATTGAAGGGGTTCTGCCGGAGACGCGCTTCCTGCCGGACTGGTCGGCCGACTCCGAGCGCCTGCTCGTGGTGGGCACGGTGCCCCGCGGCGGCGCGCCAGGCCTGTTCGAGGTGACACCTGCGAGCGGCCGGGTGGCGCGGCTGCCGGTGCCATCGGGCGAGCCGGTGCAGGCCGCGTATGTCCCAGGCGACGGGCGGCGCGTGCTGGTCGTGGCCGGCACGGGCGATGGTCGCCTGGAGCTCGTGCTCTACGATCGGTCGGCGACACCGTGGCGCCGGCTCGCGGCGATCGACGACGTGTCGCTTGCGCACGTCGACGCACCTCGGAACCGCGTCCTGTTCACGCGACCGGGGCGGGCCGGTCTGACCCAGGCCGACCTCTCGCTGTCACCGGGGAGCATCCGCGCCCTGCCGGGCGAGCAGCCGGCGGTGCTGCGCTTCCGGCAGTGGACGGTCGCGCCCGATGGCTCGGTCGTGGTGATCCAGCGCACTCCCGGCTGCGGGGCGCGGATGACCGTGCTGGGGACGGGTGAGTCCAGTGCGCAGGCGAACGAAATCTCGCGCTGCCTCGACACCGATCGGATCGCCGCGAGCAGCGGACTGAGCCTTTCGGGCGACGGGCGCTACGCATTCGTCTCGATTTCCGAGTCGCTCGGCGGCGATATCGGCTTCATGACCTTGCCGAGCTCACCCGAGGCGCTGTGGCCTGGTGCGGGCAAGTGATTGAAATTTAATAGAACTGTGGTTTCGTAATTCTTTCGCGACAAATTCGGACAAGTCTCCGGCAAATTTCCTGCAACTGGCGCGCGGATTCGGCAAAACGAATCGCCTGATCCAGACACAGGGGTTTGCGATGGATGTTCATGTTTCCGCTGCAGCGACCGGCCCGAACTGGGCTGATCGCGGCCAGCAGCTCCAGCTCGAGCCGTCTCCGACGGTACCGGCCCGCTGCGTCGGGGTCTCACGGCTTGGCAGCGTGCAGACCGGCGCGGTGTTCACGCTGTGGCTCCAGCTGCGCGGCAGCAGCTGGATCGAGGCGAAGGAAGGTCGCTTCCGGCTGCGCAGCGGTGACTGGATCGCGTTCGAACGTGACTCGCGCCCCGCGCTGCAGAGCGATCGCCACGGCGTGTGCATCGGCCTGTCGCTGACGCAGGACGCACTGCGCACGATCGGCCGCCTCGCCGACTCCACGTTCTATGCGGGCCGCGGCCACGTGAGCCGCAGCGATGCACGCACCACGCTGCGCCTGTGGCGCGAAGCCTCCCGTCGCCTCACGGCCCAGGAGCCGGGTGCGGCCGCCGACGTCGGCGCGCTGTGGCCGCTGCTGCTGCACCTCACCGGCCTGCAGGCCGACCTCGCGGCGCGCGTCGAGCGCTGCCCGGGGCGTTCGCGCAACCGCAAGCGCCAGGTCTTTGCCCGGCTGCAGCGCTCGCTGATGTATCTCGAGGGCCACTGCGACCGCATGGTGCGCATCACCGAACTCGCCGAGCTCACGAGCTTCTCGAGCTGGTATTTCTCGAAGACGTTCCACGCGCTGTTCGACGAAAGCCCCCAGGCCGCCGCCGCCCGCCTGCGCCTGGAGCACGCCGCCGAGCTGTTGCGCACGACCTCGATGATGATCGGCGAGGTCGCGTCGGCCAGTGGCTTTGACAACCCGTGCAGCTTCTCGCGGGCCTTCCGCGCCCGGTTTGGCGTGTCGGCCTCGCGCTACCGCAGCGCCGCCGTGCGCCGCCTGCCGGCTCCCGAGGCGCGTCGCGCCGCCTGATACGGGTTGATCCCGCACGAAAAAGGCCGCCCTCGGGCGGCCTTTTTCGTGGTCGTTGCGATGCCGGATCAGAAGTTCGGCTTCTCGGCGCTCGCTTCGTAGCGGGCGATCGCCTCGCGCAGGATCGACTTTGCCTCTTCGGCGCCGCCCCAGCCCTCGATCTTCACCCACTTGCCCTTCTCGAGATCCTTGTAGTGCTCGAAGAAGTGGCCGATGCGCTCGCACCAGTGCGGGCTGACCTTGCCGATGTCGTCGACGTGGCTGTAGCCGTTAAAGACCTTGTCGACCGGGACCGCGAGCAGCTTCTCGTCGCTGCCGGCCTCGTCGCTCATCTTGAGCACGCCGACTGGGCGGCACCGGATCACCGAGCCGGGCACCAGCGGCAGCGGCAGGATGACCATCACGTCGGCCGGGTCGCCGTCGCCGCAAAGCGTGTGCGGCACGTAGCCGTAGTTGCACGGGTAGCGCATCGGCGTCGACAGGATGCGATCGACGAAGATCGCGCCGGTCTCCTTGTCCACTTCGTACTTGACGGGCTCGGCGTCCTTCGGGATTTCGATGATGACGTTGATTTCGTCCGGCGGGTTCTTGCCGGTGGGGACGAGGGACAGGCCCATTCGGAGCTCCAGTGATGACGCCCGACCGGCCGGCGGCCGTGGGCAGGAAAACGGGCGCGCATTCTAACCGCCGCCCATGCTGCAGTGCGGCGTGTTGCAGTGCGGGATACGTTCGGGGTGCACGAGGCCGGACACGACGCGGCCCCGCCGGAGCGGGGCCGCAAGGCAAGGCTCGACGCGCGACGGATCAGCCCTGCGGCGGGTTTCCGTTGTCGCGATCGAGATACTGGTCCGCCCAGCGCTGGGCGATGCGGCCGGCCGCATCGCGCCCGCCGAGGCCGAACGCCAGCGCCACGGCCACCGCCACGGCGCCGAGCACTAGGCCGAACGCGAGGTTGACGATCTCGTCGGCAATGCCCATCGCGCGCAGGCCCATCGCGATGACGAGGCCCAGGATCGCAACGCGCGCGATGCGGGCCAGGCCGATCGAGTTGTCCCGGTTCGCGCGCTGGATCGCATTGGCAGCCAGGTCGGCCAGCCAGTAGCCGACAACGAAGATCACGAGGCCGAGCAGCACGTTCGCACCAAACTCGATGAACGTCTCGAGCAGATCGTGGACGCCCTCGAAGCCGAGCAGCGAGGCCGCCTCGACGGTGGCGAACAGCATGATGAAGAACAGCGCGACGCGGCCGCCCAGCTCGGACAGCGACACCCGCGGGCTGCGAAGAGCCGGGGTCATCGTGCTGGTCGGGCGCACTGTGGTGGTGCCGGTCGACGAAAGTGGCACGTCGATGCCCGGCGTGCCAGCGGTCTCGCCGGTCGAGAGGGTTGTGTCCGTCACCGCGATCGTCGGCTCGTCGGACTGGCTGGTCGGCGCAAACGCATGGCCGAGGCCGATCCGCTCGGGCACGCGGTCGAAGCCCAGGTTCGCGAGCAGGCGGGTGACCAGTTCGGCGACGAAGCGGCCGAGGAACCATGCAATCAACAGGATCGCGGCGGCGGCCAGCACGTTCGGCACGGCGTAGAGGAAGATCTCGAGCATGCCGGTCAGCGGCTCGGAGATCGCCTCGATCTGCAGCGCATCGAGCGCGGCGATCAGCGTCGGCACGATGATGAGGATGAAGGCGAGCGTGCCGCCGAGCTGCGACAGCTTCATGCCGCGCGTGGCTTCGTGGCCCTGGCTGAAGCGATCCATGCCAGTGGCGGCGAGCAGGTTGGTCACCAGCCCGCGAACGGCCTTTGCGACGATCCAGCCGACGACCGCGATCACCGCCGCCGCGAACAGGTTCGGCAGGATCCCGAGCAGGCTCGAGGTCATGCCGGTCAGCGGCTCCATGAGCCCGTCGATCTGCAGCGTGCCGACGATGGCCGGCAGGAACAGCAGCAGCACGAGCCAGTAGGCGACGTTGCCCATCGTGTTCGAGATCGGCTGCATGTCCGCGCCCTGCGACAGCCGCTCGTCGAGCTTGGTCGCCCCGAGCGCGCGGTTGACGATCGAACGCACGACGGTCGCGACGAGCCAGGCCAGCACGGCCAGCGCGAACGCCAGCAGCAGTCGCGGCAGGTACATCATCACCGTCGTCGCCAGTGTCGATAGCGGCCCGGACACCCCTTCCACGCGCAGCACGCTGAATGCGCCAATCAGCGCGAGCAGCAGCACCGCCCAGAACACGATGCGGCTTGCGATGTGCTCGAAGTTCACGTGCGATTGCGTGTGCGTCGCCAGCCGGTGGTTCGTGCCGACGCGCGCAAGCAGGTTGCGCGTCGCAGCGCTGAGCGCGAGTGCGACGAGCCAGCCGATCAGCACGATCGCCAGCGCGCCCAGAATGCTCGGCAAGTACACGCCGAGCGAGCGTTCGAGGGAGTCTTGCCAAGTCACCGGTTGCATCGACGCTCTCCTTGGATCACAGGCAGCAGACCCACGGCCTGCCGGTCGCGGCACGATGCAGAACCGCAAGTGAATGCCATGTCGCGCAAAAAGGAAGCGGCCCGCAGGCCGCTTCGGAGCGTGGCGCTTCGGCAGCTCGCTACAGCACGGGCACCAGCAACAGCGCGACGATGTTGATGATCTTGATGAGCGGGTTGATCGCCGGGCCCGCCGTGTCCTTGTATGGATCGCCGACCGTGTCACCGGTGACCGCGGCCTTGTGGGCCTCGCTGCCCTTGCCACCGTGATGGCCGTCTTCGATGTGCTTCTTCGCGTTGTCCCAAGCGCCACCGCCGGTGGTCATCGAGATCGCGACGAACAGCCCGGTGACGATCGTGCCGATCAGAAGCCCGCCGAGCGCTTTCGGCCCCAGCAGCAGGCCGACGAGCACGGGCACCGCGACCGGCAGCAGCGACGGCAGAATCATTTCCTTGATCGCCGACTTGGTCAGCATGTCGACCGCGCGGTCGTACTGCGGGCGTCCCGTCCCTTCGAGGATGCCGGGGATCTCGCGGAACTGGCGGCGCACTTCCTCGACGACAGCCCCCGCCGCGCGCCCGACGGCTTCCATCGCCATCGCGCCGAACAGGTACGGGATCAGGCCGCCGAGCAGCAGGCCGATGATCACCTCGTGGTCGGAGAGGTCGAACGTGAACACCTCGCCGGGATTGTTTGCCTGCAGGTTGGCCGTGTAATCGGCGAACAGCACAAGCGCCGCGAGCGCCGCCGAGCCGATCGCATAGCCCTTCGTCACCGCCTTCGTCGTGTTGCCGACCGCGTCGAGTGGGTCGGTCACTGCGCGCACCTCGGGCGGGAGCTCGGCCATTTCAGCGATGCCGCCGGCGTTGTCGGTGATCGGCCCGTACGCATCGAGCGCGACGATCATGCCGGCCATCGACAGCATCGACGTGGCCGCAATCGCTATGCCGTAAAGACCGGCGAGTGCAAACGCGCCCCAGATTGCGGCGCACACGGCGAGCACCGGCAGCGCCGTCGACCGCATCGACACCCCGAGGCCCGCGATGATGTTCGTGCCGTGTCCCGTGGTGGACGCCTGCGCGATGTGGCGCACGGGTTTGAACTGCGTGCCGGTGTAGTACTCGGTGATCCACATGATCGCGCCGGTCAGCACCAGCCCGACCAGCGCGCATAGGAACAGGTCGATCGCGCCGAGCGGCGAGCCGCCCATCATGTCGGCGGTGACGAACCAGAACGCGATCGCGGCAAGCACGCCCGACACGATCACGCCGCGGTAGAGCGCCCCCATGATCGACCCGCCATCTTTGACCTTGACCACCAGCGAGCCAAGAATCGACGCGACGATCGACACGCCGCCGAGCACGAGCGGGTAGAGCACGGCATTCGGCCCGACCTCGGTGGCCATCAGCCCGCCGAGCAACATCGTCGCGATCACGGTGACCGCATACGTCTCGAACAGGTCCGCGGCCATTCCGGCGCAATCGCCGACGTTGTCGCCCACGTTGTCGGCGATCACCGCAGGATTGCGCGGGTCGTCCTCGGGGATGCCGGCCTCGACCTTGCCCACGAGATCCGCGCCGACGTCCGCGCCCTTCGTGAAGATGCCGCCCCCAAGCCGCGCGAAGATCGAGATCAGCGACGAGCCGAATGCGAGCCCGACCAGCGCATGCAGCGCTTCGCCAGGCTCGGTGCCCATCGCGAGCAAGGCCCACCAGTAGCCGGCCACGCCGAGCAGGCCGAGGCCCACGACGAGCATCCCGGTGATCGCGCCGCCGCGGAACGCCACGTCCATCGCCGGTGCGATGCCCCGGCGCGCGGCTTCCGCGGTCCGCACGTTCGCGCGCACCGACACGTTCATGCCGATGTAGCCCGCCGCACCCGACAGCACCGCGCCGATCACGAAGCCGATCGCGCTGAGCCAGTCGAGAAAGAAACCGATGAGCAGGCACAGTGCCACGCCGGCGATCGCGATCGTCGTGTACTGGCGGTTGAGATAAGCGCGTGCGCCTTCCTGGATCGCGCCGGCGATCTCGAGCATGCGTTCGTTGCCGGCAGGCTGCGCGGTGATCCAGCGCGCGGAGACGATCCCGTAGAGGATCGCAATGACGGCGCACGCCAGCGCCAGGGACAAACCGTACTGCTCCAGCATGGACCCCTCCCTTGGAAGCGGATACATCACGGGACAACGGAACGTCTGCTTTCGGTTGTGATGCCGCGTGCTCCCGATCCGGGACCCGGTGCGCCGGGACGCCATCGCGCGGCGTTCCGACTATCGCACAGGCCCACCGGGGGTAATGCGTGAAGCGCGATTCAGTCAGCGCATGCGAGCGTCGCCGCCGACCCACCGCAGGAGCCGCCGATGTCCGCCCAAACCCGCCGCTGTTCGCATGACGTCTGCTCGACGGGCCGGGCCCGCTTCGTCGCAGTCGCATTCGTTGCCTGGTGCGGCGTGGCCGTCGGCCCCGCGTGGGCGGCGCCGCCGGCTGCCGCGACCCCGGAGATCGTGCGGCCGGACGCCACCGCCCAGGACCCGGGCGTCGCGCACACGCTTCGTACGATTCCGGAAGCCTGCGCGCGCCTGGAAGGCCGCTTCACCGGCGACGCGGCGCAGCCCTACGCATTCGCCGCCGCGCGTTCGCGCCCGAACTGCCAGCCGCGTGCCCGCCTCGTGGACGCCTCGAAGGTCAAGCCGTCGGTCGCATCGGGATGGGTCTTCAATGACGAGATCCGGGTGCCGAACGCCGCCTGCCCGGCGCAGCGCGCGGTCGTGCGCGTGTGGCACAAGGCGGTCGACGTGTCACCGCCGAAACTGGACGCCCAGGGCCGTGCGCGCCTGTACCTGCAGGACGCGCAGAAGGCTGCGCAAGCCGATCAGGTTGCCGCGGTGCCGCAGTTTGCGGCGCAGGTGGTCGTTGAGGGGAAGTGCAGCTGACGGCCTCTACGGGCTTAGCCGGTTCGTCCTCGATGTTGGGCGTCTGCTTGGCGTCGGGCTGTCGAAGAAAGCGGGGCGGTGGCTGTTTGACAGCGGCTGGCCAGCGTTCGTGCGGGATCGGCGTGCAGCCCTGAAGTACTGAAAATGCCCCGCGCCGTGCCTCCGCCGACTTCAAAAGCCGGCGGGCGGCAACCGCTGCGGCACCAGCCGGTTTGCGAGCCGCACGTATTTCGGCAGCCCGTCGCGCCCGTACGGCGGCGGCGCTTCACCGCGGATCAGCGGCTCGAGGTAACGCCGCGCCGCGTCGGTGATGCCGAAACCGTCCTCGCGGATGAAGCCGTCCGGCATCGTCTTCTCGTGGTTGGCGATCTCTTCGAGCGGAGCGGGGCGGACCGTCCAGCGGTACGGGGCATCCGACGTCCGCACGATGACCGGCATCGTCCCGTTCATCCCCTTGAGCGCGTATTCGACGGCGGCCTTGCCAACCGCTTGGGCCTGCTTGAGGTCGGTCGCCGACGCGAGATGGCGCGCCGAGCGCTGCAGGTAATCGGGCAGCGTCCAATGCACCTTGTGCCCGAGCGCATCCTTCACGCGCCCGGCAAGCCACGCCGCCACGCCGCCGAGCTGCGTGTGTCCGAACGCGTCCTTCCCGCCGCCGGCGTCGGCGACAAATCGTCCGTCGGCCGTGCGGATGCCCTCGCTGGCCACCACGACGCAGTGGCCCACGCGCGCCACCGTCGCATCGACCTGCGCGAGAAACGCCGCCTGGTCGAACTCGCGTTCGGGAAACAGAATGATGTGCGGCGCCTCGTCGAGCTCGCGCCCCGCAAGGCCGGCGGCCGCGGCCAGCCAGCCCGCGTGGCGGCCCATCGCCTCGTAGACGAAGACCTTCGTCGAGGTGTCGGCCATTGCGATCACGTCCAGCGCGGCCTCGCGCACCGACACCGCGGTGTACTTCGCCGCCGAGCCGAATCCAGGGCAGGTGTCGGTCACCGCGAGGTCGTTGTCGACCGTCTTCGGCACGCCGATGCAGGTGAGCGGGTAGCCGAACTCGGCCGCGAGCCTGGAGACCTTGAGCGCCGTATCGGCCGAATCGTTGCCCCCGTTGTAGAGAAACCAGCGCACATCGTGCGCGCGGAACACCTCGAGCATGCGCTCGTACTTGGGCCGGTCGTCCTCGAGCGATTTGAGCTTGACCCGGCACGAGCCGAATGCGCCGCCGGGCGTGTGCGCGAGCGCGCGGATCGTCGCCGCGGACTCGTGCGAGGTGTCGATGAGCTCCTCGCGCAGCGCGCCGAGGATGCCGTTGCGACCGGCGAGCACGCGCAGCTTGCGCGCGCGGGCGGCGGTGATCACGGCCGAGGCGGTGGCGTTGATGACCGCCGTGACGCCGCCGGACTGGGCGTAGAACAGCGTGCCTCGTGAAGGGACGGTCAAGCGTTCGCGGGCCATGCGGGTCCTTGGGGGCTGGCCGGGATGCGGTAAAGTGGCCCCGGTTGTGCCCGTCGGTGGATGCGTCGCGCAGTGTAGCGCCGCCCCCGTCGAGGCGGCGGCGCCGCGCCGCGAAGCATTCTCGCGAAGCATTCCGATGAATTCAGGAGCGACATCGATGCGATTGGTACTGCTGGGTGCGCCCGGCTCCGGCAAGGGCACGCAGGCAGCTCGGCTCAAGGAACACCTGCAGGTGCCCCATATCTCGACCGGCGACCTGCTGCGCGCGGAAGTCGCGGCCGGCAGCAAGCTCGGCCTTGAGGCGAAGGAAGTCATGGCCGCCGGCAAGCTGGTCTCGGACGAGATCCTGCTTGGCATGCTCGAAGACCGCTTCTCGCGCCCCGACACCGCAAACGGGTTCATCCTCGACGGCTACCCGCGCAACCTCGCGCAGGCGGCCGCGCTCGACACGATGCTCGAGCGTCTGGGCACGCCGGTGGACTGCGCCGTCCAGCTCGAAGTGCCGAACGAACTGCTGGTCGAGCGCATTGCAGGCCGTGCGAAGGCCGAAGGCCGCGCCGACGACAGCCCGGAATCGGTGCGCACGCGCCTGAAGGTTTACGACGAGCAGACCGCGCCGGTAGTCGAGTTCTACCGCCAGCATGGCCAGCTCACGATCGTCGACGGCGTCGGTTCGCTGGACGAGGTGTTCACCCGCATCGTCGAAGCGATCGCGCCGGTAAAAGCGGTCGGCTAAGCCGGTGAAAACGTTCACGGAATGCTTTGCGGCTTACGGCGCAAAGCTTCCGAACGCGCAATGCGCCGTGTCCGCAATCGCGGCCGATGGCGCGCTCGTGCTCAGTTGCTGGAGCCTGTACTTCTCTCGCCCTGACCGAGACACACTCCGGTACAGCGCTGCCTGTCACGCTGGGCCGGTAACAAGGCCGGTAACAAGGCCGGTAACAAGGCCGGGAACAACGCGTTGCGCCGGCATCTCGAAGCCGCGCGCGATTCGAACCTGCCGGTGCGGCTCGTGATCGCGACACCTGTGGACCGCGTCATTGTCGACAGCGGGCGCGATGCGAGTGCGACCAAAAAGACTTTTCACATCAAGCCCGAAGTCCTGGGGCATCTCGTCCATTTCGATGGCGACGCGTTCGTCATCGACTTCAAGCGCGCACTGACATGAAACTCCATATCCTCGGCATCGCCGGCACCTTCATGGGCGGCGTTGCCGCGCTCGCACGCGAACTCGGGCACGAGGTCGAAGGCAGCGACCAGGCGGTTTACCCGCCGATGTCGACGCAGCTGGAGAAGCTCGGCATCGTGCTGAGCCAGGGCTATCGCGCCGAGAACATCTCCGCCGACTGCGATGAGGTGGTGATCGGCAATGCGCTCTCGCGCGGCAACGCCGCGGTCGAGCAGGTCCTCGACGACGGCCGCGCGTACACCTCCGGCGCGCAGTGGCTCAGCGCGCACCTGCTGCCGGGCCGCGACACGCTTGCGGTCGCCGGCACCCACGGCAAGACCACGACGACGACGATCCTCACTTACCTGCTGCAGGCGGCCGGGCGCGAGCCGGGCTTCCTGATCGGCGGCGTGGCCGAGGATTTCGGCGTGTCGGCGCGTGTGGGCACCGGGCGCGAGTTCGTGGTCGAGGCGGATGAGTACGACACCGCGTTCTTCGACAAGCGCAGCAAGTTCGTGCACTACCGACCGCTCGTCGCGATCCTCAATAACCTCGAGTACGACCACGCCGATATCTTCCCGGACGTGGCCGCGATCCAGCGCCAGTTCCACCATCTGGTGCGCACGGTGCCGCGGCGCGGCCGGCTCATCGTCAACGGTGAGGACCGGCATCTGGCCGAGGTGCTCGCGATGGGTTGCTGGACGCCCGTGGAGACGTTCGGCCTCGACGCGAGCCAGATCCCGCGTGCCGCCGCGCAGGCGTCTTTCGACTGGACCGCACGCCTGATCGCCGAGGACGGCAGCGCATTCGCCGTCGTGCACCGCGGCGTCGAAATCGGGGAGGTGCGCTGGCCCCTGCTGGGCCGGCACAACGTGATGAACGCGCTTGCGGCGCTGGCGGCCGTGCAGGCCGTTGGGGTCGACGCGGCCTCGGTGCTGTCCGCGCTTGCGGAGTTCCGCAGCGTCAAACGCCGCATGGAAGTGATCGGCGAGCACGGCGGCGTCACCGTCTACGACGACTTCGCGCACCATCCGACTGCGATCGCGACGACGCTCGCGGGGCTGCGGGCGAAAGTGGGCGATGCGCGCATCGTGGTCGCGATGGAGCCGCGCAGCAATTCGATGCGGCTCGGCGCGCACGCCGATGCGCTGGCACCGTCGCTGGATCTTGCCGACGAGGTCGTGTTCCTGCACCGGCCTGAGCTCGCGTGGGACGCGGGCAAGGTGGTCGGCGGGCTGCGCGGGCAGGGCGTCACCGCGCCCGACGTCGACCGCCTCATCGGCGCACTGACCGAGCGCGTGCACGCGGGCGACCACGTGGTGTTCATGTCGAACGGCGGCTTCGATGGTGCGCCGCGACGTTTCCTGGCCGCGTTGAAGGGCGGCTGAGGCCAACGGCTTCCGGCTTGCTGCGTTCACGCGCTCGCTCGCGTCGACGCGCTAATTCGAACCCGGGCGTTCGCGAGAAAACGCGCAATGTCGATCGAAACGCTGCCGCTGTTTCCCCTGCACACCGTGCTGCTGCCCGGCGGCACGGTCGACTTGCGCGTCTTCGAGGCGCGCTACCTCGACTTGGTCCGCGAATGCGGCCGCACCGGCCGCACGTTCGGCGTGTGCCTCATTCTCGACGGGCCTGAGTCCGGCGGTGTCGCATCGCCGGCCGCAGTGGGCACCGAAGCGCGGATCGAGGATTTCGACCTGGCATCCGACGGGCTGCTCATGCTCAGGCTGCGCGGCGCCCGGCGGTTCCGCGCACGGCGCATGCGCGTGCGCGACAACGGCCTGCAGATCGCGGAGATCGACTGGTGCGACAGCGACCCCGAGGAGCCGGTGCGGCCCGAGCACGCCGCGCTCGTCGACGTGGTGCGGCGCCTGCTGGAACGCGCGGGCGATCCCGACGCCGGCGCGCCGGGGCGGCAGTTCAACGATGCGGCGTGGATCGGTTGGCGGCTCGCCGAACGGCTGCCGCTGTCGGACGCGACGCGCCAGTCGCTGCTGCAGCTCGATGACCCGCACGCGCGCTTGCAGCGGCTGCTGTCACTGATCGACTGATCTGGGCACGTCGGTCCGGATCCGCAGCACCGGCGTGCTGCCATCCGGGTGGACCGCCTCGCGCGCGGCGAACGCCCGCGTCGCGCTGCGCACGAGCGCATGCGCGGCGCCGTCATCGGACTGCGGCCGCCACAGCGAGATCAGCCCAAACGGCTGGGTGAGTTCCAGCGTTTGCGCGGTACCGAGCCACACGGGCTCACTGTTGAGGCGGACCGGGGTGGGCCAGAGGCGCAGCGCGTAGAGCCGGCCATCACCAGTGGGGCGCAGCATCAGCAGTTCTTCCGCGCGGGTGTCGAGCGTGGCCGGCAGTACCGCAGGGCGCCGCGTCGCGTCGTCATCGAGCAGCGCCACGGCGTCCACCCAGGTCGCCTGACGTTGGCTGCGCCAGCCTTGCGCTTCGAGGTGCCGACGCAGCGGATCGAGCGGGCCGGCGACCTGCACATCGAGCGCCCAGCGGCGGCGCGGATCGCGCTCGTTGCGCTGCGCGGGCAGCGTCGTCCATGCGTTGTCCCACCAGGCCTCCGCGGCGAGGGCGTGCACCGGCACGTTAGGTGTGAACCGGGCGAGCGCCGCCTCCGACGCACGCGGTGCATGCCACGCGGCGGCCAGCACGAACGTGCCGTAGAACGCCCATGCCAGCGGCTTCATCCAGAACGAGCGCGCGACGTGCCGGCGATAGGCAATGCCGAGCGCGAGCAGCCAGGCAATGCCGAACAGCGTGCCGCCGACGAGGTCGCTCGGCCAATGCGCACCGAGGTAGAGCCGCGCGAACGCGACGACCGTCGTGACCGCGCCGGCGACCAGATAAGGCCACACGCGCGTTCGGCTGGGCAGTTCGCGCGCGATCAGCACGGCGAAGAAGCCGAACACAATCGTCGTCATCGTCACGGCCACCGAGGGAAAGCCGAAGCCTTCGGGGGCGGTGTCCGGACGCGGCATGTCGATCACTGCCTCCAGCAAGGCCGTCAGCGTCAGACCGAACACGAGCGCCGCCAGCCAGTGCGCCGCCGCCATCCAGCGTCGGCGCCAGACCAGCCATGCCAGCGCAACGAACGCGGCGGCTCCGAGCACCTGCGGGTCGCCTAGGCTCGCGAGCCCGGCCATGAGGCGGTCAGCGAGCGGGTTGCGCAGTTCATGCATGAGCGCGTGCACGCTCACATCCAGCGCGAGCGGGCCGTCGCTCGCGAGCAGCGAGGCGAACAGGGCGAACCAGGCCCAGCTGATGGCGAGCAGGCACACCGCGAGCAACAGCAACGACGGCGACTCCGGCCGGCTCGGGTTGATCAGCGCGCCGGCGTAGCGGCCAAGCCGCGGATGCGCGCGCGTCCAGTGCAGCGCGCGAGCGAGCAGGCTGTCGGCGTGCTCGGCGAACCAGCGCCAGGTGTAGAGCACGCTGGCCCACACCAGCGCGACCGCCGCGACGAGGGCGCCGAGCACGAGCGCGAGTCGGTCGGCCACCGCGGCCACCGCGTCGTACGACGCACCGAGCGCCCAGCCCGGCGCGAGGAACAGCACGGCCCAGAGGATCGACGCCGCCGCGCTCGGTAGCGCGTAGCGGCGGAACGGCATGTCGAGCATGCCCGCGATCGCCGGGACAAACGGCCGCACCGCGCCCACGAAGCGCGCGGTGAAAATGCTCTTGATCCCGTGGCGGCGGAACATGGCCTCGCCGCGGTCGATCCACTGCGGGTAGTGCGAGAACGGCCAGCGCTGCCGCAGCTGCGGTCCCCACCGACGCCCAACCCAGTAACTGAGCGCATCGCCGATAAACGCCCCGGCCGCCGCGCACGCCGCCGCGTAGGGGCCATTGATATGCCCGAGTCCGACGAGTGTGCCGACGGCGATCAGCAGCGGCAGCGCCGGCACTACGATGCCGACCACGACGATCGCGTCGCAGAACGCGATGAGCGCGATGAGCGCACCGGCCGCGACGGGATGGGTGCCGATCCAGGCGACCGCGGCGTTCAACCAGGCTGAGTCCATCGAGCCATTATGGCAGCGCCTGCCTGAGCGGCTGCGCGCCACGCCGTACACTGCGGGGCATGTCCACGACGATTTCAGAAGTCGCCGCGCTCAAGGCCGACAGCTTCGGCCGCATCGCCCTCATGCGCGACGGCGCCGGCCTGTTCGTGCGCCGCGACCTGCGCTGCGTGCCGCTGTGGCTGCGGCTGCCGGCCTGGTGGCTCGCGCGTCGCGAGGCGCGGGCGCTCCAGGCGATCGACGGCATGCCGGCGACGCCGCAGTTGCTGCGCTGGGACGGCGTCTGCCTCGATCGCAGCTACATGGAAGGCGCGGCGATGTACCAGCGCCCGCCTCACGGCGACCTCGCATATTTCCGCGGCGCGCGCCGCCTGCTGCAGCAGCTGCACCGCCGTGGCGTCGCGCACAACGATCTTGCGAAGGAGGCCAACTGGCTCGTGCTCGCGGACGGCACGCCCGCGCTGATCGACTTCCAGCTCGCCGTACGGGGCACGCCGCGCTCGCGCTGGATGCGTCTGCTCGCGCGCGAAGACCTGCGCCATCTGCTCAAGCACAAGCGCACCTATTGCCGCGACGCGCTCACGCCGGTCGAGCGCCGCGTGCTGCGCCGCCGGTCGTGGGTGCGCGAGCTCTGGTTCGTGACCGGCAAGCCCGTGTACCGCTTCGTGACCCGCCGCATATTGAAGTGGGAAGACAACGAAGGGCAGGGCCCGAAGCCGTAAGCGCCGCGGCCCCCGAACACGTCGTCACTCCGTTCTCCTAATTGTCCAAACGACCTGCCCATGACCCTCGCCGGAAAAACCCTCTTCATCACCGGCGCCTCGCGCGGCATCGGCCGCGCGATCGCGCTGCGCGCCGCACGCGACGGCGCGAACATCGCAATCGCCTCGAAGTCCTCGGTGCCGAATCCGAAGCTCCCCGGCACGATCCACTCGGTGGCCGAGGAGGTCGAGGCCGCCGGCGGCCGCGCACTTGCGCTGCGCTGTGACGTGCGCGAGGAGGACGAGGTGCGCGCCGCGGTGGCGGCGACGGCCGATGCCTTCGGCGGCATCGACGTCCTCGTCAACAATGCCAGTGCGATCTGGCTGCGCGGTGTGCTCGATACACCGATGAAGCGCTTCGACCTCATGAACCAGGTCAACGCGCGCGGCACCTTCCTGTGCGCGCAGGCCTGCCTGCCGTGGCTGCTGCAGGCGCCTAACCCGCACATCCTCACGCTCGCGCCGCCGCCGTCGCTCGATCCGAAGTGGTGGGGCCCGCACACCGGCTACACGCTCGCGAAGATGGGCATGAGCTTCGTGACGCTCGGGCTCGCGGCCGAATTCGGCCCGCAGGGCGTTGCGGTCAACGCGCTGTGGCCGCGCACGATCATCGCGACCGACGCGATCAACATGATCCCCGGCGTGGAATCGGCCCGCTGCCGCACGCCCGATATCGTCGCCGACGCGGCCCACGCGATCCTGACGCGGCCCGCCCGCGACCGCACCGGCGCCTTCCTCATCGATGAGGACGTACTCCGCGAGGGCGGCGCGCATGACCTGTCCGGCTACGCGGTCGACCCCACCCAGCCGCTGCTGCCCGACCTGTTCCTCGAGCCCTGACTCCTCAACCCCTGAGCCCTGCCGCTCGACACCGGAGTGCCCGATGCGCTACCTGCACGCCATGGTCCGCGTCCGCGACCTCGACGCCTCGATTCGCTTCTTCCGCGACGGCCTCGGCCTCGTCGAGACGCGCCGCAACGACTACCCGCAAGGCCGCTTCACGCTGGTCTACCTCGGCGCACCGGACAACCTGGAGGCCGAGATCGAGCTGACGTGGAACTACGACGACGAGGACTACGGCTCGGCGCGCAACTTCGGCCACCTCGCGTTCGCAGTCGATGACATCTACGCCGCCTGCGAGCGCCTGCTGTCGATGGGCGTGATCATCAACCGCCCGCCGCGCGATGGGCGCATGGCATTCGTGCGCTCGCCCGACCAGATCTCGATCGAGCTGCTGCAGAAGGGCGGCGCGCTGCCGCCGGCCGAGCCGTGGATGTCGATGCCGAACACCGGCGAGTGGTGACACTCGGCGGTCGGCTGCCTCAGCCCATCCGGGCCGGCAGGCGGCAGCCGCACTGACGGCAGTGGCGCGCGTCCGGGTCGTGGCCTTCGAGGCCGCACTCGGGGCAGCCGCGTGAATCGAGATTCGTGGTGTGCGAGGCCTCGCGCAGGCTCGATGCGAGCTCCGCGGTGTAGATGCCGGTCGGCACCGCGATGATGCTGTAGCCGATCAGGATCAGCACCGAGGCGATGAACCGCCCAAACGGCGTGACCGGCGCGATGTCGCCGAAACCCACCGTCGCCATCGTCACGATCGCCCAGTACATCCCGGTTGGGATGCTGTTGAACCCGTGCTCCGGCCCTTCGACGACGTACATCAGCGCGCCGAAGATCACGACGACCGTAAGCACCGCGCTGAGAAACACGAAGATCTTGCGTCGGCTTCGCCAGAGCGAGCTCATGAGCAGCCCGCCCTCGTCGACGTACTGCGTGAGCTTGAGGATGCGGAACAGCCGCAGGATGCGCAGAACGCGCACGACGAGCAGTGCTTGCGCACCGGGCAACAGCAGCGAGAGATAAGTCGGCAGAATCGACAGCAGATCAATGATGCCCCAGCTGCTGCAGGCGTACCGCACCGGCCGCCGCACCACCGCCATACGCGTGATGTACTCGATCGTAAACAGCACCGTGAACACCCATTCGAGCGTGTACAGCAGGTCGCCATGCCGGGCACGGATGTCCGCGTCGCTCTCGAGCATGATCACCGCGACGCTGGCGAGGATCGCCGCGATCAGCGCCAGGTCGAAATTGCGCGCCGGCGGGGTGTCGTGTCGGTAGATGATGTCGAACCAGCGCTTTCGCCAGCCGGTCTCGCGCGCCGGGTTGAGTTGGGGGTTCAAAAGAAACCGCATGCGTCCTCCGTGCCGTTGCCACCGCAACGGCATTGCTGCGCGACAATACACGCGGGGCCGTGTGCGCCCGCTCTCATCCGCGATGCCAGACAGATGACCGACTCGCAGTCTCTCTACTCCCTGTTCGAGCAGTACTGCCTGCCCGTGTACCGTCCGCGCCGCATCGTGCTCGAGCGCGGCGCGGGCTCACGCGTGTTCGACACCGACGGTCGCGACTACGTCGACTTCGGCGCAGGCATTGCGGTGAACGCGCTCGGCCACGCGCATCCGGCCCTGATCGAGGCCTTGGTCGCGCAGGCCGGCCGGCTCTGGCACACGAGCAACGTCTTCGTCAGTGAACCCCCGCTGCGGCTGGTCGAATCGCTGGTGGGCGCATCGCGCTTCGCCGAGCGCGCGTTCCTGTGCAATTCGGGCGCAGAGGCCAACGAGGCCGCGATCAAGCTCGCACGCAAACGGGCGGCGGCGCAGGGTCGCGCGCCGGAGCACCGCGTCATCCTCACGTTCCGCGGCAGCTTCCACGGCCGCACGCTTGCCACTGTCACGGCGACAGCGCAGCCGAAGTACCACGAAGGTTTCGAGCCGCTGCCGCCGGGCTTTCGCTATGTCGACTTCAACGACCTGACCGCCGCAGACGAGGCGATGGCCGCCGGCGATGTCTGCGCGGTGCTCGTCGAGCCGGTGCAGGGCGAGGGCGGGGTGATGCCGGCGGACGGCGCCTTCCTGCACGGCCTGCGCGCGCTGTGCGATCAGCATGGCGCGCTGTTGATGTTCGACGAGATCCAGTGCGGACTCGGACGGACGGGGCACCTGTTCGCGTGGCACGGCTATGGCGTGACCCCGGATGTCGTGACGCTCGCGAAGGCGCTCGGTGGCGGGTTTCCGATCGGCGCGATGCTCGTCGGCGCAAAGGCCGCCGACGTCATGCAGTTCGGCGCCCACGGCACCACGTTCGGCGGCAACCCGCTCGCGGCGTCCGTCGCGAATGCGGTGCTGCGCGAGCTGTTGTCGCCCGCGCTGCACGCGAACGTGCAACGGCAAACGCAGGCGCTGCGCGACGGGATCGCCTCGATCGACGAGGAACTCGGTCTGTTTGCCGACGTGCGCGGGCGCGGCCTGATGATCGGCGCGCAGCTGCGTCAGGCGCACGCGGGCCGAGCGGGCGACATCCTCGATCGCTGCGTCGAGCACGGCCTGCTGATGCTGCAAGCCGGCCCGGACGTGCTGCGCTTCGTGCCGGCGCTCAACATCGGGGACGCGGACATCGACGAAGGCCTTGCCCGGCTGCGCGCCGCGCTAGGCGCCTACCTCGGCTGATTCGGCTCGTGCCCGACTGGGGGGCGCGCCCCGTTTCTCAGTGGCCGGACGGTACGCGACGCGGCCGCCGCCGCACGAAAGCTCAGAGCGTCGCAAACGCCTCGCGTGCGGCCGCAAGGGTGTGTCCGATCTCGTCGTCGCCGTGCGCGCTCGACACGAAGCCGGCTTCGAACGCCGACGGCGCGAGGTACACGCCGCGATCGAGCATCGCGTGGAAGAACCGGTTGAAACGCGCGGTGTCAGAGCCGAGCGCATCGGCGAATGACTCCACCGGCCCTTCCCGGAAATACAGTCCGAACATGCCCGGCGCGCGGGTCGTGTGGAACGGCACGCCCGCGTCGCTGGCCGCGGCCTCAAGTCCGTCGCACAAGGTGTGCGTCGTCCGCTCGAGCGCGTCGTGAAAGCCGGGTGCTGAAATGAGTTCCAGCGTCGCAAGACCCGCCGCCATCGCGACCGGGTTGCCGCTCAGCGTGCCGGCCTGATAGATCGGCCCGCTCGGCGCCACCTGCGACATCAGGTCGCGCCGGCCGCCGTACGCGCCCACCGGCATGCCGCCGCCGATGATCTTGCCGAACGTGCTGAGATCCGGCGAGATGCCGTAGCGCTCTTGCGCGCCGCCCGCGGCGACTCGAAAGCCGGTCATCACCTCGTCGAAGATCAACAGCGCACCGTGCTGCGAACAAAGCGCGCGCAGGTGCTGCAGGTAGCCGTCGCGCGGCAGGATGCAGTTCGCATTGCCGACGATCGGCTCGATAATCAGCCCCGCTATCTCGTTGCCGCGTTCGGCGAACAGCGCGCTCGCCGCATCGAAATCGTTGTATGGCAGCGTCAAGGTGAGATCCGCGAGCGCGGCCGGCACGCCGGGCGAGTTCGGAAGCCCCAGCGTCATCACGCCGCTGCCGGCCTTGACCAGAAAGCTGTCCCCATGGCCGTGGTAACAGCCTTCGAACTTCACGATGCGGGTGCGGCCCGTGGCGCCGCGGGCCACGCGGATCGCCGACAGCGTCGCCTCGGTGCCCGAGTTCACCATGCGCACCATCTCGCAGCTCGGCACGAGTTGAGTGATCGCCTCGGCCATCGTGACCTCGAGCGCGTTCGGCACGCCGAAACTCAGGCCATCGCGCATCGTCCGTGCGACCGCGTCGAGCACCTGCGGGTGCGCGTGGCCGGCAATCATCGGCCCCCACGATCCGACGTAGTCGACGTAGCGGTTGCCGTCGACGTCGAACAGATACGCGCCTTCCGCGCGCTGCGCGAAGAACGGCTCGCCCCCGACCGACTTGAACGCGCGCACCGGCGAGTTGACGCCACCGGGCAGCAGTTGCGATGCGCGGGCAAACAGCGCGTGCGAACGGGAACGGTCCATGAGAGTCCTCGCAGTAAGGTCAGCGGAGCGGAGCATTGCGAACGAATGCCCGTGAGTAAGCGCGCGCGGTCGCGGCCGGGTCGGGCGCATCGAACACGCCGCTGATGACGGCGACGAGGTCCGCGCCCGCATCGACGAGCGCGCCGGCATTGTCAGTGGTGATCCCGCCGATCGCCACCCGCACCACCGGCAAGTGCGCGACTTGGCGCAGGAGTGCCGGATCGGCCCGGCGCGCGTTTGGCTTCGTCGGCGAGGAAAAGAACGCACCGAAGGCGACGTAGTCGGCCCCCGCGTCCGCAGCGGCGACGGCGCGGTCGCGCTCGTCATAGCAGGACACGCCGAGAATGCCGTCGGGCCCGAGCGCGGCGCGCGCACGCGCGACGTCCCCGTCATCGCGGCCCAGGTGCGCACCGTCCGCCCCGATCTCGACGGCGAGTGGCCAGTCATCATTGACGATGAGTGGCACACCGCGTGCCCGACACAGCGCGAGCAGTGCAACTGCCTGCTCGCGCCGCAAGGCCTCGGACGCTGTCTTGTTCCGGTGCTGCACGACACGCGCGCCGCCGTCGATCGCCTGCGACACCCGCTCGAGCAGGCGGGCCGTGCTGACCTCGTCGGGCGTAATGGCATACAAACCCCGGCGGGGCCAAAGGCGACTCATCAATGCTCTTCCGGCGGTATTCGGGCGATGGGACAATGCGCGCCCACTTAAGAGCATTATCGGCCCATGTCAGAGAGCGCTGCGACCACCGAGTTCCGCACCTGGATGTGCGTCGTCTGCGGATTCATCTACGACGAGGCCAAGGGCCTGCCGGAAGAAGGCATCGAGGCAGGCACCCGCTGGGCAGACGTGCCGGACACGTGGACGTGTCCCGACTGCGGGGTCACTAAGGACGACTTCGAGATGATGGAGGTCTGACCACTCAGGGCGCCGGCGCAATGCCGGGCCCGAACGTCAGCTCCATTCCATCCTGCGCCCCCAGCCGCGCGGCTTCGCCCGCGTTGAGCTCGAGCACGAAGCGTGCAGGCGCGCTGCTCGGATACGGCGGGCAGCGGTCGCCAGCGGTGCAGGGCGGCACATCGCGCTGCTGCGACACCAGACGCCTGTCCTTATCGAAGTAGAGGATGTCGAGCGGGATGCGGGTGTTCTTCATCCAATAGGCAAGCGGCTCTTCGGCCTCATGGACGAACAGCATCCCGCGGCCTTGCTCCATCGCATCGCGGAACATCAGCCCGCGTGCGCGCTCGGCCTCGTCGTCCGCAATCTCGACCGTATAACGCTCGCCGGCCAGCTCCACCCATGTGCCACTGCCTGAAGCACAGCCGGCGAGGCCCAGCCCCAGCAGCATTAGAACCACCTGAAGTCTCCGCATTACGCCGCTCCCGCCAAAGGTCTACGGCAAGCGTCGATTCCTCGCGTATGGCGAGTCAAGCCGGGTCGCCACATAGATTGCGCAGCTGCTCGCCCACCGGCTGGCTGAACATTTCACTTCGGTCCTACGTTGCATCTTCGAAACCCCTTCCAGTTCCCAGAAGGAATGTGCACAATGCGCGCCCGCTCTCGCTGCGGCCCGCCGGTAAGGGGGGGCGCAGTTGAGGCAGGTTCACCGGGTGGTTAACGGAGGGGCTTGCAAGGCGGCTGCAACATCCGCATAATGTGCGGCTCGCTGACGAGAAAGCCTA
>NZ_BMYD01000003.1 GCF_014652095.1 Cognatilysobacter bugurensis
GGCACGCCGCGCGCGCGCCGCCGCGCCGCCGAGGCCGCGCCCGTCGAAAGCGAATGACGCGCGTCGCAACCCCGCCCCCGCGGCCGGCCGCCCCGACGGCCGCCGACGCCGGCCTGCACGCAGGCGACTACCGTCCGCCGCGCAGCCTGCGCAACCCGCACCTGCAGACGCTGCTCGGCTCGAGCCCGTGGCGCCGCCGGCGCGGCGAGCAGCGGTTGGCCGCCTGCAATGCCGTGTCGACCGAGCACCTCATCGATGCGGGCGAGGGCGTGCGCCTGCACGGCGTGCACAGCGCACGGCCCGGCGTTGCCGCCCGCGGCCTCGCGCTGCTGCTGCACGGCTGGGAAGGCAGCGTCGATTCCAGCTACATGCGGCTCACCGCGGCCGCGCTGCTCGAGTGCGGCTTCGAGGTGTTCCGGCTCAACTTTCGCGACCACGGCGACACCCACCACCTCAACGAAGCGCTGTTCCACTCCAACCGCATCGACGAGGTCGTGCACGCGGCCGGCGAGGTCGCGCGCCGCTTCGCGCGGCGGCCGCTCGTCGTCGCCGGCTACTCGCTCGGCGGCAACTTCGCATTGCGGCTCGCGCTGCGCGCGCCTGCCGCCGGGCTGCCGATCGCGCACGTCGCCGCGGTGTGTCCGGTGCTCGATCCGGCGCGCACGATGGACGCGATGGAGTCGGGCCTGCCGGTCTACGAGCGTTACTTCCAGCGCAAGTGGCGCGCCTCGCTGGTGCGCAAGCGCGCGCTGTTTCCGACTGCGTTCGACGTCGACGACCGCACGCTCGGCCTGCCGCTGCGCGCGCTCACGCGCTGGCTCGTCGAGCGCCACACCGAGTTCGGCACGCTCGAGCGGTACTTCGACGGCTATTCGATCGGCGGCGCGCGCCTCGCGGGCGTGCAGGTGCCGGTGAGCGTGCTGACCTCGGCCGACGACCCGGTCATTCCGGTCGCCGACTTCGCCGCACTGACCCTGCCGATGAACGCATCGCTCGAGATCGCGCGCCACGGTGGGCACTGCGGATTCATCGAAAACCGGCACCTCGACGGCTTCGCCGAACGCTGGGTCGCCTCGCGCCTCGCGGCGGCGGTCGGCTGAGCGCGCGCGCCGCGCCGCTACGGCGCGCGTCGCTACAATCGGGCGTTTCGCCGTCACCGGGCCTTCTATGTACGACACCCTCATCGACGCGCTGCGCCGCGGCGACGCCGCGCAGGCGCAGGCGGAGGCGCGCGACGCCGTCGCCGCGCAGCCGCAGGACCCCACCGCCCACCGCCTGCTCGGCGCCGCACTGCGCCTGGCCGGCGACCGCGACGGCGCACTCGCCGCGCTCGACGCCGCGCTCGCGCTCGCCCCGGACGACGCGAACCTGCACCTCGAGCGCGCCGGCCTGCTGCTCGCCGACCGCAAGCTCGACGACGCCCAGGCCGCGCTCGCGCGCAGCCTCGGCCTCGACCCGAACCAGTTCCCCGCCTACATCATGCAGGCGCACCTCGCGCTCGGCCGCGGCGAGCTCGACGACGCCGAGCGCCTCACGCGCACGGCTGCGCGCATCGCGCCCGAGCACCCGCAGATCAGGGCGCTCGAAGGCACGATCGCGCTGCGTCGCGGCCGGGCCGACGACGCGCTCAAGATCCTCAGCGCCGCCGCGGAGCGCGCGCCCGAGGAGCCGACGCTGCGCCACGCGCTCGCGTTCGCGTACCTCGCCAAGGGCCATGTCGCTTTCGCCGAGCAGGCGTTCCGGGGCGTGCTGTCGCACCAGCCCGAATCCCGCCCGCTGCGCTCGCTCATCGCCCAACTCGTCGCTCGCCAGGGCCGCCCGGCCGAGGCCGCTGACGAGCTCGCGCCGCTGCTGGAGTCCGGCGACGCGTCGCCCGCGCTGCAGCGCCTCGTCGGCGAGCTCGAACTCGCGGCCGGCCGCACCGAAGCCGCGCTGCCACGCCTGCGCCAGGCGTTCTCGACGCTGCGTGACCGCCGCACGCTGACCGCACTCATCGAGGCCTGGCAGCGCCTGGGCCTCGTCGACGAGGCGCGGCAGACGCTCGAGGCGCAGCTCGCCGAGCTGCCGCGCCAACCGGACCTGTGGCATGCGCGGTTGCTGTTCGAACCGTTCGCGGGCGAGGGCGCGCGCGCCGTGGTGGCGCGCTGGGTCGAGGCGATGCCCGAGTTCGTGCCCGCGCTCGAAGCGCAGGTCACCGTGCTCGACGCGGCCGGCGATGCCGCCCAGGCCGAAGCGACCGCGCGCCGCATCGTCGAACTGCAGCCCGGCCACACGCGCGCCGAACTGCGCATCGTCGATGCACTGGTGCAGCGCAAGCCGGACGCGGCGGTTGCTTACCTGCGCGAGCTCATCTCACGCGCGCCGGACGCCGATGTGCAGCGAGGCCTGCGCCAGATGCTCGGCCGCGCGCTCGACCTCGCCGGCCAACCCGAAGCCGCGATCGCGACCTGGGCCGGCGTCCAGGCCGAGGCCGCGCCGCAGCGCCTGCCGCGGCTGGAGCCGACCGCGCCGCTGCCCGACGCGTTGCCGGCAATTGCGACACCGCCCGAGAACACGCCCGGCGTGCTCCTGCTGTGGGGCCCGCCGGGGTCGATGGTCGAGCGGCTGGCTACCGCGCTGCGCGCTGTCGGCGTGCCCCTGCTCGCCGACCGCCTCGGCCCGCAGCCGCCCGACGATGCCCTGCAGCGCTACCCCACGTCGGAGCAACTGCTCGACGGCAGCCTCGATGGCGCGCAGCTCGTCGCGCAGTGGCGCGCGCAGCTGCCCACGCGCGGCGTGACCGCGGGACCGGTGTTCGACTGGCTTCCGTGGTGGGACAACGCGCTGCTGCACGCGCTGCGCCCGCACCTGCCGGAGGCCGTGCTCATGGTCGCGCTGCGCGATCCCCGCGACATGCTGCTCGACTGGCTCGCGCACGGCGGCCCGGTGCCGTTCGCGCTCGACTCGCCCGAGGCCGGCGCGCGCTGGCTCGCGGACGTGCTCGAACACGTCGCTGCACTCGTCGAGGGCGAGCTGTTCCCGCACCGGATCGTGCGCCTGGACGGCATCGAGAACGACCCGGTCGCGATCGCGCGCGTGCTGGGCGAGGCGCTGCAGCTCGACCTGCCGCCGGCCGGCGACGGTGCCCTCGGCCCCGGGCGACTGCCGGCCGGCGACTGGCGCCGTTTCACCGGCCCGCTCGCCGACGCGTTCGCGCAGCTTGCGCCGGTCGCGCAGCGGCTGGGCTACCCGGGCGAGTGAGGCAGCAAGCCGGTCGATGACAGGTCGACCGGCGCCTGCCGGCGCATCGCGGCGTGTGCCGCGCCGTCGGTCGCAACCGCACCGACCACCGCCCGCGGCGATCGTCGTGTCGCCGCCGAGCAAGCCGGCGCATGCGCAACGCGCGGAAAACGGCAACCGCCGTCCACCCGCCCGGCCGTCGCAGCGCGCCGACCGCACCCCGACGCGGTTCCGCGTCGACACCGGCGCAGGTAAGGTCGACGCCCCTGTCCGAGGAAGGAGCGCCATGCGCATCACGAGCGAGAGTTTCGAGCCGGGCCAACGGCTGCCGGCGCAGTTCGCGGCCGGCCGCCGCGACGGCGACGACGTCGGTTTCGGCGACAACCGCAACCCGCACCTGCGCTGGGACGACGCGCCGGCCGGCACGAAGTCGTTCGCGCTGCTCGTGCTCGACCCGGACGTGCCGACCGTCGCCGAGATGGTCGGCAAGCCCGGCGTCGAGATCCCGGTCGACCAGCCGCGCACCGAGTTCGTGCACTGGGTGATGGTCGACATCCCGGCCGAGGTGCGCGAGATCGCGGCCGGCGCGTGCAGCGACGGCGTCGTCCCGCACGGCAAGGCCGACCCGGCGGGTCCGGCCGGCAGCCGCCAAGGCCTGAACTCGTACACGGGCTGGTTTGCCGACAACTCGGACATGGCCGGCGACTGGCGCGGCTACGACGGCGCGTTTCCGCCGCCGAACGACCTGCGCCTGCACCGCTATTTCTTCCGCGTGTTCGCGCTCGACGTCGAGCGGCTCGACCTGCCCGAGCGCTTCGACGGCGCCGCGGCGCTGCGCGCGATGCACGGCCACGTGCTTGCGGAGGCGGCGGTGTACGGCACCTATTCGCTGCACCCGGGCGTCCCCGGCTGACCGGCCCGACACGATGACGGCCGCATCGCGCGGCCGTCATCGTGTGTCAGGCGCGGGCAATCACGCGCTTATCGGCGGCCGACGGCCTCGCGAATGCGGCTGGTCAGCGACGCCTCGTCGATCTGGCGATGATCGATCGTGAACGCGCGGAAGCTGTCGCCGCGGAACGCGCGGTCAATCTCAAGCAGCACGTGGGTGCGTTGCTCTTCGGGCACGAAGGACACTTCCACCTGCTGCACCAGGCCGTGGCCGAGCGACATCGGCCGGAACTCGAATTCCTGGTAGCAGCCGCTGTGCGAGCGGAACGTCTTCGCGTTGAGGAATCCCTTCTCGACGTCGGCCGTCTGCAGCGCGAAACCGCAGGTGCGCATCGCCGACAGGAACGCCCGCATGGCCGGCGTCGGCGCCACGCGCACCGGGTCGCGGTCGCTGGCGTCCTTCGCCATGTCGATCGCAAGCCCGGTCTGCAGCCAGACGCGGGTCTGGTTGCTGCGGCAGTCGATTTCGGTCACCGGGGTTTCCGGGTGCAGCACCGCTTCGAACGGGATCGTCTGGCGCTCGCCCGGCTCCAGCACGAAGCCGTCAGCAACCGTCCAGTGCTGCACCACGTGGGCACCGACGAATTCGTGATCGCCCGCTTCGATCTCCACGCGGGTGACGACTGCGAGCTGGAGACCGTCGATGGCCTGGCGGACCTCGCCGCCCTCAACGTGCACGTCGACACGAAAGCGCTCGCCGGGCTGCAGCACCGGTGTGACCAGCTGGGTATCGACCGTGGCGCCGCCGATGCCGACCGCGGACAGCAGTTTCTTGAACATCCGGCGTACTCCTTACGCACAGGCTTCGGGGGCGCGAGGTTAGCAGTCGGGTTCGCACCCGCGGAAGCGCCTGATGCGGCGCTGTCCCCCGCGTCAGCCGCCGGCCGGCAGCAACAGCAACAGCGCCGCGCCGAGCACGATGCGGTAGATCGCAAACGGCGCATAGCTGTGGCGCTTGATGTAGCCCAGCAGCCAGCGCACGACGACGAAGCCGGTCACGCTCGCGGCGACGAACGCTGCGCCGAGTTCGCCCCAGGCCTCGCCACCCGTGCCGGACTCGAGCACGTGCTCGAGCAGCGCATAGCCGCTCGCCGCGAACATCGTCGGGATGCCGACGAGGAACACGAACTCCGTCGCCGCCGCGCGATGGCCGGTGCCGGCGAGCATCGCCATGAAGATCGCCGCGGCTGAGCGCGAGGTGCCCGGGAACACGCCGGCCACGACCTGGGCGAGGCCGACCAGGATCGCGACCGTCCAGGTGATGCGCGCCGACTCGGGCCGCCGTGCGGCCACGCGCTCGGCGATCAGCATCCAGATGCCGCCGAGGATCAGCGCGGTCGCTACCGGCGTCACCGTCTCGGGCAGTTCCCAACCGGCCAGGCGCACCGGAAGGCCGACGAGTGCGGTCACCGCGAACGCGGTCGCGATCTTGAACAGGTAGTCGCGGTTGTCCGGATCCCGCAGGTTCGTCGCCAGCGACCACAGCCGCTGCCGGAACACGAGCGTGATCGCGAGGATCGCGCCGGCCTGGATCACGATGTTGAACAGGTCCGAGCGCGCGCCGAGCCAGTGCTGGGCGATCAGCAAGTGGCCCGTGCTCGAGATCGGCAGGAATTCGGTAACGCCTTCGATGAGGCCGAGCAGCAGCGCGGAAAACAGGTCGGACATGGACGGTCGCAAGCTGGGGCAGGCGCGAGGCGCGGCGGCAACCGCAGCGCCGCGACGTGCGGGCGGCAAAGGCCCGCCGGCGCTCGGCCGCGGGGCGGGCGCAGCATAGCCGAAGCGATGTGTGCACCAATCCGGTGCATTACACGCCTTGGGCGCACCAAATCGGTGCAGCGGCTGTGGCCCGAGGCGCACGAATCCGCGCCGCGACAGGCGCTCGAGGTTGGCACGGCGATTGCTATCTAACCCGCGAAGCCCGCCGCTGCGGTGCGCCTTTGCCCTCGCCTGGAGTTGCCATGTCGCTCGAACACGTCGAAAAGCTCATCCGTGACCACAAGGTCGAATTCGTCGACCTGCGCTTCGCCGACATGCGCGGCGTGCAGCACCACGTGACGTTCCCGGCCTCGATCATCGAACCGGGCCTGTTCGAGGACGGCAAGATGTTCGACGGCAGCTCGATCACCGGCTGGCGCGGCATCCAGCAGTCGGACATGGTGCTGCTGCCCGACCCGGGCACCGCGTTCCTTGACCCGTTCACCGCCGACCCGACGCTCGTGCTGGTCTGCGACATCCTCGACCCGACCACGATGCAGGGCTACACGCGCGATCCGCGCGGCATCGCCAAGCGCGCCGAGGCGTACCTCAAGTCCTCCGGCATCGCCGACACCGCGTTCTTCGGTCCGGAACCCGAGTTCTTCATCTTCGATTCGGTGCGCTTCGCGAACGAGATGGGCCACACCTTCTTCCACGTCGACTCCGAAGAAGCCGCGTGGAACTCCGGCCGCGACTACCAGGGCGGCAACACCGGCTACCGGCCGATGGTGAAGGGCGGCTACTTCCCGGTCGCCCCGCTCGATTCGCTGCACGACATCCGCGCCGAGATGTGCAAGACGCTCACCGCGCTCGGCATCGAAGTCGAGGTGCACCACCATGAGGTCGCGAACGCGGGCCAGTGCGAGATCGGCACGAAGTTCAACACGCTCGTGAGCAAGGCCGACGAGCTGCTCGCGACGAAGTACGTGATCAAGAACGTCGCGCACCGCAACGGCAAGACCGCCACGTTCATGCCTAAGCCGATCGTGGGCGACAACGGCAGCGGCATGCACGTGCACATGAGCCTCGCCAAGGGCGGGCAGAACCTCTTCAGTGGTGACGGCTACGGCGGCCTGAGCCAGATGGCGCTGTGGTACATCGGCGGCATCTTCAAGCACGCGCGTGCGCTCAACGCGTTCACGAACTCGACGACGAATTCGTACAAGCGCCTCGTGCCGGGCTTCGAAGCGCCGGTGATGCTGGCCTACTCGGCGAGCAACCGCTCGGCCTCGTGCCGCATCCCGTACGTGGCCAACCCGAAGGCGCGCCGCGTCGAGATGCGCTTCCCCGATGCGATGAACTCCGGCTACCTGATCTTCGCCGCGTTGATGATGGCCGGCCTGGACGGCATCAAGAACCAGATCGACCCCGGTGCACCGAGCGACAAGGACCTGTACGACCTGCCACCGGAAGAGGAGAAGGGCATCCCGACCGTGTGCCACAGCCTCGATCAGGCGCTCGCAGCGCTCGACGCGGACCGCGACTTCCTCAAGGCCGGCGGCGTGTTCACCGACGACTTCATCGACGCCTACATCGGCATGAAGATGAAGGAAGTCACCGCGTTCCGCGCGGCGACGCATCCGCTCGAGTACCAGATGTACTACACGATCTGACGCATCGAAGCGGCCGGGCGTCCACGGCTTCGGCCGGGTGGATGTCCGGCCCGCCGCGGGCGGCGGGCGTTCGAACCAGGCGCGCGGCGATGCCGCGCAAGCGCCCGGTTCTCACCCGCTCGAGTACCCGATGTACTACACGATCTGACGCACTGACGCGGCCAGACGTCCACGGCTTC
Source organism: Cognatilysobacter bugurensis (assembly GCF_014652095.1). GTDB lineage: Bacteria > Pseudomonadota > Gammaproteobacteria > Xanthomonadales > Xanthomonadaceae > Cognatilysobacter > Cognatilysobacter bugurensis. Next base: position 7,721 of record NZ_BMYD01000003.1, read on the forward strand.
GGCCGGGCGGATGTTCGGCCCGCCGCAGGGCGGCGGGCGTTCGAACCGGGCGCGCGGCGATGCTGCGCAAGCGTCCGGTTCTTACTCGCCCGGGTACCAGGTGCACCACATCATCTGATCGGCATTCGAGGTTAGGCATCCGTCGCTTCGGCTGGGCGGATGCTGGCCCGCCGAAGCGCGGCCCGGGATGCAAACCCGGGCCGTTTCTGTTCAAGGCGCACGATGGACATCCGCAGCGGAGATCTCGAGCACCCGGCCGTCGTCGCGCTGCTGCGCGGCCATCTGTCCGAACTTGCCGGCCTTTCACCGGCCGGATCGGTGCATGCGCTCGGCCTTGAGCGATTGCGCGCCGCCGATATCACCTTTTGGAGCGCGTGGGACGGCGATGCGCTTCTCGGCTGCGCCGCGCTCCGGCAGCTCGACGCGTTACACGGCGAGGTCAAATCGATGCGGACCGCGACGCCGCACCGGGGCCGCGGCGTCGCGGCGGAGCTGCTGCTGCATTTGATCGACGAGGCGCACCGTCGCGGCTACGAGCGGCTGAGTCTGGAGACCGGCACGTCGGCCGAATTCGCGGCCGCGCACCGGCTGTATGCGCGATCCGGCTTCACAGACTGCGGGCCGTTCGGCGATTACCGGCCCGACCCGCACAGCCGGTTCATGACGCGCTCGCAGGCGCGCTAATCGATCGGGCGCGCGCCGAACAACCGCCGCAGCGCACGCACCACCCGCGCGAAGACGCTGTTGTACTCGCGAGGCATCCGGGCTGACACATCGTCCGCACGTGTGGCGCCCACCGACACCGCAACCGGCCCGGCCGCAGACGCGCTCACGCTGCGCACGATGCCGAGCGCGCTGGCGGCATAGCCTGGGAAGACCGCCGCGACATCGGTGTGGCCCATGCGCCTGACGAGGATCTCGCCGATCACCTGCCGGTAATCGGTGGTTACCGGCACGTCGCCGTAAGTTGGCGACAGCGTCTCGGGCGAAAGGCCGGGCCACTGGCCGTAGAAGCGGCGGCCGTTGACGGCGCCGCCGAGCACGAGCACGGGGTTGCCGTAGCCGTGATCGGTGCCGCGCGCCGCGTTCTCGCGCACGCGGCGGCCGAACTCGGACTGCACGACCGTGGTCACGCGGCCGGCATGCCCGGTCAGCGCGAGCTCGTTGTGAAACGCGGCAAGCGCCTGCGAGAGCTCGGCGACCTTGTTCTGGAAGTAGTGGTAGCCGCTGCCGGCGCTGCCCTGTCCGTCGTGCGTGTCCCAGCCGCCCAGATCAAGCGCGGCGTAGCGCAGGCCGAGGCCGGCGCGGATCGACTGCGCGACTGTCCACAACTGCCGGGCGATCGTGCTCGTTGGCCAGCCCGCCGGCGGCGCGCCGAAGCTCTGGCGCGCGATCGTCGACAGCGCGCGTTCGGCGCGCGCGCCGTCGCCTTCGAGGCCGGTCGGGCCGCCCCACAGGCGCGCGAGCGTTTCGTTGACGCCGACCAGGCCGGCCGGCGAGTCGGCGCGCGTCTTCTGCCAGTTCCACGCGCCGGAGTTAAGCTGGAAGTCCCCGGGGCTCGCCATCGTCAGCGCGTGGGTGCTGCCTCCGAAGCTGGCCGGCTGGCGGCTGTTGACCGCGAGCGCGGGCATGGGCTCGGCGCCGCTGACGCCGGGCTGGGTGTTCATCGCGCGCGCCAGCCAGCCGGTGCCGATGCCCTGCCGGCCCATCACGCCCAGTTCGATCGTGAGCTGCGCATCGAAGTGGCTGCGCGTGACCGACTCGCGCAGGCCGCAGGCGTGCACGATGGCGAGCTGCCCGCCGTCCCACAGATCGCGCAGGCCGACGGCCGACGGGTGCAGGCCGAAGCCCGTCGCCGCGCCGCTTGCGAGCGTCAGCGGCAGCGCGCCGTACGTGCCGGAGACCGGGATCGCCAACGTGGGCCGCGCGGCCTCGTAATGCGCGCGGTCCTCGCCCGACACCGGCACCACAAGGTTGAGCCCGTCCAGGCCGCCGCGCAGGAACAGCACCACGAGCGTGTCGTGGCCATTCGCGGCCGCGTGCACGGACGAGAAAAACAGCTGCGGGCCAGCGGCGGCGACCGCCGCGGCGGCCGTGCAGCCCTTGAGGAAGTGGCGGCGCGAAATCGAAGGCGTGTCCATCAGCGGCTCATGAATTCGGGCGACATCAGGATCAGCGCAACGAGGCTGCGCAGCCGCTGCTGGTTGTAGTGGCGCTTGAGGTCGCCGCCGGCCCACTGGTCAGTGTCGGCAATCACGTAGCTGCCCGGTTCGCCGTTCTGCGCCATGAACGCGACGAGCGTCTGTCGGCGCGCGGCGGACGGCAGCGCGCCGAGCAGGCGGCGGCACCAGAAGTCCACCAGCGCGTTCGCGGTCCACACCGGCACCTCGGCGCGCGAGGTCGCGAGGATCGGCAGCAGCGGGCCGGCGGCGTCGCTGGCCTCGGTGAGCCAGTTCAGCACCTTCCAGGTCATCGCAAAGCTGTTCGACCCCGACCAGGCCCTGGCGACGTCGGGGTAGCCGTTCGGCGCGGCCCATGCGTACGGCTCGTGCCCCGTGACGCCGAACATCCACATGAAATCGTTCGATCGATCGTGGCCGAGGCGCACCGTGAACCCGCTGCCGGTCGCGCGCAATGCGGCCACCGCGGCCTCGAACGGACGGCGCACCTTGCCACCCCACGCGTTGAACATCGGCTGCGAGGTGAGGACGTGGCGCATCACGTGCACGAGCTGGTCCGGGCTCTGCCAGTGCTGGCGGAACACCGCGGCCGCGCTGGCGACGAGCCCGGGCGGCGGCGTGTCGTCGATGAAGCGGCGGATCAGCTTGCTGCACACGAACCGGGCAACTGCCGGGTGGCTCGCGAGACGGTCGAGGATGTCGCGCCCGTCCTTCATTGCCGGCTGCTCGGGGTTGAGCATGCGGCCGAGCACGAACTTCGGGCCCGCGTCGTGCCATGACTGGCGATACACGAACGTGCCGTCGTTGTCGGCCGGGAATTCCCAGTGGCCGTTTTTCAGCGACCAGCCGGTGAACGCCGAGGCGGTCTCGTAGACGTCGACGTCGGTGTAGCCGCTCGGATACGCCGGGTCGACCGCATCGGGCGGGACCTGGAACGGGTCCATGAAGCCGAGGTAATGCTCGGCGCCGAGCGTGTGCAACTCGAGCAGCTCGCGCGCCCAGTTCTCGTTCGGGCCGGCGCGCGTGTTCGACAGGTTGTCGAGGTAGAACAGCATCGCCGGGCTCGTCGCGACCGCTTCGAGCATCGCGCGGAAATTGCCGAGCGCATGCGCGCGCAGCACGTCGCGGTCGTAGTGCACGTAGACCGGGCCGGCCGCGAAGTCGCTTGCGGTGACGTTGAAGTGGTCGTGCCAGAAATCGACCATGCGCTCGCGCAGCTGGCGGCGCGAGAACGTCGCGCGCACGAACGCCGCGCGCTGCACTTCCTGCGCCGGCCGCATGCGCACGGCGTATTCGGGATCCGGCCGCACGTGGTCGGCCCACAGCTGGGTGAGCGACTTGTCGAGCGTGGTGTAGCCGGCGCCGCTCAGACGCGCATCGAGCGCGCTGTCGTCGATCGCAGACCAATCGAGCTGCCACTCGACCCAGTTCGCGAGGCGGTCGAAGTCGGTGTGCCCGAGCGCGTTGAACTCGGCGAGGCTGGCGGGGGTGGCGCCGAAGCTCAGGTTCGCGAGCATGCGCGCGGCGAACGGTGGCGGCGACAGCGTCAATCGCAGCGCATTCGACAGCCGTTCCGCGACAGGCGCGTGTATCGCAGCCGTCGACGGGGCGACGTTCGCAGCCGGGCGCGAGGACGCGAACGGCTGCCGTTCGATCGCACCGTGGCGGCCGTAACGCGCCGCGAGCATCGTCCGCGGGTCGAGTGGGCGGTCCCGCAGGAGCCACCTAGATCGTTTCATGCGTGTCCTCCGGACCCCCCGTCGGCGCAGGCACCATATCGCCGCGTGCGCACGCGGATCGGGACCGGCGTCACGGCTGCGCACGCCGGTCGCCAGAGCGCGACTGGCCCAATCGAGGGCGCGTGCGAGTTTTTCAGGACATCCCTCGGGATCACCGGCCCGCTCGTCGCCAACGGCCTGCGCTGCTAAGCGGGTGCACCCGTGCTCACAGTCGAGGCGATCGGCACCGGCGCCATCCAGCGGCAACCGCGTGCCACGCGCAATGCGGCCGAGCAGCGTCACCCGCGCGCCATCGCCCTGCCGGCAGCGCCCGTCATAACCGAGCTGCAAAACCGGCAGCAGAGGGCGGCGGGGGCGCCGAACGGAATCCCAGGCAGCGCCGGGGCCTTACAGCCGCCTGCCGCCGAGCGGGACGGGCGCCCGGCGGAGTCCGCCGAGCGTCGGCAACACCGGTCGAGGCGCCCACCGATGCAAACGCCGTGCCGCAGACCGCATCCGGTGTGGTTGCGATGTGAAGACCGCAACAAGAAACGGCCGTTGCAGCCTCGCTACACTCGCCGGTCCACGCCCGTGGGGAACGGGCCTCTCGAAGTACCCGCCGTGTCCGAACTGCTGACTCCCGTGCGCCCGGTGCCGCCCGTCACCGACGATGTCGACGCGCTGCACCAACTGCTATCCGCCATGGCCGCGATGCGCGACGGCGATTTCAGCGTCCAGCTCCCGCGCCACTGGGACGGCCTCGAGGGGCGCCTGGCCGACGCGTTCAACCAGATCGTCGCGCACAACCGCAGGCTCGCCGCCGAGCTCGACCGCGTCGGCGACAAGGTCGGCCGCGAGGGCCAGACGCGTCAGCGCATCCAGCCCGGCCCCGGAGCCGGTGCGTGGACGCAGATGGAGCGCTCGGTCAACGAACTCATCGACGACCTCGTGCGGCCGGTCGAAACGATGACCGAGGCGATGGCCGCGGTCGCGAAGGGCGATCTTTCGCGCACCGTGCCGCTCGAGGCCGACGGCCGCGCGCTGCAGGGCGAGTTCCTGCGCTCGGCGACGATCGTCAACCGCATGATCGAGCAGATGGGCGAGTTCGCGTCCGAGGTCACGCGCGTGGCGATCGAGGTCGGCACCGCGGGCCGCCTCGGCGGCCAGGCGCAGGTCAACAACGTGTCCGGCGTCTGGAAGGATCTGACCGACTCGGTCAACCAGATGGCGAGCAACCTCACCGCCCAGGTGCGCAACATCGCCGAGGTGACGATCGCCGTGGCGAACGGCGACCTCAGCCGCAAGATCACCGTGGACGTGCGCGGCGAGATCCTGCAGCTCAAGGAAGCCATCAACACGATGGTCGACCAGCTGCGCGGCTTTGCATCGGAAGTCACGCGCGTGGCGCGCGAGGTCGGCACCGAGGGCAAGCTCGGCGGCCAGGCGATCGTGCCCGGCGTCGCCGGCACCTGGAAGGATCTGACTGACTCGGTCAACGCGATGGCGAGCAACCTCACCTCGCAGGTGCGAAACATCGCCGAGGTGACCACCGCGGTCGCAAAGGGCGACCTCAGCCGCAAGATCACGGTCGACGTGCGCGGTGAAATCCGCGAACTCAAGGACACCATCAACACGATGGTGGACCAGCTCAACGGCTTTGCCGCCGAAGTCACGCGCGTGGCGCGCGAGGTCGGCACCGAAGGCAAGCTCGGCGGCCAGGCCGAAGTGCCTGGCGTCGCTGGCACGTGGAAGGATTTGACCGACCACGTGAACTCGATGGCGTCGAACCTCACGACGCAGGTGCGCAACATCGCCGACGTGACCACCGCGGTCGCGAAGGGCGATCTCAGCCGCAAGATCACCGTGGACGTGCGCGGCGAGATCGCCGAGCTCAAGGACACCATCAACACCATGGTGGACCAGCTCAACGGCTTTGCCGCGGAGGTCACGCGCGTGGCGCGCGAGGTCGGCACCGAAGGCCGCCTCGGCGGTCAGGCCGTCGTGCCCGGCGTCGCCGGCACCTGGGCCGACTTGACCGACTCGGTCAACGCGATGGCGAGCAACCTCACCTCGCAGGTGCGCAACATCGCCGACGTGACCACGGCGGTCGCGAAGGGCGACCTGTCGCGCAAGATCACCGTCGACGTGCGCGGCGAGATCCGCGAACTCAAGGACACCATCAACACGATGGTGGACCAGCTCAACGGCTTCGCGGCGGAAGTCACGCGCGTGGCGCGCGAGGTCGGCACCGAAGGCCGCCTCGGCGGCCAGGCGCAGGTGCCGGGCGTTGCAGGCACGTGGAAGGACCTCACCGACAACGTGAACTCGATGGCCGGCAACCTGACCAGTCAGGTGCGCAACATCGCCGAGGTCACGACCGCCGTCGCGAAGGGCGATCTCAGCCGCAAGATCACGGTCGACGTGAAGGGCGAGATCGCCGAGCTCAAGCAGACCATCAACACGATGGTGGACCAGCTCAACGGCTTTGCCGCGGAAGTCACGCGCGTGGCGCGCGAGGTCGGCACCGAAGGCAAGCTCGGCGGCCAGGCGCAGGTGCCGGGCGTCGCGGGCACGTGGAAAGACCTCACCGACAACGTCAACTCGATGGCGTCGAACCTGACCACGCAGGTGCGCAACATCGCTGAAGTCGCCACGGCCGTGGCGAAGGGCGACTTGAGCCGCAAGATCGCGGTCGATGCGCAGGGCGAGATCGCGCAGCTCAAAGACACGCTGAACACGATGGTGGACCAGCTCAACGGCTTCGCCGCGGAAGTCACGCGCGTGGCGCGCGAGGTCGGCACCGAAGGCAAGCTCGGCGGCCAGGCGCAGGTGCCGGGCGTCGCGGGCACGTGGAAAGACCTCACCGACAACGTCAACTCGATGGCGTCGAACCTGACCACGCAGGTCCGCGGCATCGCGAAGGTCGTGACCGCGGTCGCGACCGGCGACCTGCACAAGAAGCTGACCGTGGAAGCGAAGGGCGAAATCGCCGCGCTTGCCGACACCATCAACGGCATGACCGAAACGCTCGCGATCTTCGCCGACCAGGTCACGACCGTGGCGCGCGAGGTCGGCGTCGAAGGCCGCCTCGGCGGCCAGGCGAACGTGCCGGGCACCGCGGGCATCTGGAAGGACCTGACCGCGAACGTGAACCAGCTCGCGGCCAACCTCACCACGCAGGTGCGCGCGATCGCCGAGGTGGCGACGGCGGTGACGCAGGGCGATCTCACGCGCTCGATCACCGTCGACGTGCGCGGCGAGGTCGCGGATCTGAAGGACAACATCAACTCGATGATCGGCACGCTGCGCGCGACCACCGAGTCGAACCGTGAGCAGGACTGGCTGAAGACCAACCTCGCGAAGTTCAGCGGCATGATGCAGGGCCAGCGCGACCTCATCACGCTCGGCCGCATGCTGCTCGGCGAGCTCGCGCCGCTCGTCAATGCGCAGCAGGGCCTGATGTACGTCGTCGAAAGCGGCGGCCCGCGTCCGCGCCTGCGCCAGCTCGCCGGTTATGCCGACGCACCGAGCTCGCCGGTGATGCACACGATCGAACTCGGCGAAGGGCTGATCGGCCAGTGCGCGGCGCAGGGCCGCGTCATCGTCGTCGACGACGTCGCGCCGGGTGCGGTGCGCATCCAGTCCGGCCTGCTCGATGTCACGCCGCGCAGCGTGATCGTGCTGCCGGTGCTGTTCGAGAACGAGGTCAAGGCGGTGCTCGAGCTCGCCTCGCTCGCTGAGTTCACCCCCAGCCAGCGCGGCCTGCTCGAGCAGCTGTCGGAAAGCATCGGCATCGTGCTCAACACGATCGAATCGACGATGCGCACCGAGAGCCTGCTCGCGCAGTCGCAGCAGCTCGCCGGTGAACTGCAGTCGCAGCAGAAGGAGCTGCAGCAGACGAACGAGGAGATCGCACTCAAGGCCGCGCTGCTCGCCGAGCAGAAGGCCGAGGTCGAAACGAAGAACAAGCAGATCGAACAGGCGCGCATGGCGCTCGAGGAGAAAGCCGCCGAGCTCGCGCTCACCTCGCGCTACAAGAGCGAGTTCCTCGCGAATATGTCGCACGAGCTGCGTACGCCGCTCAACTCGATCCTCATCCTCGGCCAGCAGCTCGCCGAGAACCCGGATACGAACCTCACCTCGCGGCAAGTCGAGTTCGCGCGCACGATCCACGGCGCCGGCACCGATCTTCTGCACTTGATTAGCGACATCCTCGATCTGTCGAAGATCGAGTCGGGCACGGTGAGCGTCGAGCGCGAGGACGTCGCGTTCGCGCACCTGCGCGAAAACCTCGAGCGCGGCTTCCGCCACGAGGCCGAGCGCCGCGGGCTCGAGTTCGGTGTCGGCATCGCCCCAGGGCTGTCGCGCACGCTCACCACCGACGCCAAGCGCCTGCAGCAGATCCTCAAGAATCTGCTGTCGAACGCGTTCAAGTTCACCGAACGCGGCAGCGTGCGGCTCGCCGTGCGGCCGGTGCGTTCGGGCTGGACGATCGGCCATCCGACGCTCGACGCGGCCTCGCAGGTCGTTGCGTTCGAGGTCAGCGACACCGGCATCGGCATCGCCCCCGACAAACAGCGCCTCGTGTTCGAAGCGTTCCAGCAGGCCGACGCCGGCACGGCGCGCAAGTACGGCGGCACCGGTCTCGGCCTGGCGATCAGCCGAGAGATTGCCGGCCTGCTCGGCGGTGAGCTGCGGCTCGAAAGCGCACCGGGCCGCGGCAGCACGTTCACGCTCTACCTGCCGCTGGCTGCCGGCGAGGCGCTGCCGGCGCCCACGCGCGGCGACGCGCGCACGCCCGTCGCCCTGCCGCCGGTCAGCGAATCGCTTGGCGGCGCGTCCGAGGCGGTCGATGACGACCGGGATGGGCTCGATCCCGAGCGGCCCACGCTGCTCGTCGTCGAGGACGACGCGCGCTACGCCTGCGTGATGCGTGACCATGCGCGCGCGAGCGGGTTCAACGTGCTCGTGGCGACCAGCGGCACCGAAGCGCTGCGGCTGGCCCGCGATTACCACCCGGTCGCGGTCTCGCTCGACATCTTCCTGCCCGACATGCTCGGCTGGGCCGTGCTCGCGCGGCTCAAGCAGGACCCGGACCTGCGCCACATCCCGGTGCAGATCGTCACCGTCGACGAGGAGCGTCACCACAGCCTCGAACGCGGTGCGTTCGCGTACCTCGCCAAGCCCGCGTCGAGCGAACTCATCGGTGAGGCGTTCGACCGCATCCGGCGCTACACGCAGCCGCGAACCAAGCGCGTGCTCATCGTCGAGGACGACGAGCGCGAGCGCATGAGCATCGAGGCGCTGATCGGCCACGACGACATCGCGATCGACACCGTCGGCAGCGGCGCCGAAGCGCTCGAGAAACTGACGGCGGACGAGTACGACTGCGTCGTGCTCGACCTGCGCCTGCCCGACATGACCGGCTTCGACCTGCTCGAGCGCATGCAGGGCGAGCCGCGCGTGCGCGAGGTGCCGGTCGTCGTGTTCACGGGCAAGGAGCTCGCGGCCGACGAAGACCGCCGCCTGCGCCGCATGGCCAAGAGCGTGGTGATCAAGGGCGTCGAATCGCCCGAGCGCCTGCTCGACGAGACCGCGCTGTTCCTGCACCGCGTGGTCAAGAACCTGCCCGAATCGCAGCAGCGCATGGTGCGCTCGCTGCATGCCTCCGACGATGCGCTGCGCAACCGGCGCGTGCTCGTGGTCGACGACGACGTGCGCAACATCTTCGCGCTCTCGAGCGTGCTCGAGCGGCACGGCATGCACGTGATCACGGCCGGCACCGGCCAGGAGGCGATCGAGAAGGTCGCGGCCGACCCGGCGATCGACCTCGTGCTCATGGACATCATGATGCCGGGCCTCGACGGCTACGACACGATGCGCGCGATCCGCGCCGACCCCGAATCGCGTGCGTTGCCGATGATCGCGCTGACCGCGAAGGCGATGAAGGGCGACCGCGAGAAATGCCTCGAAGCCGGCGCGTCGGACTATCTCGCCAAACCCGTGGTCACGGATGACCTGCTCGCGATGCTGCGCCAGTGGCTGCACCGCTGATGAGCCCGTTTCCCGCCACGCCGGTCGAACCGGTCAACATCCTGCTGGTCGATGACCAGCCGGGGCGATTGCTGTCGTACCGCGCGATTCTCGAGCCGCTCGGCGAAAACCTCGTCGAGGCCGGCTCGGGCACCGAGGCGTTGCGCCGGCTCATGGACGGGGAGTTCGCGCTGATCCTGCTCGACGTGAACATGCCGGGCATGGACGGGTTCGAGACCGCGAACCTCATCCACCAGCACCCACGCTTCGAAAAGACGCCGATCATTTTCGTCACCGCGGTCAACGTGACCGACATGGACCGCCTGCGCGGCTACAAGCTCGGCGCGGTCGATTACGTCAGCGTGCCGGTGATCCCCGAGATCCTGCGCAGCAAGGTCATGGTGCTCGCCGAGCTGTACCGCAAGCGCCGCGAATTGCAGCTCGCCAACGAGCGGCTCGAAGCGGCGAACGAAGCGCTGCAGGTCGAGAAGGCGCGGGAGCTCGAGAGGCTCAACGTGTCGCTGCGCAACGCAAACGCGCAGCTGGCCGCGCGCAATGCCGAGCTGCAGGCGCAGATCACCGTGCGCGAAGGCGCGGAAGCGCGGCTGCTCGAGCAGGACCGGCGCAAGGACGAGTTCCTCGCGACGCTCGCGCACGAGCTCCGCAACCCGCTCGCGGCGCTCGGCAACGCGATCAACCTGTTCCGCCTCGCCGACCGCGACCCACTGCCGGGCTTCGAGCCGGCGCGGCTGCAGGACACGATGCAGCGCCAGTTCGCGATGCTCGTGCGGCTGATCGACGACCTGCTCGACGTCGCACGCATCAGCCAGGCCAAGCTCACGCTCAAGCGTGAACCCGTCACGCTGCAGGCGGTGCTCGAATCGGCGGTTGAAACGACGGCGCCTCTGCTCGATGGCGGCGCGCATGCGCTGCAGCTCGAACTGCCCGATGCGCCGATCCCGCTCGTCGCCGATCGCCATCGGCTCTCGCAGGTGTTCTCGAACCTGCTCAACAATGCGGTCAAGTATTCCGACGCCGGACAGCCGATCCACGTGCACGTGCAGTGCGACGCCGATAGCGTCGAGATCTGCGTCGAAGACCGGGGCATCGGCCTGCGCGCCGAGGACGCGCGCGGCATCTTCGAGCTGTTCACCCAGGTCGACACCTCGGTCGAGCGCGCCCGCGGCGGCCTCGGGATCGGCCTCACGCTCGTCAAGCGCATCGTCGAGATGCATGGTGGCGACGTGCATGCGCACAGCGCAGGCGTCGGCCAAGGCTGCCGTTTTGTCGTGCGGCTGCCGCGCGCCGCGGTGGATACGGCGGTCGATGCAGCGCCCTCGACGAACGCATCCGCACCGGTCGCGGCGCGTCGCCGTGTGCTCGTCGTCGACGACAATTGTGATTCGGCCGACACGCTCGCAATGACGCTCGAACTGCTCGGCCACGATGCGCAGCGACTGTACGACCCGCACGCGGCGGTCGAGGCCGTCGCGCGCTTCCAGCCCCAGGTGGTGTTCTTGGATATCGGCATGCCCGGCCTCAACGGCTATGAACTCGCACGACGCCTCCGCGCCGCCCCCGGCGGCAGCGCACTCACGCTCGTCGCCGTGACCGGCTGGGGCCAGCCTGAAGACCGCCGGCGCACGCACGACGCCGGCTTCGACCACCACCTCGTCAAGCCGGCCGAGATCGCCGAGATCGAGCGCGTGTGCGTCCTGCAGGCCGAACGCGAGGCTTTGGCATGAAGCGCTGGAGCGATCGTCTCGCGCATGACCTCAAGGGCCCGCTCGCGCCGCTGCAGACCGCCGCGTTCCTGCTGCGCAGCGGCGCGCTGCCGCCCGAACGCCAGCGTGAGCTCGTCGATGTGATCGACCGCCAGACGCGCCGGCTCAACCGCATGATCGAGGAGCTCGGCGACTTCACCCGCGCCGAGCAGAACCGCCTCGTCACGCGCCGCGGCCCGTGCTCGCTCGCGCTCGTGCTCGATCTCGCGCTCGGTGCGGTGCCGGATGCGGCGACCGAGCCCGAGTTCATCGGCGGCACCGACGCGATCGAGATCGACGGCGACGAACCGCGCCTCGTGCAGATGTTCGGCACCCTGCTCTCGCATGCCCGCGCGCGCGATCCGGCCCACGCGCCGGTGCTGCGCATCGAGCCGCTCGACGCCGGCGTGCGCGTGAGCGTCATCGACCGCGGCCCCGCGCCCGACCCGACCGCGCTTGCCGGCCTGTTCGACGCGCCGCAGCCGGCGCCGGCCGACGAGGGGCTGGGCCTGGCGCTCATGCTCGCAGGCGCGATCGCGCAGGCCCACGACGGCCGTCTCGACGCGCACCCGGCCGACACCGGCGGCCTGCGCATCGACTGCTCGCTGCCGCGGCTCTGACCGTACGCCGCGGGTCATGCGGCCCGCGACCGTGCACTACCATGGCGCGATGCCCGCCCTTGCCGCGCCCGCGCTCGATCCGCTGACCACGCCGGTCGCCGTGCTCGATGCGGCCGGCACGCTGCGCACGTGCAACGCCGCGTTCGCACGCTGGCTCGGCGTCGGCGCCCGCCGCCTGCACGGCGCCGCATTGACCGCACTTGATGCCGACGCGCGCCTCGGCGCCGCGCTGGCGCGCATCGTGGCCGGCGAGTCCGCGCCGCTGCGCGTGCGCCGCGTGCGCCTGCGCTACCCCGACACCGACGACCGCTTCGCCGACGTCTGGCTCAGCGCCGACGACGACGGCGGCGCGCTGCTCGAAGCGCACCCGGTCGACGAGTTCCCCGGCGACGACCCCGCCCTGCTGCTGCCGTCCGCGCTCGCCGCCTCGCTCAAGGGCCTCGCGCACGAACTGCGCAACCCGCTCGCCGGGCTCAAGGGCGCGGCGCAACTGCTCGGGCGGCGCATTGATCCGCGCGACGCCGACACGCGCGATCTCATCGACCTCATCGACGACGAAATCGCGCGCCTGACCGGGCTCGTCGACCGCCTGCTGAACCCGGCGCCGCCGCGCGTGCACGCACCGCTCAATATCCACGCCGTGCTCGAGCGCGTGCTGCGCCTGGCCGAGCACGACGCCGGCTGGGCGGTGCGCCTGCTGCGCGACTACGACCCGAGCCTGCCCGAGTTCGACGGCGACAGCGACCGCCTCACGCAGGCGGTGTGGAACCTCGTGCGCAACGCGATCGAAGCCGGCGCCGGTCAGGTCACGCTGCGCACGCGAGTCGAGCACGGCCTGCGCATCGGTGAGGCCGTGCACCCGATCGCGCTGCGGCTGGAAATCATCGACGACGGCCACGGCGTGCCGGAGGCCCTCGCCGAGCAGCTGTTCCTGCCGCTCGTGTCCGGGCGCGCCGAAGGCAGCGGGCTCGGGCTCGCGCTCGCGCAGCAGGTCGCGCGCGAGCACCGCGGCTCGCTCGCGTACCGCTCGCGGCCGGGGCATACGGTGTTCACGCTGCTGCTGCCGATGCGCGCCGGAGCGGCCGCATGAGCGCGCGCGTGTGGATCGTCGACGACGACCGCAGCGTGCGCTTCGTGCTCGCCGCGGCGCTGCGCCAAGCCGGCCACGTCGTCGACGCGTTCGATCGCGCGGCCGCGGTGCTCGATGCGCTCGATGCGCAGCCGCCGCCGGACCTGCTGTTCACCGACGTGCGCATGCCCGGCGACGACGGCCTCGCGCTGCTCGACAAGCTCAAGGCGCGTGCGCCGCAGCTGCCGGTCATCGTCATGAGCGCGTACACCGACGTCGCGAGCACTGCGGGCGCGTTCCGCGGTGGCGCGCATGAGTTTTTGTCGAAACCGTTCGACCTCGACGACGCCGTCGCGCTCGTCACGCGCACGCTCGGGCGCGATCCCGCGCCGACCGCGGACGTCGCGCCCACCCCGGCGCCCGACGCGCCCGGACTCGTCGGCGACGCGCCTGCAATGCGCACGCTCTACCGCGCGATCGGCCGCCTCGCGCAGGCGCCGCTGTCGGTGCTGATCACCGGGGAGACGGGCACCGGCAAGGAACTCGTCGCACGCGCGCTGCACCGCGAATCGCCGCGCGCGCGCCGCCCGTTCGTCGCGCTCAACACCGCGGCGATCCCGGCCGAACTGCTCGAATCCGAACTGTTCGGCCACGAGGCCGGCGCGTTCACCGGCGCAACGCGTCGCCACGTCGGCCGCTTCGAGCAGGCCGACGGCGGCACGCTGTTCCTCGACGAGATCGGCGACATGCCGCTCGCGTTGCAGACGCGCCTGCTGCGCGTGCTTGCCGAGGGCGAGTTCTTTCGCGTCGGCGGCCGCGAGCTGATCCGCGTCGACGTGCGCGTCGTCGCGGCCACGCACCAGGACCTCGAAGCGCTCGCAGCCGACGGACGCTTCCGCGCCGACCTGCTGCACCGGCTCGACGTCGTGCGCCTGCGCCTGCCGCCGTTGCGGGAGCGCCGCGAGGATCTCGGCATCCTCGCCGAGCGCTTCCTCGCCGCGGCCGCGGCGAAGTTCGACGCGCCGCCCAAGCGCCTGTCGGGCGATGCACTCGCACGGCTGCACGCGCACGACTGGCCCGGCAACGTGCGCGAACTCGAAAACCTGTGCTGGCGCCTCGCCGCGCTGGCACCGACCGAGCGCATCGATGCCGACGACGTCGACGAGGCGCTCGGCGTTCGCGCCGCGAGCGCCGCGTCGCAGGCAGACCCCGAGCGCTGGGACGACGCGCTCGGCACGTGGGCGACCGCGCAGCTCGAACGCGGCCAGTCCCAACTGCACGCACGCGCCCTTGAACGCTTTGAACGCGCGCTCATCGACGCCGCGCTCGCCTACACCGGCGGACGCCGCACGGAGGCCGCCGCGCGGCTGGGGCTGGGCCGCAACACGATGGGCCGCAAGCTGCGCGGCGACCGTGCGCGCTGAGCCTTGTGCACGCGATCACCTGTGCTGCGCTAGCCTCGGCCACCCCGATTGACCGGAGCCGAACGATGAAGACCGCGCTGCTTGCCGCATCCGCCGCCCTCGTGCTCGCCGCCTGCGCGAGCAGCCCGTCGACCACCGCCGCCTCGACCGGGACAGCGGCCGCCGCCGCGCCGGCCGTCTCGACGATGCGCGAAGCCAGCGTCGTGCTGGCCCCTGCCTCGGGCAGCCTCGTGAGCGGGCGCTTGACCGCGATGCCGATGGGCAGCGGCGTGCATTTCACCGGCGAAATCGGCGGCCTCACGCCCGGCAGCACGCACGCGATCCACATCCACGAGCGCGGCGACTGCAGCGCGGCCGACGCGAGCAGCGCGGGCGGCCACTTCAATCCGGCCGGCCAGCCGCACGGCCAGGTCGGCACCGCCACGCACCATGCCGGCGACATGAACAACCTGCTCGCGAACGCGCAGGGCGTCGCCCGTGTCGACGCGCATGCGCAGGGCGTCACGCTCGGCGGCGGCGCGGCGAACGACGTCGCGGGTCTTGCCGTGATCGTGCACGGCAAGGCCGACGACTACCGCAGCCAGCCGTCCGGCGATGCCGGCCCGCGCGTGGCCTGCGGCGTGATCACCGGCAAGCGCTGAGCGCATGGACTCGACACTGCGCGTGCGCGACGCGCACCTGCGCGATGCCGAAATGCTCGCGCAGTGGGCGATCGCGATGGCGCGCGAAACCGAGCACAAGCACCTCGACCCGGCGACGGTGCTCGCCGGCGTCGAGGCCGGCCTCGTCGATCCGGCAAAAGCCCGTTACTTCGTCGCGATGCGCGAAGTCACTGTGGCCGGTCGCGAGACGATTGGCGAGGCGGTCGGCACCCTGATGCTCACGCGCGAGTGGAGCGATTGGCGCTGCGGCGACTGGTGGTGGATCCAGAGCGTGTACGTGCCCGAGGCGCACCGCCGGCAGGGCGTGTTCTCGGCGCTGTACCGCCACGTCGAGCAGCTCGCGCGGCAGACCGAGGGCGTCGTAGGCCTGCGCCTGTACGTCGAGCGCGACAACGTACGCGCGCAGGACACCTATGCGGCGCTCGGCATGACCGACGCGGGCTACCGCATCTTCGAGCGGGAGTTCGAACGCTGATCGCACCCGGCGCATGCGGCGCCGGGTGGTTCGTCGGGCGCGCATGTCCACCACTCGCACCTCGACAAACGCTGACGATGCGTCGGGCACCCTCTGACGCGCAGCCGCGCGAGGCGCTCGCGCGGTTGATCGATTCGGTAAACCGCACCGTGTCACGCGCGATGCGTTGAGATTCGACGGCGATGCGCTGCGCATCGGCCGGAACAGAATCAATCGGCCGCGTCGGGCCCGGTGGCATGCATCACCGCACGCTGCACATCCCAGCGCGTCGCGAGCGCCTCCAGTGATGCGCCCGTCTGCTCGATCTTGCATCCGGCATGCGCATCGAACAGCGCCCGATGCGCGCGCAGCGACCACGCGTCCTCGCGCGTCGCATACGCGGCCACCCACGCCTGCAAGGCGTCGAACATCGAATCCTGCTCGGCGCGCGAGGCGTACTTGTGCGGCTCCCACGCCCTGCGCCTGTTGTGCACGAGGCAGGCCTCCACGCCGGGGTTGAGGAACACGAGCTCGTCGGCGCGCTGCGCGGCGATCGCGACCAGCTCGCCGTAGCAGCCCTCGATGACCCACGCCGCGTGTGCGTCCATGAACGCCTGCAGGTCCGCCTGCACGGCCTCGGCCGCGCGTGCGACCGCGATCCGGCCCGGCTCCCAGACGATGGAATCGAGATCCAGGTGCGCGAGCGCATGCGTCGATGCGAGCGCGCGCGACAGCGTGCTCTTGCCGGAGCCGGAGTTGCCGAAGACGACCAGCCGCATCAAGTGCTTCGCGCAGTGGGCCGCAGCGCTCAGACGAGCACGGCGCGGCAGTCGGTCTCGGCCGGGCAATGCACGAACTGCACCGGCACGCCGTGTGCGGCGAACACCGCGGCGATCTGCCGCTGGCGCACTTCGAACTGCGTGAAACGCCGATGCAGGCGGGCGCGTGCGTCCTCGTCCGTGCAATCCGCATCAGGCTCGTAGCGTGCATGCCAGCCGTTCGGCGAGAACAGCGCGATGCGCGCTTCGCCGTCGCCGTAGCGCACGAGCGGCTCGGGTGCGGCGTCGAGCCAGGCCTCGCCGGTCGGTTCCAGCAGCGCGGTCTCGAGCAGCGGCCACAGCGGCGCCAGGCCGGCGTGTTCGTACTGCAGCGCGGTCATCGCGGCGAGGTCGTGCGCGGTGAGGTAGCGCGCGTGCTCGACACGCAGGCCGAACAGCTCCTGTGCCGCGAGCGCCGTGTCCGCGCCGGCCATGCCGCGCTCGAGCAGCTCGCGCTCGAACGCATCGCCGACCGCGGCCGCGGTGTCGGCATCGCCGCCGAGCACGAACGGCACCAGGCGCAACGGCCCGCCGGCATGTTCGGGCGATGGCGCTAACGCGCCCGGCAGCGCCTGCCCGTGGGCGCCGAACGCGATCACGCGCGCACCGCCGCCACTGCTCGGTGCGCGCGCGGCGAGCTGGTCGAGTTCCTGGTGCAGCGGCCACGCCGGGCGCAGCAGTTCCACCGGGTCGTAATGCGCGCCGACGGTGACGAGATCGAGCGACGCCGCCGCGGGCGCGAAGCGCGCAAGGTCGTTCGCGATGCGCTCGGCGAGCGCACCGGCCTCGTGCTGGGCGAGGCGGTCGCGCGCAACCGGCGCGTCGCCGCGCAGTTCGAGCGCGAGCGCGCCGAGCACGTGCACGGCGTTCGCAGTGGGGTCGTCCGAAGCTGAACTCATTCGATACGCAGGCGTTTGGTCGCTCGCGACGGCGGGCGCTACACTCGATCGCATTATGCCCGCGCCGCTGTGCGGGCCGTCGTGAGGAGCCTGAAGATGCTGCAAGGCCGTCCCGTCGCCGTGATCGGCGGCGTGCGCATTCCGTTCTGCCGCCAGAACACCGCCTACGCGGATGTCGGCAACCTCGGCATGTCGATCCGCACGCTCGGCGCGCTCGTCGAGCAATACGGCCTGCACGGACTGCAGCTCGGCGAGGTCGCGCTCGGTGCGGTCATCAAGCACTCCGCGGACTGGAACCTCGGGCGCGAAGCCGCGCTGTCGTCGGGGCTGTCGCCGCTCACGCCGGGCATCACGATGCAGCGCGCCTGCGGCACTTCGCTCGACACGATCTCCCATGTCGCGAACAAGATCGCGCTCGGGC
The DNA here is from genome assembly GCF_014652095.1 of Cognatilysobacter bugurensis. Taxonomy (GTDB): domain Bacteria; phylum Pseudomonadota; class Gammaproteobacteria; order Xanthomonadales; family Xanthomonadaceae; genus Cognatilysobacter; species Cognatilysobacter bugurensis. The sequence goes on from NZ_BMYD01000003.1 coordinate 25,782, forward strand.
AGATCGAATCCGGCATCGGCGGCGGTTCGGACTCCACGTCCGACGTGCCGATCGTCTACGGCAAGTCGCTGCGCCGCCGCCTGCTCGCTGCGAACGCCGCGAAGACGCCGCGCGACAAGCTCGCGGTGTTCCGCGGCTTCAAGCTCAACGAACTCAAGCCCGATTTTCCTGGCGTCGCCGAGCCGCGCACCGGCAAGAGCATGGGCGAGCACTGCGAGGACATGGCCAAGCAGTGGAACATCCCGCGCGAGGCGCAGGACGCCTGGGCGCTGAGCTCGCACCAAAAGCTCGCGGCTGCGTATGAACGCGGCTTTCTGGATGACCTCGTCGTGCCGTTCCGCGGCGTCACGCGCGACAACGTGCTGCGCCCCGACAGCACGCTCGAAAAGCTCGCCGCGCTCAAGCCCGCGTTCGACAAGACCTCCGGCCGCGGCACCCTGACCGCCGCGAACTCGACGCCGCTCACCGACGGCGCCGCCGCCTGTCTGCTCGGCTCGGCCGAATGGGCGCAGGCGCGCGGCCTGGAACCGCTTGCGTGGCTGCGCGACGTGCACGTCTCGGCGGTGGACTTTGTGCACGGCGAAGGCCTGCTCATGGCGCCGACGATCGCGGTGCCCGAAATGCTCGCGCGCAACGGCCTGAGCCTGCAAGACTTCGATTTCTACGAGATCCACGAGGCGTTCGCCGCGCAGGTGCTGTGCACACTGCGCGCGTGGGAAAGCGTCGAGTACTGCCGTGATCGCCTCGGCCTGGACGCACCGCTGGGCGCGATCGACCCCGCTCGCATCAACCCGAACGGCTCCTCGCTCGCGACCGGCCATCCGTTCGCGGCGACAGGCGCACGCATCGTCGCCGCGGCCGCGAAGGAGCTCGCGCAGCGCGGCGGCGGCCGCTGCCTGATCTCGATCTGCACCGCCGGCGGCATGGGCGTGGTGGCAATCCTCGAGCGCTGACCAAGGCTGGTTCCCGGTGTCGCGGCATCGACTCTGGCGCTAGCATTCGCCCATCGGGTCAGGACGGCCCGACGGGTCCGGCGCCCATCGCCGCGATTGGGGAATGCAATGAAGCACGTAGTCTGCCTGGCGGCGCTGTTCGCCAGCTTTGCCGCGTCCGCGGCCGACCCGGCCACGACGGTCGATCAGAAGCAATATGAGCTGCCCCAGTGCGACGTGCCGGTGGCGCGCGTGGTCGTCGGCGAGCTCAAGTGCAAGTCGGCCGGTTGCGAGGCGGGCTCGCAGGGCAACGATCCGGTCTCCGGCTTGGAGCGCCTTGCGCGGGCGGCGTCGGGCAACGCGAGCGTCGGCTATCCGGGCATCGGCGACGGCATGGGCGCGATGCTCACGACCGCGCTCAAGCAGACCGGCTGCTTCGACATCCAGGAGCGCGAGGCGCTCGACGAGCTGCGTGAGGAGCTGGCGCTCGTCGGCAAGACCGTCGAGGCCGAGCAGGCGGAGTTCATGATCTCCGGCGCGATCACCTCGATCGGCACCAGCACCCAGAGCCGGTCGTTCGGCGGCGGGATGATCCCGGTCGTGGGCTCGATCGCGAAGACGAAGCAGCAGTCCGAACTCTCGCTCGACCTGCGCATCATCGACGTCAACCGCGCGAAGGTGGTCAGTTCCGAGACGTTCGTGGCTGACAACACGACCTCGAGCACGAGCTGGGGCGGCGCGGCCTGGGCCGGCATCGGCGGCATGGTCGGTGGCATGTCGAACATCAAGGGCACGCCGATGGAAGCCATCGTGCGCGATGTGCTCGTGCGCGCGGCTTCATACGCCTCGAAGGGCATCGTTGCGCACAAGTCCGCCGCAGGCCCGGCGGCGACCGTGGGCAGCGCGGCAGCGGGCGCCGTGGCGGCGCCGAGCCCCTGATCGAGACGTTCTGAGGTTACGGCGACCGCAGCGCGTCGATGCGCTGCGGTCGCACGCCTGACGTAACGGCAAGCCTGAAGTAACGGTGTATCGAGACGCGACGCCTCAGTCGCGCAGGCGCGGCAGCGCATGCGCCTCGCGCTCTTCGAGCGGGCCGTCGGTGATCGCCGGCGTCGTCGCGCGCGGCCACTCGATCAGCGCCTCGCCGCGCCCGGCGCGCAGCGCGTTCGCATAGGCCGTGCGCGCGCGGACGTCGTCGCCGGCGGTCGCGTAGCCCTCGCCGAGCGCTTCCCAGGCCGGACGGCCGGCGCCGTGCGTGATCGCGGTCTGCAGGTGCGTCTCGGCGGTCGGCCACAGCCCGCGCTCGGCCTCGAGCCGCCCCAGCGTGAAGTGCAGCGCCGGGCTCGCAGGATGCGCCTGCAGCCAGCGCTCGGCGCGCTCGCGACGCGCATCCAGGCGGCCGATCGGCAGCTGCCCGTACAGCGCGGCCAGCGATTCGTCCCAGTGCGCGTCGAGCGCGTCTTCGATGCTCTTCGCTGCGGCCTCGTCCCAGTTCAGGGCGGCCGCGCGCTCGGCGTATGCGGCGACGATGCGCGGATCGCGACGCAGCGGCTTGGGCATCGCGTCCCAGCGATCGGCGAGTTCGTTCGCATCCGGCGCTTCGCGCAGGCCCGCCTCGGCCCAGGTCGCTTCGAGCCGCGTCAGCCGCCCATCGGGCCAGACCTTCTGCTGGCGCAGCGCACCGAGCAGGCCGTACGCCTCGCCGGCGCGGCCGAGCGCCGCAAGCGCTTCGGCGCGCAGCGCGAGCCCGCGCGGCGGCAGCGGCTGTGCGTCGGGGTCGTCGAGCGCGACAAGCGCGTCGCGCGGGCGGTCGTGCGCAAGCGCGAACTCGGCCCGCGCGACGGCGCGCAGCCCCGCGTGGTCGTCGGGCAGCGCGTCGAGGTGGCGGTGCGCGAGGTCGAGATCGCCGTTCGCCGCGGCCGCGCGCGCGGCGCCGAGGCGCGCAAGCGCAGTGCCCTCGCCATGGTCGGCGGCGGACGCGAGTGACTTCTCGGCGCGCGACCAGTGGCCGTGCTCGAGCGCCTCGTACCCGTCGGTCAGCAGCGCGCGGGTGCGCCGCTCGCGGCGCCGGCGCACCGCGGCGATGGGCAGCGTGATGAGTTTCCACAGCAGCCACACGCCCAGCAGCACCGCGATGCCGACGAACAGCGCGACCGCGAGCGTCGTCGTGTAGTCGAAGCCGCGGTAACGCACGAGCAGCAGGCCGGGGTCCTGCACGAGCAGCTGCGCGGCGAACGCACCGAGCAGGGCGAGCACGATCCAGAACAGCAGGTGGCGGAACGGGTTCATCGAGTCACCTGAAAGCAAAAGGCGCGGCGGCCTGGGCCCTCATCGCGAGCCGTGGCGCTGCCGCAGTTGCTGGAGTGTCGTGCCGAGCGCGGGGAGCGTCGGTGAAAGCGCGTGCATGGACAGCGCCTGCACCCGCGCGAGCTGCCGCTCGCGCGCGGCCGACGCCGGCCACAGCGTGCGCAGCGCCTGCCCGACGCGCGCGAGTGCGCCACGGAATGCGGTCGCGTCGCGGCGCTCGGCGGCCGCGCGTGCGAGCCCGAGTTCGAGCTGCAGCGCGGCCTGCCACGCGGCGCGATCGACCTCGCGGGGCAGCGTGCCGGTTGCGCTCGGGCGCACGTCGACCAGCGTGCCCAACAGCCGTTGCCAGCCCGGCGCGGTGTCGGCGGGCGATGCCGACATCGGCACCGGTCCACTCACGCGGCGGCCGAGCGCAGTGAGTTCTGCGAGCGCCTGCGTCCTTGGATCGGCGCCGGCGGCATCGAGCGAGGCGCGCTCGTGCGCGAGGGTCTGCCGCAGGTCGGTCAGCGCCGGATCGGCGAGCCCGTCGAGCACGCCCGCCGCCAGTGCGTAGGCGCGACGCGCGCCGTCGAGATCGCCCATAAGTTGTGCACGATGCACGCCGGCCGCCAGCAGCAGTTCGACCTCATCCAGCCGCAGCGCATGCAGGCCCGCCGCCTCGCGCTGCGCGAGCCGGGCCAGGGTGTCCTCAAGCAGCGCCGCACGCTCGCCGAGCGCGAGCAGTTCATCTCGCAACACGCGGTTCGTCGCGTCTGCGTGCTGCAGCCGGCCCTGTTGGCCGCGCTGCGCCAGTCGCAGCGCATCCAGGCGCGCCTCGAGCGCGGCGAGGCGCGACTGGGACTCCGCCGCCTCGGCCTCGCGGCGCGACTCACGCACCTGCCATTGCCACGCCCCGACGCCGAGCGCGCCCGTGAGCGCGACGACGAGCAGCCACGGCGTGATCGCGCGGCGCGGGGTCGACACGGAGGACGCGGGATCGGCCACGGGGGAGGCAGTCGGAGGACGCCGCGGATGCTACCGGAAGCGCGCGCGTGCGCACGCTCGGCTTCAGCGCGGCGCGCGCGCGACGGTCGCCGCCGACACGAGCTGGCCGGGTCGCGGGCCGGCGGCGCGCACGACGTCGCGGAAGCCGAGCGTGCGCGCGAGCGCGGTAAGCCGGTCACTTGCGGCGACCGCCTGCGCGCAGCGCAGTTCGCGAACCGCCGCCGGCGGCAGCGCGGCGAGCACCTGCCGCAGCGCTTCGCCGCTCGACAACGCGAGCGCACACGGCGCATCGATGCGCTCGAGCGCAGCGACCGCGGACGGCGCCGGTGCGAGCACCTCGCGCGCGTACACGTCCGCCCGCTGCACCTGCGCTCCGCGCGCGGCCAGCGCGGGTGCGATCGCGTCGCGCCCGCCCGGTGCGGTCAACAGGCCGACCGTGCAGCCGGCCACGTCCTGCAATGCCGACAGTGCAAGCACGCCCTCGCTGTCCATGCGTCCGGGCACGTCGACCGCCCGGACCCCGGCGCGACGCAGCGCCGCCGCGGTGCCGGTGCCGACCGCGCACCAGCGCGTCTGGACGTCGCGCAGCGGCCGCATCACCGCGGCGGCGCGCACCGCGGTCGGGCTCGTGACGACCACGCAAGGCGCGGCGAGCGCGGCGTCGAGCGCAGCGAGCGTGGCCGCATCGGTGCGGTCCACGAGCCGCCATGGCGACAGCGCGATCAGCCCGGCGCCCGCGCGCGCGGCGGCCGCGCGCAGCCCGGCGTGCTCACCGCGCGGTCGCAGTGAGATCACGTACCATCCCGGCGCTTCGCGTGGTCGTCCGGCCATGCCGTCCAGCTTCGCACAGGCCCCACGACGCATGACCGACCCCGCTCTCGCCCGCTTGCTGCACCACTACGAATCGATGCCGCCGGTCGCCGCGATGCGGCTGTCGATCGCGGGCTATGACGGCACTCGGCTGCGTCTGCACGCGCCGCTCGATGCGCACGTCAACGACAAGGGTTGCGCGTTTGGCGGCAGCCTCGCGTCGGTGATGACGCTCGCCGGCTGGGGGCTCGTGTCGCTGCGCGTCGAGGAAGCCGGCTTCGATGCGGACGTGTTCGTCGCCGACAGCCAGTTGAGCTACCTCGCACCGCTCTACACGGACCTCGACGTCGAGGCCGAACTCGCGCCCGATGGCGACTGGACGACGTTCACCGACACCCTGCGAACGCGCGGCCGTGCCCGCGCCTCGCTCGTGGCCCGCACCCGCCTACCCGACGGCGGCGCGGCCACCGAATTCACCGCGCGCTACGTCGCCAAGCTGCGCGGCTGACGCGGCCGCGCGCGATCGGGCTAGCATGGCCGCCCGACCCGCTGCACCCGAGCCCGCCATGCCCCTCCGCCTGTTGCGCGTTGTGATGCTCTCGCTGCTCGCCGTGTTCGCGCTCGTCGGCTGCGGCAGCACGCCGAAGACGACCCAGCGCGACCGCCTCGACGCGCTGCAGTACACGTGGTCGGCCGCGATCCGCTGGGGCGACTTCGAAGGCGCGGTGCAGCTGCTCGATCCCAAGCAGGCCGACACCGCCACGCCGACCGCGCTTGAACTCGAGCGTTACAAGCAGGTGCAGATTTCCGGCTACCGCGATCTCGGGGAGTCGCGCAACATCGATGCGGGCACCGCGGTGCGCGAGATCGAGATCGGCGTCATCAACCGGCACACCCAGGCCGAGCGCACCGTGCGCTACCGCGAGACCTGGCGCTGGGACCCGGACGCGAAGACCTGGTGGGTGACCAGCGGCCTGCCGGACCTGTGGGCCGGACAGTGACGCGCCGGCCGCCGCGGTGGTGTTGCCCGCGACGCTGGGCGACAATCGCCGCCCCCGCGACCGACCTGACGCCGTGACGACCGACGAACTGCTGGCCTTTGCCGGCCGCCACATCTACCTGTCGCTGGCGCTCGCCGGCCTCACGCTTGCGATCATCTACACGGAAATCGCGCGGCTCACACGCGGCTTCAAGGCGCTGCGCCCGGCCGAACTGACTGGCCTGATCAACCGCGAGGACGCGCTCGTGGTCGACCTGTCGGCGACGAAGGAGTTCGAAAAGGGCCACATCGCCGGCAGCCGCTCGGTGCAGCCGAGCCAGTTCGACCCCGAGAGCAAGCTGCTGGCGAATGCGAAGTCGCTGCCGGTCGTCGTCGTCTGCCGCACCGGACAGGGCTCGGCCGACGCCGCCAAGCGCCTCAAGAAGGCCGGCTTCGAGAAGGTCTACTGGCTCGACGGCGGGATCGCCGCGTGGCAGCAGGCCGAGTTGCCGCTGGTCAAAGGCCGCGCCTGATCGCGCGGCGGCGCCGGCCGCCGCAGCCCCGCCCTGCCTGTGTTTGCCGCATCTGCGGCGCCGTGACCGCGCCCCGGACGCGCGCGTGCCGCGTGCCATAATCGCCCCCTTTCTGCCTGCTGGAGCTCCCCGATGACCGACGAAACCCTGGGCGGCGCGAACGCCATGACCGACGCCGCCGACGAGAACGGCCCCGCTTTCACCGTCGAGAAGCTCTACCTCAAGGACGTGTCGTTCGAAGTGCCCGGCGCGCCGGCCGTGTTCAACGAGAGCGCGCAGCCGCAGCTGCAGATGAACCTCAACCAGAGCGTGCAGCGCCTCAACGACAACGCGTACGAGGTCGTCCTCGGCATCACCCTGACCTGCACCGCGAACGACAAGTCGCTCTACCTCGTCGAGGTCAAGCAGGCGGGTGTGTTCGGCCTCACCGGCTTCGACGCGCAGACGCTCGACGCGATGCTCGGCACGCACTGCCCGAACGTGCTGTACCCGTACGCGCGCCAGACCATTAGCGATTTGATCCAGGCCGGCGGTTTCCCGCCGTTCTTCCTGCAGCCGATCAACTTCGACGCGCTCTACGCCGAAGGCCTGCGCCAGCGCGCGCAGCAGCAGCAGGCCAGCCTGGCCGGCGCCGAGACCGGCGGCAACGCCTGAAGCCTTGACCGGCGTGCGATCCATGACCGCGCCGACCACGGTCGCGGTGCTCGGCGCCGGATCGTGGGGCACCGCGCTCGCCGCGCTGATCGCCCGGCACGGCCATTCGGCCGTGCTGTGGGGCCGTGACGCCGCGATCGTCAAGGCGATCAACGCGCGCCACGAGAACCCGCGCTACCTGCCCGGCATCGCGCTTCCTGCGACGCTGCGCGCCACGACCGACCTCGCCACCGCGCTGGCCGGCGTCGACCTCGTGCTCGTCGTCGTGCCATCGCATGCGTTCGCCGATACGCTGCGCGCGCTCGCGCCGCACCGGCCCGCGCACGCCGGGGTGGCCTGGGCGACGAAGGGCTTCGAGCCCGGCAGCGGCCGCTTCCTGCATGAGGTCGCCGCCGAGGACCTCGGTTCCGGCGTCCCGCTCGCGGTCGTGACCGGGCCGTCGTTCGCGAAGGAAGTCGCGGCCGGCCTGCCGACCGCGTTGACGGTGCATTCGGATGACGAGGCGCACGCGCGCCACGTCGCCGCGTTGCTGCACGGTCCCGCGTTCCGCGCCTACACCGGCGACGACATGCGCGGCGCCGAGCTCGGCGGCGCGATGAAGAATGTGCTTGCCGTGGCCACCGGCGTCGCCGACGGCATGGAGCTCGGGCTCAACGCGCGTGCGGGGCTGATCACGCGCGGCCTCAATGAAATGCTGCGCCTGAACCAGGCGATCGGCGGCCGCGCCGAAACGCTGATGGGGCTGGCCGGCCTCGGCGACCTGGTGCTCACCTGCACGGGCGATCTGTCGCGCAATCGCCGGCTGGGCCTCGCACTCGGCCGTGGCGAGACGATCGAGGCTGCGGTCGCAAAAATCGGGCAGGTCGTCGAATCGGTGCAGACCGCGGACGAGGTGATGCGGCTGGCCGACCGCCACGGCGTCGAATTGCCGATCGCGAGCGCGGTGCAGGCCGTGCTGCACGGCCGCCTGACGCCGGCGCAGGGCCTGAGCCAGCTGCTTGCCCGCGAGCAGAAGGCCGAGTACCCGCGCGCGGGCCTGCTGAAGACCTGCCCATAACAGTTGGCGGCGAGGTGCCGCGCTCCGAACGGCGGCGTGGCCCGCACCGGCCACGATAAAAAAAGCCCGGCGAATGCCGGGCTTTTTCATGCAGCAGCGGGGGCGATCAGAAGCTTGCGCGCACGCCTACGAGATAGCGGCTCGTGTTGTCGATGAACTCGATCTCGCCGGTCACGCCCCACGTCGGCGTGAAGCGGTACTGCAGTCCAGCGGTTCCGGTGAACTCGCCTTCGTAATCGCCGCCGTCGAGGTAGCCGACCTTGAGCACGCCCTCGACGCTGTCGCCCATCATGCCGCGCACGCCGAGCGAGGCGCGTCCGCCAGTGACCGACAGTTCATCGCGACCGAACGTGCCCACGCCCACGTCCACGTCCTGGCGCAGGTAGGCGAGCTCAGCGAGGAAGTCCACGCGCTCGGACATCGACTGGTGGTACCCCAGGCCGAGCTCGGTCGTGTTCACGTCGATGTCGACGCGCACCTCCGGCGCGATGCGGAAATCCTGCGAGGCGCGCGACGCGCCGCCGAGCAGGTACACGCTGCCGCCGAGCGCGACCGAGCCGCGCACGAACACGCCGTCGGCTTCCTGATCGATCAGGTCCTCGTCGTCGACGTGGACCTTGTTGTAGCCACCTTCGACGTAGGTGTAGCTCAGTTCGGCCGAGGACGCCGCGAACGGCAGGGCCAGCGCCAGCACGAGCGCGATTTGCTTCTTCATGAGAGTCATTCCTTGATGGTGCCGTCGCCACCGCGGCGGCGCGCGCATCCTACCGCGACCTTCACGATTTCGTAACAATTTGCCACCAAGAAAAAAGCCCGGCCGAAGCCAGGCTTTTTCTGTGCCGCTCGCCGGCGAGCCGGCAGCGCGATTTAGAACGAGATGCGCGGGCCGACGAAGAGCTGGGTGTCGCCGCCGGCGAACTTCACGTCGCCCGACACGCCCCACATCGGGCTGAACTTCACGTGCGCGCCGACGCGGCCGTAGAAGTCGCCGTCGAAGTCCGAACCGTCTTCCCAGCCCGCCAGTGCGTAGCCTTCGAAGTTCGGCGCGAGCGCACCGCGCACGCCCGCTTCGACGCTGTAGCCGTCGAAGTTTGCGCCGCCCACGTCCGCACGCTCATAGGCGACGCGGGTCAGCAGGTCGGCGCGCGGCGAGATCTCGTGGTTGTAGCCAACGCCGGCGCGCCACTGGTCGAAGTCGAAGCCGTCGTTGCGCACGCCGCCGACGCTGAACTCATCGACTTCCTGACCGCTGAAGCCGCCAAACAGGTGGAAGTTCGGGGCGATCGCGACCGAGCCGTTCGCGCCAAAGCCTTCGGCGTCGCCGAAGTCGGTGTCGGTGCGCAGGTAGCCGCCTTCGGCATACGTGTAGGAGATGCCTTCCGCCGCGGAGGCCGCGAACGGCAGCGAAGCGAGCAGGGCAAGGGCGAGCAGGGGCTTCTTGAAGTTCATGGGTTCACTCCGGTGCAGGCCGCGCAGTCGGGGTTGTTAAATCGAAGTTAGCGCGGCGGGATGTGCGCAGTATTCGCACTGCCGATCAATCGCAACTGAATCCTGTACCGACCAGTTCAGCTGCGGGTCGGTCGCGCTGTGCTCGCGCTGCGGCCGCGGGCACCGCGCGCCGCTTAGACTGCCGGTTCCGCTTCCGGTTGGAATGCCCATGCGCCGCAAGACCAAGGCCACCTCGATCGACATCGCGCACCGCGCCGGCGTGTCGCAGGCGACGGTCTCGCGCGTGCTCAGCGGCAGCCCGCTCGTCAACGCCGAGACCCGCAAGCGTGTGGAGGCCGTCGCCCGCGAGCTCAACTACAAGGTCGACCGCCACGCCTCGAGCCTGCGCACGCAGCGCTCGGCCACGCTTGCGCTGCTGCTATTCGAAGACCCGACCGCGGACGAGTCGCACATCAACCCGTTCTTCCACGCGATGCTCGGCTCGATCACGCGCGCCTGCGCGCGCCACGGCCAGGACCTGCTGGTCTCGTTCCAGCAGCTGTCCGACGACTGGCACGCCGATTACGAGGACAGCATGAAGGCCGACGGGCTGATCCTGCTCGGCTACGGCGACTACATCGAATACCGCGACAAGCTGGTCTCGCTCGTCGAGCAGGGCACGCGGTTCGTGCGCTGGGGCTCGGTGATGCCCGACCAGCCGGGCATCTCGATCGGCTGCGACAACCTCGCCGGCGGTCGGCTCGTCGGCGAGCACCTGCTCGCGCTTGGACGCCGCCGCATCGCATTCCTCGGCGATGCGTCAAGCCACTACCCCGAGTTCTTCGACCGTTATCGCGGCTGCGACGCGGCGCTGCACGACGCCGGCCTGGCGATGGATCCAGCGCTGCAGGTCGATGCCGAAAGCTCGGAGGAAGCCGGCGATGCTGCCGCACGCACGCTGCTCGCGCGCGGGAGCGAGTTCGATGCAGTCTTCGCCGCGAGCGACCTCATCGCGGTCGGCGCGATCCGCGCGCTTGCCGAAGCCGGCCGCAGCGTGCCCGGTGACGTGAGCGTGGTCGGCTTCGACGACATCCCGATGGCGCGCTTCACGCGGCCGCCGCTGACGACCGTGGCGCAGGACACGACGCGCGCAGGCGAGTTGCTCGTCGAGACGCTGCTGCGCCAGGTGCGCGACGAGGAGGCGCAGAGCACGCTGCTGCCGGTGTCGCTGGTCGTGCGCCGCTCGTGCGGGGCGGGTGGGGGCTGAGTCGCGCCGTCCTCGAGCGCAGCGGTTCTCGGCACGAAAGACACATCCGCTCGGAAGCCATCTTAGGAAGCGCGCGGGTGTCCGCGCGTTACACGGCTCGACGCCTTCGCCTACTGCGCGACCAATCGTCTTCGACGATTCAAAGAAACATCGAGAAGGCCGAGCGCTTTCTCTTCGCCGATAAAGTGTTCCGGTAAGTCGGCCACAAGCGACACGTCTTTTGCAGAGACGCCCGCGGTCGTCCGACCGCACTGGCGCCCTCGCGAGCGCCCTGCGGATCTCCGACCTGCGCCGGTAACGGCGAGCGCATCAGCACAAACGGCCCACAGGCGCATGGGCGCCCGAGCTTCGCCCGGTCAGCCCTCGCGGCGAGCCCGCCGCATCGCCTCGTTCAGCGCCGCGCGCAGACCCGGCTGCGTCACCGATGCATCGAGTAGATACACCTCGGCGCCGTGCGCGGGCACCGTTGCCTCGAGTGCGCCGCCCTCGGCTACCGCGACGCTGCCACCGCCCAGCGCCGCACGCCACGCGCCGGCTTGCAGGTGTTCGCGAATCTCGAAGCGCGCCGGCGCGTCGCCCTTGTTGAGCAGCACGAGTGCGATCTGCTGCGTCGCACCGTCCTGCAGCACGCGGTAGAACGCCGCGCGATCGCCCTTGAACGCAAGGTTGACCTGCAACCCGCGCTGCAGCGCCGGCGTGTTCGCGCGCAGTGTGCCAATGCGCTTGAGCGATTCGCGGATCGGATGCCCGACCGCCGCATCGACGCGCTTCTGCCCGAAGTAGTTGCGGTTGCCCGCATGCTCCGCGCTGCCGCGCTCGAAGCCGACTTCCGAGCCGTAGTAGATGACCGGGATGCCGCGCGCGGTGAACAGGAAGTGGTGCGCGTCGATGAAACCCGTATCGCGCGCATCGATGCGTGGCATGTCGTGGTTGTCGTAGAACGTCATGAGCTCGTACGGGTTCGCGTACGGGCCGTCGGTCAAATACAAACGTTCCGCGATGCGCTCGTAGCCGCCGCCCTGCTTGCCGAACACCTCGACCAGCCGCTCCTTGAGCGGGAAATCGAGCACGCTGACGCCAGCGTTGCGCGGCAGTGTGTGCTGCGCGATCGTCGCCGCGTCGTGGTCGAACGCCTCGGCGAACATGAAAAAGCCCGGCCGCTTTTCGCGGATGCGCTGCGAGAACGCGTTCCAGAACTCGTGCGGCATCCAGCCGATCGTGTCGATGCGAAACGCGTCCGCGCCTTGGTCGATCCACTGCGAATACGCGTCGACGAAGTAATCAAGCACTTCAGGCTGCGTCGAATCGATGTCGGACAGCTGCGCGAGCCCGCCGGAGGTGTTGTACCAGCGGTGCAGCGGGTTGCTGCCCCGATCGAGCTTGGACGGGTGCAGGTTCTGGTGATCGGCGATGAGGCGGCTGTCGCGGTCGTAGAGCTCGCCAAACTTCGGTTGGTCGACCGGCGCGCTGTACGAAGGCGAGCCGTGGTTCGCGACGATGTCGAGCACGGTCTTGAGGCCTTGCTGCTTGAGACCTGCGGTGAGCGCGCGGAAGTCCAGGCCCCGGCTCGGCAGGTGCTCGTCGAGCTCGAAGAAGTTCACGCCCCAGTAGCCGTGGTAGCCGGTCTTGCCCTGGTCGGTGTGCATGCCGCCCCACTTTACCGGCTCGCCGCCGAGGAAAGCCTCGTCAGGGTTGTCAACGACCGGCGTCAGCCACAGCGCGCCGAAGCCCATGTCGGCGATGTACTCGGCGTTGTCGAGGATGCCTTTGAAGTCGCCGCCGAGGTAGCCGATGTTCGCGGTCCGGCCCTTCGGCGCGCCCGGCACCGGCCGGTCGAACGTGCGGTTTGCGCCGCCCTGCTCGCGCTGGTCGTTGGTCGGATCGCCGTTGACGAAACGGTCGGTGACGACGAAGTACACCGCGTCCGAGGCGAACGGCTCGCGCGTGCCGATGTAGTCCGCGGTCGGCGCGCTGGGCGAAACCGACGCGGATGCGGCCGCTTGCGCATCCGCAGCCGTCGGAGCGGCGCGCTCGGACACGCTCACACAGCCCGCACCGGCCAGCGCGGTGAGCAGCGCGGCGCACAGCGTCCGGCGCATCACGACGCCACTCCGATTGCATGGCCACGCGGCTCGTGCAGCACCGGCTCACGCACCCGCAGCACGAACAGGCCCGAGACCATCATGCTGACGCCGCCGATCGCGAGCGCCTGGATCGGCTCGTTGCCGAGCAACGTCTTGAGCAGGAAGCCGAGCAGGCTCGCGGCGACGAGCTGCGGGATCACGATGAAGAAGTTGAAGATGCCCATGTACACGCCCATTTTCTGTGCCGGCACCGCATCGCTGAGCAGCGCGTACGGCAGCGACAGGATCGACGCCCATGCAAAGCCGACGCCGAGCATCGACAGCAGCAGCCAGTTCGGATCGTCGATGACGAGGAACGACAGCAGCCCGAGCCCACCGAGCACCGTGTTGACGAGGTGGCTCACGCGCAGGCCGAAGCGACGCACCATGTACGGGATGACGATCGCCGCGAGCGCCGCAAAACCGTTGTAGGCGGCAAACAGCACGCCCACCCAGTTCGCGCCTTCGTTGTACGCGGCCGAGGACGGGTCATCGCTGCCGAAATGCACGCCGGTCACCGCGGCCGTCGTGTAGATCCACATCGAAAACAGCGCGAACCACGAGAAGAACTGCACGACGGCGAGCTTGCGCATCACCACCGGCATGTCGTGCAGGTCGGTCATGATCGATACGAACGCGTTCTCGCGCTTCGCATGCGCGAGTGCGAGCAGCGCCAGCCCGTACGTGGCCAGGCCACCGCCGAGAATGTAGAGCTGCTTGTCGAGGCCGGCGATCGCGACCGCCACGAGCCCGGCAACGCCGATCGCGAGCCATGCAAGACCTTGCGTGCGCAGTCGCGCCGGATCGAGCGGGCGGCGCGGCAGCGGCGGCGCTTCGTCGTACGTACGCAGTTGCTCGGGCGGGTATTCGCGCGTCCGCAGCACCGTCCACAGGATCGACGCAAGCAACACCACAGCGCCGAAGTAGAACGCCCAGCGCACGGTGTCGGGCACTTCGCCCGGCCCCGCGGTGTTGCCGACGCCAAACTTCGACAGCGCGAACGGCAGCAGGCTCGCGATCACCGAGCCGATGCCGATGAAAAAGCTCTGCATCGCGTAACCGCTTGCGCGCTGCTTCACCGGAAGCTGGTCGCCGACGAACGCGCGGAACGGCTCCATCGAGATGTTGATCGACGCATCGAGGATCCACAGCAGACCCGCGGCGATCCACAGCGACGGCGAGTTCGGCATCGCAAACAGCGCGAGCGTCGCGAGCACCGCGCCGACGAGGAAATACGGCCGGCGCCGGCCCAGGCGCGTCCACGTGCGGTCGGAGTAGTAGCCGACGATCGGCTGTACCAGCAGGCCGGTGAGCGGCGCGGCGATCCACAGCACGGGCAGCGCATCCATCTCCGCGCCAAGGGTCTGGAAGATGCGGCTCACGTTCGCGTTCTGCAGTGCGAACCCGAACTGGATGCCCAGGAACCCGAAACACATGTTCCAGATCTGCCAGAACGACAACGTCGGTTTTTGATTCATGAAAGGTCCAGACGGCAAGACAGGCAAAGGCCGGACGCGCATGCGCATCGGCCAGACCGGATGCTAGGCCGCGAACGCACTGCACCATCGCCGATGCAATCGTATTCAACCGCGGCCGTCGCGCTGGACCGCCGCCGCGCCGTCGCATGCGTGGAATAGTGCGCGCTTGATCGATCAGGAATTCGGACGCGATGTCGAAAGCGCAGTCATGGTGGCGCGGTGCGGTGATCTACCAGATCTACCCGCGCAGCTTCCTCGACACCAACGGCGATGGCATCGGCGACCTGCCGGGCATCGTCGAGCGCCTGGACTACGTCGCAAGCCTCGGCGTCGACGCGATCTGGATCTCGCCGTTCTTCAAGTCGCCGATGGCCGACTTCGGGTATGACATCGCCGATTACCGCGACGTGGACCCGATGTTCGGCACGCTCGCCGACTTCGACCGGCTGCTTGAAAAAGCGCACTCGCTCGGCCTCAAGGTGATGATCGACCAGGTGCTGAGCCACACCTCGATCGAGCACGAGTGGTTCAGGCAAAGCCGCGAAAGCCGCGACGGCGACAAGGCCGACTGGTACGTGTGGGCCGATGCGCGGCCTGACGGCACGCCGCCGAACAACTGGCTGTCGATTTTCGGCGGCGTGGCCTGGCAGTGGGAGCCGCGGCGCTGCCAGTACTTCCTGCACAACTTCCTTGCCAGCCAGCCGGACCTGAACTTCCACCACCCGGCCGTGCAGCAGGCCCAGCTCGACAACGTGAAGTTCTGGCTCGACCGCGGCGTCGACGGCTTCCGCCTCGATGCGATCAACTTCTGCTTCCACGACGCGCAGCTGCGCGACAACCCGCCCAAGCCCGAACACCTGCGCACCGGGCGCGGGTTTTCCGCGGACAACCCGTACGCGTTCCAGTACCACCACTTCAACAACACGCAGCCCGAGAACCTGCCGTTCCTCGAGCGCATCCGCGAACTGCTCGATCGCTATCCCGATGTCGCCGCACTCGGCGAGATCTCGTCGGAGGACTCGCTCGCGACGATGGCCGAGTACGTGATGCCGAGCCGCCTGCACATGGGCTACAGCTTTGAACTGCTGACCGACGACTGCACCGCGGCCTACGTGCGCGAGACCGTCGAGCGGCTCGAAGCGCAGATGGTCGACGGCTGGCCGTGCTGGGCGATCAGCAACCACGACGTGCGCCGCGCGGTCACGCGCTGGAGCGCGGCCACGGGCGACGGCGATGCGGACGACGCGCTCGCGCGCCAGCTCGTTGCGCTGGTGTGCTCGCTGCGCGGCTCGGTCTGCCTGTACCAGGGCGAGGAGCTGGGCCTCACCGAAGCCGAGGTGCCGTACGAGCTGTTGCAGGACCCGTACGGCATCGCGTTCTGGCCGAACTTCAAGGGCCGCGACGGCTGCCGCACGCCGATGCCGTGGGACGGCGGCGAGCAGGCCGGCTTCACCGAGGGCGAGCCCTGGCTGCCGGTCGCGGACGCCCACCATCCGCGCAGCGTCGCCAAGCAGGACGTCGACCCCGACTCCGTGCTCAACGCGGTGCGCGCGTTCCTGCGCTGGCGCCGGGCCCAGCCCGCGCTCGTGCTCGGTTCGATCACCTTCCTCGATACGCCCGAGCCGGTGCTCGCGTTCCTGCGCGAACACGACGGCGCGCGCGTGCTCGCTGCGTTCAACCTCTCCAGCGCGGCGGTGACGTGCACGTTGCCGCTCGATGCGCCGGCGCGCCCGGTCGAGGCGCCCGGCGTTGTCGCCGGCCGCATCGAGGGCGGCCGCATCGAACTGCCGGCGCGCGGTGCGCTGTTCGCTGCGCTCGATTGAGCCGCGCGCGCCGGTCTCAGGCCGGCGGCGCTGCGCAGTGACGCGCGATGAACGCCTCGTGCGTCGGCATCGCCTGCACGCAGTTCGCGATCACGCCGCGGATGTTGTCGAGGTATTCGGCGATCTTCTCTTCCGGATACAGGTCGACAAGCGCGTGGTAAGCGGCCGGCTGCACTCGCTGGCCGTGCAGCACCTGGATCCAACTCGGCTCAGCGAACAGCTCGTTGCCGTCGCGGAACACGCGGCCGTTGCCGCGGAACAGCGCGAGGCGCTGCGCGAGCGAGGCAGGAAGCTCCATCGTGCGCACGTAGTCCCAGAACGGCGTGTCGTCGCGCTCGGTCGCGCAGTAATGGGCGATGAGGAAGTCGCGGATCGCGTCGAACTCGCGGTCCGAGTGCGCGTTGAACTCGTCGATGTCGGCCTGATCGAATCCGGCAGACGGAAAGAACGCAGTGAGCCGCGCGATCGCGGACTGGATCAGGTGGATGCTCGTCGATTCGAGCGGCTCCATGAATCCGCTCGAAAGACCCACCGCCACCACGTTCTTGTTCCAGAACTTCTTGCGCTTGCCGGTGACGAAGCGCAGCGTGCGCGGCTCGGCGAGCGCCTCGCCTTCGAGATTGCGCATCAGCGTGGCGGTCGCCTCGTCCTCGCCGATGAAGCGGCTCGAGAACACGTAGCCGTTGCCGACGCGGTGCTGCAGCGGGATACGCCACTGCCAGCCGGCCTCGCGCGCGGTCGCGCGCGTGTACGGCGTGATCGGTCCGCCGTGCGTGCACGGCACCGCGACGGCGCGGTCGCACGGCAGCCAGTGCGTCCAGTCGATGTAGCCGGTCTTGAGCGCCTGTTCGATGAGCAGCCCGCGAAAGCCGGAGCAGTCGATGAACAGCTGGCCGTCGATGCGGCGACCGCCGTCGAGCGTCACCGCCTCGACGAAGCCATCGCTGCCGCGCAGCGAAACGTCGACGACCTTGCCTTCGATGCGCTCCACGCCACGCGCCTCGGCGTAGCGGCGCAGGAAACGCGCGTAGAGACCGGCGTCGAAGTGGTACGCGTAGCCGATGTCGGCGAGCGGCGAGTTCGGTCGGTCCGCGACCGGGCGCATGAACTTGTTGTGCCGGCTTGCGGCCGTGTTGATCGAGTACGCATCGAGCGGCGCCGCCTTGCCGAGCGCGTGCATCTTCAGCCAGTAGTGATGGAACGACACGAGGCCGAGGTCCTGGCCGATCTTGCCGAAGCCGTGGATGTAGCTGTCGCCGAGCCGGCCCCAGTCCACGAACTCGATGCCGAGCTTGAACGAGCCCTGCGTCTCGCGGACGAACTGCGCCTCGTCGAGTTCGAGCGCCTGGTTGAACAGCTTGATCATCGGAATCGTCGCCTCACCGACGCCGACGGTGCCGATCTCCTCCGATTCCACGAGCCGGATCGAGTACTCCCGGTTCAACACCTTCGACAGTGCCGCGGCGGCCATCCAGCCCGCGGTGCCGCCGCCGACGATGACGACCTGCGTGATGCGATCCGACCCTGACATGCACTCCCCCTGCGAATTCGAGTTCGACGCGGCGCATCACGCGCGCGCCCGCGGCCATTCTGGCCCGGCCGCGCACCCGCGATCGCGAATGTGCGTCGCTGGATACGTATTCAGTGCGCTCGCCACCGCGCTCGCGCTGCCCGCCCATGCGATGTCGACCGCCGACTGCGACGCGCCCGCGCCGGCTCGCACGCTCGCGCCGGTCGCCGATGCCCGCACCGATGCCCGAGCGTATTGGCTCGATGCGCAGTGGCTGCAGTGGCCCGGCAAGCCCGCTGACGGGCGCTACCGGCTCGTGCATTCGCCCGAGGCGACGCTTCAGGCCGCCGCTGGCGGTCCCGTGCGCGGCGCGGCGCGCGCGTTCGCGCTCACCCCTGGCGCAAGCGTGCCCGAGGCGCTACGCACGCGCTTTGGGTTCATCGGCGACGGCGCGACGCTGCGCCTCGCGCCCGAGGCCGCGCGCGAAGTCACTTTGAACGAACCCGGCCAGTGGTGGCTCGTGCACGAGGACACGCGTGGCCGCGTGCTCGATGCGACGCATGTGCAACATCCCGGTCGGCTCGACGAGGTGTATGCCGCCGCGCGCGACATCGAGCTGGGCCTGCACGTCGACGACGAAGCCGCCCGCATGGTGCTGTGGGCGCCCACAGCACAGGCGGTCGCGCTGTGCCTGTACGACGGCGGCACTGGGCCTGCGACGAGCGCCCTGCCGCTGCAGCGCGACGCCGCGACCGGCACGTGGTCGGCCGCGGTGCCGGGCGATCAGCGCGGGCGCTATTACACCTACCTCGTCGACCTGCACGTGCCCGGCACCGGCCTCGTGCGCAATCGCGTGACCGACCCATACTCGGTGAGCCTCACGGCCGATTCGACGCGCAGCTATATCGCGAACCTCGACGACCCCGCGCTCGCCCCGGACGGCTGGCGCGGCCATGCACGCCCCGACGCGCCAGCGGCGCTGACCGACATGGCGGTTTACGAGTTGCACGTGCGCGATTTCTCGATGGGCGACGCCACCGTTCCGGCCGAACACCGCGGCACGTACCTCGGCTTCACTCACGCGACCTCGAACGGCATGCGCCATCTTCGCGGGCTGCACGAGGCCGGCCTCACCGACCTGCATCTGCTGCCGGTGTTCGACATCGCGACCGTGCCCGAGACCGGCTGCGTCACGCCGGAGGTCCCCAACGCCGCGCCCGACAGTCCCGCCCAGCAGGCCGCGGTGCAGACGGTCGCCGCGCGCGACTGCTTCAACTGGGGCTACGACCCGTACCACTTCAACGCACCCGAAGGCAGCTACGCGACCGACGCGCGCGACGGCGCGGTGCGCATCCGCGAGTTCCGCCGCATGGTGCAGGCGCTGCATGCGGCGGGCCTGCGCGTGGGCATGGACGTGGTCTACAACCACACCACGACCTCGGGCCAGGCGCCGAGTTCGGTGCTCGACCGCATCGTGCCCGGCTACTACCACCGGCTCGACGCGAACGGCGTTGTCGAGCGCTCGACCTGCTGCGACAACACCGCGACCGAGCACGCGATGATGGAAAAGCTCATGGTCGACTCGGTCGCGCTGTGGGTGCGCGAGTACGGCATCGACTCATTTCGCTTCGACCTCATGGGCCACCAGCCGCGCGCGGCGATGCAGGCGACCCAGGCGCGGCTCGAACGCGAGGGCGACCGCACGATTCCACTGATCGGCGAGGGGTGGGACTTCGGCGAGGTCGCGAACAACGCGCGCTTCGTGCAGGCCGCGCAGGGCGAGCTCGACGGCACCGGCATCGCGACGTTCTCCGATCGCGCGCGCGATGCGATCCGCGGTGGCGGCTGCTGCGACGCCGGCCGCGACCTGCTCACCCAGCAGGGCTGGCTCAACGGCCTCGTCTACGCGCCGAACGCACATGCCGATCCAAACCGCGCACGAGGCGATCTGCTGCACGCGGCCGACCTCGTGCGCGCGGGCCTGGCCGGCACGCTGCGCGATTACACGATGACGTTCGCCGACGGCCGCACCGCGCCGCTGTCGCAGCTCGACTACAAGGGCCAGCCGGCCGGCTACGCGACCACGCCCGGTGAAGTTGTCAACTACACCGAGAACCACGACAACCTCACGCTGTTCGACCTCAATGCGTTGCGACTGCCGGCCGGCACGAGCCGCGAAGACCGCGCCCGCGTGCAGGCGCTCGGCACCGCGCTTGTCGCGCTAAGCCAGGGTGTCGCCTATCTGCATGCCGGGCAGGAGGTGCTGCGCAGCAAGTCGCTCGATCGCAACAGCTTCGACTCGGGCGACTGGTTCAACCGCCTCGACTGGACGTACGCCGACAACGGCTTCGCGGCGGGTTTGCCAAAAGCCGAGGAGGGCGAGAAGGACTGGGCGCTGCTCGCGCCAGTGCTGCGCGATGCGTCGATCAAGCCCACGCAGCGCGAGATCGAATGGACGCGCGATGCGGTGCACGATTGGCTGCGCGTGCGTGCGAGCACGCCGCTGCTGCGGCTGCGCACGGCCGAGGAGGTGCAGCAGCGCCTGACCTTCCTCAACACCGGGCCTGCGCAGGAGCCGACCGTGATCGTCGGACACCTCGACGGCGAAGGCCACGCTGACGCGAACTTCCGCGAAGTGCTCTACGCGATCAACGTCGCGCCCGAGGCGCGCGCGCTCGACCTGCCCACCCAAGCCGGCAAGCGCTGGGCGCTGCACCCGGCGTTGCAGCCGGGCGCCGACGAGCGCGCGCGAGATGCTCGCCTTGCCGCCGACGGGCGCCTGTCCATCCCCGGCCGCACGGCCGTCGTCTTCGTGATCGAGTGAGCCTGTCGATGAAGCCTTCGCGTCCGTTCCGCCTGCCCGTTCTTGCGCTCCTCGCACTCACATTCGCGTACTCCCCGGCCATGGCCGCCACGGTTGCGAGCGTCGAATCGCCCGACAAGACGCTGCGCGTCGAGCTCGATCTGGACGACGGCCGCATCGGCTACCGCGTGCTGCGCGAAGGCAAGCCGCTGATCAACACCTCCCGCCTGGGCTTCCTGTTCCAGAACGCCGAGCAGCTGCAGCGCGATCTCGCGTTCACCTCGCAGGCCACGCGCAGTTTCGACGAGACCTGGGAGCAGCCCTGGGGCGAACGCCGCCTCACGCGCAACCGCTACAACGAACTGCGCACACGCTTCACCGAGAAGATCAATCTCAAGCGCGACATCGACGTCGTGTTCCGGGTGTTCGATGACGGCATCGGCTTCCGCTACGAATTTCCCGACCAGCCGCAGTTCCAGGACGTGCGTATCACCGAGGAGCTGACCGAGTTCGACGTCGCGCGCCCGGCGACCGCGTGGTGGATCCCGGCGGGAGAGTGGAACCGCTACGAGTACCTCTACAACACCACGCCGCTCAGCGAAGTCGGCCGCGCGCACACGCCGATGACGATCCGCACCGATGACGGCGTCTACGTGTCGTTCCATGAAGCCGCGCTCGTGGACTACGCGGGCATGTGGCTGCAGCGCGTCGAAGGCCGCCGCCTCAAGGCGCAGCTCTCGCCCGGCAGCGAAGGTTGGAAGGTGCGCCGCACCGCGCCGTTCCACACGCCCTGGCGCACGCTCACGATCAGTAACCGCGCGGGTGGCCTCGTCGAGTCGAGCCTGATCCTCAACCTCAACGAGCCGAATGCGCTCGGCGACGTGAGCTGGGTCGAGCCGCACAAATACCTCGGCATCTGGTGGTCGCTGCACTTGGAGACGCAGAGCTGGGCGAGCGGCGACAAGCACGGCGCGACGACCGCCGAGACCAAGCGCTACATCGACTTCGCCGCCAAGCACGGCTTCCGCGGCGTGCTCGTCGAAGGCTGGAACCCGGGCTGGGACGGGCAGTGGTTCGCGAACGGCTGGGGCTTCGACTTCACGAAGGCCACGCCGGATTTCGACATCGAAGAACTCGGCCGCTATGCAAAAGACCGCGGCGTGCACCTAATCGGCCACCACGAGACCGGCTGCGCGGTGAGCCATTACGAGCGGCAGCTCAGCGACGCGTTCGCCCTGTATGCGCGCAACGGCGTCGACGCGGTCAAGACCGGTTACGTCTGCGACGCGGGCCAGATCGAGCGGCAGGACGTGGCCGACGGTCCCGTGCTGCGCGAGTGGCACGACGGGCAGTGGATGAGCAACCACCACCTGCGTGTCGTCAAGGAGGCCGCGAAGCACCGCATCGCGATCAACGCGCACGAGCCGATCAAGGACACCGGCCTGCGCCGCACCTACCCGAACTGGGTCTCGCGCGAAGGCGCACGTGGCATGGAATACAACGCCTGGGGCAACCCCGGCAATCCGCCCGAGCACGAGACGATGCTCGTGTTCACGCGCCTGCTCGCGGGCCCGATGGACTTCACGCCCGGCGTGGTCAGCCTCAAGGGCCGCAATGGACAGGTGTTCCACTCCACGCTCGCCAAGCAACTCGCGCAGTACGTCGTGCTCTACAGCCCGATCCAGATGGCCGCCGACCTGCCCGAGCACTATGAGCAATACCCGGACGCGTTCCACTTCATCAAGGACGTGCCCGTGGACTGGGAGGACACGCGCGTGATCAACGGCGAGCCGGCCGACTTTGTAACGATCGCCCGTAAGCAGCGCGGCGGCGACGACTGGTTCGTGGGTGCGGTCACCGACGAGCAGGCGCGCACGCTGAGCCTGCCGCTCGACTTCCTCGACGCCGGCCGCCGCTACGAGGCGCAGATCTACCGCGACGGCGAGGGCGCAGACTGGAAGACGAACCCGCACGCGTTTACCGTCGAGAAAAAGCAGGTGCGCCGCGGCGATACGCTGTCGCTGTGGCTCGCGCCCGGCGGCGGGCAGGCAATCCGCTTCCGCGCGCTGTGACGCAGGGTGCCGGCATGCATGATCGACGGCCGGCCCCACGCCCCGCGTGCGCGGTCATGCTCGCTCGCACGCCTCACTGAGCCGCCTGTGTTCAACCCCCGCCCGCGCATCGAAGCGTTCGCGATCACCCCGACGTTCACCGGCTGGGTGGTCGACGACGCGCTGCTCGAACCCGAGCGCCTCGTCGAGTTCGCAGCTGCGCAGCGCGCGCAGTTCGTGGATGCGCCGCACAACGCCTATCCGGGCCCGGAACTGCGCCTGCCCGAGTCCGTCGTGCAGTCACTCGAGCGCTGGTTCTCGCTGCACCTGCGCGACCGCCTCGGGCTGCGCCGCGTGCAGCGCGCGACCGCGCGGCTGTCGCTGACCACCTATCCGCCGCACACGCTGCAGCCGCGGCAATCGATCTGCCACGTCGACCGCCTCGAAACCCAACCCGGCCAGCGCATCGTCGCCTCAGTGCTCTACCTGTTCGACGACCCTGCGCTCGGCGGCACGAGCTTCTACATGCCGCGCCGGCCGATCGAGGAGATCGCCGCGCTGATGCGCGATTCGGCGTCGATGTCCGCGGCGCAGTTCGAAGCGAGCCACGGCATCGCGCCGGGCTACATGGTCGAGTCGAATGCCTGGTTCCAGCGCGTTGCCACCGTGCCCGCGCGGTTCAACCGGCTTATTGCCTACAGCGGCACGATCTTCCACAGCGGCGATATCCGCCGGCCGGATCTGCTGCGCGACGACCCGCGCACGGGTCGTCTGTCGCTCAACGGCTTTTTCGTGGGCTCCAGTCCGCTCACGGCCTGAGGACGCGGGCCGGACCGCTCGCGCGCGAGCGCCGTCATCCACTGCGGTGTGTGATTCGGCAGCGCGAACCATCGGCCGCAGCGGGGCCGCACGTGGCGCCGCCAACGATCTATCCGCCGCATGCGCCGCCCGCTAAGGCGCGGAGAGCGGCGGTCGGTTCGCGCTTGGCCCCGAGGTGCACGCGGCCTCGCCCAGCGCGAGGGCCGCATCGTCGACCTCGCACTCGCCCGCGTTTGCCGAGTAACGCTGCAGCAGCGGGGCCAGCGCCTCCATCAACGCGATGTTCTCGTCGCTGATGCGAAGCGGCCGGTAATCGAAGTGGCAAACAGTGCCGAACATGCGGCCCGCATCGTCGAGCAGCGGCACGCCGCAGTACGCGCGGATCTGGTCGCGCTTGGGATGGTCGGCGACGCGGTCGTCGGTGTCGGCGTCATCGACGCGAAATGTCGCGCGCCGGTCGCGCACGAACACGCAGTACGACGCGCGCACCGGCATCGCCTCGACCGCTTCGCGCTCGGGCTGCTCCCGGTCGAAGAACCACACATTGCGCAGCACGTCGTCGTCGAACCGGTAGAGGGCCGTAAACCGGTGCCCGGTGCGCGCATTGAGCACCGCGAGTGCGCCACGCACGTCACCGGTCTGGATCAGGGCCTGCAGACGCTGCAACGCGTCGTCGAAATCGGTCATCGTCGGCTCCTGTCGGCTGCTGCCCCGCAGCCGGCGTCGATGCCAGCATGGCCCCGCGGGTGCGAGGCACCCGTCAAGCCGCATTCAGGAACCGGGCGCGAGCGTCACCGTGGCGCTGTCCATGATCTTCGGCGCGTCGGCCGCCGCGCCGCCGAACGCGGCTGCACCGGCCTCGGGCGCCAGCGGCCTGTAGCCGCCGTCGTAGTCCCATGTGGTGATGTGCACGCGCGCACCGTCGAGCATGTGCGCGTCGCCGAGCGATCGCGCCGGAAACGTGAAGGTCAGCGTGCGCGCGTCCGCGCCGACGGCCAGATCGGCCACCGGGGTCAGCGCCGCGCCCTCGTGCGTGGGAGATGCCCCGTCGTGCGCAAACAGCGCGTTCGACCAGCCGTGCGCCCGCCAACGCCGGTGCCAGCGCATCCCGTCCGGCAGTGATGCGTTCTGCAGCGGCATCGTCGTGCTGCCGCCGTTCTGGCCGGGCAGCTCGACGAAGCCGGTGAGCACGACATGGTCGAAGCCGTTCGCGGGGTTCCAGGCGCGGCTCAGGGCACGCATGGTGACTTCGACACGCAATGCGCCGTTCGCGGTCCACGCGCGCACGCGCTCGACGTCGGCCGGGCGCACGTCGCGCCAGCCGGCGTCGTTCGGGTACAGGTAGCGACCGGTCCGGCCGCGGTCGTCGTCGCGCGGGTCGGCGCGGTCGGCTGCGAGCCGCCACGCGGGCTCGACGCGGAACGTCTGTGCGCTCGACACGAGGCCGCGGGCGGGATCGAACGCGACGACGCGGTGCTCGAGCGCCGGATCGACGAAATCCCCCGTGCGCACGCGCGCCTGCCAGCGGCCGTCGGCCTCGACGGGCACCGTCTGCGCACGATCAAGCCGCCCGTCGACAACTACTTGCACCGCGCGCATGCCCGGCGCTGCGCCGCGCACCTCGAAGTCCGCGCGCACCGTCGCGTCCTTGAGCGGGTCGATCGTGGGGCCGGCGGGCATCGCGGCCGCCGCCGCGCGCGCGTCCGACACGCGCCACACCGAGCCACTGCGCGGCGGCAGCACGCGCGTGAGCGTGCCGTCGGCCGCGACGACCGCGCGCTCGTCCGCGCCGTCGATTGCGAACACGCCTTCGAGCACGGTGCCGGGCGGCAGGCGCGTGTCGAGGCGGTCCAGCAGCACCGGCACGTCGGCGCTATTGAGCACGATCAGCGCGGTCGAGGCGGTGCGCTCGCCCGGCGCTGCGCGGACGTCGCGCGTCGGGTCGTAATCGAGCCGCCACGCGATCGCGCCGGCGTCCGCGCCGTTCGACGCAAGCACGGTCGGCGTGCCGCGCGAGAACACCGGGTAGCCGCGGCGCAGCGCGATCGCATCGCGCAGGTAGCGATACAGCGGCGCCTGCGTGTCGAAGCGATCGCGGCCGCCGCTGCGGTAGCCGCCGGCGAACATCGCGGCACGCTGGTCAGTAAACCCCTGCTCGGTGCCGTAATAGATCACCGGGATGCCGGGCAAGGTCAGCGTCGCGAGCAGCGCCTGCTTGAGCGCGGGCTCGGTGCCGCCGGCGAGGAATCGGTCGACGTCATGGTTGTCGACGAAGTTCGGCATCCGCCACGGATCCGCGTGCACGCGCATCGTTGATTCAATGCGGTGCGCCAGCTGCGCGGTGGGGCGCCCGCGGGCGAACACGTCACCGAGGCTGCCGTACAGCGGGAAATTGATCATCGACGGCAAACCGCCGGGCGTGCGCATGTACGCGTCGAGCTTGCGCGCCTGCGCCTCGTCGAACGGTTTGTCCGTGCCGAAGCCTTCGCCGAACGAAAGAAAATCCGCGCGCCCGGTCTCGGCGGCGACACGCGCGACGCCCGGCGCCTGCGCGTCGTCCGCGTGCAGGAAGTCGGGAAAGAACGCCGCCGGCACGTGTAACGCGGTGTCCACGCGGAACGCATCGACCCCGGCCTCGCGGATCCAAAAGCCGTACACGTCGCGCAGCGCGGCCCGCACCGCCGGGTTCTCGGTGTTCAGGTCATCGAGCCCGGCAAGTTGCCAATCGAGTTCCTGCGTGCGGTCCGCGTAGTCACGGATGTCCGGCGTCCAGTGGTACACGTCCGCGGCGCGGTGCGCGGGGTTGCGCACGTCATTGAGCGCGAACGGCGCGCGCGCGGGCGCCGTGCGCCCGTCGGCCGCCGGATGCACGACGAAATGCCGAGCTGGTTCGCGCGAATTCCAGTCGCCGACATACCCGGTGTAATTCGCCACGTGGTTGACCACGACGTCCTGCACGAGGTGCATGCCGCGCGCGTGCAGCGCCTTCGAGAGCGCGCGGTAGTCGGCCAGCATGCCGAAGTGCGGGTCGATGCGCTTGAAGTCGTGCGCCCAATAGCCGTGGTAACCGCCGTAGCGCGTCGCGGTGTTCCACCACTGGTGCTCCACCGGCGGCGTGATCCACAGCGCGCTCGCACCGAGGCCTTTGATGTAATCGAGGCGTCGAGTCAGGCCCGCGAGATCGCCGCCGCTGTAGCGCGCGCCGTCGCGCGGATCGAATTCGCCGGCGCCCTGGTCGTTGTTCGACGCGTCGCCATCGTCAAAGCGATCGATCATCGCGAAATAGATCACTGCGTCGCGCCAATCTGGCGACGGCACGTGCAGTGCACCGGCCGCCACTGCAACCGGCGCGGCGACCGCGAGCGCCGCGGATAACACGAGACGCTGCACAGACAGTGCCCGCCGCGCGCGCTGCAAAACCGAACTCGGCATGGACGTTCCTCGGTGAGGCGAGTGGGCAATGCGCAGGCGCAACTCCGCAGAAACTATTCCACGCGTGTGAGCATTGCGGCAGTGCACAACGCCCTTGATTGCATGAATACGTTTGCAGCGGAACTTGCATCGCGTAACTGAGGATTAACATCAATCCGCCCTCGCGGTGCGTGCTTTGCACCGGGCTGTCGCCCCGATTCCGTGGCCGCGCCGCACGGCCGGTCCATCAAACTTTGCAGTGGGAGTAGCACCGTGGTTCTCAAACGCAATCTGCTCAGCGTCGCACTCGCTTCGGCGACATGGATGATCGCTTCGGGCGCCCAGGCGCAGGTGCAGGCCCCGCCTGCAGATCCCGTCAGCGCAGAAGCCGAAGTCGCAGCGACGACGCTCGACCGCGTCCAGGTCACCGGCATTCGCAGCGCGATCGAAAAGTCGATCGACACCAAGAAGGACGAGACCGCGATTGTCGAAGCGATCTCCGCCGAAGACCTTGGCAAGCTGCCCGATGCTTCGATCGCCGACTCGATCGCCCGTTTGCCGGGCCTGACCGCGCAGCGCTTCGGCGGCCGCCCGCAGGAAATCAACATCCGAGGTTTCTCGGGCGACTTCTCCACGACGACGCTCAACGGCCGCGAGCAGGTGAGCCTCGGCAACAACCGCGGCGTCGAGTTCGACCAGTACCCGTCCGAGCTGATCCACCAGGTCGTGGTCTACAAGACCCAAGACGCGTCGCTGATCGGCCAGGGCCTCTCAGGCACCGTGGATCTGCGCACGGTGCGCCCGCTTGAATACGGCGAGCAGGCGATTGCGGTGAACGTGCGCGGCGACATGAACGACGCGAGCGGTGGCAAGGAATACGGCAATCGCTTCAGCATTTCCTACATCGACCAGTTCGCCGACAATACGGTCGGCCTCGCGCTCGGCTACGCGCGCTTGAACAACCCGATCCAGGAAAGCCAGTTTGAGGCGTGGGGTTACGACAACGGCGTGCTCGGCGGCGGCAAGCTGTACGAGAACGACACCGAGAACGAGCGCGACGGCTTTGTCGGCGTGCTCGAATTCAGGCCGAGCGACATCTACACCACGCGCCTCGATGTGTTCTATTCGAAGTTCGACAAGATCCAGCGTAAGCGCGGCATGGAGTTCGGCCTCGTGTTCGGCCCGCCGGGCGCGCCGGACAGCCGCACGAACAACGCCAACGGCACCGCGGTGCAGGCGACGTTCGACGACTTTCGTCCGGTCCTGCGCAACGACTACAACGCAGCCAAGGACGATCTGTTCTCGCTGGGCTGGAACCACGACCTCAAGCTCAGCGAAGCGTGGACGCTCAATGTCGACGTCAGCACGTCGAGCGGCACGCGCGACGAGCGTCTGCTCGAGACGTATGCCGGCTTGCCGGCGGGGACCAGTGACACCGCCGCCATCACGTTCAATCCGGACGGCTACTTCGAACTCGACACCGGCTTCAACTATGCGGATCCGAACATTCTCCGCCTGACCGACGCCGGCGACTGGGGCCAGGACGGTTACATCAAGGACTTCGAAGTCACCGACACGATCAACTCGGTGCGTTTCGATCTGGAGCGCACGTTCGAGTCAGGCGTGTTCAGCAGCTTGGAGTTTGGTGCGAACCTCAGCGAGCGCACGAAGTCGCGCACTTCCAACGAGAACTTCCTGTGCCTGCGTGCCGACTGCACGGAGGGCGCCGAAGTCGCGATCCCGACGCAGTTCGGAACTCAGTCGGATTTCGCGTTCGCGAACCTCGGCGGCCTCTACGGCTATGACGCGCTCGCCGCGTTCAACTCCTTGTATTTCCGCCGTCCAAACGTCAACAACGGCGACATCAACCAGAAGAACTGGGAGGTCGACGAGCGCATCGTCACCGCTTACGTGCAGGGCAACCTCGACTTCGACGTCGGTGCGGTCCGCGTGCGCGGCAACGTCGGCGTGCAGGCGATCAACGTCGAGCAGAGCTCCAGCGGTGTGTCCACGTTCCAGGGCGTCACGCTCGATGAGCCGGCGACACGCGGCGCGAACTACACCGATTACCTGCCGAGCCTGAACCTCAACGTCGAACTGCCGGCCGACCAGCTCGTGCGCTTCGGCGCCGGCAAGCAGATCGCCCGCCCGCGCATGGACTTCCTGCGTGCAAACGCAGGCTTCACCATCAACACGAACCAGACCAATCAGGACACCTGTCAGGCGCTCGGCCTTGCGGCACCGTGCGTAGTGTTTGAAGGCAACGGCGGCAACCCGGAGCTGCTGCCCTACGAGGCCTACGCGTACGACCTCTCGTACGAGAAGTACTTCGCTGAAAACCGCGGCTACGCCAGCGCCGGCGTGTTCTACAAGGATTTCAGCACCTACGTGCTCGAGGTCCAGACGCCGTTCGACTTCAGCCAGCTGCCGATCCCGCCCGGCTTCACCGGCCCCCAGCCCGCATCCCCGATCGGCGCGTACACGACGCCTGTGAACCTCGATGGCGGCAAGCTGCAGGGCTACGAGCTCGCTGTGTCGCTGCCGTTCGATATGTTCTGGGCGCCGCTTGAAGGGTTCGGCATGCAGGCGAACTACTCGTACGTCGAGAGCGAGGTGATTCCGTTCGAGGGCGAAGACCCGATCACGTTCCCGGGCCTGTCGAAGCACATCTCGAACGCGACGGTCTATTACGAGCGCTTCGGTTTCTCGGCTCGCGTGAGCCACCGGCGCCGTTCGCGCTTCCTCGGTGAAGTGCAGGGCTTCGGCGGAGACCGCGCATTCGAGGAATTCCAGGGCGAAGGCGTCACGGACCTGCAGCTCGGTTATCAGTTCGAAGAAGGCCCGCTTGAGAACCTGTCGCTGCTGCTGCAGGTCAACAACCTCGAGAACGAGCCGTTCCGTGGCAGCTTCGACAACCGAGAGGACCGCCCCCGCAAGTACTTCGAGTACGGCCGGACCTACCTGCTCGGCCTGAACTACCGCTTCTGAGCGCGACCGACGCCGTAAACGGCTGACCCCGGGGCCCCTGTCGGTTCAAGCGAACCGCGGGGGCCCTTTTTTATTGCGCGGCGGCCGGCGCCGCACGAAGATCGACGCCGGCCGCCCAGGAGCAACGCGATGCGCATCGATCCGATCCAGCTTGCCGTCTTCCTCGGTCTTACGGCGCTCGTCGCGCTCGCCACCTGGTGGCGGTGCCGCCGCGAACCGCGCGGGGCGAACGAGTCCAAGGACTTCTTCCTCGCCGGCGGCACGCTGGCCTGGCCGTTCATCGCCGGCTCGCTGCTGCTCACCAACCTCAGCGCCGAGCAGATCGTCGGCATGAACGGCGCCCAGGCGATGCTCGTGGCGTGGTGGGAGTTCGGCGCGGCCGCGGGCCTTTTGATCCTCGCCCACGTGCTCGTGCCGATGTACTACCGCTACAAATGCACGACAACGACCGAGTTGCTCGAACGCCGCCTCGGGGACCCGGGGCTGCGCCGCGCAGTGTCGGTGCTGTTCCTGCTCGGCTACATGTTCATCCTGCTGCCGGTCGTGCTCTACACGGGCGCGGTGTTCATGAAGTCGATGTTCGGCGTGGACCTTTCGATCCTCACGATCGCCGTGCTGTTCGCGCTCGCCGGCCTGGCGTACGCCGCGTTCGGTGGCCTGCGCGCGATCGCGATCTCCGACACCTACAACGGGCTCGGCCTGCTCGTGCTCGGCATCGCGGTCACGCTGTTCGCGTTGCAGGCGGTGGGCTGGGACCTGTCCGGCGTGCCGGCCGAGCGCTGGACGCTGGTCGGCGGCAACGATTCGGATATCCCGTGGCACACCCTGCTCACCGGCATGGTGTTCATCCACGTCTTCTACTGGGGCACGAACATGGTGATCGCGCAGCGCGCGCTTGCCGCCGGCTCGGTGCGCGAGGCGCAGAAGGGCATCTACGCGGCTGCCGCGTTCAAGCTCATCACACCGGCGCTTGTCGTGCTGCCGGGCATCATCGCGTTCAAGCTTTACGGGGATGTCGGCGACGTCGCCTACGGGCGGCTGGTCGGCGACGTGCTGCCGGCGTGGATGTCCGGCGCGTTCGCGGCCGTCATCGCCGGCGCGGTGCTGTCGAGCTTCAACTCGTGCCTCAACTCGGCGGCCGCGTTGTACACCTGCGACATCCACCTCGCGAAGATCAACCCGAATGCGGACGCACGCCGCATCGGGCAGATCGTCGCGCTCGTGTTCGCGGTGGTTTCGGTGGCCATGGTGCCGCTGTATCAGCATTCGCAGAGCATCATCGCGACGCTGCAGCAGCTCAACGGGCTGTACTCGATGCCCGTGCTCGCCGCGTTCGTCGTCGCGGTGCTGTTCTCAAACCTCGACCCGCGTGCGCTGCGCGGCGGGCTGCTGTTCGGCGTTGCGCTCTATGCAGTGTTCACGTTCGTCTGGAGCCCGCTGCACTACATCCACCTGATGTTCATCACGCTCGTCGCGACGATCCTCGTGATGTGGGGCGGCAGCCGGCTGCTCGCCCCGCGCGCGCGCCCGAACGCTGCGGTGCCGGCGCGCTGACGGATCGGTCCGGCTGCGCGGCTCAGCGCGCGCGCAGCCCGGCCGCTTCGCGAGCAAGCGTGCCGATGCGCGCGTAGTCGCGCGCGGTGAGCGCATCGTTCGGCACCATCCACGAGCCGCCGACGGTGACGACATTCGGCAGCGCGAGATAGCCGGGCGCCTTCGCTGCGTCGATGCCGCCGGTCGGGCAGAACTTCGCGAGCGGGAACGGGCCGGTGAACGACTTCAGCGCCGCGATGCCGCCGCTGGACTCGGCCGGGAAGAACTTGAAGCGCCGATGGCCGCGTTCGAGGCCGCGCATCAGCTCGCTTGCCGTCGCGATTGCCGGGATCCACGGGATCGCGCTGGAGTCGCCGGCGTCGTAGAGCGCATCCGTCGCCCCGGGCGAGATCGCGAACATGCCGCCGGCCTCGCGCACCGCGTCCAGGTGCACTGGCGTGAGCACCGTGCCCGCGCCGACGCAGGCACCGTCGACTTCGGTCGCGATGCGGCGGATCGCCTCGAGCGCGTAGTCGGTGCGCAGCGTGACCTCGAGCACCGGCAGGCCGGCCTCGACGAGCGCACGTGCAAGCGGCACCGCGTCATCGGGCGATTCGATCGCGAGCACGGGCACGATCGGCGCGCGGCTCAGGATCGCATCGACGCGCTCGGCGCGCAGTTCGGGCGTGGTCCATTGGGCAATCATTCGGCCTCCTTCGGCAGGGCTTGGCGCAGCGCAACGGCAGCGCCGAGCAGGCCCGGGTGGGAATGGGTGATGACCTGGATCGCAACCGACTCCAGGTACGCGGCAAAGCGCCCCTTCGCGAGGAACCGCTCCCGGAACGCGCTTGAGCGCAGGAACGGCACGAAGCGCGGCACGATGCCGCCGGCGATCATGACCGTGCGCGCGCCGTGGATCAGCGCAGCGTCGCCGGCCACGCTGCCGAGCACCGCGCAGAAGCGCGCGAGTGCGCGGCGCGCAGCGACGTCGCGGCCTTCGAGCGCGAGCGCGACGACCTCCGCCGGCTCACGCAGCGAGTCAACCTGCCCGCTTTCGGCGTGCGTCGCGTCGCGCAGCACGGCGTCGACATGCGACAGCCCCTTGCCGCACAACACGCGCTCGTTGGATGCGCGCCCGTGGTGCGCGGTGAGCCAGCGCGCGATGCGCTGCTCCTCGTCGCCGATCGGCGCATACGTGACATGGCCGCCTTCGGTCTCCACGACCTGCCAGCCACGCGATTCCGAGCCGGTCAGCATCGCCACGCCGAGCCCGGTGCCGGGGCCGAGCACCGTGACCGGCCCGCGCAGCGGTGCGCCCGGCGGGCCGTGCAGTGCGATGCAATCGCGCGGCTGCAGCGCGGGTACGGCCCACGCGACCGCGCCGAAGTCGTTGAGCAGCAGCAGCTCATCGAGCCCGAGCGAATCGCGCAGCTCGCTGCGGCTGAAGCTCCAGGCGCGGTTCGTCAGGCGGATCTCGTCGGCATCGACCGGCGAGGCGACCGCGATCGCCGCGCGCCGCGGCTGCACGCCCACCGTGTCGAGGTAATGCCGCGCGGCGTGCTGCAGGCTCGCGTACTGCACGTTCGGCAGCGACTGCGCGTGCACGATCTCGGGCGTCGGCGCGTCCGCATCGACGAGCGCGAACCGCGCATTGGTGCCGCCGATGTCGGCGATGAGCTCGTAGCGCGGCCCGCTCATGCAGTGACGCCGGCGGCGAGGGCGAGCGCCGCGTCGTGCGGGCGTGCGCTCTCCTCTGGGAACAGGCTGCATGCGCCGGCTTCGGCGTCGCCGGCCTGCGCACGCATGAGCGCGAACAGCTCGCGGCCCATGCCGTGCGTGTAGCGCGACAGGTCGCCCGTCTCGACGGTGCGTGCATTCCATTCGGTTTCGTCGACGTGGGCCTGCATCGTGCCCGCATCCGCATCGATCTCGATGATGTCGCCCTCGCGCACGCGGCCGATCGCCCCACCGGACAGTGCCTCGGGCGTGACGTGGATCGCGGCAAGCACCTTGCCCGACGCGCCCGACATCCGCCCGTCGGTGAGCAGCGCGACGCGCTGGCCGCGGTCCTGCATCACGCCGAGCGCCGGCGTGAGCTGGTGCAGCTCGGGCATGCCGTTCGCCTTCGGCCCCTGGCCGCGGACCACCGCGACGAAGTCGTCCGTCAGCTGGCCGGCCCGGAACGCCTCGAGCAGGGCGTCCTGTGAATCGAACACGCGCGCGGGCGCCTTGATCGCGCGGCGCTGCGACTCGACCGCCGAGATCTTCGCAACCGCACGGCCGAGGTTGCCCTGCAGCCGGCGCAGCCCGCCTTCCTGGTCGAACGCATCCGACGCCGGCCGCAGCACGCCCGGGTCCAGCGTCTGCGCCGGCGGCTCGCGCCAGCGCAGCGTGAGATCGTCGAGGTACGGCTCCAGCGTCTGCTGGCGCAGGTCGCCGCCGTGCACGCATTGGATGTCCGGATGCAGCAGGCCGGTGTCGATGAGCTCGCGGATCACGAAGCCGACGCCGCCGGCCGCGTGGAAGTGGTTCACGTCGGCCGCGCCGTTCGGGTAGATGCGCGCGAGCAGCGGCGTCACGCGCGAAAGCTCGTCGAGATCGTCCCAGTTGATGAGCACACCTGCCGCGCGCGCCATCGCGACGAGGTGGATCGCGTGGTTCGTCGAGCCGCCGGTCGCGGCGAGCCCGACCATAGCGTTGACGATCGACTTTTCGTCCACCGTGCGCGCCATCGGCCGGTAGTCGTCGCCCAGTGCGGTGATGCGCAGCACCTGCTCGGCCGCCGCGACCGTGAGCGCATCGCGCAGCGCGGTGCCGGGGTTGATGAACGACGTGCCCGGCATGTGCAGGCCCATCACTTCCATGAGCACCTGGTTCGAGTTCGCGGTGCCGTAGAAGGTGCACACGCCCGGGCCGTGGTAGCTGCCGGCCTCGGCATCGAGCAACTCCTCGCGCGTGGCCTGGCCGGTCGCGTAGCGCTGGCGCACGGCGGCCTTTTCCTTGTTCGGCAGGCCCGAGGTCATGGGCCCCGGCGGCACGAAGATCACCGGCAGGTGGCCGAAGCTCAGCGCGCCGATGAACAGGCCCGGCACGATCTTGTCGCACACGCCGAGCAGCAGCGCGGCGTCGTACATGTCGTGCGAGAGCGAGACGGCCGTGGCGAGCGCGATCGTGTCGCGCGAGAACAGCGACAGTTCCATGCCTGCCCGGCCCTGCGTCACGCCGTCGCACATCGCAGGCACGCCGCCGGCGACCTGCGCCGTGCCGCCGGCCGCGCGTGCGGCCGAGCGGATCAGCGACGGGTAGGGCTCGAGCGGCTGGTGCGCCGAGAGCATGTCGTTGTATGAGGTCACGATGCCGATGTTCGGCGCCGGGCCGCCGCGCAGGCGCAGCTTGTCCTCGCCGGCCGCGGCGAAGCCGTGCGCGAGGTTGCCGCAGCTCAGCCGCGCGCGGGCCGGCGCGCCCTGGCGGGCGGCGTCCATGCGCTCGAGGTAATCGGTGCGCAGCGTTCGGCTGCGCTCGACGATGCGATCGGTGACGCGGTCGACGACGGGATGCAGGGACATCAGGGGCTCCAGTGCAGGTGCACGCGCGTGTCCGGTGCGGCGCGGCCCACGATTGCGATCGGGTGCGCGGTCACGTCATTCGACGCGAGCGCGCGTTCGAGTACGCCGCGCTTGTCGGCGCCGGTGAGCGCGACGTGGATCTCGTGCGCGCGCAGCAGGCGCGAGGCGGTCAGCGTGATGCGCGGGAATGGCGCTTCGGGCGGCAGCGGCATCGGGTCGACGCGAATCGCCTCAAGCGTGTTACGGGGATCGAGCGCCCCGGCGAGCTGCGGCGCCCCGGGGAACAGGGACGCAGTGTGGGCGTCGCCGCCCATTCCAAGCACGACCGCATCGAACGGCTGTGCGCGGGAGTTCAGCTCGCGCTGGGCGAGCAGTTCAGATGCGTCCGGTTCGCCGTCACTTGGCCGCGTGAGCGGCAGCACGCTCAAGCCCGGCGAGTCTACAAACTGCGCCATCAGCGCGCGCGTGTTGCACGCCGGGTGATCGAACGGCACGCAGCGCTCGTCCGTGGCAACCGCGACCACGCGGCCCCAGTCGATGCCCGGCGCCCGCGTGAGGCGCGCATATGCGGGCAGCGGCGTGCGACCGCCTGCGAGCGCGATCCACGCCATCGAGCGTGCGCCGATCGCGTCGGAGCAGACGCATGCGAGCGCGTCGGCAAGACCGACCGCAAGCGCGTCGGCATCGGCGTATTCGTGCCAGGTCGGCACTGCAGTGTTAGTCGAGCCAGGCATGGCCGTGCTTCTCCGTGAGCGTGTGGGCGCTGGCCGGGCCCGCCGTGCCGGCCGGATAGGGTTTCGGCACGAGACCTGCGCGGCGCCAGCCGTCCTGGATCGCGTCGACCCACTGCCACGCGGCCTCGGTTTCGTCGCGACGTACGAACAGCGTGCCGTTGTTCTCGATCGCATCCAGATACAGCCGCTCGTACGCGAGCCGCCGCCGGTGCGCGGCGAACTCCTCCTGCATGTCCATGTCCAGCGCGACCTGCGTGAGCTGCAGGCCGTGGCGATCGAGGCCCGGCGTCTTGTTCATGAGCCGCAGCTCGATGTGCTCCTCGGGCTGCAGGCGGATCACGAGTGCATTGGGTGCGAGCGGCGACGCGCCGGTATCGAAGATCGAATGCGGCACCGAGCGGAACTGCAGCACGATCTCGGTGCGCCGCTGCGGCATGCGCTTGCCGGTGCGCAGGTAGAACGGCACGCCGCGCCAGCGCCAATTGTCGATGTGCGCACGCAGCGCCACGAACGTCTCCGTCGTGCTCGCGCGGCCGAGCTCCTCGAGATACCCCGGCACCGCCTTACCCGCCACGGCGCCCGCGGTGTACTGCCCGGTCACCGTGTGCTGCGCCACATCGTCGCGGCCGATTGCACGCAGCGAGCGCAGCACCTTGATCTTCTCGTTGCGCACCGCGGTGGGCTCGAAGTGCGTCGGCGGCTCCATCGCGACCAGGCACAGCAGCTGCAACAGGTGGTTCTGCACCATGTCGCGCATCGCGCCGGATTCGTCGTAGTAATCGCCGCGGCCTTCGACGCCGACGGTTTCGGCCACGGTGATCTGCACCTGCTCGATGTGCCGCGTGTTCCACAGCGGCTCGAACATCGCATTGCCGAATCGCAGTGCGAGCAGGTTCTGCACGCCTTCCTTGCCGAGGTAGTGGTCGACGCGGAAGATCCGCTCCTCGTCGAACACGCGGCCCACGCCGTCGTTGATTGCGACCGCGCTCGCCAAGTCGCGTCCGATCGGCTTTTCAAGCATCACTCGCGTGCCCGGTCCTGCGAGCCCGCGTTCGCCGAGCGCGGCACACGTCGGCGCGTAGAAGCGCGGCGCGGTGCTCAGGTGGTAGACCGTGTCGCGCTCGTCGCGCAGCGCGTGCAGACGCTCGCCGAGCGCATCGAGCGACGTGCCGTCGTCGAGCGAGGCCGGCTGGTAGTGCACGCGTGCGAGCAGCCGCGCCATGCAGTCCTCGCTCCGCTCGCCATCGGGCACGAAGCGCTCGATCGCATCGGCGACGAACTGCCGGAAGCCTGCATCGTCGTGCTCGCTGCGCGCGGTGCCGAGAATGCGCATTCCTTCGGGCAGCAGGCCTTCGCGGTCGAGGCTGTAGAGCGACGGCAGCAGCATCCGCTGCGAAAGGTCGCCAGTGGCGCCGAAGATGGTGAACAACGAAGCGGGCTGGCGGGTCATGGAGGCTCCGGAGCAATCGCCTCAGCTTAGCCAACCACCCCATTAAGCGTCAGTGCAAACGATTACACGGGCGGCGCCCATCAATGTCCTGATCGGACATGGCGTCCGCCGCGCGTCTGCCCAGTACGGACGCGAAACAGACGCATGCTGTCTGGCACTACACACCCACGGCTCGGTGCCCCAGTTCCGCATCCAGGCGGGACCGTCCTCGACTGCGTCCGGCGCAGAGCCCGCCGCCCTGCCCGGCTCGGCCGACACGACGTAAGTGGTGCGCTCCTTGCCTTGTGGCCGCGCCGGCACCCACGGCACACTGGCGCCGGGGAACTATCAGGACGTTGGATCGTGAAGCGCATTGGATGGATCGCGCTCGCCGCGGCATTAGCCGCGCATGCTGCGCAAGGCAAGGAACTCAAGGCCGGCGATGTGCTCGCTGCGGGCGAAGGGGCGCTCATCACATCGGTGACGTGTGGCCCTCCGGTCTTGTCGCTGCAGATCTACGAAGTCGGCACGCCAAGCGGCGGGCTGTTCGGACCATTCAAGTTCGCCGGCGTCCTGCCCTGTCGCCCCGGGCTGTGGACCGCACGCCTCAAGGCCGGCCGCTATTACATCGGCTTGCTGGGCGGTATGAACTTCACCCACACCATCGCCGAGGACAAGGCGCCGCAGTTCACGATCGAGGCGGGCAAGCTCAACTACATCGGCGACGTCTATGCAGGAAACGTCACGATGGCCCCCGGCCTTGACGAGCCTACGCGCATGCGCACGCTCGGTCGCCTGCTGACGGTGCTCAATCGTGAGCCGCAGGCGCGCGACGCATTGCAGGCGGCGCGTCCGGACCTGGCCCAGGCACACACGTTCATTGCCGATCGCGACCTGCCGCCGCCTGTCGCAGTCGGCGGCACCGACACGCCCGCGCCCGGCGAGGTGCAAGGCTTGTTGAGGTTGTCGCCGGATCGCTGGGTGCGTGATTCCACCGGCGCCGTGCGGGTCTGTCCGCGTTTTGTTCCATTGCCGCAAGGGGTGAAGCGTCAGTCGGGTGAGCCCCTGCGTTGCGACGGCGACTTCGTCGCGCCGGAGGCATTCGTCGCGGCGGAGTGGGGCCCGAGCACCCGGCTGCGCGCAACCGAAGCGCCGGAGGGCGAGGACGGCCCGTTGGTGATTGCGTTCACCGCGCCGAGCGCCACCGGGGATAAAAAAGCCACGGTCCGCCGCCAGCTGTCAGTCACCGCGGGCCACTGGGCCGCCACCCCTCGCGGCGTGCGGGTCTGTTACGACCGCCAGACCCACGACGCCGTGGCGCGCACGCACGATGGCGGATGCCTGCAAGAGGACGTCACCACGCGCGATTACCTGGACATCAAAGTCGGCGGCGGCGCGCGGTTCGTCGGCAGCACCACCGGCGCCGATCACGGCCACCGGTTGCTGATCGATTACGACATCGACGTATGGAAAGACGCCGCGTCGTCGGACGACGCGCCGCCGAGCGCGCCGTGATCGGCGCAGTGCCGCTTCGCAACTGGCGCGTGAGCGCTACGCCCCGCCCGAATACCCGCCCTGCCGCCACGCCTCGAACACCACCACCGCGACCGCGTTCGACAGATTGAGGCTGCGGTTGTTCGGCCGCATCGGCAGGCGCAGGCGCTGGCCTTCGGGCAATGCGTCGAGCACGGCGTCGGGCAGGCCGCGGGTTTCGGGGCCGAACACGAACGTGTCGCCGGCTTCGTAGGCAACGGTGTCGAAGCGCTGGCGGCCGCGCGTGCTCAACGCGAACACGCGCGGCGCGCGGCCGAGCGCGGTTTCAATCGTGCCGATCGCGTCGTCGAGCGAGTCGTGCACCTGCAGCGTTGCGTACTCGTGGTAGTCCAGGCCGGCGCGTTTGAGCTGGCGGTCCTCGAGGTCGAAGCCGAGCGGGCGCACGAGGTGCAAGGTGGCGCCCGTGTTCGCGCACAGGCGGATCACGTTGCCGGTGTTCGGCGGGATCTCGGGCTGGAACAGGACCACATGGAACATCGGGCGCGACTCACCAGGGCATGGGGCGCCCGGTGTAGTCGAAGAAGCGGCCGCTGTCATCCAGGCCCGCGTCGTCGATGACCCGCAGCAGGCCTTCAACCGCCACGCGCGGCTCGATCTGCGCGTCCGGGCCGCCCATTTCGGTCTGCACCCAACCCGGGTGCAGCGCGAGCACGACGATGCCGCGCTCGCGCAGGGCGTTGGCGAGCAGGCGGGTGGCCATGTTCTGCGCGGCTTTCGAGATCGCGTAGGTCGGCGTGTAGAACGCGGTGGTGTTCTCGATCGAGCCGAGCTGCGACGAGATGTTCGCGATCTTCGCGCCATCGGCGAGCGATTCGGCGATCGACTGCGACAGCAGGAACGGGCCGCTCGCGTTCGTGCGCAGGCTGTCGTCGAGGTTCGCGGCCGTGACGTGGCCGAACCGCTCGCCCGAGTGCAGCACGCCGGCGTTGTTGATCAGCAGGTCGAATGGGCCTTCGGCCACGAGCGGGAGCTCGCGGACGAGCTCGGCCACTGACTTCGCGTCGGAGACGTCCAGCGGCAGCACGTGCAGTCGGCCCGGGTACTTCGCCACGAGCGAATTGAGTTTGGTGGCGCGGCCCGTCGAGCGCGTCGTGGCGACGACGTTCGCGCCGCTGATGAGCAACTGCACGCAGAACTCGAGGCCGAGGCCGCGGTTGGCACCGGTCACGAGGCACTGGCGGGGGGTGGACGCGGCCATGCGGAAGCTCCGGAGCGGTGTAGGGGTCGCCGCGAGTCTAGGGGCGGGCCGTGGATGCCCGTGTAGACACGGGAACCCCGTGGCCACGCCGCGGTCGAACGCGGTCCGCCCGTCTGCCCGGCGATGCACCCGAGCCCATGACCTGTGGCCCACGGCCGGACCGTGCGACGCGGCTAGGATGTCCGGTCGCGCCGGCGGGGGGCCGGGGCCGTCCCACACAGGAGTTCCGCATGTCCCTTGCTTCGATCCCGCGCGCGCCGCGCCGCCTGCTCGCCGTCTCGCTCGCCGCCGCCCTGTTCGGTGCCACGCCCGCCCTTGCGCTCGCGCAGGCCAAGGCCGCCGCGCAGACGCCGGCCACCGCCGATGTCGACATCCCCTACGAGCAGTTCACGCTGCCGAACGGCCTGCGCGTGATCGTGCACACCGATCGCAAGGCGCCGATCGTCGCGGCGAACCTCTGGTACCACGTCGGCAGCAAGGACGAGCCCGCGGGCCGCAGCGGCTTTGCGCACTTGTTCGAGCACCTGATGTTCAACGGCTCGGAAAACCACCCGGGCGAGTACTTCGAACCGTTCGAGCTCGTCGGCGCGACCGACATGAACGGGACCACGAACACCGACCGCACGAACTACTTCCAGAACGTGCCGACCACCGCGCTCGACATGGCGCTGTGGATGGAGTCCGACCGCATGGGCCACCTGCTCGGCGCGATCGACCAGAAGCTGCTCGACGAGCAGCGCGGCGTGGTGCAGAACGAAAAGCGCCAGAGCGAGAACCAGCCCTACGGCCAGGTCTGGGAAAAGCTCAACCGCGCGCTGTACCCGAAGGGCCACCCGTACCACCACAGCGTGATCGGGTCGATGAACGACCTCAACGCGGCCTCGCTCGAGGACGTGAAGCAGTGGTTCCGCACCTGGTACGGCCCGAACAATGCCGTGCTCGTGCTCGCGGGTGACATCGACGTCGCCACCGCGAAAGAAAAGGCGATGAAGTACTTCGGCCACATCCCGGCCGGCCCGACGATGGCGCAGCCGAAGGTCGACGTCGTGCGCCGCGCCGAGCCCACGCGCGAGGTGATGCAGGACAAGGTGCCGCAGGTGCGCGTCTACCGTGCCTGGAATGTCGCGCCGACCGGCACCGTCGACATCGATCGCCTGCAGCTGCTCGCCCAGGTGCTCGGCGGCAGCAAGAGCTCGCGCCTGGACGCGCGCCTCGTGCACCGCGACAAGCTGGTCGACAACGTGAGCGCGGGCGCCTACAGCTCGCAGCTGGGCTCGAACTTCATGATCACCGCGACCGTAAAGGACGGCGTCGATCCGAAGAAGGTCGAGGCGATCATCGACGAGGAGCTCAAGAAGCTGCTCGCCGAAGGCCCGACCGCGGCCGAACTCGAGCAGGCCAAGACCGTCGTGCGCGCCGGCTTCATCCGCGGCGTCGAGCGCATCGGCGGCTTCGGCGGCAAGGCCGACGTGCTCGCCGAGTGCGAAGTGTTCACCGGCAACCCGGGCTGCTTTCGCGAATCGCTCGACACGATCGCCGCCGCGACGCCGCAGCAGCTTGCGACGACCGGCCGTGAGTGGCTGACGAACAACGGCAGCCACACGATCGTCGTCGAGCCCGGCGAGCGCACGCCGCTGGCCGAGGAGCCCGCGGCGACGCCGGCGCCGCTCAACCCGCCGCCGGTCGACAAGAAATACACGACGATCAAGAGCTCGGTCGACCGTTCCAAGGGCGTGCCGGTGCCGAGTGAGTACCCGCAGCTCAAGTTCCCCGACCTCAAGCGCGCGACGCTCGATAACGGCGTCAAGGTGATCCTCGCCGAGCGCCATGACGTGCCTGTCGTGCAGTTCAACCTGCTCGTCGACGGCGGCTACAAGGCCGACGCCGGCAACAAGCTGGGCACGTCGAGCTTCGCGATGAGCATGCTCGACGAAGGCGCGGGCGAGTACGACGCGCTCGGCTTCGCGAACCGCGCCGAAGCGCTGGGCGCGAACCTTGGCGCGGCGGTTTCGCTCGACGGCGGCAGTGCGTATCTGTCGGCGATCAAGGACAAGCTCGATCCGTCGCTCGGCTTGTTCGCGACGATGCTGCGCGAGCCGCGCTTCGACCAGAACGAGATCGACCGCGTGAAGGCGAGCTGGATCGCCGGCATCAAGCAGGAGAAGGCGCGCCCGAACACCGCCGCGCTGCGCGTGCTGCCGCCGCTGCTGTACGGCGAAGGCCACGCGTACGCGATCCCGTTCACGGGCTCGGGCACGGAAGACTCGATCGCTTCGCTCAAGCGAGACGACCTGCTCGCCTACCACCGCAACTGGATGCGCCCGGACGGCGCGACGCTCGTCGTCGTCGGTGACACCACGCTCGATGAGATCGTGCCGCTGCTCAACAAGCACCTCGGCGACTGGAAGGGCGAGGGCGGCGCGTCGAAGCAGGTCGACGTGGCGAACGTCGCGCTGCCCAAGCAGCCGCGCGTGTTTCTCATCGACCAGCCCGGCGCGGTGCAGGCGAACATCTTCGCCGGCCACCTGATGCCGCCGACGACCGACGCGAACGCAACGAAGCTCGAGATGGCGAACGAGGTCATCGGCGGTTCGTTCACGGCGCGGCTCAACATGAACCTGCGCGAGAACAAGCACTGGTCGTACGGCGCGCGCACGCAGCTGTCCAACGCGCTCGGCCAGCGCCCCTGGCTCGCGGTTGCGCCGGTGCAGATCGACAAGACGGCGGAGTCGATCGCCGAGATCCAGCGTGAGGTCAGCGAGTACGCGAGCGGCAAGACGCCGCCGAGCGAGGCAGAAATCAAGAAGATCCAGGCGAACGAAGTGCGCAGCCTGCCCGGTGCGTACGAGACCGCGTCGGCGATCGCCGGCACGATCGTCGGCAACGTGCGCTACAACCGCCCGGACGACTATGTCGTGCAGCGCGTCAACGAGATCCAGTCGCTGACCCCGGCGCAGATCGCCGAGGCTGCCAAGGGGATCGACCCGAACGCGCTGACTTGGGTCGTGGTCGGTGATCTCAAGCAGATCGAGCAGCCGGTGCGCGCGCTCAAGCTCGGCGAGGTGCGCGTGCTCGATGCGGACGGCAAGCCCGTCGCTGCGCCGGCGACGACGCCCAAGCCGGCCGACGCGCCGAAGGCGGGCGGCACGAAGTAAGCGCCGCATCAAGCTCAACCGCGGCCGAACGCATCGGCCGCGGACGTCGCCAAGTGCAGCAGGCCGGGCCACAATCCCGGCCTGTTCTTTTTTCGAGGTCGCCCATGCGCATCGTGCTGCTCGCCACCGTCCTCTCCTTTGCCGCCGGCTGCACCTGGGTGCACATGGCGCCCGGCGCGAATGCGGTGCGTGTGCTGTCGGCGGGCGCCCCCCCGGCCGGGTGCGACAAGCGCGGCGAAGTCGCGGTGTCGGTCAAGGACCGCGTCGCGTTCTACGAGCGCAATGAACTGCGCGTGCGTGAGGAGCTCGAAACGCTGGCGCGCAACGAAGCGCCGGGGCTGCAGGCCGACACGATCCAGCCCATCGCGCCGCCGCTCGACGGCGAACAACGCTTCTCGGCGTGGCGCTGCGGGGCCCGCGGCGCCCAATCGGCGCCCGCGACGCCCGAAGCCGGCAGCGCGCAGACGTACCCGCTGCACGGCACGCGCTGACGCGAGCGCGGGCGGAAAACGTCGAAAAGACGGGAACCGCAGCTAAACGCCGCGATTTTTACCCGTTCAGCCGGCTGCCGTACATGCACGTATGGCGGGAAGCGGCTAACCTGTCGGGCTTGCTGCTCGCCAGGTGCGTCGCCATGCTGTTTCAACACGTCGCTATCGCCGGCCTTGCCCACATCGACGCGCCGCGTCGGTTGAGTTCGGACGAGATCAATGCGCGGCTCAAGCCCACGCTCGACCGCCTCGGCATCAAGGCCGACGTGTTCGGCGACGTTGCAGGCATCCAGGCCCGCCGCCTCTGGGACGGCGAGATGCAGGCCTCCGACGCGGCCACGCTGGCGGCGGTCAAGGCACTTGCCGACGCGGCGATCGAACCCGAGCGCGTCGGTCTGCTGGTCAACACCTCGGTCAGCCGCGACTATCTCGAACCGTCCACCGCCTCGATCGTCAGCGGCAATCTCGGCTTGCCCGACACCTGCCAGAACTTCGATGTCGCGAATGCGTGCTTGGCGTTCATCAACGGCATGGACATTGCCGCGCGCATGATCGAGCGCGGCGAGATCGACTACGCACTCGTCGTCGACGGCGAAACCGCCGACCTCGCGTACGAGAAGACGATCGAGCGCATGAGCCGCGCCGACGTCACCGAAGAGGACTTCAAGAACGAGATGGCGACGTTGACGCTCGGCTCCGGCGCGGCGGCGATGGTGATGGCGCGCGCCGAACTTGCGCCCGGCGCACCGCGTTACCGCGGCGGCGTCACGCGCGCGGCCACCGAGTGGAACAAGCTGTGCCGCGGCAACCTCGACGGCATGGTGACCGATACGCGGGTGCTGCTCGTCGAGGGCGTCAAGCTTGCACAGAAGACGTTTCAGGTCGCCAAGCTCAAGCTCGGCTGGGCGGTCGAAGAGCTCGATCAGTTCGTGATCCACCAAGTCAGCAAGGTGCACACCGCCGCGATCACGAAGGCGATGGGCATCGACCCGAAGAAGGTCATGACGATCTTCGGTGAGCACGGCAACATCGGCCCGGCCTCGGTGCCGATCGTGCTCAGCAAGCTGCGGGAGATGGGG
Organism: Cognatilysobacter bugurensis; assembly: GCF_014652095.1. Classification (GTDB taxonomy): domain Bacteria; phylum Pseudomonadota; class Gammaproteobacteria; order Xanthomonadales; family Xanthomonadaceae; genus Cognatilysobacter; species Cognatilysobacter bugurensis. The sequence continues at coordinate 70,478 of NZ_BMYD01000003.1, forward strand.
CGCCTGAAGAAGGGCGACCGCGTCGCGCTGCTGGGCATCGGTTCAGGCCTGAACTGCTCGATGGCCGAAGTCGTCTGGTAAGACCGCTAGGCCGATGGCACGGCGCAGCGAACGCTTGATCGCTGCGCGCGCGCCTCACCCCGTTCCGATCCACTCACGGCAAGGGAATGCCCGTGACCAAGCCCCGCAGCCACATCGCGCTCGCCTCGATTCCGGTGTTCAGCAATGAGGGCTGCCTCGACATGGCTGAACTCGATCGACTGCTTGCGCTCGCCGAGCGCGACGGCACGTTCGACGAAGACGAAAAGCGGGTGCTCGGCCGCATCTTTGCGCAGGCCGGGCAGACGCGTCTGGACCCGGCGGTCTCGACGCGCCTCGTGCGCCTGCGCAGCGAGCTCGGCATCGCCTGAGTTCCCGCCGGCGCCGTCGGGCGCCGGCATTCCCCAGACTTGATCCATGCAGCGTCCCAGGCCGTCGCGCTGGACGGCTGTGCGCGGCTGGCCGCTGCAACGCGCCAGCTGCGATCGAATCAAAGTTCCACATCAGCAGCGCACCCCGATGCGCTGCGCACGGCGTGGCGAATCGCGCGCGCGGCGCGATGGAGCGCATGCGGCCGCCTACAATTCGCTCATGAACATCCGCCCCTACCTCGACACCGTCCCCGCGCTCGGTGCGCGCGTCTACATCGACCCCGCCGCGACCGTGATCGGCCGTGTGACGCTCGCCGACGACGTGTCGATCTGGCCCGCGTGCGTGGTGCGCGGCGACGTCAACACGATCGAGATCGGCGCGCGCACGAACGTGCAGGATGGCACCGTGATCCACGTGAGCCACGACGGCCCCCACGCGAAGCTCGGCGGCTATGCAACCGTGATCGGCAGTGATGTGACGATCGGCCACAAGGCGATCGTGCATGCCTGCCGCATCGAGGACACGGTGCTGATCGGCATGGGCGCGATCCTGCTCGACGGCGTAGTGGTCAAAACACACGCGTTCATCGGCGCGGGCGCGCTCGTCGCGCCGGGCAAGGTCGTCGGTGAGGGCGAGCTGTGGCTCGGCAACCCGGCGAAGAAAGTGCGCGTGCTCAGCGACGCGGAGATCGAAGGCCTGCACTACAGCGCCCAGCACTACGTGCGGCTCAAGGACCGGTACCTGGGCATCGGCGCGTGAGCGACGCGGTCGCGACGCCGCCTCCGTGTCGCGGCCTGGTCGCGTATGCGCTGATCGCGGGCGTCGTGTCGCTCGCGGGATCAATGGTGCTCGCCGGCTCGGCCGATGCGATCGCGCGAGCGTTCGGCATCGAATCGCCCACCGACGGCATGCCCGAGTGGTCGGTGGGCTGGGTCGATCTCGCCGGGCTCGTCGTGTTCGCGCCCGTGGTCGAAACGCTGCTGCTGTCGGCGCTGCTGTGGGGGCTGGCGCGCGTGATCGCCTCGCCGGTGCGCGTCGCCGCGGTGTCCGCGCTGCTGTGGGGCGGGCTGCACGGCGCGGTGGCGCCGATGTGGTTCTTCGGGACGGTGTGGGCGTTCTTCGTGTTTTCGTACGCCTACCTGGCGTGGCGGCCGCGCTCGTACCGGCATGCGTTTGCTGCCGCGGCGCTCCCGCATGCGATGCAGAACGCCGCCGCGTTCGGGCTGCTCGCGCTGGCATCGACGAGCTGATCCAACTCGGTCGACGCCAACGGCCGGACGCGTCCGGCTGCACGACTCTGGCTGAACGGGCCCGGATGAATCCGTCGATCCCGATCAGTCCGGCCGTGTCGCGTCCTCGAGCGAGGCCAGATGCGCAAGCGCGTGCTCGCGCGAGGCGCCGCACATCGACGGCGTCGGTCGCAGTGAGGCGCACACCGCCGGCCGCGCGGGGTCGCCAAACAGTCGGCAGCGCCACTCGTCGTCGAGCTGCACGCATGGGATCCCCGCCGGCTTGCCGTGCGGCATGCCCGGGATCGGCGAGCTGATCGACGGCGCGATGCAGCACGCGGCGCAGCCGTTGCGGCAGGGCGTGTTGGCGGCTGCGAAGGCGTCGGGTGTGTTCATGGGTGGCGCAAGCCTAGGCCGCCGCCGCCGGTGGTGACGAGCGCCGCGTCGCGCTTCGCGCGGGCTGCCATCGCGACCGCCAAGCCACCGGCGCGCGATCCGCAGCCGGTCGACCGCCACCGCTCAGGCGCCGTCGCCCGCGCGCAGCATCGCGTAGACGGGGTCGGTGTCCGGACGCACGCCGTGCCAGCGCAAGAAGCTCTCGGCCGCCTGTTCGACGAGCATGCCGAGGCCGTCGATGCCGCGCGCCGCGCCGGCATCGCGCGCCGCATCGAGAAACGGCCGTGCGGCCTCGCCGTAGCCGAGGTCGACGGCGGTCCACGGTGCGGCGTCGTCAAACGGCAGTGGCCACGCCACCGGGTCCACCGTGCGCGCGGCCGCGGTGCTGTTGATGACGAGGTCGAATTCCGGGTAACCCGCACGGGCCGCCGACGCGCGCGGCGCGTCCGGCAGCCGCGCGGCCGCCTCGACGAGCGCGTCCCAGCCCCACAGGTGCAGGCGCTGCTCGCCGTCGTTGATGCCGAGCCGCAGCGCGAGTGCCTGCGCGCGCTCGAAGCTGCGGTTGCTGATCGCCAGGCGTGCGATGCCGGCATCGAGCAGCGCCGGCGCGACGCCGGCGGCCGCGCCCCCGGCGCCGAGCAGCAGCACGCGCGCGCCTTCGAGTGCGATGCCGTGCCGCTGCGTCAGGTCCCGCACGAGACCGATGCCATCGGTGTTGTCACCGTGCCAGGCGCCGTCGACCCGGATCAGCGTGTTGACCGCGCCCGCACGCCGCGCCCGCTCGCTGACCTCGCGACACAGCGCCGCCGCGGCGGGCTTGTGCGGCAGCGTGACGTTCGCGCCGCAGCCGCCGTTACGCTCGAATGCGTCGACCGCATCAACGAACGACTCGGGCGGTGCGTCGATCGCGGTGTAGTCGAGTTCGATGCCGCACTGCGCGCCGAACGCCGCGTGGATGCGCGGGGAGCGTGAGTGAGCAATCGGGTGGCCGAAGACCGCGTAGCGACGCATCACGGTGCTAAGCATGCGTGGGCGCGCCCGCGGTGCGCCTGCTGCCGATTGGATGCATGGCCGAGCAGCGCCCGGGCACGCGACGCGGCGGCGCGTCGGGAAGCTGACCCGCGGGGTGGGTCAGCGCACAGGCACCGCCGGCGGGCCGTTGCACGCTGCCGCGGCAGTGGATCCGCCGCATCGCCCGCATGCGCCCGGCAGCACGGCGCGAGGGCCCGGCTGCAGGTTCGTGGACGGCGCTGACCGGCGGTCGCACGCCGCCGGCGTGCATCCGCACGCCGCGGCTGGGGAATGGTGGCCTGGCGGGTTGCACGCGCGCTCGCTCAGCCCGCCTCGCGCAGCCAGCGGGCCGCATCGAGCGCGAAGTACGTCAGCACGCCGTCCGCGCCCGCGCGCTTGATGCTCGTCAGCGCTTCGAGTGCGCAGGCGCGCTCGTCGAGCCAGCCGTTCATCGCGGCGGCCTTGAGCATCGCGTACTCGCCGCTGACCTGGTACACGAACGTCGGCGCGCCGAACGTCTCCTTCACCCGGCGCACGATGTCCAGATACGGCAGGCCCGGCTTAACCATGACCATGTCGGCGCCCTCGTCGAGATCGAGCCCGACTTCGCGCAGCGCCTCGTCGGAGTTCGCGGGGTCCATCTGGTAGGTGTACTTGTTGCCCTTGCCGAGCGCGCCCGCGCTGCCGACCGCGTCGCGGAACGGGCCATAGAAGCTGCTCGCGTACTTCGCGCTGTAGCCGAGGATGCGCGTGTGCACGTGGCCGTCGCGCTCGAGCGCATTGCGGATCTCGCCGATGCGCCCGTCCATCATGTCGCTCGGCGCGACGACGTCGGCGCCCGCGCGCGCATGGCTCAGCGCCTGCTTGACCAGCGCTTCGACGGTCTCGTCGTTGACGACGTAGCCGTTCGCGTCGACGAGCCCGTCCTGGCCGTGCGAGGTGTACGGATCGAGCGCGACGTCGGTGATCACGCCGAGCTCGGGGAAACGTTGCTTGAGCGCGCGCACCGCGCGCTGCACGAGGCCGTCGTCGTCCCATGCGGCCGCCGCGTCGAGCGACTTCGCCTCGGGCGCGGTGACCGGGAACAACGCGAGCGCGGGAACGCGCAACTCGCTCGCCTGCTCGGCAATGCGCAGCAGCTCGTCGACCGACACGCGCTCGATGCCGGGCATCGAGCCGACCGACGCGCGGCCTTCGAGCTCGTGCACGAACACCGGGTAGATCAGGTCATTCGCGGTGAGGACCGTCTCGCGCATGAGGCGGCGCGAGAACTCGTCGCGGCGCATCCGCCGCGGGCGTACGAAGGGAAAGCTCATGGCGGGCATTCTACGGGCGGCGTGCCTGTGACTACCGGACGTGCTTCGGCCTTTTTGTGGCGGGGCCGGGCCGATGTCCGGCAGCCGCGGCCGCGCGCTTGTGCGTCGTGTCGCGTGGCCGAGCCGTTCTGCATGTCCGGAGCACGCTCGCGGCCGGCAAACAGGGCGCGCAACCGACCCGCCGACCGATGCGGTGTCCCGCGACGGGTCTGGCCGTTCCGTTTGCAGCCGTCGCGACGCTGTGCGTCGCCCGCTGATGCGTGGGAACATCGAGCGCGTTGAGGTTGCCGAGCAGGCGTAAGGCACCGAGCGCGTCGCAGCTGACGCGCAGGCCCAGCACGGGCGCAGGTCGAACAGTAGCCACGGCTCGACCACGGCTCTCCGCGCTGGCGGCGTGCACTTCGGACCGGCCCGCCAGCGACCGTGCCGCTGGACGTCCGAGGCGTTTGCAGGCCGGGCGCGGTTCGAACGCCGGCCGCCTGCGCGACAATCCGTCAATGCTCATGTCCCGCCTGCCGCCGATCGCCCGCCTCTGCCTTGCCGGCCTCGGCGTGCTGGCCGCCCTGTGCGCGTTCGGGCCGCCGCTCGTCGGCCTCGACCCGCATGCGCCGGACTGGGATGCGCTGTCGGTCGCGCCGGGCGCGGCCGGGCATTGGCTCGGCACCGACGCGATCGGCCGCGACGTGCTCGCGCGCACGCTGGCCGGCGGCCGGCTCTCGCTCACCGTGGGGCTGCTGTCGAGCATCGTCGCGCTTGGGCTCGGGCTCACGTTCGGCGCGATCGCCGGGCTCGCCGGCGGCCGCGTCGAGCGCGCGATGGTGCGCGTGCTCGACGTGCTGAGCGCGATTCCGTTCCTGCTCGTCGTGATCCTGCTGCTCACGCTGTTCGAGCGTTCGCTCACGCTGCTGCTGCTCGCAATCGGCGGCTACGTGTGGGTCGATCTTGCGCGCGTGATGCGCGCCGAGGCCGCGCGGCTGCGCGAGGCGCCGTTCGTGCTCGCCGCGCACGCGGCCGGCGCACGCTTCGACCAGCGGCTGCGCTGGCACGTGCTGCCGCACCTGCTGCCGCTCGCGTTCGTCTACCTCGGGCTGATCCTGCCGCAGGCGATCCTCGTCGAAAGCTTCCTTGGCTTTCTCGGCCTGTCGGTTGACGAGCCGGCCGCAAGCTGGGGCACGCTGCTCGCCGAGGGCGTGCAGGAACTCGATGCCGCGCCGTGGACGCTGCTGTTTCCGGCCGGCTTCCTCGTCGCGACGCTCGCGCTGTTCCAGTTCCTCGGCGACGGCCTGCGCGACTGGCTCGACGTGCAGCGCCCACGCGAGAGCGCGGCGGCGTGAGCGCGCTGCTCACTGCACGCGGCCTGCGCGTCGATACGGGCACGGGCACGCTGCTCGGCCCGCTTGATCTCGAACTGCAGGCGGGCGAGTGCCTTGGCCTGGTCGGCGAAAGCGGCAGCGGCAAGAGCCTGACGACCTTGGCCTTGCTCGGCCTGCTCCCGCCCGCGCTGCAGGCGCAGGGCGCGCTGAAGCTCGACGGCAACGACGTGGCGCTCGGCTCACGCGCGCACGCCGCGCTGCGCGGCCGCACGCTCGCGTGGGTGCCGCAGGACCCGCTTGCGTCACTGCATCCACTGCGCACCGTCGGCGCGCAACTCGTCGAAACGCTGCGCGTCGCGCACGGGCTCGACCGCAAGGCCGCACGTGACCAGGCCCAGGCCCTGCTCGAACGCGTCGAACTGCCGGATCCCGCGGCCGCGCTCGCGCGCTACCCGCACCAGTTCTCGGGCGGGCAGCGCCAGCGCATCTCGATCGCGCTCGCGCTCGCGCTGCGCCCGCGCGTGCTGATTGCCGACGAGCCGACGTCCGCGCTCGATGCGCGCATCGCCCGCGGCGTGCTCGACCTGATCGATACGCTGCGTCGTGAAGAAGGCTTGGGCGTGCTGCTCGTGAGCCACGACCTCCCGCTCGTCGGAGCCTACGCGCAGCGCCTGCTCGTGCTGCAGCGCGGCGCAGTCGTCGAGCGCGGCGACGCCGCACGCGTGTTCGCCCAGCCCGCGCATGCATACACGCGCGAACTGCTCGAGGCCGACACGCTCGCAGCCGCGCCGCCCGCACGCAAGGACGCGGCGCCGCTGCTGCAGGCCGACGGGCTGCGCGTGCGCTACCCGCGTGCGCCGCGCGACGCACTCGAAGACGTATCGATCGAACTGCGCCGCGGCGAAGGCCTCGCGCTCGTCGGCGAAAGTGGCAGCGGCAAGAGCACGCTCGGCCGCGCCCTGCTGCGGTTGCTGCGCGGCGCGCATGGCCGCGTGCAGTGGGTCGAAGGCGACACGCCGGTCGATCTGGCCGCGCTGTCGCCGCAGGCGTTGCGGGCATGGCGCGCGCGCACCGGCATGGTGTTCCAGGACCCGTACGCGTCGCTCGACCCACGCCTGCGCGTCGTCGACATCGTCGCTGAACCACTGCGCATCCACGGCCGCGGCGATGCAGCGTCGCGGCGTGCACGCGCGGCCGAGCTACTGCGTGCAGTCGGCCTCGACGCCGATGCGCTTGAGCGGTACCCGCATGCGTTCTCGGGCGGCCAGCGACAGCGCATCGCAATTGCGCGCGCACTGGCCACCGATCCGGCGCTGCTCGTGTGCGACGAGGCGGTCTCCGCGCTCGACGCGCACCACCGCGCGGCGATCCTCGCGCTGCTCGCGGGGCTCAAGGCCGAGCGCGGGCTCGCGCTATTGTTCGTGACGCACGATCTCGCCGCGGCGGCGGCCGTGTGCGAGCGCATCGCCGTGCTCGAAGCCGGCCGCATCGTCGAAACCGGCACAACGGCCGACGTGCTGCAATCACCGCAGCACGCGCACACGCAGGCGCTGCTCGCAGCGCGGCCCGGCGCCGGCCATGCACGTGCGACGCCCGCGGACCCCATGGCTGCCGGCTGATGCGTCGGCGCGATTTGCCTCGTTGCGCACGCGGCGCCACGCGGGCCGCCGCACCGCTCCGGGCCGGGGCTTCAGGCCGGGCCCGGAGCGGGCTCCGCGCACGGCCCGAAGCTCGGACCGTCAGATCACCCCACCGCCGATGCCGAGCCGCAGGATCGCCACGACGATGACGACGCCGTTGAGCGCGAGGCCGGTCTTGGCGCGGCCGCGTTGGCCGGGCCGGCTCGTGGCGATGCCGATCGCGGCAATCACGGCGCCGATCGCGGCGAACGGAATCAGAAACCAGTTACCCCAGCCCAGAAACGGGATGAGTGCGACGACCATCCAGAGCATCGCGACGATGCCCCACAGCAGGCTGATGAGCCCCATGACGTGCCTCCGTGGTGTATTCGCTCCAGCTTAACGCGGCCGTGCCGAGGGCGGCCGCCCGACCTCAGGCATGCGTGCCGTCGATCTCCACGCGCAGCTCGCGCCGGCACACGGCCGCGTGCAGCACGATGCGCGGCACCGCGGGATCGAGCGTTCCGTCGAGCGCGGCGGCGACTGCATCGAAGTCGGCCGCATCGCGCACGTAGACCTTCAAGCGCGAACCGGCACCAAAGCGCGGCGGCAGGTCAGGGCGGTGCACGCGTGCGGCGGCGATGAGGCTGTCGAAATTCGCGAGCGTTTCGCCGATCTGCGCGCGCACGCAATCGGCATGCAGCGACTCGTGGCCGACGATCGATGCAGTGCCCGACAACAGCAACGGGAGGTCGCCAGGCGCGAGCATCGCGCGGGCGAAGCTCGGCGGCTGCGGGCCGTACTGGCGCGGGTAGCGGTAGGCGCTGAGCTGGCGCGGGTTTTCGATCGGCGTGCCGGGCGTGCGCGCGGCGAGCCAGTACACCTGAAGACGCGCGCCGGGCCCCGCAGCACGCGGGCGGCCGATCGCGGTCGCAGCCGGCAGCGGGCCGTCGATCGCGGCGCCAAGCCCGCGCCCGCGGCCGAGGCAGAAGCGCTTGTAGCGCTCGCTGTCGCCGTCGCCGTCGGTGATCGCGTCGAGGTAGTTCCACACGCGCAGCAGGTGCGGGTAGCCGCGCGCGGCAGTGAACGCGAGCAGGCGGTGGTACGCGACCTGCGCCGCGACGCCGAGCGCGTCGTCGCCCGCGGGCTCCTCGATTTCGACCGCGCCGAACTGCAGCGCGCCGTCGTGCGCCCAGGCCACGTCGCCGTCACGGCCGCGCTCGACCGGGCGATCGCTGCGCCACACCTCGACCGGCGCCGGCCCGTGCGGGGGCAGGCGCACGCGCAGCCAGCGCGGGTCGTCGTGCACGTTCGCGCCATCGCCGAAGCCGATCGCGGCCAGCACGTGGGCGTCATCGAGCAGCGCTTCGGGCGTGCGCGGGTCGTAATCGATGCGCAGGCGCGGTGCGTGGAGGGAGAGCGCCGCGCTCATGCGGGCATGCCGGCGGCGCAATCGCCCGGCGCGGTCAACACTGAAGTCATCACGCCATGATAGCCGTGCGCACGCCGGCGCCGGTTGCGCACGCAGGCGCGATGCCGGATCGTTCGCACCCCGCCGTCCGCATTGCAGTCCGAGGCTTCCCGATGTCCGCCCAAACCCCCGCCGAAGCCGAGCTCGCCCAGTTGCTGGTCGAGAGCCTGAACCTCGAGGGCGTGGAGCCGGCCGGCATCGACCCGGAGGCGCCGCTGTTCGGCGACGGGCTTGGCCTGGACTCGATCGACGCGCTCGAACTCGCGCTTGCGATCAGCAAGCGCTACGGCTTCCAGCTGCGCAGCGACAGCGACGAGAACCGCCGCATCTTCGGCTCGCTGCGCTCGCTGTCGGCGCACATCGAGCAGCACCGCGTCGCCGCCTGAGCGGCCCGACGCCACCCGTCTGCCGCCCATGACGCCGCCCGCCGCCGCGTCGATCGCGCTGCTTGCGGCGTACCCGCTGCTCGCGCACTGGGCGAGCCATGGCGGCGGTGCGTTCGCGGCGAGCCTCGCGCTTGCCGACCTCGCGTTGCTGGTGCTCCTCGAGCCGCTTGCGCAGCGCCGCGCCTGGGCGTGGATCGCGCTGGTTGCGTCGTTCGCCGCGCTCGTCGCCGGACTGGATACGCCGTGGCCGTCGATGGCGCTGCTCGCGCCGCCGGTGCTGTTCACGGGCTGGATCGCCTGGGTGTTCGCGCGCACGCTGCACCCGCCGCGCGAGCCGCTGATCACGCGGCTCGCCGCCGCGCTCGAATACGACGGCGACACCGCCGCAATGCCGCTCGCGCAGCAGCGCTACACGCGCACGCTGACCGGCGCCTGGGCGGTGATGCTCGCCGTGCTCACGGTCGCGAATGCGGCGCTCGCGCTCATCGCCGAGCCGCACGGCCTGCTCGTGCGCCTCGGGCACACGCCGCCGTGGACGGTGTCGGAACAGGCCTGGTCGTGGTGGGCGAACCTGCTCAACTACGGCGCGGTCGCGGTGTTCTTCGCGGCCGAATGGCTGCTGCGCCGCAAGCTGCTGCCCGACCGCCGCCGCCATGCGCCGCGTGCGCTGCTGCGGCGCATGCGTGAACTCGGTCCGCCTTTCTGGGCCGGCCTCATGCGCTGAGGGCCCAATGGCCCGGGCCGGCGCGATCGGCCTGCTACGCTCTTCACATCACCGCGCCGCCGCGGCCGGCCTGAAGTTGCACGCCGTGCGCACGCCCATCGGCGGCGCGCTCGTTTGCAGCCCGACCGGGCCTGGCGGCGAGCGCGACGCACTTTCGACCGAGCTTCCGATGCGTTTCGTCGTCCCGCCCGACCACCCCTGCCTGCCCGGCCACTTTCCCGGCCGCCCGCTCGTGCCGGGCGTGGTGATCCTCGACGCCGTGCTCGCGGCCATCGAAGCCCAGCACGGCACGCTGCCCGCGCTGCGCCTGCCGCAGGTGAAATTCATGCAGCCGTTGCTGCCGGGCGAGGCCGCCGACATCGCACTCGAACACGCCGTCGACGCGCCGCGCTGGCGGTTCCGCGTGCAGCGCGGCGACACGCTGCTCGCAAGCGGCGAGATCGTCGCCGAGGCCGCGCCATGAGCGGCAGCGGCAAGGACGCCGTGGGCGGCGACTGGACCCGGCGCCCCGAAGGCGGCGGGCGGTTCGCGCTGTGGATGATCCGATCGATCGCGCGCTACGGCGGCCGCGGCGTGGCCCGCCCGCTGCTGTGGCCGATCACGCTGTATTTCTTCCTCAAGCGCGGGCCCGAACGCCGCGCGTCGCGCGCCTACCTCGCGCGCGTGCTCGACCGACGCCCGCATGCCGGCGACGTCATGCGCCACATCCACACGTTCGCCTCGACGATCCTCGACCGCGTGTTCCTGCTCAGCGGTCGCCTGCGCCGTTTCGACGTCGACATCCACGGCCTCGAGTCGCTGCACGCGCAGATCGACCTCGGCCGCGGCGTGCTGCTGTTCGGCTCGCACCTCGGCAGCTTCGATGTGCTGCGCGTGCTCGCGCGCGAACGGCCCGACGTCAAAGTGCGCGTCGTGCTCGACAAGGGTCACAACCCGGCGATCACGCAGCTGCTCGATGCGCTCAACCCCGAGATCGCGCGCAGCGTGATCGACGCCGGCCAAGACGGGCCGTCGATCGTGCTTGCGATCAAGCAGGCCGCCGACGAAGGCGCGCTCGTCGCGCTGCTCGTCGATCGCGCGCGCGCGGGCGAGAGCGCGATCGAAGCGCCGTTTCTCGGCGGCCACGCACGTTTCCCCGTGGCCCCATGGGTGATCGCGACGATGCTCGGCACGCCGGTCTCGCTCGCGTTCGGGCTGTACCGCGGCGGGCGCGCGTATGAGCTGTCGTTCGAGCCGTTCAGCGACGGCCTTGCCGCCGACCGGCAGCATCGTCAGGCGCTGCTGCACGAGTGCGTGCAGCGCTACGCGGCGCGGCTCGAGCACCATGCGCGGCGCGCGCCGTACAACTGGTTCAACTTCTTTGACTTCTGGCATGCCGATGACGCTTCTCCTTCGCCGCCTCGCGTGCGCGCTGCTCGTCGCGACGCTGCCGCTCACGGCGGCTGATGCCGCGCCCGCCAAGGCGCCCGCCGTCGACGCCGGCTGGATCCTGAGCCGTCTTGCGCGGCCGGTGCCGATGACGACGCCGTTCGTCGAGCTGCGCGGCTCGTCGCTGCTCAAGGCGCCGCTGCGCATCGAGGGCGAGTACCGCCGGCCCGATGCCGACACGCTCGTGCGTGATGTGCGCACCCCGTACCGCGAGACGACGACCGTCACCGGTGCGACCGGCGGCACCGGTGGCAACGTCGTGATCGCCCGCGAGAAGCAGGCGCCGCGTCGCTTTGCACTGTCGCGCGCGCCCGAGCTGGTCGCGCTGCAGGCGAGCTTCGGCGCGCTGCTGGCCGGCGACCGCCCCCGCCTCGAGCGGCACTACCGCATTCAGGCCGACGGCGCGCGCGAGCGCTGGTCGCTCGTGCTGACGCCGCGTGACCCGGGGCTGGCCGGCAAGCTGACCTCGATCACGCTGCTCGGCCGCGGCGCGGAACTGCGCTGCATCGAAACGAAGGCGCCGAAGCAGCCGCTGCAGCGCACGCTGCTCGCCGGCGCCGCGCAGGCCGCGTCGAAGCTGCCCGCCCAGGTCCGCCCCGGCGCGTTCGCGGCACTGTGCTACGGCCGCGACGCTTGAGCGGCTCCGCGCGCCGCATCGCGCTCGCGTTCGCCTGGCTGGCGCTGCTTGCGCTCGCCGGGCTCGGGATCGGCCGCACGCTCGAGGTGACGGGCGACCTGCGCCGCTTCATGCCCGAGCCGCGCACGCCGGCGCAGCGGCTGCTCATCGACGAGCTCGGCGAAGGCCCCGGCGCGCGGCTGCTGCTCGTCGGGCTCGACGGTGCGCCCGCCGAAACGCTGGCCGCCCAGTCCGATGCGCTGCGCCAGGCGCTGCAGGCCGATCCGCGCTTTGCACATGTTGCGAACGGCGCCGGCCTCGGGCTCGATGTCATCCCCGAATCGCTGCGCGCATACCGCTACCTGCTCACCCCGACGTTCGATGCCGCGCCGCTCGATCGGGCCGCGCTCAACGAAGCACTCGCGCTGCGCGTGCAGGACCTCGGCTCGCCGGCCGCGTCGCTCGTCGAGCCGCTGCTGCCGAGCGACCCGACGCTCGAGACCCTGGTGCTCGCCGAAAGCTGGCAGCCCGCGCATCAACCCGAACTCCGCCACGGCGTGTGGTTCGATCGCGACGGCCGCCGCGCGCTGCTGCTCGTGCAGACGCGCGCGGCCGGCTTCGATCCGACCGGGCAGGGCGAGGCGGTGCAGGCGCTGCGCGACGCATTCGAGCGCGTGCGCGGTACGAGCGCGTCGACACTCGAACTCGGCGGCCCCGGCGCGTTCTCGGTGGAGATCGGCGCGCGCACGCAGCGTGAGGCGAGCCTGATCGGCTCGATCGACAGCGTCGTGTTCGTGCTGATCCTGTGGCTCGCGTACCGCAGCTGGCGTGCGCCGCTGCTCGGCGCGTTGCCGCTTGCGAGCGGCGGGCTGGCCGGCCTCGGCGCCGTCGCGCTGAGCTCCGATGCGGTGCATGGCATCACGATCGCGTTTGGGTTCACGCTCATCGGCGTCGCGCAGGACTATCCGATCCACCTGTTCAGTCATCAGCGCCCGGGCCTGCCGCCGCGCGACAACGCACGCGCGCTGTGGCGCACGCTCGGCACCGGCGTGGCGTCGACGTGCATCGCCTATCTCACGTTTTTCGTCGCCGGCGTCGAGGGCCTGCGTCAGCTCGCGGTGTTCACGATCGTCGGCCTGGCGACCGCCGCGCTCGCCACGCGCTTCGTGCTGCCGGCGCTGCTTGATGTCGATGGGCGTGGCGCGTTTCCGGACGTGGCGACGATGCCGCGCGTCCAGCGGCTGTGGGCGCGCGCGCAGCGCTGGCCGCGCATCCGCGTCGTGCACGGGCTCGCGCTCGCCGCCGTGGCCGTTGCGATCGCCGCACTCGCGCCGGGCGCGTTCTGGCAGAACGACCTCTCCCGGCTCACGCCGGCGCCGGCCGAGTTGCTCGCGCGCGATGCGCGTCTGCGCGAACAGCTCGGCGCGCCCGACGTGCGCTACGTCATCGTCGTGCAGAGCGCATCGGTCGAAGCCGCGCTGCAGACGTCCGAACGGCTGCGGCCCGCACTCGATGCCGCGCAAAAGCGCGGCGCGCTCGGCGGCTTCGACCTCGCATCGCGCTACCTGCCGAGCATCGCGACGCAGCGCGCACGCCAGGCGCAATTGCCCACGCGCGATGCCCTCGCGCCGATGCTTGCGCGCGCCGTCGCCGCCAGCCCGTTCCAGCGCGATGCGTTCGAGCCGTTCCTCGAGGACGTCGAGCGTGCACGCACGGCAACGCCGCTCACGCCGCAGGCACTCGCCGGCACGCCACTGGCGCAGGCGATCGAAGGCCTGCTCGTCGAGCGCGACGGCGGCGCAACCGCGCTCGTCTCGCTGACCGGTATCCAGGACGTCGCCGCGATCGAGCAGATCGCGACCGCGCACGGCGCCACGCTGCTCGACCTCAAGGCCGCGTCGGAATCGCTCGTCGCCGAATACCGCACGCGCGTGCTAACGGCGCTCGCGCTCGCGTCCGTGTTGCTCGCGCTCACGGTGTGGGTGTCGTTGCGCGATGCACGCCGCGTGTTGCGCGTGCTCGCGCCGATGGCGCTGACGACGATCGGGATCCTCGCGGTGCTGCGCCTGGCCGGCGTCGAGCTCAACCTGTTCCATCTCGTCGCACTGATCCTCGCGGCCGGCCTCGGCCTTGATTACGCGCTGTTCTTCGACCACGCCGGCGACGCACGCGATGAGCAATTGCGCGCGCTGCATGCCATCGTCGTGTGCAGCCTCACCACGCTGCTCGTGTTCTCGGTGCTCGCGCTGTCGTCGATCCCGGTGTTGCGCGCGATCGGCGGCACCGTTGCGCTCGGCGTGCTGTGCAACTTCGTGCTCGCGCTGCTGATCGTGCGGCCGGCGCCTCGCGCGCTGGAGGCCGCGCCATGACCACGACAACGAACGACGTCGTACTTGATCGCGCCGGCATCGAAGCGCTGGTGCCGCATGCGGGTGCAATGTGCCTGTGGGACGCCGTACGCGCGTGGGATGCGCAGTCGATCCGGCTGCACGCGATGAACCACCGCGACGCGGCGCATCCGCTGCGCCGCGACGGCCGCCTGTCCGCGGTGCACCTGTGCGAATACGGGGCGCAGGCGATGGCCGTGCACGGTGGGCTGCGCGCGAGCGAGGCCGGCGCGGTCGCGAAGCCCGGCCTGCTCGTCGCGCTCCGCGGCGTCGTGCTGCACGTCGCGCGCATCGATGATCTGCCGGGCGCGATCGAATGCGAAGCCCGCGTGCTTGTCGAAAGTGACGGCGGCGCGCAGTACGCGTTTTCGATTTCGCACGCCGGTGCGCTGATCGCCGAAGGCCGCGCCGCGGTGTTGCACGCGGCCGGTTGATCGAATCGCACACGCGAAGACGGAAAGTCGCCGCCTGACCGTCAGTGCGGGGTCGTCGAGGGATCGCTACACCGAGCTCGCGTGCGCGCTGCCCCGCGCTTGGTGACAATCAGCGGCCCATCTGCACGAGGCACCTCGATGACCGCCACGACTTCCCGCCGCGCCCTCGTCACCGGCGGCAGCGGCGACCTCGGCGAGGCGATCTGCATGCGGCTCGCCGCCGACGGCTTCGACGTCATCGTGCATGCGAACGCAAACCGCGCGCGGGCCGACGAGGTCGTCGCGCGCATCACCGAGGCCGGCGGGCGCGCGCAGGCCATTGCGTTCGACGTGGCCGATGCGGACGTCGCCTCGGCTGCGCTCGCGACGCTGCTCGAAGCCGGCCCAATCCAGATCGTCGTCAACAACGCCGGCATCCACGACGATGCGCCGATGGCCGGCATGTCGCGTGAGCAGTGGACGCGCGTCATCGACGTGTCGCTGCACGGCTTTTTCCACGTCACCCAGCCGCTGCTGCTGCCGATGGCGCGCACACGCTGGGGCCGCATCGTGAGCGTGTCGTCGGTCGCCGCCGTGCTCGGCAACCGCGGCCAGACGAATTACGCCGCCGCAAAGGCCGCGCTGCACGGCGCGAGCCGCTCGCTCGCGCGCGAGATGGCCTCGCGCGGGATCACGGTGAATGTCGTCGCGCCTGGGGTCATCGAAGGGCGCATGGCCGACGGTGCGTTCGCGCCGGAGGTGATCAAGCAGATGGTGCCGGCCGGCCGCGCGGGCCGGCCCGACGAGGTTGCCGCGCTTGTGGGCTTTCTGTGTTCGGACGCGGCCGGCTACGTCAACGGCCAGGTCATCGGAATCAACGGGGGCATGGGGTGAGCGAGCGCGTTTGCGATCGTCCGGAGACGATCACGCGCTCGAGAACGACCGCCGCTGTGCGGCGGGCCGGGACGCATCCTGACGTGGTGAGGGGTTTGCGAACGTCCAGCGGACGTTCGCGCCGTCGCGAAGGCCCGCGGCTGTTCGGCGAGGGAGGACGCATCCTCACGCAGTGTCGGGGGGTTTCCGATCGTCCACTGGACGATCGCGCAGCCGCGAACGCCCACCGCTTTGCGGCGGGGCGCCACGGCCACACGCGGAAGTCTCGATCAGAGCCGTCGATCGTGCGCGCAAACGCCCGCCGCGTGCCGGCGGGTCGGAACGCACCCTCACGCCCGCTCGTATGTTTGCGATCGTCCGGGATGAGCCCACTGGCGACCGCCTGCCGCTGCGCGACGGCTGCCATGCGACCTCACGTAACGACGGGGTCCGCTGCAAGGGTAGGCAGGACCGACCGGGCGACACGCACTCCGTGTTCAGCACCGGCCCGTCGTCACTCGGCGTCTGCCCGCATCGGTCGCGGCAGGCTAACCGTGCTCTCACGAGCGCCGGTGACCACGCCGTAACTCACGGCAACCCGCAGCAACCCGATCGCTCGGCATCGCCACTGTCGCTCGCCACGCATCGCCTTGGCTGAGCCGCCTACGCCGCAGCCGCCTCCAGCATCACCGCCGCGATCGCGTCGGGCGTGCGCCGCAGCCAGGTCGGGTTGATCTGCAGCCAGAACCGCGTCGTATCGGGCAACGGCGGCGCGAGCGCGAGGCCGGCCGCGTCCAGGCGCGCGGCGAACGCGTCGGGGTCGACGCCCGCGACGTCGACGAACACGCGGCTGGTGCCGTTCGGCAGGCGCGTGACGCGGAACCGCGCATCGGCCTGCAGGCGCTCGAACACGCGCTCGGCCGTGGCCCACGCACGCGCGTAGTCGTACTCGTAGCGATCAAGAAACCGCCGCACGGGCGCGATCTGCGGCCACGCCTGCGGCAGCGCGCCGCCGAACATGCGCCGCGCATGGTGCAGGCCGTCGATCACTTCAGTCGGGCCGGCGAGGACCGCACCCGACGCAGCGTTGAAGTTCTTCCACAAGGAGACGTACACGGTGTCGAACAAAGCCGCGTGTCCGCGCACGCTGCGCTTCGAGTGCTGCGGCAGGTTGAACAGCCGCGCACCGTCAAGGTGCAGGCGCACGCCGCGTTCGCGCGCGAGTTCGCTGATGCGCACGAGCTCGTCGACATCGAGCATGCGGTGGTTGTCGCGGCGCACCGGGTTCTCGATCGACAACGCCCCCACCGGCGTCGCGACGCGGCCGCTCGCCGAGCGATCCAGCCACGGCGCCAAGTCGTCGCGCGTCAGCCCGCCGTCGCGCCCGGCGACCGGCAGCAGCGTCAGGCCGGCGAGCGTGGCCGCGCCGTCGCCGCTGTCGTTGTAGAGGTGACTGTCGAGCTGCACGAGCACGCGCCGAGAGGTGCCGGCGAGCGCGCGCACCGCGAGCAGGTTCGCGAGCGTGCCGGTCGGCACGAACAGTGCCGCGGGCTTGCCGAGCCGCTGCGCGAAGGTGCGCTCGAGCTCGGCGACGAGGCCGCCGCGGGAGTAGCCGTCGGCCTCGAGCGGCGCTTCGATCGACATCTCGTGCAACACCGCGGCGTATTCGCGCGGATCGAGCGCGAGCCCGTCGGTCGTGAAATCGACGCGTGTCGATGCGCTGCTCGGCGCGTGTGCGGGCGCGGCGTGCGCGACCGGGAGCGGTGCACCGCCAAGCCACGGCGCGCTTGTGGCGGCCGCGCTCGCGGCGAGGAAACGGCGGCGGTCCATGCGCGGCTCTCCACGGTCGAGCCCGCATCGTGCAAGGGGGCGGCTCGGGCGGTCAATGCGAACGCGTTCACCTGCGGCTCGGCTTCGCGGCCTTGCGTGCACGCCGCGTTGCCGCGCCCGTGGCTAGCGTCGGATGTGATTGCAGGAGCCACGCCCATGAATCCGTTTCGACCCCTTGCCCTCGCCGCCGCGTGCGCGCTAATGCTGGCCGCCTGCGCGAGCACCCACAAAGTCATGCTGGGCAGCGCGCGCCCGGCGATCACCGCGTCGCAGGTGCAGGTCTATCAGGTGGCGCCGAAGCGCTACGAGGAAATCGCGCGGCTCGACGCCTCGAGCGCGATCGGCTTCGGCACGCAGGGCCAGACCAATGCCGCGATCGAGCGGCTGCGCAGTGAAGCGGCTGCGCTCGGGGCGAACGGCGTGCTGCTGCTCGGCGTCGACACCGTGGCGCCGCCCGTGAGCCTCGGCGTCGGCGGCGGCTCATACGGGCGCAGCGGCGGCGTGTCGCTTGGCGCGGGCGTGCCGACGGCGCAGCGCCGCGCAGCGGGCATCGCGATTCACGTGATCGAGCCGTAAGGGCACTCGCAACGTCGGCTCCGCTCCGACGGAGGCGTTGCATCGCTTCCGGGCGACGCGGCGCGATCAGGCAGGCTCGAGCGCCGCCTCGCGCTGCGCGTACCAGATCGGCGACAACAGCGGTTCCGCGTCGACATCGACCGTTTCGCACGCCAACAGTGCGTCGAGCGCTGCGGTGTCGAGTTCCGGGTGCGCAATGCGCGCCTGCGCACGCAACTCGGCGGCGAGCCGCGCCATCAGGCGCAGGTTTGACTCAGTGCGTGCGACGAACGTCTCCGCATCGGCGGGCTCGTGCAGCTCGGCATTGAGAGTGTGGAACCAGGCCGGGCGGTATTGATCGAGCAGGCGACCATCGGGCGTCGACATGGCCTCGATCCGGTTGCGCTCGCCCCAGGCGCGCAGCAGCGGCTGCATCGCACGGTTGAGTTCGCTGCCGCGGACGAACGCATCGCGCACGCGGCCGAGCACGCCGAGGTCGCACTGCAGTCCGCCGCAATACAGCGGCGCGAGCAGCGCCCAATAGAACGTGTAGTCCCAGATCACCTTGAGCGGCATGACCTGCGCATCGCCGAACAGCGGGTACTGGTCCTGGTAGAGCGTGAGCGTGTTTTCGTAGAACGAGCGGTAGAGCTGCTCGTACATCGCGGTGTACGGGCCGAACAACGTGCCCGCGCGGTCGCGCGCGATGAGGTCGGCAATGTAGGTGTTGCTGAGCGCGATGAAGTCGCTGCCCGGCGAATAGAACGGGTCCAGGAAAAGCCCGGCCTCGCCGGTCAGCGCCCAGCGCTCGCGGGAGAACACCTGCGCGCAGTCGTAGGAGAAATGCCGCAGGAACATGAAGTCCTGCACGGTGTGCTCGGACGCGTCGAGCGCGTCCGCCAGGCGCGGCTGATGTTGCTGCAGCCACGCGGTCGCCTTCGCATGCGAGTTCATCGTCTCGAGCGGGTGCATCGCGGCGTCGCAGACGATGCCGATCGAGTGCGCGCCCGACGAGAGCGGAATCATCCACACCCAGTAGCCGGGCCCGCACAGGTGGTTCGTCGAGCGCCAGCGGTCAGGCGGCGTGCAGCGGTCCCGCCACTGCGCATCGTCCGACCAGTCGTTCGGATCCAGATGCCCGTCGACGCGCCACCACACAGCGTTCGCGTCGTGCGCATTCGGCTTTGCGAGGCCGAGCTTGCGCTTGAGCACGCCCGCGCGGCCGCTGGCATCGACGAGCCAGCGCGCGTGCACGGTGTGCGTTTCGCCGTCGCGTTCGCAGCGCACCGCGTGCGGCGCGTCGCCTTCGCCGAGGTCGACGCCGCGCACAACGGCGCCGTCGATGAAATCGATGCCGCGCTCGCGTGCGAGGTCGCCGAGGTGGTTCTCGAGGCGGCCGCGGTCGATCTGCCATGACGGCGTCGGCAGGATGCGGCTCACGCCGAGTTCGGTGCACGCGTCGATGTCGGTGCGGCCGTCGCTGAAGAAAAAGCGGAAACCAAACTTGCGGATGTGCTGGCTGTCGAGGTGCTCGCGCAGGCCGAGCACGTTGGCGAGGTAGTGCGCGCCGATCTCGACCGTCGACTCGCCGACCTTGAACGCGGCTTCGCGCACCGGGTGGCGGTGGCGTTCGATCACGACGATGCGCAGCGCAGCGTCCTGCTGGCGCAGCTGCAGCGCGAGCGTGAGACCGGCGAGACCGCCGCCGAGGAGCACGACATCGGCCGATGCAGGCAGGGCCGCAGGCCCGGACACGGGTGCGTCGCTCACGGCGTGTCGATCAGGACGAGCGCGCCGTCGCGGCCGCGCCCGGGGGCACGCCGAACTCGCCGCTCGGGTCGTGGATGACCGGTGCGCTTGCGCGCACGCGGCGGTACACGTCGATCAAGCCGATGAGGCCGCCGTGCGACAGCACCTGCCGCACCACGTGCGAGGTGATGCGCCACAGGTCGTGCAGTGGGCGGAAATGGCTCTTGCGGAACTTCTCGGCGACGCCTTCGCCGGCGTAGCGCGATTCGATCGGCACCGACACGCAGCGCATGCCGAGCCGGCGCGCGGCGGAAATCAGGATCTGCGCCTCGAACACGAAGTCCTCGCCCGGCACGTCGTCGAGCGCACAGACGGCCGCCGGGTACAGGCGTTGGCCGCTCTGGGTGTCGGCGATGCGGTAGCCGCAGCCCCAGGCAATGCCCCAGTCGCCGAACTCGTTCGCGAGCCGGCGGTAGGTTGGCTGCAGCGAGCGCTTGCGCAGGCGCGCGCCGATCGCGATGTGGTCGGGGTAGCGGTTCGCGGCGTCGATGAGCCGCGGCAGGTCGGCGCCGGCGTGCTGGCCGTCCCCGTCCATGGTCAGCACCGCAGCAAATCCGCGACGCAGCGCCTCGGCAAATCCGTCGCGCAGACTCGCGCCCTTGCCGCGGCGCTGCTCGTGGCGCAGCAGGATTACCGGCAGGCCCTCGAGCGCGGCGACCGTGCCGTCGGTGGAGCCGTCGTCGATCACGATCACGTGCGGGCAATGCGCCAGCGCGTCCTCGACCACGCCGCGGATGCGCAGTTCTTCATTGAGCGCGGGGATGACCACCACGACGTTGCGCGCGTCCAGGCGCACGGGTGCGCGGCGCGCGGTCGCGGGTTGCACGGACTCAGACATCGATCACCTCCACTTGCAGCACCCGACCGGGACCGGCCAGGAGTCGGGCTTGCGCACGCGCGCCCGCGAGCGTCTCGAACAACGGCAACATCGGGGCCATGGCATTGCCTGACGCCACGGTAGCAAGCGCGCCGCCAAGGTCGGGTTCACCGTCGGCGAGTGTCGCCCGCAGGCGCGGCGCGCCGGGCTTGGCATCGCGCGCGAGCACCAGTGCGCCGCCGAGCAGGCCGCTGCTTTGCGAAACCTGCGCGAGGGGACCGGCCGACGCGCCGTCGAATCCGACCAGCAGCACCCCCTCGGCGCCGGCTGAAATCTGCGCGAGCGCGTCGAGCAGGCCCTGCGCGAAGCTCGCGTCGAACGCGCTGATCGCGGTGCTCGCGCGCGTCGCGCCGGCGCCGATCGTCCAGTACCCGGCCGCGGCGTTGTGCACCGAGTTGTGGAAGCGGATCGGCGACACCGTTGCTGGCGCGCTCGCGAGCGTCGCGCAGATGTAATCGGTGATCGTCAGGTCGCCGTGCGTGGACGCGAACACCGACGGCAGCGACGCCGGGTCGCGCCCGGCCATCGCGCAGGCCGCGAGCGCGACGTCGAGCGCGACGGCAACGGTGTCGGGCGCGCGGCGACGCTCGTTCGGCGCGAGCAGTTGGGGTGACGGGCGCGACGGCGCGTCGTCGATGCGCGCGCCGGTTTGCACGAATGCACGCGCAGCGTCCCAGCCGGGCATGCCGCGCGTCCAGAAGCCGATGCCTTCGACAGTGGCGCTCAGTGCAGTCATGCGGTCACGGTGTTCGCGCCGCGCCCGGCGGCAAGGGACAGACCAGGGCTCATGCGCGCGCGAAGACCAGCGAGCAGTTATTGCCGCCAAAGCCAAACGAGTTGTTCATCGCGTAGCGCAGCGCGCCATCGTGCGCGGCGTCGAACCGGATCTGCGGGCCGCAGGCCGGATCCGGTTCGCTGCTGCCGAGCGTGCCCGGCAGCTCGCCGTGCTCCAGCGCGATCAGCGCAATCACCGACTCGACGATGCCGGCCGCGCCGAGCGTGTGGCCGGTGAAGCCTTTCGTCGAACTCGCGTGCAGCGTCGGCGGAAACAGCGCATTGACGGCCAGCGCCTCGACGCGGTCGTTCGCGGGCGTGGCGGTGCCGTGCAGGTTCAGATAGCCGACGTCGGCCGCCTCGATGCCGGCGCGCATCAACGCCTCGCGCATCGCGAGCTGCGCGCCGAGGCCTTCGGGGTGCGGGGCCGACATGTGGTGGGCGTCGCTCGACTCGCCGTAGCCGACAAGCCGCGGTGCGCTGTCGTCTTCAGACGCGCGTTCGAGCAGCGCGAAGCCGCCGGCCTCGCCGAGCGAGAGCCCGACGCGGTTCGCGTCGAACGGTTGGCACCTCTCGGGCGCGACGAGCTGCAGCGAGTTGAAGCCGTACAGCACGCTGCCGCACAGGGTGTCCACGCCGCCGACGAGGGCGGCATCGACGATGCCGGCGTCGATCAGGCGCGAGGCCTGCGCGAACACCTTTGCGCTCGACGAGCACGCCGTGGCGACTGTCACGCACGGGCCGCGCACGCCGGTCACGCGCTGCAGGAAGCCGCCGAGCGAATGCACGGTGTGCACGTTCGGGCGCGCCATACGCGTGGAGAACGCGGCCGCATCGCCGTCGCCTTCCAGGTGCGCGTACGCGTCCTCGGTCTCGCCGATGCTCGACGTCGAGGTGCCGATGATGATCGCGACGCGCTCGGCGCCGTGGCGTGCGACCGCATCGGCCAGCGCGTCGAGCACGCCGTCGGACTGCAGCGCGAGCCAAGCGAGGCGGTTGTTGCGGCAATCCCATGCGGCGAGGTCCGCCGGCAGCGCCACGTCTTCGAGTCCGTCGACACGGCCGATCCAGCACGGCAGCGGCGCGCCGTCGTGCGGCGGGCCGAAGTCGTTGCGACGCAGGCCGCTGCGGCCCGCGCGCAGGCCCTCGCGCTGTGCCTCGCGGCCACGGCCGAGCGCGGTCGTCGCGGTGTAGGCACGCACCGACAAGGGCGCAATCGCAGGCGCGGGCGGGGGCGACGGCAGGGGCACGCAGCGTTCCAGACGGACGGGTCGGCAGTATAGCCAGCGCGTCTGCGCCGGCCTGCCGCAGTCGGGCGGCGTGGCTGAACGGTTCGCGCGGGGGGACGTGCGTCGCGTTCCGCGCACGGCGTGCCCGCATCGACGGTGCCTGCGTGACCGCCGCCGCATTTCACGCATCCGTCACGACCGTACACTGGCGCCGATTTCCACTTCCCGACCTTTCGATGACGACCCGCGCCCGCCACCGCCTGCACCTGTTTGGCGACCGCGACGTGCTGCACGCCGGGCTCGTCGCGCTTGCCGCGTGCGTGCTCACCGCGGGCCTGGTCTACGTCGGCTACCTGCTCCACGTGTGGCGTACCGCGCGGCGCGCGCCGTGCGAGCCCGCGCACGGCGAGTGCGTGCTGGTGTTCGGCAAGCACGCGCCGGGCGGGCTCATCGACCGGGACTTCGAGGCGCGTCTGGACCGGGCCGTCTCGCTCTGGCAACAGCGCCCGCCGGCGCACGTCGTGCTGCTCGGCGGCGGCGCGCACGGTGAACTCACCGAGGCCGAGGTCGCACGCGCTGCCCTGTTCGCGCGCGGCGTGGCATCCGATGCCCCGCTGCAGCTCGAGGCCGCGTCGCGCGACACGCTGCAGAACCTGCGCAACGCACGTCAGCTGCTCGAGCCGACGCTGTTCGTGGACGGCATGCGCCGCCGCGTGACGCTGCTCAGCAGCCGTTACCACCTCGCGCGCTGTGCGCTGTTCGCGCGCCAGCTCGGCTTCGACGCGGAGCTGTGCGCCGCCGAGCCGCAGCTGCAGCTCGATTCGCGCATGGTCGCGCGGCTCGCAGGCGAGGCGGCCTATGTGTGCCTGAGCGATCTGGGCGCGCGCTGGGCGCGCCTGATCGGGCATCAGCGGATGCTCGCGCGCGTGAGCTGACCCTTTGCTTTGTATCTCGCTGTAGAGCTTCCGCCTTGCGTCGGGTCACTTTTCTTTGCTGGCCCAAAGAAAAGTAACCAAAAGAAACGGCCTTCCCCGACAAACCTCTCGTTGCATCGTGCAGCCTGACGGGATTTTTCGAAGGGACGTCCCGGGTCCGGCCCGCGGCGCGGGCGTTCGGCGGCGTGCGCGGCGGTGCCGCGCAGACCACGCCGCCTCACCCCTTCGAAAAACGCTCGACGTCCTGTCGAGCGCCCTCCGGGTCTTTGTGGCAACGGTCTGGCACTTCCGACGGTTGCCCGGGCGACACAGCTGCAAGGAGCAGGCGCCGAGCTCCCCTGCAACTGACGCGCTCAGCCCTTGCTCGCGCCCTTGGCCTTCGCCTTCTGCTCCGGAATGAAGCGCTCGCGCACCGCCTGCGCGAGCAGGTCCGGTGGCAGCAGGCCCTGGTCGAGCAGGAAGTCGTTGAATGCCTGGCGGTCAAACGCATCGCCGAGCGCGAGCTCGGTTTCCGCGCGCAGCGCGAGGATCTTCGAGTAGCCGTAGAAGTAGCTGCCGGCCTGGCCCGGCGAGCGCACGGTGTAGCGGTCGACCTCCTGGCGCGCCATCGCGTTCGACAGGCCGACCTGCTCGGTGAGCACCTTGAATGCGGTGTCGCGGTCGATGAGCCCGAGGTTGAGCATCGGATCGAGCATCGCGCGCGCGGCACGCAGCAGCCGGAACTGCAGCGCGAACAGCTGCCCCTCGAGCGGCTCGTACGGGACCATCTCGGCTTCGGCGTACAGCGCCCAGCCCTCGACGTTGACCGAGTTGAACGCGTAGAGCGTGCGTGCGAGCGAGATGCCGCGCTCGACCATCGCGGTGAACTGCAGCTCATGGCCCGGTCGGCCCTCGTGCGCGCTCAGTGTCCATGCGACGGCCGGGAAGTTGAAGTCGTCGTACGCGCCTTCCGCGCCCGCGTTCGGGTTGCCGAGCGGCAGCACGAACGTGCCCTGCTGGCCGGTGTTGCCGATCAGCGGCGCGGGCAGGAAATGCGGCGCGGGTTGCGCGGCGCTTTCGGCCGCGGTGCCCAGGCGCATCTGCATTGGCCGCTGCGGCAGCGTCACGACGTCGTGCTCGCGGATCTGCTCCTCGAGTGCGGGCATCACGACATTGCGGTAGTGCGCCTCGAGCTTTTCGTTCGGCAGCGTTTTGCGCTTGAGCGCGCGCATAACCGCGATGTAATCCGACTCTTTGAGGCCCTTTTCCTTCGCGACCAGCGGCGCGAGCTGCTGCATTGCCGCGCGTGTTTCCATGAAGCCCACGCGGGCGCGGTCGACGAGCACGAGCGGGTCGACGTCGATGCCGACGTTCTTGAGCTGCAGCGCGTAAAGCTCCTTGGGCAGCTCATACGTCGTGCGCGCGTTCGGCAACACCGTGCCGCGTGAGAAGTCCGCATAGCCTTCGAGCTGGGTCTTGAGCGCATCGAGCGCGGGTTTTGCTTCGGCGGCGAGGCCGTACTTCGCAAACAGCTCCTCGAGGCCCGTGAGGTAGGTCGGCAGGTTCGCGAGCGATTGCTCGACTTCGATCTTCGTGGGCTTGAGGCGCTTGGCATCGCCTGCGTGCTCCGCATAGCGCTCGCGTGCGAGCGTGGCGAGCGGCTGCGTGTCGGGTGTGAGGCCGGCGTAGCGACGCAGGCGCTCGACCGCGTTCTTGCGTCGCTCGGCCGGGACCTGGTCGGTGAGCAGGCCCTTGATGCCCTGGAACACCGTCTGGCCGACGTCGAGGAACGGCACGGTGAGCCGCTCGTTGACCTCGCTCGACTCGATCGCGTCGTCGGCGGCCTGGATCAGGATCGCGAGGTCCTGCTGCACGTTCGGGTCGCGCTCGGCCTGCGCCCGGGCCGCGAGCTGCGTGCGCGCCTGCTGCGTCGCCTCGCGGAAGCGCTTCGCGTAGCCGGGGCGGAAGTCGAACACCTGCGTGTCGTAGCCGGGCACGCCGAAGAAGGACATCTGCTCGGGCACGAACGGCGCCTGCGCCTGCAGCAGGATCTGCGCATGCGCGTTGCTCTGTTCGACCCAGGCCGGCGCCGGCTTCGGTGCGGTCGCGGCCTTTGCGGCCTGTGCGGGCTGCGATTGCGCGAGTGCGGCGTGCGGGGTGAGCAGCGCGAGCGAGACGGCGAGGACGAGGGGCTTGAGCATGGCGAGGCTCCTGGGCATTGAGGGCCGGAGCATCGCCGCGGAAATCCATGCGGCCATGCGCCGGAGGTCACGGCGCGCGGGGCGCGCCGCGGGTGGATCGAGCTTGCGTCAGTCGCGCGACTGCGGCGTCAGGCAGCGGCCGAAGAAGTCCTCGGTCACGCGCAGCCGGTGCAGCAGGTCCGCGCCGGTCAGCCCGTGCTTCGCGCCCGGATACGCCATGAGCTCGAACGGCTGGCCGCGCTTCTGCAGTGCGCTCATCACCGCAGTCGCGTTGCCGAACAGCACGTTGTCGTCGGCCATGCCGTGCACGAGCAGCAGGCGCGGCGCCTCGGGGCCGACGAGGCCGTCGATGTGCTCGAGCACGCGCGCGGTCTTGTAGCCCTCGGCATTCGCGGCCGGCAGGTTCATGTAGCGCTCGGTGTAGTGCGTGTCGTACAGCGCCCAGTCGCTGACCGGCGCGCCGGCCGCGCCGCAGGCGTACAGCTCCGGCGCCTGCGCGAGCAGCATCAGCGTCATGTAGCCGCCGTTCGACCAGCCGTGCACCCCGATGCGCTCGCCGTCGATCCACGGCTGCGACTTCAGCCATTCCACGCCCTTGCGCTGGTCTTCGACTTCCACCGTGCCCTGCTTGCCGTACAGCGCGCCGCCAAACGCCGCGCCGCGCCGCGGCGTGCCGCGGTTGTCGACCGAGAACACGACGTAGCCGTTCTGCGCAAGGTACTGGTTGAACCAGTGATCGCCGCGGCCCGGCCAGGCGCGCGTGACGGTCTGCGCGGCAGGCCCGCCGTAGACGTAGACGACCGCGGGGTATTCGCGCTTGGGGTCGAAGCCGGGCGGCTTGATGAGGCTGTAGTGCAGCGCCGTCGTGCCGTCGGCCGCGGCCAGCGTGCCGTACTCGATCGGCCGGTGCGCGGTGCGGTACGGCGCGTACGGGTGCTTCGGATCGTTGAGGTCGTTCTCGACGAGCGTGGCGATGCGCGTGCCGTCGTTGCGGTGCAGCGTGAGCTGCGGCGGCGTGGTCGGCGTCGACCAGTTATCGACGTAAACCGACGCGTTGTTCGCAAAGCTCGCGTTGTGCACGCCGTCTTCCTTCGAGAGGCGCACGATCGCGCCGCCCGCGAGCGGCACGCGGTAGACCTGCACGTCGAGCGGCGAGTCCTTACCGGCCGCGAAGTAGACCTGCCCCGCGGTCTCGTCGACCGCGAGCACGCGATCGACGGGCCACTCGCCCGAGGTCAGCGCGCGCCGCGTGCCGTCGGGCTCGATGACCTCAAGGTGCGAATAGCCGCTGCGTTCGCTGCGCCACAGCAGGCGGCCGTCCTTGAGAAAGCGCAGGTCGCTGTGCAGCGGCACCCAGGTCTTCGCGGTCTCGGTCGCGAGCGTCCGCTGCGTGCCGGTCTGCAGGTCGGTCTCGATGAGGTCGAGTTTCTTCTGGTCACGCGATTGGCGCTGGAACGTGAGGCGCTGCGGATCGCGCCAGTCCACGCGCGCCAGGTAGATGTCCTGCTCGGTGCCGAGGTCGATCCAGCGCGGCTTCGCGCCGGCCTTTGGCGCAATCACGCCCAGCTGGATCGCCACGTTCGGATCGCCCGCGGCCGGGTAGCGCTGTTCGACGACTTCGGTGCGGTCGGGGTAGACCTCGTAGCGCTTTTGCACCGGCACGTTCGACTCGTCGATGCGCGCGAACGCGATCGCCGAATCGTCGGGCGCCCACCAGTAGCCGGTGTGGCGGTCCATTTCCTCGTCGGCGACGAACTCGGCCACGCCGTTGCCGATCACCGTGCTGCCGTCGGTCGTGAGTTGGATCGACTTGCCGGAGGCGAGGTCGATCACCCACAGGTTGCGGTCGCGGATGAAACTCACATAGCCCCCGCGCGGCGAGAGCTTGGGGTCGGTCGCAAAGCCTTCGCCGCGGGTGAGCTTGCGCACCGCGTCCTTGCCGGACTTCACAAGGTCGACAAGGTAGAGCTCGCCGCCAAGCGGGAACAGCAGTGATTTCCCATCCGGCGCCCACTGGTAGTCCACGATGCCACTCAGTGATGCGATGCGCTGGCGCTCGCGGCGTGCCTTTTCCTCGTCGCTGAGCTCTTCCTTGCCTGGCAGCACGTCGTCGGCGTCGACGAGGCGCAGCGTCTTGCCGGTAGCGACCTCGTAGGCCCACAGATCGAGCCGGTTCTTGTCGTCGGGCTTGCCGCGCAGGAACGTCACGTAACGCCCGTCGGGGGACACCTTCGGCTTGAGCAGGCTCGGGCCCGACAGCGAAACGTCACCTGCAATGGCCTCGAGCGTGAGGCGCTGGGGAGCGTCGGGCGGGGCGGCGGAGGCGGTGAGCGTAGGCATGCAGGCGAGCAGGGCGGCGAGGGCGAGGGCGGTGCGGGTCATCGGCGGGCTCACGACGGCGAGCACTCGAGTGTAAGCGCGGGCGTGCGGGCAACACGTTGCCGTGACAGGCCGCTGCCGAGGATCGGAACCAGGCCCACCACGGAAGGCCCGCATGCGACGCCCGGACGGGACGATCGCCGCGCTGTTGCCGACGGTCGCGCTCGCGATCGCGGCCTACCACCTGGGCGCGCACCGCTCGCGCTCGGGGTCGGACTCGCTCGCACGCCGCCACGCCGCGCTGCAGGGCCAACACGACCGCCTTGTCCGCGCCGAGCGTCTCGCCGGCATCGGCCAATACGTGTGGAACGTCGACCGCGGCACGCTGTGGTGGTCGGACAACTGCTATCGCCTGTATGGCATCGACGCCGCCGAGGAGGTGTCGATCGATCGTGCGTTCGCGATGATCCATCCCGACGACGCCGCGCTCGCCGCGCGCGTGACTGAGGCCGTGCTCGAAGGCGGGGTGCCCACCGAAACCGCGCTGCGCATCGTGCGTCCCGACGGCGCGGTGCGTTACATGCTGTCCTCGGGCGAGCTGTACCTCGAAGAAGGCGAGCGACGCGTCTTTGGCGTGATGAAAGACGTCACCGAACTCGAGGACGCGCGCGAGCGGGTGATCGAAGCGCAGTCGCACTACCGTTTCCTGTTCGAGCACAACCCGGTGCCGATGTGGGTCGTCGACCGCGACCGGCAGGCGTTCATTGCGGTCAACGACGCCGCGCTCGAGCACTTCGGCTACGAGCGCGACGCACTGGAAGGTGCCTCGCTCGACCTGATCCGCGCGCCCGAGGACGCCGATGCCCTGCGCGAAGCGATCCGCATGCCGAGCGCGCAACGCCCGCAGGGCGCCGTGTGGGCGTACCGCCGCCACGACGGCGCGGTGCGGCGCATGGCGATCTACGCGCACGACATCGAGGTCGAGGGGCGCGCTGCACGCCTCGTCGCCGCGCAGGACGTGACCGAGCGCGAGCGCAGCGAGGAGCGCTTCCGCCTCATCGCACGCGCGACGAGTGACGCCGTGTTCGACCTCGACGTGCGTCGTGGCCGGCTGTGGTGGAGCGATTCGCTGTATGCCCTCTTCGGCTACTCGCCCGAAGAGCTGCGGATGAGCCGCTCCGCGTGGACGCGGCTCGTGCACCCCGACGACGTCGATCGCGTCGTCGACAGCTTCGAGCGCGCGGTCGAGGATGGCGATGAGGAATGGCATGCCGAGTACCGCTTCCTGCACGGACGCGGCGAATACGTGCGCGTGTCCACGCGCGGCCTGATCCAGCGAGACGAGCGCGGCCGCGCGACCCGCATGGTCGGCGGCATGCTCGACATCACCGACGCCCGCCGCCATGAGGCGCGCCTGCGCCTGCTCGAACGCGCAGTCGAGGCTGCCGACAACGGCATCCTCCTCACCGACGCGCACGACCCCACTCATCCGATCGTCTACGCGAACCCCGCGTTCGAGCGCATGACCGGCTACCGCGCCGAGGAACTGACCGGCCGGAACGCACGCGTGCTCCAGGGCGGCGACCGCGAGCAGCCCGGGATCGAGTCGATCCGCCAGGCGCTGCGCCACGGTCACGAAGTGCGCGCATTGCTGCGCAACTACCGCAAGGACGGCACGTTGTTCTGGAACGAGATGTACATCTCGCCGGTGCGCGGCACGCGAGGCGAGCTGACCCATTTCGTCGGCGTCCTCAACGACGTCACCGACCGGCAACAATTCGAGGACCGGCTCGCGCACCGCGCCACGCACGACGAGCTCACCGGGCTGCCGAACCGCATCCTGCTCGAAGACCGCCTGCAGCAGGCCGTGCGCGCCGCCGAGCGCAGCGGCACGCGGGTGATCGTGGTCTTCATCGACCTCGACGATTTCAAGCTCGTCAACGACAGCCTCGGTCACGGCACCGGCGACCTGCTGCTGCGCGAGGTCGCGTGCCGGCTGCAGGCGGCCGTGCGCGACATGGACACCGTGAGCCGGTTCGGCGGCGACGAGTTCGTCGCCGTGCTGCCGATCGAAGATCCGGGTGAGCGTCCGCGCGATCTCGTCGCGCGCCTCGCGAAGGCCCTGTCGCCGCCGATGCAGCTCGGCGACGTGCGCCACCTGCTCACGGCCAGCATCGGCTACTGCAGCGCGCCCAATGACGGCGCCGACGCCGACACGTTGTTGCGGCACGCCGACCAGGCGATGTACGAAGCCAAGCGTCGCGGACGCAACCGCGCGGTGGCGTACCGGGCTGAGTTCGACACCACCGTTTCGCGCCGCCTCCAGCTCATCAGCGAGGTGCGCGCCGGGCTCGAGCGCGGCGAGTTCGAGCTCGCGTTCCAGGCGCAGTACACGCCCGACGGACATGTGGCGGCCCTCGAAGCGCTCGCGCGTTGGCGCCACCCGCTGCGCGGACTGCTCGAGCCGGCGCATTTCATTCCGGTGTGCGAGGAGAGCGGGCTCATCGTCGATCTCGGGCGTTACGTGCTGCGCGAAGCGCTGCGCGAACGACGGCGCCTTGTGGAGGCCGGTCGCGCCGACGTACGCATCGCAGTCAACGTTTCCGCCGCGCAGTTCACCGACGACCTGCATCGCGACGTGCTCGACGCGCTCGACGGCCAGCCTTTGCCGCCGGGCGCCCTCGAGCTCGAACTCACCGAGAGCGTTCTCATGGATCGCCCCGGACACGCGATCGAGCTGATGCGCGGGCTCGTCGAACTCGGCATCACGTTCTCGGTCGACGACTTCGGCACCGGCTATTCAAGCTTGGCGTACCTCAAACGTTTCCCGATCAAGCGCCTCAAGATCGACCGGTCGTTCGTGCAGGACCTCGATGCCGACGCGAGCGATGCGGCGATCTGCCAGTCGATCATCAGCCTCGCGCATGCGCTCGATCTGGGCACGGTCGCCGAAGGCGTCGAGACCGAGGCGCAGCGCGCATGGCTGCGCGACCGGGGCTGCGATGAGCTGCAGGGGTATCTGTGGGGGCGGCCGCAGCCGCTCGATGCGCTGCTGCCGACGCTGCGCCGCCATTGACGCACGCGCGCCCGTCGCAACGCGCCACATGCCGCCCTCAAGTCGGCGGACTGCGATCACAACGCCGATCGCGCGACCTCGGCTACAGTCTCGTTCAATCGCAAAGGGGTGATGCGGTGAGCGCTGCGGATCGAAAACTCGCGTACGCCGGGCGGGCATGGAGCCGCTGAGCCTGCTCGCGTGCGCGATCGCGGCTGCCCTGGGCGTGGCGGCCGGCGGCGCACTCATGCATCGACGTGCGCAGGCGAGGGCGCGGACGCGCGAAGCGCAGTTCGCACGCGAGATCGGCGAACTCAAGGCCACGAACGAGCGCCTGCGCCGCGCCGAGCGGATCGCGGGCATCGGCGACTACGCATGGAACCCCGACACCGGCGCGCTGTGGTGGTCGGACAACTGCTACCGCCTGTACGGCCTCGACCCGGGCCAGGGCATCACGATCGAGCGCGCGTTCGGCGCGATCCACCCCGGCGACGCGGCGCTCGCCCAGAGCTCGACCGAGGCACTACTCGCCGGCGGCCCGCCGACCGAGCACGAACTGCGCGTCGTGCGCCCCGACGGCAGCGTGCGCCACATGCTCTCGTGCGGCGAAGTGCAGCGTGATCGCGGCGAGCGCATCGTGTTCGGCGTCATGAAGGACGTCACCGACCTTGCCGACGCGCGCGAGCAGCTCGCGCGCGCCGAAGCGCAGTACCGGTTCTTGTTCGAGCACAACCCGCTGCCGATGTGGGTGTTCGACCGCCAGACCCGCCTTTTCCTGGCCGTCAACGACGCGATGCTGCGGCACTTCGGCTACGACCGCGACACATTGCTCGCGAACACGCTTGAATTCATTCACCCGCCCGAGGAGCACGACGCGGTTTTCCGCGCGGTGATCCAGCCCGGAACGCAGCGCCCGCAAGGCCGCGCGTGGACCCATCTGTGCGCCGACGGCCGTCGGGTGCGCACGGCGATCTATCCGTACGACATCGAGTTCGACGGCCGACCCGCGCGCCTCGTCGCCGCGCAGGACGTGACCGAGCGTGAGCGCACCGAGCAGCGTTTCCAACTTGTGGCGCGCGCAACAAGCGATGCGGTCTACGACTACGACATCGAGCGCGGCGCGATCTGGTGGGGCGACTCGTTCTACGCGCAGTTCGGCTATACGCCCGAGACGATGCCGCCGACGATCGAGGGCTGGGAGCGGCTGCTGCACCCCGACGACCACGCGTGCGTCAGCGCCAGCCTCTGGCCCGCGCTCGCCGACCCGGATGCGAGCGAGTGGAATGCCGAATACCGGCTGCGCCGCGCCGACGGCCGGTACGCGCGGATCGTCGAGCGCGGGCTGTTCCTGCGGGGCGCCGACGGCCGGGCGACGCGCATGGTCGGCGGCCTCATCGACGTGACGGCGCAGCGCGAGGCCGAGGGCGAGATGCGGCTGCTGCGACGCGCGGTGGAATCCGCGCACAACGGCATCATGATCGCCGACGCTCGCGAGTCCGATCTGCCGATCGTCTACATGAATCGCGCGGCCGAAGCGATCACCGGTTACGCCGCCGCCGAGGTGCTCGGGCGCAACTGCCGCTTCCTGCAGGGCGACGACCGCGAGCAGCCGGGCCTCGACGCACTGCGCCAGGCGCTCGTCGAGGCCCGCGAGGCCCGAGTGCTCCTGCGCAACCTGCGCAAGGACGGCTCGCTGTTCTGGAACGACCTGCAGATCGCGCCGGTGCGCGACGAGCGCGGCACGCTCACGCACTACGTGGGCGTGCTCAACGACGTCAGCGAGCGCCAGCGCTACGAGGAGCGCCTCGCGCATCGCGCGACGCACGATGAACTCACTGGCCTGCCGAACCGCATGCTGCTCGAGGACCGCCTCAAGCAGGCGATCCTCGCCTCGCAGCGCTACGGGCGCGGCACCACGGTGGTGTTCATCGACCTCGACGACTTCAAGCTCGTCAACGACAGCCTCGGCCACGGCACCGGCGACGCCGCGCTCGTCGAAGTCGCGGAGCGGTTGCAGGCCGCGGTGCGCGACACCGACACCGTGAGCCGCTTCGGCGGCGACGAGTTCGTCGCCGTGCTCACCGAGCAGTCGGCCGACGCCTCGCCGCTCGACGTGATCCGCCGCATCGCCGCGACGCTCGCGCGGCCGATGCACGTGGGCGGCGTGACCCACACGCTCACGGCCAGCATCGGCTACTGCCGCTACCCCGACGACGGCGACGACCCCGAGACGCTGCTGCGCCACGCCGACCTCGCGATGTACCAGGCCAAGCGCCACGGCCGGAACCGCGCGATGCCGTTCCGCGAGGAATTCGACGCGAGCGTGACGCAGCGCCTGCAGCTGATCACCCAGCTGCGCGATGCACTCGTGCGCGGCGAGTTCGTGCTCGCGTTCCAACCGCTGTTCTCGCCGGCCGGCCGTGCGGTCGCGCTCGAGGCGCTGGTGCGCTGGCAGCACCCGACGCGCGGGCTGCTGATGCCGGGCGAGTTCATCGGCGTCTGCGAGGAGAGCGGGCTCATCGTCGAGCTCGGCCGCCGCATCCTGCGCGAGGCCGCGCGCCACCACGCGCGGCTCGTCGAGGCCGGCTGTGGCGACGTGCGGCTCGCAGTCAACGTCTCCGCCGCGCAGTTCACCGAAGAGCTGTACGTCGACGTCGAGGCGGTCGTGCGCGAGTTCGCGCTGCCGCGCGGCACGCTCGAGCTCGAACTCACCGAGAGCGTGATCATGGACAGCCCGGAGCGCGCGATCGAGCTCATGCAGCGGCTCGCCGCGCTCGGTGTCGGCTTTTCAGTCGACGACTTCGGCACCGGCTACTCGAGCCTGGCCTACCTCAAGCGTTTTCCCATCGAGCGGCTCAAGATTGACCGCTCGTTCGTGCAGGATCTGGGTGTCGACGACGACGATGCGGCGATCTGCCAGTCGATCATCGGCCTCGCGCACTCGCTCGACATCTACACCGTCGCAGAAGGCGTGGAGACCGAACAGCAGGCGAGCTGGCTGCGCGCGCGCGGCTGCGACGAGCTGCAGGGCTACCTGCTCGCCCGGCCGCAGCCGTTCGAGGCCTTGCTGCCGCTGCTCCGCCGAGGACGCGCGGCCGCGGCCGGTTAAACTGGGCCGATGGATGTCTCCCACCTGCTCGACGCGCTGAACCCGGCGCAGCGCGAGGCCGTGTCCGCACCGCCCGGCCATTACCTCGTCCTCGCCGGCGCCGGTTCCGGCAAGACCCGCGTGCTCACCCACCGCATCGCCTGGCTGCACGAGGTGCAGGGCGTGCCCGTGCACGGCATTCTCGCGGTGACTTTCACCAACAAGGCGGCCGGCGAGATGCGCCACCGCGTCGATGCCCAGCTGCCGCGCGGCGCGCGGGGGATGTGGATCGGCACGTTCCATGGCCTCGCGCACCGGCTGCTGCGCCTGCACTGGCAGGAAGCAAAGCTGCCCGAAGGCTTCCAGGTGCTCGATTCGGACGACCAGCAGCGCCTGTGCAAGCGCGTCGTCCAGCAGCTCGAGCTCGACGACACGCGTTTCCCGCCTCGCCAGCTCGCGTGGTGGATCAACGCGCAGAAGGACGAAGGCCGTCGCCCGCAGCACCTGCAGGGCGGGCAGGACGAGTGGGCCGACACGATGCGCCGCGCCTACGCGGCGTACCAGGAGCGCTGCGATCGCGCCGGACTCGTCGATTTCGCCGAGCTGCTGCTGCGCGCGCACGAGCTGCTGCGCGACAACCCCGCGCTGCTCGCGCATTACCGCCACCGCTTCGGCGAAATCCTCGTCGACGAGTTTCAGGACACCAACGCGATCCAGTACGCGTTCATCCGCGTGCTCGCAGGCGACTCCGGCCGCGTGTTCGTGGTCGGCGACGACGACCAGGCGATCTACGGCTGGCGCGGCGCGAAGGTCGAGAACGTGCAGCGCTTCCTGCGCGATTACCCCGACGCGAAGACGCTGCGCCTCGAACAGAACTACCGCTCGAGCGCGAACATCCTCGAGGCCGCGAACGCGGTCATCGCGCACAACCCCGACCGCCTCGGCAAGAAGCTGTGGACCGACAGCGGCACCGGCGAGCCGATCGACCTGTACAGCGCGTACAACGAGATCGACGAGGCGCGCTTCGTCGTCGAGCGGTTGCGTCAGTGGGTGCGCGACGGCGGCAGCTACAGCGAGGTCGCAATCCTCTATCGATCCAACGCACAGTCGCGCGCGTTCGAAGAGGCGCTGATCGGCGAGCAGCTGCCGTACCGCGTGTACGGCGGGCTGCGCTTCTTCGAACGCGCCGAGATCAAGGACACGCTCGCCTACCTGCGCCTGGTCTCGAATCGCGCCGATGACGCCGCGTTCGAACGCGCGGTCAACACGCCCGCGCGTGGCATCGGCGAGCGCACGCTTGACGAGGTGCGACGCCTCGCCCGGGGCCTGGGCGTACCGCTGTGGCAGGCCGCGCAGGCGCTGACCGGCGGCACCGTGCTCGCCGCGCGCGCGCGCAACGCGATCGCCGGCTTCGTGCACCTCATCGACGGCCTCGAAACCGAGGTCGCCGACATGCCGCTGCCGGAAAAGATTGACCACGTGCTCGCGCGCTCCGGCCTGCGCGAGCACTACGCGAACGAATCGCGCGGCCAACTCGATTCGCGCACGGACAACCTCGACGAACTCGTTTCCGTCGCATCGCGCTTCGTGCGCAGCGACGACGAGGACGAAGCCGCGGCGATGCCCGAGCTCGTGGCGTTCCTCAGCTACGCCTCGCTCGAGGCCGGCGAGGGCCAGGCGCGCGCCGACGAGGACGGCGTGCAGCTCATGACGCTGCACAGCGCGAAGGGCCTCGAATTCCCGCTCGTGTTCCTGGTCGGGCTCGAGGAAGGCCTGTTCCCGAAT
The DNA here is from genome assembly GCF_014652095.1 of Cognatilysobacter bugurensis. Taxonomy (GTDB): domain Bacteria; phylum Pseudomonadota; class Gammaproteobacteria; order Xanthomonadales; family Xanthomonadaceae; genus Cognatilysobacter; species Cognatilysobacter bugurensis. Next base: position 106,507 of record NZ_BMYD01000003.1, read on the forward strand.
TCGAAATCGAACGAGGAGGCCGGCCGGCTCGAAGAAGAGCGGCGTCTCGCGTACGTCGGCATTACTCGCGCGCGCCAGAAGCTCGTGATCACCTACGCCGAGGCGCGCCGCATCCACGGCAGCGACATGTACGGCATGCCGTCGCGCTTTTTGCGCGAGATCCCGGCCGGGCTGCTGCACGAGGTGCGGCCGAAGGTGCAGGTCTCACGACCCGCGTTTTCTCCGCGCCCCCGCCGCGACTGGGGCCACGCCGAACTCGAGGCGCCCGCGCTGCCGCTCGGCGCGGCCGTGCGCCACCCGAGCTTCGGCGCCGGCACCGTGATCGACTACGAAGGCACCGGCGCGCACGCACGGGTGCAGGTCAACTTCGACGACGCCGGCAGCAAGTGGCTCGTCGTCGCGTTCGCGAACCTGCAGCCGGCCTGAGGCGCGTCGTCGCCCGCGTCGTCACCGCCGGGTGACGCGCGGTTTGGAACAACGGGCGCCCGCCTTCGCGAGAGTCGCCATGCCCGTCAAAATCCGAACGTCCGGTTGCCTGATCAGCATCGTCGCGTCGATTGTGCTGACCGTGCTGCTCAACTTCGGCCTGCGCGCCTGCAGCGGCTAGCGCCGGCGCGTCTTCGCCCGATCTGCGGTCACCACTCGAACAGCTTGTAATACACGGGCGAAATGCCCTCGTTGTCGCCGCGCGTGTCGTCGACGCGGCCGTCGCCGTCGCTGTCGATAAGGTAGTAGGTCACCCCGCGTTTCGGCGTAACGCGGACCACGCGCAACTGCCCCGCCACGCGGTATTCGTCGACGACATCGCCGCCGGCTTCGGTGCGGGTCGTGACCTGTGCGCCCTGCAGAGCGGCGGTCGGGTCGTCGGCCGGACCGGGCAGGCTGGCGCAGGCGCTCAGCAGCATGGCAGTCAGGGCAAGGGCGGCAGCGCGCATGGGTCGGGCTCCGGGTCGGGCCTCCAGCATACGGCCGCGCGCGGTGAAGCGTCCGCGCACGGGCCGATGCAGGGCGCCGCGTAGAATCGACGCATGAAACGACTCGTGCTGATCGACGGTTCCAGCTACCTCTACCGCGCGTTCCATGCGCTGCCGCCGCTCACGAACGAGCACGGCGAGCCCACCGGCGCGCTGTTCGGCGTGGTCAACATGCTGCGCTCCACGCTCGCCGAACGGCCCGATTACGTGGCCTACGTCGTCGACGCGAGCGGCCCCACGTTCCGTGAAGCGCTCGACGCGCAGTACAAGGCGAACCGCCCGCCGATGCCCGACGACCTGCGGGCGCAGGTGCAGCCGATGTGCGAGATCGTCAGTGCACTCGGCATCGACATCCTGCGCGTGCCCGGTGTCGAGGCCGACGACGTGATCGGCACGCTCGCGCTGCAGGCCGCCGACGCCGGCATCGACGTCACGATCTCCACCGGCGACAAGGACTTCGCCCAGCTCGTGCGCGACCCCACGCCCGAGGGCTGCGGCATCGCGCTCGTCAACACGATGACCGGCTCGCGCATGGACTGCATCGCGCGCGTGGTCGACAAGTTCGGCGTGCGGCCCGACCAGATCGTCGACTACCTGGCGCTCGTCGGCGACAGCGTCGACAACATTCCGGGCGTCGATAAATGCGGCCCGAAAACCGCTGCGAAATGGCTCGCCGAGCACGGCACGCTTGACGGCGTGATCGCGAACGCCGATGGCATCAAGGGCAAGATCGGCGAGAACCTGCGCGCGGTGCTCGAGCGCCTGCCGCTCAACCGCGAGCTCGCGACGATCCGCACCGACGTTGAACTCGAGCGCGGCCCGACCGAGCTCGTGCTGCGCGAGCGAGACGCCGATGCGCTGCGCACGCTGTATGCACGCTACGGCTTCAAGCAGGCCCTGCGCGAGCTCGACGGCGGCGCGGCCGATACGCTCGAAAGCGTGCGCAACACCGCCGCCGGGTATGCGCGCACGGGCCCGGCGGTCGAAGCGGTCGACCCCGCGCTCGCAGCGCCCGGCGAGTACGAATGTGTGCTCACGCGCGAGCAGCTCGAGGTGTGGATCGCCAAGTTACAGGCGGCCGACGCGTTCGCATTCGACACCGAGACCGACGCGCTCGATGCGCTGCGCGCGAACCTCGTCGGCCTAAGCCTGTGCGTCGAGCCGGGGCAGGCCTGCTACATCCCGCTCGCACACGACTACCCCGGCGCGCCCGCGCAGCTCGATCGCGCCGACGTGCTCGACGCGCTGCGCCCGCTGCTCGAGGACGCCGGCAAGCGCAAGGTCGGTCAGCACGGCAAATACGACCTGCACGTGCTGCGCCGCCACGGCGTTGACGTGCGCGGCTACGCGGACGACACGATGCTCGAGAGCTTTGTGCTCAATGCGACCGCGACGCGCCACGACATGGACTCGCTCGCCAAGCGTTACCTCGGCTACGAGACGGTCAAGTTCACCGACGTGGCGGGCAAGGGCGCGAAGCAGATTTCGTTCTCGCAGGTCGCGCTCGACGACGCGACGCGCTACGCGGCCGAGGATGCGGACGTCACGCTGCGCCTGCACCGCGTGCTTGCGAAGAAACTCAAAGCCGAGCCCGCGCTGGAGCGCGTGTACCGCGAGATCGAGGTGCCGCTCGTGCCCGTGCTCGAGCGCATCGAGGCGAACGGCGTGCGCGTCGACGCCGACGAACTGCGTCGCCAATCGAACGACCTGGGTCGGCGCATGCTCGAACTGCAGCAGCGCGCGACCGAGCTTGCGGGCCGCACGTTCAACCTCGATTCGCCCAAGCAGGTCTGCGCGCTGCTCTACGATGAGTTGCAGCTGCCGACGCTGGTCAAGACGCCCACAGGCCAGCCGAGCGCGAACGAAGAGGCGCTCGAAGCGATCGCCGACCGCCACGAGCTGCCGCGGGTGATCCTCGACTATCGCGGCCTCGCGAAGCTGCGCAGCACCTACACGGACAAGCTGCCGGAGATGATCAACCCCGACACCGGCCGCGTGCACACGAGCTACCACCAGGCCGGCGCCGCGACAGGACGACTCGCCTCGTCCGATCCGAACCTGCAGAACATCCCGATCCGCACCGAGGACGGCCGCCGCATCCGCACCGCGTTTGTCGCGCCGCATGGGCGCAAGATCGTCGCTTGCGACTACTCGCAGATCGAGCTGCGCATCATGGCGCACCTCTCCGAAGACCCCGCGTTGCTGCGCGCGTTCACGTCGGGCCTCGATGTGCACACGGCGACCGCGGCCGAGGTGTTCGGCAAGTCGGTCGATCAGGTCGAGTCGGGCGAGCGGCGCGCGGCGAAGGCGATCAACTTCGGGCTCATGTACGGCATGAGCGCGCACGGGCTTGCCGCGCGGCTCGGCATCAACCGCGGCGAGGCGCAGGACTACATCGCGCTGTACTTCGCGCGCTATCCGGGCGTGCGCGATTACATGGAGCGCACGCGCCAGCAGGCGCGCGAGCAGGGTTATGTCGAGACGGTGTTCGGCCGCCGGCTTTATCTGGAGAACATCCAGGCCCGCAGCCAGGGCCTGCGCGCCGGCGCCGAGCGGGCGGCGATCAACGCGCCGATGCAGGGCACGGCGGCGGACATCATCAAACGCGCGATGGTCGCGGTCGATGCCTGGCTCGCCGACCATGCACAGCGCGCCCTGATGATCCTGCAGGTGCACGACGAACTCGTGTTCGAGGTCGACGAGGCGTTCGTGCCGACCGTCATCGACGCGGTCACTTCGCGCATGGCAGGGGCGGCCGAGCTCCAAGTGCCTCTGGAAGTCGAAAGCGGCGTCGGGGCAAACTGGGACGAAGCGCACTGAGCGGGCCGTCCCACTAGCACCGGATCGGGTGGCGAACTCGACCCGATTTGTCGGGATGAATTGTTTCTGAATTCAACGGCTTCTTAACGCAAACCTTCACGTGGCGTGCATGTTCCCGATGCTCTTATAGCCCCCGACAGATGCAACGTCTGTCGCTGATCTTCTCCCCTCCCCTGGAGCAGATCCGGAGCGAAGGCCCCTCCCCAGGCCCAGCTCCCGAGCCCCGCCGGCCCCCCCTGCCTGCGGGGCTTTTTATTGCCTGCGATTTGGCCGCGGTCGACCGCAGCGCCGCCCCGCTCGGGGTTTACTGCGGCGCGGGGCAGGCCGGATCGGTGCCGGCGAAGCGGGTGCAGATCTTCTGCCGGCATTGCACGCCCCGTGCGGTGTTCGCCTTCGGGCACGCGCGCAGCATCGCCTGTACGTCCTGCGGCGCGCGCGCCTGCGCCTGGCCGTTCTCCCGACGAATCTGTTGGACCAGCTCGTCCATCGGCGTCGGCCGGTGACCGACGCTCGCCGCGGGCGGGGCCTGCTCGATGTTGTGCAGCAGCGTTGCGAAAAGATCGCTCTTGCCGTTCGCGGATTGCGCCTCCGGCGGCGGAGTGGCACGCCGCGGACGCGGTGTCTGTGCGGGCGCGGGCGCACGTTCGCGCGGCGCCGGTGCGGCGGGCGGGTTTGCGAACGGCGAGGGCGCCACGACCGGGACGACGGCCGGCGCTGCCGCCGCCGCGGCTTCGGTGGCTTCGAACGGCGTCGGGCCGTCGTCGGGCGCGTCGACGATCGTTGCCGCGGCGGCCGGTGCCGGCACGGTTTCGGCACGCGCGTCCGCCTCGGCGGCGCTCGTAACAACGGGCCCGGGGGCGGCGGATTCGGGTCCGCGCGTGAGGCCGTAGAGGCCTCCGGCAAGCACCGCCGCCGCGAGCGCAGTAACGATGCCGATGGGCACGCGTCTGGGCCGCACGGGGGCCACGCGCGGCTCCGGGCGGTTCTCCATGTTTGCTAAGATTCGCCCGCTCGCGGGGGGCGAGGCCGGCGTCGCGCCGGTACCCGACAGCAGACTGGGGCGAGTCGACTTGGCCTCATGCCGATCCACGGAAATTCCTTTTTCCGATCCGGCTGGGCCGGACCATGGCGGTTCGGCATTCTAGCTGTCGTTAAGACACCGTCAATGCGACCAAGCCGGTCGCGCTTCAGTCGATCCAGGGATGGGCCGCGCTCGTGTTTGTCTTGCTGGTTGCGGTGTCGTTCGTCCTGGTCTGCATCTGCGCGTGGCTGCTGCTGTTTCCAAGCGCGCGCGAGGCCTGCGCGCGTGCGCTCGGGCGCCTGTTCCGGCGGGGCTCGGCGGCGGCCGCAGCGCAGCGCGAGCGCGCGAGGACGCGCGGTGGCCGCACTGCCGAGGATGTGCGCGCCCGGGTCGGCGGGGTCCAGGCTTGGCTGGGGCGGCACCGCGTGGCGATCGCGGCAACGGTGCTCATCCTCGCGTTGCCGCCGTTGCTCGTGCTGCAGCTGCGTGAGCGCCCGCAACTGGACTCGTTCGACGACGCGGCGGTCGACACCGGCGATTCGCAGGTGCTCGCGCTGCTGCGCGGCGAGCGACTGGTCCCGCCGCCCGAGCTTCCGCCTGAAGTGTTCATCGCGGCGGAGGCCGCGCTGACGCAGATGGCCCCGACCGCCGTGGCGCCCGAGCGGATCGTCACCGCCGACCGCCGTTGGGGTCGCATCGACCCCGCCTTCCAGCAGCGCGTGCTCGCGGTGTACCGGATCATGCAGGACCAGTACGGGATCGAGATGGCGCTCGTCGAGGGATATCGCAGCCCCGAGCGTCAGGCGGAGTTGGCGAGGGGCGGCAAGGCCACGCGCGCCGGCGCGGGCATGAGCTGTCACCAGTACGGGCTCGCCGTCGACAGCGCCCCGCTGCGCAACGGCAAGCTGCAGTGGGACATGGCCGACCCGTGGACCCGCGACGCCTACTTCCTGTACGGGCGTCTGGCCCAGGAGGCCGGTCTGGAATGGGGCGGCAACTGGCGCAGCCTGAAGGATTACGTCCACCTCGAATCGAAGGCCGCGTGCCGGGCTTCGATCCGCATGGCTCGAGCGGGCTGATAAAACCGCGGAAGTCTTGCTATCGTCACGCCACGCGCACGGAACGCGGCAGCCGGTCTCACCGGCCGACATGGAGCACGTCGGATGTCCAAGCCCATCATCGTCCTCGGGGACAAGACCGACCATGGCGGCGTCGTGGTCACGGGCGCGCCTGCGTCCGATATCGACGGCAAGCCGATCGCACGCCAGGGTGACCAGGTGACCTGCCCGCAGTGCAAGGGCGTGTTCCCGATCGCCAGCGGCGACGCCACGCTGATCGTCGACGGCCAGCCCGTGGCCCGCGATGGCGACAAGACCGCCTGCGGCGCGTCGCTGATCGCCGGGCAGCAGGTCCACGCCGTGGTCGGCGGCTGAGCCCAGGGCAATGACGATGCATTGCACCCGTGTCGTCCGGCCGCCGCGCGAGGCGCTGTCGTCCCTGTGGGCGCCTGCAGGCACGGCGTGTCCGGCGCCCGCACCTGCCGCGTCCGCTGCACCCGGGCGCTGACATGTCCGCCGTGCAAACCGCGAATCCCGGCGTCGACCTCGCCGCCGCAGACCGTCCCTCGCCGTGGTGGAAGTGGCTGCTGGCGGCGCTGCTGCTGACCGGGCTGGTCTGGGCGACCGTCATTTTCGTCTGGCAGGTCAACCGCACCGACCCGGGCGCGCGTGACCTGCTGCTGTGGCTGGTCGCGCTGCCGATGGGGCTGATCGCGGGCGCCCACCTGCTGCGCTCGGGCCTGCGGGGCCGAAGCGTGCGCGCCGCGGAGATCGCGCCGGCGGGTGTGGACGCGGTGGCCGCCACTGACGGGCTGGACGCGCCGCCCCGGGCGTTGCCGCTGCTCGCCCATGCGCTTTCGTGCCGCGCCGGCGTGGATGCGGACGACGCCATCGCGCAGCTGCGCACCGCCCCGCGGCCCGGGCTGCACCCCAGCCTGCGCGACCGGTACGGCCTGCCGGTGTTCGCCGCGCCCGTCGACGGCCTCGACGTCGATGCAGCCACTGCCGCGTTGCACGACGCCGGCGCCGAAGACCTCGGGGGCTGGGACGAGGAGATCGCGCGCGCCTGGGCCCTGCTCGAACCGGTGCTCGATGCGTTGCTGCTCGCCGACGTCGCCGCGCAGGCCCTGCCCGACGACGAGACACCGGCCGACGCGAGCGCGCTGCCGGGGTACGTGTACGCCCACTCGCGCTCGGTGCGCGCGGCGCCCCACCAGGCCGGACCGCAACTGCAGATCCACGTGCTGCTGCCGGCGCGGTGGCCGTCACATGCGCGGGATATCGCGTCCGACGCTGTCCGCGGTCGCGCGCAGGCGATGGGGCACGCGGCCGATGCGCTCGAACTCAATGTCGTGCCGCTGTCGCATGCGCGCGAAGTCTGGAGCCTGTTGGATCGGCTGAGCCTGGAGCTGCACGCCGCGCCGCGTGCTGACCGCCACCTCGTGCTCGCGACCGATTCGCTGGTCGGCGCGTTGTCGGTCGAGGCGCTCGAGCACGCCGGACGGCTGTTCGGTTCGGCGCAACCCGAGGGCCGCATCCCCGGCGAGGCGGCCGCAGGCCTGCTGCTGGGTGCAGCCAGGACCCCGGACGTGCCGGACGTGGCGCCATTGCAGGTGCACCGCGCGATCGTGGACCCCGCATCGCGCGAGGATCGCAGCACCCGGGCCGCGGTCCGCGCGGCGGGCGATGTTTGCGCACGTGCGCTCGCGGTCGCGCGGCAACCGGCCGACGCGGTGCGCGCGCTGGTCAGCGACGCCGACCAGCGTCCCAGCCGGTCCATCGAGGCCGCCGGCACGCTCGTCGCGCAACTGCCCGAGCTCGAACCGGACCTGCACGGCCTGCACCTGGGCGTCGCCTGCGGCGACGTCGGGCTCGCCGCGCCGCTGGCCCTGCTCGCGCTCGCCGCCGCCCAGGCGGCGCAGGCGCAGGCGCCTGTGCTCGCACTCAGCATTGCCGACGACGCCTGCCGCGCCGCGCTGGCGATCACCCCTTTTCCGACGGCCGCCGCAACGGCGACGGCTGCGGCCGCCTAATTGATCCAGGTGCAGTGTTCGATGAGCAGTCTCAGGTATTGGTTAACCGACTACCGCGTGATCAGCGCGCTCGGCGTGGCTGCAGCGGCGGCCGTGGTGTATTTCGGCGCGGACACGCTGACCGGCATCGGCGCGTGGCTGCTCGTCGCGGCCGTGCTCGCCCTGTTGGTCTGGGGCGCCGTGTGGCTCGCGCAGCGCATGCGGGCGGCCCGGGCTGCGCGTGAACTCGATGCCATGGTCGCGCAGCAGGCGGACCAGGCCGTAGCCGCGGCGCGGCCGGCGGCGCGCGCCGACGCCGAGGTGCTGCGTGAGCGCATGCAGGACGCGGTCAAGGCGATCAAGACATCCAAGCTGGGCCTGATGAAGGGCAACGCGGCGCTCTACGAGCTGCCGTGGTACGTGATCATCGGCAACCCGGCCGCCGGCAAAAGCACCGCGATCCTCAACTCGGGCCTGCGCTTTCCGTTCGAGGACAACCGCAGCAACGTCATCCACGGGCTCGGCGGCACGCGCAACTGCGACTGGTACTTCACGACCGAAGGCATCGTGCTCGACACGGCCGGGCGCTACACGGTCAGCACCGAAGACCGGCTGGAGTGGTTGACGTTCCTCGACCTGCTGAAAAAGCACCGTCCGCGCGCGCCGATCAACGGCGTGATCATCGCGGCAAGCATCGCGGAGCTGTCGGGCAGCAAGCCGGAGTTCGCGATCGAGCTCGCGAAGAACCTGCGCCAGCGCGTGCAGGAGCTGACCGAGCGGCTCGAGGTGTTCGCGCCGGTCTATGTGGTGTTCACCAAGGCCGACCTGATCGCGGGTTTCAGTGACTTCTTCCGCGGCCTCGACCCGTCCGAACGCGAGAACGCCTGGGGCGCAACCCTGCCGTTTGACCCCAAGGGCGAGGTCGATGCGCTGGACGCGTTCGACAAGCGCTTCGACGAACTCAGCGATGGCCTCAAGGAGATGAGCCTGTCGCAGATGGCGATGCAGCGCGGCCGCGAGGTCGCGCCGGCGCTGCTGACGCTGCCGCTCGAATTCGCCGCGATCAAGCCTGCGCTGCGCACGTTCATCGCGACGCTGTTCGAGGAAAACCCGTACCAGTTCAAGCCGGTGTTCCGCGGCTTCTACTTCACAAGTGCGCTGCAGGAAGGCGTGTCGGTCCAGCACGCGTCCGATCGCATCGGTCGGCAGTTCGCGCTCGAACCGCGCTCGGCCGCTACGGAGCGCGCGCCGCTGTCGGAGAACAGCCACTTCCTGCTCGGCCTGTTCCGCAAGGTGATCTTCGCCGACAAGCAGCTGGTCCGGCAGTACTCGAGCCCCACCCGCAACCGCCTGCGCTATGCCGTGTTCTTCGCCTCCGTTGCAGCGCTCGCAATCGCGCTGACCGGCTGGACGTGGTCGTACACCAGCAACCGCCAGCTCGTGGCGAACGTCACCGCCGATCTCGACAAGGCGATCGAGCTGCAGAAAAACCAGATCGACCTGCAGTCGCGTATCAAGGCCTTGCTGATCCTGCAAGACCGCATGGAGCAACTCGACCGCTACCGCGACGAGCACCCGGTTGGCATGGGCCTGGGCCTGTACCAGGGCGAGCGCATCGAGCAGAAACTGCGCGAGGAGTACTTCCACGGCATGCGCCAGCTGATGCTCGCGCCGGTGACCGCCGAGCTCGAGAGTTACCTGCGGCAGGTGATCGCCCGCCGCGCCGAACTCGCGCAGCCACCGGTCGGCGGCGCGTCGCCGGCCGACGCAACCGCGCAGGCCGCGCCGGCTGCCGGCGCGCTGTACCAGGCCGTTTCGCCGACCGATGCGAACGACGCCTATGCGGCCTTGAAGACCTATCTGATGCTCGCCGACCGCAGCAAGGCCGAGACGAGCCACCTCAACGACCAGCTGACGCGCTTCTGGCGCGGCTGGCTCGAGAACAACCGCGGCGGGCTGCCGCGTGAGGAGATGGCACGCGCGGCCGAGCGGTTGATGACGTACTACGTGAGCCAGTCGACGCGGCCGGACTGGCCGCAGCTCGATCCGAAGTTCAGCCTCGTCGACGACAGCCGCCAAGCCCTCAAGCAGGTCATGAAAGGCACGCCTGCGCGCGACCGCGTGTATGCGCAGATCAAGCAGCGCGCGGCGACGCGCTACGCGCCAATCACCGTTGCGAGCCTGCTCGGTGAGGACAAGGGCAGCGCGCTGGTGGCCGGCAGCCATGCGATCAACGGCGCGTTCTCCCAGGCCGCGTGGGAGGGCTACGTCAAGGATGCAATCAAGGAAGCTGCGAACACCCAGCTCAGCACCACCGATTGGGTGCTTGAGCAGACCGTGCAGAGCGACCTGACGCTGGCCGGCAGCCCCGAGCACATCGCGCAGGAACTCAAGGCGCTGTACAAGGCCGAGTACGCACGCGAGTGGCACAAGTTCCTGCAGGGCGTGACGATCGCCGAGTTCGGCACGTTCGACCAGGCGGTCGACCGCATGAACGCACTCGGCGATCCGGCCGGCTCGCCGCTGCGCAAGCTGCTCGAAGCCGTGAACCGCGAGACGATCTGGGACAACCCGGCCGCGCAGAGCAAGCTCGTCGGGGCCGCCAAGAGCGGTTTTGTCGAGTGGTTCAAGCGCGTGGTCATGCAGCGCAACCCGACATCGATTCCTGTCCAGATCAATCCGGTCACCGGCAAGGAAGAACCGGTGCCGATGGGCCCGATCGGAAAGGAGTTCGAAGGCCTCGCGCGGTTGCTCGCTGCGCGCGACGGCGCGCCTCCGCTGCTGCACGGCTACTTCGACGCGCTCGGCAAGGTCCGCAGCCGCCTCAACACGATCAAGACGCAGGGCGATCCAGGCCCGGGCGCGCGCAAGCTGATGCAGGAAACGCTCGACGGCGCGGGCTCCGAGCTCGGCGAAGCGCAGCGCCTGGTCGACGAGCAGATGGTCAACGGCCTCAACAATGCGCAGCGACAGGCGCTGCGGCCGCTGCTGATGCGTCCGTTGCTGCAGAGCTACGCCGCGCTCGTGCGCCCGGCCGAAGGCGAGATCAACCGCACCTGGCAGGCGCAGGTCTATGAGCCGTTCCAGAGCACGCTCGCGCAGAAGTACCCGTTCAGCCCCTCGGCGTCGGTCGAAGCGGCGCAGAGCGACATCGAGCAGATCTTCGGCCCGGCCGGTGCGATCGCGAAGTTCGGCAACGATGCCCTCGGCAGCCTCGTGATCCGCCGCGGCAACACGATGACGCCGCAGCGCTGGGCCGAAATGGGCGTGAGCCTGCGACCGGAGCTGATGAACCACTACGCGAACTGGGTCGGTGGCAGCGGCGCGACGTCGAGCAGCGGCATGGTGTTCGAGATCCTGCCGTCGCCGGCGGACGGCCGCGAATACAGCATCACGATCGACGGCCAGCAGCTGCGCTACCGCAACACGCCCCCGCAGTGGACGACGTTCCAGTACCCCGGCGCAGGGGGCGCGCCCGGTGTGCGGATCGAAGCGATCACCGCCGACGGCCGCACTGTCGAGGTGTTCAACGCGCCGGGCCCGAACGGCATGTCGCGCCTGTACAGCGCCGCGGAGCGCCGCAGCCTGGCCGACAACCACTTTCAGATGACGGTCGGCGGCGGCGAGATCGATGTCGGCTTTGAGCTGCGCATCGTGAGCATGCCGCAGTCGGGCACTGCGCAAGGCGGCGACAGCCTGCGCGGCCTGCGGCTGCCCGAAGCCGTGGCCGGTGCGGCTCCTGCGCCGACGGCTGCCTCGACAGCGGGCGCGGCCACGGCGTCCGCGACGGGCGGCGCTTCGACGCCCGCCACGGCGGGAGGCCGCTGATGCTCGCCGTCGACACGTTGCCGGTGAGCTACTTCGGGAAGCTGCCGTCGCGCGGCGACTTCGTGCGCACGGTCGACCACCACCCGCTGATGGTGCTGCTCGATCGCTGGGCCGCGGGCGGCGTCGAACTGCTCGCGCAGAACCCGGACTGGAAGCAGCTCTACGACACCGCCGCGCCGATCCACTTCGCGTTCCTCGGCTCGAAAAGCCGGCTGGCGATCGCCGGCCACTTCCAGCCGAGCCGGGACGCCACCGGGCGACGCTTCCCGTTCCTGTCGGCGACGCGCCTGGAGGTGCCGCAGCCGATCGCGTTCATCGGCCGCAGCCCGCTCGCGCTCGCACGCCTGTGGAGCGGCCTGGCCCGGCTGAGCCGTCAGGCCGTGCAGGCCGACGACGCACGCGATGCACTGCGCGAGCTCGTCGACAGCCCGGTCACCGTCAACGCCGACCCGGCGGTGTACGCAGCGCCATTCAACGATTTCCTCGACATGCAGGACATCGGCTCGTTGCAGTCCCTGTTGCGCGGGTCAGGCCACGGCGAGCTCCAATTACGCTGGACGCTGCCGGCACTCGGCTTGCTGCTGCAGCCACTGCTGAGTGGCGGCGCGACGCAGATCGACAAGGCGCTCGCGCTGCCGCTGCCGCGCGACACGCTGTACCGGCCGCTCGTGGCCGCGTTCTGGCTCGACCTGCTGGCCGGCTTCACCGCGCGCGCCGACTTCGAAATCGCGGTGATGATTCGTGAGAGCGGCCCGCTCGCGACGGCGCCGCAACTGGTGGTCGGCTTCAACGGCGCCGACGGCCGCCTGCTGCAGGCGGCGCTCGATCCGCAGGTCGCGCTCGAGCAGATCATTCGCGTCGACGACGCGGAGTGGGTGGCCGACCAGGTGTCCGGCGACTACGCGCTGGACAAACTGGCGACCTATCTCGAGCGGGACGACCTGTCCCTGCGCATGGCGCGCGCCATCTTCGGCGAAGTTTTTCTGGGAGTTTGAACATGCGGCGTTGCTATTGGCGGGGCGCTGCGGCTCCCGCGCGAACGATCCGGGCCGCGGCCTTCGCGATGCTGTGCGTCGCCGCTCCGCTTGCCCTGGCGCAGGGCGTGCCGGCTGCAAGCGCGGCGGCCGCTCCGAAGCCCATCGTCGCGGCCGGCACGGTGCCCGATGAGGCAACGCGTGCCGCGGTGCTGAGTCGGCTGCGCGAGCTCTACGGCGCGCAGCGCGTCGTCGACCGGATCGAAATCGACGCGGGCGTCGTCGCGCCGCCGAACTGGCAGCAGCACGTGGTGACGATGCTGACGCCCGCGTTGCAGCAGGTCTCGGCGGGGCAGGTCGACATCAGCGGCAACGCGGTCCGCGTGACCGGAGAGGTCGCGAACGAAGCGCAGCGCCAGCAGGTAGTGAGCGACATGGCCACGGCGCTCAACAACCCGACGTACACGATCACCAATGCGCTTCGAAACGGCAGCGGCCAGCAGAAGCTGCTCGATGCCGCACTTGCGAACCGCATCATCGAGTTCGAAAGCGGCAGCGCGACGCTCGCACCGCAGGGGCGCGTGATCCTCGACGAAATGGCAGCGGCGATGCGTCGCATCGGCCAGTCGCGCGTGCAGATCATCGGCCACACCGACGCCGTCGGCGGCCGCGACGCGAACGTGGCGCTGAGCCTCGCTCGCGCGGCGGCGGTCAAGGCCTACCTCGAAGAGCAGGGCATTGCGGCCGACAACCTCAGCGTGCGTGGGCTGGGGCCGGATCAGCCGGTGGCCGACAACGCGACCCCGCAGGGTCGTGCGCGCAACCGGCGGATCGAGTTCCGCGTGCTGTGAGCCCCACGCCCCGGCGCGTCGCCGGGGCGTCCGTCAGGCTCAGTAGTCGCTGGTCGTCTCGTCCTTCGAATCGAGCAGCTCTTCGAGCTGGCTCAGCGTGCTGTCGTCCTTGATGACCCGGCGCAACCACACGTGCAGCGGCATTTCGCCCCAGTTCGCGGCCTTGTCGGCGAGGTAGGCCACCGGGCTGTGCGGCTCGGTGCGTCGGAAGAACTCCGCCACGCGCCGCAGATGCGCGAGCGCCTCGCGGCGTGAGTCGATTGCGCCGGACGGCGTCGCCACGGCCGCGCCCGCCGTCGACCCGACGGCTGCGCTCACCTCGTGCGACACCGGCACCGGCGCGTCGTTGGTCACGCCGTCGACAAGCACCCCAGCCTCACGCGCGAAGCGCCGCGCCGTGTCGGCAAACCGTTCGAGCTGGTCGCGTACGCCCGAAAAGCTCGGGCCGTCGATGCCCAGCCGCGCGTCCACCGCCTGCTGCAGTTCCTGCAGCGCCTCGCGACTGGCGGGCAGCGCGTCGATTAGGCGCAGGTAGAACTCGCGGGGCGTCGCGCGCCGCGCCGCGTCGATCATCTCCGCCGTGACCCCGTCGGCCTCGTGGCGACGGCCATGCGCGGCCTCGATGTCGGCCAGGCCGAAGCGCCCGTGCGGAGACTGGATCAACGGCAACTGCCGCAGCCACAGCACCGACTGGTCGAGCAGCCAGCGCAGGCTGCCAACGCGCTGCTCGATGTCGCCGTCCTCGATCACCGGATGCAGCTCATCCCAATAGCGATCGCACAGCCGCGCGGTCAGCCGGAAGCCCTCGGCCAGCCCGGCGATGCCATGCAGCCGCGTCTGCGCCTCGGTCCACCACGCCGCCAGCCGCAGATCCTTGCTGCGCTGTTGCAGCAACCCGCCGCACTGGTTCGCCACGGCGGGCCACTCGGCCGTCTTGAGCTCGGTGATCCACTCGCCCTGTTCGAGCGTCGGATCGTCCGCGCGCCGCGCTTCCATGATCGCGTCGTATTCGACCGAGAACGAGAGGTCTTCGCCGCACGGCGAGGCGTCGGAAATCGGCGCCAGCAGGGCATCCAGATCCAGCATGTCAGTCCATTGAATGTTCAGTGAGTCGCGATTCTAGCGAGCAACGACTGACGTGCGACGGCACAAGCTCACCCGGCGCGGCACCCGCCCGACGAGTTCTGGTAACTTGCGCAAGTGCGATGGCCGGGCTTCGAAACACGAAGCCTCATGGAACCCAGGTCGGTCGCCCGGGCCCGCGGCGTTGCGCCACGGGACCCCGCTTTTTCATGGAGGAACAGGCGTGAGCTCGTTGGATGCACTGCGCGAACTGCAGACCGCGCTGGCCCGGTACCGCGCGGGCGATCGTCTTTACCGCCTCGATCTGGCGGACGCGTCGGACACGCTCGTCGTCGAACGCTGGCAGGGCCGCGAGGCGCTGGCGCCCGGCGCGCCGGACGGCGGTTTCGAGTGGTGGGTGGACGCGCTGTCGGTCGACGCACACCTGTCGCTCGATGACTATCTCGGGCAATCCGCGCGGCTGTGGACCCGGCTCGCCGACGGCACCCGCGCAAGCCGCAGCGGCCTCGTGCGCGAGGCCGCGTGCCTGGGCAGCGACGGCAGCCTCGCGCGCTATCGCCTCTGCCTCGTGCCGTGGACGTGGTTGCTCGGCCAGGGCCGCCACTCGCGCGTGTTCCAGGACCGCACCGTCCAGCAGATCGTCGAGTCGGTGTTTGCCGCGTACGGTGCGCTCGCCGCATGGCGCTGCAGCGACGAGCTCGGCCCGTTCCTGCAGCAGGCCCGCCCGCGCAGCTACTGCGTGCAGTACCGCGAGACCGACCTTGCGTTCGTCAGCCGCCTGCTCGCCGAAGAAGGGCTCGGCTGGCGGATTGAAGAAGACGATGAGTCCGTCGGCGGCCACCGCATCGTGCTGTTCGCCGACAGCGGCGAGGGCCCGCAGGATGCGAGCGCCGAAGCCGATGGCGGCATCCGCTTCCACCGCGCCGACGCGACCGAGTCGTCCGACAGCGTGCAGGCGTTCGGCGCGACACGCCGGCTCGAGTCCAGCGTGCTCACGCTGCTAAGCCACGACTACAAATCCGTGCAAGCGCTCGGCATCAGCGTGCCACTCGACGCGACCGACACCGGCGCTGCGCGCGAGGTCTACGACCCCGCCGGCGCCTACGCGTTCGCCGACCACACCGAAGCCGAGCGCTACGGCAACCTGCTCGCGCAGGCGCGCGAAGCGCAGCGCGAAGTCTGGCTGGGTCGTGGCAGCGTACGCACGTTCCGGTCCGGCACGTGGTTCGCCCTGCACGGCGCCCCGTCCGACGGCGAACAACCGCCCGAGGAGGCGCTGCTCGTCACCGTGCAACACGCCGGCGTCAATGACCTGCCGCGCGCCGTGCGCGACGCGATCGCCGCGGTGCTCGGCGACGCACCGCCGCCCAGAGGCGCAGGCATCACCCCGACACTCTGGCAGGCAGTGCTCACGCAGGCGCAGGCACAGGGCTACGCGAACGCGTTCACCGCGCTGCCGCGCACGCAGCCGTGGCGGCCGACGCTGCTCGACGGCACGGGCGCGCGCGTCAATCCGCGGCCGACCGCGCCCGGCTACCAGAGCGCGATCGTGGTCGGCCCCGACAGCAGCACCGCGCCGCAGGGTGCGCACGAGCTGCACAGCGACGCGTTCGGCCGCATCCGCGTGCGCTTCCACTTCCAGTCCGTGGCCGGTGGCGACGAAGCCCCCGACAGCACCTGGCTGCGCGTCGCCCAGCGCTACGCGGGCCCGGGTGTCGGCGCGCAGTTCCTGCCACGCATCGGGCAGGAAGTGCTGGTCGGCTTTCTCGACGGCGACATCGACCGCCCGGTCATCGTCGGCGCGCTCTACAACGGGCAGGGCGATGCCGGCATCCCCGCGACGCCGGGCGGCGCGGCGGCCGAGTCCGACCTGTCAGCCTATGCGCAGGCCGGCGACCACCAGCCCAGCGCGCAGGCCAACCTGCGCGGCGGACACGCCCCGGTCTGGCATGGCATGAGCCCGGACGCCGACGGCCACCGCAACGCCGCCGCGATGCTCGGCGTGCAATCCAAGGAGTTCGGCGGCAGCGGCCACAGCCGCCTCGTGTTCGACGACAGCGACGGCCAGCTGCGCCTGCAGCTAGCGACCACGCACGCCGCCACCCAGCTCACGCTCGGCCACCTGATCCACCAGGCCGACAATTACCGCGGCAGCTTCCGCGGCGAAGGCTTCGAGCTGCGCACCGACGCCTGGGGCGCGATCCGCGGCGAGCGCGGCCTTTGGATCAGCGCCTACGACGCCCCGGCCGACGCCCCCGCGGGCGAGCACCTGGGCCCGGCCGCGCTGCTCAAGCAGGCGAGCGAAGCCGCCAAGACCCTGTCGCAGGCCGCAGGCACGCACCGCACCGTCAAGCTCGCCGCGCACGAGGGCGTGCGCAAAGCCGGCCAGTCCGCGCTCATCGACGACCATGCCCCGCTGCAGGCGCTGCTCAAGAGCGCGAAGACCACCGTCGACGCAAGCGCACTCGACACCGCGCTCGGCGATGCACGCAACCGCCGGGCCTCAGCCGGCCCCGACCGCGTGCCGCACACCGGCGATGCACTGCTCGGCCTCGCCGCGCCGGCCGGTATCGGCCTGGTCGCCGGCCAGAGCCTGCAATGGGCGGTCGGCGAAACCCTGACCCTCATGAGCGGTCAAGCCAGCAACGCCGCAATCGCCGGCGACCTGCGCATCCACAGCGGCCAGGCCATCGGTTGGCTCGCGCATGCGATCGAAGGCGAAGCCAACCCGGTCGCACTCGCGCTTGTCACCGCCGAAGGCAAGCTCGAGTTCGAAGCGCAGCACGACGTGCTCAAGTTGCAGGCACGCGACGAGCTGAAGATCGTCAGCGCGCATGCCGAGGTCGAGCTGGCGGCCGGCAAGACTGTGCACCTGGCGACCTCGGGCGGGGCGAGCATCACGATCGAGGGTGGGAACATCACCGTGGCCTGCCCCGGCAACCTCACGGTGCATGCGGCGAAGAAGTCATTTGTTGGGCCAACCAGCCTCAACCGGCAATTTGTCAAATGGCCGGAATCCAGCCTCAACGCGCCTTGCATGAAGGCTGCAGCTGAAGCCAACAGCGCATTCGTGAAGGTGCCCGAGTGATGAGTGCAAGAGCCCGCGTAGCCCTCGAACGGTACGTGCCGACGTCGCACTCCGATCTGCTCGCGCGATTGACCGCCGATTGCCCGGACGATCATGCGTTATACGCGATCGTTAGCTTGGATCACGCCGAATCCGAGGCTGACGTCGCGCAAGCACTCGGCCTGGCCGAGCAGACGCTTGTGAACGGGATCAACCTCTACAGCGCCTTCTCGGCCGAGTTCCGAAGGACCGGGCCTCGACTCGTGCCGCTGTTGGCCGCAAACCTCTTTGCCATTGGCGCTGCCATGCAGGAAGGGCGCGACCTCGCAGTGATTTGCGTTGCGCTCAATCAGGTCGATTCATTGGCCACGCACCTACAACGGCTGGGCCGCCAGACGCAGCCCGACGGCGGACGGCTGCTGTTTCGATTCCAGGACCCGCTGGTGCTTTCGAACCTGCTGCCCCTGCTACGCGGCGACCAACTTGTTTCGTTGCTGGGCCCGGCAAGCCGGTGGGCCGTCACGGACCCATGTGGGACCCTGCACATTGCAGCCAGGACGCCCCATGAATTGCGAACCCGGTCCGATAGCGAATTGCGCCTGGATGCTCGCCAGCTGGAATCGCTGTCCGCTGCCTTGCATCCGGGGACTGTCATTCTCCAAGCCAACGAGGTCGACTCGACCTTGCTCGCCGATAAAACGAAGTGCGCGCAATGGACTTTGATACGGCAACGGTCTGATCGTGCCCGTGGACACGGACTGCGAACCGATGAGGACATTGCTCTGTTCGTCGTCCTGAGCCTGCAGTTGCCCGACTCCTTCGATCGCTCCGGACCGATTGCTGAAGCCCTCGCACGCAGCCAGGCCAAGCACGCTTCGTTTGGCGACGAAGTCGACGAAATCGATTCGGAAGAATGGGAGCAATGGCAGCAGGCGCTCGAGCTCGAAGGCCACCAAATGTGAAGTCAGAGTGCCGGTAAGCGCCGGGCCGCACGACCGGCCAAAACGAAACCAATGAGCAGGGAATTTGATTTTGATCGACTTCACCGACTGGAAGTGGGCCATTAGAGCCTTGGCCGTCGCAGGGGTGCTGTGGGCCAGCGTGGGCTGCTCGCGTGAGCCCAAGCAGAAAAGCTTAACAGCAATTGCGTACAACTATGGAGAACAGGCATTCGGCCACGTGCTGGTAAACGGCAAATGGGCAGGCCCTGTTTTGAGTGAAGTCGAACCGGGCGGCGTCACGGGTGGCGGTTCAATTTGCTGCGTCAAGATCGAGAAAGGCGCAAAGACAGCGCGCGTCACTATTCAATATATCGATGGGGACTACATTGTCGATGCGCCGATCGAGCAGCCTTGGCCGCCGGACGGATACGGTCACTACCTCGCGATTCACGTGCTGCCCGGGCGAACGGTACAGCTCTCGATCTCGTCAAGCCTCCCTTTTCCGAGGATGGATCTACTGAAAAGTCAGCTTAATGCGCTCGGCATACAGAACTACGTGATCGAGAATCCGCACATGTGGGATCTAGGCCCGGAGACGAATGTCGACTATTCGGAGATCTCCAGATGAGTGCGAGCGCAATCATGCCGCGAGTCCGCGCCGTTGAGAACATGGTGCGGCGATCCCGCCAAAAGACTCGACAGAAGCCAGCGCCTCCTGCCTGTCAGACCTGCAACATCGCGTTGTGGATCAGCTTCTTTTTCGATGGTACTGATAACCATAAGGAGCGGGATTTCCCAGTACGGCACACTAACGTCGTAGCTCTATTTCAAGCGCACCAGTTCTATTTGGAGCGAGGAGTTCGCCCGTTCTACTACGAAGGCTGCGGAACTGATTTTGAGTTCGAGGATCGTTATGAGCGGCTCTACAACCCACACATGGGAGTAGTTGAGCTGAAAGGCCACGTGGAAGAGGAGAACACATTCAACCAATCCATGGGCCGAAACATCGACAAGCGTCTTGAGAAGGCGTTGTTCGAGTTCGAGGACTACATTGAGGGCATTCGGCGGCGCCAGCGCGTTGATGAAATCAACGTCGCTGCTTTTGGCTTTTCACGCGGTGCGACCACCGCGCGGGCGTTCGTGCACTGGGTCGAAGCGCACAGCAAAGTTTCCAAAAGCGGCGGAAAACTTAAATACGACGGCATTCCGCTCAACTTCAAGTTCCTTGGTCTGTACGATACCGTGGAGTCGATCGGCGTGGGCACGCAGAACAACGCATCCGATGTCATCCCCACCAGTATTCCGCAGTATGTCGAGAAGCTGCTTCACGTCGTGGCCGCCCACGAGCTGCGTCCATCATTTTCGCTAACGGACCTTGGCCGCAGCCGGGCCGGATGGTCCACCGTTGTGTACCCGGGTGCGCATGCCGACATTGGTGGTGGTTATGCGGCCAATCAGCAGGCGCGAATCAACGCCATCAATCGAATTGCGCTGCTGCAGATGCTCGATCACGCCCGTGCGGCCGGACTCAAGATGCTGTCCGTCGCCGAGATGATCTCAACGGGGGACGAATGGGAACTCAAGCTCCGCCATTCCTTCGTGTTGTCTAAAAATGCCAAGGAAATCTTCGACAACTACATGTCTCACATTGACAAGCCGTCAGGCGCGCTACCCGAGGTGTTTGCTTCGCACATGAAGTGGTTCTGGAAATGGGTGGACTCGGGGCTTGCTGCAGAGGACACAGGTGGCAAGTTCAGTCGATACTGGCGTGCACCTGACAAACAGGCGGCAGAGCGTCGAAAGGAGCTTGTGGCAATGTCATCAGCTGTATCACAGAAGGCTCGAACGCTGCAAGGAAAGGGGCACGGAGCACTTTTCGGAAAGCCAGTGCATCCGGTTACCGAACGAATGCTGCCCGCGGCCGTCGAGTACGTGCTGGAAAACTACGTCCATGACTCTCAGGCGCACTTTCTGATGTCGGGAACCCGGCTGATCGATACAAATGAGTACGACCTCTATCGCATCCGCAAGGTGCTCGCACCCAAGTCCTGAGCACGGCAGAACGCCGTGTGTGTGCTGCTACTAACTCACCGTGTGCACGCCGGCTCGCGGCCGCATCCGCCTGCGCTTCCATTTCCAGTCCATGACCAGCAGCAGTAAGGCCCCGACAGTACGGGCTGCGCGTGGCCTAGCGCTACGCAGGCCCGGGCCTCGGCGCGCAGTTCCTACCGCGTATCCACCAAGAGGTGCTGGTCGTTTTGTCTCGACGGCGATATCGACTGGCCGTGGCTGTCGGCGCGCCCGCAGCGCTCGGGATGATGCTGGCATCTTGGCCACGCGTTGGTTCGGCACGGCTTGAGCCCGACGAGCCAAGTGCCCAGGTGACATATCGCTATGCGCGCTGCTTAAGACAGCTAGAGCGAGGTCGACGGAAGCGTGCTCGGCGCGGCGCGCGGTGAAGTAGGAGGTAGAGGCCAAGTGGCCAGCGGCTGCGGCCGTGCGGCACACGGCGGTGACTGCTGCGTCTACGACTGGTTGACCTCTCTGCGGCCGCAATCTCTTGGATTGATGGGTTCGAGGCCGCAGGATCAGCACCCAATCCAGTAGGCGATGTGCGCCAGTCGGCCATTCTCAAAGTAGAAGTCGTAAGCGGTTTCCCAGTTGCCATCGCCGCTTGCACCGATGCGGTAAAACTCTCCGACGCGCTCGGCACGCTCGCCAAACAGGCGCTGGAACTGGTCTTCATTGACCTGTCCGACTTTCTCCCCGCTCGACAGGACCAATTGGTTGCGGTCGCTTACGACCATACTCCGCACAACTGCCCTACTGCCATCGGTCTCCAGCACCAGATCGGGGTAGCGAAACTCGCGGATGTCGCCTTCGGAAAAAGCGCTGCCGCATTCGAATGGGGTTGCTGAGTTTTCTTCCGGTGCGCCGAGCGCCTGCCGCACTTCCTCTAGTGGTAAGCCTTCTTCGCTAACCCGTAACGTGTCTCTCACCGCAAACGCTACGACCGCGGGGTCTGGGACGCCCGCCTGTTCGTCACCGGGACCCGCGGCGACCCGGGCAACAATGCAGACATCCTGGGCAAAAGCTTTTTCGTCCACTTTAGCCGTCTGCGCTTTGCAAGCCTGCTGGCAGTAGCGGTGAAAGTTCGCTTCGGAAAATGCAGCGTGGCGTTCAGCCGCGATCAGGCCGCCCCGCGTTGCGCCCGGTAGGTACATAGTCAAATCTTCATCGCAGCGCAGCTGCGTCGCGCACGAGGCCAGCACATCGAGTAGCAACTCGCAAAAACCAGCTGGTTCCCGCAGCGTGGCGCCATCCATCCTTACAACAGCGACAGCCGGCTGACGGATCTCCTGCGTCGTTGAAGAAGGTGATCGGGTAGGTATCGAAGCCGCTTCGACCGATTGCGAAGCTCGCGTGCACGAGCTCAACTGAAAGGCAAAGACTGGCAAGGCTAGCCAACTAACAAGCGTCTTCATGCGCCTTTCCAAGTCGCCAAGATTTCTCAGTTTGATACTGGCATCACGGTCCTACATGGCGCGAATTAGACGCATATCGCCATTCACGTGGCACGCGCCGATTTCACGCTTCGACCTAGCCAGCGATTACTTCAACCCAAGCGGAACTGACCCAGCCCACCTTGCACGGTCCGGTGTAGGTTCGCTCCTTTGAGATCGGCGAAGTGACGCCACAATCGTCATCACCCGGGGCGTACACAACACCCATCCAAGCGCCACGCTGGGACGAGTCGCAAACGAAAAGAAGCTGCCCGTTATGTAGCTTGTCGATCATCGGGAAGGACGTTCCGGGACCAGTTCGCACAGCCAAGAACCCATCTCCATGGGCCTTCAGTCCGGTCACTTGGGCGACCGCAGTGCAGGCGTCAACCTCGGGGCTGCCGCCAATTCTTACAGGCACTGAAGACTGAGCACATGCTGCTTCAAGCCACAGCAGAAGACCTGCTATCGAAACCGCTAGTAACCGATTCACTCCATCACCTCGTGTTTTGGTCTGCTTGCGTGCTTGTAGTGGTTTTGCCGAATTCCGACCGCAGGGATGCCAGCGTAAGGGTCGCGTCCCCAAGGTCGCCCCCTTGGGCCAGCTGCTGCTCCGCATATTCCCTATACGCAATCGGGACAAAGTAACCCTCAAGCTTGTACTTTAGCTTCTGGATATAGACGCTCTTGTGCGGATTGAATGTAATGCTGTCGCCTTGGTTGCCCCCGAGCACTGCAAGGTCGCCTCCCTTTAATTTGCAGTAAACGAATGCGACATGCCCCTGGCCGGGCTTCGCTGGATTGCTGTACACCACCAGCGCGCCGTAAACGGGCGCAGCCAATCGGTAAAAGTTTTGGGACGTCCTAAAGGATTGAGAACCTGCACTGCCGGAGTGCCTGAATCCTGAGGACTTCAAGCAATAATTCACGAAAGAGGCGCACCATGCGGTAGACAAGGATCTGAACTGGAGCCCAATCTCCTTGTGGTAGTTGATGGAGTCATCAATCACTACCTCCTTAATTCCGCCCCATCGCTTCAGCTCTGCAATGGCGATTTCCATCCAAGGTGCGCGCTTTGACCTGAGGGGTACGATTGCCAGCGGGTGTCCCGTGTTTTCTTTGCTTCTCGCCGCCGGTGCCAGCTTGCGAACACTGGCTAATTGTTGTGGCTGCGCCGACTGAGGAGCGGGGCCGTCGTGAATCCAAAGCACTTGACCCGGAAATATGCGATTTGGGTTTCGAACTGTATCCTTGTTTGCTGCGGCAAGCTCTTTCGCATCTACACGAAAACGTTCCGCTATCCTGGCCATCGTGTCGCCGGGCTGGATCACATAACGTACCGGCTTGGGTTTTGTTCGGCGGTTTGACGGGCGGGGATTGTGGCCGGCGAGTGTGCCTGCGTGCTCTTCACTCGAGCGAAGAAAGACGAGCGACTGCGATCGCGCCGGAAGCAGGAACTCTCCAATCTGTTCGAGTGATTCGCTACCCTTTCTGACCAACAGGGTAACGAGCTCCCCCGCAGTAAGCGTCACGAGAGGTGGTAGGCGACCGTAGGCATCGGTCGTCGCTTCCACGGTCGAGGCTCCCCGTTTGATCACAACGGGTTGATTGGGTAGTGGCCGGGCACCGTCGGAAAAGGTGACGACTGTCGCACACACCCACTTTTCTTTCCGGGTTTCTTTCTTGGCGTCGAAACCTTCCATCTGTTCCATCGCCGCCATCAGTGAATCGAGCTGGGCGTCGGAGAGATCTTCGAGTACGACGGTGTCGCTTAGTCCTGTCTTTCTTTTTACAAACGACAGGTACGCTTCGGAATCATTATTATCGTTCGGGGGCGCGTAGGTATAGATCGCCTTGCGCAAGGTCATCGGATTGTACTTTCGACGGAGCAGCGCCCGTTTTTCCGACCGGCCTGCCTCCACGGATGAGAAGACACAAAGCTTTCCGTACTTGGTTTCGCCTATACCGATCTGTCCGGGATAGATGGAATTCTTTTTGGGTCGGAGGTTGCCCGGATTGTTGAAAAGCCATGCCAGCGTTCCACCTGAGCGCAGCATTCGGTCACCATTCTCAGCCATGAATTCTATGGTGCGAATGTCCTGGTGGAAGACGGCTTTGATAAATTTTTTCATGGCAGATCACCCGCTACCTTTTGGGTCTACTTCGGCCTCGTCGTTCCCGCGCGGGGCGGTGTCGGGATGAGGTGCAGCGCCTGCTCTACAGTTGCCTTTGTTCCGGCGTCGCGCACGGACGTCAGGCGGAATATCCAGCGCTGCTCGTCGGGTGATTGCTGCAGCTCATAGCGACGCACCTCGACGGTTGCGTCGTCATCATACGGCGTGTCTTTGTACTTCTTTTGGGCGACGTGGAGCAGCATCTTTTGGCCGGATACGGACACCTTGGCGTCGCGCAGAAGAAAATCGGCCGTGTTTGCGGTGGTGATGACGAACTTAAGGTTGTTGGTGTCATCGCCCTCCAGAACGGGGATCTGGTGCCAGCTCCCGGTTTTCGACTTCGGCTTGAAGAGGAAGCTATAGACCTGGAACGTATGGACGTTGAGGT
Source organism: Cognatilysobacter bugurensis (assembly GCF_014652095.1). Taxonomy (GTDB): domain Bacteria; phylum Pseudomonadota; class Gammaproteobacteria; order Xanthomonadales; family Xanthomonadaceae; genus Cognatilysobacter; species Cognatilysobacter bugurensis. The sequence continues at coordinate 131,201 of NZ_BMYD01000003.1, forward strand.
TGTTGACAAAGCCCGAGTTGATCACCAGCGTCCCTTGCGGCCCGGCGATAGCGTGGCTTCCCCCCGGGTATTGCTGAGCCTGCGCGGGGGTGAGGGCGAGCATGGATGCTAGCGCCAGCGCGAAGGATCTATGCATAGCGTTGATCACGTGTTGTCCGCCTCTATGAGAGTTCTAACCAGATCGGTCGGCAAAGCATCGTCGTTATCCGCTAGCTGTGCGGCATATGGGTCATTTGGGTCAATTTCGTCGAGCTCGGATTCTTGAGGTGTCTCCGAGCTCTGCTCCTGACCGCCCCCCTGGACCTCGATCAGATTCCAACCCGGCTCGCCCACGACGAGGCAAATGCTCTCAGCGCGATTGGAGGTCACCCGCGGAAGTCGACCGTCCTTGCCTACCACGCCGCCAGCAAGGACGTCTCCTTGTTCGTCCAGAACCTTGAACGGCTTTCCAACCCAGCCCATTGCTTCAGCGAGCTCGTCGCTGCCTTCCAGTGCGAAACGCAGGCTGTTCAGCCTGCTCCAATCCGAGCGGGGCAGCGCAGGCGCTTTTGAGTGCGAGCTCTTAGCAGCGGTCAGTTCTTTTTTGCTCGCCTTGAACTTGATTGCCCCGGGCGCGCCAAGCTCGATGTTCCCGCCCTCGAGTTTCAGATAAGCGCCCGCTGCCGTTGCCAGCAGGTGCTTGCTCGGCGCAGCAATGCTGACGTCGGCCCGCGTGCTCGCAATCGTCACGCTCGTCAGTGCCGCGGCGCGGGCGAGGTCGGCGTGGGCTCGGACACTGAGGTTGCCTTGGGCGGCGTGCAGGGCGATGCCGGTCTCGGCGTTTGGCTTCCCCGCCGGCGGCTTGGCGCCGTGGGTGTAGAGGCCGATGCCGCCGGCCACGTTGATGACGGTCTCGCCTTGGCTGGTCCAGATGAAATCGGTGTCCGCGCCGAGGACGGTCTGCGTGCCCGACACCCAGACCTGGTCGGCCGGCGTCGCGACGGTCAGGCCCGCTGCGCCACTTGCGACGAGGATCGGTGCGGACCAGCCGGGCACTTCGCCGGCGCCGCCGCCGATGCCGTTGCCGGGGGCGCTGCCGCTCTGGGTGACCGCGATCGTGTCCAGTGAGGTCTTGAGGGCGACGCCGGCCGGCAGCTCCGCGGCCTCGTCGGGCAGGCCGGCAGCCTGGTTGCGCGCTGATTCGGCGAGGCTCTGCAGCTGCTGTTCGGTGCGGGCGAGCTGGAGTTCGGCGTCAGTCGCGGCGAGTTGCGACCGCCCCTGCTCGGTGGTGAGCAAGAGACCAGCTCCGGCACGCACCGCACCGCCGGCATGGGTGGCCAGTTCGGCACCGAATCCGCGCTCGCGGCCGCGGACGTTGTCCTGCCCGCCCTTGAGGTGGCCTAGCGTCAGCGTGCTGTCGTGCTGCGTAGTGCCGGCCTGCACGCGGCCTTGGCCGGGTGTGTCGTCGAGGCGCAGTTGCTGGTAGCCGCCGCTGCCGTGGCCGCTGGCGGCCAGCTGCTGGGTCTTGAAGCCGGTGAACACGGACCAATGCCCGTTGCCGTCGAACCAGGCCGGTGCGTTGCCGGTGGCGCCGGCGCTGCCGCCTGCGATGCGGTTGTGCGCGGCGTCGTCCTGGCCGCGGCCGTTGTAGAGCGCGCCGATGACGACGGGGCGGTCGATGTCGCCTTCGAGGAACGCCACCAGCACTTCCTGGCCGGCGCGCGGCAGCAGCACGCTGCCCCAGTTGTCGCCCGCCCACGGGCCGGCGACGCGCACCCAGGTCCAGGCCGCGCCGCTGCCGGGGGCGTTGTTCTCGCCGCCCGGGTGGTCGAGGCGATGCGAGGCATCGGCACCGCGCTGCCACGGGAACTGCACCTTGATGCGGTGGTCGCGGTCGGTGTGCAGCGGCGCGCCGTCGGTGACGACGATCGCGGTCTGCGTGCCGTGCACGCGCGGCTTCGGGTGCAGGCGCAGGCCGTCGCCGTCGACCGTGCGCGGCCGGTACGGCACGGCAGCGGGTAGGGCGTCGAAGCGGTTGAGATAGAAGCCTGCGTCGGCATCGCCGTCGGCCAGTTCGCGGTCCACGGCGCCGCCGGCGTCGCGGTGGATCGGCGACAGCCCCGACAGTGGCACAGGCAGCGGCGGTGATGCGAGGTCGGCACGGCCGAGCGCGCGCTCGACCTCGTCGAGGATGCGCGCGCCGAGGTTGTTGCGCGCGCGGTGGTGCACGCGCAGGCAGTGGAACGTGGCCTCGGCCGAGTCGCGGTAGTGATCGTGCTGCGTCAGCTCGAAACGCGCGCCCGGCCGCAGCCGGCGCCAGCGGCCTTCGCCGTCGATCGTCGCGCTGGCCACCTGCAGCGCTTCGAGGTGCTGGCGCGCGTAGCGCTCGCCGGTCTCGCGATCGGGCCAGGCGTAGGGACCGGCAATGTCGACGTCTTCGGTGATTACGTCGCCGTGCTGCGCGCCTTCGGCCGCCGCCGGGCGCAGGTCCAGGCTGCGGTAGTCCCAGCTTGCGCGTGCCAGGCGCGTGGTCTGCCAGCGCCGCGTGCTGCGCCAGTGCTGGATGCTGTCCTCACGCTCGGTCACGTCGGCGCGGTGGAAGCGGATCGGGCCGATGTCGGCAAACGCGTCGTTGTGGTCGGCCAGCACCAGCGTGTGCGCGCCGAGGGTTTCGCCGGTCGCGTCGCCGCTGTGTTCGAAGTGGCAGTGGATGCCTTCCTCGGCGAGCAGGCGCTCGATAAACGCGAAGTCGGTTTCTTCGTACTGCGTGGTCAGGCTGCGCTTGCGGTAGACGGCCGGGTCCTTGAGGTCCCAGCGCCAGGCAGGCACGAGCCGGCCCTGGTCCGCGTAGTCGGCAAATACCGACTCGACGATCTCGACCACGCTCATGTCCTGGAACACGTAGCTGTCCAGGCGCTGGCGCAGGAAGCACAGCCAGGGGTCGACGGTGAGCCTGTAGCGCGCGAGGCCGCCGTTGCTGCCCAGGCGCTCGAATGCGGTGACGTGTCCGTGGAACGGGCGCCGCGCCGACATCGACTCGGCGGTCAGCAGTTCGAGCAGCACCGGCTGGCCGAGCAGCTCGGCCAGGTCGAGGTGTGCATCGACCGACAGCGCGGTCAGGGCCAGCCGGTAGCCGCTCGCATCGAGCGACTCCACGCCGTCGAGCGTCTCGGCGACCAGCACGTCCGGCCCGAGCGGCGTGTGCAGCCGCAGCAGGCGGTCGTCCTGTCGCGGGGCACCGACCATCGGGCCGAACAATGTGGCGAGGGCATCCATTGCATCGATCTCCTTATCCTGCGCGTGGCCGCACACCGGCTGCGGCGACGCCCTCGACAGTCCGTGCGAAGGCGGTCGGTCGCGACGCCTTCGGCAAACGCGACCGGCGACGATCATACCGCCGCACGCTCGCCCGCACGCGCGTGAAAGTACTTACTGCACCTTGTACTTGAACGCGCCTTTCTTGTCGGCGGAGACCTTGATGCGCTCGATCGCATCGCCTTCGGCCATGCGCGCCAGCACTGTCTCGGCGATCTCCGGCAGCAGCGTGCCGCCGAGGATGTGGTCGACGTTGCGGGCGCCCGAGTCGACTTCCGTGCACCGCGCGAGCACGGCGTCGACCAGACGCTCGTCCCACTCGAACACGGCCTTGTGGTTCGACTGGACGCGATCGCCAATGCGGCGCAGCTTCAGCGCGATGATCCGCGCAAGCACGTCGTCCGAGATCGGGTAATACGGCACCACTTTCAGCCGGCCGAGGAACGCGGGCTTGAAGTGCTTCATGAGCACCGGGCGCAGCGCATCGGCGAGCTCGTCGGCCTTCGGCAGTTCGTCGGCCGGCTTGTTGAGGCAGGCCTGCATGATCTGCGAGGAACCGACGTTGCTCGTCAGGATGATCAGCGTGTTGCGGAAGTCAATTTCTCGGCCTTCGGCGTCGTCCATCACGCCCTTGTCGAACACCTGGAAGAACATTTCCAGCACGTCCGGATGGGCTTTTTCGACTTCATCGAGCAGCACCACGCTGTACGGGTTGCGGCGCACGGCTTCAGTCAGCACGCCGCCCTCGCCGTAGCCGACATACCCCGGGGGCGAACCCTTGAGCCCGGACACGCTGTGCGCTTCCTGGTACTCGCTCATGTTGATCGTGATGAGCTTGCGCTCGCCGCCGTAGAGGATGTCGGCGAGTGCGAGCGCGGTTTCGGTCTTGCCGACGCCGGACGGGCCGGCGAACAGGAACACGCCGCGCGGCTTGTTCGGGTCTTCGAGCTTCGCCGATGCGGTGCGCACGCGCTGGGCGACGGCTTCGAGCGCGTGGTCCTGGCCGATCACCCGTTCGGCGAGCATGGACGCGAGGCTGCGCACCACGCGGATCTCGTCCTTGACCATGCGCCCCAGCGGCACGCCGGTCCAGGCGCTGACGATCTCGGCGACGACGGCGCCGTCGACCTGCAGCGGCACCATCGGCGTTTCGCCCTGCAGCGCGCGAAGTTCGGCGAGCAGCACGTGTAACTCCACCTGGCGCGAGTCGACCGGTGCGGACTTGGCCTTCGCACTCTTGGCGCGGCTGCGTGTGGCGACCGCGACTTCGCCCTCGTCTGCCGCGGCGTCGACCGACGCATCGGCACGCGTGGGCTCGGACTCGAGCTGCGTGCGAAGCGCTTGGATGCGCTGCGCGAGCTCCGTCTCCTGCTTGAGGCGGGCCTCGTTGTCGGCCAGGACGCGCTGGGCGTCCGCGCGTTGCTGCACGAGCTCGGCGAGGCGCGTTTCATGCGACGAGCCGGCGGCGCGTTCGCGCTCGAGTGCGCCGAGCTCGGCGTCGAGGCGCTCGAGGAACTTGCGCGTGTCCTCGATGATCGCCGGCGTCGCGCTCTGGCCGAGCGCGACTTTCGCGCACGCGGTGTCGAGCACGCTGACGGCCTTGTCGGGCAGCTGGCGGCCGCTGATGTAGCGATGCGACAGCCGCACCGCTTCGGTGATCGCCTCGTCCATCACCCGGATGCCGAAGTGCCGCTCCATCAGCGGCACGAGCCCGCGCAGCATCGCCGCCGCGATCGCCTCGCTGGGCTCTTCGACCTTGACGACCTGGAAGCGCCGCGCAAGCGCGGCGTCCTTTTCGAAGTACTTCTTGTACTCGCCCCAGGTCGTCGCCGCGATGGTCCGCAACTCGCCGCGCGCGAGCGCCGGCTTGAGCAGGTTCGCGGCGTCGTTCTGCCCCGCTTGACCGCCGGCGCCGATCATCGTGTGCGCCTCGTCGATGAACAGCACGATCGGGTGCGGGCTCTTTTTGACCTCGTCGATGACGTTCTTGAGGCGGTTCTCGAACTCGCCCTTGACGCTCGCACCGGCCTGCAGCAGGCCCATGTCGAGCACGTGCAGCTCCACGCCCTGCAGCACGTCGGGCACGTCGTTCGCCGCGATGCGAAGCGCGAGGCCTTCGACCACTGCGGTCTTGCCGACGCCAGCCTCGCCGGTGAGGATCGGGTTGTTCTGGCGGCGGCGCAGCAGGATGTCGACCACCTGGCGGATTTCGCCTTCGCGGCCGACCACCGGATCGAGCTTGCCGTCGCGCGCACGCTGGGTCAGGTTGGTCGTGAACTGATCGAGCGCGGGCGTTTTCGACAGCCCGTTCGCCGGGACGCCGGCGTCGACGTCCGTGCCGAGCTCATCGTCGCCGGCGTTCGGCCCGGCGTCGGCAAAGCGCACGCCTTGGCTGTCTTCCTGGGACCCCGCCGTCAGCCGCGCGAAGTCGTGCTTGAGCTCCTCGCGCTTGATCTGCGAGAACCGGCCCGAGCCGCGGAACGCAAGCTGCGACAGCGCCGGCTCGGTGAGCAGCGCGAGCAGCAGATGACCGCTGCGGATGCGCGTGGTCTGCGAGTCGAGCGAGGCAATCAGCCAGGCGTGCTCGAACAGCGTCGGCAGGTGCGGGGAGAACACCGGCGTGCGCGTGTTGCCGTTGCGGAAGCGCGCGATCTCGTTTTCCAGATCGCCGCGCAGCCCGTCCGGCGAGATGCCGCTGCGCTGGGTGATCAGCGCGAAATCGCAGCGCGGCTGCTCGAGCAGCGCGAGGAACAGGTGCTCCAGGTCCACCTCGTAATGGCCACGCTGCATGCACAGATTCGCCGCGCGTTCGGCGGCCTGCCGGCAGGTGTCGTCGAGCTTTCCGATCAGGGTCTTGAGGTTGATGCTCATGCGGTGCGGTCCATGCAACGAAGGTGGAAGGTCAGGTCAGGGTAAGCAGGGTGTAGCCGGTGTCTGACCGCGGCTGCGAGGCGGGCTGGGAGCACAGGTAGCTGTCCCAGCCCAGCCGCGCGCCGCCGCCCATGGCCACGCCGCGCACGTGTTCGGGCTTGAGCACGAGCCGAACCTCGTACTCGAGGCTGGCGCCCGTCAGCAGCGTCAGCCACTTGGTCAATGCGAGCGCTGCGTCGTGGCCCGGCAGCAGACTGTCGAAGGTGTCGCGGTCGAGCGGCCCGAACCACAGGCGCATGCGCAGGTCGCGCTGCCAGACGCGGTCACCGGCGAGTGCGGTCGAGCCGAGGCTCGCGTTGCCCACGCCCAGCCGCGTGCACTGCTCGGCGGGCACGCGGTACCACGCGCCCACAAACTGCTCGACCCGCACCGGCACGCGGAAGTAGTCCGACAGCATGCGCTCAAGGAACGCGGCCGACACCGGCCGCTGACCGATGCCGCCGGCGTAATGGGCAATCGCCTGGTCGAACACGTCCGCCGTGCCGTCGACGAGGCGGTCGCGCAGCGCAGGCATGCCGACGCCCGCAAGCGCGAGCACGATCGGCAAGAACCGCTCGCGGCGGTCGAGTTCGTACTGCAGCGGCAGCCGGTATTTCTTGTGTGCGCCGTAGTGCAGCGCCACCGCGCGCGTCGTGAACACATCAAGGAACGCGCGTGCGGCGCGGTCGCGCTCGTAGTGTTCGCGATGCGCGATCTGCTCGGTGTAGTGGCGCGGCAGCGCGCCCGCCGTGCCGAGCAGGCCCGTGAACGCGGGCGTGATGTGCACCTCGCCAAGCGCATCGAGCGTGTCCGCGTCGGCAGCCGCCCCATGAGGCAACCTCTCGCCTTCGCGGTCGAACGCCTCGAGCTGCTCGATCTCGCTCGCGGGAAAGCCGAGCGACAGGCTGTTGCGAAAGCGCAGCCGCGCAGGCACCGCATCGGCACTGCGCATGCCTTGGCGCACGTACAGCGTCTCGAGGATCCGCAGCGCCTGGAAGAACTCGAAGCGATGCGGCTCGGCGAGCAGCTGCCCGGCTACACCAGGGTCGATTCGCCGCTGCGCGCTGGGCATTGGATCAGGGTCTCGCCGTTGTGGTGCGACAGCAGGGTCAGGCGCGTGAAGCTGTTGGCGTGCACGTAGAGTCCGAAGAAGTGGTCGAGCACACGCGCGAACGCGGCCAGCCCGGTGCCGACGAAGCCCCCCTCGTCGACCGTGAGGCGGATCTCGACCCCGCGCACGACGCTCGCGAAATGTTTGCCGGGCAACCACGCGGTTGCCGGCCGGTGCTCGAGCGCGACGATCGCGTCGATCTGGCGGCCTGAGACGGCGCTGCGGGCGAGGTCGTACAGACGCAGCATCTCCTTCAGCGCCGGCAACCCGCTCTGGGTCAGCGACAGATGGTTGAGCGACAGGTGCGAGATCAGCCGCCAGTGCGCGCCGCGGCCGCGCTCGAACTGCAGCGGCCGGCTCGGCTTGCGCAGCAGCGAAATCGTCCGCGCCGGGCCGCCGCCCTCCATCGTGAGGTCGCCGCCCTGGACGCCGAACGCGAGGTGGCTGGGCAGGTCGCGGTTGCTGCAGGTCAGCTCGAGGCTGATCACGTCGGTCTGCGGCTGCGCCGGGTTGAAGTCGAGGTCGACGAAGGACAGTTCGGTTTCGAATCCGGGGCTGTGGCGGGCGACCTGCTCATTGCGGCGTGCGAGCCAGTAGTGGCCCGTGTGGTCGGCGCTCTCGCCATGGTGCAGCGAGTAGAACGGGCGGAACTCGGTGATCTGCTCGCCTTGGGGCGACTGTCGAATGCGGCGGACCGAATCGATCGAGTGCACGTCGAACGCGAACGCGCGTCGGGCGTCAGCGATCACCGGATAGGTCGCGGTCCGATGCGTCACGCGGATCGGCTCGCCGTGCTGCGCGAACAAGTTGACGACCGGCGTGCAGCCCAGCAGGACGTTGTCAGCCGTCATCGGCTCGAGCACGCGCGCGGCGGCCGAGTCGGCCGGCAGGCTGCCCAGCACGAGGTGCAGCGTGAAGCTGCGACCGCCGTGGCGGCGCAGCGGGCGCAGGTCGAGGTCGAAGAAGCCGAATTTTTCGGGAAACGCGAACAGCTCGGTCAGCAGGCGGTAGGCCGGGTGCGAGCGCTGCGGGAAATCGATCAGCGCCTCGTCTTCAGCGAAGCCGCATTGCTTGAGTGGCGACTCCTCGAGCGCATGCCAGCGGCCGGCGCCTGCCGGTTCGATATAAGCGGCGCGAACGTTCATCGCGAGCACGTCGCGCAGCGTGGCGCAGAACGAGGGCTCGCCCTCCGTGAACAGCCGCAGGCGGTCCAGTCCCAGGCTGTCGAGTGAGGGGCGGTCGCCGAGCAGTTCGAATGTCAGCGCGATCTCACCGCCGGCGCCGGCCGGCAGGGACACCGACATCGGCGCGTCGGTGATCGGCTTGAATGCGGCGCTCGCGATGCGGATCGGGGCCAGCGTGACGTCGTAGGCCGTGCGGAACTTGCAACTCACGCCCCGCACTGCCCGGGTATGCAGCAGCGTGCCGCGCGGGATCGTCACCGGCGCGCTGAGTTTGGCGACCGCCGGGCCCGCATCGAAGCGGGCGATCGAGCACGACGGGAAGGTGCGCAGATAGTGCGGGTAGAGCACCTCGAGAAGCGCTTCGGTGAACTCCGGGTAGTCGTCCTCGATCTTCTTGTTCACGCGTGCCGACAGCAGCGCGAACGCCTCGATCAACCGCTCGACATGCGGGTCCTGGCTGCCGTCCGCCGACAACAGCAGCCGGCCGGCAATCTTGGGGTAGCGCTCCGCGAACTCGCGCCCATAGCCGCGCAGAAAGCCGAGCTCGCGCTCGTAATAGGGCAGCAGGTCATCCATCGCAACTCCCGTTACGCCGCCGCAACGCGGCGCAAGCGGCTGACCGAGTACTGCAGCGTGCTCGGCTGCAGCATCGCGTCGAAACTGATCGGCTCGCGCGCGGGGCGCACGTCGAGCAAGGCATGGATCGCAAAATGCAATCCGCCGACGCTGTTGCGCGTGCTCGACTCGAGCCCGACCCGCACGTTGTGCAGGCGCGGCTCGTGGAGCGCGATCGCCTGCTCCAGCGAGCGGCAGATCGACGCGCGGTCGTATGCGTTGGCCAGGCTCATCGTCGAAAAGTCGCGCAGGCCATAGGTGACCAGCGACTTCTGGCAGTTTGGAAACGGCTTGAGGCGGTCGTCGGTGAACGCGCAGCGGCTGTTGAGCAACCCTTCTAGGTCGTGCGCCACCGATTCCTTGTACTGCTCGAGCGAGATCGACTTCAACATCCCGGCGGCCGAGGCAGAACGCGGCTCATCGTCGAACAGTTTCTCGAACAGACTCGGCTCGAAACCTTTCATGCACCGCGCTCGCCTGTAAACGCCTGTTCGATCGGTCCGGGCGGGGGCGTGGGCCCGACGCGCGGTGTATTGCGTGTGCCGATCGCGCGGAGGCGGAGACGCCGCGGCGGATTTCGGCTGTTGGTGCTTCCACTGCGGCAGCGCGTTGCCACGCTGCCACAGTCGACACGCGATGGCGGCCGGAGCCACCAACGCATGCAGCGGTTTTACACCGCGAAGGTCGGCTTGCCGAGCGTCGGGCTGGCCTGCATGACGACCTTGCCGCCTGCACCGCCGCCCGGGTTCTGGGCCGTGTAGGTCTGCTTGATCGCGCCGAACGACAGCTCGACTTCTTCTTCGAGCATGCCTTCATCGCTGATGCGCGTCTGGACCTTGCTGACGACCACGTTCAGTAGGTTGACGACCCAGTAGTCCACCACTTTGTTGTCGCCGTCATCGCGCGTGAACACGATCTCGCCCTTGGGCAGCGTCGCGCCATTGAACGCGGTCTGGAACAACGGGCCGCTGGCGATGTCGACGGGCTTGACGAACTTAAGCGTCGAGAACTCGGCGCGCGCAGCCGTGTGCCCACCGGTGGTGGACGCCGTGGCGGAACGCGGCTGGTTCAGCGACAGCTCGTAGTCGCGGATTTCGATCTTGTCCTTGTGACGCTCGATGCGCGACTCGCCCTTGATGGTGTCGAGGGCCAGGAATGCGCTGGGCTTCTGACGCTTCGTTTCGTTCTGCGTTGCCATGAATAGTTCCTTATCGTCCATGTGACATGAATTGATTCAGTCGAGCACTTCTATGACGCGAATACTCAATTACCGCGAAGTCGAGCAAATCAAACCAATACTGCATGGGCCTGCGCCCAAGGGAAGAAGTGCCGGAGAAACCGTCCTGGCTCCCGGCCCGGCACTTCCGACCGCCGCATCTCGGCGACCGGCCCCTCGGCCCTGCATCGTGCAAGGCCGTATCGACGGACCGTCCGTGGTCCACATCGCCATCGATTCCCGCGATGGCTTGTTGCGTGGCCTTACTTCTTGGCCCCGGTCGGAAGCTCGGCGACCAAACGCAGCGACACCGACAGTTCGTCGAGCTGGAAGTGCGGGCGCAGGAACGCGACGGCGCGATACACCCCGGGACGGCCTGGCACTTCGGTGACCTGGACCGACGCTTCGCGCAGCGGGTGCTGCGCCTTCGCTTCCTGCGTCGCGTTGTCGTCCAGCAGCACGTACTGCGTGATCCAGCGGTTGAGGAAGTCCTCGACATTGCCGGTCGATGCGAAGCTGCCGATCTTCTCGCGCATCATCGCCTTGAGGTAATGCGCGATGCGGGAGACCGCGAAGATGTACTGCAGCTGCGACGACAGCGCCGCGTTCGCGTTCGCCGCGTCGGTGTTGTACTTCTTCGCTTTCTGCGCGGACTGCGCACCGAAGAACGCCGCGTAATCGGTGTTCTTGCAGTGCACGAGCGGGATGAAGCCGAGGTCGGAGAGTTCCTTCTCACGGCGGTCAGTGATCGCGATCTCCGTCGGGCACTTGAGCGCGATTTCGCCGTCGTCAGTGCGGAACGTGTGGGTCGGCAGGTCTTCCACGAGACCGCCGCCCTCGACGCCGCGGATCGCGGCGCACCAGCCGAAATCCTCGAACGCGCGGGTCAGGCGGGCACCGAACGCGTACGCCGTGTTGCACCACAGGTACTTGCTGTGGTCCGCGCCGTCGACGTCCTCCACGTAGTTGAAGCCCTCGACCGTGGTGCCGTCCTTCGGGTTGTACGGCAGGCGGCCGAGAAAGCGCGGCAGCGTCAGGCCCACATAGCGGCTGTCCTCGCCTTCGCGGAACGACTTCCACTTTGCGTACTCGACGGTGTCGAAGATCTTCGCCAGATCACGCGGCTTGCCGAGGTCGGTGAAGCTCTCCAGGCCGAACATGTCCTCCGACGCCGCGCCGATGAACGGCGCGTGCGCGGCGGCGGCCACGTGCGACATCTGCTCGAGGAAGTACATGTCCTCGGGCTGGCGGCCGATCTGGTAGTCGCCGATCAGGGTGCCGAACGGCGAGCCGCCGAACGTGCCGAACTCTTCTTCGTACACCTTCTTGAACAGCGCGCTCTGGTCGAAGTCGATCGCCGACTTGAAGTCGCGGACCAGGTCCTTCTTCGGCGCGTTGAGCGCCTTGATCTTGATCGCCGAGCCGGTCGAGGTCTGCGCGCACATGTAATGCAGTCCGCGCCAGCTGCTCTCGAGCTGCTGGAACTCAGGCGCATGCATGATCGCGCTGAGCTGCTCGGACAGCATCCGGTCCAGCTCGGCGATGCGCGAATCGAGCGTGAGGTTGAGGTTGTCCGACACCACGACGGTGCCGTCCATGACCTCGCGCGCGAGCTCGGAAATGATGTCCTTTGCACGCCGATGTTCGGCGTCCGACTTCGCGACCTTGCTCTGCGCAATGATCTGGTCGAGCAGGCCGACCTCAGTCGCCTGCGCTGCCGGTTCCGCCGCTGCCGTCTGTGTCGCGTTCATGCCGACTCCTGACCGAGCTTCTTGAGCTGCTCGGTGTTGCTGAGCACGTCGCTGAGCAGGTCCTCGAGCTTCTCGTTGCCGGCCAGCTTGTTGCGCAGGTCCGCGAGCTTGGAGCGCGCTTCGAGCAGCTTGCGCAGCGGCTCGACCTGCTCGACCACCGCCTCGGGGCGGAAGTCATCGATCGACTTGAACTTGAGCTCGACGGCGAACTCGCCGCCTTCGTCGCTGAGCTTGTTCGACACGCGGTACGCGGCGCGCGGCGCCATGCCGGCCATGACCTCGTCGAAATTGTCCATGTCGACACTGACGAACTTTCGATCCTTGATCTTCGGCAGCGGCTGCTCGGGCTGGCCGCTGAAGTCGCCGAGCACGCCGACGACGAACGGGATCTCCTTCTGCTCGATCGCGTCGCCCTTCTCGACGTCGTACGTCAGCTGGACCCGCGGCGGGCGCACCTTCTGCAGGCGCTTCTGGACGCTTTCCTTCTTCGACATCTCACTCGTCTCCCTGACGATGCGGATTGGCGGCGCCGCAAGGGCGCCGTAGGCAGGTCAATCGAACGGATTGCTGCCGGAGGTGCTGCGCACCGGGGCACTCGCCGGCGCGGCCGGCGTGGGCGCGGGTGCGGCAGCCGGCGCAGCGGCCGCGGTGCTGCGTGCACGCGGCTTGGCGCGGGGCTTCGGCTTGGCCTTGGGCTTTTCCTTCTGGGCCGGCACGCCGGTGACGAACTCGTTGCCCATCGTCGAAATCATCGTCGCGCGCAGCTGCTCGGCCTCGCGGCGCGCCGATTCGGACGCGATCGCGCCGCCGCCCTGCAGGCGCTTGAGCGATTCGGCCGCGACACGCAGACCGCTGACGGTCACAACGCTGTCAGCGACGAGATCCGCCGGGTCGCGCTTGAGCACCTCCTCGGCCGCGACGATCGCACGTCCGTAGTTGCCCGCGTCGAACTGCAGCTGCGCGCTGCGGACCCACGGCTCCTTGCGGGTCGGGTCGGCCATCGCGGCGCTGTTGAAATTCGCCAGCCCGGTTTCAATACGGCCCGCGCTGATCTCGGCTTCGGCCGATTCCATCAGCTGCTCATAGCTGGGCGCGCGCTTCTTGCGGGCCGCCGATGCGGGGTCAGCCAGGCCAAACGCCAAGGTCGCAACGACGACCAGGCGAACGAGAACGGAAAAAGGCGAGGCTGTCATGACGTGCACGCTCCATGTGGGAAACCGGTGTCCTGTCCCGCGCATCCAAAGGCGTCAATTGATGACGCGTGCGGGCATGTATTGCCGCTATAGTAGAGCTTGTTGACGGCGGTGGCGCAACTCCGGTTTTCTGAATCAGCCGGGTGCGTGCTGGCGGTGGATGTGGGTCGGCTGCGGCCTTCCATGGAGGCAGGGGATATGGAGATTCACGTGGCCAACCGGGGGTCGACGCCGCGCGCGCGCAGATCGTTGACTGCGCTCGTCCTCTCGGTCGCAGTGGCTGTGGTTCTGGCCGGTTGCGGTGCTGCAGGCGGCGTCCGCGAGGCGATGGGGCAGGCGATGGAATCGGCCGGCCTCAAGCAGGCGGTGCCGAAAGAGCATGTGGTCCCGTTGCGGCTCTATGCGGCCGATAACCTCAACGCCGGCAGCGGCACGCGCCCGCTCGCGCTGGTGGTCCGCGTGTACCAGTTGAAGGGGTTGCAGCGGTTCGAGCAGGCCCCGTTCGACGCGTTCCTCGACGAGGACGCAGAGCGTGCCGCGCTCGGTAACGATCTGGTTGCGGCGAACGAGGTGCTGCTGACTCCGGGGCAGCGCTACGAGCTCCAGGAGCGCATGGCGGCCGACGCGAGCCATATCGGCATCGTCGCGTTGTTCCGCGCGCCGGCGAGCAGCCGTTGGCGCTTCGCATTCGACAGTCGCAAGGCCGTGGCCGAAGGCATCACGGTCGGCCTGCATGCGTGTGCACTGACGACCACGAGCGCGGCGCTGCAGACGCAGCTGGCCAGCGAGGCGCATGCGTTGTCGTCGGTCAACTGCGCTGGCAAGCGCCGGTGAGTACGCGCGCGACGACATGCGGGACGTCACACCGGCTCGGGTTGAGCGAGTTCAGGTTCTAACAGGCTCGCCCAGGCGGCGGGCCGCGCGGTGTGCGTCTCGGCCGCACCGCCGGTAACGCGGGTCGGGGCGATGGCACGGGTCAAGGGATTGCAGCGAGGCGTCGGTCAGTGAGTCGGATGTCAAAAGTTTTCTGGGGCGAAGGTCTGTTTCTACGGCCTCACCACTTTCAGCGGCAGGATGCGTACCACGAGGCGCGGCTGCAGGATCACGTGGGCGCGGTGCATCCGTACGCCTGGGGCCTTCGCAAGGTGCGCTTCGATTCTGCCGCGCTCAGCGCCGGCACGCTGCGCGCGCAGGAGCTGTCGGTCATCTTCCCGGACGGCGAGCTGTACGCCGCGCCCGGCAATGACGCGTTGCCCGAAGCCCTCTCGCTCGCCGATCTTCCGCCCGGCGTGCAGTCGACGACGGTCCATCTCGCGCTTCCGTTGCTCAAGGACCACGGCGGCAATTGCGGCGATGAGGTCGGCACGTCGGTGCGGTTCGTGCAGAGCAACCGGCCGACCGCCGATCTGTACACCGACGCCGGCGAAGCGGAGCTCGCCTACCTGCACAAATCGGTCCGCCTGCTGACCGATGACGAGCCGCGCGATCCGTTCGTGACGCTGCCGATCGCACGCGTGCGACGGACGGCCACCGGTGGTTTCGAATTCGACGACAACTTCATCGCGCCGAGCGTCAGCCTCGCGGCTTCGCCGACGCTGCATGCGCAGCTGCGCCGGCTGCTCGATGCGCTGCAGGCGAAGGTCGATGCGCTCTACGGGCTGCATCGCGAGCCGTCGCAGCACGTGATCGAGTTCCGGTCCGGCGATATCGCCTCGTTCTGGCTGCTGCATACGGTGAACTCGGCGTTCGCCGCGCTGTCGCATCTGTTCCAGCATCCCGGCCTGCATCCGGAGCGGTTGCATCAGGAGCTGACGCGCTTTGCCGGCGGGCTGCTGACGTTCTCCAAGGCCTACAGCCTGGCCGACCTGCCGACCTACTCGCATGCGCGGCCGGAGGCGTCGTTCGAGCCGCTGTTCGGCATGCTGCGGGAGCTGCTCGATACCGTGATCTCGGCGCGGTACTTTCAGATCGCGCTGAGCGAAGTGAAGTCGTCGTACTACGTCGGCCGTCTCGACTCGCAGCGCATCGACGAGAAGTCCGCGCTTTACCTTGGTGTATCGGCAGACATGCCGGGGCCGGAGCTGGTGCAGACGGTGCCGGTCCGCTTCAAGGTCGGCGCACCGGACGACGTCGAGAAGTGCGTGCTGTCCGCACTGCCGGGTGTGAAGCTGGTCCACGCGGCGCAGGTGCCGGCGGCGATCCCGGTGCGGCCGGGCAGCCATTACTTTGCGCTCGAGCCCCGGGGCCCGCTGTACGAGCGCATGCTCAAGGCGCAGTCGCTGATGATCTACGTGCCGGGCGGGCTGCGCGAACTCAAACTCGAACTCATCGCACTGACCCCGTAATCAGGCAGGGACGCCATGAACTACCCGCAACCCCCGATTCCCCAGGCCATGCCGACGCTGTCGCCGTCGCTGGTCAACCCGGCGCCGGTGTCGACGGCGTCCAGCGCACGCAGCCTGCTGGACCTGATGTCCGACGGCTTCTACCTGCTGATGCTGCTCAAGCGCGGCCAGTTGCCGGCCAGCGAAGCGAGCTTTGCCGAATCCGTGCAGCGCTTCCTCGATGGCGTCGAACGCGGCGCAGTGAAGCTGGGCATCGCGTCGGAAGACATCTACGCCGCGAAGTACGCGTTCTGCGCGGTGGTCGACGAAGCGATCCTGTCGCAGCCCTCGGCGCTGCGCGAGGAATGGGAGTGTCGACCGCTGCAGCTGCGATTGTTCGGCGAGCACCTGGCCGGCGAGCACTTCTTCGACCGGCTCGAACAGCTGCGTGCGCAGGGTGCGCCGCGCCTCGCGTCGCTCGAGGTCTACCACTACTGCCTGCTGCTCGGCTTCGAAGGCAAATACCGTCTTGAAGGGCCGGAGAAGCTCGGCTACCTGACTGCAAGGCTCGGCGACGAGATCGCCTACCTCAAGGGTCGCCGGGCGCCGTTTGCGCCGCATTGGGCGCCGCCCGACAAGGTCGTGCACGCACTGCGGCGCGTGGTGCCAGTCTGGGCGCCCGCAGTCGCGATGGCCGCGCTCGGCGTCGTCGCATTTCTCGGTCTGCACACCCTCGGAAACCGCAACACCGATCAGCAGCTCGCGCAGTACGAGGATGTCGTGCAGATGCCGGCGCGGACCGCACGACTGACGATCACGCTGCCCTAGCCGCACGCCGGTGATTGATCGCGGCATCGCGATGCGATGCCTGCGATGTGCCCGTTTTCGCTGCGGGTTTCCGCATGCACAGCCGGATGTGCATGCCGCCATGCTTCAAGGAGAGATGCGTCATGGCCGATCCCTACAGCCCATTTACGCTGGGCGATGCCGCCAACGCGATCGCCGCCGATCCCGAGCTCGCGCCGCTGGCGCCGGCCACGGCGCTCGCCGACGAGCTGCTGCGGCTGATCCGCAACGGCGGTGACCGCACCGCCCTGGCGGAGGAACTGCTTGCGATGGCGCGGGGCCACGTGCCGGCGATCACGCGCGCGATGCCGGCCGAACAGGCGATGGCCGCGGCGATCGACTACGAGCGCGTGCTCGGCAAGCTCGCGCCGCTTGCACCGCTGGTTGCCGGCACGCTGCGTGCGCTGCACCGCGGCCGCGACCGCCGGGCGGTGGCGGCGCAACTGGCTTCGGCGCCGGCCGACGTGCTGATGCCCGATGCGGCGCAGGCGCGTGCGAGTGGGTCACGCGGCTTGGCGACGCCGCCATTCGGTGCGGACTCGCTCCCATCGGGCGCTGCTTCAGCGCGAGACGTCGCCTCGGTGGCGAGCAAGGCCGGCGGCGTCGCCGGGGTGGCGCACGTGGGCGCCGCCGCGGGTCTCGCCCGATCGGGCAATGCGCGTGGACCGGCAGATCGCCGCGCGCCTGTGTCGTATGCGGCGACGGAACGGCACGCAGGCGCATCGCTGCTGGCCCAGTCGCTGATTGGGCGCTTGTCGGGCGAGCCGCGGCTGCTCGAGATCGACACGGCGCTGCCGGGCGCGTTCCTGGTCGAGCGCTACACCGGCACTGAAGCGGTGTGCGCACCGTTCAAGTTCGAGATCGACTGCCTGTCGGTGTCGGCGTTCCTCGACACCCGCGTCTTGCTGGGCCAGTCGGTGACACTTCGCCAGCGTTGCGTCGACCAGGCCTGGCGTCACTGGCACGGCCTGTGCACCCAGGTCGCGCCGCTCGGCGGCGACGGCGGTTACGCGCGCTACCGCCTGACCGTGGAGCCGTGGACCGCGCTGCTCGCGTTGCGGCGCAACGCACTGATCTTCCAGGATCACGACGTGCGCGGCGTGCTCGAGCAGGTGTTCGCCGACTATCCGCAGGCCGACTGGCGCATCGACGTGACGCAGCCGCTGCCGACGCGTGCGGTGACCACCCAGTACCGCGAGACCGATTGGGCATTTGTTGCGCGGCTGCTGGCCGACGCCGGCCTCGCCTGGCGCTTCGAGCATCGGCAAGGCGCGTCCGCTGACGACGCGCGCTTGCACACGCTCGTCGTCTTCGACCGCCAGGCCGAGCGGCCTTCCGCTCGTCCGGACACGCTGCGCTTTCATCGCAGCAACGCGAGCGAGCGCCAAGACGCCATCACCGCATTCACTCAGCAACGCCAGATGACCCCGGATGCGGTGGTTGTCGGAAGCTGGCAGGCCGAGCGCGTCGAGGCGGTGGCCGGGACCGCCGAACTGGCGCCGGCCGGGCCGAATCTCCCGCGCCGGGAGGTCTACGGCATGCCGCGCGCGGGCCGCTTCACCGATGAGGCCCACGTCCGGCAAGCCGCCGAACTGCAGCTCGATGCACTGCGCGTGTCGCAGTCCCTGCACGCCGGCGGCGGCACCGGACGCGGACTCGAGGCCGGCGCGGCGTTCACGCTCGTCGGCCATCCGGAGCTCGACGGGCAGCGTTTCGTGCCAGTCGCGATCGAGCACGTCGCGACCAACAACCTCGGCACCGGCATTGTCGCGATTCTCGACGACGTCGAACTCGAACGCGGCAGCTACCGCAACCGATTCCTCGCCGTGCCGGCCGACACCGCGCTGGTGCCGGCCGCGCAGACCCGCCCGCTCGCGCCGGGCGCGCAGACCGCGCGCGTCGTCGGACTTCCCGATGCGGCCGTCACCGGCAATCGCGATCACCAGGTGCGCATCCAGTTCCCGTGGCAGCGCGGCCGCGCGCCGAACCCGGGCGGGCTGGCCGACACTGGTTCGCGATCCAATCCCGAAGGACATGCGCCGGGCGATCACACGAGCGGCACCTGGGTGCGCGTGGCCGAATGGCTGGCCGGCCCGAACTGGGGCAGCCACGCGCTGCCGCGCATCGGCAGCGAGGTGCTCGTCGAGTTCCTGCACGGCGACATCGACCAGCCCGTCGTCACCGGCCAGCTCTACAACGGCGAGGTCGCCCCGCCGTTCGCGCTCACCGACGCCAGTAACCACCCGGGCACGCTCAGCGGCCTGCACACGCAGTCGCTCGACGGCAGCGGCACGCAGCAGTGGGTCATCGACGACGCACCCGGCCAGCTGCGCCAGCGGCTGCACACCAGCATTGCCGACAGTCGGCTCGAACTCGGTTACCTCATCGAGCACCACAACGGCCAGCGCGGCGCGCTGCGCGGGCAGGGCTTTGATCTGGCAACGCTGGGCTGGGCGAACCTGCGCGCCGGCCAGGGCGTGCTGCTGTCGACGACGGCGCGCTCGCGCGCGCAATCGACGCAGTTCGACGTCGCGGAGGCCGTCAGCCAGCTCAAGGCCGCGCAGGACACGGCCCAGGCGCTCAGCGACGCCGCAAGCCAGCACGACGTGGCCGGGCTCGCTGCGAACGAGCAGCAGGACGCGTTCATCCGCCAGATCGACGCCGAGCAGGACGGCCGCTACACCGGCCCGGTCGGCGGGCAGGCCGCGGCGAAGCCCACGGGCTCGGCCCGCGACGGCGGTGACCCGGTCGAACGCTTCGCCAGCCCCGTGCTGCTCGCCGAAAGCCCCGACACGATCGTGATGACCACCCCGGCCAGCGCGCTCGCCTTCGCCGGCAACAACCTGCACCTGACGTCGCAGGGCGACGCACACATTGCCGCCGGCCAGACCTGGTCCGCGGTCAGCGGCCGCCACGCCGCGCTGCTCGCGCAGACCGGCCCGATCCGCGTCATCGCCGCGAACGGCCCGATGAGCCTGCAGGCGCACACCGGCGCCCTCGAACTGCTCGCCGATCAGAGCGTGACGATCACCGCGACCGACGACCGTATCGACGTGCTCGCCAAGGAGAAGATCGTCCTGCAGGCAGGGCAGACGCAGATCACGCTCGAGGGTGGGGACATCACGTTTGCCTGCCCGGGCACCTTTACGGTGAAGGCGAGCCAGCATCCGTTCTCGGGCGGAGCGAGCGCATCCGCGGCACTCGATACCCTGCCCGACGGGCTGACCGACCAAGCCATCGAGCTGCTCTACACCTATCGCAACCTCGCGCCCGTGCAGGGCGCCCCGTTCAAGCTGGTATTCGCGAACGGTCAGACCATCAGCGGAACGCTAGATGAGGAGGGGAGGGCCCGCATCGAAAACGCGCCCGGCCACGCGGTGAAAGTGGAGTACGGCGAGGACAGGCGTACGACGCCCGAGCCGTTCATCGAACCGCTCGCCAATCCCATCTTCGGCACTGCGCCCTCGACTGCCGAGGAGGCGCACCGTTTGCTGGAGCAATACGCGGCGGCGGAGCGCGCATTCCTCGAGGATTACTTCTTCGACGACGAAATCGAGGAGATGCAGTCGCAGGAGTGGAATGCGTACGCACACGACGCGTACCAGGACTACCGGCTCGACGGTGAGCACGACATCGCCACATCCGACTATCGCGCGGAACATCCCGAGCAGACACAAGACAAGGAGAGCTTGGCATGAGCACCGTAGTCGCCAGGACTACCTCGAGCACCCCTCGCGCAAAACCCGTAAGCGCGAAGAACATCCGGGACGCTGAAGCGTCCGTCGGTGGATGGCTGCTCGAGCTCATTGACGGAAGCGGCAACTCGCCCTCCCAGATCATCGTCACCGCCGTGCTCGGTTGCGTACCTGTCGTCGGCCAGCTCTTCGACCTACGCGACCTGATCCGCTGCATCATCGCGATCGTCGCTGCACCGGCCAGCCCGTGGGCGTGGGTGGAATTGCTCATCACCCTGATCGGCTGCATTCCGGGTCTAGGCGACGGCTTCAAAGCCGCGTTCAAACTGGCGAAGTCGGGCGGCGCCAAGCCGGCCCGGGTTTTCGACGCCATGCGCGCCCACATGCAGGTCGACCCACGTGCGGCCCTCAGGCAGCTCGACTGGGGCAAGGTTAAACGCGAAAGCCCGCAGCTGCTCAACGGCATGATCGACGGCATGATCCGTGGGCTCGACGGGTGGGGCGTCGAGCAGCTGGCCGGCCGCCAGCAGGTGGGTGCCCTCGTCCGAAGCCTGCGCGAAGTCAAGCGTGACGCGCCCACGATGCTCTCGAAAGCCGCCGACGAGCTGAAGAAGATCGCGGACGAGCTGACGGGCGCCGCCCCGCTGAAGAGCTCCGCTCAGGTCAACCCGAGGTTGGCCGCGCCGCCGTTGCCCGCTGCCGCAGGTAAGGGCAAATCCACGGGCTCAGGCGCAAAGGACCAGACCGGAAACAATGTCCCAGGCCGCGGCGCGCCGAACCCGCACCAGATTCGCCAGAGCAAGCGCAAGCGATGGTCCGAAGGCGTGGCCGCCGAGCACATCACCGAGTACCACGTGCGCACCGCGCGACCCGCCGTGCGCAAGATCAACGACCACGGCCGGTTGACGGAAGAATGGGAGCGCAGCAAAAAAGTTGGGGGCGCCGCCGTGCGCGTCTCGGCAGTGACAGTGCAGGGCATTGATCATCTGTGGTTCGGTCCGCATCGCGGTCGCAAGTACACCGTAGGCGAGACAAAGGGCAGCACATTTGCCCACTTCAGCTTCCTGGCCGGTATGGCGGCTGGCGACCGTGAGGCTGTCGAGGCCACGCGCACCGACACCGGCAAGGTGCTGGGTGGCAAGGGTGAGTACACCGGGAAAGAGGCGATGACGCCCGACAAACCGGCAAGCTCATCGGTCCCGATACGTGACGAGAGTGCGTTGGCGAGCAGCAAAGGGGGCGGGGGCACCTTGTCGACAAACAAGACCAAGGGGCGGCAGATGGGTCATCGGTGGGTCAGGCAATCGCTAGAAGCAGATAGCACGGTCTCTAGCGCCCACAAAGAACATTTGCTTGAATCGATCAGGCGCTCCCTGATTCGCAAGCGACTCCCGGACATCTATCACCGAGAGTTGTTCATGGTCACCGGAAAACAGTATGAAATACACGATAGGGCGCGCGGAAAGACACATTTAGTCCAGCCGCCTGTCGTGCTGATCCCCGATGATGTGTTGGTCGAATAACTATGTCCTCATCTCTTCTTGCCAAAGACGAATGGCAGCAGCGTCGTCGTGAACCACTGCAGAAGTATCCGGACTATCAGCGGCGTCTTTCATCGGCGACCGAGGATATCGCTGTTGCCACCGAATCGCTGGCGAATATCGAGGAAAGCGACACCAAGGCAGGAATAATGTCTTGCGCGCGCCTCCGATCAGAGCTCGCGCTCGGGGCGATGCTCTACCGCTACTCCGGCGGGGGCGAGGTGCAAGTCATGGCTCAGGGCTTTCCTTCTACGCTTTCGTTTTGGCAAGAGTTCGCGACGCACCACGTTGCATTCCACCAAAGTAAAGAGTGTGACGGTCACCTGGTTCCACACTTGGATCTCTACGATCGCGACTACTGGGAGGCCCTGCAGCTCGTCTGCTTCGCCATCCTGCTAGGTCACTCGGACCAGCTGCAGGCCATCATGGATCTGCTGGTCTACGAGAACGACGACCAGGATGCGTTGCTGGAGGATCTGGTGGCGCCCTATCTGCCAGGCCGCCCCGGTTCGAAGGTCTACACGCGGCAGTTGCCCTATCGGAAGACACGCAAGATCTTCGATGCGAAACCGGAGCAGCGGCCTGCGTTGATGGCGAAGTACCTGGACGAGTGGTACGACGCGAGCCGTCGCGAGCCGTACTACGACCGACACAAGAGCAGCTATTTCCCGGGTTACTGGTCACTGGAAGCCGCCGCGATCACGTTCATTCTCGGCATCGACGACAGCAGCTACCGCGACAAGAAGTTCTATCCGAAGGACCTGGTCGACTACGCCCGCAGCGTCGGTCGCCCACCGGTCGGGGCCGCCGAAGCGGACGCGAGTGGCGCCGCAATTCTGCGAGTGCCCGCGGGTCAGCCGGCACCCCGTGCTGGTTGGTGGTTCAGCGCTGCACAGCAGGGCAGTCGCCGTCATTTCCAGCAGGGCAGTGTTTTCCCGGACATCGAATACAGCGCTTACGGCGCTACGTTCTGGCAGTGGTCGCCGGACCAGTCCTCTCCGGCCCTGTGAGGCCTCGTAGCCTGCCGGTTCCGGTCGGCAGGCTACGAGGCCAGCGGTGATTTAGCGCCGCCGTGACCGCTGGCATCCGGTCGTCAGCCGCGTCAGCGGCTGACGACCACGAGCCGGGTCCAAGCTGCCTCGACGCATCCACAGCCGGGCGATACCCGCATCCCACACACGTCAGAACGTCACACTCCAGCTATCGATCCGCCCGCTGTCGCCTGCGTAGTTGTCATTCACGCGCAGCTTCCAGGTGCCGTTGAGCGGCTCGCTGGAGAGGTTGGCCGTGTAGGTGGTCGCAATGTTGTCGGAGCTGCCGCCGGAGCGGTTGTGCAGGATGTAGACCGAGCCGTCCGGAGCGACCAGGTCGACTTTCAGATCGCCGATGTAGGTGTGGACGATGTTGACCGCGACCTTCGCGTCAGACGGCGCGTTGCCACTGCGACCGGAGACTGACACCGCGCTTTCGACCGTTGCGTTGTCGCGGATCGCGTAGTCGGTGCCGTTGCTGTAAGTCTGCGCCGCGCCGCCGCTGCCGTAGCTGCCGCTGAGGCTCAGACCCGAGAACGCGCTGTAGCCGTAGACCAGCACGTGGTAAGTGCCGGCCTGGGCGTTGGTGATCGAACATGTTTCCGCATTCGTGCTGCCTTGGGACCGGCAGTCGTAGCTCGTCGTGCTCGCTTGGCTGCCGAACTTCACGTACAGGTCGGCA
Organism: Cognatilysobacter bugurensis; assembly: GCF_014652095.1. Classification (GTDB taxonomy): domain Bacteria; phylum Pseudomonadota; class Gammaproteobacteria; order Xanthomonadales; family Xanthomonadaceae; genus Cognatilysobacter; species Cognatilysobacter bugurensis. The sequence continues at coordinate 154,594 of NZ_BMYD01000003.1, forward strand.
TTGCCCGAGCCGCCGCCGGTCACAAACTTCAGGCCTGATGCGCCGGCCGGGACCTACATGGTGTAACGCAGCATTGCGCCACGGGCGCCGGACAGGCCGGTCGCGGCGACACCATTCTCGAGCGTGTTGCCGCCACCGCCGCCGCCGGCGGTCTTACCGAGTTCGCCGAGGAACGCGAGCCCAAGCCTGGCGAATTTGACGCTGTGGCGCGCGCTGTCGCCCATGTTCGCGAGCGTGTCATTCGCGGTGTGGATTTGCGAGAACGGTCGCCCACTGACGTCGCCGCCTTCGAACATCATCGCGGCGGGGTAACCGGCGTGCGTCCACGAGGCGTGGTCGGAGCAGCCGTAGCCGCAGGTGTAAGTGCCGCGGGTGTGGCCCATTGGCGCGAGGTAGGTGTCGAACAGATTGACGACGAAAGTCTTGAGGTCGGCGTTCGAGTAATCGGTGACGAGCTGCATCTCCTCGGGCGCGCCGGCGTTGTAGTTCGTCATGTCCAGCTGCAGCACGCCGACGACGTTGCGGCCCTGGTTCTTGAACGATTGCGCGATCGCTTTCGAACCACGCAGGCCGACTTCCTCGGCGGCGTAGCCCATGAACTTGATGGTGCGTTTGGGCTTCCAGCCGCTGGCGAGCGAGACGCGGATGATCTCGGTCAGCGTTGCGATGCCGGAGGCATCGTCGTCCGCGCCAGGCGCGCGCTGGCTCGTGCTGCCGCCGGCGCTGGAGTTGATCGAATCCAGATGCCCGCCAATCACCACGATTTCGTTCGGCAGCTCGCTGCCCTGCACGGTCAGGATGACCGACGGTTGCGTGGAGCAGTCGCTGCACGCGGTGAACAGCTCGGTCGTCAAGTCGCTGCGCCCGGCGGCGAGGCCCTGCCAGGTGTTACGGATCCACTCGGCCGAGGATTTGCCGGTGCTGCTGGTGTAGTAGCGGTTCTGGTACCCCGACAGGTGGCTGATCGTGTCGTAGATGTTGCGCTCGACGACCTGTGACAGCCACGGATCGACGGTCGCGCGGTTGTCGATCGGATAGCTCGCGAGAAACGTGCCGTTGACCGACCGCGCAGCGGCGTCTGAGCGGATGAACGCATCGGCCTCGGCCTGGCTGTCGAACGCGAAGTAGCCGCCGCAGCGCTTTTCGTTTTCGTGCACGAAGCGGGTGATGTCGTCGAGCTGGTGCGCGCGGACCGGCAGCATCACGAGCTCCTGGCCCAGGCTGTCACGGCGGCCGATCGCGGCTCCGTTGCCGGTAATGGACTGGATGCCGCGGCGGTAGAGCTCGCGTGAGGTCACGATGTAGACCTGCGCGAACGGGTCGGCGCTGCGATCGAGCGCGGCGGTCGTGTGGACATGGTCGTTGCGGGGCGCATAGGTCTGCGCTGCCACTGGCGAGCTGATGAGCATTGCGAGCGCGGCCGTGAGCACAGCGGGGTGCGGCAGTTTCATCGGGTCGACTCCTTCGCATCCGTCCGGCGGGACGGTCCTTTGGGATGGACGCGCAGCCACGCGGGCACGCGTCCGGCTGGATGAAGCGCTGATGCCCGCGCCCCGCAGGCGAGGCGCCCCCTTGTCGCACCAGATCTGATCGGCGCGGTGACGCGGCGGGTCGCCGCGTACCGGATGCATCGCGCGGATCGCCCGCGCATTGCGATGGCTCAGATAAGGACCGCCACGGCCTGGGCCGCAGCGGTCCGCTTACGCATCAGAACGTGACGCTCCAGCTGTTGATGTAGCCGGTGTCGGCGGAATAGTTGTCATTCACCCGCAGCTTCCAGGTGCCGTTGAGCAGCTCGGTCGACAGGTTCACGCTGTAGGTCGTGTTGATGTTGTCGGCACTGCCGCCCGAGCGGTTGTGCAGCACATAGACACTGCCGTCCGGCGCGACCAGGTCGACTTTGAGGTCGCCGATGTAGGTGTGCACGATGTTGACCGCGACCGGCGTCGAGCTCGAGCCGTAGCCGCTGCGGCCCGAGACGCTGATCGGGCTTTCGACCGTGCTGTTGTCACGGATCGCATAGTCGGCGCCGTTCGTGTAGGTCTGGCCGCCGCCCCCGCTGCCGCCGCAGCCGGCCGGCACAGTGCCGGCACTCACGCCGACCGCGCTGAACGCAGAGACCACGTCCGAGCCGTTGTAGCCCAGGTCGCAGGCCGCACGTACGACGTCGGCGGCGCCGCTGTTGAAGTTTTCGGTCGCGCTCCAGTACAGGTCGTTCGCGCGCGCGAACGCCTTGAAGCCCCGCGGCACGTCCCAGCCGGTCTTCTTCGACAGCAGGCAGAACGCCTTGTTGTACACGCCGCTGGAGTAATGCACGTTCATCCCGGTCGTGTAGTTCGCGGCGTTGTCGATCGACCTGCCGTCCTGCGGCGGGTTGCACATGTAGCGCAGCGAGCCGCTGCCCTTCACGATGTCGTAGCCGATCAGGTAATCGTTCGCGCCACGATCAAAGAACTCGGCCGCTTCGCCGGAGATGTCCGAGAACGCTTCGTTGATGCCACCGGACTGGTTGGAGTACTGCAGCCCCGAGTTCTGTTCGGTGTAGCCGTGGCTGACCTCATGCGCAGCGACGTCAAGTGAAACCAGCGGGTAAAACTTCGTCGCGCCATCGCCGAACGTCATCGACGAGCCATTCCAGAACGCGTTCTCGTAGTTGTTGCTGTAGTGCACGCGCATCGTCAGCTGGAACGTCAGCGGCGCCTGGTTCATGTACGCGCGGTACATGTTGAACACCACCGCGCCGAAGTGATGGGCATCGTTGAGCGGCGAGTAGGCGCCGTTGATCGCCTTGACCGTGTTGGTCGGGCAACCGAACGAGAACGCGGTGCTGCCGCTGGTGCCGTGATTGAGATTCACGGTTTTCACGTTCGTATTGTTCATCGTGCAGGTGCTGCCGGACTGCGCGACGTTGAGATACGGCAGCCCGCTGCCGTAGGTGTACTGGCCGACCTTCTGGTTGCCGCCGGGGCCGCCGGCGCTGGCATGCGTCAGGCCTTCCCAGCGTTCGATGACTTCGCCGGTGTTCGCATCGATGAGCGCATGCGGACGCGTCGGGTGGCCGTCGTTGTCGAGGAAGTAAGACGTCAGATATGCGAGCCTCGCGCCGTTGCCGCGCGGCAGCACGAACAGTTCGGCGCGCTGGTTGATCGCGGCCTGCACTTGCCTCGGCGGGACGCCATGGACCTGCATCAGGCGACCGACCGCCTGCGCGCCGCGTAGCTTTGGCGTCACCGATGGCAGGTCGAACGCGAGGTCGCGCGCGATCTCACCGTGCGCGCTCAGCGCGTTGCCGCTCGCGTCCTGCTCGACCGTCACCACGTGGCCGTACACCGGGACGCCCCGGTACATCTGCTGCATGCGGACGGTGCGCGTGCCCTTTGCGTTCGGCGCCGATCCGCGCGCCTGCAGCGTGGCCTGCGGGCCCAGGCCCAGGCGTTCGGCGAGCAGGTTCTGCGGGACGGCATTGAGCGGTTGCGAGCGAAGCGCGACGCGCTCCGCAGCGGCCGCCTGGAAGGAAACGGACAGGCCGATTGCGACGGCGAGCATCGACATTGCGGTGGTGCGGGGATGAGCTGACATCACGTGCGACTCCTTGATCGATGGTGGACGCACCGCGGCGCGGTGCGAACATCCGGCGGTCCGCGCCGGTCCTGCCATCCACTCGATCGGCCGGGTCGGGCCCGTGCATCCAGTGCCCGCGCGGCACTGCCGGCGGCCACCCGCAGGCCGCTGGCGACCGTCGAGGGGATCCTGTCGGCTCCCCCCGGCGCCAACAGGCGCAACACTAGGCATCGATTGCACGCGCATGCACGCGCCGGCGCTGCAGCACCCGCGTTCGAACCGCCGCCACGCAGCGTCTGCAATGCGAAACGCCTGATACAGCGGGGCTTGCCACGCACCGGACCGCGTCATCCCGTCAAACGGGCCAACAACATGAATGCGGCGTTCATCATGCGCCGCAACATGAAAGTCCGGTGATGAGCCATGCCGGCCGCGCCGGCGGCCCCTAGAGCGCCGACGCCTGGTCGGCAGGTGGGTGGGGCTGACGCGCAGGAGATCGGCCCATCGAACGCGCCCAAGCCCATGCCTCGGGATCGAGTCGCTCCGGTCAGCCGGGACCGGTGGACTCGCCAAGCCAGTCGCGCGGACGCAGGTAGTCGGCGAGACGCGCTTCGTCGCTGCCGGGCTCGGGGCTGAAGCCGTATTCCCAGCGCACGCGCGGGGGCAGGCTCATGAGGATGGACTCGGTGCGGCCGCCCGATTGCAGGCCGAACAGCGTGCCGCGGTCGAAGACGAGGTTGAACTCGACGTAGCGGCCGCGACGGTAGAGCTGGAATTCGCGCTCGCGCTCGCCGTACGGCATGTCGCGGCGGCGCTCGACGATCGGCGCATAGGCATCGAGGAACCCGTCGCCGACTGCGCGCAGGTAGGCGAAGTCACGCTCGAAGTCCTCATGCAGATCGTCGAAGAACAGCCCACCGACGCCGCGCGTTTCGTTGCGGTGCTTGAGGAAGAAGTATTCGTCGCACCAGCGCTTGTGCGCTTCGTAACGCGCCTGTCCGCCGAACGGCTCGCACAACTCGCGCGCGGTGCGGTGCCAGTGCTGCACGTCCTCATCAAACGGATAGAACGGGGTGAGGTCGAAGCCGCCGCCGAACCACCAGGCGACCGTCTCGCCATCGCGCATCGCGCGGAAGTGGCGCACGTTTGCGTGCGTCGTCGGGATATACGGATTGAGCGGGTGGAACACGAGCGATACGCCGACCGCGCGCCACGATGCGCCCGCAAGCTCCGGGCGCGCGGCGCTCGCCGATGGCGGCAGCGTGCTGCCCGACACGTCGGAAAACCCGATGCCGGCCTGCTCGAACACATTGCCGCCGCGCAGGATGCGCGTGCGGCCGCCGCCGCCTTCGGCGCGCGTCCACCGGTCCTCGGCGAAGCGGGCCTGTCCGTCGGCCGCCTCGACGGCCGCGCACAGTCGGTCCTGCAGTCCGGTGAGGTAATCGCGGACGCGGTCGAAATCCGGTCCGGGTGAAGGCGCGTGTTCGGTCATGGCCGGCATTCTACCGAGGCCTTTGCAGCTTCCCGGAACGCAAACCGACGGACATTGCAGGAATCCGAAACGGAGCCAAGCGGAGGTCGCAGCACTCCGAAACGGAGCCAAGCGGAGGTCGCAGCACTCGGAAACGGGGCCAAGCGGAGGTCACTGCACGCCAGAACGCGAACGGGCGACCGAAGCCGCCCGTTTGCATCTCACCGATCACAACGTGCCGGTTATTTCTTGACCGCCTCGTCGAACAACTCGTAGATGCGACGGTACTGGTCGTACCACGCCTCGGGATGCGCATAAGCATGCCGCTCGAGCGGGTAGCTCGCGAGTTCCCACTTGTCCTTCTTGAGCTCGATGAGGCGCTGCGCGAGCATCACCGAGTCCTTGTAGAACACGTTATCGTCCATCATGCCGTGCGCAATCAGCAGGTGGTCCTGCAGGTTGTGCGCGAGTTCGAGCGGCGAGCTGCGCTTGTAGGCCTCCGGGTCGAGCACGGGCGTATTGAGGATGTTGCTCGTGTACTCGTGGTTGTACTGCGACCAGTCGGTGACCGGGCGCAGAGCGGCGCCGGCCTTGAACGTGCCAGGCTCCTTGAACAGCGCCATGAACGTCATGAAGCCGCCGTAGCTGCCGCCGTAAATGCCGGCGCGGTCGCGGTCGCCCTGCTTGTTCTTGACGATCCAGTCGAGGCCGTCGAGGTAGTCGCGCAGCTCGGGCGTGCCCATCTGCTGGTAGATCGCGGTGCGCCAGTCGCGGCCATAGCCTTCGGACGCGCGGTAGTCGAGGTCGAGCACGATGTAGCCGTCCTGCACGAGCAGGTTGTGGAACATCTGTTCGCGGAAATACACCGGGTACTTGTCGTGCACGTTCTGCAGGTAGCCCGCGCCGTGCACGAACATGACCACCGGATACTGCTTGCCCGGCTCGAGCGTCTTCGGGCCGTAGTACTTGCCCCAGATCGTGCCGGCGCCGTCGCTGGACGGAATCTGCACGATTTCCGGTTCGATCCACGTGCGCGCCTTGAACTCCGGCGTGCGCGTATCGGTGAGCGTGCGCGCCTCGCCGCCAGTGGCCGGGACGACCGCGAGCTGCGGCGGCACGTAGCTGTCGGAATGGCGCACGAGCAGCTGCGTGCCGTCGGGCGAGAGCGTGAAGTCTTCGACGCCGTCGAGCGAGGTCACCTCGCGCACCGCGCCGCCCGACGCGTCGACCGCGCAGACCTCGTAATCGCCGGGCCACGCGCGGTTGCAGGTGAAGTAGAACGTGCGGCCGTCGCGCGTGAGTTGCGGTGCGGAGACTTCCCACTTGCCGGATGTCAGCGCGCGCGGCTTGCCGCCGTCGCCGAGGTAGAGGTGCGAGTAGCCGGTGTGCTCGGAAAGGAACCACAGCGTGTCCGGCGCGCCGGTCTTCGGCACCCAACCGAACTCGTTGAAGCCCCAATTGATCCATGCCGGGTCGGTGAGGCGGTGACGCACGTCGAGCGCCTTCTTGCCGAGATCGACCGTGGCGAGCCAACGATCCTTGTTGTCGACCGCGCGCACGAGCAACGCGGCCTGGCCGTCGCCGCTCCACGCGATCGCCGGGCCACTGCCGTCGCCGTCGGTTTCGATGCGCACGGGGCGGTCGCCCTTGAGCGCGTCCTGCTTCGCGGCCTTGCGCATTTCGGCGAGCGGGTCGACGTTGATGCCGGGCAGCTTGTCGAACTTGAGTTCGGTCGCGCTCGCATTCGCGGCGTCGACGAGCCACAGACGGTGCGGCATCGGCGCGTTGCGGCCGACGCGTACGCGCACTTCTTCGAACTCCTCGTAGCCCGACTCGGTCACGTACTTCGGCATCTTGCCGGCCTGGCCGTGGTCGCCGCTTTTCGGCTCGGTGACGACGAGCATCCAGCGGCCGTCGGGCGAAAGCGCACTGTCGACGATCGACACGTCATCGCCGAGGTAGACGGGCGATGGCGCACGCGTGGCGTCCTCGCGGCGCCACTGCGCGTCCTGCACGCGTGCGGCCTCGCGGCGGTCGCGATCGTTCTTGAGCGTTTCGATGAGGCGCAGCTGGCGGTCGCGCAGGTCGTCGGGCTTCGGCGCGGCGGCCGGGTCCTTCTCGGCCTTCACGAGTGCTGCCTGGCGCACGCCGCCGTCCGCGCGCCAGCGGTGCCATTCGTTGCCGGCGCGGAACACGAGATCACCGGCTTCGCTCCACTGCGGTCGCGACTCGGCGCCTTCGGTCGCGGTGAGCTGCGTGAGCGCGCCGCTGCGCAGGTCGCGGATGAACACGTCGCCGTTGCGGACGAACGCCATGCGCGTGCCGGCCGCGTCGAACACGGGGCGCGCGGCGTCGATTTCTGCACGCGCCGCGCCGTCGAGTTTGACCGATGCGCCGCCGGCGACCGGCTGGCGGTACGTGTCGCGGATCGTCGCGCCCTCGCGCTTGAGCGTGTAGTACGCATCGCGCCCGTCCCACGACCACCACGCGTTCTCGACCGGCGGGCCGATCCAGTCCGGGTCGGCCATCGCCTGATCGAGCGTGATTGGCGTTGGCGCGGAGGCAGAAGCAGGCGGCGGAGCGGGCTGTGTCTGCGCGAGCGCAGAGGACGACAGCAGCAGGGCGAGCGACGAGGCAAGCGGCATCAGGCGCATTAAACGGTTCCGGTCGAACGAGGACCGCGCGAGCGTATCAGCCGCGACCGTGGCCACCTGCGCCACCGCGCACGCATCGTCAGGTGGCCCGCTTCGGCAAACCTGCGGCCCAGGTCTGGTTCAGCGCGCAGTTCGCGATGTGGTGAAGGCGTGACCACACCGGGCTGTGCAGAATGGCCCGCGCGGCGCTCCCCCGCGCGCCGCGGAGACACGCTGCGTGGATGCCCTGTTGCTGTCGCGAATCCAGTTCGGGTTCGTGGTGTCGTTCCACATCCTGTTTCCCGCGTTCACGATCGGCCTCGCGAGCTGGCTCGCGTTCTGCGAGTGGCGCTGGCTGCGCACGCGCGAAAGCATCTGGCGCGACATCTACTTCTTCTGGCTGCGCATCTTTGCGCTGAGCTTCGGCATGGGCGTGGTGTCGGGCATCGTGATGAGCTTCCAGTTCGGCACGAACTGGTCCGAGCTCAGCGCGCGTGCAGGCAACATCATGGGCCCGGTGATGAGCTACGAGGTGCTCACCGCGTTCTTCATGGAGGCCACGTTCCTCGGCGTGATGCTGTTCGGCGCCAAGCGCGTGAGCGAGAAGATGCATTTCCTCGCGACCTGCATGGTCGCGTTCGGCACGCTGCTGTCGACGTTCTGGATCATCTCGGCGAACAGCTGGATGCACACGCCGGCCGGTTACACGATCACGCCCGAGGGCGTGTTCGAGCCGGCGAACTGGTGGCAGATCGTGTTCAACCCCTCGTTCCCGGTGCGGCTCGCGCACATGGTGCTCGCGGCCTACATCACCACCTGCCTCGTGGTGGCCGGCGTGAGCGCGCGTTACCTGCTGCGCGGTGTGCACGTAGAGGCCGCCAAGAAGATGCTGCGCTGGGCGGTGCTGTTCGCCGCGATTGCCGTGCCGGTGCAGATCGCCGTCGGCGACCTGGCCGGGCTCGATGTGGGCAAATACCAGCCGACCAAGCTCGCCGCGATCGAGGGGCACTGGGAGCCCGCGCTCGAAGGCGAGGGTCTGCCGCTCGTGGTGTTCGGCTGGCCGAACATGGCCGAGGAGCGCAACGAGTACGAGATCGCGATCCCGCGGCTCGGCAGCCTGATCCTCACGCACAGCTGGGACGGCGACATCGAGCCGCTCACCGCGGTCCCGCCGGAGGACCGCCCGCCGGTCGCGCCGGTGTTCTTCGCATTCCGCATCATGGTCGGGCTCGGCTTTGCGATGCTGTTCGTCGCGGCGCTGTCGGCGTGGGCGCTCAAGCGCGGCCGCCTGTTCGAAACGCGCTGGCTGCTGCACGGCTGGCGGCTGCTCACGTTTGCCGGCTTCATCGCGCTGCTCTGCGGCTGGTACACGACCGAGATCGGCCGGCAGCCGTGGGTGGTCTACGGTCTCGTGCGCACCGCCGAAGCGGTGAGCCCGACGGTCGAGGCCGGCAGCGTGCTCGCGTCGCTGATCACGTTCTTCGTGGTCTACGCGATCATCTTCGGCGCGGGCATCTGGTACATCACGCGCCAGGTCAAGAAAGGCCCGCTGCCGCACGATCCGGGCCCGGACGCCGAGCACGGCGAGCGACGGCCCAAGCGCCCGCTGTCGACGGTCGACGATTTCGACGATGAAGAAATCCGGGAGGCGCGCTGATGGACGTCGCGACCGTGCTGCCGGTGATCTGGTTCTTCATCGTGGGCTTTTCGGTGCTGATGTACGTGCTGCTCGACGGCTTCGTGCTCGGCATCGGCGTGCTCACACCGTTCGCGCGCGACGAACAGGACAAGGACATCATGATGAACACCGCCGCCCCGATCTGGGACGGCAACGAGACCTGGCTGATCCTCGGCGGCATGGGGTTGTTCGCGGCGTTTCCGATCGCCTACGCGACGATGCTTTCGGCGCTGTACCTGCCGGTGCTGCTGATGCTGATCGCGCTGGTGTTCCGCGGCGTCGCGTTCGAGTTCCGCTTCAAGGCGAACCGCGGCAAGCGCTTCTGGGGCAGCGCGTTCGCGCTCGGCTCGACGCTCGCGGCGTTCGCGCAGGGCGTAATCCTCGGCGCCGTCGTGGAGGGCATGCCGCTGCAGGAGGGCAAGTACATCGGCGGACCGTTCGGCTGGTTCAGCCCGTTCTCGATGCTCACCGGCGTGGCGGTGGTGTTCGGCTACGCGCTGCTCGGCAGCACCTGGCTGATCCTCAAGACCGAGGCCCGCCTGCAGCGCGTCGCGCGGTACATGGCGCGGCCGCTCGTGCTCGTGGTGGTCGCGTTCATGGGGCTTGTCAGCGCTTGGCTGCCGTTTCTCGACTCGCGGATCATGGCGCGCTGGTTCGAGGGCCCGAACCTGTGGTGGCTGGCACCCGTGCCGCTGCTCGCGCTCGCCAACGCGGTCGCGCTGTGGCGCGTGGCGATGCGCGAGGGGCGCGACGCCGTGCCGTTCCTGCTCACGATGTCGTTCTTCGTGCTGGGCTTTGCCGGCATCGTGATCGGCATCTGGCCGAACATCCTCCCGCCCGCGATGAGCATCTGGGAGGCCGCGTCACCGCCGTCGTCGCAGCAGTTCGTGCTCGTCGGCGCGATCGTGCTGCTGCCGGCGATCCTCGGCTACACGTGGTGGACGTACAAGGTGTTCGCGGGGAAAGTCGCGGCCGATTCCGGGTATCACTGAGTGCGGCGAGCGCGGTTGGCGCGGTGGAGTGACCGGTCGAGACGCTGCGTGCAACGCCGACGTGAATCGTCGGCCACACGCGCACACCGCCCGCTGGTCGACGCACGATCATGCCGCGCACGCGACCGCGTTGACGCGAATTGAACATTCGCAGGCGGATCAAGCGGGTTTCAGGCGAGATGCACGTCACGCCTTGTTCTATGCTTGGCCCAGCCTGCCGAACGCAACGCACGCAGCGTCGCCGCCCACTTTCCTGATCCCGAATACAGGGCCCCATGCACGCCTACGTCTACAAGAGCCTGCGCAAGCAAGGCGCCTACGTGTTCCTCGCCGAGCGTGAGGCCTTCGATCGCGTGCCCCCGCCGGTGCTCGAGCAGCTCGGTCGGCTGGAGTTCGTGCTCGACGTCGAACTCACGCCTGGACGCAAGCTCGCGCAGGCGAATGTCGACACCGTGCGCGAGAACCTCGTCTCGCGCGGCTTCCATCTGCAGATGCCGCCGACCGGCGCGGCCGACCCGATGACCGAGGACTGGGGCACGGATGCCTGAGGTGCACACCCGTGCGCGTCGCGCGCTGCTGCTGGCGGGCGGCGCCGGACTGGCCGCGCTCGGCGGGTTCGGGGGCTGGATCGCTGCGCTTGCGGGCATCGGCGCGCAGCCGCTGTTCGCGCTTGCGGTCGCGCCTGAGCAGCATCCGGGGCGTGCGCGCGACGGCATGACCCTGTTGCTGCTGTGGGCCGGCGCGCTCGCACTTGTGGCCGCGGCGCTGATGATGCCGCTCGAGGCGTTGCGTGCGCACGGCACGCTCGGCGCAGCGTTCGCGCTGAGCTTTGTTGCCGGCATCGCACTGCTCGCGCTGTGGCGGTTGTGGCCGCTGTGGAATGGGCTCGAGCGCGAAGGCGGTGCACTGTCGACCCATTGGACCGCGCTGCTCGGCGACGACGTCGGCGCATGGCGTGGGCTGGGCGCGGCGCTCGCGGTGGCCGCCGTGCTCGCGGGCGTGCTCGTGCTCGCCTGGCCCGGGCTGCTCGACGGTCCCGCACGCTGGGGCGCCGGCATCGCGCTCGCGCTGCTGTCGGCGCCGCTGCACCTGCTGCTGCAGCGCATCGCGCCGCCGCTCACGCCGCCGTCCGCATTCGAGTCCGTCGAGGACATCGAGATCGAGGACGCTGTGGATACCGCGCCGGTCGTCGAGGTTGAGCCCGCGCCCGCACCCAAGGACCCGGCCGCGCTGGCCGATGCCCTCTACGCCGCAACGCGCGGCGGCCGGGTCGACCGCGCGCTCGAGCTCGTCGAAGCCGGCGCCGATCTGCATGCGCCGCCGCCTGCGGGACGCGACCAGCGCAGCCTCGCGGTGCTCGCCGCGGTGCTGCCCGACCTCAGACTGCTGCGCGCCCTCATCGCGCACGGGCTCGACGTCAACCGCCCGCATGCGGGCATGACACCGTTGCTCGCCGCCACGCGCGACAGCTGGCACGGCCGGCCGGAAGCGGTCATGACGCTGCTCGCGAACGGCGCGAACCCGCGCGCCCGCGACGCCGACGGCAACACGCCGCTGCACCACGCCGCGCGCAGCTCCGACCCGGGCGTCGCCGCGCTGCTGCGCGACGCGCAGGCCGAGCTCGAATCGCTCAACGGCGACGGACGCTCCCCGCTCGGCGTCGCCTGCGCGGCCGGCAACTGGCGGCTCGCGAAATTCCTGCTCGAGCGCGGCGCCAAGCCCGAGCCCCCGGGCGGGCAGCCCGCGCTGCTCGCCGCGGCCGGCACCGAGGACGACGACCCCGCCGGCGTGCAGCTGCTGCTGCGCCAGAAGGCGCGCGTAGACGCCCGCGACACGCACGGCCGCACCGCGCTGCACGAGGCCGCGCTCGCGGGCCACGTGGAGATCGCCCGCGTGCTGCTCGCCGCCGGCGCCGACGCGGGCGTGGCCGACCTGCAGGGCCGCACGCCGCTGCTCGAAGCCGCCCGCGGCGGTCATGCGGTGATGCTCGAATGCGTGATCGACGCGCTGCCGCACGGCGTTGCCGCCGAGGCCGCAGCGACCGACGCGCTGGGCCGCAATGCGCTCATGCTTGCCTGCGCGGCCGAGCGCGCCGATGCGTCGCTGGTCTCGCGCCTCGTCGAACTCGGCGTCGATGCGCAGCAACGCGACGCCGAAGGCCGCAACGCCGTCGATATCGCGCTGGCCGGCGGGCGCTGGTCACTCGTCTCGCTGCTCGACCCGCAGTACGCACTGCCCGCCGCGGTCAACGCGGATGCAGGTGATGCGCCGATGCCCGACCTCGCACCGTTCGCCCTGCTGCGCGAAACACTGCGCGACGGCGCCCCGGACGCAACGCTCCTGCCGCTGGTGACCCCGACGGAACTCGGCGCCCTGCTGCACGATGACGGCCTCGCCGCGCGCCCCGGTGCGGTCGCCTGGCTGCTCGCGCACGGCGCCGACCCACACGTGCCCGATCGGCGCGGCGACACGCCGCTGTTCGTGCTGCTCGGCCGCGGCGCACCGGCGATCGCGTCGATGCGCGAATTGCTCGCACGCGCGGCGTCGCCGGCCGGCGCGGGCGGCCTCGCGCGCTTTCTCGCCGCCTGCCATGCCGCCGCGCCAGCGCGCGGCGCCGAGGCGTTCGCGCTTGAACTGCTCGATCGCGGCGCCGATCCGTTCGGCCGCTCGCCGGCCGGCGACCCGCCGCTGGCGCTCGCCGTGCGGCTGGGCTGGATGGCGCTGCTCGAGCGTCTGCTGGCCAGCGGCATCGCGCTCGATGCGCGCGACAGCCACGGCATGAGCGCGTTGCACCTCGCCGCCGCGCTCGGCCGCGCCGACGCGCTCAAGGCGCTGATCGCGCGCGGCGCCACGCCGGACCTGCTCGCGGCAGACGGGCAGACGCCGCTCGGCGTCGCGCTGTCGGCCGGGCGCCGCGACCTCGCCGACTGGCTCGACTGGCGCGGCTGGCCGCTGCCCCGGCGCGTGCTGCAGCCGGCCGACGTGCCGTCGGCGGCGATCATCGGCGATGCCGACGCCGTCCGCCGCCTGCTCGATCTCGGCCTGCCGGTCGACGCCATCGACGCACAGGGCTGCAGCGCGTTGCTGCGTGCAGCCGGCGGCGGCCATCGCGCGGTGGTCGACCTGCTGCTCTCGCGCGGCGCCGACCCGAAGCTCGCTTCACAGTCGGGCGCGACCGCGCTGTCGGCGGCCGTCAGCATGCGCCACGCCGACATCGTCGACGGCCTGCTCTCGGCCGGTGCACCGCTCGAGCAGCGCCTGCCGGGCGATCTCACCGTGCTCATGGTCGCCTGCGCGCTCGGCCTGCCGGACCTGGCCGGCCGCCTGCTCGCGGCCGGCGCCGACGTGCAGGCCGTCGACGCGCAGCAGCGCACGCCGCTGCATTGCGCAGCGATGTACGGTTTCACCGCGCGAGACCGGGCGCGGCTGCTCGCGTTGCTCGACACCCTGCTGCTGGCCGGCGCCGAGGTCGACCGCGAAGCCGGCGGCACCACGCCGCTGCTGCTGCTGCTCGGCGCGCGCGCCGAACCCGGCACGGCGGCCGACGAGGACGTGTTGATCGCCGCGACCGAGCGGCTGCTCGACGACGGCGCGAGCCTGGAGACCGTCGATGCGCGCGGCTTCGGCCCGTTGCACTTGGCAGCGCTGCACGGGCTCATGCGCGTGGTGCAGCGCCTGCTGCGCGCGGGCGCCGACCCCGACCGACGCGACAGCCTCGGGCGCACGCCGCGCGAGATCGCGCTGATGCGCGGCTTTGTCGATATCGCCGCCGAGTTCGAACCCGCGACGGGCGGGCCGGTGTCGATGGCGCGCTTCCTGCGCGACCACCGCTGACGCAACGCGCCGCGTCAGGGCGCGGGCGTTGCAGCGCGCACCGGATCGGCTTCGACGGCGGCCAGTGCCTCCTCGCCGCGGTCGGCGTCGAACAACTGCTCGAGCTCGCGACGCGCGTCCTTCGACGACTGCAGCAGCGCGTCCTCGTCGTCCTGCAGCAGGTACTGAACTTCGAGCAGGTGCGCGTCGTGCTCGGCAAACCGCCTCGCATGCGTTTGCGCCGCGCCGGGCGCCTCGCCGAGCGCGACGAGCACGTCCTCGCCCATGCGCAGGCTCGAATGCAGCGTTTCGCGGATTGCGTCGGCGCCGAGATCCATGAGCGCCCAGGCGTGGCGTCGGTCGCGGGCACGCGCGAACACCTTCGCCTGCGGGTAATGGCGGCGGATCGTGCGCACGGTGCGCAGCGCGTGCGCGGGATCGTCGAGCGCGATGACGAACACCGACACGCCGGCCGCGCCGGCCGCGCGCAGCAGCTCGGGCCGCGCCGGGTCGCCGTAATAGACGAGGTTGCCGAAACGCCGCACGAAGTCGACCTGCTCGGCGCGGTGCTCGATCGCGACAAAGCGGATGCGCCGGGCACCAAGCAGACGCGCGACGATCTGACCGAACCGCCCGAAGCCGGCGACGAGCACCTGCGGCTGGGTGTCGGGGATCGCGTCGAATTCGCGCTTCGGCGCGGGCGCGGGCCGCGCCGCAAGCAACCGCGCGAGCCCGACCACGAGCAGCGGCGTCAGCGCCATCGACACGCCGACCGCGGCGACGAGCCGGTCGCGCAGCACCGCATCGATCACGCGCGCGCGCAGCGCCTCGTCGAACACGACGAACGCGAACTCGCCGCCGAGCGCGAGCACCGCGGCGAGCTGCAGCGCATCGCGCGGCCGGAGCCCGCCGGGATGCAGTCCGACGCCGAACAGCACGAGCGCCTTCGTCAGCATGAGCACGACCACTATTGCTGCGATCAGGCCGGGCTCGGCGGCGACGCGGTCGAGGTCGATGCTCATGCCGACGGCCATGAAAAACAGCCCCAGCAGCAGGCCCTTGAACGGGTCGATCTGCGCTTCGAGCTCGTGTCGGAATTCCGAATCGGCGAGCAGCACACCGGCGAGAAACGCACCGAGCCCGGCCGATAGTCCCGCGATCTGCATGAGCCACGCCGCGCCGAGCACGGTGAGCAGCGCCGCGCCCGTGAAGACTTCCGGCATGTTCGTCCGCGCGACCGCGCGGTACACGTGACGCAACAGCACGCGGCCGCCGAACACGAGCGCCCCGATCGCGGCGAGCGCCTGCAGCACCGCCGGCCACAGCGCGCCGTCGCCGGTGTCGAGGCCGCGGCCGAGCAGCGGAATCGCCGCGAGCAAGGGAATCGCCGCGAGGTCCTGGAACAGCAGGACCGCGAATGCGAGCCGGCCGTGCGCGGCCGTGAGCGCCTGCCGCTCGGCGAGCAACTGCAGCCCGACCGCCGTCGACGACAGCGCGAGCGCGAGGCCGACCACGATCGCAGCGCGCGCATCGAGCCCGGCCAGCCAAGCAAGCCCGGCGAGCGCGAGCCCCGACAGCGCGACCTGCGCCCCGCCCGAGCCGAACACCGGGTTGCGCATCACACGTAAACGCGCCGGCGAGAGCTCCAGGCCGATCACGAACAGCAGCATCACCACGCCGATTTCGGACGCGGCGAGCACCGGCGCGGCGTCATCGACGACGCGCAGCCCGAACGGCCCGAGCGCGACGCCGGCAGCGAGGTAGCCGAGCACCGCCCCGAGCCCGAAGCGACGCAGCAGCGGCACCGCGATCACCGCGGCGAGCAGGAACACCAGAGCCAGTTCGAGTCCGCCGCCGTGCATGGCCACCTCCGTTGGCGATTATTGCGTGCGCACGGCTCGACCCGCGGCGCATCTGCAGGACGGTGCATGGCGAGAATGGATCGCGTCGTGCGCACGTCGTCGCACGGTTATGCTCGCGCCGCGAAAGACTCAGGAGCGGGACGATGGGGATGCGAGCGTGGGTAGGCGGACTTTTGCTGGCGTTGTGTAGCGTTGCAGCGCTTGCGAACGGACCGGGCGCAGTGCGCAAGCAGGTCGAATCGAGTCTCGTGGTCAAGGGCACGGTCGACATCACCGCCGACGGTCGCGTGCTTGGTTACGCACTGGACCACGCCGACAAGCTCGCGCCGGCCGTCAAGCAGTTGCTGGCGCGCACCGTGCCGCAATGGCAGTTCGAGCCGGTCACGCTTGATCCGGACACCGATCGCGGCCGCGCGCCGATGAGCGTGCGTCTGGTCGCGAAGAAACTCGACGGCGGCGACTACCGGATCGAAGTACGCGGGGCGCAGTTCGGTTCGCACAGGCGAGATCACGTCGTGCGGTCGGTCTCGATGTCGCCGCCGCGGTATCCCATGCCGGCGTTGCACGCGCGTGTCGGTGGCACGGTCTACGTCGTGGCATTGGTCGGACACGACGGACGCGTCGTTGAAGCGGCGGCGGAGCAGGTCAACCTGGGCGTGATTGCGAGCGAGACAGAGATGGCGGCTTGGCGGCGTGTGTTTGCACAGGCAGCCGTGGGCGGTGCGAAGCAGTGGACATTCGAGCCTCCCGCAACAGGTCCCAACGCCAGCGCAGGACGTTGGGCCGTGCGCGTGCCGGTTGATTTCGTGATGATGGACGATGAGTCGAGGCCGCCGCCAAACGAATTCGAATGGCGAGCCTACGTGCCCGGGCCACGGATGCCGTTGCCATGGGCACGTGATGCCGAGTCTGCCGAGGAGGCGCGAAGCGGCGATGCGCTCGCATCTGGCACCGTGCATCTGCCGGGTCTCGGTCTGAGGTTGAGGGCGCCGCTCGGCGCGCAATAGCCGCACTCGACGGCTGCGGCGACGCCCCCGTGTGCCGGGGTATGCGTGTGCGGGGGCTTCCTCCGCGCACCAGCGGCTAGGCGGTAGTGGTCGCGCTTGCCATCTGCTCCCCGATCCGAAGCAGTCATTAACGTCGCGGACCGCGAGGTCGCAGCGAGTCACGGCACGGCGCAGGCGTCGGCCGTGCGGGAGCGTGCGACTGCGTCGGAGGGGGCTTGCGCTCCTGCGTCAACCTTCGTCGGGCGTTGTCGGTGCAGGCGCGGAGGTGTTCGCGTTGCCCGTGGTGCCGCGTCTCTCGGCGGTGGTAGCCGGCTGGCCACCGCCCGGCGCCCCCGCAAACGCCGCCCGCAACCGCTGGCCCACGAGCTGCTGCGCCTCGCGCGCCTTGTCGAGCACGGCGCCCATGCCGAAGAACTCGTGCGTCACGCCGTTGTACTGCTCGATCACAGTCGGTACGCCGGCTTTCTGCAGGGCCTCGCCGTACTGCTGGCCTTCGCTGCGCAGCGGGTCGATCTCGGCGAGGATCACGGTCGCAGGCGGGAGGTTCGCGAGGTTTTGCTGCTGCACGAGCGCAATGCGCGGGTCGCTCATCCGGCTCATGTCGCCGACGTACTGACGCGCGAACCACTCCATCATCGGCTTGCTGAGCGGCTTCGCGTTCGCATGCTCGGTGTAGGACGCGGTGGTCATGTCGGCGCCAGCGACCGGGTACACGAGCACCTGGTGCACCGGCATCTGCAGCTTCTGGTCGCGCGCGGCGATCGCGATGTTCGCGGCCATGTTGCCGCCCGCGCTTTCACCGACGACGGCGACCTGCTTCGGGTTGGCGCCGAACGAGCCGGCGTTGTCGAGCACCCACTTGTAGGCGGCCAGCGTGTCCTCGTGCGCCGCGGGGAACATCGCCTCCGGGCCCTGGCGGTAATGCGTCGACACGACGACCGCGTTGGCGGCGTTCGCAAGCGCACGTGCGCTGGAATCGTACGTGTCGAGGTCGGCGATCACCCAGCCGCCACCGTGGATGTAGAGGATCACCGGACGCTGGCCGGGGTTCGCCGCGGGTGCCGCCGAGATCGGCGTGTAGATGCGGATCGGGATCTCGCCGGCCGGGCCGGGAATCGTGCGGTTCTCGACGCTCGCGACCGCTTCGGGGCCCGGGTCCTTGCCGAGCGACTTCAGCAGCGCGCCGACCGCGTCGGCCGGCGTCGGCTGCTGCCGCGCCTGCTCCGGCGTCAGCGTCTCAAGCGGCTTGCCGCCGAGCTGGGCGAGCTGGTCGAGCACGGCCTGCATCTGCGCGTCCGGTCGGGCCGGCGTGCCTGTGGCCGGCGCGTCCGTCGCAACCGCCGCGCCGGCGGGGCCCTCGACGGCCGCCGCATCGACGTCGACGTCGCGCTGGCAGCCGGCAGCCAGTGCGAGCGCGAGGGCGCCGACGGCGAGTGCATGCAGCGGCGGGCGGACACGTTGAATCGCCATGGCGGACCTCGATCGGCAGCGGGGACGGCCGATCGTCGAGGCGCACCCGGCCACGGGGCGTGAAGCTCGCGGTCGGAACGGTGGCATAGTCGGCGGCGAAGACTGATACGCGGCCCGTGGAACGCCCGTTCGCCATCACATTCGAGCCCGGAATGTCGCTGCAGCGCCTGCGCACCGATTTTTCGTTTGCCGTCCTCGTCCTGACCGGGACGTGCCTCGTCGTGGCCGTCGTGCCGTTTGCGCTCTACCGCGCGATGGTCGGCCCGGTCGCGGTCGCGATGCTCGACTCGGCGATCATCGCGGTCGTGCTCGGCGCCATCGTGCGTGTGTGGCGCGGCGGCGCGGTCGAGCCGGCCGCGCGGCTGGTCAGCGTGGCGCTCGGGGCCGGCGTGCTCGGCACCGTGGCGCTCGTGGGCCCGCTCGCCGCGCCGTGGCTGTATCCATACGTGCTCGCGGTTTTCCTGCTCACCGGGCGGCGTTGGGCGATTGCGTTGTCGGCCATCACGCTTGCGGCGCTGCTTCTGATGCCCGGCGCGTACGAGTCGGCGGTGCAGGCGGCGGTCCACACGACGACCGGTGCGCTGAGCGCCGCGTTCGCCTACGTGTTCGCGCAGCGCGCGGGACTGCAGCACGCGCACCTGCACCGCCTGGCCACCCACGATGCGCTCACCGGCGCACTCAACCGGCGTTCGCTCGGCCAGGAACTCGAACGGGCGATCGACGCCGCGCGCAGCGACGCGGGCACGGCATCGTTGATCGTGCTCGACCTGGACCGCTTCAAGCACATCAACGACACGCACGGCCACGAGGCGGGCGACCGCGTGCTCATCGAATTCGCGCACGCCGTGCGCGATGTCACCCGACGCACGGATCGCTTCTTCCGGCTCGGCGGCGAGGAGTTCCTGCTCGTGCTGCCCGGTGCAGATGCGACCGCGCTCGCGCGGCTGTGTGAAGCGCTGCGCGATGCCACGCGAACGCGGCTCGAAGTCGGCGGCGAACCGGTCACGGTGTCGATCGGCGCAGCCGTGCTGCAACCGGACGAGACGGCCCGCGAGTGGCTCGTGCGCGCGGACCGGGCGATGTACCGCGCCAAGCGCGCGGGGCGCGACCGCGCCGTCATCGATCAACCGGCGCCTGCGACCGGCTGACACCTGAACGTTCCGATTCAAGTCCGGTCGCGGACCGCCGATATCGACTCCGAGCGTCCCTGTCCGGGCGCCGCGGCGCCATCGCACCGCTTTGGGATGACGGGGACTTACCGATGCCGTGGCAGCGCCTTCAGACCGATTTCCGCTTCGCGCTGATCACGCTGTTCGGTACGTTGGCCACGCTGTGCCTGGTGCCGATCGCGGTCTACCGTTTCATGACGGGCGCGACGGCCACCGGATTCATCGACCTTGGCGTGGTCATCGTGATCGCCGGCAGCGTCGTCTACATGTGGCGCGGTGGCAGCGTCGAAGTCGCGGGCCGGATCGCGGCCGGCATTGGCGCGGCCGGGGTCATCGTCGTATCCATGCTCGTGGGTCTCGCGGGCCTGCTGTGGGTGTACGCCGTGGTGGTCGCCAGCTTTCTGATCGTCGGCAAGCGCACGGCCATCGCCTACGGCGTCGTGACGGTGCTCACGGTGGCCGCGGTCGGCACCGGGTTCGACAGCGCGTACATGCGCGTCGCGTTCGCGGTGACCGGTCTCGTCGTGGGACTGTTCGCCTACATCTTTGCGCATCGCACCGAGCACCAGCGCATGCAGCTCGAGCAGCTCGTCACGCGCGATGCGCTGACCTCGGCCGCGAACCGCCGCGCGATGGAGCAGGAACTGCCGATCGCGATCGCCGCGAGCCGGCGCAACGACACGCCGGTAAGCCTGGCCGTGCTCGACATCGACCACTTCAAGCACGTCAACGACGAGCACGGGCATGAAACGGGCGATCGTGTGCTCGTTGATTTCGCGCGCGTGATCGCTGCGACGACGCGCCGTGGCGACCGGCTGTTCCGCTACGGCGGTGAGGAATTCGTGCTGCTGCTGCCGGGCATCGACGCGACCGCGCTGCCGGTGCTGTGCGAGACGCTGCGCCAGCGCGTGGCCGACCAGGTCGAGGTCGGCGGGCGACCGATCACCATGTCCGTTGGCGCGGCCGAACTCGGCCCGGAAGACACGGCCAGCGAATGGCTCGCGCGCGCCGACAGTGCGATGTACCGGGCCAAGCGCGACGGGCGCAACCGCGTCGTCGTCGCCACCACGCCGGGCACGGGCGCGGTGATCGACCTGCTGCTGCGCCAAGCCGCGCGCCGCGACTGAGGCCCGCCGCAGCGGGCCCTCGACGCGAACGCCTCAGTGCCCGGCGCTGGGCCCCGACTCGAGCAGGGCCGCGCGCGACGACGGGCTGCCGCAGGTGCGCACCTGCGCCGCGACGCCAGCAAGCACGTGCCGCATCGCGACGAAGCCGTGTGCCAGTTGTACGAACAGCGACGCTTGGCCGGCACGGGCAAGCACGGCGACTTCGGGGTACGCAGCCTGCCCCAGCGACGCGTAGTAATCGGGCCCGACATTGCGTCGCCGTGCGAGCGCGGGAAACAGGCCCGCGATCAACAGGCAGCGATCGCCGACGTCGCGCAGTGCATCGCAGCGCGCGGTGCCGACGCATTCGAGCCCGTGCAGGCACTCGAGCGCCATCGTGCGGCCGCCGAGTTGCGCGTCGCCCTGGTGGCGATGGAGCACGAACACGAGGTAGCTCTCGACGTCTTCCGGCAGGCGCATGTGCATGCGCGCTTCGCCTTCGCGCACGAGCTCGTACCGCAGTTGCGAGGCGGGGCCGAGGTGCAGGGCTTCGTTCGGCATGCGTGCGTCCGATGTCGTGGGCCTGCGAGCAGACGTACCACGCCGGTCGAGCGGCAAACGCCGCCGTCCGTCACGGATGCCGCGCCAATAAAAAACGCCCTGCATTGCAGGGCGTTTTCGTTCAGCGTGCCGCGATCGGCTCAGCGCTTCATCGAGCTGAAGAACTCGTCGTTCGACTTCGTGGTCTTCATCTTGTCGAGCAAGAATTCCATTGCCGCGATCTCGTCCATGCCGTGCAGCAGCTTGCGCAGGATCCAGATCTTCTGCAGCAGCTCCGGCTCGATGAGCAGGTCCTCCCGGCGCGTGCCCGAGCGGTTGATGTCGATCGCCGGGTAGACACGCTTCTCGGCGATGCGGCGGTTCAGGTGCACTTCCGAGTTGCCGGTGCCCTTGAACTCTTCGTAGATCACCTCGTCCATCTTCGAGCCGGTGTCGATCAGCGCGGTGGCGATGATCGTCAGCGAGCCGCCTTCCTCGACGTTGCGCGCGGCGCCGAAGAACCGCTTCGGCCGGTGCAGCGCGTTCGCGTCGACACCGCCGGAGAGGATCTTGCCGCTGGACGGCACGACGTTGTTATACGCACGCGCCAGACGCGTGATCGAGTCGAGCAGGATCACCACGTCCTTCTTGTGCTCGACCAGGCGCTTGGCGCGCTCGATCACCATCTCGGCGACCTGCACGTGGCGGCCGGCGGGCTCGTCGAACGTCGAGCTCACCACTTCGCCGCGCACGGTGCGCTGCATTTCGGTGACTTCCTCGGGGCGCTCGTCGACCAGCAGCACGATCAGGTGCACGTCCGGGTGGTTATGCGTGATCGCGGTGGCCACCTGCTGCATCAGCATCGTCTTACCGGCCTTAGGCGGCGAGACGATCAGCGCGCGCTGGCCTTTGCCCTGCGGCGCCATCAGGTCGAGGATGCGGCCGGTGATGTCCTCAGTGCTGCCGTCGCCGCGCTCGAGCCGGAACTTGCGGCGCGGGAACAGCGGGGTCAGGTTCTCGAACAGGACCTTGTTCTTGCTCGCCTCGATCGGCTCGCCGTTGATCGTATCGACGATGTTGAGCGCGAAGTAGCGCTCGCCGTCCTTCGGGAAGCGAATACGGCCCGAGATGTGATCGCCGGTGCGCAGGTTGAAGCGGCGGATCTGGCTCGGCGAGATGTAGGTGTCGTCCGGGCCGGCGAGGTAGCTCGCCTCGGCGGCGCGCAGGAAGCCGAAGCCGTCGGGCAGGATTTCCAGCACGCCGTCGGCGGCGACGCCTTCGCCGTGGCGCGTGAGCACCTTGAGCAGCGCGAAGATGACGTCCTGCTTGCGGGCGCGGGCGACGCCTTCATGGATGTTGAGCTGGTCGGCGATCTCGAGCAGCTTCGGCGCCGGCATCCGCTTGAGGTCGCCGAGCGAGTACTGCGGGAAGCCTTCCGGCACCTGCGGATGCGCGCGCGGGACGAACGTGTCCTGGCCGCCGTCGTCGCTCATGCCGCCATCGCGGCCACCACCACCACCTCCGCCACCGCCGCCGCGCTGGCGCTCGCGGCGGTTACGGAACCGGTCACGGCGGTTGCCGCGCTGGCCGTCGCCCTGCTCACGCGGGCCGCCCTGTTGCGGCTGCCCGTTCGACGAGCCACCGCCCTGGCCGGACGCGTCGTTCGACGAGCCGTTCGAGCCGCCATCGCCGGCCGCCGCGGACTCGCGCGGCGCGTCGGAGCGCGGGGACTCGGAGCGCGGTGCGTCAGCACGGGGCGCTTCGTTGCGCGGCGCTTCAGTGCGGGGCGTCTCGGCGCGCGGCGCGTCGTTGCGCGGCGTCTCGAGCGGAAGCTGTTCGGGGCGGGCATCGGCCGCCGCGGTTTCCGACTTCGGGGCGCGCGGCTTGCGCACGCGCTTCTCGGCGACTTCGCCGGCGTCAGGGGTCTGTTCGGACAAGCGTGGAATCCTCGCTAAGCGGCGAGCGCTCGCAGGTGTGCGAGCGGAGGGAGGGAGGCAGAATTCGGAGACGGGGTGCGGCGGGCGTAACGCGCACGCGCCGGATGCCGCAGGAAGCTAGCACCGCCCCCGTCACATACGCAAGCGGCCGCGCGATGCGGCCGGCGCGCGGTTCACACGGGTCCGGGGCCGGGCGCACGGTCCGGCGGCGCAGGGCGGCGCCCTCGGCGGCGGCCGCTGGGCCGCGGACCGCAGGTGCTCAGAGCGCCTTGTCGAGCATCTGCGCGAGCTGCGCCTTGCCGACCGCACCGATCTGCGTGGCTTGCACCTGGCCGTCCTTGAACAGCAGCAGCATCGGGATCGAGCGCACGTGGTACTTCATCGCGGTCGACTTGTTGTGGTCGACATTGACCTTCACGATCTTGACGCGGCCGTCGTAATCGTCGGCCAGCTGGTCGAGCGCCGGCGCGATCATGCGGCACGGGCCGCACCACTCGGCCCAGAAATCCACGAGCACCGGCTCGGACGACTGCAGCACCGTTGTTTCAAAGTCGGCGTCGCCGACGTGCTTGACTTTCTCGCTCACAAAATTCTCCTGGGGGACCAAAGCGCGCACGTCCGGGGCACCGGCGCAAGGGGCGCGGACGCATACGGTAGACTGGGTCGCCGTGACACGTCGTGTGCACGGCCCTGGCCGGCGAATCGCGCCTGGCCGGCCGCCCGATTTTCCTGCCCGCGTGGCATTCCGAACGGCCCCGGCAGTCTGCGTCGCCGCCGCTACCCACGCAAGCCAGACCCACGCGCGCACCGCGCGCCGACCCGAACAGGCCATGAGCGACAAGCCCTTAACCGACATCACCTTCTCTTCGTTCCCCCTGCATCCGGAGCTGCTCGCCGGGCTGGAATCCGCGGGCTTCTCCCGCACCACCCCGATCCAGGCGCTGACGCTGCCGCTGGCGCTCAACGGGCGCGACGTGGCCGGGCAGGCCCAGACCGGCACGGGCAAGACGCTCGCGTTCCTCGTCGCGGTCATGAACCGGCTGCTGACGAAGCCCGCGCTCGCCGACCGCAAGCCCGAGGACCCGCGGGCGCTGATCCTCGCGCCGACGCGCGAGCTCGCGATCCAGATCCACAAGGACGCGGTGAAGTTCGGCAGCGACCTCGGCCTGAAGTTCGCGCTCGTCTACGGCGGCGTGGACTACGATAAGCAGCGCGAGCTGCTGCTGCAGGGCGCGGACGTAATCATCGCCACGCCGGGCCGGCTCATCGACTACGTCAAGCAGCACAAGGTGGTGTCGCTGCACGCCTGCGAGATGTGCGTGCTCGACGAAGCCGACCGCATGTTCGACCTCGGCTTCATCAAGGACATCCGCTTCCTGCTGCGCCGCATGCCCGAGCGCACCACGCGCCAGACGCTGCTGTTCTCGGCGACGCTGAGCCATCGCGTGCTCGAACTCGCGTACGAGCACATGAACGAGCCCGAGAAGCTCGTCGTCGAGACCGAATTCATCACCGCGGCCAAGGTGCGCCAGAAGGTGTACTACCCTTCGGACGAGGAAAAGCTGCCGCTGCTGATCGCGCTGCTGTCGCGCTCTGAGGGCGCACGCACGATGGTGTTCGTCAACACCAAGGCGTTCGTCGAGCGCGTCGCGCGCGCACTCGAAAAGGCCGGTTACCGCGTCGGCGTGCTCAGCGGCGACGTGCCGCAGAAGAAGCGCGAGTCGCTGCTCAAGAAGTTCCAGGCCGGCCAGCTCGAGATCCTCGTCGCGACCGACGTCGCCGCGCGCGGCCTGCACATCGACGGTGTGTCGCACGTCTACAACTACGACCTGCCGTTCGACGCCGAGGACTACGTGCACCGCATCGGCCGCACCGCGCGCCTTGGCGCCGAAGGCGATGCGATCAGCTTTGCGTGCGAGCGCTACGCGATGAGCCTGCCGGACATCGAGGCCTACATCGAGCAGAAGCTGCCGACCGAGCAGGTCACGGCCGACATGCTGGTCATGACGCCGCGCCCCAAGCGCGAGCCCGTGGTCGGTGAGGCCGAGGGCGACGACGGCGAGAGCATCGGCTCGATCTTCAAGGAAGCGCGCGAGCAGCGCGCGGCCGAGGACGAGCGCCGTGGCGTCAAGAGCCGCTCCGGTTCGCGCAGCGGCAGCGGCAGCGGCAGCGGACCGCGCAGCGAGCGTGCGCCGCGCGACGGCGACCGCCCGCGTCCGCCGCGCCCGCGCCGCGAAGAGGCAACGACGGACGGCGCGGCCGCGGCGGCAGCACCCGTCGAGGTCGTGGCCGTGACGGCGGTGCACGTCGAACACGCCGGTGGCACGCCGACGGGACTCGAGACGACCGAGCGCGCGCCGCGCAAGCGCCGTCGCCGCCGTGGCGGACGCCGCGTGGGCGAAGGCGCGGACGCCGCTGGCGTCGCGCAGCCGGCCGCTGCGGCCGACGCCCGTGGCTCCGACGCCGCGCCGAAGGCGGCCCCGGCAGCGAAGCCTGCCGCAAAGCCGCGCAAGCCTGCCGCTGGCGCGGCGTCCAACGCCGCGCCAGCGGCACCGACGGATGCGAAGCCGGGCCTGCTGCGCCGCATCGGCCGCGGTCTGCGCTCGCTGGTGACGCGCGGACCGCGCTCGCAGCACTGAGGCGCCTGGAGGTTCATGCGCCGCGGTCAGCGCGGCGCTGGACCCATGGGCGTGCATCGAGCCGCTCGCGACGAGGCGCTCAACCGATCGGTCCGAAGACGTCGCCGCCGCGGCGCCTTCGACGGAGCCCATCGCGCCGTCGTGCGCATCACGGACGCGAGGCTCATGGCTCGGCGCCCCGAAGCATCGGTCGCGGATCTTCGATGACGGACGCGGCTTCCTGCCCCGGCATCTGCGCGAAACGCCGCCGCACCTGCACCGGGCTTCGTCCGCTGACATCGCCAAAGCCATGACACGGCGCGCGGCCCGCCGCTGCGCTTCTGCGATACTTCCCGGCCGTCGTTGCCGTCCGCCGAGTCCATGCCGCTTCTGCGTTTCGACCAGGTCAGCAAGCGCTACGCGAGCCGCGATGCGCTCGTCGATGTGAGTTTTGCGGTCGAACCCGGCGAGATGCTGTTCGTGACCGGCCACTCCGGTGCGGGCAAGAGCACGCTGCTGCGGCTGATCCACCTCAGCGAGCGACCGACGCGCGGCACCGTGCTGTTTGCCGACCGCAACCTCGCGAAGGTGCGCGGCGGTCGCGTCGCGATGCACCGCCGCGAAGTCGGCGTCGTGTTCCAGGACCACCGCCTGCTCGCTGACCGCAGCGTGGCCGACAACGTCGGCCTGCCGCTGTTGCTGCGCGGCACGCCGCGTGCGGAGATCGCCAAGCGCGTGCGCGCCGTGCTCGAGAAGGTCGGCCTCGGCGAGCGCGGCACGGCGCGTCCGCGTGAACTGTCTGCCGGCGAGCAGCAGCGCGTCGGCATCGCGCGCGCAATCGTCTGCGAGCCTGCGCTGCTCGTCGCCGACGAGCCGACCGGCAACCTCGATCCCACGCTGTCGGCCGAGATCCTGGCGCTGCTCGAATCGCTCGCCGCGCGCGGCACTGCCGTGCTCGTCGCGAGTCATGACCTCACGCTCGTGCGGCACATGCGCAGGCGCGTGCTCGTGCTCGACGGCGGCCGTCTCGTCGACGACATCGCGCCGGAGGAACTTGCATGAGCGCGGCCCGTCCCGCACGCGGTGGGCGCATGCGCACCTGGATCGACCATCACGCCTACAGCGTGGTCGCGAGCATCGGTCGCCTCGTCGGCCGGCCGTGGGCCACCGCGCTGACCGTCGGAGTGCTCGCGATCGCCCTCGCGTTGCCGCTCGGCCTTGGCCTGGCGCTCGCGAACCTCGGGAGGCTGTCGGGCGACGTGCAGGCCACGCGCGCGATCGACGTCTTCGTCGCGCCCGACCTGCCCGAGGCGCGCGCACGGGCACTGGCAAAGCGACTGCACGAGCGCAGCGATGTCGCAGGCGTCGACTGGCGCTCGCCCGATGAGGGCGCCCGGATGCTGCGCTCGCGCGGCTTCGCCGAAGCGCTCGATGCGCTCGAGGCGAATCCGCTCCCGGGCCTGCTGCAGATCACCCCGCGCGGCGACGAGACCGCGCTGCTCGCCGCGCTGCAGGCGCTGCCCGAAGCCGAGCGCGTGCAACACGACGCCGCGTGGCGGCAGCGCCTTGGCGACGTACTTCGCCTCGGCGCCCGGCTCGCCGCGGTGCTCGGCGTGCTGCTCGGCCTCGGCGCGCTGCTCGTCGTCGGCAACACGGTCCGGCTCGATATCCAGTCGCGGCGCGAGGAGATCGAGGTGCTGCAGCTGCTCGGCGCGTCCGACGGCTTCGTGCGCCGGCCGTTCCTCTATCTCGGCGCGGCGTACGGCGCGCTCGCCGGCGCGCTAGCCGTTGCATTGCTCGCCGCGGCGGATCTCGCGCTGTGCGCGCCGATTGCCGAACTCGCGCGCAGCTACGGCAGCACGTTCGCACTGCAGGGCCTGACGCCGTCGACCGCGATCGCCGCGGTGGCGGCCTCGACGCTGCTCGGCTGGGTTGGCGCGGCGCTCGTCACCGGCCACTATCTGCGTCAGACCCGGCCGACTTCGACCTGAGCCCATGACGACCGGCCCGACCGACCTGCGCCACCTCGCGAGCGACGCCCCGCGCATCATGGTCGTCGATGGCTCCAAGCTCGTGCGCAAGCTCATCGGCGACGTGCTCGTGCAGGAACTCGCGAACGCGGTCGTCGTGCCGTGCGCGGGCATCGCCGATGCGCGCGCCGCGCTCGCCGCCGGACCGGTCGACCTCGTCACCACCTCGCTCGCATTGCCCGACGGCGACGGCATCGCGCTCGCGCGCACCGTGCGCGAAACCGCTGGGCAGGCGTACGTGCCGGTGATCGTGGTGTCTGCCGAGGCACAGTCGCACCTCGAGGCGCGCCGCTTCACCGAAGACGTCACCGACTACTTCGACAAGAGCCTCGGCTTCGGGCCGCTCGCCGCATTCATCCGCGGCTACGTGCAGCCGCAGTCGATGCCGGGTGCGCGCGTGCTGTACGTCGAGGACAGCCGCGTGGTCGCGCTCGCGACCAAGCGCATGCTCGAGCGCCACGGCCTGCAGGTGCTGCATTTCGTCGGTGTCGAAGAAGCGCTCGTGCACCTGGAGGCGCACCGCGACGGCGAAGACCCGGGCGCCGACCTCGTGCTCACCGACGTCTACCTCAAGGGCGAGCTCAGCGGGCACGACCTGCTCGACCGGCTGCGCGGCGACTTCGGCTACGGCAAGCGCCGCCTGCCGGTGCTGGTGATGACCGGCGACGCGAACCCCGACAACCAGAGTGGGCTGCTGCGCGCGGGCGCGAACGATCTGGTGCTCAAGCCCATCGAGGAGCGCCTGCTGATCACCAAGACCCTGTTCCAGCTGCGGCTCGCGCGTTTGTTCGACGCGCCCGCCGCGCCCTGAGCCGTGGCTAACGCGGAGCGCGTCCAGCTCGAGCCCTCGTGGAAGGCGCGCGTCGGCGACTGGTTCGAGCGCGATGACATGCGCGCGCTCGCCGCGTTCCTGCGCGAGCGCAAGGCGGCCGGCGCCACGGTCTATCCGCGCGGACCGGACATCTTTGCCGCGTTCGATGCCTGCCCGTTCGAGCGCACGCGCGTGGTGATCCTCGGCCAGGACCCGTACCACGGCCCCGGCCAGGCGCACGGGCTGGCGTTCTCGGTGCGTACGGGCATCGACGTGCCGCCGTCGCTGGTGAACATCTTCAAGGAACTCGAACGCGACCTCGGCCTGCCGCGCCCCGACCACGGCTGCCTGCTGCCGTGGGCGCGGCAGGGCGTGCTGCTGCTCAACGCGGTGTTGACTGTCGAGGCCGCCCGCGCGGGCGCGCACCAGGGTCGCGGCTGGGAAGGCTTCACCGACCGCGTCGTCGAGGTGCTCAACGCCGAGCGCGAAAACCTCGTGTTCCTGCTGTGGGGCAGCTACGCGCAGGCCAAGGGCAAGGTGATCGACCCGCGCAGCCACCGCGTACTCAAGGCGCCGCATCCCTCGCCGCTGTCGGCGCACCGCGGTTTCATCGGCTGCGGACATTTCTCGACGACGAACGAGTACCTCGCCCGCACCGGCCAGGCGCCGATCGACTGGCGCCTGCCGCCACGTGCCGAGCTCGATGCATGACGCCCTTGCGCGACCGCGGCGCCATCCCCATTGCTGTTACGGCCGAGTTGACCCGGTGGCCACGTTCGCTTCCACATACTGTCGGCGAAGGGGCGCGGCATCGTTCCATGAACGCAACACTTCGGGATCTCTCACCTCATTTAGCAGTCGTATGTTGCGACTGCTAAAATCATGCCCATGACCCAGACCGCCACAGCTCTGATCGCGAACAACCTGCCCGTGCCGGCCCTGACGGGGCTGTCGTCGCTTGGTTCGCTCGACGCGTACATCAACGCCGTGCACCGCATCCCGGTGCTCAGCGTCGATGACGAGCAGGCGCTTGCGCGCCGCTACCGCGACGAGAACGACCTCGATGCCGCCCGCGAGCTCGTGCATTCGCACCTGCGCTTCGTCGTGCACGTCGCCCGCGGCTACAACGGCTACGGGCTGCCGATGGGCGATCTGGTGCAGGAAGGCAACATCGGCCTCATGAAGGCCGTCAAGCGCTTCGACCCCGACCAGGGCGTGCGTCTGGTGAGCTTTGCCGTGCACTGGATCCGTGCGGAGATGCACGAGTTCATCCTCAAGAACTGGCGCATCGTGAAGGTCGCCACGACCAAGGCGCAGCGCAAGCTGTTCTTCAACCTGCGCCGCAGCAAGACGCGCCTGGGCTGGATGAACGCCGAGGAGGTCAGCGCGGTCGCACGTGACCTCAACGTGTCCGAGCGCGAGGTCATGGAGATGGAGTCGCGCCTGTCGGGCCGCGACATCGGCTTCGACATGCCCGACGACGCGGACGACGACCACGCGCCGCCGTCGCCGGCCGCGTACCTGCGCGCCGCCGAGGAAGACCCCTCGCAGGCCTACGAGCGCGAGGACGAGGAAGAGAGCCAGCTGCAGGTGCTGCGCGCCGGCCTGGCGAACCTCGACGAGCGCTCGCGCGACATCGTCAAGCGTCGCTGGCTCGACGGCGACTCGAAGGTCACCCTGCAGGAGTTGGCCGACGAGTACGGCGTGTCGGCCGAGCGCATTCGCCAGATCGAGGCGAACGCGCTCAAGAAGATGCGCGGCCTGTTCACGGCCTGAGGCGCGTCGCTGCGGTGTTCAAACGGCCCGGGTTCTCCGGGCCGTTTGCGTATGGGGTCCTTGATCACAGAGCGCGCAGGCGGCTCTCGTGGCTGCCGCGAGCGGGCCGCGGTTCTGTGTCGAACGCGCTCGCGACAGACGCCGTCAGCGGCTGCGAACGGTCGAGCCGGACGTGGTCGCAGATGGCGGCGGCGCGTCGCGTTTTTCGTCGTCCTTACGGGCCAGACGTAAGTCGCCGTCCGGTTCCATGAGGTCGGCGAGCGGGCCGTCGTTCGGACACGTGGCATCGGGGAAGCCGAACTGCTTGCGCAGCGCCAGTCCGCACATGCGCTGCTCCTCGAAGCCGTCGCCGGGGTCCTTGAGGCACTGGTTCTCGAACGCATACGCGAATGCGTCGCGGCGCTGCACGAACGGCTTGCCGCAGCGGCGCATCACGAGGATGCGATCGAGGTCGGCCTGCGCCGCGTTCACGCCGGCGAGGCCAAAGAGCGTGAGCTCCTCCGACGTCAGCAGGCGCAGGTCGCGGTTGGGCACCGTCATCATGAGATCGGCAAGCGCGGCGGCGCCGCCGTTGCGCTCGAGGTATTCGGTCACGTCGCCGTGCACCTGCTTGAGCTCGGCGCGCAGTTCGGCGCGCGAGTTCGCGCGCGATCGGTCGCGGAACAGGCGATGGATGCCGACCTTGCCCTTGACCGAGCGGGTGTCGCCGCCAGCGAGCACGAGCACGCAGGCGCTGTGGCAGATCGCGTCCTCGCGCACCCAGATGTCCCAGCGCGTGTCGGCCATGACGTCGCCGGCGCGGATCGCCTCTTCGACGTGCCCACCGGTCGAGGAGATGTCGAGCACGCGCGACTGGATCTCCATCCGGTCGGCCATCGCCGCGACGCGCTGCACGAGCGCGGTGAAGCCCGCGCCGATCTTGCCTTCGTAGCGCACTCGTACGCGGCCGGTCTCGCGGCAGGGCGAAAGCGCATCGACGAGCGCGAAGAACGTCAGCGATTCCAGCGGCTCGCCTTCGCCGTCGGCCTCGTAGTCGAAGCTGCAGGTGATGCGCGCGGTGCCGCCTTCAAGGCGCGCGTCGGGCCAGTGCGTGCTCGTCATGACGTCGACCGGAGCCGCCTGCGGGGCGGGGTCGACGACCGGTTCGGCCGTGCCGTCGGATTCGTTTGCGAATGTCACCGGCGGCGCGCGGTCGGCGCTGCCGCAACCGGCAACCGCCAGACACAACCACAGGCCCCAGGTCTTGCTCCACATCCGATCGGATTCCGTCTGACTGTCGCGCCGGCTCGGCCGGCCTTCGCGGCCGCGTGTGGCGGCCGTCCCCCATTCAACCGCGTTCGGCATCCAAAAAGCGTTAGCTCGCCTGCAGGTGTTGGGCACGCAGACAGGCTCAGCGCGCGCAATGCCCCGATTGGCGACGCACGTCACGGCCTGCATCAATACAGGTCGACCGGGTCGACATCGAGCGACCAGCGCACGCGGCGCGCCTCGGGCGCGTCGTACAGCGCCGGCACCGCAAACGCGAGCGCGGCATGCAGCGCCGGGCGGTCGGCCGCCGACACGAGCAGCTGCAGGCGCTGGTAGCCCGCGCGGCGCGGCAGCGGCGCCGGCAGCGGGCCGAAGCGCTGCACGTCGAACCCGTCGAGGAGCCCGGAGGCGACGCGCAGGAACGCATCGGCGTGCTCGATGCGCTGCGCTTCGGCGCGCAGCAGGGCCAGCCGGGCGAACGGAGGAAACCCCGCCGCTTCGCGCTGCACGAGCTCGGCCTGCGCAAATGCGGGGTAGCCGCCTTCGAGCAGCACATGCAGCAGCGGGTGGCCCGGGTGATGGGTCTGCAGCACGACCTCGCCCGGCCGCCGCGCGCGTCCGGCGCGCCCGGCGACCTGGATCAGCAGCTGCGCGAGCTTCTCGGGCGCACGGAAGTCCGCGCTGAACAGGCCCTCGTCGATGCCGACCACCGCGACCAGCGTAAGGTTGGGCAGGTCGTGTCCCTTCGCGAGCATCTGGGTGCCGACGAGGACACCCGGAGCGTCGCCGAACTTTGCCAGGTGGTGCTCGAGCGCGTCGCGGCGCTGGGTGGTGCCGCGGTCGATTCGCAGCACCGGCACCTCGGGAAAACGCTCGGTGAGCAGCTCCTCGATGCGCTCGGTGCCCGCGCCCTGCGGCTGCAGTGCGAGACCGCCGCAGTCGGGGCAGGCTGGAGGCGCCGGTCGGCGCACGCCGCAGTGGTGGCACTGCAGGCGCCGGCCGTGCGCATGCACGGTCATCGGGCTGCCGCGCTCGGGCGTGCTGCAGCGCGCGCAGTCGGCGGTCCAGCCGCAGTCGTGGCACAGCAGCACGGGCGCGTAGCCGCGGCGGTTCTTGAACACGAGCGCCTGACCTTCGGCCTGCAGCGTCGCGTCGATGGCGTCGAGCAGTTCGTTCGACAGCCCCGCGTGCAGAGCGCGCTTGCGGATGTCGAGCACGCGCACGCGCGGCGTGCGTGCGGCGCCGGCACGGTGGCTCAGGCGCAGGTGTGCGTAGCGGCCGAGCTGCGCGTTGTGCAGCGATTCCAGCGACGGCGTCGCGCTGCCGAGCACGACCGGCACGCCGAGCGCCTTCGCGCGCACGAGCGCGAAATCGCGCGCGTGGTAGCGCAGCCCGTCGAGCTGTTTGTAGCTGCCGTCGTGCTCCTCGTCGACGACGACGAGGCCCGCCTGCGGCAGAGGCAGGAACACGGCCGAGCGGGTGCCGACGATCACCCGCGCCTCGCCTCGCGCGCAGGCGGCCCAGGTGCGGGCGCGCTCCCCGTCGGACAGGCCCGAATGCAGCACATGCACGGGCACGCCGAGCCGCGCGCGGAACCGCGCGAGCGTCTGCGGGGTCAGCCCGATCTCGGGCACCAGCACGAGCGCCTGCCGGCCGCGGGCCAGACAGTCGGCGATCGCCGCGAGGTAGACCTCGGTCTTGCCGCTGCCGGTCACGCCGTCCAGCAGCAGCGTGGCAAAGCGATCGCGCACCTCGAGCACGGCATCGACCGCCGCCTGCTGCTCGTCGTGCAATTCCGGGCCGGGCAGCGGAAGCGGCGCGGTATCGCTGGCGTCGACTTCGACGCGCTCGGCCAGCTCGCGCCCGGCCAACGTGCGCGCGGCGTCGCGCCAGCCGTCCATCCACGCATCGAGTTCGGTCTCGGCGACGGTGTCGGCGCCAAGGCGCGCGGCGAGCCGTTGCGGCCGGCCCGGGCGCCAGCGCGCTTCGCGGCCGGTCGCGGTGAGTCGCCAGCCGAACGCGCGGGTGTCGGGCACCGGCTCGCCGTGCCGAAGCAGCGTCGGCAGTGCGGTCGCGAGCACCTCGCCGAGCGGCGCGTGCAGGTAGCGCGCGAGCCAGTGCAGCGACTCGAGCAGTTCGCCGCGCAGCAGCGGCGTCTCGTCGAGCCGCGCGATTACCGGCTTGATCGCGTCGGGTGCGAGCTCCGGTGCACCGGAGCCGACCACGAGGCCGACCAGTTCGCGCCGTCCGAACGGCACGCGGACGCGGCACCCGATCGCGTCGACGCCTGCTTCTTCGCCATCGGGCGGTCGATAGTCGAACCGCCGCGGCAACGGCACCGGGAGTGCAACGGTCCAGACGGGGGGTGACGGCGTGGACATGGCCCAGTCTAGCCCGGCCCCGGCGGCTGCACGGTCGCGCTTAGATGGGCGCCGTTGTTGCGGCCGCCGTCACAAAAAAACCGCAAGTCAGCGTTCGTAAAGCGTTTTCTGGTTTATCCACACAGCCTGTGGATAACACTGTGCATGGGGCGTTGGCAGATCCGTCGACACACACTCATTCCGGGCTTTCGCCCGCGTTGGTCAAAAAAGTGCCATGCGCATAAAGACCATAAGGATCAATGGGTTAGCTTGTAGCGACATGAGATCGACATGAACCCTTGACAGTGAAGGGCATGTGATGAGTGTGGTTTTGGGCGCTGTGCACAACGCCTTCATGGTTGAGCCGGCAAGGGCGGTTTTGCGGGTGCTCCCCGCGGAAAAGTCAACCCGGCGTCACGACCGGCGCTGCGGCCGCGCCCGCTATCATGCGCGGCGCTGCCAAGGGGTCGATCGATGTCCGTTGCACCTGCGCGAGTCGCCCGCACCGGGCCGTCCTCCGCGCTCACCGCGTTCGTGCACGGCGTCGAACGTCGGGCCCGCGTGCTGGCCGAACTTCAGGCCGGTGACGCTGATGCCGGCAATCAGGTGCTTGCCGAGGCGACGCGCGTGTTCGCGCTCGACGCGGCCGATCGTCCGCTTGCACAGTGGCCGCAGAGCTTCTGGTCTGCGCTGCTCGCCGCGACGCCGATGCGCGAGCAGGCCACGCATTCGTCCGGCTGGCATGCGCTCGCGCCCGGCCCACGCGCCGCGCTGCTGCTGCGCTGGGCCGGCGGCCTCGACGACGCCACGGCCGCGCAGGCGCTCGGCGTCAGCGCGAACACGTTCCGGCTCGCGCTGCGGCACGCGCTCGACGCAGCGGGCGACAACGCCCCTGCGCTGCACGCCGAGGTCGACACGCGCCTCGCCGCGCCCGAGCCGGCGCGGCAGCACGCGCCCGAGACGCGCGCCGAGGAGGCTGCCGAGCCCGCGCCCGAACGCCCGCGGCGGCTGCTCGCGGTGCTGTGGACGCTGCTTGCGGGCTGCGTCGTCGCATTTGCCGCCACGTTCTTCCCGCAGAAGACCGACGATCGCGGCGCGCACTTCACGCCGCTGCCCGAAAGCGCGCCGGCAGCGCGCTACGACGCGGCGGACGGCCTTATCGTGCATCGCGACTTCGCGCTGCTGGTCGACGCAAACGCAGCCCCCTGGCTGGACGATCTGGAGTTCTACGCCTGGCTCGCGGCCGGGGCGCCGGGCCCGACGGCGGTGCCCGAACTCGAGTCGACCGCGCCGGCGCTTGCGCCGGTGATGCCCGAGGCTGCATTGGAGACGTTCGATGGGCTCTGACCGACGTCGGTTCGGCCGCGCCGTCGGGGCGTTGCTCGCGGTGTCGCTGGCCACCGCCGCGATCGCGAACGCCGCGCCGACGCTGTCGTCATTCAAGCGCGTGCTGCCGCTGCTGCCGCCCGTCGAGCGCGCGCGCCTCGAGCAGCGGGTCGAGACCCTGCGCCGCTGGAGTGCGTCCGAGCGGGCCGCGCATGCGGAGCGCGTGGCCGCGTGGGAGGCCTTGCCAGCGGCCACACGCGCCGCGCGCCGCGAACGTTACGCCGCCTGGCAGGCGCTGCCGCCGGACGAGCGGGCTCTTCTGACGCAGGCGCGCGCGGCGTTTGGCGCGATCGAGCCCGCGCAGCGCGAGGCCTTGCGCGCGCGGTTCGATGCGCTCGACGGCACGCTGCACCGCGGCTGGCGGCTCGGCCCCACGCTGGGCGCCGACTACGTACGGCTGCAGCCGCTGCTCGCACAGGTGCCCGAGGACGAGCACGCGCCGCTGCTGCGCACGCTGCGCGCGATGACGCCGCTGCAGCGCATGGAC
This sequence comes from Cognatilysobacter bugurensis, assembly GCF_014652095.1. GTDB lineage: Bacteria > Pseudomonadota > Gammaproteobacteria > Xanthomonadales > Xanthomonadaceae > Cognatilysobacter > Cognatilysobacter bugurensis. Next base: position 190,549 of record NZ_BMYD01000003.1, read on the forward strand.
CTGGCGATGCTGGTCCAGCGCACGCCGCCGCACGAGCGTAGCGGGCTGCGCCGCGAACTGGTCTCGACGTCGGCCGCGCAGCGCGACGCGTGGCTGTACGCGCGGCTGCAGCGCTGAGCCAATCGCCGGTCGGCCGCGCGCGGCCCCATCGGCAACGTGCGCGATGGCCTAGCGCTCGAGCGTTTGCATGACGCGCCGCTGCGCACGGAACCGCGTTCCAAAGCGGGCGACGCCGTCCGCACGCAGACGCGGCGCGTGCTCGCGCAGGTAGGCATCGAGCGCGGCCGCATCCACGAGCCGGTACTGCACGCACAACGAGCGCTGCCCTTCGGACGGCGCGGGCTCGGTCACTTCGAACATCTGCGCGCCGGTGAAGCCCGGCAGTGCGAGGATTTCGTCGATGTGCGGCCTCAGCCAGGCCAAGTACGCCGCGTGGATCTCGGCGTCGACGTCGACATTGACTTCGTAGATCAGCATGCAAGCTCCTCAGCCGCCGCTCGTGAGCCCGGCGAACATGGTGTAGATGACCGCGGCGAGCACGAGCATGAAGTACGCGCCGCCGAGCAGCAGGTATTTGCCTGCGGTGACGAGCCAGCGCTGCTGATACACGCGTTTTTGCATCACGAGCAGGTATGCGGGCACCGACAGCCACAGCGCGCCGTGCAGGACGTCGATCGTCTGGTCGACAGCGGTGCCCGGCAGCAGCGCGTTTGCGATCGCGAGCAAGAACCCGGCGAGCAGCACGATCAGCATGAACGCGTGGCTGTAGAGCGCCACCACGAGATGTTCGAGGTAGCCGCGTGCCGAGCCGACGTAGATCAGCCGCAGCAACAAGGCGAACACCGGCACCAGCACGAACAGCGCGGACGGCACGGACGCGAGTGCAAGGCTCGCCATCGCCAAGCCGCCGCTTTCGTCGATGCGCGCAACATTGCGCTCGGCGTTCGCCAGACGACGGTTGAGCCACTGGTTCGCGAACGCCGGCAACCAGCCGACGGCCAGGGGGTTGTCGTGTTCGTGCCAGGGGCGGTCGGGGTTCTGCAACTGGCCGCCCGTCAGCGCTCGCGCGAAGGCGGACACGTCGGAACGCCCCGTGTTTCCGGCAACGGGCTTGGTCGCGGTGTCGTTACCGGCATCGATCGCACGATTCGCCGACGCGGGCGACGATGGGGCATCGGCGGTCGCCAACCGCGGTGCAGCGGCGCGCGCTACGAGGGCATCTGCCTGGGCCGTGTCCCCGCCAAGGGCCTCGATGCGCTCACGCGCGGTCGCGCGCAATTGCTGCTCGATCACGTCGAAACCCTGGCGCCCGCCCGGCACATACGCGACCGTCTCGCGCGCGGCGCGCAGGTCGGCGAGCTCCTCCGCGAGCACGCGCTGCACATCGGCCACGCTGCGCGCAGCGTCGAACTGCGGAAACTGCGTTTTCACGCCCGCGCTGGCAGCCGCCGTCGGCGCCGCGCGCGTCTGAGCCTCGTCCGGGCGTTCGCGTCCGCCCAGGCCGACCGCGAGCTGGCCGATGAAAAACGTCAGCACAGTGAGCACCACGAACAAGCGCAGCGGCGGCACGTACCGCGCGCGCTGGCCGTCGAGGTAGTGGCAGGCGACGCGACCTGGCACGAACAGCTCGCGCAGGGTGCGGAACACGCGCCCGTCGAGGTGCCAGAACGATTCGAAGACGTCCTCGACCGCGTGGTGGAAGCTGCGCAGCGGATTCGCGGCGTGCTGGCCGCAGGCGTGGCAGTACGCGCCGTGAAGTGTCGTGCGGCAGTTCTCGCAGGCGGCGGGCAATTCGGCGGCGTGCATGGCGATCCCCATCCCAGCGACGGCAGCGCGCATTGCAGCACGCCGCCCGCCCGGCGTCGACGCGGTCGCGCCCGCACGCGCTCGCTAAGATGCGCGTCCCGCTGCCGCGTGCCCGCCATGTCCGTCGACGTACCCGCCCGCAGCCTGCGAGCTGAGATCCGCACCACCGGCACGCTCGCCGCGCCGCTCGTGGCCGGGCACGTTGCGACCGGGCTCATCAGCTTCGTCGACAACGTGATCGCAGGCCACCACGGCACTCAGACGCTCGCCGCGGTCGCAGTCGGCACCGCGCTGTTCTGGCTGCCGGTCGTGGTGCCGATGGGCACGCTGATGGCGCTGCCGCCGTCGGTCTCGCAGCTTGACGGCTCGGGCCGGCGCGGCGAGGTCGGTGCGCTGTTCAGGCAGGCGCTGTGGCTTGCCTTCGCGCTCGGCGTCGTGCTGTTCGCGTTCCTCACGTTTGTCGTGCACGCACTCGCGCCGATGGGCATCGCACCGGAAATCATTCCGGGCGCCACCGCATTCCTCCACGGCATTCGCTGGGGCGTGCCCGCGCTGACGCTGTTCTATTGCATGCGTTATCTCGCTGAAGGCGTGCACTGGACGCTGCCGACGATGCTCGTGAGCGCTGCCGGCCTGCTCGTGTTGCTGCCGCTGGGCACCGTGCTCACATTCGGCCGCTTCGGGCTGCCCGAGCTCGGTGCGGGCGGCCTCGGCATTGCATCGGCGGCGATGCTGTGGGTGCAGGCGATCGGCTTTGCGCTCGTGTTGCGGCACGCGCGGCGGCTCGATGATCTCAACCTGTTCGAGCGGTTCGATGCGCCGAACTGGCCCGCGATCCGCGGCCTGCTCGCGACCGGGCTCCCGATCGGCGTGACCGTGCTCATGGAGGGCAGCCTGTTCATCGTCACGGCGCTGCTGATCGGCCGGCTCGGCGACGTGCCGGCCGCGGCGCACCAGATCGCGCTCAATGTCGCGACGCTGAGCTTCATGGTGCCGATGGGGCTCGCCGAGGCGACGACCGTGCGCGTCGGCCATGCGCTCGGTCGCGCCGACGTGGCCGGCGTGCGTCGCGCGGCGGCGGCGGGCCTGGCGATCGTCATCGGCACGCAGTTGCTCTCGGGCACGGCGATGCTGGTGTTCAACGACGCGCTCGTCGCGGTCTACACCCGCGACGCCGCGGTGGCCGCGCTCGCCGCGTCGCTGCTGCTGTATGCGGCGGCGTTCCAGTTCCCCGACGGCGTGCAGGTGCTGTCCGCCGGCGCGCTGCGCGGGCTGCAGGACACCCGCGTGCCGATGGGGCTGGCGGCGATCGCGTACTGGGCGATCGGCATGCCGCTCGGCGCCGGGCTCGGCCTCGGTTTGGGCTGGGGGCCGAAAGGCATGTGGCTGGGCCTCATTGCCGGCCTCAGCGTCGCCGCGGTGCTGCTCGGCACGCGGCTGATCCGCTCCAGCGAGCCGGCGCGCCTGAACGCCCGCCTTGCGCGCGCTGAACCGCGCCCTGCAGCACATTCAGCGGTGACCAATGGCGGGTGACCGACCCGTGCATGGCCGGTACGCTGCGCACGTCTGTAGGAGTCTCTAGAAATGAATGATGTTCGTCGCCGCGGCCCGGTCGCGCGGTTCTTCGTCGGCCTGTGGGACACGGTGAACTTCACCCGTCGCCTCGTCTTCAACCTGCTGTTCCTGCTGCTGCTCGTGCTCGTGATCGCCGCGATCGGTGCGGGCGACCGCGCCGAGCCGCTGCTCGATCGCACGACGCTCGTGCTCGCGCCCGAAGGCCGGCTCGTCGAGCAGTACAGCCTCGACCCGGCCACGCGCGCGCTCAACCGCACGCTCGGCGAGAACACCGGCGAGGTGCAGCTGCGCGATCTCGTCCGCGCGCTCGACGCGGCGCGCACCGACAAGCGCATCGAACGCGTCGTGCTCGACCTCGACGGCCTGCAGGCCGACGGCATGGCCTCGCTGCGCGAAGTCGCGAACGCGGTCGCGCGCGTGCGTGCGGCCGGCAAGCCGGTTGTCGCGTTCTCGGAAATGATGGACCAGAAGCAGTACCTGCTCGCCGCGCAGGCGAACGAGGTCTATCTGGATCCGATGGGCGGCATGCTGCTCGAAGGGCTGTCGCGCTATCGCCTGTATTACCGCGAGGCGCTCGAGGACAAGCTCGGCGTCGACATGCACCTGTTCAAGGTCGGCGAGTTCAAGTCCGCCGCCGAGCCGTACGTGCTCGATTCGGCATCGGCCGAAGCCAAGCAGGCCGACCTGTACTGGATGAACGACGTGTGGCAGCGCTACCTGACCGACGTCGCGAAGGCGCGCAAGCTCGATCCGCAGTGGCTCGCGGCGCGCGTGCAGTCGCTGCCGGCTGAGGTGCAGGCCGCGAACGGTGACCTCGCCCAGTACGCGCTGCAGCACAAGCTCGTGGACGGGCTGAAGACCCGCAACGAAGTCAACGAATTGCTTGCCGAGCGCGGCATCGCGGACCTCGACGAGGACAGCGGCTTCCGCCAGGTGTCGTTCGACGGCTACCTCGCGCATCTCGATCGCGCCGTGACCGCGCCCGACCTGCGTCCGCAAGTGGCCGTGGTCGTCGCCGAGGGCTCGATCACCGGCGGCGAGCAGCCGCCGGGCACGATCGGCGGCGAGTCCACCGCCGCGCTGCTGCGCGACGCGCTCGACGACGAGAACGTCAAGACCGTCGTGTTGCGTGTGGATTCACCCGGTGGTGAGGTGTTCGCGTCCGAACAGATCCGCCGCGAGGTCGTCGCGCTCAAGGCCGCCGGTAAGCCGGTCGTCGTCTCGATGGGCGATCTGGCCGCGTCGGGCGGCTACTGGATCAGCATGAACGCCGACCGCATCTACGCCGATCCGTCGACGATTACCGGCTCGATCGGCATTTTCGGCCTGATTCCGACGATCCCGCGCGCGCTCGACAAGCTCGGCGTGCACGCCGACGGCGTCAGCACCACCGGCATCGCCGGCGCGTTCGACATCACGCGTCCGCTCGATCCCGCGGTCGGCGCGGTGATCCAGGCGGTCATCAACAAGGGTTATCGCGATTTCACCGGCAAGGTCGCCGAGGCCCGCGGCCGCGACATCGCCCAGGTCGACGCCGTCGCGCGTGGACGCGTGTGGAGCGGCGCGCAGGCGCTCGAACGCGGCCTCGTCGACGAACTCGGCGGCCTGCAGGCGGCGGTGGACCACGCCGCGGCGCGCGCAAAGCTCGGCAAGGCCGACGCGTGGCGCGTGCATTACGTCGAAAAGCCCGCAACGCCATTCGAGCGCTTCTTCGCAGGCTTCGCGGAAACGCGCGTGGGCCAGGCCTGGTTGCGCGATTCCGACCTCGCCCGCGGCCTCGTCATGCGCATGCTGCCGCAGGCCGCCGACGACCTCGCGTTCCTCGAGCGCACCCTGCGCGAACGCCGCGCCGGCACTCCGGTGACCGCGCTGTCGCATTGCTTCTGCGGGTTCTGACGCTCGCCGCAGGACTACGACTCGATTGATGGCGATCCACACGGCCGCAGATGCGGCCGTGTGCTTTTTGGCGTCGTTGTTCGAAGCCGTGGCGCCTGGCCTATAACCCCGAGCTAATACCGCGAGTGTCCCGCTGAGTCGTGATCGGCATGGCGCGCTGCAGCGTCCGCTCGCCTGTTGACTCGCGCGCGTCAGCGCCGAGCGAAACGACTTCGATCAAGCCACGCGCCTGCTTCCCGCCGCTCAGCCGCCTGCGGCAGTCGTCAGCACTTCGCGTGTTTCAGCGGCGGTGTCGAGCGTCTGCTGCACCGCGGCGGCGCGATCGAGCGGCGCCTGCAGTGCGCGCGCGGCGACCTGCGGCTCGGGCGGGGCGGTTTTATCGGGCGGCTGCGGAGGGCGGTCGCAGGCGGCGAGGCCGACGACGGCGAGCACGAGGGCGAGACGGCGCATGGCAGGCTCCATCGGATGTCGGCGGCTATGCTACGCGCCGCGCGGTGACCGCCGTGCGCGGCCGCGGTGCGGTCGTTCCCTGGCAACGGAGAGGCGATGAACGCGGGCCGCTGGCGACTGGATGGACAACTCGCGCTGGTGACCGGCGGCAGCGCCGGGATCGGCCGTGCGATCGCACGCGAACTGCTCGGCTTCGGCGCCGACGTGCTGCTCGCCGCGCGCGACGCGTCGGCGCTCGAGGATGCGCGCGCCGAGCTCGCCGACGAGTTTCCCGATCGCGAGGTGCAGGCGTTCGTCGCCGATGTCGGCATCGACGAGCAGCGGCGCGACCTGCTCGACTGGGTCGAGGACTTCGGCGACGGGCTGCACATCCTCGTCAACAACGCCGGCGGCAACCTCAGCAAGCCGGCCACCGATTACGCCGACGCCGAGTGGCGCGAGATCTTCGAGGTCAACGTGTTCTCCGCGTTCGAACTCGCGCGGTATGCGCATCCGCTGCTCACGCGGCACGCAGCATCGTGCGTGGTCAACGTCGGCAGCGTGTCCGGCGTGACGCACGTGCGCACCGGTGCGCCGTACGGCATGAGCAAGGCTGCGCTGCACCAGATGACGCGCAACCTCGCGGTCGAATGGGCCGAGGACGGCATCCGCGTCAACGCGGTCGCGCCGTGGTACATCCGCACGCGCCGCACATCGCCGAAGCTGGCCGATCCCGACTATCTCGACGACGTGCTGCTGCGCACGCCGATGGGGCGCGTGGGCGAGCCTGAAGAAGTCGCCGCAGCGGTCGCATTCCTCTGCGTGCCGGCCGCGTCGTACGTCACCGGCGAGTGCATCGCGGTGGACGGCGGATTCCTGCAATACGGCTTCTGACGCGCCATTGGGCCCATTAAAAACGCCCGCTGAGTGCGGGCGTTCTGGCGGATGTTGCCGCACCGGCGCTCAACGATTGCTGCCGCCGCGATTGCCGCCGCCGCCGCGCGAGGACTCGCCGCCTTTGCGGCCGATGGCGGACATGTGCTGGCGGTTCTGGCTTACCGACTCGCCCCCCTTTTGGGCGATCTTGCGCTGCTGGGTTTCGTCCATGCCCGCGAAGCCGCGGTTCGATTGGCCGGCGTTGCCGCCGCGATTGTTTTGATTACTGGCCACGGAAGTGCTCCTGATCTGTGCTGGGAGTGACAGGCGCGGCCCGTCAATCCGGTCCGTTGCCCATCGGGCCGCCGCCTTATGCGCGGCGGACCCAGGTCGACAGTAGGCAGCGCCGGGTTATTCACCGGAAGAGTCGCGGTGAAGGCGCCCTTATGCGAACGCGAGCGCGTCGATCGCAGACGGCGGGGGTTCACCCGACGCACGGCGCCGCAGCACGCAGGCTGACGTCTACGACCCGCAGGCGCTGTCGTCGACGATCGCGCGGACGCGGTCGATCTCCACACGTGCGGTTTCGCGCTCGTCGAGCCGGCCGAACGTCAGCGCAGATTCCATCGCACGCAGCCGCTGGCGCCAGCTGTCGCAGAGCGTGGCCGCCGGCACGGGGGCGCATTCGTCGCGCACGACCTGGCACGCATCGCCGGCGGCCGGTGCCGCGCCGCCGCCGATCCCGGCCGTCGCCAGTTGCGCACAGCGCGGCGCCGGCTCGGGGTTCTCACCGAAATAGACGGTGCCATCGAAGACCCGACAGGCGTACAGCGGCGGCGGGGCGGCGTCCTCCGTCGGCGCAACGCCCGGCACGGTGGCCAGTGCGGCGGGCCCGGGCACGACCGGCGTCTGCGGCGGGACGGTGATCGTGGCGGGCGCGCCCGCCGGTCCAAGCGGCATGACGCCGGCGGGCCCGGGTGCAGGCACCACGCCCTGGGCGCCCGGCGCAGGCACGATGCCCGGGCTCACCGTGGGCGGAATGATCCCGGGCGCGCCCGGCGCGGGCGGGATGCCGGGCCGCGGCGCGCCCTGGATCAGCCCGGGCGGCCTCGTCGGCGCCACCGGGGCGTTGGCGGGAACCTGCGGCGTCTGGATCACACGCCGGTCCTGCTGGTCCGTGCCCGAAGGACAAGGGCGGTCGTTCTGCACGATCACGGCGCCGTCGGCGCCCGCACAGCGGTAGATCACCATGCGCTCCTGCGCCGCCGCCAGTGCAGCCGAGAAGGCGATCAGGGCGATCAAGGGCAGGGCCGGTCGGGGCAGGTGCATCAGGAACCTCCGCAGTCACTGGCCAGTCGCGCGTCGATGCCGCGCTGTTCAGTCGTGATGCGTACACGCTCGCTCTGCAACGCGCTGTGATAACGCCGGTCCAGCGCATAGCGCTCATCGCGCAGGCGCGCGCAGACCTCCGACTGCGGCAGCGGGTGACACGCGTCGCGCACCCAGGTGCCGGCCGGCACGGCGACGACGCCTACGCCGAGCGGCGGGCCGCCCGGTCCGGGGTTGTGCGGTGGTTGCAGTGGCGGCCGCAGCGGGGGCTCCACGGCGCGGCCGCCCGCACGCAACTCGTAGTGGCTGCCGTTGCCGACGCGGCCTTCGATGCGGCCGTACACGCCGCCATGGGCGCGGTGCGCGTAGCCGCTCGGATAACCGGACCAGGGCGCAACGCCGAGCGTCCACAGCGGCACCCAGCGCGGGCGCCCGTCGGCGCTTTCGCTCGTGTAGCGGTCGCCCTCGGGCGTCACGCATTCATACAGCGGGCGCGGCGCGGTGACGACCACGATCCGCGTGCGTTCCGGCGCAACGGTCGCGGGTGTCGATGTCGGGGCGACAGTTGGCCGCGCACGCGGGGGCGGATCGGTGGGGCGCACCATCGGACGCACCTGTTGGCGATCGCCTGCACGACACGGCGTGTCGCGCAGCGTGAGTCGGCCCTGCGCATCGGTGCAGCGGTAGATCATCACGTCGGCCGCCGATGAAGCGCCGCAGGCGAGCGTGAGCGTAAGAAGCGCGGCGGGGCGAGCGAACGTCATACCCGCATCCTGCGCCGCCAGCGCGTCGGCGGGAAGCGACAGCGCTGGCGCGGCCGCGGCGGGCTCGATCTCGGTTCAGCTCGGCGGCGCGTTCGATGCCGCCGTCGGGCGCAGGCGATGGCAGGCAATGCTCCCGGGCGCGTGTCCCGCGTGACGTCCGCCGCCGCGGTGGGTCTTCAAAGCCGGAGCGCGGCCCCGCTGAGCGCATCGCGGATCACGGTCGGCCGGTCGAGCCCACCGGTCTCGCCCTCGACGATCCCGTCCAGGCGCGTGCGCAGGTCCGGATCGAGCGAGGAGAGTGTCGACGGCGCCGGCGCGCCGGCGGGGTTCGCGCTGGTCGATACGAGCGCGCCGCCGAACGCATTGCACAGCGCGATGACGACCGGGTGCGCGCTCACGCGCACCGCCACACCCGCGTGCACGCCGCTGATCCAGCGCGGCACGCGCGCGGTCGCGGGCACGACCCAGGTGTTCGGGCCGGGCCAGCTTGCATCGATCTCGTTCCGCCGCGCGGCCGGCACGCGGTCCCAGTCGAGCAGGCCGTCGAGTTGGGAACGCGCCGCCGCAATGAGGATGAGCCCCTTGTCGACGGGGCGATCCTTGAGCGCGAGCAATCGAAGCACGGCCGCCTCGTCGAACGGATCACAGCCCAGGCCCCAGACGGCCTCGGTCGGGTAGGCGAGCACGGCGCCGCGGCGCAGCTGCGGCGCGGCATCGATCGGTGCAAGCAGCGGCGCGTTGGTCATGCGGCGAGCTTAGCGCGAGGCCGCGTGCGTGCTGAACCGCATCGTGGTCACCGATGGGTCATTCGGGCGATGCGCACTGCAAACGCGCGTGCGATGCACCCCGTGCGGTGGAGGCCGGCAGACGTCGGACGTACTGCGCGACGCGGCACATGCGCGCAACGCGATCGAAAGGCCACCCCACCTGCGCGACTGGTTGCCAGGCTCGATCGCCGCCACGCAGGCGCCGTGGCGACCGACCGCCCTCCGTGCTGCGGCACCGACCGGCGCACGGCAGTGCACGACGCGCGCTGCCAGTGCAGCGCGCTCACGGGCTCAGCTCGCGGCTTTTTTGACAACCTTCTTCGCAGCCTTTTTCGCGGCCTTCTTCGCTGCTGTCTTCTTCGCTGCCTTCTTTGCGGGCGCCTTCTTGGCCGCAGTCGATGCCGCCTTCTTCGCCGCCGGCGCCTTTTTCGCCGCGGCCTTCTTCGCAAAGCGACCGCGCATCGGCTTGCCGGTGTCGGCGAGCATCTGCGTGACCTCTTCGAGCGTCAGCGACGCGGGCTCGCGATCCTTCGGAATGCGACCGTTGAGCTTGCCGTCGCTGATGTACGCGCCGAAGCGGCCGTTGAGCACCTGGATGTCGCTGCCGTCGAAGGACTTGATGATGCGGTTGCGCGCGATCTCTTCCTTCTGCTCGATCAGGAACACCGCGCGCGCCAGATCGATCGTGTACGGGTCGTCTTCCTTCGCCAGCGACGCATACGTGCTACCGCGCTTGGCGAACGCACCGAAGCGGCCGATGCCGACGCTGACTTCCTCGTCCTTGTCCTGCCCGAGCTTGCGCGGCAGCTTGAACAGCTCCAGCGCGTCCTCGAGCGAGATCGTGTGCATCGACTGGCCCGGGCGCAGCGACGCGAACGTCGGCTTGTCCTCTGCGTCTTCGGCCGTGCTGCCGATCGCCGCGTACGGCCCGAACCGGCCCAGCCGCACGCTGACCGGCTTGCCCGTTTTCGGATCGGTGCCGAGTTCGCGCGCACCGGTCGCCTCGTTGCGATCGACGGATTCCTTCTTCTCGTCGACGAGCTGCTTGAACGGTTGCCAGAACCGCTCCATGAGCGGCACCCATTCTTCCTCGCCGCGGCTCACCGCATCGAGCTCGTCTTCGAGCTTTGCGGTGAAGTCGTAATCGACGTACTGCGCGAAGTGGCCGGACAGGAAGTTGCTGACCGCGCGGCCCACGTCGCTGGGACGGAAGCGGCGGCTGTCGAGCTCGACGTACTTGCGGAACAGCAGCGTCGCGATGATCGACGCGTACGTCGACGGGCGGCCGATCCCATATTCCTCGAGCGCCTTGACGAGCGAGGCTTCCGAGAACCGCGGCGGCGGCTCGGTGAAGTGCTGGTCGGCATGGATGCGGTCGAGCGGGATGCGATCGCCGGGCTTCATGGCCGGCAGCTTGCGGCCCTCGTCGTCCTCGTCCGAGGTCTTGGTGTCCTTGCCTTCCTCGTAGACCGCGAGAAAGCCCGGATCGACAACCGTGGTGCCCGACACGCGGAAGCTGTGCTCGCTGCCCGCGGCCAGATCGACCGATACCGTGTTGAGCGTGGCCGGCACCATCTGCGAGGCGATCGCGCGCTTCCAGATCAGCTCGTAGAGCCGGCGTGCATCGTCCTCGAGATAACGCGCAACCTGCGACGGCGTGCGCAGTGCCGAACTCGGGCGGACCGCTTCGTGCGCTTCCTGCGCATTCGCCGACTTCGTCTTGTAGACGTTCGGCTGGTCGGGCACGGCGCGCGTGCCGAAGTCGCGTGCGATGAGATCGCGCATCTCGGCCACGGCGTCCTGCGACAGGCTCACCGAGTCGGTACGCATGTAGGTAATCAGGCCGACCGTGCCTTCTTCGCCGATCGCCACGCCTTCATAAAGCTTCTGCGCGACCTGCATCGTGCGCTTGGTCGAGAAGCCGAGCTTGCGCGCGGCCTCCTGCTGCAGCGTCGAGGTCGTGAACGGCGGCGCCGGGCGGCGCTTGCGCTCCTTGCTGGTGACGTCGGTGACCTGCAGCGCGTTGCCCGCGGCCTGCACGATGCGCGTGCGCGCGGCTTCGGCGGTGTCGCCATCGGTGATCGTGAACTGCTCGAACTTCTTGCCGTCGAGCTTGGTCAGGCGCGCGGTGAACGGCTGCGACGGGTGCAGGCACTCGGCCTCGATCGACCAGTACTCGCGTGCGATGAACGCCTCGATCTCCTCCTCGCGCTCGACGATCATGCGCAGCGCCGGCGACTGCACGCGGCCGGCCGACAGCCCGCGCTGCACCTTGCGCCACAGCACCGGCGAGAGATTGAAGCCGACGAGGTAATCGAGCGCGCGGCGCGCCTGCTGCGCATCGACCAGCGGCACGGCGATCGAGCGCGGCCGCGTCATCGCGTCCTTGATCGCGCGCGGCGTGATCTCGGTGAACACTACGCGCTGCAGCGATTTGTCCTTGAGCAGGCCGCGCTCCTTGAGGATCTCCGCGATGTGCCAGCTGATTGCCTCGCCTTCGCGGTCCGGGTCGGTCGCGAGGAAGAGGTGGTCGGCGGACTTCGCGGCCTTCGCAATCGCGTCGACGTGCTTTTCGTTCTTCTCGATCAGGTCATAGCGCATCGCGAAGCCGTGCTCGGGGTCGACCGCGCCTTCTTTCGGCACCAGGTCGCGCACGTGGCCGTAGGAGGCCAGGACGGTGAAGTCCTTGCCGAGGTACTTGTTGATCGTCTTCGCCTTGGCCGGCGACTCGACGATCAGGAGGTTCTTGGCCATGTCAGCTCCGCGGGCGCATCGGGCCCGCCTTTCATCACGCAGAGAAGGCAACGCCCGCGGCACGAAAGGGCGCGGGCGTTCGGGGTTCGCTTTTTTAGTCAAATCACGCCGCGAGCGCGGCGTCAAGCGCGGCTCGCGCCGGACTGTCGATCAGTGCACGATCTCGGGCTCGTCCTCGAACATCTGCGTCTCCATCCAGGCATACGCCGCTTCGCTGCCGGGCTGGTTGAACAGCACCATCAGCACGACCCACTTGAGGTCGTCGAGCTCGAGCGCGTCCTGGTCGAGCGCCATCGCGCGGTCGAGCACGAGTTCGCGCTGGTCGGCGTTGAGCACGCCGTGCTGTTCGAGAAACAGCAGGAAGCCGCGGCATTCGACGTCGAGCTTGTCGAGTTCCGGGCCGTTGAACACGCGCACGGGCCCGCCGGCCCGCGTGGGCCCGGACGCCGGGCGCTGCTGCGCGAGCGCATCGAGCCAGTCGAACGCTTTCTGGATTTCGGCGGACGAAAAGCCGGCCTCGGCGAGCTCCTTCGGCAACGGGCCGCTGCGCAGCGACGCGTGGTCGTGTGCGAAATCGGCTTCGTCGGTCGTGAAGTAATGCTCGAACAGGTACAGCAGGACGTCCAGGATGCTTTCTTTCATTGCCCCTCGGCCTGCGCCGATGGCGGCGCGGTGGCGGAACCTGCTGGCAAGCGGTCGCGATCGTCACCGAACGCGGTAGTAACGGCCGTGCTGGGTTACGATCCGGCCGTCCAACTCCATGGCCAGCAGCATGGAGGACAGGGCGGCAGGCGTCAATCCGGTCCGCAGCGCAAGGGTGTCGATCCCGACCGGATCGTCGCCGATCGCGTCCCAAACGCTACCCTCCAGACCCTCGGGCCGTGCAGCGGCCGATGAGCTCAAACCGGCAACGCCGTGATGCTGAATGGGGGTCGCCAGCCGCCCGCGCAAGTTGCTTGCAAGCTCTAGGGCGGGATTCGCGAGCGCCGCGGTCACCTCCGAGTGGGTTTCGACGAGCGTCGCGCCGTCCCGGATCAGCCGGTGGCAACCACGGGCGAGCGGGTTATGGATCGAGCCCGGCAGTGCGAACACCTCGCGCCCGGCCTCGGCGGCGAGCCGTGCGGTGATCAGGGCGCCGGAACGCTCGGCCGCCTCGATCACGACCACGCCGAGCGACAAGCCCGCGAGGATGCGGTTTCGGCTCGGGAAATGCTCGCGCCGCGGCCCGGTTCCGGGCGGGTGTTCGCTGACGAGCACGCCCTCGGTCGCGATACGGGCATGCAGGTCACGATTGCCGGGCGGATAGGCGACGTCGGGTCCGGTGCCGAGCACGGCGATCGTCAACGCGCCGCGGTCAAGCGCAGCGCGATGCGCGGCGGCATCGATGCCGGCCGCGAGCCCGCTGCCGACCGCAAAGCCCGCCCGCGCAAACGCATCGGCGAAGCGCGCTGCGTTCTCGCGTCCGGCCGGCGTCGCGGCGCGGCTGCCGATCACCGCGACGGTGGGATGCCACAACCGCGCGGGCTCGCCGACGACGAAGAGCGCGAGCGGCGGCGACGGGCTGCGTTTGAGCTGCGGCGGATAGTCGGGATCGCACCAGCCGACGAGCCGACGGCCCGGGGTGTCGAGCCACGCCCGGTGCGCGTCGAGCCGGGCGGCGTCGGGCCGGCGCAGCCGCGCCTGCTGAGCGTCGGTCAGTCTGGCCTCGCGCCAGCCGAGCGGACCGAGCGCGAGCGCGGCGGCGGCACTGCCGGTGGCCTCGAGCAATGCCCGGCGGGACGCGGTCGCGCCACCGGCGTCGACGAGTGCGAGCAGTGCAAGAAGCTCGTCGTCACCCGGTGCGTCGGGTGAAGCACGCTCGAGTGGCGGGAACAGATCGGAAGCGGGCGCGGCGGTGGTGTCCATCGGGCCAGCGTGGCGCCCAAACGACGACGGCGCCCTCGGGCGCCGTCGCGTAAAGCGGTCAGAAAACCCCGCGATCGATCAGTACGGCGCGTCCGGGTGCTTGAGCTCGTAGCCGACGCGGGTCGGCCGGATGCTGTCCATCACCAGCGCGTAGCTGACTTTGTCGAACGTGCGGAACACCATCAGATGGCCTGCGAACTCGTCGGGCAGGCGCACCTTGTCGGCGCGGCCCAGCGTGTCTTCGCTGCGCTCGGCGCCGCGCTTGACGCGATCGCCTGCGGTGTTGCCCACGCGCCAGCTCGAGAACACCGTGCCGTTGTCGACACCGTCGCGCGCACCGACCGACAGCGCGACGACGTCACGCGGGCCGCCCGTGGTCAGCATGTCGGCAACCGCAATCACGCGGGCCTTGCCGTATTCAATCGGCTGCTTCGGCGCATGCGGCATGAAGTACGGATCGTAGGGCTTGTCGTCGACCGGCATCAGGCGATCGCCGACGCGCACTTCGCGCGCGGAGGCGTCGAGCACGAGCGTGGTCGCCTCGATGCCGCCCACCGCGCCGCGGCTGACCGTGGCGGTGTTCTGCTGCATGAGTTCGATGCCGAGTTGCTCGCTCTTCTTCGACGGGCTGACCTGGTAGGACCAGTACGGACCGATGCCGGCGTCGGTGCGGCCGCGGAAATCGAGGTCGCGCGCGTCGAAGCCGTCGCAGCAGTTCGTGCGGTCGAGGCGCGTGTACAGCTGCGTCGGACGCACCACGGCGTAGCGCTGACCCGGCTGCGCGTTTTCAAGACCCTTGACGTAAACGACCTCGCCCTGCGACGCACGCAGCTGGCCTTCCTCGATGCCGACCACGTACGGCAGGCCTTCGATCGAGTCGACAACGCGCAGGTTCTTCAGGAACGGCTCGATCTGCGCGAGCGGCACGCCCGGCACCGGCGCTTCGGTGCGAGCGCCCGGCTCGACCGCCACCGACACGCGGTCGAGGTAGGCGAGCGAGAGCACGTCACCGGGGTAGATCAGGTGGGGATTTCGGACCTGCGGGTTGGCCTGCCAGATTTCGGGCCACAGCCACGGCTTCTGCAGGAACCGGTCGGCGATGTCCCACAGAGTGTCGCCGCGCTTGACCACATAAGTGTCCGGATGGCTTTCGCGCATTTGTGCCGCGACCGTGAACGTCGCGACCGTCAGCACCGCCGCGGTCAGCACCGTGCGAATGGGTTTCAACATAGCGGCCCCTTAGCCTTAAATCCCCGAGCGAAACCTGACGCAATACGTCAGGCGAGGGCACTATAGCCCAGAGAAAGCTCGTGCTTGCAAGCATTTCCGACGCTTTCCGGAGCTACAATCGCTGCGCATCTTGTGGATGTGACCTGCACCCCCATTTCGCTGCCATGGCCCTGCTGACGATCCTCGAGTTCCCTGATCCGCGGCTGCGCACCGTCGCCAAGCCCGTTGATCCCGCGCAGGTGACCACGCCTGAATTCCAAACCCTGCTCGACGACATGTTCGAGACGATGTACGCCGCGCCGGGCATCGGTCTCGCCGCGAGCCAGGTCGACGTGCACCAGCAGTTCATGGTCATCGACCTGTCCGACGACAAGAGCGAGCCGCGGGTGTTCATCAACCCCGAGATCTTTGAGCGCGAAGGCGAGCAGGTCTACCAGGAAGGCTGCCTGTCGGTGCCGAACATCTTTGCCGACGTCACCCGCGCGAACGTGATCAAGGTGCGTGCGCTCGGCCGCGACGGCCAGCCGTACGAGCTCGATGCCGACGGCCTGCTCGCGGTGTGCATCCAGCACGAGATGGACCACCTGGCCGGCAAGCTGTTCGTCGACTACCTCTCGCCGCTCAAGCGCGAGATGGTGCGCAAGAAGCTCGCGAAGGCGAAGCGCAACGCCGCGTAAGCGCGGCGCGCGGTGCGCGATTCGGGTTCGAGGCGGCGGTTCGCAGCGGCGGCGCTTCACGGCCTGGGCCGCTGCATCGCCTGCCTGATCCCCCTTTCGATTGCGAAGCCCGTCGCCTATGAAGATCGTTTTTGCCGGCACCCCTGAATTTGCCGTGCCGTGCCTGCGCGCGGCCGCGCGGCATGGCGAGGTCGTCGCCGTTTATACGCAGCCCGATCGCCCGGCCGGGCGCGGCCGCGGGCTCACGCCGTCGCCGGTCAAGCGCGAAGCGATCACGCGCGGCATCCCGGTGCTGCAGCCCGAGAACTTCAAGACGCGCGACTCGAAGGACGCGCTGCGCGCGCTCGAGCCTGACGTCATGGTCGTCGTCGCCTATGGGCTGATCCTGCCGCAATCGGTCCTCGACATTCCCGTGCACGGCTGCTGGAACGTCCACGCTTCGCTGCTGCCGCGCTGGCGCGGCGCGGCGCCGATCCAGCGCGCGATCGAAGCCGGCGATGCCGAGACCGGCGTGTGCCTGATGCAGATGGAAAAGGGTCTCGACACCGGCCCGGTGCTGCTCTCGCAGGCGCTTGCGATCGGCGAGCACGACACCGGCGGCCAGCTGCACGACCGCCTCGCCGAACTCGGCGCGCAGGTGCTCGCCGACGGCCTCGGGCTGTTGAGGGCTGGGATCCGCCCAGTGCCGCGGCCGCAGCCGGCCGAAGGCGTGACCTATGCGCACAAGCTCGACAAGGCCGAGGCACGGCTCGATTTCGCGCGACCGGCCGTCGAACTCGCAAACCGCGTCCGCGCGTTCAATCCCTGGCCCATGGCCGAGGCGGTGATCGGGGGCGAGCGCGTGCGCGTGCACGGCGCGGCCGCGCTGCCGACCGAACACGACGCCGCGCCCGGCACGCTGCTCGCCGCCAGCCGCGACGGGCTCGACATCGCCTGCGCCGACGGCGCGCTGCGCGTCCGCGTGCTGCAGCGCGAGGGCGGCAAGGCGATCACCGCGGCCGACTACCTCAACGGCCGCCGCGACCTGCTCGCACGCGCCTGATGGCTGCGCCGCGTCCAACCGGAGCCGCGCCACGCGCCGCTGCCGCGCGCGTGCTCGATGCGGTCCTGCACCGCGGCCGCTCGCTCAAGGCCGAACTGTCGACCGCACTGCCGGCGCTGCCCGATGCGCGCGACCGCGCGCTCGCCGAGGCGATCTGCTTTGCCGCATTGCGCGGTCTGGCGCGCTACGACGCCGCGCTTGCCGCATGGCTCGCCAAGCCGCTGGGCCGCCGCGATGCCGACCTGCGCGCGCTGCTCATCGTGGGCTTTGCGCAGCTTGATCCGATGCGCCTGCCCGCCCATGCCGCTGTGGCCGCGACGGTCGAGGCGGCGCGTGCACTCGGTCGCCACCATCAGGCCGGCCTCGTCAACGCGCTGCTGCGGCGCGCGCTGCGCGACGGCCTGCCCGAGGGTGATGCACGCATCGCATGGCCCGCGTGGCTGCGCACGCGCATTGAAGCCGACTGGGGCGAGGACGCGGACGCGGTGTTCGTTGAAAGCGCGCGCGAGCCGCCGCTGTGGCTGCGCGTCAACCCGCGACAGGTCACGCGCGATGCGTACCGCGCGCGGCTGGCCGAGGCCGGCATCGACGCGGAGATCGACGACATGCTGCCCGACGCGCTGCGCCTGCCCGAATCGATCGCGGTTGCTGCGTTGCCGGGCTTCGCCGACGGTGCCGTCAGCGTGCAGGACGCGGCCGCGCAGCGCGTGGCCGATGCGTTCGCGCTGACGAGCGGCGCGCGTGTGCTCGATGCCTGCGCCGCACCCGGCGGCAAGACCGCGCACCTGCTCGAGCGCGATGCATCGCTGCGCATGACCGCGCTCGACGTGGATGCACGCCGGCTCGACCGCGTGCGCGACACGCTTGCGCGACTGCAGCTTGGTGCCGATGCGCAACTGCTCGCCGCCGATGCCGCCGCGCCAGATGCATGGTGGGACGGCGCGCCGTTCGATGCGGTGCTCATCGACGCACCATGCTCGGCAACCGGCATCGTGCGGCGCCAGCCCGACGTGCTGCTGCACCGCCGCGAGTCCGACCTGGCCGCGCTGCTTGCGCTGCAGGCGCGCCTGCTCGATGCGCTCTGGCCGACGCTCGCGTCCGGCGGTGTGCTCGTCTACACCACGTGTTCGGTGCTGGCGGCCGAAAACGCGGCGCAGGTCGACGCGTTCCTCGCGCGCACGACCGACGCGCACGCCGAGGCGCTGCCCGAGACGTTCGGTCGCCAAGCCGGTGCGGGCCGCCAGCGCCTGCCCGGCGAGCGCGGTCACGACGGGTTTTTCTACGCGCGGCTGCGAAAGCGCTGAGATTCCATCGACGAAATTCAACCGATGAACTTCGAGCGGTGGACTTCCCGCGGTGAGCGTCACGCACCGAGGGCGGAGCGCCTGAGCATCAAATGAATCGCGCTCGCCGCCGCGCCGATATCTCATCGACAACGAAAGAACCGTGGCGCGTCGCCGCTGCGCTTGCTCACAGGTGAGCTGCATCGAGACTTGTCTGGAGGCCCGGCTGCAGCACGGCGGGTTCACCGGAGGCCGCGCACTCGCTGACGCAATCAGCGCGCCATTGAGCGCAGCAGGGTGTACTTCAAGTGCGCATAGCGCATGTGCTCCCAATGGAAGCGGAGCCCCGGCACGCCGTCGACGAAGCCACCGCGCACGACGAGGTTCTTGACGGCGTACGCGATCGCCGCGAGCACGCCGCGGCCGGGTGTGGCACGGCGTCCGCGCGCGGCTTGCTCCTCGGCCCACAGCCGTGCGTAACGCGCAAGCTTGCTGCGGTATTCGGCAGGGTTTCGTGCGGTGTCGTGTTCGAGGCGGATCGACGACAGTGCTTGGCGGGTGCCGGCTACGTCGAGATACTCGTGCACAGGTCGGATTGCATGACGCAGATGCGCTCGAAACAATCGCTCTACGGGTTCACGCGCGAAGCTGCCTCCGCGCATCGCATGTCCGAGGTAGTGGGTGCGCCGCTGCAGCTGCCAGACGTCGGCTTCCTCAATGCGGGAGCTGAACAGCGCGCGCAGTTCGACCTGGGCCTCGGGCTCGAGCCATTCATCCGCATCAAGCAACATCACCCAGGGCTGCGTGGCGAGCGCGATCACTGCATTCTTCTGCGTCGCAAATCCATCCCACGCGCGGTGCTCCGCGCGCGCGCCGGCTGCAGCGGCAATCGAGACCGTGGCGTCCGTCGAGCCCGAATCAAGCACGATGACTTCATGGCAGACCGCCGCAAGCGAGTGCACGCACCGGGCGATGCGGTCGGCTTCGTTGAACGTGATGACCACGCCTGAGAGCGGGAGCGAACCGGGCATGCGGCGCAGCGTTTCGGGCGGGCTGCGAGTATAACGTCGCGAATTTACGGGCCCATCGCCATGCGCATCGTCCACCTGCTGCTGACCCGCCGCTTCGCCGGTACCGAGCGCCATGTCCTGGAGCTCGCCGCGGCGCAGGCACAGGCCGGCCATGACGTCTCCTTGGTCCTGCGAGGCGCCGCCTCCCAGTCGCGACCGGACGCCATCGCGCATCGCGTTGACCCCGGCGTGAAGGTGCACCTCGTCGGTGACCTGCTCTCCGGATGGCAGGCGAGTGGGCTCGTGCGCAGACTGCGGCCCGACGTTGCGCACGCGCACCTCAGCGGTGGCTGTCGTGCGCTCAAGAGCGTCAAGGCATGCCTGCGCGTGGCGACGCTGCATATTCGCTACAAGCCGCGGCAGCACGCGCACCTCGACGGCTTGATCGCGATCGCGCCTTGGCAACTAGCCGAGATCCCCATGTCGCTGCGTGAGCGGACGGTCCAGATCGACAACTGGACACACGATTGCCGCGCCGAACCAGGCGCGCGCGAACGCCTCCGCCGTGCGCATGGCATCGCCGACGACGCATTCCTGATCGGCACTCTCGGGCGAGTGGAGCGCAGCAAGGGCCACGACGTCCTGCTCGAATCGTTTACACGTGCCCGGTTGCCCGATGCGCGGCTCGCGATTGTCGGGCACGGCGACGAATGGAAGCGCATGCGCGAGCGCGCGCCGGCGTCGGTGGTGATGCCCGGTTTTACAGACGCGCCACGCGACTGGCTTGCGGCGTTCGACCTGTTCGTGAGTTGCGCGCGCTCGGAGCCGTTCGGCCTCGTGCTCCTCGAGGCGATGCAGGCGGGCCTGCCGATTGTGGCGACCCGCAGTGAAGGCGCACAACATCTCGCCGGACTAATGGGCGCGCCGCTGGTGCCGGTCGATGATGTCGACGCGATGGCGACCGCGATTTCAGCGGCGCACGGTGCCGGGCTTCGACGCGTCGCCTACCCGTTGACGCCATACCGCATCGACGCCGCACTGCCGCGCATCGACGCGTTCTACCGGGCAGGGCTGGAGCGGCGCTGAGCGCCGGTTGGCAGAGCCCCGTGCACAACAGGCACGCTCAGGCCCGCAGCGAGCGCCGCGCGAGTGCCGCCGCGAGCTGCGCATGGAGTGCGCGCGCATCGGCTTCGGGCAGGAAGCGGATGCGCAGCGACGGTGAGAAAGCACCCGCGCCCGCGGTGTCGAACCACAGCGTCGCGGTGCCGCAGCGGCGATCGAGCGGCGAGCGCGTGAGCTCGAGCGCCTGCAGCTTGTCGATCGGCGCAAACCGCCAGTGCCGCGACCAGCGACCTTCGTGCACCGCGACGAGCGCATTGCTGACGACGTAGGCGGCGCGCGCGGCGCGCGCACGCGCCATGACCCAGGAGATCGGCAGCCACACCAGCGCGAGGACGCCCCAGGGGCCAAAATGCCACGTGGCCACGGCTGCGGCGACGAGCGTGAGCAGCGCATCGGGCCACCACAGCCGCCATGCGTGCGGCGGCAGTCCCTGCCACTGCAGCGCGCGCCAATGAGCAGCCGGGAGGAAGTGCTCGATCAGCGCATCGCAGGCATCGGGCGTCGCGATCGGCGCGATCTCGCGCAGCGCACGCTGCTGCTGCGCGTCTTCGCCGACCGCGGTGTCGACGTCGAGGCTGCGCCGGCGCAGCAGGCGGTGCGTCACGCCCTCGTGCAGCGTCCAGGCCTGCAGGCGCCGGCGCGATGCGCTCGTGCGCCAGCGCGCGAGCAGGCCGCGTTCGACGGTGATGCGGCGGCCGTGTTCGTCCAGTCGGAAGCCGTGGTACTGCAACAGCGACAGCACAATGGACAGCAGGCGCAGCGCAATCAGTGCCGTGGCGATCAGCAGCGCGGCGCCCACCGCGTACTGGGCGGGCGATGCCGACGCGAGTGCGTCCGCGCCGCCATCGCTGACCCAGCCGAGCACGCGCTCGCCGGCGGCTTCGAACAGGTTCGGCAGCGCGCGGGGCGAGGTCTGGGACAGCGCCGCAACGCCCGCGCCGACGACAATCAGCCCCCGGTTCGACACCAGACCGTGCCGCACCACCTCGCCGGTGGTAAGCGCAAGCAGCGGCGGGACGGGCTCGCTCACGGAATCGGCCGTGACGGGATTAGCTTGTCCGCGCTGACGCACCAGCGCTTCGAGCGCGAGCGCATCGTCGAGCTTGAGCACGCGCATCTGCGCTTCGGGCTTGGTGCCGCCGGCCGATTCGAGCCGAACCTCGGCCACGCCGAAGACACGATGCAGCAGCGACTGCTGGAGTGCGACGTTGTGGATGCGTGCGAACGGGATCACGCGCAGGCTGCGTTCGAGCAGGCCGCTGCGCACGACGAGGCTGTCGCCGACGACGCCGTAGCGGTAGGTGAAGTACTGCCACAGCGACGTCACCACGAGCACGCCGACGCCGATCAGCGGCCACAGCTCGTTGCGATCGCCCTGGCCGAACAGCAGGAGTGCGATCAATGGCGCGATGAACTGCTTGAGCTGCTGCAGCAGCACGAACAGCCACGACATCGGGTGCAGCCGGCGCTCGGCCGCTGCTGCGTCCGCCGCGACGGCGGGTGCGATCTCAGGCGCCGTCATCGTCGATCTGCCGCGACAGCCGTTCGCGCAGTGCCTCGGCGTCGCGTCCGTCGAGGTGAGGCACCGTCACCGCGCCGTGTCGCGTGCCGGCGGTGTGCACGACGAGCGTCGCCAGCGAACGCTTGCGTTGCAGTGGCCCTCGCTTGAGGTCGAGGTGCTGCACGCGCGTCGCCGGTACGCGTGTCTCGCGCTGCCACAGGCGCCCGCGGCGCACCGCCAAGCCGCTTTCATCGAGCTGCCACTGCAGCCGATCGAACTGGCGCAAGCCGAGCCACAGCCCAAATGCGGCGCCCAGCGCGACACCAATGCCCGCGCCGAGCACGCGTTGATCGGCCAGGTGCCCGAGCACGAAGCCGGCGGCGAGCGCGGGCACGGCAAACGACGGCGCGACCGACAGCACGAACAGCGCGCGTGCGCGGGGCGGCAAGGGCTGCCAGCCGGCGTGCAGCGGGTCGTCGGGCGCCAGCGGGGCGTCCGGAGTCGGCACGGCTTCGGGAGCAGCGGAGTCCATGGTCAATAGCAGTCCGGCCAGTACGGGTTGTCTTCGCCGCCGCCGGGGGGCCGCAGCGAATAGCGCTTGTAGGTCCACTGGTACTGCGCCGGATCGCGCCGCGCGACACGCTCGACCGCGGTGTTGAGCGCGGCGACCGCGACGGCCGGATCGGCGGCGTCGATGCCTTCCGGCGCATCTTCTAAATGCAGTGCGTAGCCCGGTCCCCGCGCGTCGATGCGCTCGCAGTAGGCGACCACCACGCGCGCGCCGGTTTTTGCGGCAAGCCGCCCCAGCAGCGTCATCGTGAGCGCGGGCACGTCGAAGAACGGAGCGAACTCGCCGTCGCCCTGCTTGGGCTGCTGGTCGGGCAGGATGCCGACCACGCCGCCCGCCTTGAGCCGGCGCAGCAGCTCGCGCACGGCGCTGGCCTCGGCGCGCACCTGGGTCACGCGGTCCGGGTCACCGTGGGCCGCACGCACGCGCTGCAGGAACGCCTCGCCCACTTTCGATTCCGGCGGCGCGTACAGCACCGCGAGCGGCGTGCGCGCGGCGAGCCACTGGTTGAGCAATTCCCAGTTGCCGTAGTGCGGCGCGGCGATGATGACGCCGCGGCCGGCGGCGATCGCCGCATCGAGCCGCGCCGCCCCGTGCACTTCGCGGATCAGCGCGAGGTTCTCGGCGTGGGGGCGGGTCCAGAAGCGGAATGTCTCGAGCGCCTGCTGCGCGGTGCCATGGACGATCGCGTGCACCAGGCCTTCGCGCTCGGCGGGGAGGCGATCGGGGTACGCGAGCTCCAGGTTGCGGCGCGCGACGCAGGCGCTGCGCCCGTTGCGACGCAGCGTGCGAGCGGAAAAAAAACCGGCGCACGCCACGAGCATGCGCCACGGCAGGCGCATCAGCAGCGCGGCGATGGCGTGCAGCACGCGGGCGGTCGCGTCGGTCATCGCGGCAGTGTACGCGCAGCCCCGAGCGTGTCCGCGGTTGACCCCGGCGTACGCGCGGCCGACGATCGGCGCCCGTTCGGACCGGACTCCGCGATGCTCGCCCTGATCCAGCGCGTCACCGAAGCGAGCGTGCGCGTCGATGGCGAGGTCGTCGGCGCCATCGGCCCCGGCCTGCTCGCGCTCGTTGGGATCGAGCCCGGCGACGGCGAGGCGCAGGTCGCCCGCATGGCCGAGCGCGTGCTCGGCTACCGCGTGTTCGGCGACGACGCCGGGCGCATGAACCGCAGCCTCGTCGACGCCGGCGGCGGTCTGCTGCTGGTCAGCCAGTTCACGCTCGCGGCGGACACCCGCAGCGGCATGCGCCCGGGCTTCAGCACGGCGGCCGCCCCCGAACTCGCTGAACCCGTGTTCAACCGGCTCGTCGCCGAATGCCGCTCGCGGCACGCCACCCCGGTGGAAACCGGGCGCTTCGGTGCCCATATGGTGATCAGCCTGGTCAACGACGGCCCGGTGACGTTCCTGCTGCGGGCCTGAGACCCGCAAGGCGGTGGGTTTCGCCCGCCTGCTATA
This sequence comes from Cognatilysobacter bugurensis, assembly GCF_014652095.1. GTDB lineage: Bacteria > Pseudomonadota > Gammaproteobacteria > Xanthomonadales > Xanthomonadaceae > Cognatilysobacter > Cognatilysobacter bugurensis. The sequence goes on from NZ_BMYD01000003.1 coordinate 214,543, forward strand.
CTGGAACGTTCAGTGTCCCACTTCCCGAGCGGTAGCGCAGCCCATGGCCAAAGAAACCCAGGCCCCCCAGTCCGACATCAAGCAACTGATCAGCAAGGGTCTGGAGCAGGGTTATCTGACCTATGCCGAGGTCAACGATCATCTGCCTGACGACCTCGTCGATCCCGAGCAGATCGAAGACATCATCGGCATGATCAACGGCATGGGCATCCAGGTGCACGAGGTTGCGCCCGATGCCGAAACGCTGTTGCTCGCCGGTGAAAGCGGCAGCGGCCGCGAAGTCGACGACACCGCGGCCGAAGAGGCCGCCGCCGCGCTGACCGCGCTCGACACCGAAGGCGGCCGCACGACCGACCCGGTGCGCATGTACATGCGCGAGATGGGCACGGTCGAGCTGTTGACGCGCGAGGGCGAAATCGCGATCGCCAAGCGCATCGAGGAAGGCCTGTCGCAGGTCCAGGCGGCGCTTGCGTCGTTCCCGGCGACGGTCGCTTCGATTCTCGAGGACTATGAGCAGCACAAGTCCGGCAAGAAGCGTCTCGCCGAGATCATCGTTGGCTTCTACGACCTCATCGAAGAGGCCGATGCGGCCGCCGCGGCTGCCGCGGCTGCACCGGCGGTGGAGGTCGATGCCGATGCCGACTCGGACGACGACGCCGACGATGGCGACGACGACAGCGCAGAAGACGCGGCACCGACCGGGCCGGACCCGGCCGAAGTCGCCACGCGCATGCAGGCGCTCGCCGACGAGTACGCGAAATTCGTCAAGGCGTTCGCGAAGTACGGCGCGGGCCACAAGAACGTCGTCAAGATTCGCGAGGACATGGCCGCGATCTTCGTGAACTTCAAGCTGCCGCTGCCGCTGACCGACGTGCTCGTGCGCAGCCTGCGCGAGACGGTGTCGCAGGTGAAGGAGCACGAGCGCCGCATCCTCGACCTCGCCACGCGTCAGGCACGCATGCCGCGCAAGGATTTCATCCGCGCGTGGGAAGGCAACCAGACCAACCTCGAGTGGGTCGACGAACTGCTCAAGCGCAAGCAGAAGTGGTCGTCGGCGCTGCGCGACGTCAAGGACCGGATCATCTCCGAGCAGCAGGCGACGATCGAAGTCGAGCAGAAGGCGCAGCTGTCGCTCAGCGAGATCAAGGACATCAGCCGCGCGATGGCCTACGGGGAGGCCAAGGCCCGCAAGGCGAAGAAGGAGATGGTCGAGGCGAACCTGCGCCTGGTGATCTCGATCGCGAAGAAGTACACGAACCGCGGCCTGCAGTTCCTCGACCTGATCCAGGAAGGCAACATCGGCCTCATGAAGGCGGTCGACAAGTTCGAGTACCGCCGCGGCTACAAGTTCTCGACGTATGCGACATGGTGGATCCGCCAGGCCATCACGCGCTCCATTGCGGACCAGGCGCGCACGATCCGCATCCCGGTGCACATGATCGAGACGATCAACAAGCTCAATCGCATTTCCCGTCAGATGCTCCAGCAGTACGGCCGCGAGGCCACGCCGGAGGAGCTGGCGAAGGAAATGGACATGCCCGAAGACAAGATCCGCAAGGTCATGAAGATCGCGAAGGAGCCGATCTCCATGGAGACGCCGATCGGCGACGACGAGGATTCGCATCTGGGTGACTTCATCGAGGACACGAACGTGATGTCCCCGATCGACGCGACCACGGACATCAATCTCACCGAAACCGTGCGCGACGTGCTTGCCGGCCTCACGCCGCGCGAAGCGAAGGTGCTTCGCATGCGTTTCGGCATCGACATGAACACCGACCACACCCTCGAGGAAGTCGGCAAGCAGTTCGATGTGACGCGTGAGCGCATCCGCCAGATCGAAGCGAAGGCGCTGCGCAAGCTGCGTCACCCGAGCCGTTCGGAACAGCTGCGTTCGTTCCTCGACATCGAGTAAGCATCGCGCCGGCCTCGCCGGTACGTCGCACCGCGAAGCCCGCCATCGGCGGGCTTCGTCATTTGAGGCGCGGGCAACGGCGTTGGCGCGGCTAGAATGCGTGCACGGGCCTATAGCTCAACGGTTAGAGCAGGGGACTCATAATCCCTTGGTTCCAGGTTCGAATCCTGGTGGGCCCAGATCCGCGCGTGGTATTCAGCCCGCGGTGCTGGCCACGTCGATGCGCAGCGTCGACAATGCGGTGATGGATACCCGCACTCTGCTTGAAACCGTCGAACGCGAAACCGGCCCGTCTCCGCAATGGACCGTGATCTGGCTGCACGGCCTCGGTGCCGACGGCCATGACTTCGTGCCGTTCGTGCCCGAACTCATCGACCGCGCGTGGCCGTCACTGCGCTTTGTGTTCCCGCATGCGCCGGTGCGCGCGGTGACGATCAACAACGGCACGCGCATGCGCGCGTGGTACGACATCGTCGACTTCAACCTCGCGAACCGCGCCGACCGGCAGGGCGTCGAGGAATCAGTCGCGCAGATCGAGGCGCTGATCGCGCGCGAGGGCGAGCGCGGCGTGCCGCCGGAGCGCATCGTGCTCGCCGGCTTTTCGCAGGGCGGGGCGGTCACGCTCGCCGCGGGCCTGCGCCGCACGACGCCGCTAGCCGGCCTCGTTGCGCTGTCGACCTACCTCACCACGGTGCCGACCGAGGTCGACGTGCCGGCCGCCGCGCGGCAGCAGCCGGTGTTCCTTGCGCACGGCACGCATGATCCGGTGGTGCCGTATGCCGCCGGCCAGCAGAGCGCGCACGTGCTCGGCGGGCTTGGTTTCGATGTCGACTGGCACGCCTACCCGATGGCGCACCAGGTCTGCGCCGAGCAGGTGGCCGACCTGCGCGCGTGGTTCGCGCGTCGCGTGGCCGGTTGATCGATCCATGACCGACGGCGGGTGACCGCCGCGGCACGGCAGCGCTAGTATCGAGTCGTTCCAGTGGATGGGGCGGGCCATGAACGTGGTGATTGCCGACGACGAGCCGCTCGCGCGCGAACGCCTGCGCGCGCTGCTCGCCGACCTCGAGGGCGTGCACGTCGTGGCCTCTGTGGCCGACGGGCCCGCCGCGCTCGCTGCTTGCGACGCGCACCGGCCGGACCTCGTGCTGCTCGACATCTCGATGCCGGGCATGGACGGGCTGGAGACCGCGCGCCACCTGGCCGCGTTCGAGCCGCGCCCGGCCGTCGTGTTCTGCACCGCGTTCGACGCGCACGCGCTGTCGGCGTTCGAGGCCGAGGCGATCGATTACCTCGTCAAGCCGGTGCGCGCCGAACGGCTCGCGGCCGCGATCGAGCGGGTGCGCCGGTTCGCGGCCGGCCGCGTGCGCGAAGGCGACGGCGCAGGTCCACGCAAGCACCTGTGCGCGCGGCTGCGCGGCAGCCTGCGTCTGATCCCGATCGAGGACATCCATTACCTGCAGGCCGAGGAGAAGTACGTCGTCGTGCACCATGCGCGCGGCGAGGACCTGATCGAGGAATCGCTGAAATCGCTCGAGGACGAGTTCGGTGACCGCTTCGTGCGCATCCACCGCAACTGCCTCGTCGCGCGGCACGAGCTCGTCGAGCTGCGCCGGGTGCCGGACGGCCACGTGCAAGCCGTGCTGCGCCATGCGAAGCAGCCGCTCGAGGTGAGCCGGCGCTGCCTGACCGCGCTGCGCGAAGAACTGCAGCGCATCTGACCGCAGGCGGTTGCGCGTTGTGGGGGTCCACGTCGCGCGCGTTGCGCCCGCGTTGGAGCGCGATCGCCGATAATCGGCGTATGTCGACCCTGCGCATCGCCACCCGCAAGAGCCCGCTCGCCCTGTGGCAGAGCGAGCACGTCGCCGCTGCCCTGCGCGCGGCCCATCCTGGTCTTGAAGTGACGCTGGTGCCGATGAGCACGCGCGGCGACGAGGTGCTCGACCGTTCGCTCGCCGCGATCGGCGGCAAGGGATTGTTCCTCAAGGAGCTCGAACTTGCGATGCAACGCGGCGAAGCCGACTGCGCCGTGCATTCGCTCAAGGACGTGCCGATGGAGCTCGACCCCGGATTCGCGTTGCCGGCGATCCTCGAACGCGCGGACCACGCCGATGCGTTCGTCAGCAATCGCTTCGACAGCATCGACGCGCTGCCGCAGGGCGCCGTCGTCGGCACCGCGTCGCTGCGTCGCCAGGCGCAACTGCGCGCGCGCCGGCCCGACCTCGTGCTGCGCGACCTGCGCGGCAACGTGAACACGCGGCTGGGCAAGCTCGATGCGGGCGAATACGACGCGATCGTGCTCGCGTGCGCGGGCCTGCAGCGGCTCGGCTTCGACGCACGCATTCGCACGCGGCTTGATGCGCCCGACTGGCTGCCCGCCCCGGCGCAGGGCGCGATCGCGATCGAGTGCAAAGACGACGATGCGCACACCGCCGCGCTGTGCGCCGCGCTCGACCACGCGCCGACGCGCACGCGCTGCGAGGCCGAGCGTGCGATGAACCGCGCGTTGCACGGCAGCTGCCACGTGCCGGTCGCTGCGTATGCGCGGCTCGACGGTGGGCGCCTGCACTTGCAGGGGCTCGTCGGCTCGGCGAGCGACGGACGGCTGGTGCGCGCCGAGGCGCAGGCCCCGGCCGCGGACGGCGAAGCGCTGGGCGCGGAGATTGCCCACGCGCTGCTCGAGCAGGGGGCCGGAGCGCTGATCGCGCTCGAAGCCGAACCCGACACCGGGCCGTTTCGGTCCTGATTAGCTCGCGGTGGCGTAGCGCACGTCGCTTCAATCATGCGAAGCAGTCGAAGCCCGGCGACCACAGGTGTCGCCCAGCGGCTTCGTGTGGCCGCGCCGGTTGCTCGAAGTCGGCCAGCCTTCGAAGAAGGAACTTCAACGACCGCGTGCCGCCGGCGACATGCACGCCGCCGCGCGTTCGCGCAAACGCGCCATGCTGAAATGACGTGCGGATCTCGACGCATGCGGCGTGTGTGACGCCACCGCCGTGGCGATCAGTAGTACAACGCCACCAGATGCCTGGCCTGCGCAAAAAACAGCCAGCGTTCGACGAACGTGCCGATCAATGCGGCGAATGCCGCAAACGGCAGTGCGGCGGGCGCGCTGGCCGGCCATGCGAGCGCGAGTGCGACCGCGAGCAGCGGCACGGCGCCGAACAGCACCAGCGCGATCATTCGCAGCCGTCGCGCATGCTTGCGTGCTAGCACGAAGCCCATCTCGTGCGTGAGGAAGTTGCCCTGTGTGTGCGGACGCTCGAACACACGCACGTCGCGCTGGGGCAGACCGACCGCGTCGCCGCGCGTGAGCGGCAGCGGCGACGCATCGATCGCGCGCCAGTACGCCGGTTTGATGACAAGCGCGACGAGCGCACTGAGGGCGAGCAGCGCGGCCCAGAACCCGACGGCGCCGCCCGACACCGCGAGGCCGGCCACCAGCACGGCCGCGCCGCCGAGCAATGCAAACAACAGGTAGCCCGGGAGCACGAGCGCGTGCCGCCACGCCGGCACCGGCTTGAGCGAGGCGTAGATCATCGCGGTGCACACGACGGTCGCGATCGCGCCGAGCAGCGTCAGTGCCGCCGCGAGCATCGCCCAGGCGTTCCCGCGCGACGCCGTCGCGACGCCGCCGCCGTCGATCGCCTGCGGCAGCAGCGCGGCTGCGAGCGCGAATGCCGGCACGTAGGTGGCGACCGCGAACACGCCCTCGCGCGACAGCCACGAGGTGCGCCATTGCGAAAACGCGCGCCACGCGCGCTGCGGCTTGCCGAGGTGCGCGAGTGAGCTCAGCAGGCCGATCGTGACGAGCGCGAGCGCAATCGGCAGCAGCACGAGCAGCGTGCGCGCGGGCGCGGCCTGCATCAGCGTTGCGAGCGCGATCAGTGCGAGCAGTCCGTAACCGGTGCCCGACAGCGTGCTGAACACGATCACGGAGAACGCAGGATTCATCGCGACAGCACCCGATCCAGCCAGCGCAGCACGGGCGGCAATGCGTTCGCATCAAGCGTTTCTTCGGCCGGCGCCTGCGCCTCGTCCACAGGCCCCGCGCGGCGCGGCCGCGGCGGCAGATAGCGGTTGACCGGCTCGTAGCCGAGTTCGGGCATGAGGCCCACACCGCCGCGCTCGGCGACGAGTTTCGACACTTTGGACTCCGGATCGCCGAGGTCGCCGAAGTGGCGCGCGCGCGTCGGGCAGGCCTGCACGCAGGCGGGTTGCCGCTCGGCCTCGTCGAGCTGCTCGTTATAGATGCGGTCGACGCAGAGCGTGCATTTCTTCATCACGCCCTCGACCGCGCTGTACTCGCGCGCACCGTACGGGCAGGCCCACGAGCACAGCTTGCAGCCGATGCACTTGCTCTCGTCGACGAGCACGATGCCGTCCTCGGCGCGCTTGTAGCTCGCGCCGGTCGGGCACACGGTCACGCAGGCGGGCGTCTCGCAGTGCAGGCAGCTGCGCGGAAAGTGCAGCGTCATCGCCGGCTGCGCGTCGAGCTGCGCGAGCGGCACGGTCGATGCGCAGGCATGCGTGTTCGACGTCGACATGCCGAGCGCGTCGTGCGCGCCGGGATCGTGCGCGGGCGTGTCGAAGTCGGTGGCGGCAAGCTCGTAGCTGTGCACGCGGTTGAACCACACGCCCACCGGATCGCGCCCGTACGGCTGCTCATCGGTGAGCGGCGCCGCGAATCCCGCCGCGTTCCACTGCTTGCACGCGACCGCACACGCGTGACAGCCCACGCAGGTGTCGAGGTCGATGACGAGGCCGAGCTTCTTCGGCGACGGTGGCGGCAACGCGGTCATTGCTTGCGCGGAGCCTTGATGAGCCACAAGCCGAACGCAAACAGCGCGAGCGGCACGAGCACGGCCGAGCCGAACACCGCGAGCAAGTCCGCGCCGCCGCGCACGTCGCGCAGGCCCGGCGGTTCGACGAGGCCGGTGGCGACAAGCGCGATCGCGATGAAGGCCAAGGCGATGCACGTCCAGCCCATGAGGATGCGTTGCGGGTTCACGATTTATCTCCCAGCGCACGCGCGCGGCGCAGGTCGGCGCCGTAGCGAAGCGGCTTATTGTCGGCGCCGGTGAATGCGATGGGGGCGAACTGCGGCGCGCTCGCGTCGGCCGCGGCCACCGGCTCGATCGACACGCGCAAATCGAACCACGCCGCCTGGCCCGTCACCGGGTCGGCGTTCGCGTAATCGCCGCGCGGGGTGATGTCCGAGATCAGGTGATTGAGCAGGAAGCCCTCGCGGCCTTCGGGCGCGTCCTTCGCGAGCCGCCACGCGCCGCGGCGCTTGCCGATCGCGTTCCACGTCCACACGGTGTCCGGCTGCACGTTCGATGCGAACTTCGCCTGCACGCGGATCTCGCCGATATGCGAGCGCACGGCGATCCACTGTCCATCGACAACGCCGAAGCGCGCGCCGGTGTCGGGGTGCAGGTAGAGCCAGTTGCGCGCCGCGATCTGCCGCAGCCACGTGTTCTGCGCATGCCACGCGTGGTACATGAACATCGGACGCTGGGTGATCGCTGACAGCGGAAAACGCGTGTCGACATCGTCGACCTGCGCGCTCTCGAACGGCTCGTACCAGATCGGCAGCGGATCGAAGTACGTGGCCACGCGCTCGCGGTGTTCGGGCGGCGGCACGTGCGCGCCATGGCCCTGCGCGGCGAGCCGGAACTTCTGCATCGTCTCCGAATACAGCTGCAGCACGATCGGCTCGCCCGAGGCGAGAAAGCCCATGCGCTGTGCCCAGTCGAGGTAGCCGCGGTTGGCCATCTTGTAATAGCGCGCGGTCTCGGGGATCTCGCTGCGCCAGAAGCCGCCGTTGGCGATGTAGCGATCGAGCTGCTGCGGATTCGGCGCGCCCTTCGCTTCCAGCGTGCCGTCCTCGCCGCGCCAGCCGGCGAGCAGGCCGACGCCGGGCGCTCGCTCGTGGCGGATGAGGAAATCCGCGTAATCGCGGTAGCGCGGCGCGCCGGTCTCGTCGATCAGGCCGGGCAGGCCGAGCCGCGCGCCGATGTCGATGAGCACCGACTGGAAGCCGCGCACATCGCGCTGCGCGCCCGACGGGCCGGGCTGCGTGGCCGGGTCGAACACCGGATGGCGGATCGCATCGGCGGCGCCGTCGGCATCGGAGATCGGCCGGTCGAGCAGGCTGATCGCATCGAAGCGTTCGAGATACGTGGTGTCCGGCAGCACGAGGTCGGCGTAGGCAACGGTTTCGGACGCGTACGCATCGGCGTAGATGATGCGCGGGATGCGGTATTCGCCGGCCTCGTCCTTGTCGGTGAGCCAGCCGATCGTCTCGGCGGTGTTCATCGACGAGTTCCAGCCCATGTTCGCCATGAACATCATGAGCGTATCGATGCGCTGCGGATCGCCGGCCCACGCGTTGCGGATCACGGTGTGCATCATCCCGTGCGCGCTGAGCGGGTACGCCCACGAAAACGCATGGTCAATGCGGCGCGGGTGGCCGTGCTCGTCGACGACGAGATCTTCGGGCCCGTGCACGAACCCGAGCGGTGCGGCGTCGAGCACGCCGTTGGGCTGGCGCGTGCGGCCGGGGCGGTTCGGCGGCGGGATGGGCTTGGGGAACGGCGGCTGGTAGCGGAACGAACCGGGCGTGTCGACTGCGCCGAGCAACAGCTGCAACAGGTGCAGCGCGCGGCAGGTGTGAAAGCCGTTGCTGTGCGCACTGATGCCGCGCATCGCGTGCATTGCGACCGGCCGGCCGGTCATCGTCGCGTGCATGCGACCGTGCGTGTCCGTCCATTTGATCGGCAGTTCGATCGCCTGCTCGAATGCGGTGTCGGCGAGCTCGCGCGCGATGCGGCGGATCGTCGCGGCGGGAATGCCGCAGCGCTCGCTCACCGCGTCGGGCGCGTACTGCGGATCGAGGTAGCGCTCGGCGACGAGCTGGAACACCGGCACCGCGCGGCGCCCGTCGGGCAGGGTGACCTCGCCGACGACCGCGGGCTGCACGTCGATCGCATCGGCGCGCGCCGGGGCGTTCGTCGCGCGGTTCCAGCACAGCGGCGCGTCGTCCTCGTCGCGGGCGAACAGGCCGTCGTCGGCGCCGCCTTCGTTGCGCACGACAAGCCAGTGCGCATTCGCGTAACGCACGAGGTAGTCGAGGTCGATGCGGTCCATCCGCAGCAGCTCGTGGATCAGCGCGAACGCGAACAGCCCGTCGGTGCCCGGACGGATGCCGATCCATTCGTCGGCGATCGCACCGTAGCCGGTGCGCACCGGGTTGACTGTGATGATCTTCGCGCCGCGTGTCTTGAGCTTGCCCAGCCCGAGCTTGATCGGGTTGGAGTCGTGGTCTTCGGCCACGCCCCAGAGCATCAGCAGCTTCGTGTGCTCCCAATCGGGCTCACCGAACTCCCAGAAACTGCCGCCGAGCGTGTACAGCCCGCCCGCGGCCATGTTCACCGAACAGAAGCCGCCGTGCGCGGCGTAGTTGATCGTCCCGAACTGCTGCGCCCACCAGCCGGTCAATGCCTGGCTCTGGTCGCGGCCGGTGAAGAACGCGAGCTCGTTCGGGTCACGCGCGCGGATGTCTCCGAGCCAGCCGGCCGCAATCGACAGCGCCTCGTCCCACTCGATCTCGCGGAACTCGCCCGAGCCGCGCGGGCCGACGCGCAGCATCGGCTTCTCAAGCCGTGCCGGCGAGTAGTGCTGCATGATCCCGGCCGAACCCTTCGCGCACAGCACGCCCTGGTTGACCGGGTGCGCCGGGTTGCCCTGGATGTAGCGGATCTTGCCGTCCTGCAGCCACACCTTGATGCCGCAGCGACAGGCGCACATGTAACAGGTGGTGGTGCGGACCTCGTCACCCGGAGTCGGCGAGAGATCGAGCTCGGGCTCGCGCATGGAAGCCGGGTGTCGGGAACGGCAAACGGTCGACAGCTTAGCGGATCGCGGGCCACGGCCGACGCCGCGCGCACGCGCGCGACAGCTCACGTTCGCGATCCACGGTCTGTCACGTGTCACCCGTCGCACCGTCATCGCCGGCACGGCCGGCAGGGAGGCCCGCCCGATGTCGACCGGCTTACGACGTGCCGCCGCGGCGCTGCTGCTTCTGGCCGCGGCCCCGACCGTCTGGGCCGAGTGGCGGGTGGGGGGCGGCATCGCCGATGAGATCGACGGGCGCCGCACGGGCGTGGCGACGCTGGCGTGGTCGGGAGGCGCGCACGGGCAGTGGGAAACGATGGCGGGCTTCATTCGCGAGCGCGAGCGCAACGGCCCGAAGCCGCGCGTGCCGGAGGCTGCGTTTGTCGCGTTCGGCCGCCGGGTCCGTTGGCAGCAGTGGTCCGCAAGCGCGGGCGTGGCCTGGGTCAGCGTCGACAACGACGTGCTGTCCGGCCACGCGCAGATCCTGACCGGCGTGGGTTACGACATCGGTCCGGTGCGGCTCGGGCTGCGCCACATGTCGAACGCGAGCACCCGGGGCCGCAACCGCGGCGAGACCTTCGCGCTCGTCGAGCTGGGGTTCTAGCGCGGCGGCTCGACGTCGATCGTGGCGTCGTTGAAGCGCGCATAGCGGATCAACGTGGCCGGCACGCCGGGCGCGCCGCGGGCCAGGATTTGCACCGGGTAACCGTCGATGCCGACCCACAGCACCAGGCCGCCGACCGCGGGCGGGCGCGTGTCGATGCGGTACTTGCGTGCGGGCACGCCCGCCACGGCCTCATCGCCGACGACCGCGATGTCCATGTCGTTCACGCGCTCGGCGAGCCGCGCTGGGTCGCGCCAGCGCGTCAGCACTTCCTGCGGCAGCGGCGCCTGCGCCGTGGCGCCGTCGCGCTGGCGGTGCAGCACGTCGCCGATCACGACTAGGTCCTCGCCGCCGGTGCGGATGCGGTAACGGCCCGGCGCTTCGAACTCGAGCCGTTGCTGCACGCTGCCGTCCGCGCTCACCAGTGCGGCCTGGTAGCTGCGCGCGGTGAGCAGCTTGTCGACGGCCGCGTTCACTTCCTCGCGCGGGTCGGCCGCCCAGACTGCCAGCGGCAGCCAGACGCCGAGCCACGCGACGAGGCGGGTCAAAAGCCGCCACCGGCGAAGCCGGCGGGGCGGGGCAGCCAACTCAAGCATGGGCAGTCGCGGGGGCGTAAGCAGTGGCGGCCTCGACAAGGCCAATGCCATGCTTAACGCAGGACGTCGCTCACGCCAGCCATCGGACCCTAAATGGAACGCATCGAACGCATCCACGCTCTGCACCGCATCCTTGCCGCCGCCCGCTACCCGGTGACGGTTGCACGGTTGCAGGAGGAGCTCGAGTGCTCGCGCGCGACGGTCTACCGCGATCTCGCCTATCTGCGCGACTACCTGATGGCGCCGGTCGTCGGCAACGGCGAAGCGGGCTTTCGCTACGATACGAGCGAGCGCTTCGAGCTGCCCGGACTGTGGTTGAGCTCGGAAGAGTTGCATTCGCTGATCGCCGCGCAGCAGTTGCTCGTGCGCAGCGGCAGCGGTGTGCTGTCGAACGCGCTGGCCCCGCTGCAGCAACGCATCGAGCGGCTGCTCGACGAGCACGCGGGCGGGCGGCGCGTGCCGATCGAGCGCGTGCGCGTGGTGCCGCACCGGCTGCGCAGCGTCGATGAAGTCTCGTTCCGCACAGTGGCGACGGCGGTGCTCGACCGCAAGCAGCTCACGTTCGATTACCGCGCCCGTTCGACGGACGAAAAAACGCGCCGGCACGTCTCGCCGCAGCGGCTCACTCACTACCGCGACAACTGGTACCTCGATGCGTGGGACCACGAGCGCGAGGGCCTGCGCAGTTTCTCGGTCGACCGCATCCTCAACGCCAAGCTCGGCGACGGCGCGGCGCGCGACGTGCCCGATGAAGAACTCGACCGCCAGCTCGCGTCGAGCTACGGCATTTTCTCGGGCCCCCCGAAGGGCTGGGCGACGATCGTGTTCAGTCCGAAGGCCGCGCGCTGGGTCGCGGACGAGCACTGGCATTCGCAGCAGCAGGGGCGCTTCCTGCCCGACGGCCGCTACGAGCTCAAGGTGCCCTACAGCACCGGACGCGAGCTGCTCATGGACGTCATGCACTACGGCGCGGACGCGGAGATCGTCGACCCGCCGGTGCTGCGCGAACAGGCCCGCGCACTGCTCGCGCTCGCGTTGAGCAACTACGAGCGCTGAAGCCCGTCAGCTCCGCACCGCGGAGCGAGGTCGCAGTCGGTGAGACCGCGGGCGGCGAAGGTCGCTGCCCCGACCTTGCCGGAGCTGCCCATGACACCGACCGACCGTCCTCTGACCGCCGATGCGCGGCTTGCGCGCCTCGACGAAGCGCTGCGCGCACTCGTGGCCATCGGCGTGGCGCTCGTGCTGCTGCTGCCGGCGGCGCGCGGGCACCATGCGCTGCTCGGCTGGTGGCCGCTGTGGCTCGTGGCGATGCCGGCGAGCGCGTGGTGGGCACTGCATCGCTTCCATGTGCCGGCCGAAGCAGGCGCCGGCGTGCGCCGCCTGCTGCCTGTCCGGCACAGCGCCCGGCGGCCTGCCCAGGCGCGCCGTCGCCGTCGCGGCGCGGGTGTCGCGCAGGCGGCCTGAGCCACGGCCCGATGCGGGGCGCATGCTAGGTTGCGGGTTTTCCACCGTAGCCGGAGTCGCCATGCCCCCGCAGTCCCAGGCCCGCCTGTCCGTCTGGATCCGCATTGGCCTTGTCGCCGCGTTTGCCGCGGCCGCGCCGTCGTTCGCGGCGGGGCCGTCGCCCTCCGGCGCCCAGGAGGCCACTGTGAACACCCCCACTGACCCGTACCTGTGGCTCGAGGATGTCGGCGGCGACCGCGCACTCGCATGGGTGCGCGAGCGCAACGCCGCGGCCGAAGCCGAGCTTGCATCGACGCCCCAGTTCAAGCAGCTCAAGGGCGACATCCGCGAGATCCTCGATTCGGACGCGAAGATCCCGGCCGTCGAGAAGATCGGCCCGCACTACTACAACTTCTGGAAGGACAAGCAGCACGAGCGCGGCCTGTGGCGGCGCACGACGCTCGACGAGTACCGCAAGCCGAACCCGAAGTGGGAAACGGTGATCGACCTCGACGCCCTGAACAAAGCCGAGGGCGAGAACTGGGTCTGGCACGGCGCGAACTGCCTCAAGCCGACCGACCGCAGCCAAGCGCCCGAGCGCTGCCTGATCGCGCTCTCGCGCGGCGGCGCGGATGCGGACGTCACGCGTGAGTTCGACCTGACCACGAAGCAGTGGATCAAGGACGGCTTCTTCCGACCCGAGGCGAAGGGCGGCACCGATTGGATCGACCGCGACAACGTCTACGTCTATACCGACTTCGGCGCCGGCTCGATGACCGAATCGGGCTACCCGCGCGTCGTCAAGCAATGGAGGCGCGGCACGCCGCTCGCGCAGGCGAAGACCGTCTACGAAGGCAAGCCGGATGACATGTACATCGCGGCCGGCCACGACGACACGCCGGGCTTCGAGCGCGATTTCGTCAGCCGCACGCTCGCGTTCTACAACGACGAGCTGTACCTCCGCACGGCCGATGGCACGCTCAAGAAGGTCGACGCACCGAATTCGGCGAACAAGTCGGTCCACAAGGAGTGGCTCGTGCTCGAGCTGCGCGAGCCGTACACGGCCGGCGGCAAGACGTACCCGGCCGGCAGCCTCATCGCCGCGAAGTTCGACGACTTCATGGCCGGCAAGCGCGAGTTCACGACGCTGTTCGAACCCGATGAGCACAGCTCGCTCTCGAGCTTCACGTGGACGAAAAGCCACCTCGTGCTCAACGTGCTGGAGGACGTGAAAAACCGCCTGCGCGTGCTGACGCCGAAGAGCGAAGGCGAGTGGGCGCGCAGCGAATTCACCGGTGCGCCGACGTTCGGCACGATCGGTGTCGATGACGTCGATGCCGATGAGAGCGATGCGGTCTGGCTCACCGTCACCGACTACCTCACGCCGAGCACGCTGTCGATTGCGACGATCGGCGAGCAGCCCGAAGTGCTCAAGACGATGCCGACGTTCTTCGATGCGTCCAAGCACGAGATCGCACAGCACTTCGCGACGAGCAAGGACGGCACCAAGGTCCCGTACTTCATCGTCAAGCCGAAAGGCCTCAAGCTCGACGGCACGACGCCGACGCTGCTGTACGGCTACGGTGGTTTCGAAATCTCACTGACGCCGGGGTACTCGGGCAGCGTCGGCAAGGGCTGGCTCGAGAAGGGCGGCGTGTACGCGGTCGCGAACATCCGCGGCGGCGGCGAGTACGGCCCGCGCTGGCACCAGGCTGCGCTCAAGCAGAACCGCCACAAGGCGTATGAAGACTTCGCGGCGGTCGCGCGCGACCTCATCGATCGCAAGATCACGTCGCCGGAGCACCTCGGCATCCAGGGCGGCAGCAACGGCGGCCTGCTGACCGGCAACATGCTCACGCAGTACCCGGAGTTGTTCGGTGCGGTCGTCGTGCAGGTGCCGCTGCTCGACATGCAGCGCTACCACAAGATGCTTGCAGGCGCGTCGTGGATGGCCGAGTACGGCAACCCCGACACCGACGACTGGAAGTTCATCCAGACGTTCTCGCCGTATCACCTGTTCGATGCGAAGAAAGACTATCCGCCGACGCTGTTCATGACCTCCACGCGCGACGATCGAGTGCACCCGGGCCATGCGCGCAAGATGATGGCGAAGATGCACGAGGCCAAAAAGGACGTGCGCTATTACGAGAACATCGAAGGCGGCCACGGCGGCTCGGCGAACAACGCCCAGGCCGCGCATATGAGCGCACTTGCGTTCACGTTCCTGTGGAATGCGCTCAACGATCCGTCGTGATCTAAGCCCATCCGTTCTCTGCGACGCGCCAGTCCCCGCCTGCGAGCGGGGACTGGCGATGGGCTTGCACCGAAGGTGCAGCCGGTGATGCTTCGCGCGGCGCACGCCGGTCCTGCAAGCGCCGGCGTCTACGCAGTGGCCACGCCCGAGCGCTCTGTTTTCTCCCCTGATGGTTCACCGCCGCGCCCACCGGTCGCGGTTGCGATCACCGCGTCCGGACCTTATCGATGAAACCCTTCCCCCTTCTGCTTGTGACGTTGCTTATGACCAGCGCTTCCGTTTCCGCCGCACCGCCGTCCGCTCCCACGCCGCCCGACGCGGCAAAAAAGCGGCACGAGGTGCGCGCGCCGCACGGCGCCACGCGCGCCGACGAGTACTACTGGCTGCGCGACGACACCCGCAAGAACCCCGAGGTCATCGCCTACCTCGAAGCCGAGAATGCCTACGTCGACTCGACGATGCAGCGCCTCAAGCCGCTCGAGGATCGCCTGTACGACGAGATCGTCGGCCGCATCAAGCAGGACGACAGCTCGGTGCCGTACCGCGAGCGCGGCTACTGGTACTACTCGCGCTTCGAGACCGGCCAGGACTACCCCGTCTACGCGCGACGCAAGGGCAGCATGGACGCGCCGGAAGAAGTGCTGCTCGACCTCAACGTCATGGCGAAGGGCAAGGACTACTTCAGCGTCGGCGACTGGGTCGTCAGCCAGAACAATAAAATGCTTGCGTGGGCCGAGGACGATGTCGGCCGTCGCCAGTACACGGTGCGCGTGAAGAACCTTGAGACCGGCGAGGTGTTCGAAGACCGCATCGGCGGCGTATCGCCGAACCTCGTGTGGGCTGACGACAACCGCACGCTGTTCTACATCGAGAAAGACCCCGAGACGCTGCTCACCAAGCGGGTGAAGAAGCACGTGCTCGGTACGCCTGCATCGCAAGACGTGCTCGTTTATGAGGAAGAGGACGAGAGCTTCTACATGGGCATCGGCCGCACCCGCGATGACAAGTTCATCTGCATCGGCGTGGAGAGCACGGTCTCGAGCGAGTCGCGCTGCACGCCGGCCGCGAACCCCGGCGGGTTCACCGTGCTGGCAACGCGTGAGCGCGATGTCGAATACGACGCTGATCACTACGACGGCCGCTGGGTCATCCGCACAAACGCCGACGGCGCTGAAAACTTCAAGATCGTGACCGCGCCGACCGGTTCGACCTCGCGCGCGCAGTGGAAGGACTGGGTCGCCCACCGCGACGACGTGTTCATCGAGGGCTTCGAGCTGTTCGACGGTTTCACTGCGATTGCCGAGCGCTCGAACGGGCTCGAGCGCCTGCGCCTGCTCAAGGGCGAGGGCCAGGAGGAGTACGTCAAGGCCGACGAGCCGGCCTACAGCATGGGCCTGGCGACGAACGCCGAGCCGGGCACCGACTGGCTCCGCTACACGTACACCTCGCTGACGACGCCGGCCACGACGTACGAGGTCAACACGAAGACCGGTGAGCGCCGCCTGCTCAAGCAGCAGCCGGTGATTGGCTACGATCCCGAGAAGTACGTGACTGAGCGCATGTGGGCGGCGGCGAGCGACGGCACGAAGATTCCGGTGTCGATCGTCTACAAGAAAGGCTTTGAGAAGAACGGCACCGCCGCGCTGCTGCAGTACGCGTACGGCAGCTACGGCTCGTCGATGGACCCCGCGTTCAACCTGCCGGTGGTGAGCCTGCTCGATCGCGGCATGGTCTATGCGATCGCGCACATCCGCGGCGGCCAGGAAATGGGTCGCGCGTGGTACGACGCCGGCAAGCTGTTCAACAAAAAGAACACGTTCACCGACTTCATCGACGTCACCGACCATCTGGTGCGCGAAGGTTATGCGGCGAAGGACCGCGTCGCCGCGTACGGCGGCAGTGCCGGCGGCCTGCTCATGGGCGCGATCAGCAACATGGCGCCCGAGAAGTACCGCCTGATCCTGTCGCAGGTGCCGTTCGTCGACGTGGTCACGACGATGCTCGACCCGACGATCCCGCTCACGACGAACGAATACGACGAGTGGGGCAATCCCGAGCAGAAGGACTACTACGAGTACATGCTCTCGTACTCGCCGTACGACAACCTCAAGCACCAGGCCTACCCGGCGATGTTCATCGGCACGGGCCTGTGGGACTCGCAGGTGCAGTACTTCGAGCCTGCGAAGTACGTCGCGCGCCTGCGCGACCTCAACACCTCCGACAAGCCGGTGCTGTTCCGCACGAATATGGATGCGGGTCACGGCGGCAAGTCGGGGCGTTTCCGTCGCTATCGCGAACTGGCCGAGATGTATGCGTTCGCGCTTGATCAGCTCGGTGTGAGCGATACGAGCACAAAGACGGCCGCCGGCGGTCGCTGACGCGGAAGCGTTAAAGCGCGAGGGCTGCGGAGGCTCGGGCCCGGCCGACGGAGGCATGCTCTCCCGCTCGGTCGGGCTTCCTGCCCGACTCGCGGCGCGGGCCCTCCATGGCCCGCTTGACGCATGTCCTCCGTCGACTGGGCCCTCGGGGAACCATCGACGCAGTGCGAAACGCTTCCATCGTGCAAGCTGGTGCTGTTCGCTCTTTGGCTTCGGACGCAGCGTGGTTCCGCAGAGGGGCCGGATGTCGGGCTCTGCGGCGTTGAGCCGGCCATGGATGGCAGGCGCGGCGAGTCGGACCAGGAGGGTCCGACGGAGCCGAGAGCCGCAGAGCCCGGCGTCCGGTCCCGGTACCCTCGTACGCGACTCGTCTGGGGACTGAGATCACCGCGTTTCCGCGTCCATGACTTCCTCCACGCCAAACCGCTTCCGCTGGGCCTGGTGGCTGCTCGCGTACGCCGCGCTCGGCCTAGGCCTGATCGGCATCGTGCTGCCGGGCCTGCCAACGGTGCCATTCGTGCTGCTGTCCGCGTTCGCCGCCGCGCGCGGCTCGGACCGGTTGCACGCGCGGCTGCTCGCCCACCGCCGCTTCGGTCCGATGATCCGCGACTGGCAGGCACACGGCGCGGTGAGCCGGCGCGCGAAGCGCTTGGCAACCGTGATGATGGCCGTGGCCGCCGCGATCATGTGGCTCACCGCGCCGCGCGCGTGGATGGCCGCGACTGGCACGACGTGCATGGTGATCGTCGCGCTGTGGTTGTGGCGCCGTCCCGAGCCGCCGCGCTGATCGCCGCAGACGGACCGCGATGCCGCGCGCATCGCAGCGCCGGGCAAGCCCGCTACACTCGCCCGATGCGACCGATCATCTCCGCACTCCTTCTGTCCGCGCTGCTGCCGCTCGCCGGCTGCGGCAACAAGGGCCCGCTCGTGCTGCCGTCGGCGGCGCCGGTCGAGGCCGATGCGCCGCTGCCCGAGGCCGCGCGCCCGGTGCCCGACCCGGACGCGCTGCCGCAGGTCGAGCCCGAGGCCGACACCGGCGTCGATGCGATCGAGCCGGACGACATCCCGGCCGATCCACCGGCGCGCTGAGCCATGGCGCAGGCGATGCGTCGCTTCACGAAGATGCACGGCGCGGGCAACGACTTCGTCGTGCTCGACCTGCGCGGCGGGCGCACGCCGCCCGACGCTGCCACCTGCCGCGCGCTCGCCGACCGCCACACCGGCATCGGCTGCGACCAAATCCTGACCGTCGAGGACGCGCTCGCATCCGGCGCCGTCGCGCGCTACCGCATCTGGAACGCGGACGGCTCGCCGTCGCAGCAGTGCGGCAACGGCGCGCGGTGCATCGCGGCCTGGCTCGTGCGCGACGGTGCGGCCGGAGACGGTGACTTCCAGCTCGACAGCCCGGCCGGCCGCCATGCGGTGACGCCGCTCGGCGGCGGTCGTTTCCGCATTGCGATGGGCGTGCCCGAGTTCGAGCCCGCACGCGTGCCGTTGCGCGGCTTTCACCGCGCGCTCGACGCATACGCACTCGAGGTCGACGACGCGCTGCTCGCGTTCGGCGCGGTCTCGATGGGCAATCCGCACGCCGTGATCGAGGTCGATGACGTCGACGCCGCGCCGGTCGCGACGATTGGCCCGCGGCTGCAGGCGAGCGTCGCGTTTCCAGAGTCGGCGAACGTCGGCTTCGCGCAGGTGCATGCACGCGACCGCATCGGCCTGCGCGTGTACGAGCGGGGTGCGGGCGAGACACGCGCGTGCGGCAGCGGCGCCTGTGCGGCCGCCGCGGTGCTCATGCGGCGTGGGCGCGTCGCGCGTGTGGTGAGCGTCGAGCTGCCCGGCGGCACGCTTCAGATCGAATGGCCGTCGGACGACGTGCCGCTCACGATGGCCGGCCCGGCCTCGTTCGTGTTCGAAGGGGAATGGATCGATGATCGACACTGACAAGCTCGGCGCGCATGACGTCGCCGCCTGGCTGCGCCGGCACCCGCGCTTTTTGCAGCAGTTTCCCGATCTCGCGCTCACGCTCGTCGTGCCGCGCGAACAGGGTGCGACCGCATCGCTCGCGAGCTACCAGCTCGAGGTGCTGCGCGACAAGAACCGCGAGCTCTCGCGTCGGCTGCACGAGCTGTTTGCGAACGCGCAGGAAAACGAGCGGCTCAGCGTGCGTGCGCACCAGCTCACGTTGTTGCTGATGCGCCAGACGAATGCGGCCGACACCGTGCGCGCGATGGCCGCGAGCCTCGCCGAGGACTTCAACGGCGAGCTCGTGCGCATCGTGCTGCTGCGTCCGGTCGAAGGCCTGCACGACGTCGAGTGGCTGCAGGTCATCGACGCCGAAGACGCACGCCTGACACCGTTCCGCGATTGCCTCGCAAGCGGCGAGGCGCTGTGCGGGCGGCTCAATCCCGACAAGCACGCACTGCTGTACGGCGCACGCGCCGACGAGATGCAATCGACTGCGCTGCTGCCGGTCACCGGCATCGGCCTCGTCGCGGTCGGCAGCCGCGACGCGAACCGGTTTTTCCCCGGCATGGGCACGCTCTTCCTGCGCATG
Organism: Cognatilysobacter bugurensis; assembly: GCF_014652095.1. Taxonomy (GTDB): domain Bacteria; phylum Pseudomonadota; class Gammaproteobacteria; order Xanthomonadales; family Xanthomonadaceae; genus Cognatilysobacter; species Cognatilysobacter bugurensis. The sequence goes on from NZ_BMYD01000003.1 coordinate 234,186, forward strand.
ATGATCGAGGCATTCGCAGCCGCGCTCGCGCGCTTCGACACCTGATCCGAGCTAAACGGCTGCACGCAACAAGATGAACGCGGTCGACGGGTTCCTCGAATACCTGCGCGTCGAGCGGCACACCTCGCCGCACACGCTCGATGCGTACCGGCGCGATCTCGATGCGCTCACGCAGTGGTGCCTGGCGCAAGGCGAGGGCGATGTCGTGCAGCTGCAGGCGGCACCGCTGCGCGCGTTCGTCGCCGCCGAGCATCGACGCGGGCTGTCGCCGAAGAGCCTGCAACGGCGCCTGTCGGCGTGCCGCAGCTTCTTTGCCTGGTTGCTCAAGCACGGCCGTATCGCGGCGAACCCGGCCGCGCAGGTGCGTGCGCCGAAGGCCCCGCGCAAGCTGCCGCAGGTGCTGGATGCCGACGAAGCCACCGCGCTCGTCGAAGTGCCCACCGACGCGCCCCTCGGGCTGCGCGACCGCGCGCTGCTCGAGCTGTTCTATTCCTCGGGCCTGCGCCTGAGCGAGCTGTGCCGCCTGCGCTGGCGCGACCTCGACCTCGCCGATGGCCTCGTGCACGTGCTCGGCAAGGGCCGGCGCGAGCGCAGCGTGCCGGTCGGCTCGCATGCGCGCGCCGCGCTCGCGCAATGGCGCGCCGAAACCGGTGCCGCAAGCGACGCGCCGGTGTTTCCGGGCCGCGGCGGCGGGCCGATCACGCCGCGCGCGGTGCAGTTGCGCGTTGCCCAGCTCGCGCAGCGCCAGGGCCTGTTCAAGCGCGTGCATCCGCATTTGCTGAGGCATTCGTTCGCAAGCCACGTGCTCGAATCGTCGGGCGATCTGCGCGGCGTGCAGGAGTTGCTTGGCCACGCCGATATCGCGACGACGCAGATCTACACGCATCTCGATTTCCAGCACCTGGCGAAGGTGTACGACGCGGCGCATCCGCGCGCGCGGCGCAAGCGCGGGGCGAGCGAAGAAGAGTGATCAGCGCGGGCTCCGGCGCCTGCAGCGGACGTGCAAACGCGCGTTGAGGGCACAGGCCCCTTGTCGCCCCGGCGTACGACCCCATCTCGTGCGGACACCCTCCGGAGGCCGCATGGACCCCAGTCGCAACCCGAATGTCTTTCACGCCACCACGATCCTCTCGGTGCGGCGCGACGGCCGCGTCGCGGTCGCCGGCGACGGCCAGGTCACGCTCGGCAACACGGTGATGAAGGGCAACGCACGCAAGGTGCGACGCCTCGGCCGCGACAGCCAGGTGCTCGCAGGCTTTGCCGGTGCGGCCGCCGACGCGTTCACGTTGTTCGAACTGTTCGAAGCCAAGCTCGAAAAACACGGCCAGCTCACGCGCGCCGCGGTCGAGATGGCGAAGGACTGGCGCACCGAACGCCGCCTCGGAAAGCTCGAAGCGCTGCTCACGGTCTCCGACAAGGACACCTCGCTGATCATCTCGGGCACCGGTGACGTCATCGAGCCCGAGGACGGGATCATCGCGATCGGCTCGGGCGGCCCGTACGCGCTGTCCGCCGCGCGTGCGCTCGCGCTGCACACCACGCTCGATGCGAAGACCATGGCCGTCGAGGCGCTCAACATCGCCGGCGACGTGTGCATCTACACCAACCGCAACATCGTCGTGGAAGAGCTCTGATCCGCCGCGCGCAATCAGCCCGCTGACGCGCCCGCGTCGCAACGCGTCCTCGCGGCGGTCACACGCATGCCGCCACCGTTCCCGTCTCCGCGACCCATATCAAAGACCCGATTCCGATGCCGCATAGACCCGATACTTCGAACGCCACGATGACCCCGCGCGAGATCGTGCAGGAGCTCGATCGCCACATCATCGGTCAGCAGGATGCCAAGCGCGCGGTCGCGATCGCATTGCGCAACCGCTGGCGCCGCATGCAGCTCGAGCCCGTGCTGCGCAATGAGGTGATGCCCAAGAACATCCTCATGATCGGCCCGACCGGCGTCGGCAAGACCGAGATCGCGCGCCGCCTGGCCACGCTCGCGAATGCGCCGTTCGTGAAGGTCGAAGCCACGCGCTTCACCGAGGTCGGCTACGTCGGCAAGGACGTCGAGCAGATCATCCGCGACCTGGCCGACACATCGGTCAAGCTCTATCGCGAACAGGCCAAGCAGCGTGTTCGTGCGCAGGCCGAAGCGCGCGCGGAAGACCGCATCCTCGATGCCCTGCTGCCGCGGCGCGCGGTCACCACGGTGTTTGGATTCGGGGGCGAGGAACCGGCCGAGGACGAGGCGAGCGCAAAGGACAACGAAACGCGCGCAAAGCTGCGCAAGCAGCTGCGCAGCGGCGCACTCGACGAGCGCGAGATCGAGATCGAAACCGCGATCAACGTCGGCGTCGACATCATGGCGCCGCCGGGCATGGAGGAGATGGGCCAGCAGCTGCGGCAGATGTTCTCGCAGGTCGCAGGTGCGAAGACCCATAAGAAGACGCTGCAGATCAAGGCCGCGCGCTCGCAACTCGTCGAGGAAGAGGCCGGCAAGCTCGTCAACGAGGACGACGTGCGCGAAGCGGCGATCGAGGCCTGCGAACAGCACGGCATCGTGTTCATCGACGAGATCGACAAGGTCGCCAAGCGCGGCGAGAACCTCAGCGGCGGCGACGTGTCGCGCGAGGGCGTGCAGCGCGATCTGCTGCCGCTCGTCGAAGGCTCGACCGTCTCGACCAAGTACGGCTCGATCAAGACCGACCACATCCTGTTCATCGCCTCCGGCGCGTTCCACCTGGCCAAGCCGAGCGATCTGATCCCCGAGCTGCAGGGCCGCTTCCCGATCCGCGTCGAGCTCAGTGCGCTGAGCAAGGACGACTTCGTGCGCATCCTGACCGAGCCGAAGGCCGCGCTGACGACGCAGTACATCGAGTTGCTGCGCACCGAAGGCGTCGAGCTCGCGTTCGCGCCCGAGGCCGTCGAGCGGCTCGCCGAAATCGCCGCGCAGGTCAATGAGCGGCAAGAGAACATCGGTGCGCGCCGCCTGCACACGGTGCTCGAGCGGCTGCTCGACACGCTGAGCTTCGATGCGCCCGACCGCGGCGGGCAGGCGGTCACGATCGACCGTGAATACGTCGACGCCCACCTCGGCGAGCTGGTGAAGGATCCGGACCTCAGCCGCTACATCCTCTGATCAGGGTTCTGAACACGGCTGCTGCAGTGCAGCACCCTGTTCAGCTTCAGTGGGGGTATGGTCGGTCTTCGGCTCATCCGTGATGGATGTCCCGTTTCCGATACTCGAGGAGAAGCACACCCATGAAGCGCCACCCGCTCGTTGCCGCGCTCGCCGCCGCCGCCGTCCTGACCGTTGCCTCGGCGTCTGCCGCACAGCCTGATCCGAATCGCGTCCTCGTGCGCTTCAAGCCCGGCGCCGGACCACAGGCTGAAAACGCGGTGCGAGGTGCTGGCGGGCGTGTGCACCTCAAGCTCGATCGGCAGCGCGTGATCGCCGTGTCCGTGCCGGCGCAGGCGCTGGCCGGGCTGCGCAACAACCCGAACATCGAGTACGTCGAGCCCGATGCGCCGCGCTACGCGCTCGGCCAGGTCACGCCGTACGGCATCAACAACGTGCAGGCGCCGCAGGCCTGGAGCGTCGGAGCCGAAGGGCAGGGCGTCAAGGTCTGCGTGATCGACTCGGGCATCAACGCCGCGCATGAGGACTTCGCGGGCGTGGCGATGACGGGCTATCCGAGCGGCTGGAACAACGACAGCTGCGGCCACGGCACGCACGTGGCCGGCACGATCGCCGCGGTCAACAACACGGCCGGCGTCGTCGGCGTGAGCCCGGGCAAGGTCTCGCTGCACATCGTCAAGGTGTTCGACGGCGCCTCGTGCGGCTGGAGCTACGCGTCGACGCTCGTCGACGCGGCGAACCGCTGCGAGGCAGCCGGTGCGAAGGTCATCAACATGAGCCTTGGCGGCTCGACCAGCAGCACCACCGAGAAGAACGCGTTCGCCGATCTCAACGCCAAGGGCGTGCTGAGCATCGCGGCGGCCGGCAACGACGGCAACAACCGCCACAGCTACCCGGCGTCGTACGACAGCGTGGTGTCGGTGGCTGCAGTCGACCAGAACAACGTGAAGGCCGATTTCTCGCAGTACACCAGCCAGGTCGAGATCGCCGCGCCGGGCGTCGGCGTGCTCAGCACCTACCCGCTCCGCGACGCATCCCTGGAAGTCGGCGCGGCCAACTACATCGTCTCGGCGATGACCGGCACGGTGCAGAAGACCGCGACCGGCGGCCTCGTCGACGGCGGGCGCTGCACCGCGCCGGGCGGCTGGGCCGGCAAGGTCGTGCTCTGTGAGCGCGGCGACATCAGCTTTGTCGACAAGGTCAACGCAGTGACCTCGGGCGGCGGCGTCGCGGCGATCGTCTACAACAACGCGCCGGGCGGCTTCTCGGGCACGCTCGGCGACGGCGTCACGTCGACGATCCCGGCGCTGAGCCTGAGCCAGGAAGACGGCCGGGCCCTCGTCGCGGGCGCGCTCGGCCAGAGCGCGAATGCGAGCACGGTGGCTGAGTCGAACACGAGCGGCTATGCCTACCTCGACGGCACCTCGATGGCGACGCCGCACGTCGCCGGCGCGGCCGCTGTCGTGTGGAGCGCGAACCCGTCGGCCACGAACGATCAGGTGCGCACCGCGCTCACCGGTACGGCGCTCGACCTCGGCGCGGCCGGGCGTGACACGAGCTACGGCTACGGCCTCGTGCGCACGTTCGCGGCGGCCGAAGCGATCGTCGGCGGGGGCGGTGGCGAGCCGGCGACGGCGCCAACGGGCCTGACCGCGCAGAACTTCAGCACGCGCAAGGGTCGTCTTGAGAACCGTCTGGCGTGGAGCGGCGGCGATGTCGCGGTCGACGTGTTCCGCAACGGCGGCAAGGTTGCCTCGTCGATCAACAACACCGGCGCGTACACCGACAGCCTGCGCGTCCGCGGCAGCGGCTCGGTGACCTACAAGGTCTGCAACGCCGGCACGGCGAGCTGCTCGAACCAGGTGTCGGTCAGCTATTGACCGCACGCCGATGCACGAAAAAGGGCCCGCATATGCGGGCCCTTCTTTTTTGCGATGCCAGCCCAGCGCGGCATGCACGCGCCCGGGTGCGATAATCGCCGCATGAGCGATCACGACCCCCGCCCCGGCACCACCCACTTCGGCTTCCGCGACGTGCGCGTCGAGGAGAAGCAGAAACTCGTCGGCGAGGTGTTCTCGTCGGTCGCACGCAAGTACGACCTCATGAACGACCTCATGTCGCTCGGCATCCATCGCGCGTGGAAGCGCTACTTCGTTGCGACCGCGCAGGTGCGGCCCGGTGATCGCGCGCTCGACCTGGCCGGCGGCACCGGCGACATCGCCGCGCTGCTCCGCGATCGGGTTGGCGATGCGGGCGCCGTCGTGCTCGGCGACATCAACGGCGAGATGCTGCGCGTCGGTCGCGACCGCATGATCGACCGCGGCCGCGTGTCGGGCTTCGACTATGTGCAGTGCAACGCCGAGAAGTTGCCGTTCCCGGATGCGAGCTTCGACCTCGTCACGATCGCGTTCGGCCTGCGCAACGTCACCGACAAGGACGCTGCGCTGCGCGAAATGCATCGCGTGCTCAAGGTCGGTGGGCAGGCGCGCGTGCTGGAGTTCTCGGAAGTGAAGGCGGAGTGGTTCAAGCCGATCTACGACTTCCACTCGTTCAACGTGCTGCCGAAGCTGGGGAAGCTGTTCGCAGGCGACCCGGGGAGTTACCAGTACCTCGCCGAAAGCATCCGCAAGCATCCGCCGCAGGACGAGCTGAAGTCGATGATGCAGGCCGCCGGTTTCGAGCGCTGCAGCTACAAGAACCTCTCGGCCGGCATCGTCGCGATCCACACCGGCTACGCGGTGTGACGCTTCGACGGGCGGCATTGTCGCCACCCCCACACACGTCAGGCGGCTACGCCCGGCAGGCGCCGGGCGCCGCCCCGATCACCCCCCCGGCTGCCAGGCGTAGCTGAGCTTCAGGAACACGCCGCGGTCCCGATCGGCCAGCTGCAGTTGGTCATCGTCGGCATAGCCGCCGTGCGAGTAGCCCAGGTACGCGGCCGTGCGCGGGTTGAGTTTGTACGAGTACAGCAACTGCGCCGCGACGTCGCGACTGCGGGCTCCGACGGGCACGGCATACAACGCCGCATCCCGCTGCACTTCACTTGCCTGCACGGACAGGCGCAGCCGCTGGCGTGGGTCGAGCTGCCAGCTTGCGCGGCCGTCGAGCACCCGGGCCTCGAAGGCGGTGCCGCCGTCGCGCTCGAGCGTCTGCACGTTCGCGTCGAGCGCGATGGCGAGGCCGCGCCCGATGTCCAGCCCGAGTTCGACGCCGAGCTGCGTGTAGTCGCCGAGCCGCGCAGCGCGCAAATCGAGCTGGCGGCCGGTCTGCACGACCAGTTCGGTGCGCACGCCCGCCCACGGTGTGGCTTCGAGAAACAGCGAGCGGAACGACTCGTCGAACATGCGCCCGTCCCAGAAGCGCTCGCGTACGCCGCCGCCGATCTGGGCGAAGCTTTGCCGCGGGCCCCGGACGCCTACGAAGCCCTCCACCTCGCGCTCGAGCACCTGGCCGTCGCTGCGATGGGTGATGTCCCAGTCGCCGCCGACCGTAACGCGCGTGATCGCCGCGCCCTCGGCCCCATACCAGTGGCGGTTCCCGCCGGCGACGGTGCGGTCGAAGCCGACCTGCGAAATAAAGCCCAGATCGGCGCGGAAGCCCGGGTCGATCCGGATGTGGTGCAGGTGGCTGTTCCAGTTGCGGTTGCCGAAGTTGTAGCGCGCGACCAGCGCATCGCCCGTCGGCGATGCCTCGTCGAGCCCAAGGCTGCCGGGATAGCGCGAATCGCTGCGCAGCCACTGCCCGCTGAAGGTGTGGCTGTCGCGCTGCCAGCGGCCGTCGAAGCCCACCAGTGCATTGCGGTAGTCGTCGCCGCTGCGCACGGTCGCCACGGCGCCCAAGCTCGCCTGTCCGTCGAAGTCGTGGCGGTAGCGTGCAAACGCCGCGTCGGAGGCTTGGTCGAGCAGTTGGAAGCGCGAGCCGAGCGCGCCGGGGATCAACAGCTGCGTGATCGCGTCGCGCGCAAGCACGGCGCCGTACGCGCTCGAACCCAGGCGCCCGGTGACCCGCACGCCGACGTCCGGATCCGCGATCTGGCGCGTGTACAGCACCTGCAGCGGGGTGCTGAACGTGTCTGCGGCCTCAAGAAAGAACGGCCGCTTCTCGGGGAAAAACAAGGCGAAGCTCGTATTGAGATCGAGCTGCGCCGAGTCCGACTCCACCTGCGAGAAATCCGGGTTCAGCGTTGCGCTGAGCGTGAGGTTCGGGCTCGGCGTCCAAGCCACGTCGACGCCGGGCTCGATCTGCGTGCCCTCACCGCGCCAGTCGTCCCCGTCGCGCGATTGCGCGTGCGCAACGGTGAGGGTCGGCGTGATCTCCAGCCCGCGGCCCTGCCGGATGCCGGCAAAGCCGTCGAACTTGCGCATCGAGCACAGATCGCAGCGCGCGCCGCGCTCGACACGCTGGTCCGCGTACACGAAGCGGTGCTCCCGCGGCCGCACGCGCAGGAAGCGCACGCCCCAGCGACGCGCGCCGTCGGTCGGTCGAAACCGCAGCGTCGCGAATGGGATCCGCATCTCGATGCGGTAGCCGGTCTCGGTGATCTGGGCCGCGCTGGTCCACAGCCCGTCCCACGCATCGTCTTCGTGGCCGCTGGCTTCTTCCTTGACGAGGTCCGCCTGCACGCCGAGCGGGTTGACGAAGAACTCGTATGCGCGGCGCTGGTCGTCGAACGTGTCGAGCATGATCCCCGCGAAGTCATCGCGGTACAGCGCATCGCGGTCGCGCAGGAACGCGCGGATCTTCGACGGGTCCGGGTCGCGTGCATCGAGCGCCACCAGCAGCGCATCGTCCGTGTACGCGATATAGGCGGTCGTCGCGACGGACGCATCGACGCTGTCGCCGGGCTGGATCTCGTACGGCAACGCCACTTGCGCGGCCTGTTGCCAGACGGCCTCGTCGATGACGCCGTCGACCTCGATGTCGGCATCGACGCGCGGGACCGACAGCGGCGCATCGGCCGCGTGCGCGATTGTGGCGAGGGAGGCGAGCAGCAGAACGGCGCACGCGACGAAGGGCCGCGTCGGGCGGCGGCAGAAATTGGAAAACGGCATCCGCGGAAGTCTAGCGACGCGGCCGGTCAGCCGCCGGTGCGGGAAGTCATGCCGCCCGCATCGGGCGGGGCGCTAAACTCGACCGGTCAATGCCACCCGGATCCGCCATGCGCCTGTCTCGCCTGACTCTCTGCCTCGCTGCCGTGCTCGCCGCCGCCTGTTCGCCTGAGGCGCCGCCGCCGGCCGCCGACGCGCCGCCCGCTGTCGCAACGAGCGCAGCCCCCGCGGCCACGACGGCCGTCGACGAGCACTCCTATGCCGAGCCGGACAAGGTGCGCACGAAGGACATCGCGCTCGTGCTCGATGTCGACTTCGCCGAGAAGCAGCTCGAAGGCAGTGCGACCTACACGCTGGAGTGGCTCGATCCGACCCACGGGCGGCTCGTGCTCGACACGCGCGATCTCACGATCGAGAAGGTGGTCGGCGAACGGGCCGACGGCAAGTGGACCGACCTGATCTACACGGTGGATCCGGCCGACGACGTTCTCGGTAGCCGCCTCGTCATCGCCGCACCGGACCGCAACAAGCGCATCCGCGTGACGTACAAGACCTCGCCGAACGCGTCGGGCCTGCAGTGGCTCGAGCCGTCGATGACCGAAGGCAAGAAGCAGCCTTTCATGTTCAGCCAGTCGCAGCAGATCCACGCGCGCTCGTGGGTGCCGCTGCAGGACACGCCGCAGGTGCGTTTCACCTACACCGCGAACGTAACCAGCCCGAAGGACACGATGGTGCTCATGAGCGCCGACAACGACCCGAAGGCCCCGCGGGATGGCGAGTACACGTTCAAGATGCCGCAACCGATCCCCTCGTATCTGCTTGCGATCGCGGCGGGCGACCTGGTGTTCAAGCCGATCAGCGAGCGCAGCGGCGTGTGGGCCGAGCCGGCCGCCGTCGACAAGTCGGTGAAGGAATTCGAAGACACCGAGAAGATGATCGTCGCGAATGAAAAGCTGTACGGCCCGTACCGCTGGGATCGCTACGACATGCTCGTGCTGCCGCCGTCGTTCCCGTACGGCGGCATGGAAAACCCGCGCTTGTCGTTCATCACGCCCACCGTGATCACCGGCGACAAGTCGCTCGTCGCACTCATCGCGCACGAGCTTGCGCACAGCTGGTCGGGCAACCTCGTCACGTTCTCGACCGCGAAGGACGCATGGCTCAACGAAGGGTTCACGAGCTACGTCGAGAACCGCATCATCGAGGAGTTGTACGGCAAGGAGCGCGCTGACATGGAGAACGTGATCGAGCGCAACGAGCTGGCGAAGGAGTTCAAGGAGGTCGACCCGAAGCTGCAGCAGCTTGCGGTCAAGCCCGGCGTGCTCAAGGACCCGGATGAGAGCTCGAGCGCGACGGTCTACACGAAGGGCGCGTGGTTCCTGCAGTTCCTCGAGCAGCGCTTCGGCCGCGAGGTGTTCGATCCGTTCCTCAAGAACTACTTCGACCACTTTGCGTTCCAGTCGATCCCGACCGCCACGTTCGTCGACTACCTGCAGAAGAACCTCATCGACAAGCACCCCGGCAAGGTGACGATGGCCGAGGTCGAGAAGTGGATCTACCAGCCGGGCGTGCCCGAGTTCGCGCCGAAGATCACCTCGCCGCGCTTCGACGCCGTCGATGCCGCGCGCGCCGCTTGGCTCAAGGACGGCACGCTGCCGCCGAAGTCGCTGACCGGCAACTGGGTCACGCAGGAATGGGTGCACTTCATCGAAGGCATGCCGCAGACGCTGACCGTCGACCAGCTCGCCGCGCTCGATGCCGCCTACGGCTTCACCGGCACGCGCAACGGCGAGATCGCGCAACGCTGGTACCCGGTCGCGGTGCGCAGCGGCTACACGAAGGCGAATGAGGCGATCGTGCAGTTCCTGCAGACGATCGGCCGCCGCAAGCTCATCATGCCGACGTACAGCGAGCTCGTGAAAACGCCGCAGGGCCTCGCGCTTGCCGAGGCGACGTTCGCGAAGGCGCGCCCGGGCTATCACCCGATCACGACCGGCTCGGTCGAATCGGTGATCGCGAAGGCGAAGCAGCCGGCCGCGAAAACGCCGTAAGCCACACGCGCCGCCCGGCGTGCCTCCCGGGCGGCGCTGTGATGCAGGCGCGCTGCGATGCATCGACTCGACGCACACCGCGCCATGATCGAACGTCCCCCACGGAGACCCGCCATGTCGATGAAGCCCTCGCTCGTGCTCGCCGCCGCGCTCGCACTCGCCGCCTGCACGCCGGCCCCGGATCCGGCCGAGCAGGCCGCCGCGCAGGCGGCCACGAACGAGCAGGCCGCCGAGTCGATGGCAAAGCAGTTCGAAGCCGAGTTCGCCAAGAGCAACTGGGGCCTCGCGCGTGCGCACGGCGACGTGCTCATGGCCCAGCACGCCGGCACGCAGGCCGCGGCACGCATCAAGCCGCAGTACGAGGAAGCGAAGGCGAAGGCCGAGGCCGACCGCGAGCAGCGCCGCCTTGCAAGCCTGTGGATGTACCAGACCGAGCGCGCCGGCAACGGCGAGCAGCTGTCGGCCGCGATCTACGCGAAGGAGCCGGTCGACACCGGCGCCGGCGCAAAGCCCGTGCGGCTGATCTTCCGCGACCACCCCGAATGGGGCGACAGCAGCTACCTCACGCTCGAAGGTGGCGACTTCAACTGCTACGGCGGCTGCAAGGTGAAGGTGACGCTCGATGACGGCACGCCGCGGTCGATGGCCGCGAGCCGCCCGGACACCGACGAGGCGATCGCGATGTTCATCGAGGACGAAAAAGCGCTGTGGAAAATGGCGCAGCAGGCCGAGAAGACGCTCGCGGTCGAATTCCCGGTCAAGGCCGGCGGCACCCGCACCGCGGTGTTCGAAGTCGGCGAGCTGCAACCGCAGAAGCTGCCCGGCTGGCCCTGAGGCCGCACGGCATCGCGGATGAGGCGCCGCTGCCGTCGCGCCTTCCGTCACGTGCCGGCAGCGCGCCTGCGCCTAGCGTGATCCTGCGCGGCCGTGCCGCGCGTGCGCAGCAGGATGCGTGCACGATCCGTGCGGCGACCCGACGAAGCGGAGTCGCGGGCCGCCCGGGAGGGAGGTCATGCTCAGCCCGCGTCTGCACTCGTGTCTGCACGAGACCCACGCCCATTACACCGCGCTGCATCACGAACGCACGATCACCGCGCCGCACACCGCCGAGGTGCTGCAGGTGCCGCGCGAGCAGTTCGCGAAGATCGTGATGCTCAAGATCGACGGCGCGCTTGCGATGCTCGTGATGCCTGCGAAATTCAACGCCGACCTGCACCGCATCGCGCTGGCGCTCGGCGGCGCGAAGGTCGAGCTCGCGCACGAGGACGAGTTCCGCGATGCGTTTCCAGACTGCGAGCCCGGGGCGATGCCGCCGTTCGGCCATCTCTACGGCATGCCGGTCCACGTCGACTCGCGGCTCGCCGCGCACGACAGCGTCACGTTCAACGCCGGTACGCACACCGACGCGGTGCGCATGCCGTACATGGAGTTCGAGTCGATCGCGCAGCCGGAGATGCTGTGGGTCGAGCACATGATGTGAATGCCCGCGCCACGGCGTGACGCGCATCGGTGCCAGGCCGGCATGCTTGCGGTAACGTAGCGGCCTTGCGACGGCGCATCGGACGGGCCGCTACTCCCCTGCCGCTTGCGAATCGATGGGCATGCACAACGTCACGACCTCGACCTCCCCGACTTCAAACCGCCCGCTGCGCCAGGCGCGCATCGTCGAGCACGAGATCGACATCCATCCGGACTGGCTCGACTTCGGGCCCGAAGACCCGCTCGACGCCGGACGCTGGATCAACCGCTGCGCCCGCTGCAAGGCGCAACCGGAGCTTCGGTTCGAAGGGCAGGCCCACGCGGTGCGCTGCGCGTGCGGGAATGCCGGCACGGCGGGTCGTCTCGCGTCGGTCGCGGCGATCAACTGGAACAAGTCGCCGGCGTCGATCCATCCTGACTACCGCACGCTGCCGTTCTTCGCGCTCGACGGGCTCGACGTGCCGGCCGCCCGCGAGAAGCTCAACACCGTGCGCGACTACCTCGTCGAGCAGAAGCGCCGCTGCGAGCAGCGCATCCGCCTGCGCGAACCCGTCGGGCATCGCTATTTCCAGCGCATCCGCGCCTATCTGGCGTGGTCGATCTATGCGCTCGGCCTCGTCAAGGAAGCTGAGCTCGCGCAGGACGCGGCCGCCCGCCAGGCCGCGTCCTGAGGTTGTTCGCGGACACGGTGCTAGCGTTGACGCTTAGAGCGCGTAGCCGAACTGCTGCTTGAACTGCGCGGCAAACTCGTCGTACGTGAAGCGCTGGTTCTGCGTGCCCGGATGCTCGACTTTGAGTGCGCCCATCAGCGACGCCATACGGCCACAGGTCGGCAGGTCGAGGCCGCGCATGAGGCCGAGGATCAGCCCGGCGCGGTAGGCATCGCCACAGCCGGTCGGATCGACCACCTGGCGCTCGTGCGCGGGCGGCACTTCATGCACGCCGTCGCCGGTGTGGATCTGGGAGCCGCGCGGGCCGCGCGTGGTGATGTACGCGCGCACCTTCGAGGCGATCGTCGCCTCGTCCCAGCCGGTGCGCTCCTGCAGCAGGTTCGACTCGTAGTCGTTGACGACCACGTACTGCGCGAGCTCGATGAAGTGGCGGAACTCCTCGCCGGAGAAAAGCGGCATCGCCTGCCCCGGATCGAAGATGAAGGGGATGCCGCACTCGGCGAACTCCTTCGCGTTCTGCAGCATGCCGTCGCGGCCGTCGGGGGCGACGATGCCGAACGTGACGCCGTCGACGTCGCGCACGTGGTTGTCGTGGCTGCGGCTCATCGCGCCGGGGTGGAACGCGGTGATCTGGTTGTTGTCCAGGTCGGTCGTGATGAACGCCTGCGGCGTGAACATGTCCTCGATCACGCGCACCTGGTCGAGGCGGATGCCGCAGGCTTCGAAGTGCGCGTGGTACGGCGCGAAATCCTGGCCCACGGTCGCCATCGGCACGGGATCGCCGCCGATGAGCTTGAGGTTGTACGCGATGTTGCCCGCGCAGCCGCCGAACTCGCGGCGCATGCGCGGCACCAGGAACGACACATTCAGGATGTGCACCTTGTCGGGCAGGATGTGGTTCTTGAACTGGTCCGGGAACACCATGATGGTGTCGTAGGCCAGCGAGCCGCAGATCAGGGCAGACATCGAGAATCCTTGAGGCGTGGACGCAAACGGCGCACAGCGTAGCGGCTGCGCTGCGCGCGGGCCACTGACGCCGCATCCGGGGCCAGCCCAAGCGATGGGGTGCCCATTTTTTATTGACCGCCCGCCGGCATTGGGAACGTGGGCTGACGAGAGGCGGCGCAAACCGACGTAAACCGTTGGTTTTCCTTGTTCGGGCAGGGGGGCGTTGCTAGGCTAGCCCGCTTGTTGCATCCCCCTTTACTCCCCTTTCTTTCTGGTCGGCCCACGCGATGTTGAAGAAGTTTCGCGGCATGTTCTCGAACGACCTGTCCATCGATTTGGGCACGGCGAACACCCTCATCTACGTGCGCGGGCAGGGCATCGTGCTCAACGAGCCGTCGGTCGTGGCCGTGCGCCAGGACCGCGTGGTCGGTGGCAACCGCTCGGTGGCGGCCGTCGGTGCAGAGGCCAAGCAGATGCTCGGCCGCACACCGGGGCACATCACCACGATTCGTCCGATGAAGGACGGCGTCATCGCCGACTTCACCTACACGGAAGAGATGCTCAAACACTTCATCCGCAAGGTGCACCGCTCGCGCTTCCTGCGTCCGAGCCCGCGCGTGCTGGTGTGCGTGCCGTGCGGCTCGACGCAGGTCGAGCGCCGCGCGATCAAGGAATCGGCCGAAGAAGCCGGTGCGCGCGAGGTGTACCTGATCGAAGAGCCGATGGCCGCCGCGATCGGCGCCGGCATGCCGGTGACCGAGGCGCGCGGTTCGATGGTCGTCGACATCGGCGGCGGCACGACCGAAGTCGCGGTGATCGCGCTCAACGGCATCGTGTATTCCGCATCGGTGCGCATCGGCGGCGACCGCTTCGACGAGGCGATCATCAGCTTCGTGCGTCGTACGTACGGCACCTTGATCGGCGAGTCGACCGCTGAGCGCATCAAGCTCGAGATCGGCTGCGCGTATCCGTCCGAAGAGGCGCGCACGATCGAAGTCTCCGGCCGCAACCTCGCCGAGGGCGTGCCGAAGATGATCAAGATCGGCTCGAACGAGGTGCTCGACGCGCTGCGCGAACCGCTCAGCGGCATCGTTGCGGCCGTCCGGCTCGCGCTTGAGCAGACCCCGCCGGAACTGTGCGCCGACGTCGCCGAGCGCGGCATCGTGCTCACCGGCGGTGGCGCGCTGCTGCGCGACCTCGATCGCCTGATCAGCGAAGAAACCGGCCTGCACGTGCAGGTGGCCGACGACCCGCTGACCTGCGTTGCCCGCGGCGGTGGCCGCGCGCTCGAGCTGGTCGACATGCACGGCAACGAGTTTTTTGCGCCGGAATAAGCGCGGGATTTGTGATTGGGGATTGGGTTCGGCCGCGCGGTTGTCGCGGCCGCCCGGCTCGCAGGCACCATTTCGACCTCGTCCGGTGACCCGGCCTTGCATGCACGTCGTCGCCGACGCGCCGCAAGCGCTGCACTGAACCCCGATTCCGAACTCGACCTTTCGTTCCGAAGTGCCTTACGCCGGTCCATCCCCTGCCGCCCGCGGCGACGTCACCGGCACGCTGCGGCTCATGGCCTACCTCGCCGTCGCGCTCGTGTTGGTCGTGCTCGACCACCGCGGCGGCTGGCTGCACCGTGCCCGCTCGGAGGCCACGGTGCTCGTGCAGCCGCTGTGGGCGCTGGCCGGTTGGCCCGCGCGCGTGACCGGCCAATTGGCCGAGGACGCCGGCACGCTGGCGCGCCTCACCGAAGAAAACCGCGAACTGCGCCGGCAGGCATTGTTCGACCGGGCGCGCATGGCGCGCATGCAGACTGTCGCGGCCGACAACGCGCGCCTGCGCGAGCTGCTCGACGCCGCGCAGCGCAACCGGCTCGACGCGCAACTCGCTCCGATCCTCGACGTCGATCTCGATCCCACGCGCCAGCGCCTCGTGCTCGATGCGGGCAGCCGCGACGGCGTGCGTGCAGGCCAGGCGGTTATCGACGCCGGCGGGCTCGTGGGGCAGGTCGTGCAGGTCACGCCGCTGCAGGCCACCGTGCTGCTCGTGACCGACCCCGACCACGCGGTGCCGGTCTCGGTCGCGCGCAACGGCGTGCGCCTCGTCGCTTACGGCCGCGGCCGCAGCGACCGGCTCGCGCTCGAGAACGTGCCGCTGTCGAGTGACGTCAAGGTCGGCGACGTGCTCGTGACGTCGGGCCTCGGTGGGCGTTTCCCGCCGGGCTTCGCGGTCGGCACCGTCACCGCGCTGCAGCCCGATCACAGCCGCGCCTTCCTGGTCGGCGACCTCACGCCCGCGGCGGCGATCGATCGCGGCCGCGAAGTGCTGCTGCTGCGCGCCGCGCCGCGCCGCGTGGATCCGGTGGACGTCAACGCGGCGACCGGGGCCGCAGGCGAGGGTGGCTCCGCGGGCGAGAAGGCAGGCACGAGCGGGGCCGCCGCGCCTTCGGCGCCGGTCACGCCGCTGCGCCCGGACGCCGTCCCGCCGCGCGCGGGTGCCGCGAGCCCGACCGCAAGTCCAAGCTCAAGTCCAAGCGCGACGACTGTGCCTGCACCGGCCGGCGCACCCGCCGCCACGGCGCCACGCCAGGCAGCCCCGCAGGCAGCGACGACGCCGCGCCCCGTTGCGCCGCGGCGCGCGACGCCTACGACCATTGCCGCGCCGTCCGCCGCTGCGCCGCCTGCGGCCACGCGTTCGACCACCGCACCGCCCGCCACCGCGCTGCCCCCAGCTGCGCCGACTGCAAGTGCTGAGCCGACCGCTGCTGAGCCCGTAACCGCACCGCCCGCAACCGCTGAGCCGCAGCCCGCCCCGCCCGACGACGGAGGCGACCGCTGATGCGCGGCCATGCGCCTTGGGCCTTGCCGTTGAGCGTGTTCATCGCACTGCTGCTCGGCTTGGTGCCACTGCCCGAATCGATCGAGCCGCTGCGCCCGTACTGGCTTGCGCTCGTGCTCGCGTACTGGGTCATCGAAACGCCCGATCGCGTCGGGCTGGGCTTCGCGTTCTCCATCGGCCTCGTGGCCGACCTTGCGTTCGGCAGCCTGCTCGGCGAGCAGGCGCTGCGGCTGGTCGCGATGGCGTTCATCCTGCAGCGCTTCCGCGCGCGGCTGCGTTTCTTCCCGATGTCGCAGCAGGCGCTCGCGATCGGCGCACTCTTGCTCAACGACCGCATCGTCGCGGCCGGCCTGCACCTCGTGCTCGGCGCGCCGACGCTGAGCGCGGCGTTCTGGTTCGCGCCGCTCATGGGCCTGCTGCTGTGGCCGCCCGTGTTCGTGGGGCTCGATGCCCTGCGCGTCGGCGCGATGCGGAGGCGCTGAGCCGTGCGCTTTCTGAAGGTCCGGCCGCGTCGTCGCGTGCTCAAGAACGTCGCCGCCGAAGCCGTGCGTTTCCGCCAGCGGTCTGCGCTCGCGTTTGCGGGTGTCGTGATCGCGCTGCTCGGCCTGGCCGTCTGGTACTTCCAGCTGCAGGTGATCGAGCACGAGGAATACGCCACGCGCTCGGAGGCGAATCGCATCAAGCTGCAGCCGGTCGTCCCCGGCCGCGGCCTGATCTACGACCGCAAGGGCCGCATCCTGGCCGACAACGTGCCCGCGTACCGGCTCGACGTGACCCCGAAAGACGCGGGCGACCCCGCGGTCTGGTTGCCCGCGCTGCGCGGCCTTGTCGAGCTCAGCGAGGACGACCTGGCCCGCTTCGATGAAGCGCGTCGCGCGTCGCGCGGCTTCAAGCCCATCACACTCAAGCTGCGCGTCACCGAGGAGGAGGCTGCGCGTTTCGCGGTCGACCGCTGGCGCTTTCCGGGTGTCGAGCTCGTGTCCTACCTCAACCGTCGTTACCTCTACGGTGAGCTGTTCGCGCACACGATCGGCTATGTCGCGCGCGTCGACGAAGCCGATGCCGAGAAGATGGGCGAGGCGAACGCGGCGTTCTCCCACATCGGCAAGACCGGGCTCGAGCGCTTCTACGAAGAGGCGCTGCGCGGCAAGATCGGCTACGACAAGATCGAAACCAGCGTGGAAGGGCGCCAGCTCGGCCTCGTCGACCGCGTTCCGGCCGTGCCGGGCGCCGATCTGCGCCTGAGCCTGGATCTGGACCTGCAGCGCGCGATGGTGATCGCGTTCGGTGACAAGGACGGTTCGGCCGTCGCGGTCGATCCGCGCACCGGCGCCGTGCTTGGCATGGTGAGCCTGCCGGGTTACGACGCGAACCTGTTCGTCAACGGCATCTCGCACGATGACTACCAGCGTCTGACCACCGACCCGTCGCGTCCGCTGTTCAACCGCAACGTGCTTGGCGGCGGCCCGCCGGGCTCGACGATCAAGCCGCTCGCCGCGCTCGCCGGCCTCGACAGCGGCGTGCGCACCCCCGACTACCGCGTGTTCTCGACCGGCGAGTTCCGCATCCCCGGCCAGCGGCGCGGCTACCGCGACTCGTCGGGCGGCGCGGGCTGGACCGACCTGCGCAAGTCGATCTCGCTGTCGATCAACTACTACTACTACCAGCTCGCCTACCACATGGGCATTGCGCGGTTCGCGCAGTACATGCGGCGCTACGGCTTCGGCGAGCCGACCGGCATCGACCTCGCGGGCGAGAACGCGGGCATCGTGCCGTCGCCCGAGTGGAAGCGCGGCCGCACGCGCGAGCCGTGGTACCCGGGCGAGACGGTGATCGCCGGCATCGGCCAGGGCTACTGGATCGCGACCGCATTGCAGCTCGCCCGCGGCACCGCGGCGATCGCCGACCAGGGCCGGCTGCGCCGCCTGCACCTCGTCGACGCGCGCCGCGACGGCTACCGCGCGCCGTGGACGCCGCTGCCGCAGGATGCGCCGCGGCGCATCACCGACAACCTCGAGCACCTGCGCATCGTGCAGGAAGGCATGATGGCGACGATCCACGGCCAGGGCACCGCGACCGCGATGGCCCGGGGCGCCACCTACCTGATGGCCGGCAAGACCGGCACGTCGCAGAAGATCAGCCGCAAGGGCAGCCAGAGCATGGATCCGCGCTCGCTGCCCTACCACCTGCGCCACCAGGCGTTGTTCGTGGGCTACGCGCCGGCCGACAACCCGACGATTGCGGTCGCGATTGTCGTCGAGCACGGCGGTTACGGCGGCAGCACCGCAGCGCCGATCGCACGCAAGATTTTCGACGCCTGGCTGACGGGCAAGATGCCCGAGCCCGATCCCGAGAGCACGCGGCAGCTGCCGCCGGGCACGCTCGACGGGATCCCGGGCTCGGTTGCGCCGCCGCCGCTCAAGCAGGTCGTGCCCGGCAGCCGAGACCTGCCGTCCACGACTCCAGGTGCGCGCGCCGCGCCCGCGCCGTCGGCAGGCGCCACGCCGGCGGCCGCAGATCCAAGCGCGCAGGCCATGACGAGCCGCGCCCCGGCCGGTCCGCCCGCTTCGCCCGCGCGCACCCAGGCCGCACCGGCCCCGCCGAGCAGCGAGCCGCGTCGATGAGCGTCATCCTGCGCTGGCTGTTCGACCTCGTGCAGCGTTTCACCCGCACGCTCGATCTGCCGCTGCTTGCCGCGCTGCTCGCCCTGATGGCGATCGGCCTGCCCGTGCTCTACAGCGCGGCCGACAACTCGATGCGCATGATGCTCGCGCAGGGCGCACGCTTCGGCGTCGGCCTCGCCGCGATGTGGGCGCTCTCGCGCCTGCCGCCCACGCAGCTGCGCAACTGGACCCCGGCGGTGTTCGCTGTCTCGCTGGTGCCGCTCGTCGCGGTGCTGTTCGTCGGCGACGGCAAGCACGGCAATCACTGGATCGACCTGGGCGTGTTCTATTTCCAGCCGGCCGAGCTGCTCAAGCTGAGCCTGCCGATGATGGTGGCCTGGTACCTCAACCGCGAGCCGCTGCCGCCGCGCGTGAGCACGGTCGTGATCGCCGGGCTCATCATCGGTTTGCCGACGCTGCTCATCCTCAAGCAGCCCGACTTCGGCACCGGCATGCTCGTCGCCGCGAGCGGCGCGTTCGCGTTGTATCTCGCGGGGCTGCCGTGGTGGTGGTTCGGCGCGGCGGCTGGCGGCGTCGCCGCGATCGCGCCGGTCGCGTGGTTCTGGCTGCTGCGCCCGTACCAGAAGGACCGCATCCTCACGTTCCTCGATCCGGAATCCGATCCGCTGGGCACGGGCTGGAACATCATCCAGAGCAAGATCGCGATCGGCGGCGGCGGTTTTTCCGGCAAGGGTTGGGGCGAGGGCACGCAGGCGCACCTGAATTACCTGCCCGAGCACACGACCGACTTCATCTTCGCCGTGCTGGCCGAGGAGTTCGGCTGGGTCGGCGTCGTCGTCGTGCTCGCGCTTTACCTGTTCGTGATCGGGCGTTGCCTGTGGATTGCGAGCGAAGCACGTGATGGCTACTCGCGTCTGCTCGCCGGCGCGCTCGGCCTGGCGTTCTGCGTCTACGTGATCGTCAACGGCGGCATGATCTCCGGCCTGCTGCCGGTGGTCGGCGTGCCGATGCCGCTGCTGAGCTACGGCGGCACGTCGGCCGTGTCGCTGCTGGCGGGCCTCGGCGTGGTCATGGCGGTGCGCGCGCATCGGCCGGTGCATGGGCGCTGAGCGCGCCGGAGCGCCGCTCCGCACCGCGCGTGATGCGCTCGGCCGTGCCCGCTCGAGCCTGACTCGAGCGTTCATTTCTGCGTTTACGGTCGGGTTTGGAGGCTTTGGGGTGCGTGCTACCCTCGCGCCGATGAGCCGAAGCCCCCACGCCCGACGCATCATGACCTGCACCGTCGCACTCGCCCTCGCGGGCTGCGCCACGCAGGCGCCGCCCCCGGTGATGCACCCCACGCAGCCCGCCGCACCGCAGCCGGTGTCCACCGCGCCGCGCCTGCCGCAGCCGACTGTCCCGTTCGCAAAGCCGCCGGGCACGAGCCCGCTGCCCGACCCGTATCCGGCGATGTCGCCCGAACAGGCGCGTGCGCAGTTCGTGCGCGACACGGCCGCGAAGTACGGCATCGAGCCGGCGCGCATCGAATCGGTGCTCGCGAAGGCGACCAAGCGCGAGAGCATCCTCACCGCGATGTCTCGCCCGGCCGAAGCCAAGCCGTGGCGCGACTACCGCCCGTTGCTGGTGACCGACGCCCGCATCGCAGGCGGCCGCAAGTTCCTCGAGCAGCACCGCGCCAAGCTCGCGAAGGTCGAGGCCGCCACCGGCGTGCCGGCCGAGATCATCGTTGCCATCATCGGCGTCGAGACCAGCTACGGCGCGAACACCGGCAAGCACTCGATCGTCGATGCGCTCTACACGCTCGGCTTCTATTACCCGCGCAGCGGCGACCCGACGAAGGCCGAGCGAGAGGCGCGCCGCGAGGCCTTCTTCCGCAACGAACTCGCCATGCTGTTCGCGCTCGGCAAGCAAGAGGGTGTCGACGTGAGTTCGCTCACCGGCAGCTATGCCGGTGCGATGGGCTACGGCCAGTTCATGCCCTCGAGCTACCTCGAGTTCGCAGTCGACGGCGACGGCGACGGCAAGCGCAACCTGTTCACCAACCTCGACGACGTGTTCGCCTCGATCGCGAACTACTTCATCGTCAAGGGCGGCTGGCAGCGCGGCGGCCCGATCGCGGCGCGCGCGCAGGTTGCGCCCGATGCGCTGCCGTTCGAGCCGGAGGGTTTCGAGCCGGTCTACACGCTCGGCGACCTGGCCGAGGCCGGGTATCGCGCATCGGCGCCGCTGCCGCCGCAGACGCCTGCCACGGTCGTCTACCTGGACGGCGCGGACGGGCGCGAAGCCTGGCTCGGGTTCCGCAACTTCTACGCGATCACCCGCTACAACATCTCCAAGCACTACGCGATGGCCGTGCGTGACCTGGCCGACGCAATCGCTGGACGCACGCCGGCGGCCAACGCCGCGGCTCAAGGATCGACCGCACCATGAAGCCACTGCTGATCGTGACGGCGGCGCTCGGGCTCGCCGCCTGCGCAAGCGCGCCCAAAACCGCCGACAAGGCTCCGCTGCCCCCCCTCGTGCCGCCGCCCGCCGCTGCGCCGGTGATCGCAAAGGTCCCGGCCACTGCCAAGGTGCGCAAGGCCTCGCCGTATGCCCCCGCGCAGGAAGACCCGAGCACGCGTGGCGATTACGTCGCCGGCGGCCTGTACAAGCCCGGCGTGGCCGACAGCACCCCGGACTACCTGCCCGACGTCGACGCGATCCCCGAGCCGGAGATCACCGACATCCCGCGTTCGAACGTGGGCAACCGTTCGAGCTATACCGTGCTCGGCAAGACCTACCACGTGCTCGACACGAGCCGCGGCTACGTCGAACAGGGTTTGGCCTCCTATTACGGCCAGAAGTTCCACGGCCGCCGCACCTCGAACCTCGAGGTGTACGACATGTACGCGTTCACCGCCGCGCACAAGACGCTGCCGCTGCCGAGCTTCGCGCGCGTGACGAACCTCGACACCGGCAAGTCCGTCGTCGTGCGCGTCAATGACCGCGGCCCGTTCCACGACGGCCGCGTCATCGATCTCAGCTACGCCGCCGCGGTCAAGCTCGGCATCACGCAGGCCGGCACCGGCCGCGTCGAAGTGCGCGCGGTGCATCCGGACGATCCGGGCACGCTGATCGCAGGCGCGTCGGGCAAGGGCGGCAAGAAGGCGATGGGCGCGGTCAACACCTCGCCGAGCGTCGTGCGCAGCGCGCTCGACCGCCTCGTCGCCGTGATCCCGGGCCGCAAGCCGGCGGCGCCGACGCCTGCCGCGAGCGCGAGCGCCCCGGACGTGGCACCGCCGACAGGCACCGGCGGTGCGTTGCCGACGGCGATGTCGGGCGCCGGTGTCGCCGTCAATGCCGCTGCTGCTGCATCGAGCGTGACGGTGCCGGCCGCCGGCGCCGCCGCGGCGGCCCCGCACACGCCGGCCGCGGGCGACGTCCGTTTCGACATGCGCCAGGACGGTCGCGCGATGAACGCGGACGAGTTCGATGCCTGGATGAAGAGCCGCCAGATCCGCGTCGCGACCGGCAAGCCGGTAACACCGGGCCCGTCGCCGGAGACGAGCGCAGCGCCGATCGTCGCGGCGGCCGCGGCGTCCGGCGCCGCGCCAGTCGCCGCTGCGGGTGGCGGGCTCACGCTCCAGGTCGCAAGCTTCGGCGCGCGCTCGAACGCCGACCGCGCGCTCCAGATGTTGCAGGGTGCGGGCATCGGCGGCGCGCGCCTGCAGGATGGCGTCGTCAACGGGCAGAACGTGTGGCGCCTGCGCATAGGCCCGGTCGCAGCGGCCGGCGAAGCGGAACTCGCCTCCCGCCTCGCAGGTCTGGGATTTGGCACGCCGCGGCGCGTGAACGACTGATTGGAATCGATCGCCGGCGCAGACCGGCACGGAGACGCATCACATGAAAGCCCGTTCCATCCCCGCCGCGACGACGCTCGTCGTCTGGGCCGCCTCTGCGGCATTGACCGCCACGTTCGGCCTCGCCTTCGCACAGGCCCCCGCCACGCCGACGCCGGCCACCGCCGCGCCGCGCGCGCTCAGCGACGCGCTGCCTGTTCCGCCGGCACCGAAGGTCGTCGGCAAGGCCTGGATCCTCATGGACGCCGCGAGCGGCAACGTGCTGGCGGGCGAGAACATCGACATGCCGGTCGAACCGGCAAGCATCACCAAGGTCATGACGAGCTACGTCATCGCGGCCGAGATGGCCGGCGGCAAGGTCAAGCCGACCGACCCGGTGATGATGAGCGAGAACGCCTGGCGCGAGGGCGGCGCCGGCACCGACGGCAGCTACTCGGGCTTCGAGGTCAACAAGACCGCGCCGCTCGAACAGATGGAAAAGGGCATGGTGATCCAGTCCGGCAACGACGCGGCGATCGCGCTCGCCGAACACGTCGCCGGCAGCACCGATGCGTTCGCTTCGCTGATGAACCAGTACGGCAAGCGCATCGGCATGAAGAACACCAACTTCGTGAACCCGCACGGCCTGCCGGCCGAGGGCCACATGACGACGGTGCGCGATCTCGCCGTGCTTGGCCGCGCCCTGATCCGCGATTTCCCGCAGGCGTACTCGTACAACAAGATCAAGGAATTCACGGTCGGCCCGATCACGCAGGCGAACCGCAACCTATTGTTGTGGCGCGACGCGTCGGTCGACGGCATCAAGACCGGCCACACCTCGAGCGCGGGTTACGGGCTCATGGCCTCGGCCAAGCGCGGCGACCAGCGGCTGATCTCGGTCGTGGTCGGCTCCACCGGTGAAAAGCAGCGTGCCGACGACAGCCAGGCCTTGCTCAACTGGGGCTTCCGGTTCTTTGAAACCCATCGCCTGTTCGACGCCGGCAAGGCCGTCGCGACGCAGAAGGTCTGGAAGGGCGGTGCCGACCAAGTTCAGCTTGGCCTGACCGCGCCGATGCTCATCACCGTTCCGCGCGGCCGTTACGACCGGCTGAAGTCGACGATGGACGTGCCGGGCCAGCTGATCGCGCCGATCAAGAAGGGCCAGCAGATCGGCACGGTGAAGGTCATGCTCGACGGCAAGCCCGTCGCGCAGCGCCCGCTGGTGGCGCTCGCGGCCGTCGAGGAGGCCGGCTTCTTCAAGAAGCTCTGGCACGAGCTGCTGATGTGGTGGGAGTCGTAATCACCCGCGTTCCCGGCGTGCCGGGCGCGTGACGTCTGGCACGTTCAGCACGTGATGTGGGCGCCGTATTGTCCGGCCTTCCTCGAACGAGCTACCCCGATGATCCGTGCCCTTACCGCAAGCTTGCTGCTGCTTCCCGCCCTTGCGTTTGCCTCGGACCCGCCCGCGCCTGCACCGAGCGAGGCGCCCCAAGCCGTTGCGGTGGATAAGGACGCTGAAAAGCTGATCTGCCGAAGCGAGAAAAAAATCGGGAGCAACCGGCCGGAGCGGGTCTGCCGCACGAAGGCAGAATTGGAGCGCGCGCGTTCGCACTCCGACAGCCAGATGCGTCATCCGCAGAACGGCGGCTGACTCTGTCGGGTACTGGGCGCGTTCCCGCCTTACACTTATCGGATGGACATCCATTCCGATAATCCGGACCACGGCTTCCAGTACCCCGGGCAATTCGAACTCTGCGCGATGGGCCTCACTGCCGCCGCGCTCGATGCGCACCTACCCCGTCAGCTTGAAGCGGCGGGGATCCAGGTGTTGCACGGTGCAGTCACGACACGCCCGTCGTCGAACGGAAAGTACGTGTCCGTGCGTATCCCGTTTTTGGCCGCCAGCCGTGAGGACCACGAGCGCGCCCACGATGTGTTGCGGGCGAACCCCGACGTGAAGTGGACGATTTGACGTCTCCTCCAGGTTCTCGATCGTTGACTGTGATCACCCGCGATCTCGGACGCCGCCCCTATGAGCCGGTCTGGCGCGCGATGCAGGCGTTCACCGACACACGGGGCGACGATACGCCCGACGAGCTGTGGCTTGTCGAGCACGAGCCGGTGTTCACGCTCGGCCAGGCCGGCAAGCGCGAGCACGTGCTGGTGCCGGGCGACATCCCGGTGCTGCACGTCGATCGCGGCGGCCAGGTGACCTACCACGGCCCCGGCCAGCTCGTGCTGTATCCGCTGCTCGATCTGAAGCGCATGAAGGTCGGCGTGCGCGAGTACGTCGAGCGCATCGAGCAGGCGGTGATCGACACGCTCGCCGAGTGGAACATCGACGGCGCGCGCCGCTGCGGCGCGCCGGGCGTGTACGTGAACGACGCGAAGGTGATGGCGCTCGGCATCCGCGTGCGCCGCGGCTGCACGTTCCACGGGCTCGCGTTCAATGTCTCGATGGATCTCGAGCCATTTTCGCGCATCAACCCCTGCGGTTACGCGGGCCTGCAGGTCGTTTCGCTCGCCGATCTCGGCGGCCCGTCCGGCCTCAGTGCAGTCAAGCCCGTGCTGCTTTCGCAAATTGCGCGGCAGTTTGGGCTCGCGATTAAGCCCGTAGCGGCATCCGCGGACGCGCTGCCCGCGTAAACCTGAGAAAATCGGCGCCCGCATCGCCGTTCGCATCGAGACCTGCCATGACCGACGCTCTGAAGACCATCCCGCTCGCGGTCGTCGGCGCCGATGCGCCTGCAACGCTCGAGGCCGGGGTCAAGCAGCTCGGCGGCGACAAGATCGCGCGCAGCCCCGTGCAGTTCGCCGATGCGCCGGTGCTGCGCAAGCCCTCGTGGATCCGCGTGCGCATCCCGTCGGGCAACTCGGTGCAGCAGCTGAAAGCCAAGCTCCGCGAGAACCGCCTCGTCACGGTGTGCGAGGAGGCGAGCTGCCCGAACATCCACGAGTGCTTCAGCCACGGCACCGCGACGTTCATGATCCTCGGCGAGGTCTGCACGCGCCGCTGCAGCTTCTGCGACGTCGCCCACGGCCGGCCCAAGCCGCCCGACGCTGGCGAGCCGCTGAGCCTGGCGACCACCGTCGCGGACATGAACCTCAAGTACGTCGTGGTCACCAGCGTCGATCGAGACGACCTGCGCGACGGCGGCGCCCAGCATTTCGTCGATTGCATCAGCGCGATCCGCGAGCACAGCCCGCGCACGAAGATCGAGATCCTCACGCCGGACTTCCGCGGCAAGGGCCGCATGGACCGCGCGCTCGAAATCCTCGCGACGAATCCACCGGACGTGTTCAACCACAACCTCGAGACCGTGCCTGAGCTCTACCGCAACGTGCGCCCGGGCGCGGATTACCAGTGGTCACTCACGCTGCTGCAGCGCTTCAAGGCGCAGCACCCCGACGTGGCCACCAAGAGCGGCATCATGCTCGGCCTCGGCGAGGACATGGAACAGGTGCAGGGCACGCTGCGCGACCTGCGCGCTCACGACGTGGACATGGTCACGATCGGCCAGTACCTGCAGCCGACGCCGCACCACCATCCGGTGCTGCGTTACTGGACGCCCGAGGAGTTCAAGGCGCTCGAGGACTACGGCATGTCGCTGGGCTTCACGCACGTTGCGTCCGGCCCGCTCGTGCGTTCGTCGTATCACGCCGACCGGCAGGCGATCGACGCGGGCTTCGTTGCGGCGTGAGTGCAACGGCGCGTTCCGCCACAGAGGCCACTGCAAGCGATTCGCTAACGGCGATGTAACCGGCCCATCACGGTTGCGCGCGCAGTGTGGAAGCGCCACGCGATTCCGTCGATGAACGTTGGCCTGCCGTCGGTCCGAAACCGGGGTGATGCAGGTGACAGCCTCGGCAACTTTCGGCACTGTGCTGTGGTCGTATGTTGCAGCACGCTGACGACAGTTACGTCAATGACGTTCGCGGCAACTCCCTCGCTTCCAGCTGGCCGCTTTCGCGGCGATCGCATGCCCAAGACCTCTTTCCCCCGCCGTACCTCCCTGTTCGCTGCGATCCTGTTGGCCGCGCCGCTCGCGCTGCTCGGCGCCAACACGCCGGTGCCGCCGACGGGTGCGCCCGCGGGCAATGCACCGGCCGACCAGGCCCTGATCGACAAGGCGAAGGTCAGCACGCTGCCGAACGCGCCCACGACCGACCAGGTCACCGCGGCGAAGCTCGTCTACGGCCTGCTGTCCGACAGCCGCTATGCGTACCGCCCGCGCCCGCTCGACGATGCACTGTCCGCGGACATGTACGAGCGCTACCTCGAATCGCTCGACGGCTCGAAGCAGTTCTTCACCGCGCAGGACGTGGCGAAGTTCGACGCGTACAAGCTCAAGCTCGACGATGCGATCAAGGCCGGGCGCCTCGATCCCGCGTACGCGATCTTCTCGACGTACCGCCAGCGCGTGGAAGACCGCGTCGCGTTCGCGCGCAAGCTGCTCAAGCAGGACATCTTTGCGTTCGAGGGCGAGGACCGCTTCGACTACGACCGCGAGGACGCCGCCTGGGCCACCGACCGCGCCGCGCTCGATGCGCTGTGGACGCAGTCGGTGCGCAATGACTGGCTGCGCCTGAAGCTGGCCGGCAAGCAGCCCGACGAGATCCGCAAGACGCTCGACAAGCGTTACGCGACCCTCGCCCGCGGCATCTCCGAGCTCAAGGGCGAGGACGTGTTCCAGGCGTTCGTCAACGCGTACGCGAACGCGATCGATCCGCACACCGATTACTTCACCCCGCGCTCGGCCGACAACTTCAACCTGTCGATGTCGCTCTCGCTCGAGGGCATCGGCGCGGTGCTGCAGCGGCAGGACGACGTGGTCGCGATCCGCGAGATCGTGCCCGGCGGCCCGGCCAGCAACTCCGGCAAGGTCAAGCCAGGCGATCGCGTGGTTGCGGTCGGGCAGGGCGAGAGCGGCCAGATGGAGGACGTGATCGGCTGGCGCATCGACGATGTGGTCGCGAAGATCCGCGGCGCGAAGGGCACGAAGGTGCGCCTCGACGTGGTGCCGGCCGAAGCGGGCCTCGACAGCAAGCCCGTGCGCGTGACGCTCGTGCGCGACAAGGTGCGCCTTGAGGACCAGGCCGCGAAGTCGAAGGTCATCACGATCCCGGCTGGCGCATCGGGCGCGAGCGAGCAGCGCATCGGCGTGATCGAGCTGCCGGGCTTCTACCAGGACTTTGAAGGCCGCCGCCTCAACAAGGGCGATTACGCCTCCGCGACGCGCGACGTCGCGAAGCTGCTCGAGGAGCTGCGCGCGAAGAACGTCGACGGCGTCGTGCTCGATCTGCGCAACAACGGCGGCGGCTCGCTCAACGAGGCGATCGAACTCACGGGCCTGTTCATCGACCGCGGGCCGGTCGTGCAGGTGCGCGAGTCCGGCGGCCGCGTGAGCGTCGAAGGCGACCAGGACCCGGGCGTGAAGTGGGAAGGCCCGCTCGCCGTGCTCATCAACCGCGGCTCGGCGTCGGCGTCGGAGATCTTTGCGGGCGCGATCCAGGACTACGGGCGCGGCCTCGTGATCGGCGAGACGAGCTTCGGCAAGGGCACCGTGCAGAACCTCTACGACCTCGACCGCTGGCCCTCGGCCGAGAAGGCGCGCTTCGGGCAGGTGAAGTTCACGATCGCCCAGTTCTTCCGCGTCAACGGCGGCTCGACGCAGCACAAGGGCGTCGTGCCCGACATCGCGTTCCCCGCGTCGGTGGATGCCAGCGAGTTCGGCGAGAGCACGTACGAGAACGCGCTGCCGTGGACGCGTATCGCGTCGGTGCCGCACGCGCGCTACGGCGATTTTGCTTCGCTGGTGCCGAAGCTCGATGCGCTGCACGACACGCGGATCGCGCAGGACAAGGAATTCCAGTGGTGGACCGAGGACGTGGCCGAGTTCCGCAAGCAGAACGCCGAGAAGTCCGTGTCGCTCAACGAAGACGAGCGCCGCGCCGAGCGTGACCGCGACGAAGCCAAGCGCAAGCAGCGCCAGGCCGAGCGCCGTGAGCTCGGGCTCGCGCTCGATCCGCTCGGCGACGACAACCTCGACGACGGTCTGCAGGCGAACGAGCGCGACCTGCGCGAGGACGTCGCGCGCGAGAAGGCCGCCGAGGACCGCCCCGATCCGCTGCTGCGCGAATCGGCGGCGATCCTGGCCGATGCGATCCGACTGCTGCGCAACGACCAGCGCCTGTCGGCGGAAGTGCTGCCGGGCGCAGACCAGCCCGGCCGCTGGGCACACTGAGGCCCAGCTTCGGCGGACACACAAAGGCCCGGGCAACCGGGCCTTTTTGTTGTCAGATGCGCGTCGGAACTCGGTGGCAGCAACGAAGCGCGCATCAATCACCACGCCAGGCCGTAGGCAGCGCGCATGCGCTCGTCGACAATGCGCGACCGCCCCGAGCCCCCGCCCATGACCGCCGCATCCGCCCCCGCTGTCCGGTCTGCCTCGGCGCTTGCGGTCGCGACCGCGCTCGTCACCTTGTACGTGCTCTGGGGTTCGACGTACCTCGCGATCCGCTTCGCGCTTGAGGGCTACCCGCCGTTCCTGCTCGGCGCGATCCGCATGTCGATCGCCGGCGCGCTCATGTATGTCGTACTGCGCGCACGGGGAACGAGCGCGCCGACGCGCAAGCAATGGCGCACGCTCGCCGTGCTGTCGATCTGGATGGTGCTGCTGTCGAACGGCTTGGTGAACCTCGCCGAGACCGAGGTCGGCTCAGGCATCGCGGCAATCGCGGTCGCGTCGATGCCGCTGTTCGCCGGCGTGTTCGCGATGCTGCGCGGGCGGCACCCCTCGCGCATCGAATGGGTGGGCCTCGTGATCGGCTTTCTCGGTGTGATCTGGCTCAACGCCGGCAGCGAGCTGTCGTCGTCGCTGCTCGGCCTGGTGTGCCTGACGATCGCACCGATCGCCTGGGCCTGGGGCTCGATCTGGAGCCGCGACCAGGACCTGCCCGAGCCGTTCATGGCCGCCAGCGGGCAGATGCTCTGCGGCAGCGTGTGGATGCTGCTGGCGGCGCTGTTGCACGGCGAGCGCATGACCGAGGTGCCGCCGCTCGACGCGACGCTCGCACTGGCCTGGCTCATCACCGCCGGCTCGATTCTCGGCTTCACCGCCTACATCTGGCTGCTGCACCACGTGCGGCCCGCGCTCGCGACGAGCTACGCGTACGTGAACCCGCCGATCGCGGTGGCGTTCGGCGCGCTGCTCGGCGGCGAGGTGTTCACGCTCAATGACATCGGCGCGATGACCGTGATCCTCGTCGGCGTGGTGATCATCACGCTCGCGCGGGTGCGTGCGCCCAAATCGACCTGACCGGCACGCCGCGGGCACTTACATCCGCGGACCGAACGTCTCGTCGAGGCGCATGCGGATGCGGCGCACGAGGTCGGCGAGGCTGTAGGGCTTGCGCAGCACATCGAACTCGCCGGTCTCCACGCGTTCGAGCTCGCCGAGGTCGCGGTCGAAGCCGGTGGTCAGCAGCACCTGCATCAACGGATAGCGCGCCCGCACGACCTGCGCGAGCGCGTAGCCGTTCATGTCACCGGGCATCACCACGTCCGAGAACAGCAACTGCGGCCGGTCGACGTCGGGCTGCGCTTCGATGCAGGCGATCGCTTCGGCCCCACTGTGCGCGACGAGCGTGCGATATCCGACGCTGCGCAGCATGTCGGCCGCGAGCGCGGCGATCTCCACGCGGTCGTCCACGATGAGGATCGTCTCGTCCCCGCCGGTCAGTTGCGCGTGCGCGGGCGTCGTGCGCGCTTCGCCGAGTTCGCGCTCCACGGCTGGGAAGAACAGGCGCACGGTCGTGCCGAGGTCGACCTCCGAGTAGATCATCGCGACGCCGCCGCTCTGCTTCGCAAAGCCGTACACGCCCGCGAGCCCGAGTCCGGTGCCCTTGCCTTCCTCCTTCGTGGTGAAGAACGGCTCCATGACGCGGTCGACCAGCTCGGGTGAGATGCCCGAGCCGTTGTCGGAAATCGCGATCGTCGCGTACGCACCCGGCGGCAGGCCGCGGAACGCGCGCCCGTCCGCGTCGCCCACGTCCACGCGCTGCGTGCGGATGCGGATCGTGCCGCCGCCCGGCAGCGCGTCGCGCGCGTTGACGAGCAGGTTCAGCAGCGCGACCTCGAGGTGCGTGTTGTCGAGCTCGCAGTTCGGCAACGTCGGGTCGAGGTCGTACTCGACCGCGATCGCCTCGCCGAGCGTGCGACCGATGAGGTCTTCCATGCTGCGCGCGGTGCCGTTGAGGTTGATCACGCGGCCGCGCAGCGTCTGCTTGCGCGAGAACGACAGCAGCTGCTGCGTGAGCGATGCCGCCTTCGTGATCGCGCCGCGCACGCTCTCGAGCCCGCGTTCGAGTTCGCCCTCGCGGAGCAGGCCGCGCTGCGCTTTCGCACGCAGCACGTCCACGTGGCCGCTCATGACCTGCAGCAGGTTGTTGAAGTCGTGCGAGATGCCGCCGGTCAACTGACCAAGCGCCTCCATCTTCTGCGCCTGCGCGAGCGCCTCTTCGGCGTCGCGGCGGCGGCTCACGTCGAGTTGGGACGCAAAGAAGTACACGAGCTCGCCGGCGTGGTTGAACACCGGGGACACGAACAGCGCGTTCCAGAAGCTCGAACCGTCCTTGCGGTAGTTCAGCACCTCGACCGCGATCTCCGTGCGTCGCTCCACGGCGTCGCGCAACTGCGCGATGACGTCCCGGTCCGTCGCCGGACCCTGCAGGAAGCGGCAGTTCCGGCCAATCACTTCGTCGAGTGAGTACTGCGACATCGCGAGGAACGCGCGGTTCGCGAAGATGACCGGGTTGTCGGGCTGGCGCGGATCGGTCACGAGCATCGGCATGCGCGTGAGTTCGATCGCGGCGAAAAAGATGTCGTCCTTGTGGTCGCCGATTTCCGACGCGGCGCCTTGGGCGACCGTCGGACGGGGACCGTGCAACCGGGGTTTTTCGTCGTGCATGCGAAGTTCGATCGACGGCCGCGGGAGGTCGGCGGCCTGAGTGCGGCGCCATTCTACGGTCGCGGCTGCACACGTTCTTCACGCGGGCTGCCGACGGCGCTGCCCCGAGCCGTCGGCCGGCTCAAGTCGCGCGCAATGCCTCGGTCACCGGGATGCGCGCCGCGCGCAGCGCAGGCATCAGCCCGCCGAAAAAACCGATCAGCAGCGCCCACAACAGGCCTTGCAGCACGAGCGCGGGCGTGACCGCGAAGTTGAACGCCACCTGCGTGAACGAGCCGGGGCTCAGCGTCGACACGCTCGTGCCGTTGAACATCACGTACGCGAGCAGCGCGCCGATGACGCCGCCGAGCACCGCGAGCGCGAGCGCCTCCGCCATGACCGAGGCGATGACCGGCACGCGGCCGAAACCGAGCGCGCGCAGCGTGCCGATCTCGCGCGTGCGTGCCGACACCGCGGAGTACATCGTGTTGAGCGCCCCGAACAACGCGCCGAACGCCATGATCGCGGTGATGACGTTCGTCAGCAGGCGGATCAGGAACGTCAGCGTTTCGGCCTGTTCGCTGAAGAAGTCGACCTCACGCTCGACATCGACGGTCAGCTGAGGATCGGCCTGGAGTCGCGCCTTGAAGCCGTCGAATGCGGCCGCGTCGGGCAGTTGCGCGAGCACCGACGAATAACCGGTGCGATTGAATGCGCCCTGCACCGATTCGGTGTCGCCCCACAGCTCGGATTCGTGACCGTCGCCATCGGATTCGAACGCGCCCACGATCGTCCAGTACGAGCCCTTGAGCAGCAGCCGCGCGCCGACATCGAGCCCTTCGAACTGCCGTTGCGCGCTGCGTCCGACGATGAGCTCCTGCAACCCGGGCCGCATGCGCCGGCCCTCGACGATCGACAACTCCGGCCGCAGCTCGAATGCGTTCGGCTCGACGCCGCGCAGGGTGACGTTCGTGCTGCCGCCTTCGCCGCGGCGCGCGACTTCCGTGATTACGATGATCTCGCCCGAGGCGAGCGGCAGCCCGTCGCGGCCGCGCACGATCGTCGGATCCTGCTTGATGAGCGTGACCAGCGCGCGGTCGATGAAACTCGACAGCTCCGCATTGCTGCCCGCGCGCAGCACCACCGCGCGGTCGGCGCGGCCGGTGGAGCCGAGCGTGCGTGTCAGTCCCGCCGACATCGACAGCATCGCCACAAGTACCGCGACGACACCCGCAATGCCAACGACGATCACCAGCGACGCACCCCAGCGCTGCGGAATGCTCCGCAGGTTGAGCGCGACGATCTCGCGCGTCTGCCGCAGCGTGCTCATGTCGGCAGGCTCACGTCGACGCACTCATGTCAGCGGCCCGCCAGCGCATCGACGATCTTCAGCCGCTTCGCGCGCAACGCCGGCGGCACGCCGACCGCACAGGTGAGCACGAGCACCGCAGCGATCACGAACAGCCACACGCGCCGGTCGGGCTGCAGCGGCGGGAACTGCGGCGGCAGGTTCGCGGTGATCACCGCCGCGAGCGCCATGCCGAGCGCGGCGCCGAGCGCGCACAGCAGCAGCGCCTCGCCGAGCACGAGCCACAGCACGGTGCGGTCGGTGAAGCCCAGGCACTTGAGCACCGCAAGCTCGGGAATGCGCTCGCGCACGGCCTGGCTCATCGTGAAGCCGGTGAGGATCAGGATGGTGAAGAAAACCGCGCCGCTGATCGCATTCATGATGAAGCCGATGTCGCCGAACTGGTTGATGAAGTTGAGCTGGAAGTCCTGCTCGTTCTGCGTCTTCGTCTCGTCGGCGGAGTTCGCGAAACGGCGGTCGATCTCGGCGGCGATGCGCGGCGATTCGAGCGGATCGGACACGCGCACGACGAACACGCCGGCGAGCCCGCGCGCGCGTTCGTTGCGCGCCTCGTCGAAGTGCCCGTAGTTGAGGTACATCAACTGCGTCTGGTCCTGCCACTTCTCACTGATGCCATCGAAGATGCCGGCGATGCGCCACTCCCACACGCGGCTGCCGTCGGCCTTGGTCCAGATGAAGCTGTTGAGCGGCACGATGTCGCCGACGTTCCAGCCGTACTGCAACGCGAGGTTGCGGCCCACGATCGCGCTGTCGGGCGTGGAGACGAAGGCGCGCCACTGCTCGTCGGGCATGACCCACTCGGGGTAGGTCTCGCGCAGGCGCTGCGGGTCGACGACGAACTGCGGAAAGCCCGCGCGTTCGTCGCGGTACTGGCCGCCGAAGAACTGCGAAAAACCCACGCGCTCGACGCCCGGCACGGCCTCGATCTGCGGCAGCAGGCGCATCGGAAGGGGCTGCGTGAAGCTGGTCCTCGCCTGGACGATGAGCCGGTTGGCGCCGAGGAAGTCCGCGCCGCCCGCGAACAGCGAGTTCACCGCCTGCAGAAGACCGATCAGCAGGAACGCCGCAGTCAACGAGAGCAGCGTGAACACCGTGCGCGTCTTCTTGCGCAGCAGTGCGGTCCATACGAGCGGGAAGTACTTGCGCGCGTCCACGTCAGTGCGGCGTCGGCTCGTCGACGAGCGTGCCCTTGTCGAGGTGCACCGTGCGCTGCGCGTATTCGGCGGCCTTCGGATCGTGCGTGACCATCACGATCGTCTTGCCGAACTCGCGGTTGAGCTGCTGCAGCAGCGTGAGTACCTCGTCCGCGGTCTGGCGGTCCAGATCGCCAGTGGGCTCGTCGCAGATCAAGAGCATGGGATCGGACACGAGCGCGCGTGCGATCGCGACGCGTTGCTGCTGACCGCCCGACAGCTCGTTCGGCTTGTGCTTCGCGCGCTCGCCCAGGCCCACGAGCTGCAGCGCGAGCGAGGCGCGGCGTGCACGCTCGTTCGCACCCATGTCGGTGAGCAGCAGCGGCAGTTCGACGTTGCGCTGCGCACTGAGCACGGGCATCAGGTTGTAGCTCTGGAACACGAAACCGACCGTGTTCGCGCGCCACGCGGCGAGCGCATTCGAATTGAGATCGTCGATCGCCACGCCGTCCACGCGCAGCACGCCGCCCGACGGCGAATCGAGCCCGCCGATGAGATTGAGCAGCGTGGTCTTGCCCGAGCCCGAAGGCCCCATCAGGGCGACGAAATCCCCGTGCGCGATGTCGAGGTCGATCGAGTGCAGCACTTCGACGCGTTGGTTGCCGCGCTCGTAGCTCTTGGTCAGGCCGCGGATCTCGACCAGCGGCGTGTCCACGGCAGCGGTCGCATCGGTGGCACGCGCGTGCACGGTTCAGCGCTCCGCGGCGTCGTCCGCGCCGGTCGTCACGCGCGCGCCGTCGTCGATGCTCGACGGATCGAGCACGACCTTCGCACCCGGCTCGAGCCCCGCGCTCACGCGCCGGTCCGCATCGCGCGTTTCGGCGAGCTGCACCTCGCGGCGCTGCGCGCGGCCATCGACGACCGCGAACACATGGCCGGTCTTCGCGGTCGCGGCCTCGGTGCCCTCGGGCAGCACGATCGCCTTCTGCGGGATCCACGCGCCGGTCGGCTTCGGTGCGTTCGCAGCGTTCTTTTCGAGGAAGCTCACGCGCACGCCCATGTCGGGCACGATGCGTGGGTCCTTCTGTTTGAGCGCGATGCGCACCTTGACCGTCGCCTTGCTGCGATCGGCGGTCGGAATGATCGCGATGACCTCGCCGGGCATGCGCCAGTCGGGGTACGCGTTGAGCACGGCCTCGACCGGCATGCCCGGTTGCACGCGGCCGATGTAGGCCTCATTGACGTCGACCTGCACCTCGAGCGAGTCCATGTCCACGATCGTGCCGATGCCGGTGCGCGTGAAGCCGCCGCCCGCGCTGATCGGCGAGACGATCTCGCCGGGCTGCGCGGCCTTGGCGGTGATCACGCCCGCGAACGGTGCGCGCACGACCGTGTTGTCCTCGCCGATGCGCGCGACGTCGAGCTGCTCGCCCGCCACCTGCGCGTTGCGCTGGATCGCCGCGACCTGCGCGCGCAGTGCATCGCGCTGCGCCACGGCCTGCTCGTACTGCGCGCGCGAGACGAGCTGCTCGCCCTGCAATGCGGCAAGCCGGCGCGTCTGCGCCTCGGCTTCGCGCAGCTGCGCCTGCACCTGGCCGACCTGGCTGCGCGCGGCCCCAAGCTGCGCCTGCGCGAGTTCGCGCTGCGCGCTCGCTTCGATCGGGTCGAGCGTCGCGAGGATCTCGCCTTCCTCGACGCGCTGGCCTTCCTCGATGCGCACGTCGCGCACGCGGCCGGTGATCTTCGACGACACCGTCGCGATGCGGCGCGGCACGATGTAGCCCGAAGCATCGAGCACCGATGCGTTCGCGGGATCGGCCGCGTCGCTTGCGGTCGCGGTCTGCACCTCGACGGGGCGGTTCATGCCGAGCATGACGAACACGGCGATCAGCACGGCCAGCACGCCGACCACGATCGGCCACTTGCGTCGCGGCGGTTTGCTCGCCTCCTTGCGCCGGTCGATCTTGAGTTCCCGCAGCAGGTCTGCCGGTGCCGTCATCGTCCTGGTCCAGTGCGATCGAACGCACAGTGTGAGGGGCGCGGCCGCGCGAGGCCATGGCGGCGGTCGGCGCCGGGTGTCCCCCGAATGCGCGCCGGACCTTCGCGCTCGCGCACTCGGACATCGGCGGCCTGCAGACGCACGGGGCCAGCGCAGCGTTCGAGCCAGTCTAGGTGCAGCTGCCGTGCGCGTCCCATGACAGCTGTCATGCGCATCGCATGATGCACGCGACTGCCGCCGCTTAGCGCGGCGGCGGAGCATGGGGCTTCTCGACACGACCCCGAAGCCACCATGCAGCCCCACGATTCCCTCGCGCGCCTGGCGAAGGCGCACAAGACGTACGGCCCGCTGACCGCGCTCGACGGCGTCGATCTCGACGTGCGCCGCGGCGAAGTACTCGCGCTGCTCGGCGCAAACGGCGCCGGCAAAAGCACGGCGATCGGCCTGCTGCTCGGCTTGCTCGAGCCCGATCGCGGGGCGGCGACGCTGTTTGGCCTGCGGCCGCAGGCGCTTGCCGCGCGCCGACGCATCGGCGTGATGCTGCAAAGCGCGGGCCTGCCGGACCACGCGACCGTCGCCGAGCTCATCGAACTCACGCGCAGCTATTACGCAGCGCCGCGCAGCACGGCGGACTGCGTTGCGCTCGCCGGTCTCGATGGCCTGCTGGAGCGCCGCTACCTGCAGCTCTCGGGCGGCCAGCAGCGGCGCGTGCAGTTCGCGCTTGCGTTGTGCGGGCGCCCCGAGCTGCTGTTCCTCGACGAACCCACGACTGGCCTGGACATCGAAGCGCGGCAGGGGTTGTGGCGCGCGATCCGCGAACTCGTCGACGGTGGCTGCGCGGTGCTGCTGACCACGCACTACCTCGAGGAAGCCGAAGCGCTGGCTGACCGCGTCGTGATGCTGGCCCGCGGTCGGGTCGTCGCGGCCGGGCGCATGGACGAGGTGCGCGCGCAGATCGTGCAGGCGCGCATCCGTGTCACGAGCGCGCTCGACCCGGTGCAGATTGCCGCCTGGCCGCAGGTGCGCGATGCGCGCCGCGACGGCGCCCGGCTCGAACTCGTCGTCGACGACGCCGATGCGGTCGTGCGGCGCCTGCTCGCCGCCGACCCGGGCTGCGTCGACCTCGAAGTGCAGCGCGCCGGCCTCGCCGACGCATTCGTCGAACTGACCCGCGACGCCGCACCGGCGCTGCACCAGGAGGCCGCGTGATGAACGCTTCCGCATCGAACCGCGCGGGTCTGCACATCGTTCCGCCGGCGCGCTTCACGCCGTGGCGCGCCTACCGACTCGAGGCCGCGTACGAGCTCATCCGCACGCTGCGCACACCCTCGTTCGTGCTGCCAACGCTGCTGTTTCCGTTGATGTTCTACCTGCTGTTCGGTGTGCTGCTCGCCGGCCGCCACGGTGCGGAGGCCGCGCGTTATCTGCTGGCCACGTACGGGGTCTTCGGCGTGATGGGCGCGGCGCTGTTCGGGTTTGGCGTAAGCGTGGCGGTCGAGCGCGAGCGCGGCCTGCTCACGCTCAAACGCGCCCTGCCGATGCCGCCGGGCGCGTACCTCGCGGCCAAGCTCGCCACGGCGCTCGCGTTCTCGGCGGTGATCTCGATCGCGTTGGCCGGCCTCGCCGCCACGCTCGGCGATGTGGTGCTCACGCCGCGGCAGTGGCTGATGCTGCCGGCGGTCCACGTGCTCGGCGCGCTGCCGTTCTGCGCACTTGGGCTCGCAGTCGGCGTCAGCGTCAGTGGCTCGGCGGCGCCGGCGGTCGTGAACCTGCTGTTTTTGCCGATGTCGTTCCTGTCGGGACTGTGGATGCCGTTGACGGCGCTGCCGCCGGTGTTCGCCAAACTTGCGGCCGCCTGGCCGGCCTACCACCTGGGCCAGGTCGCGTTGAAGGTGATCGGGCTAGACGCCGGCGGCGCGCTCGCGCTGCACCTCGCGGTGCTGGTCGGTTTCACCGCGGCGTGCCTGATGTACGCGCGCTGGCGGCTCGCCCGCGGTGGCTAGGTCGATGACGCGGGCGCCGCTGCGGCACACTGCGCGCATGCCGAACCGCTTCGCCGCCGCCGCGCTGCGTCTGCGCCACCGTCTCGTGCCGGACGAGTTGCAGCTGAGCTGGATGCCGTTCTTCGTGCTCGGCTACCTCGCGTTCCTGTTCCTGCCGCTGCTGTTCGGCAGCGCGCAGGGGCTCGACGGCTGGCGGCCGCGGCTCGGCGCGCTCGTGCCCACGCTGGCATCCGTCGCGGTATTCCTGCCCCTGTACTTCGCCGTCTACCGCTGCACCGGCGCGCGGCGCGTGGCGTGCATGCTCGCGATCGCCGGTCTCGGCTATGCACTCGCGCCGATCAACCCGTACTCGAACACCTACGTGATCTACGCGGCCGGTTTTGCACCGTTCGCGGCGCGTGGGCTGGCCGGCCGCATGGGCTGGCTTGCACTGGTGCTCGCGCTGTATCTCGCCGAGATCGTCTGGCTCGGCCACCCGCTCATCGTGTTCGGCCTGACGCTGGTCGTCGCGGTCGCGGTGTTCACGGGCAACCACTTCATGCAGGAGAACGCGCGCAAGCGCGCTGAGTTGCGTCTGAGCCACGATGAAGTGCGCCGCCTTGCCGCGCTCGCCGAGCGCGAGCGCATCGGCCGCGACCTGCACGACCTGCTGGGCCACACGCTGTCGCTCGTCGCGCTGAAGTCCGAGCTGGCGTGCCGGCTCGTCGAGCGCGACCCGCAGGCGGCGCGGCGCGAGCTGGCCGAGGTCGGGCGCGTGGCCCGCGACGCACTGACCCAGGTGCGCAGCGCGGTCACCGGGATCCGGGCCGCGGGCCTCGCCGCCGAGCTCGCATCGGCGCGTCTGTTGCTCGAGGCCGACGGCGTCGAGTTCCGGTATTCGCTGGCGACGCTCTCGATGCCGCCCGCGCTCGAAACCGTGCTCGCAATGACCGTGCGCGAGGCGGTCACGAACGTGCAGCGGCACGCCCGTGCGCAGCGGGCGTCGATCGCGCTCGAGCGCGACGGCGATGACCTCGTGCTGCATGTCCAGGACGACGGCCGCGGCGGTGCGATCGTGCCGGGCAATGGCTTGGCCGGCATGCGCGAGCGCATCGAAGCGCTCGGCGGACGGCTGCGCATCGACACCGCGCGCGCTGGCGGCACGCGGCTCGAAGCGCGTCTGCCGCTGGAGTTGCAGACCAGCGCCGGGGCGCAGGCGACGGGCGAGCAGGGCGATCACCCTGCCCTCGGCGACGCTCGCTCGGACCGCGGCAGCGACCAACGTGAGCCCGACACCGGCCGCCGCGCCGCCGGCCTGCCGGGCGCGGCGGCCGCCTGAGCGCATCTGCTACGGTGCGGCCGCGATGACGCGCGGAGGACGGCGATGATCCGGGTGCTGCTGGCCGAAGACCAGGCGATGGTGCGCGGCGCACTGTCGGCGCTGCTCGGGCTCGAGCCCGACCTCGACGTCGTCGGCGCCGCGCCCGACGGCGAGGCCGCGTGGCGCGAGATCGAGCGGCTGCGGCCGGACGTGCTGGTGACCGACATCGAAATGCCGGGGCTGACCGGGCTCGAACTCGCCCAGCGCGTGCAGCGCCATGCCCTGCCGGTGCGCGTGGTGATCGCGACCACGTTCGCCCGCGCGGGCTACCTGCGCCGCGCGCTCGACGCCGGCGTGTCCGGTTACGTGCTCAAGGACGCGCCGGCGGAGCGGCTTGCCGATGCGATCCGCCAGGCGCACCGCGGCGGGCGTGCGATCGACCCGGAGCTTGCGGTCGACGCCTGGGGCGACGCCGATCCGCTCACCGACCGCGAGCGGCAGACGCTGCGGCTGGCCGGCGAGGGGCTCGCCGCCGGCGACATCGCCGCCCGGCTCGGGCTGTCCCCCGGCACCGTGCGCAACTACCTGTCCGAAGCGATCGGCAAGCTCGGCGTCGCCAACCGCATCGAGGCATACCGCCACGCGCGGCAGAAGGGCTGGCTGTAACGGCGCCCGCACGCGGGCGTCGTCGAAATCAGCCGGCGAACCGCGCCTCGAGCATCGCGAATGCCGAACGCAGCGCCTGCGCCTCGCCGCCGGCCGGGCGGCCCGGGCGGTCGGCGTCATTCCAGCTGTACACGTCGAGGTGCGCCCATGGCACCTGCGCGGGGACGAAGCGTTCGAGGTAGAGCGCGGCGGTCACGCTGCCGGCCATCTTCGACGGGCCGGCGTTTGCGATGTCGGCGATCGTGCTCGTCAGGTAGCGCCAGTACGGCCGCCACAGCGGCATGCGCCACAGCGGATCGCGCAGCCGCGTGCCCGCATCGAGCCAGGCCTGCGCCACGGCATCGTCGTTGCTGTACAGCGCCGGCAGGTCGGGGCCGAGTGCGACACGCGCCGCACCCGTAAGCGTCGCGAAATCGAGAATGAGCTCGGGATCGAACTCGCCTGCGTAGGCCAGCGCATCGGCGAGGATCACCCGGCCTTCGGCATCGGTGTTGTCGATCTCGACGCTGAGCCCGGCGCGCGTGCCGATCACCTCGCCCGGACGCAGCGCATCCGGGCCGATCGCGTTCTCGACCGCGGGCACGAGCAGCGTGAGCCGGACCGGCAGCTTGCGCGCCATGATCCATTCGGCGAGCGCGATCGCATGCGCGGCGCCGCCCATGTCCTTTTTCATGTTGCGCATGCCGTCGGCCGGCTTGATGTCGAGGCCGCCGGTGTCGAAGCAGACGCCCTTGCCGACGATCACGAGCCGGCGGTGCGCCTCGTCGCCCCAGTGCACGGCGATCAGGCGCGGCG
Organism: Cognatilysobacter bugurensis; assembly: GCF_014652095.1. Classification (GTDB taxonomy): domain Bacteria; phylum Pseudomonadota; class Gammaproteobacteria; order Xanthomonadales; family Xanthomonadaceae; genus Cognatilysobacter; species Cognatilysobacter bugurensis. The sequence goes on from NZ_BMYD01000003.1 coordinate 275,006, forward strand.
CGCGGTGCGAGGCGCGGCCGACCGCGTGGATCGACGGGAAGTTCTGGGTGATCAGGTCATCGCCGCTGACGACTTCGATGCGCGCGCCGTGCACCTGCGCGATCTCGCAGGCCACCTGCTCGAGCTGGTCGGGGCCCATGTGCTCGGTCGGCGTGTTGACGAGGTTGCGTACGCGCACGCAGGCCGCGAGCTCGGCGAACACCGCGTCCGCGTCGCCGTCGATCACGAGCTGCGCGGGCTTGCGCGGCGCGGCCTTGTAGCGATCGAAGCGGTAGCAACCCAGGCCCCAGCCCAGGCGCACGGCGGCGAGCGGCATCGCATCGAACTGGCCTGCCAGTCGCCACACGCGGGGCGGCAGCGCGAACGGCGCATGCGCGTATGCAAACGGATCGAGCGCATCGCTGACACCGATCACCGCACTGCTCGCCCGGCCTTCCGCATCGGGGATCACGAGTGCGCTGCCCGGCGCGCCGTCGAAGCCGTGCGCGTCGAGCCAGGCCTGCGTCGCGGCCGGTTGCGACGTGCGCCACTGCGTGAAGCCCGCGCGGTCGACGATGTGCAGCGGCAGGGCGTCCGGGGAGGCGGCGGCAAATCCGAGGGGCAGGTTCATGCGGTGGCGGTGTCCGGCAGGTGCGCCGCGTCGAGCCAGTCGGCGAGCGCGGCGAGGGTGGGAAATTCGAGGTCGGGGCGGACTTCAGCGTGCGACCAGCGGCGCGGCGTCGGCGCGTGTTCGACGCGGTTGATCCAGCACGTGCGCAGGCCCGCGCGGTGCGCGCCAACGACGTCCATCTCGGCGTCGTCGCCGACGTGCAGCACGTGCTCGGGCGCAACCCCGAGCCGCTCGCACGCGGCGAGGAAGATGCTCGGATCGGGCTTGGCGCGGCCGTGCTCGCGTGCGCCGAGCTGGAAGCGGAACAGCGGCATCAGGCCGATGCGGGTGAGGCAGGCGTTGCCGTTGCTGAGCGCGGCAAGCGGCACGCGCGCGGCCAGGCGCTCGAGCGCGTCGACGCTATCGTCGTAGTGCTCGACCTCGCAGCGCGCTGTGAAATACGCCTCGAACGCGGGCTCGACGAGCGCGACGTCATCGCCGCCCGCGCGCAGCATGCGCTCGAGCGTGATGAGCCGCTGTTGCGTGAAGTCGTGCGCGAGGTGCGGATGCTCGGCATCGACCTGCTCGCGCAGCACACGCCGCGCCTCCATTGGCCAGCGTGCGGCGGTGCGCGGTGCGTGCTCGGCCAGCCAGGCATCGAGCGCCGCCTCGGCGCGCATGATCGCCGGCCAGACCGGCCAGATCGTGTCGTCGAGGTCGAGGGTGATCGCGTGGACGGGGAACGTCATCGGGCGATTCTAGCGAGCGTGTCGGGGCGGGATGTCGTCATCGTGTGGTTGCGGCCGGCGCCGCGTGCACGGCTGTGCAGCTACGTGTGCGTCCGCCCGCCGGATTCATCACGGGACAGCTCCCAGCAGCTCGATGAGCCTCTGCCATCGCCATCGCCATCGCCATCGCCATCGACGTAGGCGGAGCCACTGCCTTGGTCCTCGGCTTTTCGACAATCGGAGACCCGAAGGGCGGCCATGGATGGCCGCCGTTTTCCGGCTGAGCCAGGAGGGCGAGTCGGAAAATCTGTCATGCACTTCACGCTGCAGCGGGAGGTGTGTCGGGGAAGGCCCTTCTCTTTGGTTACTTTCTCTTGGGCCAGCAAGAGAAAGTGACTCGCGCGCGAGCGCGAAAGCTTTGCCTCATGCACAGCGCAAGCTTCCGCCTTACGGCGGGTCACTTTTCTTTGCTGGCCCAAAGAAAAGTAACCAAAAGAAACGGCCTTCCTCGACAGGGCTCAATGACAGGCGGACACCACGACGCAATTTTCCGATTCGCCATTCCATGGCTCAGTCGCAAAACGGCGGCCATCCATGGCCGCCGCCCTTCGGGTCTCCGATTCGCCTGATCGATGAGGCTACGTGCCAGATCAAAGGCGAAAGCGCCAGGCTTTGAGCCTTAAGCCAACGCGAAATGCGTAGGGGCGCGAGCGGAAACTGCAACGCGGAAAGCACAAAAGGGAAAGCTCGGTAGGGAGCGTGCAAGTCGCAAAGCGCAAAGCGCAAAGCGCAAAGCGCTTACTCCAGCAACCGCGCCCACCCCTCCATGCCTTCCACGCGCGCCAGCACCAGCTTCACGCACACGAGCAGCGGCACCGCGAGCAGCAGGCCGATAATTCCCCACAGCCAGCCGAACACCATGAGCGCCAGGATCAGCACGAGCGGTGAGAGGTGCATGCGGCGGCCGAGCACGATCGGCGTGAGGATCTGGCCTTCGAGCGTGTGCAGCGCGAGATAAAGCGCCGCCGGCATCAACGACGGCCACAGTTCGTCGTAGCTCACGAAGCCCATGAGCAGCATCGTGAGGATCCCGATCAAGGGGCCCACGTACGGCGCGAAGTTCAACAGCGCGGCCATCGTGCCCCACAGCAGCGCCTCCTGCGCTGGCACGTCGAGCACGAAATGCAGCAGCGAGGCGAACACCAGACCGACCACCGCGTTGATGACGCTGATCGTCAGCACGTAGCGCGAAATCTCGCGCTCGATCGAGGTGAGGATCTCGAACGTCAGTTTCTTCTGCTGGCGCGTGGGCAGCAGCGCCAACACGTTCTTCTGCAGGTTCTGCCCGTAGACCATGAAGAAGAACGTGAGCAGCACCACCGCGAGCACGGCTGTCAGCAGCTTCGGCGTGGCGGCGAGCATGCGGTACGGGTCGTTCTTCTCGGCCTGCACGACCTGCACCGTGCGCGAGTTGCTGCCGCTGCCGGCCGCGCGCGCGATGTTCTCGGCGGCCTTGCTGGCGTCCTGCACGGGCTTGGCGAGGTCGCGCAGCTTCGGCGCCAGCCGGCGCATCTCGCGCGGCACCTCGCGCACCCATTCGGCGGCCGGTTGCACGAGCTGCTCGCCGAGCACGTAGGTGCACGTCAGGCCGGCCCAGATCACGAGCACGGCGCCGAGAAAGCGCGGCACGAGCAGGCGCTGCAGGCCGCGGATGATCGGATTGCCGACGAGCGCGAAGAAGCCCGCCAGCAGCACCGGCAGCAGCAGGTCCTGCGCCGCCCACAGGGCCGCGCCGGACAGCAGCGTCGCGATGACGATCGCTGCGAGTGAGGAGCGAGGTCGCGGTTCCGGCGATGGGCTGTGCGCCCCGTCCGGCGTGATGTGGATTTCCGGGGCAGGCACGGGAGCGCTCACTGGCGTGCGGACTCCGCGCCTGCGCGCCGGACGGCTTCATCGGGTGACAGCGTCTGCGCCGTTCGCGGGTCGCGACCTGCCGGCGGCTGCACGCGGATCCGGAGTTCATCATCGGCGTAGCCGTGGTGCGCGCCCTCGTCCGGCACGTCGTCATACCACTCGTCGTGGCCGTGACCGCGGGTCGCTGCGTCGACACGATCGGCGACGTGCTCGGCCTCGTGCGCCGCCATCTGCGCGTTTGCGCTCGCGATCAGGTTCGACACCGTCGAAAGAATGCGCAGGAAGCCCGACCCGGCGCCCTTGCTGCCGCGCGACGCGCGCCCGAACGCGAACCCGCTCGTCAGCCCCGCGATCAGGATGCGGCCCGGCGTCCACGCGGCGTTCCACGTGGCCTGAACCCGGCGCCAGTCGGCCACCGCTTCGCGCTCGCGCGCTTCGAGCGCGTCCTCGGCCTGTTCGACCTTCTTGAGCAGCTGGTCGAAGTTCATCACCGAGTGGACGTTGTGCTTGGGTGCGCGCGAACTCCCGAGCAGCGACGGCGTCGGTGTCGGGTCGGCGGCTTTCGCGGTCGCCGTGGATTCGCTGTCGGATGCGTGCGGCGCGCTCATGGCGGGGTCACGTCGATGCCGCGCTCATCCTTGCCCGGCGGGTGGTCGGCGAGGCGATCCGTCGCCGCGCGGGTCGACTCCGGCGAACCGGCACCGGGCATGTACGCGGCGAGCTCACCCACGCCCAGGCGGGCGAGCTGGCGACGCGTCGCACGCAGCCGCGTGTGTTCGAAGTAGTACAGCGCCCGCCACGCGCCATAGGCGGTGACGGCCAGGCTCACGACCGCGCACGTCAGCAGCGCGACCGACCACGGCCAGTCCGCATGCCGCACGAGCGCAATGACGAGCGTGGTGACGATGAGCAGCCACGCCGACGCGCCGAACACGATGGCGACCGCGATGAACGCGACGGCGCGGCCCATCGCGCTGCGTGCGAGCGCGACGTCGGCCGACAGCAGCGTGCGGAACGCCTTGCCGGCCTCGCTCGTGGCCGAAAGGCCGGCGCGCCCGGCGTCGCGCAGTTCGCGCAACGCTTCGAGCGGATCAGGCGCGCGCGCACGATCCTCCGACGCCGGCCGGCCCGACGTGCGCGTCTCTCCGGGCGCGCTCACGTCTGCGCTTACTTGCTGCGACCGAGCTTGGCGATGATCCAGCCCGCCGCGAACGCAACACCAAACGAGGCGAGCGGACGCTCGCGCACGAGTTCGGATGCGCTCTGCACGAACTCACGGCCCTTCTCCATCAGCTCGTCCACCTGCTCGGCGGCGATCTGCGAAGCCTGCTCACCGGCGGCAATGCCGGCCAGTGCGCCGTCGGCCAGGTCGGCCTTCACCGCGGCCTTGCCCAGGCGCAGTTCCTCACCTGCGGCGCTCGCCGCGTTGCGCATCGCGGCGCCTGCATCCAGCGCGGCCTGCTTCAACTGCGTGCCGCATTCGCCAAGGTTCGTCATGACCGGATCGGTCGAAGTGGGGCTCATGGTGGGTGGTCTCCTGGAGCGGTTCATTGCATCGCCAAGGTGCCTTGGCGATTGCCGCGCACGATGCGCAAAATCAACTGTGGCGGAGCTTGCGTGAAGTTAGCGCGGAATCCCGCGAGATCCACAAAGCCGCCGCTCGTTGCCTCGACGACCACGTCGCCGGCCTGCAGCCCGCTGCGCGCCGCACGCGAGCCGCGCGCGACCGATTCGACCAGCACGCCGGTCAAGCCGCCCTGGCGGAATCGCTCGGGCAACTCGGTGAACGTCGCTCCGGTCAAACGCGGATCGATCTCCGCGCCGGCCGTGCTGCGCGGTTGCTCGCGCAGCGTGGCGGTGAGCGTAAGCGGTCGGCCCTCGCGCAGCACCGCAAGCCGCACCGGCCGGCCGATGCCCTGCAGGCCCTCGAAGTTGCGCAGCGCGTCGGGCCCGTCGATGCGCTGGCCGTTCGCCTCGACGATCACGTCGCCGACCTCGAGCCCGGCCGCCTGCGCGGCGCCGTTGCTGTACACGCGCGTGATCACTGCGCCGCGCACGTCGGCGCCGAGGCCGAGCGCCTGCGCGATGCGCGCATCGAGCAATTGGGACTCGACGCCGAGCGTGCCGCGCCGCACTTCGCCGGTGGCGACGAGCTGCGTCATGACGTCGCGCGCGAGGTTCACCGGAATCGCAAAGCCCAGCCCGATGTTGCCCGCCGCACTGCCGCGCGGATTGAAGCTCGCGGTGTTGATGCCGACCAGACGGCCTTCGAGGTTCACGAGCGCGCCACCGGAGTTGCCCGGGTTGATCGACGCGTCGGTCTGGATGAAGTTCTGGAAGCCCAGGCCCCGCAGGCCGCTGCGGCCCACCGCCGAGACGATGCCGCTCGTCACCGTCTGCCCGATGCCGAACGGGTTGCCGACCGCGACGACGAAATCGCCGACCTGCAGCGGGCCCGAATCCGCGAACGGCACCGCGCTGAGGTTCTGCGCGGGGATCTTCATGACCGCGATGTCGGTGTCCGGGTCCGAGCCGACGAACTCCGCCTTCAGCGTGCGCCCGTCAGCGAGCGTCACCGACACCTCGTCCGCGCCTTCGACCACGTGGTGGTTCGTGAGCACGATGCCGCTCTGCGCATCGACGATCACGCCCGAGCCCAGCGATTCGTTGATGCGCTCCTGCGTGAGCTCCGGATACATGCGCCGGAAGAACGGGTCGGCGAACGGGCTCACGCGGATGCGCTGCTTGGTGTGCACGCTCACCACCGCGGGCGTCACGCGCGCGAGCATCGGCGCGAGCGAGGGCAGCGGCTGGCCGTTCACCTGCGGCGGCAGCGCCGCAACGGTGGCCGGCGTCGCGGCGCTCGCCAGCGGCGCGGCCTGCGCGGGCGTCTGCACGCCGTCGCGCATCGCGGTCGCGGCAAAGCCGCCGAACGCGGCGGCGCAGCTCAGTGCGATCAGGGTCTTCGTGGGCGAGGTCGGTCGGCGCATCGGGGCTGCACGGGAAGGCGATGGGTGGGATGTCGCGGCGCAGCAGCCCGTATTCAAGTTGCGCCCGGATCGGGGCGGGTCGAAGCGGGCGCCGCGCCGCACGGCCGAGCCAGTCTCGACCGCATTCGCGAAACCGAACATGAAGCCGGCCACCCCGGTTTTTTCTCATCCCCGCTGCAGCCCACGCGCGGCGCGGTGCGCAGCAAATTGCAAGGGGTGAAGTGCACCGAATCGGCCCGCTCCGGTCGTTGACTTCACCCGAACCCGGGTTTAGCTTTGCCCGCTCACGCAGGCACTACATCTTGTGTCTGTAGTGTTGCGAAACCCAACCAAGGGGGGTTGGGCTCCGCCAGCACAGGAAGCCGTACGCCATGCAGAACCGCTTGTTTCCATCGCTTGGGCGTGCGTTCCACCCCACTGTTTCGACCCATTTTGCAATCGCGTGCACGGCCGGTTCCGGCGGTGCGGCGCGCGTCGTCGCCGGCTTCGCCCGGTCGACCGCGCGGGCCTGAGCGCACTTCTTTCCAGCATGGCGCCGCGGGTTCGTCCCACGGCCGACAGGAGCTACGGCACACATGAGCACCGCGCGTCTCGAGATGGTCAAGACCCAGCCCCCGCGTGAGATCCCGATGCAGCCGGCATCGCTCGACATCTGGGACAAGAAGTACCGGCTCAAGACGAAGACCGGACAGGCGCTCGACGCCGACATCGACGGCACCTACCAGCGTGTCGCAAAGGCGCTGGCCGAAGCCGAGCCGACCGCCGAGCTGCAGCAGTACTGGATGGAGCGCTTCACCTGGGCGCTGCGCCGCGGTGCGATCCCCGCCGGCCGCATCACGTCCAATGCCGGCGCGCTCGAGCACAAGCCCGCCACGAGCACGATCAACTGCACCGTGAGTGGCACCATTGAGGACTCGATGGACGGCATCCTCGAGAAGGTCCACGAGGCCGGCCTCACGCTCAAGGCCGGCTGCGGCATCGGCTACGAGTTCTCGACGCTGCGCCCGCGCGGCGCGTTCGTCGCCGGCGCCGGTGCGTACACGTCGGGCCCGATGTCGTTCATGGATATCTACGACAAGATGTGCTTCACCGTGAGCTCGGCCGGCGGCCGCCGCGGCGCGCAGATGGGCACGTTCGACGTGTCGCACCCGGACGTGAAGGACTTCATCCGCGCCAAGCGCGAGGACGGGCGCCTGCGCCAGTTCAACCTCTCGCTGCTGATCACCGACGGCTTCATGGAGGCCGTGAACACCGACGCTGACTGGCCGCTCGTGTTCCCGGTGCACATCAAGGAGCAGGACGACCTCGATCTGAACAACGCCGAGCAGGTGATCTGGCGCGAGTGGCCGACGCACCGCAACTACGTCACCCGCGACGACGGCCTGGTGGCCTGCAAGATCTACGGCCACATCAGGGCGCGGCACCTGTGGGACATGATCATGGTCTCGACGTACGACTACGCCGAGCCGGGTTTCATCCTCATCGACCGCGTCAACGAGATGAACAACAACTGGTGGTGCGAGCAGATCCGCGCCACCAACCCCTGCGGTGAGCAGCCGCTGCCGCCGTACGGCGCCTGCCTGCTCGGCTCGGTCAACCTCACCAAGTTCGTGCGCAACCCGTTCACCGAGCAGGCCGAGTTCGACTGGGACGAGTACAAGGAAGTCGTGCGCGTGTTCACCCGCATGCTCGACAACGTCGTCGAGGTCAACGGCCTGCCGCTCGAGCAGCAGCGCCGCGAGATCCTGCGCAAGCGCCGCCACGGCATGGGCTTCCTCGGCCTGGGCAGCACGGTGACGATGCTGCGCATGAAGTACGGCTCGGCCGAGTCGTGCGAGTTCACCGAGCGCGTCGCGCGCGAAATGGCCGTCGCCGGTTGGGAAACCGGCCTGTCGCTCGCGAAGGAAAAGGGCGCCGCGCCGATCATGGACGAGGAGTTCGAGGTCACCGCCGAGATGCTGCGCAAGCGTCCGGAGATGGCGAAGGACGGCTGGACGCTCGGCAGCAAGATCCCCGGCCGCGTGCTGCACGCGAAGTACAGCCGCTACATGCAGCGCATCGCCGAAGTCGCGCCGGAGCTGGTCAATGAGCTCGCCGAGACCGGCGCGCGCTTCACGCACCACAGCTCGATCGCGCCGACCGGCACGATCTCTCTGTCGCTCGCGAACAATGCCTCCAACGGCATCGAGCCGAGCTTCGCGCACCACTACAGCCGCAACGTGATCCGCGAAGGCAAGAAGTCGAAGGAAAAGGTCGACGTCTACAGCTTCGAGCTGCTCGCCTACCGCGGGCTGGTCAACCCCAAGGCGATGCCGTTCGCCGAGGACGAGGCCGGCAAGCTGCCCGAGTACTTCATCGCCGCCGACGACATCACCCCGAAGGCGCACGTGGACGTGCAGGCCGCCGCGCAGAAGTGGGTGGACAGCTCGATCTCCAAGACCGCGAACGTCCCCACCGACTACCCGTACGAGGACTTCAAGGACATCTACCGCTACGCCCACGAGCAGGGCCTCAAGGGCTGCACCACGTTCCGCTTCAACCCGGCCGCGTTCCAGGGCGTGCTCGTCAAGGAAGCCGACCTCGAGAACACGATGTACCGCTTCGAGCTCGAAGACGGCAGCGTGGTCGAAGTGAAGGGCAACGAGCAGATCGAATACGACGGCGAGATGCACACCGCCGCGAACCTGTTCGATGCACTCAAGGAAGGCTATTACGGCAAGTTCTAAGCCGCACGGCGCGCCGCGTGTCACCGCGCGGCGCGCTCCCACTCGTTCCATCCGCACTTCGCGCGGCGTGTTTTTCAGCGCGTCCGCCCGGCGGTCCTAGCGCGAGCTTTCACGTTCGTTGCGCGCGCCGCGGGTATAGCTTCGCCCGGCAGCACCATCCAGCACTCACATCGCCCGCAAGGAGGGCAACATGCAGAGCAACGGAAATGGCGTCACGGCGACTTTGTCCGAGGCCGCCGAGACGGTGACCGAGACCGCGACCAACATTGGCACCGCGATCGCGGAAACCACCGGCAGCGCGGTCTCGGCCGTCGTCGAAACCGCTGAAAGCGCGATCGCCGCCGTCGTCGAAACCGCCGACGCCGCACGCCAGGCGGTCAGCGAAGCGGTCGACACCGCCAAGCGCCAGCTCGAAGTCGCCAGCCGCGAGGCGCGCGAGCAGGCCCGTGGCGATGCGTCGGATGACGACGAGAGCCGGGGTGAGGGCGAGGGTCAGGTCGACACCGGCGACGACACCGATAGCGACAGTGCGCGCGAAGGCGAGGGCGCAAGCGCCGGCGCGACGAAGAAGGCCACGCGTCGCACGACCGCCGCCGGCAGCGCCGGCACCACCGCCCGCAAGGCCGGCCGCAGCGCCGCCGTGAAGAAGGGCGCAACCGCGGGCGCCGCGTCCACGGGCGCCGCGACGAAGGTCACGAAGTCCGCATCGAAGAAGTCGGCCGGCACCCAGGCCGCCGCCGGCAAGCGCGCCGGGGTGACCCAGGGCGCGACGAAGAAAGCCGCGACCAAGAAGAGCGCCGCGACGAAGTCCGCCGCCGGCGGTTCGGGCGGTGTTGCAACGAAGAAGTCGGTCGCCAAGCAGGCCTCGCTGCGCAAGGCCGCCGCAAAGAAGACCACGACCAAGAAGCTGCCGGTCCGCAAGTTCGCCACCAAGAAGATCGTCGCCAACAAGAGCGCCGGCGCCGCTTCGCGCAACGCCGCCCAGCGCACCGGTGCCGTCAACGCCGGCCGCACCGCCATCGCGAAGAAGGCCGCAGGCAAGAAGGCCGCGTCGAAGAAGACGGTCGGCAAGAAGGTCGCGAGCAAGAAGACGGTCGGTCAGAAGGCCGTAGCGAAGAAGTTCGCCGCCAAGAAGACCGTCGGGAAGAAGGCCGTCGCCAAGAAGGCGGTCGGCAAGAAGACCGCCACGAAGAAGTTCGCCGCCAAGAAGGCAATCGGCAAAAAGGCCGTCGGCAAGAAGACCGCCTCCAAGAAGACCTTCGGCAGCAAGACCGTCGCCAAGAAGAGCGCCGGCCGCGCCGCCACCAAGTCCGCTTCGGGCGTGTCCAAGAAGGCCGCGACGAAGAAGGGCGTCGGCACGCGCTCGGTCTCCACGCGCGGCGGCGGCCGCAGCGCCGGCCGGACCGCGGGCCGCACCGCATGGAAGAACCCGGGCCGCGCGTAACCGCGTTGCCCATGCGCCGGCCGCCTGACCGCGGCCGGCGCGCCACCCACACCACCGCGCGTTGAGCGCACCGCCGCAGCAGGACACCCATGGCCGTCAAGATCGAAAAGAAAATCAAGGGCTACGCCGTCGTCACCCCCGAGGACAAGGCGAAGGAAGCGAAAGCCGCGCAGCCCGCGCCGCGCGCCGAGCCCGAGGCGCGCCCGGCGGCCGAGGTGATCCAGATGCACGAGCGCGTCGAGCGCCCGGACGTGCTCATCGGCTCCACGTACAAGATCAAGACGCCGCTCGTCGAGCACGCGATGTACGTGACCATCAACGACATCGTGCTCAACCCCGGCACCGAGCACGAGCAGCGCCGCCCGTTCGAGGTGTTCATCAACTCCAAGTCGATGGACCACTTCCAGTGGATCGTCGGCCTCACGCGCATCATGTCGGCCGTGTTCCGCAAGGGCGGCGACGTCACCTTCCTCGTCGACGAGATGAAGGCCGTGTTCGACCCGCGCGGCGGCTACTTCAAGGCCGGCGGCGTGTACATGCCGTCCCTGGTCGCCGAGATCGGCGCCGTGGTCGAAGACCACCTCAAGTCGATCGGCATGATCCACGACCCGGAAATGAGCCTTGAAGCCCGCGCGCTCATCGCCGAGAAGCGCAAGCAGTACGACGCGCTCACCTCAAAAAAAAACTCTGACGTAAGCCCGGCGGGCGACCTGTTCCCCGAGCCGCGCGTGCACGCCGAGCCGCGCAGCGAGGACGTCGAAGTCACCGGCGAAGGCGCGAGCTTCCCGCCCTCGGCGGTGATGTGCCACAAGTGCAACCAGAAGGCCGTGGTGATCATGGATGGGTGTGCGACTTGCTTGAACTGTGGGTATAGCAAGTGCGGGTGAGCATAAAATAGGAAATTGAACTGGATCAATCTTTCTAAGTGCTTGGGTTTTTCGGTGAGAGGCAACCGTGAGATCAGATTTCGCGTGGTGCTACGGTTTAGATAAAGCAAGGCTCTCGGAGCTATGGGGGCGCGCTCTTTTCGTGTTCGACACGAATGCGTTGTTACACCTTTACCGGGTTCCTGACCAGGCACGAGCTGAGACAGTCGCATTGTTGAAGCAGTTATCTGATCGGATTTGGATTCCTTATCATGTTGGACTTGAGTTTCAGCGTAATCGGCTGGGTGTAATCGTATCTCAGAGGCAGCTCGTAGATGACACGCTGAAAGAGTGCCAAGACGCTCTTGCAGTCGTAAGAGGTCGCGTTGAAAAGCTCGACTTGGATCGACAAGGGATTGATGTTCGATCTGCTCCGCTTCTTGAGGCGCTGGAAAACGCACACAGCAACCTAAGTGACGCAGTCAAGAAAGCGCAAGACAAGCAACTGGCGCTATCTCATGCGGACAGCGTCCGCGATTCAATTGATGAGCTGTTTGCAGGAAAGGTGGGGCCGCGGCCCGCTGACCAAGCTGCGGTGGAAGAGCTGCAACGAGAAGCAGATGAAAGGTACTCGTTGCGCGTTCCTCCCGGGTTTAATGACTTAGACAAGGATCGCGACCCGAAGAGTGCTCGTTTTGTAGCTGACGGGCTAACCTACTCAAGGAAATGCGGTGATTTGATTGTTTGGCGGCAAACACTGGAGCACGTTCGGTCTATCGGCTCGAATTCGGTAATTTTTATTACGTCAGATAAGAAGGACGATTGGTGGCTGCAGGTCCAGGGGAAGACCATCGGGCCCCATCCGGAACTTGTTGCGGAGATGCGGCGGGTTGCGGGGGTTGAGAACTTCTGGATGTACTCGCTTGTGCAGTTTGTCGAGTATGCGAACAATCAAGTAGGTCAGGCGGCGCAGGTGTCTACCGAGTCGCTCGATGAGTTAAGGGATGTCGCCTCTAGCTTCACCCTGAATGTTCCGATTAAACGCTTTTATCGGACATTAAAAGATGAAGTGCGCCTGCCGATTCCGCATCGTGAGGTTAGCGCGGCGGTGCAACGATGGCTCGCTGCGACGGGTAGGCAATCGGAACAAGGTGAATTTCCAGGTCCCGAGCTTATTTCAGTCGATGACTTCGGTGTCGAAGGGTTTGAGATAAAGCGCCTAGATTCATGGTTGAACTTAAAGCGACCAAGATACTTACGCCAGATTGCGGATGGGCTCTCTAGTTTGCAAGGTGAAGTTGATCAGCTTCATCTGATTCTGGTTGTTTCGAAGGAGGATGCTGGCAAGGCCGTCAGCTCGGGTGGCGGGCATTCCTTGATGGAGTCTGCTGCAGACCTGATCTTGATGGATTCCGGATTAGCGTCAGTGACGGTCGGGACGGTTGTCGGAGGAATGTTCAGACCGATTGCAACGCGTCGCCAAGGCGAGGCCGATGGCACAGATGAGCCAGCGTAGCCCGTAAGAAAGTTGGGGTCAGGTTTAATAAAAGGGTTAGGTTCATTTCTCGGGAAATTGAACCTGACCCTTTTGTCTTCATCAATAAGCATCATGTGATGACTAGTCGAGCAGAGGATTTCGAGCACCGTCTGAAGAAGCACCCGTTTCTTGCGGCGTTATTTGAAGACATCTCGAATCTGGAGACACGAGCGGGAGGTGCTTCGTTCTATGCGAGCCAAGAGGAGCTGAATGAGTACACCTTCTACGTGCGCCGCGTTGGCTATGCGCTAGCCCATTTGATCACGTGGACAGAGCAGCTAGATCATTGCATTTATTATATTTCCGATTTCAATTACGGCGGAAAAGCTCGGCGCAATGGGATAACACGGGCCGACTATCTCTTGTATACGATCGAAAATTACCTCATCCGATTGCAATCTACGTACGACAAAGCGCTACAGCTTACAAATGCGATCTTCCACTTGTGCATCCAGGCGTCGAATGTCAGCCACGCGCTTGTCGTTAGCAATCTTAGAGTGTCTCGGACAGACGTCCCGGCTCGTCTAAAGGCAGTTAAGCGCGCTATACGTGATAAGCAGCAGGACAGGAATTCGATCATTCATCAGGGATCATTTGAGCGCGACAAGAAGCTGAGTCGTCTTGAGCTCTTCTATCTGCAAACGAGAGATAGCTGGGCGGCAACCAGTACGGATTTGCCTTTCGAAAACTTCCAGCTAGTTAGGCGCGACCTGATGCGCGAAGTGCTTCGAGAGAGGAAGGCGGAATTTGGCGCCATCAATGAAAAGCTGTTCTTTGCGGTAGATGAGCTGCTAACCAGCCTGCAGGCTCACTACCAAATGGAAGCCAAGCGTGTACGTAAGATCGCTTACGATTAGATATCGACCGAGAAAAAGATCCAAAAAGCGGTCGAAAAAAGGGGGCAGAGTGGTCTTTCTCTCGTCCCTGCTAGAAAGCCGACTCTGACCCCGGTTTTTGGAATACGACCCTGACCCGTTGCGCGTATACGGCCGCACACGCAACCCACAGTAGAAGCGAGCCGGTAAAGTCCAAACCGGTCCCGCCGCACGACTTGGACGTAAACGTACCCGTGAAGGATCATATGGACACGAGAAACAAGCTCGTATCGGTGGTGGCCGCCATGGCCGCGCTGTTCTCCGGCCTGGTTTCGGCCGCAACGCAGGTTGAATCGCGCACCTCGGATGCAGGCGCTGCGCTCGACGCGGTCATCGAGCAACGGATGAAAGACGGCGGAATGGTGGGCGTGGGCGCCGCTATCATCGTGGACAAGAAAGTTGTCTGGACCGGGGGATACGGCTTCGCCGACAGGGAGCGCGCGATCCGGTTCACCCCGGATACGGTCATGAACATTGGATCGATCAGCAAGACCTTTACCGGCGCGGCACTCATGCGCGCTGTCCAGGAGGGAAAAGTCTCCCTGGACGTGGATATCAACGCGTATCTCCCGTTCAAGGTGGTCAATCCGCATCACCCCGACGAGCCCATCACGCTCAGGCAGCTGGCGACGCATACCTCCGGGATCACAGATCGGCCATCTGTCTATGAGAGCAACTACCACTTCGGTGGCGGTCCGACAGAGAGCCTCGGCGGGTTTCTGGAGAGCTACTTCACCCGCGACGGCAGGCACTACTCGGACGCCAACTTCCTCAAGGCCAGGCCCGGTGCGCACCGCGAGTACTCGAATATCGGCGCAGGACTCGCCGGTTACATCGTGGAGCGCGCCGTCGGCGAGAAGCTGAACACGTATACCGCACGCCACTTCTTCACTCCCTTGGGAATGAGCAATTCGGGCTGGTTTCTCTCGGAAATTCCGCCCGCGAAGCTCGCACGGTTGTACGTGGCGCAAGGGCCGCGCATTCCGATTCCGCTGTACGAATTAACGACATATCCGGACGGCGGAGTTCGCACCTCGGTTTCCGATCTCGCACGGTTCTTCACCGCACTGTTGAACGACGGCGAGTACGAAGGCGCGCGGATCCTCGACAAGCCGGCGGCCGGGGAGATGCTCAGGTTTCAGTACACGAATGCGAACAAGCCTGGCAACGTGAACATCGAAGGGGACGACTCCGTCAACTCCGGCATCTTCTGGGCCACCAAGTACGACATCACCCGGATCGGGCATAACGGTTCCGACCCCGGAGTGAGAACGATGATGCTCGCGGATCCGAAGAGGGAGGTCGGCGTCATCCTCTTCACGAACACTTCGATGGGCGACGAAGAGAGCGGGTCCTATTTCGAAATCTTCGACGCTCTGTGGGCCCGGGCGGAGCAACTGAAGCGTGAGGCGTCAGGGAAAAGGGGTTAGGTTCATTTCCTTTCCGCCTCACCCAACGGGGTCTGGCAAGCAGCGTCGAGGCTGATGAGCCCCGCAGTCGGAGAACCAAGCAATGCGCATCGACCACATCACGCTGCTCGTGACATCGCTCGACACGTCGATGCGCTACTACGAGGCGCTGCTGCCGCTGATCGGATTCACCAAGCGGGATGACCATGTCTGGACCGACGGCGACGGCGTCTGCCTGCAGTTCGGCGAGGCGCGTCCCGGGACATCGCGGTACGAGCGCTACGGTGCGGGCATGAACCATGTCGGCTTTGCCGCCCGCTCGGCGGACGAGGTGGCGTCCGTTCGGGCCGCGATGCAACAGGCCGGCTTCGACGTGCCGGAGCTGCAGCATTTCGGCGACGTCACCGCGCTGTTCATGCGCGACCCCGACGGCATCCGCTTCGAGGTCACGTACTGCCCGCCCGGCGTGCCGCCCGTCTGATAGGGGGCTGCTTCGGAGAGCGGCCCTGAGCGATGACCGGACGGCCTGCCCGGAATCACAGCGGTTGTCCCAGCTCAAGCGCTCGATAGACCCGCAACGCCGCGTCCGCAATCGGAAGTTGGGTCACTACCTGCTGCATGACCTATCGCCAAGGCAGGGTGATCGAATGACCCGGGGGATCGGACGTAGCCAAGTGGAGCCAGAAGGGACGGAGGCATTCGAGTCGAGCTAAATGCCCCCGCCTTCTTTGTCGAAGGCCGCTCGCGCGGCCTCCGTCTTTTGCGTTGTTCCGAGCTTACTTCGCGAGTTTCAGCTTCTTCGACATGCCCATGAACGTGGCCTCGTCGGACGGCGCCAGGTTCGGACGGCCCGCGACGAGGCCCATGCCCAACGAACCCTTGACGTAGTAGGTCTCGCCCGGCTCGATTTCCATGGTCAGCAGGTCCTTGGTTTCACCTTGCACGGCGTACTCGTGCGTGCCCGGCTCGACGGCCACGACGAAATACTTGCCATTGCGCAGCTTGCCCAGTTCGGTCTCACCTTCGCGCACCTTGAAGCCGATGGCCGCGCCCATCATCTTGGACTCGCGGAAGAACACGATCTGGCCCTTGTCGGCGGGCGCGGCGCTGATCAGGCCGTTGCCGGGCGATACCGCTTCAACGGCCGCCGGTGCAGACGTTGCGGCCGCAGTCTCGGTGTCCTGCGCCATGGCGAACGCGGGGACGAGCAGCACTGCGCACAGAATCGAACGGGGCATCATCGAACGCATCGGTTTACTCCTGGTTGGATGGAACGTCGGTTGAATCGGTTGGCTCGGTTGATGCGGCAATCGCCGCGCTTTCGAGCGGCAGATCGGCGACGAGCTTCGCGTGCACGCGGGTGCCCGCTGGGATTTCGATCTCGCGGCCCCGGATGAACATCGCGAACGGGCCGGCAGCGAATGACACCGCCAGCGCAAGTTCGGCATTGCTCTGGCCGCTCACGCCGAGCTTCAGCCCGCGCAACGCGACCCGCTGTTCGCCATGGGTGACATGGCGCGCCGCGATAAGCAGTTCACCGGGTTTGCCACCACCGCGCGCGGGGGCGGCATGGACGATTTCCCCGGCGACAGGGGCGTGCAGTTCGATCGCGGTTCGTCCATCGACGGACAGCGGAGCCGCGAGCCGCATCGCAAAGCGGTCGCCGCGTTTATGCCGTGCGGAATTGAGGGTTTCGAGAATTTCGAGATCGACGGGCGTGCCGGCCGCGATGCAATCGCAACTCGCAGACGCTTCCCCGGATGCCGGTGCGACGCCGGACGGGTCGCTCAAGGCATCGGTTGATTGCGCGCATGCGCTGCCCGCCGCGAGCATTGCGGCCAGCACCAGTGTGGTTCGGAACATCGGCTTCCCCAAGCCTTGAGGTTGGTACGGTAGAGCAACGGCAGAGCAGTGCCAAGCCCCGCCTCGAGCTTAGAAAAGGGGTGGAACTCAGGTCGTCCCAAGTACGCAGGACCCGTGGTCAAACGCGGCGGAGGCCGTTAAGTCGGCCTGATCGGCGTCGGCCTTTTTATTCGTGCGCCGAGGCCGAGCGCAGCGAGCGAACAGAACCACTCCGGGGCCGCGTCATTCATCGTGGGCAGCGGCGCGTTGAGCAGTTGCTCGTATGCCGAGACGCGAACGGCGCCCGGCCATGCGCGTCGACGCAGGGCGCCCGCGCGGGGCCTAGACTGCGGCCTCCCCACCCGGAGCGCATCCATGGAGACCCAGCAGCTTCACCGCGGTCGCCTGATCGACCACCTGCACCTTGTCGTACGCGACCTCTCAGCAAGCCGACGCTTCTACGACGCGCTCATGCAGGTGCTTGCCGTGCCGCTTGGCGGCGAGGGCGATGACTACTTCTGGTACGACGAGCTCTTCGTCTCCACCGCCGACAGCGACGCAGCGCAGGGCCGGCTGACCGGGCGCCACCACCTCGCATTCCAGGCGGGTGACCGCGCGACGGTCGACGCATTCCACCGCGCGGGCTTGGCCGCGGGCGGCACCGACAACGGCGCGCCCGGCGAGCGGCCCTACCATCCGAGCTACTACGCCGCGTTTCTGCTCGACCCGGACGGCAACAACATCGAAGCCGTGTTTCATGGCGAATCGCGGCGCAGCGCGTCGTCGGTGGTGGTGACCTTCTAAGTCGCCACAAAACAGGGCAAGGTCATTTATCTCGTCGAGAGAAGTGCCAGGCGCATTTCTCCGGATGGGGAACCCGACCCTCGTGCTTCGTTGCGATCACCATGGGTCCAGGCACGACGCCGCGCATCGAATCCGATCGCGCGGCTGGGATCAAAGAGGACGGAGCAGTGGAGTCGAGCTGATCGCCTCCCGCCCATTTACCCGTTAACCATCACCGATCCGCGCCAACGCCAGGCCTGCGGCTTCGCGCCATTGCGGGGTGTGTCGGGTGCCGGTGGCGGCCGCGAGCAGCGCCGTGCGCACGGACGCCTTGCGCGTGGAGTGCCGGTATCCGGTGACCACGGCGTCGACCGCGCGATCGCGCTGGCCCAGCTCCGCGTAGGTCTGCCCGAGGTTGAGCCAGGTCGCGGAGCGGGTAGGGGCGTAGTCGAGCGCGCGCGTGAAGTGGCGGCTCGCGGTGTCGTGCTCGCCTGTGAGCATGTACGCATAGCCGAGGTTGCCGAGGATCTCCGCATCGCGCGGCTGCAGCGAGGCCGCGCGTTCGAGCGGTGCGATCGCCTGCTCGGGCCGGCCCGCGTTGATGAGCTCGATGCCTTCGCGGTTGAGCCGCCGCGCCAGCCCCGCATCGGGCGTGGCGTCGGCCGTGCGCGCGATGTCTTGGCGCGGTGCGGGAGGCGGCGCCGCGGGCGGGCGCCGCTCGGTCTCGCGTCGCTCGGGCTGGGCCGGCGGCGCTGCAGGCCGGTCCGGCGGCGCCATCACCACGGCCGTGTCGCCTGACGGCTCTTTTTCCGGCGACCCGTCCTCATCGGGCGGCGGCGCCTCGGCGACCACGGCATCGGTGGGCGCGTCGTCGATGCCGGGCGCTTCGTCGATCACGGCGGGCGCGCGCACGCGCACGCGGTCGAGCACGAGCGGCGACCGGGCCGCGTCGGACGCGACGGCCGGCGGCTCCGGATCCTCGCGTTCGAAGTGCTCGAACGCGAGCGTTGCCGCGAGCGCTGCAGCCAGTGCTGCCGCGACCGCAAGGCCGAGACGTTTCTTCGACGCGTCGATGGACAGTGGCATGCGGCGACGGTAGGCGCGGCGGTGTTGAGAGCCTGTCGAATCCCTGGGCGCCGCGCAACGAAGGGTTCAGGTCCACTCCACCCGATCCAGAACGGTCTGATCTGTCCGTGCTTCGCACGGTACCTTCACCGCACCGCACCGCACCGCACCGCACCGCTGACTGCGGCACATTGCACCTTCAGACTCGCCCAATGCCGCTGACACCGTCCCACGCCGCCGCCGCGCTGCTTCTCGAACGCACCTGGCCACGAATGCCGCTGGCCGCACTGGTCATCGGCAGCATGTCGCCGGATTTCGAGTACCTGCTGCGGCTCATACCGCGCGGCGAGTTCGGGCACACGCCGATGGGGCTGCTGTTGTTCTGTTTGCCGGTCGGGCTTGTCGTGTGGGGCGTTTATCGCGCATGGATCCGGCCGATGGTGCACGACCTGCTGCCGCCGGGCCTCAGCGCCGGCACTGCGCCTCGGTGCGACGCGAGCTGGAGTGCGGGCGCGCTGGCGGTGCTGCTTGGGGCCGTGAGCCACGTGACGTGGGATGCGTTCACGCATGCCGACGGCTTCTTCGTCGGCCTGCTGCCTCCTCTTGCGTCGGTTGCGCTGCCGGCCGTGCTGTCGGGGCTTCGCTGGTACCAGCTGCTCCAGCACGCGAGCACCGCGGTAGGCGCGCTCGTGATCGCTTGGGTGGCAGTGCGATGGTGGCGCAACCACCCTGCGGCGGACCGGCGCTTCGCGCCCAGGCAAGCGCGCCGTGCTGTCGCGGCCGTTGTCGTCTTGTCGATCGTCTCCGGATTGGGCGCCGTACTGAACGGTGCGCGGGTGGCGGATCGCGATCTTGCCGTCGTGCTGGGCTACGCCGCAGTCGGCACCATGGTCGGTTTCGCGCTCGCGTCGGTCGCGCTCGCCGCGTACTGGCATGGCGTGACGCGGGCCGATTAGCAAAACGGACAAAGGCTCAGGTTCACGTCTCCGCAGCTTGAACACGCCCCGCTGCTTGCGCGATCAAAGCAGCCCAATAATCGGCAAGCCTTCGCTCGCGCTGGCGATCGCACAGCTGCGTGCATGCTGGTCCGCCTCATCGAGCTGCGGAAGCAGGGCGACCAGAGGCCGTCCTGCCTGCGCGCTCTCGTGCACAGCGTCCAGAAGCGTCGTGGTTGAGACGAGCGCATCCCTGCAGGCGCCAAGCGGCCGCGAGGGATCGAGTTCAACCGCATCGAGCTGGGCCACCAAGCTGCGCGACATGGCTTTCGCAGCCGACACGCCCGCAGCGAGATCGCCGTTCAACAGCGGGTCGTTCTTCAGCTCGCCCAGCTCGCGCTCGCCTGTGATGTAGGGCCGAACGCTCGATAAGGATTTCTGCGTGAACTGTTCGATCTGCTCGGTTACCAGTTGAGCCTTGAGGGTTTCGACCTCGGCTTGGTACCCGCACCCAACGAGCAGCGCGGTAGTTACGGTGAGGATCGAGCGAGATGGGTTCACGGGGACTCCTTGTCAATGTCACTTAAGGCCGTTGGCGATGAGGGCGCATACGCATGACGCGCCACGCCCAGGCAATGCCTATTGTCGGGCGTTTGGCGGTCGTTTGCTCCGGCGCGTAGGGACCGAGGGTGCTTCTCGCGTCCTGTGCTCGTGAGCGCAAAAGGGCCGGGTTCGCGTCTTCGAAAAACCGGCTTGCATCCGGTCGTCTAATCGCGAGACGGGCCATTTGCTGTTGCCTTTGCGAAGAACGACCATTTGGTACGCGCGGCATACGCCACTCCTGGATCGGGGACCCCTGTAATGACATCGACGTCCGACATCGCTGTATCTCCGAAGGCCGTCGTACTGGCGTACGTGGAGGCCTTCAACCGCGGCGATCTGAACGCTCTTCGCGCGCTGCTCGCCGACGACGCGGTGATCCAGGGCGTCACCGGCGTGGCGCAGGATTGGGACCGCATTGCCGCGGTATGGCGCCAACTGATCGAGGGCTACGACATGCAGTTGCGCATTGAGCAGATGGCGGTCGAGGGCAACACCGTCGCCGTGCGCTATACCGAGACCGGGACCTTCCGCGCGCCCGCATTCGGGCACGCGCCGACCCACCGCACTTACGAGCTGGTCGCCATGGAGTTCTTCGAGATCGCCGACGGCCGCATCCGCCGCCGCTGGGGTGCCCGCGATTCGGCGTCGCAGCAGCGACAGCTGGGGATCACGCCGGCGGGTTGAGCGGCCGACGGGCAACGGGTCGTACGGCCGCGCAATAAAGGCGCTGCTGCGTAAGTTGGAATGCAGCGGATGCCGTCGTTTTTGCCACCGGCTGACGCGTCGGTTTCTGCGACGAGGCCCGCGCGGCGGCGTCCCTCACAAAAACTCATTGATGCTGTAAGCCGCGTGGTCCTTCAGCTTGTGCCAGAGGCTGCGCCGGCGCCACTGATCGAGCTTCACTTCGATCGCATCGGCTGCGTAGCGCTCGAAGATCGCGTCGAGTTGGCCGGCGAGCCCCGGATCGAGGAGGCCGAGCGTGATCTCGTCGTTCGTCTCGAACGAGCGGTCGTCGAAGTTACTCGAGCCGACCGCGCTCCACACGCCGTCGATCGTCATCACCTTCTGATGCAGCAGCGCGTCCGGGTATTCGAACAGGCGCACGCCCACCTGCAGCAGCCGCTCGAAGTTGCGGTGGCCGGCGTGTTGCACCATCGCGTTGTCCGAGCTGCCGGTCGTCGGCATGATCACCCGCACGTCGACGCCGCGTGCGACTGCCTCGCCGAACGCGACGATCGTGTCGGGCTCGGGGATGAAGTACGGGTTCTGGATCCAGATGCGCTCACGGGCGAGGCAGATGGCCGCGTGGTGGAACACCTTGACTGCCGGCGCCGAGCCTTCGGGTTTGACGAACGCGGCGTGGATGATGACTTCACCGGCCGCCGGCAGCGGCGGAAACACGGCGTCGCCTGCGAACATCTCGCCGGTGTGGCCCATCCAGTTCTCGCTGAAAGCTGCCTGCACGGTGTGCACGATCGGGCCCTGCAATCGCAGGCTGATGTCGGCCACACCGCCGCGGCCGATTTCACCCGCCCAGTCGTCGACGATGCAGTGGCCGCCGACAAAGGCCTCGCGGCCGTCGAGGATCAGCATCTTGCGATGGGTGCGGTCGTTGAGCATGCCGAGGTGGCGCAGCGATCGCTTGTGGAAGAACTCGACGCGGCAGCCAGCCGCGCGCAGGCGCTCGGCAATCGGGCCACGCACCTGCTTGCTGCCGATCGCGTCGAGCAGCACGCGCACGGCGACGCCGGCACGGGCGCGTTCCTCGAGCGCCGCGGCGAGTCGCCCGCTGAGCGCGCCATCCTTCCACAGGAACGTCTCGAAGTGCACCGTGCGTTGCGCCGTGCCGATGGCCGCGAGCATGGCGTCGAAGAACGCGGCGTTCTCGAGCAGCTCGACTGCGTTGCCGGCAACCGGCGTGCCGAGCGACAGGCCGGCGAGCGACGGCACGAGTTCGTCGATCGGTTGATCGCAGCCGATGCGCAGCACGGGGTCGGTGTGGCGGCGGACCGACCACAGCACGAGACCGAGCACGATCACCAGCACGCCTAGCAGCAGCGCGGCGATTGCGGCCCAGCTGTCGGGAAGCGGCGGGTTCATGGGCGCGGCCGCCGCGTTGGCAGCGAAGCAGGGCGCACGATCGAGCGGGTCATCGGGGCAGGACCGTCGGAAGCTCGAGCGACGTTACGACCCGGGTTGTGAGCGCGATCGCAAGGCGTCCGTTGCGACGGCGCCGCGTGTTCAGCGAGGCGCCCGTTCGTCAAGCAGCCCGCTTCAAGTGCGAGACCCGCTCGTTGCAAATTCCAGCCTCGCCCGTTCGATTGGCGGGCAAGGCAGGCTCAGTGGGGGTGCGGCCCGGAGGCGTAGTGCCTGCGCAGCAGGTCGCCGCCGAAATCGTTTTCGAGATCGCGCCACACCGTGTGGATGTGGTTCGCGCCGTCCTGCGAGTTGTCGTACTCGACGAGCACGGTAGGCCCGTGGACGCGGTAGTAGTGCGGCGCACCGGGCTGCTGCGCGCCCGCCCACGCGAAATGCAGCTGCCCAAACCCGGCCTCGTCGATGCGCTGCAGTTGCTTCGTTGCCGCGGCGTCCGCCATGCGCCCCGCATACCACTCGAGCAGGCGGCGCAGCTGACGTTGCTGGTCGACCGTCATGTCCGCCGCGGGCAGGCCCGCGAATGCCATCGCACGCACGACGGGGTCGTCGCCGGTCACGATGTCCCCGGGTGTCGTCGCACCGATCACGGCGCGGGCGCGCCGAGGCGCATCGAGCATCCGGAGCAGCTCGAATGCGAGGTCCTCTTCCGCAGCGAGCAGGCGAAAGCCCCGGCGTGGCCCGCTCGGCACGCGCGCGGGATTCGCGCCGACGAACAGCGGCGCGATGATCTGGCCGTGCGGCCCGAGTGCGGTCGCGTTCACCGACAGGTGATGGCCCTCGAAGCGCCAGGCCCACGGCGGCGTGCGCGGCGCGCCAAACAAGGCCAGGTAGTAGAGCTCCGGATCGCGTCGGAATGCCCAGAAACTTCCCGCCGCTTTTTCCACGTCGCGCAGCGTGCCTTCGAGCTCCACGACACCCCGTGCGAGCTGCGTGCCGCGTTCGCTCAATCCGGTGCCGAGCAGCTCGAACGCGGCTGCGCGTTGCGCGGCGTTCATCGCCTCCAGCGGAAGGCCGGCGCGTCCCTGCGGCAGGTATGTCCACGCCGTGCGCTCGTCATCGGCGAAGTCATGCACGGCGATGGATTGCTGGCGTTCGCTGAGCGTGGCCAGAAACGCCCGTGCGGCGGCGCTCGACGCCGAGGCGTCAGTACCGGAGGCACCGCGCGCGGGCGCTGCATCGCTCGTCGAGCGGGCTGCGACCGGCGTCGCCTGCGAGCACGCCACGACGCTCGCAGCGGCGGCGAGCGAGACCCACCCTTTCCACCAGTCCTGGAGCATGGCAGCCGTCTCCGTATCCAGTTCCGCGGGGCGGGGCGGCCGCCGCGGTGCAGGACAATACTGCGCCAAAGCGAGGCTGTGCGCGCGAACGTGACAGACCCGTTCGACGCGTGCCACGGCGTGACGTCCTGCCTTGGATGAGCTCGCTGGCGACGGCGTGCGAGCTTCGTCCGACGATGGCGCGGATGCGAGGCGACAGTCGGGTCTGGTCCGTTTTATGGATGGGTCCGCCGACCTGCCGTGTGCAGGAGTCGAGCTACCTGCACACGGCCACGCGCTTGGAGCGCTGGTCGATGAGCACGACCGCATCCTGCAATGCTCGTGCACCGACGAGCAGTTCGGGAAACCGCTCCGACACGCGCACGTCGACATCCGACAGGCTCACGTCACCGATGCGAAACGGGCCGTGCACGCGTGTGCCTTGCGTCTCGATGTCGCCGTTGGTCAGGCGTCCGCGGCCGGCATCGTGAAGCTCACCGGCAGGCAGTTGGTCATACAGCGAGCGCGGCAGCACGAAGTGCACGTTTGCACCGGTGTCGAGCTGCCCGATGGCCTGCACGTTGCCGATCTGCACCGGGATGCGAAACGCGCGCTCGTAGGCAAGCGCACCGGTCGCGTTGGCCGGGATGTCTTGCGTGCGGGTGAACATCAGCGTTTTGTTCGGATAGTCGATCACGAGCAGGCCGTCGGCGAAGAAGTCACGCGCGATGATCCCGGCGAACGCGGCTTCGGGCGCATTGCGGGCGTTGTAGTCGCGGGTGATGACGTCCAGGTCGCGATGCATCAGGCCGCCGAGTTCAATCGACGCGATGCGCGTGGTCACGACCTCCGCAGTCTGCACGCCGTCGGAGGTGCGTGCCTGCCCGCTCGCCACCAGCCCGAGCTGCGAGGCGAGGCTCGCATCGGCGCGCCCCATGCCGCTCGCCCCGGTGTCGACGGCGAAGCGGAACGGCCCCTGGCCGTTGACGCGCGCCTGCACGTAGATGCGCCCGTCGACCGTCTCGAAAGGCGCTTGCACCAGGCGCTCGGCTGGCGGGATCCCGCGCGCGGCGCAGGCATCTGGCGGGGTGTCGGCGTGCGCGCGGCCGAGCACGCCGGTCAGCACGAGCGCGCAGGCGATTGCCGCGGCCTGTCGGGAACGGTGGAGCCTGCGGTCGGCCCGCGCACGCGGGTTGCCGGCGGGGGCTGGCACTCGTGGGTGGCTGTGGAGCCTGTTTGTACAGGCGCGTGTACGCGAGCTGGCCATCTGCTTCCTCCGTGAAACGCATGAGCGGTGGTTGAGGCGGTGCCACCGCGCAATGCGATCGGCCTCGTCCGTTCAACGCTGCCGGGCCCGCGGCGCCGGCGCCAGCGCATCGCGACGAGCGCGCTTTGGGGCCGACCAGGCCCGCCTTTCCAGGGATGAGCACGAAACCGGCATCGTCCGACCGCGACGTGTCGCGCGAACGTCGAAATTCGCGCAGCGCTGCGGGTGGGGCCGGCGGCCTGATTTATAGTCGCCGCGTTGCGCCATCCGCGGGGAGCGGGTGCCCGGCACGGACATCCGGAGCGCAACAGGGCCTTCCAACCAAGCAAAGGGGAATTGCGTGATTCACCGTCAGATCCAGCGCCCGACGGGCGCGTTTATTGGGGCATCGTGGTTGGCACTGGCGGCGGGCGTGATCGCCTTCGTCGTCGGACTGTGGAACGCGTCGATGGCGCTCAACGAGAAGGGCTATTACTTCACGGTGTTGATGTACGGCCTGTTCTCGGCCGTGTCGTTGCAGAAGTCCGTGCGCGACCGTCTCGAAGGCGTGCCCGTGACCGGCCTGTACTACGGCCTGTGCTGGGTGTCGCTGGGGCTGTGCGTGATGCTGCTTGCGATCGGGCTGTGGAACGCGACGCTGGCACTGAGCGAGAAGGGCTTCTACGCGATGGCGTTCCTGCTCGCGCTGTTCGGATCGGTGGCCGTGCAGAAGAACGTGCGCGATCTCGCGCTGCTCGGCGATTCGCACGACGCTCGCGAGCCCGTCGCGGAAAGCTGATCTTCGACTGCAGTGGAGCGCTGCGTGGGCGCTTCGCTGCGTCGGCCCCGGTCTCGGCCGATCGAGCGATCGAGCGATCGAGTGGGCCGAGCTGCGCGGGCAATGGGCGGACGGGCGACAGAGGCAGGCCGACGTCGATGCATCGGCCTGCTCTGGTCTTGCTCAAGGCGCGTCGTGCACTCGTCGGATGCCGAGCGAAGACCGCTTCGGCATCGTCACGACGCCCAACGCGTCATCGCGTGTTAGGCCGAGCGCTTCTTCGAGGCGGTCTTTTTCGACGCGCTCTTCTTTGAAACGCCCTTCTTCGCTGCGGTGCGCTTGGTCGCCGACTTCTTCGTCGCGGCGCCCGCGCCCTTTTTCGCAGCCGCGGACGTCGTGGACTTCTTCGCAGCGCGGCCTGTTCCGGTGGATGCGGATTTCTTCGCGGCGCGCTTGCTCGCCTTCTGTGGATTCGCGCGACGGCCGGGGACGCTGTCCTCGTCATCGAGCAGCTCGCGGCAGGCCTGCGTGCTCTCCTGGTCGATGCGGCGCAGCTCCTGCTGCATTTCATCGAGCGCCTCGTCGAGCAAGCGCTCCTTCGCAGCGGTGCGCTCGTTCGCAACGCCGCTCGCGCCGACGCGGCCGGCGCCGCTGCGCGCAAGGCGCTTGTCCTGGCGCTGCAGCAGGTCGCGCTGCTTGTCGCGCAGGTCGCGCACCTGACGGATCGCGGTGGCGAGATCGCTGACTTCGCGCGGACCCTTCGCGGTCAGCAGTCGAAGCTCACGGGCGTTGAACAGGGCGGACTGGCTCTTGGTGAGACGCATGGAGCATCCTCGTTGTGCGGCGGAGTTGGCAGTGTAGAAAGCGCCGCGTGGTGATGCCGCGTTCAACGGCTCCGCGTCGGCGCATTTGGCTCGATGACTCGGGCCGGGCCGCGCCTCCTTGCTGCTTGGACGGCTGTGGTGGCGCCGCTAGGCTCGGCGTGGCCTCACTAGCGTCGCGTGCGGCGCAGAACCATTCGAAGCAGCGTCGGTGACTCGGCTCGACACACATCGACGCAGAGCCGCCGCTGCATCCATGCTGCTGCCTCCATGAGGACGTCGCACGCGCCCGTGCGGCGCTAGACCCGCCGTTCTATGCTTGCCGCATCGACACGAAAGGACGCACGCATGACACGGATCTTGAAGTTCACCGGCGCACTTTCGTGCACGCTGGCCCTGTCGGGTGCGTGGGCCGCGCCGAAGGACCAGGACGACGTGCTGCTGTGGGTGGCGGCCGAAGTGGAGATCTCGCCCGAGGGCACGATCACCGCGCTGCAGTGGAAGGACACGCGCAAGGCAATGAAGACCATCACCGAGCGCATCGAGCCGGCCGTGCGCGCATGGCGGTTCGAACCGGGCACGGTCGATGGCGTGCCGCAGCCGACGGTCACTCATCTGAGCCTGCGTCTTCGGGCGGTGACAAACGGCGACACCGTGGCGATCCATGTCGATCACGCATCGACCGGCGCGAAGTCGTCGCTGCTGGCGCATCCGCGGTATCCCGTGTCCGCCGCACGCGCGAACGCCGATGCCGTGCTCGTCGCCAATGTGGCGGTGTCGGCAGACGGGGCGACGACCGTGGAGTCGATCGACTTCCGCGGCAATCGCCCCGCGTACCGCAGGCAGTTCGTGGAGGCCACGCAGGACGCGATCGCGAAGTGGTCGTTCGTGCCCGAGCGCGTCGGCGGCCGCCCGCTTGCCACGCGCATGCAGATCCCGGTGACGTTCTGCATCACCACCATAGACTGCGAGCACAAGTACCCCGCGCCGGACGGCGAAAGCCCCCGCGTTGGTCCGCCGGGTCAGCCCGTCGCTCTCGAGAGTGCGGTGCGCTTGATCGATGCCGTGGCGGGGCGCGCGCTCTAGCGTGACATCGGCTTGAGCAAGTCCGGGCGCGTCGAGCGCGGCGGACTGCTTAGCGCCGGACGGTTGTAGATGACATGCGCCGGACACGGCATGGACGCGTCCGTGCGCGCGAGCTCATCTGAAAGCGTGTCCGGGTCACCGTTCGATAAAGCGGGCCTGACCGCGCGTGGGTGCAGTCGCGTTTCTGCGATTCATTCAACAGGGCGCTTCGCTTGCGGCGCGGATACTCGCCAGACCGATGTTCAGGTCCGCCGACATGCTCCGTCTTCTCACGTTCGCCCTGCTCACCGCCGGCATGGTCCAACCGCTCGCCGCCAAGACCTTGCAGTTCGCCGGCCACACCTGGACGGTGCGTGACGCCGTGTCGGCCGCGCCCGGCCCGAACCGCTGGGCGCCCGAAAACGCTTGGGTCGACACGCTCGGCCGCCTGCACCTGCGGATCAGCCGCGGCGCGGACGGCATCTGGCGCTGCGCGGAAGTGAAGCTCGACACGCCGCTCGGCTTCGGCACCTACGAGTTCAAGGTCGACGGGCGCGTCGACCGGTTCGACCGCAACGTGGTCTTCGGCATGTTCCAGTACCCCGACCCGGCGACCGGCCCGGACTTCACGCACGAGATCGACATCGAGTTCTCGCGCTGGGGCAGTGACACGCCATACCCCGCCTACTGGACCGTGTACCCGACGACGACCGCGGTGAGTGAGACCTCGCACGCGTTCGCGCCGGTGCTCGAGGGCGATTACTCGACGCATCGCTTCCACCGCTCACGCGATGCGGTGCGCTTCCAGATGCTGCACGGTCACCAGGACGGCGATGCGCACCAGGCCCACGCCTGGACGTTCGCGCCGAAGGATGCGAAGCGGCGCATCTCGCAGGCCGCGCAGCCGGTCTACATCAATCTGTGGCTGTTCCGCGGCATGGCGCCGAGCGACGACCTCGAGGTGGAAGTCGTCGTCAGCGACTTCCGCTTCATCCCCGCGCGCTGAGCGCGTCGGGCAGGCTCAGCTTTCGGCGTCGATTGCGTCCCACAGCGCGGGCGCCACGGTCGGCAGCGCTTCCAGCTCGGGCCGGGCGAACAGATAGCCCTGGAACAGGCCGATGCCCATGCCGCGCAGGTAGCGGTATTCCTCCGCGGTTTCGACGCCTTCGGCGAGCACGCGGCAGCCGAGCGCGGCGCAGGTCGACACGATGCCGGCGACGATCGCCTGCCGCGCACGGTGCTGATCGATGTTGCGGATCAGGCCCATGTCGAGCTTGACGATGTCGGGCTGGAATTCGGCGAGCAGCGTGAGGCCGGCATAGCCGCTGCCGAAGTCGTCGATCGCGGTCAAAAAGCCGCGCTGCTGATAGTCGCGGATGATGCCGACCACATGCGCTGAATCCTGCACGCGCTCGGACTCGGTCGCTTCGAAGATGAGCTTGGCCGGGTCGAAGTCGAAACGCCGCGCCGCCTCCAGCGTGAGGCGAATGCACGTGGCCGGGTGATACACCGCGTTCGGGATGAAGTTGATCGACAGCCGCGCCTGCATGCCGAGGCGCGCAGCGGTCTCGATCGCCTTGACCCGGCAGGTCTGGTCGAAGCGGTACATCTGCGTCTCGTCGACACGCGCGATGACCGCGCCGGCCCCTTCGCCGTTCGCGCCGCGCACGAGCGCTTCGTAGGCGAAGACCTCGCGGGCCACGGCATCGACGATCGGCTGGAATGCCATGCGGACTTCGAAGTCCAGCAGGTTTTCCGCGCCGCAGCCGCCGCAGGGGTGGGGGTGTGATGCGCCGTCGAAGAACGACTTCAGGTACATGCGGAGCCTCCGCGGACGGATGGGGTGCAGCGGTCGAGTTCGGCCTGCGGCACGCATGGTGCGAGGCGCATGTTGCTGCAAGCGCTGCATGTGCGCGGTCGTCGATCACCCGGATCAAACGCCCCGAGCGCGGCAGGGGCGAGGGTAGTGCACCCCGGGCACGACGGAAACGGTGTCGCGCCGGTTCCGGGATGCCGCCCACACCTGGAGCGTGTTGGCCCGCAGTCGGGCACTGCATTCGCCCGCGCCGGTACATGACGGCGGGACCACAACGGCGCATCGTGCAGGCTGTATCCGCGGCGTGCGCGCTGAGCGCGCGGTCCGGTCCTGTTTCCACCACCTGTCAGGAGCATCCATGTCGATCCCCCAATCCGTTGAGCGCACGTTGCGTGCGGCGGTGCTCGTTGCATGCGCCGGCGCCGCCTTGTCCGCCCACGCCGCTGACGCCGCCAACGTCGCGCTTGCGCGGCTCGATTGCGGCAGCCAGCCCGAGCCCGTCAGTGTCGCCTCGTTCTCCGACACGATGGAGCACCCTGACCTCAAGCTGCCGCTGACTTACAGCTGCTACCTCGTGCGCCACGGGGACCGTTACCTGCTCTGGGATGCGGGCAACGCACTCGACGGCTCGGCGCGGGCGCCGAAGGTCTCGCTGGTGGATCAGCTGGCACGCATCGGGGTGAAGCCGGGCGACGTGGATTACGTCGGGGTCAGCCACCACCACGCCGATCACACCGGCCAGCTCGCGTCGTTCCCCGGCGCGACGCTCGTGATCGGACAGGGCGACTGGGACGTGATGCGCGCGAGCGATCCGCCGGCCGGCATGGACGCGAAGGACTTCGCCGCGCGCCGAGCCCCGTTCAAGCCGTGGATCTCGGGCGGCAAGGTCGAGACGCTGACGCGCGACCGGCATGACGTGTTCGGCGACGGTCGGGTGTTGATGATCAACCTGCCCGGACACACGCCGGGTCACCACGGCCTGCTCGTGAAGCTCGACAAGAAGGGCAGCGTGCTGCTGACCGGCGACGTGACGCACTTCCACGAGAACTACGCATCGAACGGCGTGCCGACGTGGAACACGAACCGCGCCGATTCGCTCGCCTCGCTCGATCGCTTCAAGAAGCTCGAGGCGAATCTTGATGCGACGGTGATCATCCAGCACGACCCGCGCGACGTCGAAAAACTGCCGGTATTTCCGGAGTTTGCCGAGTAACCCGCACGGAGTGACGGTCAGGCGGCCGATCGCACGGAGCGCGCGATGTGCGACGCAGGCCGCCCCACGTGGCTGAAGCGCGGGACGCTGCGCTCAAGCGCCGGATGAGGACGAGGGCTGCGGCAGCGGTGGAATTGATGCGGGGCTGTACCGCCGGGCCGGCGTGCGATCGAGCGCCGGCCCGTGGTGCCGCGGCACCCGACGCGCGGTCGCGTGTCGCCGCGCCTCAGAACGCGTCGGTCGTGCCGGAGAGTTCCTTTTCCATCTCATCGGCAGATTGCGCGGCGATATCGAGCGCCGATTCGAGCTGCATCGCGTCGACGTTGTCGGGCAGCTTGATCACGAACACCAGCGTATCGCCGTGCAGCTCCCAGGCGCCGAGCTTATTGCTGCGGTTGTCGGCGAGCAGCGTGAGGGCCTTCCCGCCGTCGATGCCGTCGCGGTCCGCGCGCGCGGCGGGCGAGAACACCTCGCGCACGATGAAACCACCGACCTTTTCGGTGCTGCCCGACACGAACACGAGCTGCGTCCGCCCTTCCTTCTCGTATCGGTAGACGAGCTTGTAGTCGCCGTCCTCGTCGGCCTCGTACTGCAGCCCGCGCGCCTTGAGCCGCGTTTCGATCGAGGCGTCGGCGTGGGCCGGCGGCACGACCGCGCCGGCAAGGCAGAACAGGAGGGCGGCGACGGTGGTGGGGCGCATGGGCAACTCGCGATCAGGAGTGAGGGCATTGTCGGGCAATGCTCGAGCCAGCGGGCGCGCCGGTGGATCGCGGCGTCGAACGTCGACTGACGTGGATGCGAGCGCGCCGGACCGCGACGGAAGGCGGACGCTGCCGCGCCGCGGTGGCCCGAACGCGCGAGCTGTGCCCGGAGTCGCACCGCGCGTTGAACGGCCCGCCGCGGCGGCGCCTGCACCCCGGCCGCGCGTGCGATGCTGCGCGCCATCCGCGGATCCGCCGCGGGAACCGGAGTGCGTCATGAGCAAGGGCCTGGACCGTAAGAAAGAGCAGAAGAAAAAACCCGCCAAGACGCCGCAGGAAAAGCGTGCGGCCAAGAGCGAGAAGAAGGCGACGCGCACGGCCAACTGAGCAGGGCGGGGGCGAACGCTCCGCCGAACGGGTGACTCCGGCCGGGCTGCGGCCCAGGTGGAGGCGCCGCGGCGGCCGGCCGACGCGGCCGGGCGAACGCATCGGTCGACGCCCGATCCCGCATACCGGAATTTCCATGATTGCCAACGACGTGCTGCGCAGCGTGCGCTACATGCTCGATCTCAGCGATGCGAAAGTCGCCGAGATCATCCGCCTTGCCGACCCGGCCGCGGCGGTCGAAAAAACCGACGTGCAGGCGTGGCTGCGCAAGGACGAGGACGAAGGCCATCTCGCCTGCAGCGACCTCGTGCTCGCGCAGTTCCTCGACGGGCTCGTGATCCACTGCCGCGGCCGCAACGACGCACTGCCGCCCCGGCCGCCCGAGAAGCGCGTGACGAACAACGTCGTGCTCAAGAAGCTTCGCGTTGCGTTCGAGATGAAGGATGTCGACGTGCAGCAGGCGTTCGCGGCTGCCGGGCGGCCGTTGTCGAAACCCGAACTGAGCGCGCTGTTCCGCCAGCCGGGACACGCGAACTACCGCCCCTGCGGCGACCAGCTGCTGCGTTACTTCCTGCGCGGCCTCACGCGCCACGCGCGCGGCGGGCCGGCGCCGGAGTGATGCGCGCGCGGTAGCTTCACGCGCCCGCAAAGAAGACCGCATCGCGCGCCGGCCGCAGCGGCTCTTCGGCGTGCGGCGCGGCGCCTACTTGAGCTCGATCGCGCTGACGATCGGCTTGAAGCCGCCCCAGAACATGCGCTTGCCGTCGAACGGCATGCCCTGCGGCCCCGGCTGCAATTCGGGGTCGCCCATCAGGCGCTCCCAACCTGCATCGCGCGTGGCCTTGTCGGGCCAGAGCATGAACGAGAACACCACGTTCTCGCCGTCCTCGGCCTGCACCGCGCGGAAGAAATCGGTGGTGTGGCCGTGCTCGAGCCCGTCGCCGAGCGCCTCGACGGTGCCAAGCGCGCCGAGCGCCTGCGCCTTGCGCGCGAACAGCTCGGCCATCGCGGTGTAATCCGACAAGCGAGCCTCGTTGAGCGGCAGCACGAATCCATCGACGTACATGGGCGGGTCCTTTTCGTCCGGGCGGGGCAGGGTCGCAAAGTTGCGTGCGCGCGCGTCGACCTTTCGTCGGACGATGCGCGCGGCGGGTCGGCAGTGTTTCAGCCCTGACACGCATGCACGCGTCTACCGCCCCTCATGCGGCCGTGCGCGCCGGTCCGCACAATGGGCGCCGCGGCGGCCACGCACCGTCGCGCGCCGCCCATGCCCGGAACCGCCATGCCCCAGACCCCGTCCCTCACGCTGCCGATCCTGCTCGTCGTGCTGGCCGGCGCGATGATCGCGCTCCAGGCGCCGACGAACACGATGCTCTCGCGCGCAGGCGGCTCGCCGGTGCTCGCGGCGTTGATCTCGTTCGCGGTCGGCACGGCTGCGCTCGGCGTCGCGTGGCTGGCCAGTGGGCACCGGACGGGACTGGCGCCGTTCGGCGCGCTGCCGTGGTACGCGTGGATCGGCGGCGTGTACGGGGCGGTCTACGTTGCAATCGCGGCCTACGCCGCGCCGCGGCTCGGCCTCGCGGCGCTGATCACGGTCGGCATTGGCGGACAGATCCTGATGGCGCTGTGGATGGACCACGTCGGTGCGCTCGGCCTGCCGAAAACGCCAGTGAGCCTGACGCGCGTGATCGGTGCGGCGCTCGTCGTCACCGGCGTCGTGCTCGTGCGCAAAGGCTGAGCGAGCGAGAATCCGCCCATGCTCCTCGTGCCCATCGGCAGCGCCGGCCGGCTGCTCACCTTCGACGTCATCGACCGCCGCGACTGCGGCACCTGCGGCGAACCGCGCGATTTCCAGCTGCGCCTGCGCTACGAATGGGGCTCGCTGTTCTGGTGGCCGATCTGCCTGACCGAGCGCCAGTACCAGCTCGTGTGCCCGGTGTGCGAGCACGGCTGGGTCCTCGATCGCCGCGCCGGCGAGGCGATGCTCGGCGGCGATCCGATCCCGTGGCGGCATCGCAACGGCTGGATGGTGCTCGCGGGCGTGGTGCTGGTGTTAGGCACCGCGCTCGCACGCAGCCGCGGGCTGTTGTGACCCGGAGAACGGCGGCTCCACCACCCGGGCAATCGATATTCGACGATGCGCACACCGGCCGCACTGGGCGGTCGACCGCGTCCATCGCGCGCGGCCGTCGGTTCGCGAACGCGCGCGCATGACGCCCGGGCCTTGTCGCGCCGCGGATGCGCTGCTACACCGGCAGCGGCACTCCGCCATCCCAAGGATTGATCGCCCATGTTTGGAAAACTCGCTTCCGATGCGCTTGGCCTCAGCGACATCGGGGTCATCGTCACGCCCGCCGATTACGCGAAGGTCGATGCCGACGACTACCTGTTCCACGAAGACGGCGAGCGCATCTTCTTCCTGATCAAGTCGAAGAAGGACGAGTACTGCTTCACGAACCTCGCGCTGATCCATGTCGACGGCGAGTCCGCGGTGTCGAGCAAGCGCAGCATCAAGCGCTACGACTATGCGAACCAGCGCATCGGCGAGGTGCTGATCGAAACGGCTGGCACGATGGATCGCGACGTGGAACTCAAGTTCCGCATCGGCGATGCAGGCTTCAGCATCGACGTCAAAAAGCAGTTCCTCGAGCAGGTCAAGGACATCTACAAGGCGCTGATCGCGATCGGCCGCCAGCAGGTGCGCGACATGGGCGCGCGCGAGAACGCGGTGCGCACGCTCGACGCGCTCGGCGGGATGTTCAAGCTCGGCAACGTGGCGGACGAGAAGGCCGTCGTCGCGCATTACGACGCGATCCTCGAGGCGCTCAACCACGCCACGCAGGCGCGCCATCACACGCACGATTTCGCGAACGTGTTCGAGCGCTACATCCACAACGGCGCGCCGCTGCGCGAGGCAGCAAACGCGGGCTGATGATCGTCAACGGCGCGTCCGGCGATCGACGCCGGACGCAACCCGGAGCACGCGCATGACCGATTCTTTCCCCATCGCGCTCGCCACCGCTGACGTGCCGCCGCGTGCGACCCCGTCGCTGTACCCCGAGCCGTTTGCGTCGCTGATGCACGGCCGCGAAAAACGCGTGCTCGGCGACCGCTTCGGGTTGCAGGCGTTCGGCGTGAACCTCACGCGGCTCGAGCCCGGCGCGCGGTCGGCGCTGCGGCACGCGCACTCGGCGCAGGACGAGTTCGTCTACATCGTCGAGGGCCACCCGACGCTGCACACCGACGCCGGGCCAACCCCTCTGGCGCCGGGCATGTGTGCGGGCTTCCGGGCCGGCTCGGGCGATGCGCACTGCCTCGTCAACGACACCGCCACGGCGGTGCTGTACCTGGAAGTCGGTGATCGCAGCGCCGGCGACCGAGTGCAGTACCCCGACGATGACCTGGCCGCGCATTACGAGCACGGCGCGTGGCGGTTCACGCATAAGGACGGCGCGCCCTACTGACGGCCGCGACGTTTGCAGACCGGCGCCGGTGCAGGCACGGGCGCGCCGTCACCTTGCCGGAGCTGTGGGCCGCCGAGCTTCATGCCGCATGATGCGCATCCACATGTTGAATGCGTTGATCCGGGAGTTTCGATGTCGATGAGGCATGCGCCTGCGTTCCTGCTCCTGATCGCAGCACTGGCGCCCGGGCTTTCTGTTCGCGCGCAGGAATCGGAGTATCCGCAGCACATGCGCGAAGTGCTCGAAGAGCACATGCGCAATGCCGAGCGGCACCAGGGGCACCCGGGCAAGTTCGCGATGTACCGCCGCTATGTGGAGCTCGACTTCGGCGAGGGCGCGTTCGCCCGCGAATGGACCCGTCGCCACGGCAAGCGCATCGCGGCGCCGCGGCCGCCGTTGCGAGCCGCCGGCGACGGCGACCCGGTCAGCGTGAACCAACCCGCGCCTGCCTATCCGCCCGCGCTTGCCCGCAGCGGGGCGGGCGGCACGGTCGTGCTCGTCCTCAGCGTCGACGCCGAGGGTGCCGTCACGCAGGTCGACGTCGAGACGTCGTCGGGGCATGCGGGGCTCGATGCGATCGCGCAGGCCACCGCGTACTGGTGGCAATTCAGGCCGGCGTACGAACACGGCAACGCGGTGCGGAGCCGTGTCCGCGTGCCGGTGGATTTCGTGCCGCCGCGCTGAAACCGCGCCGCCCGACGCGGGCAGTCCATGCCGAGATTGCATCCGCCGCGCCCGTGCCGCGGCGGCTTGACCGCGCCGACGCGACCGCCTTTCATGGCGGCCCCTCCGCACCGGCGCATCCCGTGGTCCCCTCGCGTCTGTTCCTGTTGTTCCGGCCGATCCTCGCCGGGGCGAATGCGCGCGACCGCCTCGTCGCCTGCCTCGGTGCGCTGTTCGGCATCGCGCTGACCGCAGCGGTCACGTCGGCGACGCCGGGCCTCGTGCTCGCCGTGCCGATGGGCGCGACGGCCGTGCTGCTGTTCGCCGTGCCGTCGAGCCCGCTCGCGCAGCCGTGGCCGGTGATCGGGGGCAATACGGTGTCGGCGGTGGTCGGGCTGCTTGTCGGCGCGCTGGTGCCCGATGAGCGACTCGCGGCGGGCGCAGCGGTCGCGTGCGCGATCGCCGTGATGTCGCTGCTGCGCTGCCTGCACCCGCCCGGCGGCGCAGTGGCGCTGCTCGTCGCCACCGGCGGCGCCGCGGCGTCCGGGCTGTGGTTTCCTGCGGTCGTGGCGGCGAACTGCCTCGTGCTCGTCGGCGCGGGCTGGCTGTTTCACCGCGTGTCCGGCCACTCCTACCCGCATCGGGCCGCGCTGGCCGCCGCGCCGGAACCGTTCGGCGTAACGGCCGACGACATCGACCGCGCACTCGAAGACGTGGACGAGGCGTTTGACATCAGCCGCGCCGACCTCGTCGCGCTGCTCGAGCGCGCGGAGGCGCACGCTGCGCAACGGCGTCGGTTGATGTGATCCCGATGGTCCGCATCCACGCCTGCGGTGCGATCGGCAAGAGTGCCGCTGACGACTGACGACTGACGACTGACGACTGACGGGTGACGGGTGACGGCTAAGGGCTAAGGGCTAAGGGCTAACGGCTAAGGGCTGGCCGCCGAGCACCGCCGATTGCGAAGGGCGCCGCTTGAACGCTCACGTGCGGCGACGGCGCAGTGTCCACGCGGCCGCGAGGTGCCTGACCCCCGGGCCGGAACGCATCCCGCCGCAGACGCCCGGCGGCTCTACGCAATCAGGCCCTCACGCGCGACCGAGCGGGCACGCCCGGCCTCGTCGACCAGCCGGATCAGCGCCTCTGCATCGGCCGGCTTGACGAGGTGGTGCGCAAACCCGGCGGCTTTCGACAGGACCAGATCGTGGGCCTGGCCATACCCGGTCAGTGCGATCAGCAGCGGCGCCGGTTCCGGCGAGCGTTCGCGGATGCGCGCCGCAAGCTCGTAGCCCGTCATGTCGGGCAGGCCGATATCGAGGATGCAGACCGACGGCGCATAGCCGCCGTCGCGGAACCGGTCGATCGCGTCCTGGGCGAAGAACGCCGTGTCCACGCAGTGCCCGGCGAGGCGCAGCACGTCCGCCAGCAGGTGGGCCGCGTCGTGGTTGTCGTCGACGATGAGCACGTGCGCCGGCGCGCCTCCAGGTGTCGAGCCGAGCACGTGGCGATCGCCGGTGTCGTCCAGCTGGCGCGTCAGCGGAAAGCGCAAGGTGAAGCGGCAGCCGCGGTGCGCGCCGTCGCTGTGCGCCTCGACCGTGCCGCTGTGCAGAGCGACCAGGCTGCGCACGAGCGCGAGCCCGATTCCCAGCCCGCCCTGGGCGCGGTCGGGCGTGCGTTCGGCCTGCGAGAACAGGTCGAACACGTGCGGAAGCAGGGTCGGCTCGATGCCGATCCCTGTGTCGATCACGTCGAGCCGCGCGCGGTCGCCCTCGGTCGTCAGGCTCACCTGCACGCGCCCGCCCTGCGGCGTGTACTTCGCGGCGTTGTTGAGCAGGTTCACGACGATCTGCACGAGCCGGGTCCGGTCGCCTTCCACGACGTGGCCCGGCTGCGCGTGCACGGTCAAGGTGTGGCCGCGTGCGTCGAGCAGCGGGCGCGCCTGTTCGACCGCCGCGGTCACCACGCGCGTGAGCTCCACCGGCTCGAGGTCGAGCTGGATCAGACCACGCGTGACGCGCGAGACATCTAGCAGATCGTCCACGAGGTGAGTGAGGTGATTGATCTGGCGTTCGATCACTTCGCCGACCTGATGCACGCGCTGGGGATCGTGCGACACCGCCTTCAGCAGCTGCGCGGACATGGCGATTGGCGCGAGTGGGTTGCGCAGCTCGTGCGCGAGCATCGCGAGAAACTCGTCCTTGCGCCGGTCGGTTTCGCGCAGCTCGCTCTGGATCGCCCGCTGGCGTTCGGCAAGCTCCTCGGCGTGGCGTCGCGAGCGCATGAGTTCGCGCTCGTACGCATGGCGCTCCTTCGCAACGAACACCGCGATCGTGTGCACGACCGCGTCGCCGCGCCCGTGTCGCGCGGCGTTCACCATGATCGGGATCGTGCCGCCGTCGGCGACCTGCAGGTCCAGCTTCACTTCCGACACCGAGCCCTGCATCTGCAGCAGCGGGCCGAAATGGGTCTGGTGGAAGATCCGGCCGCCGACCGTGAGCAGGTCCTGGAACCGGCGGCGCCCTACCAGCTCGTTCTCGCTCATGCCGACCCAGCGGCAGAAGGTGCCGTTGGCGCGATGGATCAGGCCGTCATGCCCGGTGCGCAGCAGGCCGCAGGGCGCATCGTCGTACGGTGCGTCGCCGGGTGCGTCGACGTCATGCGCAGACACGGGATTCCGCATGCGATGCGAGGAATTCGTCCATCGCCGCCATGCTTTCGCACGGAGCGCTCAGGTGGGGGCAGTGGCCGACGTTATTGATCACGCGCAGCGTGCCGCGCGGCAGCGACCGGGCCAGGAACTCCCCGACCGACCGCGGCGCGATGAGGTCGTCGCTGCATTGCAGGACAAGCGTGGGCACTTGCAGCTGCGCGACGTCCGCGCGGTTGTCCGACAGGAACGTGACGCGCGCGAAGTGCTTGGCGATATCGGGATCGGTGCGACAGAAGCTGTTCGTCAGTTCGGTCGCCAGATGCGGCTGGTCCGGCGCACCCATGATGACCGGGGCCATCGTGCTGGACCATCCGAGGTAATTGCTGTCGAGCGTGTCGAGCAGCGAGTCGATGTCGCTGCGGGTGAAGCCACCGACGTAGTCGCCGTCGTTGACGTAACACGGCGACGGCCCGAGCCAGATCTGCGATTCGAACAACTCCGGCGCGCGCACACCGGCCAGCAGCCCGATCATGGCGCTGACCGAATGGCCGACGAACACCACCGGGCCGCCGCCGATCGCATGCAGGATCTCGATCAAATCGTCAGCGTGGCCCTCGAGGCGGCCGTGGCGCGTCAGGTCGTAGGCAGCGAGGTCGGATTGCCCGTTGCCGGCGAGGTCGTAGCACACGACGCGCGCGCGTTCGGCATAACGAGGTGCGACGAGCCGCCACATCGACTGGTCACATCCAAAGCCATGACCGAAGACATACGTTGGTTGCCCGTCCCCTCGGGACGTCACGTTGAAACGCTTGAGTGTGTCCATCGATCCTCGAACTGCGGTCGGCCAAAAGCCAAGCCCGGGCAGCCCGATATTGCAGCGGCCGGCGCGTTAAGAGCGGGTTAAATCCGACCGAAGTATAGGGCGGCGCACCAGGCGCCGCCCCGGACTTTGGATCAAGCGCGCGTTCGCGTCGGCACGGCCACCGGGCGCGGCACGTCGGTCGTGGTTTCGTCGATGCGCGTCAGCACGCGTGTGGTGCCGATGCGCTCGATCCGGCCGCCCTCGCGCCGGAACTCGGCAAGGTGGTCGGCGATGCGCTCACTGGTCAGCTCACGGGACAGATCCGGCGCACGACGCGCGCGCGGGGCAGGTGGGCGGGGGCTCAGACTCATGCAGGACTCCTGTCGATGCGATCGCGCAGCGGCGCGATCGAGGCGACCGGCCGTTAAATCGGCCAGTCGAACGGGGCGGCCCGCAGGGGCCGCGCGGAGCGTGGGCAGGGTACCGCCGCGGCGGCGGTTGGCATGGGCGATCACGCCCAGGGCTCGGGACCTGCAGGCCACGCGGGCTCCCGGCCACCGCGCGTGCGATCGAATGCGGGAGCGGCCGGGTGATGCCGCGACATGCGCGGCGACGCCATGGGCGTTCGGAAGGCGCGGCTATTTTACCAAAGGCGCACTGACCGCCCTTTCACTCGATACACGGAGGACGCAGGCGCCGATCATGGCTGCGCTCGAACCACTGGAGAGACCGCGCCGCTCCGGCGCTCGATGCGCCCGTGACAGGCCGAACCCGCGCGCAGTTGACCCGCGGATTCATGGTCCGCGGATTCGAGCGCGCGCTGTTGCAGCTGCGATCAATCGGCCTGGCGTTTCGGCAACACCCAGCCGGGGCGCACGAAGTGGCAGGTGTAGCCATTCGGAATGCGCTCGAGGTAATCCTGGTGCTCGGGCTCGGCTTCCCAGAACTCGCCCACCGGCGCGAGCTCCGTCACCACTTTTCCGGGCCACAGGCCCGAGGCTTCGACATCGGCAATCGTGTCTTCGGCAATGCGCTTTTGCTCGTCGTTTGCGAAGTAGATCGCCGAGCGGTACGACAGGCCGCGGTCGTTGCCTTGGCGATTCGGCGTCGTCGGGTCGTGGATCTGGAAGAAGAACTCGAGCAGCGTGCGATAGCTGATCTTCTCGGGGTCGAAGACGATCTCGATCGCTTCGGCATGCGTGCCGTGGTTGCGGTAGGTCGCATTCGGCACGTCGCCCCCGCTGTAGCCCACGCGCGTGGACACCACGCCGTCCATCTTCCGGATCAGGTCCTGCATGCCCCAGAAGCAGCCGCCGGCGAGCACTGCGCGTTCGGTGCTCATTTCACGTCCTCCACCTGGTCGAGATAGGCGCCGTAGCCCTGCGCCTCCATATCGTTGCGGTGGACGAAGCGAAGCGATGCGGAGTTGATGCAGTAGCGCAGGCCGCCGCGATCGCGCGGGCCGTCGGGGAAGACATGGCCGAGGTGGCTGTCGCCGTGCGCCGAGCGCACTTCGATGCGACGCATGCCGTACGTCGTGTCGTTGAGCTCTTTCACGTGCGCGGGTTCGATCGGCTTAGTGAAGCTCGGCCAGCCACAACCCGATTCGTACTTGTCGCTCGATGCGAACAGCGGCTCGCCCGACACGATGTCGACGTAGATGCCGGGCTGCTTGTTGTGCAGGTGCTCGCCGCTGCCGGGCGCTTCGGTGCCGCTTTCCTGCGTCACGTGGTACTGCTGCGGAGTGAGACGGGCGATCGCGTCCGCGCTCTTGCTGTAGGAAGTCATCGACGCCTCGGGCTGTGGCCGTGAGCCTGTTAGATAAGGCTGTTCGCGGTGAACTCAACGTCCACGGCGCAATGGGTCACCCCGACTTCGTCTCCGCTTCACACTGCGCACGTCGAGCGCTCACGCACCGGCGCGAAGGTGTGGCCTGGGGCGGGCCATGCACGGCCGGTCCACGAGACAGGAGACAAGACCATGACGAGCGGTTTCGGATGGGCGGGTGACTGGCGCAGCAGCGGCTGGCGCAAGTTGATGTGGGGCGGTGCGGCGGCGTTTCTCGCGTGGCCGCTGATTGCGATGCAGTTCGGCGTGCCCGGCGTGAACTGGACCGCGAGCGATTTCATCGTGATGGGCGTGTTGCTCGGCGCGGCCGGCGGCGCGGTGGAGCTGGGTGCGCGGATGTCGCCGCACCCGGCCTATCGCGCAGGCGCCGCGGTCGCAATCGGCGGTGCGTTTCTGATTGTGTGGATCAACCTCGCAGTCGGTGCGATTGGCAGCGAGGACAACCCCGCGAACCTGATGTACGCGGGCGTTCTGTTGACCGGCCTCGTCGGTGCCGCACTCGCGCGTTTGCGCGCGCGCGGCCTCGTGCGCACGCTGTTGGCGATGGCGGCCGTGCAGGTGCTGGTGCCGTTCGTCGCGGTGATGCGCGGCCTCGTCGAGCCCGCCAC
The DNA here is from genome assembly GCF_014652095.1 of Cognatilysobacter bugurensis. GTDB lineage: Bacteria > Pseudomonadota > Gammaproteobacteria > Xanthomonadales > Xanthomonadaceae > Cognatilysobacter > Cognatilysobacter bugurensis. Next base: position 316,787 of record NZ_BMYD01000003.1, read on the forward strand.
GTCGCTGACGGAACTCGCCGGCGTCACGCTGTTCTTTCTGGCCCCGTGGCTGCTGTCTGCGGCGCTGTTCGCGCTCGCGGCACGCGCCGAGGCCGCGCCGCGCGGCGTCCAGGGCTCCGGCGGATAACGGCGCGGATGGGAGCGTCGATGAAAAGACAACGTGCGGTGGCCACCGCGCTGTTCGTCCTGGGAGCGGCGCTGATGGCGATGATGATCGTCGTCGAGAGCGAGCCCGGCGCGATCCCGCTGCTGCTCGTGATCGTCGGCGGCGGGTGGTGGCTCGTGTTGCGTCGGCGCATGCGCGCTCGGCGCGGTCCATGACGCCGCCGACGCCGCGGGACACACCCGCGTGCGTCGCGGTGGCCTGCGTTACACGGCGCGCGCGGCCATCCACAGCGCCATGCCGACCATCATCAGGTTCTCGGTGAGCGACACTGGCCCGAGCGGCACGCGGCTGTCGCCGCCAACGCAGGCGCACTTGATCTCGCGCTTGTCGATGTAGACCGCCTTGAACACCGACGCCGCGCCGATGCCGCCGATGAACAGCGCGATCGGGATCGACAGCGCGTGCAGTGCGCCGGCCACCATGAGCACGCCCGCTGCGCCCTCGAGGAACGGATACAGGTAGGCATACGGCAGCCAGCGTTTTGCAAGCAGGTCGTAGCCGAGGAACATGCTCGAGAAGCGTTCCACGTCCTGCAGCTTGAGCAAGGCGAGCACGCACATCGATAGGCCGATAAACCACTCGACCGCGCGCACCGTGAACGGCGTTTCGAACACGGCTTGGCTCACCGCGCCGGCCATGAGGGCGGTCATCGCAAACACCGCGATCACGGGCAGGTAGCTCGTCGCCTTCGGGTCGCGCACGCGCAGGCCGAAATGGCGTCGAAGATCGTCGTAGCCTCCGATGCGCGCACCCTCGATGAACACCTGCGGCGTCGTGGCCACCCCATGCTCGGCCTTGAACGCATCGGTCTGCTCGCGCGTGGTGAGCCAGCGGTCTTCGACTGTATAGCCACGACGGCGCAGCAGCGCGAGCGCCTTGAGCCCGAATGGGCAGACGTGCTTGGGCATGACCATGCGGTGGAGCGTGGCGCGGCGGTCGGCCGAGGCGTTCATGGCAGGACTCCTGAAGGCAGTGCATGCAGGCTACAGTCCGTACCTGAGTACGGAGTCAAGCGATGGGTGAACTGACGATCGCGGGGCTGGCGCGGACAGGCGGCGTCGGCGTGGAAACGGTGCGGTATTACCAGCGTCGCGGCCTGCTTGCTGTGCCCGCGCGCGGCGCCGGGCGTGCGCCGGCCACGCGCCGCTACGGCGAGGACGACGTCCGCCGTCTGCGCTTTATCCGCGCCGCCCAGGCGGCCGGCTTCACGCTGGAGCAGATCGATGCGCTGATGCAGCTCGACCGGGCCGAGGACCGCGCGCCCGCGCATGCGCTGGCTGTCGAACGCATCGCCGCGCTCGACGCGAAGATCGCCGAGCTCACGCGCGCCCGTGACGGCCTGCAGCGGCTGGCGCGCCGGTGCACCGGCGAAGGCGCGGGGCCGTGTCCGATCCTCTCGGCGTTCGAGCCCGAGTCGTCGGCGCCACCGTGAAGCGCCGACACGCCGCGGCCACTCAAGCGTATCGAGCCCGCCCATCACGGCCGCCTAATTCGATCCGCGGCACGGTAAGGCCTCCCCGCACGGACCTGCCGATGTCGATGTCCGACCCCCGTGAACTCGCCGAACGCGCACGCATTGTCGACCTGCGCCTCGAGCAGTGGTACCAGGCGCGACGGCTTCAACTGCCGCTCGAAGTGCAGTCCGAATTCACTGCGATGGCGTTCGAGGCGATCGCACGTGATCCGGCGAGCGATCCGAACGCCGTGATGGACACGCTGATCGTCGAACTCGACGAGCGGCTGGGGCACATCGCCTCCTCGGAGGGCCGGTCCGCCACCGGCCGTCGCCGTGCGCGGCCCTCGCTGATGGACCGCTTGCGTCGCCCGTTCCGCGGGTCGGACGCACCTCCGCCACGCTGATATTCGAGCGGCTGGCTCGACCTTCGCACGACCTTTACGGCGGGTCGCGATCCTTACGCTCGCGTGCATCGAGCGCGCGAACCATTCAAGGACCCGCCATGAACATCCGTCCCGTATTGCTCGCCCTCGCGCTGGGTCTGACGCTCGGCGCCTGCAACAACGCAGGCAACGACGCCGCGGCCGAAGCCGCAGAAGCCGCAGGCGAGGCGCAGGAAGCCGCAAGCAGCGCCGCCGCCACGGGCGATGCCGCTGCCGCGGACACCGCCCAAGCTGCCGCGGAGGCCGCCGCTGCCGCCGCCGATGCTGCCGCCCAGACCCAGGCGTCCGCTGGCGTCGACGGTCTGCCGCGCGACGACCTCGGCGACGCCGCCGAGCAGGCCGCCGAAGCCGCCGAAGAGGCGAAGGACGCCGCGCAGGAAGCCAACGACGCGGCGCACGAGGAGCCGGCGCCGGTGCAGTAAGCAAAACACGCGGCTGCACGACGCGAAAAGCCGCCGGGTGACCGGCGGCTTTTTTCTATTTCGTTCGTCCGGGGTGCGCCGGCAACGATCTTGTTTAGCGGCCGCGCCGAGATTGACTGGCGAGATCGCGTGTCGATTACGATCGACGGGCATCAACCGGGCCGCTCACGATTAACTCATGACCGCGCGGACGCGTTGCTTCAACGCGGCGCGCACGAGCCCGCGATCAGCGTCGCCCGTCGCCGCGCTTGGACCCCGGCGCACGGTAGCCACCGCGATGCATGCGATCGTCGCGATTGCCCGCGCGGCTGGCGGAGTTGAGGACGCTGTCGAGCAGGCCCTTCGGGCCGCCGTGCTTGGCGAGTGCCTTGGTCACCGCGTAACCAACGGCAAGTTTGACGAGTTTGCGCATCAGGGGCATGGGTCACCTGGGGATGGGGCAGTCCGACGGACCGGCCCGTTGGAGTGTGCGCGCGGGCCGGTGTAGGCGCGCTTCATGCACCAAGCAGAGTGCGGCGGCCACGCCGCGACTGGGCGGCGTGGCGCGGTCGCCTGTTACTGCTTGTTGCGGCTGAAGCCGGCGCCCTGCCCGTGCATCGCGGTCGGCTGGCCTTCGCTCTTCGCGCCTTCGGACTGGTCGCTGAAGTTGTCCTTGTACGCCTTCTGCGCGTCCCGCTGCGTCTGCGTGTTGATGCGGCCCTGGTTAACGGCCTGGCTCAGCTGCGGATTGTTCGGGTCGAGGTTCTTCTTCTTGCTCATGACGATCTCCTGTTGCATGGCCACCGGTGGCGGCGGCACGGGACCAGCCTCCCGCATCGAGCGTTAGCGCAGGGCGAGCGGCGCGTCAGCGCGGCGTACCGAGCGAGTCGCGAGACGGCGGTCCTACGGCTCAACGAAGGCGCGCGACGAGACACCCTTTGGCGCCAGGTCGGCCTCGTCGACGATGCTGGCCTGCCTCGACCAGGGCCAACAGGGAGCGCCACATGTCCGCCGTCGCAACCATCCGGCTCAACCGCATGGAGCTCAAGCTTGCGGACACCGACGATCCGGTGGCACAGAAAACGAGCTGGGATCCAACCAAGCCCGGCGGCGCGAACTTCAAGACGCACGAGCTGGTCGCGACGCCGGGCGCGCTGTGCGTTAAGCACTCGGCCGGCGGCATGGCGTTCGCAGGTGCGTTCGCGGGCTTCGGCGCGCTGTTCGTGCTGATCGGCCTGTCGATCCTGTTTCTCGACGGGCAGTTCGGCGGCCTGCTGTTCGCCGCGGTCGGCAGCCTGTTCGTCTTTGCCGGCCTCTTCCTGCTCAAGCGCGAGGCGCCGCTGACGTTCGACCTCCGCGCCGGCGTGTACTTTCGCGGCAAGACGCACCGAAGCCGTGGCGGGCCGCGCGACGTGCAGGGCCCGCTGGCGTCGATCCATGCGCTGCAGGTGCTGCAGGAGCGCATTCGTTCGAGTTCGAGCAGTGGCGGCGCGGGGAGCTTCACGAGTCACGAGCTCAACCTCGTATTCGCCGACGGATCGCGCGTGAACGTGCTCGATCACGGCCACGGCGATGCGGTGCTCGACGCGGCCAAGCAACTCGGATCAGCGCTCGACGTGCCGATCTGGCAGGCAAGTTATTGAGCCACGTCGACCCCGTCGATGATGCGTCGGCATCGAACGGGCCGGATCGACATCGACGCACGTGTGTCGGGGATGCCTTGTAAGCGGCGGAACAGCCCTTTTTTCCGGAAGGCCGGGCGCAAACGCGGGCCCGCGGCGTGCATGTTTCAAAGAGTGGACATGCGCAACGCGGGCATCGGCCCGCGATCGGCGGTACGCTCGAGCACCATGAGCGCCATCACTGCGGCGCGAAGGAGCCGCGATGAGCACGGCCGCGTTGTTCGACGTGACCACCGCGATGAGCGCACGCATGCAGTCGCATTCCTGGGAAACGACGCCGATCGCCCGGCCCGGTGCTCGCTCTTTGGCGGTTCGCAGCGCGGTGCCGGGAGTGCTCGCCCCGCGTGAGCCGCGTTCGATCTCGTGGGGGCCGTCGTTGTGCCTGCTCTACAACGACGCCTGCGCGGACATGATGGACGGCGGCCATCCGGCGGCGCTCGATCGGCCGCTGCCACAGGTCGGGCCCGAGTCCTGGGACAACGTGCGCCCGGACGCGGCGTCCGCACTCACGGGTCGACCCGCGTTCCGCGGGTTCATGCCGCTGCGGCGCGAAACCCACGGCGCCGCGACGCAGCACTGCCACACGATCGCGTGCTCGCCGCTGCATGACGGCGACGGCGGCATCAGCGGCATGCAGTGCCTGACCGTGAACACGACCGAGCGCGTGATCGCCGAACTCATGCACCGGCGCGAGCTGGATTCGCTGCGCCAGCTCTTCGACGAAGCGCCCGGTTTCATGGCGGTGCTGCGTGGGCCGGATTACGTGTACGAGCTTGCGAATCGCGCATACGAATCGCTCGTGGGGCGCGGCGGGCTTGTGGGCCGCTCGCTGCGCCGCGCGCTGCCGCGCATCGACGGCCGGCGCTACCTCGAGTTGCTCGACCAGGTTCGTACGACGGGCCGCGCGTTCGTCGGACGCGCGATGCCGGCGCAGGTTATCGACGCGAACGGGGCAGTCGCCGAGCGCTATGTCGACCTGGTGTTCCAGCCGATCGTCGACGGGACGAGTGGCGAGGTCGCGCGCATCTTCGTGCAGGGCGCCGACGTCACCGAGCGCGAGCGTGCGGTGCACGCATTGCAGGAGGAGGCGCGCGAGAAGGACCGCTTCCTCGCGATGCTGGCGCACGAATTGCGCAACCCGCTCGCGCCGATCGCGCACGCCGCGGCGGTGCTGCGCGCCGGCGGTGGAGACGGCGAGCGCGGTCGCCAGCTGGGCGACGTGATTCATCGCCAAACCGCCCAGCTCGCGCGCATCGTCGACGACCTCGTCGATGTCGCGCGTGCCAGCCGCGGCAGCCTGCAGCTCGTCTGCGCGAAGCTCGACCTGCGCGCGGTGGTGCAGGGGGCGATCGAAGAGATCGCGCCGCTCATCGAACGCAAGCGGCACCGCCTCGACACCCACCTGCCTGCTTCTGTCGTGCCGGTATGGGGCGATGCCGCGCGGCTCACGCAGGTCATCGCGAACCTGCTTGCAAACGCGGCGCGTTACACGGCCGAGGGCGGCGCGCTCTCGGTGTCGCTCGATACGGTCGACGGGCACGCGGTGCTCGCGGTGCGCGACGACGGCATCGGCATCGACCCGGCGATGCTCCCGCGCGTGTTCGAACTGTTCGCCCAGGCCGACACCGCGCCGACGCACCGCGAAGGCGGGCTCGGCGTCGGGCTTGCGCTCGTGCGCCACCTCGTGGAGCTGCACCGCGGCCGCGTGACGGCCGCGAGCGACGGCTTGGGCCGCGGCGCGTGCTTCACCGTGCAGGTGCCCGTGCACGTGGTTGAGGTCGACACCGCCATGCCGGCCGCGCAGCCGGTCGCATGACGCGCGCTCAGGCCTCGCCGACGCGCGCCCCGCGGCCTTCGAGGAACGCGGCCACGTCCGCACCACCGGGCTGCTGGTACAGGCGGAGATCAAACGCGGGCAGCACCGCGAGCAGGTGATCGAAGATGTCGGCCTGCGTGGCCTCGAAGTCGGCCAGGCCGGTGTCGACCGTGAAGCAGTACACCTCGAGCGGCAGCCCGGTCGGGCCCGGTTCGAGCTGCCGCATCATGCACATCAGGTCGTGGTCGACGCGCGGATGCGCGCGCAAATACGCGCAGGCGTACGCGCGGAACGTGCCGAGGTTGGTCACGCGGCGCGTGTTGACCGGGTGCCGGCCGGCCGCCTCGAGGCGCTCATTGTGCTCGGCGAGTTCCTCGCACTTGCGCTCGAGGTAGTCGTCGATGAGCGAGATAGCGCGCAGCGCGTCGCGCTCGGACGCGTCGAGAAACCGCACCGAACTCTGGTCGATCAGCAGCGCACGCTTGATGCGCCGCGCCCCCGATTCCTGCATGCCGCGCCAGTTACGGAAACTCTCGCTCATCAGGCGGTAGGTCGGGATCGTCGTGATCGTCTTGTCCCAGTTCTGCACCTTGACCGTGTTGAGCGCCATGTCGATGACGTGGCCGTTCGCGTCGAGCGCGGGCATCTCGATCCAATCGCCGACGCGCACCATGTCGTTCGTGCTGAGCTGGATGCTTGCCACGAGCGAGAGGATCGAGTCCTTGAACACGAGCAGCAGCACCGCGCTCAGTGCGCCGAAGCCCGACAGCAGCAGCCACGGGGAGCGGTCCACGAGCGTGGCGACGGCCACGACGGCGGCGATCGCGAACACGACGATCTTCGCCATCTGCACGTAGCCCTTAATGGGCCGTTCGTGCGCGCGGTCGCGCGTGCGCAGGTACCAGTCGTTGACGGCGTCGAGCAGGTGGCTCAGCGCGAGCGCGATGGCCACCGCCAGAAACGCGAGTGCGACGTTGCCGACGACGACGCGCACTTCAGGCGCGAGATCGGGCATGTATTGCACGCTTGCCCAGACGACCACGGCGGGCACGATGTTCGCGAGCCGTCGCAGCACGCCGTGATCGTGCAGCGCTTCCCGGCCGCCGCCCGTGAGCCGTTGCAGCACGCGGCCGAGCACACGCAGCAGCACGTGGCGCATCAGCCAGTTGGTGGCCCACGCCACGAGCGCGAGCACGACGAGCGCGACCGCCGCGTGTGCATAGGGCCGGCCGTCGAACGGCACGAGCCTGTCGATCGACGCGCTCAGCATGCGGGCGACGTTAGCAACGGCGGTGTGCGCCGCATGTCATGCGGCGCTCAAGCGCGAGCGTGTAGCGGGTGACTGAGCAGACCAAAGGTGGCCTCACGTTGCGTGCGCCACGCGTGTCGACATGACGCTGCAGCGGCACCGCAGGACGGTGCCGCTGCAGCATCTATCCGAGTCAGACAAGCTTGGATCAGTGCAGCTTTGGGGCATTCGGTAGCACGAGCACCTGGCCGGGGTGAATCATGTCCGGGTCCTCGATCTGATCGCGGTTGGCATCGAAGATCGCATGCCAGCGGTCCGCGCGGCCATACACCTGCTGCGCGATCTTCGACAGCGAATCGCCCTTCTGCACAGTGTAGGTGCGCTGCCTCAGCGCTCCAGTCGTCGGCGGCTGCGTGCCGGTCGTCGTGTTGTGGGTCGCGCCTTGCGTCGCGCCGCCGGCCAACGTGCCAGACGCCGCGCTCCGGGTGACCGGCGTGGACGTTGCGCCGTTTGCACGTGGCGCCGCCGTCGGCCCCGAATCGGGGCGCGCGGTCTGCACCTGCGGCGCGGGACGCGCAGCCGTCGTCTGAGTGGGCTGCGGGGTTGCGGCCGGAGTCTTCGGCTTGCTCACGTCGCCGCGCTCGAGGAACTTGGCGAACGCGCGTTTGATCGGGTTGGAACGTTCATCGTCGGGCGTGCGGCTCATTGCAGGGTTTCCATTGGGGTGCGCGTCGACGTTGGCAGCGCCGGTGTTAGCGATGCATCGGGGTCGCGTGACGGCACGCCGTCTGCGTTCAAGTGCCGGCCAACCCCGCATGTGTCCGACGCTGCCGTGGCGTTGACGCACGGTGCGGACAATGCGCCGATGGACCTGGCGCTGCGCATGGCGGGGGCGGCGCTCGTGGCGCTCGCACTCGCGGACGTCTTCTTCACCGTGCTCTATGCGCGTGCGGGCGCTGGCGTGCTGACGCCGCGCCTGAATCGGTGGACCTGGCGGGCTTTGATTCTCGTGTCGGGCCGCAGGGGCCATAGGCGCGACAAGCTCCTCGCGCTCGGCGGGCCGCTCATGCTCGTGCAGACCGCCTGCCTGTGGTTCACGCTGCTGGTGACCGGCACCGCCCTGCTGGTGTGGCCGTCGATGGGCGAGGGCGTGCAGGCGGGGCAGGGCGCCACGCCGACCGACTTCAATGCGGCGCTGTACTTTGCGGGCTATTCGCTCACCACACTCGGCACCGGCGACCTCGTGCCGCGCACTGATTTCACGCGCGCGGTCATGGTCGGCGCCGCGCTCGTGGGGTTTTCAGTGCTGACGCTGACGCTCACGTATTTCATGTCGGTGTACGGCGCGCTCGAGCGCCGCAATGCGCTCGCGCAGGGGCTGCATCATCTGTCGGGCGCAAGCGGCGATCCGCTCGAGCTGCTCGAACACCTCGCAGGCGACGGCCGCCTGCCCGATCGCGTCGGCGATCTCACCGCGATCGGTCTGGGCCTGCTCGACCTGCTCGAGTCGCACCATGCCTATCCGGTGCTGCATTACTTCCGCTGGCCCGACCGGCGTTATGCGCTCGCGCGCATCGCGCTGCTCGCGATCGAGCCGGTGACGTTGATGCGCAGCGGCGTGGCCGGAGAGCCGCTCTCGCGCGCCGCGCCGGTGGTCCTGATGTACAGCGGTGCCACCGATCTGCTCAAACAGACCGCGTCGGCGCTGCCGGGCGACGACCCCGATCGGGATGAGCCGGCGGACGAGGCCGAGGCACGTGTGCGTTTCGCCGCGGCGCTGTCGTGCCTGGCCCGCTTCGGCATTGCGCCCGATCGCGACCACGACGAGGTCCTGCGCCGCTATCGCGAGCTGTCCACCCCGTGGCGACGCCGCGCGCGGGCGTTCGCGAACGCGATGGGCCACGACTGGGACGAGATCGAGCCGTCGCGCACTGCGCACGAAGGCAGCTGACGCGGTGGTCGTGCGCGTCGTCCGCCTCGGGTCGCCGCGAATTCTCGGAGAGGGCGTGCGCATCGGCACGGTGCGTCGGCCGCCGCGCGGCGTGCGGCGCGAAGAATTTGCCGCGCGCGATTACTACGACACCTGGCTGCCGCTGCTCGCCCCCTCGCCGGATGCCGTGAAGCTCGGGCTGGCCGCGCGCACCCCGGCCGACTGGCGCGCGTTCGAAGCCCGTTACCGGCGGGAGATGGCGCGCGGCGATGCTGCCCATGCGCTGACGACCCTCGCCGCGCTGTCGCACACCGGCGACTTTTCGGTGGGCTGCTACTGCGAAGACGAGACCCGCTGTCACCGCCGGGTGCTGCGCGAGCTGCTGCGCGAGCGCGGCGCACGGCTGGCCTGAGTCGCGACAGGGCAGCCGCGCGGCCAGTACCCTGTGCGTCGCTTCACTGCCGTCGGGCCGCGCTTGAGCTGGTACTCGCTCCTTTTCATCGGACTGGCGATGTCGGCCGACGCGTTCGCCGCCGCCGTCGGCAAGGGCGCCGCGATGACGCGACCGCGCTTGATCGATGCCCTGCGCATCGGACTGGTCTTCGGCGTCATCGAGGCGATCACGCCGCTGCTCGGCGGCTGGCTCGGGCAGGTCGCGCAGGGGCATGTCGAGGCCTGGGACCACTGGATCGCGCTAGTGCTGTTGACCGGGCTGGGCGTGCACATGATTCGCGCGGGCCTCGCACCCGTGGACGAGACCGCTGCGCCGGCGTCGCCGGCTTGGTGGCGTGTGCCGCTGACGGGCCTGGCCACCAGCATCGATGCGTTCGCAGTCGGCGTGGGGCTTGCGTTCGTGGATGTGCCGATTGGCGTCGCCGCCGCGGTGATCGGCGCCTGCACCTTCGTGATGGTGACTTTCGGCGTGCTCGTCGGGCGCGCTCTGGGCGTGCTCGCGGGCAAGCGCGCGGAAGTGCTCGGCGGTCTGATCCTCATCCTCGTGGGCATCGGCATCGCGGTCGAGCATGTGCGCGCCGGATGACCGGAGACGCAGCGCTGCACGGTCGGCGTGCATGCGAACTGCTGACTCCGCGGGGTTGCATCAACTCCGGTCGGTGAGCAGCGCCGCGTAGCCGCTGCGCCAGTCCGGGTGCTGCGGCGTCCAGCCGATGCCGCGCAGGCGCGCATTCATCACACGCCGGCCGGTTTCGGCGCCCTCGAGCGCCGGCACCGGCGGCAGCCCCTCGCGGTCGCGCAGCCACCCCAGCACGTCGCGCTCCAGCGCGGGCATGTCGTCGGTGCCGCAGTACACGGGCTCGGATGCGTGTTCATCGAGCAGCGTGTCGAGCGCAGCCGCCGCGTCGTCGATGTGGATGCGGTTGGTCCAGTGCGCCCGTCCGGGTACGCCGTCGCGCGCGCGGCGCAGCAGCATCGTCCGGCCCGGGCCGTAGAGCCCGCTGAGGCGCAGCGCGCGGCCGCCGGCGGCGTGCACGCGGGCTTCGGCCTCCAGCAGCACGCGGCCATTGAACGCCGCCGGCTGCGGCATCGTGCGCTCGTCGACCCGTTCGCCCGCGTCCTGGCCGTACACCGAGGTCGATGAGACGAACACGATGCGCGGCGCCTGCACCGCATCGAGCACGCGCGAGAGGCCGTCGACGAACAGGGCGCGATAGGCCGCTTCGTCGCGGCGGTCCGGCGCCGCGCAGAACACGAGTGCGTCGACACGGCGCGGCAGCGCGGCCATCCCGTTACCGGACACAACGTCGGCGCCGAGCGCGTGCACGAGCGGGCCCAGTCCGTCCGCGAGCTGCGCACGCCGGCGCACCGCCAGAACCGTGTCGCCGCGCACCGCGCGGCGCTGCGTCAGACGCAGGCCGAGATCGCCGGCGCCGACGACGAGGACAGTGGCGGGTAAGGGCAGCGGCATGGGTTCGGGCCGGCGCAGGAGCGGGTGGGTGAGTGTGGCAGAGCGAAGCGGTGACGCCCGCAAGCCCTGAATACAGCTGACGGCCCGGCACGTGCCGCCGGGAACTGCACACCGCACTCGCGTTCATCTCGATTACGCTCGGACGATGCCGTGTCAGCGGCTGTTCAACGCAGGAGACACCCATGCCCAACTGGTGGCAGGACATGCTCGAAAAGAGCTTGTATTTCATGCCGCACGGGCACTGCTATTTGTGGATTCCGTGGCTGCTGTGGCTGCACGTGGGCTCGGACCTGCTGATCGGCACCGCGTACGTGAGCATCTCGCTGATCCTGTGGCTGCTGGTGCGACGCATTCGCCTCCCGTTCAGTCCGGTGTTCATCGCGTTCGGGCTGTTCATTGCCCTGTGCGGTGCCACGCATTACATGGCGATCTGGAACGTCTGGAACGCGGACTATGTCGCCTCGGGCCTGCTCAAGGCGGCCACCGCCGCGGCATCCGTAGCGACTGCAATCGGGCTGTTCTACGTGCGCCCGCAGATCGAGGCCGTCGTGCACGCGGCGCGGCTGTCGGAGGAACGCCGAGTCCGACTGGAGAGCACCAATGCCGAGCTCGAGGCGATGGTCGCGAAGGTGCGCGAGCTCGACGAGCTCAAGAATCAGTTCTTCGCGAACGTGAGCCATGAGCTGCGCACACCGCTGATGCTGATCCTCGGCCCCGCCGAGCAGCTGCTGACGCGCAGCGCGCTCGGCGAGGCGGAGCGCCGCAGCATCGCCGACATCCGCGCGAACGGGCAGGTGCTGCTCAAGCACGTCAACGACCTGCTTGACCTGGCGAAGATCGACTTCGGCCAAGGCCATCTCGACGCGCACGATATCGAACTTGCCGGCTGGTTCCGTCGCATCTGCGCGCATTTTGGCTCGCTTGCGCAGCAGCGCGGCATCGAGTTCACGGTCGACGTCCCCGACCGTCTCGACACGCGCATCGACCCCGACAAGCTCGAGCGCGTGCTCGTAAACCTGCTCTCGAATGCGTTCAAGTTCACGCCTGACGGGGGCATCGTGCGTGCGCGCCTGACACGCGACGGCGACACGCTGCACATGGCCGTCGACGACAGCGGTCCCGGCGTGCCGGCCTCGCAGCGTGAGGTGATCTTCGAGCGCTTCCGCCAGGCAGAAGGCGGCACGACGCGCCGGCACGGCGGGACCGGGCTCGGGCTCAACATCGCGCGCGAGTTCATCCATCTGCACGGCGGCCACATCCACGTCACCGATGCGCCCGACGGCGGCGCGCGCTTTGCCGCGAGCTGGCCGCGCATCGCGCCCGAGGCCGAGGCCGGCGCCGCGTCGGCCCACGTCCGCGACGAAACGATGGCCCCCGCGCTCGCGGGCACGCTACAGGCGCTCTCGGCCGACGCGGCCATTGGCTCCCACGCGGCGCTGCCGTCGGCGCCGGGCCGGCCTGAGGTGCTGCTCGTCGAGGACAACGCCGAGCTGCGCGCCTTCATCGCCGGCGTGCTGACCGAGCACTACAACGTCGCGCTCGCGGTCGATGGGCACGACGGCCTCGAGCGCGCGCGCGCGCTGCGACCGGACCTCGTGATCACCGACGTGATGATGCCGCGCATGGGCGGCGACGAGCTCGTGCGTGCGCTGCGCGAGGAGTCGGTGTTCGACGCGACGCCGATCCTGCTGCTCAGCGCGCGCGCCGACGATGCATTGCGCGTCGAACTGCTCAGCACCGGCGCGCAGGATTACCTGACCAAGCCGTTCCTGCCGCAGGAGCTGCTCGCGCGGACCGGCAACCTCATTGCCGCCAAGCGCGCGGTCGACATCCTCCGCGACAGTGTGCAGAGCCTGTCGACCGACCTCGGCGATCTCTCGCACGAAGTCGCGGCGAAGACGCACGCGCTCCGGGCCGCGCTGTCGGCTGCCGATGCCGCGCGTGTGCAGGCCGAGCGTGCGAACGAGATCAAGGGCGCGTTCCTCGCGCTTGTCTCGCACGAGCTGCGCGCCCCGCTCTCCACGCTGCATCTCAACGCGCAGTTGCTGGCGCGGCAGCCGGTGGAATCGCTGCCAGTGCCGATCCGCGACGCGATCAGCCGCCAGCTGCGGGGCTCGCAGCGCCTCACCACGCTTGTCGACGGGCTGCTCGAGTACACGCGCGTGGAAAGTGGCGCGATGGAGATCCGCTGCACGCGGGTCGACCTCGCCGCGCTCGCCCGCGACGCGATCGAGGCGCAGAGTGAAACCGTGCCGCCGGGCGTTGAGCTGGTGCTCGAGCCTCCGGGCCCGCTGCGCGCACTCGACAGCGACCCCAGGCTGCTCGGCGTCGTGCTGTCGAACCTGCTCACGAACGCGCTGAAGTTCACGCAGGCGGGCACCGTCACCCTCGCTGTTTCCAGCGCCGACCATACCCATACGGTTGAAGTGCGCGACACCGGCATCGGCATCGACGCCGCCGACCTGGAGCGCATCTTCGAGCCGTTCGAGCAGCTCGAGCCGATCAAACGCAAGTCTGTGCCCGGCGTGGGCCTCGGCCTCGCGTTGGTCAGACAGATCGTGCACGCAATGCACGGCACGATCGAAGTCGAATCCAGGCCGGGCGCCGGTACCATGTTCCGCGTGACGCTGCCGAGCCGGCCGCCCGAGGTGATCGAATGAGCGGACGCACACTGCTGGTGATCGAAGACGACGCGGACATTCGTGACACGATCCGCGCCGTGTTCGAGCTCGACGGTTATGCCGTCGAGACTGCCGCGAACGGCGCCGAGGGGCTCGAGAAGATCGCGGTGATGGGTCGGCCATGCGTAATCCTGCTCGACCTGATGATGCCGGTCATGGACGGCTGGGGATTCCTGGAGCGACTGCGCGCGCACGCCGACCCAGATATCGCATCGGCATCGGTAACGGTGGTGTCGGGCGTGGCGGACCATGAGGAAGCTGCGACATTGCGCAGCCGCTTCGGCTGCGGCATGGTCCACAAGCCCGCCGACATCGCCGGGCTCATGCGCATCGTGCACGATCGCTGCGGCCCGGGCTGAGCCTCGCCACACAAACGTCTCCGAGCAGGCCTTACCCGGCCGGCACTACCAGGCGAAATCCTTGGCGTGCGACTCGATGTGCGCGAGCACGCGCTGAAGGCCGACCGCCGTGTGGATCAGGTCGCCCGGGCGGCCGTCGAGCTCGGGGTGCCAGGTCGACAGCCACTCCTGCACCCGGTGCTGGGCCCCGAACACGTCGCCGAGCGCGCGATTGAGGCGCACGAGCCGCAGCGCGTGCGCGCCCATGTCGGAATCCGGGCGCACTTCCTGCTCGTGATGCAGCACGCGCTGCACGGTGTCGCGATCGGTCGCGAGCACGCGCTGGAGGTCCTCGGGCGCAAATTTCAGGTTGCGCACCGCCCGCAGGGTGTCGAGCGTGAGCGCACCCGACGAGAAGCGCGCGTCGCCGCTTTGCACGTCGTGGAGCTGGAAGGAGGGGGTGAGCGAACCCATGGGCCAGAGCGTGAAGAAGCGCGGATGAGCGCACCGTGCACGCACCCCCGTAAAGCCTGAACCATCAACCACCGTGGCTGCAAATCGTCAGCCGCGTTGTCGGGCGTTCGGCAGACTCACCGTCGCGTGAGTGGTGGCTCAGTCGGCGAGGTAGGGATCGTCGCCGCGTCGCTGCACCTGCGCCGGGCTCAGCAGGTCGAAGCGGTGCTGCCGGGCTGCCTGGTGGCGGGGGTCCACGATGAGCTGCGCGACGCCGTCGGCGAACTGCACGTACACCCCGTCCGAGGCGCCGGCGGCCGCCTGTAAGGCGCGATGGAACGCGCGGTCGAGGGTCGGGTCCACGTAGGCCGCCGCGAGCACGCGGGCTGCGTGCACGTGGCCTGCGACCCTCGCGTCGTACGCGTCGGCCCCGATTGGAGTCGGGTCGAGCCGCGCAATCGCCTGCGCGTGCTCGATGACCGATTCGGCGGTTTCGATGGTGGGGTTCTCATTCATGGGCGCGACTATTCCACGCACGCGCCGTGATGCGCACGTCGACACCGGCTGGCCTGCACCGTCCGGCTGCTCATGCTGCGTTGCCTGCGGGCAATGCGGTCGCACTCAGGCTGCGGCCGCCCTTGTGCTGCCCGCGCCGATTGCCGATGCTCCCGCAGGTGCAAGCGTCCGAGCCCCGTCCACCGTCCGAAGCCCGCGCATGGCTTGAAACCGCGCGCCGAACCGGCACGACGAGCGCCGACGCGCAGGCGCGGTTCGGCACGTTGGCGCCGGTGGCTCCGGCCGAGTTGCACGGGCGCTGGCACGGCATTCCGCTGCACTGTCGGCATCCGCTCGACGGCCTGCTCGAGCGCTTCGGTTGGCGTGGCAAGGCCATCGCAGGCGGGCGAGCGCACGCGTTGCTGTTTGCCGACGGCCGCGGCGGGGAAGTCGCGCTCGACGTGCGCCGGCTCCCCGTCGGACTCGCCGTGCGCCTGCGCGCACACCGTTGGCCGGGCGCGCGCGTTGCGTTCGCGCTCGTGCGCGCGAGCCTTGTCACGCACTGGCCGAACGCGCGCGTCCGCTCGGCCGAGCATCGCGGGCGCGTGACCGCCGTGCTCGACTACGAGGACTTGCCGATTCGCGACGTGTTTGCCCGCATCGACGAGACGACCGTCCTCGGCCTCATGCATGCGCCCTGGTTCGACGCGCCCTACGCCTTCGCCCTCGAGCGCGCGCCGCATCCATGACGACACCGCAGCATGCGGATGTGTAGGCTCGCTCCGCGGCCGTCCGGCCGATCGGGAGCATGCACATGGACAAGAATGATGAAGTGGTCAACACCGTCGCCCAGGTCGTGGGCCAGGCGATGGGTGAAATGTCGGTCGGTATCGCGATGGCGGTGCTCGCGCTGACCGATGCGGTCGCCAAGCAACCGGGCATCGACAGGCGCCAGCTGTTGACCGACGTACTCGGCGGCCTGCCCGAAGGCGAGGGCGTCGCGCACAACGCGCTGACGGTGATGCGCGAGTCGATTGCGCACGCCCTGCGTGAAAGCGAAAAGAGCTGAGCCACTGGCGACAGCGGCTCTGCTGTCAGTGACCGCGCTGGCTCAAGTGCATCCGCACGTCCTGCGCGGTTTCGCCAACGGCGCTGACCGCCTCGCGGAGTTCGTCGCGGGTGCAGTCGAACTCCTTGCACCAGTACGCGGCTTCTTCGTCGCTGTGCGTGTTCACGCGTTCGGGATCGGCAGGAATGCGGCGGTCGCTCATCGAGGGCGCTCATCGGGACGAAGCCGCATTGCACGCGCCAGCGGGTGAACATGCCGCATGCAATGGCCGCGTTTACGTTCACGACCGCGCGACCTCGGGCGCGCTCGAATGGCTTTGCCTACTGGAGACGAGCCATGCGAGACATCCTAGCCACTCTCAAGCGCGAACATGACCAGCTTCGCGACCTGCACCGCCAGCTCAGCGCCACGCCCGATGAGCAGGACGAACTGCGCAAAGACCTGCTCAACCGCATCGAAGCGGTGTTGATCCCACACGCGAAATGGGAAGAGCTGAAGTTCTATCCCGCGTTCAACGACCGCGCGAACCACGAGCAGCAGTTGCTGTTCGCGAAGGCGATGCAAGAACACCGCGTGGTGGAAAAAGCGGTGCTGCCCGACCTGCATGCGGCCGACATCGAAGGTCGCCAGTTCGCGGGGTCGGCCGCGGTGCTCGAGGAGCTCATCGTCCACCACGCCAAGGAAGAAGAGACGCAGATGTTCACGGCGGCGCGCAAGATGTTCAGCCCGCAGGAGCTTGCTGAAATGGACGAGCAGTACGCGGACTGGAAAGACTCCGCGCTTGCCGGCGCGCTCGAGATGCACGCGCAGGTCAAGACTGCGGCGAAGGCGATGCTGCGTTCGCCAAGCTCGCCCGGCTGATCGATCCGCCAACGCCGAGCCTGTGCGGCGCGTGCCATTCCGCACGCGCTGCATGCGGCTCCAAATTTGGATGCGCGCGTTTGAGTGTGAGTGCACACGTTTGAGCGGACGAGGCCGGCTAGCCGGCCTCGATGCATTTCGGTGCGACTACATCTCGCGCCGTGCTGCAATCGGCAGCGCGTCGAGCCGCTGCATTGCCTCTGATGCGAAGTACGCGGGGTCCGCCAGTCGTTGCTCGAACATCGCCGTGGCATCGACGCCCCAGTAAAGCTCGGGCCCGCGTTCGTCGTCGATCGCGAGCGTCGGAACACCGAACACGCCCTGCACGATCGCGCGCTCCGTGTTCGCACGCAGCGCTGCCTTCGCGTGCGGATCGATCAGCGCTGCGTCGAGATCTTCAATGCCAAGCCCCGCTGCCACCGGTGCAAGCGACGCGGCATCGTCGGCGCGGCTCCCGTGCCGCCACACATGGTCGAACAGTGCGTCGATCGCATCCTCTGACGCATCGGCATGCAGGCACAGCCGCAGGGCCGGCAGCGGATTGAATGGATGAGCGTCTGGAAACACGAGCGGCACGCCGGCACGGTCGGCCTGCCATTGCACGTGCCGGTACGTGAAGCGGCGCTTGGCCGCGATCTCCGCCGGCCCGCGCTGGCCGTGGTGCGCGAGCAGCGCGCCCAGCAGCACCGGGCGCAGCGCGATCGGGTGCTGGCGCCGGAGCGCACGCACGCGCGGCCATTGCAGGTACGCGAACGGCGAGAGGAAGTCGAAATACCAGTCGAGCGTCATGGGGCCTCCGTCATGTCCATGCAGAGCCTGTCACGCCCATCGCGCCGATGCGACGCCGCGCCTGCAACGCTTCTCCGCGATGTGACGCGGCCGGAGCACGCGCGGCACTCGACAGGAGTCGAAATGGCGAATGATCGAAATCCGAGCAGCGCTTCAAGCGATGGCGCGGCGGAGCAGGGCCGGCGCGGCGCGGGCGCGTTCGCCTGCCTGGCCGCGGCGCTTGCACTGGGCGCTTGCGTCGAGCGCGAAGACGGCGGGTTCGACAACGAGGCGGACGAGGCCGCGCAGGCGGCACTGACCGTGCCGGACGAGCCTGGGCTTCGCACCGCGCCGGCCGTGGCGCCGCGACCCGACGCCGCCGGCGTTGCGCCGCCGGTCCGCGACGAAACCGCGCCGGCCGGTCAGTGGTTCCTGCAGCCCGGCCCGGTGGCCGCGTGGGGCGTGCCGCACAGCGAGACGGTGCTGTCGCTGGCCTGCGACGGTGCGCGTGGCGAGGTGGTGGTCGAGCGCGATGCGGTCGGTGTGGCCGCCGACGTCGGCGTGATCACGCTCGACGCCGACGGGTTGCGCCGCGGACTGCCGGCCGTGCGCAGTGTCACTGCGCTCGGACCGCGCCTGGTCGCACGCATTCCCGCGCGTGATCCGCTGGTTGGGCGGTTGCGCACTGCCACGCGCCTGCGCGTGCAGGCCGGCGGCGAGACCCTCGCGACGACGGCGCCTGGCCCTGCACTCGGGCGGGTGCTCGACGCGTGCCGCGAGGCGATCGTGCCCGCGGCGCAGCCGGCCGGTTAATTCGTAGAAACCACGCTCGGACGCGACGTCACTTGAGTACGCGCCCGTGTCCGCAGCGGCGTCATAGCCGCTCCAATCGCACGCACCGAAGCAGGCTTGGGCGCCCGCTCAACCGGGCGCCGTGGCGTTCGCTGCGACGCGGTCAGTCCTTGCCGCCCTTTCCGTTGCCGTGGCCGTTGCCATGACCCTTGCCCTTATCGCCCTTGCCGCCTTTATCGCCCTTGTCGTGGCCCCGGCCGGCATGCGCGGGCTTGCCGTGGTCGCGGTCCGATCCGCGGTCGTGGGACTTCGGCCCGCGGTCGGAGCCGCGATGATCGCGCGACCAGTCGACCCGCGTGTTGCGGTCCAGCGTGACCGGGTGACCCCATCGATCGTAGGTCGCGACCGTGCCGCGCTTGAGCGCATGGAACGCCGGCGAGCCGGGCTTGATGCCCATGCGCTTGGCGAGCGCGCCCCAGCCCTGGCCGGGGTCGCGGTCGTACTCGCGGACGATCTCGACGCAGGGCCGGCGCAGCGCATGCGCGATCGCACACGCGAAGTAGACGTCGGCCGGCGCCCAGCCGCGCCGGTCGAGCAGTTCGACGATCAGCGGGCGGGGCGCGCCGTAGTGGCCGGCCAACTCATCGACGAACGGGTCGCGGTAGCGCCGGCCGTAATCGTTGATCTCCCCGAGCCGGGTGTCGACCCAGACGTCACCGGTGCGCAGGTTGTAGCCGATCGTCTGCGCGGCAGCGGGCACTGCGGTGGCGCCGAGCGCGGCGGCGAGGGCAAGGGCGATCCAGCGGGGGCGGGCAAGGGGCATCGGGCGTCTCCGGTCGAAATGCAGACCGATTGTTACGGCAGTGCTTGCACGGCCGGTAGCCGCGCCCGGCATTGCGGCCGGACGCCGTTCAGCTGGAGCCGGCTCAGTGACGTCGTCCCGCCGTCTTCGCGTCCGATAGTCGACCCTTCGCGCACGTGACGGAGGGCGCATGGACCCGTACAAGTTCGTACTGCTGCTGACCGGCATCGCGCTGCTCGGCGCCGCCTGGTTGCCCCACCTGCTCAAGCGCAGCGCGTTGAGCTTTCCGGTGATCTATGTGTTGCTGGGTGCGGCGCTCTACGTGCCCGACCTGCCGCTGCCAAGCCCTGACCCGATGCAGTACGGCGTCATTGTCGAGCGTGTAACCGAACTCGTCGTGCTGGTCGCGTTGCTCGGCGCCGGCATCCGCATCGACACGCGCTTTGCCTGGCGCAAATGGCATCTCACGTGGCGTCTGCTCGGCATCGCGATGCCGATTACCATCGTGGGCGCGGTGTGGCTCGGGCACGAGGTGCTCGGTTACAGCATGGCCGCTGCGGCGCTGCTCGGCGCGGTGCTGGCCCCGACCGACCCGGTGCTCGCGAGCGATCTACAGGTCGATGCGCCCGGCGAAGGCGGCGAGGACGCGGTGCGCTTCGGCCTCACGAGCGAAGCCGGGCTCAACGATGGGCTCGCATTCCCGTTCGTGTGGCTGGCCGTCGGGCTCGCGATAGCCGCAAACGACGGCACCGCAATGGACTGGCAGCATTGGTGGACGATCGACGTGGCGTGGCGCCTGCTTGGCGCGCTGGGCGTCGGCTGGGCCGTGGGCTACGGGCTCATGCACCTGCTGTTCCGCGTGGAGCGCGACGATGCGCTGAGCCGCACGAGCGACGGCCTCACCGCGCTCGCGATCATCCTCATCGTCTACGGCATCGCCGAGCTCGTGCACGTGTACGGGTTTCTCGCGGTGTTCGTGGCCGCGGTCGTGATCCGCCAGTTCGAGAGCGAGCACAAGTACCACCAGACGCTCAACCTGTTTGCCGAGCAGTGCGAACGGTTGCTCATGGCGCTGCTGCTGATCGCGTTCGGCGGCGCGCTCGCGATCGGCATCCTCGGCACCGTGACCTGGCGCGAAGTGCTCGTCGCGCTCGCGATCGTGCTCGTGGTGCGGCCGATCGGCGGCTGGCTGTGCCTGCTCGGCGCGAAACTCGAGCACCGTGAGCGCTGGGCGATCGCGGTGTTCGGCGTGCGCGGCATCGGCTCGTTCTACTACCTCGCGTTTGCGCTCAACCACGCCGAGTTCGAGGAGCGCGAATCGCTGTGGGCCGTGGTCTCGCTCGTCGTGCTGATTTCGATCCTGCTGCACGGCATGACCGCCAAACCGATCATGCGCCAGCTCGATGCGTGGCGACTGCGGCGCGAGCGCAGGAAGCGGCCGACCGCTCCAGGCTGACGCCGCAGTGCACGATGCGCGGCGCCGGATCGCGCCGTATGCTCGCCCGAGGTCAACGGGAGAGCGCCTGCATGACGTGTTGGATGAGCTGTCCGCCCACCGCTGCGGCCACAGCCGCTGGCCGCGTCTTCGTTGGCGCACGCGTGGCTCACCACGCGCACAGGCTTGCCGTTGGGCTGGTCCGCGCCGCCCGCCACAGGCGCGCCGCCTGGCGGCGGTTGACGACGGCACCGGCTGATCGCCGGCTCCGCGGCTGCGTCGCGTAATGCCCGCGCCCAGCCGCTCCCTGCAACGCCCGATGCGCACAGCGCAATGCCCGATTGGCGAGTGCTCGCTTCGCATCGCGAACGCATCCTCCGGAGGCCTCCCATGATTGCCGTCGAACCGCCCGCCCCAGTTGCCTCGCGCCGCCGGGCGCGCCTGCCGATCGCTCTGGGCGCGATGATCGCCTCGCTGGTCGGGGCCCTGCTATTTCCGTTCATGGCGTATGCGCACCGTTCGCCGCTGTGGCCGGTGCTCGGTGTCGCGGTGGTCGCGCTCGCGGGTGCGCTGGGCGGCGGGCTTTACCACGCGTTGCAGCACATCCCGCTGCAGCGCACCGCACGCGGCCTGGGCGTCATCGTGTACGTGGCGGTGACCGCCGCGGCGTTCATCGCGGTGCTGGACAGCCCGGGCTGATATCGCCGGGCACGTCCCCATCTGCAACACCCGCACCGATGCAAACGTATTCGACCGCGTCCTGCAGTGGCGCGCCCTACAGTGGCCGCCCCTGCCCGGACCTTGCACGATGTCGTTCGATACCGCTCGTTTCGAGAACCCCGCCGGCCTGTCGCCGATCGTGGCCGGCTGCTGGCGCATGGCCGACTGGGGCCTTGATGCCGCCGAGCGCGTGCGCTGGATCGAGGGCGCGCTCGCACTCGGCGTGAGTGCGTTCGACCACGCCGATCTCTACGGCGATTACCGCGTCGAAGCGCTGTTCGGCGACGCGCTGGCCGCGGCGCCCGGCCTGCGCGACCGGCTGCAGCTCGTGACCAAGTGCGGCATCAGGCTCGTCTCCGCGCAGCGCCCGGCGCATCGCGTGAAGTCGTACGACACCTCGCGCGCGCACGTGACCGCATCGGTCGAGGAATCGCTGCGTTCGCTGCGCACCGACCGCATCGATCTGCTCCTGATCCATCGCCCCGATGCGCTCATGAACCCGGCCGATCTTGCGCGCACGTTCGAAGACCTCAAGGCGGCCGGTAAGGTGTTGCAGGTGGGCGTGTCGAACCACTCCCCCTCCCAGCTCGCGCTGCTGCAGCGTTTCCATCCGCTCGCCGCGCACCAGATCGAATTCTCACCGCTGCAGCCGTGTGCGCTCGACGACGGCACGCTCGATCAATGCCTCGCGCTCGGGATCCGGCCGATGGCGTGGTCGCCGCTCGGAGGCGGGCGGTTGTTTGCGCAAGACGACGCCGCGGCCGCACGCGTGCGCAAGGTGCTCACCGAACTCGCGGCGCGCCATGGTGCGTCGCCCACCACGCTCGCGTACGCGTGGATCCTGCGCCATCCGGCCGCGCCGCTGCCGATCACCGGCAGCGGGCGCATCGAGCGCCTGCGCGACGCCGTCGATGCTTTATCGCTGGAACTGCCGGCCGAGGACTGGTACGCCGTGCTCGAAGCCGCGCGCGGCGTGCCGGTGCCATGACGGTTCACGCCTCGACGACGACGCTGCGCGCGCGCTGACTGGCGACACACGTCACCACGACTGGCGGCATCTGCCTCCGTATCATCGGGTGCGGGGCGCGCCCCGTGCCTGCTGCGGCGGGCCACCGACTCCTGCCAACCGCCGAACCTGAGGAGGTGCACGATGCTGGTGAGCGAATTCGAACAGGTCAAATGCCCGTACTGCGGCGAGACCACCACGTTGTCGATCGAGGCCTGCGCGGAAGACCAGCGCTATGTCGAGGACTGTTCGGTGTGCTGCCGACCGATGACGGTCGACGTGCACGTCGACGAAGACGGCGTCCCGCTGGTGACCGTCGAGTCTGAAGACCACGCCTGATCGCGGGCCGCTGCGCGCGGCCGGCATACTGTCGTGATGCACATCCGCGACACCGGCCGCGACGCGCGCGGCATCCGCCTGGTCGGCTTCGACGCCGACGACACGCTCTGGCGCAGCCAGGATTACTTCGATGCCGCGCAGCTCGAGTTCGAGCGCATCGTCGGCGCGTACGTCGACCTGGCCGACGCGCGTGCGCACGACCGGCTGTACGCGATTGAGGGCCGCAACATCGCGGTGTTCGGGTACGGCGTGAAAGGCATGGCGCTGTCGATGATCGAGGCCGCGGTCGAGATCACCGATGCACGCATTAGCGCGCGCGACGTGCACCGCATCGTCGAGCTCGGCAAGGAGCTGCTGCGGCATCCGGTCGAGCTGCTGCCGGGCATTCGCGACGCGGTCGAGGAGATCGGGCGCGAGTTCGAGCTCGTGCTCATCACCAAGGGCGATCTGTTCCACCAGGAAGCGAAGGTGCGGCAGAGCGGGTTTTCCGACTGCTTCCGCCGCATCGAGATCGTCAGCGAGAAGGACACCGCGACTTACGCGCGCTTGTTCGAGGAGTTCGGTCTCGCCGCGGCGCAGTTCTGCATGGTCGGCAATTCGTTGCGCTCGGACATCGCGCCGGTGCTCGCGCTCGGCGGCTGGGGCGTGCACATGCCGTATCACACGACGTGGGTGCACGAAACCGCCGCGGCGCTGCCGGATGAGCTGCTGCCGCGCATGCGCACGGTGGACGGCGCGCCTGCGCTGCCCGATGCGGTGCGCGCGCTTGCCGCCGCCTGCCGCAGCGAGACGCGGTGAGCGAGCCGCTGGCAGGCGCTGGGCATGAGCAGACTGTGGCCGCGCGTGCCGCTCGCTGGCAGCCCGCGTGCTTGGCCACCTTCATGTCCGCGTTCGTCGCTGCAGTCGTGACTGCGCTCAATACGGGCGTCGACGCGCAGTTGCCGGCGCGCTGGCTGCGCGCCTGGGCGGTGGCGTGGCCCGCGGCGGTCACGGCGGCCTATGCGTGCCGGCCGCTCGCGGCGCGCTGCGCCCGCGGGCTTGCACGCATCGCAACGCGCGGCTGATCGGCTCGGCATCGCAGCCGAGCGGGCGTCCGCCCGGTCAGTTGTCCAGGCCGGGCACCGTCGGGCCGTCGCCGATGTCGAGCGCGTGCCGCCCGGCCGGCGTGAGCTGCATGCCGTCGCCGTCGTCCTGCAGCATGCCTTTCGCCTGCAGCGCATCGCGTTGTCCGGCGTCGACCGCCCGAGGCTCGCGGGCGGCGCGGCGCAGGGCCTCGAGCTCGTCGACGTTCGGGGGCGAGGGCTGGTCGCTCGTGGTCATGGCGCGTGATCGAGGCGGGTGACCAGTGTTGCGGCGCTGGGGTCGGCCCGGCGTGAGCGCAATCGGTGGATTCGCCTTGCCGGTCGACGCGCGGGTGTTCGGCGCACGCAGACGTGCCGCGGTCGGACGCACAAGGCATCGCGGCACCGGGCTGCGTCGACGAACGACTGCGAGGGATTTTGGATCCGGGCTGCGTGCATCACGCGCCGGTGGCGGAACGGGCGATGCCGTCCGGGAATTGCGGGTCAGGCGGCGCGGGGCGTCGCGCCCGACCGTGGCCTCACTGCAGGCCGGGTGCGACGGCCCAGATCACGCCGCTCACCAGGGCGAGCGCGAGCATGGCGCGCTCGGCGAGTTCGATGCGGTCGGGGCGTGCGGCCTTTCGGGTGCTCATGGTCGGGGCTGGACGGCTTGGATGACGGGGCCAGTGAACCGCGCAGCCGCCGCCCCGGTCCGCGACCCCGGTCACACGTGCCCCCGCAGCGCGCCGCGGCGTGCCCGTACTGCCGATCGCGTCACATTGGTGACGTGCAGCGTCACGTGAATCCCGGGCCTGCGTCCGACGGCCGCCTTGTATGAACAGGCGAATGCGCGCTGGATGCGCACGTTCGCCACCTTGCGGCTGGGCTTTGCACCGGCGCACCCTCTCGTCGGGGCCGCCGACAGGCAAAAAAAGACCGGCGCGTGGCCGGTCTCTTTCTGTCGCGTTGTAGATGCGATCAGCGGCCGTCGCGGTCCGCGTCGCCCGGGATCACGCGCTCGACGTTGTGCCATGCGTCCTTGACGGCGTACTTCGCGCGGTCCCAGCTCAGCTTCGAGCCGCCGCTGTGGCGGTCCCAGTCGCGGCTGAGGTCGTTCTCGAGCGAGTCGTCCCACTGGCGATCGCCGTAATGGCTCTTCGCATACAAGCCATAGCGGTACGCCGGACGGTAGTCGTCGAAGCTCGCGCCTTCGTTCGCGTTGTAGTAATCGGCGTTGTGGAAGCCGCTTTCGAAGTGGCGGTCGCCCTGCTCATAGGTGCGATACGTGCGGTCGCTGCGGTCCCAGGAGTCGCGCACGGCGTGCTTCGCGTTGTCCCAGTCCAGTCGCGACTCGCCGCGGTTCTTGGTCCAGCCTTCGCGCAGGTCGCCTTCGAGCGAATCATCCCAGTCGCGGTTGCCGAGCTGCGTGCGTGCATTCGCACCCCAGGCGTAGGCCGGGCTGTAGTCGTTGTCGTAGTCGTAGTCGCGGTTGTAGTACGGACGCGTGGTTGCGTTCTCGCGCCAGTACTCGTTCTCAGCCGTCGGGTCCATGCGTTCGGCGACGCCCTTGCCGGCGAGGCCGCCGGCCACGGCGCCGACGCCGCCACCGACGAGCATGCCGATGGGCCCGAAGATCGCGCCAGCGAGCGCGCCTGCGGTGGCACCGCCGGCCGCGCCGACGCCGGTGCCGACCGGGTGCGCGCCCGGGGCGCCGGAAATAGGATCTCGATTCATGTCGCGGGTTTCATTGGCCACGGCGTGTCTCCTTTCAGTATGGCGATAGGGGTAAACCGGAGCAGGGCACGCCCTGCGGCGGGAATTCCACGCTACAGCCGTGATCGTTATTGGCCCCGCACGGCGGCGTGAGCGCGCAGCTAACAGTCGGCTAACGGTTTCGACGCAGACGCGAAACATGCATGCACTGCGGTGGCGATCGCGCAATTGCAAATACTCGGCGCGGTGCACGTCGCGGTCACGTCGCCGAGCGAAGGCTGCATCGACCCATCGCAAAACCCACGCCGGCCATGAGCGATCGCCTCTCGCACGCCGATGTGCTCTTCACCCAACGCCTGCTGCGGCTGCAGGGGCTGTACGACGGTGCGCTCGACGGCATTTGGGGCGCACGCACCCAAGCGGCCTCGCAGGAGTTCGACCGCCGTGCGCATGCATTGCGCGAGCGGTTCGGCACATTCGACACGCGCAGCGAGCGCCACGTGCTCGGTCTTACGTTGGAGGCGCAGTCGCAGGCCCGGCAGTTTTTGCAGCGCGTGCAGCCGCTGCCGATGCAGGTGCGCGTGATCTCCGGCACGCGCCGCTACGCCGAGCAGGACGCGTTGTTCCGGCAAGGCCGCTTTGGCAACGCGGGACCTCGCGTCACGAACGCGCGCGGTGGCCGCAGTCGGCACAACTTTGGTATCGCGTGGGACGTCGGGGTGTTCACCGACACGGGTTATTCGCGCCGCTGGGACGACTACGCCGAGGTCGCACACGTGGGCCTGGCAGAAGGCCTTGTCTGGGGCGGTCATTGGAGGCGCTTTCCCGATCCGCCGCACTACGAGCTCGACCTCGGGCTCGACCTCATCACGCTGCGCACGCGCTTCGAAGACGGAAAGGCGCCGGCATGAATTCAACGCTATCGGCTGCAACCGCGCGCCGCGCGAGAATAACGAAGCAATAAACGCTCGACCATTTCGTGCGCTCGAGTCCGCCGGTCACTCTGCATACACCGCGTGCGCGCACCATGCGACGTGCCGATCCGAGACCCGAGGAGGTGTCCGATGAGCATTCCATACCCGTACGCGTTGTCGCTTGCGATCGCCGCCGCGCTTGCCGCGCCGATCGCACTTGCCCAATCCGGCGACACCACGCAGACCCGCCGTGCTGGCACGCCGGTGCAGACCACGCAGACCGATGCCGTGCTGCGCGAGTCGATGATCACGACGAACGCGCCGGTGCGCGAGCAGCTCGACGAGGCGACGCCGCCGCCGGCCGCGCAGGTCGAAGAAGAGGAAGAAGCAATGCGACGCGACCCGCGCCGCGCGCTGCGCATCAAGCCGCGCCCGGCACGCGCGCCGGCCGAAGCTCAGCGCGAAGCGTGGAGCGAGCTCGACGCCGACGGTGATGGGCGAGTTACGCGCACCGAAGCGGAGGTCAACGCCGACTTCAAGAGCCGCTTCGAGCTGTTGGACGCGGATCACGACGGCGCGGTCACCGATAGCGAATACCGAGCCTCCGGTCGCGTCGACGCGACTCGCGGCCGCGACGATGCGATACGTCACGATCCCACTCTCAACAAGGGCGTTGGCGACAACAGCCGCGATCCGGCCCGCGAGCGCACGGATCGCGACGATTGAGATTGGCCGCAGGATGAAAACGAAAAAGGCGCCGATGGGCGCCTTTTTCATGTCTCGTACGGCGTGAGCCTCGCGAAGGTCAGGTCACCGCACGAAGGCGGTCGTCTCCTCCCACGGAAGACGACGTGCGCCCGCTTCGACGAGCCTGGGCTCCAGTTCCGCAAGCACGTCCTTCGTCCCATCGACCACGACGAGGATGCGGCTGGCCTTGATCTCATCGTCGAAGTCGCGCCGGATCGGGTCGGGCAGCGCGCCTCCGACGATCGACGAGGTCCAGCCGCCAAGCGCCGCGCCGCCTGCCGCGACCGCCGCCGCCCCGGCGAGCGTGACGCCGATCGGCGTGGCCACCACCGCGACCAAGCCCGCCAGCAGCCCGGCGGTCGTGCCCGCCCCCATGCCCCGCAGGACCGCGGGCATGAAGTCGCTGTCGGCTGACTTGAGCTCGTCGGGGATCGCATCGAGCTCGATGTCCGAACGCGCCACCAACGACAGATCTTCGGTCGTCGCCCCGTTCGCGAACGCGATCTCCACGACGCGGGCGGCGGTGGTCACGTCGGGCGTGCTGAATACATGGCGGGTCTTCATCGGCGGAATCCAATAGTCAGGCGCGTCGCGGCGCAGGGCCGCAGCGTCGCGCCGGCCGGGTACAAAACACGTGACGGCACGCGGGCGCGACCGCACCGTTCACCTGCTGCGGACGAGCCGCACGCGATCGTGGCCGCGTCGAAATTTCAGTGCGCCGCAGGCACACGAGGACGTCGCAATGGCTCGCCCGATCTGGTCCGGTTCCCTGTCGTTCGGGCTGCTCAACATCCCGATCCGGCTCATGGCCGGCGAGCGTCGCACGGACATCCACTTCCGCATGCTCGACTCGCGCACGAAGGATCCCGTGCGCTACGAGCGCGTCAACGCCGAGACCGGCGAGGAAGTGCCGTGGAAGGAGATCGTCAAGGCGTACGAGTATTCGAAAGGCCATTACGTCGTGCTCGACAAGGCCGACATCGAGCGCGCCGCGGCCGAGAACAACGAGACGATCGCGCTCGATGCATTCGTCGAGCGCGACTGCATCCCTGCTGCATACCTCGACAAGCCCTACGTGCTCGCGCCCGGCAAGAAGGCGGAGAAGGGCTACGTGCTGCTGCGTGAAGTGCTGCGCAACTCCGGCCGCGTCGGCATCGGGCGCGTCGTGATTCGCACCCGCGAGTACCTCGCGATGGTCACGGTCGAGTCCGACGCGCTGATGCTGATCCTGCTGCGTTTCCCGCAGGAGATCGTGGATCCGGCCGAGTACAACGTGCCAACCGGCGATGCGTCGGAGTTCGGCGTGAGTGCGAAGGAACTCAAGATGGCGCAGCAGTTGCTGGAGACCATGTCGGACGAATGGGAGCCCTCGCAATACAAGGACGAGTTCCGCGAGCGCCTGCAGGCGGTGATCAAGCAGCGCATTGCCGAAAAGGACGGCACGACCAAGATCGAGGAGACGGCCGACGACGAGGCCGAGCCCGCGACGAACGTCGTGGACTTCATGGCGCTGCTGCAGCAGAGCCTCAAGGGCAAGGACGCGGGCAAGGCGCCGGCGCCTGCGAAGGCCGCGCGCAAGAGCGCGAAGAAAACCACGCGCAAGTCGAGCAAGCGGGCCTAAGCCATGGCGCTGACCGAATACCACCGCAAGCGCCGCTTCGATCGCACCCCTGAACCCCGCGGTGAGGACCTGCGCCCCGCCGCCGACGGCGAGCGGAGCTTCGTGATCCAGCTGCACCACGCCAGCGTGCGGCACTACGACTTCCGGCTCGAGGTCGACGGCGTGCTGCGCAGCTGGTCCGTGCCGAAAGGGCCGTCGCTGCGTCCGGGTGACAAGCGCCTTGCGGTCGAGGTCGAAGACCACCCGCTCGATTACGCGAGCTTCACCGGGCTTATTCCCGAAGGTCAGTACGGCGCGGGGCACGTCGCGATTTTCGACCAGGGCCACTGGACCCCAGACGGGGACCCCGCCGAAGCGATCGAAAAAGGAAAGCTTGAATTCGAACTGCACGGCGAGCGCCTGCAGGGGCATTGGATGCTCATCCGTACGCGGCGCGACGGCAGCAAGCCGCACTGGCTGCTCATGAAGCGCAGCGATGAATACGCCGCCGACATCGACGCCGATGATCTGCTCGATGGGATTCCCGAGCCGCCCAGCGACGATGTCGGCGCATCGGTCGGGCGCGGGCGGCGCATCCGCGCCGAACACGCAGGGGCTGGAACAAAGAAGGCCGCGAAGACATCGCGCACACGTCGCTCGAACGGCAGCGAAGACAGCGCCGACGCCGAACCTTCCCCAAAGCCGGCGAGCAAGCGCTCGCAGGGCGCAACCGCAAAGGCTTCGAAATCGAAGGCGTCGTCGGGCCGTGGCTCGAACGATGCGCATGCGGCATCGGTCGAGCGCGCCCGCGAACTGTCAGGCGGCCGCCGCCTGCGTGCGGTCGACTTCGAGGAGCCGATGCTGACCATTGCCGCCGACGAGGCGCCGGACGGCGACGCGTGGCTGCACGAGTGGAAATGGGACGGCTACCGCGTGGTTGCGCTCATCGCAGACGCGCCGCAGCTGTTCTCGCGCAACGGCCTGGACTGGACCGAGCGCGTGCCGGAGATCACCCGCGCGCTTGCGTCGCTCGGTGTCGATTGCGAGTTCGACGGCGAGCTCATCGCGGTCGATGCGAACGGCATCAGCACGTTCAACGGGCTGCAGCAGGCGCTCAAGGACGGCGACACCTCGCAGCTGCGCTATTGCGTGTTCGACCTCATGAGCCTGGGCGGATTCGACCTGCGCGCAGTGCCGCTTGTCGAGCGCAAGGCGCTGCTGCAGCAACTGCTCGACGGCGCCGACGCGCGGCTGTTCTACAGCACGCACGTGCAGGGCCACGGTCCCGCGCTGTTCGAGGAAGCGCGCAAGCGCGGCATGGAAGGCATCATCAGCAAGCGCGTCGACTCGACCTACGTCAGCGGTCGATCGAAGGACTGGCTCAAGGTCAAGGCGGTCGAGACGCGCGATTTCATCGTCGTCGGCTACTCCGAGCCCAAGGGCTCGCGAAAGGGCCTTGGCGCACTGATGCTCGCGCAGCGCAGCGGCGGGGCGCTCGAGTTCGTCGGCCGTGTGGGCTCGGGTCTCGGTGCACAGCTGCTGCGCGACCTGCCGCGCCGGCTCGGCAAGCTCGCCGTCGATTCGCCGCCGGTCGATCTGCCCGGCCACCTGCCGCGCAGCTACGGCCGCGTGCAATGGGTGCGGCCGGAGCTCGTCGTCGAGGTGATCTTCCGCGGCTGGAGCAAGGAGGGCCTGCTGCGACAGGCGACCTTCCACCGCCTGCGCACCGACAAGCCCGCCGACGAGGACACCGCCGGCGACCGGCCTGGAGCGGCCGCACCGCCTGCGTCGAAGACGAAGGCATCCGCTGCAGGCCGGGCAAGTGAAAAAGCCGCTTCGGATGCGAAGCCGCGAACGGCAAAGAAGGCTCCGGCAGGAGCGCAGAAGACGGCCGCGGTAAAGAAGACCGCGGGCTCAAAGGCCACCGCCGCCCCGAAGGCGACGGCATCGGCGCGTAAGACCGCCGGCGCGAAGAGTGCGACGCCGAGTGCAACGGTCGATGCGGAGCTGCCTGCGCTGAGCTCGCCCGATCGCGTCGTCTACCCACACGCCGGCTACACCAAGCAGCAGGTGTGGGACTACCACCTCGCGGTCGCAGAGCGGTTGCTGCCCGAGCTGCGCGGTCGGCTGCTGTCGGTCGTGCGCTGCCCCGACGGCATCGACGGGCCGCGCTTTTTCCAGAAGCACGCCGGGCGCGGCTTTGGGGATGCGGTGCGGCGACAGACGATCGTCGAGGCCGACGGCGAGCAGGCGGAGTACTTCTACATCGACGATTTGACCGGGCTCATGCAGCTCGTGCAGATGAACGCGATTGAATTCCACCCGTGGGGTTCGACCGTGGATGACCTCGAGCGTCCCGACCGCATCGTGTTCGACCTCGACCCTGACGAGGGCATCGAGTGGGCGCAGGTGAAGGCGGCCGCGGTCGAAGTGCGCGACCGGCTTGCGGAGATCGGCTTGGAGGCCTATCCGAAGCTCACCGGCGGCAAGGGCGTGCACGTCGTGGTGCCGCTTGCTCCCGAGGCGGAGTGGGAGCGGGTGCGCGGGTTCTGCGACGCGTTCGCCTCCGCGATGGCCGCGCAGGCGCCGCAGCGCTTCGTCGCGACGATGAGCAAGGCCAAGCGCGAGGGGCGCATCTTCATCGACTGGCTCCGCAATGGCCGCGGTGCAACGTCGATCGCGACGTGGTCACTGCGGGCACGGCCGGACGCGCCGGCCGCCGTGCCTCTGACCTGGGAGATGCTCGATGACGTGCCTCGCGCCGCGCAGTGGACCCTGGCGGATGCGGCCACGCTGAGCGTTCCGGAAGAAATCGAAGCGATTATCGGCAAGCAGCAGACGCTGCCGGTGTAACGGACCGCGGCGGCAGCGCCCCGCAGTCAAACGGGCGCTGCCGCCGCTGTGATTCCGCCGCGCTGCGCTTATACGCGGTCCGTACGCGTGCACGAGATGCTTATGCGACCGCGCCGCTCCGGCGATCGCGCCGCAGCAACACGTGTCTGATCCTGATCGCGGCCGCCTCGTGCAGCCGCGTATTCGCGGCGCGCGCCAGTGCGCGCCGCTTGAACTCGATGCCAGGGAGCGCGCCAGCCTCGACAGAGGCCGGCGCGCGTTGCGCTCAGTGCGCGGTCGGCTGGTTCTCGGCCTGCATGCGGCGCCGGGCGTTTGCCGCGCGTGCACGACCGCCAAGGCGGCCGGCTTCACGCGCCTGCTGCGAGTCGAACTCGTGCGCGTTGCCGCTGCGGTGCGCGGCGCGGCCGCCTTTGCTCGAGATCGCACGCTGCTTTTCCGGGTCCATGCTTGCGAAGCCGCGGCCGCTGCGCTGGCGTTCGTTGCCGGATGCTTGGGTCATGTCTGCCATGGGTCAACTCCATATGAAACGCGGTTTGGGATACCGCGGGTGGGGGACGAAGACACGACGGCCGCCGGGTGAGCGGCGGCGGCCGGTCAGTAGCGCAGACGCGGATCGATCTGGAATGGATCGACCGCGCGGATCTTCACCTGCTGCGCGTCAGGGTGTTCTGGATTGATCAGTACGTTGCGTTCGGGCGTGCACAGCACGCTCGGCACTTCGAGCGCGAGCCAGTGCTTGTCGCGCTGCCAGCCGTCGCCGACCGCACGCACGTCATCCCGATATGGGCGTTCGCGCCACTGCGCCGGCAAAGTGTCGATCGAGGTGATCGAATCGCCGGGCAGCGTCGCCGTGACGATGACGAGGTCTTCGGGCGAATCGCCTTCAAGATGCGCGAGGTATTCGAGCGCGGCGCCCGCTGGGCTCGTCGAGGCGTACGCAGCGCACACGCCGTCGCTGGTCCATCGACCGCCATGCCGGTTGCGCTCGATGCCGAACGCATCGTCCGCGTTCGCGCGTTCGACCACTCGGTAGACCAGGCACGGGCCGGGCGTGTGCTGTTCGTGCTCGTTGACCGCAGGCGACGCGGTGACGGGCTGCGACGTCGACGGTGGATCGCTCGCGGGGAACGTATCGGCCACCGCGGCGTCAATGTCGTTTTCAGTCTCGTTGTCGGGCTTGCGCGGCGGCAGCGAATCGCGCGTTTCAGTGCTCATCGACGGTCAATCTCCTCAGGGCTGGGGCGGTGTGTCGGCGTCGTCCGCCGTCGGCAAGGCGGCGTCGGACGACGCGGCACCGTCATTCGGGGTGGGGTTCGTCAGCGACGGTTCGGTGGTGGCCGGGTCGGTCGTCGTGGGCGGCGCCGATGTCGGGCCCGCATGATTGAGACAGTCGGTGAGTGCTTGCCCCGTGAGGCCCTCGCATGCACCGGTGTGCATCGGCACCGCCACCGGCTCATTCGTTGCCGCCGGGGCGGTATCGACCGCCGGGGCGCTCGCCTGCGGAGCCGCCGCGTCGACGGGCTCCACATCGCGCTCGCTGCATGACGTCATCGACATCGACAGCGCGATCAGTGCGCAGAGCGTCAGCGTTTTCATTGTGGTGTCCCGATATGCGCGTGCAGGTAGGTCACTTACAAGCGCAGCAATCTCCATGCCACAACGGCAGAGCAATGCAGCACTGCGCTTGCGCCTCGTAAGTCCGGCGAAACCGCATGAAAAAAGTTCGCGCGTGTGCACAAAGGCCGAGCATGGCGCGTCGTGGTGCCGGTCAGCGCGACACGCCTGCGGGCCCATCGCATTGGCACGCCAATTGCGGCACTCCCTCGCATTCCCGCCGCAATGACGGCGCGCAGTCGTGCGTTCCAAGCCACTGCAGCGCATGTCGAGCGCCGATCACGATCGGCATCGGCGGGCAATCCACCGCGATGGAGGAGGAAAGACCAGTGCGTGATAACCGGGTCGGAAACGAACTCAAGAACGTGGCGCAGGACGTATTGCGCCTGGGCGTGCAATGCGTGCAGGCAGGCCGTACTTGGCTTAATGACAGGAGAAGTGAGATGGCAGAGCGTTCGAACGAACATGGCAACGAGCACGATCACGACCGCAGCCGGCAGTCGTCGGTGCGGTCAGGGCCGTCGCAGTTCGCCGGTGACTATCAGACTCAGGGCATGGAGCAGAACTGGCGCAACGATCGTGACGATGACCGCATGTGGAACGGGCAGGGCCGTGGTGGCCCGGCGTCGTACAGCGGGTCTCAGACGCAGAATCGCCAGCAGTTCGCGGGCGGTGCGGAGCAGGCTTATTTCGGGCACGGCGGCCGCGAGGCCGGGCAGAACCACGGCTATGGCCAGGGACAGGGCTATGGGTCCGAAGGGTCGCAGGGCTACGGCAACGACGGCGGGTCGCAGACTTACGGCGGCACCACGAACAGCTACGGCGGCGGCTCGCAGGGGCTTGGTGCGCAGGGCTCGCAGAGCCACGGCGCCCAAGGCCAGGGGCGCGGCCAGTCCGGGTATGGGCAGGAGCGCGGCTACGGCTCACAGGGCTACAACGTCGGTCGTGACTCGAGCCGATCCAGCAACGAGCACTCGTCCGGTCAGCAGCGTGGATACAGCTCGGGTCAGCAGAGCCACGACGATCGCAGCCAGCAGTTCCAGGGGCGCTATGGCCAGCAGGGCCAGCAGTTCGGCCAGGGCGGCGGCGACCACTACGCGCGCGCCGGTCTCGGCAACGAAACGATCGGCCAAGGCCGCATCGGCGGCTACGGCGCGGTCGGCAACCGCGGCGGCTACGGCACCGACGCCTACGGCGGTCCGCAGGCCGGCCAGGGCTTCGGCGGCAGCTCCGGCTACGGCATGGGCGGCGAAGGTTATGGCCAGCAGTACGGCTATCGCGACGACAGCCAGTCGGGTTCGCAATTCGGCGGCCAGCAGCAGACGCACCGCGGCCGCGGCCCGAAGAACTACTCGCGATCGGACGAGCGCATCGTTGAAGACATCAACGACCGCCTGACGCATGCTGACGACATCGACGCGAGCGACATCGACGTGCGCTGCGAGGGTGGCAAGATCACGCTCGAAGGCACCGTCGACCACCGCTGGATGAAGCACCGCGCCGAAGACATCGCGGACTCCTGCGCAGGTGTGAAGGACGTCGAGAACCGCATCACCGTCAAGTCGTCGCGCGATCGCAGCGAGTCGAACGACCGCAGCGGTTCGCAGTCGACGCAGGGCCGCGACGGCGGCGGCGGCAAGGACGCGTTGTCGAACTCGACGACGTCGACCAGTGGCAAGACCGGACCGGGCGGTTCGGCGCACTGACCCTTGCGTTCGAAGACGCCACCCGTCACCGGGTGGCGCAGCGCGGCCCGCGTCGAATGACGCGGGCCGTTTTGATTGAGGCGAGCGTCGCGCGGCCGACCGCGTAGAAATAGCGTCAGTCGCTTGGGCCAGCTGAGCGGAGCAGCAACTGCGCGCAGCGTTGGCAGGCCGCCTCGGTGCGCCGGATGTTCTCGAGCGCTTCGGCGTCGCTCCCGTTCTGCAACAGCCGCCGCGCGGCGGCCGCGGCCATCATCGCGGTGTTGAGTTCATTGCGCACGCCGTGCATCCACCGGCTGTTCGCAGCCGCCGCGTCCGTGTCGACACAGGGCGTCGGCGGTGCGCTCATGCGTCCGACCCGTCGCGCGCGTCGTCGTCGAGGCGCGCAAGTTGGTTATGGATCGTGCGCACGCTCACGCCAAGCGCGCGCGCGGTCTGGGTCTTGTCGTGGTTGAAGCGCGCCAGCGTCTTGAGCAGCATCTCGCGCTCGATCTCCGCGTACGTCATGCCCACCGTGAACATCACCGTCGTGTCGTCGTGGTGCATCGGCGCCACGCGCCGTCCCGGCATCGCCAGCTTCACGGTGTCCCCGTCGCTGAGCACGTAGGCACGCTGGATTGCGCTGCGCAGTTCGCGCACGTTGCCGGGCCAGCTGTGTTGCAGCAGCACGCGGTGCGCATCGGGCGCGAGTCGCTTGCGCTGCCCGCTCTGTGTGTTGAGCCGATCGACGAACGCCTGCGCGAGCAGCAGCACGTCGTCCCCGCGCGCGCGCAACGGCGGCATCGTGACGATGAAATCCGCAAGCCGGTAGAACAGGTCTTCGCGCAACCGGCCCTCATCGATCGCGCGCTCGGGGTCGCGGTTGGTCGCCGCGACGATGCGCACGTTCACATCGATCGAGTCGAGCCCGCCGACGCGCGTGATCTGCCCGGTCTCCAGCGCGCGCAGCAGGTAGACCTGCAGCCCCGGCGGCATCTCGGTGATCTCGTCGAGGAACAACGTGCCCTGGTGAGCCTGCTCGAAATAGCCGATGTGGCGGTTCGCCGCGCCGGTGAAGCTGCCGCGCTCGTGGCCGAACAAATGGCTGGCGAGCAGCTCGGGCGCGATCGCGCCGCAGTTCACCGCGACGAACTTGCCGCGCCGCGCACTCTGCTCGTGCACGGCGCGCGCGATGAGCTCCTTGCCGGTGCCGCTCTCGCCAGTGATCAGCACCGACGCCGGCGTCGGCGCGACCTTGCACAGGTCACGCACGATGCCCTGCATCGCGTCGCACTCGCCGATCAGGCCGCCGAACGCCGACGGCAACGGCCGAGGCGTGCGCGCGCGTGCGTCGGCAAGCAGCGCTTCGAACTGCACCGGGCACAGCGGCTTGATCAGGTAGTCGACGACCGGCATCGACACCGCACGCGCGGCCGACTCGATCGACGGTGTGCCGGTCACGATCGCGACGCGGCCGTTGTGGTGCGCCAGGTCGAGTTCGTCGAGTAGGTCGAAGCCCGAACCGTCGGGCAGTTCGAGATCGAGCAGCATCAGGTCCGCACCGTCGCGGCCGATCAACTGGCGCGATTCCTCGATCGAGTGGGCAAGCGTGGCCCGGAACCCGCGCGTGCGAGCGAAGTCGGCCGCCGCATGGGCGAAATCGACGTCGTCATCGACGATGAGCACGGAGGGCAGGGCAGGGGTCATTACGCGTCCAGCGCAGGCGGTGAAGCACCCTAGCGCTGGCGGAGTTAATGCAACGTGTGAGATGCGCTGAATTTTCTGCCGGCCGGCGAAAAAAATTCGATACGTTGCGATGTGAAGGCCTGCATTGACAGTGCGCGCGCTTGGCATGCCGATTGCGTGCACGCCGCGTGTAGACCCGGCTCATGCGGACCCTGCGCCCAGTAGCGCGCATCAGGTTCGTCACCGCGTCGCGGCCCTCTCCTTGTGCAGCTCCATGTCGATGCGCGTCCAGAATTCGCGGACGCGCATCCCATTTCACTCATCGCACACAGGCTGAAACACCGGCGGTTTTGTGAAGGTTGTGTTGCATTCAGTGAAGGCCGCCTGCAGGCCTCGTGCATGCGCCCCGTACAAACCGTTGCCACACAAGGCTTCGTGCAAATCGCGCCGAACCGCCTAGCGCGAAATACGAGCGCCACGCGTTAAACCCTTGTCGAGGGCTGAAATCCGCGGTGCCATCCATTCACTTCGACAGCGGCAAGGTGCCGCCGCGGTCACCACATGGCATCACCGCGCGGTCCTCTGCCGGACCGTCGGGCACCTGCCCGCATTCCCCCAAATGGTTACCTAGGAGCAACGCATGTCCAACTTCCGCACCTCGCTGCTGGCCACGGCCACCGCTTTCGCGCTGCTCTCGGCGCCGCTCGCGTTCGCCCAGTCCACCGACGCCACCGCGCAGCAGCAGACCGACACCTCGGCAACGGTCGGCGCCGACGTCAACGCGCAGACCGACACGACGGCCACGACGGACACCGCTGCCACCACGGGCACGGCCACGGACGCCACCACGGCGCATTCGGGCGCGATGCATTCCGACACGGCTGCGACCAACACCGCTGCGACGGCTGCGACGACCGACACCGGTGCGACGACCGACACCGGTGCGACGACCGACACCGCCGCGCAGGCGACGGCCTCTGCCGATACGTCGGACAAGAAGAGCTGGGCCGACATCGACACCGATAAGGACGGCAACATCAACAAGACCGAGGCCGCCGCGATGCCGGCGCTCGATCGCGTCTTCGCCGATGCCGACGGCGATGCCGACGGCTCGCTGACGGCCGACGAGTACCGTGACTACGCCGCCCGTGCGAGCGCCGAGGGCACGACCGACGCGAACGCCGAGGCCGGCGCTGAAGCCGGTGTCGAGGGCGAAGTCGAAGCCGAAGTCGAAGCCGACGCCGGCAAGGTTGACTGAAAGAAGTAATCGCCTGCGGCGCATCCGCGCCGCTGCACCGGTGATTCACGGGGCGGCCTTGGCCGCCCCGTTCTTTTTGTCGAACCGGTGGCCACGCGGCACCGGCCGCTTCGTCGCAATCCAAAACACAAGCTGAGCCATTCGTGGTCCGTACCGCAAAATTTCGAACGGATTCATGGACGCCGTCGCATCGTCGGACCGTGCCTGCCGTGGGGCAGGCTTGATAAGGAGAACGACGATGGGTTCGATGACCCGCTGGCTTGCGCCGGCATTGCTCGCCACCGGTCTTGGCGCAGCCGCGTTTACGCCGGCGACCGCCCATGCGCAGAGTGGCGATGAGATCGCGCGCGTGATCGTCGACGTCGCCGATGTGCTCATGCGCGGCAACCAGCCGCATTACCGCCACGGCAATAATGGCTATGACGAACGGCTCGTCGTCGGCCGCGACCGCTACGGCCGCCCGGTGTATTACCGCCAAGCGCCCCACCGCGACTACCGCGCGTCGTACGGCTACGGGCACGAGCGTGATCGTTACGACACCCGTCGCACCAAGTGCAACAAGCACGGCAAGTGCAAGGTCGAGTATTACGACCCGCGGTACGACCGCCGCAACGAGCGCGCCTATCACGACCGCGGGCGGTACGACGACCGCCGCTACTCGCGCTACGACGACCGCCGCGACTGGGGCGACCGCTGAGGCGAGCCGTGTTCCGGCAGCATCCCGACGGCGCCTCCGGGCGCCGTCCTTCGTTGGCGGGCCGGACCGGTGCTAGCCTTCGCGCCGACATCCCGACTGCCGTGACCGCCATGCGCCGACTGCTCGCCTTCGCCGCCCTTGCGCTCGCCTGCGCCGCGCCCCCCGCGAGCGCGCAGCGCCTCATCGACTGCGAGATGACGTTCTCGATGTCGGGCTGGTCCGCGTTCTACAAGACGAGTTCGGGCACTGGCACGATCCGTTGCGATAACGGCCAGCGCATGCAGGTGCAGATCGGCAGCAAGGGTGGCGGCCTGAGCTTCGGCAAGTCGCGCATCGCTGACGGCCGCGGTGAGTTCTCCGGCGTGCAGCGCATCGAGGACGTGCTGGGCACCTACGTCACCGCCGAGGCACACGCCGGCGCAGTGAAGTCGGCCAAGGCGCAGGTCATGACGAAGGGCGAGGTCTCGCTGGCGCTCGGCGGCAAGGGCGAGGGCTTCGACCTCGGCGTCGTGTTCGGCAAGTTCACGATCTCCAAATGACGACCCACTCGCTCCGCTCCGGACGCTGGACGCGCCGTGCCCGCGCATGGCTGCTGGCCGTGTCGTGCGCGGCAACGACGCTCGCGATCGCGCAGCCGCCCGCGCCCGCATCGCTTCCGGTGCCGGTGCCGGTGCCGGTGCCGGTGCCGGTGCCGGTGCCGGTGCCGCGCACGACCGGCGATGCCACGCTCGACGCGCGCCTGGACGACATCGATCGCTATGGCGCGCGCTATCGCGCCGCGTTCGTCGACGAGCTGGTGCGCTACCACGCCGCGCCGCGGGACCTCGTGCTCGCGCTGTTCGAGCGCGGCTGGCCGCCGGGTGACATCTATTACGCCTGCGCGCTCGCCCACACCGTCGGTCGGGCCTGCCGCGCCGTCACCGAGGGCGTGCCGGATGGGGCTACGCCGGACTGGGCCGCGACTGCGCAGCGTTTGGGAATCGATGCCGATTCGCCGCGGCGGGCCCGGCTGCACGAGCACGTCGAGGCAACGTACCGGCGATGGGGTCGACCCCTGCCGGCGGTTGTCGTCGCAGAGCCGACCCGCGACGCCGGAGCGCGCACGCGCACAGCCGACGCGCCGGGCCGCACGCCGGACACCCGGAATCAGGACTGACCGAACGTCCGGCCATGCCCCGGCACTGCCTTACCATGGCGACCCCGCGCCGCCGCCGAGCCCGTGCATGACTGCCTCTGCCGCCCCCGACCGCGCATACGCGCGTTCGATCCGCCTGTCGGTCGCGCCGATGATGGACTGGACGGACTCGCACTGCCGGGCGTTCCACCGCGTGCTGGCGCCGAACGCGCGGCTGTACACCGAAATGGTCCACGCGAACGCCGTGATCCATGGCGACCGCGGCCGTCTGCTTGCGATGGACGCGAGTGAGCACCCCGTCGCGCTGCAGCTCGGCGGCAGTGAGCCCGCGCTGTTGGCGCAGGCCGCGCGCATCGGCGCGGAA
This sequence comes from Cognatilysobacter bugurensis, assembly GCF_014652095.1. Lineage (GTDB taxonomy): Bacteria > Pseudomonadota > Gammaproteobacteria > Xanthomonadales > Xanthomonadaceae > Cognatilysobacter > Cognatilysobacter bugurensis. The sequence goes on from NZ_BMYD01000003.1 coordinate 356,937, forward strand.
TGGGGCTTCGACGAGATCAACCTCAACTGCGGCTGCCCGTCCGATCGCGTGCAGGCCGGCCGCTTCGGCGCATGCCTGATGCGCGAGCCGGCGCTCGTCGCCGACGGCGTCGCCGCGATGATCGCGGCCTGCGACGTGCCGGTCACCGTGAAGTGCCGCCTCGGCGTCGACGATGACCACGAGTACGAGCGCTTCGCGGCGTTCATCGACACCGTCGCGCAGGCCGGCTGCCGCACCTTCGTCGTGCACGCGCGCAACGCGTGGCTGCAGGGGCTGTCGCCGAAGGAAAACCGCGAAGTGCCGCCGCTGCGCTATGACTGGGCGTACCGCCTCAAGCGCGAACGCCCCGCGCTGACGATCGTCGTCAACGGCGGCATCGCCGCGCAGGACGAGGCCACGCGCCATCTCGATCATGTCGACGGCGCGATGCTCGGACGCGCGGCGTATCACGACCCCTACCTGCTGCACCGGCTCGACGTGGCCTGGTACGGCGGTGAGCTCCGCACGCGCGCCGAACTGCTGCGCGCCTACCGGCCGTACGTCGAAGCGCAGCTCGCGCGCGGCGTGTTCCTCAAGCACATCACCCGGCACGTGCTCGGTCTGTTCGCGGGCGAGCGCGGCGGCCGGGCGTTCCGCCAGGTGCTCAGCGAAGGCGCGCACAAGCCCGGCGCCGACTGGTCGCTGATCGAGCGCGCATTGGGACTGACCGAAGAGGGCCTGCGGAGCGACGCCGCATGATCACGCGCGATACCGGCGCCTTCCTCGCCCATGCGCGCACGTGTGCGCCAGACTTCGGGCCGCCCACCGCGCGTGCGGCGTTCCTCGTGGCGCCCGACGGCTTTCGTCTCGCGACGCAGTCCGCGCTCGACAACCGCTACATGGCCGACGCCGCCGCGTTCGATGCGCAGCACGCGTCGATGCAGCACCGCGCACTGCATGCGGCGTTCGCGCAGTCGCTGCCCACCGTCTGTTTCGCCGGCAACCCTGAAACGCCCGACGCCGTGTTTCCGAACAACGTGTTCGGCACCGCCGCGGGCCGCGTCGTCATCGGCCGCATGCGCCACGAGGTGCGCCGGCGCGAGGCCGCGCGCACCGACATCCGGGCGTTTTTCACCGACGTGCTCGGCTACGAGGCGGTCGACCTGTCGACGCAGCCGCACGCATGCGAGTTGACCGGCGCGCTGGTGATCGACCGCGCGCGCGGTCTCGGCTTCGCGGGCCTGTCCGAGCGCTGCGACGAGGCCGGTGCGCGGCTGATGCACGAGGCGTTCGGGCTGCGCGCGACGCTGATGTTCGACCTCGCCCCGGGCGAGTACCACACGAACGTCGTGCTCGCGGTGCTTGCCGGCCGGGCCGCGCTGATCGCGCCCGCGGGCTTCGCGGACGCGACGGCCGTGGACGCAATCGAAGCGCTGTATGCCCCGCACGTCGCGCGGCTCGGCGCGCGTGAGCACGCGGCGTTCGTCGCCAACTCGATCGCCCTCGATCCGCATTCGGCCTGGATGAGCGCCGCGGCGGCGGCCGCGCTCGAACCGGCAACGCGCGACGTGCTGGCCGGCGCGGGCTTCACGGTGCGTGAAGTGGATCTGTCGGCGATCGAGGCCGCGGGCGGCTCGTTGCGGTGCTGCGTGGGCGAGGTGTTCTGACGCCCGAACTGAACACGGACCGTGTTGTGAAAAAAAAGTTCATTGCCGATTCAACCGCGCGTTCAAAGAATGGCTCCACCGATCGGCCCCACCGGGCCGGCCCTGACCGATGCCTCCAATGCCGCTGATCCGTCCGATGCTCCGTCCCGCCCTTGTCGCCGTTGTGATTGCGGCGGGCGGCTTTGCATCGACCGCGGCCGCGCAGGACCCCGCCCCGCAACGCGATCGCGAGCATGACCACCGGCGTGACGACCGCCGCGCGCTTGCCGACTCGGTGCGCCGCGTGGAGCGCGAGTCGCGCGGCGAGGTGTTGAGTGCCGAACGCGTGCCGTTCGACGGCCGCGACGTGAACCGGGTGAAGTTCGTCGATGCGAGCGGTCGCGTGCGCATCTACATGGACGACCCGCACGCGCGCCGTGCCGGACCGCCCGACCCTACACGTGGCAACGACGGCGGCAACGACTAAGCTAGCTGAACGGCGGTCGCGGACCGCACAGCTACGGAGTTGCCATGCGTATCCTGCTGGTCGAAGACGAAGCGCCGCTGCGCGAGACGCTCGCCGCGCGCCTCAAGCGCGAGGGCTTTGCGGTCGACGCGGCCCAGGACGGTGAAGAAGGCCTGTACATGGGCCGCGAAGTGCCGTTCGACGTCGGCATCATCGACCTCGGCCTGCCGAAGATGTCGGGCATGGAGCTGATCAAAGCCCTGCGCGATGAAGGCAAGAAGTTTCCGGTGCTGATCCTGACCGCGCGCTCGAGCTGGCAGGACAAGGTCGAGGGCCTCAAGCAGGGCGCCGACGACTATCTCGTTAAACCGTTCCACGTCGAAGAACTGCTTGCCCGCCTCAACGCACTCGTGCGTCGCGCCGCCGGCTGGAGCAAGCCGATGCTCGAGTGCGGCCCGGTCACGCTCGATCTCGCGGCCCAGACCGTGAGCGTCGGCGGCCAGAACGTCGATCTGACGAGCTACGAGTACAAGGTGCTCGAGTACCTGATGATGCACGCGGGCGAGCTCGTCTCGAAGGCCGACCTCACCGAGCACATCTACCAGCAGGACTTCGACCGCGATTCAAACGTGCTCGAAGTGTTCATCGGCCGGCTGCGCAAGAAGCTCGACCCGGACGGCTCGCTCAAGCCGATCGAGACCGTGCGTGGGCGTGGCTACCGCTTCGCGATCCCGCGCAGCGGCGAGTGACCCGGCGGCGCGGCGATGGCCGCCGTCGTCCATGAGCGAGGCCCGCGCGCGGGCATGCACCGGCGTGGGTCTGCACGCATGACCGTGCTTCGCGTCAGGACGGCTCACGTCTGCCACCGGGAGCTGTGCGAATGAGCTGGCGGCGGCCCGGTTCGCTGCAGGCGCGCCAGCAGCTCGCTGCGAGCGCGAGCCTCATCGCGTTTCTCGCGCTCGCAGGTTACGCGCTCGACCGCGCGTTCATCGAGACCGCGGAAAGCAACCTCGAGCAGCGCCTGCACAACTACGCACTCGCGTACACGGCCGACACCGAATTCGGCCGCGACGGTGAGCTGATCGAGCCCTACGACCCGCCGGACCCGCGCTTCAACCGCCCGGGCAGCGGCCTGTACGCGCAGATCGCGCTGCCGAACGGCAGCTGGACCTCCGCCTCGGCCGAAGGCCCGGCGCTGCCGGCGCCGCCGATGCTCGCGCCGCGGGAAAGCCGCTTCGAGCGGGCGTTGCCGATGCGCGAGAGCGACGGCGAGATCGGCGAGGTCTATCGCTACAGCTACGGCCTGATTTGGGGCGGGGCGGGCGACCGGCGCGCGGAGTTTCCGTACACGATCCACATCCTCGAGGACACGCGCACGCTGCGGCGGCAGATCGGCGTGTTCCGCGAATCGCTGTGGCGCTATCTCGGCGGCGCCGGGCTGATCCTGCTGCTGCTACAGGGCGTGATCCTGCGCTGGAGCCTCATGCCGCTGCGCCACGTGATTGCTGAACTCAAGCGCGTGCAGCGCGGCGAGGCGTCGCGCATGGGCATGCAGCATCCGCGCGAGCTCGAGCCGCTGACCGAGAGCATCAACGCGTTCATCGAAAGCGAGCGCGAGAACCTCGACCGCCAGCGCAACACGCTCGCCGACCTCGCGCACAGCCTCAAGACGCCGCTTGCTGTCCTTCGCTCTCGCCTGGAGAGCCCCGCCGGCGAGGCCGAACTGCGCGAGGACGTGGCGACGCAGGTGCAGCGCATGAACGACCTCGTGTCGTACCAGCTCGCGCGCGCGGCGCGCAGTGGACACGCGTTGTTCGCGGCGCCGATCGCCCTCGAGCCGCACGCCGAGCAGATCGTCAAAGGGCTCGAGAAGGTCTACGCGAGCAAAGGCGTGCTGTGCGAATTCGAGATCCAGGAAGGCGTGCAGTTCCACGGCGAGGCCGGTGACCTGCAGGAACTGCTCGGAAACCTGCTCGAGAACGCGTTCAAGTGGGCCCGCTCGCGTGTGCTGCTGACCGTGCGCAGCGAGCCCGCATCGGCCGGCCGCCGCCCGGGCCTGCTCGTGGCCGTCGATGACGACGGCCCCGGCATCCCACCGGAAAAAGTCAGCCTGATCCTGCAGCGCGGCGTGCGTGGCGACGAGCGCGTGCAGGGCCACGGCATCGGCCTGGCGATCGTGCAGGACCTCGTCCGCAGCTACCGCGGCACGCTCGAGGTCTCGCGGTCGACCGAGCTCGACGGTGCACGCTTCGAAGTGCACTTGCCGCCGGGGCTGTAGGTCCTGCCGCGATTCGCGCTTTAGTTCGCGCCGATTTTTCCCGCGCGCAGTGAATGCCGCCGTGGCTCAGGAGAACAGCGGCGCCCCGTAGAACCGCGCCAGGTGCGCCGCCACCTCGGGCATCGCGTCGCGCAGGACGGCCGGGCGGCTGAAGTGGTATTCGGTGACGACTGCGAAGAATTCCTCGGGCGCCTCGACTGCGTACGGGTCGATCGCAGTCTCCCGGCCCGCATCGGCCTCACGAGCCAGCGCGTTGTAGGCCTGCTGGAAATCCCGGGCCCACGCGCGCTGCCAGTCGCGGGGAAGCGGCGGCGTGCCGTCGATGGCCCCGTCGAGCGCGTCGAGCTTGTGTGCGATCTCGTGCGCGGCGACGCAGAAGCCCGCATCCGGCTCGGCGCAGTCGGCCGCCACATCGGCCCACGACAGGATCAGCGGGCCGGCGTCCCACGACTCGCCGATGAGCTCGTCGTCCCATTCGTGCAGCACGCCGGCGGCGTCGACGTGACTGCGCTGCACGCGGAATGCGTCGGGGTAGACGATGAGCTGCGACCAGCCGCGCAGGCCGACCTCGCCGAACTCGAGCAACGGCAGGCAGCACAACGCCGCGAGCGTGGTGCGCTGCACGTCGTCGAGCGCGAGGCCGGCAACCGGCGTGATCGTTTTTTCGTGCACGAAACGCGCGGCGAGCGTGGCCAGCCGATCGCGCCGCGTCGCGTCGAGCGCGACCAGCCACGGCACGGCCGTGCAGGTGGTCTGCCACAGTGCGGGGTCGATCGGGGTGGGCTTCGGCCTCAGCCGGCGCAGCAATCCGAGCAAGGCGTCAGCGGAACATGCCGGGCAGGAAGCTGTGCCAGCGCACGGACGTGCGGGAGCCGCTGTCGCCGTGCAGCGCCGGGCGCGGCTTGGTCTCGCGCACCGGTGCGGGCGCGCGTGCGGGCCGCACCTTGGCTTTGTCCGCGGCGGAGACCTCGGCGGTCTGCTCGGGGCAGCCGCCGCTGTTGGGCGAGCTGTATTTGAAGTCGCGCGCGGGAGCGCTCGCACTGGCGAACGCGATCAGCAGGCAGCAGCACAGGCGCAACATGGCGGAGTCCCTCGCGACGTTCGGGCCGGTCCGGCATCCGGCCGGCCCGTTCGATCGGGGACTATACCGGCGTTCCATGACCGGCTGGCGCGGCGGCGATAGCGCGCCGACGAGCGGTCGTCGAGCCCGGCGCGGACGGAGCCGGCCGCATAATGCCGCGATGCCCTCCATCGACGTTCCCGTCCCGCTGCCCTGCGCTGCCGTGGCGCTCCGGCGCGCATGACCGCGCACGCCCCATCGCCCGATGCGCGCGGGCTCGACGAGCGCGCCCTGCTGGCGCGGCTCATCGCCGGCCCCGTGTCCGGGGATGCGCTGGCGCAGGAGACCGGGCTCACCCGCGCGGCGATCTGGAAACGCATCGCCGCACTGCGCGAAGCGGGCGTGCCGATCGAAGCACGCGCGGGCCGTGGCTACCGCCTGGCAGCGCCGGTCGACCTGCTCGACGCGGCGACGATCCTCCATGCGCTGCCGCCCGCGGCGCGCGCGCGGCTTTCGGAGCTCGAGGTTGCGTGGTCGCTCGAGTCGACGAACACGGCACTGCTGCAGGCGGCCGTTCCGCCCGCTGGCGCGCGCGTGCTGCTTGCCGAGCGCCAGACCGGCGGCCGCGGGCGGCTCGGGCGCGCGTGGGCCTCCCCGTTGGCGGCGCACGTCTACCTGTCGCTCGCGCGCGGTTTCAGCGGCGGTCTTGCGCGGCTTGGCGGGCTCAGCCTCGTCGCCGGCGTCGCGGTCGCGCAGGCGCTGCATGCGCTCGGTTTCGTGCAAGTCCGGCTCAAGTGGCCGAACGACATCGTCGTCGACGACGGCGCAGGGCTTCGCAAGCTCGGCGGCCTGCTCGTCGAAGGCGGCGGTGAGTTCGCAGGCGCGGCGCGTGCGGTGACCGGGCTCGGGCTCAACGTCCGCATGCCCGAGGCCGCGGCGGCTGCGATCGACCAGCCGTGGTGTGATCTTGCCGGTCTTGCCGCGCCCGCCGCAGCGCCGTCACGCAGCGCCGTCGCCGCCGCCATGCTTGCGCATTTGCTGCCCGCGCTCGACGCGTTCGATGCCGACGGGCTGGCGCCGTTTCTGCAGCGCTATGCGGCGTTCGATGTGCTCTCGGGCCGCGCCATCGCGTTGCATGACGCAGGCAACGTTGCCCAGGGCACCGCGCTCGGTCTCGCCGACGACGGCGCGCTGCGCGTGCGGCTCGATGACGGCAGCGAGCGCCGCGTGCACGCGGGCGAAGTCAGCGTGAGGCGGAGCGCGGCATGACAGTCTGGCTGTTCGACCTCGGCAACACGCGCCTCAAGTGCGCGCCGCTGCAAAACGATGGTCGCGTCGGGCCGGTGCAGGCGATCGCGCACACGGCGCTCGACGGTGCCGACGCAATGGCCGACGCGCTTGCACGGGCTCTGCCGCCCCGCATCGGCGTCGCCCATGTCGCGAGCGTCGCATCGGAGGCGCAGCGCGTCGCCTTGCTCGACGCGTTGACCGCGCGATGCGGCCGGATCGGCTTGGCGCGCACGCAGCCGCGTTTCGCGGGACTGCGCATCGCCTACGCACAGCCCCAGCGGCTCGGCGTCGACCGTTTCCTCGCGATGCTCGGCGCGCGCGCGGCCACGCCCGAGGCCGTGCTCGTGTGCGGCGTCGGAACTGCGCTGACGCTGGACCTCGTCGACGCAGCCGGCGGGCACCGCGGCGGGCGTATCGCCCCGTCGCCCACGCTGATGCGCGAGAGCTTGCACGCGCGGGCCGCGCAGCTGCCGATCGAGGGCGGGGCGTACCGCGAGTTTGCCGACGACACCCTCGATGCGCTCGCCTCGGGGTGCGAAGGCGCCGCGCTGGCGCTGATCCGCGACGCGCAGCATGCGGCGCAGCGGACTCTCGGCGCCACGCCGCGCCTGATCGTCCATGGCGGCGGCGCGGCGCCGCTGCTGTCGCAGCTGCCCGATGCGCAGTTCGAGCCGTCGCTCGTGCTCGACGGGCTCGCGGTCTGGGCGCAGGTCGAGCATGCGTAACGTGGCGGCGATGCGCGGCGCGCACGCGGCGCCCGACTAGAATCGCGCCATGTACGCACGCGCGCTCCTCGTCCTGCTGGCCGTGCTCAACCTCGGCGTCGGTGCCTGGTGGTGGGCACACGCGCCTGCGTCCTCACGCGCAGCGGCTGCGGAGGTCGCCGGCGTGGCGGCCCTGCAGCTCGCGAGCGAGCGCTCCACTGAAGCGGCGCCTGCCGCGGCAGCGCCCGTACCGCTGCCTGAAGACGCGGCCTGCATCGCGCTCGGTCCGTTCGGCGATGCGACGAGCGCGGCCCGCGCGCAGACGCAGCTCGCGCCTCAGGTGCTCACAAGCCGTCTGGTCGAGCGCGCCGCGGGCACCGTGCGGGGCTGGCGCGTGTTGGTGCCGCCGCAGCCGACGCGCGCCGAGGCCGACGCCGTCGCCGCACGGATCGCAGCGGCCGGTTTCAGCGATCTCTTCGTGCTGCGGCAGGGCGCGGACACCAACGCCGTCGCGCTGGGCCTCTATCAGGCCGAGGCCACCGCCCGGCGACGGGCCGGCGCGCTCGCGGCGGCGGGGTTCGACGCCCGCGCCGAGCCCGTGGGCACCACGCTCGAGCCGTGGCTCGAAATCGCGCTGCCTGCCGGCGCCGACGCGGCCCCGCTCGCCACGCTCGCCGCGGTGCCGCGTGCCGAGCCCACCGCCTGCGACCCGCTGCGGTGACGCATGCGCGCTAGAATGCGCGCCTGTGCCGGCTTAGCTCAGTTGGTAGAGCAACTGATTTGTAATCAGTAGGTCGTCGGTTCGATTCCGACAGCCGGCACCAAATGAGGGTCTCAAGCTCTCCCGAGCTGGACCGAATTGAGAGAAAAAACCCCGCTTTTTGCGGGGTTTTTTATTGCATGCCGTCCTGGGGGTGTCCCGCTGAAGCCCATGCCCTGTGGGGGTATAGGTAGGGGTACATTGCCCCCCTCCGGGGGTACCGACTCTAGGGTGCAATGGCATCTGGAACTGGCAAGCTGACGGCCATCGTCATCAAGGCGGCTGCGCCTGGGAAGCTGTTCGACGGAGGCGGGCTGTACCTCCATGTGCGCGAGAACGGAGCCCGCTACTGGCGAGTGAAGTACCGCCACCTAGGCCGGGAAGGTCTGCTGTCCTTCGGGGTGTACCCCGAGGTCTCACTGGCCGAGGCTCGTCGTCGGCGTGACGAAGCGCGCGCAACGACTCGCGGTGGGCGAGATACCGGGGCCGTGAAGCGGGAGCGAAAGCTGGCTGCGGTCACTTCCGCAGCGAACAGTCTCGAGGCGGTCGCCACCGAATTCTTGGGAGCGCAGCGGAGAAAGCTAGCCTTTTCGACGTTTGCGAAGTCGCAGTGGATCCTCCGGGATAACGTGTGCGCGTGGCTGGGGTCGCACCCATTGCTGAAATTGAAGCTCCTGAGCTGCTCGCCGTCTTACGCCGGATCGAGCAGCGAGGAGCCCATGAGACAGCGCATCGGACCAAGGAACATCGCGGCTGCTCGCAATAGGTGTCGGTGAACCCGCGGCATCGGCTCGGGCAATATCGACGGCTCAGGTCCCGCAGCCGCGCGCCTACGCCTGGTTTGTACGGCGTGGGACGCAGCGTGCTCCACTTAAGGTCGGCCGACGCTTTCGCATAGCTGCGGTCGGGTCCGTCGGGTACTGTCGGCCTCCTCACGGGGGAGGACACCATGCAAAGCACTCGCATCTGGCTGGGGGCGGCCGTGCTGGGCACGGCGCTGAGCGCACACGCAGCGCCGCGGCAAGCGGATAAGCCGCCAGTCGAGTGGGCCGCGTACATCGAAGCGGTCCGCGCCGCGGACCGCATGGAGGGCGCCGAGGCACGCTGCCTGGCGCATCCGGACCTGCCCGGCAACAGATGGCGCCCGGACGCGGGCAAGTGGCGCTGCGCCGTGTTGCGCGAGCCGCTGCATTCGCTCGACGCGATCGAACGGTTGCTGCAGACCGAGGCCGGCCGTGCCGAGCTAGAAAGGGACTTCGCGCAGCTGCTCGATGCGCATTACAGCGACCCGGACCGCCGTGAGCAGATCTTCAACGCGTTCTATCCGTTCGATCGCAGCGACCGCGCGGGCAAAATCGCAAATCGCTGGCTCGAGGCCGCCCCGGACAGCGCATTCGCCCACGCCGCACTTGCATCCCACCACGACGCGCTTGGCTGGGCTGCGCGTGGCACTGCGTACGCACGCGACACGTCGGACGAGCAGTTAGAGCGCATGACGGCAAATTTTTCGAAAGCCGTGCCGCTGTATCTCAAAGCACTCGAGATCGAGCCGCGGCTGTCACCAGCCTGCACGGAACTGGCCGCGATCGGCCGGCAGTCGTCCGACGCGCTGCAGACGTATGCGATAGCCGCGTGCACCAAAGTCGATCCAGACTCCTACCACGTCACGCTCGAGCGCCTCAATGGCGCGCAGCCGAAGTGGGGCGGCTCCGACACGCAGCTACGCGAGGCGGTCGCCCATGCGGAAGCGCGCGTGACGCGCAATCCCATGCTGGGCGCATTGCTGGGCGAAGGCGCCGGTTATGCGCCCAGCAATGCGGAGGACTTCCGCGAAGTCGCCGACGAACTGGCTGCAGCCGCACAGATGGGGCCGAGCGCCGGCCTCAGCGGACGAGCGGGCAGCGGCTACCAGCGCCGCGGTGAGTTCTGGGCCGCGATCGTCTACCTGTCGCAAAGCCTGCGCTACGCACCCGAGGATGCCAGCCGCCGCTATCAGCGGGCGGGCGCCCTGCACGCAGTAAGCGAACTCGACTGGGCACTCCGCGACATGGAGGTGGTACTGCGCCACGAACCGGACGACGGCTGGCATCAGTTGCGCATGGGCGAAATTCTCGCTGAGCGCGACGGCGATCGCGCCGCGCGCGAGCACTTCAAGCGGGCCGCGACATTTCCCGAGACCCGCAAACACGCACTGCGTCAGTTGTGCGGCGGTCTGCTCCACGACCGCGAGCACGGCCAGGCCGGTGCATGCACGCTTGAATTCATCACCGCGTACCCGAGCGACGGTGAGGCGTGGCTGCAACGCACGCATTTCCTGGTCGCCACGAAAAGCCCGCAGGCCAGCGCGGCGATCGAGCGTTTCCTGAAGCACGCAGACCTCAGCGACGAGCGGCAACAGGCGGCGGTGGAATGGTTCACGCAGCCCCGCACGCCGAAAGGCGCAGGAGCGAAGTGATGAGTCGACCTACTCATCGTCCACGCCGGCTGCGCGTGTGCCAGAACGGCTCGGCGGCGCAGCGCATGCGCGCACTCCTGGCTACGACGCTGCTCGCGATCACGGCCGCCAGCACCGCTGCCGGCGGCCGTCCGTCATCGCCGACCGCCGCCGATGCGCTCGTACTCGGGCCCGATGCGACCGTGGCCGGCGAATCCTTCGGTGCGCTCACCGCGCGCTGGTGGCAATGGGCCGAGCGCATGCCGATTGCGCCCTACCTTGATCCTGACGGGCGCCTGTGTGACCTGGATCAAAGCGGCGAGGTCTGGTTCCTCGCAGGCACTGACGGCTCGTCGGCAGTCGAGCGCAGCTGCGTAATCCCGGCCGGTCGCCACATCCTCGTGCCAGTCATCAACATGCGCCACAGCAATCCCGCGTCCGGCCACGGTCGCGCGCTGCCGCTCCCATGCAAGGTGCTGCAGGAGGCCGCTGCCGTGAACAACGATCGGCTCGGCAGTGCCGTCGTCCTCCTCGACGGTGTGCCCGTGACCGACGTCGCCCGCTACCGCGTGCGCAGTGCCGGCTGCTTCCGCCTTTACGAAGGTGACGACACCGCGCCACTCACCGCCTCCGACGGCTACTGGTTGCTCATCAAGCCGCTGCCACCGGGTCGCCACGTGCTGAGCATCGGGGCGAACTACGCGGCCGGCGAAGCGGGGTATGGAGAGATGGTGCAGAATTTCGAATACGATCTGCACGTGGGTGGGTGGACGAATCTGCTCTAGGCGACGGGCTCGTTTCCGACAGAAGGCTGCCGATTTTTCGTCTCGGCCATTGCGGTGCTCGTGCAACCTGATGCCAATCGCCGCCAAGCCGAGGCAGATACCCGCACCACGGGTACTGAAGTCCCCACCGTGCCAGATTTGGCGAGTCGCGGTCGCAGAGGGCGACTAGCCTTGGAGCACAGCATCGCGGGTGCTGTGCTCGGACCGCGGCGGACCCTTACCTCTGACGGCAGGGGACTAGCATGCAGGTCGTCGAGGCTGAGAGCGGCCCCGCACCGAGCGCCGAGTCAGCCGTAAAGAACGGCTGCCTCTATCGCTATAGTGTCGCCAGCAAAGGGAGGCGGGTAGCATTCTCGAAATGCACTCTGACCCCTTTTCCACCGGAGCGATCGACGGTCCGCAGGGGGCGAGGCCGCCTAGGACACTGCGGCGGCGAACTGCGCAAAGAGGTCGCCCGGGAGCTCGCTCACCAGCCGCCACTTAATCGCCATGGGCCGCTCACCTTCGTGTGACACGTAAGTGGCTGGCCCTAGGAACCAGAACGCGCGGTCGTCCTGCGTCAACCGGGCAAACAGGAGCACGTGGCTGCCGCGGGTGGCGTGCTGCTGGTAGCGCAGGCCTGTCTCGCTGCTTTCCCGAGTCGTGGACTGGCTCTCCCAGTGGATCAGCTCCCGGCTGATTGCGTAGTCCCTATAGCGGGTGGTCGGCGCGAACTGGCCGTCGGACTTGTCCAGCGTGAAGACGAAGGCGTCGACGCACCCCTCGGGAAACCAGCGCACGCCTTCGCGCCAAGTGGGGACGGGCGTGCTCGAAGCCGGGCCCAAGGCAGCGAGAATCTCTCGCCGTGTATAGCGGGCATGGACGTTGAGCGGGACCTCGGCAAGTGTCGCCAGCGGTTCCTGGACGTGATCAATCCGTGCCTCTAGTACGTCCAGGAGTTCTAGCAGCTCAGCCAACACTTGCGGGTGCTGCCGGAGCAGCGCGGCCCCAGCCTCGAGTGATTCTGCAGCGCCCGGCACCGTTTCAAGCAGAACGGCAACCAGCATGTGCAAGAGCCGGCGCTCGCGCAGTCCTTGGACCTCAGGTGTCAGCTCGTCAGCGCTCGTCGCAAAGGCTTGATACGCCCCAATGCGCTCGGGGTCGTCTACATGCAGCACGCGTCCTAATCCGCGGCGCAGCGCCGCTTCATGGGGACCGTGGGGCAAGGTCGAGATGCCACCCGCTTCCAGCAGGTCGGACCAGCAGTGATTGGCGGCATAGATCTCCTCAAGGGAGAGGCCGGTTTCGTCCAGGAACCGTGTAAGGGTCGGGCGGCCGACGTGCTCTGCAACGCGCCGTAGCTCGTTGGCTTTTGACGGCCAAGTGCTGGGCACGCTGTTTTTCAGGTTGTCGAGAACGATCCGAGCCGCCACGGGGTCGAGCTGCATGTGGCAGCCGCTGGGAAGAAACGGGAAGCCCTGCTCGACCTGCTCAATCACCCGCTTGCGCGTTCCACCGAGTAGTGCGCCTAGCCGGTTTTGGAACCGGAATTCCTTCCGGTGCTGCGCGACGAAGTCCAACACGGTGCAGACCGTCTTTTCTGGGTGGCGCCTCAGGCCACGACCAAGTTGCTGAAGGAAGATGGTTGAGCTGTCGGTGTGCCGAAGTAGCAGCAGGGTGTCGATGCTGGGAATGTCGACCCCTTCGTTGAAGAGGTCGACGGTGAAAACGGCCCGCAGCGCACCCGATGCCAGTTGCTGCAGCGCCTCGGCGCGGGCGGGTGATGGCGTCGTGCCCACCACGGCCACGGCCGGCAGGCCGGCGGCGCGGAAATGGGCGGCCATGAACTCTGCGTGGCGTACCGAAACGCAGAACCCGAGTGCCCGCATCTTGTGGAGGTCGGGCACGGTCCTCTCGACATTGGCGATGACGAGGCGAGCGAGGACGTCGCTGCCCGTCACCAGATTTTCGAGCTCGCCGACGTCGTACCCCGTACCGCGGCGCCACGTAACGTTGCGCAGGTCCGTGCCGTCATTGATGCCGTAGTAGGCGAAGGGGGCGAGCCGCTGCTGGTCAATGGCGTCCCACAAGCGAAGCTCAGCGGCGATCCGCCCGCCGAACCACTGCAGGATCGGCGCGCCGTCGCCGCGTTCGGGCGTGGCGGTCAGGCCCAGCAGTTCGCGCGGAAGCAGGTGTTCCAACAAATTGGAGTAGGTGGGGGCAGCCGCATGGTGGAACTCATCGACGATCACGACGTCGAAATGATCCGGCTGAAGATTTGCAAGGGTGGCGGCGGCCAGGGTTTGGATCGACGCGAAAACATGCTCGAACGCGGCAGGGCGCTGGCCGTCGACCCAGAGTTCGCCAAAGGCCGCATCTCTAAGCGCGTGTCGGAACGTCGCCAAGCTCTGTTCAAGAATCTCTTTTCGGTGAGCGACGAAGAGCAGCCGTGCCCGGGGCAGCCGGGCTCGGAGCCGCTGGTAATCGAGCGCAGCCATCACGGTCTTGCCGGTCCCGGTCGCAGCAACCAGCAGGTTCCGGTGGTGCCCTTGAAGTCGAGAAAGTTCGATGAGTTCAAGCAGTCGCGACTGGAACGGCTCAGGCCTTAATTCAATGGGGCTCAGATAGACACGCGGCCCCGAGTTGGCAGGCACCTGCGTAAGCAGCCGGAACTCGGCGGGGTCGAACGGCCGGAAGTCTTCGTTGCTCCAATAGGTCTCGAAGACCGCGGAGAACTTGTCGATCACATCGGGATTGCGAGCGCCGGCAACGCGCACGTTCCACTCAAGGCCGGTCACCTGGGCTGAATGGGTTAGGTTCGAAGAGCCGATGTACGCGGTTGAATAGCCTGATGCCCGATGAAACAGCCAAGCCTTGGCGTGCAGCCGAGTGCTCGACGTGTCGTAAGACACTCGGATCTCCGCGCCCAGCTCATGCAGGGCCTCAAGCGCAGCCAGCTCGGTCGATCCCGTATAGGTAGTGGTCAACAGGCGAAGGCGCCGCCCGTGCTCACAATGCCGACGTAACAGGTCAGTGAGCGGGCGGATACCGGTTTGCCTGACAAACGCCATGAGCACGTCAATGCGATCAGCCGATGGGATTTCCGTCCTCAGCTGGTGCCCCACACGAGGTTCGCCGGGCGCGTTGGTCAGCAGCGTCGTGTCCAGAAGTGGTGTCGCGGGCAGCGAGACGGCTGCGGGTGCGCCATCAGGCAGCAGACCCATGATTGCGCGAAGCACGCTTCCGTCGTCGTGGAGTTTGTCCTTTTGATCGACGCCAGCACTGGGAACGTCTTGGAGGAGCCGAATCACTTGCTGGGCGAGCGCGATTCCCAGCGATGCACGCTGCTTGCGGTCAAACGAGGAGACTGTTTGCTTAAGCAGTCTGCCTAGATGCAGTGCGATTCGGTCTGCGGCTTCTTCCGGATGCAGCTGGCTGCGCTCTGCAACAAGCTGCTGGCCCAGCTGCTGCAGACGCTCTTCGAGCCCGCTGGTGATCAATACCTCGTACAGGCCGGGCTGCAAGTCACTCATTGGGGTATCCGGGATCAGGATGCTGCGCGCGGCGGGCGGGCGGGCGGGCGGGCAGGGCGCGTGGATGCGCTCGGGCTGAGTGTAGGCAGTGGGAGAGGACCCTCCCAGGGCAGCACTTCTCGATGTTTGGCCGATCAGCGGTGGGTTGACCTGCGGTCCTATTGGCGTGCCATGTGCCGGCGTCTCAACGCTGATGAAGCTGAAACGTTCTATCGAAAAAAGGGGTCAGGTTCCATTTCCTAGCCGAAAAATACGGGTCGCAGTGCGCTTCGGAAACAGGGGTCAGAGTCCTTTTTCACAGCCAGCTGTCTGCAACTGAGCCCAGCATGGCACGTGCTGTGCTCTGGTCGGCGCCGCGCCGCCGGGAGCGAGGGCGCGGCGGTAGATTGCTACGCCCTTGGTCATGCGGTCCGGTCAGGCCAGTGCCTTCAAGGAGCACCGGGCCGCCGGCGTTGTAGGCGCCCGTTCCCCCGGACATGGGGCTGTAATGGCGGGCGGACGCCGCCGCGTCTTAGCATGCTTACTGACCCGTGGTAATCACCGGCGTCACGTTGCCGCTGATGATGGTGTTCCCCGCTTTTGCGGACTGGATAATCGTGTCGCGCTGGATCTCGGCCATGCGCAGTTGCATCACGCGGTCGGTCAGTGAAGCGGCGAGAATCTGGTTCGCGTCCGCCTCGCCCTGTGCCTGCGCCCGCAGGCGGTCTGCCTCGGCTTGCGCGATCTGCACTTCCTTCTGCTTGCGGATGACTTCCTGGTCGGCTGCCACCTGGTCACGGATGGCGGCTTCGATCGCCGGGTCGGTCAACAGGTTGCGCACGTTGATGGAGGTCACGGTGAACGCGCCCTTGTCGGACGAGTCGAGTTCCGCCTGCAGGAGCTTCTGGATCTCCGCCGCGATTTCAGGGCGCTGGGTGTGCATGGTCGTCGCGTTGAACTTCGACACGGCCGTGTAGGTCGCTTCGCGCGCTGCGCGCAGGACCCGGTTGTAGCCGACGACGCCGACGTCGTTGCCGTTCTCGACGATGTCCGAGTGTTGCAGGTAGTCGCCCTGGTACTTGATGTAGAGCCCGGGGATCATGCCCGGGGTCGTCTTGTAGTAGACGTCCACGTCCAGGTCCTTGAGCGTCAGGTTGTCCTTGCTCTTGGGGTTGAGGTCATAGACGGGAAAGCTCACTTCCTTCGTCGTGATCTCGTCGACCGAGTCGAACACCGTGGTGTAGTGGCCCGGCGGCAGCGCCTCGCTGCTCACCACACCGAACGCGCGCCCGACGCCGACGTTGCCGGTGTCGATCTGCGTGCAGCCGGCCAGGAAGACGAAGGAAAGTGCAAAAGCGGCAGTGCGCATGGAAGCGGTCTCGAGTGGTGGGTCGTGCGTGAAAGGTCGGGCAGGCGCGGGCGCCCACGTGCTGCGGGTCGGCGAGAAGTTCTGGGTTTGAAATTGACGGTTAGCGCAGGCGCTCGGCATCGGGGTGGGCGTGCCCTTCCGGTGGCTGGCGCTTCTACGCGAGAGTCGTTGACCCGGATGCGCCCCCGCGCATCGGTCCAGGTCCGGCGCAAGTGTGGATCGTGGCGCTGTTGCTGGGAAGCGTGTCGTTGCCTTGCCAGTCCGCCGCCCGCGCCTGGCGGGCGCAGTCAGCCCCGCCCGGCGAGGTCGTCTTCGGCCGCGGCCGGAGCAGACATGCCCGCTCTGGCCGCTGAGTTGGTCAGCCCGAACTGTGCGGACAGTACGAGGCTCGGAATATCGCCCACCCCTATCATGGGCGCGTCCCACGTCTGCGGCGCTCTAGGCCGCTTTCCCACTGAGCGGGCCTGTCCATGCGCCTTTCTGTTGGCCTTTTCCTGCTGGCCGCTCCATTTGCCGCTCTGTGCGCAGAGCGCAGCGAGTCGAACTGCCGTGCGTCACTCGAGCGGGCCTACAGCGTCTATGAGATGCGGCCGGCTTCGACAATCCGGGGCGACTTCAACGGAGACGGTCAAGACGACTTGGCCGGTCTGATGGACCGCAAGGCGCAGCCCATAAGGTTGGCGATCGGCGTCTGTCTCTCAGGCGAAGACCGGCCATTGCTAATTCCGAGCCAGCGCGGGTTGACCCGCATTGCGCTGACGGTGCGGGGCTCTCGACACGCGGATCTCGTCACGGACATGACGGGCGTGTTCGAGCGCGATGCGCTATCGACCACTGATGAGGACGGAAATACTGTCAGCTACATCCTCCGGGCCGGCACCTTCGCCCGCATCGCCGGCTGACTCCGGTTCGTCCGCGCAGCGCGGGCCGGGGCACGGGTGCCCGAGGGGTTGACCGGACTGGCATCAGTCGAGCGAACGAGGGACGGCTTAAGGCTGGTCTAACGGCGCATACCCCCGCGGTCTGCTGCATTGAACGTGGCGTGCAACGCCGCGTGACACGTCACGTAGAACGTCGCGTCAAATGCCGGCGCAACGCCAAGCCGAATGCGGCCGGGCCGACCTTGCGATAGTCCAGTGAGCGGCACAGCTTTGCCCCCGTGCTTGCATCTGCGGCGGCCGCTGCACACAGGACGAGGACGACGGGGGTGCCGGAGGGGTGTGGGTGGTCCGCCGCTTTGAAAAAAGCTTTTACCAACAACGACATAATTCATAAATGTCGTGCCGACAGCCGGCACCACGGCGAAGCGGGCGTTCGCCGCCGCCTCGGTCTTCAGGCGCCGCGGCCCGGCCGGACACGGTCCGGCCTTCGACTCGCGCCGGTGCGCGCTGACGCGCGCCGGGACCAGGCCCGGCCGCCGGTCACGTCACCGGTCTTCCAGATCCTCGTCTTCGTCATCCTCGTCCTCTTCTTCGTCATCGCCGTCGAGGGAGTACAGATCTCCGCGGGCGGCGGCCAATTCGGATTCGATGATCTCGACGCTTACGTTGCCTTCGATCTCCGGCTCGTCGACGAACGTCGGGTAGTTGCCTTCATCGTCGGTGGCGCCTTCGAGGTCGGCGGTCACCTGCAGCGTGAAGCCGTCGCCGTGGTACTTCCACAGGCCGTCGTGCTCCTCGACGAAGGACTCGGCGTCGATCTGCTGCTCGTCGCCGTCGATTTCGACGATCACATGTCCGGTCAGTTGTGCGCTCATGGGGGCCTCGGTCAGGAAAGGGGTGCTGCTGCGGGCGCATGGTGAAGCCGCTGGTGCGCCGCGTCGATCCCCAGCGGTGGGTTGGCACGTGCAGGCTGGCCGGCGCTCTTCGTGATGCGTTGCGACGCGCGGTGCTCGCCGGCGGCGGGGCGGGGTGGGCACTGGACTGGCCGGCGACGCGCAGGCACGTCGAACACGCAGCGCAGCGCGTCCACGCGCGTGATTGGGCGCGCTGCACCGGTTGCGCGCCGAGTCGGCCACGGCGCGACGCGAGCGAGGTGCAGCGTGCGCCGCGACCGCCGCCCCAGCCCAGCTGAATGCCACGCCGTGCTCCACCCGGGCGGCGCGCGTCGTCCACGGGAATTGAACGATCGGCTGCCTAGGGTCGCCCCATGTCACGCATGACGGAAGTACCGGCCAGACGCCTCGGCGCCGCGCTCGTGGCAGCGCTCGCGCTGGGCGGCTGCAATCGCGCTGAGCCCGAACCCACCGCGGCCGTCGC
This sequence comes from Cognatilysobacter bugurensis, assembly GCF_014652095.1. Taxonomy (GTDB): domain Bacteria; phylum Pseudomonadota; class Gammaproteobacteria; order Xanthomonadales; family Xanthomonadaceae; genus Cognatilysobacter; species Cognatilysobacter bugurensis. The sequence continues at coordinate 375,457 of NZ_BMYD01000003.1, forward strand.
GGACGCGGGCCGGCCCGCGCGCACGCTCGACCGCGTGCTCGTGCGCCCGCCGGGGGCGGCGGTCGTCGAACCGTCGGACAGCCCCGATGCGGCTGTCGACGCGGCGATTGCCGGTGACACACGCGCGTCGGAGGAGTGGGCGGTCGTTCCCGACGACGAAGCGCCCGAATCGGTCGGCACCCTGCCGCCCGGGCAGGCCGAGCGCGCGCCTTCGCAGGCACGCTCGGTCCAGCGCGAGCCCGGCGCAGTCGAACGGTCGGGCGATGACCTTGCGGCAGCTGCGCGTCGCGAGCGGCCGCCTGCGGTGCACGACGGCGGCGCAGCGCCGCAGCACGCGCGTCGGCTCAACCAGCAGGCCATCGAGCTCATCAACGCAGGCCGGCCCGAGCAGGCCATTGAGCCCTTGGAACGTGCGCTTGCGCAGCAACCGCGCGATGCGGAAATGCTGGGCAATCTCGGCTACGCCTACATGCTGCTCGGCGAGCACACCCGGGCGAGCCAGCATCTGACGCGTTCGCTGGACGTCGCGCCCACGCGGTCGGCCACCTGGCTCAACCTCGGACAGACCTACGCAGAGCTCGGCGAGCGCGAGCGCGCCGTGGACGCGGTGCTGACCGGCTACCGGCACGCGTCGCGCAAGGACGCGGTTCGGTCGGCGCTGATGGCCGCTGCGACCGGGCGCCGATACAGCCCCGCGTGGCGCGAGGCCGCCGGCATCGCGTTGGTCCGGATCGGCGACGGGTAGGCGGAAGCCGCCGCGGGGCTTGGTGTCCGACGGTGATCACGGAGTCGATGCCGTTGGTCGACACGCTCAGCCAGCCCCACCGGCGCCTCAGTGGTGGCCCTCCCGAGCGCAAGGCCAAGTTCGCGGGCTCATCGCCGGGCAGACGAATTGCCGGGGGCTGCAGCTCACATCCGACTGCTGTCGACGGTCAGGGATCCTGAGGCTCGGCATCGAACGCGACAAAGCGCGAGCCACTGCGCCCGGCGCCACCCCGCGGGCTCGCAGGCTCGCGGAGCCGGACGTTCGAACTCCCGAAACCGTGCGGCGCTACCGCGACGCCCCGACCTGCATCAGGGCGCCACTGCGCACCGGCCTCGTGCGATGCACGCCACACCGAGGTCGATCAGTGCCTGCGTGCCTTCGCTCGCGCGCCGGGCAAGGTCCGCCAGCGCGTGGCCCTGGGTGGGGCGCAGCACGGCCCAGCCGTTGCGTCCGTTGTTCTTGGTCCAGTAGAGCGCTGCGTCCGCGAGCTCGATCATCATTTCCCACGACAGCGGCGCCCCGTCCCTCGAGAAGCTCTGTTCGGCAAACCCCACCGAGCACGACAGGCTGAGTGTCGAGCCGTCAGACAGGGTGAACGTGTGCGCCGCGACCGCATGGCAGATGCGCTCGCCGAGCGTGGCCACGTGCTCGGTCGGCATCGGCCGCAGCACGAGCAGGAACTCTTCGCCGCCCCAGCGCACCGCGTAGTCGCTGCTCCTCACGAGCGCCGACAGCAGGCCCGCGAACTGTTGCAGGACCTCGTCGCCGGCCTTGTGCCCGTGGGTGTCGTTGATGCGCTTGAAGTGGTCGATGTCGACGAGCGCAAAGAACAGCGCGTGCGGCGGTGTGTGCGTTTCCCCGGCTTCGCGCACGTAGAACGCCAGGTCCTGCGGCAGCTGGCGCGCGATGTAGCGGCGATTGCGAAGCCCGGTCAGGACGTCGGTCTGACTGGCGTGCTCGAGCTGCCGGTTTGCCTCATCGAGCTGGCGCGTGCGCTCGGCGACCAGACGTTCGAGTTCGATCTGCTGCTGCTCGGCCACCTCGGCCGCGCGCTGCAACGCGCGAGTCGCGGCGATGCGCTGGTCGTTGATCGACGCCATCAGCAACAAAGGCAGCGTGGCGAACAGATTCAGGAAGCTCAGCAGCAGCATCACATCGAGCAAGGTCCTCGGCGGTTGGAACGCGGCCAGGCCCAGGCCCGTCAGCGATGTGACCGCGAACACCGACGCCAGCGCGCCGACCGCCGTCCACAGCGGCCGGAAACGGAACGCGCTCCAGAGCAGCAGTGCGAGCGGCACCGCGACCATGCCCAGCGCATAGGCGCTGTTCTGCAGTCCGACCCAATAAACGAAGCCGTACGAGCCGGCATAGGCCAATGCCCACACCAGCTTCTCAAGGGCACGCGCGTACGACGACGCATGCGGCGCGTCGCGGTCGTTGAGCTCGCCCTTCGCGATGAGCAGCAACAGGGTCGGCGCGATACAGACGATGCCGAGGAGGTCGCCAAGCGCCCACTTGAGGTACGCGCCGACGAGGTCGCCGACCTGGATCATGCCGGCCACGACCAGCCCGAACGTGCCGATGCACGCGGCCACCACCGCCATGACCGCGGCGCCCGCGAGCAGGGCGAACGCGCCTGCTGCGGTTCGCACACCCCGCGCCCGCGCGCGATGAACGACATACCCGCCGGCCATCGAGCCGATCAGGTTGCTCAGCACCGAAAAAGGAACGAACGCGTCGGGCACCTTGGCGAACGTGGCGTGCGCGATGAGGACGGCGATCGGCGTGATCGCCGCCCAACGCATGCCCATGCCGACGACTGCGGCAAACGCGACGCCCGCCGCGGGCCAGAAAAGCGTCACCTGCGACGGGCCGACCACGAAGGCGTCGGAGTACCAGACGCCGATCACGTAGAGCGCCACCCAGACTGGAGCGGCCATCACGGTCGCGATGCGACCGCGTGCAGAAGGCTGCGCTGCAGTGACTGTCATCCGGGCGGCTCCGTTTCGGCTCGATGGGTTCATGCAAGAGGCATGCCTGTATCCGGTGTCGGCGGTCGGTCTACCCCTCCGCCGGTTGGGCCTGCGCACCCGCGGTTTCGGGGGTGCCTGCAGCGCACACCGGCACTGGCATCAGCCGCGGAGGGTGGGGCGCAAGCGCCCGGTGTGCGATGCCCGGACCGCCGGGCGCCTTCAGCACGCTCGAGGTTCCACGGCCTGCATCGGGCGCTCGCGCTCCCTGTGCGACCCTCGTCCATGGTTGTTTGCGGAAGGAGACAGACATGGCGAGTGCAGCCAAGCTGAAATCGTGGCTTCGATTCATCCAGCAAGTGGGGGTGGAGCAGGGCTTCGAGATCGAAGGCGGCGAGTCGATGGTCAGGATCGTCATCGAGGCCCACCACGGCGTTGCGTACCGCGTGCAGATCAACAGCGCGGGATACCTGCAGGCGCAGCAATGGGAGTGCGATTCCAAAGGGAAAAAGGGCCGGTACGGGCGCGCGGTCTTCTCGATGCGCTCCAACAGCGATGTCGCCCAGTTCTGCTCGGTCCTCATCGCCAGCAGCGCGCTGCGCGCAAGGCGCCGTGAAGACGACGACGCCTGAGGCGTCTTGAGCCCCCGCGTTGATTGCCTGGCGTTTCGCGATGCGTTGACCCTTCGGGATTGCGGCATGTAGACGCCGGCTGGCGCTGCGACCTGCAGCGCGCCGTGCTTCGTTCGAAGTGTCGTGTCTGCGCTTGAGGCTTGACGACTGCGTGGGCTGCGACGCGCCGCCACCGCGCGCGACGCGGCTTGGCGCCGATGTGCTTGCAGCGGACACGTTTGCCCGCCTCAGCCCGACGCGGCCACGGGCCACTGCATGACACCCGGGCTGCCGCACGCAGGGACATCACGCGCGCGCGGTCCTGGACGAAGGCAAGGGCCGCGCTGCCGCTTGTAAAGAGCCGGTCGCTTCTAAACGAGGCCTTGCCGAAACGCCCGCCCCACGCCACCGGGCACCCCGGTCGCACCGTCACTGAGTCATGCGTCGACTCGCTCTCACGGCGCACCGAACCGTGGCGCCGGCGCCTGCGCACGACTCCGCCGGCAGGTCGACCCGGCACGCGATGCGGGCGTTACGTGAGCGCCACGCGAGCAGCAAGGCCGCTGCGCGGCGTCGCAGACGCCACGGCAATCCCTCGGCGCGACGATGACGCAGACACAGGCATCGTGGGTCACCGCCGCCAGGTTGTACTTGTCGAACCGCCATGAACGAGCCAGCCCCATCGCCCGCCGCGCTCGACTACCGGGCTCTGTTCGACGCCACGCCTGCGCCGCACCTCGTGCTCACGCCCGACTTGCACATCGCGGCCGTCAACGAGGCTTACCTGGACGCCACCGCGACGACGCGCGAAGAGTTGATCGGCCACCACGTGTTCGACGCGTTCCCGCAAAACCCCGACGACACCGAGTCGCGCGCGGTGGAGAACCTCCACGCCTCGTTGCTGCGTGTCCTCGAACGGCGCACGGCGGATTCGATGCCGGTGCAGCGTTATGACATCCGCGTGCTCGACAGTGACGGCGTCCGCTTCACGACGCGCTACTGGAGTCCGATCAACACGCCGGTCTTCGACGACGAAAACCGACTCACGCATATCCTGCATCGCGTGGTCGACGTCACCTCGTTCGTCAACAGCGCCGCGCACGCGACGGAGCTCGAGGCGGAGCTCGCTGCGCAGGCGCTCGAACTGCAGGACGCAAACCGTCGATTGAAGGATGCGAACTGCCAGCTCAAGCGCGAACACGAGTTGCGTGAGCAGTTCGTGCTCGCGCTATCGCATGACCTGCGCACGCCGCTGTCGGCCGCCACGATGGGCTCGCACGTGATCGGCCGAAAGGCGAATGACGCCGACGACGTGCGGCGCATCAGCGGGCGCGTGCTGGCCAACCTCGAACGCATGGACCACATGCTGCGCGACCTGCTCGACGCGAGCCGCATCAACGCCGGCGGCTCGATCAACCTGTCGATTGGACCGTGCAATCTGCGCGACATCGCCCGGGTCGTCATCGACGATTTGAGCACCGTGCACGGCGACCGCTTCGAATTGATCGCCACCGAGGCGCCGGTTGGGCAATGGGATTGCGAAGCGCTGAGGCGCGTGATCGAAAACCTGTGCACCAACGCGATCCGCTACGGCCGCGCCGAGGGGCCAGTCATCGTTACCGTGCACGCGTCAGCGGGACAGGGGATCGTCGAGGTTCGCAACGAAGGCGATCCAATACCCACGGATCAGCAGGAGGCAATATTTAACGCGCACGTTCGTCAACAGCAACACGAGCTCACCGAGCGAAGAGGTTGGGGCCTGGGCCTCACGCTCGTGCGCGGTCTCGTAGACGCGCACGGCGGCTCCGTTGGCGTGCACAGCGCGGCGGGCAGCGGCACCGTTTTCTGCGTGCGACTGCCGCTTTAGCGGCGCGTGGGGTGGCGCCGGACCGCGGCGAGCGATGTTGCTTGGCCGCACGGAAGCGTCGGCTCACGCGAGACGGCGCCTCCGCACGTCGAACTTCGCCGCGGTGTCAGGCGGCTCGTTGCAGCGGGACGCCAAGCCGTCTATCCGGGGCCGGCTCGCATCGCCGGTCTTTTTTTCGACTCGGCGTGCGGCGGCTCGACCTCGCGTCCCGCGCATCCGAATGTCTTGATGCGCGGGGCGCAGGCTCAGCCACGGTGCGGAGCGCCGCCTGACGCGATCGCTGCAGCCGGTGCATCGGCGATGAGACGCGCTGACTACCGGCGGCAGCCACCGAGTGCGGCGTCGAGCAGCGCGGCGTGCGCTTTCATCTCGTTGCCCAGCGATACCGGCATCTGCTTGCCGCTCAACGCCGCGACCTGCTTCGAGAACGCACGCAGCACCTTGCAGGCGCATTTGTTCCTGCCCGCGCCATGAAGGCGCTCGATGTTCCGCAGTTTCACCGCCAGCGACCTGGCGTTGCCCGCGCCGATGGCGCCGCTCTGCACGGCGGCGCGCAGTTCGCTGATCGCCGAGTCCACGAGTTCCTTGACCGTAAGCTCGGGCGTGGACGTGATCTCGAGCTTCACGTTGGACCAGCCCGCCGCCACCGTGTGAAGGAAGAGCGAGTAAACGTCCGCCTGCAGCCTCCGCGTCGGCAGCGCGTCCGTGGTGATCATCGACGGCGGCTCCCCGTTCGGTCCGGGAAACCCAGTAAAGCCGAGTTCGGCGGCATTGACGGGCGAGCCGCCGAGCGTGTCGGGCTGGAGCACGCGGCCTGCATACACCGAGACCTGATCGTCCGGGTTCGCCGTGTTGTCGAACGTCTGCAGCTGGCCCGGCCCCAGCACCACGTCCAGATCCGCCGCAGGAATCTGCACCCGGAAGCTCACGACCGCGTCGTCGATGAACCAGCCCTTCGACGGATCCGGATCGCGGTCCGGAGCAGCGGTGTCGAGCACATACGTGACGGTGACGGCGTCGCCCTCGTCGAGCACCGGGTGGTCGTAGGCCTCCTGGATGGTGCCCGTGTAGGTGACTGTGACGGTTTCCGCGAACGCTTGAACCGGCGCAAGCGCCAATCCGAAAGCGACGGACAGCAGAGTCGCGAATGCACGCATGGGCTGATCCTCGAAGCAGGGGCATGTACGTCTGGACTATGCCGCGGCGCATCCGCCACCGGTCTGCTTGAGCCGCGTTACTTTGTTGCAACCGCAGCCGAGAGGCTCGTCTGCGGCGCGCAGCCGGTCTTACGCCGTGCACCGATCGAGCGATCGAAACAACGGCAGGCGCGGCCAGTTTGTTCGAGTCAGGCTGTTCGCTTATGGCCGCCATTGAACACCGAACCGTGCGGTGAGTTTGCAGCAGCTTGGATCGAGTCGGTGACAGAAGCCTTGAAGTTCAGGATCGGCAGCGCCACTGAATGACTTCACGGCTGTGTCGTCAGTTTCGATCCAGTCACTCTCCTTAGAAGCGGCTCACCACGGACGGCAAGATGGAACAAAACGGGAATGGCAGCATTGAATTCGACGTGGCTTACCACTACGGCGAGTACCGCTCGTTCGTGCAATCCGCGATCGATAGAAAACTTCCAGAATTGGCTGCGCAAACCGGAAAATCGGTGAACGGCCCCATGCACCGATGCACGATGGCACTTCTGGCAGTCGTGCTGCCTGTGGTCTTCCTCTACAAGGTTCTGCGCGTCGGCCGTTGTCGGTTCCGGATCGATGCGAACGAGATCCGGCGGATCAGCAAGAACGGCGAGGCCGTTGTGCCTTGGAACCAGATTCGAGCGGTCTACGACTGCAAGTCTGGCCTTCTGCTGATGAAGGAAAACGGCGGCCTGCCGATTCCGGACCGCGTGCTGAGCACCGGGCAGCGTCGACAACTGCGTGCCTTTGTCGATTTACACGGGCTGGCCGCTCGATAGCATCGCGGTCAAACACGGCGCTGGGCCTAAACGAGCGCTGGCATCGGCTTGCAGAGGCGCGCTCGGTGTATTGCGCGCGTTGCACGAACACAACGCTGGAGTGCTCAGCTGCTTTGCCCTATTCCGTGTTTCCTGGGCAGTGGATTCGGTTCCGTTTCAGGCGTTAAAGCCGTCTGCAGGCAAAGCCCGCATCAGTCGGTGCCTGTTGCCAGGAGGAAGGTCGGCTGTTCGGAGACAATTGCCTCGACCCTCCGCAGCAAGCGTAGCGCCGCGTCAGGCCGTCACCGCGTGAGCCGCTGTCGCGGTGCCGGAGGCGCATTGGCCCCGTCGAGGCAGCTCGGGTAAATTTCACTTTGGCGAGGGGTCGCCGAGGGGATGGAAAGGATGTCCGCAGCGTTTGCCTACCTGCACACCGCCGATCGCGAGCAAATGCTCCGCGCCGATGCGCTCGTGGTGGTGTTTCACCGTCGTGAGGTCGATGCCGGACTGACCGGGCGCACCGTCGACCTGCTGTGCGCCCTGTCTGACGACCCGGTGTTGGCGCACAAATTCGAAGGCCGCCTTCATCTGGTGTTCGAGGGCTACAAAACGACGCCGCCGTACCAGAGTCCGGCCTGTCGCCGATTCTTCCGCGCGGTCACTGACCAATGGCCGTTCTGGTTCCACTTTCTGGAACGCCGGGACGGCAGCCTGCGGCTTGCAGTGCGAATGCTCGTCGGCGTCACCGAAGTCCACCGCAAGGGCGCAGCTGCCGTGGGGATCGTCGACGTTGCGCTATTGAACGTCACCGTGGACGGGATGTTGTATGGCTTGGCCGGGATTCACCAGGACCTGCGCATCGGAGCGGACTACACCACCCGCGCCTCGTCCGCTGTGTTGCAGGCGCTTCGCGCGCGCCAACTCGCTTGAGTGAAGCGCGCGCCGCAAATGCACAGCAGGTTGATCGTCGACAGCCGTCTCGACCGATCACGCCGGCGGGGCCGCGGTCGTTCGCTCCCAGGCCGCAACAGGCATCAGATCGAATCCTGCGCCGCGCGGGCGCGTAACTCGGCAATGAGCCCGGCCGAATCGTCCACGCCCAGATAGATCTGATCGACGACGCGACTGCCTGCCAGGCCGCGCACGCGAGTACCGGGCGCCAGTCCGATCAGCACGTTGGCCTCGCCCATTCCGATCAGGCGAAGTCGCCCCTTCGCCCGGCGCACCGGCCCGCGCGTCGGCTCGACGGTGGCGATGGATGACCACTCGAGCAGGAAGTCGCTCGCCACGCCGTACCGCACCTGCAGGCCGCGCTCGGTCACGCTGAGCGGGCGGTAGAGCGTAGCCCGGTACTCCGCGAGCATGAACACAAACCCGTATGCGGACAACGCGGTGACGACGGCCGCAATGAGCGGGTCGAACAGGTGGATGAGGACGTGCGCGATCGGAATTTCCGCACCGATCGCGATGAGGAAACCCAGCTGATTCGTCGCATTCATTCCCTGCTTGCCGACATGAAAGTGGCGAAGCCCGGGAAACGCTTGCCGGATCGGCCGCCTGAAAAGCCCGTACAGCCAGACGCGGCTCTCGAGCCGCAGCGCCCGCGTGAAAGCGCTGTCGCCGAAGCGGGCGCTGATGGCGCGATCGAGCGCGAGTTCCAGATTCTGGCTGTGGCGCTCGCGCGCCACCTGGGTGAGCAGCAGGGTGATCAGGCCCAGCTGGAACATCACAACGACGGCGAGCGCGACGTATCGAAGATCGTCCACGACGTGCCACGCGTTCTTGCTCTCGTCCGGGAGAATCAGGCTTCCAGCGAGCGCACCCAGACTCACCAGCGCGAGCGCCCTGAAGGCAGCGGCCTTGCCCTGTCTCCAATTGAGCGCGAGAAACACGAGCGGCACGACCAGCAGCAGGTCGACCATGACCGGCCACTCGGGCGCCGGGCCGGTCGAGAAACGCGCGTAATTGCGAACGAGCAGGGCATTGACGGCAACGACGGCGGCCGCAAAGGCCAGAAACGCGATGCTGCTTCGGGCCGCCGGCAGACGGTTGGAGGCGATCTCAAGTGCAGTCATATGCGGAATGCTCGGCTTCCTGGCCTCAGGCGGTCAGGTCGATTTTCCCATACGACTCAGGCGCGCCGCCCGAGGGTCGCTTTGAACCGGAAGCGGCGATCTGCACAGGGCCGGAGACGGGCGTCGGCGGATCAGCTCCAACGGGCCAGCGCTCCGCAGCCTGAGCCGCCAGCCAGCGGTGTCACCGCGCGCCAGGTGGCCACCGGCAGCCGTCCCCATCGACACGCTGGCTGTACGTCCGAGCCGCCCTCAACCGTGCCGTCTCAGGCAAGGGGAGGCCAGCAAACCCCTTTCGCGGCGGAACAACACTTGCATGGAGGGGAGATCGCGGCCGTCCGCGGTCACCCTTTTCGCCTGAACAGGTCGCATGCGCCATGAAGCCGTCGCTTCGTACCCACCTGACCGCCGTGGTCCTGGTCCTGACCGCGACGGCGTCCGCCGCGTCGGTCGCGGCGCCGTCCACCGTCGATGCGCTGCTCGATCAGCACGGCCGCAAGGGCTACGCCTCACCGCTGGTGGCGCTTCGGGCGCTGCAGGCGGCGCCCGATAGGCCGTCGGCTGATGCACCGCTGGACAAGCAGCAGCGTTACCAGGCGGCGCTCGCCGACTACGCGACCGTCGCCGGTGAGGACGCGGTCGCCGAGCAGGCGATCAAGGCGCTCGGCACGCTGGCAACCGAACGCGGGTGCCAACCCTGCGGCGTGCTGCAGCTGGTCCGACAGGCCGAATTCGCAGCCGCGAACAAGAAGCCTGGCGACGCCCGCGCGCACATGACGCGCGCGCTCCAGCACCTGCCGTCTGCCGAGCAGGCACAGCGCCTGGAGATCATGACCGCGCACGCCAGCGTTCTGGAGCACGGTGACGAGTTCGACGAGGCGATCAAGGCAGGCGTGGAAGCCGCGGACCTCGCGATGCGGATGGATGAGCCCGCTCGACAGGTGGATGTGCTCGCGATCATGGCGCGGGCCAACCTCACCCGCGGAGATCTGGATCGCGGGCTGGCGCTCTCCACCGAGGCTTATGCGCTCGCCAAGCGCATCGGCTACACGTACCAGATGGCGCGCATGCGCAACAACCAGAGCTACGTTTACGGCGGGCGGGACGATCTCCCGAAGTTCCACGCCGCACTGACCGACGCCCTGCGCCTGTCGAACGGCGTGCCCGGCATGGAGCGCTTTTCGCTGACGACGCTGATCAATCTGTCGGCGTACCACATCTACGCCAAGCAGTTTCCCGAATCGATCGAGGTGACCCGCCGCGCCGAGGCGCTGGCGAACGAGCTGGGGGACGATTTATCAGTCGCCTTTGCCGTCAGCAACCGCGGCAGCGCGATGGCCCGCATGGGGCAGGTCAGCTCCGGGCTCGCCCTGATGCAGAAGGGCAGCGACCTGGCGGCGGGCGCGGGCGACAAGCGCGCCAGCATCGACCTGCTGGATGAGAAGGCCAACGTCTACGAACTCGTCGGGCGCCCCGCCGACGCGCTCGCCACGCTGCGCCGCGTCATCGCGCTCGACAAGGAGTTGACCCAGACCCAGCGCGACGCGGTCCTCGTCGAGCTGCAGGAGAAGTTCTCCGCCGAGCGGAAGTCGCACGAAATCGACCGTCTTTCGACGGAGAGCGCGCGGCGCCAGGCGGAGGTGGAGGCGCGCACCTGGCAGCAGCGGCTGTGGGCCGCCGTCGCCGTCGCGTTCGCGCTGGGCACCGTGCTGCTTTGGCTCGGCCTGCGGCACGTGCGTCGGCGCAACCGGCTCCTCGAAGACGACAACGCCGCTCTCAGCGAGCAGTCCGCCCACGACCCGCTGACCGGCGCGTACAACCGCCGTCACTGCGAGCGCCTCATGGGCCAGCAGGAGTTGACGCTTCACGCCCGCGACCTCAACGGGGAGGGAAAGGCCGGCGTGGGCCTGATGGTCATCGACGTGGACTTCTTCAAGAAGGTCAACGACGCGCACGGCCACGTCGCGGGCGACGCCGTGCTCAAGGGCGTCGCCGGTCGCCTGCAATCACTGGTCCGGGATCAGGACGCGGTGGTGCGCTGGGGCGGCGAGGAGTTCCTGCTGGTGCTTCCGGGCGCGTCCCGCGATGGCCTCGCGGTCATCGCGCGGCGGGTACTCGACATCATTGCGACCGAGCCGTTCGAAGTGAATGGCGCGCTGATCCACGTGACGGCTTCGGCCGGCGCCGTGGTGTGGCCATTCAAGGACGGCCAACGCTGGGAAGAGGCGATGCACGTCGCCGACCTTGCGCTCTACGAGTCCAAGGGCAGCGGGCGCAACCGGGCGACCTACGTGGTTCGTGTTGCAGAAGACGCCCAGATGGAGCGGGTCTACCGCGACCTCGGTGCGGCACGCGAACAGGGCGAAGTCGAGCTCCAGACCGTCGTCGGCCCGGTGCGGCCCACGCCTGACGACGTCCATCGCAACGCCGAGGAGGACGGCGTGCCTGCGCTCCTCTAGGGGGAGGCTTCGCCTACACGCGTCGCGAGCGCCGTCGACCGCCCGGCGAACGAACGATCAGAGCTGAGTACGGAGCGGCACCATCAGCGTTTCGACCACACGGTGTCGCAGCGAACGGTTGTCCCATTCCTGGTACAGATAGGGCTGTCCATTTTTCAGGTCGGCCTCGAACGTGCGCGTCATCCGCGCCGCGAAGTCGGCGTCGTACATGTTGAGGCTTGCCTCGTCGTTGAGACGGAACGAGCGGATATCGAAGTTCGTGGAGCCGACCGACACCATTTCCTCGTCGACGATCAACAGCTTCGCGTGCAGCATCGTCGGTTGGTACTCATAGACCTCGACGCCGGCAAGCAACAACGGGCCCCATGAAGCTTTCGAGGAGAAGCGGACGGTGACCGAGTCGATGTGCGGACCCGGCAGCAGCACCCGCACCCGCACGCCTCGGTGTCGCGCCGCGATGAACGCCCGCGTGATGAGCTCGTCGGGCACGAAATAGGACGCTGCCAGGTCGATGGTTTCGTCGGCGGCCGCAATCGCCATCAGGTACATCAGGTGCATGCTTTCGCTGCCACCGGCAGGCGAAGCGATGAACAGATGGGCCGGGGTGTCGCCTACAGGCGCAAGCGGTGGAAAGTACGCGGCCCCGTTGAGCACTTCGCCGGTCGTCTTCATCCAGTTGTCGTTGAATGCAGCCTGCAGCTGCGCAACGACCGGGCCCTCGACGCGGAAGTGGATATCGCGCCAATGATCCGGGCTCTGCGCGTCTCCCAACCACTGGTCCGCCACGCCCACGCCGCCGGTGAAGCCCAACCTGCCGTCGATGACCAGCAGCTTGCGGTGCGTACGGTTGTTGAGCCGGCCGAGGTTGTACCAGCGAAGTGGGCGGTAATGGTGGACTTGCACGCCTGCATCGCGCATTCGCTCGAGCAGGTCGTTATCCATCTTGATGCTGCCGGCCCAGTCGAGCGTGACGTGCACCTTGACTCCGGCCCGGGCGCGCTCGGCCAGCGCGTCCGCAAATGCATCGCCGATCTCACCGGACCAGTAAATGTACGTCTCGAACGTGATCGTCTTTTGCGCGCTTCTTATTCCGTCGAGCATGGCGGCAAATATTTCGTCACCGTTGTGCAGCGGTGTGATGCGATTGCCCGGCAATACCGCGGGACCGAGCAGAACTGACATCTCACGCCGGTACTGTTCGTCCGCAACCCCGTAGCGGTGCTCGATCTTGCGCTCGAGATTTTTCTCCGGCGTCGAGAAGTTGGCGGCGATCACGATGAGCAGCGCGGTGCACGCCGCCGTCGCGACGATGATCGCGAGCAGGCGCATCAGCGTGCGGTTGCGGCCGGCAGCGGCGGGTATACGGCCCAACATGCGCCACGGTGAGTTCACGTGATCAGCGCTCCCCAAACGAAGCACGGCCGCCGACTCGGGAGCCACTCGACCGCGTGTCGCCCTCGACTGACCGGCACGCGTGCTCGGCAGCGGCCAAGGCAGATTCCGCATCGGGCGCCCAAATCGTCTGGTTCAATAGCTCCGCGGGCACATGTGAAGCCGCGAAGCCCTGGCCGCCGATCAGAATCGCGGGGCAGTCGCTTCCCAATGACGCCCGCAGCCGTGCTACGGCGATTTTCACCTCGAGCACGTGTTCCGGCAGGGACGCGGACAGCCCGACGATGTGCGGTCTCCACGACCTGATGTGTTCAATCAAAACCTCTGTGGGCACGTTTGCACCCAGGCCGTGCGCGATCCAGCCTGCGCCATCGAATGCGTCCGACAGCATTTGCACTCCCACCGCATGATGGTTGCCTCGCACACACGCGAGCAGGGCTTTCTTTCCGTTCCGGTCGACTGCGGGCTGACGCGCGTGGAGTTCAACCATGATCGAAAGCGCCAATGAGGTTGCCAGGTGCTCCTCAGCCACACTGACCTGGCCGCGCCGCCAGAGCGAGCCGACGCGGTAGAGCGCGGGCCGGATCAGCTCGCAACCGACCTCGACCAGGCCGTGTCCGCGCGCCATCCGCCGCTCGATCAGGTGGATGCCCTCGCTGCGGGAGCCTGTCAGCAACGCGAGCACAAACGCGCTGCACTCGGGCCATGCCGCCGCGCAGGCGTGGTCGATATCGACGCGAACCGAAATTTCGGCCAGCTGCCTGAAGGCGCCACCGGTCGCCGCCCACAGCTTCTCGAGAGCAACCGGGGGCAATGGCCCGGAAAAGTAATACCCCTGTGCCTCGTCGCACTCGTGCGCCTGCAGAAACTGAATCTGTTCCGCAGTCTCCACGCATTCGGCGATGACCTTCAGGTCAAGTCGGTGCGCCATGTCGAGGATGGCCGCCGCAATTGACGCACCTTCAGCACTTTCGGTGACCTCGCGCATAAAGCTGCCATCGATCTTGACGGTGTGGAGGGGAAAGTGACGAAGGCACGAAAGGCTGGAATAGCCCGTGCCGAAATCATCGACTGACGACCTGACACCCATCGCGCGCAGGCGCTCGAGCATGTGGATGCTGTTGTCCGCATCGGCCATCGCCGCGCTCTCGGTGATCTCGAGCTCGAGCATGAATGACGGCACCCGATGGGTGCGCAGGGCGGCTTCCACGGTGCCGACCAAACCCGTGGTTCCACCGGCAAGCTCGGCAGCAGCGTCTGCGGCTTTCCCAGTAGCCGCGAAATTCGATCGCGCGATCTGCAGCGCGGAGACGTTCACGGCGATCGGCAGCGGGCATATACCGCGGGCACGCCATTCCGCAAGCTGCTTGCACGCTGCGTCGATGATCCAGGCGCCGACCGGCACGATCAGACCGGACTCCTCGAGAAGCGGAATGAACTCGCAGGGCGGCACCATGCCGTGGCCCGGCCGCAACCATCGGAGCAGGGCTTCGACGCCCGTCCAGGCTCCCGTCGTTAGCGAGACCTTGGGTTGGTAATGCAGTACGAACTCGCGGCGCGCGAGCGCCTCTCGCAGAGCGATCGTCAGCTCCGTTTTCGCGTCGCGTGGCTCGCGCTTGGCGGCCGCTTCCAACGGCAGGGCGTCGTGCCACCGAGCTTCAGTCTCACGCGCGGCCACGTTTACGCGGACCGCAGACGCATCTGCGTCGTAGACATCTGGCGCGCATAGACCGCTGCAAAGGCTGGCCGAGCAGGCCACCGGCTCCGGGCTGGGGTCAGACACATGATCCGTCCCATTCGGGATGTCTCTGGACGCCATCGCCTCCAGTGGAGTGATGTGTCCGTTGTCGATCGCGTTCATCGGGAAGAAGCCTCTTGGGACCAGCGGACGTCACGGACCAGAAGCAGGACCGGAGCGTCTGGCAAGAGGCTTAGGCGGTGCGACTGCAGCAGCGGGGCGCAGACGGGGAGCCCGATTGAGGCCGGGTGTGTCTGACGCGGGAGTCGAAGAACGTGTTTCCCCAACCAACCGGTATGCGCTTGATTCAACGGGCGCGCAAGTGCGCAATCCCGTCCTCCTGCCGGTTACGAGGGTCGTGTTCATTGAACACGCTTGAGCAACGACCGCGCGAGTGCGCTGCCCGCGCCGTGACGCGGCCCCACCGAGGCGGCCGGGAGATGAACGGTCGCTCCCCCATCTGCCGCACTACAGCCAGCGCACGCATCTTGCTCAGCCGGCAAGCCGCGCAATGCGGCTCCTGGTTTGGGGCCCGCCCGCGCGTATCCGCTCAAGTGCCGCAGGTGATCGGGCGGCACGCCCTCGACCCTGCGGCAACGGTGGAAGCTTTACCCGTACAGGCGAAGCCGCCTCCGGCAGTGAACATCGCGGCTTCGTGGGTCGCAGTGGCTGGCGTTTACTGGACATCGGCGGCGTGCCTCGTTGTCTGCGCGAGAAGTCCCGCCAGAACATTCGGGTCGACCGGCTTGACGAGGTGGTGATCAAAGCCCGCTTCGGACGTGCCTTTGCGGTCCTCGTCGTGCCCATAGCCGGTGATGGCAATGAGCATCGCCCCGGATGTCACCGGGTTGCGGCGCAGCTCGCGGGCCATGTCGTTTCCATCCATTCCGGGCAAGCCCACGTCGAGCAGGCAGGCATCGGGTTTTTCCGTGAGCGCGCGCTTCAGTCCCTCGGCTGCATCGTATGCCACATATGCCGTGTGACCGGATGCTTCGATCAGCATGGCGGTCATGGCCGCGGCATCGCGGTTGTCGTCGACGACCAGCACACGCAACGCCCGGGTTTTGGCGGTCAGTGCAGGTCGGGCAACCAACGTCGCGGTGGCACTGACCTTCAGCCGCGGGAGGCGAATCAGAAATTCACTGCCCGCGCCCAGCCCGGCACTGCTGGCACACACCGAGCCTTGATGCAGTTCGACCAGGCGCTTGACCAGCGCGAGCCCGATCCCAAGCCCGCCCTGTGCACGGTCGGAGGTTCGCTCGGCCTGCGCGAAGAGATCGAAGGCGTCCCGGACAATCTCCTGCGACATGCCGATACCGCTGTCGGCGACGGTAATGAGGATCGAGTCCTCGCCCATCTGGGTCTCGACCCGGATGCGGCCGCCTTCCGGGGTGTACTTCGCAGCGTTGTTGAGCACGTTCGCAAACACCTGCACCAGACGCTTCTCGTCACCGGCCACATGCGCGACGGCGGGCGCGAGTTGCACCGAAAGCACGTGCCCGCGCGCTTCAATCAGCGGTCGCACCTGTTCGAGGGCATGTGCAAGCACGTCCTTGAGGTCGACTTCCAGCACCTCGAGCGTGACGAGGCCGCGCGTTACCCGCGACACATCGAGCAGGTCGTCCACCAGACTCGTCATGTGCTTGACCTGCCTTGAAATGATCGCGCTCGTGGCGACGACACGCTCCACGTCGCCCGGCGTCAACGCCTGGATTTCGGCGGCCGCACGGATCGGCGCCAGCGGGTTGCGCAGTTCATGCGCCAGCATCGCCAGAAACTGATCCTTTCTTTCGTCCGCGGTCCGCAGTGCTTCTTCGGCACGCGCGCGCTCTACCGCCGTCCATACCCGGTCGGCCGCCTCTTTCAGCAGATCGAGCTCCGCCGTCGCCCACGCTCTCGGGGTGGATGAGCCGATGAACAGGCAGGCGATCGTCGGCCCTTGCTGGGTCAGCGGCACGACCACTGCCGCATGCACCTCCAGCGCCTGGAACGTCTGCCAGGTCTCAGGCCCGGCGGTGCGTGGATCCCGCGAGAGATCGTCGCTGACCCAGATGCCGCCGCTCTCGATCAGTTCGGCGTCGGACGCTTCGAACTCGACGGCCGCCGGTTGGAGCGGCGCATGCGTCGCTTCGTTCTCGAGGTACTCGGCGTGGAACCTCATTTTTTTCTGCAGGCGGTGGTATTCGCCGTATGCGAGGCGTGCTGCATGGAAGTGCCCGGCGATCAGTGCAGCGGATTGCCGGAAGATTTCCGTTGGGTCGTGAAGCGGGCGCAGCCGATCGGCCAGCTGCAGCTGGAACGCGCTGCGTCGCTTCGCCTCCGCGAGTTCTTCGAGCTTCTCTCCGAGGGCGCGTCGGGCGTTACAACCCTCAGTGACGTCCTGGCCCTGGTTGAAGATGCCCGTGACGCGTCCGTCGCTGTCGAAGATCGGTTGGAACAGCAGATCGAGATAGCGCTCTTCCAATGGTCCGTCGGGGGCGCGCTGGAGAGCGACCTGCCGCTCGGAGAGAACAATTGGCTTACCCGTCGCCAGGACCTCGGCAAATATCTCCTCAAAGCCTTGCCCGGCGATTTCGGGCAGTGCCTGCATGACGGGCCGCCCGATGACGTCGCGGTGGCCGACCAGCTGGTAGTACGCCTGGTTGACCGTATCGAAGACGCACTCTTTGCCCATCAGCACTGCCACGAACCCGGGCGCCTGGTCGAACAGCGTCTGCAGCTGGTTGCGCTCGACGCCGAGAATCCGCGTCATTGCTTCGTGCAACTGCGGCCGGTTGAATTCAGCGACGTCCGGAACGGCGTCGGCTTCCTTGCGCAGGAAGTAGTGCTGGCTCGCGGGGTCGAACCTGTAGAGGTCGGTGACGTCGATGGCATTCTGCGACACGTACAGGACGTTGCCGTCGGCATCGAGCACCGGCGTGTGCACAACGCTCCAGTAGCGCTCATCGAACACACGGCCTTCGGGTGTGTCGCGCGGTGTCGCGTAGCGGAGCAGGGGGCTGGTATGCGATCTGCCGGTCGAAACGGCGATATCGATGGACCGGGCGACTTCACCCGTGTTCGTCGACGCCGGATCGTCCGGGTTGGTCGGGAATGCATCGAACAACCGCTGCCCAACGACCGAGTCCACGCTGCGTCCGGCTGCAGTCAGGTACGCCGGGTTTGCGCCGAGGATGGTCTGGTCCTTCGCAATCAGCAGGTAGGGATAGGGCGACGCCTTGAAGAGAGCCTCGAAATCCAGGTGCGCGCCGCGCGGCTCGTCGGTCGGGCGGGCCGGCCCGTGCTTAGAGGCGTCGGCGTCGACATTGGAGCGGGCGCTCGTAGCGGGGCCGCGCAGCTGTGCTCCGCGCGACGGTTCAGCCCAGGCGGTGACCGAGCTCAGCGTGACAGTGCGATCGTCGGCGTTGACCGCCGCATAGCCCACGCGTGCCAGTTGCAGGAGAACGGAGTCGCTCAGCGCAGCAAGCGGAATGCGCGCCTCTCCAATGGGATAACAGGCCGGACATTCAGACGCGGGGATGGGCGCCTGCGTGGCGGCTGCGGCGACCCAGACGGACCCGTCGGCACCTTCGAACACCTGTGCCCGCAATGCAGCTGCAGCGTGGGCGCCAAGCACACCCGAAAGCGCACTGCCGCTGTGCGCACGCGGCTCGGCCGATGTGCCCTCCGGCCCGCCGTATGCGGCGAGCTGCATGGCAACCTCGAGGCGAGCGCGGGCATCGCCCGTGACGACCGCGAACCCTTGGCGCTTGATGCTGGACGCAACGGTAGAGGGAAGCTGCTCGACGTCCAGGCTGACGCCCGAACTGGCCTGGAGCACAGCGGAATACCTGGGAGCGGGGGGCTCCAGCAGCTCGGGAGAGAGGACGAGCACGCATTCAGCGCGACGGAAAACAAGAAGTTTCATGCTGCCACCTGAAGATTCAGTGGGCGGCGTAGGTCGCGGGGCAGTGCCAGTGCGGCGTGAAGCTACGTACAAGAAGCCTCAGGGGATAGACCGCCTGACGCTGCGCCCCCTCCGGGGGTGATCCGCGACGCATGTGACGTCGGGAACCAGTCACCCTACTCCCTATTCTCAAGAACCGAACGTCGCGGCTGAACGGCGAGCTTTAGAGCGGCGCGTCATCGCCGGTTGCTGGCTCTGTCGCTGAATGCTCGTCTGTTGTGGATTGGAGTCAGGCTTGTCGTCGACAGACGCGTTCGGTGACGAGTGAACCTCTCGAGCAGTGCCCGGAGGCTCCCGCTTCGATCAGGCGATCCTCGCGACACATCCACAACGGATTTCAGGATCGCGCTTCTCTGCTGCGAGGGTGGACGTGAATTTGAGAGAAGAAGCGGCCATGCACGACGTCCGCTTTGAGTCGCTAGCCGACGACCACGCGGGGCGGTTGTTCGTCGTGGAGTCGCCGAAAGCACATCTTCGTCTCAGCCAGCCCAGCCTTCGTGATGCGCCGGTAGCCCCTCAGCCCCTATCTGCGTCGAGATGAGTCAGATACAGGCGCAAATCGAACTCCAACTGGTGGTAGTCCGGCGCCATGTGGGTGCATAGCCGGTAGAACGATTTGTCGTGCTCGGCCTCCTTCAGGTGTGCCAGCTCGTGCACCACGATCATCTTCAGAAATTCAGCTGGCGCGTCCCGGAACACCGTGGCGATACGGATCTCGCGGCTGGTCCTGAGCCTGTCGCCCTGGACGCGGGAAATGGTCGTATGCGTGCCAAGCGCGTGCTTCATCACTTGCAGCTTGCTGTCGTAGACGACCTTGCCCAGCGGGACCGATTGGCGCAGGTGCCGCTCCTTGAGCGCCTGGACGTACTCGTAGAGCTGGCCATCGCTGCGGATGGCATGCGTCTGGTCGTACCTGTCGGCGAGCACCTTTCCCAACAGGCCCTGCTCGATCAGTGCCTGTACGCGAGCCAGCACGTGCGGTGGATAGCCAGCGAGATATTTCAAAGCTTTCATCGGAGCAACGCGCGAGAGCGGACGCAGGGCCGGAGGCGGCGCGAGCCGCGAGTACGATGGCGTTCGCCTTCGTCACTGCCGGGCATGTCCACGGATGAACTCACCCATGTTCGGGACGCCGCGCAAACTCGGACGAACTGTCACCGCTGAGCGAGTCAGCAAGCGCAGGTGGCGAGCCTCAAGGATACACAGCGACCGACACCCGCAGTTGTGCGCAGCGCCGGCGAAGCATTTCCATATCTGCCTGCCAAGTGACACCTGATGTCAATCTCGCTGAGGTCCGGCCCATCACGTCCGTGATCCGCACGTGGCGGCTCGGCCGGGGTTTCCGGAAGGCAGGACGCGGACCTCTGTCCTGCTGTGGTTGCTATGACGTCTCGTCCGCTTCCGGCCAGAAGCGGACCTCACCACGTCTTTGGCCGACCCGGACAAGGTTCCTGCATGTGCCGGTCCCGTTGATCAGGAGTTCCGGGCCGAGCTGACCAGGTCGCTGTTATTGACCAGGTCCGCTATCGACAGCAGTTCAACCTGCCACCGCCAGCAGGTGGTCGTCGCGCAGCCCGTCGCCACAGAAGCACAGCGCACGTTTGAGGGTTGGGATCACCGATTCCCCGAGCACCCACCGATGGTCACAGGCTATTCCGGCGGTCTTTTCGAGCGCGCGTGATCAGCAAGTAACTCAGCTAAAGCCGCTTGGTCCAGCGGCTTGGCAAAATGCTCGTCAAACCCCGCCTGGATTGCCCGCCTGCGATCCTCAGGTTGTCCGTACCCGGTTACGGCGACCAGAGTGAGCCGCCTCCAGGTGGGATGCATGCGGATCGCTCGGGCGAGCTCATACCCGTCCATTTCGGGCATGCCCACATCAAGCAGGCAAAGATCAGGCCGCTCCACGTCGATGCGCTTCAGTGCATCGACTGGACGGCCCTCGATGACGGCCTGATACCCCATCGCCTCGACCAGCATGCCAAGCATCTCGGCGGCGTCTTCGTTGTCGTCCACGATCAGGACCTTCAGGCGCTCACCCGCACGATCC
Source organism: Cognatilysobacter bugurensis (assembly GCF_014652095.1). GTDB lineage: Bacteria > Pseudomonadota > Gammaproteobacteria > Xanthomonadales > Xanthomonadaceae > Cognatilysobacter > Cognatilysobacter bugurensis. Next base: position 396,270 of record NZ_BMYD01000003.1, read on the forward strand.
TGCTGCTGGGCCGCGGGTGACGGGAGCGTTTTCGCGCCCCTCCGGCCCGCGGCCCGTGGCAGCGATACGGTGAAGCGGCTGCCCTTGCCGATGCCGGGGCTCTCAGCGCGGACGGATCCCCCGTGCAGCTCAACGATGCTGCGCACAAGGGAGAGGCCTATCCCCAGTCCACCGCCAGCGCGCTCTGGAGTTCGCTCACCTTGAACAAACAGTTCGAAGCATTGCTTGAGCAGCTCAGGCGACATGCCCGGCCCCGTGTCAGTCACCGAAACCTCAACCGTTTCCTGCGCCACGCGCATCGACACACTGATGCCGCCGCCCTCGGGCGTGTACTTGGCTGCATTGGTCAGCAGGTTGCTAAAGGTTTGCACCAGTCGTTTCGGATCGCCGTCGACCAAAGCCGCCAGCGGCGGCGCGTCCAGACTGAACTCATGCCGTCGCGCCTTCAACAGCGGACGCACCTGTTCGATGGACTCGAGCAACACCTGATGAAGGTCCACCTCCGACAGGTTGAGGTTGACCTCCCCGCGCGTCACCCTCGATACGTCGAGCAAATCGTCCACGAGACTTGTCATGTGGCGCACCTGACGGGCGATGACCGCGCCAGTTTTCTTCACGCGCTCCGCGTCGCCGCTGACCATCTCCAACAGGCTGGCACCTGCCGCGATGGGTGCCAGCGGGTTGCGCAGCTCATGCGCCAACATCGCCAGGAACTCGTCTTTTCGCCTGCTTACATCGGCTAGCTCCTGCTCGATGAGCCGCGCCTGCGTGACGTCGCGAAACAGTACGCCCAGGCGCGTGCTGTCCTCGGCGCCGTAGCGGAATGCGAAGCAGTCATACCACTTGCCTTGCGAAGCCGCCCCCTGTGTAAATCGGGCGCTGCGGCCCGTGCTCATCACCTGGGCGAATGTCTCGATCCAGCTACGTTCGATGTCCGGAAAAACATCCCTGAACGTGCGGCCGAGAGCGCCTGTAACTCCGCTCTGCGCCTCGAACGCTGGGTTGGTCGCAAGGTAACGGAAGTCGTAAGCGCGTCCTTCGTCATAGAGGGTCTGGAATACAACGAAGCCCTCGTCCATGGATTCGACCAGCGACTTGTCGGCAATCACCTTTTCAGTGGTTTCGGTGCCGACGCAAAAAACACCCTGGATGCGCCCTGACTCGTCACGTAGTGGGGTTTAGGAGTAGGTGAACCAGCCGATCGGGCGTGCCGGTCGGCCAGTAACGGGAATGGCCTGGTCTTCAAAGTAAAGCGACTTCCCGGCCATGACCTCTTCCATCAGAGGTCGGAAGTCTTCCCAGATCTCGCTCCAGACCAGTCCGAACGGCTGGCCGAGCGCCCACTCCTGCTTCTCGCCCAGGATGGGCAGGCTGGCATCATTGAATAGAAGGAGATGGTCCGAGCCCCAGAACACGAATACCGCCTGGGGAGCGGCAAGCATGAAGTCGACGGCGGTCTTAACGCTCTGGGGCCAATGCTCGATCGGTCCGAGCGGGGTCGATCCCCAGTCAAACTGCCGGATGCGCGCACCCATCTCTCCGCCGTCTACAGGCCAGACCATCGTGTGCCCAGTGGGTGCTTTGAACCTGCCATCTTAGCGAGTAGGCGTCGCCTCCGCCGTCAGGGGCGCCGGTCGGATCGTCGATTTTTGGGGACAGGGAGAGCGGGCTCCTTGGCGCCTCACCGGGTTGCAGCGCGGGCTGGGCACAAACGGATGGACCTCCTTGGAACGTCCGCATCGCATCGCAGGTGGACCTTGGCTGATCAACAACGGCAAGCTGGTCAGCGGCGGCCGGAACGCTGATGCGCCGATATCGGCGTACCCATCAAGCAGGACACCCGCGCGTGCGGGGTCTTCCGGCTCGGCCAGACTTCCTCCGCCGTCGCGGTCCATTTGCGCAAGGAACTGGGCAATCGCAGTGGAGCCGCTACCATCGGTGCCAGCTTGGAATCGACTGCCCAGATGAACCGCACTTCGTTCCTGTTCTCCGCGGGCACCTCTATGGCGGCACGTTGCCGTGAATATCCGTGGGCGACGTCAGCGCTCGGGGAACCGCATACGTGGGACTCGGCTTTGCAGACCCTGGTGCCGATCATCCTGGCGTCCAACCAGCCGATGTTTGTCGCCTGGGGCGATTCCCGGACGCTCATCTACAACGATGCGTATGCCGCGATCCTTGCAGATAAACATCCTGACGCGCTGGGCAAGGATCTTCTGGATGTCCTCCACGAAATCAGCGACGACATCCTCCCGATCGTGCAGCAGGCGTACAACGGCATCCCTGTCCAGATGGACGAGATCGAGGTGTGGCTGGAGCGGCGCGGGTACCGCGAGGAAACTCACTTCTCGTTCTTCTATTCCCCTGTCCGGGACGAGCAAGGGGATATTGGCGGCTTCTTCTGCGCGTGCAACGAAACCACCGCGCAGGTTTTCGCAGAGCGGCGGATTGCGCAGAGCGAGGCCCACCATCGCGGCGTCCTGGAGAACATGGACGAAGGGTTCACCCTCTTCGATCGCGACTTCACGATTCTCGAGGTAAACCCGACGGCCCTGCGATTGGTCGGGCTGACCCGCGAGCAGATGGTCGGCCAGAACCATTGGGAGCTTTTCCCGGGCACTCGGGACGGCGTCGTCGGGGCGCTCTACCAGCGGGTTCTCGCCGAGCAGCGACCGCTTCTGCTGGAGCACCTCTACAGCTTCCCGGACGGCCGCGAGGTCTGGTTCGAGCTGCGCGCGTTTCCAGTCGGTGACGGCCTGGCGGCCCTCTACCGTGACGTCACGGACAGAAAGCTGGCCGAGCAGGAGTTACGGGAGGCCAACCAGCGCAAGGACGAGTTCCTCGCGATGCTCGCCCACGAGCTGCGCAACCCGCTGGCACCGATCCGCGCAGCCGCGGACGTGCTTGCGATGCCGTCCACCGACGAGTCGCGGATCAGGAGGACGAGCGAGATCATTTCGCGTCAGGTCAAGCATATGACTAGCCTGGTCGACGATCTGCTCGACGTCTCACGCGTCACGCGGGGCCTGGTGGTGCTTGAGAAAGAGCGGGTCAGCCTGAAGTGGGCCGCGTCCACCGCGATCGAACAGGTTCGCCCGCTGATCGAAGCCCGCAAGCACCATCTGACCTTGCAATCACCGCCCGGCAATGCAGACGTCTCGGGCGATCCGAAGCGCCTCGTGCAGGTGCTGACCAACCTGCTCAACAACGCCGCCAAGTTCACGCCCGAAGGCGGCCACATCGTGCTGACGATCGAGGCCGAGGACGAGAAGGTCTCGATTACCGTCGCGGACGACGGTATCGGCATGTCGACCGACATGGCTCGCCGAGCGTTTGCGCTGTTTTCCCAGGCTGAGCGGGCGTCGGACCGCAGTCAGGGCGGTCTCGGCATCGGGCTGGCGCTGGTCAAGAGCCTGGTGGAGCTGCACGCGGGTACGGTGACGGCCACCAGCGCAGGGGCCGGCGCGGGCAGCCAGTTCACCGTCTGCCTGCCTAGGCAACGCGGCGAACCGAGCCGGGCACGTGACGTGGACGACGGGACGCGCGATGCCCCATCCAGAAAGCTGCGCGTGCTGATCGTCGACGACAACCAGGACGCGGCCACCATGTTGGAGATGTTCCTGGCGGCCTCCGGACACACGGTGATGACGGAGCACGGATCGCGGCAGGGACTGGAACGCGCACTGGCCGACCAACCCGATGTGTGCCTGCTCGACATCGGCCTTCCCGACATGGATGGCAATGAGCTGGCGCGGCGGCTGCGGGAAAGGCCGGAGATGGAGCAAACCGTTCTCATCGCCGTGACGGGGTACGGACAGGATTCCGATCGCCAGAGCACGGCAGCAGCCGGCTTCGACCATCACCTGGTCAAGCCGATTGATCCACTTGTGCTGACCCGGATTCTAGCTGCGGAAAAGGCGCGATAGACGGGGCTGACGATGTCCGCTTCGGGTCGGAAGCCGGCCTCGGCTATCTCGGGTCACGGCTTTCCCGCCCCTTAGGTGGCAGCTCAAGAAGGACGGACGGGAACGACCAGGCCCCGACCGGCGAAGAGCCAGTGCGTCGCTCGACGCACAGTGCCGGGCCTGCGCTCCACCGCGACGCGCAACCGGGCCTGGCGAGGAAGCTCTGCCTCATGCATAGCGCGCTCACCTGCTGCACGGCAGGGTGTCCCCGTCGATCGACGCCGGCGGACCGGCGGCCCGATCACCCCGCCGCCTTCGGAGTACCCATGGATAAGCGCATCCCCATCGTCGAAGAAAACCTGCACGTCCACACCCGCACCGTCGACAGCGGTGGCGTGCGGATTCGCAAGCACGTCGAGGAGCACCTCGAGCCGATCGAGCTGTCGCTGCATCGCGACGCCGTCGCCGTGCGCCGCGTGCCTGTAGACCGAGTGGTGGATGAGCCCGTCCCCACTCGCGAAGACGGCGACACGCTGATCATTCCCGTGCACGAGGAGCGGCTCGTTCGACAATGGGTGCTGGTCGAAGAGCTGCATGTCACTCGCCGGACGACGCAGGCACGTGCCACGGGCGAGGTGACACTGCGCCGCGAGTCCGTCTCCTTTGAGCGCACCCCGCCTGAAAACAGTGACGCGCCGCCCACGGACTGAACTGACGGCCGTCTATGTCGGCAGCGCAATGCAGGCCGCCGCGTGAATGAATGCTCGCGGCTGGTAACGCACCCACGACATGCCCCTGCCTAGGTTCAGCACGCGAATCCCTCGCAAGCAACTCGGAGCACCGTATGAAGGTACGTAAATCGCTGACCGTCGCCGCCACCGCCGCCCTGCTGGCCGGCGCATTCTCGATGCCGGTGGCTGCCCAGACAGCCGAGCCGACTGCGGATACGGCCGCGCCTGTCGCCGCAGACGCGCAGGACCGCAGATACGAGGCCGTCGAGGTCGAAGAGGACAACGACTTCCCGTGGGGACTGCTTGGTTTGCTGGGCCTGTTGGGCCTGCTTCGCAAGAACAAGGATGAGACGCGCGTCGTCCACAACGACAATGCGCCCGGAGCTCGTCGCTGACGTCAGCGCGTCGCACCCCGAGCCCAAGTCGAACATGCGCAGCGGTGCAAACCGCTGCGTTTTTTTTTCATGGGGGTGCATGTCTAAGCGTCCCGCGGCGAGCGCGCTCCAATAAAGAGCAAAGCGCGAAGCCCAACAAGCGGCGCTTGGCCGTCACCGTCCGCGAAGCGAAGGCCCGCCGAACTGAACGCCCAACCTAGCTCATCGATAGACCCGTCACTTTTGCATTGCTATTCCTGCGCCCTTCGATTGAAGGAGAGCACAGATGGCAGTCAACCTGATCGGCATTTTTGATGATCGCACTGTTGCGGAAAACGCAGTGCAGCAGATCCGAGCGCTCGGTATTGAACAGGAACGTATTCGCGCGCATCACCACGGTTCTGGCCTGGACGCGTCGTCCAGCGGCCGCTCCGACGAGCATCACGGTTTCTTTTCGAAGCTGTTCGGTGGCGGCGACCACGATAACGACGCGCACGAACTGAGCGGACACTATGCCGAGGCGGTGCGACGCGGGTCGAGCGTCGTGACGGTGCATCTTGACCACGAGGACAAAGCGGCTGAAGTCGAACGCATCCTCGAGAATGCCGGGTCAGTGGACCTGGACGAGCGAGTTCAGGCGTGGCGCTCCTCCGGCTACGACGGTTACAAGGCTGGCGCGCGCGACTTCACGCCGGATGAGATCGCCAAGGACCGAGAGACGCTCAAGGTATTGCAGGAAGAGCTGCGCGTCGGCAAGCGCCAAGTTCAGGCGGGCGGTGTGCGTGTTCGGCGCCATATCGTCGAGACCCCGGTGAGCGAGCAGATCACGCTTCGTGACGAAAAGGCCGTAATCGAGCGCCGCCCGGTCGATCGCATTGCGACGGCGGCGGACCTGCAGGGCTTCGACGCAGGCGACAAGACCATCGAGGTCCGCGAGACGCACGAGGAAGCCGTGATCGACAAGCAGGCCCGTGTTGTTGAAGAAATCAGCATTGGCAAAAAGGCCGTCGAGCATACGGAGACGATCAACGACACGATCCGCAGAACTGACGTGGACGTCGAGCAACTCGATGCCGCGAATGCCGAGCGACTGCGGGGCAAGCCCGGCGATGGGCCCCGCCCGGGCGTGCGCTGACCGCTACGCCTGCTGCAAGCTCAGCAGGTAACGCGCAACGAAATACAACCCCGCCCCGTGGCGGGGTTTTTCGTGCCCAGCTGATTGGGCCGAGCGATGCACTTACAGCCAGCCGAACTCGCGGCGCCGCTGTAGAAGCGGTGAGCGATATGACTCGGGGCTGACGGCCCTTGCTCGAGGTGCCCTCGGCCGCTATCGGCGAAAAGCAAACATATGCAGCCCGCGAGACGCATGACCCAGACAGCACTGGGAAGCGATGCTCGCTGGACGGAATGCAAATCCGCTGCATAGCGAATCAGTCACCCACCTGCCGGTCAGGCCTGCCGGGGCGGCCGGTGATGCCGCCTCGGATCTCAGCAAGCGATCCCGCAATGCACTGGGCAAATCGTCGGCTGCAGGCACGGGGTGCTCAGGTCGTTCCGGCGCGCACGACTGATGCACGAGCCATGCGCCCTGAGACTTCGAGCGTTCGTGCTTTCTGGTTTAGCGTCGAAATACGTAGGCAGCGCACTGATCCGCGCGCGGTCGCCGCATTCGCGATGTCACTGCCACACGAGTCCGATGCTGCCGACCAGCGGCTTCGCGCCCGCTGCCGGACTGCCGCCGGGCGCCACCGTGAGCTCCAGCGGCGCATCGGGGCGCATGGCACCGTTCCTCGCGAGCTGCTGCAGCACCGGCGTTACATCGAAGCTGTAGAAGTTCTCGCCGAGCGCTTCGTCGAGCTTCGGAGTGCCATGGTCGTGGAACTCGGCGTCGAAGAAGTTGATCGTGCCGACGTGCAGCGCGCGAGCCGGGCCGCTGCCGCGTGGCGTGAGGTACAGGTGGTACAGCACTTCCGGCTGCGCCCAGGTGTGCAGGTCTTTGACCACGAGGTAGGTGCGGCGTCGGCCCGACGGATCGAGTGCAGTGAGCGGCTTGCCCTGGCCGAGTTTGAGCTGCGTCCGGACCGGGCGTGCGCCCAGCTCCACCGACGCCGCCGACGCGATGCGCTCCGGCACGCGCGTCGCCGGTCCCGACGCTGCGCTGCGCGCGCTGAAGGTCGACATCGTGCCGTCCTCGTGGCCGTTCGACGCCACCAGGCGGTCGTAGCCGTAGCCGAGCACACCGCAGTCGAAGAAATCACGCAGCTTGCCCAACACGCGCTGGCCGACCCGGTCGACGAAGACGAAGGAGCGGTCCTGCCAGGTGCCCGAACTCGGGTTCAGGCCGCCGTTGCGGTTCCAGCTCGCCCATAGGCGGTCGACGTTGGCGTGGTGCACCCAGAACAGTGGGTCCTGCGCCGCATACGAGATCTTGCCCATGTTCGAGGTGGTGCCGGTCAGCACGTGGATCTGGCCGTGAATGCCCGAATCGATCGCCCGGCAGAAACCCTGCACTTCCCCGACGGTGCTGTAATTGGCGGCCGCCATCGCAGCACTGATGTCCATCGAGTCGGTCGGCTGCGCCTGGTGGATCGGCTTGCCGGTGTTCGCGAGGCTGGTGCGGTTGGATCGATAAAGCGAGCCGAAGACCGGATCGGTGGCCATGCGGAACTGCGCCGGCACAACGCCGCGCTTGGCCGGGTCGTGCGAGGTGTAGTTCCAGTACGGCAGGGTGAAATCGGGGCGGCCGGTGAGGTCGCGCACGATCTGTTCCATGTACCAGACGTAGATGCGGTGCCAGGGCAGGAAGTTGTTCGCGTTCTGGCCCGCGTGCGACTGGCAGGTGTTCCACATCTCGTCGGCCAGTGCGCGCATCGGGCTGGCGGTGTCGCCGAAGACGCGCGTGAGCTCATTCGTTTTCGTCGTATTGCCGGCGACGAAGTGCGTGTACCACTGCCAGGTCCAGCTGCGCGGGTCGGCCTCGCTGCGCGCCTTCATCAGCTTCACTGCCTCCGCGAACACCTTGAGCATCTCCTGCCCCTCGGGCGTGGCGATGTCGTAGCGAATGTGGTGGGTGCTCGCATAGGCATTGCTGGCCAGCCACAGGCCGAACGGAACGGTGGCTAGACCGCGGACGAAGTTGCGGCGGGACGGTGACTGCATGGCGGTGGTCTCGGGTGTCGGGCGTTGGGCATCCAGCCACGCGGTCGCCGCCAGAGCTCCATGGCGGTCACTCATAAGACGGATCGAACACCGCGATCAGGTCAGTGCGCTTACCGAAATTCCCACGCGGGTAGCCAAGCCTTACAAGAGGCCATTTGGCCGCCCCGGCTGACTGGGCACTGCACAACGGCTGCGACGCGGTAGGCCCGCGACAGCGCCCCCACCACCCGCAGGCGGGCAGGGTCGGGCGCCCGAACCTGGCGCCGGAATCAGCCGCCCGCCGTCGAACGTCCTAGCACTCAATGCTGCGGTGGAAGCCGCGCGGGCGGGTGAGCAGGGCCGCGGATTCGCGGTGGTTGCCAGCGACGTGCGAGCGCTCGCGCGCATTCCTCGGCGGCGGCATCGGAGGACCTCAAGCAACTCATTGCGGCGTCCTCGCTCAAGGTCGGCGACGGCACGGCGCTCGTGACGCAGGCGGGCGAAACCATGACGGGCATCGTCAAGAGCGTACGGCGCATCGCCGGAATCATGTCCGACATCGCCGCGGCCTCGGCCGAACAAAGCGCGGGCATCGAGCAGATCAACCAGGCAGTGACCCACATGGATGAGGGCACACAACAGAACGCCGCATTGGTGGACGAGGCGACCGCCTCAGTGCGTGCGTTGGAGCAGCAGGCCGAGCAACTGGTTCGGCCCGCCGCCGTTTTCAAGCTGGCAAACGGCGCGGCCGGTCAGCGGCAGCGGCGCCGATCGCTGCCAAGCACCCCACCCGATTGCCGCTTCACCCGCCGCGGACGGCCTCCGGCAAGCTCGGCGCGCACGCGGCGCGTCCTGGCACCCGTCGCCCTCAGCCGTCTGCGGGCGTGATCTGCAATGCAACGGGCGGTGACCTCAGCCAGCCGGTCCGACGAGGCGGAGCACGGAGCGCTGCGCGGGTCGATGAATGCACGGCGCGTTTTTCGGCCGGGCGCACATCGGGCGCACACCCTGCGAACGCCGCATAACGCGCCCTGGGGACCGCCGCCAGCGATCGTATTGAGGTCAGCCCTTCGCCTGCGCCACGTGGCTCAGGGTGACCAGGCCGACCCCGCCCACGAGGTTGCCGAGGATGTCGACGCCTACGATCTCTGCGATCCGCATGGTGTCGACCGTCGCCCCTGCCAGCACGCCCACGACGAGGTGCAACGCAGTGACCACGACATGGTCGAACGGGCCGGACGCAAGCAGGAAGCCCACGATCCACGCCATGACGATGCGGGCGAACACGCTGTCGGCGCCAAGCAGGGCGTAGGACAGCGACGCCACCAGCGCGCCGCCGATGACCGCCGAAACGAACGCGGCCAGGTGCCCGCGCCCGGCGATATCTTCGGCAATGCGTGCGAGCGATTCGCGCGCGCCGTGCGGCAGTACGCCTTCGACGGTGATCAGCCAGGCGAGAATGGCCCCGCCCAGCGCGTTGAACACGAACGTCAGCGCCCACAGGCGTGCGACGCCGCCAGCGAGTCCCGCGTGGCCGTCGTCGAACACGGACGCGAGCGGGTCGAAGAAGTTCTCGCTGAACAACTCGGCCCGCTGCACCACCAGCAGGACTACGCCCAATGCAAACGCGGCAGCGCCCGCAAGTTGCGCGAGCTCGCGTCCTGCGGGCAGGAACGCCGAATGGGCGACGCCCATCGCGGCGATGCCGAACACGGTGGTGAACCCCGCGATAAAGCCCGTCGCCGTCAGCTCCAGCAGTGATTGGCCAATCCGGCGGCGGCCCTCGCGCGATGCGCGCTTGAAGATCTCGCCCGGTGTCGGTGCGACGCTCATCTCCACCTCTGCAAATAAGCACAGGTTCTTCGAAAGCCGCTCAACGGCCGGTGACAACCGCCGGTGTCCCTCGGCGAATGGACTGAGGCAGTCGGAATCGACCGGGAACGACGCGAACGTGCAATCGGCAATCAAGTGGGCCGATCGGGGCACTGCGCCCGCGCGCGAGCTGCCTGCTGCCCGTGGTGGTGGGGCCCCTTAGGCCGCGATTCCAGACACGCCGCTTTACATCGAAGACCGACGCCGCTCGACCCGCCACCGCTTGAGCCCGAACACGAGCAACGTCATCAACGCAACGATGGCGACTTCGACGACCAATCGCAGTGCGCCCTGTGCGGCGAGGTCCAACCGGCCGCTCGCGAAGCCGATGCCGATGAGGGTGGCTGCCGGAATCAGCGCGAGCGCGATCATCACGCCCGCCGTCAGCGTCGAGCGCATTTTCGACAGCAGGATCCCGCCCGACACGGCCGCCGCGGTGCTGGTGAGCAGCGAGGCGGCTGTCAGGCCGGTCCAGTAGTCCAGCAGCGTGGTGCCAGCAAAGTACGTGCTCTTGGGGGACTCCGGGGTGTGGCCCAGTGCCGCGACGAGCCACGTGCCGATCGTGGCGCCGAGGATCAGCGCGAGGTATGCCCTGAACGTGTCGCGCACGCCCCGGCGCCACGCCGTGCAGCCGCTGACCGCGCCCATCGAGATGCGTGCGATCGGCGCGAAGCCTGGCGCGATCACCATCGCGCCCACCACGACGTGGAGGCTGTTGGTCAGGATGCCCGCGGCGGCGATCAATCCCGCGATCGCCATGTTCGCCATCGAGCTGAAGTTCATCCCGCTTTCTTTGTTGAGCATGCTCTCCAGCTCTTCCCAGCTGGCGCGGCTGTAATCGCTGGAGATCGGGACGCTCTCGGGAACCGAGATGATGCTGTCGGGCCGGCTGGTGCTGACCGACGACGCATCGCTGGACGTCAGCTCGAGGCGGTCGAGCAGTTCCATCAGCAGCGGCAGCGAGCGGTCGGTGATCGTGACCGCGACGACATCGCCCGGCGGCTTCACCGAAACGCCCGACTGCACGCGGATGCCGATCACCTCGTCGAGCACGCGCACGTTTTCGAGCAACTTCGCGGTGCGGCCGCTTGGCAGGCTGATCTCGACGGTACGTGGCATGCGATTCCTCCTACGGGCCCTGATTGGGCCTTGATCGGAGTGAACCCTCTGTGGTCCTGAAGGCGCTGCGCGCTGAACGGTTGCAGCGCCGGAACGAGGGGCGTCGAAGCGCGCCGTTCCTGGCCCGAGCGCACAGGTTTGGCAATGCCGAAGCGAGAGCGACCCGGGTCGCGCAGTTGAAGTTTGAAAGGCCGGGCTGGACGGGCGCGGCACGCGCTCTTAACCGGTGACGCGGGATAACGGGCACGCTCACAACAACCGAGAATCTCGATGTCCGAGCTCAACACCGAAGAGCGCGACAACCTGCAAGACCGGAAATTCGCCTTTCCGAAGCAGCGCAAGGAGCCCATCGAGGACGCCGGGCACGTGCGCAGCGCGATCGGGCGATTCAACCAGGTCAAGGGCGTGACGGACGGTGAGCGCGACGAGGCATGGCAGCGCATCAAGGAGGCGGCCGCGCGCTTCGACGTCGATGTGAGCGTGGACGACTGGCGGGACCTCGGAGACGACTGATCTGCGTGGCCCGCTGCGTTCGCAAGGTCGCCGGGAGCGCGACTCGCCACGCGGCAATCGCCTGCCAGGCTCGAGCATGCGCTCGATCTGCCTTGTGATCGCGCGCATCACGGGCCAACCCCGATCGCTTCTTGGAGTCAGCTGCGTGCAGTCAACGGATGTCGGGCTCGCTGGGCAAGCTCTTTCAATCCGGCCCGCGCCGGTCGAGCCGCCTTCCTGCAGTCGGGCGCGGCGTTCGCCTCAAGCGGTGTCGACTGCCGTGTGGAGGCGGGGCACGCAGGACGGCGCGGCAGGGCAAACGCGGCCGGCTGCTGCGCGGATTCGCGGAGGCAATACCTTGCAACGCCCGGTATCGCGGCGCTGGTAGCGCTCGCTTCAATGGTTCCACCTCCCGCAGGCCGCCCGCACGGCGCGCCTTCGGTCATGGGCTCGGACCGATTGGCGCGCCGTCGCTCCAGTCGAGCCCCGGCCTGGCGCTGATGCCGGATACGTGCCCCAGCACGGCCGACGCATCACAATAGCCGGCCGCTCGGCCACCGCACCCGGCTGAACGCGAGGCGGCCGCGCAGTGGCGAGATCGCCGCTCCATCGATGTCGGCCCGAGAGCAGCTCACGCATGAAGCGCACCCCGTTCCTGTTTTCCGCGGATACCCCGATGGCGGCGCGATGCCGCGACTATCCGTGGGCGACGTCTGCGCTCGGCGAGCCGAACGCATGGGACTCGGCGCTGAAGACCCTTGTGCCGATCATCCTCGCATCGAACCAGCCCATGTTCGTCGCTTGGGGCGAGTCCCGGACGCTGATCTACAACGATGCATACGCCGACGTGTTGGGAAACAAGCACTCCGATGCGCTGGGTCGGGACTTCCTGGAGGTGTGGCACGAAATCCGGGGTGACCTTCTGCCGATCGTGCAGGACGCGTACGCCGGCACGCCGGTCCAGATGGATCACATCGAACTGTGGATGGAGCGGCGCGGCTACCGCGAGGAAACCCACTTCTCGTTCTTCTACACCCCCGTTCGCGACGAGCGAGGCGAGATCGGCGGCTTTTTCTGCGCGTGCAACGAGATCACCGCGCAAATCCTTGCCGAGCGTGGGCTTGCGCAGAGCGAAGCGCATCACCGCGGTGTGCTCGAGAACATGGACGAAGGCTTCAGCCTGTTCGATCGGGACTTCACGATTCTCGAAGTCAATCCGGCGGCCCTTCATATCGTCGGGCTGACCCGGGAACAGATGGTCGGCCGGAACCATTGGGAGCTGTTCCCGGGCACATACGAGGGCGTGGTCGGCGCGTTGTATCGCCGGGTTATCGCTGAGCAGCGGCCCCGCTCTGCCGAGCACCTCTATCAGTTTTCCGACGGGCGCGAGGTCTGGTTCGAGGTGCGCGCCTTTCCCGTTGGGGACGGCCTCGCGTCGCTGTTTCGCGACATCACGCAGGCCAAGCGGCTCAAGCAGGAGGCGGATGCCTCTCTGGAACGGATGCAGCTCGCTCTCGAAGCGGGCGCGATTCTCGGCACTTGGGTGTGGGACATCCAGAACGACCTCGTCGTCGGCGACGAGCAGTTCGCCCTGAGCTTCGGGCTCGATGCGACGGTGCTGAAAAAAGGCGCTCCGCTTGCATACGCGTTTGGATCGATCCACGCGGACGACCAAGAAGCCGTCCGGCGCGCAGTCGAAGTCGCGATCGAACGACGCGGGCGCTACCGCTGCCAGTATCGGGTCGTACGCGGGGGCGAGTACCGCTGGGTCGAGGCGAGCGGCCGTGTCGAGTCGGACGAGGCGGGCGTGCCGGTCCGCTTCCCCGGGGTCATGTTGGACATCGAGGACCGACGACGCGCCGAGGCCGAGCGCGATACCGCCACGTCACTGCTGACCACCTTCATCGAGGCGGTCCCGGGTGCGGTGTACGCAAAGGATCTCGAGGGCCGGTACATGATCGTGAACCGGGGCACGGCTGACGTGCTCGGCGGTCCGCCCGGTCAGGTCATCGGGCGGACCGACGTGGAACTGCTGGCCGACCCCCGCGAAGCCGCCGTGCTGATGCAGCGCGATCGACAGGTCATGGAGTCCGGCGTCGTTCGCCAGGCTGAAGAAGCCGTGTGCTTGGCGGACGGCACGCCCGCCACCTGGTGGTCGACAAAAGCCCCGCTGCGAAACGCGGACGGGAACGTCATCGGCCTGGTCGGCACCAGCGTCGATATCACCGCGCGCAAGGCGACGGAGGATGCGCTCCGGCTGTCGGAGCAGCGCAGCGCGCTGGCGATCGAAGTCGCGCAACTCGGCACCTGGCGCTGGGACGCGTCGACCGGCCTCGTGACGGCCGATACCCGCTGCCGCGAGACCTGCGGTCTCGATCCCAGGCAAGAGGCGTTCGAGCTCTCAGACCTGCAGCAACGCATTCACCCGGAGGATTGGCCCTCGCTGCAGGCCGCCCTGGTTGGAGCGATCAACCCCGAAGGACCGGGCCGCTATTCCGAAGAGTTCCGCTGGGTGCATGCGGACGGCCGCGTGGTCTGGACCAATTCGCTCGGCACCGCGATTTTCGAAGGTGACGAGGACGGCCGGCGCGTCGTCGCGATGATCGGCTCGGTGACCGACGTCACCGAGCGCAAGCAGGCCGAGGAAGGGCTGCGCCGGCTGCTCGCGCGCCAGGCGTTCCAGCTCGACCTCTCGGAGCGCCTGCGTCAGCTGCGAACGTCCGACACCATCATCGACGGCGTAGGCGAGCTGCTCGGCCGCCATCTCGGTGCGATTCGCGTCCTCTACGCGGAAGTGAACGACCGCGCCGGGACGATCTTCATGCGCCGGGACTGGACCGCCCCGGGCACCGCCAGCGTGGCAGGCCACACCAAGACGATGGACGACTTCGGACCGGCCATGATCGCCGAGCTCCGCGCCGGGCTCGTGGTGGCCAACCACGACGTCGCGCAGGACCCGCGTACGGCGGACAGCACGGTGGCCTACCAGGCGATCGGCACGCGAGCGGACCTGTTGGTGCCGGTCGTCCTGGCGGGCGAGTTCAGAGTCATCCTCGGCGTGCACAGCGACAGGCCCCGGCGGTGGTCGGATGAAGAAATCGAAATCGTCCAGGACGTGGCGGAGCGGACATGGCTGGCGGTCGAGGCCGGGCGGGCCGAAGCCGAGCTGCGCGCCGAGCGCGACCTGAGCCGCGCGATCTTCGACAGCATGGAAGAGGGCTTTGCGATCTTCGGTGCCGACTGGACGATCATCGACGTCAATGACATTGGCGCAAGGATCGCGCGACGCACGCGCTCCGAGATGATCGGGCACAACCATTGGGAGGCATTGCCCGAGACCGTGGGCACCCCGCTGGCTTCGATGTACCGGCGCGTCATGGCAACGGGCGCATACGAAACGTTCGAATACCTCCACGAACTGCCTGAAGAAGACCCGCATTGGGTCGAGATCCGCGCGTACCGGATCTCGAGCGGGGGGCTCGTGGTGTTCTTCCGCGATATCACCGATCGCAAGCGGATCGAGCAGGAGCTCAACGACGCGGTCCGCCGCCGGGACGAGTTCCTCGCGATGCTCGCGCACGAACTGCGCAACCCGCTCGCGCCGATCCGCGCCGCGGCTGACGTGCTTTCAATGCAGTCGATCGACGAGGCGCGCATCCGCAAGACGAGCGCGATCATTTCGCGCCAGGTCAAGCACATGACCAGCCTCGTCGACGACCTGCTCGACGTATCACGCGTGACCCGCGGCCTGGCGGTGCTCGAGAAAGAAGCGGTGAACCTCAAGTGGGCTGCGTCGACCGCGGTCGAACAGGTTCGCCCGCTGATCGAGGCGCGGCGTCATCACCTGACGGTGCAACTGCCGCCCGGCAATGCCGACGTGTCGGGCGATCCGAAGCGTCTGGTGCAGGTGTTGACCAACCTGCTCAACAACGCCGCGAAGTACACCCCGGAAGGCGGCCACATCGCGCTCACGATCGAGGTCGAAGACGAGCGCGTCCGAGTGATCGTGTCCGACGACGGCATCGGCATGTCGCCCGACATGACCCGCCGCGCGTTTGCGCTGTTCTCCCAAGCCGAACAGACCTCCGATCGCAGCCAGGGTGGGCTCGGCATCGGGCTGGCGCTGGTCAAGAGCCTCGTGGAATTGCACGGCGGCTCGGTGTCGGCCACCAGCGCAGGCCCCGGCCTGGGCAGCCAGTTCACCGTGTGCCTGCCGAGGCCGACCACCGGGCCGGCCCGCACCCATGACACGGACGACGGCGTTCCGCACGGTGCGTCCGACAAGCTGCGAGTGTTGATCGTCGATGACAACCAGGACGCCGCGAGCATGCTCGAGATGTTTCTCGAGGTGTCGGGCCACACGGGCATGACCGAGCATGGATCGCGCCAGGGGCTGGAGCGTGCGCTGGCGGAGCGGCCCGACGTGTGCCTGCTCGACATCGGGCTTCCGGACATGGACGGCAACGAACTCGCGCGCCGGCTGCGAGCCCGTCCTGAGATGCAGCACACCGTACTGATTGCGGTGACGGGATACGGTCAGGACTCTGATCGCAAGAGCACGGCAGCGGCCGGCTTCGACCACCATCTGGTCAAACCCATTGATCCGGTCGTGCTGAGCCGGCTTTTGGCCTCGGTGAGGCCTCGATAGCAGGAATCGTAGGGTCCGCTTCGACCCGAAGCGGACGCGGCAGAGCTCGATTCCACGCCGGGCGTCAGAACGCGAGCTTGTTCGATCCCTCGCCGGCCGCGCTGATCGCGAACGTGAGAGTCAGACAGTACCGTGGGAACGCCCGAGCGAGCCCGGTGTGGAAAGCGACCGCAGGCTCCGCCATACCAGCGCGAGCCCGATCGCCACGAACGGCAGGCTCAGGTACTGACCGACACTCAGTGCGAAACTGCTTTCATAGGCAGCCTGCGGAACCTTGAAGAACTCCAGGGCGATCCGAGCCAGGAAGATCAGCGTGAGAAGGAGGCCGGTGAGCAGGCCCGTCGGTGCCACGCCCCGATGGCGATACACGCCGGTAAGCGCGCATGCGATTGCAAGATACGCGGCGGCCTCATAGAGCTGGAGACGTCGGGACGCCCACGATCTCGGAGTTGATGAAGTTCGCGATGCGGATCATCGCCGCACCAATCGCGGCAGGGATGGCGACGCAGTCCGCGACCCAGAGCAGGGAAATCGACGGCCGCGCACGACGGCCCGCAAATGCCAGCCCGATCACCAATCCCGCGACACCGCCGTGACTGGCCAGGCCGCCTTCCCAGGTCTTGAGGATGTCGACCGGGTTCGCGAGGTAAAACGCCGGGTCGTAGAACAGCACATGGGCCAATCGGGCACCGACGATGGCGCCCACGAGCGAGTGGAGCAGCAGACGCTCGGCGTGCCCGGCGGCGATGCCTTGCCCTCTGAATATCCGGCTCAGCACTGCCTGTCCGAGCAGGAACGCGCCCACGAACAGAATGCCGTACCAGCTCACCGACCAGGGCCCGAGACGAAGCAGCACAGGATCGACCGCCCAGTGAATCACCATGAATTTCCGCCACGCACAGGACGTGCTTTATCGAAGTCTAGTCCGGCGCGTCGGGGCAATGCGCCATCCGACGTCACCGATGACGTGGAGCGGTGCTGGTGAGACGCCGACGTTCTTCCGCCATAAGGGCGAGGCCGACATTCGTCCTGGATTTTGGCACTGGATGCAATGTCACTTCTCGTCGCGACGCATCGTGCTCGGTGTCGCCAACACGTCGATCGCGTTCAACCACGTCTCGACAAGAGAAGGCCATGCTGCAATCGGCAACTCCTGATGCCTCAGGCCAAATGCGTGCTTGCCCTGCGCGAACACATGCACCTCGGCGCGGGCGCCGGCATTCGCAAGCGCGTTGGCGTAGACGGTGGTGTTGCAGATCTTGTTGACCGGGTCGTCCCAGGCCGCGAGAAGAAACGTGGGCGGCGTGTTCTCGGTGAGCTTCAAGCTCGGATCAAGCACCCCGCCCGAGCGGCACAGATGCCCCGGGTACAGGGCAATCGCAAAGTCCGGCACGCTGCTCTGGCTGTCCGCCGCGTCGACTGGGCGATATGCGGCCTCGGAAATCGTGCTCGTCTGCGCCACCAGATACGCGCCCGCCGACATGCCCAGCACCCCGATTTTCGACGGGTCTACGTTGAACCGAGCGGCGTTCGCCCGGACGAGCTTGATCGCCCTTTGTGCGTCCTGGAGTGCAAACGGCACTGCCGGCGTGATGTGGCGTTTCTGCTCTCGATCCCAGTAGTGGTTGCTCTTTGGGACGCGGTACTTGAGCAATACGCAGGTGATGCCCTGGCTCGTGATCCAGTCGCATATTTCCGTGCCTTCAAGATCGATCGCGAGCAGCCGGAAGCCACCACCGGGGAACACGACTATTGCCGCGTCGGTGCGTCGATCAACAGGGCTAAAGACGGTCATCGTCGGGACCGTGACCTCGGAGATGCCGGTGTAGTGAAAGCCCGGCACCTTGTTCACCTGAAACATCACTTCCGCCGGCTGAGCCCCAGCGGGCATGTCCGGGGAGGCGCCAGGCCAGAGACGAAGTTGCTTCAGCCCCGCTGGCGGGCTCCACATGTTTGCAGTGTTCGCATGCGGCGCTACATCGCTCGGTTCAACTGCTTGGGCCGTACACACGGTCATTGCCAGGGCCGCGATCAAAAGCGTTCTATGCACACAGGGGTCTCGTCTCGAGGGTGTTTGCTGATGGCCGCATCCACGCCGGACCGTCGGCCCGTGAAAATGCGCACGCAGATGGTGACACGCCGACCCGCGGCTTTCCGCGCCGCCGCGACCGCTGTCTTTGGTTATGACTCGGGCGCAAAACGGCGTTGGATGATCAGAAAGATCGTCCACCTGTGTATCAACCTGCTGTTGATCACGATCGGCGCCGCGCTGTCGCGTCGCGTGTTCGCGGCGCTCGGCGCTTGGCGCGTTCGGCGTGTTCGGCTCTCTGATCCACCTGTCCCAAAACCGTATTCGAGGACAGCAGGTGATTCCCGCTTGCGCTGACCGCGATCGGCCTGCGCCTCACTGCGGCCGGTCTGTACTGCCACCACAGCGAGAAGGCAACCGGCGAGGCCCCGCAGGGCATGCTGCCGTGGCACGTGCGCAAGCTCGTGGGAATCGGGTGGCGCGGCTGACCCGCGATCGATCGACAGTGAACGAAAGCGGGCTCGTCAGCGGCTGAACAACTTAGCTTGCTAACTCGACGGTTAACTCAGCAGTGGCCGTCGGTGCTGAACAGCGCAAGCGCCGCGGTTTTGTCACCTGCGGCGTGCACCGACAGGACTAAGTTCTTTGTATGGGAAGCGTGTCGCACAGTGAGGTCGTAGCCGAACAGGCCAGCCGCTTCATGGTCGCGTTCGCGAAGGCCCAGAGCCTCGAAGCAGTGCTCTCGTGTGCCCCCACGCCGGAGCCCGAGCGCTACAGCACGCTTGGGCTGCTGTGGGGCGTGACTTTGGCCCATGCGCGCGCGTTGCGCTGCGGCGAAACCGTCGCGCTGGAAGCCGCGGCCGCCATCTTGTCGAGGGTTCCGGGCGGACAGGCGTTGCTGGGCTGGATCCGCGAGCACCGCAATGCCGAAGAGTTCCAGGCCTGGGCCGAGCTGGGCGAAATGGCGGTCCACAGCGCCGCCGAAGTGAACGACCCCATGCCCGCGCTTCTTGAGCTCGCGCACGAGTACCGCGAGACGACCCACGACCGGGCGTTTCCACACTCGGGCGCCATGCCGATGCCGGGCGTCGGGTTGCTCGAGGAGCGGGCGAGGCGCGCGCCGCCCATGAGCGCCGGCTCGGGGTGGCACGCACAGCGCTGAATGCGAGTTCGGCGCGCGAGCTTGCGGTGCTCGGCGCGCGCTTGGTGCACGAGCCCAGGCCGACGGGACGTCGAGGCTGGCCCTTGGGCAAAGCGCGCATGTGTTCTGTCGAAGCAGCGGTCCGACAGGTTGGAGAAGCCGCACGGCCGGCCGCCATCGCGGTGCCAGGATCAGCCCGATCTACGCGTTCTTTGAGGCGCTCGCGGATCGACACCGTGCCGCGCCGCCCGGTCGACCGCGGTCCGGGTACGACGGCGTAAGCGACGCCACGCCGGGCGTGCGCAGATGCTCCGGCGCCTCCGGTTTGCGCGCGGTATCGCTAGATCAAGAGCGTGCGCTCGATCGTCTGTCGAGACACCCGACAGAGCGCATCGTTGGAAATGGCGGGAATCAGCGCGCGGGTCAGCGGCTGCATCGCAGCCAAGCTTGAGTGGTATTTCGCATCGCGCGGTTTCAACCGCCCGGTCGCGCCTGAGCGGACGCTCGCACGCGTTGTCATTCCGATAGGCCGCGTTCTCTATACGGCCGCATGCATGGCAACTGCACGCAGGACCGGCTCCACATCCGGTGGTTGGGCCATGGCGGGACTGCCGGTAGAAAGCACAGCGATCAGTTCGGGGCTCAAAGATGCATCCGGAACAGAGCCCTCGCCAATGCGCTGCAGCGCACCGATTTCCAAGAGCTGATCTGAGACGTCCGTATCGAACGGAAGCAGGACGAGCGCACCGCCCTCAGTCGCGAATACCTTGATTTCCATGATGCCGCCCAAGCGCACGTCACCGCCCGATGGATGGGCACGACGCGGGAGGGCGGACGGTAGCAACGACGTGCTGAACAAATGCACTGCCAAAGGCGCATCGCGGTTGCTAAGCTTCGCTCACGGTTGAGCTTACTTTTCGCATAGGCTGCGTTACCTCATGCACTACTATGCGTTCGTCACACGCGATGCCGATAAGCGCTACCGCGCGGAGTTGCCGGACTTTCCGGACTGCCTCGCCCAGGCGCACTCGCTTGCCGCGTTACCGCCCGCCATCGTGGCGACGGTGAGACGCCACGCGGACGCCCAGCGCCATTGGACGCTGCCCTTCGCGACTCCGTTCGGCGCGCTGCCGCGCATGGCCGATGCGTTGGACGGTTTCTGGATCAGCGTCGACCTCTCGTCATGCATGGCGATCTCTGCATGCGTGTCGATCACGGTCGAGGCGACCGAAACCTGCTGACCTTCCGGCGCCGTCGTGCCAGCGCAAGCGGCGAGCAACCTGCCGCAAATGTGCGGCGTGGCTAATGCCGCACTTAACTGCCGGTAAAGGGCTGCATGCCGCTTTTGTTGCGGTCTACGTGATTCCGGGTGACGACGCCCACTCACGACTCGATGACCGCCCATGACTCCGTTCGAAGTAAAAGCCGTTGCTACCGTGCTCGTTGCGATCATTGCGCTTATGTGGACATTGGCCGCATTTGAAATGGGGTGGGGTCGGCGCCCGGAGCGCAGGCGCTAAGCCGCTCGCGCTGCCCGTGTCGACCGCAGCCGCGCCGCCTCAGCCTCGGCGCGCTGCGGAGTCCCTAAGGACCCACCCGAAACGCTTCACGCCGAAGTAGAGCGGTCGCTGCAAGCCCGATCGACCGGCCCGCCGCCCGGCCGAGTTCGGCGGAGTCGGTGCTGCCAGTCTCGAGCATTGCCGGCAGCGCCGTGACTGCCCCGAGTCCCACAAAGAAAACGCCGAAAAACCACGCCGCTTTTCCGAGCAGCGGGGACCGTGCTCAACGACTCCAGCCTCCGTATCAGACCTGATCAGATCGCGTACCGCGAGAGCAGCGGTCCGGTAGAAGCGGCGGTTGCTAACGGACACTATGAGCTTGCACGGGTCGGTGTTATCCGGCGAAGACAAGACGTGGCTCGCCACTGGGCATTTCAAACTATCGCCCGGTCTGAACGAGCTGTCGTGTGCGGGTGGCGCGGGTGGCGCGGGTGAGCTTTTCAAATGGCACCGCTTCGAGCAGGTGCCGAACCAGATCGCTCAGGCCGGCTGCGGTGCAACTGCGGGCCCCGATCGGGTTGCGTCGAGCGCGTTTGACAGTCGGGCCGACAGGTCGCGCTGCACGAGGTCTGCGAGATCGCGCAGCCGCATGATCGTGTCGCCGCTGAGCATCCGAGGTTTGCGATCAATGACTAGCAGTGCGCCCGCGCCCAGATCGCCCTGAAGGAACAGCGGGCAGCCTGCGTAAAACCGGATGCCGGGGGCATTGACGACGAGCGGGTTGTCGGCGAATCGCTCGTCCTGCGTGGCATCCGGCACGTAGAACGCGCCCTTTTGCAGAATCGTGTGCGCGCAGAACGAGAAGCGCCGCGGCGTCCCTTCCACCTCCAGCCCGTCCATTGCCTTGAACCATTGCCGGTCCTGATCGATGAGCGATATCGCGGCGATCGGCGCGTCGCACAGGCTGCGGGCGATGCGCACGTACGGCTGCAATGCCTCGATGAGGCCCGGGCCGAGCAGGCCGGTTGCCTTCACGGCTTCGAGGCGCTGGGATTCGTTCGTTGGCAGCGCTGGATTCAGCATGTCGTCTCCGATGGCGGTATACACGCTCGCGGACGCGACCGCTCTGCACTCGGTAACGACGCTCCAGCGGCGGGCTAAAGACGCCGCTCGCCATGCAAATGCGACGAGGGCCGCAAATCGGCGCGCTCATCGGCATGCGGGCTGAGAAAAGATCTCAGCCGCGGCATGTGACCTTGTCCTCTCGCTGGCAAACCATCAGGTCCGCGGGCGACCCGGTGCACATCCGTCCGCGCTCATGGCCAGCATCCGCGATCCATTGGCCAGCGGACTAATGCTTGAGCTTTGATGGCGGATCCCACTCCGCCAGGGGCGAAACCGCGCCGCACGCTGCCAGCACCTGTGCGCCGGGCATGGGCATGAACTCACGGGCCTGAGTGACTTCGCCGCACCTGCTTTCACGATACGTTGCGGCCAAGTCGAGCAGCGCGGGCATCGGGTCATTGACCTCGGCAGAGCGCTCCACTGCCATTTCACCGAGTTCCGCCCACGCCTGGAATTGCTCGTCCGCGAGGTGGGCAACCAAGGTGCGCAAGGCATCGCTCCCGTTGCGCATGCCCGCCAACATCTTCTTGGCGGCCTCGAAGGCGATCCCCTCGTCGGATCGATGCGCCCTGGCATGTGCACGGACGACGCCCCAGAGCAGGCCGAGGGTGCTCAGTTTTTCGGTCGCGGGGGTGGGGGCGTCTGCGAGCGCCGCCTCGAGGCTTTGCGCCTTGGCGAACCCGAGCATGAAGCGGCTCGCATCCTCGGCGATTACGGACGGGGGCGATGAACTGACCATGGGATAGAGGCTAGACATCCATGTGAGAAGGGCGTGGTTGAATCAGATGGGCATTTCACCCATAAGCGGCCGTTCGAACCGCTGAGTTAATGGAATGGCAAGTTTCAGCCGGTGTCGAGGCAACGCACCCCTGACCGCTCGCCGGCCGCCGTTTCGTGAACGACGAGGCCTAAACTGGAACGCTCGGCATTGAACCTCAGGACCGCAAGGCGCCCATGACCGGCTGTGACGTGCTCAAAACCGGACTCAACCGCATTGCCGCGAGCCTCGAGGCGCGCCGGTCTGCGGTGCTGGAGCTGTGGCGGGACGCCGTGACGGCAGACCCCACGCTCGACTCGACGTCCGAGTGGTCGATCCGACAGTTCGATGACCACTTCCCCGATGTGCTCGATGCCCTCATCCGTTCACTGCGCGACTGGCCGGATCCGTCCACGGCCGCCGGGAGTGACGAGCAGGCGCTCGCCGTCTTGCACGCCCGTGCGCGTTGGCTGCAGGGGTACTCGCTGCGAGGCGTGGTGCGCGAATGGGGCCACTTCAATGCGGTCGTGGTCGACCAGATGCAGTCGTGCCCGCTCGAAGACGGCGCGCCACAGCGCGAGATCCATCGCGCCGCGAGCGCGGTGTGGGCGCAGCTGCTGAACGAGCAGCAGACCCTCAGCGCGCTCGAGTACCACAACCTCGAGCGTGCCGAGGCGCAGACGCGAGCCACGGAGCTCACTCGGGTGCTCGAGCAGATTCGTGGCTTCACGAGTGGGCGCGGACGGCTGCTTGAAGGCATCGTTGCGACCATGCGCAACGATCTGCAGCTCGTCATGACGAGCACGGCGCTCAGCACCGACGCGATGGCGTGGGACCAGGCCTATGAGTTGCGCAAGCTGTCCGAGGACGGCCTGCGTGGGCTGGAGCAGGCCCTGAAGTCGATGGTGACGCTGGCCGAGCTGGAGGCTGGGCAGGAAGTCCGCGAAGTGACGAGCTTCGATGCAGGCTCCGCGCTCGAACTGCTTTGCGAAGGGTTGCGGCACGTGGTCGCACAGGAAGGCGCTGAGCTGACGTGGCGCGGGCCTGAAAGCTTCGTGGTCGAGGGCGATCCCGAACGCGTGCGGCGCCTCACGCGGCACCTGGTGCTGTGCGCGTTGCAGACACCCGGAGACGGGGGCATTGCGGTGCGCTGGTCGTTCGACCCGGCCTCGAGCCCGAGGTGGCAGGTCGAGGTCGAGCGGGCACTCGTTCCTGCGCCCGAAACATCAGTGCCTGCCGTGGGTCTCGCCTTGGCGGTATCGACGGAAGCTGCGCAGGAGATAGAGGGGCGTGCTTCGGCGGGGCGGCAGCACGCCCTCCAGAACGGTGAGATCGCGGCCGCCGAAGACGACGGCATCGACCTGCTGATCGCCAAGCAGCTGTGCTCGATCCTCAGCGCCAGCCTGGAGCTCGAGGCGCAGGGAGAGCGGGTCCGCTACCGCGCCACGCTGCCGCTGGCGTATTCCACACCTGCTGCGCACAGCTGAGGTGCAGCGTGCCCCCGCGGCGCGCTCGGAGACTGCAGTTCACACTTGGCAGCCGCTCCTGCCGACCCTGCTTCCACGATCGATGTGCGTGCGGCGGTAAAGCGCGGTCAGAACCGCGCAGGGCACGAGCGGCGCCGATCAGGCCCCGCTGAGAGTCGCTCCCGAAGAAAACCGGCTCGGGAGACTATGAGGCCGCCCAGCGGCTCGGCGACCTTGACGGTCAATTCGCGCCGACGGGCATACTCGTTGGATGACGACGCGTCCTGACTTCGAAGCGCTGTTTGCCGCCTCGCCGTATCCGTATCTTTTGATCGCCACCGACTGCGTCATCATCGGCGCGAATCCCGCCTACCTTCGGGCGACCGGTGCTTCCGCCGACGACATCGTCGGCAAGCATATTTTCGAGGCGTTTCCCCCTAATCCGGCGGATCCAGCCTCGACCAACATCACCGCGGTTCGCGACTCGATCCAGGCGTGCATCGCGACAGGCAAGGCGCACACCAGCCCGCTGCTGCGCTACGCGGTGCCGCGCGAAGGCTCCAATGGCGTCGCGTTCGACCATAAGTACTGGAGCGTGGTCCATACGCCGGTGATGGATGCCGAGGGCAATGTCGCCTTCGTTGCACAGAACCCCATCGATGTAACGGAGCTCTACCGAGCCGATCAGGCCGCGGGCCAGGGCGCTCTGGCCGACGCCGCCCACTTGTCATTCAGTGAAGCCAAAGTCAGCCGGCCGCAGCTCCACGAGGCGATGGCGCGGATCGTGGACGCCGAACGCGAAAGGTTTCAGGCGCTGTTCGATCAAGCGCCGAGCTTCATCGCTGTGCTGAAGGGGCCCGACCACGTGTTCGAGCGCGCCAACCAGGCGTACGCGCAGCTGGTCGGCCACCGTGACCTGATCGGCAAGCCGGTCCGCAAGGCGATGCCGGAGCTGGAAGGGCAGGGGTTCTTCGAACTGCTGGACCGGGTGTACCGCACGGGTGAGCCCTACGTGGGTCGGGGCGTCCACGTCAGGCTGGAACGCGACCCTGAAAGTGGGCTGGAAGATCGTTTCTTCGACTTCGTGTATCAGCCGACTCGCGACCACGAAGGACACGTATCGGGCATTTTCGCGGAAGGAACTGACGTAACGGACACCGTCAACGCACTCGAAGCACTGCGCGAAAGCGAGCAGAGGCTTTTGCAGCTGGCGAACAACATTCCCGTGCTGGCGTGGATGGCGAATCCCGACGGCGACGTCTACTGGTACAACGACCGCTGGTATGAGTTCACCGGCACCACCGAGGCGGAGATGCGCGGTTGGGGGTGGCAGCCTGTCATCCACCCCGATGACCTCGAGCCTACGGTCACAGCGTGGACGGCTGCGCTGGCCTGTGGCACGCCGTATGAAGTGACCGTGCGCATCCGCGCCAACGACGGCCAGTACCGGGCGTTCTACGTGCTGGCGTCGCCCTTGCGCGATTCCGCAGGCGACATCGTCCGTTGGTTCGGCACCAACACCGACATCACCGAGGCCCAGCAGGCCCACGAGCAGTTGCGGGCCGCCGACCGGCGCAAGGACGAGTTTCTCGCGATGCTGGCCCACGAACTTCGCAACCCACTCGCGCCGATTCGTGCGGCCGCTGATGTGCTGTCGATGGGGTCGACGGACCTGGGCACCGTCAGGAAAGCCAGCGCCGTCATCTCGCGGCAGGTGCGGCACATGACGAGCCTCGTCGACGATCTGCTCGATGTGTCACGTGTCACGCGCGGTCTCGTCGTCCTCGAGAAGACCGAGGTGAACATCAAGCGCGTCGTCGCGGACGCGGTCGAGCAGGTTCGGCCACTCGTCGAAGCCCGGCGTCATCATTTGAACGTGCATCTCGCGCCTCAGAACGCGCACGTGCGGGGCGACCACAAGCGTCTGGTGCAGGTGCTCGCCAACCTGCTCGGCAACGCGGCCAAGTTCACGCCTGAGGGCGGTCACGTCGCGGTCTTGATGGAGGTGGAGGACGAGCAGGTGTCGTTGACGGTCGTGGATGACGGCATTGGCATGCCGGACGACGTGACGGAGCACGCGTTCGAGCTGTTTGCGCAGGCGGAGCGAACGGCCGACCGCACCCAGGGCGGGCTGGGCATCGGCCTGGCCCTCGTCAAGAGCCTGGTCGAACTTCACGGCGGGAGCGTCCGCGCCTGCAGCGAGGGCCTCGGCCGAGGCAGCCGGTTCACGGTGTGCCTGCCGCGGCTCGAACGGCTTTCAAGCGCTGAGCGCAACGGGGGTGCCGACCATGAACGTGCGGATGGTCGTCCCCTGCGGATACTGATCGTGGACGACAACGAGGACGCGGCCGGCATGTTGGCGCTGCTTGTCGAAGCATGGGGCCATACGGCCATAACCGAGTACAGCTCGAGGCAGGCACTGGCGCGGGCGACGGTGGAGCGGCCCGATGTGTGCTTGCTCGACATCGGCCTGCCGGACATGGACGGCAACGAATTGGCGCGAGCGCTGCGGCGCAATGCCGCCACCGCCAAGGCCACGCTGGTGGCCGTCACAGGCTATGGCCAGGAAACGGACCGGAAAAACACGAGCGAGGCGGGGTTTGACCACCATCTGGTGAAGCCGGTCGATCCCGTGGCGCTTGGCGCCGTGCTGCGAAGCGTCGAATCGAGCTAGGGCGTCATCGACCATGCAGGCTGCCGCGGCCAAAGTCGGCGGCCGGTAATGCAAGACGACGCTCGGTTGTTTTGACCGGTCAGCTCGCGCGCGTGCATGAACCGAGCGCTGAGCAACAAGATGCGCTGGAACTGGGATGGCCCGCGAGACTCAACGGCTGCATGCCCGCCAGCAGGTCCGGTCTCAACGCGGTTACGCGTGCAGTGCAATTACGGGTGCAAGCCGCCGCCCGGTGCGTTCGACCTGCGGCGCTCGACCGCATGTGCTTTTGCGCTCGCCGAGACCGTGCCTCCGTCCAGCGGTCTGGGCTGGATGCGCCGGTCAATTCGTCTTCGGGTCGCGAGCAGCCGTTCCTCGAGCCAAGCGTCGTGCTCCGGGGCAGACAATGCGCGGGCGCGGCCCGCCAGTTCCTCAAAGACCGCCAGGACCTGTAGGCGATCGCAGCCGGGCACCAATTCGGTGGTTGCCCAGAAGTCGAGGTTTTGCACACACACCAGCAGTTCGAACGGAAGTGCCTTGCTCATGACGGTCGTGCTCCGGCGCTGCAATAAAAAAGGTCCCGTGATGAACACGGGACCTTTTGGGCACATCGTCGGAACGCATGAAAAACGTATCAATCTTGCAACCGACACACGCGCAGAATGGCGTGTCGCTTGTTAGGGCTGAATCGATGAGCTTGACCGACGATGGATACGGGGCTTGTGGGCTTCGGGTTCGGTAGTGGCAGCGTTGCTGCTCGCAATGTCCTGATGCTGGGCATCCGGCGCAAAAAAGCCCCGAGGGAATCCCCGGGGCCTGATTAAGCGGACTTCACTGGAGCAGATTGACTCATCTGCGCCAGGCGCCCTAAGCGTTCAGAAAAAATGCCTCAGGTTGCGGCGACGCGAAGCGAGCACCCGTGACCCGGGATTGCTTCGACGCTTCGGTTTGGGTGCGTGTCGCTCGCTGCCTTTTGCTCGGCGCGTCAGAACGTGCTCAGCGCAATCGGCGTAAACGCCGGCAGTGCCAGCTTTCGAAGTTCGCGCGAGGCCCCGCTCCGGCTCCGGCTGGAACTCGGAGCGAGTTCGCCGCGGCTCGCACCTGCTGGATCCTGGCAGGGGCTACGACCGGCTCATTCCTCCGGCGGAATGCGCAGGACCTGGCCCGGATAGATCTTGTCGGGATCCTCGAGCATCGGCTTGTTGGCCTCGAAGATCTGCGGGTACTTGCTCGCCTCTCCGTACATCTCCTTGGCGATCTTCGACAACGTGTCGCCGGACTTCACGGTGTACGTGCGGGAGCTCCACTGCTCACCCGTATCGGCGCTTGCAGAGGTGGCCGCAACTGGGGCGGCAGGCGCCGCAGCGGCAGGTTTCGGGGCCTGGCCGGTGGGGGCGGCAGCCGCTGTTCCGGTCGCGGCGGCGGGCTTTGCCGCCTGCGGCGCGACGCGGAGCCGGTCATCGACGCTGCCGATGCCCTCGATGTTGCCCGCGATGAGGACCGCCTTCTCACGGGTTGCGGTGTCCTTCGCGACCCCGGTCAGCGTCGCCTTGTCGCCATCGACTTCGACGCTGATCCCGGTGATTCCGTAGCGGGCAAGGTGTTTTTCGATGGCGGTTTCCCGCCGTGCTTCTCCGGGCTTGAAGATCTTTTCGCCGGCGCCCTTCACGAAATCGATGATGCTCATGGGAATCCCTGTCTGATCGGGCGGTCAACCTCGCAGACGACTCGTGACCTCCTCATCAAGAGGCGCGGGCAACGCAGTGGTCGCGCAGATGAGGGTCGCCCGTCTGCCGGGTCGACGAGCGCGTCGCGGTCGGCGGCGCTCAAAGACCTCCTCGACGCAAGAGGCTGCGTCGCGCGGCGCTTCGTTATCGAACGTCTGGCCCTCTTGCGGCAGGAGGTCGCCAAGACGCGGTCAAACGCCGTCGCGACGGGACGGCGAACGGCCCGCGGGGCGCAACCCCGGTGAGTCGATCGAGTCGTCGGGCAGATGCGAACCGGTTTCATTTGACCCCTGCGCCCGGCGACCGGATCATGGCGGCGTTCTTGCTCCACGCGTATCGCGCCGGCCCGTACGGGGCCGATGCAATACGCGTCCAGCCCGCGACGGAAGGCGCCTGTCTATGCCGTAGATCGGCGGCCGGGCATGAGCTGGAGGGCCAAGTTCGGCCCACGCGGCACGGACGGCCCTGGGCGGGGCGCCCCACGCGTCCGAAGTGCTTCATCCGGCTTGCCGACCCGGCATGACGGGTGCCAAGAGGGCGGCCGGGCGCTCATGGGCCCGGGCCCGAACCCCAAACCGAATTAAAAGAGGCTTGCAAATGCGATTTTCCGTCCTGGCTGTCTCGCTCCTTGTCCTGACCGCCGCCTGCGGCAAGCAGGCCGAGCCCGAAGCGCAGCCGGCTGCTGCCGACGCGAAGCCGGCCGCCCCGGCCGCGGCGCAAGAACTGGTCGTCTACACCTCGCGCAACGAGCAGCTGGTCAAGCCGCTGTTCGATCAATACACGAAGGAGACCGGCACCAAGGTCACCTACCTGACGGACAAGGCGCCCCCGCTGATGGAGCGCCTGCGCGCCGAAGGCGATCGCACGCAGGCCGATGTGCTGATCACGGTCGACGCGGGCAATCTCTGGCAGGCCGCCAATCTGGGCCTGCTGCAGCCGATCGACTCGCCGACGCTGCAGGCCAACGTCCCGGCGAATCTGCGCGATCCGGAAAACCGTTGGGTGGGCCTGTCGGTCCGGGCGCGCACGATCGTGCACGATCCGAAGGCGGTCCCGGCGACGCAGCTGTCGACCTATGAGGACCTGGCTGACCCGAAGTGGCGCGGCAAGCTGTGCATGCGCACGAGCAAGTCCGAGTACAACCAGAGCCTCGTCGCGACGATGATCGCGACGCTCGGGCCGGAGCGCACCGAGCAGGTGGTGAAGGGCTGGGTCGAGAACCTGGCCGCGCCGCCGTTCGCGAACGACGTGGCGGTGATCGAGGCGATCGAGGCCGGGCGCTGCAGCGTCGGCATCGTGAACAGCTACTACCTCGGTCGTCAGCAGCGCGACAAGCCGGAGCTCGCGGTCAAGCCGTTCTGGCCGAACCAGGGCGACCGCGGCGTGCACGTCAACGTGTCGGGCGCCGGCGTGACCAAGCATTCGGACAACCCCGAGGCGGCGCGCGCGTTCATCGAGTGGCTCTCGTCCGAGAAGGCGCAGGCGCTGTACGCGAACGAAAACATGGAATATCCCGCCAACCCGAAGATCGAGGCCGCGCCGCTCGTCGAAGGTTGGGGCGACTATAAGGCCGACGTGATCAACGTGTCCGAAGCCGGCCGCCTGCAGGCCGAGGCGGTCAAGCTGATGGACCGTGCCGGCTACCGCTGATCCCGCTCCCGGACTGACGCGATTCACGGTGCCCGGCCCCGGCCGGGCACCGTGGTTGTGGCTCGCTGTCGCGCTGTCGCTGCCGAGCCTGGTGCCGCTGCTGTCGGCGTTTGCCGCACTCGCCCGGCCCGATCCGGCCACGCTCGACCACCTGCTCACGCACGTGCTGCCGCTCGTGGGCCGCAACA
Organism: Cognatilysobacter bugurensis; assembly: GCF_014652095.1. Lineage (GTDB taxonomy): Bacteria > Pseudomonadota > Gammaproteobacteria > Xanthomonadales > Xanthomonadaceae > Cognatilysobacter > Cognatilysobacter bugurensis. The sequence continues at coordinate 426,784 of NZ_BMYD01000003.1, forward strand.
CGGCTTGGTTGTTGCTGGGCGTGGGCGTTGCGAGCGCGGCGCTTGGAACGGTGCTCGCCGCGCTCGTGGCCCTGTGCGATTTCCCGGGGCGGCGTGTATTTGCGTGGTTGCTGGTGCTCCCGCTCGTCTTTCCGGGCTATGTGCTGGCGACGGTGTTCATCGAGCTGTTCGACTATGCAGGTCCCGTCGGCACGCTGCTGCGGGAACTGGGCGCGCCCGAGCTGCCGTTCCGCTCGCGTGCGGGGCTGATCGCGGTGCTGACATGCGCGCTGTATCCGTACGTGTATCTCGTCGCCCGCGAGGCGTTCGCAAGCCAGGGCAGTCGTGCGCTCGAGGTCGCGCGTTCGCTCGGCATGAGCCCGTTGCGCGCATTCGTTTCGACGAGCCTGCCGCTGGCGCGGCCCTGGGTCGCCGGCGGCACGCTGCTGGTGCTCATGGAAACGCTTGCGGATTTTGGCACCGTCGCGGCATTCAACTACGACACGTTTACCACCGCGATCTACAAGGCGTGGTTTGCGCTTTTTTCCCCTGACACCGCACTGCAGATCGCAGCAGTCATGCTCGTGTTCGTGATCGCGCTGGTCGTGATCGAGGCCGCGCTCCGTCGGCGGCAATCATTCGCGACGGTCGGCCATGTCGAATCGACCCGGCTGCGACTCGGTCGCTATGCCTGGCTTGCGAGCGGGCTGTGCGCACTGGTGGTGACAATCGCCTTTGCGGTTCCGGCCGCACGCCTGCTCTGGAATGCGGTACGCCACCTCGCTGAGCTGGATGCGCGCTACGTGGAATCAGTGACCAATGCGCTGGGCCTGGCCACGGTTGCCGCCGCGCTGACCGCCGCCGCCGCGTTCGTCATCGCGATGGCCGCGCGTAACCGGCCCGGACTGGCAAGCACCGCGGTCACGCGCCTGGCCACGCTCGGCTACGGCCTGCCGGGCGCACTGCTCGCGGTTGGGCTTTATGTTCCAGTGGCGCGGTTTTCGACCTGGCTCGCGAACGAAACCGGCATGGATGCGATGTGGCAGGGCGGCCTTGCGCTGCTGCTGGTCGGCTACGGCATCCGCTTCCTGGCCGTGGCGCACGCGCCGGTGGCCGGTGGCCTGCTGCGGATCCGCCCGGGCCTCGTCGATGCGAGCCGCAGCCTGGGCGTGACCGGTCCGCGGCAGTTGCGCCACGTCCAGTGGCCGCTGCTGCGCGGCAGTTTCGCAGCGGCGGGCCTGCTCGTGTTCGTCGACGTGATGAAGGAGATGCCGATCACGCTGATGATGCGGCCGTTTGGCTGGGACACGCTCGCCACGCGCGTGTTCGAACTGACCAACGAAGGCGAGTGGGCGCGCGCTGCGCTGCCGTCGCTCGCGATCGTGCTGGCGGGCCTGGTCCCGGTGATGCTGTTGACGCGTCGGAGGCAGGATGCGCCTTGAGGTCGATCGCGCGGCGGTGGGCTACGGCGGGCGCATCGTGCTCGACGATGTGTCTTTCGGCTTGGAGCCCGGGCAGATCGGTTGCCTGCTCGGCCCGTCGGGCAGCGGCAAGACGACACTGCTGCGCGCGATCGCCGGCTTCGAGCCGCTCGCGCGCGGCGCGATCCTGGCCGAAGGCATGGCGTTGTCGAGGCCCGGCACCCACCTGCCGCCGGAGCAGCGGCGGATCGGCATGGTGTTCCAGGATCACGCACTGCTGCCGCACCTCACCGCGCGCGAGAACGTCCGGCTCGGACTGTTCCGCAGCCCGGCACGGCAAGCGCACGCGCGCGCGACGGAGATGCTCGCGCTCGTGGGGCTGGCCGACGAGGCGGACCGCTATCCACACCGGCTCTCCGGTGGGCAGCAGCAGCGCATCGCGCTGGCCCGCGCGCTCGCGCCCGAGCCGCGCATGCTGCTGTTCGACGAGCCGTTCGCGAGCCTGGACCCCGAGCTGCGCGACCGGCTTGCCCGCGACGTGCGCGCCGCGCTCAAGCGCACCGGCACCACCGCGTTGCTGGTCACGCATTCGCAGAGCGAGGCGTTCGCGATGGCCGACGTGATCGGCCTCGTCGGCGAGGGGCGCCTGCAGCAGTGGGGCGATGTCTCGGCGCTGTACGACAGCCCGGCCTCGCGCTTCGTGGCGGGCTTCGTGGGCGAGGGCACGCTGCTGCCCGGCACGATCATCGCGAACGGGCGCGTGCGCTGCGCGGTCGGCGAGACAACGTTCAAAGGCGGCGCGTGGCCGGTGGGCACCGCAGTCGAGGTGCTGGTGCGACCGGAGAACGTGCGCGTCATGTCCGGCGGAACCTGCACCGCGCAGGTGATCGAACGCCGGTTCCGCGGCGAGTCCTTCCTGTGCGTGCTGCGCCTGGCTGACGGGCAGGAGCTTAAAGCGCTGCTGCATCGCTCCAGCGCGCCTGCCGAGGGCGCGTCGGTTGCGATCGCACTTGAAGGTCCGCTCGTGGCATTCGCCTGACGCGAATAAGTCGGGGTATCGATGCGCTCCGGCACATCCAAGCGACGATGCGGAGCGGCGATAAACGCACCAACATTTTGTAGTCGCGAACGTTCCTAGCGCGGTTACGCGACGCCCGAGCGCGGAGCTGCGGTCTACAGGAGCGTCGGATCGTCAGGCGGCTCGCGCTGCTCGGCATGCTTGCCGAGGATCTTCATCAGCGACTTTGCGTTGCGCTGGCCCTGATCGCCGTAGTTGTTGTTGAAGATGACCTGCGCCGGCGCTTCGACCGCAATCTTGCGGATCTTCTTGCCGAGGTCCTTCAGCTCCTTGTCGGTGTAGTCGTAATTGAACCGCTCGCTTGCCGCCTTGGCGTCCTTCGCGTCCCAGGTTTCATGGTTTCGACCGTGCAGTCGCACGATCACGAGCTCGGGTGACGCGACGGCCCACACCTGCGGAATGTTGTGGCCCTTTTTGGTCTGCGGCTCGTCGACGGTCACGTGCGCGACGCCCAGGTCACGTTCCATCGCAAGCGTCTCCTCGTCCTTTTCCTTCGATCCGTACCAGGCCTTGTTCCGGAACTCGAACGCGAGCAGGTAGTCGCCGAGACGCCCGACGCACTCCTCCAGGTGCCGCTTCCAGTCGGGCGAAGGCGTCACCCACGGCGCGAATTGGAAATGCACCGCAGTGAGCTTGCCGCCGGCCCGCAGAGGGCGGATGCCGCGCTCGTAGCGCTTCCACAGCTCGTCGCGCAGGCTGTCAGGAACATCCGTGTAGTAGATGTTCCTCTTCTCGGCGAAATGGGGCGCAAGCTCCTCGGCGATGTCCTTGGGCAGCGCGCTCGCGGGCGTCTGGTGGCCGGTGAGCAGGCGGAAGGCCTTGATGTTGAACGTGAAGTCGTCCGGCGTGCGCTCGATCCAAAGATCGGAGTTCTTCGAGCTCGGCAGCGCGTAATAGCTGGAGTCGACCTCCACGACCGGGAAGTTCGCCGCGTAGAAGCGCAGCCGCTCCTCGGCGCTGTTGACCCCCTTGGGGTAGAACAGGCCCGACTTGATCAGGCTCGGGTCGGTCCAGCTCGCGGTGCCGATGCGGATCTTCTCCATGCGGGCAGGGTAGCGACGCCGTGCCAAGGCGGCGCGAGGGCCGGCGGGCCTATTGGCTCGAGCGCACTTCGACCCCATCTCTGCACGTCCTCAACCAGGAGCGCGCCCGTGCCGATCGACCCCGAGCTTTTCGAGAAAGGCGTGACGGACGCCCGCGCCGGCATTCGGCGCACCGCACGGGTTCTGGACGGCGCGCCGCCGGATTACGCCGCCGGCTACCTCGCCGCCACGCCGCTCGATGGCGTCGCGGCGGTGGACGTTCGGACCGACAAGCCCGACCGCTTGGTCGAGCGCCTGTACGCCGTCGCCGTCCGGCTCGAAGTGCCGGCGCCGGTGCCGTTCGTGACCCGCGCAACGGTCGCGCTGCTCGGCCCGGCCGCGGAAGCCCGCGCCCGCCGCCGCGCCCGTGCGTTGTTCGATACGGAGCTTCGGCAGGACGAGCGCGATGGCGCGGGCCCGGAGCAGGCAACGGCGGCCTGAGCGTCGGGCCGGCGGAGCGGGGGTGTTCACTCGTCCGGGCCAGCGCGATCGGCTGATGCGAACGCGTCAGCGATTCGGGCCGTGTTCTTCGCCGTGCAGTCTCGCGACTACGGAACTCTCGATCCGCGCCGCGCTCGTGCGGCGGTCGATCGCAGCGTGGCTGCCATCGATCGGGCGGACAGTCGGCGTCGGGTGCAACTGAGGTTTGCATCAGGCCGATGTCCGTTGCCGACCCGAAGCGCATATTTCCGGACTGCATGAGCGGCCTGATGGATAGCGAGAGCCCGCGACCACTGGCTACCAAGCTGAACCAGAGACGCGTCCACGCGCTTCAGCAGTTTGTAAAGAAAACGTGTAGCGCGACGGTAAACTAGATGGGTTACGGCGATCAGGCGCGTCCATGTTGGGTTCTGTTTTTCTTGGGGTCGCGCTTGCGGTCGGCGCCACGGCGGCTACGGGCACCGATCCGGCCGACGCATTGCTCGGACTGAGCCTGGAACAGTTGGGTCAGGTCGAGGTGACGGCGACCTCACGGCGTGCCTCGCGTCTGGCCGATACCCCGGCGTCGATCTACGTGATCCATGGCGAGCAGATCCGTGCGTTCGGTATCCGCACGCTGCCGGAGGCGCTGCGGCTCGCGCCCAACTTGCACGTTGCGCAGATCAACGCTGCCGGTTACGCGGTCACCGCACGCGGCATGAAGACGTCGCTCAGCAACAAGATGCTGGTGCTGGTCGACGGCCGGCCGATCTACACCCCGTTGTTTGCGGGCGTGCTGTGGGACATGCAGGACGTCGCGATCGCCGACATCGACCGAATCGAGGTGGTCAGCGGTCCGGGCGCGGCCGCATGGGGCGCGAACGCGGTCAATGGTGTGATCAACATTGTCACCCGGCCCGTCCGCGAATCGCTCGGTGGCTATGTCGCGGGCTGGGCGGGTGACGAGGGGCGCGGGATCGAAGCCGGGCATACCGTGCGCGCGGGTGCTGAAGGTGCAGTGCGCCTGTACGGCAAGCGCCGCGAAATGGATGCGACGTCAACGGCTTCAGGACAGCCGATCGCGGACACCTGGGCACAGGACCAGGCGGGCTTCCGCGGTGACTGGGCAGCCGGCGATTCCGAGCTCAGGGTGCAGGGCGATGTTTTTCGCGCCCGCGCCGCTGAGCGTGCGTTCGGTGCGCTGCGGGCGGAAGGCCATAACCTGACGGTGCGCTGGACGCATCGGACGGCGCCCGAGGCACAGTGGCTGGTGCAGGGCTACGTCGATCAGGTCCACCGCACGGATCCGCTCGTGATCGACGACCGGATGCGCATCGCTTCGCTCGAAGCGGTTCGTACCCTGCAGACGGGGGCGCATCGCCTGACCTGGGGCGCGGGCTACCGCCACGCGCGCGATGAGAGCAGCCGGGGGCTACTGGCGAGGCTGCAACCGGATCGACGTGATCTTGCATGGGCGCATCTGTTCGTCCAGGACGAGATCGCACTGACGCCGCGCCTGGTGACTCAGCTCGGCGTCCGGCTGGATTCCAACGTCTACACCGGCGTCGAAGTACTGCCGACGCTGCGCCTGGCATACACGTCGGATGCAGGCAGCCTCATGTGGGCGGCGGCATCGAGAGCGGTGCGGTCTCCATCCCGGTTCGACCGTGATTTCTTCTTCCCGGCGACCGAGCCGTATTTCATTCGGGGCGGCCCGGACTTCCGCTCAGAAACGGCGCAGGTGGTCGAGCTCGGGTACCGGGCGCAGCCGTTCGACTGGCTGTCGGTCTCGTTTGCGGGTTTCCATCACTGGTATGACTACCTCCGTGGCGGCCGTCCCGCGCCCGAAGGCGGGGTCAACGTCTCCAATGGCGCCACAGCACGCACATGGGGCGGCGAGGCGTGGGCGACGGCCCGCATCACCAGCACTTGGGAAGTGGCGGCCGGAGTGCTGGAGCTCCGCCAGCATCGTCAGTATCGCCCCGGCTTCAGCGGCGCAGCCACGCTGACCGACCAGGGCAACGATCCGGAGCATCAGGCGATTCTCCGCATGACGCGGCGCATGGGCGCGCACCACCAGCTTTCGGCGTTCGCACGCCATGTGAGCGCGCTGCCCGCACCGCGCGTGCCCGGTTATGTGCAGCTCGACGCCCGCTGGAGCTATCGGCCGACGGACGGCTTCGAACTCGGCGTCGGCGCGCGCAACCTGCTCGACGAGCAGCATGCGGAAATCGAGCCCGCCAACGGCTTGGCGCAGAGCGTCTTCGGCCGCTCTGCGTTCGTCGACGTTCGGATGGACTGGTGACATCCAGCACGCCCGTGCAACCCACTTCCGGCGCCATGCGCTGGGTGCAGCGCGCTGCGTGGACGTTGCTGATCGTCGTGTCCGCATGGCCAGGCGCGCGCCGAGCTTATGGCGCCACCGAGGACGAAATGCGTGTCCACGCGGCATACGTCATGAACTTCGTACGCTATTCACGCTGGCCCCAGGCGGGCGACGGGCCGCTCGTCATTTCAGTGCTCGGCACCGCGCAGAACGTGAGCGCGCTGCGTGACCTTGCGACGCGGGCAGGTGCGATCAACGGCAGGCGCCTGAGCGTCCGGTTGCTGCCTCTGGCATCGATTCCCCCGAGCGAGCCGGCGGCTGTGCGTGCACTCCAGCAGGCAGCCGCGGCCTCCGACGTGCTTTACGTCGGCAGCAGTCACCGTGCCTGGTCGCGCACGGCCGCCACAGCGATGGCGGGTCGCCCGGTGCTCACCGTTGGGCCTGGTCAGGACTTCGTCTCGTCGGGGGGCATGTTCGGCATGTATCTCGACGGAGGGCACGTGCGGTTCGCAGTCAACGCGCCGGCCGTCAGGGCCTCGTCGCTGGACATCAGCGCCCGCCTTTTGACGCTCGCGCGTCCCGCGACTGGCCCCTGACATGCGGAACCCCCTGCGGCGCCTGAGGACGCTCGCGGCGAAAGCCACGTGGATCATTGCCATCGTGAGCGGCGTCGCCGTTGCGGTCGTCTCCGGGTGGGCGGGAGTGCGCAACTACCGCCATCTGCAGCAGCAGAGCGCTGCCACGGTCGCTTCGCAGGCTGAGATCGTGGCGACGTATTCCAGTGCCGCGTTTGCCTTCGGCGACCGTGAGCTCGCACGCGAGACCCTGGAGGCGCTGCGCGCGGTCCAAGGCCTCCAGCGGGCCTACCTGATCGACCGTCACGGCGGGCTGCTTGCGGCCTTCGACCCGAGTGGTGAACCGGCGCCGCTGCCGAAAAATTACCGCGCAGGCCGCTGGTCGGTACCCGGCGGCTTTGTGCTCGTCATGCCAGTTCACGACCGGGCTGGACTGCACGGCCGCCTGCAAATTGAGGTGCGCGACACTGCGCTGCGGCGTGAAGCGCTGATGGGCGCGCTGCAGACCGCGCTGTTATCGCTCTTGGCGATGCTGTTTGCGGTATGGATCGGCCGACGGCTGCAGCCGCTGCTCACGGAGCCGATCGTGCGGCTCGAACGTGCGGCTCAGCATGTGCGGGATACCGGAGATTACTCCACCCGCGTGCCCGTGCAGGACGACGACGAGCTCGGGCGCCTGAGCGCAGCGTTCAACGAAATGCTGCGGCACATCGAACGGCAGCAGGAAGCGCTGCTTGCGGCGCAGCTCCGCGCCGAGGAGTCGAAAGAGCAACTCGAACTGGCCACCGAGGCAGCGGACATCGGCCTGTGGGACGTGGATCTGGTTGCCAACACGCTGTTCTGGCCACCACGGGTCAAGGCGATGTTCGGCATCGCCGCTGAGCGTCCGGTCACCATGGACGATTTCTACCAAGGGCTGCATCCAGAAGACCGCGAGAGCGTGACCGCTGCGTTCGCGAGCGCGGCCGACCCCGTGCGGCGTGCGGTCTACGACGTCGACTACCGCACCGTCGGCCGGGATGACGGTGTCATCCGCTGGGTCGCGGCGAAGGGACGCGCGGTGTTCGATGCGAATGGCCGATGCGTCCGGGTCATCGGTACGGCAATCGACGTCACCACACGCAAGGCGAACGAGCGCGCCCTGCGCGAGAGCGAGGAGCGCCTGCGCGACGCCGACCGTCGAAAGGATGAGTTTTTGGCGATGCTCGCGCATGAACTGCGGAACCCGCTTGCGCCGATTGCCACGGCGAGTGCGTTACTCGAGCATCTCTCCCACGACCCGGGCAAGGTCCGGAGCGCCAGTCAGGTGATCGGTCGCCAGGTCCGGCATATGTCGTCGCTGGTGGATGACCTGCTCGATGTTTCGCGCGTCACACGCGGACTGATCGACATCGAACGAGCGAACGTCGAGCTGAGAGACGTCGTGCACGCCGCGCTCGAACAGGCCCGCCCGCTAATGGACACCCGCGGGCACACCCTGACGGTCGACACGCCACACTCGGAAGTGTGGGTTGCGGGCGACCGCACGCGCCTGATTCAGTCGGTCGCGAACCTGTTGAACAATGCAGCGAAGTACACGCCTGCCGGCGGCAAGGTCGCGATCGCGCTCCGCCCTGAGCAGATGTCAGCAACGATCTCCGTTGAAGACTCCGGCATTGGCATGAACAGCGCGCTGCTTCCCCGCGTGTTCGATCTATTCGTGCAGGGCGAGCGGACACCGGACCGTTCACAGGGTGGGCTCGGCATTGGTCTCGCACTTGTCCATGCGCTTGTCACCCGCCATGGCGGGACGATCGTCGCAAGCAGCGCTGGCCTGGGCCAGGGCAGCTGTTTCGCGATGACGTTGCCGACCATCGTGCCCCGGACCGGGACTCCACACCCAATGCCGGCCCTTGCACTGAACCAACTGCAGCGGCGCGTATTGGTTGTCGATGACAATGTCGATGCAGCCGACTCGCTCGTTCAATGGCTGTCGGTGATGGGTCACGACGTCCATGTCGCGTACGACGGTGCCCACGCGTTGGCGCTCGCCACTGGCCAGACGTTCGACATGTACATCCTGGACATTGGCCTGCCCGACATGACCGGCATCGAGCTGCTGAGCCAGCTGCGCCTGAATACCGCTACCGATGACGCATTGTTCGTTGCGGCCACGGGTTACGGACAGGCCGAAGACCGAGCCGCGACGATGGCTGCGGGCTTTCACCACCACTTGGTCAAGCCGCTCGATCCGAGTGTGTTGGCAGTAATCATCGAGCAGTTCGGCGGCGCCGCGGTCGTCGCCCCATGACGCCGAATAGGTAGCCCAGCTGGTGCTCCCGTCCGGCCTACAGGCGAGTCGTCCATGTCGGCTATTGGCCGGAAGCGGACTCGCCGAGACGCAGACACTGCAGAGCAGGGCATGGTTCCGCTTCTTACCCGAAGCGGACAGGCGGCGCCCCGGGGCCGTGCCCTAGTCGACCGGCGTGGCGCTCTCCATGATGTCGACCAGCAGGCCATGCAGGTCGTCGCGGTGCCCCGTCCTGGCCGAGGCGCTGCTGTCGTCCGACGTCATCGCCACCACCAGGTCCAGCGCCGGCACCACGTAGAGCATCTGCCCGCCGTAACCCCAGGCGTAGCGCACTTGCTGACCGCCGAGCTCGCGAAGGAACCAGCCGTAGCCATAGCCATCGCCGGTATAGCGCGACGCGGTGCGCGGCTGCCAGGATTGCTCGATCCAGGATTCGCTGAGCAGTCGTGTGCCGTCGCGGGCGACGCCACCGCTGCGGTACAGCTCGCCGAACGCCAGCAGCGAACGGGTGCTCATGGCCATGTTGTTGCCGCCTAGGTGCACGCCCTGCGGGTCGCGGTCCCACGCCGTGACCGCAAATCCTTCCTGGGGACCCAACCACTCGCGGGCCAGTGCCAGCGTGCTGCGCCCACTCGCACGCGCCAGCATGGCCGAGAGCAGGTGGCTGGTGCCGGTGGAATACACCATCGCACCGCCGGGCTCGGCAACGAACGGGCGCGACAGCGAGTCGCGCACCCAGTTCGGGCTGCTGACCCAGCGACCATAGTTCACGCCCGACGTCGACTCGAGTCCAGCCTGCATCGAAAGCAGATGGCTCACGGTGATCTTGCGCAGGCGCGGGTCCGGGTTGGCGGGCAGGTCCCGCTCAAGCACCTCCGCCACGCGCTGCTCCGTGCCTTGCAGTACGCCCTTGTCGATGGCGATGCCCGCTAGCGCTGAGAGCACGGTCTTCGACGCCGACTTGATGTTGGTGGGGCTGTCCACCGTGCTGCCGCGAAAGCCGCGGGTGCCCACGATGCGCCCGCCTTGGGAGACCGCCACCGCTTTGAGCTGCACGATGGAACTGGCACCCGCCAGTACCGCCTCTAGTTCGGGGCCTGGCTGCACCCTCCTGCCGGAGGTCGTTTCGGGCGCGGCCGTGACCTGTCGCGCGATCGTCTCGCCGACACGTTCCGTATGCATCGTGGTGTCCGCGGCTGGCTGCCGGGCGCAGGCAGGCAGCACGGCGAGCAATGAGATCAGCAAGCCCGCGGTTTTCAGTGGCGTCATGTGCGGGGCACTCGCGTCGAAGGCACGGGTAATCGGTGGCGCAGGTCGCATGGATATGGCCCGTGTATGCACGCACCGCTGCGAAGCAATGCGCGGTCTCGGAGATGACCGCAGGCAGTTCGGTCGAAGACGCAGATATCCGCGACAGGGAAGCGTACGAAAGGCTGCGTTAGCGGTCCGTCGAGCGATCGGGAGTGCTGGATCTGCGCCTCCCCGACATGCGAGAGCTCTGCCGGGTAGTTGTGATCGACCGAACTCTGCTTGCCGCTGCACTTGCAGCGGATCCCCAAGGCAGCGGGGCAGGAAAGATATCCGCTACCCGACCCGAAGCGGATCTGCACTGACCTCTGGCACGTGCCAGCTCCGCTGGGGTCGCTAGGCTGCGGCAGGGTCACGGCAGTGCCGGTCCCAAGGAACAGGATGTGAAGAATTTCCCTCGTTTGACCACGCTCGCACTGGTGTCGGCGCTCTCCACGTCCACCTGGGCCGCGGAACCCGCTGTGGAGGATTTCGGCGCTTATGCCGAGTCGCTGCTCGGACAGGCGTACCCCGCTGATGGCCCGGGTGCGGCTGTGCTCGTCGTGAAGGGCGACAAGGTCTTGTTCCGCGGCGCACGCGGAGAGGCGAATGTCGAGGCGGATGTGCCACTCACAGCGGACTCCACGTTCCAGATCGCGTCGGTGACCAAGCAGTTCGCGGCCGCCGCATTGCTGACGCTCGCCGACGAAGGCAAGGTCGCGCTGGGCGATCCCCTTTCGAAGTACCTGCCGGACTATCCGGGCGGCGACGCGATTACGATCGAGCAGTTGCTCGACCACACCTCAGGCATCAAGAACTTCACCGCCATCGAAGGCGCGATGGAGGGCGCCGTCAGCCGCGAGCTCACGACGCAACAGCTGGTCGATTACTTCAAGCACCACACGCCCGACTTCCAGCCCGGCGCCGGTTGGAAGTACAACAATTCCGGCTATGTGCTCGTCGGCGCCGTAATCGAGGCAGTGACGCACAAGCCGTGGCACGCGTACGTGGAAGACGCGCTGCTTGATCCGCATGGCCTCGATGACACGGGGTACGCGGCCGATGCGACGATCGCCCCGGCTGTGGTTGCCGGATACACGCATGTGGACGGCAGACCGGTCGCGCCCTCTGTCCAATTCCACCTGACGCAGGCCCATGCCGCGGGCGCACTGGCATCGACCGTCGATGACCTCGCGGACTGGAATCGCGCTCTGCACAGCGGCCGCGTGCTGAAGCCCACGACCTACAACCGGATGGTTACGCCGACCGGCCGCGGCAAGGAAGGCGACTACGGGTTCGGCATTGGCCGTGGTTCTGTTCGCGGTCAGGAGGTGCTTGAGCACAGCGGGCGCATGTACGGCTACATGTCGCGACTGCTGTACCTGCCTGATTCGCAGACGACGGTGGTCGTCTTGCACAACAGCGACAGCCCCGGCGACCGAGGCCACCCTGACACGGTTGCGCGCCGTCTTGCTGCTGCGGCGATCGGTAAGCCTTACCCGCTGGTCGTGCCGGTCGAGCTCGGCTCGGATGCGCTCCGCGTCTACGAAGGGGTCTATCGCGTCGATGATGAATCGACCAGGACGCTTCGGGTGGTAGACGGCGTGCTGACCGCACAGCGCAGCGGAAGCGAGCCGTTGCCGCTGATTCCCGTGGGGAGCGACACGTTCTACTACCAGGGCAGCTTTACCTACTTCACGCTCGAGCGGGACGAGGCCGGTGCGCTTGTCGCGATGCGGTTCTTCGCGGATGGCGAAGGAGTGGGCGATCTCGCGCCGCGGGTAGACAAGCCGGCTGGAACTCAGCGCTTGTAGCTTCTGCACGGTCGCCAATCTGTGCTCCGGATCGCTGCAGCTGTACTCCGTCCGCTTCTGGCCGGCAGCGGGCGTCGGACAGGCAGGTGCCGTAGAGGCGTGCTTCCAGCCCGAGGCGGCGAGTGCGCCATGTCTCGTACCTAGAGATGTCGTCCCGGAGCATCGCCCTCAAGCAGCGATGCGGGCGCCGCGTCCCGTACGCGACCCGACTGAAGGAGACGCCGGTCGAACAATTCATGGGTCGCCCTCGCGCCACTGCTCATCCTCACTCTCTTCTCGGGTCGAGCCACGGCTGCGCCTCTCCCCGAGCCGATTCCGGAAAGTTATGCGCGCGCCGCCCAACAGGTGCTCCTTCGCGACGGTCGCAGGCTTAACCTGAGGTGTTCAGGGCAAGACAACCGGACAGTCCTGTTCGAAGCAGGAACGCATGCGGTTTCATCCACTTGGTATCGCGTCCTTCCCATCCTGCAGGGCAAGGCACGGTTATGCGCCTACGACCGGGCGGGCTATGGTTTCAGCGACGAAGGCCCGTGCCGCGCGATGTCGATGCTAGCGTGAGGAATCTGCACGAGATGATCCGGGCGCAGCTGTCGCGACCGCCAGTCGTTATGGTTGGACATTCGTTGTGCGCCAACATTGTCCGACGGTACACCTTTCGCAAAACCACCAGGTCGAACGGACTCGTGCCTCAATGGAGTAGGGCTCAGCGGAGCAGGCTCAGCACGCCCTGGGTCGCCTGGTTGGCCTGCGCGAGCATCGCGGTGCCGGCCTGCGAGAGGATCTGCGTACGCGCCAGCTCGGCGGTTTCCTTCGCATAGTCGGCGTCGCGGATACGGCTGCGCGAAGCGGTCAGGTTCTCGGAGGTGGTGTTGAGGTTGCTGACCACCGAGGAGAAGCGGTTCTGCATCGCACCGAGGTCGGCGCGGGCACCGTTGACCGAGTTCAGCGCTGCGTCCATCGCGAGGATCGCGTTGTCGGCGCCGTTGATCGTCGAGATGTCCAGATTGGCGAAGCCCGTCTGCGCCGTGCCCGGAACGGTACCGGGCGCATCCGCCGTAGTTACGTTCGCCAGTCCGGTTTCCGCGGTGTTCGCACCCGAGATGGTGATGTCGGCAGTGGAGGCGGACCCCGAGTCGATCGTCAGCGTTTCGCTGCCCGGCGTGCTGCCGTCGTAGCTGGCGGTGATGCCGGCGGCGGCGAGGTTCGAATTCGCGTTGATGGCGGCGGCAATGTCCTCCAGACGCTGCGCCTTCAGGACCGTGTCGCTGCTCTGCTCGCCGAGGCGTCGGAAGCTGATCGTCTCGCCGTTGAGCGTGAACGACCCGGGGCCAAGGTCCACGCCGGTTGCGCCGTTGCCGTCGCCGTCGACGTTGTCGCCGTCCGAGACCGATGCGGTGATGGCACCGACGTTGACCACGCGTTGCGCGGTAAAGCCCTGGGTGGTCACCGAGGTCCAGCTGCCGAGCGCGGCGACGTTGGCATCGGCGATGCCCTCGACCGTGATCGTCTGGCCCTGGTTAGCGCCAACCTGGAACGCCTGCGACGTGAACGAACCGTCGAGCAGCTTGGTGCCGTTGAACGAGGTCTGGTTGGCAACGCGGTCGATTTCCGACTTCAGCTGCGTGACTTCCTTTTGCAGGGCGAGGCGATCGTCGGCCGAGTTCGTCGCGTTACGCGACTGCACGGCCAGCTCGCGGATGCGCTGCAGGTTGTTGGACACTTCACCCAGGGCGCCTTCGGCGGTCTGGGCCAGCGAGATGCCGTCGTTCGCGTTGCGGGCGGCCTGGTTGATGCCGCGGAT
>NZ_BMYD01000004.1 GCF_014652095.1 Cognatilysobacter bugurensis
GCTCGTCGAAGAGGCTTCGGCTTCAGCGCGAGCGCTCGAGCAGCAGGCCGAGCAGTTGGTGCAGACGGTGGCGGTGTTCCGCCTCGCGCAGCAGGCGCAGGCCGCGGCCCCGACCGTGGCCAAGACGGCAGGCAAGGCGGCTCCGGCCCGCAAGCCGGCCCCGGCCGCACCGGCACCGGCACCGGCACCGCGCAAGCGCGCGGCTGCGCCGGCCGCCCCGGTGTTCGCAAGCAACGGCAACAGCAACGACCACGACTGGCAGGAGTTCTGATGCCCCGGCATCGGAGCGCCCCGCGCCTGGCTTCATCCGTGTGACCCGCTGCGCAGCGCGCCCACCGCGCCTGCGCAGCCTTTTTGAAGAGCGAACGACGCCATGCCGTTGCAGCTGACCTTACCGACCGCCGCGAGCGACCTTGCCGAGTCGTTCACTACGCCTGACCCCGCCGCGCTGCTCGATGCAGTCCGTGGCGACGGCTTCGGCGACGTGGTCGCGATGGCGATGCAGGTGCTCGACGCTCCGGTCGCGGCGCTCATCGCGCATGAAGGCGAGAGCCTGCTCGTGCTCGCCGAGCGCGGCCTCGGCTCCATGCCGGTCTCGTCTTCGCAGCCGCTGTTCATCGGCCTCGACAGCACACACCCCGAGCGCCTCGTCTGCGACGCCGCGGCCGACCCGCACTGCGCGCCCGATCCGCTCGTCCGCGCTGCACCGGCGCTGCGCTTCGCGTATGCACTGTCGATCGCCGGCGCCGAGGGCCGCCCGGCGGGCGTGCTGCTCGTCGGCGACCCGCGCCCGCGCCCGGGCGGCGTGCGCGCACCGGCCCAGGCGCTGATGCAGCGTCTGGCGCGGATCTGCGCCGGCCTGCTCGAGCGCCGCCGCCTCGAGCGCACCACGCGCATCGCCGAGCAGATCGCGCACGCGGATTTCAGCGGCGTCATCGTCGTCGATGGATGCGGCGCCGTGACGTTCGCCAACCCCGCCGCCGACGTGATCTTCGGCCATCCACTATGCGCAGGCACTCGCGTCGCGGAGCTGTTTCCCGACGAACTGCAGGCCCACCCGGAGAACGCCGGGCAGTGGCTGCGCGACGGCTCCCCTGGCCTTGCGTTGCCGCAGACCTCGCACGATCTGCGCATCCGCACGCGCCACGGCGACCTGCGCACACTCGAAGCCGTGCGCTGCGCGTGGGTGACCGGCGGCGAGCCGGGCATGGCGCTGATCCTGCGCGACGTCACCGAGCGCCGCCTGCTGCGCCACCGCCTCAACGTCTCGCCGAACGACGAACTGACCGGTCTGCCGCGCCGCGGCTCGCTGCTCGCCGTGCTCGACACCTTCCTGCGCGACCGGGTGCGCCCGCTCGGCGTTGCGCTGCTCGGCCTCGACCACTTCCGCACCGTCAACGACACGCTCGGCCACACGATCGGCGACGCGGTGTTGCAGCTCGTCGCCTGCCGCCTGCAGTTCAGCCTGCCGCCGAGCGCGCGCCTGGCCCGCTTCGGCGGCGACGAGTTCGCACTGGTCTACCCGGGCACCGAACAGGACGCGATCCAGCGCCACTTGCGTGCGGTGCTCGCCGACCTTGCCCGTCCGTGCGAGGTCGACCACAACCTCGTGCACATCGAAGCCAGCATTGGCGTGGCGATGTGCGACGAGCCGAACATGGAAAGCGGCGAGCTGGTTGCACGCGCCGACCTCGCGATGCAGCACGCCAAACGCAGCGGGGGACGCCGCCTGAGCCGGTTCGAGCCGGACATGCGCGTCGAGGCACACGACCGCCGCCGCCTCGACCTGGAGCTGCGCCGCGCCTGCGACGAGGAAGAGTTCGAACTGCATTACCAGCCCCAGATCGACCTGTTCAGTGGCCGCCCGACCGGCGCTGAAGCGCTGCTGCGCTGGCGCCACCCCGAGCGCGGCCTGCTCTCGCCGGACAAGTTCATCGACGCGCTCGCGAACAGCTCGGTCAACGCCACGGTCGGCCGCTGGATCCTCGAGCGCGCCTGCCGCGATGCGATGACCTGGCCGGTGATCGACGGACGCAAGCTCGCGGTCGGCATCAACCTGTTCCCCGTGCAGCTCGACGACGAGCGCCTGCTCGGCGAAGTCGACTACGCGCTCGCCAGCACGGGCCTCCCGCCCGCGCGCCTTGAGCTCGAACTCACCGAAACGATCGCGCTGCGCGACGATGGCATCGCCGCAAGCGCGCTCGCGAGCCTGCGTGCACGCGGCATCCGCGTCGCGTACGACGACTTCGGCACCGGCTACGCCTCACTGTCGATGTTGCAGCGCCTGCCCGTGGACCGCGTCAAGATCGACCGCTCGTTCGTGCGCGACGTGCTTGCAAATCGCGGCGATGCGGCCATCGTGCGGTCGATCCTGCTGATCGCGCGCAACTTCAACCTGCGCGTGATCGCCGAGGGCGTGGAGACCGCGGCGCAGGCGGAGATGCTTCGCGAGCTCGGGTGCGACGAGGCCCAGGGCTTCCTGTACTCGCGCGCGCTGCCGCTGGCCGATTTCAATGCCTGGGTCGAGATGTACCGAGGCAACCACAATGACTGAGGCGCTCGACACCCACGCCGCCGTGCGCGATGACCGTGCGTTCGTCTTTGACGACCGCGACTTCGCACGCGTGTGCCGCATGATCCGCGAGCGCGCGGGCATTCACCTCGGTCCGAGCAAGCGCGACATGGTCTACAGCCGTCTCGCGCGGCGAATCCGTGCGCTCGGCCTGCAGCGCTTCTCGGAGTACCTCGATCTCGTCGAGCAGAACCCCGACGACGAGGACCAGCCGTTCGTCAACGCGTTGACGACCAACCTCACTTCGTTTTTCCGCGAGGAGCATCATTTCGATGCGTTCTCGACGCTGCTGCGGGGCGCCGGCCCGGGACCCCATTCGATCTGGTGCTGCGCGGCCTCTACGGGCGAAGAGCCGTACTCGATCGCGATCACCGCCTGCGAGACGTTCGGCACGCTGACGCCGCCGGTGCGCATCCTCGCGACCGACATCGACACCGGCGTTCTGGAGACCGCCGCGCGCGGCGTGTACCCGTTCGAGCGCATCTCGTCGCTGTCGCCGCAGCGCCAACGCGCGTTCTTCCAGCGCGGGACCGGCCCGAACGCCGGGCTCGTGCGCGTCAAGCCCGAGCTGCAGGCGCTCATCGAGTTCCGCGCACTGAACCTGCTCGGTGACGACTACGGTGTGCGCGGCGGGCTGCTCGCGGTGTTCTGTCGCAACGTGATGATCTATTTCGACAAGCCGACGCAGCACGAGGTGCTGCGCCGCATCGCGCCGCTGCTCGCGACCGACGGCGTGTTCTACGCAGGCCACTCGGAAAGCTTCGGCCATGCCGCCGACGTCGTCCGTCCGTGCGGCCGCACCGCCTACCGCGCGCTGCGCGCCGGGGATCCGCGTTGAACGCGGCGGTCGTGGCGCACCTGCCCGGCGAGTACTACGACGCCGCGCTGCACACGCGCGCGATCAAGCTGCTCCCGGCCGATTACGTGGTCACCGACCGCCCAGTGGCGATCGTCACCCTGCTCGGCTCGTGCGTCGCGGCCTGCCTGTACGACGCGGGGCTCGCGGTCGGGGGCATGAACCATTTCATGCTGCCCGACAGCGGCAGCGCGGGCGATGTCAGCGCGCGCTATGGCGCCAACGCGATGGAGCTGCTCATCAATGGCCTGCTCAAGCGCGGCGCACGACGCTCGCGCCTGCAGGCCAAAGTCTTCGGCGGCGGCAACGTGCTGCGCGGGTTCCAGGACCCGATCGGCACGCGCAATGCCGAGTTCGTGCTCGATTACCTCGACGCCGAACAGATTCCCCTCGTGGCTCAGGACCTGGGCGACATCTTCCCGCGCAAGGTCTGCTTCTTTGCGCAGAGCGGACGCACGCTCGTGCGCCGCCTGCCCGCCACCCGCGAGCGCGAAGTGGCCGATGTCGAGCGCGATTACCGAAGCCGCCTGACCGGTGTGCCCACCAGCGGCGGCGTGGAGCTTTTCTGATGAACACTGTGACTGCGCCCGCGAGCCGCAAGATCCGCGTGCTCGTGGTGGACGATTCCCCCCTGCTGCGCCGCCTCATCACCGAGCTGCTCGAGGCCGACCCCGCGATCGAGGTCGTCGGCACCGCGGCGGATCCCTTTATCGCGCGCGACAAGATCAAGCAGCTCTCGCCGGACGTGCTCACACTCGACATCGAGATGCCGCGCATGGACGGGATCACGTTCCTGCGCAACCTCATGCGCCTGCGGCCGATGCCGGTGGTCATGGTGTCGACGCTGACGCAGGCTGGTGCACAGGCCACGCTCGACGCGCTCGCCGCGGGCGCGGTCGACTTCGTGCCCAAGCCCTGCGCGCACCCGACGAACGGCCTCGGCGAATACGGCGTCATGCTCGTCGAGAAGGTCAAGGCCGCTGCCACCGCGCAGGTCGCGGCGCTCTCCGACGCGCCGGCACCGGCCGCGCCGGCGCCGGCCGCGGCCACCTACCGCAACGAACGCCGAGTGATCGCGATCGGGGCGTCCACGGGCGGCACCGAGGCGATCCGCATGGTGCTCGAGACGTTCCCCGCCGATGCGCCGCCGACAGTGATCGTGCAGCACATCCCCGCCACCTTCAGCGGTGCGTTCGCGCAGCGCCTCGACCGCAGCACGCGGCTGACGGTGCACGAAGCGCAGGACGGCGATGCGCTGCAGATCGGCCATGCCTACGTCGCACCCGGCGGGCGCCACCTGCGCATCGAGCGCCACGGTCGCGGCTGGCGCTGCCGCATCGGCGATGACCTGCCGGTGCGCCTGCACCGCCCGAGCGTCGACGTGATGTTCGATTCGCTGGTCGAGTCCGCGAAGGGCATGGTCAGCGCGGCCCTGCTGACCGGCATGGGCGACGACGGCGCGCGGGGGCTGTGTGCACTGCGCAAGATCGGCGCGCCGACGTTTGCGCAGGACCAGGCGAGCAGCGTGGTGTGGGGCATGCCGGGCGCGGCGGTCGCGCTCGGCGGCGCCGGCGAGGTGCTGCCGCTGGGCCGCGTCGGCACCGCGTTGCTATCGAGCACGCTCGAGCCCGTTGCAGCCTGACCGCTTATACCCCGTGCATCCGCACCGCAATCCGCGGCTCACAGTGTGATCGCGGTTGCGCCTTGCCCCTCAAGCCCCTGACGTGTTCGCCGATACCTCTCACATGAACACCTCGACGAGATCGACGATGGACCCTCGCACCCTGATCCGCATGGCCCCCCCGCTCGCCATGACCCTCCTGCTGATCCTCGCGATGGCGATGGACTGGCCCGCCGCCGTGCGCTGGGGCGCGCTCGTCGCGATGACGGCCGCGTGGCTCGTGTTCGCGTGGCAGGTCTCGCGCCCGGGTGCCGGCCGCAACACGGCGGTGCTCGCCGAGCAGAACCGCCTGCTCGAAGAGCTGCGCAACTACGTCGGCGCCGAGGTTCAGGGTTCGCGCGGCGAAATCGACCGCACCCGTGACCTGATCCGCGAGTCGGTGTCCAAGCTCGGCGGCAGCTTCGAGGCGGTGAACCGCCAGTCGCGCCAGCAGAGCCAGATCGTCGCGCGCATCGTCGACCGCACCGACGGCGGCAACGGCGGCGGCATGGACGTCTCGCAGTTCGCGCTGCAGGCCAGCCAGAAGATGGAGCAGCTCGTCGAGGCGCTCGAGGACGTGGCCGGCCAGAGCAACGTGACCGTGACCCACATCGACGCGATGGCGGTGCACCTCGACGGCATCTTCGCGCTGCTCGAAGACGTCAAGTCGATCGCCGACCAGACCAACCTGCTTGCGCTCAACGCTGCGATCGAAGCGGCGCGCGCCGGTGAGGCAGGTCGCGGCTTCGCCGTCGTCGCCGACGAGGTGCGCAACCTCTCCGAGCGCAGCACCGCGTTCAACGAGCAGATCCGCAAGCTCGCACACAGCTCGAAGGATTCGATCTCCCGCGTCCGCGAAACCGTCGTGCAGATGGCCTCCCGCGACCTCGACCGCTCACGCGGCGCCCGCGTCGAAGCCGCTGCGATGCTCGAACGCGTCGAAGGCATCAACCGCGGCCTCGGCAACGGCATGCGCGAGATCTCCGATTGCAGCCGCATGATCGACACCTCGGTCGCCGAAGCCGTGCGTTCGCTGCAGTTCGAGGACATCGCGACCCAGGCGCTCGGCGCCGCGACGGTCCACCTCGATCGCCTGCAATCGATCAACCGCGAAGCCAGCGCCCTGCAGGAACTGCTGCAGCGCACCGACATGGTCGAGAACGAGCGCCTGCAGGCCCTCAACCGCCTCGGCCAGCGCATCGACCAGCTCCGCAGCGACTGGGTCCGCCCGCCGCACAAGCCGGTGATGCAGCAGTCCATGGACGCCGGCAGCGTCGAGCTGTTCTGACCCCCAGCCCGACCGCCGTGTCCACCCGCCGCGCCCTGCAAGGGGCGCGGTTTTTTTATGCGGCGTTCCGGGGCTCGGGCACATCAACCGGCGGCGGCGCGGCGCGTCCGCCGAACCGGCCATCGCGCCCTCACGCTGCGCACGCCACACTGTGTGCATGCCCGAACCCGACCGGCCCGATCACGACGACTGCGAACGCCAGCTGATCGCGTTTGCAGACGCGCTGCCGATGGGCGTGGTGCTCACCGACGACGACCGCGTCCGCGCGATCAACGCACACGGCGCCGCGCAGTTCGGCCTTGACGCAGACCGCATCGATGGCCTGCGGGTCGATGCACTCTTCGATGGCGCAAGCGCTCCGCCGCCGGCACCTGCATCCGACGGCGACCCGAGCAGCCGCATCGAACTGCGACGCGCCGACGGCCGTGCGTTTCTCGCTGAAGTCCGCGCGCGCCGCCTGCGCATCGGCGCACGTGACCTCACGCTGCTGCTCGTCTGCGACGTCACCGAGAGCGAGCGCATCCGCGAGAAGCTGGAAGAGCAGCAGGAGCGCCTGCAGGCGATGGCGCGGCGCATGCTGAGCGTGCAGGAGGACGAACGACGCACGCTGTCGCGGGAGCTGCACGACGACATCGGCCAGCAGGTCACCGCGATCAAGCTCGCCGCCCTCGCGTTGCGCGACGAAGTCGACGCCGGCCGGCGCGCGGACATCGTGGCCGAGATTGTGGGCGCGACCGACCAGACGCTCGCGAAAGTCCGCGACCTCTCGCTGCTGCTGCGGCCGCCCCAACTCGACGCACTCGGCCTGGAGGCCGCGCTGCGCTGGCAGGCCGGCGCGATGTTCCGCAACGGCGCGCCGCGCCTGGAGCTGTCGATCCAACCGCTCAGCGAGCGCCCCTCGCCCGCGGCCGAGCTCGCGTGCTTTCGCATCGCACAGGAGGCGCTGACGAACGCGCTGCGCCATGCGCAGGCACGACGCGTCGAGCTCACGCTCGCCGTGCGCGATCACGAGCTGGTGCTCGACGTGGACGACGACGGCCGCGGCTTCGCGCTCGGCGCCGGCTCGGGGCTGGGCCTGGTCACCATGCACGAACGCGCGCAGCAGCTCGGGGGACGGCTGTGCATCGACAGCGCGCCCGGTCGCGGCACGCACGTGCGCGCCGAGGTGCCGTTCCACGACGGCTGATCCAACGCTGCCGCGCGGCGGGGGAGCACCGCCCCCGGATGGGTCAAACGCCCGTGGATGTCGAAATCGACTGCCCGGTGCTGTCGTGTCGCGGTTTTCGCGACGGTCGAACGGTTACGCGGCGCGGCCCTTCGCCCAGCCGGCGAGCAACACGGCCGTCGCCGCTGCGACGTTGAGGCTCTCGACCACGCCGGTGCCCGGGATCGACACGCGCAGATCGCACTGCGTCGCGAAGTCGCGGTCCATGCCCTCGCCTTCGGCCCCGAGCACGTAGACCACCCGCGGCGGCAGTGCTGCGGTGAACACGTTCGCGCCGCCTTCGACGACCGTCGCCGCGAGCGCAAAGCCTTCGCCGCGCAGCTGCGCCATCGCGTTGTCACTGCGGCCCAGGCGCACCAGCGGCACGGCCTCGGCGCCGCCCTCAGCGACGCGCGCGGCGGCGCCCGACAACGCGAGCGGCGAATCCTTCGGCAGCAGCACCGCGGCAACGCCGAAGTGCGCGGCCGAGCGCAGGATCGCGCCGAAGTTATGCGGATTGCCGACACCGTCGAGCCACAGTGCGCACTGCGGGCCGGCGGGCAGCGCCCGCAGCCACGTCGACAGCGGCGCGGGCTCGGCGCGCAGCACGTCGACCACGACGCCCTCGTGGTGCGCACTCGACGCGAGCTTCTGCAGGTCCGGCTCGTCGACGACGCGGTAGCCGACGCGCTGCGCGACGCACCACTTCAGCAGCGGCTGCAGCGCGGGAATGCGCGCCTCGGCCAGATAGACCTTGCGGATCGCCTCGGGTCGCCGTGCGAACACCGCACGCACCGCGTTGAGGCCGTAGATGCGCAGCTCCTCGTTGCGGCGCGAGGGAGGCGCGGTCTCAGCGTCGTGCGTCTGTTCGGTGCGCGCCGGCACGCGGCCGGCATCACCGCTGCGCGGCCCGCGCTCGCGTTGCGGCGCGCGCGCTCCCCCGGACACGTGTCCGGCACGCTCGTAACGCGGCTCACGGCGGTCCGCGGACCCACGTGGTGCGCGAGCGTCCTGGGACGGCGCATCCGCGTGAGGCGCGCGCGCAGGCCGCTCACGCCGCTGTGGCTCGTCGGTGCCCGACGGCGGCGACGGTCGGTCTGGGCGCGGTTTCCATGGCGAATTCATCGCAACAGCCTGGCATGCGGGGGCGATGATGATGACAGCCGCGCCGCGCGCGCGCTGTGCATCACTCGAGCCGGCGATGGCCGAGCCAGCGCGCGAACCCGCGCAGCTCCGGCAGCGGCTGCACCAGCGACGCCGGCCGGCTCTCGATCGCGAGCACGCGCTCGGCCGTCAGCGCGGCCGCACGCGCTGCGCTTTCCATCGACGACGGCAACCCGGTGTCCAGCCAGTCGCCCGACAGATGAAGCCCGCTCACCGGCGTGGCCGGCGATCCGCGCAGGCGCTCGCTGCCGGGCAGCGGCGCGGGGATTGCCATCGCAATGCGGTGCACACGGGCGTGGACGAGCGTCGCGTCCGCCGCGCGCGGCGCGAAACGCTCGAGCTCGCGCCGGGCCGCTGCGATGATCCGCTCGTCGCTCCAGTCCGCAACGCGCTTGCTCCAGATCAGGTTGCACGCGATCAGCGAGCCCGGCGTCTGCAGGCGTTCGCGGATGTTCGACAGGTCGTAGAAGTCGTAGTGCAGCGTGTCCGTCGACCACGGCTGCGACCAGAAGCGCTCGTCCGTGACCGGGCGGTCGAACCACAGGTACGAGCTGATGTACGGGCTCGGCTCCACCGACGCGAGCGCGGAGAAGCGCTCGTGCGTGCGCCAGCACTCGGGCAGCACCGGCAACAGCGCCTGCGGCGGCACGGCCGCGATCACGTGCCGCGCGTGCAACGTCGCGCCACCGGCCAGGCGCACGCCGCGCGCCGCGTCGGCGTCGAGCAGCACCTCCTCCACTCGCGTGCTGAGCCGCACCTCGCTGCCGAGCCGCTGGAGTTCGGGAATTGCGGCCGGCGCGAACAGGTCGCCGAGCCCGATCGTCGGCAGCCCGACCTCGTAGCCGTGCACGCCCATGAGGTAGCGATACAGCCGCAGCAGCGCGCCCGTCGAGCAGTGCTCGAGCGGCACGTTCATGAGCGTCATCGACGCGGTGCGCCAGAACCAGTCGATGAAGTGCGCCGTAACGCCCTGCTCGCGCAGCCACGATTGCGCGTCGATCGCGTCGAGACGCTGCACGTCGTCGGCGGTCAGCCGCAGCGTGTGCCACAACGGCCGCAGGTTCGACAGCAGGTCCCGCGTGCCGGCCTGCTTCGCGCGCAGCAGGCTCGGGACGAGATGCAGCGGCGCGGGCAGCGGCGCGATGCGGATCTCGAGCGGCGGGTCGTCGGCAAGCAGCAGGAAGCGCCGGCCCTGCCATGCGACGTGCTGCGCTGTCCCGAGCCGCTCCAGCAGTGCACGGAAATGCCGGTACTCGCTGAGCAGGATGTGCGGGCCGATGTCGACGCGGTCGCCCGTCGTCGCATCGGTGACGCTGCACGCGCGCCCGCCGGGCACGGCGTCGGCTTCCAGTACGGTGACGCGCAGCCCGCGGTCGGCGAGCGCCAGCGCGCACGCGAGACCGGCGACACCGGCGCCGATGACGATCACGTCGGTCTCGGCCATGCGCCCAGACTGCGGGCTGCCGCGTCGCGGGCGCGTCGACTGGGACGCGCCGGCCGATTACGACATCAGGCGTGGCCGCCCACTTCCGGCGTCGACGCCTCGAGTTTCTCGAGCTCGTGCGCGACGGCGTCCGGCGAGCGCGTGTACTTCGCAAGCACCGTGTAGAACACGGGCACGACGAACAACGACAGCAGCGTCGAGAACGACACGCCGAAGATCACCACGACGCCGATCGTCGCGCGGCTTGCCGAGCCCGGGCCGCCCGCGAGCACGAGCGGCAATGCGCCGACGACGGTCGCGATCGAGGTCATGAGGATCGGCCGCAGGCGCACGCCGGCCGACTCGATGATCGCCGTGCGGAGCTCGCGACCCTCGTCGCGCAGCTGGTTCGCGAACTCGACGATGAGGATGCCGTTCTTCGCCGCGAGGCCGACGAGCATCACGATGCCGATCTGGCTGAACAGGTTGAGCGTGCCTCCGGTGATCCACAGCCCGAGCAGCGCGCCGACGACCGCGAGCGGCACGGTGAGCATGATCACGAACGGGTGGATGAAGCTTTCGAACTGCGCGGCGAGCACGAGGTAGATGATCAGCAGCGCCATCGCGAACGTGAGCAGCACCGCGCTGCCGGCCTTCTGGTACTCGCGCGATTCGCCCTTCCAGTCGACCTGCGCCCGGTCCGGCAGCTCTTCGTCGACCACGCCCTGCAGCCATGCGATCGCCTCGCCGAGCTCGTAGCCCGGCGCGATGCCCGCGCTGACCGTGATCGCGCGCATGCGGTTGAAGCGGTTGAGGCTGCCGGCTTCGGCGAGCTCGGTGAGGGTCACGAGGTTCGACAGCGGCACCAGTTCGCCGCCGCGGCCCCGCACCTGGATCGAGGACAAGTCCGACGGCGACCCGCGACGCTCGCGACCGGCCTGCACGATCACGTCGTACTCCTCGCCCTCGCGCACGAACGTGGTCACGCGCCGCCCGCCCATGAGCGTCTCGAGCGCCTGGCCGATCGAGCTCACGCTCACGCCGAGGTCCGCCGCGCGCTGGCGATCGATCTGCACCCGCATCTGCGGCCGCGTTTCCTTGTAGTCCGAATCGACGGAGAACAGGTTCGGGTTCTGCTCCATGCGCTCGATGAGCACATCGCGCCACTTCGCGATCTCGGCGTATTCCGGCCCGCCGAGCACGATCTGCAGCGGCTGCCCGCCGCCGCCGACCAGACCCGAACGGATGCGCGGGTTCGCACGCACGCCGGGCAGCTTGCCCAGCTCACCGCGCAGCGAGTTCACGACGTCGTCCGCGGTCTGCGTGCGCTGGTCCCAGTCCTGCAGGAAGACGATCACGTTGCCCGTGTGCATCTCCTCGCTCGCGCCCCAGCCGCCCGGCACGCGCGTGTTGTAGCGCTCGATCACCTTGCCTTCGCCGGCCAGTCCCGCGAACACGTCCTCGACCTGCTTGACCTGGCCGACGGTGTAATCGAAGCCCGCGCCTTCGGGCCCGACGATCGACACGAAGAACGCGCCGCGGTCTTCGGCTGGCGACAGTTCGGACGGGATCAGCTTGAACAGCCCCCAGCTCAGCGCGAGCGCACCGATCATGAGCGCGCCGAACAGCCACTTCAAATCGACCGTGCGATCGAGCGACCGGCGATACCCGCGCGACAGCGCATCGAGTCGGCCGTTGATCCAGCGCGTAAGGCGCGTTGCCTTTTCCTCGCTGTGCGGGCGCACGAGCTTGGACGACATCATCGGCGTGAGCGTCAGCGCGACGAACGCCGAAATCGCGACCGCGCCCGCGAGCGCGACCGACAGCTCGCGGAACAAGCGCCCCGCGTTGCCTTCCATGAACCCGACCGGCAGGAACACCGCGATGAGCACCGTCGTCGTCGCGATGACGGCGAACGCGACCTGTTTGGTGCCGCGACGCGACGCGACGAGGCGCGGTTCACCGAGGTCCGCGCGGCGCTGGATGTTCTCGAGCACGACGATCGCGTCGTCGACGACGAGGCCGATCGACAGCACGAGCGCGAGCAAGGTGAGCAGGTTGATCGAGTAGCCGAACAGGTACAGCGGCACGAACGTCGCGATCAAACACACCGGCACCGTGACCGCCGGGATCAGCGCGGCGCGCAGGCTGCCGAGGAACAGCCAGATCACCGCGACGACGAGCACCACCGCTTCGAGCAGGGTCCAGTACACGCGTTTGATCGCCGCGTCGATGAAGACGGTGTCGTCGAACGCGACGAAGATGCGCGTGCCCTCGGGCAGCGTCTTCTGGATCTCCTCGGCCTGCGCGCGCGCGGCGCGGGCGACGTCGAGCGCATTCGCGGTCGAGGTCTTGATGATGCCGAGGCCAATGTTCGGCTGCCCGTTGCTGCGGTAATACGCGCGGCGCTCGGCCGACGCGAGCTCGACGCGGCCGACGTCGCCGAGCCGCACCACGTAGCCGTCGTCGCCCTTCACCACCGGCACGGATGCGAAGTCGTCAGGCTTCACATACTGCCGCTCGACGCGGAGCGTGAAGTCGCGGTCCTCCGACTCGAGCCGACCCGCGGGCAATTCCACGTTCTCGGCGCGCAGCGCAGTCTCGATGTCGTTCGTGGTCACGCCGCGCGCGGCCATCGCAGCGCTGTCGAGCCACACGCGCATCGCGTAGCGCTGCTGTCCCCCGATGCGCACCTGCGCCACGCCGTCCATGCTCGAAAGCCGGTCGACGATGTAGCGGTCGGCGTAATCCGACAGCTGCAGCGTGTCCATCGTGGTGCTGGCCATGTTGAGCCAGATCACCGTCTCCGAATCGCTGTTCGCCTTCTCGACCTCGGGCGGGTCGGCCTCGTCCGGCAAGCGGTCGGCGACGTTGCTGATCGCGTCGCGCACGTCGTTCGCGGCTGCTTCGATGTCGCGTTCGAGCCGGAATTCGAGCGTCACCGACGCGCGCCCGTTGACGCTGGACGACTGCACCGTCTCGATGCCCTCGATGCCCGCTAGCGCGTCTTCCAGCACCTGTGTGATGCGCGTTTCGACGACCGATGCCGACGCGCCGGGGTAGTTCACGTCGACCGATACCACCGGCGGGTCGATCGCGGGCAACTCGCGCAGCGTGAGGCGGGTGAACGCGATCACGCCGAGCACGATGAGCAGCAGGCTCATCACGGTCGCGAAGACCGGGCGGCGGATCGAAATGTCGGACAGGCTCATCGGATCGCCCTCGTGCGCGGCAGACGGACGGCGCGGCTCACGGCGCCGGCGCCGCGGCCTTCTCGCCGCTCTGCGTCGCGCCGGCCTCGGTCACCTTCGCGCCGGGGCGCACCTTGCCGGTGCCGTCGACGACGAGCCGATCGCCGGCCGATACGCCCTTGACGATCTCGGCCAGGCCTTCGCGCCGCGCGCCGACCGTGACTTCGGCGCGCTCCACGGTGCTATCGGGTTTAACGCGGAACACGAAGCTGTCGCCGCCGACCTGCACGATCGAGATCTCGGGTACGAGCAGCGCCGGCCGCTCGGCCTGCGACAGCGTCACCTCCATCAGCATGCCGGGGCGTAGCACGCGATCGGGGTTCGGGAAGTCGCCGCGCACGAGGATCGCGCGCGTGGCCGCGTCGACGCGCGCATCGACCGTCGACACCGTGCCCTCGAAGCGGCGCTGCGGGTAGGCCGCGCTCGTCGCAACGAGCGCCTGCCCAGGCGCGAGCTGCGCGAGTTGCGTCTCGGGCACCGGGAAGTCGACGTACACGCGGGCGACGTCATCGAGCGTCGCAATCGCGGTGCCCGGCGTCACGAGCGTGCCCGGGCTGACCTGGCGCAGGCCGAGAACGCCCGAGAACGGCGCGCGGATCACGCGGTCGCTGAGCTGGGCGCGGATCTGGGAGACGCGCGCGTTCGCCGCATCGCGGGCCGCCCGCTGGGTATCGAGCTGCGAACGCGCGATCAGCTGCTGGCCGGCGAGTTCGTTCTGCCGGTCGAAGAGCTGTCGGGCCTCGTTCGCCGCGGCCTGCGCCTCGCGCAGCGACGCCTGCTGCGCCTGCCCGCTCAACGTCACCAACGGCGCGCCGGCCTTGACCGCGTCGCCGCTGTCGAAGTGCACGCGCTCGACGGTTTCGCTGACTTTCGCCGTGATCGTGACCGATTCGCGCGCCTGCACGGTGCCGAGCGCCGTGACGGTGTCGGCGAATGCACGCGGCTGCACGACCTGGGTGGTCACCGGCACCGGCCGATCTCCGCCACCGCCCGGGGGGCCGCCGCCCGGACCGCCGGGCCCCTGCGCGTCCGAGTCACCGCCACAGGCAGTGGCGAACAAGACGGCAAAAAGTGGGACGAGCGCGAGCCGGGGCACGCGCTGCGTCGCGAAAAGTCGCGAACGAGTCATGAACGGGTCATCGAAAGCGGGGGCCGGGCGCGAGTCTAGCGCCCGCGGCGTCGCGGTTTCGTGGCATTTCAAGGCCTTATGGACTCAGCCCAACCTGGCAAACCGCCAGACGGCATTAAGCAAGGTGGCTCGACAGGAAGCGTGACAGGGCGCACGATTGGGGCGTGACACGCTTCGCGGAGGTGTTGCGGCCGTTGTCGTCAACCTCTGCCGTTAGCCGGTTGGAGACCCGCGCATGACGTTTGACTGCCTTACCGCTGGATACGACCGCACGTCGGTCGGCTGCCCGCAGCGCAATGCGCCGCGTACTGCGGAGTCTGCGCTCGGCGCACACCGCCGCTGGCTGCGGCGGGACCGCACCGGGACGGCCCGCGCGGCCACTCGAATGCAGGGGTCCGGCGCGGGGCCCGAACGATTACAGCCGCTGGAGCCCGCATTCCGTTCGCCGATTTTCCATTCCAACGACAGCGCAGGTTCGGACGACGGGGCGGTCGCCGGGCTCGAAGGAGCACAGACATGGGCATCGAGGTAATCCAAGGCGACATCACCGTCGTGGCCGCGGACGCGATCGTCAACGCGGCGAACGAGACACTGATGGGCGGCGCTGGCGTCGACGGCGCGATCCACCGCGCGGCCGGCCCCGGCCTGCTCGCCGAGTGCCGACGCATCGACGAGGTCGAGCCCGGTATCCGCTGCCCGACCGGCGAAGCGCGCGTCACCGGCGCGCACCGCCTGCTCGCACGCTACGTCATCCACACCGTCGGCCCGGTGTACCAAGGCGGCGAAGCCGGCGAGCCGGAACTGCTTGCGCAGTGCTACCGCAACGCGCTCGAGATCGCGCTCAACCACAAGATCAACTCGATCGCGTTCCCGGCCATCAGCTGTGGCGCGTACGGCTACCCGGCGCACGAGGCGGTCAAGATTGCGGTGGCCGAAGTGCTCTCGTGGAAGGACGCCCACCCGCGTCCGGCGCGCGTGATCTTCTGCGCGGCCGATCGCACGATGGCCGAGCTGTACCGCGCCGAGCTTGAAGGCGGCGCGGGCTCGACGCGCTTCGGCCCGGCCGAGCAGCCGCCCGCACGGCGCACGATGTGAATCGACGCGGCCTGGGTGGACACACTGTAAGCGGCACGAGGTAAGCCGGCACGACGCAAGCCGGCATGACCCAAGCCGGCGCCCGGCAACCGGTTGCCCTGTCAGCCGGTGTCGGAACTGGCGGTCGCGGGCCGCGACGCGGATCGCCCGACGTCTCCCGAATTCTGCACCCCGCTCCGCATCAATAAAAACGCCGGCCCAGGGCCGGCGTTTTTGTTGCACCGTCGCCGGTAATCAGGCGGCGGACTTGTTCCACTGGCCCAGCGCGGCGAGGCCGTTGTCGCGGGCGCGCTCGAACACCGTCTTGCGTGCGGCGTCGATGTTGCCCGTCAGGTCCTGCGCCCACAGCTTGAGCGCGGCCGACTGCATCGCGCGGCCATAGGAGAACGACAGCGGCCACGGCTTCGGACCCATGCGGTTCATCGCGTCGAGGTGCGCCGTCGCGTCCTCGTCCGACTGACCGCCCGAGAGGAACACGATGCCCGGCAGCGTCGCCGGCACGGTCGACTTCAGGCACTGCAGCGTCGCCGCGGCGACTTCCTCGATCGAGGCCTTCTCGCCGCTGGTCGTGCCCGGGATCACCATCGACGCCTTGAGGATCGTGCCCTCGAGCATGACGTTGTGCTCGTACAGCGACGCGAACAGCGAACGCAGCGTGACTTCGGTGACCTCGTAGCAGGTGTCGATGTCGTGGCTGCCGTCCATGATCACTTCCGGCTCCACCATCGGCACCAGGCCCTGCTCCTGGCACAGCGCCGCATAGCGCGCGAGCGCGTGCGCATTCGCGTCGATGCCGGTGCCGGTCGGGATGTCGTCGCCGATGTTGATGACCGCGCGCCACTTCGCAAAGCGGGCGCCGAGGCGGTAGTACTCCTCGAGGCGTGCGCGCAGGCCGTCGAGGCCTTCGGTGACGACTTCGCCCGGGAAGCCGGCGAGCGCGTGCGTGCCCTTGTCGACCTTGATGCCCGGGATGATCCCGTTGTCCATCATGAGCTTGGTGAACGGCACGCCGTTCTTGGTCGACTGACGGATCGTCTCGTCGAACAGGATCGCGCCGGAGATGTGGTCACCGAGATTCGGCGTGCCGAGCAGCATCTCGCGGTAAGCGCGACGGTTCTCCTCGGTGCACTCGATCCCGACGCTGTCGAAGCGCTTCTGGATGGTGGAGGTGGACTCGTCGATCGCGATGATGCCCTTACCCGGGGCCACCATGGCCTGGGCGGTTTCGGCCAGCTGTTCGATGCTCATGAGACGTCCTGCGGAGCGAGTGGGAAGCCCGCGATTATAACGGTCGCGCCAGGTGGGGGCCGCGTGAACCACGCGCATGCGCGCCGCGTGCAGGCACGCGGCGGCAGGAATTTGTCTCGATGTCCCGTGCTTTACAGGCGATTTACAGCTCGCCGAGCCCCTGTGCGACGCCGCCCTCGCCCATCTGCAACAGGCGCAGCGTGTTCGTCGCGCCGTGCTGGCCCATGGTCTCGCCGCTGGTGAAGATCAGGCGATCACCGACCTCGAGCAGATCCGCGTCGTACAGCTGCCGCGCGGCGCGCCGCGCCGCTTCGCGTGCACCAAGGCCGAGCGATTCGAACGGGATCGAGGTGACATCGCGCATCAGCGACATGCGCCGGCGCACGCCCGAATCGCTCGACAATGCAAACACCGGCGACTGCGAGCGGAACCGCGAGAGGTACCGCGGCGTACCGCCGGACTCGGTGATCGCGACGATCGCGCGCACGCCGATGTGTTCGGACAGGAACATCGCGGCCATCGCGATCGCACGATCGGGACGGTCGAGGTTGCGCGGCGCGGCTTCGAAATCGGTGTCGTGCGCGAACGTGCGCTCGGCGCCGAGGCACACGCGCACCATCGCCTCGACGGCCTTAACCGGGTATTTTCCAGCCGCGGTTTCCTGCGACAGCATCACCGCATCGGTGCCGTCGATGACCGAGTTCGCGACATCGAGCACTTCGGCGCGCGTCGGCATCGGGCTGTCGACCATCGACTGCAGCATCTGCGTTGCGGTGATCACGACGCGGCCGCAGGCGGTCGCCTCGCGGATGATCTTCTTCTGCAGGCCCGGCAGCTCCGCATCGCCGATTTCGACGCCGAGATCGCCGCGCGCGACCATCACCACGTCACTTGCCTCGATGATCTCGGTGAGGTTCTCGATCGCTTCGGCGCGTTCGATCTTCGACACGAGGAACGCATCGCTGCCCGCCTCACGTGCGACCTGGCGCGCCTCTTCCATGTCCGCGGCGTTGCGGCAGAACGACACGGCGATGAAGTCCACGCCGATCTGCGCGGCGACGCCGATGAGTTCGCGGTCGCGCTCGGTCAACGCGCCGAGCGACAGGCCCCCGCCGAGCTTGTTCACGCCCTTGCGGTTAGACAGCGCGCCGTCGTTGAGCACGGTGGTCACGATGCGCTCGCCTTCCACGCGCTCGACGCGCAGCTGCATCATGCCGTCATCGAGCAGCAGCGTGTCGCCGGACGTCACGTCGTTGGGCAGGCCGAGGTAGCTCACGCCGACCTCGCGCTCGGTGCCTTCGGGCGCGTCGGCATTGGCAACGAGATCGAAGCGGTCGCCGGCCTTGAGCTGCACGCGGCCGTCGACGAAGCGCTCGATGCGGATCTTCGGGCCCGGCAGGTCGGCGAGGATGCCGACTTCACGCCCCACGCGTTGGGCTGCGGCCCGCAATGCGTTCGCGCGCTCGACCTGGGCGGACGGATCGCCGTGCGAGAAGTTGAGCCGCACGCAGTCGATGCCTGCGGCGAGCAGCTGGTCGAGCACGCCCGGCGCATCGGTGGCCGGGCCGAGCGTGGCAAGGATCTTGGTGCGGCGTTGCTGGGCCTTCATCGGTCACTCCCATGTTCGTGCGGCACGCTAGCACAGCACAATGCGCGCTCCGATTGCATACGTTTTCCTACACATGCACGCGACCGCAAGCGACACCGCAGCAAACGAACTGCCCGTACTCAACGGTACGCGCCTCCGCCTGCGCGGCATCGAGACAGATGACTTCGATGCGTTCTACGCGCTGCACTCCGATCCGCAGGCAATGCGGTACTGGAGCTTTCCGGCGTGGACCGCGCGCGAGCAGGCACAGGCGTATTTCGAAACCGCGTGCAGCAGCCGCGACCCGGGCCGGATGCTGTGCTGGGCGATGGCCGACATCGCGGACGACGCGCTCATCGGCGCGGCCACATTGTGCGACATCGACCGCGAACAGGGCCGGGCCACGGTGGGCTATGTGCTGAGCCGTGACCGATGGGGGCGTGGCCTGGCGCGCGAGGCGGTGTCACTGATGCTGGTGCATGCATTCGACACGCTGGCACTTCGGCGCGTCGAGGCCGACATCGACCCGCGCAACGAGGCGTCCTGCCGCCTCGTCGAACGGGTCGGCTTTCGTCGTGAGGGCTTGCTGCGTGAACGCTGGCACACCGCGGGCGAGCTGTGCGACACCGTGATGTACGGGCTGCTCGCGCGCGAGTTCGTGCGTGATGCCTGAGTGGCGCTAACGCGGCTTCGCGGCCTTCACGGCACGCGAGATACGCGCGCCGTGAAGCTCAGCGTCAGCGCTCGAACGCCGACACGAGATTGGCGGGCGCCGTGACCAGACGCGACGCGCCCGCCGCCTGCAGCTCGTCCGCATCACCGAAGCCCCACAACACGCCAACGCCGGGCATCGAATGGTGCACGGCGCCCTGCATGTCCATGCGGCGGTCGCCGATCATCACGCACGACGATGCGTCGATGCCGCGCCGCTGCAGCGCTTCCGCGATGAGCTCGGGCTTGTGGCTGAGGCGGCCGTCGATCGTCGCGCCGATCACGTCCTCGAAGCACGCACCGAACGGCAGATGCTCGACGATGCGCCGCGCATGCGGCTCGTTTTTCGCGGTGACGACCATGAGCCGATGCCCGGCCGCATGCAGCGCCTGCACCGCATCGCCGATGCCTGCGTAGATCGTGTGCTCGGTCCAGCCGACGACGTCGTAGCGCTCGCGGTAGAGCTCGACCGCGCGTTCGACGCGCGCCGCATCGTGGAGCCGCGGCGCAAAACTGTCGCGCAGCGGCGGGCCGATCCAACTGCGCAACGTGGCCTCGTCGGGAATCGGCTCGCCGAGCTGCTCGAACGCATGCACCGCGCAGCGTGTGATGCCAAGCGCGGAGTCGATCAGCGTGCCGTCGAGGTCGAACAGCAGCACCGCCGCGCGGATCGGCGCGGCAGTGCGGTCGACGTCTGCACCGCTGCCCTGCGGGGCGGCGCCGGCGTGGCTCACTGGCCGCGCTGCGCGAGCATCGCGACGGCGGGCAGCGTCTTGCCTTCGAGGAACTCGAGGAACGCGCCGCCGCCGGTCGAGATGTAGGACACCTGCTGCTCGATGCCGTACTTGTCGACGGCCGCGAGCGTGTCGCCGCCGCCGGCGATCGAGAACGCGCGGCTCTCGGCGATCGCGCGCGCGAGCGCCTCGGTGCCCTTGCCGAACGCATCGAACTCGAACACGCCGACCGGCCCGTTCCACACCACCGTGCCCGCGTCGCGGATCAGCTGCGCGTACTGCGCGGCGGTCTGCGGGCCGATGTCGAGGATCATGTCGTCGGCGCCGACCTGATCGACCGGCTTCACCGTCGCCGGCGCATCGGCCTTGAACTCGGGCGCGACGACGACGTCGACCGGCACCGGGATATCGGCGCCGCGCGCCTTCGCGTCGGCCATGATCTGCTTCGCGGTGTCGAGCAGATCGCGCTCGACGAGGGACTTGCCGACGTCGTGCCCCATCGCGGCGATGAACGTGTTTGCGATGCCGCCGCCGACGATGAGCTGGTCGACCTTGCTGACGAGCGAGGACAGCAGCTCGAGCTTCGTCGACACCTTGCTGCCGGCGACGATCGCGAGCAGCGGGCGCGCCGGGGTTTCGAGGGCCCTCGCGAGCGCGTCGAGCTCGGCCATCAGCAGCGGGCCGCCGCAGGCGATCTTCGCGTGCTTCGCGACGCCGTGCGTCGAGGCCTGCGCGCGGTGCGCGGTGCCGAACGCGTCCATGACGAACACGTCGCACAGGTCCGCATAGGCCTTCGCGAGCGTGTCGTCGTCCTTGCCCTCGCCGACGTTCATGCGGCAGTTCTCGAGCAGCGCGATCTCGCCCGGCTTTACTTCGACGCCGCCGACCCAGTCGCGCACGAGCGGCACGTCGACGCCGAGCAGTTCGGACAGGCGCTTGGCCACCGGCTCGAGGGAATCCTCGGCGCTGAACACGCCCTCCTTCGGGCGGCCCAGGTGCGACATCACCATGACCGCCGCGCCCTTTTCGAGCGCGAGCCGCAACGTCGGCAGCGCGGCCTGGATGCGCTGTTCGGACGTGATGCGGGCATCGCCGGCCTCGCTGCGATCGATGGGCACGTTGAGATCCTCGCGGATCAGCACGCGCTTTCCGGCGAGGTCGAGGTCGGTCATGCGGACGATGGTCATGGAGTCTCCTGGAAGAGAAAAACGCGCGGGCAGCGCGCGAAGCCGGCCATTGTCACGGTGGCCGGACGTGAAGAAAACCTCGCCACAGGAACGCAAGGCGGCCCGCGTGCAGGCCGCGCCGGTCAGGGCTTGGGCGGCGGCGTGCGCAGTACGGAGACGGCCAGGGCGATCACGAGCAGCGCCCCGGCGATCAACGCGGCCCACAGCAACCACGTTGTCCAGTCGCGCTCGGGCTCGAGGGCGTTCTGGCCTGCGCGGACGGACGGCGCGCCGAGCGTCGCGGCAGGCGGCGACCACTCGGCACCGTGCCGCTCGCGCAGTGCCGCAAGAACGGGCGCCACTGGCGCGTCGGCGCGGCGCGTGCGCGCGCTGCCCGCGACGAGCGCGTACGGCCCGCTGCCCTGCGCGAGAAACACCAGGGTCTCTGGCGCGTAGCCGAGGCGCAGTGCCGGCGCCTGCGCCACCTGGCGATCGGCCGTGAGCCGCCAGTGGCGGTCGCGCACGGTTGCGTCGAGCACACGCGGCGGGGAATGGCTGCGTTCGCCTGCGTCGTCGAGTTGGAAGGCCAGCCAAGGCGCTGCGCGCGTCCGCCACGGTGCATCGCCGGACTCTCGGCTCTCCAGATGCCAGCGCACGGCAGTGTTGGCGTCCATCGCTACGGCGGCCCAGCGGATCGGGTAGCGGCCGTCGAGTTCGAACTCGAACTGTGAGCCCGCACCTTCCACGCGACGGACGGCGCCAGGCGCAAGCGCCCGCCACTGCGCATCGGGTGCCGCGCGCGCAACCGGGATCACCGCATGCACTGCCGTGATCGGGACGATGCGGTCCGCATGCTCCGGTGTGAGCCGCAGGTAGCGCCACGACGAGGGCGACTGCAGCGCGATGCGCCGCTGCAGCAGGCGCTCGGCGTCGCGCTGCAGGTCGACGAGGCGACCCTGCGCCGGCACCGGGTGCCATGTGTCGAGATCGTCGCTGCCCTCGACGCGGTAGCCGACGTCGAGCGCGCCACTCGACTGCCACTGCAGGTCGAGCGCAGTGACGGGACCGCGCGCGGTGCGCGCGTCGACGAGCAGCGCGGTGCGCGGCGCTTCGCCGGAACCGGCGGCGACGCTGCGGGCTTCGATCTCCTGCAGCGCGCCGTCCGGCCCTGCCCGGCCGATCACGGCCCAGTCGCGCGCGCCGGCACCGTCGGGCGACGGCAAACGGAACCACGGCAGCGGAACGAGACGTGGCGCGCGCCGGGCGGGACGCGCGGGCGCGAGCACGGCGGCCGGCACCGCCGCGCCGTCGCGGTCGAGCACGTCGAGGTCACCCAGATCAGCGCGCTGCACGGTCCGGTACACGTCCGCTTCAAGCACGATGCGATGCGCGGCCGCGTCCGGGCGCGCCAGCTGCACCGGCCACTGCAGGCGATAGTCCGCGGCTCCGGCCAACGCGACCAGCGGCGCGAGCACCAACCCAAACGCGAGCCGCCTCACGCGGGGGCGCCTTGCAGCGACGCGGACTCGCGGCGCGGCGGCGCCGGCGCGAAATAACCGACGGCCGTGCACAGCAGTCCGTACGCAATGAACGAGCCGATGCCGAGCAGGTTGCCGAGGTGGGTCCGGTCGACGAGCACGAGCTTCGCGAGCACCACCGCCATGAGCACGGCGCCCGCAAGCCACAGTCTCCGCTCCCCGCGGCGCGCACCTCCGACCCATGCGAGCACGCCGAGCAGGCTCCACACCACGGTGAGGCTCGTCTGCACGAGGCCGGAGCCGAACATGGCGCTCCCCCACGGCACGCCACCCCAGTGGTGCGTCGCGCGCAGCACGATGACGCTGAGCAGCGCGAACCCGGCAAGGCCCAGCAGCTCCGCACGACGCTCGCGCCACGGGCCCGGCAGTGCGTCGCCGCGCAGGGCGGCCACGACGATCGCGAGCGCCGCCAGTTGCGCGAGGTCGAGCGGGTTGAGCACGGCGATCCACGGCAACGGCGCACTGTCGCCGGAGAGCCGCAGCGCATGGAGCCAGCCGATCGCGAGCACCGCGAGCAGCCCCCTGAGCAGCGGGGCGCGCCACGCGTCGAAATGACGCGCGAGCGGGAATGCGACGATCGCGGGCCGCCACAGCACCAGCGTCGCCGCAACAAGCCACGGCAGGCCGACCAGGGCCCACGCCCACCCGTCGCCGATCCGGGGCGTGGACGCGACATGCGCGAGCGACAGGGTCGCCGCGAGCGCCCAGGCGACCGTCCAGGCCGAGTGCGCGGCCGCGACCGCGGGCAGCGAGCCGGACGCGCCGCGGTCGACCGCGATGCCGAGCGACTGCAGGGCCCGCAGCGAGAGCGCGGCGAACAGCGCCCACGCGAGCGGCCCATAACCGCGGAGCGGATGCACGTGCGCGCCCGTCTGCGCGACCGCGAGCAGCACCGCCGCCACGAGGCCGCCGGCGACGGTCCACGCCAGCGCGCGCGCCGGCGCGCGCCGGTGCCACTCGCCCGCGAGCGCGGCCGTGACGGCCGCCAGGGCGAGCAGTGCATCGGGACGCGCCTCGGACACGACGAAACGCGAGATTTCGCCGACCGCGCCGCCGATCCACCACGCGAGACCCCAGAGGTAGTACGGCAGTGCACGCGGGCCGACATCGGCGCGGCGGTAGCTCCATGCCGACGCGAAGCCGGCGATCGCGATCAGCAGCGCGCCGATGAACGCGGGGTTCGCGACGGGCACGGCGCCGCGCGCATCCGCGACCGCAAACGCGACAGCCGCGGCCGCCTGCAGCAACAGGCCCGACACCTGGGGCAACCGGCGCTGCTGGCGCAGGCCCAGCCAGACGAGCGCCGCGCCTTCGAGCGCGAAGATGCTGGCGGTCGCATGCGCCGACAGCGCGAGCGGCACGGCGAGCGTCGCAAAACCCACCGCGAGCACGGCGTACGGCGCAGCCAGGGCGGACAGGTGACCACGGCGTTGCAGCAGTGCGGCGAGCCCGGCATAGAGCGCACCGAGGCCGAGCGCGCACGCGGCGAGCGGCATGCGCGCGCCGTCGAGCAGGCCGGCCTCCAACGAGAACGCGACCAGCGGCGTGCCGAACACGAGGCCGCCGTCGACCAGATCGCGGCGGCCCGGCGCGCGGCGTCGCGCGTACAGGATCGGAACGAGCAGGTAGAACACGAAGAACACGGCGAGGAACGGCTGGGTCGTCACGAATTGCTCGGGTCGGTACTGCAGAACGCCCCAGACCGTGCCGATGCCGAACGTGAAGGCGAATCCGAGCACGTTGAGCACGCGCCACGCACGACGCCACGCGATCGCGAGGATCCCCGCATTGAGCACGAGGTAATAGCCGAACAGCGCGACATGGTTGCCCTGCCCGGTCGACAGCCAGATCGGCGCGAGAAAGCCCGCGAGCACACCGAAGACCGCGAGCGCGATCGCGTCCTGCCTGACGGCCAGCACGCCCAGCCCCGCGACGAGCACCACGCTGAGCCCGAAGGCGACGCCCGCCGGTATCAGTGCGTAGAGCTTGAACGCCGCGAAGACGACCATGAGCAGCACGCCGATCGCACCGCCCTGCACTGCGAGCCCGAAGCCCCGGCGCTTGTGCCGCTCCCGCCAGCCGAACGCGAGCGCCGCGCTCGCCGCAAACGCGATGCCCGCGAGGCGCAACTGGATCGGCGTGTCGAGCCAGCCTTGGTCGGACGCGTGCTTGAGCAGCGCGGCCACGCCTGCGAACAGCACGAGGACGCCCACCTTGACCGGCACGTTGCCTTCGGTGAGCCAGCGCCGCACCGCGCGTGCGGCGAGTTCCAGCGGGTTCGGGCGGCGTGGCGATGGGGGTTGGGTCGACCCCGGCGCGGGCGGCGCGGCGGGAGCCGGCCCGCGCGGCATCGGGGGCGGCGACAGCGGGGGCGCACCTTCCGGCCGCGCCGTCGCCTCCGGTGCGGATTGCTCCGGCGCGAGACTGCGCGCCGCGAACACGGTGTCGGCGATGTGGTCGGGGTCGGGCGCGGCGGCGCCGGCAGGCGGCACTTGCACCGTCGCCTGCGGAACCGGCGTCGGCGCCGCGGCGCGCGCTCCGGCCGTTCCGCGCTCGACGCCCGCCGTCGCCGACTGTGATTGCAGCCGCTCCACCTGCGATTCGAGCGTCGACACGCGCGCACGCAACGTCGAGATCATCGACAGCGCCACGACGACCGCCACCGGCACCGCGAGCATCAGCAACGCGGCCAGCAAGATGAGACCTTCCATTGTCTTCCCCGTTCCTGCTCCCCGCAGGCGCGCAGCGTAACCCGTGCCGGCGTCGCAAGCGCCGGTCCTCGCCCGCCCAGGGCGACCCGCATTGCGGTCCGGCGGGTGCCGCGCAAGCCAGGCCTCGGCGTCCGCACAACGAACGGGCAATCCCCACATATGGCGTTGACGGGCCCCGCAACCCACCGTATGTTGTGCCCGTCGGTGCCGGCCGCGAGGCCGGCTTAAAAGGGAAGTCCGGTGCGGATCGACGATCCAAAGCCGGCGCTGCCCCGCAGCGGTATGGGAAACGAAAGCGGTCATGGCACTGGGCAGCGATGTCTGGGAAGCGACCGCCGGTAGGTCAGGCGAACCCCTCGCCCACGTCCCGAGCCCGAAGACCTGCCGACAGCCGCGCGAAGCACACCGCGCGGTGACCGGCCTGCGTGTCCTCGGGGGAGGACGGCCGGTGTCGCACGCGGCGCTCCGGCGTCGTGCAGGCCGCGCTGCGCGCGGTCGCGGCACCCGCGTTTCCTCCAGACACAGCGCCCGCGGGGGCGTGGCCGTGCGACGGGCGCGTTGCGCCTGCGCATGCGCGCCTCCGTGCGCCGGCTCTCGAGGGAGGGCCGGCGACCCGTGCGTCCTGCACTGGAGTTCGCCATGACCGCACCGTCCACCGCCGTCGCCGAAGCCGCGACCGCCGCCTCCTCTCCACTGCCCACGCCGGCCGATCCGCCCGGCTTCGTGCTGACGCCGCCCGCGGCCAGCGTGTCGATGACCGTCACCAAGCGCAGCGGCCGGCGCGAGACCGTCGATCTCAACAAGATCGTTCGCGCGGTGACGCGCTGCTGCGACGGTCTGCACGCGGTCGACCCGATGCGCGTGGCCACGCGCACGATCTCCGGCCTCTACGACGGCGCGAGCACGCGCGAGCTCGACGAGCTGTCGATCCGCACCGCCGCGCTGCTGACCGCGGAGGAGCCCGAGTACGGCCGCCTCGCCGCGCACTTGCTCGCGAACGTGATCGGCAAGGAGGTCGAAGGCCAGGAGATCCACGCGTTCTCGCAATCAGTCCAGCGCGGGCACGAGCTCGGGCTCATCAACGCGCGCTTGCTCGGCTTCGTGCAGGCACATGCGCGCAAGCTCAACGATGCAATCGACCTGTCGCTCGACCGCCGCTTCGATTACTTCGGCCTGCGCACGCTCTACGACCGCTACCTGCTGCGCCACCCGACCGCGCGCACCGTGATCGAAACGCCGCAGCAGTTCTTCATGCGCATCGCCTGCGCGCTGAGCACGGACGTGACCGACGCGCTCGCGCTGTACCGGCGCATGGCGCAGCTCGACTACCTGCCGAGCTCGCCGACCTTGTTCAACGCCGGCACCTCGCACGAGCAGCTCTCGAGCTGCTTCCTGCTCGATTCGCCCGACGACTCGCTCGAGGGCATCTACAAGCGCTACACCGACATCGCCAAGCTCAGCAAGTTCAGCGGCGGCATCGGCGTGAGCTGGACGCGCGTGCGCTCGCAGGGCGCATTGATCCGCTCCACGAACGGGCTGAGCAACGGCATCGTGCCGTGGCTCAAGACGCTCGATGCGTCCGTTGCGGCGGTCAACCAGGGCGGCAAGCGCAAGGGCGCGGCCTGCGTGTACCTCGAGCCCTGGCACGCCGACGTCGAGGCCTTCCTCGAGCTGCGCGACAACACCGGCGACGAGGCGCGCCGCACGTATCACCTGAACCTCGCGAACTGGATCCCCGACGAATTCATGCGCCGCGTCGAGGCCGACGGCCCGTGGTCGCTGTTCGACCCGGCGCGCGTGCCGCAGCTGACCGACCTGTGGGGCGAGGCGTTCGACGCGGCCTACCGCGCGGCCGAAGCGGCCGGGCTCGCGACGAAGACCGTCAAGGCACGCGATCTGTACGCGCGGATGATGCGCACGCTTGCGCAGACGGGCAACGGCTGGATGAACTTCAAGGACAAGGCGAACCGCGCCTGCAACCAGACGCTGCGCGAAGGCCACGTCGTGCACCTGTCGAACCTGTGCACCGAGATCCTCGAGGTGACCTCGCAGGACGAGACCGCAGTGTGCAACCTCGGCTCGGTCAATCTCGCCCATCACGTCGACGACGCCGACGGCCGCATCACCTTCGATTTCGACAAGCTCGCCGAGACCGTGCGCCTCGCGGTGCGTCAGCTCGACCGCGTGATCGACCTCAACTTCTATCCGATCGAAACCGCGCGCCGCGCGAACCTGCGCTGGCGCCCGGTCGGGCTCGGCGTGATGGGCCTGCAGGACGTGTTCTTCCGCATGCGCCTACCGTTCGACTCGGACGCGGCGCGCGCGCTGTCGCGCGAGATCGCCGAGGCGATCTATTACCACGCGCTGTCGGCCTCGAACGAACTCGCGCTCGAGCACGGTCCGCACCCGGGCTTCGACGACACGCGCGCCGCGCACGGCGAGCTGCAGTTCGACGCCTGGGGCATCGTGCCGGCCGACACTGCGCGCTGGGGCGCGCTGCGCGGCCGCATCCGCGCGCACGGCCTGCGCAATTCGCTGCTCGTCGCGATCGCGCCGACCGCGACGATCGCCTCGATCGCCGGCTGCTACGAATGCATCGAGCCGCAGGTGAGCAACCTGTTCAAGCGCGAGACGCTCTCAGGCGACTTCCTCGTCGTGAATCGACACCTCGTCGACGAGCTCAAGACGCTCGGCCTGTGGACGGCGTCGATGCGCGACCGCATCAAGCTTGCCGAAGGCTCGGTGCAAGGCATCGACGAGATCCCCGACACGCTGCGGCAGGTCTACCGCACCGCCTGGGAATTGCCGATGCGTTCGCTCATCGACATGGCCGCCGACCGCGGCGCGTTCATCGACCAGAGCCAGTCGCTGAACCTTTTCATCGAGACGCCAACGATCGG
The DNA here is from genome assembly GCF_014652095.1 of Cognatilysobacter bugurensis. Classification (GTDB taxonomy): domain Bacteria; phylum Pseudomonadota; class Gammaproteobacteria; order Xanthomonadales; family Xanthomonadaceae; genus Cognatilysobacter; species Cognatilysobacter bugurensis. The sequence continues at coordinate 28,239 of NZ_BMYD01000004.1, forward strand.
CGCGATGAGCTCGATGTACATGTACGCGTGGAAAAGAGGGCTGAAAACGACGTATTACCTGCGCTCTCGCCCGGCCACGCGCATCGCGAAGGCGACGATCGGTGCCGCGCCCTCGCCCGCCGCGGCAATCGCCTGCTCACTCGAGAACCCCGAATCCTGCGAGGCCTGCCAGTGAGCACACCGCACCTGCTCGACCCGGGCTTCAACCTCACGCTGCGCCCGATGCGCTATCCGCGCTTCTACGAGATGTACCGGGAGGCGATCCGCAACACCTGGACCGTGGAGGAAGTCGATTTCTCGATCGACGTCGCCGACCTCGCGCACAAGCTCGGCCCGGCCGAGCGCCACCTCGTCGAGCGGCTCGTTGCGTTCTTCGCGACCGGCGACTCGATCGTCGCGAACAACCTCGTGCTCAACCTCTACCAGCACATCAACGCGCCCGAAGCGCGCATGTACCTCTCGCGCCAGCTCTACGAGGAAGCGCTGCACGTGCAGTTCTACCTCACCCTGCTCGACACCTACCTGCCCGACCCGGCCGCGCGGGCGAAGGCGTTCGATGCCATCGAAAACATCCCGTCGATCCGCGCGAAGGCGGACTTCTGCTTCCGCTGGATGGACTCGATCGACGGGCTCGACCGGCTCGACGATGCATCGCATCGCCGGCAGTTCCTGCTCAACCTGATCTGCTTCGCGTGCTGCATCGAAGGGCTGTTCTTCTTCGCCGCGTTCGCCTACGTGTACTACCTCCGCTCGCGCGGGCTGCTGCACGGGCTCGCCGCCGGCACGAGCTGGGTGTTCCGCGACGAGAGCGGGCACATGGCGTTCGCGTTCGAGGTGATCCGCACGGTGCGCGCCGAGGAGCCCGCTCTGTTCGATGCCACGCTGGCGCGCGACGTAGTGCGCATGCTCGAAGAAGCGGTCGAGTGCGAGATGGCGTTCGCGCAGGACGTGCTCTCCGGCGGTGTCGCCGGGCTGTCGCCGACGGACATGCGCGCCTACCTGCAGTACACGGCCGACCAGCGCCTCGCGCAGCTCGGCATGCCAAAGCACTTTGGCGCTAGCAACCCGTTCGCGTTCATGGACCTGCAGGACGTGCAGGAGGTGACGAACTTCTTCGAGCGGCGCGTGTCCGCGTACCAGGTCGGCGTGCAGGGCGAGGTCGCGTTCGATGCCGCATTCTGAGCTCTCGTCGAACCGGCCGCCCGAAGCGACGATGACCGAGATGGTGTTCCCTGACCACACCAACCACCTCGGCACGTTGTTCGGCGGGCAGGCTCTGGCGTGGATGGACAAGGCCGCGTTCATCGCGGCCACGCGGCATGCGCGTCGCGTGGTCGTCACCGCGCGCTCGGATCGCGTCGATTTCCACACCGCGGTGCCGGCCGGTGCGCTGGTGCGGCTCACGGCGCGCGTCGTCGCAACGGGGCGCAGTTCGATGCAGGTCGACGTCGAGATGCACGCCGAGGACCCGCTGCGAGGCGACTGCACGCTCGCCACGCGCGGGTGCTTCACGATGGTCGCGCTCGACGGCGACGGACGGCCCACCGCGGTGCCGCCGCTCGACGTCGAGACGTCGCAGGAGGCACGCGAAGGACCAGCGCGAGCATAGTCTCCGGATGCCGGGGCATGGACCGCCCCGTCACGGCACGCTTGGTCTAGTGCGGCCTTCCCGCTCGACCCCGCACTCCATGCGACTTGCTGTAACCCAGGACGTCATCACCTCCGAGGATCTCGAGCACGGCTCCCGCCGGCTCATGTTCGACGCCGCATTCGCGACCATCGTGGGCACGCTCAACAGCGGCGTCGTGCTCGTCGCCTATGCGCTCATGCTCGGTGCGTCGTCGACGGTGATCGGCATCCTTGCGGCGATTCCGTTCCTCACGCAGCTGCTGCAGGCCCCTGCGGTGCTGCTGATCGAACGGATCCGCTCGCGCCGACTGGTGTCGATCATCGCGCTGTTCGCCGCGCGGCTTGCCCTGCCACTGATGGCCGTGCTCGGGTTCATCGAGAGCAAGACGCTTGCGCTGACGTTGCTCGTGGTTGCCGAGACCGTGCACTGCGCGTTCAATGCCGTCGGCGCCTGCGGCTGGAACTCGTGGATCCGCGACCTGATCCCCGAGGAACGCATGGGCGCGTTCTTCGCGCGGCGCACGATCTGGGCCACGATGCTGGGCATCGTCGGCACCGGCCTTGCCGCAGGGGCGCTGCACTTTGCCGACCCGGTCGGCGGCGGCGGCAGTCCGATGGCGTTCGCGATCCTGTACTTGATCGGCTTCGTCTCCAGCCTGTTCAGCACCTGGCAGCTTGCCAAGGTGCCCGAGCCGTCGATGCCGGCGCCAGTGCCCGGCCGCCGGCTGCGCAACCTGTTCGCGCAGCCGTTCAAGGACAAGGACTTCGTTAGTCTCATGCGGTTCTTCGCGTCGTGGAACTTCGCGGTGAATCTCGCCGCACCGTTCTTCACGGTGTTCATGATCAAGCAGCTCGGCTACTCGGCCGGCTTCGTGCTCATGATGAGCATCGTCAGCCAGCTCGCGAACATCGTCGTGCTGCGGGTCTGGGGCCAGCTTTCGGACCGCTTCACGAACAAGACCGTGCTGACGTTCGCCTCGCCTGCATTCATCGCCTGCATCGCCGCGATGGCGCTGGCCGGCGAGATCGGCGACCGCGCCTGGACGACCGCCTACCTCACCGTGCTGCACGTGCTCATGGGCATGACCTCGGCCGGCGTGGCGCTCGCATCGAGCGCGATCGGACTCAAGCTTGCACCGCGCGGCGCCGCCAGCGCGTATCTCGCGACCAATGCGCTGATCACGTCGCTGGCCGCCGGCATCGCGCCGCTGCTCGGCGGGTCGGTCGCCGCGTTCTTCGAGCGCCGCCAGTTGAGCCTGAATCTCGAATGGCGCGCGCCCGACGGCACGCTCGAGCTGATCGGCCTGTCGATCGGCTGGTGGCAGTTCTTCTTCCTCGGCTCGGCGCTGCTCGGCCTGTATTCGCTGCATCGGCTCTCGCTCGTGCGCGAGGAAGGCGAGGTGCCGCGGCGCGAGATGGTGCAGCACGTGCTCAACGTCGCGCGGCGCGGCGTGCGCAATGCGTCCACCGTGGCCGGACTCCGTGCAGCGGTCGCGTTCCCGGGCGGGCGCATCATCCAGGAGCGCCGGCAGGTGCGTACGCGTGCCGAGGGTGATGACCGACGCGAGCAACGCAGCGAGCGGCGCAGCGGCGACCGTCGTGAACACGACGGGGACCGTCGCGAACCGCGAGCCGCCTAGCGGCAGGCGCGTATCGCGTGGCGCCAACGAAAAAGCCCCGCAGATGCGGGGCTTTCTTTCATGCGAGACCCGACAGCCTTACTTCGCTGCGACGACCTTCGCCATCTCGAGGCACTTGTTCGAGTAGCCCCACTCGTTGTCGTACCAGCTCACGAGCTTCACGAACGTCGGGTCGAGCGCGATGCCGGCCTCGGCGTCGAAGATCGAGGTACGCGTGTCGCCGCGGAAGTCGGTCGCCACGACCTTGTCGGTCGTGTAACCCAGCACGCCCTTGAGCGCGCCTTCGCTCTGCGCCTTCATCTCCGCGCAGATCTCCTCGTACGTCGCCGGCTTCTCGAGCTCGACGGTCAGGTCGACCACGGAGACGTCCGACGTCGGCACGCGGAAGCTCATGCCGGTGAGCTTCTTGTTGAGCTCGGGGATCACGACGCCCACGGCCTTCGCCGCGCCCGTGCTCGACGGGATGATGTTCTCGAGGATGCCGCGGCCGCCGCGCCAGTCCTTGTTCGACGGGCCATCGACGGTCTTCTGCGTCGCGGTCGCCGCGTGCACGGTCGTCATCAGGCCGCGCTTGATGCCCCACTTGTCGTTGAGCACCTTCGCGATCGGCGCAAGGCAGTTCGTGGTGCACGACGCGTTCGAGACAATCGCCTCGCCGTTGTACTTCTCGTGGTTCACGCCGTACACGAACATCGGCGTGTCGTCCTTCGACGGGGCCGAGAGGATCACCTTCTTCGCGCCGGCATCGAGGTGCTTCTGCGCGGTGGTCTTGTCGAGGAACAGGCCCGTCGACTCGATGACGACGTCGGCGCCGACCTCGCCCCACTTCAGATTGGCCGGGTCACGCTCCTGCGTGAGGCGGATGCGCTTGCCATTGACGACCAGCTGGCCGTCCTCGACCGACACGTCGCCGTCGAAGCGGCCATGCACCGAGTCGTAGCGCAGCATGTAGGCGAGGTAGTCGGGTTCGAGCAGGTCGTTGATTGCGACGATCTCGATCTCGCCGCCGAAGTTCTGCACGGCTGAACGCAGCACGTTGCGGCCGATGCGGCCGAAGCCGTTGATACCCACCTTGATCGCCATGACAACTCCTGGACACGGAAAGTCGGCCATTTTAGCCGACCCGGCGCGTCGGCACGGCGTTATGCCGCTCCAGGGGCACGGCGCCGCCCGACGCAGGGGGGGGGGGGGGGGGGGGCGGCGGAGCCGAGCGTGCGCGGCCATGCGCTTTCAGCGGCTGCCGGCAGCCCCCCACTTCCGGCACGGCCGGCGGTCATGTTCGACCGATATGATGCATGGATGAATCGATATCTCGCCCCGTTCGCCGCCCTCGTCCTGGTCGCCGCGTCCACGCCTGCCCTGGCCTGGAGCGCGCTCGGCCACCGCCTCGTCGGCGAACTCGCCGAGCGCCAGCTCTCGCCGGAGGCGAAGGCCGAGGTCGCGCGCCTGCTCGCGGGCGAGAAGGAACCCACGCTCGCGGGGGTGTCGACCTGGGCCGACGAGCTGCGTTCGAGCAGCCCCGAAGCGTTCAAGCGCACGGCGCCCTGGCATTACGTGAAGCTCTCGGAAGGCACCTGCCGGTTCGAGCGCGCGCGCGAGTGCAAGGACGGCGACTGCGTGATCGGCGCGATCGAGGCGCAGCGCGACATCCTGGCCGACGCCGCGCAGCCGCTCGAAGCGCGCCGCGACGCACTGAAGTTCCTCGTGCATTTCGTCGGCGACGTGCACCAGCCGATGCACGCGAACCACCGCGACGACAAGGGCGGCAACGACTACCAGATCAGCCTGCGCACGCCGCTCCAGCCGGAGGAATACGCGCGCAAGCATTACGCCGACGGCGTGATGGGCACGAACCTGCATTCGATCTGGGACTACTACCTGCTCGCCTCGCGCGGCCTGGACTTCGACGCGTACGCCGACCGGCTCGCGACGCCATGGCCGCCGAAGAAGACGCCGATCGGCGCGCCGGCAGCGTGGGCGACCGAATCGTGCGGGTATGTCGAGGCGCAGAAGATCTACCCGAAGTCGCACAAGCTCGATCACCGCTACCTCGACGCAAAGCGTCCGCTCGCGGAGCAGCGCGTGCGCCAGGGTGCGCACCGGCTCGCGACGCTGCTCAACGAGTCGCTCGCCCGCTGATCGCGGCGCGCGCCACCCCGCCGGACGCATGAGCAGGCCCGGGGCGGCGGGATGATCGACGCGGCCTGGCTGCTTGCGGCGGCGTTCGTGATCGTCGCCGCGCTGTACTCGTCGGTCGGCCACGCCGGCGCGAGCGGCTATATCGCCGCGATGGCGTTGATCGGCTTTGCGCCCGAGCAGGTGCGCCCGACCGCGCTCGCACTGAATCTGCTCGTCGGCGCGATCGGCCTGGTGCGGTTTGCGCGCGCCGGCCACGTTCGCTGGCGCAACATCGCGCCGTTCGTGCTCGCTTCGGCGCCGGCGGCGTACTTCGCCGCCCGCGTGAAGCTGCCGTCCGACAGCTACTCCCTGCTGCTCGGCCTCGTGTTGCTGGTTGCCGCGATCGGCGTGTTCCGGCAGGCCGGCCGCGCCGAGCGCGAGGATGCGGAAGCGACGGGCCGGCGCGTGCCGTGGTCGATCGGCCTGCTCGTCGGCGGCATGATCGGCGTGCTCAGCGGGTTGACCGGCACCGGCGGCGCAATCTTCCTCACGCCGCTGCTCTTGTTCGCGCACTGGATGCCGACGCGCGAGGCGAGCGGCACCTCGGTCGCGTTCGTGTGGATCAACTCGCTGACCGCACTGGCCGGCCTGCTGCAATCGAGCGGGACGCTGCCGACGGCGTTGCCGCTGTGGCTCGGCGCCGTCGCAGTCGGCGCGTTGCTCGGCACGCAGCTCGGACTGAAGTGGTTGCCCGTGCCCACGCTGCGCCGCGCGCTGGGCGTCGTACTGCTGATCGCCGCGGGCAAGCTGCTGTTCGCCTGATCACGCGGTCGATCGCTGCGCCTCGAACCGGCAGCCGACGCGACCCTGAAAAAAGAAAGGCGACCGAAGCCGCCTTTCTTCCGTGCGTTGAAACCGCTCAGCCCAGCGAGCGGGCGACCTCAACCACGCGCTCGACCGTGAAGCCGAAGTGCGGGAACAGCTTCTCCGCCGGGGCGCTCGCACCGAACGTATCGATCCCGATCACTGCGCCGTCGAGCCCCACGTAGCTGTGCCAGAAGCCGGTGACGCCGGCCTCGATCGCCACGCGACGCCGCACGTTGCGCGGCAGCACCGACTCGCGGTACTCGGCGCTCTGGCGGTTGAACACGTCCGTGCTGGGCATCGACACCACGCGCACGCGGTCGCCGAGCTGCTCGGCAGCCTGCATCGCCAGGCCGACTTCCGAACCGGTCGCAATGAGGATGATCTCGGGCGTGCCGGCCGCGTCCTTGAGCACGTAACCGCCGCGCGCGATGTCGGCGACCTGCGCTTCGCTGCGCGCCTGGTGCGGCAGGTTCTGGCGCGAGAACACGAGGCAGCTGGGCCCGTCATTGCGCACGATCGCCTGCTTCCACGCCACGGCCGATTCGACCGCGTCGCACGGGCGCCACACGTCGTTCTCGGGGATGTAGCGCAACGAGGCGAGGTGCTCGATCGGCTGGTGGGTCGGGCCGTCTTCGCCGAGGCCGATCGAATCGTGCGTGTAGACGTGGATCGCATGCGCACCCATGAGCGCGCTCATGCGCACGCCGTTGCGCGCGTAGTCGCTGAACACGAGGAACGTGGCGTCGTACGGAATGAAGCCGCCGTGCAGTTCCAGGCCGTTGTTGATCGCGGTCATCGCGAACTCGCGCACGCCGAAGTAGACGTAGTTCGCGTTCGGATCGTCGGTGGCAACGGACTTGCTGCCCTTCCACAGGGTCAGGTTCGAGTGCGCAAGGTCGGCGCTGCCGCCGATGAGCTCGGGCAGCAGCGGGGCGAACGTCTCGATCGCCATCTGCGAGGCCTTGCGCGACGCGACGGTCGGGCCGTCGGCCTGCAGCTTCGCGATGTACGTATCGGCCTGCGCGATGAAGTCCGCCGGCAGCTCGCCGCGGATGCGGCGCGAGAATTCGGCCGCCGCTTCAGGATGCTGCTTCGCGTAGTCGTCGAAGCGCGCGTTCCACTGTGCTTCGAGTTCCGCGCCGCGCTCGTTCGCGCGCCAGGCGTCGTAGATCGGCTGCGGGATCTCGAACGGACCGTGCGGCCAGTTCAGCGCCTCGCGCGTCGCGGCGATCTCGTCCTTGCCGAGCGGCGCGCCGTGGCTCGATTCCTTGCCCGCCTTGTTCGGCGAGCCAAAACCAATCGTCGTGCGGCAGCAGATCAGCGTGGGCTTGTCGGTCGCGGCGAGCGCCTGCTCGATGCCGGCCTTGATCGAATCCGCGTCATGGCCGTCTACGCCGCGCACCACGTGCCAGCCGTAGGCCTCGAAGCGTGCAGGCGTGTCGTCGGTGAACCAGCCGTCGGTGTTGCCGTCGATGCTGATCTTGTTGTCGTCCCAGAACGCGACGAGCTTGCCCAGGCCCCAGGTGCCGGCGAGCGAGGCGGCCTCGTGCGAGATGCCTTCCATGAGGCAGCCGTCGCCCATGAACACGAACGTGCGGTGGTCGATGAGTTCGAATCCGTCGCGGTTGAAGCGCTGCGCGAGCAGCTTCTCGGCGAGCGCGAGGCCGACCGCATTCGCGAACCCTTGGCCTAGCGGACCGGTCGTGGTTTCCACGCCCGGCGTCATGAAGTTCTCCGGGTGGCCCGGCGTCTTGCTGTCGAGCTGGCGGAAATTGCGGATTTCCTCGATCGGCAGGTCGTAGCCGGCCAGGTGCAGCAGCGCGTACTGCAGCATCGAGCCGTGGCCGTTCGAGAGGATGAAACGGTCGCGGTTGAACCAGCCCGGGTTGTTCGGGCTGTGGCGCAGGTGCTCGTTCCAGAGCACCTCGGCAATGTCGGCCATGCCCATCGGCATGCCCGGATGACCGGAATTCGCGGCTTGAACCGCGTCGATGGCGAGAAAACGGATGGCGTTGGCGAGATCGCGGCGGCCAGGCTGCGTGGAATCGGCGGTCGTCATGGGGATCGTCGGGAGCGGCGGAAGGCGCGCCGGCGGCGCAGGACTCAACCGCGCGGGCGGCGCATTGTCCCACCCCGGCGGCGCGCTGTCGCGTCGCGCCGACTTTTCAGGCCCCAGACCCGACGAGATTCATCCCGGCCGCCGACCGCGACCGCGCGTCACTGCTCCGGCGCGGGCTCAGGACGCCGGCGTTTCGTCCACGTGCGCGACCGTTTCCGTGCCGCGCCCGAACTCCGAGCGACCGATCACGACCGAACCCGCCATGTCGCCACCGACGTTGACGACGGTGCGGCACATGTCGAGCAGGCGATCGACGCCGAGGATCAGGCCGATGCCTTCGGGCGGGATGTTGAACATCATGAGGATCATCGCGATCACCGGCAGCGAACCGCCGGGCACACCGGCCGCGCCGATCGAGCCGAAGATGCACAGCACCAGCACCGTGATCTGCTGCACGAGGTTGAGTTCGATGCCGAAGAACTGAGCGAGGAACAGCACCGTGATGCCCTCGAACAAGGCCGTGCCGTTCATGTTCGCCGTCGCGCCGAGTGTGCACACGAAGCGCGCAACGCGGCGCGGCACACCCAGGCGCTCTTCGGTCACCGCAAGCGTGGTCGGCAGCGTCGCGCTCGACGACGACGTCGAGAACGCGGTCAGCAGCGCCGGCTGCGCGCCGCGGAAAAACGCGAGCGGCGACATGCGCCCGAAGACCACGAGCAGGATCGGGAACACGATGAAGAAGTGGATGCCGAGCGCGAGCAGCACGGTGCCGACGAAGCGTGCCAGCTGCACCATGACGTCGAAGCCGAGCTTGGACGTGATCGAAAACAGCAGCGCGGCGACCGCGTACGGGGCGAGCTCGATGATCCAGCCGATGAGCTTGAGGCAGATGTCGTAGATGCCCTGCACCGCGCCGACGAACAGCCGCGTGCTTTCGGTGCGCAGCACGGTGGCGGCAACGCCGAACGCGAGTGCGAAGAACATCACCGCGATGAGGTCGCCCGCGGCCGCGGCGGCGATCGGGTTCTTCGGCACGATGTTGAGCAACAGGTCGACGCCGGAGATCGCCCCGCCCTTGCCGGCGATGTCGGCGGTGCGCTCGCCGGATTCGGCGAGCAGCGAATCGGCGAGTTCCGGCGGCAGGCCCAGGCCCGGCTGGAGCACATTGACGAGCACGAGGCCGATCGTCACGGCCACCGCGGTGACCGCGAGGATCCAGACCAGCGTCTTGCCGCCGATGCGCCCGAGCGATTGCGGGTCGCCGATCTCGACCACGCCGAGGATCAGCGCCGCGAACACCAGCGGGATGACGAGCATGAACAACAGCCGCAGGAACAGCTGGCCGATCGGGTCGGCGACGTAGGTGACCAGCGTCGCGAGCCAACCGGCATCGGCGAAGTAGACATTCGCGAGCAGGCCCGCGCCGGCGCCGACGATGAAACCGATCAGCATTCGGGTGTGCAGGGCCAGCTTGGGCGTGCGGGCGGCGTGCTCGCTCATCGGGACGACTTCCTGAAAGGGTGCGCGGTGACGGTCGCGCCAGTAAGGTGCCGAGGATAACCGCAGGCCGGCGCCCCGCTGCGCTCAGCGCTCCGGGTACAGCGGCGGCAGCGGGTCCGCCTTGCGCGCGCTGCGCGTCTCGCGCCAGCGCGGCCCGGGCGCGAAGGCACGACGAAGCGCGTCCAGCGCGGCGGCGGGGTCGCCACCGCCCCAGCGGGCGCGTTGCAGCGCCTGCAGCGCATCGCGTTGAGCCGCATCGTCCAGCTGCCCGATGAGCGCGTCCGTGTCGGGGGCAGGGCGAGGTGAAAGCGCGCGCAGCGCGGCGAGGATCTCGTCCGGCGTGCCGCGTTCGAGCGTGCGGCGGAGATCCGCTGGCTTCGCAGGCGCTGCGGCTGCGTCCGGTCGAGCGTCTTGGGTGGGCGTCACGCTGCCTGGCGTGGCGGCGCCGTCCTCCCCGTCTTCCGCCGTGCCGACCCCGCGCGCAGCGCGCCGCCGGGCTGCCCAGGCCATCGTGAGCACCCACGCGGCAACGGCGAGTGCGGCGATCGCGAGCCAGCGCCCCGTCGCCGACGCGTCCGGGGCCGCATCGGCCGGCGCGTCTTGCGCAGGCGCATCCGTCACGCCCGGCAGCACGGGCGACGCGGCCACGCCGGGGCGCGCCTGCCACTGCTGCGCCGGCAGCGTTGCGGTGCGCGTGCCGCCCGTGTCCACGTCCCACCACGGCCATTCCAGCGCCGGCAGTGCCACCGGCCCCGCCTGCGCGGGGACGAGCGAAAAACGCCGCGTGAGCGTGACCTGGGGCCGGCCGTCGACGAAGCGCTCGTCGGACTGCGGCGGCTCGGCGAACACCTCCACACCGTCGATCGGCGGCAGCGTGAGTTCGGGCAGCTGCGCGGCGAACGCGCCGTCGGCAACGAGTTCGACGCTCACCGCAGCGGCACGGCCGGCCTGCAGCGTGTCGGGCAGCTCGCGGTAGCGCAGCTGGAGGTCACGCAGCGGCAGCCACGGGGTCGGGGCGTTCGTGGGCACCGGTCGCACGCCGAGCACGCGAACGGCCCCGGTCGCCGCGAGCGCGCCGCCGCGATCGCCGAACACGGAGTCGAAGAACCCGCCAACGCCCCGGCCTTCGAACTTCGCGCCCGGCACGACGAGCTCGCCGCTGCGCTCGGGCACGAGCAGGAAGCGACGCTCGACGACGGTGTAGCGGCGCCCGTCGAGCTCGCGGGTGTACTGCACGTCGTCGCCGACCCGCTGCATCGACGCGCCTTCCGGGGAGGGCTGGTCCAGGTGGCCGGACACCAGCGGCACGGCCGAGTAGAGCCGCACGACCCAGCCGACGGCCTGCTGCACGTACGGGTCGACGTCGTCGGGCTGCGTTTCGATGAACACGTCGTCGCCCGCCCGCGCCGGCGGCGCGGCGGGCGCGGCGGTGACCTCGAGCGCGAGCGGCGCGGTGCGCTCGGTGCCGACGGAGATCGCCGGCACCGCAGTGCGGCCGGCGCGCGGGGGGCGCAGCACCACGGTGAACAGCGTGCGCATCGACGCCTGCCCGTTCACCAGTTCGAAGCGGCGCTGGGCGGCCTGCGGGCGCGGACTGAGCCCAGCGGCCTCGAGCGGCGAAAAGTCGGGCGCGGCGGTGCCGGTGGTCGCGACGTGGAGCGTGACGGTGTCGCCGAGCGCGATGCGGTTGCGATCGAGCCAGGCCTCCGGCGCCGCGAACGCGACCATCGAAACGCAGCACAGTGCGAGCACGGCGACGACCCGCCACGCGAGCGAGAGCGTCACGGCGTCGGCTCCTGCTGCTGGCGGCGCTCGTGCTCCAGCCGGAACTTCGCGCGGAGCAGGCCGCCGGGCTCATCGGGCACGCGGCGCAGCCATGCCTCGTTTGCGATGCGACGCTCGCGCTGGGCCGGGGTCTCGGCGGGCGGCGGCGCTTGATCAGGCCTCGGCTTTTCGCCGCCTTGCTGCTGCATCGCGCGGCGCATGCGTTCGCGCTGCGCCGCATCGGCCTCGCGTTGGCGATCGCGCGCGGACGCATCGTCGGGCTTCGGGGACGGTTGCGGTTTGTTCTTCGAATTCTGCGGGTCCGCGTCGCCGGACGGCTCCGGCGGCGGGCTGTCGGCCTGACCCGCCGGCCCTTTCGAACCGGGCTTCTTCTCGCCTTCGCCGCTGCCCTGCTTGGGCTTGTCCGACTTCGGGCCCGGCGGTGGCTTGCGCTTCAGCGCGGCGGCCACGGCGCGGCGGTTCGCGATCGCATCGGGCATGCCGGGCTCGCGCGCGAGTGCTGCGTCGTACGCAGTGATCGCTTCGCGGTACTGACCTTGTCGCGCGAGCGCATTGCCGCGGTTGTAGTGGGCGTCGGCGCTGTCGACGCTGCGGTACAACGCGGCGGCGGCGTCGAATTCACCGCGCCGGTAGGCCTCGTTGCCGGCTTCAATCCGCTCGTGCGCGGCCTGGTCGGGGCGCTCCCACCACTGGACGGCGTGCGCGGGCGACCACGGCAACACCGCGAACAACACCAACACCGCGAGTCCCGCGCGATGGCGCAGCGCGAGCAAGCCGAGCAGCATCAGCGGCGGGAGCAGCCAGTAGCCCTGGTCCTCCCTCACACGCGTGCCGCCTTCGCCGCGCGCATCCGCCGCGCGCCCCGGATCGAGCAGGCCAAGCGAGCGCAGGTCGGCGTCTCCGGGCTGGAGCGCCGCGAACTCGCCGTCGCCCGCGCGCGCCAGTCCGCGCAACGCGTCAGCCTCGAGACGGACGGCTCGCACCGCCCCGTCGCGCGTGCGCACGAGGGCGCCGGTCGGGCTGCCGAGGCCCAGCACGGACACGCGATGCCCGGCCTGCGCGGCCGCCGCGGCGGCGTCTCGCGCGGCCGGATCGGCTTCGCCGGTCAGCAGCACGATGTCGCCGCTCGTCTGGTCCGCGCGGCGCAGCAGCTCGACCGCGTGCTCGATCGCACGCGCCGTGTTGCGGCCGTCGACGGGCATGACCTCCGGTGCGAGCGCGTCGAGAAACAGCGCGACATTCGCCGCATCTTCGGTCAGCGGCGCAACGGTGAACGCGTCGTCCGCGTAGGCGATGAGCGCCACCGGCGCTCCGTCGCGCGCTTCGAGCAGGCGCGTGATTTCGCCGCGGGCCTGCGCCAGTCGCGACGGCGGGAGGTCCGGCGCCAGCGCGGCGGATGACAGATCGACTGCGATCACGAGCGGCGTGCCGCCCTGCGCGAGCGGGCGTTCAACCTCGCGCAGGCTCGGCCCCGCGAGCGCAATCACGGACAGGACGAAGCTGGCCGCCACCAACGCCGGCCCGGCCCACCGCCGCGACCGCGCGGGCGCTTCGAGCAGGTGCGGCTGCAGGTGGGCGTCGATCGCATCGCGCCATGGCTCGCGGGCACGCGACGCGCGCGTCCACCACCACGCCAGCAGCGGCAGCGCGAGCAGCGCCCAGAGCCACTGCGGCCGCAGCAGGTGCAATGCGCCCAGCTCCAGGCTCATGCGCGCCTCCGCATCACGGTCAGGGCCAGGCCCAGCAGCCCGAATGCGAACGCCGCGCCTAGCGGCCACGGGTAGCGCTCGATCACCGGTCGCACGGCCGGCCCCGCGGAGGCGACCGGTTCGAGGCGGTCGATCTCTTCATAGATACCGACGAGCTGCGACGTGTCGCGTGCGCGGAAGAAGCGCCCGCCGGTTTGCTCGGCGATCTTCTGCAGCGATGTCTCGTCGATCTCGTCGCCCGCGCCCGGCATCGGCAGCTGGAAGCCAAACAGCGACAGCCCGCCGTCGCCGCCGAACGCGATCGTGTGCACGCGCACGCCGGCATCGGCCGCGATCTGTGCGGCGCGCAGCGGGTCCAGCAGGCCCGCAGTGTTGACGCCGTCGGTCAGCAGGATCACGACACGTTGCCCCGGCGGCTGCGCCTGCAGGCGTTTGACCGCGAGGCCGAGCGCATCGCCGATCGCCGTCTCCTGCCCCGCGAGCCCGGCCACGCTGTCGCCGAGCTGCTCGCGCACGCTGTCGCGATCGAGGGTGAGCGGCGTAAGCGCGTATGCGCGGCGACCGAACACCAGCAGGCCGACGCGGTCGCCCTCGCGGCGGTCGAGGAAGTCCGCGATGACCGCCTTTGCAGCGGTCAACCGATCGACGGGCTGGCCGCCGAGCGTCATGTCGGGCTCGGACATGCTGGCCGACAGATCGAGAGCCAGCATGAGCTGCCGCCCGCGCGCCGGCGGCGAAATCGGCTCACCGAGTTGCTGCGGCCGCGCCGCGGCCAGGCACAGCAACGCCCAGGCGATCCAGGCCCACGCGCGGAGACCTCGGCGCTGCGCGCGCAGCCCGGTCGCCGAGGCGATCGCCTCGATGCGCGAGCCGAACGGCACGCGCAGGGCAGCGCCGGAGGCCTTCGCGCGAGCCGGAAACCGCAGCGCGAGCCACGGCAGTGGCAACGCGAGCAGCCACCACGGCCACGCGAACGAGAGCCCGAGCGCCTGCAGCGTCGTCATCGCGGCGCCGTCCAGGCCACGAAGCGCGCACGCGCGAGGGGACGCAGCGCATCGACCGCATGCGCATCGACATCCGGCCGAAATGCGCCGTCGAGCAGTAATTGACCGGGCCCGGCGCTGAAGGGGCGTGCTGCATCACCGTCGTCGAGCCGCGCCAGCCAGTCCTCGCCCTGCAGCCGGTCCGCGGTCGGGTCCTTCAGACGCGCAGCGCGACGCAACAGATCCGACATCGCGGCGACGGTCTGGGTCGGCGTGGTGGCGTGCGCGAGCGCGGCGTCGAAACGGGCGGCGCTCGCGGCAAGGCGGCGTCGGCGGCGCCAGCGCAGCGCGAGAACGACCGCCACCGCGGCGGCAATGCACGCCGCGAGCAACCACCAGCCCGGCGCCGGCGGCCACCACGGCGGCGCAGCCGGCATGTGGATGTCGCGCAGCGCGAGCGTCGGATCGGCCATCAGGCGGCCCCCACGCGCCGTGCGCCCAGCAACGGCAGCCAGGCGTCGCTCGGCATGTCGGTCGACAACGCCTGGGCTCGAACCCCGCGCACGTTGAGCGTCGCCAAGGCCTCGTCGAGCGGAGTCGCGAACTCACGTCGCCAAGCCGCGCGCGTGGCGTCAGCGCCCAGGTCGAGCGTGGTGCGGGCGCCGCCGTGCGCGAATGCAAGGCGGTGCGCAGGCGGCGCGGTGTCGAAGGGGTCGGTCAACAGCAGCACGATGCACTCGTGGTGCTGCGCGAGCGCCGGCCAGCGGTGTGCGGCCACGTCGCGCAGGCTCGCGGCGTCGGCGAGCAACACGAGCCGCGAGCCCGGCCGCAGCAGGCGCTGCGCGTGCTCGAGGGCCACGGCGAGGCCGGCGTCGTCGTCGGGCGGCTGCGTGTACCAACGCACCAGCGCATCGATCGTGTGCAATGCACCGCGCGATCCCGGCGCAGGCGACACCGCGGGTTCTCGCGTGCTGCCGCGCAGCGCGGCGATTCGGTCGCCGTCGCGCACCGCGGCCCACGCGGCGAGCGCACCGGCACGTGCCGCCTGCACGGACTTGAAGCGCACGCGCGTGCCGAAGTAGAGCGCCGGACTCGTGTCCCCCACGACCAGCGTGAGCCGCTCGCGCTCGGTCTGGAACAGCTTGGTGTGCGCACGACCGGTGCGGGCGGTCAGGCGCCAGTCCATATGGCGCGCGTCATCGCCGCTGGAGTACTCACGTGACTCCGCGTACTCCATCCCACGTCCGCGCAGCACCGAGCGCGCGGGGCCTGCGGCGCCGTAGCGGCCGGCGTTCGCGGCACCGCGTCGACCGACCTGCGCGCGCAGCGCGACCAGCTCGTCGATCGTCGGCGTAACGCCGTCAGCGTGCGGGACGGCCATGGCGGATCAAGGCAGAGCCGTTGAGGGCGGAACCGTGCGCGCCCCAGCGTCCTGCGTGGGCACGGCGACGACCCATGCGCGAAGCGCGGCGAGCGGTCGCGGCCGGCGCGGCGAATGCCTGCGCGATCTGCGTCTGTCGGGTGCGGCGTGCATCGGCCGGTCGGCGCTGCTCGCCGTGGCCGGCGCACCCCATCCGTCGGTGCGCCTGCCCGGCACCCTCGAGCGCAGTCACGCTCACGGCAGCGGAACCCGCTGCAGGAGTGCGTCGACCAGGCGACCGCCGTCCCAGCCTTCGGCCGTGGCCTCGAAGCTCGGCAGCACGCGATGGCGCAGGACGTCGGGCGCGACTGCGCGGACGTCGTCGGGTGTCACGAAGTCGCGGCCGGCAAGCCAGGCGCGCGCCCGCGCGCAGCGTTCCAGCGCGATCGAACCTCGTGGGCTCGCGCCCCAGGCAATGCGCGCCGCGAGCGCGGCGTCGTACGGGGATGCGTCGCGCGAAGCCAGCACGAGCTCGACGATGTAGCGCTCGACCGCGGGCGCGAAATGCAGGTCCAGCACCTGGGCACGCGCGGCGAACACGTCCTCGAGCGGCAATTTTGGCGCGCTCACCACGTCGGCGTTCTCCCCGTGGCGAGCGCGGTCGCGCGCGAGCCGCAGGATCTCGTGCTCTGCCGACGCCTCGGGGTAGCCGATCTGCACGTGCATGAGAAAACGGTCGAGCTGCGCCTCGGGCAGCGGAAACGTGCCCTCCTGCTCGATCGGGTTCTGCGTCGCCATCACGAGGAACAACTGCGGCAGCGCGTACGTCGCCCGACCGACCGTCACCTGGCGCTCGCCCATCGCCTCGAGCAGCGCCGATTGGACCTTCGCCGGCGCCCGGTTGATCTCGTCGGCCAACAGGACCGGGTGGAAGACCGGGCCGGGCTGGAACTCGAAGCGTCCGTCCTGCGGGCGCCACACCTCGGTGCCCGTGAGATCGGCCGGCAGCAGATCGGGCGTGAACTGGATGCGTGCGAAGTCGGCCTCGACGCCGTCGGCGAGCGCGCGGATCGCGCTTGTTTTTGCGAGGCCGGGCGCGCCTTCGACGAGCAAGTGCCCGTCCGCCAGCAGCGCGATCAGCAGCCGCTCGACCAGCGCAGCCTGGCCCACGATGCGCCCGGCCAGCCGCGCCTGCAGCGCGGTGAAGCGCTTCTGCAAGGTGTCGCCGGTGTGAGACGCGGATGACGCGGCGGAGTCGGTTCGGTCCATGGCGGTTCCGTATTCAGCCCGGACCGATTGTGACCGCGCCGGCGTGAGGAAGTTTCACCCGACACCGCCGACGAGCCGCCATCGTGCATCCGCAAGCGTCCGCACAAACGAATACGGGGCCCGAAGGCCCCGTATTCGCATCACCTGGTTGCCGCCTGTTGCGCTCAGTTGCGCTGCGCGACCTGCAGCACCTTCGGCGTGACCATGATCAGCAACTCGGCCTTCTGCTTGTTCTTCGACTTGTTCTTGAAGAGCGCGCCAAGGAACGGGATATCTCCGAGGAACGGCACCTTCGAAACGCTCTCGAGGCTGTCGAACTCGTAGACACCGCCCACGACCACGGTCTGCCCATCCTCGATCAGGACCGCCGTGTTGACTTCCCGCTTGCCGATGATCGGCACGTCGCCGATCGAGGTGTCGACGAAGCCTTCGACCTCATCCTTCTTGATGTTCATGTTGAGGAACACGCGGCCATCGTTGGTGATCGTCGGAGTCACCCGCAGTTGCAGCAGCACTTCCTTGAACTGGACGCTCGGTGTCGCCACGCCGCCAGCGGTGGCCGGCTGGATCGTGACGTAGCCGACTTCCTGGCCCTGACTGATCACCGCCTCGCGCTGGTTACTCGTGACCACTCGTGGATTCGAGATCACTTCGCCACGGCCTTCCTGTTGCATCGCTGACAGCTCGACATCCAGCGCATAGCCCGCATTCATGATGGACAGTGCGAGCGACCCTGCCGGATTGGCCACAGCGAGATTGCTCATCAGCCCCTGGACGATGGTCGGGCCTGCCGGGCGCGCGCCAACGCGGCCGCCGCGCTCCCATTCGTCCAGAGCACGGTCAGCGTCGACCACTGAATTCCAGTTGCTTGTATTGGCCGAAAGGTTTCCGCTATAGGCGACGTTGTCCGATACACCGCTGACGCCAAACTTTGCGCCCAGCTCGCGAGCGAACGTCTCGTTCGCAACCACCACGCGAGCCTCGATGACGACCTGGTCGACCGGCCGATCGATCACGCGGATCAGCTCCCGCATCTGCTCGATCTTCTTCGGAATGTCGCTGATCATCAGCGTGTTCGTGCGCTCATCCGCCACCATGCGGCCGCGCGGCGACAGGAAGCCGTTGTCGAGGTTCGAACCGCCGCCCGGCCCGCCCGCCCCTCCTGCTCCGCCGATGCCCTTCGCCTCAGTCAGCGCTTTAAAGATCTGCGCCGCATTGTGGTAATTGATCTGCACGTACTCGGTGACGAGATCGACGCGATTTTCCAGCGCGATACGGGCGTCCTCACGGTCCTGCTCATACTTTGCGACTTCCGGCTGTGGCGCGATCCACACCACGTTGCCGCTGCGACGCTTGTCGAGGCCCTTGGCCTGCAGGACGATGTCCAGTGCCTGGTCCCAAGGCACATTGAGCAGGCGCAGCGTGACGTTGCCCTGCACCGTGTCGCTGGCAACGATATTAAGGTTCGATTCCTCGGCGATCAGCTGCAGCACCGTGCGCACCGGCACGTCCTGGAAGTTGAACGTCACCGGCTTGCCGCCGTAAGGCCGGCCCGGCGCCGCGGCCGTACCCGCCTGGCCAGCGGTCGTGTTCGCAGCGTTCGCTGCGTTCGCACCACCGCGTGCCGTGGCGCGCGCCTTTGGCAAGATCTCGACGATGTACTCGCGCCCGCTCTGGTACGCCATCGTCTCGAATTCACCGTTCACCGCGAGCATCAGCTGTGCGCCTGCTCCGGAAGTGTTCGCGTCGATGCGGCGCACCGGCGTGGCGAAGTCAGCGACGTCGATGGGCCGACGCAGGTTCTGCGGCAGTTCGGCGTTCGGCACGCTGATAACGATGTTCCCGCCTTGGTTGCGCAGGTCGGGCGTCGCGCCCTCACCGTTGAACCGCAGCACAAGGCGGCCGGCGCCGCCGTCGCCCCGCTTGAAGTCGATGTCGGACACGGTGACCGTACCCGGCAGTTGCTTGGCCGGGTCGAGGCTCGCCGCAGGAGCGACCTGAGCGACGAACACAGGCACCAGAACCCCGTTGGCACCCGGTGCCCCGGCGCTCGCCGCGCTGGTCGCGGCCACGAGGCCGATGGCGAGGCCGAGGCCCCCGGTGCGGAGCCGCAAGGCCGGCCGCGAACGCGTTGCGTGAAATACGGTCATCTTACGATCCCCAATCATTGATCTTCGAGTGCGATCGTGGCCGGTCGTTCCAGCCAGCCGCCCGCGCCGTCCGGCACCAGTTCCACCAGTTCCATGCGGTCTTCGTACACCGCGGTGACGCGACCGTCGGACTGCCCCATGTATGCCCCTGGCCGCACACGGTAAGTCACCTTGTCGGGCGCCATCACGAGTGCGATAAGCCCGCTGCCGCGGCCGAGCGTACCGACCATGTCCAGGCTGTCGAGCGGAAACTGCTCGAGCACCTGCTTGCGGCGCGACGCATCTGGACGTGGGCCGTTCGTGCCCTCATCGGTGAATGCGCTGCTGAAGGGATCGCGCAGGGACTGCGCGGAATATTCAAACGTCTCGAACTGCTGCATCACCGGCAGCGGGTCGAGCGGCGGCGCCGGCCGCGCACGCACCTCGGCGACCCACGATTCCAGATTGGGCGCCTCGCCCGGAGTATCGGTCACGTCACGTCCGCAGCCCGCCACGGCAAGTGCGATCGCGAGACCGGTGAGCGCGCGGCGCCCACTGCGATTCCACGCTGCATGCATATCAATTGCCCCCCGCGGGTTTAGCGGCGCCGTCGGCCGCCGGCTGCTGTTGCGCTGCCACCTCTTCTTCGTCGAGGTAGCGATAGGTCTTGACGGTGCCCGACAGTTCGAGCGGCGCATTTGCCGTGATGCCGCCTTCGCGGTTCTCGGCACGTGGCTTCAACTGGATGTCGTGCATCGTCATGATGACCACCCGCGGGAGTGACGCGACGCCGGAGACGAAGCCGCCGAACTGGTGGTAAGAGCCCACCATGCGCAGCGCGATCGGCTTCTCGGCGTAAAACTCCTTGGGCTCTTCCGGACCGGGCTGGAACAGCTCGTTCGTGATGCCGGTCGCGAGCGCGGTCTGCGAAATATCGACGATGAGGTCGGGCATTTCGTTCTTGCTCGGCAACTGGCGAAGCATCTGCTGCAGCTGCTGCTCCATCTGCGCCAACTGCTGCTTGAGAGCATCGAGGTTCGAAGCACGGCCCTGCTTGGTCTCGAACTCGGCCCGCAGATCCACTTCCTGGCGCTCGAGGCCTTCCAGTTCGTCCTGCTTGTCACCGATGAAGAGGTACCACCACAGCCCGATGATCACGAGCGCGACGATCGCCGCGAACACCATCTGCGCCTTCCGCGGCCACGACCCGATCTGGTTGATATCGAGTTCTTTGAAATTGATCTTCTTCGCGCTCACGACGCGGCTCCTTCAAGCGACGGAGACTCGCCCGCCGGCGGTGCGGCGGGCGCGGCTTGGGGTGCCGCCGCAGGGGCAGGCCCCGTGGCCGGCGCCGGCTGTGCTGCGGCCGGCGCTGCGGGGTCCGCGGGCGGCGTCGCAACCGCGTCCGCTCCGATGCCCTCGGCCGTACCGTTCGGGTTCGCAAGGCGGACCTGCAGACTGAACTCGTACGGCAGGCCCTTGTCGGTGCCCTTCGCTTCAATGATCGACAGCTCAGGCTGGGTCATCCAACCGGAGTTCTCGAGGCTGCGCAGGTAAGTACTGACGCGCGCATTAGACTGCGAGCGCCCCTGCAGCGTCAGGACCTGGTCGTCCTGCTTGACGGCCGTCAGCACCACGCCGTCCGGGATCGTGCGCACCAGCGAGTCGAACAGGTGCACCATCTGCGACCGGCTCGCCTGCAGCTGCTCGATGACGTCCTTGCGCGCAAGCAGCTTCGCCTTCTTTTCGTCGAGCGCCTTGATCTCGGTGATCTGGCGTTCGACTTCAGCGATGCGCTCCTGCACGTAGGCATTGCGCTCGTTCTGCCCTTCGATCTGGGCGTCGTAATAGGTCGAGATCAGCAGACTCACGCCGATCGCCGCGGCAGCGGCGAGACCGAGCATGAGGCCGAACTCCTTCTGGCGCTGCTTGCGCCGTTCGGCGCGCCAGGGGAGCAGGTTGATGCGTGCCATCAGTCGAAGCTCCTCAGGGCCAGGCCACAGGCGATCATCAGCGCCGGCGCATCCTGCGCGAGCGCGTGCGGCTGCACGCGGGGGCCGAGCGTCATTTGCGCCAAGGGGTTGGCGATCATCGTCGGGATGCCCAGTTGCTCCTCGACGAGCTGCGCCAGGCCCGGGATTGCAGCACTGCCGCCGGCGAGCACGATCTGGTCGACGCGGTTGAACTCGCTGCCGGCGTAGAAGAACTGCAACAGGCGGCTGACCTGCTGGACCAGCGCTTCCTTGAACGGCTCGAGCACCTCGAGCGGGTAGCTGTCGGGCAGTCCGCCCTGGCGCTTGGCGAGGCCGGCCTCTTCGTAGCTGAGCCCGTACCGGCGCATGATCTCGTCGGTCAGCTGCTTGCCGCCGAAGACCTGCTCGCGCGTGTACAGGCTGCGTCCGTTGCGCAGCACGTTGAGCGTCGTCATCGTCGCGCCGGAGTCGACAAGCGCCACCAGCCCTTCTCGGGGCGTGTTGAGCTGATCAGAGAGCAAGCCGAACGCGTTTTCGATGGCGAACGCCTCGACATCGACGACCCGCGGTGCAAGCCCGCCGATCTCGAGCGCGGATGCGCGCATCTCGACGTTCTCGGACCGCGACGCGGCCAGCAGCACCTGCACCGAGTCCGGCGCATTCGGCATCGGACCGATGACTTCGAAATCGAGGTTCACTTCCTCAATCGGGTATGGAATGTAGTTGACGGCCTCGAGTTCGACCTGCGCCTCGAGTTCGTCCTCACCGAGTTCGGCGGGCATCGGGATCACTTTGGTGATCACGGATGCGCCTGCGACGGCGGCCGCGCCGTATTTGGCACGCGAGCCGGAACGCGCCAGCGCGCGCTTGATCGCCTCGCCAACGACCTCGACCTCGGCGATCTGCTTTTCGACCACTGCGTTCGGCGGCAACGACTCGACCGCGTAGTGGTCTACGCGGTAGCGGTTCCCAACCCGCGACAGCTGGAGCAGCTTGACGGCAGTCGAGCTGATATCGACGCCGACGAGCGGCGGCTGGCTCTTTGTGATGATCCCCACGCTTTTCTCCCCAGCCACAAGTGCTTACGCGCACTTTGTGTGGCAGTGCTTTGATAACGGAGTTTTCACGTACTGGCAAGGTTCAGTCCGTGACCGGGTTGCCAGAAACGCCGACGGCACTGCCGCTGAGCGTCACTTTCGTGCCGTGACGCGACGGAGCTCACACCCTTGCATCGTCACTGACTGGACGCCGCGCGAGCGCGGCCGGGGCACGGCGTGCGGCTCTATACTCCAGCCCCCCGAAGACCGCAATCGGAATCCGCTTCGATGCCCCGTTTCCGCCGCCTCCTGCGCGGCGCGCTGTTCGCCGCCGCCGGCCTGACCCTGCTCGGCCTGCTCGCGCTCGGCTCGCTCTATTTCCTCATCGCCCCCAAGCTCCCCGACGTCGAGACGCTTCGCAACGTCGAGATGCAGGAGCCGATGTACGTCTATTCGCGCGACGGGCAGCTCGTGGCGCTGTTCGGCGAGACGCGGCGCTACCCGATCGAAATCGCGAAGGTGCCTGAGCGCCTCAAGCAGGCGTTCATTGCGATCGAGGACGCACGCTTCTACGAGCACAACGGCATCGACTACAAAGGCATCGGCCGCGCGGTGTGGTTGCTCGCGACGACGGACGACAAGCGCGTGCCGGGTGGCTCGACGATCACCCAGCAGGTCGCGCGCCAGTTCTTCCTGAGTTCCGAGTACAGCTACACACGCAAGCTCGCGGAGATGCTGCTCGCAATCCGCATGGAGCGCGAACTCAGCAAGGACGAGATCTTCGAGCTGTACTTGAACAAGAGTTTCTTCGGCAATCGCGCGTACGGCGTGGCGGCGGCTGCGGAGTTCTATTACGGCAAGACGCTCGACCAGCTCGATCTCGACGAGATGGCGTCGCTCGCGGGCATCCCGAAGTTCCCGTCGAGCGGCAATCCGCTCAGCAATCCGGAACGTGCGAAGCAGCGCCGCGACTACATCCTCGATCGCATGGCCGAACTCGGCTTCGTCAGCGCGTCCGAGGCCGCGAGCGCCAAGTCGGTCGACATGCACGCGAGCCCGCACGAGCGGCCGGTGCAGGTCCACGCGCCGTACGTGGCCGAGATGGTGCGTCAGGAAATGATTGCGCGTTACGGGCCGGAAGCGCTCACGCGCGGCTTCCACGTCACGACGACGATCGACCCGGTACTTCAGGCCGCGGCCGACAAGGCCGTGCGTGACGGCCTGCACACGTATGACAGCCGCCGCGGCTGGCACGGCGTGGAGCAGAGTTTCGACCTGGCCTCCGACGAGGACGCGGCGACGGTGGCGCGCCGCATGCGCTCGATCACGTCGCAGGGCGGCCTGCTGCCGGCGATCGTACTCGGCACCGAGGGCAGCCGTGCGCGCCTGGTGTTGCGCGATGGGCGGGAAATCGAACTGGGCGCGAACCAGGGCTGGGGCAGCAAGAAGCCCGCTTCGCTCGAGCGCGGCGACCTCGTGCGCGTGTCGCGTGTCGAGCCGAAGGACGGCGAGACGGATGCCAGCTACCGCCTTGACCAGTTGCCGCAGGCGCAGGCCACGCTCGTCTCGCTGGATGCGATGACCGGCGCGCTGCGCGCGCTCACCGGCGGCTACAGCTTCGCGGGCAACAAGTTCAATCGCGCCACGCAGGCGCGCCGCCAGCCGGGATCGAGTTTCAAGCCATTCCTGTATGCGGCGTCGTTCGAGCGCGGCTTCAATCCCGCCTCGATCGTGCTCGACGCCCCAGTGGTCTTCAAGGACCGCCGCGGCCACCTGTGGCGCCCGCAGAATGACACCGGCAACTTCGCTGGCCCGATGCGCATCCGCGAAGCGATGGTGCAGTCGCGCAACCTCGTGTCTGTGCGCCTGCTCGACGCGATCGGCGTGGATTACGCGCGCAAGTTCATCAGCCACTTCGGCTTCGAGCCTGAGCACCTGCCGCCGAACTTGTCGATGTCGCTTGGCACCGCGTCGCTGACGCCGCTGTCGGTCGCACGCGGCTACGCGGTCTTCGCGAACGGCGGCTTCCGCGTGACGCCGTACTTCATCGATGAGGTCCGCGATCGCGACGGCGCGCGCGTGTTCAAGGAAGAGCCCGCGCAGGGCTGCCACCGCTGCGGGGGCTTCGCGACTGCAAACGCGACGGGGGTGCCGGTTGCACCGCCGTCGACGGAAGTCGCGGGCTTCGACTTCGGACCGGCGCCGGGCGCTGCTCCGGTGCAATCACCGGAGACGGACGCCAAGCCGGCTCCCGAGGTCGCGAAGAAAACCGAGCTGCCCGCGAACGTGAAGCTTGCGCCGCGGGCGATCGACGAGCGCATCGCGTACCAGATGACCTCGATGCTGCGCGACGTCGTGCAGCGCGGCACCGGCACGGCTGCGAAGGTGCTCGACCGCGAGGACGTGGGCGGCAAGACGGGTTCGACGAACGAACACCGCGACGCGTGGTTCTCCGGCTTCGGCGGGCCGCTCGTGACCACGGTCTGGGTCGGCCGCGACGACTTCAAGTCGCTCGGTTATCGCGAGTACGGCGGCAAGGCCGCGCTGCCGATCTGGATCGAGTACATGCGCGTGGCACTTGAAGGCCAGCCGTTGATGCCGCACGAGCCGCCCGCGGGCATGGTCAAGGTCGCGGTCTCGCCGAACGGCACGCTCATTCCCGAAGCCAACGGCGGCGTGACCGAATGGGTCAAGGCCGAAGACCTCGAGCGGATGGAAAGTGTGATCGATTACGGCGACGCGCGGGACGTGCCGTCGGAAGAATCTTTCGACATCTTCTGAACAGCAGGACTGCGGCCGCCACGGACGCAGCCGCAGTCCTAACGCGCATTCAACAGCTGCGTGTTAGCGTGCCTCCGCCGGTCCTCGCGGCCGGCCGCGGCGGGCATCCGCCGACGTCGAGCCGACGCGGAGGTCCCATGCAGCGCCACGCGCGACACGCCCAGTACGCGCAGACGCGCACCCGCGAACGCCGGCACCGCCTCGCACACGAAGCCGCCCGGCTGATGGCCGAAGGCGGCCTGCGTGATTACCACCAGGCCAAGCTCAAGGCAGCCGAGCGGCTCGGCATCCACGACGACGCGTCCCTGCCCCGCAATCGCGAGATCGAAGACGCATTGCGCGAGTACCAGCGGCTGTTCCAGCGCGATAGCGCCGCGCTGGTGCGCGAGCGCCGCGAGGCCGCGGACCGCGCAATGGAGTTTTTCGCCGACTTCGTGCCGCGCCTGGTCGGCCCCGTGCTCGACGGCACGGCGGACGCACATTCCCCGGTGACGCTGCACCTGCACAGCGACGACGCCGAGGCAGTCGCCCATTTTCTGGATCTGCATCGGATTCCCGCGACGTCGCGCAGCCGGCGACTGCGTCTGGACCGAGAGCGCGAAGAGACATTTCCGGTGTGGGTGTTCAGCGCCGAGGGCTTTACGTTTGATCTGACGGTGCTGCCGCTCACCGTCCTGCGCCAGGCACCGCTCGGCAGCATCGACGATCGGCCGATGCAGCGCGCATCGCCTTCGCAGTTGCGACGCCTGCTTGCGCAGGACGAGATCGACGGGTTCGAACAAGGCCTCGGCTGATTCGAGGCGCCTCGCGGCTGCGGCGCTGCGTAGCGGGAATTAGCCACGAAGTGCGCGGGTGCGTCCGACGGCAATGTCCTTTCGCTGACCCGGGCTTAGGCGCGTGCAGGCGACCGTGTTTGGCGCGCGCTGGGCGTTGGACGCCGCGCCGCAAGCGAGCACCGCGTCATTGATGCGCGGATGCGCTCCGCGGCGCACGGTCGAACAGGTTCAACTCGATCACCACGAACGCCGCAAGCCACAGCGTGGCGTCCCAGGCGTCCAGCCATGCGCCGCCGACGTCGTCGCTTCCAAGCACGAGCCATGCGGCGATGAAGCCCACGAGGGCGGCATAGAGCGCCCAGGTGACGCTGCGCCGGGCGTGATGAAACCTTCGGCGACCCGCCGGGACGCGCACCTCGAGCTCAAGCGCCGCGACTACGGCGAGCCAGGTGGCTGCATTCGCAAAGTCCAGCCATTCGCGCTGGAGGGCGTAGTCGCTGCACGCCCACGCAATGACGAGCGAGGCCAGTGCACGCGCCCCGTGTGCGACCCGCCTCCGGCGCGACCCACCCGACCAGCCGCCCGTTTCCCACTCGAAAAGCAACAGCAGCACGAGCCACGCGGCCGTGTCGAACGTTTCGGTGAGCGTGCCGTGCGTCGCGTACAAGGCGACGTTGAGCGCGAGCAGCGCGTAAACGGCCCATTTGAAAACAAGGAAGCCGCGGCCAGGCCGCGGCTTCGAAACTGGATCGACCGACGCTTCGCGCAAGATCAGCGCTGATCGATACCGACGTACTCGCGGCTCGTCTGGCCGGTGTAGATCTGCCGCGGCCGGCCGATCTTGTTTTCCGGATCGTTCTGCTGCTCGAGCCAATGCGAGACCCAGCCGGCAGTGCGCGCGATCGCGAACATCACCGTGAACATCTCGACCGGGATCCCCAGCGCCTTGTAGATGATGCCCGAGTAGAAGTCGACGTTCGGGTACAGCTTGCGCTGCACGAAGTACTCGTCCTGCAGCGCAGCCTCTTCGAGCTTCATCGCGACGTCGAGCAGCGGGTCGTTGACGCCCAATTGACCCAGCACCTCGTGGGTCATCTTGCGCACCAGCGCGGCGCGCGGGTCGTAGTTCTTGTACACGCGGTGGCCGAAGCCCATCAGGCGGAAGCCCGAGTTCTTGTCCTTCGCCTTGTCGACCGCGGACTTGACGTTTTCCGGACGCCCGATTTCCTCGAGCATTTTGAGCACTGCTTCGTTCGCACCGCCGTGGGCCGGGCCCCAGAGGGCCGCGACGCCCGAGGCGACGCAGACGTACGGATTCGCGCCGGTCGAACCGACGAGGCGCACGGTTGAAGTCGACGCGTTCTGCTCGTGGTCGGCGTGCAGGATGAAGAGCAGATCCATCGCCTTCGCGGCGACCGGGTTGAGCTCCAGCGGCTCGCTCGGCACTTCCTTCATCATGTGCAGGAAGCGCGTGGTGTACTCGAGGTTGTTGCGCGGGTACCGGATCGGCCAGCCGATGGAGTGGCGATGGCAGGCGGCGGCGATCGTCGGCACCTTCGCGATCAGGCGGATCGCGGCCAGGCGGCGCTGCTCCGGATCCTCGAGGTCGAGATCGTTGTGGTAGAAGCTCGCCATTGAGCCGAGCATGCCCACGAGCATCGCCATCGGGTGCGCGTCATGGCGGAAACCGCCAATAAAGCTCTTGAACGCCTCGTGCATCATCGTGTGATGCGTGACTTCGTGCTCGAACGAGTCGAACTGCTGTTTGTCCGGCAACTCGCCGTTCATCAGCAGGTACGCGACTTCGAGGAAGCTCGACTTCTCGGCGAGCTGCTCAATCGGGTAGCCGCGATACAGCAGCACGCCCTCGTCGCCGTCGATGTAGGTGATCGCCGACTTGCAGCTTGCGGTCGCGGTGAAGCCCGGATCGTAGGTGAAGCAGCCGGTTTCCTTCGGCAGCTTGCCGATGTCGATGCACGGCGCCCCCACGGTCGGATGCAGTACGGGCAGGGTGACGTCACGATCGCCGGCAGTCAGGGTCGCCTGCTGCAGCGCGGAAAGATCGGAAGCGGACACGAAGCACTCCTCAGTCGGCATGCCGCACGACGGCCGCGGCACGGAAGGGGGACAGAAACGGCGGCCCGGTTGCCCGTTGCCGCGACGCATCATTATCGCACAACGGTGCCGTATGGCTGCCTGATGCGCACTGGACCTTCGGCCGTGGCGCATCGCGACGCGCTCCCGCCCGGAAACGCAAAACGGCCGCCCGGAGGCGGCCGTTCGCGATACGCGACAGCGGTGCTGCTTACTTCTGTGCGTAGCGCTTGCGGAACTTATCGACCCGGCCGCTGGTATCCATCAGCTTCTGCTTGCCCGTGTAGAACGGGTGCGAGGCCGAAGAAATATCCACCTTGATCAGCGGGTATTCCTGCCCGTCCTCCCACTTGATCGATTCCTTGCTGCCAAGGGTCGAGCGGGTACGGAACTGGAAATCGGTGGTGACGTCCTGGAAAACGACGTCGCGGTACTCGGGATGGATGCCGGCCTTCATGGCACTCACCAATCGGATCAGGGAAAGCGCGGCAGTATAGCGACCTCCCCGCGGGTTGCGCAAGCGCGTCAATGCGCGGCGAGTGCGGCCTCAATGAGCCGCTCGAACCGGCGCTGCTCGTAGTGCATCACGATCGTCGCGTTGTCGGGCTCACCGGTCTGGCGATTCCAGTCGACGATGGTCGCGCCGCGCGTGTGGCGGCCGTCGAGTTCGACCGCGACGGGCCGCTCGACAAGCTTGAGCGCACCGGCCGGCGCGAGCGCGTGCGCCATCGCGAGCGCATCTGCCGAGTGCCAACGCTCGCCGCGGCGGTCGGCCGACCACGCGCGCGTCTGCTTCGAGATGGAGTCGTAGAACCGCGCACGGGGGCTGTCGGCGCGCAGCCAGGCATCGACATCCGCATGCGCGAGGCCGTGTCTGAGCACCGCTTCCCAATCGACGAGCTCGAACGAGGGAAACGCAGAGAACACGATCTGCGCGGCTTCCGGATCGAATGCGATGTTGAACTCGGCCGCCGGCGTGATGTTGCCGTGCGCGGAGACCGCGCCGCCCATGACGACGAATCGCGCGACGCGCTGCGGCAGCGTCGGGTCGAGCTTGAGCGCAAGCGCCACGTTCGTGAGCGGGCCGAGTGCGACGAGCAGCAATCGCCCGGCGTGCTCGTGCGACAGGCGCAGGAGTGCGAGCGCCGCGTGCTCGGCGTCGGCCTCGCGCGTTGATGGCGCGTACCCGGTGTCGCCGAAGCCGTCCTGCCCGTGCACGTAGGCCGCATCACGCGCGGGATGCAGCAGCGGCGATTCGCAACCTGCGAACACGGGCACGTCAGCGTCGACGATCTCGCACAACTTGAGCGCGTTCGCGACCGTGTGGCGCAGTCCGACGTTGCCGGCGGCGATGGTGAGCCCGACCACGCGATGGCGCGGATCGTTGAATGCCATCAGCAGCGCGAGGGCGTCGTCGACGCCCGGGTCGGTGTCGATCAGGAGCGGAATGCGATCGTCCATGGGTCACGTCGTTGGCGAAACGCGCAAGCCTAGCGCATGGGTGTGGAGGCGGACTCAGCGGCCGACGCGGCCGTCGAGCGGCATGGCTCAGGCCTGCGCGTAGCGCATTGCGCCGCCGATCCAGCGCTCGACGAGGCGCTCAGCCACCTGCGGGGCCCGCTCGAGCAGCCGCTCGGCGATCTCGTGCACCTGCGGCAGCAGTTCGGCGTCGCGGCCGAGATCGGCGAGACGGAAACCGGCGATGCCGGTCTGCCGCGTGCCGAGCAGTTCGCCCGGCCCGCGCAGCTCGAGATCCTTCTCGGCGATCACGAAACCGTCGTTCGTCTCGCGCATCGTCTCCAGCCGCTCGCGCGCCATCTGCGACAGCGGCGGCTGGTAGAGCAGCACGCAACTCGACACCGCGCTGCCCCGCCCTACCCGCCCGCGTAGCTGGTGCAGCTGCGCCAAGCCGAGTCGCTCGGCGTTCTCGATGATCATCAACGAGGCGTTCGGCACGTCGACGCCGACTTCGATGACGGTCGTCGCGACGAGCAGGTCGATGTTGCCGTCCTTGAACTCGCGCATGACCGCCTGCTTCTCAGCGGGCTTGAGCCGGCCGTGCACGAGGCCGACGCGCAGCCCCGGCAACTGCGACGACAGCTGCTCGTAGGTGGTCTGCGCCGCTTGCGCCTCGATGCGCAAACCACCGGTCGACTTGCCGTCGTCCTCCGCCTCCTCGATCAGCGTGCACACCCAGTACGCCTGCCGACCTTCCGCGCAGGCACGGCGGATGCGTTCGACGAGTTCGGGCCGGCGTTCGGCGCCCAGCGCGACGGTCTGCACCGGCGTGCGGCCGGGCGGCAGTTCGTCGATGACCGACACGTCGAGATCGGCGTACGCAGCCATCGCAAGCGTGCGCGGGATCGGCGTGGCGGTCATCACGAGCTGATGCGGGACGACCGCATCCGGACCGACGCCCCCGCCGGCGCCCTTGTCGCGCAAGGCCAGGCGCTGGTGCACGCCGAAGCGGTGCTGCTCGTCGACAAGCGCGAGCGCGAGGTCGTGGAACACCACGCCTTCCTGCATCAACGCGTGCGTCCCGACCACGACCTGCGCCTCGCCGCGCGCGACCGCGTCGAGCACCTGTGCACGAGCGCGGCCGGTGACCTTGCCGGCGAGCCACGCGACGCGCACGCCGAGCGGTTCGAGCCAGGCGCGCAGGTTGTTGAGATGCTGTTCCGCGAGCAGTTCAGTCGGCGCCATCAGCGCGGCCTGCCGACCGTGCGCGACGGCGAGCGTCGCGGCCAGCGCGGCGACAACGGTCTTGCCCGAGCCGACGTCGCCCTGCACGAGTCGCAACATCGGCCTGGGCCGACGCAGGTCGTCGAGGAGTTCATCGAACACGCGCTGCTGAGCGCCGGTAAGTGCAAACGGCAGTGCGCATTGCAACCGCTCGGCCAAAGCGGTGTCGACGAGTGCGTGCGCAGCGTGCGCCTGTTGCGCGAGGCGCTGCCGACGCAGGCTCAGGTGATGCGCGAGCAACTCCTCGATCACGAGCCGGCGCTGGGCGGGATGCGTGCCCGCGAGCAGGCCCGGCACGTCGGCATCCGCGGGCGGCCGATGCACGGTGAGCAGCGCATCGCGCAACGATGGCAACCCGAGGCGCGCGAGCAGCGCGTCCGGCAGCAGCTCCAGCTCCTCGTCGCTGGGCAGGCGATCGAGCGCAAGGCCGATCAGCCGGCGCAACATGGCCGGGCCGACGCCCTCGATTGCGGGGTACACCGGGTCGAGCGAGCTGCCGAGCACCCCGACCTCGTCGTCCTCGATCACCCGATAGCTCGGATGCACGATCTCGAGGCCGTTTTGCCCCGGTCGCGGCGTGCCGTAGCACCGCAGCCGCACGCCGGGCCGGAACTGCGCGACCTGCGCCGCGCGGAAATGGAAGAAGCGCAGCACCAGCGTTGCACGCGAGTCATCGCCGATCGCGACGCGCAGCGTCGGCCGGTAGCGAAAGCCGCGTTCGACCGCTTCGACGCGGCCCTCGACCTGCGCGGCGACGCCAGCCTGCAGCGCGCGGATCGGCACGATCTTCGTGCGGTCCTCATACTGCCGCGGCAGTTGCAGCCACAGGTCCTGCAGCGTGAGAAGGCCGCGCGCCGCGAGCTTTTCGGCCACCTTCGGGCCGCAGCCCGTCAGCGCCGTCAGCGGCGTGTCGCCCAGCGCGATCAGTGCGGGCGCATGGCGGACGCGCGGCATCGCGGTCTCAGTCGAGCACCATGACCGCGTCGACTTCGAACGCCGCGCCGCGCGGCAGGCCGGCCACTTCGATCGTCGAGCGCGCGGGGTACGGCGCCTGGAAATACTCGGCCATGACCGCGTTGACGGCCGCGAACTCGCCGAGGTCGGTGAGGTACAGGCCCAGGCGGACGATCTTCGACAGCGAGCCACCGGCCGCTTCGGCGACCGCGCGCAGGTTATCGAACGCCTGCCGCGCCTGCGCGGCCGCATCCTCGCCGGTGAGTTCGCCGGTGTCGGGGCTCAGCGCGATCTGCCCGGAGAAGTACACGGTGTTGCCAGCGCGGACCGCCTGCGAATACGGGCCGATGGCGGCCGGAGCGCGGTCGGTGTGAATGATCTGGGCCATGGGAATCGGACGAGCCAAAGGAAGCGGCATCGTACCTGCGCACGATGCCGACCGGCGTGTCAGATGCGCTGCACGCCGAGCACCACTCCAAGCCGCCGCACGCGGCGCAGCACGTCGGCCAGATGCCGTCGGTCGCTGACTTCGATCGCGAAGCGAAGCACCGCGAGGTGCGCATCCCGTTCGAGGTATTCCACGCGGTCGATGTTCGACTCGGCCTCGGCGATTGCGGCCGCGACCTGCGCGAGCGCGCCCGGCCGGTTGTCGAGCTCGACCCGCAGCGCGGCGCCGAAATCGCCCCGGACCTCGCGGTCCCAGCCGATCGCCACCCAGCGATCGGGCGACTTGCGGTAGTCGGCCACGTTCGGGCATTCCAGCCGGTGCACGACGACCCCGCGCCCGGCGGTGTGGTAGCCCATGATCTCGTCGCCCGGGATTGGCAGGCAGCAGTTCGCAAAGCTCACCACGCCGCGCTCGGCGCCGGTGATGAGGATCTTGTCCTCGGGCCGGTCGCTGCGCTCGACCGGCCGACGGCGGCCAGTGGACTCGCGCAGGAGCGCGGCGGCGACGTGCTGCGGCATGCGGTTGCCGAGCGCGATGTCGGCGAGCAGCGCTTCGAGTCGCGGGTAGCGGTGTTCGGCGAGGAAGGAATCGAGACGGGCGGCAGGCAGCCGCTCGAGCGACGTGTCCACCGTTTCGAGGGCGCGATCGAGCATGCGGTGCCCGAGTTGCACCGCGTCCTCGTGTTCGAGCTGCTTGAGCTGCTGACGGATCGCGGTGCGCGCCTTGCCGGTGACGACGAACTCGAGCCACTGCGGCTTCGGCAGCGAGGCCTTCGCGGTGATCACGTCCACGCGCTGGCCGCTTGCGAGCTTGGTGCGCAGCGGCACGAGACGACCGTCGACGCGTGCCGTGACGGCATGGTTGCCGATGTCCGTGTGCACCGCGTACGCAAAATCGAGCGCAGTCGAGCTGCGCGGGAGCGAGAGGATGTCGCCCTTCGGCGTGAACACGTAGACCTCGTCGGGGAACAGGTCGACCTTCACGTTCTCGAGGAATTCGAGCGACGAGCCCGTCGATTTCTGCGATTCGACGAGCCCGTTGATCCAGTTGTGCGCGCGGCTCTGCGCGCTGTTCGGGCCTTCGCCGCCGTTCTTGTACGACCAGTGCGCCGCGATGCCGCGCTCGGCGATGAGGTCCATTTCCTCGGTGCGGATCTGCACCTCCACCGGCGAGCCGTAGGGGCCGAACAGCACGGTGTGCAGCGACTGGTAGCCGTTCGCCTTCGGGATCGCGATGAAGTCGCGGAAGCGCGAATCGAGCGGCTTGTACGCGGCGTGGACCACGCCAAGCGCGTGGTAGCACTCAGGCACCGCGCGCACGACGACGCGATACCCGAACACGTCCATGACCTGGGTGAAGCTCTTATGCTCGGCGCGCATCTTCGAGTAGATGCTCCAGGGCGACTTCACCCGGCTCACGAGCCGGTGATTGAGCTTTTCCTTTGCGAGCCGCTGCGCGAGGTTCGCCTCGATCTGCACCAGCGACTCACGGCGGACGACCGGCTGCGTGCGGATGCGCTTGTCGATCACCGCATGGCGCCACGGGTGCAGCGCGCGGAAGCCGAGGTCCTGCAGCTCGGCCTTGATGAGGTTCATGCCCAGGCGCTGCGCGATCGGCGCGTAGATCTCCAGCGTCTCGCGCGCGATGCGGCGGCGCGCCTCGGTGCTCTGCGCGCCGAGCGTGCGCATGTTGTGCAGCCGGTCAGCGAGCTTGATGAGGATGACGCGCAGGTCGCGCGACATCGCGAGCAGCATCTTGCGAAAGCTCTCGGCAGCGGCTTCCTGCCGGTCGCGGAACTGCAGCTTGTCGAGCTTGGTCACGCCGTCGACGAGCTCGGCCACGGTGGCGCCGAACTCGCTCACGAGCTGCTCGTGCGTGAGCGGCGTGTCCTCGAGCGTGTCGTGCAGGATCGCCGCGATCAGCGTTTCGACGTCGAGCCCTTGCTCGGCGAGCACGCGCGCGACGGCGACCGGGTGCGTGATGTACGGCTCGCCAGACTTGCGCGTCTGACCGACGTGCGCCGCCGCGCCGACCGCCCACGCACGGCGCAGGAGCGCGCGCTGAGCGTCGTCGAGGTAGTGCGCGGCCTGCTCGAGATCTGAGACGTAATCCGGCAGGGGCGCATCGCCGAGCGGCGGCGCAACAGGCGCGGACGCGCGGTCGACGGCGGGAATCGGGATCATGGGGCCAATCTACGCGGCCCGCCTCGCGCGGCGCAACGCGCGCGCCGAACGTAAACAAAACGGCCCCGCAATGCGGGGCCGTCGGTGTCGCAGGCCGGCACGGGGCCGGCGCGGGAAACTCAGTCGTCGCCCTTCGACATGTCGTCGTCGGCAACCACTTCGGCCGCCGCCCACTCCATCGCCTCGCGCTCCTTGCGCTCGCGCTCGGACTTCTCGACGGCATCGATGTAGTCGTTGTCGATCCGTCGCGCCGCGATTTCGCGCAGCGCCATCACGGTCGGCTTGTCGTTGTTCTCGGAGTTATCGAGCTGCGGCTCGACGCCGTTCGCGAGCTGGCGCGCGCGCTTGGCGGCCATCATCACGAGTGCGAAGCGGTTGTCGACCACTTCGAGGCAATCTTCAACGGTAATGCGGGCCATGGGGCTCCCGGCGGCTCGGCGCCGTCGCTGCGGTACAAGGAACCGGCGAGTCTAGCCGCCCACTGCGGCCGCGGCAAGCGCGCGCTTATGAATCAGTCGTTTAGCGACGCCCGGTGTCAGCCCAGTTGCTCAGCGCGGCTCGTCGGCGAGCAGCGCAGTGATCAGTCGCGAGTGGCGCGCAACCTGCGGCTCCCGGCGCAGGCGGCTAGTCGTGAAGATCGCGCACATCTCGCTCACGGCCACGTCGAAGTGCTCGTTGACGATCACGTAGTCGAATTCGCCGTAGTGGCTCATCTCCTCGCGGGCGGCCGCGAGACGCTGCGCGATCACGGCCTCGCTGTCCTGACCGCGGGCGCGCATGCGCTGCTCCAGCGCCTGCCGCGACGGCGGCAGGATGAACACGCTGACTGCGCCGGGCACCTTCTGGCGGACCTGGCGGGCACCCTGCCAGTCGATCTCGAGCAGCACGTCGCGTCCCGCCGCGAGTTGCGGCTCGACGGACTGCCGCGCCGTGCCTTTCCAGTCGCCGTGCACGCGCGCATGCTCGAAGAAATCGCCGTTCGCGACCATGCCTTCGAACTGCTCGGCACTCACGAAGTGGTAGTGCTCGGCATGGCGCTCGCCGGGCCGGGGCGCGCGCGAGGTGAACGAGATGGACAGGGCGACATTCGGGTCGCGTGCGAGCACCGCGTTGACGATGCTCGATTTCCCGGCGCCCGACGGGGCCGCGACGATGAAGAGGGTTCCGCGCATGGGCCGGGATTCGTGACTCGGGAGTGAAATTTCGCTGGATCGACGGCCGAAGCGGGTTCGGGCAGGCGGGATCGTAGCGCTTTACGAACCCCGAATCCGGACACAGTGCCGGCTACTCGATGTTCTGGATCTGCTCGCGGACCTGGTCGATCAGCACCTTGAGTTCGACGGCGGCGGCCGTGCTGCGCGCGTCGACGGCTTTCGAGCCCAGCGTGTTCGCCTCGCGGTTGAACTCCTGCAGCAGGAAATCCAGGCGGCGGCCCACGGCCTCGCGCAGGCCGAGCACGCGGCGCGCCTCGGCGACGTGCGAGTCGAGGCGGTCGAGCTCCTCGTCGACATCGAGCTTCTGCAGCCACAGCACGAACTCCTGCTCGATACGGCCGGCGTCGACCGCAACGCTGGTGCCCTTGAGCAGATCGTCGAGACGGGACTGCAGCTTCGCGCGCTGGCCGGTGCGGATCTGCGGCATGAGCTCACGAATGTCGCGCGCGATGCGCTCGATGCCATCGATGCGCTCGGCGATCACCGCCTTGAGCTTCCCGCCTTCGCGCTCGCGCGCGGCGACGAACTCCGCAAGCACGGTGTCGAGCAACGCGAGCGCCTGTGCCTGCAGCTCGACGGCGTCGGCCTCGGGCGCCTGCAATACGCCGGGGAACTGAACGAGGTCGGTGAACGGCGTCGACAGGCCGGGGAAGCGCGCCGACAGCGCGATTGCGAGCGCGGACAGCTCCTGCACGCGCGCCTCGTTGAGCTGCAGAGCGCCGCTGCCCTCGGGGGCGCGCAGGCGCAACACGAGATCGAGCTTGCCGCGCGCCACGCGTGCGGCGACGGCTTCACGCAGCGCGGGCTCGAAGGCGCGCAGCTCGTCGGGCGTGCGGATGGTGAGTTCGAGGAAGCGGTGGTTCACCGAGCGCAGCTCGCAGGCGAGCGTGCCCCACGGCGTTGCGCGCTCGGCGCTGGCGAAAGCGGTCATGCTGCGGATCACGCGCATCTCCTCGGGTTTGCCGTGGCACGGGCCGCGGTCGTCAGGGGGCCGAATGGTAAGCTCGCGCGCCCCCTTCTCGGTAACCACCGGCATGAATGCTGGCTCGCAGCCCGTTGTCCGACCGAGCGGTCGCCGCCCCGATCAGCTGCGCGAAGTGCGCATCGAGCGCGGCTTCACGAAACACGCCGAAGGCTCGGTGCTCGTGAGCTTCGGCGACACCCGCGTGCTGTGCACGGCAACCGTCGAGAACAAGGTGCCGCCGTTCCTGCGCGGCAAGGGCGAGGGCTGGGTGACCGCGGAGTACGGGATGCTTCCGCGCGCAACGAACACGCGCAACGACCGCGAGGCATCCCGCGGCAAGCAAAGCGGCCGCACCCTGGAGATCCAGCGCCTGATCGGCCGCTCGCTGCGCGCGTGCGTGGACCGCCGCCTGCTCGGGGAGCGCACGGTCACGCTCGACTGCGACGTGCTGCAGGCCGACGGCGGCACGCGCACGGCCGCGATCACGGGCGCCTATGTGGCGCTCGTCGATGCAGTGCGCGGGCTGCAGGCCAAGGGCGAGATCAAGTCCGGCAGCAATCGGCGCGACCCGGTCTTCGGCGCCGTCGCGGCCGTGTCGGTCGGCATCTGGCAAGGCATTCCGGTGCTTGACCTCGACTACGCCGAGGATTCGGCCTGCGACACCGACATGAACGTGGTCATGAACGACGGCGGTGGCTTCATCGAGTTGCAGGGCACGGCCGAGGGCCATGCGTTCCGTCGTGAAGAGCTTGCGGCGATGACCGCACTCGCCGAGGCCGGCATCACGCAGCTCGTCGCACTGCAGCGCGAGGCGCTCGCGCGGTGAAGCGACTCGTGATCGCGAGCGGCAACCGCGGCAAGCTCGGCGAGTTCGCGGACCTGCTCGCCGGCAGCGGCTTCGAGTGCGTCCCGCAGGCACAGCTCGGCGTCGACGATGTCGAAGAGACGGCGTCGACGTTCGTCGAAAACGCCCTGCTCAAGGCACGCCATGCCGCGCGTCTGACCGGCCTGCCTGCGCTCGCGGACGATTCGGGCCTGTGCGTCGACGCGCTCGGCGGCGCGCCGGGGCTGTACTCGGCGCGCTACGCGGGCGTGCACGGCGATGCGCAGGCGAACATCGCGAAGTTGCTCGAGGCGATGCGCGACGTGCCCGAGGCGCAGCGCGGCGCGCATTTCTATGCGGTGATCGTGCTGCTGCGCCACGCCGACGACCCGCAGCCTCTGATCGCCGAAGGCCGCTGGCCAGGCCGCGTACTCGCCGCGCCGACCGGCGACGGCGGCTTCGGCTACGACCCGGTGTTCTTCGACCCCGGGCACGGCTGCAGCGCGGCCCAGCTGGATGCGTCGATCAAGAACCGCGCCAGCCACCGCGGTCGCGCGCTCGCGGCGCTGCGCACGCAACTCGACGCCCTGTGATGCCGGCAGTGTGCGGTACAGCCGCACATCGCTAGGCTGCGCCTGCATTTTTCCGACGCGGATCGCCCGCCGTGACCGCTCCTGCCCTGACCCCACCGCCGCTGTCGCTGTACGTGCACGTGCCGTGGTGCGTGCGCAAATGCCCGTATTGCGATTTCAACTCGCACGAGCGACGCGGCGAACTGCCGTTCGCGCAGTACGTCGACGCCCTGCTGGCGGACCTCGATCACGACCTGCCGCTGGTCTGGGGCCGCACTGTGCACACGGTGTTCTTCGGCGGCGGCACGCCGAGCCTGATGCCGCCTGAGCAGATCGAGCGCTTCCTGCAGGGCGCCGCAAGCCGGCTGCGGTTTGCGCCGGGCTGCGAAATCACGCTCGAGGCGAATCCGGGCACCGCCGAGCACGGCCGCTTCGAAGGTTACCGGGCGGCGGGCGTGAACCGACTGAGCTTCGGCATCCAGAGCTTCGACGATGGCTGCCTGCAGCGGCTCGGCCGCATCCACGACAGCCGTGAGGCCGAGGCCGCGGTCAAGCTCGCGCAGGACGCGGGCTTCGACAACCTCAATCTCGATCTCATGTACGCGTTGCCGGGGCAGACGCTGGCGATGGCCGAGCACGACCTCGAGCGCGCGTTTGCGCTGCAGCCCGCGCACGTCAGCCATTACCAGCTGACGCTCGAGCCCAATACGGTGTTTGCCGCGCGGCCGCCTGAGCACCTGCCCGACGACGACGCCGGCTGGGATATGCAGGAGCGTTGCCAGACGATGCTGGCGCAGGCCGGCTACGCGCAATACGAAGTCAGCGCCTATGCGCAGCCAGGCCGGCGCTGCGCGCACAACCTCAACTACTGGCGCTACGGCGACTACCTCGGCATCGGTGCCGGCGCGCACGGCAAGCTCACGCTCGGCCACGAGCAGGCGATCCTGCGGCGCTGGAAACACAAGCACCCAGGCAAATACCTGCAGACGGCCGGCACGGCCGAGGCGATCGGCGGCGACGACCGCATCGAGCCCGCGCGCCGGCCGTTCGAATTCATGCTCAACGCGCTGCGGCTGGTCGACGGATTTACGCTCACGCAGTTCACGCGCAGCACGGGGCTGCCGGCCGAGTCGATCGCCTCGGCGCTGGCAGACGCGGTGCGGCGAGGCTGGCTCGAGTGCGACGGCGACGCGGTCCGGCCGACCGAGCTCGGCCGCCGCTTCACGAACGACGTGATCGAGCGCTTCCTCGACGAGCCGGAGCCCGAGGTGCCGGAACCCTGACGCGAACGTCGGGAACAGTTCTTGCAGCTGCCTACACGTGCGCCGCCAACGTATCGGCGCAGGTCGCACCGGCTGCGCGAGCGCACCGATGCGTGGTTTGATGACTCACCGGGGATCTCGCGTGTCCGTCCCGTTGCAGCCGTTCACCCACTCCCGCCAGACGCCTTCCCTCGCTTCGGCCGCGCTGCCGCGGCGGGTGCGCGAGACGCTGCAGGAGGTGCTGACGCTCGTCATCGACCATGCTGTGGGTCCGCTCGAACGTGTGCTCGATGATCTCGAGCTCGAGTTGAACCGCGGCGCCCAAGAGGTTGACGACTTCACCCGCCGCATCGAGCGCCTCGGCCGCTTTCGCGCGCTGCAGCGTGAGCGCCACGGCATCGCACCGCGCTTCATCGACCTGCTCGAAGCCGAACTCGCGACGCTGCGCGACCCCATGCCGGCCCCGCCGCCACGCCCTGCGCGCCCCGACGAGGTGCCGGGCACCGAGTGGCGCCTGCTCGAGGACGACGAAGCCCAGGACAGCACGCTGTTGCAGACGATCACGCTGCGCTACGAGGCGCGCGCGGGCCTTGCGTTGCAGCTGCTCGGTTACCGCTTCGGCGTGCTTGCCGGCCGGCCGGCGCTCGACAGCGAGCACCTGCCCGTCGGCCCGTACCGGCTGACGACGCTGATCGGGGCCGCCAGCGACGCCGCGGGGCTCGATGGCGACGTGCGCCGCCGGCTCATGACGCTGTTCGAGCAACGCGTGCTTGCGCGCTACGAAGACCTCGCCGCGACGATGAACGCTTTGCTCGTGCGGCGCGGGGTGCTGCCGAGCATGAACTTCGTGCCGATCCGCGTGCGTCCCCGCACGGCGGCTGCAGGCGACAACGCGCTGTCGACCGCACCCGCGACCACCGAGAGCGTCGCGGTGCCGTTCGACCTGCTGCGCTCGCTGCTCGCGCATCGACGCGCGGCGGTCAACCGGTTCCGCGCACCGCCCCTGGGGCGTGGGCCCGAGGGCGCCGACGCCTGGCGCTCGGCCGCGTTGCCCGGGTTCGGCGATGCCGAGGGACACGCCGCGCCCGGACCGGACGACACGTCCGCCGATGCGCTCGAACTCGTCGAACTCTGGTACGGCCGCATCGTCCGCGAGGTGCCGCCTGGCAGCATAGGCGCTTCGTGGCTCGACGCGCTGCATCCCGCCGTCGTCCAGGCGGCGGTGCAGGACCCGCACGTCTTCGACCATGCGGACCATCCGGTGCGCCAGTTGCTCGACGCCGTCATCGAAGCAAGCGGATCGGCGGGTGCGGACGAGCCGCTCGATCCCACACTGCAGTCCGCGCTCACGCGCGCGGTCGATGACGTCGTTGCCGCTGGCGGTGCGCCGCACGCGTTCCAGAGCGCGAACGACGGCGTCCAGCACGCACGCCGCACCCTGGCGCGACGCGCCGAAGTCGCCGAGCGGCGCCTCGTTGAAGCCGCGCGCGGCCGCGAGCGCCTGGCCGAGGCTCGCCTGCGCGTGGCCCGGGTAATCGCCGAGCTCTCGCAAGGCCGCGCGCTGCCGCGCGTGATCCGCACCCTCGTGGATCAGGCGTGGGCGGACGTGCTCACGCTGACCGCCCTGCGCAACGGGGAAGACGGTGACGACTGGCGTCGGAAGCTCGAAACCACGCGCCAGATCCTGGACGTTGCGACCGGAGCGCCCGCGCCGCCGGGTCTCGCCGAGCGCATCCACGACGCGCTGAGCGCGATCGGCACGCACGAGCAGGAGGCGCGGATGATTGCCGCGCACCTCGGCGCCAGCGAGATCGGCGACGACGACAGCGCGGCCACGCGCACCGAACTCATGATGCGCTTGAAGGCGCGCACGCGCCTGGGCGCCGAGACCCCGCCCGAGCCGCTGCAGCGCACGCCGCTCACGCCTGAGCAAGGTGCGCGCCTGGCGGAGCTGCCCGTGGGCGATGCGGATGCCTGGTTCGAATTTGCGCCCGAGCGCGACGGCCTGCCGTCGGTGCGGCGCCGCCTGGTGTGGACCGGCGCGGCGACGAACACGGCGCTGTTCGTGAACCGCCGTGGCCAGCGCACGGCCGAGATCGCGCTCGACGCGCTCGCCTGCGAACTCGACGCAGGCCGCGTGCGCCTCGTCGCGCAGGACGCGCGCAGCGGCGTGGAGCGCGCCTGGAACGCCGTGCTAGCCACCCTGAGCGGCTTCGACCCGGATCGGGGAGCGCCGCATGCCTGATTCCAAATCCAACGTGCACAACCTCCGTCGCGCGCGGCGCAGGCGCGTCGACGGCACCGTGCTGGTCACCGATGCGATGACGGACGCGGTGATCGGCCGGCTCGGCAACCTGTCGGAGACCGGCATGCTGCTCATCGCCGCCGCGCCCCTCGCCGAAGACGCGCTCTACCAGCTCCGTTACACGCTCGCGCTGTCGGGCGGCGGGCAACTGCCGATCGAGGCCGGCATGCACGCCTTGTGGCAGGAGCGCAACACGGGCTCGGGGCAGGCCTGGGTCGGGCTGCGTGTGATCGCATTGTCCGACGACCAACTGCAGCCGCTGCGTGCATGGCTCGACGCCCCGGGGGCGCGCTACGACTGACGGTGCTCGGTGCCGCGCTGGAACACGACCGTCTGCGGCCGGTGCAGCCCGAAGCCCTGTCCGTAATCGACCCCGACCGCGGCGAGCGCATCGGCGACGGCATGCCCGGGCACCCACTCCGCCACGATCTTGAAGCCCCGGTCGTGGCCGATGTCGGTGACCGCACGGACGATCGCCCGGCTCATCGCATCGTCGTTGAAATCGTGGATGAAGCTGCCGTCGATCTTGATCATGTCGAGCGGCAGGCTCTTGAGGTAGCCGAACGACGACATGCCGGCGCCGAAGTCATCGAGCGCGATTCGGCAGCCGATCGCGCGCAGCGGCTCGATGAAACGCGTGACCTGCGCATAGCTGCGCACTGCGACGGTCTCGGTGATCTCGAAGCACACGCGCCGGGGATCGATGCCGTAGCGCGCGATGCGGTCGAGAATCAGCGTCGATAACGACTCATCCTCGATGCTCGCGCCCGAGAGATTGATCGTCGCGAGTTGCAATGCCGCACCGCTCGGGTGGAGGCGGTCGAAATTCGCGAGCGCAGTCTCGATGACCCAGCGGTCGATCATCGGCATCAGCCCGTAGCGCTCCGCGGCCGGCATGAACGCGCCGGGCGAAATCACCTGCCCGTCGGCTTCGCGGAAACGCAGCAGCAGCTCCAGGTGCGCCCCGCCATCGCCGTGCGCGCCGAGCGGCCAGACTTCCTGGTACTGGAGGATGAAGCGGTTCTCCTCGGCCGCCCATCGCAGCCGGTGCGCCCATTCCATTTCGGTGCGCCGCCGGGCGGTCTGATCGTCACGCTCGCGATAAACGTGCACGCGATTGCGCCCGCCTTCCTTCGCGAGGTAGCACGCCGTATCGGCCTGCGCGAACAGCACCTTCGAATCGACGCCCGCATGCTCGGCGAGCACCCCGCCGATGCTCGCGCTGATCGTGTAGCTGCGCTGCTCCCACAGAAACACGTGCCCGTCGATTGCCGTCCGCACGCGCTCGGCCACGTACAATGCGCCGTCGAGGTCGTCGACACTGGTCGCAAGCACGCCGAACTCGTCGCCGCCGAGCCGCGCGAGCACATCGCCCGCACGCAGCTGCTCGCGCATCACTCCTGCCAGCTGCACGAGAAGCTGGTCACCGGCTGCGTGGCCCGACGTGTCGTTGATGAGCTTGAATTGGTCGAGATCGACGAACAACAGTGCGAACGGCGGCGCCCCGTCCGCCACCGCCGCTAGGGCATGGTCGACACGACGCTCGAACTCGCGTCGGTTGAGCAGCTCGGTCAGCGCGTCGTGGCTTGCTTGGTAGCCGAGCAATTCGGTGAGCTGGCGTTGCTCGGAAATGTCGGACGCAACGAGCAGCAGGTGTCGCGCGCCGTCGAGTTCGATCGCCGTCACCGACACGGAGGCCCAGAAGTGATCGCGATTGGCCGTGCGCATCGGCGCTTCGATACTGGCGACCGGCGCGGCAGCGTCATCGCCTGCGTCGTCCCCGAGCGCGATCCAGTCGTGCAGCTTGCCCTCGAACAGGTCGGCCAGCGCAAGCGCGGACACCTGTGCGCCGAGCCGCAGCTGCGCCGCGTGATTCGCGTAACGGATGCGGCCGGTGTGCGCATCGGCCAGCAGCACCAGCGCCGGCAGCAGGTCGTTGAGCGCACGGAAGCGGGCTTCACTTTCGCGGTAGCGCTCGCTCATGCGCGCACCGAGCGTCAACGCACGCTGACGCGTGCCGACGAGAGAGCCAACGAGCAACGCGAACAGGACACTCGCCACGACGCCGGGAAGCCACATCGAATGCGCCCATCCCAGCGGTTCCGTTGGCTGTAGCGATCGCAGCTCGATGCGCCAGCGGCGCCCGCCAAATTCGATCACGTGCGCACGCACGGGGGCATCTGTATCCGCCACTTGGTCTTGCGAGCGGTACAGCAGCCGAGCCCCCGCGCCCGTCACGTCAAGCACACGCATCTCGAACACATCGAGCGCACCCGGCGGCACTGCGTTCTTGATCAGTGCATCGAGGCGGAACGAGGCGACGACCGAGCCATCGAGCGCCGGTCGGCGTGCCGCCCGCGAAGCGGCCGAGCGTTGCGCGCGGTATACGGGCAGGCGCATCGTGACGCCGATGATCGGTGCAACGCCGTTGCCGCCCTGCGCCAGCGGGAACGGCTCGGACAGCGCAGGCTCGTTGGTTTCGGCTGACGTGATGAGCGCGCGCAGGTTGGCCGGTTGCGTGGCCACGTCGAAGCCGCGCAGTCGCTCGTTGTCCGGCATCGGCGCGACGTACTGCACCGGGAACGTCATCCGGTTCC
This sequence comes from Cognatilysobacter bugurensis, assembly GCF_014652095.1. Classification (GTDB taxonomy): domain Bacteria; phylum Pseudomonadota; class Gammaproteobacteria; order Xanthomonadales; family Xanthomonadaceae; genus Cognatilysobacter; species Cognatilysobacter bugurensis. The sequence goes on from NZ_BMYD01000004.1 coordinate 72,012, forward strand.
CAACGTCGATCCGCTTGGAATACGCAAGCGCCTGCAGGCTCGGGAACCGCTCCCGCGGCCGGAGCGTGTCGTAGACCATTGCGAACTCGGCGTCCTCGACCTCGCGCGACGTGGCGAACACGGTCTGCAGCGTGCGGACGAGCAAAGCGGCCTGTTCGAGTCGGTCGAGCAATGAAGCACGCACGTCGTAAGCGACGATCGCAAGCTCTGCATTGCGCCGTTCATCGATGCGCTGCCGCTGCACATGTGCGAGCCACGCCGTCAGCAGCAGCCCCGCGGCAAGCGCAAGGCCGCTCCACAGCCACACGGCGCCGCGCAATGCGCCGCTGGCGGCCTGCGGCGAAGGTGCGAATCCGTCAGAATCCGACGAAGCTTCCAAGAGACTGATCCATGCCCGCTCCCGACATCGCGTCGCTTTATGCGTCCCACGTCAGCGTACTGCAGCAACGCACCGAACGCGCACTCGATCGCGGCGGTTTTGATCATCTCGTCGTGCCGAGCGGCACGCTGCACTACCAGCTGTTCGACGATCGCGACTATCCGTACGCGGTCAATCCGCAGTTCAAGGCCTGGGTACCACTGACGCAGACCCCCGGCAGCTGGGTGGTGATCACGCCTGGGCAACGACCGAAGCTCGTCTACCTGCAGCCGTTCGATTACTGGCACGTGGTGCCGGAAGCTCCTGCAGGCTATTGGGTTCCGCACTTCGACATCGTCGTGATCCGCACGCCCGACGAGGCACGCGCCCATCTGCCGAAGGATCCGGCGCGTTGCGCGATCCTCGGCGAAGCGCAGAGCGCGCTCGGTGACATCGCGCCGAACAACCCGCCTGCGGTGCTGCAGTACCTCGACTATCACCGTGCATACAAGACGTCGTATGAAATCGAGATGATGCGCATGGCATCGCGCATCGGCGTGCGCGCGCATCGAGCGGCGGAGGCGACGTTTCGCAGCGGCGCGGGCGAGTTCGACATCCACCTCGCGTACTGCGCCGCGGCGCGCCAGGACGCCGTCGAGCTGCCGTACCGCAACATCGTCGCGCTCAACGAGCACGGCGCGGTACTGCATTACACGGAACTCGACCGCGACGCACCGACGGACTCGCGCAGCTTCCTCATCGATGCCGGCGCGTCGTACGCCGGTTACGCCTGTGACATCACGCGCACCTACGCCCGCGACACGTCGGGCGAGTTCCAGCAGCTGATCGATGCCGTCGATGCAGCGCAGCTGCGGATGTGCGCGCAGGTGCGGGCGGGCACCGACTACCGCCGCATCCACCTCGACGCGCACCTGGCCATCGCCGGCATCCTGCGCGTGTTCGGCATCCTCAAGCTCAGCCCGGAAAGCGCGGTCGAGACCGGCGTTAGCGGCGTGTTCTTCCCGCACGGCATCGGCCACGGCATCGGCCTGCAGGTGCACGACGTCGGCGGCTTCGCCGAGTCCGACCGCGGTGGCACGATCCCCAAGCCCGAAGGCCATCCGTACCTGCGCCTCACGCGCACGCTCGAAGCGGGCATGGTGGTCACGATCGAGCCGGGGCTGTACTTCGTCGACCTGCTGCTCGATGGCCTGCGCGGCGGCGCCCATGCGGATGCGGTCGACTGGGCGCGCATCGAGCAGTTCCGCCCGTTCGGCGGGATCCGCATCGAGGACGACGTGGTCTGCACCGAGGCCGATCCGATCAACCTCACACGCGACGCCTACGCGGAATCCGGCGCGGGCTGACACGCGATGCCCACGGGCCTGTCGACGCTCGCGCTGGTGATGCTGGGCGGCGCGCTCGGCGCGGCGGGCCGCTGGTGGCTCGGCGGCTGGCTGCTGCGGCGCGCCAGCGACGGCCTGCCCTGGGGCACGCTGGCCGCCAACCTCATCGGCTCACTCGCGATCGGCTTCCTTGCGACCTGGCTCGATGCGCGCGGACCCGCCGCCGCGCCGTGGCGAGCCCTGCTCGTCGTGGGCGTGCTCGGCGCGCTCACGACGTATTCGTCGCTGATGCTCGAGTGCCTGCTGCTCGCTCGCGGCGGTCGACACGATGCGCTGATCGGCTATCTGGCGCTCACGCTCGTGGGCGGTCTTGGGTTGGTATGGCTCGGGGCGCGCCTTGCGGACGGAATGCGGCCGGCATAAGCACGCCCCCGTGCGTCGTACGGCCCGTGTCCGCACAGCGGCGCTTTCAGTCCGAACGCGGACGCTTCGCCAGCGCGACACGGTCGGCGGTCGAGCATGTCATCGCTGAGATCGACGCCTACGAGCGCGAGCGGGTCGCGCTGGACCCCCGAGCTACGGTGTGAGGTCGACCGCGTAGCGTGGATCGCTCAGCTCGATCGGCAACATCGCGTACCGGCGCTCGTCGGCGGTGTCAGGGGCGTAAGGTCGCGACTCCCATCGGCGCGCAACGCCTGCAAAGGCCAGCGCCTCGCGAGGCGACGGCAGGGCTTCGATCAAGGTCACCGCCTCGGGCCGACCGCCCGCCGGGTCGGCGCGAAGCAGGTACAGCGCAACCGCCGGCGCAGTCGGCCGTCGCGAAGCCTGCACCGGATGGTTGTAACGCGACGCTGCAAATTCGGCTCGCTGCTGCTCCCGCAGCGGAACGGCTGCGACGGCGGCCGCGGCCGCGGCCATGCGTTGCAACTGCGCACCGCGGCGCTGCTGGAACTCGGTGAACGCCTCCGCCACCGCGTCCTCGCGGCCCTGCTTGGGCAGGTATTCGAAACAGCGCTTGAGCAGGTACGCGGTGTACGACGCGGGGCGAAACGAGGACTCGCCGGGACGGCGGCCAAGCGCGTGCAGCTCGCGCTCGACGGCCGCCCACGCCTGCGCCCATTGCATCGCCTCGCGGTAACGCCCGGCTTCGATTTCAAGTTCGGCCAGCGACGCCAGCGCCAGCGCCGGGCAGCGCGGCGCGTCGACGCACTTCTCGAGCCAGTACCGCGCGGTGTCGAGATCACGCTCGACCGCTTGCGCCGGATGCTCCATGCCGAGCCGGAACAACGCGCCGAGCCGGAACGCGGCCGCGCCGTCGCCCTTCATCGCCGCTTCGATCGTCTGTCGGCGCGCATCCGCACGCTGCGGTGGCGGCGCATCGGCACGGAACAGGGCCTGCGTGGCCTCCGCGCTTGGCGACGCGCGCGAGTCCGGCCCTGCTTCGGCCACTGGAGCCGAAGGTTCCGCGTCACTCGCAGCGGCCGGCACTGCAAGCACGGCCATCAGCAGGGCCGCGCCCACGCTGGCGCTCCATACCGTGTTTCGCATCAATGTCTTCCTTGATCCGGGCAGCGGCCTCAGCGCGCCGCCATCAGCGTCTCGATCTCGTCCGCGCTGCGTGCCAGCGCCGCGGTCAGCACGCGGTGGCCGTCCTTCGTGACCAGCACATCGTCCTCGATGCGGATCCCGATGCCACGCCACTTCGCCGCAACGCTGGCGTCGTCGGCCGAAATGTAGAGCCCGGGCTCGATCGTGAACACCATGCCCGGCTCGAGCAGCCGGGACTGGCCGTCCAAGCGGTATTCGCCGACATCGTGCACGTCGAGCCCGATCCAATGTCCGGTTTTGTGTCGATAGAAGCGCTTGTAATGCCCGTCGGCGACGTTCTTCTCGAGCCGGCCCTTGAGCAGACCCAGCTGCAACAGCCCTTCGGTGAGGGTGTGCACCGCCGCGTTGTGCCCGGCCTCGTACGCGACGCCCGGCCGCGCCTGCGCGAGCGCGGCGGCCTGCGCGGCAAGCACCAGTTCGTGCAGCAACCGCTGCTCCTTCGAGTAGCGGCCGTTGACGGGGAACGTGCGGGTGATGTCCGCCGCGTAACCGCGGTATTCAGCGCCGGCGTCGATCAGCACGAGTTCGCGATCGCGTACGACTGCGTTGTTCGCGTGGTAGTGCAGCACGCAGCCGTTTGCGCCGGCGCCGACGATGCTGCCGTAGGCGGGGACGGCGTCGTGCATGCGGAACACGTACTCGACCGTCGCCTGCAGCTCGAACTCACGCACACCCGGGCGGGCCGCACGCATCGCCGCCTCGTGCGCGAGCACGGAGATGTCCGCGGCGCGCTGCATGAGCTTGATCTCGGCCGCGTCCTTGAACAGGCGCAGTTCGTCGAGCACGTGGCCGAGCTCGAGGAACTCGTGCGGCGGCTGCGCGCCGTGGCGCACGAGCGCGCGCACGCGGTTGAGCCAGCCGATCAGCTTGAGGTCGAATTCCTGGTCGCGCCCGAAGTGGTAGTACACGCGCGAGCGGCCTTCGAGCAGGCCGGGCAGGATGTCGTCGAGGTCCTCAATCGGATACGCGTCATCCAGCCCGAATGCTTCGACCGCACCTTCCGGACCAAAGCGCGGGCCGTCCCAACCTTCGCGCTCGGGATCGCGCTCGCGGCAGAACAGCAACGCCTCACCGTGCGCGCGGCCGGGCACGAGCACGAGCACGGCCTCGGGCTCCGGAAAGCCCGTGAGGTACCAGAGGTCAGAGTCCGGGCGGTACGGGTAATGCGTGTCGCGGCTGCGCACGCGCTCGGGCGCCGTCGGGATGATCACGATCGCGTCGTCGCCGACGAGTCGCATGAGCTGCTTGCGCCGGCGCGCGTGGTTCGCGGCCGGCACGCCACTGGCGGAGGCCATCAGTTGAAGCTCTGGCGGTGCCGTGCGGCCAGCACGCAGTCGCCGTGCAGCAGCAGCGCGGCGACGCGCACGAACTCTTCGATCTCCACGAGCGCCTGCTCGTCCTCTTCGTCGCCCTCGTCCTGGGGCTGCGCGGCCGCAAGCTTGGCGAGGTCGGCCAGTGCCTCGCGGCTTTCTTCCGACAGCGTCCGCACGGCGCCGGCGGCCAGGCCGAACGCGCCGACGAAGCCGCGGCACCAGTCGAACAGCGCGCCACTGCGCTCGGCGAGCGATGCGGGCTCGGTCGGCAGCAGCAGGTCGAACTCGAAGCTGCGATCGCCGAGCTGGGCGACGCTCACGCGCCGCAGCTCATCGAGCGCGCTCTCGGCCGCCGGCGCCGGCACGGCATCGTCGACGAGCACACGCGCCGGCCACTCGCGTACGTCGGCGCCGCCGCCGGCGAGCCAGCCGCACAGCGCGCCGTGCAGCTCGGAAGCGGGCGTCGCGAGCGAGAGCCGGGCGATTTCGGCCTCGACTGCAGACAGCGGAGGCAGCGGGCCCGCGGAAGAAGATGCGTCGTGGTGCACGGCAGGAACGGCTTGGGGGATGTGCGAAGTGTACGCGGAGCCGGTCGACGCCCGGTGGTTGCCCCATCGCCGTTGCCGCGACACACTCGTTCCATCTGAAGCGCCCCGGTGGCAATGCGTCCGTTTCCTGCCCTCGCCTGCGCGCTGAGCCTGTTTGCCGCGTTGCTTTCGTCGCCGGTCGCTTCGTCGCCGATCGCGGTGCCGGCCGCGCACGCGTCGCCGCGCGATTTCTATTTCAGCCGCCTCGGCCGCGAGCACGGCCTGCGCCAGAACTCCGTCACCGCGATGGTGCAGGATCCGCAGGGCTTCGTCTGGGTCGGCACGCAGGGCGGCCTGCACCGCTTCGACGGCAGCCGCTACGCGAGCTTCCGCCACGACCCTCGCGACCCGGCCACGCTGCCCGACAGCTACATCAAAGCGCTGTCGATCGGCCCCGACGGCGCGCTGTGGATCGGCACGAACGCGCAGTACGTCGCACGCCTCGACCCGGCCAGCGGTGCGATTCGCCGCTACGCGCCCGGGCGCGACGCGGCCCCGGGCGATCGCCAGGTGCGTGCGGTCCTGGCGCAGGGCGACGCCGTATGGGTCGGTACGCCTGCGGGGCTGCAGCGGCTCGACCCGCGCACGGGTCGCTCGCGCACGGTGCTCACGCTGGACGAACGCCCCGAGGGCGTGATGCCCGCGCAGCGACTCGTGCGTGCACGCGACGGTGTGTGGTTCGGGACCTCGCAAGGGCTGTATCGCGTGACGGCCGACGGCCAGGCCCGTCGCATCGGTGCCGCCGAGCCGGTTCGCAGCCTGCACCTCGACCCGGCGGGCACGCTGTGGATCGGGCGACTGGACGGGGTCGAGCGGCTTCCACCGGGGGCCATGGCGCCTGCGCGCGCATGGCCGACGCGCGCGTCTGCCGATGACGGCGGCGATGTCCGCTCGATCGTGCAAGCGCCCGACGGCGCGCTGTGGCTCGCCGTGTTCGGGCGCGGCCTGCGGCGGTTCGACCCGCAAACGGGCGCGACGAAGGCGCTGCGGCACGACCCCGACGCGGCGACGCCGCTGCCGGAGGACACGGTGCAGACGCTGCTCGTCGACGCAGGCGGTATGCTCTGGGCCGGCGGGACATTCCGCGGCGTGGCGCTCACCGACACACGCGGCACGCGGTTCAACCACGTGGTCGAACCGCAGCCCCGCGCGGCCGACCACGGCGGCGACAGCGTGCGGGCGATTGCGCAGGACGACGACGGCAGCCTGTGGATCGGGACCGACACCGCGCGCCTGCTGCAGTACGAGCCCGCCTCCGACCGCTTTACCGATCGCAGCGCACTGCTGCCGCCCGCAGCGCCGGGCGCGAACAGCCCCCGCGCCCGGGTGCAGGCGATCGGCGACGCCGGCGAGCGCGCGTTCTGGTTGGGGACCAGCGACGGACTGCTGCGGCTCGACACCGCAGCGATGCGCGTGCAACCCGTCGCCTTGCCCGGGCAGCCCAACGTTGCACTGCGCAGCCTGCTCGTCGATCGCGATGGCTCCTTGTGGCTGGGCACGAGCGGACACGGCCTGATGCACTACCGGCCGGGCAACGGCGCGCTCGTGCGCTACCCGCATCGCGCCGGCGAATCCGGCTCCCTGCCGCACCCGACCGTGTTCGCCCTCCTGCAAGATCGACAGGGGCGGCTGTGGATAGGCACCGGCGACGGTCTCGCGCGGCTCGACCCCACACGCGGCACGCTTGCCTCGTTCCGTCATTCGCCAGGCGACGCCAGCAGCCTGCCCGGCAACATCGTGCGCGCCTTGCACCAGGACGCGTCGGGGGCGATCTGGGTCGGCACGCACGCAGGGCTGAGCCGCGTGATCGAGCGACCGCACCCGGACGGCGGCACGGCGGTCGCGTTCGAGCACCCGCTGGCCGAACGCCTGGACAACGGCGATGTGCCGGCCGTGTACACGATCGCCGAGCGCCCCGCGGGCCAGTTCTGGCTCGGCACCGACAACGGCATCGTGCGCTTCAACCCGCGCACCGGGCACAGCCGCGCCTACGGGGTCGCCGACGGGCTGCAGGACCTGGAATTCAACGGCGGCGCGGTCGCCGCACTCGCCGACGGGCGCCTCGCGTTCGGCGGCGTCAACGGCCTGAACCTGTTCGATCCCGCGCGCCTGCACGACACCGCCTACGCGCCGCCCGTGCGGCTGCTGTCTGCGCGCATCGATGCCGATGCCCCCGACGACAGCGGCGTGTTCTGGCGTCCTGAACGTATCGACGTGCCGGCCTCGGCCGACCTCCTGCGGCTTCGCATCGGCGCGCTCGATTACGCCCCGGGTGCACGACCGCATTACCGCTATCGACTCGAAGGCTTCGACCGCGGCTGGATCGACAACGGCACCCAGCAGGACATCACCTACACGCGTCTGCCGCCAGGCGACTACGTGTTCCGCGCCCAGGCCGGCAGCCCGGGCCGCGGTTGGAGCGCCCAGGAACTGAACGTGCCGGTGCATGTCGCCGCACCGCTGTGGCGCCACCCACTCGCGCTCGCGGCCGCGGCTGCGTTCGTGCTCGCAGTACTGGCCGCACTCGCATGGTGGTGGCGGCTGCGCCGGCAGCAGGAGCGCGGCTATTTCGAACAGATCCGCGAGCGTGAGGAGCGCCTCAAGCTTGCACTGTGGGCCTCCGGCGAGCAGTTCTGGGACTTCGACCTCGCCAGCCGCATGCTGCATCGCATGCAGGTCGACGAGGAGTTGGGCGCCACGCCCGGCTTCGGCGTGCAGACGCAGGTGGAGGCGAACCACGAGATCCACCCGGAAGACCTGCCGCGCGTTCTCGACCAGCTGCGCCGTCACCTGCGCGGCCAGGCGGCGCTGTTCCTGTCCGAGCATCGGATCCGGATCGCGCCCGGACGCTGGGCCTGGGTGCGCGCGCGCGGTCGGGTCGTCGAGCGCGACGCCAACGGCCAAGCTCTGCGCGTGTCCGGGACTGCACGCGACATCACCGCCAGCCGCAACGCTGAGCGCGAGCGCCGCGTGGCGAGCGAAGTACTTCGCAGCATGGCCGAGGCGGTCGCCGTGTTCGACCGCGATTTCACGTTCGTGGCAGTCAATCCCGCGTTCGCGCGCATGACCGGCTATACCGAGACCGAGGTGATCGGCCGACCGACGCGCGTGCTCGACAGCCCGCAGCACGATGCCGACTTGTACCGGCAGATGCGCGTCGAGCTCGAGCACACGGGCCGGTGGTCGGGCGAGTTGTGGCAGCAACGCAACGACGGCAGCGAGTTCCTGTGCTGGCTGCAGGCCAGCGCAGTCGAAGACAGCGGCGAAACCCGTGACCTCTATGTCGCCGTGCTCAGCGACATCACCGACCAGAAGCGCACCGAGCAGGAGCTGCGTTACCTCGCGAACTACGACACGCTCACGAGCCTGCCGAACCGCACGCTGCTCTCGGAGCGCCTGTCGCGCGCGATCGTGCGGGCGCGCCGCCACGATTCGAAGATCGCGGTGCTCTTCCTCGACCTCGATCGCTTCAAGGACATCAACGATTCGCTCGGCCACGCCACCGGCGACCGCATCCTGCGCGCCGCGGCCTCGCGCCTGCAGCAGACCGTCGGGCCTCAGCACACGGTGGCGCGGCTTGGCGGCGACGAGTTCACCGTGGTGCTCGAGCGCATTGCGACCGCCGAGGACGCCGAACAGATCGCGCGCGACATCATCCGCGCGTTCGGCGCGCCGCTCGACGTCGACGACCGGCACGACCTCGCGATCTCGCCGTCGATCGGCATCGCGATGTATCCCGACCATGCGCTGGTGCCGACGGATCTGCTCAAGCACGCCGACACGGCGATGTACAAGGCGAAAGCGAACGGCCGCCGCACGTTCATGCGCTACCACGACGGCATGGACGCCGAGATCCGCCGCCGCGCGACGATCTCCGGCGCGCTGCGCAAAGTGCTCGACCGCGGCGAGCTGCGCCTCGTGTTCCAGCCCAGGCTCTCGCTGCTCGATCGACGCGTCACCGGAGTCGAGGCACTGCTGCGCTGGAACAGCCCCGAGCTCGGCGACATCCCGCCTGCGCAGTTCATTCCCATCGCCGAGGAAAGCGGACTCATCCTCGAGATCGGCGAGTGGGTGCTGCGCGAGGCCTGTCGCACGCTGCAAGGCTGGCGCACGCGCGGCGTCGAAGAGCTGGCGATGGCGGTCAACGTGTCGGCACTGCAGCTGCTGCGCGGCGACCTGCCGCACGTCGTCGCACGCGTGCTCGAAGAGACCGGTGTGCCCCCGCACTGCCTGGACCTCGAGCTCACCGAGACCGTCCTCATGGCGAACGCGCAGGCCACGTCGGACACGCTGCAGGCGTTCCGCGGCCTCGGCGTCGGCCTGGCGATCGACGACTTCGGCACGGGCTACTCGTCACTCGCTTACCTCAAGCGACTGCCGATTACCGCGCTCAAGATCGACAAGGAGTTCATCGGCGACATCACCCACGATGCCGAAGATGAAGCGATCACGAGCACGGTCATCACGATGGCGCACTCGCTGGGCCTGACCGTGATTGCCGAGGGCGTCGAGACGCCAGCGCAGATGCAGTTCCTGAGCGACCACGAATGCGATGAAGTGCAGGGTTTCTGGTTCTCGCGCCCGCTCGAGGCCGACGCCTGTATTGCGTTCATCCAGGGCTGGGTGCCGCACCTCGGCAATACCCCAGTCCCGCCTTGACCGCCCCCCGCGCCCTGCTATCGTGCGGCGCATGGACGCCGACCTCGCCGCGCAGCTGCAACACCTGGTGGACCGCGTTGACACGCTCGCCGAGCGCGTGCGGCGGCTCAACGACGAAAATCGGAGCCTGCGCCAGCAGCAGGAGCAACTCGCGACCGAGCGCGCTGCGCTGCTCGCGAAAAACGAGCAGGCGCGCGTTCGGGTAGAGGCGATGATCGCGCGACTGAAGTCGCTGGAGCAGCACACGTGACCCGTCCGACGCCCGAGCCCGTCAGCATCCGCCTGCTCGACCGCGAATACACCGTCGGGTGCACGCCCGACGAGCGCGACAGTCTCGTCGCCGCCGCACGCTTGCTCGACACAAAGATGCGGGAAATCCGGGGCACCAACCGCATGGCGGCGCTCGACCGCGTCGCGGTGCTCGCAGCGCTGAACTTCGCGCATGAATTGCAGCAGCTGCGCCATGAGGCTGCGTCTCGCGACCGCGCGCTGTCGCGGTCCCTCGCGGATCTCAACCAGCGGTTAGACGGCCTGCTCGACAGCGCGACGCGTTGACGCTGACGCGTCGCACACGCTGATGAATCTCGACCGACTTGTGACGACGGGCGGCTTCGTGCCCCGGCGTGCCGGGCGTATACTCGCCCCACGTCCTCTGCTGTGAGCGACGGCGTGCAAAACATTCGCCTTGTCCCTTAATTACGACCGCGGGTGTGCGACGGACGCCTGGAGTGCAAGTCCGCCTTCGAGCGGAACGCCCGAAGGCGTCCCAGCGCTCCCACTTGAACCCCGGGTTCAAGGTCGTTTCGCACGCATCGCCACGGTGGAGGACTTCTTTTTCCGATCGCGCTGCGGCGCCTGGTCGCCGCGGCGACGCGTTGCGCGTGGCCCGTCCCATCGCGAACCCACCGCCCCTGCATGACGACCGATCGCGCCGCCCTGCGCACCGAGTTGCGCGCCCGCCGCCGCGCCATCCCTGCCCCGCAACGCATTGCTGCCGCCGACGCGCTTGCCGCGCGGCTGTTTGACTTGGCGTTCGCCCCAACCACGGGTTACGTGGCCGGTTATTGGGCGCTCGACGGCGAAATCGCACTGCACGTCTGGCAAACACGCCTGCCCCGGGACTGCGTTTACTGTTTGCCTGTGCTGCAGCCGGGCACGCTGAAATTTGCGCCGTGGCGCTTCGGCGATGCGTTGGTGACGAATCGCTACGGGATTCCGGAGCCTGACGTTGCGCCATCGTCGTTGCTCGACGCCGCCGACCTTGCGCTCATCGTCATGCCGCTCGTGGGCTTCGACGCAAGCGGCCACCGGCTCGGCATGGGCGGCGGCTGGTACGATCGCACGCTTGCGTTTCGCCACGACGCCCCTGCGCCGCCGTACCTGGTGGGTGCGGCGTTCGACGAGCAACGCGTCCCCGAACTCGACGCTGCTGCGTGGGACGTCCCGCTCGATGCGGTGTGTACGCCGACCACGACCTTCAGCTGCCGCCCCGCATGACTGCACGCCGCCGATACTGGCTCATGAAGTCCGAACCCGACGCATTCTCGATCGACGATCTCGAACGCGTGGGCACGGAGCCGTGGACCGGCGTGCGCAACTACCAGGCGCGCAATTTCATGCGGGACGGCATGCAGGTCGGCGACGGCGTGCTGTTCTACCACTCCAACACCGCGCCGCCCGGCATCGTGGGCACCGCCACCGTCGCAAGCACGGCGTACCCGGATCCCACACAGTTCGATCGGGACTCCGGCTACTTCGACCCGAAAGCCACGCATGAGCAACCGCGCTGGCACCTCGTCGACGTCGCATTCGAGCGCCGCTTCAAGCGCACGATCACGCTCGACGAGATCAAGGCACACGCCGATGATCTCGGCGAAGAGTTCCCGCTCATCCGGCGGGGCACGCGCTTGTCGGTATTGCCCGTGTCCGCGGCGCAGTGGCGCCACCTTCTCTCCCTCGAATGACAGGAACGCCGCCGTGACCGAAGCCAAGCGCCAGGCCGCTGAAAAAGCCATCGAATACGTCGAAGACGGCATGATCGTCGGCGTCGGCACGGGCTCGACCGTCGCGTACTTCATCGACGCCCTGGGCCGCATGCGCGATCGCATCCAAGGCGCCGTGTCGAGTTCCGAGCAGAGCACGCAGCGCCTGAAAGCGCTCGGCATCGACGTGCTCGATCTCAACAGCACCGGCCCGCTCTCGCTGTATGTCGACGGCGCCGACGAATGCGATCCGCACAAGCGACTGATCAAAGGCGGCGGCGCCGCGCTCACGCGCGAGAAGATCATTGCCGAGGCGAGCGCGAAGTTCGTCTGCATCGTCGACCCCGCGAAACAGGTCGACGTGCTCGGCCGCTTTCCGCTGCCGGTCGAGGTGATCCCGATGGCACGCAGCCTGGTCGCGCGCGAAATCCTCGCGCTCACGCAGGCGCAGCCGGTGTGGCGTCAGGACGCGGAAGGCCGCGGGGTGGTGACCGACAATGGCAACGCAATCCTAGACGTGCATGGGCTGTCGATCACTGATCCCGTCGCGCTCGAAACCACACTCAACCAGATTCCTGGCGTCGTCGCCGTCGGCCTGTTTGCGCGTCGATCGGCCGATGTGGTCATCGTTGGCGGGGAGACGGCGCGCGTGCTCTAACGCACGCGTGCGATTGAGAACGCGCGCAGTCGGTTGGCGCTGCACTCGAGCGAGATGCCGGCGGAAGCGCTTCAGCCGTGCACTATCGAAGAAATGAGAACACGGTCGCAGTAACTTCTGTTTGACTGTCTAGCGGCGCGTCGTAGTTATCACCAAGCGCCCTCGCAAACCTGACGCATTGCGTCACTCTCACTGCGATCGGCTGACATAAGGCGTCACGCGCAGCGGCCGGCACCGGTCGCAACCGTGATTGCAGTTTCACTTTGCATGATCCGCTGCCTGAAGCCGTGCATTGGCACGTCTTCTGCGTATGCTTTCAGTGCACGTGCAGCGTTGCACGGCAGCCGAAGGACCGGGGACCGGCTCCGCAGGCACGTGAAAAAACCACCTCTAGGGGATACACCATGAAGAAGCAGCAGGGCTTTACCCTCATCGAACTGATGATCGTCGTTGCGATCATCGGCATCCTGGCCGCGATCGCGCTTCCGGCGTATCAGGATTACACGGTCAAGGCCAAGGTCTCCGAAGCGATCCTCGCGGCCAGCCAGTGCCGTACGACCGTCGCGGAGGTTTACCAGACTTCGACCGCGCTTCCTTCGGCCAACCAGTGGGGCTGTGAAAGCACGGCTGGCACCAAGTACGTGGCCTCGGTGGCCACGGATGCAGCCGGCGTAATCACCGTGACAACTGCAGGCACGACGAGCACTCTGCCGACTGAAGCCGCGGGCCGCACGATCCGACTGGTGCCTTATGTGGGCGCGAACGCTGCGAGCTCGACGAACGTTGGCCAGCAGGTCACCGAGTTCCGCTGCGGTCCGGGCGCGACCAATGGCATGCCGGCGAAGTACCTGCCGGGCTCCTGCCGCCAGTAATTGCTTCTTGCTGCACCCAAAAACCCCGGCCTCGGCCGGGGTTTTTTTTGCCCGCCCGCCACGCTCGCGGACAATATCCGGCCCAACACAGACGCAATCGGAATGCATCGAGAATCACCTACGAACGAGACCACCCGCGAACATGTAGAGCGCCGCTTCAGTCGGAGTTGGACGCTGCCTTCGTTGGCTGCCGCGTTCGCGACCGTTGTCTGGACCTGGCTTGCAGGCAAGGACGCAGGCTGGGATTTCCTCAACCATCACCTGTATCTGCCGTTCGCGTGGCTCACGGGCCGTATTGAATCCGACTTCTTCGGCGCCGGCACCCAGAGCTACCAAAATCCGCTCGGCTACATCCCGCCCTACCTCATGATCAAAACAGGCTGGCCGGACTGGATGATCGGGCTGGGTCTTGCGCTGCTGCATGCGTTAGCCGCTGTGTTCACGGCCGTCATCGCGGCTCGCCTGTGGCGCAGCCAGCCACAGGAGCGTGCTTGGGTAGCAGCGGCCACCGCCCTGGCATGGATCACCCCCGTCTTCCTGATCGCAGCCGGCACGACGTCCACCGACCCCTTGTCCGCCGCGCTGACGATCGCAGCGCTCTTGCTGATCACTACATTCTCCGGCTCCAGGCGCAACGCGCTGATAGCTGGCGTTCTGCTCGGTCTTGCGTTCTCGATCAAGCAGAGCAATGCCGCTTTCGTCATCGCGGCGGCGGCAGCGACCCTGGTGCAGGTGGCCCAAGGCCGTCGGCATTGGACGGGTCTTGCGCATTGCGGGCTCGGGGGGGCCGTTGGCATTGTTGCCGGGATGGGGTGGTACAGCGGCTTCCTCTGGCAGGAGTTCGGTAACCCGGTGTTTCCGCTCTTCAACAACGTGTTCCAGTCGCCCTATGCTCCGGCGCAACCGCTGTTGGCGCAGCGCTTTATCCCAGCAACGTTGTCCGAATGGCTTACGCGGCCGTTCGAGATGGTGCAGATGAAGCGATACGTCTATCAGGAAGCGTTCGCACCGGATCTGCGCCCTGCGCTCGCGCTGACCGTCGCGACCGTCGGGCTTGTTTTGGCGATCGTCAGGCGCTTCCGAACGGGTGGCGCAGACCCAACCGGGTCTTCGTGGACGTCGACAGACACCGACTTGGCAGTGTTCTCGATCACAGCTTACGTGGCGTGGATGGCGACCTCCGGTAACGGCCGCTATGCGATTGCCCTGCTGATGCTGACGGGCGTCTGGGTGGCTCGTCTCGCATACCTTTTCCTTCCGGGACGGCTGGCGCGGATGACCGTCCTGGTTGTGCTGATCCTGCAACCGGCCTACTTCCTGTCCGGGGAGGACTTTCGCTCGACGCCGACCCCGTGGACTGGCGGCCCCTACGTCGACGTTCGTGTTCCACCCCGACTGCGGAACGAGCCGTTCCTCCACCTCACGGTGAGCGGCGTTCAAACCAATGCGTCGATCGCCGCGTATTTCCACCCAGCGGGGGCGCTGATCAACCCGATCGGCCAGCTGTCGCTGCCGATGGAAGGCCCGATTGGCAACGAGCTTCGCCTGCGCTTTGCGAAGTGGGAAGGCAGGACTCGGGTCCTCCTGCCCGCCTTCTCAACTCGCGATGACGACGCACCGCGTCTGCGTGCCGTAATCAGCCATCTATTCAGTCGCTTCGGCTTTGCGGTCGACTGGAACGACTGCCTGCGCGTCCGCTACGAGGCAGGCACTGCCCAGAAGGCATCAACATACTGGCTCCTTCACACGCGCCAGGGAACCGGCCCGGACCGTGCGTGGTTCAGCTGTGCTCTGCGGTCGCAACCCGTTCCGCCCAAGACCGAGACTCGTCTTGACCGCATGGCGGACGCAATTTTCGCGCGGCTCGAAACGGAGTGTCCGCAAGTCTACGGACCCCGGCCGTTTGTAACCGAACAAATGGGGGGGGCGTGGGAGCGCCTATACCCAAACTCAGATGTGATAGTGACCGTATCCGAAGAAAAGGGTGTTCGGATTACACGCGAGCGAGCACTGAACGTACGCTATATAGGCACAATGGAGGAGGTCGCCGGGGGTGGGGGCAACCTCCACTGCACGCGGTGGCTCCTGACCACGCCGGACTAGTCGCTGGAATGCATGTGGAACTGACGATTCTGATGCCCTGCCTCAACGAGGCGGAGACCGTCGCGACATGCGTCGGCAAGGCGCACGCGTTTCTGCGCCGGCGGGCGGTCGAGGGCGAAGTCCTGGTGGCCGATAACGGCTCAACGGACGGCTCGCAGACGCTGGCCGAGCAGGCGGGCGCACGCGTGATTGCCGTGCCCGGCCGGGGCTATGGCGCCGCGCTGAAAGGAGGCATCGCAGCCGCGCGTGGGCGTTACGTCATCATGGGCGATGCGGACGACAGCTATGACTTCGGTGCGCTAGACGGCGTGCTCGGGCGACTTCGTGAAGGCAATGAACTCGTCATGGGTGACCGCTTCGCGGGCGGCATCCGGCAGGGCGCCATGCCGTGGCTGCATCGTTATCTGGGCAATCCGGTGTTGAGCTTCGTGGGGCGCCTGTTCTTCCGCGTGCCAATCCGTGACTTCCATTGCGGGCTCAGGGGCTTCTGCCGCGAGGCAATGCGCAGCCTCGAGCTGTCCACAGATGGCATGGAGTTCGCGAGTGAGATGGTGGTGAAGAGCGCGTTGCATGACCTGCGCATTGCGCAGGTTCCCGTAACGCTTTCGCCTGATGGCCGCTCAAGGCCGCCGCATCTGCGCACGTGGCGCGACGGTTGGCGCCACTTGAAGTTCCTGTTGCTTTTCAGCCCACGCTGGCTGTTTTTGCTGCCCGGGCTGGCGCTGCTGGGCGCAGGCTCGCTGGCGATGTGCGTGATTGCCTTGCGTCCGGTGCAGATCGGCACGGTGGGTTTCGATATCCATACCCTCGCCTACGCTGGCGGTGCAGTGCTGCTCGGATTTCAAATGGTGTTCTTCGCTGTGTTCACCAAACTCATGGGAATTCGCAGTGGATGGCTGCCCGAGGATCCGCGGCGGGAGCGGTGGCTGGCACACCTCACGCTCGAGCGCGCACTCGCCTTGGCTGTGGCCTTGTTCGTGCTCGGCATTGGCTTGGCGTTCCAAGCCATTGGTGCATGGTCGGAGACCGGTTTTGGCGCACTGTCCCCTGAAATCACCATGCGCTCGGTGATCCCCTCGGTCACGTCGCTGGCGCTGGCCGGGGAGCTGTTCCTTGCGGGCTTCTTCCTTGAAGCCCTGCGCCTGCCGCTGCGCTTGGGCGGGCGCCGTACAAAGCGAGGGATGACGGTGCTTGATCAGGAATTGCAATGAGCAACAAGATCGATATTGGGCTCGTGGGGCTCGGGTGGGTCAGCACGCACCGGCATATCCCTGCGCTCAAGCGCAGCCCGCATTTCCGCATCGCCGGCGTGGCAGATCTAAACGAGGCACTCGCCCGTGAATGGGGAACGCGCCTAGGGGTTCCGTGGTCGACCGCCTCGGATATCGACGGCATCGAGTGGGTCGACCAAGTCCAAGCAATCGACGTGGTCACGGCCCCGATGTCCCATCACGCACTGATCCGCGATGCGCTAGCGCGCGGCCGGCACGTCATCACTGAGAAGCCATTCGCCACCAGCGTCGCCGAAGGTGAGGAGCTGGTGGCGCTGTCGGCGCGAATGAAACGATCGCTCGCGATCGTCCACAACTTTCAATTCGCGTCCGCCGTGCAGCGGCTCGAGCATGACATAGCCCTCGGCCGCATCGGCACGGTGCGTTCGATCGTGGCAACCCAATGGGGTAACCCCCGGCGTCGGCTGCCATCGTGGTACGAACAGCTGCCGGGCGGACTGTTCTTTGACGAGAGCCCTCATCTGCTCTACCTCATCCGCCGGCTGTCGCCTGGGCCACTGAGCCTAGCGCACGTGGATGTTTGCCCCAGCACCCTAGGACTGCGCACCCCAGCCAGCATTGACGCCTCTTTTCGCGCGACGACTCAGGCCGGCGAGATTCCGGTCACTGTCGCGTGCCGGTTCGAGGCACCGCTTAGCGAATGGCACGTTGCCGTGCTCGGCGACGCAGGCGCCGGCATCGTCGATGTGTTCCGAAATATCTATCTTCACCTGCCGAACGATGGCGCTCATGTCACACGCACCGTGCTGCGCACCTCATGGCGGGCCACCGCGATGCACTGGATACAGCACCTGAGCAATGGCCCACGCCATCTCACAGGGCGCCTGCTCTACGGGAACGAAACCGTGTTCGATCGATTTGGTCGCGCGATCAAGACCGGGGAAGCAGCGGCCGAAATCTCCGCGGATGATGCGCTCGAGGTGCTCCGCATGCAGTTTGCTGTTCTGAACGAAGCTGGCATCGCCTGAGGCTACGAACATGACCCATCCGCGCCACCTCTTCGACGCACTGGTCACGACCGCGCCATTTCAGCCCGCCACCAATTACTGGAGGGCCGTGGAGCTTGACGCGGTGATCCGTCACGGTTTGCCAAGTGGCCGGGGGCTGGATTTGGGATGCGGAGACGGCAAGCTGACTGCGATCGTCGATCGTGCATCGGACGGCGGGCGACGCTGGGTCGGTGTAGACCTCGATCCCGAGGAAACCGCTCTGGCGGAACACGGCGGGCGTTACGAGGCGGTGCACACGTGCTCGGCCACTGCCGTGCCTGAGCCCGACGCCTCGTTCGACTTTGTGTTCTCGAATTCCGTCCTGGAACACATTCCCTCCGTCGACGAGGTGTTGATGGAAGCCGCGCGTCTCCTTCGCCCTGACGGCCAGTTCATCGCCACGGTGCCTGGGCCCCATTTTCACGCGCTCCTGCGCGGACCATGGATGGGCGGGGACAAAAAGAAATACTGCGCGCAGATCGACGCTCGGTGCGCGCATGTGCGCTACTGGAGTCCGGACACTTGGCGTAGCCATCTCAGTGCGGTCGGCCTCGAGCTGGTCGGCGTCGTCGAGTATCTATCCCAACGCCAACTTCGGCGCTGGGAGTTGATGTCCGCATTTACTGGCGGCGCGCTGCATTTGCTGTCGGGCCGACGCAAACGTCCAATCGAATTGCAGCGCATGCTGCGGTTGCGGGGCGAGCGGCCGGGCCCGGCCGGGGCCTTGGCAGCATCGATATCCCGCACTGCGTTTTCGAGCCTCCCCATGAGTGCGGTCGACGGAGCGGGACCCTTCGCATGCATGCTGATCGAAGCGCGGCGACGTTGAGTCGCTCTACCGCCGGCCGGGGAGTCGCTCGGTTCGCTCGCTTCATTGTGGTTGGCGGTGGCATGACGGCGCTGAACCTGGCGCTCCTTTTCGTCCTGGTGTCGGGCCTGCGAGTGCCCTATCTGCTCGCCTGCACGCTGTCTTTCTTCATTCTGAACTTCGTTGGCTACCGGCTGAACAAGGCCTACAGTTTTCGAATGGGCCGGACAGTTTCAACCCGCGAGGTGGCGCGGTATTACGGCGTCATGGCCACAAGTCTGCTGGTCAACTTGGCGCTCATGTATGTAGCCGTCAGCCACCTGGAGCTGAACTACCTACTCGCGAGTCTGGCGGTCACGGCTTTGCTGGCGGTTGCAAACTTTACTGCGCACTCTGGCTTTACGTTTGGCCGTACCCTGCCCCCCGAATCTCGACCTCTGCGCATATTGCAAGTCACTGCCTTCTATCCAGCCCACGGGGGCGGAATTGAAGTCGTCGCAGGTCGGCTCGCCGCAGGTTTGGCCGCGCGAGGCGCGGCCGTGCGCTGGATGGCCGGGGGACCGCGCTGCGAGTGGCCGGCATCTGCCGACGGGGTAACCATTATTCCCGCTCGTTCGTTCGATCTGACGGAAAGCCGCCTCGGCCTGCCGCTGCCGGTGTGGTCACCTGCCAGCTTGTGGCGGCTGGCTCGGGAAGTGCGTCAATCGGACGTAGTCCACGTACACGACGCGCTGTATTTGCCATCTCTGGCCGCGATCGCGGTCGCCAAGCTGGTGCGCCGACCCGTACTTGTGACCCAGCACATCGGCCTGATCCCTTTTGCCTCACAGCGTGCCCGCACGCTGCTGTCAGCTCTCAATCGATCCGTGGGACGTTGGGCCCTCCAGCAGGCCGACCGAGTCGTTTTTGTCGGGCGCCCGGTAATGAACTACTTCCAAGACTTCGTGAAATTTCGGCGTGCACCCCGGCTAGTGCCGAACGGCGTCGACCACGAGTTATATATGCCACGTCCAGCTGACGACTCAGCCGCGGGCACAGTCTCCCTCCTTTTTGTCGGGCGCTTCGTTGCGAAAAAGGGCATCCGCCTGCTCGAGTCCTGCGTGGACTTGCCCGGGACGCGATGGACATTCGTGGGGCACGGCCCGCTTAGCCCGCGCACGTGGGGCGGGTTGCCGCGCAACGCGACAGTGGCTGAGAACCTGCGCGCTGCCGCGATCGTCCCGCTTTACCAGCAGGCCGACCTGTTAGTGCTGCCAAGCACCGGCGAAGGTTTTCCGCTGGTCGTCCAAGAAGCACTGGCGTGCGGAACACCGGTTCTCGTAAGCACCGACGTGGCCGATGCTTTTCCGAAGTCTGATGCCCGATGCGTGTTCAAAGTCGACCTCTCGGGGCCGGGTGCGGAGGTCCGCCTGCGACAGGCGATAGCCGAGTTGTCGGCGTCCCCCGAGCGCCTTCGGGCGGCGCGCGCCTTGGCGTACGGGCTGTCGTTACAGTGGTCATGGTCCGCCTGCGTTTCCGAGTACGAAAGCCTTTATGGCGGTCTACGCCCGACTTCGACAACGGATGGCGGCTCACAGGGCGCTGGCGGTTGAGCCAAGCGTCCCGAATCTAATGACGTAGAGCGTCAAGCCGTGACACAAACCGCACAATCGCGGGCTACCCGCAACTTATTGTTGCGATTGCGCTAAATTCCCGCTGGGGAACACTGAGAACGCCCATGTCCGCTGTCGCCACCGCCAACCTCGTCGGAATCACCGGCATTGCCCGCCGTCTTGTGCTCGATGGAGCCCTGGACGACACGGCCGCACGGGCCGCGATGAGTGCGGCAAGCGTCGAGCGCAAGCCTTTGGCACTGTATCTGGCCGAAAAGAAGCTTGTGACCGCCGGGCAGCTCGCCGCCGCGAACTCGGTCGAATTCGGCGTACCGCTTTTCGACCCGGCTGCAATGGACGTTTCGCAGGCTGCGATCAAGCTCGTCAGCGAAGAACTGCTGCGCAAACACGAAGTGCTGCCACTGTATCGGCGCGGCAACCGGCTGTTCGTGGGCGTCGACGATCCGGCGAACACCCAGGCGCTCGACGAGATCAAATTCCACACCAATCTCGCAGTCGAGCCGATCCTGATCGACCGGGAAAGCCTGCGCCGCTATCTCGACAAGTGGCAAGAGAACACTGACACGTTCAGCGACGCCAGCGCCGATGGCGATGGTCTCGAAAATCTGGACATCGGCGGTGGTGACGAAGACGGCGCCACGAGCGACGGCGGAATTGACTCGAAGACAGACGACACACCGGTCGTCAAGTTCGTCAATAAGGTCTTGATCGATGCGCTACGCCGCGGTGCGTCGGACATCCACTTTGAACCTTATGAAACGGATTTCCGGGTGCGCCTGCGCATTGACGGCATCCTGAAGCAGATCGCGAAGGCACCGCAGAAACTCAACACTCGGATCTCCGCCCGCCTAAAGGTCATGGCGCAACTCGATATTGCTGAGAAGCGCGTCCCCCAGGACGGGCGCATCAAGCTCAATATCAGCAAGACGAAGCAGATCGACTTTCGCGTCAGCACGCTGCCCACGATGTTCGGCGAGAAGATCGTGCTGCGCGTGCTCGACGGATCAGCGGCGAAACTCGGCATCGACAAGCTCGGTTACGAGGACGACCAACGGGCACTGTACGAGAAGGCGCTCGCGAATCCGTACGGGATGATTCTGGTTACGGGCCCGACGGGCTCGGGCAAGACCGTTTCGCTGTATACCGGCCTCAACATCCTCAATGAGGAAGAGCGCAATATTTCAACCGCGGAAGATCCTGTCGAAATCCGGGTGCCCGGCATTAACCAGGTGCAGGTCAACAACAAGCGCGGCATGACGTTCGCCGCCGCGCTTCGCAGCTTTCTGCGGCAGGACCCGGACGTGGTGATGGTGGGCGAAATCCGCGATCTGGAAACTGCGGAAATTGCCATCAAAGCCGCGCAGACAGGTCACCTCGTGTTGTCGACGCTCCACACGAACGACGCGCCGCAGACGATCTCGCGTCTGATGAATATGGGCATCGCGCCGTACAACATCACCTCGTCGGTGACACTCGTGATCGCCCAACGGCTCGCGCGACGCCTGCATGACTGCAAACGCCCGGTCAAGCTTCCGCCTGCGGCGCTGATAGCTGAAGGCTTCACCGAAGCCGAGGTCGCGGCGGGCGTGACGCTTTACGAAGCCGTCGGGTGTTCCGAATGCACTGAAGGCTACAAGGGCCGGACCGGGATCTACCAGGTCATGCCGATGACCGACGAGATCCAGGCAATCGTCCTCAACGGGGGCAACGCAATGCAGATTGCCCAGGCAGCCCGCCAGTCCGGCATTCGTGATCTGCGCCAATCGGCGCTGCTCAAGGCAAAAAACGGCGTAACCAGCCTCGCAGAAATCAACCGCGTCACCAAGGATTAACTCATGGCCGCCATCCGAGCAGTTGCCAAGCCCCGAGCCCCTCGCCGCGAAGAGGCCATGCCCGTCTTCGTATGGGAAGGCACCGACAAGCGCGGCACCGTCATGAAGGGCGAGCAGCCGGCGAAGAACGCCAATTTGGTGCGCGCCGAGTTGCGCCGGCAGGGCATCACGCCCAAAGTCGTCAAGATCAAGCCCAAGCCTTTGTTCGGCGGCGCCGGCAAGCGCATCACGCCGCTTGAAATCGCGGTGTTCAGCCGACAGCTTGCGACAATGATGAAGTCGGGCGTGCCAATCGTCGGCTCGCTGGAGATCATCGGCAGCGGTCACAAAAACGCGAAGTTCAAGGAACTCGTGAATTCGGTTCGCAGTGACCTCGAGGGTGGCTCATCACTCTATGAGGCAATGAGCAAACACCCGGTGCAGTTCGATGAGCTCTACCGCAATCTGGTGCGTGCGGGTGAGTCGGCCGGTGTACTGGAAACTGTTCTCGACACAGTCGCCACGTACAAGGAAAACCTGGAAGCGCTCAAGGGCAAGATTAAGAAGGCGATGTTCTACCCAATCGCGGTGCTTGCGGTTGCGCTCATCGTTTCCGCGATTCTTTTGATCTTCGTGGTGCCACAGTTCAAGTCGGTGTTCACTGGCTTTGGCGCGGACCTGCCGGCCTTTACGCTGATGATCATTGCGCTCAGCGAGTTCATGATTAGCTGGTGGTTCGTGATGTTGCTGGGCCTGTTTGGCGCCGGCGTCGCGTTCGTCATGGCGAAGAAGCGATCGCTTGCGTTCTCTCACTTCCTGGACCGTACCGTGCTGAAGGTGCCGGTCATCGGGCAGATCCTCCATAACTCGGCGATCGCGCGCTTCGCGCGGACCCTCGGCGTGACGTTCAAGGCTGGCGTCCCTTTGGTCGAGGCCTTGGATACCGTCGCCGGCGCAACCGGCAGCACGGTCTACGAGAAGGCCGTAAACCGCATCCGCGACGACGTAGCAGTCGGCTATCAAGTCAACATGGCGATGAAACAGGTCAACCTGTTTCCGCACATGGTGGTGCAGATGACCGCGATCGGCGAAGAGGCGGGCGCGCTCGATACCATGCTGTTCAAGGTCGCGGAGTTCTACGAGCAGGAGGTCAACAACGCGGTCGATGCGCTGTCGAGTTTGCTCGAGCCGATGATCATGGTGGTGCTCGGCGTGTTGATCGGCGGCCTCGTGATCGGCATGTACCTTCCGATCTTCAAACTCGGCGCGGTGGTCTGACGGCATAATCCGCCGATGGCATTCCTCGATCACAATCCCGGCCTCGGGTACCCGCTCGCGGCCGGTTTCGGGCTGCTCGTCGGCAGCTTTCTCAACGTGGTGATTTCCCGGCTGCCGAAGCGGCTGGAGTGGGAGTGGCGGCGCGACAGCCGCGAGATGCTCGGGGAGCCGGAGGGGTACGACCCGCCGCCCCCGGGCATTGTCGTCGAGCGCTCCCACTGCCCTCAGTGCAAGCACCAGCTCGCCTGGTACGAGAACATCCCGGTGTTCTCCTGGCTCGCACTGCGCGGAAAATGCCGCGCTTGCGGGACGAAGATCTCCGCGCAGTATCCGCTCGTCGAACTGCTGACGATGCTGCTGTTCGTCGCGTGCGTGTGGCGCTTCGGCTTCGGCTGGCAGGGCTTCGGCGCGATGGTGTTCACCGGGTTCCTGATCGCGCTATCCGGCATCGACGTGCGCACCCAGCTGCTGCCCGATCAGCTTACGTTGCCATTGATGTGGCTTGGCCTCATCGCGGCGGCTGACAACCTTTACATGCCCGCTAAGCCAGCCCTCCTCGGCGCGATCGTCGGCTACCTGAGCCTGTGGACCGTGTGGTGGCTGTTCAAGCAGATCACCGGTAAGGAAGGCATGGGCCACGGTGACTTCAAGCTGCTTGCGGCCATCGGCGCTTGGGCGGGTCTGACCGGCATCCTGCCGACGATCCTGCTCTCCTCGCTGGTCGGCGCAATCATCGGCTCGATCTGGCTCGCGACACAGGGGCGTGACCGGGCAACACCGATTCCGTTCGGCCCCTACCTGGCGATTGCCGGATGGATCTCGTTCTTCTGGGGCGAGGACCTCGTCGGCGCCTACCTGCGCTATTCCGGTCTTGGCTGAGGCCGTGACCTCGCCTTACTGCGTCAGCGTCACGGGTGGGGTCGCGTCCGGCAAGACAGCGTTGACGCGTCGTTTCGAAGCCCTCGGCATCCGCGTCGCCGACGCGGACATCGCGGCGCGCACCGCGGTGGCGCCGGGCAGCGTCGGCCTGGCTGCGATCGTCGAGACGTTTGGATCGGACGTGCTGGATCAGGACGGGGCGCTTGACCGGGCCGCGATGCGACGGCGTGTGTTCGACGACGCTGCGGCGCGGCACCGGCTCGAAGCCATCGTGCATCCGCAGGTGCGCGCGTTGCTCCATGCCGAATGTCTCGCCGCGTCCGGGCCGTACGTGGTCGCGGCGATTCCGCTGCTCGCCGAAGGTGGCGGCCGCGACGCGTACCCGTGGCTGGACCGCGTGCTGGTCGTTGACGCGCCGGTTGATGCGCAGCGCGCTCGGCTCACCCAGCGGGACGGCATCGATTCGACGCTCGCCGACCGCATGATTGCATCCCAGGCGACGCGTGCGGCACGGCTGTCGATCGCCGATGACGTCATCGTAAACACCGGCACGCTGGCCGCGCTCGACGCCCACGTCGACGCACTGGACGCGCATTATCGCGTGCTGGCGGCCGCCCGCGCTGCGGGATTGGAATCCTCACCCGCTACAGCAGCCTGATTCGCGATTCGGCCCCAGCACGACGTCGTCAGAGCCCGTTGACTCCGTGGCGCCGTCGAGCACCGCTGCTGCTTGGCTGCGGACAAAATCGCGAGCCCACACGGCGCGCACATGGGGAGCGCGCATCCACTGATCGTCTACCCGAGATCCGAATGTGCACTGCCCGAAGGCCACAACGCGCGGATCGCCGCGATGCCCTGCGCCCCATGCGCACGCGCCGCGACGAGGTCATCAGGAGCTACGCCGCCAATCGCATAGATCGGCAGCGAAGCGGTTTCGCGCAGCTGCGCGAAGCGCGCCCAGCCGAGGCCGGGGTGGCCGGGATGGCTCGCCGTTGGTTTCACCGACCCCAGTAATGCGAAATCGCAGCCGAGCCGCTCCGCACCCCGAAGCTCGTCGGCATCGTGGCACGACGCGGAAAGCGCGACGTCGTGCGACACCGGGCGCTGCGCAGATGCGCGCACCTGCGCAGCACGCAGATGCAGGCCGATGCCGATCGCCCTCGCGAGCTCAACGTCACCGCTGATGCGCACGTCGGCGCCGAACGCCCGGCATCGGGCTGCAGCTTCCGTTGCCAGCGCCGCCCAAGCCGAATCAGGAGTCGTCGTGCGCAACACGACTCGGCGCACGCCCCGCTCCATCGCCCGCTCAAATCGTTCCAACCACTGCGTGCCATCGGCGCCGGGATCGGGCGTCACCAGGCAGAGCGGCGGTTCCACCAGTGCGGCGACGACCGGTCGATCGGCCGGTGGCACCGCAAACCGAGCCAGCGCCTCCGGCAGCGCCCATTCGAGGGCCTGTCCTTCACATCCTCGAGGCGTGCCTTCAAAGCGCTCGATCCAGCGCACGTCGAGCAGCAGGCGTTTGTCGGCGTACTGCTGCGGCACCTGGATCAGGGACTCGCCGACTTTTGCTTCGATGCCGAGCTCTTCACGCAACTCGCGCGCGAGCGCCGCGTCGGGCGCTTCGCCTGGCTCACATTTGCCGCCCGGAAACTCCCACAGCCCCGCGAGGTCGCGTCCTGCGGTGCGCTGGGTCAGCAGCACGCGCCCCGAGGCGTCGCGGAGAACGCCGGCGACAACGTGGATCGGCGGGCGTGGGGCGCCGCCGCTCAACGTGCAGGGACCGCGCTGCACGAGGCGAACAACACCGGTGCGGCCGATCGCGATCGACACCGCGGCGGCGCTCGATCAGCCGACGGACGCATGCGCGAAGCCGCGCTCAACGGACTACTCTCCGGCCGCCGCCCGACGCGTTACGCCAGCTGACCGTGGCAGTGCTTGTACTTCTTGCCGCTGCCGCAGGGGCACGGCTCGTTGCGGCCCACGTTCGAGAACGCATCGTTACCGGTCGCGGCGACCGCCACGGCCTGCGCGGCCTCTTCGTCAGCGCCGAGCCCGCCCATGTCCGGATGGCGGTATTGCATCTGGCGCGCCTGCGATTCCGCCTGGGCGCGCTCGGCCGCTTCCATCTGCGCGATCTCGTCTTCGTTGCGGATGCGCACGCGCGCGAGCATCGTGACGACTTCG
Source organism: Cognatilysobacter bugurensis (assembly GCF_014652095.1). Lineage (GTDB taxonomy): Bacteria > Pseudomonadota > Gammaproteobacteria > Xanthomonadales > Xanthomonadaceae > Cognatilysobacter > Cognatilysobacter bugurensis. The sequence goes on from NZ_BMYD01000004.1 coordinate 98,355, forward strand.
CGCTTGACCTTGTCGAGCATGTCCGAGAACAGCTCGAACGCTTCCTTCTTGTATTCCTGCTTCGGCTGCTTCTGCGCATAGCCGCGCAGGTGGATGCCCTGGCGCAGGTAATCCATGCGCGCGAGGTGCTCCTTCCAGTTCTGGTCGAGCACGTTGAGCATGATGTGCTTTTCGAGCATGCGCATCGTCTCGGGGCCGAGTTGCGCTTCGCGCTCCACGAAATGCGCGCTGATCGCCTGCACCGCGTGCTCGGTGATGTCCTCCGCTGCGAGTTCGCTGCGCTGTTTCGCGAGACCCTGCAGGTCGAGCGCAACGCCGAACTCCTCGACGAGCGTCGCTTCCAGGCCCGGCAGGTCCCACTGGTCGTCGACCGAGCCCGGCGGCACGTGGCGCGCGACGGTGTCGGCGATCACGTCGTCGCGGATGCCTTCGACGTTCTCCTGCACGCTCTCGGCCTCGAGCAGTTCGTTGCGCTGGCCGTAGATCACCTTGCGCTGATCGTTGTTGACGTCGTCGTAGTCGAGCAGGTTCTTGCGGATGTCGAAGTTATGCGCTTCGACCTTGCGCTGCGCGTTCGCGATCTGCTTGGTGACGAGGCCAGATTCGATGACGTCGTCTTCCTTCAGGCCCATGCGCGCCATCGCTTTCTGCACCCAGTCGGCCGCGAAGATGCGCATCAGGTTGTCTTCGAGCGACAGGTAGAACCGCGAGGAACCCGGGTCGCCCTGGCGACCGGCGCGGCCGCGCAGTTGGTTGTCGATGCGGCGGCTTTCGTGGCGCTCGGTGCCGATGATGTGCAGGCCGCCCGCGTCCTTGACCGCGTTATGGCGCTGCTGCCATTCGGATTTGAGGCGGGTCTTCGTGGCCTCGTCGACCGGCGCGCCAGTGTCGGCCTCAAGCTGCGCGAGTTCGGACTCGAGCGAGCCGCCGAGCACGATGTCGGTGCCGCGGCCGGCCATGTTCGTCGCGATCGTGATCGCGCCCGGGCGGCCGGCCTGCGCGACGATCTGCGCCTCGCGTTCGTGCTGCTTCGCGTTGAGCACCTCGTGGTGGATGCCGGCGTCGCGCAGCTGCTGGCTGAGCATTTCCGACACTTCGATCGACGTGGTGCCCACCAGCACCGGCTGGCGCTTTGCGTTCGCTTCCTTGATCTCGCCGAGCACCGCGCGGTACTTGCCGGCTCGATTGAGGAACACCGCGTCCGGGTAGTCCTTTCGCTGCACCGGCTTGTGGGTCGGGATCACGACCACTTCAAGCGCGTAGATGTTCTGGAACTCGTACGCTTCCGTGTCGGCCGTACCGGTCATGCCGGCGAGCTTGCCGTACATGCGGAACAGGTTCTGGAACGTGATCGACGCGAGCGTCTGGTTCTCGCGCTGGACCGGCACGCCTTCCTTCGCTTCCACCGCCTGGTGCAGGCCATCCGACCAACGACGGCCGGCGAGCGTGCGGCCGGTGAACTCGTCGACGATGATGACCTCGCCATCGCGCACGATGTAATCGACGTCGCGCTGGTAGATCGCATGCGCACGCAGCGCCGCGTTGAGATGGTGCACGACGGTGATGTTGTTGCCCGAGTACAGGCTATCGTCGTCGCTGATGATGCCGGCCTGGCGCAGCAGCGCCTCCGCGTGCTCCTGGCCCGACTCGGACAGGTGCACCTGCTTGCCCTTCTCGTCGACCCAGTAATCGCCCTCGCCGTCCTCGCTAGCCTGGCGCACGAGGTTCGGCACGATCCGATTGACCTTGATGTACAGCTCCGGCGACTCGTCGGCAGGGCCGGAGATGATCAGCGGCGTGCGCGCTTCGTCGATGAGGATCGAGTCGACCTCGTCGACGATCGCGTAATGCAGGCCGCGCTGGAAGCGGTCGTCTTTCGACAGCGCCATGTTGTCGCGCAGGTAGTCGAAGCCGAATTCGTTATTCGTGCCGTACGTGATGTCGGCCGAGTACGCCGTGTGCTTGTCGCCGTGCGGCATGCCCGGGTAGACGACCCCGACCGACAGCCCAAGCCAGTTGTACAGGCGCCCCATCCACGCCGAGTCGCGGCGTGCGAGGTAGTCGTTGACGGTGACCACGTGCACGCCCTTGCCTTCGAGCGCGTTGAGGTAGACCGGCAACGTGCCGACGAGCGTCTTGCCTTCACCCGTGCGCATCTCGGCGATCTTGCCCAGGTGCAGCACCATGCCGCCGATCAGCTGCACGTCGTAGTGACGCATTCCGAGCACGCGGCGGCTCGCCTCGCGGCAGACCGCGAACGCCTCGGGCAGCAGCTTGTCGAGCGACTCCCCGTTCTCGATGCGCTGCTTGAACTCCGGCGTCTTCGCCTGCAGTTCCGCGTCGCTGAGCTTCTCCATCTGCGGCTCGAGCGCGTTGATGCGTTCCACCGAACGCTGGAGTTGGCGCAGCAGGCGGTCGTTGCGGCTTCCGAAAACGCGGGTCAGCAGGCTGTTGAGCATCGATAAGGCCGAGAAAAGGGGCGGGGCGCCCGCGGAGCCAAGCTCCAGCGCGGCGCGACAACAAAAAAGGGCGCGGGGCGCCCTGTGTGGCTTGCCGATTGTAGCTTGGGGTGGACGGGCCGCGAATCAAGCAGTGTGATCGAGCGGCCGGCCCCGTCCCAGCCCTCAGCCGCGCTGGGCGTTGCGCCGCAGGAATTGGTGCGGGTTTACGGCGCGGCCGTTCTCCCAGACTTCGAAGTGCACGTGCGCGCCCGTCGAGCGCCCCGTCGAGCCCGCCTTTGCGATCTCCTGCCCCGCGCGCACCAGCTGCCCGACCGGGCGGGTGAGCCGCGAGTTGTGCGCATAGCGCGTCACGTAGCCGTTGCCATGGTCGATCTCGACCGTCTGACCATAGCCGGCGCGGTCGCCCGAGAAGCTCACCACGCCGTCCGCCACTGCGAGCACGGGATCGCCGACGTCGGCCTCGAAGTCGATGCCCTTGTGGAACTGCGAGCCGCCGAGGATCGGGTCGGCGCGGTTTCCGTAGCTCGACGTGATGTAGCTGTCGGACACCGGCTCGCGCGACGGAACGGCGTTGAGATCGATCTGGCGGTTGAACAGCAGCGTCTCGAGCACCGTGAGCTGCTCGCCCGACGCCGCGAACTGCCGCGAGAGCGCCTGCATGCCCGCCTCGAGCTCGGCGCGCGGCATGTCGCGCACGGCGCCCTCACCACCCACGCCGACCGGGCGGGTGAAGTCGAACTCACCGTCCTGAAGTTGTCCGACGCGCGTCAACCGCTCGCCGAGCGCGTTGAGCCGGTTTGCCTCGGCCTGCAGTTCGCCGAGCCGGGCGGCCAGCGCATTGAGTTCGCGCTGCATCGCGCGGCGGTCGACTTCGACCTGGCGCTGCTGGTCGACGAGCTGCGTGCGCAGCTGCAGCGTGCCCCCCACGCCTGCGCCCGCCCCGAGCAGAAGACCGGTCCCGAGCAGCAGCGTCGCCGCGATGCCGGGACGACGGGTCCCGAGCTCACCGCCGCGTTGCAGGGCCGCCGTACACTGGGCGGTGAGCATGGCCTTGAGCTGGGTCAGGCTGTATCGATGGGTCATATTTGATGTCCGATTCGCGATCCCCCCCGCGCCGCCCTTCAGCCCCAACGCCGGCGCTCGATGCGCTGGTCGGTGGACCCGCAGGCGGCCCGATCCGGCGAGCCCTCTGGCTCGACGGGTTGGACCGTCGGTTTCGTCCGCACCTGCCACCTTCACTGGCCGCGCATACGCGGCTGGCTAACGTCGAAGGTGGAAAGCTCGTGTTTGTGGTCGACGCTCCGGTGTGGGGCGCGAAGTTGCGCCTTGCCTCACTGGAACTGCTCGAACTCGCCCGTTCCTTCGGGCTCGACGCGCAGCATCTCGTCGTCAAGACAGCGCCGGCACCACCGCCTGCACCGCCTGCGCAACGACCGCCTCTGCCGATGTCCGAGCACGCGCGTGAAGCGCTGCGCTCGGCCCTCGCATCCCTCGACGTACCGCCGACCGCGCCGAAGCCGGGCCGTCGCCGGTGACGAACTGCCGGGTCCTTGTTTGGATCCCGTCAGCGTCGAGGCCCCGCATCCTAGCGGCGGGGCCGAGTCAGGTTGTTAAAGAATTCAGCGCGTTTGCTAACGAAAGCGAAAGGTTTCGTTAAGCCGTCATCCAAAAACGACAACGGCTGCGCTCTCGCGCAGCCGCTGGGCATCGACGTGGTCGGCGGTGCGATCAGGCCGTGGCGGGCAGCCCGTACCGGACCGGAGCGGGCTCCGCGCTGCCGAAGGTGACCTCGTCCCACGCCGAGCGCTCTGCGAGCAGCGCGCGCACGAGCTTGTTGTTGAGCGCGTGGCCGGACTTGTGGCCTTCGTATGCGCCGATGATCGGTCGGCCGGCAAGGTACAGGTCGCCCACCGCGTCGAGGATCTTGTGGCGCACGAATTCGTCGGCGTAGCGCAGGCCGTCGTCGTTGAGCACGCGGTAATCGTCGAGCACGATCGCGTTGTCCATCGACCCGCCGAGGCCGAGGTTTCGCTCGCGCATGTATTCGAGATCGCGCATGAAGCCGAACGTGCGTGCGCGGCTGACTTCGTGCACGTACGACTCCGTCGAAAAATCGATCTGCGCGCGCGAGCGCGACGCGGGAATCGCGGGATGGTCGAACACGACGGTGAAACCGAGGCGATAGCCGTGATGCGGCTCGAAGCGGGCGACCTTGTCGCCTTCTCGCACTTCGACCGTGCGCAGGATCCGGATGAAGCGCTTCGGGGCGTCCTGCTCGGCGATCCCGGCGGACTGCAGCAGGAACACGAACGGGCCGGCCGAGCCGTCCATGATCGGCACTTCGGGCGCCGACAGTTCGATATAGCAGTTGTCGACGCCCAGCCCCGCCAACGCGGAGAGGATGTGTTCGACGGTCTGGACCTTCGCGGCGCCGCAGGTGAGGCCGGTGCACAGCGTGGTTTCGGTCACGAGCTCGGCGTTGGCCGGGATCTCCTGGACGGGATCGAGGTCGACGCGGCGGAAGCGGATGCCGGTATCGACAGGCGCGGGACGCAGCGTGAGAAAGACCTTCTCGCCGCTGTGCAGACCGACGCCGGTCGCACGGATCACGTTCTTGAGGGTGCGTTGACGCAGCATGGCGTTCGGCCCGGATCAGGGATGGCGAAGCGGTGTGCGGCGTCCGCCAAAAGCGGGGGCAAGCGTAGCACGCAGGTGGCTGAACCTTAACGAAAAAGTCCGGGACGCTGCGATGCAACCGTATGCAAAAACGGCCGGCGGTGTCCTAGGACGACCGCCGGCCCAAGGCATCCAAAGCGCACGGATGCGGGACATGGTGTGAGGCTTTAACCGCATGGTCGCGACGGACGCTTCGACACGGCAGGCGCCGCGCGCGCGTCCGTCGCGACCGGTGGATCAGTCCGCCTGGCGACGCAGGAACGCCGGGATATCGAGGTAGCTGTCGCTGTTGCCGAAGTCGGCGACGGCCGGCGCGGACGACGGCTCGCTCGACGGACGCGCCGAGCCGGTGCGCAGGCTGTGACTGAAGCTCGGCGGCGGCGCAAATGCATCCGCGGTCTGGTTCACCGGCATGCCGGTGGTGCCGTCGCGCACGAGCTGGATCGGCGCACGCTGCGTGTCGCGCTCGTTGCGGCCCTGGCGCGCGGCAGCGCGGTTGAGGCCCGTGGCGACGACGGTGACGCGCACTTCGTCCTGCATGTCCGGGTCGAGCACGGTGCCGATGACGACGGTCGCGTCCTCGGAGGCGAACTGTTCGATCGTGCGGCCAACTTCGTCGAACTCGGCCATCGTGAAGTCCGGACCGGCGGTGATGTTGACGAGGATGCCATTCGCGCCCGACAGGTTGACGTCGTCGAGCAGCGGATTCTGGATCGCGGCTTCGGCCGCGGCCTGCGCGCGGTCGTCGCCGCGGGCGGCGCCGGTGCCCATCATCGCCAGGCCCATTTCCGACATGACGGTGCGCACGTCGGCGAAGTCGACGTTGATCAGGCCCGGACGCACGATCAGGTCGGCAATGCCCTGCACGGCGCCGAGCAGCACGTCGTTCGCGGCGCGGAACGCCTGGATCATCGTCGCGTTGCGGCCGAGCACGGTGATGAGCTTCTCGTTCGGGATCGTGATCAGCGAGTCGCAATGGTGCGACAGCTCCTCGATGCCCTTGAGCGCGACCTGCATGCGGCGACGGCCCTCGAACGGGAACGGCTTGGTGACGACCGCGACCGTGAGAATGCCCATCTCCTTCGCGAGCTGCGCGACGACCGGCGCCGCGCCGGTGCCGGTGCCGCCGCCCATGCCCGCGGTGATGAACACCATGTCCGCGCCCTGCAGCGCGTCCATGATGCGCTCGCGGTCTTCGAGCGCGGCCTGGCGGCCGACTTCGGGGTTCGCACCTGCGCCGAGGCCCTTCGTGACGTTGCTGCCGAGCTGCAGCTGCAGCTTCGCGCCGCAGTTCTTGATCGCCTGCGCGTCGGTGTTCGCGGTGATGAACTCCACCCCGTCGACGCTGCCGCTGACCATGTGGGCGACCGCGTTGCCGCCGCCACCGCCGACGCCGACGACCTTGATCACCGCGTTGGGAGCCATCTTTTCAACCAGTTCGAAATGCGCCATGTCCGTGTCCTTTGTGCGGCCGTGATTCGTGGTCGGGATGCGTGATTCGCGCCCCGCCGACTGCTCCGGCCTGTCTTGGTTTGATGTTGAGGCTTGTTTGGGTGTTGCCGCGCTGCCGCGCGTGTTGCCGCCTGTCGCTATTACAAACTTTGAATACGTGATCCCGCCATCAGAACTCCCCCCGGTACCAGTTCTTCAATCGGCTCAGCAGCGAGCCCGCACGACCGGCCGACAACGTCGGCCTTCGCGGGTTCTCGATCTGCGTGCCCATCAGCAGCAGGCCGACGCCGGTCGCATGGACCGGGTTGCCCACCACTTCGCCGAGGCCGGTCACGTGCTGCGGGATCCCCACACGCACCGGCATCTGCAGCATTTCTTCAGCCAACTCGACGACGCCTTCCATCTTGGAGGCGCCGCCCGTGAGCACCATGCCGGCGCGCACGTGCTGCTCGAAGCCTGAGCGGCGCAGTTCGGCCTGCACCATCTCGAAGATTTCCTCGTACCGCGCCTGCACCGCCTGCGCGAGCGAGGCGCGCGGCATGCGCCGCGGCGCGCGATCGCCGACGCTCGGCACCTGGATGCTCTCTTCCGCCGTTGCCATCTGCGCGAGCGCGCATGCATAGCGCACCTTGATTTGTTCGGCTTCCGGTGTCGGCGTGCGCAGCATGTGCGCGATGTCCTCGGTGACCTTGTCGCCGGCGATCGGCAGGCTCGCGGTGTGTGAGATCGCGCCTTGCACGAACACCGCGATGTCGGTCGTGCCCGCGCCGATGTCGACCAGCACCACGCCGAGCTCGCGCTCGTCGGCGGTGAGCACGGCCTGGCTCGAAGCCAATACACCAAGGATGAGGTTGTCGACCTGGAGGCCACACTTCTGCACGCACTTACTGACGTTCGCCGCAGCGGACTGCGCGCAGATCACGAGGTGCGCATGCACTTCGAGGCGCACGCCGGTCATGCCCACAGGGTTGCGGATGCCTTCCTGCGAATCGTCGAGCACGTAATCGCGCGGGATCGCGTGCAGGATCTTCTGGTCGGCCGGGATTGCGACGGCCTTCGCCGCTTCGAGCACGCGGTCGAGATCGCCGTGGGTAACCTCGCCCTCGCGGATCGGCGCGATGCCCTGCGAGTTGCGGCACTGGATGTGGTTGCCCGAGATCGATGCGTAGACCGAGCGGATCTCGCAGCCCGCCATGAGCTCGGCCTCCTCGATCGCACGCTGGATCGACTGCACGGTCGAGTCGATATCGACGACGACACCGCGGCGCAGTCCGCGCGACTCGTGCGAGCCGATGCCGATGACCTCGATCGGCGTGCCCGGCCGCTGGTCGGGCGAGTACTCGCCGACGAGCGCGACCACCTTCGAGGTGCCGATGTCGAGGCCGACGATGAGCGACTTGTCGCCTTTGCGGTTCATGTGAGGGAGAGTCGCCGGGATGGAGAAATGGGGGATGAGGCGGTACCGCGCATCGCGGTACTGATGCGCTGCGCGATTTCAATGCCGCCGTCGGCGCGCGTGGCGGCCACGGTCTGGGTCGACGGTGCAGCGACAGCGGGCGCGACCGCGCCATTCGCGGGCGCGGGCTTCACCGGGGTCCACGTGAGCGAGAAACCGTTCGTGTAGCGCAGGTCGGCTCGCACGAGCTGCTGCGCGGGCTGCTCCAGCAGGCGCGGCATCAGGCGCACGAAGCGTGCGAGACGCGCGCGCGCTTCGTTGCGGCCGACCACCACTTCAATGCCGTTTTCGAGCACGAGCGTCCAGCTTCCGCGCGCATCGAGCAGCACGGTGCGCACCGGCACACCGGTCGGCGCAAACAGCGCACTCGCATCGCGGTACAGCTCGACGACGTCCGCGGTGCGCGTGACCGGACCGGCGAACTGCGGCAGCGACGCCGGGATCTCGACGCCGCGCGCGGCGAACAGACGGCCCTGCTCGGACAGCAAACGATCACGCCCCCAACGTGCATACGGACGATGCTCGGTGACGTGCACTTCGAGCACATCCGGCCAACGCTTGCGCACCTCCGCGGTCTCGACCCACGGGAGGCTCGCGACCGAGGCCTGCGCGCTTTCGAGATCGACTGCGAAGAAGCCGCGCTTCGCATACGGCAGCAACGTCTTGCGCAGCAACGCGGTGTCGACGCGCTCGAACTCGCCTGTCGCACGCAGCGTCGTCAACGGCCAGCGCTTTGCGCCGATCCAGCCGTTGAGCACGGCGACCACCGGCAGCGCGACGAGCGCGACCGCGAGCAGCCAACCGAGCAGGCGCAGCACGGCAGTCACGCGTGCGCGTCTCCAAGGCTCGACTCGAGCACGCGCCAGCACAGCTCCTCGAACTCGATGCCGACCTGGCGTGCCGCCTTCGGCACGAGCGAATGGCTCGTCATGCCGGGCGCGGTGTTGACCTCGAGCAGGTAGAAGCGGCCGCTCGCGCGATCGCGCATCACGTCGACGCGGCCCCAACCGTGGCAGCCGGCTGCAAGAAATGCGGCAAGCGCGATGCGGCGGATTTCGTCCTCGGGGTCGCCGTCCAGACCGGGGCACAGATACTGCGTGTCCTCGGCGATGTACTTCGCGTTGTAGTCGTACCACTCGCCCTTGGGCACGATGCGGATCGACGGCAGCGCGCGGTGGCCTTCGCCGTCGGCGAGCACCGCGACAGTGAGTTCGTCGCCGACGACAAGCTGCTCCATCAGCAGCTCGCCCGGGTAGCGCGCGGCGAGTTCGACCGCGGCATCGAGGCCGGCGTCGTCGTGCACCCGCGACACGCCCACGCTCGAGCCTTCACACGACGGCTTGACGATGACCGGGAGGCCGAGTTCGTGCGCAGCCGCGCGGATGGTTGCGGGTGCCGCGTCGCCCTTCGCCAGGCGCACATAGCGCGGCGTCGGCAGGCCGAGGCTCAGCCAGACCTGCTTGGTGCGGATCTTGTCCATGCTCAGCGCCGAGCCGAGCACGTCCGAGCCGGTGTACGGCACGCGCAGCGCCTCGCACAAGCCCTGCAGCACGCCGTCTTCGCCGCCGCCCTTGTTGCCGTGGAGGATGTTGAAGACGCGATCGACCTTGCCGGCGCGAATCGCATCGAGCAATGCGGGGATGCCGTCGACGGCGAATGCATCGACGCGGCGTGCGCGCAGCGCCTCGAGGACATTGCGGCCGGAATCGAGCGAAACCTCCCGCTCGGAGCTGGTGCCGCCCATGAGCACGGCGACGCGGCCGAACACGGCGGCGTCGCTCACGCGCGGCGGCGGGAACGTTGTCGTCACGGGGTGTCTCCAGTGAATCCGTGGTGTGCCAGGTGCTGCGCGGCATGGCCGATGTCGCCCGCGCCCATGACGAGCAGCAGGTCGCCGTCGTGCAGCACGTCAGGCAGCACGCCGTGCAGGTCCGCCGCGCTGCCGACGACGACGGGGTCGATGCGGCCGCGTGCGCGGATCGCGCGGGCGAGCGATTTTGCATCCGCACCGGCGATCGGCGCCTCACCGGCCGGGTAGACCTCGGTGAGCACGAGCGCGTCAACGGACGAAAGCACAGCGGCGAAGTCGTCGAACAGGTCGCGCGTGCGGCTGTAGCGGTGGGGCTGGAACGCGACGACGAGGCGCTTGTCGGGCCAGCCGCCGCGCGCGGCCGCGAACACGGCTTCGAGTTCTTTCGGGTGATGGCCGTAGTCGTCGACGAGCGTCGCGGTGCCGCCGTCTTTCAACGGGGCCTGCGCGAGCACGTTGAAGCGGCGACCGATGCCGGCGAACTTCTCCAGCGCGCGCGCGATCACGGCAGGCTCGACGCCGAGCTGCCAGCCCACCGCGGCCGCGGCGAGCGCGTTCTGCACGTTGTGGCGGCCCGGCAGTGCCAGCGTGACGGCGCAGCGTGCACCGTCCGGCAGGCACAGCGTGAAATGCATGCGCGCGCCTTCCTGCGTGACGTCCTCGGCGCGCACGTCGGCCTCGGCGGCAAACCCGTACGTCATCACGTGGCGCGTCGTGTTGGCGGCGAGTGCGGCGACTTCGGCATCGTCGATGCACAGCACTGCGAGGCCGTAGAACGGCAGGCGGTGCAGGAACTCGTCGAACGCGGCCTGCACCTTCGCGAAATCACCGCCGTAGTTCTCGAGGTGGTCGGCGTCGATGTTGGTGACGATCGCGACCTGCGGGTTCAGGCGCAGGAAGCTGCCGTCGCTTTCATCGGCTTCGGCGACGAGCCACTGGCCCGTGCCAAGGCGCGCATTCGCGCCGGCCGCGAGCAGCTGGCCGCCGATCACGAACGTCGGGTCGAGCCCGCCTTCGGCGAGCACGCTCGCCATGAGCGAGGTGGTCGTGGTCTTGCCGTGCGTGCCCGCAATCGCAATGCCGCGCTTGAAGCGCATCAGTTCGGCGAGCATCTCCGCGCGCGGCACCACCGGGATGCGCTGCGCGCGGGCTTCGACGAGTTCGGGGTTGTCGCGGCGGATCGCGCTGGACACGACGACGCAGTCGGCGCCCTGCACGTGGCCGGCGTCATGGCCGCGGCGCACGTCGATGCCGAGCGAGGCCAGGCGGCGCGTGACCGCGTTGTCGGCCATGTCGGACCCGGACACACGGTAGCCGAGCGTGCACATCACTTCGGCGATGCCGCTCATGCCGGTGCCGCCGATGCCGACGAAATGCACGCGCGTGCCACTGACCTGGGCCGGCGTGGCGAGCCGGCTTGCTTCGCGCAGGCGTTCGCGCAGGACGGTGTTCATGCAACGGGCTCCGGTCGGGCGGACGCGCCCATGCAATGAAGGACGATGTCGGCGACGTCGCGCGCGGCGTCGGGCTTGGCGATCGCGCGTGCGGCCTGCGCGAGCTCCAACAGCCGGGCGCGGTCGGCGTGCGAGCGCAACGCGTCGACGAGGCGCTCGGCCAGATCTTCGGACTGCGGCAGCAACACGGCAGCGCCGCGCTCGACGAGATAACGCGCGTTCTTGGTCTGGTGGTCGTCGACGGCCTGCGGGAACGGCACGAGCACGCTGCCGACCCCAGCCGCGCACACCTCGGCAAGCGTAAGCGCGCCCGCGCGGCAGACGACGAGGTCGGCCCATGCGTACGCCTCGGCCATGTCGGCGATGAACGGTTCGACCGAGGCGTCGACGCCGGCCTCGGCATACGCGCGTCGCGCATCGTCGAGCATCTTTTCGCCGCACTGGTGTCGCACGTCGAACGCCGTTTCACCGCGCAGCGCCGCAACGGCGGCCGGCACCGCGGCGTTGAGCGCACGAGCCCCTTGGCTGCCGCCGAGCACGAGCAGGCGCAGCGGCCCTTCACGACCGCCGAAGCGCTGTGCGGGCGGCGGCAGCGCCGCGATCGACTCGCGTACGGGGTTGCCGACCACCTGCTCGGGCGTACGCAACGCGGTGGGACCGAACGTGTCGGGGAACCCGGTCAGCACGTGCTGCGCGGCACGCGCGAGCACGCGATTGGTCAGGCCCGGCGCGCGGTTCTGCTCGTGCACGATCAACGGCACCCCGGCCATGCGCGCGGCGATGCCGCCGGGGCCAGCGGCGTACCCGCCGAAGCTGATGACGGCCGCCGGGCGCGTCGCGTCGAGCACACGGCGGGCGGCCGAGGCGGCCTGCAGCACGTGCAGCGGCGCGCGTAACAGCGTCGTCAGCCCCTTACCGCGCACGCCGCGCACCGGAATCGTGTCGATCGCGATGCCGTGCTGCGGCACGAGGCGCGTTTCCATGCCACCGTCAGCTCCGAGCCAGCGCACCGGCACGCCGCGTTCGCGCAGCGCCTGCGCCACGGCGAGCCCCGGAAAGATATGACCGCCCGTGCCGCCCGCGAGGATCAACACGGGGCGCGCGGACGCAGTCGACGCACCGCCCATGCGCACGCCGGTGTCGACCGAGGTCATGCGAGCCCTCCGAGCGTGGGTTCGACACGCTCGCGCAGGCGGTTGGTCCCGCGAGCAGAGGCAGGCGCGGCAGCGGGCGCGGTCGGACGCGCGTTCGATGCCGCGGGCGTCGACGCGGCGCCGGCCGGCGCAGCATTCGCATCGCGGACGCGGGCAACCTGCCGCTGCGCGCGATCGAGTTCGTACGACACCCGCAGCAACAGTCCGATCGCCATGCACGTCATCAGCACGCTCGAGCCGCCCGACGAAATCAGCGGCAGCGTGAGGCCCTTCGTCGGCAGCAGGCCGAGGTTCACGCCGATCGACACGAAACTCTGCAGGCCAATCCACAGCGCGATGCCGAATGCGCAGTAGCCGGCGAAGTGCCGGCGCATCTCGACGCACTTGAGGCCGATCCAGAACGCGCGGCCGACGAGACCCGTGAACAGCGCGACCACGATGCATACGCCGATGAAGCCGAACTCCTCGGCGATCACCGCCATGATGAAGTCGGTGTGCGCTTCGGGCAGGTACGAGAGCTTTTGCACCGAACCGCCGAGGCCGACGCCGAGCCACTCGCCGCGGCCGACCGCCATCAGCGCGTTCGACAGCTGGTAGCCCTCGCCGAACGGATCTTTGAACGGATCGAGGAACGAGGTGACGCGGCGCATGCGGTACGGCTCGGCAATCACGAGCGCGGCGAGGACCGGCAGACCCACGAGCACGGGGCCGAACATGCGCGGCATGTTGACGCCGCCGAGCACGAGCATGCCCGCAGTGATCGCGAGCAGCAGCGAAGAGGACCCGAAATCCGGCTGCAGCATCAGCGTCGCGAACAGCGCGACCGCGACACCGAGCGGCTTGAGCATCGCGCCCCAGGTTGCGGTGACTTCCTCGCTGTAGCGCTTGAGGTAGCTCGCGAGCCAGACGATGTAGAGCAGCTTCACCGCCTCGACCGCCTGGAAGCTCGACACGCCGAGGTTGATCCAGCGGCGCGCGCCGTTGACGCTCTTGCCCAGCCCGGGGATGAACACCACCAGCAGCAGCACGAAGCATGCGAGCAGCAGCCACTGGCTTTGCTGCTCGATCGTCTTGAGCGGCGTGGCCATCATCCACGTGCCGAGGCCAATGCCGATGATGAGAAACACGAGGTGGCGGCTGAGGTAGTAGAACTCGCCAACGCCCTGGTTTTCGCCGACCGAGATGCCGGCCGAGCCGACCATGATCACGCCCACGCACGCGAGCGCACCGGCGCACGCGACCAACCAGCCGTCGAAACGGCCGCGGATCGCGTCGAGGCGGGTGGCCTGGCGGGCAGCGAGATCACTCATCAGCGGATCTTCAACGTGGCAAGGCCGACGAGCACGAGCACGACCGAGATGATCCAGAAGCGCACGATCACGCGCGGCTCCGGCCAGCCCTTGAGCTCGAAGTGGTGGTGGATCGGCGCCATGCGGAACACGCGCTTGCCGGTGAGCTTGAAGCTCGCGACCTGGATCATCACCGAGAGGGTTTCGACGACGAAGATGCCGCCCATGATCACGAGCACCAACTCCTGGCGCACGATCACGGCGATCGTGCCGAGCACTGCGCCGAGCGCGAGCGCGCCGATGTCACCCATGAACACCATCGCCGGGTACGTGTTGAACCACAGAAAGCCGAGGCCTGCGCCGGCGATCGCGGCGCAGATGATCACGAGTTCACCCGCGCCCGGCACCTGTGGAATCTGCAGGTAGGTCGAGAACACCGCATTGCCCGACGCGTACGCGAACACGCCGAGCGCACAGGCGACGAGCACGGTCGGCATGATGGCCAGGCCGTCGAGGCCGTCGGTGAGGTTGACCGCGTTCGAGAAGCCGACGATCCACAGGTACGCGATCGCCAGGAAGAAGATCACGCCCGCCGTGCCCACCAGCGGCAGTGCGACGTTCTTGAAGAACGGGATGTAGAGCGTGACCGCCGCCGGCGCATCAGCCGTGAAGTACAGAAACAGCCCGGCACCGATACCGATGATCGACTGCAGCAGGTACTTCGTACGCGAGCGCATTCCGTTCGGATCGCGCTTGACGATCTTGATCCAGTCGTCCCACCAGCCGATCGCGCCGCAGGCGAGCATCACCGCGAGCACGAGCCAGACGTATTTGTTGCGCAGGTCGCCCCACAGCAGCACGGACGCGAGGATGGTGAGCAGGATCAGCGCACCGCCCATCGTCGGCGTGCCGGCCTTGGAGAAATGCGACTGCGGACCGTCGGTGCGGATCGGCTGGCCGCCCTTGAGCTGGCCGAGGCGGCGGATCACCGCCGGCCCCCACCACAGCGAAAGCGCAAGCGCGGTCAGCGCGCTCAGGATGCCGCGGAACGTGAGGTAGCCGAACAGCCCGAACGAGCTCTGCAGTTGTTCGAGCCAGCGGAAAAGCTCAAGCAGCATGGGTGGTGCCCTCCGCGGCGCCGGCCTGCGAGGCCAGCAGCGCGGTCACGATTCGATCCATCGCGCTGCCGCGCGATCCCTTCACGAGCACGCGCACGCCGTCGCGCAGCCCGTCCGCCAGCGATCGCGCGAGCGCGTCGTGGCTGTTATGCGTTTCGCCGCCCGCACCGAACGCATCAGCCGCCGCCGAGGCGAGCGGGCCCAATGCGAACAAGCGCGAGATGCCGGCGGCTTTCGCGCGTGCGCCCGCCTCGGCATGCAGCGCCGACGCATCGGCGCCGAGTTCGCGCATGTCGCCGAGCACGAGCCAGCGCTCGCCGCCCGACGCCGCGAGCGTGTCGATCGCGGCAGCGAGCGAGCCGGGGTTCGCGTTGTAGCTGTCGTCGATGAGCACCGCGCCGCTCGGCAGGCGATGCGTGATGAGCCGGCCTGCGACCGGCTGCGCGGCGTCGAGCCCACGCGCGATCGCGTCGATCGCCACGCCGACGCCGAGCGCGAGCCCGGCGGCCGCGAGCGCGTTGAGCACGTTGTGGCGGCCCGGCAGTGCGAGCGACACGCGCGCCTCACCCTGCGGCGTGACGAGTGTGAAGCGCGTGCCGTCGACGTCGCCTTCGAGGTCGCGCGCCGTGATGTCGGCGGTCGTGTCGAGCCCGAAGCGCAGCTGCTGGCGGCCGCGCGCACGGGCGGCGAAGTACGGCGCAAACGCGTCGTCAGCATTGATGACCGCCACGCCATCGTGCTCGGGCAGCGCGTCATAGATCGCGCCCTTCGTCTCCGCGATGCCGAGCAGGCTGCCCATGCGCTCGAGGTGCGCGGCCGCCACGTTGTTGACGATCGCGGAATCGGGCCGCGCGATCGCGGTGAGGTACGCGATGTCGCCCGGCTTACCGGCGCCCATTTCGTACACGGCGTACTCGGCGTCTTCCGGGGCCGCCAGCACCGCAAGCGGCAGGCCGATCTCGTTGTTGCGATTGCCCGGGTTCGCATACGCGCGTCCAGCCTGTTCCAGGATCGACAGGACCAGCGTCTTGACGCTCGTCTTGCCGTTGCTGCCGGTGATCGCGACCACGCGGGCGGTGCGATCGCGCTGCACGTGGGCCGCGAACGCGGCGAGCGCGCGCTCCGTGTCGGCCACGACGACCTGCGCGCACGCTGCGTCGATCTCGCGAGCCACTAGCGCCGCGCCGACGCCGGCGCTGGCGGCGCCCGGCACGTGGTCGTGACCGTCGAATCGCTCGCCCTTGAGTGCGACGAACAAGGATTCGGCGGCCGCGCCCGGCTGCAGCGTGCGCGTGTCGGTCACGACCGACTGCACGAGCACGTCGTCACCGACGAGTCGGCCGCCGGTGACGTGCGCGATTTCGGACAGCCGCATCGGCCTCATGCTTTGGTCTCCAGCGCGGCGCAGGCGATGCGCGTGTCATCGAACGGGTGCTGCACGCCGTCGATCTCCTGGTACGGCTCGTGGCCCTTGCCGGCGATCAGCACGACGTCGTCGGGACCGGCCTGCGCGATCGCAGTGGCGATTGCCGCGGCGCGGTCACGCTCGACCGCAACACGCGCCCGGTCGGTCACGCCTTCGAGGATGTCGGCGACGATCGCATCGCCCGGTTCGCGGCGCGGGTTGTCGTCAGTGACGATCACGCGCGCCGCGAGGCGCTCGGCGATCGCGGCCATTTGCGGCCGCTTGCCGCGGTCACGCTCGCCGCCGCAGCCGAACACGCACCACAACGCGCCTCGCGTATGCGCATGCAGCGACGTGAGCGCCTGTTCGAGCGCATCGGGCGTGTGCGCGTAGTCGACGACGACGAGCGGCTGCGCGCCGACGCGGCCGAGGCGGTTCATGCGGCCGTGGATCGGCTGCAGCTGCGAAAGCGTGTCAGCCACGCGGGTCAGCGGCTGGTCGAGCGCGACGAGGGTGCCCGCGACCGCAAGCAGGTTGTCGACGTTGAAGCGGCCGAGCAGGCTCGATTGCACGTGCGCGCGCTCATCCCCCATCACGAGATCGAACGCGATGCCCGACGCATCGAGCACCACCGATTCGGCCTTCAGCGCCGCACCTACCGCGCCGCGCGAGCTGAGCCCGATGCCGCGCACGGTCGCCGGCAGGGATGCATGCAGTTCGCGGCCAAACGTGTCGTCGAGGTTGATCGCTGCCGCGCGCAGGCCCGGCCACGCGAACAGGCGCGCCTTCGCGGCGCCGTACGCGTCCATGTCGCCGTGGTAGTCGAGGTGATCGCGCGTGAGGTTGGTGAACACGGCGACGTCGAAGTGCACGCCGTCGACGCGCCCCTGGTCGAGCGCGTGCGAGCTGACTTCCATCGCAACGGCCTGTGCGCCGTCGTCGTGCAGCTGTGCGAGCAGAGCGTGCAGCTTGAGCACGAGGGGCGTCGTGAATCCGGTCGGCTGCACGTTGCCGTACAGGCCCGCGCCGAGCGTGCCGATCGTCCCCGCGCATTCGTCCTGCAGGCTCCACGCCTGTGCGAGCAGTTGCACGGTGGAGGTCTTACCATTCGTGCCGGTCACGCCGACGACTGTCATGCGCTCGGTCACGCGGCCGTGGAACAGGTCGGCGATTTCGCCAAGGCGCGCACGTAGGTTCGGCACGGGCACTGCATCGTCGGGCGCGGGCAGGTCGGTCGGCGCCGGCGGCTCGAACAACACGGCGGCGGCGCCGGCCTCGCGTGCCTGTTCGGCAAACGCGAGCCCGTGACGGCCGAAGCCTTCGATCGCGACGAACGCGTCGCCCGCGCGCAGTTCGCGGCTGTCCTGCGCCAGGCCGCCGATCGACAGCTCGCTGGCAATGCCTTCGAGGTCGGGCAGCAGCTCGCTCAGGCGCATCGCAGGACTCACGGCGTGACCTCGGCCACCGGGATGGGCAGCGCCGTCACGAGCGCGGTCACCGCGGTGGTGGCCGGCGCGAGCGCGGCGGTCGATCGCGGAGCGGGCACTTTCGCGCCACTCGCCTTCAGGCGCTTTGCTTCGGCCTCGGCCTGCGCGGCAAGCCAGGTGTCGATGTCGTCGGGCGCGACGTCCATCAGACGCAGCGACCCTTCCATCACGCTTTTGAACACGGGCGCAGACACGAGACCGCCGAAGTAGCCCTTTGCCGGGTCGGGGTCGTTAACGACGACGACCATCGAAAAGCGCGGGTTCGCGACCGGCACGACGCCCGCAAAGAACGAGATGTACCGGCGCGAGTAGCCGCCGCTCGCATTGAACTTGCGCGCGGTGCCGGTCTTGCCGGCAACGTGGTAGCCCAGGATCGCCGCCTGCGTGGCCGTGCCGCCCGTTTCGGTGACGGTCTGCATCATCGCCATCACCTGCGCGGCGATCGCGGGATCCAGCACCTGCTGCCCTTCCTTCCGCTCACCTTTGACGAACGTCGGCGGCAGCAGCTGGCCGCCGTTCGCGAGCGCCGCGTACGCCATCGCGATCTGCAGCGGCGTCGCCGACAGGCCGTAGCCGTACGACATCGTCTGCTTCGTGGTGCCCGACCACTTCGCCGGCGGCGCGAGCACGCCCGACGACTCGCCGGGAAATCCGCTGCCCGGCTTGCGGCCGTAGCCAAAGCGCGCGAGGAAGTCGTGGAAGAAGCGGTTGTCGAGCTTGTGCACGATCACCGCCGATGCGACGTTCGAACTCTTCTGGATCACGCCCGTCGTGTCGAGGATCCCGTAGTTCTTGTGGTCGGTCGTGCGGTAGCGACCGTTCGCGATCCAGCCCGGATTGGTGTTGAACAACGTCGTCGGCGTGATCACGCCCGCCTCGAGCCCGGCTGCGACGGTCAGCGGCTTCATCGTCGAGCCCGGCTCGATGACGTCGGTTACCGCGCGGTTGCGGCGGTGGTCGACCGGCGTCGACGCGACCGCGTTCGGGTTGTACGTCGGCAGGTTCGCCATCGCGAGGACCTCGCCGGTCGCGATGTCGACTACGACGGCCGAGCCCGCGCTCGCGCCCGTGCGCTGCAGCGCGTTGCGCAGCTCGCGGTGGGCGAGGAACTGGATGCGGCGGTCAATCGTGAGTGTGAGGTCGCCACCCGGCTCGGCCGCGCGCACCAAATCGACGCTCTCGACGATGCGGCCGGCGCCGTCGCGGATCACGCGCTTCGCGCCGGGCTTGCCGCGCAGCCAGTCATCGAACGCGAGCTCGAGGCCTTCCTGCCCGCGGTCGTCGATGTTCGTGAAGCCGAGCACGTGCGCGAGCGCTTCGCCCTGCGGGTAGAAGCGGCGGTACTCGCGCTGGCTGAACACGCCCGGGACCTTGTGGGCAAGGATCTCTTGCGCCTCGTCCGGGTTGATGCGGCGCTTGAGGTACAGGAACTCCTTGCCGGCGCGCTGGCTCAGCTTGCGCGTGAGCTCATCGACAGGCATGCCGAGCGCCTTGGCGAGATCGGGCAGCCGCTGCGGATGCTTGAGCAGCTCCTGCGGGTTGCCCCAGATCGACTCGACCGGCGTCGACACCGCGAGCGGCTCGCCGTTGCGGTCGGTGATCATGCCGCGCGAGGTCGCGATCGGGATCTCGCGCAGCGCACGCGCATCGCCCTGCTGCCGATAGAACTCGTTGTTGATCACCTGCAGATCGAGCGCGCGGCCGACGAGCGCGAGCGAACACAGGCCGAGCGTGCCGGTCACGAGCAGCAGGCGCTTGCGCAGGTCGAACTGGGCACGACCGCGTGGGCGGGCGCCGTCGCCGCCGATCATCGCCTTGATCGACGGACGCGCGCGGCGGCCGCGGTCGTGGTTGCCGCGCTCGCTCATGGACGGATCACCACGGTTTCGACACCTTCAGGAAATTTCATGCCGAGCCGATCGCGCGCGATCTGGTCGATGCGGTTGCTCTCGGCCCAGGTCGCCTGCTCGAGTTGCAAGCGACCGAAGTCGATGTTGAGCTCGTCGCGCGCCTTCTCGAGGCGGCTGAGCTGCACGAACAGCTGGCGATGCCGATGACGTGCATGCACGAGGGCGAGCGCCGAGGCGACGTTCGCGACGACGAGCACGACGACGAGGATGCGAAGCGTCATGCCGCCTCCTGCATCGGAAGCTTCTCGGCGACGCGCAGCACCGCGCTGCGTGCGCGCGGATTGGCGGCAAGCTCGGCGTCGTCGGCCTTCTCGGCACCGCCGATCGCGCGCAGCGTCGGCGTGAACGACTGCTCGACCGGCATCCGGCGATCGCCCGCGGGCGCCTTCGAGTGGCGCGCAATGAACTGCTTGACGATGCGGTCTTCGAGCGAATGGAAGCTGATCACCGCGAGCCGGCCGCCAGGACGCAGGCGCTCGTAGGCGGCGTCGAGGCCGACTTCGAGATCGGCGAGTTCGCGGTTGATGAAGATGCGGATCGCCTGGAAGCTGCGCGTCGCCGGATGGATCTTGTCTTTGCCGCGCGGCATCACCGATGCGATGAGGTCGGCGAGCTGCGCGGTGCGCTCGAGGGGCTGCGCGTCGCGACGGGCCACGATCGTGCGCGCGATCTTGCGGCTCATGCGCTCGTCCGCGTAGCGCCAGAGCACGTCGGCGATCTCGCGATCGTCCGCGCGCGCGAGCCACTGCGCAGCGCTCTCGCCCGAGTCCGGATCCATGCGCATGTCGAGCGGACCGTCCTTGCCGAAGCTGAAGCCGCGCTCGGCGACATCGAGCTGCGGCGAGGACACGCCGAGGTCGAACAGCACGCCGTCGAGGCCCGCTTCGGTGGCATCCCACTGCGCGAGCTCGGCAAAACTGCCGCGGAAAATGGACACGCGCGGATCGGCACCGAACTCGCGTTCGGCGACGGCAATCGCGTCGGGGTCCTTGTCCATGACGAGCAGCCGGCCTCCGGGGCCGAGAAGTTGCAGCACGCCGCGCGCGTGACCGCCGCGCCCGAACGTGCCGTCGAGATACGTTCCATCCCCCTGCACACGCAGCGCATCGAGCACCTGCGCGTACATCACCGGGAGGTGGCCGGACCCGGCACCGGGCCCGAGGCCACCGCCCGTCACAGCTGCAGGTCGAGCAGCTCCGCGCTCAGATCGTCGTCAGAGATGGTCTGACGGATCTGCGCGTGATGCGCCTGCTCGCTCCAGAGTTCGAACTTGTCGCCCATGCCCAGCAGCACGGCCTTCTTCTCGATGCCGACGGCGGCGCGGTGGCTTGCCGGGATCGACACGCGCCCGTTGCCGTCGAGCTCGACCGGCGTCGCAGCGCCGACGAGCTTGAGCTGCATGCTGCGGTTGACGGCTTTGACCCGCGGCAGTGCGTTGACCTGGTCGCGCACGCGCTCCCAGACCTGCAGCGGGTAGAGGTAGAGGCTGCCGGACTCGAACGGATTGTAGGTGATGACCAGTCGGTTCCCGCACTCACGCGCGACGAGGTCACGGTACGCGGTGGGCACCGCGAGCCGTCCCTTGTCGTCGATCGTGATGGCGGTTTCGCCCTGGAACATGCAGCACCTGTGGCAGTCCGTCTCTGCGGACGGTTCACCTCGCCGAAGCACGACCGCAGGTCATGCTCCAGCCACCGAAAACCACGAAAAACCCGGTTTCCCCTCAGGTGCCCACCTTAGGCAGCCTCTACAGCGTTGTCAACAACTTTAGGGAAGAGATTTCGCCAATAAAGTCAAGGGTTTACGAGATACTTCACAGTCTTATTCAAGACTTATCCACTACCTCTTGTTTCGTCTCAGTTTTTGAGACTGGACCTTTCAGGAGGCGATTTCGGGATCCGTGAAGCTCGACCGTAAGTGCTTGATGGTGCGCTGCACCATGGGCGTTTTCGGGCACGTGGCGCGCCTGCGGAGGCCCTCCGGGCCGGCGCGGTGCGACCCGTCGGACCGGGGTCGCCGTCGAGCGCCCGGCACCGGGTGGCGGGTAAGGCCACCCAGTGCCGGGGTCGGAAAGAAGGCGGAGCCGGCCGATAAGCCGGGTTCTGTCGTGGACAGTCATTCCTCTAGGCGACGCATCACTGCGCCGCTCAAGCGACCTACCCGGAGACACCGCGGGCCGCGGCATCGTCTCCCTATTTGGTCTTGCTCCCGGTGGGGTTTGCCGTGCCGGTCCGTTGCCGGACTCGCGGTGCGCTCTTACCGCACCGTTTCACCCTTGCCACGCACCCAGCACTCTTGCGAACACCAGGCCGTTCGGCGGTCTCTCTCTGTTGCACTTTCCGTCGGCTCTCGCCGCCCAGGCGTTACCTGGCACCGTGCCCTGTGGAGCCCGGACTTTCCTCGGCATTCCATAGGAATGACGCGACTGCCTGGCCGACTCCGCGCGGCGATTGTACGGGAGCGGCCCGCCCGGATCGGGCCGGGCGCGTGCGAATTGGGCACGACGTGCCGGAAATGCGGCGCGGTCGATGAGGGCGCGGCGGGCCAACGACGCTGCGGCGGGTCGCTACTCGCCGCTGTCTCTCGGCTCGCCACCGTAGAGCGCTTTGCGCGGCGCGCCGCTGAGCTCGGCCGCGAGCTTCGCCGCGGTCGACGGCGGCAGGTGCTCGGCGAGCTTCGCGTACAGCCGGCGGCCTTCGATGATGCGCGCGTCCGCGTCGTCGCCGGCGCCTTCGACGATGAGCACGAACTCGCCGCGTCGCTGGTTGGGATCGGCCGCCACGCGGTCGCGCAGCCGGTCGAGCGGGCCGTCGAGCACGGTTTCGAACAACTTAGTGAGCTCGCGCCCAAGGGCAGCGTGGCGCTCGCCCCCGAACGCGGCCGCGCAGTCGTCGAGCGTCTCTTGGATGCGATGCGCCGCCTCGTAGAACACGAGCGTGCGCGACTCCGACGCGAGCCGCGCCAGCCGCTCGCGGCGGGCGCCGGTCTTCGCGGGCAGAAAGCCTTCGAACGTGAAGCGGTCCGATGCGATCCCGGCGACGCTCATGGCCGCGATTGCCGCGCATGCACCGGGCACGGGCGAGACACGTATATCGGCCTCGCGCGCGGCACGCACGAGGCGAAAACCCGGATCGCTGATCAACGGCGTGCCGGCGTCGGACACGAGCGCGAGCGACTCGCCCGCCTGCAATCGCGCGACGAGCTGCGCCGACTGCGCGGACTCGTTGTGCTGGTGCAGCGCCACCAGAGGGCGCTCGATGCCGAAATGCGCGAGCAGCTGCCGCGTGTGCCGCGTGTCCTCGGCGCAGATCGCGTCGACCCCGGCGAGCGTCTCGCGCGCACGCGGTGAGAGGTCGCCCAGATGGCCGATCGGGGTCGCGACGACGTGCAGCGTGCCGGTGGTTTGCATCGTGCTCAGCATCGTGCTCTTACAGGGGGGCCGGGTAGAATCCTACCCAATCCCCCGAAAACGCCGCGCCCGCGGCGCACGACCGCGATGAGCCCGATGCCGAACCGATCCGCGATGCCCCTCTCGCGCCTGCCGCTGCTGGCCGGCGCTGCGTTGCTGGCGGTGACGCTCGGCGCTTGCACCACGACCGCGCCGAGTTCCACGCCCGCCGCGGTCGAGACGGCCAAGGTCGAGCCGCAGGCCATCGACGAGGCGCGCGCGCTGGCACGCGACACCGCGCAGCTCAGCGGCGCGGCACGCGGCGAGAACGAATCGCGCATCGAGCGCCTGCTCGCCAATCTGGACAACGAGTCGCTGGCGCGGGTTGCGGCCTCGTTGCCGGAAGGCGAGCCGCTGTACAACTACGCTGGTCGGGCGCTGCTGCGTCGCGGCCTGCCGCTGCCACGCCCGTTCGACCGCGCCGCAGCGAGCTTCGGGGCTGACGACCGCCCGCCCGCCGATCGCGACGGCTACCGCCCGCCGCAGCGCCTTGCCGTGTTACTGCCGCTGACCGGTGAACTGGCCGTTGCGGCCGCGCCCGTGCGCGATGGCCTGCTGGCGGCGTTCCACGGCGAAACGCGCCGTCGGCCCGAGATCACGTTCTACGACACCACCGCCGGCGCAGTCGCCGCGTACGACCGCGCGGTCGCGGCCGGCAGCGACTTCGTGGTCGGTCCGCTCAATCGCGACGAGGTCGATGCGGTGTTCCGGCGCGGCACCCTGCCCGTGCCCGTGCTTGCGCTCAACCGCGGCGCGGTCGACCCGCCGGCCGGCCACGTGAGCTTCTCGCTGTCGCCCGAGGATGAAGGCGTTGCGGCGGCCGAGTACCTGCTCGCGCGCGGCGCGCGCAACGTGCTCGTCGTGGCGAACAACGACGAGACGCAGCGCCGCGCGGTCGCGTCGATGCGGTCGCGGCTCGCCGAGCGCGGCGGTCAGGTCACCGCGGTCGTGCCGAACACGACCGAGGACTTCGCTGCGTTCGCACAGCCGGCGACGCCGGTCGACGCCGTGTTCCTTGCGGTCAAGGGCAGCACCGCGCGCACGCTCGTGCCGAAGCTCGCGCTTGCGGGCCTGGGCGACCGCCCGCGCGTGGCGACGTCGCAGCTGCTGTCGGGCACCGGCAAGGCCGACCAGGACCGCGTGCTCGACGGCATTGCGTTCCCGGCCGAGACGTGGACGAACCGCGGCCTCGCGGGCCTGCCGTCGGCCGACAGCGTGGCCTCGCGCCTGCCGAGCGCTCGCGGTGCGGCCGCGCGCCTGTTCGCGTTCGGTCACGACGCGTGGCGCCTGGCTGCGTATCTCGAGCACCTCGCGCGACGCGCGGACGGAAGCTTGGAAGGCGCGACCGGCGTGCTGCGTCTCGACGGCTTCGGCAATGTGCAGCGCACCCCCGCGTGGTCGACATTCAACGGCGGTCGTCCAGTGCCGCTCTCGGATGCCAGCCGCGGTTGACCGGCGCGCGCGCGGCACCGCGGTCGAGGCCGCTGCGCGCGTGCACCTCGAGCGCGCCGGGCTGCGCCCGGTTGTCGCGAACGCCTCGTTCCGGCTCGGCGAGCTCGACCTCGTGATGCTCGATCCCGCCGCCCGCGGCGGCGCATCGCTCGTGTTCGTCGAAGTGCGGTACCGCAGCCACGCGGGGTTCGGCGGCGGTGCGGCGTCGGTCGATGCGCGCAAACGCCGCAAGCTCGTCGCGGCAGCCCAGCTGTTTCTGCTCGCGCATCCCGCGTATGCGCAGCATCCGTGCCGCTTCGACGTGGTCGAGGCCGACGGGGACCCCGCCGCGCCGCGGCTGACCTGGCTGCGCGACGCGTTTCGCGCAGACGACTGAGCAGCGACGGGGTTTGCGATTTCGAAGCGCAGCGGGGTGATGGACCGCAAGCTGCGCGGTTCGCTGAGGACGGATCCCGCGTCGTAAACGACGCAACGTTGGTCAGGCGTCTGGTTCGACGGCGCCCCGGCCCCGCGCCTCATCTCCGCGATAATCCGGCAATGACCGCCCTGCTCCCGGCCGACCTCGACACCGAACTTGCGGCGCTGCTCGGCGACGGCTGGCGCACCGATGCGAACGAGCGACTCACCTACGGCTACGACAACTCGCGCCGGCATGCGATGCCCGACGCGGTCGCGCTGCCGCGCACCCGCGAGCAGGTGGTCGGGCTCGTGCGTGCGTGCCGCCGGCACCGCGTGCCGGTCGTCGCGCGCGGCCGCGGCACGAACACGACCGGCGCGGCCGTGCCGGTCGCAGGCGGCGTGGTCGTCTCGTTCGAGCGCATGGAGCGCATCGTCGACATCCGCCCGGGCGACCGCTGCGCGATCGTCGAGCCCGGCGTGCTCAATGGCGACCTGCAGTCCGCGCTCGCGCCGCACGGGCTGTTCTGGCCGCCCGACCCCACCAGCGCCGCGTTCAGCACCGTCGGCGGCAACCTCGCGTGCAACGCCGGCGGGCCGCGCGCGGTCAAGTACGGTGCGAGCCGCGACAACGTGCTCGCGCTGACCGCGGTGACCGGTGCGGGCGAGCTCATCACCTGCGGCACCGCGACGACGAAGGGCGCGACCGGCTTCGACCTGCAGCGTCTGCTCGTCGGCAGCGAAGGCACGCTCGCGCTCATCGTCGAGGCGACGCTGCGGCTCACGCCCGCCCCGCCCGCGCGACGCGCCGTCCGTGCGATCTATCGCGACGTCGCCAGCGCGGCGGCCGCCGTGGCGCGGCTGATGGCGCAGCCGGTCACGCCATCGATGCTCGAATTCATGGACCACCACGCCGTGCGGCTCGCGCGCGACGTGGGCGGCGCGGACCTGCCGGTCGACGCCGGCGCGCTGCTCATGATCGAAGCCGACGGCGACGCGCATGCGCTCGCGCACGATGTCGACGCCCTGCGTCGTGCGGCGACGGGCGACGGGCTCGTGTCGCTTGACGACGCGCCCGACGAGGCCGCGCGCGCAAAGCTCTGGGCCGCGCGCAAGGCGCTCTCGCCCGCATTGCGCACGCTCGCGCCGGGCAAGATCAACGAGGACGTCGTGGTGCCGGTCTCGCGCATCCCCGCGCTCGTCGACGGCGTGCAGACGATTGCGCGCGAGGCGGACCTTCCGATCGTGACGTTCGGCCACGCCGGCAACGGCAACCTGCACGTCAACATCCTCTACGACCCTGCCGACGCCTCGCAGCACGAACGCGCACACGCCGCGCTGCCGAAGGTGTTCGCGCTTGCGATCTCGCTCGGCGGCACGCTGTCGGGCGAGCACGGCATCGGGCTCGCGAAGCGCGACTTCATTCCGCATGCGATCGACGCGCCGACGCTTGCGCTTATGCGCGCCCTCAAAGCCACGTTCGACCCCGATGCGATCCTCAACCCAGGCAAGCTGCTGCCGCCCGCGTGAGGCAATCGCCGTGGTCATTTCGATTGGGCTCAGGCGCCCTGCCCGCCTCACACGGATGAACCTCGTGCCCGACGCGCGGGCGACCGACGGTGCAACGGGCGCGCATGCCCGCATCCTTCCCGCCATGACCGACCACCTCGACGCCCTGCTCGGCGACATCCGCGACTGCCGCCTGTGCGAGGCGCACCTGCCGCTCGGCCCGCGGCCGGTGCTGCAGGCATCGCCCGGCGCGCGCCTGCTGATCGTGGGGCAGGCGCCGGGCACGAAGGTGCATGCGAGTGGCATCCCATGGACCGACGCGAGCGGCGAGCGGCTGCGTCGCTGGCTGCAGATCGATGAAGCCACCTTCTACGACCCCGCGCGCGTCGCGATCGTGCCGATGGGCTTTTGCTATCCGGGTCGCGCCGGATCCGGCGATGCACCGCCGCGCCCGGAGTGTCGTCGCACCTGGCACCCGCGCTTGCTGCCGCTGCTGCCGGGCGTCGAACTCACGCTGCTGATCGGCCAGTACGCGCAGGCGCATGGCTTGGCCGAACGCCGCAAGGCCACGCTCACCGACACCGTGCGCGCGTGGCGCGAGTACGCGCCGACGGTGTTCCCGCTGCCGCACCCGAGCCCGCGCAACGTCGCGTGGTTCAAGGCGAATCCGTGGTTCGAGGACGAGGTGCTGCCCGCGCTGCGAGATCGGGTGCAGGCCGCGCTCGCGGGCTGAGGCCGCACCCCGCTCCAGCGCGAATCCGGATTAGGCTCGCCGGCTCGACAGGACGGCGGGCGTGCATGGACGGAATGCGAACAAGAGTGCTTGGCGCAACGATGGCGGCGCTGTGTGCGCTGTCCGGCTGCGACCGCAACACGGCGTCCGCGCAGGCGCAGGTCGTGGCCCCACCCCCGCCGGCGGTGCAGGTGGACGACGCCGCACCCGCGCCGGTCGCTCCCCGACACGGCCGCACATGAACTCGTCTCCGAGGCGGGCCGCCGCTACCCCATCTGGGTCGCGCTGCCGGCCGGTTATGCGCAGACCGACCGGCGTTACCCCGTCGTGTTCGTAACGGACGGCGCGTATGCGTTCCCGCTCGTGCGCAGCATCCGCAACCTGCTCGGACAGAGCGGCCGCAATATCGAGGACTTCATCCTCGTCGGACTGCCGCCTGAAGCCGGCCAGACCTCCAAGGCCAGCCGCAGCCGCGACTACACACCCTCCAATCCGCTGCTCGATCCGAGCCAACACCGCGGCAAGCGGTACACCGCCGAGCTTTACGGGGAGGCCGACGCCTACCGCGACTTCATCGAACAGCGCGTGTTTCCGATGGTCGCGCGCCACTACCGTGCCGACATGACGCGCAAGGTGTTCGCGGGCCATTCGCTCGGCGGCCTGTTCGGGGGCCACGTGCTGCTCACGCGCCCATCGATGTTCGAGCACTACATCCTCAGCAGCCCGTCGCTGTGGTTCCACGGCCACCGGATCCGCGCCACCGAGCAGGCGTATGCAGACGCACACGCCGACCTGCCGGCAAACGTGCGCCTCTACATCGGCATGTACGAAACGCCGGGCGACACGGCCCGTCATTACCGAACAGCCGGCATGGTGGGCGACGTGCACGAGTTCGAACGCCGCCTGCGCGCACGCCGCTACCCGGGCCTGCGCATCGACAGCGAAGTCGTCGAGCACGAAGACCACTTGACCGTGTTTCCCGACTCGATCAGCCGTGGACTGCAGTGGGCGCTGCCGGGTACGGAACCGTACACGCCGGGCTGAGCCTCAGGCGAAGTGCACGTAGCCCGCTCGAGGCGCCGCCCACGGCGCGCCATCGTTGCAGCGCACCCGGACCCCGCTGCCCGCGTGCACGCGGCCGATGCGCGTGAGGCGCACGGCGCAGTCCGCCGCGGCGCGCTCGATTTCAGCCGCGTGCCTTGGAGGCGCCGTGAAGCACAGCTCGTAATCGTCGCCGCCGGTCGCCTGCAGCACGCGGCAACGCTCACGCGCGAACGTGGCGTGCAGCGGGTCCGAGGCCGGCAGCGCGTCGACGTCGATCTCAATTGCCGCGCCGCTCGCGCGTGCGATGTGGGCCAGATCCGCGAGCAGACCGTCGGACACGTCGATGCAGGCATGCGCGAGGCCAGCCAGCGCGCCGCCGAGCGCAACGCGCGGCGTCGGTCGGTCGAGCCGCATCCGCAGCGCGGTGTCGTGGGCGGCGCGCGATGCCGCGTCCGCGGCCTCCACGTCCGGCGCGTCACCGCGCCAACGCGCGAGCCCCGCCGCCGCGTCGCCGAGCGTGCCGCTGACCCACACGTCGTCTCCGATGCGGGCACCGTCGCGACGCACGGCCCGGCCCGGCTCGACGACGCCGTGCGCGGTCACGCAGATCGACAGCGGCCCGCGCGTGGTGTCGCCGCCGATGAGCGCGACGCGATGCGCATCGGCGAGCGCGAGGAAACCATCGAGGAACGCATCGACCCAGCGTGCGTCGGGCTGGGGCAACGACAACGACAACGTGCACCACGCGGGCGCCGCGCCCATCGCGGCGAGATCGGACAGGTTCACCGCCAGCGCCTTCCAGCCGATGTCGGCCGGCGCCGTGCCCTCAGGGAAATGCACGCCCGCATTGAGCGTGTCCATTGCGACCACGAGCTGCATGCCCGCGGGCACCTGCAGCAACGCCGCGTCGTCGCCGATGCCGAGCACCACATCGGCGCGCGTCGCGACGCGCGCACGGATTCGCTCGATCAGATCAAACTCGGCCATGTTTTCGCTCGTGCCCTTGAGTGCGCTGCACGCTACAGCCAGCGCGGCACGCGCGTGCGGTAGGCCTGCCATGCGACGCCGAACTTCGCGTCGAGCGCGCGCTCTTCGGGCAGGATCTGGAAGCGCGCCAGCCATGCCATCTGCAGGGGCACGCACAGCGCCGCAATCGCATGCCCGAGATACAGCGCCCATGCGGCGAGCAACAGCACATGCCCGACGTACATCGGGTTGCGACTCACGCGATGCAGGCCGTGCGTGACGAGTGACGTCGCATTCGACGGACGCAGCGGATTGACGGTGGTGCGCACGCGCGAGAACGCGAGCTTCGGCAACCCGTTCGCGAGAAGACCCACGACCGCGAGCGCTGCGGCGACCGCATCGATGGTCGGGTGGCGCAGCATGAACCCGGGCACGTGCACCGAGACCGCCCACATCGCCGCGCCCAGCAGCACCAGCAACAGCGGCGGTGGCAGCCGGGCGTCGAGCACGCGGCTCAGCGCTTGCGCGAGGCCTGCATCTCGACCGCGCGCCACTCCGCGGCTGCCCGATCAAGCACGCCGTTGATGTAGGTGTGGCCGTGCTCGGCGCCGAAGCGCTTCACGCCTTCGATCGCCTCGTTGATGACCACGCGATACGGCACGTCCGGGCGCATGCGCAGCTCGTAGGTCGCGATGCGCAGCGCCGCTCGCTCGACCGGGTCGACCTGTTCGATGTCGCGGTCGAGGAATGGCTGCAGCGCATCGTCGAGCGCTTCCTGGTGCGCATCGACGCCGCGCACGAGGTCTTCGAAGTACTCGAGGTCGGCCACTTCCTTCGCCTGCTCGTGCGCGAACTGCGCGATGACATCGCGCGCGGTCGCACCGGACAGCTGCCATGCGTACAGCGCCTGCACGGCGCGGCGGCGCGCACGCGAACGCGCAACCGGATCGATGCCATCAGGGCGGCGGCGGTGGTTCATGCGACTTCCTCGATGCGCGCGACCGCCGCGAACTGCGGCAGCAGATGGGTCATCTCGAGCGCCGCAAGCGCGGCCTCCTCGCCCTTGTTGCCGTGGCTGCCGCCAGCGCGCGCCTCGGCGTCTTCGTGGCGCTCGACCGCGAGCACGCCGTTCGCAACCGGCAGCCGGTAATCGAGCGACACGCGCATCAGCCCTTCCGCACAGCGATCGGCGACGTGCTCGTAATGACGGGTGTCACCGCGCACCACGCAGCCGAGTGCGACCACGGCCGCGTGCGCGCCGGCCTGCGCAATGCCGGCGGCGGCGAGCGGGATTTCCCATGCGCCCGGCACGCGCACGACATCGACGGCCGACTCGGGCACGCCGTGCGCCGCGAGCGCCTGCCGCGCGCCGGCGACGAGCGTGTCGGTGATGCGCGGGTTCCAGCGGCTGGCGATGATCGCGAACCGCGCGCCGGGCGGGCAGCGCAGGTCGCCTTCGAAATGGGCCATCGGGCAGTCTTCGGGTGGGGCGGAGGGCGCGTAGTGTACGGGGTCGATGCGGCGCGGCCGTTCAGGCCAGTTCGACGTACTCGACGACCTCAAGCCCGAAACCGCCCAGGCCGATCTGCTTGCGCGGTGTGCCGAGCACGCGCAGCTTGCCGAGGCCGAGGTCGGCGAGGATCTGGCCACCGGCGCCGTTGCGCCGCCATTCGGCCACCGCGTGGCCGCGCGACGGTGCTTCGGGCTCGGCCGGCGTGGCGCGGATGCGGGCCAGCAGTGCGTCGGCATCGGCGCTGTCGGCGAGCAGCACGAGCGCGCCGCGGCCTTCACGCGCGATCGCCGCAAGCACGTCGCCGACTGCAGGGCCGAAGTCCGGCCGGCGCCAGTGCAGCGCATCGGAGAGCGGGTTCTGCACGTGCACGCGCACCAGTGTCGGCGCATCGGCGTCGGGCTCGCCGCGCAGTAGGGCGAAATGCAGCGCACGCGAGAGGCGGTCCCGGTAGCTCACAAGCTGGAATTCGCCGTGCTCGGTGTCGATCGTGCGCGCATCCACGCGCTCGACCGTGTGCTCGGTTTCGAGCCGATGCCGGATCAGCGCTTCGATCGAGCCCATCTTGAGCCCGTGCTCGCGCGCGAACGCCTCGAGCTCGGGCCGGCGCGCCATCGAGCCGTCGGGGTTGAGGATCTCGACGAGCACGCCGGCGGGCTCAAGCCCGGCGAGCAACGCAAGATCGCTCGCCGCCTCGGTGTGGCCGGCGCGCGTGAGCACACCGCCGGGTTGCGCGGTCAGCGGGAAGATGTGGCCCGGCTGGTTGAGGTCGTCGGCGCTCGCGTCCGGGCGTACTGCGGTGCGCACCGTATGGGCGCGGTCGTAGGCGCTGATGCCCGTCGTGACGCCCTCGGCCGCCTCGATCGAGACGGTGAAGTTCGTGTGGTGGGGCGACGTGTTCGACTGCACCATCGGCGGCAGGCCGAGCTGGCGGCAGCGTTCCCTCGTCAATGACAGGCACACCAGGCCGCGCGCGTGCGTGACCATGAAATTGATGTCCTGCGGCCGCACGAGCTCGGCGGCCATGATGAGGTCGCCCTCGTTCTCGCGGTCCTCGTCGTCGACGATGACGACCATGCGGCCGGCGCGGATCTCTTCGAGCAGTTCGGGAATCGGGCTGAAGCTCATGACGGTTTCCTGGAATTGACGTAACCGGGCAAGCGCAGCGCCCGGGGTCGACGCGCGGCGCGGTTACGCGCGCCCGCCCTGCAGCAGCCGCTCGACGTAGCGCGCGACGAGGTCGATCTCGAGGTTCACCACATCGCCAACGCGCGCCGCTGAGAACGCGGTGTGCGCGACCGTGTGCGGCACGAGCGCGACCTCAAAGCCCGCGTCGTCGACGTGGTTGACCGTGAGACTCACGCCGTCGACGCAGATCGAGCCCTTCTTGGCGATGTAGCGCAGCAACGACGTCGGCGCCGAGAAGCGCCAGCGCTGCGCACGCGCGTCGGGCTCGATCGACTCGACCGCGCCGACGCCGTCGACGTGGCCGCTCACGAGGTGGCCACCGAGGCGGTCGTGCGGGCGCATCGCGCGCTCGAGGTTGACCGGTGCGCCGGGACCGAGCCGGCCGAGCGTGGTGAGCGCGAGCGTCTCGGTCGACACGTCTGCGTCGAAGCCGGCGTCGTCGAACGCGATGACGGTCAGGCACACGCCGTTGACGGCGATGCTCTCGCCGAGGCGCACGTCGACGAACGGCAGCGTGCCCGCCTGGATGCGCAGGCGCACGTCGCCCCCGTGCGGCTCGGCCGCGACGAGCGCGCCGACGCCTTCGATGAGGCCGGTGAACATCAGCGCCCCCCGGCGGCAGCGGCCGCGCACAGGGCGGTAATCGACTGGGACATGAAACGTTTCTCGCAAGTGGACACGGGCGAAAAACGCCTCAAGGCATGAGGCGACGCACGACGCCGGCCCGGGGCCGCCGTCGCTCGAAGCCGTCTTCTTTCATCCGGACTGTGAGGACGGCGCAGGCCGTCCAACCGTCGGCTCCGGCATTCGACCGGATCTGCTGACCCCGACACGCAAGGCGACGGGCGCTCGCGGGCTCGTGCGCATCGCGCACCTACCGCCGGTGGGGAATCTCACCCCGCCCTGAAGACGTCGTGGAAGCCGGCGAACCGGCCGTGGGCATTGTAGCCCCGGAGCCCCGCCGACAGACGCTGCCGGCCGGTTCGCACCGTTGCACCGCTGGAGCCTCATCGCGATGCACTGCGCTGACCGGGCCGCCCGCGGGTGACTTACGTCGCGCGCGGCCGCAGCGTCAGGCGCAGATCGGCCCCGAACGTGCGCGTTTCGACCAGTTCAAGCTGCAGGCGCTCGGCCATCGTGTCGATGTCGAGCCCATCGAACAGCGGGCGTGCCCGCGCGCCGAGCAGCACCGGGGCGATGTACAGCACAAGCTCGTCGACGAGACCCGCGGCCAGGAAACCGCCGGCAAGCGTCGCGCCGGCCTCGACGAGGACCTCGTTGATGTCGCGCGCGGCGAGCATGGCGAGCACTGCTTGCAGGTCGAAGCGGCCGCCGTGCACGGGCGCTGCCGCGAGCTGCGCGTCGAGTCCGCGCGGCGGCTTCACATCCGGCGCATGCACATACAGCGTGGGCGACCCGCCTTCCCGCACGCGGCCGCGATGCACCGTCGCCAGCCCGGCGTCGAGCACGACGCGCAGCGGCGGCGCGACGTCGACGCCGTCGAGGCGGACCGTCATCGCGGGGTCATCGGCAAGCACCGTGCCCGAGCCGGTCACGATCGCGCCCGCGCATGCACGCCAGCGCTGCACGTCCGCGCGCGCCGCCGCGCCCGTGATCCATTTCGATTCGCCGCTCGCGAGCGCGGTGCGGCCGTCAAGGCTCATCGCGAGCTTGACGCGCACCCACGGCCGGCCGCGCACGAGGCGCGACAGATAGCCCGCGTTGAGCGCGCGCGCCTGCGCTTCGAGCAAACCGCTTTCGACCGCGATGCCAGCCGCGCGCAGGCGATCGAAGCCCGCGCCGTCCACCTGCGGAAACGGATCGCGCATCGCGGCCACGACGCGCGAGACGCCGGCGTCGATGAGCGCGTTCGCACACGGACCAGTGCGCCCAGTGTGCGCGCACGGTTCCAGCGTCACGTACGCGGTCGCGCCGCGGGCTGCATCGCCGGCCGCGCGCAGAGCGTGCACCTCGGCATGCGGCTCGCCCGCACGCACGTGGTAGCCGTCACCGACCACGCGCTCGCCGTGTGCG
Organism: Cognatilysobacter bugurensis; assembly: GCF_014652095.1. Taxonomy (GTDB): domain Bacteria; phylum Pseudomonadota; class Gammaproteobacteria; order Xanthomonadales; family Xanthomonadaceae; genus Cognatilysobacter; species Cognatilysobacter bugurensis. The sequence continues at coordinate 132,308 of NZ_BMYD01000004.1, forward strand.
AGCACGCAGCCCACCATCGGGTTCGGGCGGGTCGTGTAGCGGCCGCGCGCTGCAAGCCGCAGTGCGTGCGCCATGTGCGCGTGGTCCGTCGCGCTGAAGCCGGCGTCGGGCCACGTCGCCGCTTGCGCGCTGTCCGTCACGGCACCTTCTTGCGCGCGCGCGCGAGTGCCGCCGGCTCGCCGTCGAGCAGCGGCAGCTGGCTCTCGGCCGGCGCCGCTTCACGCTCGAGTCGGTCGAGCTCCTCGCGGAAATCCGCCACGTCCTGGAAGGAGCGGTACACGGACGCGAAGCGCACGTAGCCGACGTGGTCGAGCTTGCGCAGCTCGGCCATTACGAACTCACCGACGCGTCGCGACGCAAGCTCGCGCTCGGCGGTCATGCGCAGCTGGTGCACGACCGCGCGCACCGCCGCCTCGATCTGCTCCTCGGCGACCGGCCGCTTCTGCAGCGCGCGATCAAAGCCATTGCGCAGCTTGCGGGCATCGAATGCCTCGCGCCGGCCGTCGCCTTTGATGATGACCGGCAGCTTGAGTTCGATCGTCTCCAGCGTCGAAAACCGCTCGCCACAGGCTTCGCACACGCGTCGCCGGCGGATCGTCGCGCCGTCTTCGGACACGCGCGAATCGATCACGCGCGTGTCGCTGTGCTGGCAGAACGGGCAGTGCATGCGGTGCCGCGGGCCTCAGCCGTAGACCGGGAAGCGCTTGCACTGGGCCTGGACGGCCTCCGCAACGCGCTCGATCACGGCCTCGTCCTTCGGTGCGTCGAGCACGTCGGCGATCCAGTTCGCGAGGTCGACGCACTCGGCTTCGCCGTAGCCGCGCGTGGTCACCGCGGGCGTGCCCAGGCGCAGGCCCGAGGTCACGAACGGCGAGCGCGGATCACCCGGCACTGCGTTCTTGTTGACGGTGATGTGCGCGCGACCCAGCGCGGCCTCCGCGTCTTTGCCGCTGACCTCGCGGCCGATCATGTCGACGAGCATGAGGTGGTTTTCAGTGCCGCCGGAGACGATGTTGTAGCCGCGCTCGATCAGCGTTTTCGCCATCGCCTGCGCGTTGCGCACGACCTGCTGCTGGTAGGCCTGGAAGTCCGCTTCGAGCGCTTCCTTGAACGCGACCGCCTTCGCGGCGATCACGTGCATGAGCGGGCCGCCCTGGATGCCGGGGAACACGATGCTCTGCAGCTTCTTGACCAGATCCTCGGACGGATTCTTCGCAACGATGATGCCCCCGCGCGGGCCGCGAAGGGTCTTGTGCGTCGTCGAGGTCACCACGTGCGCGTGCGGAAGCGGGCTCGGATAGACACCGGCCGCGACGAGGCCGGCGATATGCGCCATGTCGACGAAGAAGATCGCGCCGACCGCATCGGCGATCTCGCGCATGCGCACCCAGTCGACGATGCGCGAATACGCGGAGAAACCCGCGATCAGCATCTTCGGCTTGTGCTCGTGCGCGAGGCGCTCGACTTCGGCGTAGTCGATGAGGCCCTGCTCGTCGACGCCGTACTGCACGGCGTTGAACAGCTTGCCCGAGGCGTTAACCTTCGCCCCGTGGGTGAGGTGGCCGCCGTGCGCGAGGCTCATGCCGAGAATCGTGTCGCCCGGCTGCAGCAGGGCGAAATACACGGCTTGGTTGGCCTGCGAGCCCGAATGCGGCTGCACGTTCGCGTAGTCGGCATCGAACAGTTGCTTGCAGCGGTCGATGGCCAGCTGCTCGGCAACGTCGACGTATTCGCAACCGCCGTAGTAGCGCTTACCCGGATAGCCTTCGGCGTACTTGTTCGTGAGCTGGCTGCCCTGGGCTTCGAGCACGCGTGGGCTCGCGTAGTTTTCCGACGCGATCAGCTCGACGTGGTCTTCCTGCCGGCGGGCCTCGTTCGCGATCGCCTGGGCGAGTTCGGGGTCATAACCTTCGATACGGGCATCGCGCGCGAACATCGCCACTCCGGACATCTGTAGGGGACCGGAAGTTTACCGGCAATGGCTCCGCCGGACCGACGCGACGCCACGCCGGTACCGGCGCGCCCGGACGCGGGCGCCAGCGCCCGTGGCTCGAGCACAGGGGCGCTGTAGCGCGCGGGCGGCTGCGGCGCGCCCCGCCCGGCCCGTATAATTGCCGGCTATCCCGACCTTTCCGGCCCTGCCCCGTGCAGGTCGCCGCCGCCTGCCCCGCTGTGCCGCGCGTTCGATCCAAGCGCGTCACCGTGATCGACCGGAGTGCCCATGTCGCAATACATCTACACCATGAACGGTGTCAGCAAGACCGTTCCACCCAAGCGCCAGATCATCAAGGACATTTCGCTGTCGTTCTTCCCGGGCGCGAAGATCGGCCTGCTCGGTCTCAACGGCTCGGGCAAGTCCACCGTGCTGAAGATCATGGCCGGCGTCGACCAGGATTTCTCCGGCGAAGCGCGGCCGCAGCCGGGCATCAAGGTCGGCTACCTCGCGCAGGAACCGGAGCTCAATGCCGAGCACACCGTTCGCCAGGCCGTCGAGGAAGGCGTGGGCGAAGTGCTGCAGGCACAGGCGCGCCTCGAGGAGGTTTACGCGGCGTACGCCGAAGAAAACGCGGACTTCGATGCACTCGCCAAGGAACAGGAGCGGCTGGAGGCAATCCTCGCCGCCGGCGACGCGCACACGCTTGAAAACCAGCTCGAAGTCGCGGCCGACGCGCTGCGCCTGCCGCCGTGGGAGGCCGTCGTCGGCAAGCTCTCGGGCGGTGAGAAGCGCCGCGTCGCGCTGTGCCGCCTGCTGCTGCAGAAGCCCGACATGCTGCTGCTCGACGAACCGACGAACCATCTCGACGCCGAGTCGGTCGAGTGGCTGGAGCAGTTCCTCGCGCGCTACACCGGCACCGTGGTGGCCGTTACCCACGATCGCTACTTCCTCGACAACGCGGCCGAGTGGATCCTCGAGCTCGACCGCGGCCGTGGCATTCCGTGGAAGGGCAATTACACCGAGTGGCTGACGCAGAAGGACGAGCGCCTGAAGCAGGAAGAGAACCAGGAAAAGTCGCGCCAGAAGGCGATCCAGAAGGAACTCGAGTGGGCCCGCAGCAATGCGAAGGGCGGCCGCTCGAAGGGCAAGGCGCGCCTTGCGCGCATCGAGGAGCTGCAGTCGGTCGATTACCAGCGCCGCCAGGAGACGAACGAGATCTTCATCCCGCCGGGCGAGCGCCTGGGCCAGAAGGTCATCGAGTTCAAGAACGTCAGCAAGACGTACGGCGACCGCCTGCTGATCGATGACCTGTCGTTTGCGGTTCCGCCGGGCGCCATCGTCGGCATCATCGGGCCGAACGGCGCAGGCAAGTCGACGCTGTTCCGCATGATCGTCGGCCAGGAAAAGCCCGATTCGGGTTCGATCGACATGGGCCCGACGGTGAAGCTTGCCTACGTCGACCAGAGCCGCGATGCGCTGACCGGCAATCACAATGTGTTCCAGGAAGTGTCCGGCGGCCTCGATATCCTCAACATCAATGGCATCGAGATTCAGTCGCGTGCCTACATCGGCCGCTTCAACTTCAAGGGCCAGGACCAGCAGAAGATGGTCGGCTCGCTGTCGGGCGGTGAACGCGGCCGCCTGCACATGGCGAAGACGCTGCTGCAGGGCGGCAACGTGCTGCTGCTCGACGAACCGTCGAACGACCTCGACATCGAGACGTTGCGCGCGCTCGAAGACGCGTTGCTCGAGTTCCCGGGCAACACGTTCGTGATCTCGCATGACCGCTGGTTCCTCGACCGCATCGCGACGCACATCCTCGCGTTCGAAGGCAACTCGCACGTCGAGTTCTTCCAGGGCAACTACCGCGAGTACGAGGAAGACAAGAAGCGTCGACTCGGCGCGGAAGGCGCGCAACCGCACCGCCTGCGGTTCAAGGCGCTCAAGTAAGCGTTTTATCCGGACGCCCGCCCTCACCGGCGGGCGTTCGCGCATCCGGAGATGCCATGACGACGAATTTCATGCAGGCGCTGCGTGCACGCTGGCGCGACGCCGACACGCTGGTGTGCGTCGGCCTCGATCCCGAGCCCGGGAAGTTTCCTGCTCGTTTTTTGAGCGATCCCGACGCGGTGTTCGCGTTCTGCCGCGACATCGCCGATGCGACGGCCGACTACGCCTGTGCATTCAAACCGCAGATCGCGCACTTCGCGGCGCTCGGCGCGGAAGATGCGCTCGCGCGGCTCATCGCACATCTGCACGCCGTGCATCCGGACGTGCCGGTGATCCTCGACAGCAAACGCGGCGACATCGGCTCGACCGCGCAGCATTACGCCACCGAGGCGTTCGACCGCTACCGCGCCGATGCGGTCACGGCGAATCCTTACCTCGGCCGCGACGCGCTGCAGCCGTTCCTCGACCGGGCCGACCGCGGCGTCGTGATCCTGTGCCGGACCTCGAACCCGGGTGCGGGCGAGTTGCAGGACCTGCTCGTCGCGGGACGACCGCTGTACCAGCACGTGGCCGAGAAAGCCGCGGTGAAGTGGAATGCGCACGGCAACGTCGCGCTCGTCGTCGGTGCGACCTGGCCCGAACAGCTCGCCGAAGTGCGCGCGATCGTCGGCGACGTGCCGCTGCTCGTGCCCGGTGTCGGCGCGCAGGGCGGCGATGCGGCCGCGGTGGTCCGCAACGCGAAGACCGCCGACGGCACGGGGCTGATGATCAGCTCCTCGCGCGCGGTGCTCTACGCCTCAAACGGCGACGATTACGCGCAGGCCGCGGCCGCCGCAGCACGTACGCTGCGCGACGAGATCAACCGGCACCGCTGAGCCGTTGCAAGCCGCTGCGCCCGATCCCCGGGTATGGGCGACCGTCAGGCGGCGTGCACCCGCAAGCCGTTAGGCTGCGACGGTCCGTCGAGTGGAGAGCCGCCATGCACCGTCGCTTCGTGCCCGCCTGCGTCGTCGCCGCGCTGCTGATTGCGCCCGCCGCCGTCGCGCAGACGCCTGCCGGCGACGGTCCCGAGTGGTGGGCGAACGTCAACCTCGTCTCCTACCACCTGGGCGACGAGGACGACTTCCTCGCACCCGGCGAGCGTTTCAACCAGGAGAACTGGGGCGCCGGCGTCGAACTGCAGTGGCGCCCGCGGCATGGCGCGTCGGCGGGTTATTACCGCAACTCGGTCGACGAGGACTCGTGGTACGCGCTCTACCACTACACCCCGCTGCAGTTCGGCCCCTACGTGCGCGTCGGCGGCATGGTCGGCGCGGTCACGGGCTACCCCGGATATAACGACGGCGGCGTCGCGCCCGCGGCCGGGCTCGTCGCAAAGATCGAGCGCGGCCGTTTCGGCGTGAACCTGATCTACCTGCCCTACCTCGAAGACGTCACGCCGCACACGATCGGGTTGCAGTTCAAGCTTCGGCTCGACCGTTAAGCGCGGCCAATCGTCCCGCTCAGTCGCGCGACCGCGACCACGCGCGCAGCGCTGCGATCGGAAACCGCACCCACACGAGCGCGAACACCGCAGCCCGGACCGGCGCCCCGCGCTGCGGCGCCTCGAACGTCGCGAAATAGCGCCACAGCCCGCGGTGCTTGTGCCATTCCACGAACCACGGCCGCGAGCGGCTCGACACGCCGCGCACGTGTATGACGCGCACGTCGTTTGCTACGGCCACCGTGGCGCCCGCGAGGCGCGCACGGCGGCAGAGGTCGAGATCCTCGGCGTGCAGTCGGTAGCGCTCGTCGAAGCCACCGAGCCGCGTGTGGAGCGTCCGCGGCAGCAGCATCAGCGCGCCCGACACCGCGTCGACCCGTTGCAGCGGCCGGCCGTCGTCGATCTCGATCGCCAACTGCGTGGGCGCACCTTTCGTTCGCAGGGCACCGCGCAGCAATGCCGCGAAATCCGGGTCGCGCCGGCGTGCGGCCGCGTCTCGAATGCCGTCCTCGCCGACGAGGTCCGCGCCCACGAGCATCGGCGGCGCCGTCTGGGCATGCGCGCGCAGCCGCGCGAGCGTGTCGCGCTCGACGAGGCAGTCGGGATTGACGAACGCGATCCACGGCGAATCGCCATCGGCCGCGCCCTGGTTACACGCAACGCCAAAGCCGGGGTTGTCCGGGTTTGCGACGAAGCGCACCCGCGTGTCGGCGAGCGCATGCCTTTGCACGATCGCGAGCGTGTCGTCATCGGAGGCGTTGTCGACCACGCGGATCACGCGCACGTCGTCGGCTTCGCGCAGGCGCTGCAGGCAGGCGTCGATCGTCGACGCACTGCGGTAGGTGACCACCACCGCGTCGATTGAACGCGGGGTGGCGTCGTGCGACGAATTCATGCGGGCAGCGCATCCGGCGCAGCCGATGCCGCTCTGTGGAAGGCCGGTTGCACGCCGAACGTGACGGTCGCCGCGGGCCCGGCATCGCCGTCGTCGTCGAACAGGTCGTGCTGCCGGTCCGCATGCGCCAGCTCGGCGCTGCGCTGCGACAGGCGCTCGCGCCGCGCGTGCAGCGGGTCGCGCATGAGGAAGTTGGCGAGCCGGGCATGCCAGTCGGGCCAGCGCACGGCGAGCGCCTCGACGTCGCCGTCGACCATCGTGCCCTCGTGCAGGCGCGCGACGAACGCGGATTCGCACAGCGCGTTCCGCCAGCCCAGGCCTGAGAGCCGCAGCGAAAGGTCCGTCAGCGCCGCCTGCCAGCTGCGAAAGCCGGTCGCGTCGACGCCACCGGCGCGCTGCCGGGCCACGCCGCGCAGCAGCACTGCGTGACCGACCGCGGCCGGCAGTTCGGGCGCGCTCGTCGGCAACGATGCGGCCGCGGCGGCGATCCGATCGAGGTCGTGCGGGATCGGCGCGGCGCGGGCGGCGCGGGCGACGCGCGGCCACGACGCCGTCTCGCCGGCGTTGCACCACGGGGTGATCGTCGCGATCGCCCGATCATCCGCCAGCGCGGCGGCCATGCGCTCGAGCCAACCCGGCGTGGGCACGGCGTCGGACGCGAGCACGGCCACATCGGCATTGCCGCAGGCGGCCAGCGCTTCTGCGACATGCGCCGTCTCGCCGACCCCGACGCTGCGCCGGGTGTAATCGGCCTGCAAACGCGTGTGCGCGCACCAGTGTTCGATCAGCGCGTGTGCGCGCGGCCCGACCTGGGCGTCGTCCGCAAGCCAGACGCGCGTGCCGGGGGGCGTCGAGCGCTCGAGCGCCGCGAGGCAGCGGTCGAGCGCCGCATCGTCGGCGCGGACCGGCACGAGCACGAGCGGCAGGCGGGCGCCGGACGATCGCGACATCGCGTTACGGCGCGGTTCCGCGGTACAGCGGTTCGAGCGCGCGGAACCGGCGGCCGTACTCGTCGGTGAGCTCACGCGCTTCAAGCGGATTGCGCACGACCTTCGGCGTCAGCAACACGATGACTTCATTGCGCTCGGTGCGCGAGGTCTGCCGGCCGAACAGGCCGCCAATCACGGGAATGCGCGACAGCCCTGGCAGCCCCGAGCTGCCACGTGTGACACCGTCGCTGATGAGGCCGGCCAGCATCACCGTGTTGCCGTCGGGCACCGCGGTTTCGGTTTTCACCTTCCGCGTGTCGATGCGAACGTTGCGCTCGCCCGGCTGCCGAGCGCCCGGGGAACTGACCTCCTGCACGATGTCGAGGAACACCATTCCCTCACGCGTAATGCGTGGGCGCACTTTGAGAATGATGCCGGTGTCGAGATATTGCACCTGGCTGTAGGCCACCCCTCCGGTGCCGGTTCCCGGATCAACGGTGACCGACTCGATCGGGATGCGGCTGCCGACATTGAGTGTGGCTTCGGCGTTGTTGCGCACGAACACTGACGGCGTCTGCAGCACCTGTAGATCGGTGACTTGGTCGAGCGCGGTGATCACGGCCGCGGCATCGCGGCCGAGGAACGTCCAGGCGAGCTGAGCAGGGCCAATCGTTCCATCGGCACTGGCCACGGCGCGCAGGCTGCCGCGCAGGTCGCCCCAAAAGTCCCGGCCCTCCGCGCTTGGCAGGCCTGCGCCGCCCTCGGCAATTGGGTCGCTGACTGCGTTCTCAAAGAACCAGTTCACGCCGTACTGCAGAGCACCGCTGAGCTGCACCTCGACGACCTGCGCCTCGATGTGCACCTGCAGCGGCATCGTGTCGAGCCGCTGGATCACGTCTCGGATCGATTTCCATGCCGATGGGCTGGCGCGGACGAGCAGCGTGTTCGTCTCGGCCACCGCCGACACGCCAACGCGGTCGCCGTCGACTTCGAGCGTCACGCTGCCGTTGCGGTTGTCGGCATTGCCGAGTTGCAGTGCACCGGTGTTGCCGCCGGTGCCCATCGGCGCTGCGCTGTCGCTGAAACCCTCGTTCGCGCCACCCCGGTCACCAAGGGTTGCGGTCGCGCCGCCCTCGCGGTCCTGCAGCTCGACGGCATCGAGCCCCGGCATCAGCGACGGGGGGCCGCCCGCGTCACCGCCGGCGTTGTACTGCCCGCCACCAAACACTTCCGACAGCTGATCTGCGAGGTCGCGCGCCTTGATGTACTTGAGCTCGTACGAGTAGAGCTGCTTCTGACCGCCCGCCGAATCGATGCGTTCGAGCCACTGCTGGATGTCGTCGAGGTAATCGGCCTGCGACGTGATCACCATGATCGCGTTCGCGCCCTCGAGCGGCATGAAACGGAACATGCCGGCGACCGGCGACTTGCTCTGCTCGCCGAACACGCGCTCCAGGTCCGCGACCACGCGCGTCGCGCGGCCTGAGGTCAGCGGGAACACGCCGACCGACATGCCCGACAGCCAGTCGACGTCGAAGATCTCGATCGTGCGCAGGTAGTTCTCGAGCTCGCTCTGGCTGCCGGCGACGCTGATGATGTTGCGGCCGTTGTCGACGTTGACGATCGCGTTCGGCCGCGCGTACGGCTCGAGGATCTTCTTCATCTCGGTCGCCGAGACGTACTTCAGCGGCACCGTGCGCACCTCGAAGCCGCGCGCACCGAGCGCCGGACCGGTGCGCGGCGCGGCGTTGCCGGCGAGCGCCTGGTCGGCGGGCACGATGCTGTAGCGGCCTTCACCGTAGATCAGCCGCGCGTTGTTCCAGGCGAGCACCATCTCGAGCAGGCGCAGGGCGTCACCCGAGCTCACCGGCTTTGGCGTTGCGAGCGTCACGGTGCCCTGCACGCTCGGCGCGATCACGTAGTTCTGGCCGAGCATGTCGCCCAGGATCGCCTTGACGACCGCGTGCAGCGATTCGCCCTCGAAGTTGAATGTGGCGGCGCCGGAGCTGCCGCCGCCCATCGGACGCGGGGCCGTCGCGGCCGCGCGGTTGATGACCTGTCCGGTGCCGCGGCGGATCTGGGCCTTCGGGCCTTCGTCTTCCTCCGGCAGCGGTGCGGCGGCGACCGCCGGCGCGAGCGCCGGGTTGATCGAGGCGGCCGGTGCGCCATCGGCTGCGACCTGCGCGTTCGCGCCGGTGTTGATGCCGGTGACACGGCTGCCGATGAGGTCGCCATCGCGGCGCATTTCGGGCACCGGCGCGGTCGTGCACGAGGCGAGCAGGCTGCCGATTGTGGCGGCCAGAACGGCATGGCGCAGGACGGTGCGGGGCGTGGGCAATGGCTTCATTCGGGCACTCATTGGGCCGGCGGTTGCGTCCGGGATTGCTGCTGGCGAAGTTGCTCGCGACGCGCCTGGATGCGCTGGCGGATCGCTTCCATTTGCGCCTGGTCGGTCTGCGGCGCGGCGTCGGGGGTCGGTGCGTCGCCGCGCGGCGTGGGTGCGGGCGGCGGGATGGGCACGGCGGGCGAGGTGCCGGGCGCGCGCGGCGCTTCGACGATCGGCCGCGGCGGCGGCACGCTGCCGTCGGACGGATTGCCCATGCCCGGCGCGTCCGCACGCGGAACAGGCCCGGCCGCCGCGGTCGGCGGTTGCCCGCCCTGACCGTCGAACACGCGCAGCTCAAGCGTGCGCGGACCTTCCGGGCCCTCGAACACGGCGCTGCGGGGACTCAACGAAGTCAGCCGCCACGCGGGGTGGCTTTCGGGCGCTTCGCCAGCACGCACGCGCACCGAGCGACTGCCGTCGGGCGGCTGCAGGATCGCGAGCTGCACCGTGGGCGTGATGAGCACGCTGGTCAGACGATAGTCGAACGCGCCCGCCTGGGCCTCGCCGTTGCCGCCCTGAAGCGAGAACGCCTTGGGCCGGCGGTCGGTGGAGAACAGCGGGCGCGACGCGATTTCGGTGTACTGGCCGGGCGGGCCAAGCCGCTCGGCGGCGGCCGGACGCAGCGGCGGCAGCGGGCGCAGCAGACCGGCGTCATCCTCAAGCAATTCGATGCGGCCGCCCATGCCGGCGAGCGCGAGCGCCCACGCAAGAACGGCCCAGCCGGCAAGCGTGCCGAGGAGCCAGGTGCGCGGCGGGGCGTCGTCAAAGCGCATCGTCGCCCTCCGCGGTGTCCGCCCGTGTGACCGCCACACCGGGCCGGAGGTAGCCGAACAGGTCGAAGCTCACGTCCAGCCCGCCCTCGCCGCTCGCTTCACCGCCCGCGCCGAAGAAATGGCGCTGCGCGAGCACGTTGAGGTTGTCGACGAACAGTCGCGGCGTGCCACTTTCGAGCGAGTGCAGGACGGTCGCGAGCTCCGGCGTGCCGCAGCGCAGGCGCACCTGCACGACGACCCGCGCATACCGCTCGCGCGAGGGTTCGTTGATCGGCGAGCGGTTCGTGATCGCGCAGCTGCGGTTGCCGGGGCTCGCCTGCGCGACTGCGGTTTCAAGGCGCTGTACAAGTCCGACCGTCGCAAGCTCGGCGCTCGCCTCCGGCAGGAAACCGGGACGCGTGGAAAGCTGCTGCTTCACCTGGGCGAGGCGTTGAGCAACAAGCGGCGCTTGCCGCAGTTGCATGCGCTGGCGCAGTTCGCGCTGCTGCAGTGATTCAATGCGCGACTGCACATCGAGCATCGGCGCGGTCCACCACGGGTGGATCAGCACCGCATACGCAAGCATGAGCGCCGCGAGCAGCAGGCCGAGCGCGAGCCAGCGGTCGCGGTCAGCGGGCGCCATCGGCGGCCTCCGGGCGAGCATTCGTGGGCTCGGGCGTGAGTTCGGCGGTCAATGTGAACCGGTCGCGGCCGCTGCCGGGATCGGGCATCAAGGCACCGGCGAGCGCGGGCGCGCGCCACAGCGGTGAGCCCTGCAGCCGGCTTATGAGCCCGGCAGCCTCGTTGCTGAGACCGATCAGCGTGAGGCGGTCGTTTTCGATCGCGACCTTCTCGAGGTAGGTGCCATCGGGCAGGCGTCGGCTGAGCTCGTCGAGGATCTCGACGTCGGTCGGGCGCGTGGCGCGCAGGCGCTCTAGGAAGGCCTGGCCTTCGAGCAGCCCCACGAGCTCGGCGCGGGCGGCGGCCGCGCGTCGCGCGGGTGCGGCGCCCTGTTCGATGCGGGCCTGCAGGCGGTCCGCGGCGTCGCGGCGATTGTCGAGCAACTGCCACAGCAGCGCCGCGGTCGCGAGCAGCGCGACGGCACCGAGCACGAGGTTGGCGCTGCGCCACGGGTCGACGGTCGCACGGCGCAGCGCCGGCGGCAGGAGGTTGACCCCGAGCGGCACGCCGTCGGCGCCGGCGACGTCCGCGCCCGCGAGCATGCCGGCGAGCGGGCCGAGCGCCGCGAGCTGAGGGTCGAGCGCGCTGCGCGGCACGACGACGAGTTCGGCCTCGATCTGGCCGTCGCTGTCGCGCCGGCCCACGATGCGCGCGTCGAACGCGACGGTGTCGGCGGTGAACGGCGTCTGGCGCTCGATTTCAAAGCCGACCACGTCGCGCAGCCGGTCCGCCGCGGCAGCGGGTAGGAACAGGCGCCGCCGCAGCCCGTTGGCGGCCGGCAGCAGCAACCAGCGCGGCAGTTTGGAGGCGCCGGGCGCGAGCAGGTTTGAAAGCGGGTCGATGTTCGGCGGCATCGTGCCGGCCGCGTCGCCGAAGCCCGGCAGGTGGCCGAGGTCGCGTAAGTCGCCGAGGCGCTGCAGGCGCAGCTGGACCCCGTCGCCCTCGCGCAGCAGCAGCAGGCGGCCGCGGTCCATGCCGAGCACCACGCGCATGCGCGGCGGCAGCCACGACAGCAGCGCGCGCGACCACCAGCCGAAGAAGCCGCCCGCGCCGGCGCCCAGCGCAGTGCCGCTGAGGCGGGCGCCGAGACGTCCGAACCGGTCTTTTAGCCGGCTGTCAGCGAAGCGGTTCATCGTCTTGCGACCATCCTCCTGAGACCCCTTCTTCCCACCGCAGCGGCGTGTAGGCAGCACCCGGGATGGTGCTACCCCCGATCCGCACGGTGGCGCGCAGTTCGGCGCGGCGACCGTCCGGGAGACGTGCGCGACTCCGAATACTATACGTTCCGCTCGGGCTTCCATTCAGCCAAGCCTCACCGCCCGGCCCGGGCGGCTGACCGCTGCTTGGATCCCACTGTCGACGCTGCGCGTCCACCCGCTCCCCGTCCAGCCCGAGCGCCGTGAGGACCTCGGCCGAAGCAAACGCGGGCTCCGGCCGCGAACGGCCGCTGTACACGGTCACATGCGGCGCGAGGCTCGCGTAGACCTCTGGCGTCATGCCGAGTACTTGTTCAAGCTCGGCGATGCTCTCGAACTCCGCGTCCTTCGCGCCGTATGGCAGACCGGCCGCTGCGTAGTCGGGGTCCTCGCCGCCGCCTGCGGGTTGCGTGAGCGGGTCGGGGTCGCGCCAGTCGACGATCGCAGCGGCGATGCGCCCGGCCTGCGCGGCTTCGACGCCGACTGCGCGGATCAGGCCCGTCAGCAGCGTCATGTCGGCCTGGTTGATATCGACCTTGCCGTTCTCGTCGATGATCGCGACCTCGACGTCGGCACCGTCGAATGCCCAGTCGTACGCGCGGCCGTCGGGCCGCCACTGGCGGCGCGGCTCGGTGATCGCGAGCCGCATCAGCGCGTACTCGAGCCCCGCGCGCGCCGCGGTGCCGGCCTCGATGCCGCCCACGAGCACACGCCCCTGCAGGTGTTCGACGCGCGCCACAAGCGCGAAGCCACCCACGAGCGCGGTCAGCAGCGCGACCAGCCAGAGCACGAGCAGCAGCGCGGCGCCGCGCATCCGCGTCACGGCGCCACCCCAAAACTGTCGGCGCCGGCCGCGAGCGGCAGGGACACCACGATCGGCGGCCAGTCGCGGCCGTCGAGGTCGCGCATCGTGATCTCGACGAGCAACGGCAATTGCTCTGGCGTGCGCCACTCGTCCTGCCAAGGCCCCAGCCGCCCGTCGGCGTTTATCGCGCGATAGCGAAAGCGTGCGGATTCGAGATCGTCGACGAGCACTTCAGGCGGCGGCACCTGCTCATCGACCACCTCGCCCGCCTGGACCATGCGCAGGTCCACGGTCACCCGGCGGCCTTCGCCGGCCTCCTCGATCGCGAACTCATGCAGGTATGGCCCGCCGCGTCCGAGGTAGTTCGGCAGGTCGGCGACGAAACGCATGCGGTCTGCTGTGCCGACGAAGCGCTGCGGCAGTGCGCTCGACTCCTCGGTGTCGAACGCGATTGCACGCGCCCCGGTCAGGCGCGTGCGCAGGAACCCTTCGACCGCCCGCAGCCGCTCGCTGTGCGCGGCCATCGCCTCGCCGCGCGTCACGCTACGCGTCGCGGCGACCAGCGTCGCGAATGCGAGCGCGAGGCCCGCCGCGAGCAGCACGGTCGCGAGCAGCACTTCGACGAGCGTAAAACCGCGTGCACGGCTCGCAGAACGCCCGCTACGTGCGCACCCCGATGCGGTGCGAATATCCGGCCGCGCGCACTTCACGGCAGCGTCGCCTCGATGCCAGCTGCCTGCATCCGCAGCGTGCGCAGCTGCAGCCGTTCGCGCGGGCCGCCGTCGCCCCACTGCAACGCGAGGCGGACGTCGAGCAGCTGCGGCGCCGCCGGGTCCACCGGGCCACCGGTCGCGGCCGGATCACGCCAGCGCTCGACGTCGAGCGTCCACCGATAACGGCCGTCTTCGATTTCGCCGCTACGCGTGCCGGTGCGCAGCGGCTCGCCGACGCCGACCTGGTCGATCAATGTGCGCGCATGCAATGCGGCACGCCCGCGGTCGGCCGCGCCGCGCACCTGCCGAAGCGAGCCCGACAGCGCCCCCAGCAACAAGGTGAGCGCGAGTGCGAGCAGCGCAAACGCGGCAATGACTTCGATCAGCGTGTAGCCGCGCTGCGCACGTGCGCCTACCGCCGTGGTCGGTCTGTGAGGCAGACGCCGAACGACCTCCATCGAAGAACGGCCGCTCACGGCCGGTCCTGCGCGCGCTGCAGCTTCACGCGCCCGGTCAGCCAGGCGACGTCGACGTTCCAGCCGGCGCCGTCGCGATGCAACTGCACGCGGCCTCCAGTGGAAGCGCCGTCGGGGAAAAACACGATCGCGCCCTCGCCGCGCGACGGCTGCACCTGGCGCGCGCCGAAGAACCGGATGCCGAGCGCCTCGGGAATCTCGCCGTTGCGGCCTGAAGGCGCAGTCCAGCGATGGGCGCCGGGATCGATCACGAAGCGCTGCGGCTCACCGGTCGCGATCGCATGGGTGCGCGTGAAGCGCAGCTGCGCCGCGATGTCCTTGGCCGATGAGCGCAGCTGCAGGCCGGCAAAGCCACCGCCGAGCGCCGCCGCGGCGAGCACGCTGGTCGCTGCAATGAGCGCCACGACGAGCAGCACCTCGAGCAGCGAAACGCCGCGGGCGGCGCTGCGCCCGCGAGAACCCGGCACGCGGCGGCGCGCGAATGACGGCGAGCGCACGCTGGCGATCTGCGACGCGAGCGGCGCCCGGCGCCCGTCGCGCCGGCGCGCGCCCGCACACGCGTCATGCGCTGCAGCGATCGCAGGCGGAGCGCTCATGCGCGTGCGGTCATTCGTAGGCGATGTCGGCGTCGTAGCTGTCGCCGCCCGCCTGGCCGTCCTTGCCGAGGATCACGAGGTCGAAATCGCGACCGTCGGCACCGGGCGCGCGGTACTGCACGTCATGGCCCCACGGGTCCTTCAGTTCGGCCGACTTCGCGTACGGGCCCAGCCAGCCGCTCGCATCGGCGGGCTGGCTGGCGAGCGCTTCGAGCGACGGCGGCAGGCGGCCGGTGTCGAGCCGGTACGACTCCACCTTGCCGGCAAGCGTCTGGATCTGCGACTTGGCGAGGTTCGCCTTTGCGCGGTCGGCTCCGCCGAGCACGCGGCTGCCGACGAACGTGAGCACCGCGCCGATCAGCACGATGACGATGATGATTTCGATCAGGCTCATGCCGCGCTGCAGCGCCGGCGACGGGGAACGGGTGCGGGATCGGAGATTGCGCATGGAGTAATCCGGATTGGGGGTGGCCGGGAATCGCGCTCGCACCGGGCGAGCGCGGGACGGACTGCATTGGATCATGCACGCGAGTGTGGGTTCCCCGCCATGACCGACGCATGTCCCGACAGAACGGGGCAGGCGCGTGGCGCAGGTCGTTATCGAAACGTTAGCGGGGTTGCGGGCGTGTCGACGCTCGAATCATGACGCGCGGCGCTCACTGTTTCAGGAGCGCCGACAACGACGATTCGACGAAGACGGCAGTCGCTTTGTGTGGCGCGGATCCACGTAGCGACAACGCCATGCATGCATTGCGCCTCCGATTCGGACATTCACACTGCGACCTGCGCGACCTGCGCGACCTGCGGACGATCGCGCACCGGACGCGCGGCGGTGCAGCGACTTTCTCCAGTCGACGCAGCGCCCCACGCGCGGACCGACCGCAACGGTGCCGACCTGCCTCAGCCGGACTAACGTCGGCGCATCGGGCACTCGCTGATGCGAAGCTCCTGAACCGCTGCGAACGCTCCGGCTCACCCGATCGCGTTGGTGAGGTCGTACAGCGGAGTGAGCACTGCGAGCACCACCACGCCGACCGCGGCCGCGAGCACGATCGTCACGATCGGCACGAGCGCGGCGAGCATGCGGTCGAGCGCGATCGCGGTCTCGTGCTCGAAGGTTTCAGCGGTTTTCACGAGCATCGTGTCGAGCGCGCCGGACTCTTCGCCGACCTGGATCATCTGCAGCGCAAGTCGCGGAAAGCGCTTGCCGCGCGCAAGCGCGTTGGACAGCGACACACCGTTTTTGACTTCTTCCGCCGCGGCGTCGACGTCGTCCGCGAGCACCCGGTTGCCGAGCACGTTGCGGCCGATGCCGAGCGCGGTGAGCAGCGGCACGCCGTTGCGCACGAGCGTGCCGAGCGTGCGTGCGAGGCGCGCGGTCTCGATGCGCGCAACAAGGCCGCCGGTGAAGCGTCGACGCAGCAACCAGGCGTCGAACGCGGCGCGGAATGCGGGGTCGCGCCGCTTACGGTCAAACCACCACAGCGCGAGGGCCGGCACGGCCACCAGCACGATCCACCAGTCGCGCACGAACAGACCCACGCCCAGCACGATCTGCGTGAACAGCGGCAATTCGGCATCCAGGCTTTCGTACATCTGCGCGAACTGCGGCACCACGTAACCGAGCAGGAACAGCAGGCTCAGGCCGACCATCACCAGCAGGATCGCGGGGTAGATCAGCGCGTTGACGACGCGGCCCTGCAGCGCGCGTGACCGTTCCAAGTACTCGGCCAAGCGCGAGAGCGTTTCCTGCAGGCTGCCACCCGCCTCGCCCGCGCGCACCATGTTGATGTACAGCCGCGAGAACGTGCCGTGCTGGCGCTCGAGCGCGGCCGACAGCGACGCGCCGCCGCGCACCGCATCGCGCACGTCGGCAACCGTGCGCTTGGCGGCCTCGTCCTCGGGCAGCTCGAGCAGGATTGTCAGCGCGCGGTCGAGCGGCTGGCCGGCACCGAGCAGGATCGCGAGCTGCTGCGTGAACTGCACGAGCCGCGCGCCGGCGAATGACTTCGGCTTGAACAGGCCCTTCCAGACGGACGCCGCGCTCGCCTCGCTCGCGAGCTTCGCTTCCACCGGCAGGTGGCCCTGCTCCTGCAGCCGCTGCACCACCTCGGTCGGCGCGGCCGCCTCCATCTGCCCGTCGAGCAGCTCGCCGCGCGCATTGAGAGCCTTGTAGTGATAGAGCGGCATGGCGAGTTACCCGCGCACCGTCGGATCGGACGCGCCGCGGCTCACGCGTCCTCCGTCACGCGCAGCACTTCCTCGATCGTCGTCATGCCGGCGAGCGCCTTGATGATGCCGTCCTCGTACATGGTGCGCATGCCGGCCGAACGCGCGAGCTGTTCGAGCTCGCCCATGCCCGCGTGGCGCATGACGCCGCGGCGGATCTCGTCGTTCATGACGAGGAACTCCATGATCGTCGTGCGCCCCAGGTAACCGGTCGGCGACAGCTCCGATGGCCGCGGGTGGAACAGGAAGATCTCGCCCTCGGGCTGGTATCGGCGCAGGTCGAACTTCTCGATTTCCTCAGGCGATGCCGGGTAGCGCTGGGCATGCAGTGGCTCGAGACGACGCACGAGGCGCTGGGCAAGGATGCCGTTGACCGTCGACGTGAGCAGGTAGTCCTCGACGCCCATGTCGAGCAGGCGCGTGATGCCGCCGGCGGCGTTGTTCGTGTGCAGCGTGGAGAGCACGAGGTGGCCAGTCAGCGCGGACTGGATCGCGATGCGCGCGGTTTCCAGATCGCGCATTTCGCCGATCATGATGATGTCCGGGTCCTGGCGCACGATCGAGCGCAGCGCATGCGCAAAATCCAGGCCGATCTGCGGTTTGGCCTGGATCTGGTTGATGCCCTCGATCTGGTATTCGACCGGATCCTCGACGGTGATGATCTTCACGTCGGAGGTGTTGAGCTTGCTCAGCGCGGTGTACAGCGTGGTCGTCTTGCCCGAGCCGGTCGGGCCGGTGACGAGCAGGATGCCGTGCGGCTGCTCGAGCACCTTCTGGAACTGCGGCAGGAAATTGTCGGTGAAGCCCAGGCGCTCGAAATCGAACACCACGGTTTCGCGGTCGAGCAGTCGCATCACCACCGACTCGCCGTGCGAGGTCGGCATCGTGCTCACGCGCAGGTCGAGCTCCTTGCCCTGCACGCGCAGCATGATGCGGCCGTCCTGCGGCAGGCGGCGCTCGGCGATGTTGAGCTTGGCCATGATCTTGATGCGGCTGATCACGGCGGCCGTGAGATTGGCCGGCGGGCTTTCGCCTTCCTGCAGCACGCCGTCGATGCGGTAGCGCACCTTGAGCCGGTTTTCGAACGGCTCGATGTGGATGTCCGACGCGCGGAACTCGACGGCGCGCTGGATGACGAGGTTTACGAGCCGGATCACCGGCGCTTCGGATGCGAGGTCGCGCAAGTGCTCGACATCGTCGAGATCACCGCCGCCCTCACCCTCGGCGGTCTCGACGATCGCGCCCATCGCGCTGCGGCCCTGGCCGTACCAGCGCTCGATGAGGTCGTCGATTTCCGACCGCAGCCCCACGTGCACGCGCACATCGCGCCCGGTCGCCAGACGCACCGCGTCGAGCGTGTAGGCGTCGTGCGGGTCGGCCGCGAGCACGTCGACGGTCTGCGCCGACTCCATGAGCGGGCAGACGTGAAACTGCTTCATGAACTTCTGCGTGAGCGCCACGCCGTCGGGCGGCAGCTCCGGTGCGTCCTTGACGCTCGTCAGCGGCAGCCCCAGCACCTCGGCGACGGTCTCGGCGTGGTCGCGCTCGGACACCAGGCCCAAGCGACCGAGCAGCGCGAGCAGGTCACCGCCGGTCTCGGCCTGCAGGCGCCGCGCCCGGACCAGATCGGTGTCCTTGAGGCGCCCTTTTGCGAGCAGCGCGTCGACGATGCGCTCGTCGGCCGCGGCCTCGGGCGGGAGCACGGCGGAATCGTTGGCAACTGCGTTCACGGCGACCTCCAGGAGGGCATCGACTCTAGCAGCACCGGCGGTCGCGTCGTGTGGTGCAGCCGGCGGCGCCTCGCAGCGCAGCCGGGCGTGCGTTCAGTCCACCCACGCACGCGCGTTGCGGAAGATCCGCAGCCACGGCGAGTCGTCGGGCCAGCCGGTGGGCGCCCAGCTGAAGTTCGCGGTGCGCAAGGTGCGCTCGGGGTGCGGCATGAGGATCGTCACGCGACCGTCGTCGCTGCTCAGGCCGGCGACCGAGTTGTGCGTGCCGTTCGGGTTCGTCGGGTACTGCGTGGCCGGCGCGCCGTGACCGTCGATGTAACGCAGCGCGACAGACGCCTGCGCGGCATCGGCATCGCTGTCGAACGCCGCTCGACCCTCGCCGTGCGAGACGACGACCGGGATGCGCGAGCCCTGCATGCCGGCCAGGAACAGCGAAGGCGATTCGCCGACCTCGAGCAGGCTCAGGCGCGCCTCGAACTGTTCGCTGCGGTTGCGCAGGAACTGCGGCCAGTGCGCGGCGCCGGGAACGATGGACCTGAGCTGGCTCAGCATCTGGCAGCCGTTGCAGACGCCGAGCGCGAATGTGTCTTGGCGCGCGAAGAACGACTCGAACATCGCGCGCAGCGCCGGGCGCTCGAGGATCGACGTGGCCCAGCCGCGGCCGGCACCGAGCACGTCGCCGTAGCTGAAGCCGCCGCAGGCCGCGAAGCCGCGGAAATCGGCGAGGTCGAAGCGGCCGGCGATGAGATCGCTCATGTGCACGTCGACCGCTTCAAAGCCGGCGCGGTCGAAGCCGAAGCCCATCTCGATCTGACTGTTGACGCCCTGCTCGCGCAGGATCGCCACGCGCGGCCGTGCGCCGGTGTTGAGGTACGGAGCGGCCACGTCCTCTGCCGGGTCGAACGTGAGCTTCGGCTTGAGGCCCGGCGCGGTGAAGTCGCGCGCGATCGCGCGTTCGGCGTCGGCGCAGTCGGGGTTATCGCGCAGCTTCTGCATGGCGTGGCTCGTCGCCCACCACGCATCGAACAGCACGTCCCAGCGCCACTCGGCCAGCACTTCCTCGCCGGCGCGCACGCGCACGCTCGGCGCCGTCGTCGGCTTTGCGATGCGCTGCGCGCAATCGATGAGGCCGTGACGCGCGACGAGGTCGGCGAATTCGGCGCGGTCCTCGATCGCGACCTGCACGATCGCGCCGAGCTCCTCGTTGAACAGCGTGCGGAAGGGATCTTCGCCCCAGCCGTCGAGGTTGATGTCGAGGCCCACGCGTGAGCAGAACGCCATCTCGCACAGCGCCGCGAACGCGCCGCCGTCGGACCGGTCGTGGTAGGCGTGCAGCAGGCTGGCCTCGCGCGCCGCACGGATCAACTCGAAGAAATCGCGCAGGCGCTGCGGATCGTCGAGGTCGGGCGCGCCGGTGTCGTTGCGGTCGCTGACCGCCGCGAACGCCGGCAGCGTGGCGTTGTTCGCCGACACGCGCGATGCCGGGTGGCACTGCGCGAGCACCGATCCGCCGAGGCGCTGCTTGCCTGCGCCCAGGCCGATGAGCCACAGCTCGGACTCGACTTCGCGCGTCATCATCGGCGTCTGCTGCGTGCGCACGTCGCGCACCGGCGCGAACGCGGTGATGACCAGCGAGACCGGCGACACCGACTTGTGCGCCTGCCCGTCCGCGGTCCACTGCGCCTGCATCGACAACGAGTCCTTGCCGACCGGGATGCTGAGGTCCACCTCGGGGCACAGCTCCAGGCCGATCGCCCGCACCGCGTCGAACAGCTTCGCGTCCTCGCCCGGATGGGCCGCGGCGGCCATCCAGTTGGCCGAGAGCTTGATGCGATCGAGCGATTCGACCGGCGCGGCGCACAGGTTCGTGATCGCCTCGCCCACCGCCATGCGCGCGGCTGCCGCGGCGTCGAGCAGCGCGAGCGGCGCGCGCTCACCGACCGCCATCGCCTCACCGGCATGGCTGTCGAAACCGGCGAGCGTGATCGCGCAGTCGGCCACCGGCACCTGCCACGGGCCGACCATCTGGTCGCGCGCGGTCAGGCCGCCGACGCTGCGGTCGCCGATCGTGATGAGGAAGTTCTTCGACGCGACCGTCGGGTGCGAGAGCACGCGCAGCGCGGCGTCGTACAGGTCCAGGCCGTGCCACTGCAGCATCGGCCACGGGCCGGCCGGCGGCGTTTTCGCGTCGCGATGCATCTTCGGAGGCTTGCCGAACAGCAAGTCCATCGGCAGATCGATGGGGTGCTCGACGCGCGCATCGACTGCGGCATCGCCGTACACCGATTCGACCGTCGCGCCGTAGCCGACGACGAGTCGCTCCTGCGCGGTTGCATAGCCGACCACGGCGAACGGGCAGCGCTCGCGCACGCAGATCGCGCGGAATTCCTCGAGCCGCGCGGGCGACACGCCGAGCACGTAGCGCTCCTGCGATTCGTTGCACCACAGCTGCATCGGCGACAGCGACGGATCATCGCTCGGCACCTGATCGAGGTCGATCACGCCGCCGAGGCCGGAGTCATGCAGCAGCTCGGGCACGGCGTTCGACAGGCCACCCGCACCGACGTCGTGCGCGGTCGCGATCGGGTTGCGCTCGCCAAGCGCGACGCAGGCGTCGATGACTTCCTGGCAGCGACGCTCCATCTCGGGGTTGTCGCGCTGCACGCTCGCGAAGTCGAGCGCCTCGTGGCTCTCGCCCGAAGCCACCGAACTCGCCGCGCCGCCGCCGAGGCCGATCAGCATCGCCGGGCCGCCGAGCACGACGACCGCGTCGCCGGGCTGCAGGCCGAGCTTGCGCACCTGCACGCGATCGATCGCGCCGAGGCCGCCGGCGAGCATGATCGGCTTGTCGTAGGCGCGCGTCAGTGACGTGCCGTCGCTGCTCTCGTCGAGTTCGAACGTGCGGAAGTAGCCGGTGAGGTTCGGCCGGCCGAACTCGTTGTTGAACGCGGCCGCGCCGATCGGGCCGTCGAGCATGATCTCGAGCGCGGGCGCCATGCGCGGGTTCAGCGCGCGCGGCGCCTCCCACGGCTGCGGCAGCGTCGGGATGCGCAGGTGCGACACCGAAAAGCCGGCGAGGCCCGCCTTCGGCTTGCCGCCGCGGCCGGTCGCGCCTTCGTCGCGGATCTCGCCGCCGGCGCCGGTGGACGCGCCCGGGAACGGGGCGATCGCGGTCGGGTGGTTGTGCGTCTCGACCTTGATGCAGAACGCCGAGTCGATCTCGGCCTCGCTGCGGTAGGTGCGCGTGGCCGGATCCGGGCGGAAACGCCGGCTCGCGTAGCCTTCGACGACGGCCGCGTTGTCGCTGTACGCGCTCAGCGTGTGCTGCGGCGTCTGCGCGTGCGTGTGCTTGATCATCTTGAACAGCGAGTGCGACTGCTCGCGCCCGTCGATTGTCCACGATGCGTTGAAGATCTTGTGCCGGCAGTGCTCGGAGTTCGCCTGCGCGAACATCATGAGCTCCACGTCCGATGGCACGCGGCCGAGCGCGGCGTAGCGCTCGCGCAGGTAGGCGATCTCGTCGTCGGCGAGCGCGAGGCCGAGGCGCGTGTTCGCGATGTCGAGGTCGTCGAGCGGGATGCGCTCGAGCTCGCCGCGCGTGGGCGCAGTGAACAGTGCGATCGCGTCCTCGCGTGCCTCGAGCAGCGACTGCGTCATCGGGTCGTGCAGGATCTTTGCGAGTTGGCCTTGCGTGGCCGCATCGCCGGGCCAGCCGGCGAGGTCGTAGCGCGTGCCGCGCTCCACGCGGCGCACTGGCAGGCCTGCGCCGCGCAGCAGTTCGGTCGCCTTGCTCGCCCACGGCGAGAGCGTGCCGAGGCGCGGCGTGACATAGCGCGAGACGGCGCCGTCGGCGCGGCCCTGGGCGTCGAAGCCGCCCTGCAGGATGCGCCCGAGCGCGTCGCGGTCGGGCTCGGCGCCGGGCTCGGCGTCGACCCAGTACACATGCCATGCGCCGAGCACGCGCACGTCGGAATGGAGGGCTTGGAGGCGGGCTTGCAGGCGTTCGCGGCGGAACGCGGACAGGGCGGGCGCGCCCTCGAGGACGATCATGTCCGAAGCAACCGGGTCGACGGGCCGGGCATTGTAACGGAGCGCCCGGCCCGACCCGCGTCGATCAGCCCGCAGGCGTCGCCGCGCGCTCCACGGCGAGCCGGTCGAGCGCTTCACGCAGTTGTGCCGGCGGCACGTAACCGCCGAGCTGGGTGCCGTCCTCGGCGAGGATCATCGGGGTGCCGGTCAGGCCGACGCGCTGGCCGATGTCGTACTGCATGTCGACGGTGCTCTTGCAGCTCTTGGGCTCGACGGGCTCGCCGCTCTTTGCGCGCGTGAGCGCCTGCTTGCGGTCGGACGCGCACCAGATCGACACCATCGTGCGGTAGTCCTCGCTGCCGAGGCCCATGCGCGGGAACGCAAGGTATTCGACCGCGATGCCCTGCTTGTTGTATTCGGCGATCTCGCTGTGCAGGCGCTGGCAGTAGCCGCAGGCGACGTCGGTGAACACGGTCACGGTGTGCTCGGGGTTCGCCGGGCCGAACACGATGCGCTCGCCGGCCGGGATCTTCGCAAGCAGCTCGCGGCGCATCGACGCCAGCGCGTCCTCGCTGAGGTTGCGCTTGGCGGTGGCATCGAACAGCGCGCCGCCGGAGCCGGGCACGAACACGTAGCGCCCGTCATCGGTGACGTAAACGACCTGGCCGCCGACGATCGCCTGGCGGAAGCCGGGCATCGGCGCGGCGTCGACGCGGTCGATCGGCACCTGCGGGTTGAGTCGACGGATCGCCTCGATCGCGCGCGCGTCCGGCGTGCCGGCTGCGGCGTTCGGCGCAGCGGCCGCGGCGCCCGTCGGCGTCGAAGCCGCTGGCGGCGTGGGAGCGCCTGCCGCGGTCTTCGCGGGGTCGGGCGCCTGGGCGCAGGCGGAGAGGCTGATCGCGCCGAACACGGCGAGCAAGGTGCGCTTCATCGAAAGTCCTGTGGGGCGCGGCATCGCGATCGGCCGATTGTGGCACGCGCCGAAAAACCGACGGTCAATGCGGCGGGAGTGGTGCAGCGGCGATTCAAGCGGCGGGTTGCCGCGGTTGCGTCGGGGCGAGCGCGTCTGCAGGGCCTCGGTGCGGCTTTCGGGCTGCGTCGCCGACGAGCGAACGGCTGCACTGGGACTGCGACGTGTTTACGTCGACTGTGAAGGCCCCCCTTCGCCGTATATGGCATCGGCCCGCGTGTTTTTTGCTCGTCGTGCGCCGTCGGCTCGGTCGCTGGCGCCGCGCATTGCGAACCCGAGTGGACGTGGCGTTTCGGCGCGCCAGGTCCGCCGCGGCGCGACGCGCGTTTGGTCGCGCGCGCCACACTGCCTCCGGCAGAGCTTCGTGCCTGCTTCGCGCGTCATTGCTGAGCACGCCCGGCCCGCCGCACCGCGGCGGGCGTTCGCCATGGCCGCGCGGCGATCCGTCGATGGGACTTCGTGCCTGCCTCGCACGTCACGACTGCGCACGCCCGGTGCGCCGCAGCGCGGCGGGCGTTCGGCAGCGCGCGCGGCAGTGCCGCCGGGGCGGGGCTTCGTGCCTACCTCGCGCGTCACGGCTGTGCACGTCCTGCCCGCCTCAGCGCGGCGGGCGTTCGCGATGGCCGCGCGGCGATGCCGCGCAAGCGGCCATCGCTCACCCCCTCGGGTGGTGCTTGGCGTGGAGGCGTTTGAGCTGCTCGCGGGCGACCAGGGTGTAGATCTGCGTCGTCGACAGCGAGCTGTGGCCGAGCAGCATTTGCAGCGCACGCAGGTCCGCTCCGCGATTGAGCAGGTGCGTGGCAAAGCTGTGGCGCAGGCCGTGGGGGCTGACGCGCGCGGGATCGATGCCCGCGGCGGCGGCATAGCGTTTGACCAGCATCCAGAACTGCTGGCGCGTCGGCGCTTCGCCGCGCGCGGTCAGGAACAGCGGCGCGAGGCTGCGGCCCTGCGCGAGCGCCGCGCGGGAGGCCTGCAGGTAACGCTCGAGCCAGTGCTGCGCTTCTTCCCCGAGCGGCACGAGGCGCTCCTTGCGGCCTTTGCCGGTCACGCGCAGCACTCCCTGACGCAGGTTCACCGCGGTCGCCGGCAACTCGACGAGTTCGCTCACGCGCAGGCCCGCGGCGTACATGAGCTCGAGCATCGCCTTATCTCGCAGGCCGAGCGGTGTAGCGACATCCGGCGCGGCCAGCAGTGCGTCGATCTCGCTCTCGGACAGCGCCTTGGGCAAGGACCGCGGCAGGGAAGGTGGATCGAGCAGCGCGGTCGGATCATCGCTGCGTTCGCCGCGCTGCACGCAGGCGCCGAAGAACGCGCGCAGGGTCGACAGCAGGCGGGCGTTGCTGCGCGGCGAATAGCCTTCGCGCGTGCGCCACGCGAGGTACTCGAACAGCGCCGCTCGGTCGGCGCCGACCAGTCCACCGCCCTGCCCGGTTCGCCACCGCGCGAAGCCCTCTAGGTCGCGGCGGTAGCTGTCGAGACTTGCGCGGGCGAGACCGTGCTCGGCCCAGGCCGATTCGAGGAAGCGCTCGATGACGGGCGCATCGGCATCGGGCAGCGCCGGCAACGCCATCGCCTGCTGGCGGCGATCGGCAGGCGTGCGGCGTGGGGCGGTCGGGCTCATGTCGCGAGCCTAACGACTATGCTTTTGCGATGGCAGCGCACCCGGTCACCGAACCTTCCCGTCCCCACCTCGGCTGGCGCTTGCTCGCGCTGTTCTACGACCTGTGGCCGGCAGCCGCGATGTGGATGGCGGTTGCGGCGCTGTTCTTGGTCGCGGAAGGCAACCGGCCTCTCGTGCCATGGAGCCCGATGCAGTGGCTGCTGTGGATCACGTGCTGGGGGCTGACCGGCATGTACGCGGTGGCGAGCTGGCGCCGTGGCGGGCAGACGCTGGGCATGCGCCCGTGGCGGCTGCGCGTGATCGGCACTGACGGCCACGCCGCGCCACGGCCGTTGCTGTGGGTGCGGTATGCGGTCGGCACGCTGTCGCTGCTCGCAGGCGGACTCGGCTTCTGGTGGGCGTGGATCGACCGGGATCGACTGACCTGGCACGACCGGGCGAGCGGGACGCGGCTCGTGCGGGAGGCGAAGCGGGATTGAGCTTGCGCCGGTGTAACCCGCCTTAGCCTGCATGACACGAGGATCGATACGTGGATGGCTGCGGTGGGACGATGCGCGACGACTGTCGTCCTCGGATGCCGTCGGCAGGGCGCACCGGGTGCGTGTTACGCAGCCGCGCTCCATTGCCGCCGTTAGCGCAGCCTTGTATTCGTGCGACGCCGGCGTGCTCGGCAGGTCTGACCCGCTGCAGCGCGGCGGTTTTCGAAGGCGGCCGTGATGCGGCCTCAGATTCGCGTGGCGCTCGCGGACTGAGCGCGTCCGGGTCGCTGCAGGGCGGCAGGTTTCGCAGGCACCGATTGTGCGGCCTCAAATCGCCGTCGCGCCCATGGCTGAGCGCGCCGGCCCGCCGCGGTGCGGCGGGCGTTCGGCAGCGCGCGCAGCAGTGCCGCGGGCGGGGCATCGTGCTTGCTTCGCGCGTCGCTGCTGAGCACGTCCGGCCCGGCGCAGCGCGCCGGGCGTTCGCCGGCGTGCGATCGTCCACCGGACGATCGCGAGCAACGCCGGCTCACCCACTCCTTTTTCGGAACAGGGCGGCGGACACGAGCAGCATGATGACCGTCGGTGCCAGGTACGCGAGGCGGTAGTCGAAGCCGAACACACCCGCGAGCTTCACGAACTGGCTCTGCAGCAGCCAGAAGCCGAGCGCGAACACGATGCCGATGAACAGGCGCTTGCCGAGGCCGCCGCTGCGCAGCGAACCGAATGCGAATGGCACGGCGGCCAGGCACAGCGCGAGCACGTTGAGCGCGTAGAACCACCGGCCCCAGTAGTGCTCCTCGAACTCGCTCGCCTCGAGCGAATTGCGCTTGCGGTACTCGATCGCGCGGTGCAACTCGCTGGCACTGAGGTAACGCGGGCGGTCGGTGCCGGCCGTGAGGGCCGTGGCGTCAAGCTGCGAGGCCCAGCGCTCCTGCGGCACCTGCGTGCGCGAGACGGAGTTCGCGGTGAAGCGCGTCCGCGTCACGTCCTTGAGCAACCAGCGACCGGGGCGGTGCTCGGCGGTCTTCGCAAGCGCCATCGATTCCAGCCGGCCGTCCGGCGCGAATTCGAACAGCCGCACGTCGTTGAGTTCGAGCCAGCGATCGCCTTTGGCGATACGCTCCTGGCCGCCCTGCGCATTGAGGATCACGTCGCCCTCGCGCGCCCAAAGGCCCGAGTACTGCGCAACGAGCAGGTTGTCGGATTTCGCCGAGGTTTTCAGCGCGTCCGCGCTGCGTTGGCCCCAAGGGCCCAACGTCTCGCCATTGATGACCATGAGCGCGGTGAGCACCGCGATCGCGCCCGCAGCCGCCAGCCCGAGCCGACGCCGCGACACTCCCAGCGCGCGCAACGCGGTGAGCTCCGACGTGGCCGCGAGCTGCCCCAGCCCCATCAGCGCACCGATCACGGCGGCGTATGGAAACAGGTAATGCATGCGACGCGGGATCGTGAGCGCCGTGTACAGCACGGCTTCGAGCGGGCCGTAGCGACCGGTGCCGACATCCCGGAATTCGTCGACGAAGCTCAGCATCACGTCGAGGCCCAGCAGGACGGCCCAGACGATCAGGACCGTGCCAAGCACGGCGCGACCGACATACAGGTCATGGATCCGCGGCATCGCCCTCATGCGCGCGCTCCGATTCGCCGCCGGATGCGCCCATCGCCCGCGTAGAGCCACGCGGCGAACGCGAGCAGCGGCACCAGCATCCACCACAGTCCCACCGCAGGCGCGAGCTTGCCCCGCTCGATCCAGCTGGTGCCCAGTTGCATCAGATTGACCACCACCACGTAGCCGAGGAACGCCATCACCGCGCCCGCATAACGCGCCTGCCGCGGCGTGCTGCGCGCAAGCGGCACGGCCATGAGCGCAAACGCGAGCGCGAGGAGAGGTGGTGCGATGCGGCGATGGAGCTGCGCCTGTGCCTCGGGGCGCGGATCGCCGGCGAGCGCGAGGGTCGTCATGAGCTCCGGATCGGTGGGATCGAAGCGCGACTCGCCCGCGGGCAATTCGATCTCGTTGCGCGCGTACTGCATGAGCCGGAAGTCGAGCCCGCCTCCGCGGGGCCCCTCGACCTCGAATCCGTTGTTGAGCTGCAGGTAGCGCCGGCCGGCGTCGTCGACCTGCAACTCGCCCTCGTTCGCGGTGACCACGTCGAGTCGGTCCTCGCCCTGGCGGTACACGAACACCCGGCTGAACCGGCTGCCGTCGTCGGACATGCCGCCCACAAACGCGACACCGCCATTCGACAGCGAGGTGAATCGGCCCGGCTCGAGTCCGGCGGCGAGCATGTTGCGACTCGCCTCGCTGATCATGCGCTTGGACAGCGCTTCGGCCCACGGCCCGAGCCACAGCGAGGCCGCCGCGACGACGAGCACCACCGGCACCACGACGGCGAGCAGCGGCCGCAGCAGGCGCCCGGGGCCGACGCCGATCGACGCGATCACCGGCATTTCCGAGTCGCGGTAGAGCCGGCCCATCGCGAGCATGATCCCGAGCAGCAGCGCGAGCGGCAGGATCACCGGCAGGTAGTTCAGCAGCACCAGGCCGAGCTGGGGGACCATCATTTCGGCCGGCACGCGGCCCCGCGTGACGTTCGTGAGCACGGTGGTGAACACGCCGCCGAGCGACACCACGAGCAGCACCACCAGCGCGGCGAACGTCGATTGGGCGAATTCGCCGAACAAATAGCGGTCAAGCTTGGGCATCGGCAGGGGCTGCTTTAGACTCGGGCGATCACGGTCGCGCCATGGGCCGCGTCGCCGGCCCCGCGGGCCGGACGAACGCGCGCCGCGATCGTTCGACGCGGGCAAGCGCCGGATTGTACGGAAATCCCGGTTGCGCCCCTTCGCTCCCCTCTCCCATTGGAACCTGCCGATGTCCCTCGAATTCGAACTGAACCGCGACGCCCCCGCCGCCGTCGACGCCGACGCCGATTGCATCGTGGTGGGCGCATTTGCCGACCAGACGCTGACCGCAGCGGGCGCTGCGATTGACGCGACCTCCGGCGGCCGCCTGCGCGCCCTGCTCGAGCGCGGTGACATCAGCGGCAAGGCCGGCAAGACCGCGCTGCTGCACGACCTGCCGAACGTGCGCAGCCCGCGCGTGCTCGTCGTGGGCCTGGGCGAGACGGCGAAGTTCGGCGTCGCGCAGTACCTCAAGGCGGTGGGCGACGCGGTGCGCGCGCTCAAGGCGGGCCCGGTCGCGCATGCGCTGCTGACCTTGCCCGAGGCGAGCGTGTCGGGCCGCGATGCGGCATGGGCGATCCGCCAGGCCGTCGTCGTCGCCGACCATGCGGCCTACCGCTACACCGCCACGCTCGGCGAGCAGTCGCGCGCGAAGATCGAGCCCGGCCTGCGCCGCGTCAGCATCACCGGTGCCGATGCCGCCGCGCTTGCGCAGGGCACGGCGATCGCCGCGGGCGTGAAGTTCGCGCGTGAGCTCGGCAACCTGCCGCCGAACATCTGCAACCCCGGCTACCTGGCACAGCAGGCGCAGGAATTCGCGTCGCGCTTCGACACCACCGAGTGCGAAGTGCTCGACCGCGAGCAGATGCAGCAGCTCGGCATGGGCTCGCTGCTCGCCGTCGCGCGCGGCTCGGCGAACCCGCCCAAGCTCATCGTGCTGAAGTACCGCGGCGCGGGCGATGCGAAGCCCTACGTGCTCGTCGGCAAGGGCATCACGTTCGACAGCGGCGGCGTGAACCTCAAGGTGCAGGGCGGCGTCGAGGAAATGAAGTACGACATGTGCGGCGCCGCGAACGTGCTCGGCACGTTCGTCGCCGCCGTCGGCATGCGCCTGCCGATCAACCTCAACGTCCTGGTGCCCGCTGTCGAGAACATGCTCGATGCCGACGCGTACCGCCCGTCCGACGTGCTCACGAGCATGTCAGGCAAGACGATCGAAGTCGGCAACACCGACGCCGAGGGCCGCCTGATCCTGTGCGACACGCTGACCTACGCGCAGCGCTTCGAGCCGGCTGCGCTGCTCGACGTGGCGACGCTTACCGGCGCGTGCATGGTCGCGCTGGGCCGGTTCGCGACGGGCCTCATGACCAAGCACGACGACCTCGCCGACGAGCTGCTGCGCGCCGGCGAGCACGTGTTCGATCGCGCGTGGCGCCTGCCGCTGTGGGACGAGTACCAGACCCAGCTCGAGTCCACGTTCGCCGACGTTTACAACATCGGCGGCCGCTGGGGCGGCGCAATCACGGCCGGCTGCTTCCTCGCGCGCTTCACCGAGGGCCAGCGCTGGGCGCACCTGGACATCGCCGGTGTCGCGAACGACGAGGGCAAGCGCGGCATGGCGACCGGCCGTCCGGTCGGCCTGCTGTCGCAGTGGCTGATCGACCGGGCCCAAACCGCCTGACCGACGCCGTTGATCGATGCCGCGTGCCGGGACTGGCACGCGGTGGCCCGATCCTTTCCGACCCTGCCGATCACGAGCCCGATGCCCCGCGCCGATTTCTACCTCGTCACCACACCGCGCTTTCGCGAGCAGCCGCTGCGCCTCGTCTGCGAGCTGGTGCGCAAGGCACATGCGGCCGGCCTGCCGACGCTGATCCTCGCGCGCGACGACGCGCAGGCCGAGACGCTCGACGACATGCTCTGGGACATGGGCGAGGACGCGTTCATTCCGCACCAGATCGCCGGGCTGGACGAGGATGAGGACGAGGCCGACGTGCTCATCGCCGGCCCCGCATCCGACGCCGCGCTCCGTCCACTGGTGATCAACCTGCGCGACGCCGCGGTCGCCGGCACGTTCGATCGCGTGCTCGAGGTCGTGCCGGCCGACGAATCCGCGCGCGGCCCATTGCGCGAGCGCTGGAAGCAGTACCAGGCGCGCGGCCTCGAACTCCAGAAACACGATATGTAGACCGCTGCAGGTGCAGTGAACTGCAGCACGGGCTCCCGCAGCACCGCGGAGCCGCCACAGCAGCACAGGCCATGCCCGTCGGCATCCCGCGCGAAGCGCTTGCCGACCCGGACGACCGCCGCAAGCCGCCGCCCAATCCCGCCCTCCCTTTCGAAACCTCGATCGCCATGTCCACCCTCGCCCCCGGCTACGACCCCACCCAATTCGAGACCCGCCTGTACGAGCAATGGGAGTCGAGCGGTGCGTTCCAACCGCGTGGCGAGGGCGAGCCCTACTGCATCCTGCTGCCGCCGCCGAACGTCACCGGCACACTGCACATGGGCCATGCATTCCAGCACACGCTGCAGGATGCGCTGATCCGCTACCACCGCATGCTCGGCTGCGACACGCTGTGGCAGATGGGCACCGACCACGCGGGCATCGCGACCGAGATGGTGGTCTCGCGCAACCTCGCGAACGAAGGCGCGGGCGAGACCCGTGACTCGCTCGGCCGCGACGGCTTCATCGCGAAGGTCTGGGATTGGAAGCAGAAATCGGGCGACACGATCGAGCGGCAGATGCGCCGCCTCGGCACGTCGGGCGACTGGACGCGCAGCGTGTTCACGATGGACCCGATGGCCGCCGACGCGGTTCGGGAAGCATTCGTGAAGCTGCACGAGCAGGGCCTGATCTACCGCGGCCAGCGGCTCGTGAACTGGGATCCGGTGCTGAAGACCGCGATCTCCGATCTCGAAGTCGTCAACGAGGAAGAGGACGGCTCGCTGTGGTCGATCCGCTACCCGCTCGCCGACGGCGCGACCTACGAATACGTCGAGCACGACGCCGACGGCAACGAATTCCTGCGCGAGATGCGCGACTATCTCGTCGTCGCCACCACGCGACCGGAGACCATGCTCGGCGACACCGCCGCGATGGTGCATCCGGACGACGAGCGCTACGCGGCGCTCGCGGGCCGTGAGGTCGTGCTGCCGTTGACCGGCCGCCGCATCCCGGTCATTACCGACGACTACGTCGACCGCGCGTTCGGCACCGGCGTGGTCAAGGTCACGCCGGCGCACGACTTCAACGACTATGCGGTCGGCCAGCGCCATGGGCTGCCGCTGCTCAACATCTTCACGCTGGATGCGAAGGTGATCGACGGCGCGGCCGCGGACGACGTCGGCGTGCCGCAGGCCTACCGCGGCCTCGACCGGTTCGACGCGCGCAAGGCCGTGCTCGCCGATCTGGCGGCGCAGGGCCTCCTCGTCGAGACCAAGCCGCACAAGCTGCAGGTGCCGCGCGGCGATCGCACGGGCCAGGTCATCGAGCCGTACCTCACGGACCAGTGGTTCGTGAAGATGGACACGCTCGGCGCTCGCGGGCTCGAGTTGGCCGAGACGGGCGCGGTCAAGTTCGTGCCTTCGAATTGGATCAACACTTACCGCCACTGGATGGAAAACATCCAGGACTGGTGCATCAGCCGCCAGCTCTGGTGGGGCCACCGCATCCCGGCGTGGTACGACGCGCAGGGCAACGTCTACGTGGGCCACGACGAAAACGAAGTGCGCACCAAGCACGGCCTCGGCAGCGACGTCGCGCTCACGCAGGACAACGATGTCCTCGAGACCTGGTTCTCGTCGGCGATGTGGCCGTTTTCCACGATGGGCTGGCCGAATGACGCGCTGATGCAGCAGCGCGGCTTCGAGCGTTACGTGCCCTCGAGCGTGCTCGTCACTGGCTTCGACATCATCTTCTTCTGGGTCGCCCGGATGATCATGATGACGGATCACTTCACGGGCGAAGTGCCGTTCAAGGACGTTTACATCACCGGCCTCGTGCGCGATGCGCAGGGCCAGAAAATGAGCAAGTCCAAGGGCAACATCCTTGACCCGCTCGACCTCATCGACGGCATCACGCTCGACGCGCTCGTCGCCAAACGCACGAGCGGGCTCATGCAGCCGAAGATGGCCGAGAAGATCGAGAAGGCCACGCGCAAGGAGTTTCCGAACGGCATCCCCGCGTTCGGCGCCGACGCGCTGCGCTTCACGATCTGCGCACTCGCCACGCACGGCCGCGACATCAAGTTCGATCTCGGCCGCGCCGAGGGCTACAAGAATTTCTGCAACAAGCTGTGGAACGCAACGCGCTTCGTGCTCATGAACACCGAGGGCTTTAGCGCCTCGGGCGTGCCGCAGCCGAAGACCGACGCCGAGCGCTGGATCCTCGCGCAGCTTGCGCGCGTGTCCGCCGAGGCCGAGCAGCACTTCGCCGATTACCGCTTCGACCTACTCGCGCAGGCGCTGTACGAGTTCGCGTGGAACGACGTGTGCGACTGGTTCGTCGAACTCGCCAAGCCCGCGCTCAACGGTGACGACGCGGCGGCCACCGACAGCACGCGGCACACGCTGCTGTACGTGCTCGAACGCCTGCTCGCGCTGCTGCACCCGCTGATTCCGTTCGTGACCGAGGAGCTGTGGCAGGCGGTGGTGCCGAAGCTCGGGGTCACGGAGTCGACTGTCATGCTGCGGCCGTATCCGCGCGCCGCCGATCTCGCGTCGGGCGATGCGCAAGCCGAGGCCGCGGTCGAATGGCTCAAGGCCGTGATTTCCTCGGTGCGTCGAATCCGCAGCGAGCTCAACGTCGCGCCGGCCAAGCAGGTCGCGCTGCTGCTCGCGGACGGGACGGCCGATGACCGTGAGCGCGCGACGCGCTTTGCGTCGCAGTTGCGCTTCCTGTGCAAGCTGGAGTCGATCGCCACGCTCGACGACGCGAACGACGCGCCCGCTTCCGCTGCCGGCGTGGTCGGCACGCTGAAGCTGCTGGTGCCGCTCGAGGGCCTCGTCGACCTCGGCGCCGAGCGCACGCGCCTCGACAAGGAGCTCAAGCGCGTCGACGGCGAGATCGCGAAATGCCAGGGCAAGCTGGCAAGCGACACCTTCGTTGCGAATGCACCGCCGGCCGTCGTTGAACAGGAGCGCAAGCGCCTGGTCGACTGGACGGTGCAGCGCGAAGGCCTGGCTGCGCAGCGCGCGAAGCTCGGCTGAGCCCGCGGCGAAACCGCCGCCGGTCTACTCCGGCGGCAGCAGTTCGATTGCCATGACGAGCGCGTCCTCGCGGCCGTTTGCGGCCGGGTAATAGCGCGGCCGGCGGCCGATTTCGTTGAAGCCTTCCGAGTCGTAGAGCGCGATCGCGCCCTTGTTGGTCGGCCGCACCTCGAGAAAGACGCGATGCGCGCCGCGCCCGCGGGCGAGCTGCAGGATCGCGCGCAGCAAACGCCGGCCGTGGCCGAGGCCCTGGCATTCGGGCGCGACGCAGACGTTGAGCACGTGCGCCTCGTCGGCGGCGAGGCTCAGCAAAAAATAGCCGATGATGCGGCCGTCCTCGACGAGCACCCAGGACGGGTAATCCGCGCGCAGGCAATCGCGGAAGATGCCCGCCGTCCATGGAAACGGGTACGCGCGCAGCTCGACCTCGTAGACCGCGTCGAGGTCGGCCTCCTGCATCGGGCGCAGCGACGCGCGCGGGCCTGCGTCAGTCGCGAGTGCCCTCATGCCCGCCTCCGCGCGTGATGTAGCGCGCGACTCACCGACGGCTCCGCATCCGCAGCGCGCGCAGCGCCGGCCACAGCGCACGCTTGGCCGCCGGGTCGCGACGCAGCGCCCGCAGGTCGCCCGCAAGGCGGCCCAACTCAGCGAGGTCGTCGCAGCGCGAGGCGCGCAGCAGTGCACGCATCAACGGGTCGGTCAGATCGACACCGGGGGCGGCTGCGCCGCGCGGCGCAGCCGGACGTGCCGAACGTGTGTCGACTTCGGACGGGGCTTCAACCGCCGGCGGCGGCTCGGCGACCGCGACCGCCTCCGCATCTGCATCCGCTGCGCCGGCCGGCATGAGCAGGTCGTAGCCCATCACCTGCAACCACTCGCGCTGCTCGGCGCTCCACTGCGCGCTCATGGCGCGCTCTCCGCGGGCGCACGCCGGACGCGCCGGACCACGCTGTGCATCGGCCCGGCCAGTGCGTACGCCGCGCAGATCGCGAGCAGCACGCCCGGCGGGTAGATCGCAATGCCGATGAGCACCGCGAGCACGACGATGATCGCCAGGAACGGCAGGCGGTCGTTACGCGGGCCGCTGGCCTTGAAACTGTAATAGCGCAGGCGGCTGACCATCAGCAGCGCCGCGACGACCGTCACCGCGAGCGCGACGTAGCGCAGCGCGCGCCCGTCGAGCCCCAGGCTCACGCAGGTCCACACGAAGCTCGCGACCAGGCCCGCCGCCGCCGGGCTGGCGAGGCCGATGAACCAGCGCTTGTCGACCTGCCCGACCTGCGAGTTGAACCGCGCCAACCGCAGCGCCGCGCAGGCCGCGTACAGGAACGCGGCGATCCAGCCGATCTTGCCCGGCGTCACGCCGTCGAGGCGCAGGGAGTCGAGCGCCCAGTGGTACATGAGCAGCGACGGCGCCAGGCCGAAGCTGATGAGGTCGGCGAGCGAGTCGTACTGCACGCCAAACTCGCTCTGCGTGTTCGTGAGCCGTGCGACGCGGCCGTCGACCCCGTCGAGCAGCGCTGCGATGAACACGGCGATGCAGGCGAATTCATACCGGCCCTGCGTCGCGGCGATGATCGCGTAGTAGCCCGCGAACAGCCCGCCGGTCGTGAACAGGTTCGGCAGCAGGTAGACCCCGCGGTTGCGCGGGCGGGCCGGCGGAGGCGCGGGCATGTGCGTCGGGTCCATTTTTTGAAGTGTACTGCTTGCTTCGTGGACGACGGCGGTGCTCGAATCCGGCAAAGCCGTCCCCCGGAGCCCCATCATGTCCTGCGCCGCCCCCCGTTTCCCGCTCCTGCCGCTGTGCGGCGTCGCGCTCGGCCTGCTCGTTTCGCTCCCTGTGTCCGCCGCGAAGGTGTACCAGTGGAAGGACGCCCAGGGCGTCACTCATTACACCGACCTGCCGCCTGCCGGGCAGCACACGACGCGCACCGTCGGCGCCAAGACGGCAACGCCGGCGATCGCCGCCAAGCCGGCCGTCAATGCGAACTGCACGAATGCACGCGGAAACCTCAAGGTGCTCGAAGGCAATGCGCCGGTGGGCATCGACGCGGACAAGGACGGCAAGCCCGACAGCATGATGAGCCCGGAGCAGCGCGCCGCGCAGCTGCAGCTCGCGAAGGCGGCGATCGAGGTGCACTGCGAAGCCTCCCCCATCAGCGCGTCGGCGAAGAAAGCCGGCTGACATCCGGCGCTGCCGCTTCTGCGGCGCTGCCGATCGGTCATTGATCGCAAGCCACGTCGCCGCTGCCACTCGTGCAGCGGCGATTTCATGTCCGCACGCGACGATGCACCGCCCCGCCCGGATGTGAGCACGCCCTGTTCACGTTCCTTTGCGCGCGATCGCGCGAGGCTGCGCCGATTCCGACCGGCCCGCGCCTTACGTGACCCGTCGACTCCCTTCGACCATCGTTGACCGCGCGACCTCGCCGCACCGCCTTCGTTGGCGCGCGGCCCGTCATGGGCGGAGTGCAGCGTGCTGGCCGGTGCAAGGCGAGCGCGGCTTGACGCATTTGCAGCAGCGGCGCGCCTGCGGAGCCGCTCGATGAGCGGTGCCCACCGCGCCGCAGTGCGCTCCGTCGCCATGACGCTGGCGCTCGTAGGCCTCGCGGCATGTGCAAATCCGCAATCCACGCTCGCCCCGGCCGGCGTGGAGGCCGAGCGCGTCGCGCGGCTGTTCTGGATCATGACCGCCGGCGCGACGCTGGTGTGGATCGCCGTGATCGGGTTCGCGCTGTACGCCACGCGTGCGAACGCCGAGCGCCACGGCCGCAACGCGTCGCGCTGGCTCATCTTCGGCGGCGGCGTGGTGTTTCCTACACTGGTGCTCGGTGCGCTGCTCGCGTACGGATTGGCGATGATGCCGCCGCTGCGTGCGGACGCGTCGCCGGGTTCGGTGCGCGTGCATGTATCCGGCGAGCAGTGGTGGTGGCGCGTGCGCTACCGCCCGGCGGGCGGCAAGTGGATCGAACTCGCAAACGAGATCCGCCTGCCGGTCGGCGAACGCACCGAGTTCGAACTCGTGAGCCCTGACGTGATCCATTCGTTCTGGATCCCGTCGCTCGGCGGCAAGATGGACATGATCCCGGGCCGCGTGAACCGGCTCGTGCTCGAGCCCACGCGCACCGGCGTGTTTCGCGGCGTGTGCGCGGAGTACTGCGGCGCCTCGCATGCGCACATGGAGTTCGTTGCAGTGGTCCTGGAGCGCGATGCGTTCGACCGATGGCTGCGCCACCAGGCCGCGCCCGCCGCGCCGCCGACGACACCGATCACACAGCGCGGCGAGCAGGCCTTCCTCCGCCAAGGCTGCGGCGGCTGCCACGTCGTTCGCGGCACACCGGCGAACGGCCCTCTCGGCCCCGACCTCACGCACGTCGGCAGCCGGCTCAGCCTGGCCGCCGGCACGCTGCCGAACACCGCTCCCGCGTTCGCGCGATGGATTTCACGCACACACGCGGTCAAACCCGAGGTGCTGATGCCGTCGTACGGGATGCTGTCCGCCGATGAGGTCGCCGCGCTTGCGGCGTACTTGGAGTCGCTGCAGTGAGCGCGCGGCCGCCCGAGCCACAGACCGAGCGCGACCTGGTGCCCGGCACACCGCTGCGCGCGCCGCTCGCGTCCGACGCCGTGCGCCGCGCGCAGGAAGAACGCCTCAAGCGCGCGTGGTACACGCCGCAGGGCTGGCGCTACTGGTCGGCCGTCAATAACAGCGAGGTTGGCGTCTGGTACACCGCGATGTCGTTCGTGTTCTTCCTGTTCGCCGGTGTGCTCGCACTGGTGATGCGCACGCAGCTCGCGGTGCCGGAGAACGATGTCGTCAGCGCCGATCTGTACAACCAGATGTTCACGCTGCACGGCTCGATGATGATGTTCCTGTTCGCCGTGCCGATCTTCGAGGCGTTCTCGATCGTCATCCTGCCGCAGCTGCTCGGCGCGCGTGACCTTCCGTTTCCGAGGCTGTCCGCGTACGGCTTCTGGTGCTTCCTGATCGGCGGCGTGTTCGTCGCCGGATCGATCTTCTTCAACGCGGCACCGAAGGGCGGCTGGTTCATGTACCCGCCGCTGACGATCGAATACCAGGACGGCTACGGCGCGGACATCTGGCTGCTCGGCCTGAGTTTCATCGAGGTCGCGTCGATCGCGGCCGCCGTCGAGCTCATCGTCGGCGTGCTCAAGACGCGCCCGCCCGGCATGCGGCTCAACCTCATGCCGCTGTACGCGTGGTACATCCTCGTCGTCGCGGTCATGATCCTGTTTGCGTTCCCGCCGCTGATCGCGGGCGATTTGATGTTCGAACTGCAGCGCGGCTTCAACTGGCCGTTCTTCGACGTCGAGCGCGGCGGCGATCCGCTGCTGTGGCAGCACCTGTTCTGGATCTTCGGCCACCCCGAGGTCTACATCATCTTCCTGCCCTCGATCGCGCTCGTCGCGATGATCGTGCCGACGTTCGCGCGCCGGCCGATCGTCGGCTACAGCTGGATCGTGCTCGCCGCCGTCGGCACGGGGTTCATCAGCTTCGGGCTGTGGGTGCACCACATGTTCACGACCGGGATGCCGAACATCTCGCTCGCGTTCTTCTCGGCCGCGTCCGAAGCCGTGGCATTGCCGACCGGCGTGCAGATCTTCGCGCTTCTCGCGACGGTGCTCGCGGGCAAGGTCGTGCGTTCGACGCCGATGCTGTTCGTGCTCGGCGCGCTCGCGATCTTCGTGATCGGCGGGCTCACGGGCGTGATGATCGCGGTCGCGCCGTTCGACTTCCAGGCGCACGACACCTACTTCATCGTCGCCCACCTGCACTTCGTGCTGATCGGCGGCATGCTGTTTCCGATCATCGCGGGCGTGTACTACTTCTTCCCGATGGTGACGGGCAAACAGATGTCCGAACGGCTCGGGCGCATCGTGTTCGCGCTGATGTTCTCGGGCTTCATGGTCGCGTTCTTCCCGATGCACATCACCGGCCTCGTCGGCATGCCGCGCCGCGTGTACACGTACAACGCGGGCCAGGGCTTCGACGTGCTCAACATGATCTCGACGGTCGGCGCGTTCGTGTTCGCGGCCGGCGTGCTCGTGCTCGTGATCGACGCGGTGCGCAGCGCACGCCGGCGCGAGCTGTCGCCGCGCAACCCGTGGAACGCGGGCACGCTCGAATGGCTGACCGAGATGCCGGGCAAGCCTTGGGGCGTGCGCTCGGTGCCGGTGATCCAGGGCCGCTACCCGCTGTGGGACCAGCCCGGCCTCATGCAGGACGTCGACGACGGGCGCTTCTACCTGCCCGACGCGGCAGAGGAAAAGCGCGAAACGCTGATCACCTCGACGCTCGATGCCGAGCCGCAGCAGTGCCTGCGCGTGCCGGGGCCGACGTTCGTGACGTTCTGGGCCGCGGTGTTCACCGGCGGCGCGTTCATCCTGCCGGTCTTCAAGATGTATGTAGCCGCCGGCATCAGCGCAGGACTCGCGCTCGCGACGATCCTTATCTGGCTGTGGACCGGCACCGCAGTGCAGCCGGAAAAGCCCGCGAAGGACGTCGGCCTCGGGCTCACGTTGCCGCTGTACGCGTCGGGGCCCAAGTCGGTCGGCTGGTGGGCGATGTTCATCACGATGATCGGCGACATGACGGCGTTCGTGAGCCTCGTGTTCGGCTACTTCTTCTTCTGGACGATCCACGACGACTTCCCGCCGGACCCCGCGATCGGCCCCGGCGTGTTCTGGCCGACGCTCGCGCTCGCGCTGCTGCTCGGTGCGTGGGCGCTGACGTGGCTTGCCCGCACGCTCAACCAGCGCGATGCGCGCGGGCCGTTTTACGCGTGCCTGGCGATCGCGACGCTGCTCGCGCTCGCGGGCGCCGCCGCGCTGCTGGCCGGGCCGTGGCTGACCGGACTCGACCCGACTGCGCATGTGTACCCGGCCACCGTGTGGGTGCTCGCAGGATGGACCGCGTTCCACGTCGCGGCGGGCGTGATCATGCAGCTGTACTGCCTCGCGCGCCGCGCGGCCGGCCGCATGACCGCCGAGCACGACATCGACATTCAGAACGTCACGCTGTACTGGCATTTCATGGCGATCACTGCGCTCATCACGGTCGCGACGATCGCCGGCTTCCCGTTGCTCGCCTGACCATGTCTGCGCCCGACCGCTCTCACGTGAATCACGAAGCGCCCGACGAGCCGGGTCGCGCGCGCGCCGAGGCCGAGCTGCCGGAAAATCGCGGCACGTTGTGGATGCTCACGACCGGGCCGACTGTGTGGGCCGCGCACCTGTTGGTCTCCTATGTGACCGTTGCGATCTGGTGCGCAAAGACCTCACGCCTCGCTCCGCTCGGCACGTCGCGCACGCTGGTCATCGCGTATACGGGCGTATCGCTCGCGCTGATCGCGTTCTTCGGCTGGCGCGGGTGGCGGCAGCACCGCTGGGGTGCGGCGACGCTGCCGCACGATGCGCCGTCGGCGGCCGACCGCCACCGGTTTCTGGGCTTTTCCACGCTGCTGCTGTGCGGACTGAGTTTCATCGCGGTCGTCTACCAGGGCCTGACGATCGTGTTCATCGGGACTTGTCGATGACGACGCTTGCCGCGCCGCTGCCTGTCGCATCGCGCATCCGGCATCGCACTGCCGCGGGACTCGGCGCGCTCGTGCTCGCCGCGGCGTGGCTCGGGCCGCTGCCGGCGCTCGCACAACACGCGTTTGCCGCGCACATGACGATGCACGTCGCGGTGATCGCAATCGCCGCGCCGCTGCTCGCGTTCGGGCTCGCGGGCTCGGGACACGACCCGGCTGCGCGCTGGCCCGCAGCATTCGCCCCGCTGCCCGCGTCGGTCGTCGAACTCGTCGTCGTCTGGGCTTGGCACGCGCCTGCGCTCCACCACGCCGCGCGACACGCGCCGTCGATGCGCGTGCTCGAGCAAGGCAGTTTCCTGCTCGCCGGCCTGCTCGTCTGGGTGTCCGCATTCGGCGGCCCGGCCTCGCGCGAGCGCGCCGCGGCGGGCGTCGGCGGGTTGTTGCTCACGTCGATGCACATGACGCTGCTCGGCGTGCTGCTCGCCGGCGCATCGCGCGCGCTGTACGCCCATGCGGGCGCGGCGCCGCTGTTCGGCCTCGACGTGCTGCAGGACCAGCAGCTCGGCGGTGTGCTGATGCTCGGCGTCGGCGGCACGGTCTACCTCGTCGGCGCGCTGGTGCTGCTGGCGGGTCTGCTGCGCGCACGGCGGAGCGAGGGCGCATGACCCGCAATACGGTGATTCGCGGCGTGCTCGACGGACTCGCCTACTGGCCGCGCCGCGCGTGGCACTGCCTCATCGACGGCGGCTGGAAGGCCGTGCTGTGTCGCGTGCTCGGTCTCGGCGCCGTAGCCGCGATCGGCGGACTGCTCTTCGTCGCACTCGGGCTGCCGTCGATCGCCGCCAGCCAGCCGCACTGGCCGGTCACCAAGCGCCTCCTCGAGATTGTCATGACACACACGGTGCGCATGCGCACGCTCGGGGAGCAGGCGCCGCCGCTCGACGACCCGGCGCTCGTGCTCCGCGGCGCAGGCCATTACGCGACCGGCTGCGCGCCGTGCCACAGTGCCCCCGGCCAGCGCGCGTCGCTGATCGTGCAGGGCATGCTGCCCTCGCCGCCCAAATTGCCCGAGGACATGCACAACCTCGCCCCGAGCGAGATGTTCTGGATCGTCAAGCACGGGC
This sequence comes from Cognatilysobacter bugurensis, assembly GCF_014652095.1. Lineage (GTDB taxonomy): Bacteria > Pseudomonadota > Gammaproteobacteria > Xanthomonadales > Xanthomonadaceae > Cognatilysobacter > Cognatilysobacter bugurensis. Next base: position 173,738 of record NZ_BMYD01000004.1, read on the forward strand.
TCAAATACACCTCGATGCCGGCTTGGCCCGCGCCGAAGCGCGAGGACGAGGTCTGGGCAATGGTGGCGTTCCTGCGCGCGCTGCCATCGCTCGATCCGGCCGAGTACCGCCGCCTCGCCTACGGCGAGCTCATGCCCGAGGCCGGGATCGGCCGCGACGGCGCCTACCTCGCGACACTGCAGACGCCTCCTCAGACCGCGCTTGCGAACTGCGCGCGCTGCCACGGCGAGGACGGCACGGGGCGCGGCCTGGGCGCCTTCCCGAAGCTCGCCGGCCAGCGCGAGACGTACCTGCTCGCAAGCCTGCGCGCGTACGGAAGCGGCGAGCGCCACAGCGGCGTCATGCAGCCGATCGCGGCCGGGCTCAGCGACCCGCAGATGCGTGCGCTCGCCCGGCATTACGCGTCGCTCGCGCCGACGGGCGCGACGCCCGCGGTCGGCACGCCCGCGGCGAATCCCGGCCACGACGCCGACCTCATCGCGCGCGGCGAACGGCTCGCCACCGACGGCGACGCCCCGCGCCGCATCCCGGCGTGCCGGCAGTGCCACGGCCCAGGCGCGGTCGTGCGTCATCCGCTGCACCCGGACCTCGCGAACCAGTACCGCGACTACCTCGCGCTGCAGCTGCAGCTGTTCCGCGACGGCCACCGCGGCGGCACGCCACGCGCGCACGTGATGCGCCATGCCGCGCTCGCGCTGACGCCGGGCGACATCGACGCGCTGTCGGCCTACTACGCATCGCTGCCCGCGCCGGCGCCGGCCGCCGCACGCGCGGCCCGCTGATTCCCGGCGTCGGGCGAGCCCGCGTGCGCATGGCAGAATGCCCGCCTTTCCCGCTCGAATTCCGCCGATGCGCCTGTCGCAGTTCCACCTCCGCACCAGCAAGGAAACCCCCGCCGACGCCGAGATCGCCAGCCACCGGCTGATGCTCAAGGCCGGCATGATCCGCAAGCTCGCTGCCGGCCTCTACACCTGGTCGCCGCTGGGCCTGCGCGTGCTGCGCAAGGTCGAGCGCGTCGTTCGCGAGGAAATGAACGCCGCCGGCGCGATCGAACTGCTGATGCCGTCGATCCAGCCGCGCGAGCTGTGGGAGGAGACCGGGCGCTGGGAGAAGTTCGGCGGCCAGCTTTTGAAGATCAAGGACCGCAAGGAGGCCGAGTACGCGTACGGCCCCACGCACGAGGAGGTCATCACCGACTTCGCGCGCGCGGAACTGGCGAGCTACAAGCAGCTGCCGGTCACCTACTACCAGATCCAGACGAAGTTTCGCGACGAGATCCGCCCGCGCTTCGGCGTGATGCGCGCGCGCGAGTTCCTCATGAAGGACGCGTACTCGTTCCACCTCACCGACGAGGACCTCGCGCGCGAGTACCGCAACATGTACGACGCGTACGGCCGCATCTTCACGCGCCTGGGCCTCAAGTTCCGCGCGGTGTTCGCCGACACGGGCGCGATCGGCGGCAGCGCCTCGCACGAATTCCACGTGCTCGCCGACTCGGGCGAGGACGCGATCGCGTTCTCGAGCGCGACCGATTACGCCGCGAACGTCGAACTCGCCGAAGCGCTCGCGCCGGGTAAGCGCGCCGCTGCAACCGAGACGATGCGCCGCATCGACACGCCGACGCAGAAAACCTGCGAAGACGTCGCCGCATTGATGGGCATCGAGCTCGCGCGCACGGTCAAGTCGATCGCGCTGATGGGCGTGGACGCCGAGAACAACCCGCAGTTCGTGCTCGCGCTCGTACGTGGCGATCACGTCGCGAACGAGATCAAGCTCGCTAAGCTGCCGGGCCTGGCCGAATACCGCCTCGCGACCGAAGCCGAGATCCTCGAGCACCTCGGCAGCGAGCCGGGCTTTCTGGGCCCGGTCGGCGTGAAACCGTCGGTGCAGGTCGTCGCGGATCGTGCGGTCGCCGCGATGGTCGACTTCGTCGTCGGCGCGAACGAGCGCGGCGCGCATCTGGCCGGCGTGAACTGGGGCCGTGACCTGCCCGAGCCCGTGCTCGTCGCCGACCTCCGCAACGTCGTCGAGGGTGATCCCTCGCCCGACGGCCACGGCACGCTCGGCATCGCGCGCGGCATCGAGGTCGGCCACGTGTTCCAGCTCGGCCGCAAGTACGCGCAGGCGATGGGCTGCACCGTGCTCGACGAGACCGGCAAGGCCGCCACGCCTGCGATGGGCTGCTACGGCATCGGCGTGTCGCGCATCGTCGCGGCGGCGATCGAGCAGAACCACGACGCCAACGGCATCCTCTGGCCCGAGTCGATGGCGCCATGGCGTGCCGCGGTGTGCGTGATCAATCCGAAGAACGACGCCGGCGTGGCCGAAGCGGCCGAGGCGCTGTACCGCGAGCTCAATGCGGCCGGCATCGAAACCGTGCTCGACGACCGCGGCCTGCGCCCGGGCGTGATGTTCGGGGACATCGAGCTCATCGGCATCCCACACCGCATCGTGGTGTCCGAGCGCGGCCTCGCGGCCGGCACGTTCGAATACCGCCATCGCGCGGCGGCCGAAGCCGAGCAGCTCTCGCGCGCGGATGTGATCGCCCGCCTGCAGGCCACGCAGCCGGCCTGAAACCCGCCGTCGGCACCGGATTGATTATCCGGAGATTATCGAGATCATTTACACCGAACCGGCGCCGCCATTAGTATGGCGGCGCCGCGCCGTTGGGCGCCGATAAACCCGGTATTCCCTGTCCGTTTTCGGAGAGCCTCATGGCGATCGATATCAACACCCTGTCCGCGAAAGAACTCGACGCGCTGATCAACCAGGCGAAAAAGCGCCGCACCACGCTCGCCAAGCGCAAGCCGATTGCGACCGTGCGCAACAAACTCACCCAGCTGGCGCGCGCAGAGGGGTATTCGGTGGAGGAGTTGTTCGGCACCGGCAGCTCGAGCCGCGGGGAAGGCGCACCGCGCGGGCCGAAAGCCGGGAAGGCCGCAGCGCGCAAGTCGGCAGCGAAAGGCAGCAAGGTCGCGCCGAAATACCGCAACCCTGAAAATCCGGACGAAACCTGGAGCGGCCGCGGCAAGCAGCCGCGGTGGCTGGCGGCCTATACGGGCCAGGGCCGCAGCCTGGACGAGTTCAAGATCCAGTAATCGACCCGCTCCATCCGAGAAACGCCGGCCTCGCGCCGGCGTTTTTCATTGCGGGACCACCGCGGCACCCATCCCTCGTAAACGGGCCAGGGCGTGGTTTCCCGTGAATTGCCCAGGCGCGCGTTAAAGCCTGGCCGGGTTTCGGGCGCCATTACGCGCCGCCGCCCGCGCGGCGCCCGGCAGCCGCCCCGACCTCAGAGATTGCGTCGCGGCGCCAGCAGCAGGTTTCCGAACAGAAGCCCCGCCACGAGCGCGAGCAGGATATTCAGCACCGCAAGCAGCGCCTGCTGCCCCGCGATCATGTCCTGCTGCTGGATCAGGCTCAGCAGGCCACGCAGGCTCGCGCTGCCCGGCACCAGCATGATGATGCCGGGCACGCGGATGATTGCCCCCGGGCGGTTCCACCAGCGTGCGTAGGCATTGCCGAGCACGGTCATCGACAGCGCCGCGAGAAACACGCCGGCGGGGCTGCCGAACGCAAGCCCGCCCATGCGCGAAATCAGATAACCACCCGCCGCTGCCGCCATGACCTTGAGGTAATCGCGGCGGTCGGCGCGGAACAGCACCGCGAACGCGAACGATGCGACCGCGAGCGCCGCCCATTCCATCCAGAGCGGCTGCGGCTTCGATGCGCGCACCTGCGGGTCAAGCCCCGCGAGCTGCATCAGATAGAGCCCGACCAATGTGCCGACCGCGAGCTGCATCACCGTCGTCACCGCGCCGGCGAAGCGCGCGGTGCCCGAGACCAGATGCTGGCTGGTGAGCTCGTTGACTGCGTTCGTCAGCGCCAGGCCCGGCAACAACACGATCAGCGACGCGATGATCACCGTGTTCTGGTTCAGCGGTGCAATGAACGACGCCACGAGCACCACGACGATCGCCGCGAACGTCGCCGCCACCGCGTCCAGCCCCTCCTTGAGGCGCGGCTTGAAGTCCGAGGCCTGCACGAGCAGCCCGATCGCAAACCCGTTGAACGCGGCCACCGCGATGTCGAGCCACGGCAGCCGCAGCAGCGCCGCGACCGACGCGGCCGCAAGACCGAAGCCGAACACCTGCAATGCACGCGCGCGGTGCGCGGGCGGCCGGTCCAGCGCTTCCATTGCCGCGAGCGCGCTCTCGATGTCGATCCGGCTTGCGAGCACGTCCTCGGCGATGCGATCGATCTCGGCCAGCCGCTTGAGGTCGTTCTCGCCCGGCGGCAGGCGCAGCACACGCGTCGTTTCCGCAACGCCGATGCCGCGCTGCCTCGGGTCGCTGAAGGTCAGGATCATGCCGGTCGGGTTCGACCACGGCTGGCACTCGAGCCCGAGCTTGTGCGCGACCGCGGTGAGCGCGGCTTCCAGGCGCTGCGCGGTGGTGCCGTAGGCGTGCAGGCGGCGCGCGATTTCGATGACGAAGCGGATGCGGTCGGCGTAGGTGGCCGTGCTCGGACAGACGGGGGTCGGCATTGGGCAAGCATCGCATGGGCGCGACGAGGCTCCGTTGCAATTTCGTGTCGGTCACGGGGCGCTGCAGGCTTCCTTGTATGCTCCCGGCACCGACGCACCGCGAGACCGATGGCCGCTCCCGCCCCGCAACCGCCGCAGACGCATGTCGACGAGCCCGCGCGGCTGCGCCTATCGGGCCAGTGGACGCTCGAGCACGCGACGGCGATCGGCGCGCGGCTCGGTGAGGTGCCGGCGACAGTCGAACGGATCGATGCGCGTGAGGTGGATCGGCTCGATTCTCTTGGCGTGCTGCAGCTGATGCGTTTTGCGCACAAGCGCGGCCTTGCGCTCGACGCATTCGAGTTCGATGAGGAACACCGCGCGCTCGTGAGTGCGATCGACGACGTGGCCGACGATCGCCCGCGCGGCAAGCGTGAGTACGGCATTGCCGCCGCCCTCGGCCGCCTCGGCGACGCCGTGACCGACAACTACCGCGAAATCATCGCGCTGGTGGGTTTCTTCGGCGAAGTGCTGGTCAAGCTCGGTCGAACGCTACGCGAGCCCTCGCGCTTCCGGCTGACGGCGACGGTTTTCCACATGGAGCAGGTCGGGCTCGACGCGGTGCCGCTGGTCGCGCTGCTGTGCTACCTCGTCGGCGCGGTCGTCGCGTTCCTCGGCGCGAGCATCCTCGAAGAGTTCGGCGCGACGATCTACGTCGTCGAACTCGTGAGCATCGCGTTTCTCCGCGAGTTCGCGGTGCTGCTGACCGCAATCATCCTCGCCGGCCGCACGGCCAGCGCGTTCACCGCGCAGATCGGCGCGATGGTCAGCCGCGAGGAAGTCGACGCGGTCCGCACGCTCGGCATGGACCCGGTCGACCTGCTCGTGATCCCACGCGTACTCGCCCTGCTCGTCATGCTGCCGCTGCTCACGTTCATCGCAATGATCGCCGGCCTGCTCGGCGGCCTCACGGTCGGCGCATACGGGCTCGACATCGCGCCGCCGCAGTACCTCGCGCGCATGCAGGACACGATGGAGGTCAAGCACTTCATCGTCGGGCTCGTGAAAGCACCCGTGTTCGCGCTCGTGATCTCGCTGATCGGCTGCCTCGAAGGCCTGCAGGTGGAGGGCACCGCACAGTCGGTCGGCGAGCGCACCACCTCGTCGGTCGTCCAGGCGATCTCTCTCGTGATCATTCTCGACGCGTTCTTCGCGATCTGGTTCATGCAAGTGGGTTTCTGAGGAGCCGGCGCCGTGATCGACGAATCGGGACTCGACCCCACCGCCGCGCCGCGTCGGCCTGATCCGGACACGGCGGCGGCGCCGACCGGCACGCGCGGCCGGTCGCGTGAGCCGATCATCCGGGTGCGCGGCCTCGTGAACCGATTCGGCGACCAGGTCGTACACGAGGACCTCGATCTCGACGTGCATCGCGGCGAGATCCTCGGCGTGGTCGGCGGCTCGGGCACCGGCAAGTCGGTGCTGATGCGCTCGATCCTCGGGCTGCGGACGCCGCAGGCCGGCGAGATCGAAGTGCTCGGCATCGACGCGCGCAGCGACGACATCGAGTCGCGGCGCTGCATCGAACGCAGCACCGGCGTGCTGTTCCAGGACGGCGCCTTGTTCTCGTCGCTCACCGTCGGCGAGAACGTGCAGGTGCCGCTGCGCGAGCACCACCGTGAGCTGGCCGACTCGCTTCGCTACGAGCTCGCGCTGCTCAAGGTCAAGCTTGCCGGCCTGCCGGCCGACGCACTCGATAAGCTGCCGTCCCAGCTGTCCGGCGGCATGCGCAAGCGCGCAGGCCTGGCTCGTGCGCTCGCGCTCGACCCGCCACTGCTGTTCCTCGACGAGCCCACCGCCGGCCTCGACCCGATCGGCGCCGCCGCGTTCGACCGCCTGATCCGCACCTTGCAGCAGGCGCTCGGGCTCACGGTGTTCCTGATCACGCACGACCTCGACACGCTCTACGCGATCTGCGACCGCGTCGCCGTGCTCGCCGACCGGCGCGTCGTCGCGAACGCCCCGATCGCGGAGATCGAAGCGCTCGATCACCCGTGGGTGCGCGAGTACTTCCACGGCCCGCGCGCCCGCGCCGCGCAGGTCGCCAAAGCGAGTTGGGACGATGGGCAGTAGCCCGATGCCGCTGTCTCCGGCCCGATCCGTCGTCCACGCGCTCGCATGGCGAGGACGGGCCGGCATGCATCATGGACCCCGCCCACACCGCTCGTTTGACGCACCCTCCGTTCCGCTTCCCGGCTCTCGACCATGGAAACCAAAGCGAACCACGTCCTGATCGGAGCGTTCACGCTGCTGGCGACGACGTCGCTGCTGCTGTTCGCGCTTTGGGCGGCGAAGTACTCGTCCGAACGCAGCTGGCAGACCTACTCCGTCGTTTTCGACGAGCCGGTCACGGGTCTGTCGGAGGGCAGCCTCGTGCAATACAACGGCATTGCGGTGGGCACCGTCGACGAGCTGCGCCTGTCGCCGCAAGACCCGCGCCGCGTGCTTGCGACGCTGCGTGTGCAGGCCGATGCGCCCGTCAAGACCGACACGCGCGCGAAGATGTCGATGAGCGGCATCACGGGCTCGCCGTTCATCCAGCTTACCGGCGGCAGCCCGCGCGCGCCGCTGCTCGTCGAGGCGGACCGCCGCGAAGTGCCGGTGATCCGCACCGAACCGTCCGCACTGCAGAACATCGCCGACACCGCGAACCGCCTGGTGGCGCGCCTCGATCGCCTGCTCAGTGAAGAGAACGTCGCACGCGTGTCGAACACGCTCGAAAACATCGAATCGGTGAGTTCCACCGTCGCCGCGCAGCGCGACGACCTGCGCGCGATCATGGAAAACACGCGCGAAGCCAGCCGCACGCTCGAGGCGACCGTCGCCAACGCAAACGGCGTGATCACCGAGTTCGACCGCGAGTTCGTCGACGAGCTGCCCGCGCTTGTCACCAAACTCGACCGCACGCTCACCAAGCTCGAAGCGACCGCCGAAGGCGCGCAGACGATCGTCGACGAGAACCGCGCGCCGATCCGCAGCTTCACGCGCGACGGCCTCGCGCAGGTCGGCCCGACGCTCACCGAACTGCGCGTGCTGATCCGCGACCTGCGCCGCGTCACCGATCGTCTCGACGCCGGCGGCGCGAACTACCTGCTCGGCCGCGACGCCCCGAAGGAGTTCGAACCGCAATGAACGCCCCGCCCAGCTTCCGCACACTCGCCCGCACCGCCGCCCTTGCCGGCGCACTCGCCCTCGCCGGCTGCGCCTCGCTGGTTGGCGGCGGCAACGATCGCAATGCCATCTACGCACCCACGCCCGCGGTGCGCGCCGATGCCGCGTGGCCGCAGGCGCCGTGGCAGCTGGTGGTGTCGACCACGAGTGCCACCGCGGTCACCGACAGCCAGCGCATCGCCGTGCGCCCGCAGCCGAACGAGCTGCAGGTCTACAAGGACGCGAACTGGGCCCGTCGACCGACCGAGATGGTCGAGGACGTGGTGCTGCGCACGCTCGAGTCGTCGAACAAGGTCGGCGCCGTCGCGCGCGTCGGCAGCGGCGTCAACGCCGATTACCGGCTCGTGCTGGACCTGCGTCGCTTCGAGTCCGACTACCGCGGCGCAGCGACGCCCGCTGCGGTCGTCGAGATCAACGCAAAGCTGCTGCATGCGATCGACGACCGCGTGGTCGCCTCGCGCACGTTCGTGCAGACCCAACCGGCGGCCAGCACCGAAGTCCCGGTCGTCGTCGATGCATTCGGCGCCGCGCTTGCGGACGCCGGGCACGACATCGCGGGCTGGGCGCTGACCGCGGGCCAGGCGCACCGGCACGAGACCAAACGCTAACCGGGCTGCGCGATTCGCCGGAACGTCAGGTTGAGGCGCTCGCCGATGGGCCGCGCGGTGCGGGGCAGCGCGTGGCGGTGGTGTTGCTGCGTTGCGCCGGACATCACCAGCAGGCTGCCGTGCGGCAGCTCGATTGCGAGGCGCACGTCCGCGCATGTGCGGTGTTTGAGCACGAAGCGCCGCGTCGCACCGAGGCTTAGCGACGCGATGACCGGCGCCGGTCCGAGTTCGCGCTCGTCATCGGCGTGCCAGCCCATCGTGTCGCTACCGTCGCGGTAGAGGTTCGCGAGCACGCCGTTGAAGTCGACGCCGAGCGCATCGCGCAGCCGCTCGCGCACCGGTCCGAGCGCCGCCGGCCACGGCGCCGGGACGTGCCGCGTGCCCGAGTAGCCGTACGCCGCGTCGGCGTCGCCGATCCATGCACTGAGCCGCGGGGCCCGGTGTTCGCGCCCGAATAGACGGACCCGATGCACCTGCCATGCGATCGTGTCGCGCAGTGACGCGAGCAGCGCATCGGCCTGCGCCGGCAGCAGCCACTGCGGGTCAAAGGCGAGCTCGGCGTCGGGCAGCGGCAGCGCGGTCAACGGCATGCGCGGGACGCTAGCACGCGTCGTCGCGCGTCGATTTGGCGCGACCGCACCCAAACCGCGACAATCCACGGTCCAGGCATCACATCGGAGCATGCAATGAGCGAGTCCCCCGCCGAAGTCGAACGCGATGTCATGGAGTACGACGTCGTCACCGTCGGCGCGGGCCCGGCGGGCCTCGCGTTCGCGATCCGGCTCAAGCAGATCGATCCGAACATCTCGGTCTGCGTGATCGAGAAGGCCTCGACGATCGGCGCCCACATCCTCTCGGGCGCGGTCATCGAGACCGGCCCGCTCGACGAGCTGCTGCCGAAGTGGCGCGACAACCCGCCGCCGATCTGCGTGCCGGCGACCGAGGACGAGTTCTGGCTGCTCACCCGCGACGGCGGCCGCAAGTTGCCCGTCCCGCCCGGCATGAACAACCACGGCAACGTGATCGTGAGCTTGGGCGCGATGTGCGCGTGGCTTGCGCCGCACGCCGAGGCGCTCGGCGTCGAGATCTACCCGGGCTTCTCCGCGAGCGAGACGCTGCATGACGAGGCCGGCGCCGTCATCGGCGTGCGCATCGGCGACATGGGCATCGCGAAGGACGGCTCGCACAAGCCCGGTTACACGGCCGGCATCGATATCCGCGCGAAGGTCACGGTGCTCGCCGAGGGCGCGCGCGGGCACCTCACGAAGCGCCTGATCCGCCAGTTCGAGCTCGACAAGGGCCACGACCCGCAGACGTTCTCGATCGGCATCAAGGAGCTCTGGCAGTTGCCGGAGGACCGCGTGACGCCCGGCAAGATCGTGCACTCGCTCGGCTGGCCGGCCGACACCGCGACCTACGGCGGCAGCTTCATGTACCACCTCGACAAAGGGCGCGTCGCGGTCGGCTACGTGAGCGGGCTCGACTACAAGGACCCGGAGTACAAGCCGTGGGAGGCCTTCCAGCAGTGGAAGAACCACCCGATGGTCAAGCCGCTGCTCGAGGGCGGCAACATCGTCTCCGCCGGCGCACGCGCGATTGTGACGGGCGGCTGGCAGTCGCTGCCGACCCTGGAAATGCCCGGTGCGATCCTCATCGGCGACACCGCCGGCCTGCTCAACGTGCCGAAGATCAAGGGCACGCACCAGGCGATCCGCTCGGGCATGCTCGCCGCCGAACACCTGGTGGCATCGCAACTCTCACCGGCGGGCTTCGACGCGAAACTGCGCGGCTCCGAAGTGATGGCCGAGCTGCACACGGTGCGCAACATCAAGCCCGGCTTCAAGAAGGGGCTCTGGTTCGGAATGCTCAACGCGGGCTGGGAGACGGTCACCCGCGGCCGGTCGCCGTGGACCTGGCACAACAAGCCCGACTGGTGCCAGATGGAAAAGCTGGCCGAGTATGAGACGCCCGACCGCGGGTACGTAGAGCGCGAACTCGCGCCCCGCGACCGCCTTGCCGCCGTCTACTTCGCCGCAACCGAGCACGACGAGGATCAGCCGGTCCATCTGCACGTGCTCGATACGTCCATCTGCATCGAGCGCTGCACCGTCGAATACGGCAACCCCTGCACCCGCTTCTGCCCCGCTGGCGTCTACGAAATTGTCGACGACGCCGACACGGGCAAGCGCCTGCAGATCAACGCCGCAAACTGCGTGCACTGCAAGACCTGCGACATTAAGGATCCGTACGAGATTATTAACTGGGTGACGCCAGAGGGCGGTTCGGGGCCGAATTATCAAAATCTATAACAAAGGACGACCCGTCACGATTAAAACGCCCCCTCGGCATTTATGCACACGGCGACTATGGACCACGACCCTTCAAGCTTCAGCGCCGAATAACTGACCAGCCTGTCGGGTAGGAAGGCATCATTTGCCCCGTAAAGCTTGCTCCATTGGCCGTCCACAATTGCATGGCCACACCGTCTGTCCAAACGACATCCGCTACGCCGTCGCCCGAGAAATCAGATACCTGGAGGGGCCGCCACGCTTGCCCGCCCGTGTACCCCAACCCTTGGATGCGAGTCGCCCCATCCATCCGCCAAATGGCTAGCTGGCCAGAATAAATATGATGCCAATAAAGATCCCCTTTTCGGTCCAGATCAGAGTTGGCAACACCAATCAAGGTCCAGCCTGAAGGATAGTTAGGCAACACAAGGCCCGCGAAGCCGTGGCTTCCCTGACTGGACCACGCCTGCATGCTCACTCCGTCGGTCCAAATCAGCTCCAGCCGACCGTCACCGTTGAGGTCCCCGCTTCCAATAACGTTCCAGCCGGCCGAAGCTTGGTAGCTACTTGAACCGATTACTTTTTCTCGCTGCATCAGCCAAACGGCGAGGTATTGGCCTGCAGCATTACGCCACACGATGTCCGACGTTCCGTTCCCGTCAACATCTCCGACTGCAGCTACGCTCCAACCCTCGGGGTAAGCCTGCATCGAGACGCCCGAGAATCCGGCACTGCCGCCCACCCACATTTGCATTTGGTATGTGTCACTAAGCCAGATGATGTCGAGACGACCGTCAGCGTTGAAGTCGCCGGATGCGAGAACTTGCCACCCCGAGCCGGCATTAAGCCCGAAGCCTTCCGATCTCACAGCGCCTTTCATCAGCCACGCGGCCCACTCTGACGTACTGCCCAGACGCCACAGCAGGTCGGCCCGGCCGTCAGCATCGAAATCGCTCGCATTCCCATCGACGCGGTTTGCTACCACTGGAGGAACAGAGTCGCTCACCACCTGCGCTCGGAATTGGGCAATCACCGGCATGGTCTGATCGTGGCTGCGCGCATTGTCTGCTTGGTCTACTGCGCCGCAGACGCGGCTTCCGCAGAGCGTGACCCGCGGATTGGAGAACACCCGGTAACGTGTCTGCCCCGAGTCTCCGTAGGCCATTACGGTATAAAAATTTCCGTTTGAGGAATCGGTCTTGTAGCCGAATGAGTACGAGTGTGCGCCTTGACTGACCTTGCCGTCTTTGGTCGCAGTCGCCTTGTCGTGCTGCGAGCCCAGGTTATGGCCGATCTCGTGCGCGAGCGTCTCATGCCGGCAGAAGTAAGTCTTGCCGTCTGTGCCCTGGTCCTCGCCATCGCTGACCACCGAATAGCCGAACGGCTCGTCACCAGTATCCACGCGCGAGCCACCGCCGCCGATCATCCACGCGATGCCGCACCCGTCGTTCTCGGGATCGTTGAACTTCCGCACCACTGACACGAGATCCGCACCGTATTGATCACGCGCGGCACGGAGTGCACTGAATGCCGGGTCTGCGGTGATCCAGCCCGTGCCCGACTTGTAGCCCGTCAGCTTTTCCAGCGCGTCGCCGTTGTCGGTGTTATCCGCATAGCTGACCTGCAGCGTGTGCACGAGTCGTACGCGTCCGGTGATCTGGCTGTTCGCATACGTCTCATTAGTGATCGCGACCATGTTGTTCAGGCGTGTCACCGCCTGCGACTGGCCGCCGTACATCGCCGCGAATCCGGGCGTGTAACCCAGGACGAGATCGATCACAGGACCCGAAGAGGCGGTTGCAGCGGCGGCCGTCGGCGCCGACGCCATGGTAGGACTGACCTCAGCGGCCTCGCGGGACGCCGCGCTCGCAGGTGGCACCAGGTAGTCCAGACCGTCGGGCTGCGTCGCACGGTTGTGGATATCCGCGACACGCGTCGGATCGGTCTCGACGAGCCAAGCGGCACCGTCGCGTATCGTCAAGCGCAGTGCCTCCCCGCCGGGCTGTGAGATCGAACCGAACGCGGCCTTGTCGCCGAAGGTGAGCACGACTTCGTCTGCGGCGCTGCCGCCGGCGAGGCGCCCGACCCAGGTCCAGTCGCCGCTCGGATGCTCGACGTGTCGCTCATAGACGAAGTCGAGCGGCTGCCCGGACGGCGTGGTAATCCGCAGCGAGCCGTCGGCAATCGCCGCAAGCGCGTGTGCCTCGCTCAAGTCCGCCCGGTGCCAAGTGTAGGCCCCGTCCCGACGCTCCACACGCTTTGTTGGGTATCCGACCAAGTCTCCACGGTCCGGCAGGCGGGCGAAGCCCACCGCAGGTGACCGGGATGCGCCGGACATCGGCACGCCCACCGGCGCACCGGAAATCCGCGTCGGCGTCGCGCGGCTCGCCGGGCCGGCAGCTGCGCCATTCATGTCGACCGGGCGCCAATCATCTGCGCACCCGATAGCGAACAGAGCGAGCGCGAGAGGCAGGGTTCGAATCAGCGGGCGAGCTTGCATATGCGCGATACCTCAACAGGTAACCGCACTCTGCGACCACTCCGGGCCCGAATCAATGAGCCTCGCCCTGGTTGTGTGGCGTCTTCCGCAATTTTCGGGTAAAGAGCGACGCCGGAGACGAGCCCGCGTTCAGGCTCGTCGAAGAATCAGCCGGTCAGCTTCACGCCGGTACGCGTCCGAAGCTCGTCCATGTCGATGCCAGGCGCGCACTCCACCAGCCGCAGCCCCTGCGGCGTCACGTCCATCACCGCGAGCTCCGTGATGATCCGGTTCACCACGCCCACGCCCGTCAGCGGCAACGTGCATTCCGGCACCACCTTGTGCTCGCCGTTCTTCGCGGTGTGCTCCATCAGCACGACCACGCGCTTGACGCCAGCGACGAGGTCCATTGCGCCGCCCATGCCCTTGACCATCTTGCCGGGCACCATCCAGTTCGCGAGGTCGCCCTTGTCGGTGACCTGCATCGCGCCGAGGATCGCGAGGTCGATGTGGCCACCGCGGATCATCGCGAAGCTGTCGTGGCTGCCGAAGTAGCTGGCACCGGGCCGCGCGGTGACAGTCTGCTTCCCGGCATTGATGAGGTCGGCGTCGACCTCGTCCTCGGTCGGGAATGGACCGATGCCGAGCAGGCCGTTCTCGCTCTGCAGCCACACGTCCATTCCGTCCGGAATGAAGTTCGCCACTAGCGTCGGCAGGCCGATGCCGAGGTTCACATAAGCGCCGTCGGTGAGTTCCTGCGCGGCGCGCTGCGCCATCTGGTCGCGGGTCCAGGGCATGGTTCGTTCTCCTCAGGCGGCGCGCACGGTGCGCTGTTCGATGCGCTTTTCAGGCGCCGGGTTGTGGACGATGCGATCAACGTAGATGCCGGGCAGGTGCACGTGGTCCGGGTCGATCGCGCCGATATCGACGATCTCCTCGACTTCGGCGATGCAGACCTTGCCGGCCATCGCGCAGGCAGGGTTGAAATTGCGCGCGGTCTTGCGGAAGACGAGGTTGCCTGCCTTGTCGGCTTTCCACGCCTTGACCAGCGACACGTCGGCGCGCAGCGCGGTCTCCATCACGTACATCTGGCCGTCGAACTCGCGCGTCTCCTTGCCCTCGGCGACGATCGTGCCGTAGCCAGTGCGCGTGAAGAACGCCGGGATTCCAGCGCCGCCGGCGCGCAGGCGCTCGGCGAGCGTGCCCTGCGGGTTGAACTCGAGCTCGAGCTCGCCAGCGAGGTACTGGCGCTCGAACTCCTTGTTCTCGCCGACGTACGACGAAATCATCTTGCGGATCTGCCGCGTCGACAGCAGCAGGCCGAGGCCGAAGCCGTCGACGCCTGCGTTGTTCGAGATCGCGGTGAGGTCTTTCACGCCCGAGTCGCGCAGTGCGGCGATCAGGGCCTCCGGGATGCCGCACAGACCGAAACCGCCGACGGCAAGCGTCTGGCCATCGGCGACGACGCCGCGCAATGCGTCTTCTGCGCTCGGATACAGCTTGCTCTTCGCGGTGCCTGCGGGCATCGGGGCGGTCATCGATCGACTCCTGTGCGGGGACGCGGAAGTCTAGCGTGCACCGCGTGCAATGCCGCACTGCCCTTTCGGGCAGCGCGCGCAACGCCGGTCAGGAACGGCCGTATACGTCTTCCAGTCGGACGATGTCGTCCTCACCGAGATAGCCGCCCGACTGCACCTCGATGAGCTCCACCGGCTCGCTTCCGCGGTTGCGCAGCCGATGCACGCTGCCGAGCGGAATGAACGTGCTCTCGTTCTCGTGCAGCTCGAATACGCGCTCGTCGCAGGTTACTTCCGCGGTGCCCGACACCACGATCCAGTGCTCCGCGCGCTGCGCGTGCTTCTGCAGGCTCAGCGCCGCGCCCGGCTTCACCACGATGCGCTTGACCTGGAAGCGCGGACCCACCGCGATTGAATCGTAGCTGCCCCAGGGCCGATACACCTTGCGGTGCAACAGGTGCTCGGTGCGGCCGTCGGCGGCGAGCCGGTCGACGAGCGTCTTGACGTCCTGCACGCGGTCCTTGCGCGCGACCAGCGTCGCGTCGGGCGTGTCGATGATGACGAGGTCCTCGACGCCGAGCGTGGCAATCATCCGGCGATCCGATGCGCGCACGAGGCTGCCGCGCGTGTCGACCGAGATCACGTCGCCCTCGTGGCGGTTGCCATCCGAGTCGCGCTGGGCGACCGACCATAGCGCCGACCATGAGCCGATATCGCTCCAGCCACAGCTCACGGGCACGACGGCGGCACGGTCGGTCTTTTCCATCACCGCGTAGTCAATCGAGTCGTTCGGGCTGGCCGCGAACGCATCGCGGTCGATGCGGATGAAATCGAGATCCTTCGACGCGCTCGAGTATGCCGCGCGGACCGCGTCGAGCATCGCCGGCGCGAAACGCGCGAGCTCGTCGAGATAGCGCTGCGCCTTGAAGAGGAACATGCCCGAGTTCCACGCGTACGAGCCCTCGGCAACGTAGCGTTCGGCGGTGGCGAGGTCAGGCTTTTCCACGAAGCGCGCGACGCGGTGCCCGCCATCGACAAGTGCGTCGCCACTCAGGATGTAGCCGTATCCGGTCTCGGGGTAGTCGGGGCGGATGCCGAACGTGACGAGCCAGCCGTCGTCGGCGAGCGTGCGCGCGGTGTCGATCGCGGTGCGGAACGCGGCCTCGTCCTCAATGAGGTGATCGGCCGGGAGCACGAGCAGCGTCGCTTCCGAGTCCCGGGCAAGGGCATGCATCGCGGCGAGTGCAATCGCTGGCGCGGTGTTACGCGCGACGGGCTCGAGCACGATACCGCCACTTTTGACGCCGATAGCCTGCAACTGCTCGCCAACGGTGAAACGATGGTCTTCGCTGCAGACCGTGATCGAACCGTCCGCACCCGGAAGGCTCGAGACCCGGCGCAACGTCTCCTCGTACAAAGAGCGTTCGCCAACCAGCGGCAGGAACTGCTTGGGCTGGTTCTTGCGCGACAGCGGCCACAACCGGGTGCCACTGCCGCCGCTGAGGATGACGGGGACGAGCATCTGCGGATCCTGCTATGGAGATGGGCGCGAATGATACCGGGCACTGGCGGCGCTCATGCGTCGTGTGTGACTGCGCGCATCCACGCGCTCGGCTAGAATGCGCGGTCCCGGCCGCCGCGGCCGCGCACTCCCAAAGGACCCCGACCCGATGAAGATCCTCGTCGGCTACAAGCGAGTCGTGGACTACAACGTCCGCATCCAGGTCAGGCCGGACGGCACCGGCGTCGTGACTGAAGGCGTCAAGCTCTCGGCGAACCCGTTCGACGAAATCGCACTGGAAGAGGCGCTGCGCCTGCGCGACAAGGGCATCGCGACCGAAGTCGTCGTCGCCACGATCGCGCCGGCCGATGCCCAGGCGCACCTGCGCAATGGCCTCGCAATGGGTGCGAACCGCGCCATCCACGTCGTCGTGGAGCCCGGCACTGACGTGCAGCCGCTCGCTGCGGCCCGGACGCTGCTCAAGCTCGTCGAACGCGAGCAGCCCGACCTCGTGATCCTGGGCAAGCAGGCGATCGACGACGACGCGAACCAGACCGGCCAGATGCTTGCCACGCTCTGGGGCCGCCCGCAGGCGACGTTCGCCGGCAAGCTCGACGTCGCTGACGGAAAGGCGACCGTGGTGCGCGAGGTCGATGCCGGCCTCGAGACGCTGGAGGTCGACCTGCCGGCCGTCGTCACGACGGATCTGCGCCTCAACGAGCCGCGCTTCATCAAGCTGCCCGACATCATGAAGGCCAAGAGCAAGCCGCTGGAGACGCTCGCATTCGCCGACCTCGGCGTTGACACGGGCGCCGGGTTCAAGACGACGCAGTACGCCCCGCCCCCGAAGCGCAGCAAGGGGATCATGGTCAAGGACGCGGCCGAGCTTGTCGCCGCACTGAAGTCGCGCGGACTGCTCTGATCCACGCTTTTTGATGCCTTCCCGCCCGGATCCGGGCCCTGCAACCGACGAGCCGCCCCCCGGCGCCGCGGTCGCACAGCGGAGATTCCACGATGTCCAAGGTTCTGATCGTCGCCGAACACCTCGACGGCAAGCTCAACGCCTCCACGGCCAAGTGCGTTTCGGCCGCGCAGGCGCTGGGCGCCGAGGCGATCGATATCGCCGTGCTCGGCGCGGGTGACGCCACCGCGGTTGCAAGCGAGGCTGCGCAGATCGCCGGTGTCTCGCGCGTGTTGACGGTCGCGAACGACGCAAACGCACGCGCCATCGCGCAAGTGCTTGCGCCGCAGGTTGCCGCGCTGGCAGCCGGCTACTCGCATGTGTTCGGCCCGAGCACGACGTTTGGTAAGGACCTGATGCCGTGTGTTGCCGCACTGCTCGGCGTCAACCAAGTGTCTGACCTCATGGCCGTCGAAGGCCCCTACACGTTCAAGCGCCCGATCTATGCCGGCAACGCGATCGTGACGGTTGAAGCACCCGCCGACCGCCCGGTCGTGGCGACCGTGCGCACGGCGTCGTGGTCCGAGGCAGCGCGTGGCAACAGCGCAGCCGTCGAGGCCGCCAGCGTCGACGCGGCCCTGCCAGCGCACACGCGCTACGTTGGCCTCACGGCCGGCAGCTCCGACCGTCCGGACCTCCAGAGCGCCAAGCGCGTCGTCTCGGGCGGCCGCGGCGTCGGCTCGGCTGAGAACTTCAAGATCATCTACGACTTCGCCGACAAGATCGGTGCGGCCGTTGGCGCGTCGCGGGCCGCGGTGGATGCTGGTTATGTTCCGAACGAGTTGCAGGTCGGACAGACCGGCAAGATCATTGCGCCGGAGCTTTACATCGCGGTCGGCATTTCGGGGGCGATCCAGCATCTGACCGGCATCAAGGATGCGGGCACGATCGTGGCGATCAACAAGGATCCGGATTCGGCGATATTTGAGATCGCGGATATCGGGTTGGCGGGGGATCTGTTTACAGCTCTTCCCGAGCTCGCCCGTCTTGTGAACTCTCAATAATGCCCGTGAGGCTAGCACTGTGACGACATCGGTGGAGCTGGCCTGCGCACTCGCGCTCATGGCAACCCTGGGGGCATGCAGCCATGAGGCCGCGAAGCCAGAAAACAGCGCGCGGGCGGACGCGGCCGCGGCGGAAGCCGCGATTCCCTCCCGCTCGCCCGTGATCGTCCCGCCGTCGCCAAACCCAGCCGTGGATCATCTGCAGTCGAATGTGGTCGCGGACAAGGCCGCATTCCAACCTGAGGCTGCTACCGTGGAGGGCGATGCGCTGACGTCCACCGGCAAGCCGGGCTTCGTCCTATTCGGGCCGTATGCGACGTTGGCGCCCGGCCGCTACCGTCTTGCCCTCAACGGCCACCTAGACGCTCCAGGCGTAGCGGGCATTACGGTCGATGTCAGCAGCCGGGGCAAGGCGTTTGCGGAAGCCGTGGTCAAAGATGCTGAAGCGTCCGGCCCGCTTGCGTCTCTGGACTTTGAACTGGCACGCGAAACTCCTGCGCTCGAGGTCCGTGTGCGCGCAAGCGAAGGGGCGCGAGTCCGCGTCGAGTCCTACACAGTGACACGCGCACGCTGACCCCGCTGGCTGGTGTCCTGGGCATGCGGCTCGGGCCACTTGCATTGCGACGTCGGGCGCCGTGACCCCAGAGTTCGTGGCCGCGCTGGACGCCTGAACACGTGCCGGCCTTCAGGCGCGGGCGAGCAACGCGATGCCCGCGAATACGAGCAGACTTCCGAGTATGGCCTGCCAGGACAGTGATTCGCCTAGCACGACCACCGCGCCCACAAACGAGAAAACCATCGTCAGGCCCACCGCGACCGGATAGGCAACAGTCAGCGGCGTGCGTGCAAGGATGATCATCCAGAGACTGAAGCCCAGTACGTAGAGGCCGGCGCCGGTGCCGACCAGCAGCGCGGGCTGGATCACGCTCTCGCCGCTCGCCCAGGCAGACTTGAGCGCCGGGGCGACCCGCTTGACGATGAGCATCCCGGCTACGCTGAACACCGTGTACGCCGCGAAGAGTACCGGCGTCGAAAGCGTCATCCTTTACGCCTGGCAACGATAAACATGATGTCGAACAGGTTCAGTG
Source organism: Cognatilysobacter bugurensis (assembly GCF_014652095.1). GTDB lineage: Bacteria > Pseudomonadota > Gammaproteobacteria > Xanthomonadales > Xanthomonadaceae > Cognatilysobacter > Cognatilysobacter bugurensis. The sequence goes on from NZ_BMYD01000004.1 coordinate 192,940, forward strand.
TCAGCGACAGGTTGAAGACCGGCCACCCCGCGATGCGCTGGTACAGCCCGCCCCATCCAAGCCGCAGCTCGAGTATGAAGTGCAAGATTGAGCGGAGATCACGTGCATTCCCCGGATGACTCACATGGACCACCTCGAAACCGCGCCGCTCGAGCAACTCGCGCAGAGTGTCGACCGAGAAATAATGCAGGTGGGTCGGCGGATGAATCATGCGCCAGTGCCGGCCGCGCAGCCTGGCGTTCAAGCTGCCGATGTCGCCAGTCGTGATCGCGATATGCCCGCCAGGGAGCACATGCGACGCAGCCTTCTCTACAAACAGGTCTGGACGGGGCAGATGCTCAATGGTGTCCCACATAGTTACGAGATCGACACGCGCTTGCGGCTGATAGTCGAGGTAGTTGCCCGTGAGCGCGTCCACGCGCTTCTGCTCGCGCGCGAACCGCGTTCCGTCGACCGCAATATCCATCCCCTGGGCGTGCGCGACATCACGCCTGACCTCGTCTAGGAAGAAGCCGTAGGCACAGCCGACCTCGAACAGACGCTTACGGGCCAAGTCCGGAATCAATTGCTGGAGCGTCTGGATCCTGCGGCGGAAGTTGGCCTTGAGGCTCTCTTCCTCAGAGACGTAATTGCGGTATTCCTCGCCGTGAAAGTAGTCCTCTCCGTATAGCGCGGAAAGGTCCGCATCGGAGATCCGCAGATCCGCGGTGATGAAACCGCACGCGGCGCACTGCTTGAGGCCGGGCAGCTTGCACGGGCCGTACCCGCCGCCGCATACGAGGCAATCGTGCTTGTCCGCGAGGCTGGTGCTTACGGCGCCGCACGAAGCGGCAACCCCGCCGAGGTCAAAGGCGTTCATCAAGATTCTTTCCAGTTTCGCGGTGGGAAAACCCCGGGATCACGGACTGGATCGCGTCCACGATGCTGCGTTTGTCGAGCGTCCCCGACTCCGCCGCAGTCGCACGGGCGAGCAGGTCGATGACACCATCACCAATGGCGCGGCTCGGCACATGGCGGACGGCGCCCAGGGTCTCGAGCCCGCTTTCAACCACGTCCTCGTCTGTCCCGACAAACTCCTCGTACGGCTTCTCTCCGCTGGTGTCGAGTGGGGTCAGCAAAAGCGGCCAGCGCTTCTCCGCAGCCAGCCTCGGCAACGCGCGGCGCGCGTCCGATTCGGTCTCGAACGCCTCTGGGCGCAGGCCGCAGTACTCGAGCACGCGTTCTGCGACTTGCTGTAGTGGTTGGAGCTGCGTTTCGGGGTCGAGCCGGGGGAAGAGTACGTGTCCGGCCTGACCCAGCAGGGCGGAGAGCGTGCATATCTCGCCCGATTCCTCTTGGGAAACAAAATAACGGCGCGTGTCCCGCGGCGCAGCCAGCGGCTGCTGCTTGTTGAGCCGGTACAGGAAACCCTGTAGCAGACTCCCATTAGAGAACGCCACGTTCGCGAACCGCGCCGATGACACCAAGCCGTCAGCGGGCACGTGCATGTCGAACGCTACATCTTCCATGAGTCGCTTGCTCGCGCCCATGAGACTCGTCGGATTAGCGGCCTTGTCCGTGGACACGGCGAAATATCGCGCGGCATGGCCGTGGCGTTGCAGCCAGTGCTTGAAGCGTGCGTGCCGCACGACGTTCGTATCAAGCATCTGCAGCAGCGAGTACGTGTCCTTCTCGGAGCGCACGTGCTTGAGGGCCGCGAAGTTGAGGACCAGGTCATACGGCTCCGCGTCCTCAAGGAAGCGGCCCATCACCGGCGCACCATAGTCGAGCGGAAGGGTGCGGAAATCGGTAACCGCAAGCCCCTCCGGCCGACCACGAAGCTCGCGTACGAGCTCGGCCAGGTAGTTCTCGCTCTGATCAACCACGTGCAGCGCCGCGGGCCCAAGGCGCGACAGCAGCGCCGTGGTTGCCGAACCAATCGTGCCGGCACCGCCGACTACGAGCACTCTCCGCCCGCCGGCCGCGTGCTGCAGATCCGACCAGCGCTGCGCGATATCGGGGTGAAACTGAGACTCGGCTCGACCGAGTACCACACGATCCAACTCGGCGGGATCGAAACTGCGGGAAAGAATCATCACGACTCCGTTTGACGGATAGGAACCCGCCCCGCCGGCGGCCGCTCGCGGCTGTCACACGCGACCAGGTAGCGCGGGCGCCCCTTCACCTCGTCGAAAATCTGGCCGAGGTACTCGCCGAAGATGCCCATGAAAAACAATTGCACTCCCCCTAGTAGGGACACGAACGTCATCAGCGACGCCCAGCCGGGAACATGCCGCCCATACCCCATGACGTAGGCTACGACGAGCAGCGCGCCTACGGCGACGCTCAGCGAGGCGATTGCGAAGCCGGTCATGGTGCACAGTCGCAGCGGCGTTTTGGAGAACGCACTGATGCCCTGCACGGCGAAGTTGAACAGGATGGAAGGCCGGTACTTTGATACCCCCCTCAGCCGCTGCTCGGGGCAGAACTCGATGAATTCGATTCGGTACCCGACCCAGGCCACGACACCGCGTAGGAACATGTTGCGCTCCGGTAAGCGCTCGCGGATGAGGCGGACAATGGTTTGGTCGAGCAGTCGGTAATCGGCTGCGCCAGCCTTCAGGTCGATCGAACCGATACGCGAAAGCATGCTGTAGAAAAGGGAGGATGTTTTCCGCTTCAGCAGGCCGGTCTCGCTCCCGTCGCGCCGCAGCGTCTGGACAATCTGTGCACCCTGCTCCCAACGCAGCACCAGCTCGGGAATCAGCTCTGGCGGGTGCTGGCCATCGCTGTCCAGCATGACGAGCGCATCGGCGTCAGACGCGTCGATGCCCGCCATCAACGCGGCCTGATGTCCGAAGCGCCGACTCATCACCAGTACCCGGACCTCGTCATCACGCTGGGCGAGATCGAACAGGATGCGTTCGGTGGCGTCGCCACCGGGGTCGACCGCATAGATGAAACCAATGCGGTACTTCAAACGCAGTGGCTCGACGGCGTCGCGCAGCCGCTCGTGAAACTCAAGTATGACTTCCTGCTCGCGAAACACCGGGCACAGGATCTGGATCGATGCGGTCACGCGCCCCCCCGGACCATCAATCCGAGTCCTTGCTCCAGCGATACACAAGGTCGCCAGCCCGACGCAGCGGTGAGCCGGGCATGGTCCGCGACCACATCGGGAATCTCGTTAGGGCGCGCTTTTCCGAGATCGCGCACGGGCTTGCGCACACCGGCAGCGGTCATGGCGCGCTCAATCACGTCGAGCACCGAATACGAACGCCCGCTTCCAACATTAAACAGTTCGTACCCTGCGGTGGTCCGGGATGCGAGCAGCGCCGCGATTGCATCATCCACGTAAAGGTAATCACGCCGCGGAGCGAGGTCCATCAATTCGATCGACTCGACCGCCCGGTCCAGCAACTGGTTCACGATGCGCGGAATCAGGAAACGGTCGCTCTGACCGGGACCATAGACGTTGAAGAGGCGGATAGCCGTGACTGGAAGTCCATAGCAGCGCGCGAACCACTCGCAGGCCTGCTCGCCCATCCATTTGGAGAATGCATAGGGATTGTTCGCGTCGACGGGATGGCGCTCATCGATCGGCAAGTACTGCGGGACGCCGTAGATGTAGGCGCCGACGTACGTCACCGTCGCGCCGGCTCGCCGGCATTGGTCGAGGACGCGCACGGTGCCGTGGGCATTGACCCGGTGGAAATCCGCAGGCCGCTCCCAGGCATCCGGTACGCCCGTTTCCGCGGCGAGGTGGAACACGTGGTCCACGCCGTCGAGCGGCAGCGGGTCCTCGAGCAGATCAAACCCGTCCGACCGGCTCAGCGGCAACACCTCGATGCACGCTGCGCGCAGCGCGCTAACCAAGCGGGTTCCAAGAAAGCCGCCCGCCCCCGTGACCACGACCCGCTGCCCGGGGGCCATCGCACCTGCCGTGCTCATGTAAGCTCGAGCGAGTGCGCAAGAGCCGGCCATTCGTCTACCGCACGTTGGTAATCGTCCGGACGACCGATGTCGAGCCAGTAGCCATCATGCGGAACGATGTCGACATTCTGGCCTCGGCGCAGGTATTCCAGCACGAGGTGGTCGAAGCCGAACGCCGTGTTTTCGGGAATGGTCTCCAGGATGCGTCGCGATGCAGCGTACACGCCCATGCTCACAAGGAACGGAAAGGATGGCTTCTCCTCGAAGCCGGTAAGCACCATTCCTTCCGAAGCGTGCAGCACGCCGTAGTCGATGCGTTGCTCGCGTCGGGCTGCCGAAATCGTAAACAGGCGGTCTGACGCGGCGTGTGCGTCGAGGAAGTGCCCGTACGGCACGTCGCTGAGAATGTCGCCGTTCATGACGAGGAAGTGCTCGGGCAGATCCGGAATAAGCTTAAGCGGCCCCATCGTGCTCAGCGGCATGTGCTCGAGCGAGTAATCGATCGTGACGCCCCACTTCTCGCCGTTTCCGAAAAACGCACGGAACAGATCCGCCTGGTGGTTGACGGCCAGCGTGACGTGATCGAATCCCCCCTTGCGCAGCTGGCGGATGATGACTTCGAGGATCGGATACTCCCCGATCGGCATGAGTGGCTTTGGTAGGGCCACGGTATAGGGGCGCAGCCGCGTCCCGCGACCACCTGCAAGAATCACTGCACGCTTCATGAAGCATTCCTTTTTAGAGTTGCCGCCCGGGATCTGCTCGCGCGGCGTCCGGACGCAATCAGCATCGCGCCAACAGCGAGCAGTGCGAGTGCCGCCGCGGCGAGAGAGAGTAAGAACCGCCGGGGCCGGTACTGAAGCGTGACCTCGTGTGTCCCCGCAGGCACGCTGACACCTAGGATCAGGCCATCGACCGGGACGATCGGAGCGGCATGCCCGTCGATCTTCGCCCGCCATCCCGCATTATAGCTTTCGCTCACGACGAGTACCGAGTCGCCCGCTGCTTCGCTGCGCAGCGCCCAGCGACCATTGCCTCGTTCGAGCACTTGCACGCGCGGCCGAGTCGAGCAGGTGGGTGCCGCGAGCGGCGCCTCCGGCTCGAGCAACGCTGTGAAAAACGGGTCGAAGCCGCGACCGGAAGCATCCTGGCCACCGCGCAGGAGGGCAACGATCTCGTCCGCCGACGCGGTCCGGATGTCGCACACGCCCCATGCGAGCCCACGAAAGGAGCGTCGCTCGTTCACCGCTGGCACGCCCGGAAGCGACCTTGGTGCCCCCAATTGCGCCTGTCCGGCCTCGTCGAGCGGAGCCATGGGCAGTGCGACCCAACGTCCGTGGCTGTCGAGCACTTCGACGGCCTTGATACGCATCAAGGCTGACGTCTCGCGCAGGCGAATTTCGATTCGGTCGCCGGATGTGAGCGGCAGCGGGACAGCGGCCGGCCAGCGAGCGCCGAACCACAGCCCCCGGAACCCACCGCCGGCATCGAACGACTCCGCCACTGGCGCGCGCGCATGGGCGATCGAGGCCCGCACGTCCGGGCGATCATAGGCCCATTCTGACGTCTCCTCGCCCGCCTCGAGCGTCATGGCCGCGGACGGCGGGGCTCCGACGGGCCCGACCTGCACGTCTGCCAAGGTCGTTCCGCTTGCGATCTGCGGAGAGCAGCTGAGATGGCTCACGATGCGCAGCCCTCGTGGCGCCACGTCTGCGGGCACCGTGGCATGGACTGCCCGCTGCGCGGACGGTGCACCGCAGCCACTGCCCAGCAACTGAGGTTCGGTCGAGCCCGTGGCCAGACGTGCGATCCACTGCACACCCAACACGTCCATCAAAGGGATTCCGGCGCGGCGCTCCGCGAAGTTGCCGACCGTGTCGGTGCCTGCGAAGCGCGCGTATCGCGCTGACAACAGTGGTCCGTATCCGACGACGCTGGCGATGCCGTGATCCATGTTCATGTTCGGCAACAGCGGATTAGGTGGCATGCGGGCCGCGTCAAGCGGCAGCACCCGGCCCGGCCCCTCGCGAAGCGCCTCGACGAGCGTCTGCGCGTCGCGGCCTAGATCAGCCGGGCGTGCGGCCGGTGATGCATACCGCCACTCGTAGAACCAGCCGAACGAACCCAGGTCGACTACCAGAACCACCAGTGCGAGCAAGGCAGGATTGACCCCCGGCCGGAGCGCCAGATACGCGACAACCAACAGCGATAGCGCCATCATGACAAGCGGAACATAGACGGCCGCGGACCCTAGAGCCGCCTGCCCAAAGTCAGCAACGCTCAGTGTAGTGGCCGCAATGACAGCGGTGCCGAAGCTCAGCGCCACCAACAGGACCGTGCGCCGCCTATCGAGTCCGCCACGCAGGATCGCCGACAAGCCGAACCCCGCCAGCACGCCGAGCGCAATGATAGCGAGTAGGCCATACCGGGCCTGCGCCCTGAACTTGCCCACGATTGGCAGGCGGAACAACGCGTCGCCGAGGGGGGTGATCGAGCCGAGTGTGAGCAACAGCGCGACAACTAGCACACCGACCCAGAAGAGCGGGGCCCAGTCGCGTTTCCAGCCCAGCAAAGCGGCGATGGTGAGGAACCACGGCAGGATGCCCGCGTAGATTGCCAGTTCCGTGAGGTTCCACGGCCCCGCATAGGCGCCGTACGGGCCGACGGGATGGCCGCCGTAGAGGTTAGGGAAGGCGAGCATCCGCAGCGATGCGGGGTCGTGGGAGAAGGAATTGAAGTCCGTGACCGACCAACTCCCGCGCACGCTCTCGCTTGCAGCGCCCAACGTCGCGAGCAGGGACGGTAGAGCCAGCATGATCCCGAGTGTGAACAGCAACGTGACCCTCAGCAGGTCCTTCGCCGCGCGGTGCGCCCCGTCACGACGGGCGATTACACCCAGTTCGTGGACCGCGTAGAACCCGGCCAGCAGCAGACCTAGCACCGAAACCTGCGGGTGCCCCCCAAGCAGTGTCAGTGCGACGGCGATGCCACCGCCGGCCACCGGAGCCCAATCGCAGCGCGTGCGCAATGCGGCAAGCGCCCACAAGACCCAAGGCACCCATGCGGCGGCGTGCACGATACTCAGGTGGCCGAGGTGGCCGATCATGAATCCGCTAGCGGACAGCGTAAGGGCCCCGGCCAATCCCGCAAGTCGAGAGTGGGTCAGGCGATGTACCAGACCGAACATGCCGGTGGCGGCGACGACGTAGGCAACAACGACCAGCACGTTGTAAGTCGGGCTCAGCCACCGTAGCGGATAAAGCGTTTGCGCTTGGATATCCGCGATGACCGGATACCCTGACAGGATCAGGCCGGTCCAGAGTTCTGTTACCGGAAGCCCGAATAGGGGGGCGTAATAGATCGCGCCGTCGCCTGGGGCCAACAGGAGCCCCTGCATGAAGGCAGGCGCGAAATAGACACCGTAGAAGCCGAAGAACGCGGCGACCAGCGCGACCCACGGCAGAACGCGCTGTCGCCATTCAGACGACGCGCCGCGCCCCGTTGATGGGGATGAAGTTTTGATCATGGAAGTTCGTGATCCCAGGGACCCGCCCACAGCCGCTCACGGGTCGCCACGGCGCTCTCGGCCCAGGAAGTGAGCGTCGGCTGCCCTGGAGACTGGGGCGGAAGCCGAAGCGCACGTAAGAGATCGTCGGCCGACCCTGGTGTAAAGAAGTCCGTCTCCGCTGCAGCCACCTCGCGGAACACGGGCAGATCGCTCGCTAGGACCGGCGCGCCGAGCGCTGCGGCTTCGATCAGCGGAAGCCCGAAGCCTTCCGCGTCCGAGGCCTGCACGACACGCTCGGCCGTGCGATAGGCATATGTGATATCCGCATCGCTCAATCCCTGCAGCCAAAAAAGCTGCGTGCCGAAGCGGGGGTGCGCGTGGATGCGACGGACGAGCGCATCCACGTTCCAGCCCCGCTTGCCGATGATCACGAGCGTACGCGGATCCCCCTCCTGCCAAAGCCGATCGAACGCATCGAGCACCAAATCGTGCCGCTTGCGCGGCTCGAGCGTGCCGACCATCAGCACTGCCTGCCCGCGCGCGCCCATCGCGTCCTCGACTGCGCTGGCGATCGCCGCCGCCCCACCACCAAACTCGACGATGTCGCAGCCGAGCGGTACGTGGCCGATTCGCAGACGCGGCCGGTGAGCAACGCCTTCGGTGCGGATCCAATGCGCGACGTCGTCGGCGACAGCACGCGAAATGCAGATCAGGCCATCACAATGCAGTGCGACAAAGCGCAACCATGCTTCGAACACCGCCGGCATGAACTCCGCGCAATATCCCGGGTATCGGAGCGGGATCAGGTCATACACCATTGCAACGCATCGGCCGCCCGCATTGCGCATGGCATCGATCGAGGGTAGGAACCGCTCGGGCGCGCTCCAGCTGGAATCGAGGAGAAATAGCACGTCTCCCGCTGCGGGCTGGAACGCTGCCGAACAGTGCGAGGCCGGCAGCCGTAGGCGACTTTGGGCGTAGTCCTCCGCGGGCGCCAGCCGTGCCTCGGTGTCGAGCGCGACGGGCAGGCACCTCAGACCTGGTCCTTCGTGTAGCACCAACTGCCGAGTGAGGTTACGCACGACCCTGTGGATGCCCGTGCCGTGGTCCTGCTGCACGACGTCGCTGATGTCCACGAACAGCATCGGCGCGCGGTATGTCGCCGCGACGTGCAGTGCATGCTCCACCGCCGATGCCGCCTGCGCCGCGTCGGAGGCTTCGGCGATCGCCGCTGCGAGAGCATCCGCAACACGCTCGCCGTTTGCCTCTCGGCGCTGCTCGATCGACCGGCGCGTCGCCGATTCGTAGTAAGCGGCTGCCACCTCGGGCGCATGAAAACGCGCAACGTAGCCGTATCCCGCGCTCCCTTGCGCGCCACGTTCGACCGGCGTGTCGACCAGACTTAAAATTCGCGAAGCGATGTCGATGGGCGTCGGAACGGCCGGCAGTTTCACGACCGCGGTGTCGGGCAGCTCGGCGAATGACGCGTAGTCGTTCACGATGACCGCAACGCCGTGCGACATGCAGTCCAACACCGACTTCGACGTCTCTCCGCGACTCTTTCCGCGCAGCTGCACCGCGATGTCAGCCGCTCGCAAGTACGTTTCGTACTCTTCCGAACTTGCAAACCCCGTGATGCGGATCCGGTCACGCAGTGGGTGCTGCTCAATTCGATCACGGCAGGCCTGGCCGTACGCGCCGCCATCTGGCTCTCCGACAAACACGAGACGGATGTTGCGCTCGCGCAATGTGGGTTCCGCAAAGGCGTCGAGCACTTCGAGATTGAGCTTGGTATCGGCGAGGAAACCAAACGAGACGACTAGGCAGACCCCGTCGTCGATAGCAAGACTCCGGCGCGCCGCCTGTCGCCGTGCGTCGTCCACGACCCGCGCCGCCTGCGGCATCGGCACGTGCAGCACAGGCGCGGCGGCAACAGCTGGATAGAACGAACGCACGAGCCCGGCCGCATGGGCAGAATGCACGATGACCGCGTCGGCGTGATCAAAGATACGACGCGAGGCGGGCCAACGGCGCACGGCTTCGAGCCAGCCCGCCTCCTCGTTGAGGTTCTGGCATGCCGTACGCCCGTGCGATCGTTCAAGCTCGGCGGCGAACAGCCCCTTCCAGCCTTCGATGCGATCCAGATAGGCGAGCAGCGAGCTCAGGAAGAAATCGTGGAGCACCACGACACCCGGTACGTGCTCTAGCAGTTCCAGCATGTGGCTGTGGAACGGGGAGTTGCCGACCTGGTAAATCACCTGGTCATACTGGTTCGCCCGCGCCGCCAGCTCCGTCCACGGGCGCGCGAAATGCAGTTCAGGTTCACCCTTCAGCGCCTCCAGCGGCGCGGTGGTGTAAAGATCGATGTCCATTCGCGCACGCAACGCGGGCAGCAGTTCCATGACGTAGTCGGCAATGCCCGTCCGCTCGGGTGGCAGCGGCGTCACGAGTGCCACTTTCAGCCGCGGCGCCTCAGCGATCGCGACTGAAATCCTCTCGCGCCGCCGTTCGGCGGCGTTGGCCCATGCCTCCGTTGCCAATCGCGCCGACCGGTCCCAAGTGAACTCACGTGCCCGCTCAACTCCATGCCGGGCCAGACTCGAACGAAACCCGGTGTCGGACAGCGTCTGGGCCAGCTTCGCGGCCGCCGACTCGACCGAACTCGCATCGAACAGCGCGTCTACGCGGCCTACAACCTCGGGAAGACTTGAGTTGTCGCCACATATGGCAGGCACCCCACACGCCATCGCCTCCAGCACCGGCAGGCCGAAGCCCTCATAGAGGGACGGGAAAAAGAACACCTCGCAGCCGCGCAGCAGCGCCACGAGTTCCTGATCCTGCACATGCCCGGTCACGACCACGCGGTCGGGCGCTAGTCCGGCGGCACGCACGAGGTCGCGTATGACCGACGGATCACCGACCTGGTTGAGCACGAGCTGGGTCTGCTCACGCAGCGCCTCCGGCAACGCGGCGAATGCCTCGACCGCGCCGCGCAGGTTTTTGCGCGGATCGCCATTGCCCGTGTACAGCACGTAGCGGCCGACGATCCCAAAACGCTGCCTCAGCGGCTCCGGCAGGGCCGAGTCCCCGGTAAGCGACAGCAGCGCTTCGTCGACACCCGCGTGCACAGTGACCACGCGAGATGACGGGATATGCAAACGATCAATTACGTCGCGGCGGGTCGCATTAGAATTGCACAGCAGCAGATCGAAGCGTGTCGCCTGTGAGATTCGTGCCAGGTACCAAGTACGGAACACCTCGTCCTGCAAGTACCACTGCGGCATCACGAGGGGAATGAGGTCGTGCATGAGCAGCGACGACACCGTGCCCGGCAAATGTGCAAGCCGCCCCAACCCACCCGCATGCTCGATGAAACCTTCAAACAGGCTGCTGACGTGCACGACATCAGCGCCGATTTCCGCGTACGCGCGCCGGATCAGAGTCTCGGCCGCAGGCCGCAAGCCGTCCCCCGGAGCGCCGACGGGCATCTCGGGACCAGGGTAGAAGTACGGGCGAAACGCGGCGGGCGGAACTAGGCTCGAGAACTCCTCACGCAGGTCCACCGCCGCATCCGGATAGGTGGCATCCAGCCCCAGTAAAAACTCCGCATCACCGGGACGGGCCACGACCGCACGCACGAAGCCGCGCGCATATCGGCCGATCCCGCGTAAGCGGGATTCGGTCTGACAAGCCTGCAGGTCGATCGCGATCCGCATCGGTGATTCAGCGCGTAAGGCGACGCAGGTCCGCGTCCACCATCATTTGAATTAGTTGCTCGAGCGAGGTCTTCGGTGCCCAGCCGAGCTTCGCCTTCGCCTTTGCCGGGTTGCCGAGAAGCACGTCTACCTCGGCCGGCCTCATGAACCTCGGGTCAACGACGAGGTAGCGCTCCATATCGAGACCGACATGGCCGAAGGCGATGCGGCACATGTCCCGCACTGTAGTGGTCTCACCCGTAGCGACGACATAGTCGTCAGCCGAATCCTGTTGCGTCATAAGCCACATTGCTTCGACGTAATCGCCGGCGAAGCCCCAGTCCCGCTTCGCGTCGATATTGCCAAGCCTGAGCTCCTCCTGCATGCCCAGCTTGATCCGGGCAACCGCGTCGGTAACCTTGCGCGTCACGAACTCGATGCCGCGCAGCGGCGACTCATGGTTGAACAGAATGCCGCTGGACGCGTGCATGCCGAAACTCTCGCGGTAATTCACCGTTGCCCAGTGCGCCATCAGCTTCGCCACGCCGTATGGGCTGCGCGGATAGAACGGCGTTGTCTCGTCCTGCTTCTCGGCCTGAATAAGGCCGAACATCTCGCTCGTCGAAGCCTGATAAAAGCGCGCCTTCGCGTTGACGATGCGAACTGCCTCGAGCACGTTCAGCGCACCGACGCCGTCGACCTGCGCCGTCAGGATCGGCTGCTGCCACGACGTCCCGACGAAACTCTGGGCGCCGAGATTGTAGACCTCGCCCGCCCGCGAGGTTTCCATCGCGCGAATCAGCGAGGAGAGATCGGTCAGGTCGCCGTCTATGAAGTTGACATGATCGTGGATTCCCAACTCACGCAAACGCCAGAGCGTGTCGGTGCTACGACGTGCGAGCACGCCGTGTACTTCATAACCTTTGCCGAGCAGCAATTGCGCCAGGTAGGCACCATCTTGCCCCGTGATACCGGTGATTAGTGCGCTTGTCGTGCTCATCGTTGCTGTCTTGCGTCCTTGAGAATGTCGTGAAGGGTGGTATCGAGCGGAATCCGGGGCTCCCACCCCGTGTCCACAGCGAGCCGCGCCGCGTCAGCGGCCATGCGTCGTTGCTCAGCAGGCCGCAAGCGCGCCGGGTCCTGCCGGATTTCCGGTGAGATCCGCTCGAGTGCGCACATCCGCTCGAGTAAGTCGCGGACACGGGTTTCACGTCCAGAGCCGACAAGGTAGGTCGATCCCGTCCGCCCGTGGTCGAGCATTGCGCGGTACGCGGCGACGATGTCCCGTACGTCGGTGAAATCGCGCGTTACATCGATGTCGCCGACGTCGATCGCGGGGGGCTGTCGACCATCAGCGATTGCAACGACCTGAGTCGCCAGTGCCGGCAGCACGAAACGTGCGTCCTGCCCCGGGCCAATATGGTTGAACGGCCGGGCGATGACGACGTCCAGCCCCTCCGTTCGCATCCATTGCAGGCACAACTGCTCCGCCGCAAATTTGCTGACAGCGTAGGGGTTGCGCGGCTCCGGCCAACGCTGCACGGTGACTGGCAGCGCGTCCTCGGGGACGCGGCCATACAGGTCGCCGGTGCTGGCGAACATCATGCGGCCCGCAAACGCCGACGCCTTCAGCGCTAGAAGTAGATGCAGCGTGCCATGCAGGTTGATATCAAACGTCTCGGCGGGATCGACGAACGAGCGGGGGACAAAGCTCTGGGCGGCAAGGTGCAGCACGGCATCGCCTCTCGCGTCGGCGATCCAATTTGAAACCGCCTTGCGATCGCGCAGGTCCATTCCCTTGGGACTGGGAACGAACTCCCAACCCTCGAAGGCCCCGCCGACCCGGCAAGCCTCTTGTACATGGCGACCGACGAAGCCGCCGGCACCTGTAACGAGCAGCCGCCGATTCATCAAAGTTTCCTTGCGATAATGGCGTAGTCCGGCGCGACCGCCAGTCGTGCGACAACCGAGTTGATCGTTTCACTGCCCGGAGCGTCATCGGGTACCGCTGGCGGCACTGGCATGTCTCGGGCCTCGGTCAGTCGTCGGATATGGACACGTTGAAAGCCGCGGGCCTGCACTAGCCACTGCAGCGTCTCCGGCGGAATTGGGTTGCGGTGGGTGGGGTCCGTGTAAAAGTAGTGCGCCGCCACCAGCAAGTTCTCCGGATTCGGCGTTTCTAGGATGAGAAGCCCTCCGCGACAGAGAACGCGCATCGCTTCATCCAGCAGGCGAACTAGGATTTCGAAGGGCAGGTGTTCAACCAGGTGCATGGCCGTGACGGCCCCCACCGAGCCGTCAGGAAGGGCGTGGAGCGCTTCAAAGGCGTCCGCATGCTCCACTTCAAGGCCACGCCCGCGGCACAAGGCGGCGAAGACGGCGTTGTTGTCGATGCCGCGCGCAACGAATTCACTCTCGCGGAGGACGCCGAGCCATTCGCCGTTGCCGCTGCCGAGGTCGACGACGGGCGTTGCATGCGTACCCACGCCAGCTTCGCGAACGTCCTCGAGGTAGGGCTTCACGCGCTCCCGGATCAGGGCCGGACTGCCGCGGAAGTGCTCCTCGAAGGCCACGTACAGCGCATCGAGCTGACCGGGTGTATCGTCCCGAACGAGTGTGCGCTGCTCAAAATCGGCGAGGGCCGAGCGCTGCTCAACCGCCACTCGTTCGATGGACTCCGCGCATGCTGCAACCCTGAATTCCATGCCGTCGAGTCGCTCAGACAGGCAGGCTTTCGCCTCCTCAAAGCGTGTCTCCAGCGCCGCGTGAAGCGCCAAGAGGCGCGTTTCACGAGCGTGCTCCGCTCCCACGCGGCCCCGTTCTTGCTCCCCTAACTCGGTGAGCCGTACCTCAAGCCCCTGCAGCGAGCCACTCAACACCCTGTTGGCTTCAACCGCGACGTCAAGCAGCTTGTGAGCCTGGTTTGCGTGGATATCGAGCTGGCGATCGACGTGCTCCGCCAGCAACGTCACATCATGTGCCGCAGTTGCTTCCAGCAGATAAAGCCGGCTCATAATGGTCGGAAGCCGGACAAAGGCATGGCCCCAAGCGAGGAGCGGCCCCACAAATCGCTTGCGCTTCCATCGCTGCAATAACGTGGGCAGAAGCAAGCCGTTGATGTGCACCCCGCAAGAAACACCTTCCGGTGACCAGCGCAAGGCTGCCAGGACCTCGACCTTGCTAGCGGCGCCCTGGCGCAGCCGAGAGAGATGGCATACCAGCCCTTCGGGGTCCGGCTCGCGACGCAGGATGGCGCGATACGCGTTCGCAACAAACGCACGATCGCGGTAGGCGAGCAGTTCTCCGAGTTCGTAAGCGGGCTTGGCAGGAATCGGGGCCATCCCCCCTGCCCATGCCAGAGCCTCGCCGGCGACTGGAGACGCGCTCGTCGGCAAACGATCGCCTGGGCCGGCGTCGTGAGCGAGTCGCTTACGCACCAGTGTCATGAGTGTCTCTGCGTTAAGTTTCATCCCGCGTCGTCCTGCTGCGACAAGCCGTGCGGCTGCGTTGACGAAGCGCCCGAGACGCGTGACACGGAAATCTGCGCTGGGATGTAGGCGCACCCGACAAATACCGGACGAGCGGGGTTGGCCACGGTGAAGACGAGCGCCAAATCCTTCCACTCGTAATTATTGACGAGATGGGTTTCCGTGCTCGACAACGCGACAGAGACTGAGTAGCTGCCGGGCCCGAGGTTTGCTTCGAACGCCGCTTCAAACACCACGTCGTCACCGGATATAAGGCCCGTGATTACATGGCCGGTGTAATCGGTGTTCGTGCCATAGATGGGCTGGCCGAGCCGATCCCTGAGCATGTAGCCGAACACCAGCCGCGGAATCGCAGCCCGAATGCGGACGCGCGCGCGCAAGCTGACAAACTGCCCGACGACCACGTGCTCGACAGACAGACCCGTCTCGTCGAGGAGTTCAATCGCGGTGAAACTTGCCTCGCCGGTGCCTGATTCCGTGACCGTATGGCCTTCTCGGCGCTCCGACCGAACCGTGGCGTTTTCCTTTTCCGCGATGCGCGCGTTGTAAAAATCCAATACCTCGCTCGGAAGCCCCTCCATCATCACTCGACCGTTCTCGAGCAGAATTGCTCGATCGCACAATGACTGGATGGCCACCGGGTCATGCGACACGATCAGAAGCGCCGTACCGGCATCACGAAACTCTCGGATCCGTTGGTAGCTCTTATGGATGAAGTAGGCATCGCCGACCGCCAGCGCCTCGTCGACGATAAGTACGTCGGGCCTGACCGCAGTAGCGACGCTGAATGCGACACGCATTTGCATCCCACTCGAGTACGTCCGAACCGGCTCATCGAAGTATCGTCCGACCTCAGCGAACGCCTCGATCTCAGGAAGCAGGCGGGCAACATCAGCCCCTGACAGTCCCATCAGCGTCCCCACATGGCGAACGTTCTCACGGCCGGTCAACTCCGGGTTGAAGCCGAGCCCCAACTCAAGCAGCGCTGATACGCGCCCTGAAACATTGATGGTCCCCTCGTTGGGGTGAGCCGTTCCAGTGATGAGCTTTAGAAGCGTGCTCTTGCCCGCGCCGTTTTGGCCGACGATTCCCACTGCCTCCCCAGCATGCAATCGCAGACCGACGTGGCGCAGCGCCCATCGTTCGGAGGTAGGCGCTACGGGAACGCCCAGCCATCGGGCGAAACGCTGCAGCTCGCTGTCGAACGCGTAGTACGCTTTTCCTACGTCGTCGACCGTTAGAACATCTCCTGTCACAGCGCGTCCACCAGTTCCGCCGACGCGCGACGAAATACCAACATTGCGAACGGAAGCAGGATTAGGGCTACCACAACCGGCATCCAAACCTCGCTCGAAGGCGCAGCGCCGTGTAGCAATACCCGTTGATAAGCCTGCACAAGCGGAACCAGTGGATTATACGCCAACGTCATCCGCACGCCATCCGGCACGATATCTAATGGGTAGACAATTGGCGTCATCCAAAACCAGAACTGCAGCACCACCCCGGAGACCTGACCTATATCGCGGGAGAAAACATTAAGAGTACCGAGTAGCAAACCTAATCCCGTCGCCATGGCCGCAGTAGCCACCATCAGAACGGGCAGCCAGAGCCACTGGATCGTCGGAAAAATTCCGAGCACGGGCAAAGCGAGCACCACAACGATTACTAGGGCGATGTTAGACACCATGGCGGAGCCGACCACCACCAGCGGCAATGTAATTCGAGGAAAATGCATCTTTCGCAGAAGATGGGCTTGGTCCACGAACACGGTCAGGCACCGCTGCACCACTTCCGAAAAGAGGTTCCAGCATGCGATACCTGCAAGCAAATAAACGATATATCCGTACCGACTGTCGACCCCATCGATTCGTGCAACCATCACGCTCGACAGCACCGTAGCGAACAAGACAACCTGCATGATTGGCTGAATGACAATCCATGTCGCACCTATTCGGCTGCGAATGAAGCGCCCCTTGAACTCCGCAGCGACGGCTGAGCGAATATATCCGCGGTACTTCCACGCAGCGCGCGCGACGGCGGCGATCATACCCGCCCCCCCCCGGAATGCGCACTTTGCAACGCTTGGAACTCGTGGAGTAGCGCCTGCCCGATCACCTTCGGCGCCAAACTTCTCTCGATATCGATTTGCCCGCGCCGCCCGATTGCCGTCCCAAGAGCGGGATCGGCAGCCAGGGTTCGCATGTAGCTTGCTGCATGGCCAACGTCGGGCTCCGCCCACCTGTGGGACTCGGCCGTGTCGACATACTCCCCAGGCCTCACCTCGATCTCGCGCCAGTTTACAAGACAGCTGTTGTTTTCAGACATGAATTCCAGGTTCCCTGACCAGCCCGTCGCTATGACCGGTTTGCCTAAAGCCATGCATTCCGCAAGGCCAAGCCCGAACCCCTCGGCACGATGCAACGAAACAAATACGTCCGCCGCCATTTGCAAGGCTCGCAAATGCGGTCTCTCGAGAACGCCATCACGGATTATTATCCTGGGGTCGCCGCGTGAAACTGACACGAGCTTCGCGAGCAGATGGGGGTAGCGCTCTCCGTTGCTAGATTTCACAACGAGTACGACACGCTCGGTCAGCGCAGGAAAAGCCAATTTGAAGGCAGCGATGGCAGCAAGCGGGTTCTTTCGCGCGGTGAACGAATGAAAGTCAAATGTAGTCAGGAAAACAAAGGCGTCGTCCGGTAGCCCGAAGTCGCGCCTACCCGCCGCGCTCGGCTCCCGGCGCCAGACAGGCAGAGGGACTTTCATCACTGGAATATCAGCGCACAAGCGAAGTGCCGACTCGACGAAGTCGGAAGCAGCCAGGAGTGCGTCGAACTCGCCAAGCGCCCAGTGCCAGGAGCGTGGTATGCACTCGAGCTCCCAAAACCAGCACCCCACTCTCACATGCCCAGGTTGACACCGCGGAGGCAGCAAGGGCAGCGCCTGCCTCAGGTAGTCCGGATTCACGACGACGAGATCGATTACGTATTGGACGCCGTCGAAGTTATCCGACTGGATCCCGTGAGGTCGGTTGGTATGCGGTAGTCGCAAGTCCAAGTCGTTGACTTGAACAGGCACGCCCGCCGCCTTCAGCGCGGTCGCGTAAAGCCGTGCGCTCTCGCCAAGTCCAAATTCTCCGGACAGATACCCGTGTATCCGGACGCCAATCTCGGTTGAGAACCACCGAGTGTCGGAGCCGGCAGACGGTGTCGACTCTTGCGCTGGGTGGCAAGCGGGCAGTGCGGGAAACCGCACGTGCCGGAGTCGCGTGCGCCAAAACAAGCTCAGCAGGGGTGCTCGCACCGCTTCGGGAAGCGCGCGGTACAAGGCGCGCAAGCTAACTTGGAGCGCAGAAGGAGGAGTCATTGCCGCCTACATTCGTTCGTATTGAGCGTCTCGCAACCGAGGGCGCGCGACTCAACTGCTCTGCAGGGCGGAATTAAGGTCTTCGCGCAAATCGTCCAACCCTTCCACCCCCACGCTCAACCGCACCAGATTATCGAACAACCCCAACTGCGCCCGCCGCTCCGGCGGCACGGACGCATGCGTCATGATCGCAGGGTGGTTCACGAGGCTTTCCACGCCGCCGAGCGACTCGGCGAGTGCGAACAGCTCGGTGCGCTCGCAGAAGCGCTTGGCGGCGTCGAGGCCGCCTTTGACGAAGATGGTGACCATGCCGCCGAAGCCGTCCATCTGGCGCTTCGCGAGTTCGTGCTGGGGGTGGGACTTCAGGCCCGGGTAGACCACGCGTTCGATTGCGGGGTGCACTTCGAGCCACTCGGCCAGCGCGTGCGCGTTCTCGCAGTGCGCTTTCATGCGCAGGTGCAGCGTCTTGAGGCCGCGCAAGGCGAGGAAGCTGTCGAAGGGACCCTGCACGCCGCCGACAGCGTTCTGCAGGAACGCCATTTTCCCGGCGAGCTCGGCGTCATCACCGACAACGGCCATGCCGCCGACGATGTCCGAGTGGCCGTTGAGGTACTTCGTGGCCGAATGCATGACGAGGTGCGCGCCGTGTTCGAGCGGGCGCTGCAGGATCGGCGAACAGAATGTGTTATCGACGACGACGATGAGCCCGCGCTTGCGCGCGATCGCGGCGATCTGCGCGATGTCGACGAGCTTAAGCAGCGGGTTGGTCGGCGTCTCGATCCAGACCATGCGCGTTTCCGGTCGGATCGCAGCTTCGAACGCGGCCGGATCCGTGAGGTCGACCCAGCTGAAGTCCAGCCCGGCGGTGCGACGGCGCACGCGCTCGAACAGGCGGTAGGTGCCGCCGTAGACGTCGTCCATCGCGATCACGTGGCTGCCGGCGTCGAGCAGTTCGAGGATCGTCGAGGTCGCGGCCAAGCCAGAGGCAAACGCGAAGCCGCGCGTGCCGCCCTCGAGCTCGGCGACGCAGCGCTCGTACGCGAAGCGCGTCGGGTTGTGGCTGCGCGAGTATTCGAAGCCCTGGTGTTCACCCGGGCTCGATTGCACGTACGTGCTCGTCGCGTAGATCGGCGTCATCACTGCGCCGGTGCTCGGGTCGGGCGACTGCCCGGCGTGGATCGCGAGCGTGCCGAGGCCGTGCCGGCGCGGGGCGCCTGCGTCGTCGTGGGTCGTCATGGTGTCGTCCTTGCCGCAAACGCGGCCGCGGATTCTATCACCGGCCCTGCACGCGGCCGCCGCAGTGCAGGGTGGGCGCAGCTGAACCGCAGGTGGCGGCGGTTCAGCTAGGCAACTGGCGTCACTGCACGCGCCGGCGCAGGTAGTTGAGCAGGTCGATGCGCGTGATCAGGCCGAGGAAGCTGTCGCCCGCGGTCACGATGGCGACGTGGCCGCGGTCGAACACCGGCAGCAGCGCTTCGATCGGTGCGCCAACGTCGACCTTGTCGAGCTTGCTGACCATCGCGGTCGAGACCGGATCGCGAAAACGCGCTTCGTCGCCGTAGACGTGCAGCAGAACGTCGGACTCATCGACGATGCCGACGAGTTGGTCGCCATCGACGACCGGCAGTTGACTGACGTCGTAGAGCTTCATGCGCTGGTACGCGGTCATCAGCAGGTCGTTCGGACCCACTACGACCGTGTCGCGCTTGGAGTACGGCCGCAGGATCAGGTCGCGCAGGTCGTTCGAGGGCTGGCGCTCAAGGAAGCCGTTGTCGAGCATCCAGTAGTCGTTGTACATCTTCGACAGGTACTTGTTGCCGGTGTCGCAGACGAACACGAGCACGTTCTTCGGCGTCGTCTGCTCGCGGCAGTAGCGCAGCGCGGCGGCGAGCAGCGTGCCGGTCGACGAGCCGCCGAGGATGCCTTCTTTCTCGAGCAGCTCGCGCGCGGTCAGGAAGCTCTCCTTGTCCGCGATCGCATACGCCTTTTTGACGCGCGTGAAGTCCGAGATCGGCGGCAGGAAGTCCTCGCCGATGCCCTCGACCATCCAGCTCGCGGACTTGTCGGACAGCGTGCCGCGGTTGATGTATTCCTCGAGGATCGAACCGACGGGATCGGCGAGCACGAGCTCGGTGTTCGGGGATTTCTCGGCGAAGCAGCGCGATAGGCCCGTCATCGTGCCGGAGCTGCCACAACCGAACACGACCGCGTCGACGCCGCCGACGTCGGCCATCTGCTCGAGGATCTCCGGCCCGGTGCCGAACTCATGCGCGGCCGGGTTGTCCGCGTTGCCGAATTGGTTGATGAAGTACGCGCCCGGCGTCTCGCGCGCGATGCGCTCGGCCATGTCCTGGTAATAGTCCGGGTGGCCCTTTGCAACGTCGGAGCGTGTGAGCACGACGTTCGCGCCCATCGCCTTGAGGTTGAAGATCTTTTCGCGGCTCATCTTGTCGGGCACGACGAGGATGAGCTCGTAGCCCTTCTGCTGCGCGACGAGCGCGAGGCCGATGCCGGTGTTGCCGGCGGTGCCTTCGACGAGCGTATCGCCGGGCTTAATGTCGCCGCGGCGCTCGGCGGCCTCGATCATCGCCAGACCGATGCGGTCCTTGATGGAGCCGCCGGGGTTCTGCGATTCGAGTTTGAAGAACAGGCGGCAGGGGCCGGCGTCGAGCCGGCTCGCTTCCACGATCGGAGTGCGCCCGATGAGATCGAGCACGGAGGAATGGATCGGCATGCGGTGCACGTTTGGCGCTGCGCGCGGCGCAGCGGACCGCGCGATCTTACCCGACCCTCCGTGCAGACCCGGGGGGTGGCGTGCGGACGGCAGCCGCACGCCACCGGATTACTGCGGAACGGTCATTGCAACCCGGCGTCGTACATGCGGGCCAACCGGTCCTTCATTGCGAGCTTCGCCCGTTTCATCTGCGTCAGTGTGAGGTCGTCGATCGGACTGACGCCGAGCTCCGCGTTCACGACCTTCCGGTCGAGGTCGCGGTGCTGGTCATACAGACGCCGGAAATCCGGGTTGCTCTTGAGAACCGAGTCGAGTTCCTGCTGCGGCCGTTCTTCGAACATGCATGCCTCCTTCGGGATGTGGATCGCCCGGCGGTCGCCGGGCCACGGAGGCCCTGGAAGCAAAAACGCCCCGGCGTGGAGGCCGGGGCGCATTGAGGTTCCAGGGTCCGGGAGCCCGTCGCGGCCCGCGCTCCTGCGCCGCGGTCATCGGCGGCGTCTTCCTGCGGGCTGGGCCCGTTGGAACAGGGCGTGCGCATCATCGGGACGGGCTCTCGACCAGGCGGCGTAGTGCCTGGGACTTCGACCCTACTCTTCCGCTCCAAGCCCGGCAAGCACGAGAACGTTAATCCGCGCGCCGCCTGACCAACGGCTCAGATCGAACTAAAACCCTTTTGAATCAGTCACTTGAATGAAACAGAAATCTCCACCCGGCGATTGCGACCGCGCCCGGCCGCGGTGGCGTTGTCGGCCACCGGCGCTGCGGCCCCCTGCCCGACCGCCTCGATCTGACGGGCCGGCACGCCGGCCGCGACGAGCACGTCGCGAACAGCGTCCGCGCGGCGTTGCGACAGCCGGCGGTTCGCATCGGCCGCGCCCTGGCTGTCGGTGTGACCCTCGATGCGCACCGACGAGGCGGGCATGGCCTCGAGGTACGCGGCCACCGCACGCACGTGTGCCGCGGCAGGCTTCGTAAGCGTCGCCTGCCCGGAGGCAAACGCGTCGCCCGCGAGCGTAAACACCTCTTGATCGCCCTCGCTGCGCGACGGCGGCAACTTCGTCCCCGCGACGAGTTCAGCCTCTTCGCGCGCAAGGGCGGCCTGCTTATCGCGCGCGGCCTGCAGCTTGGCGGTCTGGGTGTCGGTGACGCCTTCGAGCAGCGCGGTCACCTCCTGCTTTGCAACCGCCTCGGCCGCCGCCTGCTGGCGCAGGCGTTCGGCCTCTTCAGCCTGGATCTGGGCCTGCACGCGGAGGCGCTCGGCCTCCGCGCGTGCGCGCGCCGCGTCCTGACGGCTGGCCTCGACGAGCAGATCCGCACGCTCGCGATCGAGCCGGTCGATCTCGCGCTGCATCGACGCAGTGCGAGCAGCGATCTCAGCGATCTGCACGCGGCGGTCGGCGACGTAGCGGGCCTGACTGCGATCGCGGCTGCGGGCCTGGGCGAGCGCGTCGATCGCCTGTCGCGCCTGAAGGCGTTCGTACGCGGCGAGCGATGCGGCCTGCGGGTCGGCTTCCAGCGCGGCGATGCGCTGCGCAAGCCCGGCGACCTCGGCGTCCTGCGCGGATGCGGCCAGCGGCAGCGCAAGCAGAATGGCCAGAACAAGCGGCTTCATGGGCGGTCTCCGGTTTGCAAGCGGCCACGCAACTGCTCGACCTCGGCCCGCCGCTGCTGCAGCTCGGCGGTCGCGAGCGCCTCCCGGCTGCGTGCGTAGGCCAAGTCGGCATCCGCGGCCGCCGCAAGCGCGAGCGAACGCGCTTCGGCCTCGCGCCCGTCCGACATGGCCGCCTGCGCCTGGGCGAGTTCACTGCGGGCGAGCGCGATTTCCTGCGCGGCGTATTGGTCCGCATCGGCGCCGTCGGCGCGAACAACCGCCTGCTGCGCGGCGGCGAGTTCACCGGTCGGCGGCGGCATCGAGGCGCAGGCCGCGAGTCCCGAAACGAGAACAACGGTCGCAGCGCGCCGCGAGAAGTGTGCGAAGCTTTGGCTCATCGGAAGGCCGGCGTGTCAGGGGGATACGCGGCCATTGTCGTCATGCCGTCGCGTTGCGCGCAACGCCCGCGTTCCACGAGGTGAAATGAATGGACATCGGCTATTTCCTCAAGCTGATGCTGGACAAGAACGCGTCGGACATGTTCCTCACCACCGGCGCGCCCGTGTACATCAAGGTCGAGGGCAAGCTGCAGCCGCTCGGCAACACCGGCCTGCCCCCGGGCATGGTGAAGAAGATCGCGTATTCGCTCATGGACGAGGGCCAGGTGCCCGAGTTCGAGCGCGAGCTCGAGCTCAACATGGCGTATTCGCTGCCCGACTCCGGGCGCTTCCGCGTCAACGTGTTCAAGCAGCGCGGCGAAGTCGGCATGGTGATCCGTGCAATCAAGAACGTGATCCCGACGATCGAGGAACTGCAACTGCCGCAGGTCCTCAAGGACATCATCATGTCCCCGCGCGGGCTCGTGCTCATTGTCGGCAGTACCGGTTCGGGCAAGTCGACGACGCTCGCGTCGATGATCGATCACCGCAACACGCACACCGCGGGCCACATTCTCACGATCGAAGACCCGATCGAGTTCCTGCACAAGCACAAGCAGTCGATCGTCAATCAGCGCGAAGTGGGCCTCGACACCCACGCGTTCCAGAACGCGCTCAAGAACGCGATGCGTGAAGCGCCTGACGTCATCCTGATCGGCGAAATCCTCGACGCGACGACGATGGAGGCGGCGATCGCATTCGCCGAAACCGGCCACCTGTGCCTGGCGACGCTGCACTCCAACAACGCCGACCAGACGCTCGAGCGCATCCTCAATTTCTTCCAGGAATCGGCGCACAAGAACGTGCTGATGAACCTTGCGCTGAACCTGCGCGCGGTCGTGTCGCTGCGCTTGGTCGTTGGTGCCGATGGCCGCCGCCTGCCAGCGAGCGAGGTGCTGATCAACACGCCGCACGTGCGCGACCTCATGCGTCGCGGCCAGATCCACGAGATCAAGCAGGCGATGGAGGCCTCGCTCGAGGACGGCATGGAAACGTTCGACCAGTGCCTGTACCGGCTGCATAAGGAAGGCCGGATCTCGCAGGAAGAAGCGCTCCGCGCCGCCGATTCGCGCGAAGGCCTGGCCCTCAAGTTCCGCCTGTCCGAAGGCACGAGCGGCGAGCACGACCCCTACGCCGACGTGTTCTGATTCCGGCTGCAGCGCCACCTCACGGCCGCGCTCGCATCAGCCCGCCGCGGCCTGCGGGCAGTCGGGCTGACGCTCGGGCCGGGCCGCGTCGAACGCCGGCAGCGCCAGGCACGCGGCCTCGATGCGCGCGATCGTCGGAAACTGCGTCATGTCCACACTGAAGCGCCGCGCGTTGTAGATCTGAGGGACCAGGCAGCAGTCGGCGATCGTCGGGAGATCGCCTTCGCAGAATTCGCCGGTCGACACGTGCCCCGCGAGCATCGCCTCGACCGCCTGGAAGCCTTCGACGATCCAATGCCGCACCCACTCGTCGCGCTCGGCCTGCGGCACGCCCCAGCTGTGCTCGAGAAACTGCAGCACGCGCAGGTTGTTCAGCGGATGCACGTCGCAGGCGATTGCCTGCGCGAGCGAGCGGGCCCGGGCGCGCTCGCGTGCGGTGGCCGGGAGCAGCGGCGTATCCGGCCACGTTTCGTCGAGGTATTCGAGGATCGCCATCGACTGGCGCATCGTGCGGTTGCCGTGCTGGAGGATCGGCACGAGCTCCTGCGGATTCTTCTCGCGGTACTCGGGCGCGTGCTGCTCACCGCCGTCGCGCACCAGGTGCACCGGCACCGTCTCGTAGCGCAGGCCCTTGAGATTGAGGCCGATGCGCACGCGGTAAGCCGCGCTCGAACGCCAGTACGAATACAGCCGAAGTTGCTCGTTCACGCCGATGCTTCCCGATTGCGATGGCCACGGTAGCGCGGTGGCGGCAGGGCCGCTACACCGCGCCGGGCGTTTCGCCGTCAGCCCGCTGCGGGCTCGATGCGCTGCTCGATCGCGCCGAAGATGCTGCGGCCGTCGCCGTCGAACATCTCGATGCGCACGGTGTCGCCGTACGACATGAACGGCGTGCGGGGCGCGCCGTGCTCGAGCGTTTCCACCGTGCGCTTTTCCGCAAAGCACGACGCGCCCAGCGAGGTGTCCTCATTGGCCACGGTGCCCGAGCCGACGATCGTGCCCGCCGACAGGGGCCGCGTCTTCGCGGCGTGAGCGACGAGTTGGGCAAAGTCGAACTGCATGTCGACGCCCGCCTCGGGCGCGCCGAACCATTCGCCGTTGACGTGCGTCAGCAGCGGCAGGTGCAGCTTGTTGTCGCGCCACGCATCGCCGAGCTCGTCGGGCGTCACGAACACCGGGCTCAGCGCGGAGCGCGGCTTGGACTGCAGGAAGCCGAACCCCTTCGCCAGCTCGTTCGGAATCAGGTTGCGCAGGCTCACGTCGTTGATGAGGCCGATGAGCTGGATGTGCGCAGCGGCCTGTTCGGGCGATGCGGCCATCGGCACGTCGTCCGTCACGATCACCACCTCAGCCTCCAGGTCGATGCCGTGCTCTTCGCTCGGCACGCGGACCGGGTCGCGCGGGCCATAGAAGCCGGCGCTCACCGCCTGGTACATCAGCGGGTCGCTGTAGAAGCTTTCGGGCACTTCCGCGCCGCGCGCGCGGCGCACGCGCTCGACGTGCGGGAGATAGGCACTGCCGTCGACAAACTCGTAGGCCCGCGGCAGCGGGGCGGCGAGCGCCGCGACGTCGAGGTCGAATGCCCCTTCGGCACGACCTTCGTTGAGCGCATCGGACAAGGCATTCAGACGCGGGGCCGCGCCGGACCAATCCTCGAGCGCGCGCTGCAATGTATCGACGATGCCGGTGGCGCGCACTGCGCGCGTCAGGTCGCGCGAAACGACGATGAGCGTGCCGTCGCGGCCGCCTTCTTTCAGTGAACCGAGCTTCATGGGACCTCGCAATCGAAACGCCCTGCGGCGAATTGGTTTCGATTGTAACTGTCTCGGTGCAAGGCGCGGTCGTCGCCCGCCCTCGGGCGCGCTGCGCACGAATCCACATGGCCGGCATGGGCGATGTGGAGCGCGGCACGCTTACTTGGCGCATAAAAAAACCCGCTTTTCGGCGGGTTTTTTCCAGAACCCGAAGGTTCCGTCGGTGTGGCAGCCCCGGATGGATTCGAACCACCGAATGCCTGAGTCAGAGTCAGGTGCCTTACCGCTTGGCGACGGGGCTATGGAACTAAGTTTAGCGCGCCACAGGGTGGCGCGAAAACCGTTAACGCTTCGAGAACTGCGTGGCGCGACGCGCCTTGTGCAGACCGACCTTCTTACGCTCGACTTCGCGGGCGTCGCGGGTCATGAAGCCCGCCTTGCGCAGCTCGTTCTTCAGCGTCTCGTCGTACTCAACGAGTGCACGCGAAATGCCGAGGCGGATCGCGCCGGCCTGGCCGGTGATGCCGCCGCCGGCGACCGTCACGACGACGTCGAACTTGTCGGTCGACTGCGTGAGCTCGAGCGGCTGGCGCACGATCATGCGCGCCGTCTCGCGACCGAAGAACTCATCGATCGGACGCTGGTTGATGGTGATGTTGCCCGAACCCTTGCGCAGGAAAACGCGAGCGGTCGAAGACTTGCGGCGGCCAGTGCCGTAGTTCTGCTGGAGTGCCATATCGGTAACCTTAGAATTCGAGCGGCTGCGGCTGCTGGGCGGCGTGCGGATGCTCCGAGCCCTTGTAAACCTTGAGCTTGCGGTACATTGCGCGGCCGAGCGGGTTCTTCGGCAGCATGCCCTTCACACCGATCTCGATGACGCGCTCCGGGTGGCGCTCAAGCGCCTGGGCCAGCGTCTCGGACTTCAGGTTGCCGATGTAACCGGTGAACCGGTGGTACATCTTGTCCTGGAGCTTATTGCCGGTGACGGCAATCTTCTCGGCGTTGATGACGATCAGGTAATCGCCGGTGTCCACGTGCGGGGTGAACACGGGCTTGTGCTTGCCGCGCAGGCGACGCGCGAGTTCGGAGCACAGGCGGCCGAGGGTCTTGCCTTCGGCGTCGACCACGTACCAGTCACGCTGGACGGTCTCGTTCTTAGCGGAAAAAGTCTTCATGACGTGTCTGATAGGGGCACCTGGTCGGGCCGGTTTCGTCGCGGCCCAAGGGCTGCATCGAAACGTCGCCTCGCGATGTGCGGAACGAAAGAGGCGGAATCATAGCCACGTCCTGCAGCTCGTGCAAGCGCCGTGAACGCGGTGCTAGCATCGACGCGATGTCCGCACCCGCTCCCGTCGACCCGTTGGTCGCGCTGACCGACCGCTGCGTGCAGTGCGGCCTGTGCCTGCCGGTGTGTCCGACGCACCGGTACGAGCGCATTGAGGCCGAGTCTCCGCGAGGCCGCATTGCGATCGTGCGCGCGTGGGCCGATGGCGCGCTCGAGCCCACCGCCACCGGCGACGCGCACCTGGATGCCTGCCTCGGCTGCCGCCGCTGCGAGGCCGCGTGCCCGGCGGGCGTGCAGTACGGCGCGCTGCTCGTCGAGGCGCGTGCACGGCAACGGGTTCGCCGCACGCCACCGATACGTCAACGTGCGATCGAGACACTCACAGCGCATCCTCGCCTGCTGTCGCGCCTGCTCGGCCTGTACCGCCGCGTCCACCCGGTGCTCCCTGCGACGCTGCGCCCCCTGCCGTGCCCACCGCGCCCGGACGCATCACTTCCGCGCGTGGCAGACGAAGACGTCGCGCTGTTCGTCGGCTGTGTGGCGCGCGCTTATGAGCCCGCGGTCCGCACGTCTCTCACCCGCTTGTGCCGCGCAGCGGGCACGCCGCTTTCGATCCCCGCCACGCAGACGTGCTGCGGAGCCCTTCACGCGCACGCAGGCGACACCGCCACGGCCGAACGACTCTCAGCGCGCAACGCGGCGGCATTGTCCGGGGCTGCGCGAGTCCTCACGCTGGCGAGTGGGTGCCACAGCGCGGTCGAGTCCGCGACCGGCGGCGCGCGCACCGTGGATGCACTCGTGCATCTCGATGGGCTCGCAGACCAACTTGTATTCAAGCCGCTCGTCGAGCGCATCGCGCTGCACCGGCCTTGCACGCTGCATGCGACGCCCGGCGCGCTCGCCGCCACCCGCCGCCTGCTCGCGCGCGTGCCGGGGCTGGAAGTTGTCGAACTCGACGCGGGCCACGGCTGCTGCGGCGCGGCGGGCACGCATATGCTGACGGAGCCCGCACGAGCGGCGGCGTTCCGCGCCCCGCTCATCGACGCGTTGCAGGCGAGCGGCGCAACCCGACTGCTCAGCGCGAACATCGGCTGCCGACTGCACCTGGCGCGGGCGACCGGCATTCCAGTCCAGCACCCGCTCGAGCTGCTCGCCGACGCGCTCGTCAACTGACCGACGACGTCCTCACTAGGCGTGACTAGACTGCCGGCATGAAGCCCCGCGACCTCAGTCCTGCCGACCGCGCGCTCGCCGATGTGCAGCGCGCGCTGGAAACCGTCTTCGCCCGACCCGCGGCAGCGCGGCCGAATCCCGCGCAGCCGCACGGCGACGTCGTGCTCGACGAGCCGGACCGCCGCCACGCGGCCGGCCTCATGCGCATCAACCACGTGGGCGAAGTCTGTGCGCAGGCGCTGTACTGCGGCCAAGCCGCGGTCGCGCAGGACGCGCACACGCGTGCACATCTGCTTGCCGCTGCGCAGGAAGAGACGGACCACTTGGCCTGGTGCGCGGAGCGGCTGGACGAACTCGACAGCCGACCGAGCCTGCTTAATCCGCTGTGGTATGCCAGCAGCTATGCGATCGGCGGACTCGCCGGCCTGCGCGGCGACGGCTGGAACCTCGGCTTCGTGGTCGAGACCGAGCGCCAGGTCGAAGCGCACATCGACGAGCACCTGACGTCGCTGCCGGCTGCCGACGCGCGCAGCCGCGCAATCCTCGAGGTCATGAAGGCCGATGAAGCGCGCCACGCCGACGCGGCCGAGCATGCGGGTGCGCGCGTGCTTCCCCCGCCGGTGCCGGCCCTCATGGCGCTGATGTCGCGCGTCATGAAGATGGTGGCGTACCGGATTTGATGCCGGTGCTGCCACGCCAGTCACCCCAGCGCGAATGAAAAAAGCCCGCGTTGAGCGGGCTTTTTTGCTGCTGCGACCCGCCGCCGGTAGCGCGCGGCGAAGGCCTCAGTCGACCAGGTTACGGCCGTGGTAGAGCTCTTCGATCTCGCGCCGGAGCCGCGCCTCGACCTTCATGCGGTCCTTGAACGACAGGTTGCGCGCCTTCTCCTCGAAGAGGTAATTGTCGAGGTCGAACTCCTTCAGGTGCATCTTCGTGTGGAAGATATTTTCCTGATAGACGTTCACATCGATCGCCTCGTAGCGCGTCTTGATGTTTTTCGCCAGGTAGTCCTGGATCGAATTGATCTTGTGGTCGATGTAGTGCTTCTTGCCCTTCACGTCGCGGGTGAAACCGCGCACGCGGTAGTCCATCACCACGATGTCGGACTCGAGGCTCTCGATCAGGTAATTGAGCGCCTTCAGCGGCGAGATGACGCCGCAGGTCGCCACGTCGATATCCGCGCGGAACGTCGCGATGCCGCTGTCCGGGTGCGTCTCCGGGTACGTGTGCACCGTGATGTGGGACTTGTCCATGTGCGCCACGACGGCGTCGGAGATCAGCTCCCGGCCGGCGTCGCGCTTGTCGATCACGGGCTCCTCGGAGATGAGGATCGTCACCGACGCGCCTTGCGGGTCGTAGTCCTGGCGCGCAATGTTGAGGATGTTCGCGCCGATGATGTCCGCCACATCCGTGAGGATCTGGGTCAGTCGATCGGCGTTGTATTCCTCGTCGATGTATTCGATGTAGCGCTGGCGCTCCTCTTCGGAGGCCGCGAAGCTCACGTCGTAGATGTTGAACGACAAGGCCTTGGTGAGGTTGTTGAAACCCTGCAACCTCAGGCGTGGCAGTGGCTTGACCACGGGCGGCGATCCTGGAAACGCGATGGGACGCGGGATTATGAGGCCAATTGCGCCCCCGGTGAAACGCAGGCTCAAATGCACCGATTCCGTGCATTCAGCGCATGACGCGACGACGACGCACTCGCTGCCATATTTGCTCTGCCTCACGCTTGACGCTTAAGCTCGATCACACTCCCCCAAGGGCCATTGCCATGCCAGTTGAGTCGGTCGCCCATCTCACCCCTGCGCGACGCTCCGCCAGCCCGCTGATGCCCGACGCGGCCACGATCGAGCGCTTCCTCGCGCATTGCCATCGCCGGCGCTACCCGTCGCGTACGGACGTGTTCCGTCCGGGCGACCCGGCGAGCACGCTGTATTACGTGATCTCCGGGTCCGTCAGCATCATCACCGAGGAAGAAGACGGTCGTGAGCTCGTGCTCGGGTACTTCGGTGCAGGCGAATTCGTCGGCGAGCTCGGTCTGTTCATCGACAGCGAGCACCGCGAGGTCATTCTGCGCACGCGCAGTGCGTGCGAACTGGCCGAGATCGGCCACGAGCGTTTCTACGACCTGCTGCTCACGCGCCTCGCCGCCGATGCGCCGAAGCTGCTTTACGCGATTTCGGCGCAGATTTCGCGACGCCTGCTCGATACCAGCCGCAAGGCCGGCCGGCTCGCGTTCCTCGACGTGACCGACCGCATCGTGCGCACGCTGCACGATCTGGCGAAGGAGCCGGAGGCGATGAGCCACCCGCAGGGCACCCAGCTGCGCGTGTCCCGCCAGGAGCTTTCGCGCCTGGTCGGCTGCTCGCGTGAAATGGCCGGCCGCGTGCTCAAGAAGCTGCAGGCCGACGGCAAGCTGCACGCACGCGGCAAGACCGTGGTGCTGTTCGGGACGCGCTGAGCCATGGCGCCGAACGAGTCCGCCGACGGAATTGCCGTCCGCCCGGCCAAAATGGGCGACGCACCCGACGTCGCCCGGCTGCTCGAGCAGCTGGGCTACCCGTGCACGCGCGACGAGGCGGCCGACCGCATCGTCACCGTGCTCGGCGACCCCCGGCAGATGCTGCTGCTGGCGGAGCGGGACGGGCACGCCTGCGGGCTGATCTCGCTCAACAACACGTATTCGGTCGCGCACGGCGCCGAGCTGGCGCGGATCACGGCGCTGATCGTCGGCGATGACTGCCAACGCGAAGGAATCGGCAAGCGCCTGTTGCGCGAGGTCGAGGTGCTGTCGCGGCAGGCCGGCATCTCGCGCATCGAGGTCACGAGCGGCTCGCAGCGCCACGGCGCAGCCGCGTTCTACCGCGGCTGCGGCTACAGCGAAGGCTCGCTGCGGTTCGTGAAGCTGCTCGGCGACTGACGCAGCGACAACGGGCGGCCGCCTCACGCCGCATCGGCCGCTAGGCCCGGTGTGGCACCCGCCCAGCCAGCACGCCATTCGTATCGGACTCGCCGGCCCAGGCGCCCGCAGCGCGGCGATCGGCGCACTGCGCTGCGCCGCGGCCTCAGACCGGATCGCCGCCGCGATCCGCACAGCCCCAGTTGAGGATCGGCGTGCCGGCCGGCAGTTCGCGGCGGAAGTCATCGACCTTTGCGTGCTTGGGGTTGACCACGACGGGGCGACGCGCGGCGCGCAGCAAGGGCATGTCGGCACTGGAATCCGAGTACGCCGCCGCGATTTCGCCGGTGAACCCGGCTTCGCGCAGCATCGTCATCTTCATTTCGTGGTGGCAGTGCCGCGTGGCCATGACGCCGAACAGCCGCGGCCCGACCGCCGTGCCGACCACCGGCACGTCCTCGTGCGCCACGAACGCGAGGATCGCGCGCGCAAGCTCGGGCGGCGCGCCGGTCGCGACGACGACGCGGTCTCCCCCTTCGCGATGGCGGTGCAGCACCGCCAGCGCGACCGGCAGCAGCCGCTCGCGCAGCTGCGCATCGTGCAACACGACATAGCGGTCGATGAGCTCGTCGAGATCGCGGCGCCGGTGCAGGCCCACCGTGCCGGCCCAGATGAATGCGCCCACGCCGCGCCGACGGGTCGGGAGGAACGCGATCATCGGCCCGGCGACGGGCGCGATCAGCAGCGCGAGCAACGTGCGCCACCACGTGCGGCGCACGAGCCAGGACACGAGGTCGCCGCCGGAATCGCCGTCGTAGAGCGTGTGATCGAAGTCGAACACGATCAGCGGCGCACCCGCCTGCACCGCCGGGTAGCGCGGGCCCGCCGTGCTCATCGCGCGAACAGCCGCTTAAGGGCGGCGCCCGGGTCGGCCTCGCGCATGAAGCTCTCGCCCACGAGGAACGTGTCGATGCCGGCGCCGCGCATACGCGCGACATCGGCGGCGCTCGCGATGCCGCTTTCGGTCACGAGCGTGCGGTCCGGCGGCACCGCGTCGCGCAGCGCGATCGTGGTGTCGAGCGAGACCTCGAACGTGCGCAGGTTGCGGTTGTTCACGCCGATCAGCTCGCAGTCGGTCTGCAGCGCGCGCTCGAGCTCGTCGATGTCGTGCACCTCGACGAGCACGTCCATGCCGAGCTCGTGCGCGAGGTTCGCCATCTCGATCATCGGTCCGTCCTCGAGTGCGGCGACGATCAACAGGATCGCATCGGCGCCGATGACGCGAGCTTCGTATACCTGGTACGGATCGATCGTGAAATCCTTGCGCAGCGCCGGTAGCGTGCAGGCGTTGCGCGCTTCGCCGAGATAAAGGTTGCTGCCCTGGAAGAAATCGACGTCGGTGAGCACCGACAGACAGGCAGCGCGGCCCGCCTCGTAGCTGCGCGCGATGTCGGCCGGACGAAAATCCTTGCGGATGAGCCCTTTCGACGGGCTCGCCTTCTTGACCTCGGCGATGACCGCCGACTCGCCCGCGTCGAGCTTGCGGCGGATCGCCTTGACGAAGCCGCGCGCAGGCGGCTGGTTCGCGGCGCGCGCGCGCAGGTCGGCGACCGAGCGCACGCGGCTGCGCTGCTCGATCTCCTCGGCCTTGCGCGCGAGGATGGTGTTGAGGATGTCGCTCATGCAGTGGGCTTCTTTCCGTAGGCGCGTTCGACTTTCGCCACGCGCAGCTCGTAATGCTCGTACCACTCGTTGCGGCCGCGCTCACGCGCCGCCGTGTGCTCGATCTCACGACGCCAGCCCGCGATCGCGTCTTCGCTGTCCCAGTACGAAACCGTGATGCCAAGGCCGTCGGCGTCGCGCGCCGACTCCACGCCGAGGTAGCCGGGCTGCTGCGCTGCGAGTTCGGCCATGCGCGCGGCCGCGGTGTTGTAACCGCGTTCGCCGGGCGTGCGCCGCGAGGTGAAGATCACCGCGTAATACGGCGGCCGCGGCGTGCGGGCGAATGCACCGTCGCTGCCAGTGAGCGGGTTCGCCCCGTGGGAGCTCATGCGCGCCCGAGCTCGCGCGTCATGGCGACGAACTCATCGAGCTTCGCGCGCGCTGCGCCGGAGGCGATCGCCTCGCGGGCACGCACCGTGCCTTCGGCAATCGAAGCGACGACGTCGGCCGCGTACAGCGCCGCACCTGCGTTGAGCACGACGATCTCGCGCGCGAGCCCGTCCGCGCCCGAAAGCGCCTCGAGCAGCAGCGCCTTCGATTCGGACGCGTCCTCGACGCGCAGGTTGCGGCTCGCGGCCATCGCGATGCCGAAGTCTTCGGGATGCACCTCGTACTCGCGCACGACACCGTCGCGCAACTCGCCGACGAGCGAGCCCGCACCGAGCGAGAGCTCGTCCATGCCGTCGCGGCCCCACACCACGAGCGCGCGCTGCGCACCGAGGAGCTGCAGCACGCGCACCTGGATGCCGACGAGGTCGGGGTGGAACACGCCCATGAGGATGTTCGGTGCGCCTGCGGGATTCGTCAGCGGGCCGAGAATGTTGAACAACGTGCGCACGCCCATTTCGCGTCGCACGGGCGCGACGACCTTCATCGCCGGGTGGTGCACGGGCGCGAACATGAAGCCGATGCCGCAGCGCTCGATGCATTGCGCCACCTGGTCCGGTGTGAGCTCGATCTTCGCACCGAGCGCCTCGAGCACGTCCGCGCTGCCGGACTTCGACGACACGCTGCGGTTGCCGTGCTTGGCGACCTTCGCGCCGGCCGCGGCAACCACGAACATCGACGCGGTCGAAATGTTGAACGTGTGCGCGCCATCGCCGCCGGTGCCGACGATGTCGACCAGGTGCCGTCGATCGTCGATGCGCACCGGCTGCGCGAACTCGCGCAGCACGCTCGCGGCGCCAGCGATCTCGCCGATCGTTTCCTTCTTCACGCGCAGGCCGGTGAGGATCGCCGCCGTCATAGCCGGCGAGACCTCGCCGCGCATGATCATGCGCATGAGCTCGACCATCTCGTCGTGGAAGATCTCGCGGTGTTCGATCGTGCGCTGCAGCGCTTCTTGCGGGGTAATCGGCATCGGGGCGTCTCGAAAAAGGGGTGGCTCAGCGACAGGAACGCGACGTCGTCACCGACGCCATCGCCGACTGCCCCACCCGCCCGCTCGGCTCGTGCAACCGCGCATCGACCTCAACGCTCCAGGAAGTTCTTGAGCATCGCGTGGCCGTGCTCGGTGAGGATCGACTCGGGGTGGAACTGCACGCCTTCGACGGGGTGCGTCTTGTGGCGGAGGCCCATGATTTCCTCGAACGAGCCGTCCTCGTGGTCGGTCCAGGCAGTGATCTCGAGGCAGTCGGGCAGCGTCTCGCGCTTGACCACGAGCGAGTGGTAACGCGTGGCCTGGAACGCGTCGGGCAGGCCCGTAAACACGCCGGCGCCTTCGTGGCGGATCGGCGAGGTCTTGCCGTGCATGATCGTCTTCGCGCGCACGACGTCCCCGCCGTAGGCCTGGCCGATGCCCTGGTGGCCGAGGCACACGCCGAACAGCGGAATGCGCGGGCCGAGTTCGCGGATCACGTCGACCGACACGCCCGCCTCGTTCGGCGTGCACGGGCCCGGCGAAATCACGATGCGCTCGGGCGCGAGCGCCTCGATCTGCGCGAGCGAGAGCTCGTCGTTTCGGATGACCTTCACCTCAGCCCCGAGCGCCTGCAGGTACTGCACGAGGTTCCAGGTGAAGCTGTCGTAGTTGTCGATCATCAACAGCATGGTCAGAGCCCCTTCGCCGCCTGCGCGACCGCGCGGAACAGCGCACGGCCCTTGTTCATCGTCTCGTCCCATTCCGACTGCGGGTCGGAGTCGTAGACGATGCCGGCGCCGGCCTGCACGTAGAGGCGGCCGTCCTGGATCACCGCGGTGCGGATCGCGATCGCAGTGTCGGCGTCGCCGTGCCAGCCGATGTAGCCGATCGAGCCCGCGTAGACGTTGCGCTTGACCGGTTCGAGCTCACGGATAACTTCAAGCGCGCGGATCTTCGGCGCGCCGCTGACGGTGCCGGCCGGGAACGTCGCGCGCAGCACGTCGGCGTAGCTGAGGCCGTCGCGCAGCGTGCCGGTGACTTCGCTGACGATGTGCATGACGTGGCTGTAGCGCTCGATCACGAACTGCTCGCCGACCTGCACCGTGCCGGGCTTGCTGACGCGGCCCACGTCGTTACGGCCGAGGTCGATCAGCATGAGGTGCTCGGCGCGCTCCTTCGGATCCGCGAGCAGCTCGGCTTCAAGCGCGGCGTCCTCTTCAGGCGTGGCGCCGCGCGGACGCGTGCCGGCGATCGGACGCACGGTGATCGTGTCGCCCTGCTGGCGCACGAGGATCTCGGGCGATGAGCCGACGACCTGCATGTCGCCGACGTCGAGGAAGTACATGTACGGCGACGGGTTCAATGCACGCAATGCACGGTACACGTCCACCGGGCGCGCCTTGAACGGCACGCTCAGGCGCTGGCTCAGCACGACCTGGAAGATGTCGCCGGCGCGGATGTAGTCCTTGGATTTTTCGACCGCGGCGATGAAGCCCTCGCGCGTGAAGCCCGACACGAAATCGCCTTCTTGGAGGCCGGCCGGATCGAGCGTCTCGGGGTAGCCCGGCCCGCCCTGCCGCAGGCGGTGCGTGAGCTCGTCGAGGCGGCGGTTCGCACGCGCAAGCGCCTGCGGTTCGCTCGGGTCGGCGTGCACGATCAGGTACAGCCGGCCCTTGAGGTTGTCGAACACCGCGACTTCCTCGCTGAGCATCAGCAGGATGTCGGGCGTGCCGAGTTCGTCGGGTTTCACGCTGCCGTCGGGCATCGCGCCGGCCAGGCGTGGCTCGATGTACTGGATGCACTCGAAGCCGAACCAGCCCACGAGCCCGCCGGTGAAGCCCGGCAGGCCTTCGACCTTCGGCACCGAGTGCATCGCGCGCAGCGCTTCGACTTCGGCGAACGGGTCGTCGACCTCGCGCGCTTCGACGAGCTCGCCGCATTCGGTCACGTACAGCGTATGGCCGGCGAATGCGTACACACGACGCGCCGGCAGGCCGATGATCGAGTACCGACCGAAGCGCTCACCGCCTTCGACCGATTCGAACAGGTAGGTGTGCGGGCCGTCGGCAAGCTTGAGGTACACCGACAGCGGTGTGTCGAGGTCGCTGAGCACCTCACGCACCACGGGGATACGCGTGTGACCGGCGTCGGCGAGCCGGCGGAACTGGTCGGCGTCGAGGGGCATGGGGCCAGGCACCGGGGCCGGAGATGAAGACGGCCCGCCAGTATGCCAGCGCGGCCGCAGCGCCGGCCCACAGCGCTTATGACGATGCGCGATCGGCCGGAATGCGCACGGTGGCGACGTGCTCGATGAGGCCCGGTGCGACGGCGCTGAGCAGCGGGGAATCAGGCGGCAGGTGCATGCGCACGCGACCGGGCACGCAGTCGATGCGGAAATGCCGCGCCTCGACCGGCTCGCCGTCGAGATTCAGCGTGAAAGGCGGGTCGGCCGCGATCTCGATCCAGGGCAGCCTCGCCTCCACCGCGACGCGGTCGAGCGCGGCCTCCTTGCCTTCGGTGATCAGCGCGCCGACGGTCGCGCCGAGCTCGCCCGTCAGCGGCGGCACGATCGTGAGATCTAGCGCGCCGTCGTCGATCTGCGCGTCCGGGCACAGCGCCTGGCCGCCGCCTGCCTGGCGGCCGTTGCCGATGCCGAGCGCGATGAAATCGCCAGACCACTCGAACGCGGGGCCGCGCACGCGCGCGGCGATCGGATCGATGCTGCCGAGCCGGGAGATGCCGGTGATGAGGTAGGCGAGGCCACCGAGCACTCTCTTGAGCCCCTCGTCGGTCTCGAGCGTGATCCGGGTGCCGAAGCCGCCGCTGGCGAGGTTCGCGCACCAGCACTCGCGGCCGTCGGCCTCGATTCGCAGCAGGTCGATCGGCCGCGGCGGATGAGCGTCGATCAGATCGAACGCGTCGGTCGCCAGCACGGGCACGCGCGTGGCCACGGCAAAGTCGTTCGCGGTGCCCAGCGGGAGCAGGCCGAGGCTCGGCAGATCGTGAGCGGGCGTGCCGGTGGCCGCGAGCGCCGAAGCCACCTCGCTGAGCGTGCCATCGCCGCCGCCGGCAATCACGGTATCGACGCGGTCGGCGATTGCCTCGGCGACGTACCGCGCCGCGTCACCGCCTTCCCAGGTCACGCGCACGCCGAGGTCGATGCCGCGCGCTCGCACGTGGGCAACGGCTTCGCGCACGTCTTCGTCGGCCACTGATTTGCCGTTGAGGATCAGGCGCCAGCGGGCGCACGACGCGGTTGCGGGGGACATGCGCGCACGCTAACAACGCGCCGGGGCGCCGATCGTGAAGCCGGACCCACAAGCCGGGGGATCGACGCTCGTGTCACGAACGCGCCATGCCTGCGACACGGGACGGTCACCGTCCGCCCGGAGCATGGAAGGCCATCGCAGGGACGACGGACGGAGGCAGGATCGCCTCCAATTTTCCGGGCCGATGCCTTCACGGGCATCGGCCTTTTTTCCCGGATGCGTGCCCGGCGTCGCTCAGCGCACGGATTCGACCGCCTGTTTCATCCGCGCAATCACGTCCGAATATCCATGCTCGGCCACGCCCGGGGCGTTGAAGATCGCCGAGCCGGCGACGAACGTGTCGGCACCGGCCGCGGCGATCTCGGCGATGTTGTCGGCCTTGACGCCGCCGTCGATCTCGAGCCGGATTGGCCGGCCGCTGCGGTCGATCATCGTGCGTACCGCGCGCAGCTTGTCGAGCGACGAGGGGATGAACGCCTGGCCGCCGAAGCCCGGGTTCACGCTCATCAGCAGCACCATGTCGAGCTCATCGAGCACCCAGTCGAGCACCTCGATCGGCGTGCCCGGGTTGAGCACGAGCCCGGCCTGGCACCCGTGCGATTTGATGAGCTGCACGGTGCGATGCACGTGCCGGCTCGCCTCGGGGTGGAACGTGATCATGGAAGCGCCGGCTTTTGCAAAATCCGGGACGATGCGATCCACGGGCTCGACCATGAGGTGCACGTCGATCGGCGCCGTCACCCCGTGCTTGCGCAACGCCTCGCAGACCATCGGGCCGATCGTGAGATTCGGTACGTAATGGTTGTCCATGACGTCGAAATGCACCCAGTCGGCGCCGGCGGCGAGCACGGCGTCCACCTCCTCGCCGAGCTTGGCAAAGTTTGCCGAGAGGATCGAAGGGGCGATGACGGTCGGCTGCATGGCGGTGCTCGGCGAAAGGGGCGCCATTGTCGCCTGCCCGGCCGGAGGGGCAAGGGCGCCGGTGCTCGGCGCGCCTTTGCATCCGCGTGCACATGCGGCCCGTACCTTCCATCAGCGGCGCCGAACGCCGCCTCGCCTACGGTCGAGGCGCAGCGGGGCCGCATTACGAGATCTCCCCCATTTTCAGGAATTTGCCTATGAACGCTCCTCTGCCTCGCCTTCTCGTCCTCGCTGCCGCGCTCATCGCGGCCCCGGCTTTCGCCCAGTCGGGCGAGTGGACCGGCGGTTACGTCGGCGGCCACGCCGGCGTCGTGATGGACCCCGATGACAACGGCGACCGCTTCCTGTTCGACACCAACCTCGACGGAGCGTTCGGCGACACGGTGCGCACCGTGGCCGGCGCCGATGCGTTCTCGCCGGGCGCCTGCGACGGCGTGGCGCGCGGCCCGACGCCGGGCGACGGCTGTGAGGGCAACAATGGCGGCGCCGACTGGGGCGCACGCGCGGGTTATGACTGGCAGGTCGGCACCTGGGTGTTCGGCGTGGTCGGCGAGCTGGGCATGAACGATGCGCGCGATGCGCTGACGGCGTTCAGCACCACGCCGGCGAGTTACACCGCGGTGCGCAAGATCGACTCGCTCGCCGCACTGCGTGCGCGCGTCGGCATCGCGTTCGGCGCAGGCAGCGAGAACCTGGCCTACGTGACCGGCGGCTACGCCCGGGCCAAGGTCGAGAACGCGTTCTTCAGCAGCAACCGCGTCAACACGTTCACCGACAACGGTGACAGCGACGCATCGGGCGCGCAGTTCGGCATCGGTGTCGAGCGCCGCATCAACGACGCGTGGGCGGTCGGCGTCGAGTACGTGTCCACGCGCCTCGAAGATGATGAGTTCCGCGTGCGCGCCGGCGGCCCGGCCCCGGCGACGAACCCGTTCATCCTCGCGAACGCCAACGGCACCGATTTCCGTCGCAGCGACGATGATTTCGACCTCGACAGCGTCCGCGTGACGGCGGCCTACCGCT
This sequence comes from Cognatilysobacter bugurensis, assembly GCF_014652095.1. Classification (GTDB taxonomy): domain Bacteria; phylum Pseudomonadota; class Gammaproteobacteria; order Xanthomonadales; family Xanthomonadaceae; genus Cognatilysobacter; species Cognatilysobacter bugurensis. The sequence goes on from NZ_BMYD01000004.1 coordinate 232,225, forward strand.
TCTGATCCACCGCTTCGCGTGCGGCGCACCTGCGCCGCACGTCTCGCTCCACGCGGGGTCGACGTGCACCGTGGATCGCTCCGTCCGCGGTGGCGCGTCGGCCCGGCGTGCCGTTGATCACTCGCGGCCTCGCTGGCCCGAGCAGCGCGTCAGCGGCGCCCGCGCAACGCGCGCACGCGGTCGTACGCGCGGTTGATGTCACGCGCCCGGCGCTCAGACTTCCGTTTTTGCACTTCACCGACCCCGATCTGCCGATCCGGATGGTGCCGCGCCATGAGCCGCCGATAGGCCTGCTCGACTTCCGCGTCGCTGGCGTCCTGCCGCACCCCGAGCACGGCGTACGGATCATCGCGCCGCGTCGCAAACCAGCCGGCGTCGAGCGCATGGCCGATCAGCAGGCCGATCACCGCGCCGAGCAGCGGGTTCGCGCGCAGCAGCACCGCGCCTGCGAGAAAGCCCAGCAGTTTTCCCGTCCAGCGCATGCCTCGCTCCCGCGTCGAGCGGCCAGTCTAGGGCTCCGACGTGACGCCCGCAGCGCGGCGACCGCGACCGGCGTACACTCACCGCCCCTGTCGCGCCCGTGCGCGCGGCGATGGCAGGGCCGATCCGTCATGCATGGGGCTCCTGCGTTGTCCATTTCGCCGCAACGTTCGCTTTCGGTCTCCGACCTGCCCGGCTTGCCGCTGCGCCACCGCGGCAAGGTGCGCGACGTGTTCGACCTGCCCGCCGAGTGCCTGCCTCCGGGCACGCCGTCCGGCCAGTACCTGCTCATGGTCGCGACCGATCGCCTCAGCGCATTCGACGTCGTGCTGCCCGACCCGATCCCGGGCAAGGGCGAGATGCTGTGCCAGATCAGCAACTTCTGGTTTAACCGCACCGACCACATCGTGCCGAACCACCTGACCGGCATCGACGTCGCGTCGGTCCTGCCCGAGGGCGTCGACGCGGCGCTGTACGCCAAGCGCGCAGTCGTGACCAAGCGCCTCAAGCCGGTGCCGGTGGAGTGCATCGCGCGCGGCTATGTGATCGGCAGCGGCTGGAAGGATTACCAGCGCACCGGCCGCATCAGCGGCATCGCGTTGCCAAACGGCCTTCGCCAGGCCGAGAAGCTCGCCGAGCCGATCTTCACGCCGTCGACGAAGGCCGCGGTGGGCGATCACGACGAGAACATCGATTTCGACACCGTCGTGCACATGATCGGCGCCGACCTCGCCGAAGCCGTGCGCCACGCGACGCTGCAGCTGTACCGTTTTGCCGCCGATTACGCGGCGCAGCGCGGCATCCTGCTCGCCGACACGAAGTTCGAATTCGGCACTGACGCCGACGGCCGCCTGTACGTGATGGACGAGATGCTCACGCCGGACTCGTCGCGTTACTGGCCGGCCGACGAATACGAGGTTGGCACGAGCCCGCCGAGCTACGACAAGCAGTTCGTGCGTGATTACCTCGAGACGCTGGACTGGGGCAAGACGCCGCCGGGCCCGTCGCTGCCGGCCGAGGTCGTCGAGCGCACGCGTGCGAAATACGCCGAGGCGCTGCAGAAACTCGCGGGCATTTCGATCGACTGATCCACGGCTTCGCAAGGCAGGACTCGGCCGCCATGCAGGTCTGCGTGGCGGCTCGCATCGCCCGCCCACGTGCCGCGCGCCAACGCCGCCATCCGAACCCGCTGCGGCCGCTCGATCGCTTGCTTCGGATCGGACCTGATCACACGCTGTGCGAGGCAATGCGCCAGCTTGCGTCCTTGAACCGCACGAGGCCGGGGCGCACGCTGCGTCGCAGCTTCGGCAGGAAGATCCCATGGACGCGTCCCCCGCACGCCCGCTCGACCGCTGGTTCGCGCATTACTCGGACGATCACCGCAACGCGACCAACCAGCGCATCCACCTGTGGTGCGTGCCGTTGATCGTGTGGAGCGTGATTGCGTTGCTGTGGTGCATCCCCGCGCCGGGCACGTGGTTCCGCGACGGGTTCTGGGCCGGCGCGGCGATGCTCGTGGCCACGCTGTTCTATTACCGCTCCTCGCGCGCGCTTGGCCTCGGCATGCTCGTCGCGTTCGCGGTCGCCGGCCTGCTCACGCGCGGGCTGTTCGATGCGCTCGGCCGCGGGCCGCTGCTCGGCCTCGCGGTCGGGGTGTTCGTGATTGCCTGGATCGGGCAGTTCATCGGCCACAAGCTCGAAGGGCGCCGCCCGAGCTTCCTGACGGATTTGACCTACCTGCTGATCGGGCCGGCCTGGGTGCTTGCCAAGCTCTACCGCCGGCTCGGCTGGGCGTACTGAGGTGCCGCTGCGCGACCTCGCGCTCGTCGCGGTCATCGTGATCGCATGGGCCGGTAATTTCCTGATGTCCGCGCTCGCATTGCGCGAGATCCCACCCTTCCTCTTCACGGCGTTGCGCTTTGTGATCCTCACGCTCCTGCTGCTGCCGTGGCTCAAGCGGCCCACGCCGGGCCAGTGGCCGCGACTCATTGCGGTGGGCCTCAGCGTCGGCGTGCTGCACTTTGGTTTGAGCTTCTCCGCGCTCCGGCTCGCGGGCGACCTCTCCTCGCCGGCGATCGTCATGCAGAGCTATGTGCCGATGACCGCGGTGCTCGGCTGGTTCGCGCTCGACGAGCGCTTCGGCTGGCGAACGGGCCTCGCGATTGCCGTGAGCTTCGTCGGCGTGCTCGTGCTCGGCTTCGATCCGCTCGTGCTCGATGCGCCGGCCTCGCTCGTGCTGATGCTCGTGTCGGCCTTTTTCCTCGCGCTCGGCACCGTGCTCATGAAAGGCCTGCGCGATCTCGACGTGTTCAGCCAACAGGGCTGGATGGGCGTGATCAGCATCGGGCCGCTGCTTGCGACGAGCATGCTCATCGAGCCCGGCGCGATTGCGGCGCTGCCGCAGGTGAGCTGGATTGGCTGGGCCGGCGCGGCGTACGCGGCGTTCGCAGCGTCGCTGCTCGGGCACGGTCTCTATTACGTGCTCGTGCAACGCCACCCGGTGGCGCAGGTCACGCCCTGGCTTCTGCTCACGCCGCTGCTCGCGGTCGGCCTCGGCATTGCGTTCTGGGGTGACCGCCCCGGCACTCGGCTGCTCATCGGTGGCGCGATGGTGCTCGGCGGCGTGTTCATGATCGCGCTGCGGCGGTTGTCGAAGACGACTCCTAAGGCCGAATCGATCGACGCCGCCTAGCTCCCCCGAGTCAGTCGATGCACTGCCGGGCATCTGGTCGACGTCCATGAGGGGCCATCAATCAATGCACGCACCCCGTTGTTTTCAGCGACGTTCGGCCTACTGAATAGGGCGCGCGAGCGCGTCGTGACCGGCTGACGGACCGTACGCCGTGGCAGGGCCAAGCGAACCCATCGGTTAGAATCCGCCGTTCCGCGCACGCTGTGCGCTGTCGATGCACGCTGCGCACTGCGGCGTGTCCGCAGCCTGGAACGACATGCTGGAACTGCTGCTCGCCCTGCCGTTCGTGCTCGCCTGCATCGTGCTGACGGTGCGGCGCGTGCCGCGTTCGGCGACGGCGTGGCTGGCCGGGCTTGCACCGCTGGCGGGCCTGCTCGTGCTCGTCGCGCTGACACCGCAGGTGCTTAACGCCGGCGGCGTGGCCTCGTCGCACGCCTGGATTCCGCAGATCGGGCTCGGGTTCTCGCTGAGGCTGGACGGGCTGGCGTGGATGTTCGCGCTCATGGTGCTCGCGATCGGCGGGCTCGTCGTGATGTACGCGCACTACTACCTCGGCGAACGCGAGGACGTGCCTAAGTTCTTCGGTTACCTGCTGCTGTTCATGGGCGCGATGCTCGGCCTCGTGGTGGCCAGCAACCTGTTGCTGCTTGCGGTGTTCTGGGAGCTGACCTCGATCAGCTCGTTCCTGCTGATCGGCTACTGGTCGCACGATCGCGAGGCGCGCGAAGGCGCACGCATGGCGCTGACGATCACCGGCGCCGGCGGGCTCGCGCTGCTCGGCGGCGTGCTGCTGATCGGCCAGGTCGTGGGCAGTTACGAACTCGACGCGGTGCTCGCGGCCGGCGACGCGATCCGCGCGGCGCCCACGTACCCGGCGATCCTGATCCTCGTGCTGCTCGCGGTGTTCACCAAGAGCGCCCAGTTCCCGTTCCATTTCTGGCTGCCGCACGCGATGGCGGCGCCGACGCCGGTGTCGGCCTACCTGCACTCGGCGACGATGGTGAAGGCCGGTGTGTTCCTGCTCGTGCGCCTGCACCCGGCGCTGTCGGGCACGGAGCTGTTCTTCTACGTGGTGAGCGGGGTCGGCGCGATCACGATGCTCGTCGGCGCGTGGTACGCGATCTTCCAGCACGACCTCAAGGGCCTGCTTGCGTATTCGACGATCTCGCACCTCGGCCTGATCACGCTCCTGTTCGGGCTGTCGACGCCGCTCGCCGTGGTCGCGGGGCTGTTCCACATCCTCAACCACGCCACGTTCAAGGCCTCGCTGTTCATGGCCGCGGGCATCATCGACCACGAGACCGGCACGCGCGACATGCGCCGGCTCGGCAACCTGCGCAAGTACCTGCCGTGGACGAGCGCGCTCGCGATCATCGCCGCGCTTGCGATGGCCGGCATCCCGCTGCTCAACGGCTTCCTGTCGAAGGAGATGTTCTTCGCGCAGGCGCTCGAGGTCGGCGGCTCGGGGCTGGTGCGCATCGCGGTGACGGTGGCAGCGCTGCTCGCCGGCGTGTTCGGTGTCGCCTACAGCTTGCGCTTCGTGCACGACACCTTCCTCGTGCGCACCGAGCCGAAGGTGGACCGCGAGATCCACGAGCCGCCGCGCTTCATGAAGATCCCGGTCGAGGTGCTTGTCGTGGTCTGCCTTGCGGTCGGCGTGGTGCCCGCGTGGACGATCGCGCCGGTGCTCGCGGCCGCCGTGCGCTCGGTGCTGGGCGATGCGACGCCGTACTACAGCCTGGCGCTCTGGCACGGGGTGAACCTGCCGCTGCTCATGAGCCTGGCCGGCGTGATCGGCGGCGCGCTTCTGTATTTCGGGCTGCGCCGGCTGTTCGACCTGCACGCGGTCGTGCGGCGCGCGTTCGGTCGCCAGGTGTTCCGCCGCCAGGGACTGATCCTGCTCGGTGTCGCACGCGAAATCACGTTCCGGCTCACCGACGGAGGGCTGCAGCGCTCGCTGTGGTGGGTTGTCATCGCGCTGCTCGGCACGGCAATCGTGCCGGTGCTGCCCGCGATCGGCGACGCGCTCATGCGGCCCGGGCAGCCGCTGCCGCCGGTCGGTTGGGCGGTGTGGGCGCTGCTCGTGGGCGGCGCGATCGCGACGGTCGCGCTGCACCGCGAACGCCTGCTTGCGCTGATCGTGGTCGGGGCCGTGGGCCTCGGCGTAAGCCTCGTGTTCGTGTTCCTGTCCGCGCCCGACCTCGCTCTGACACAGCTGCTCGTCGAGACGGTGACGATCGTGCTGATGCTGCTCGCGCTCAACTACCTGCCGCAGGTGTCCGAGCGCAGCCAGACGCGCGCGCGCCGCATCCGCGACGGCGTCGTCGCGATCGCGGCAGGCGCCGGCGTCGCCGCCCTCGCGTATGCCTTGATGACGCGCCCCGGCGGCGACACGGTGGCGAGTGAATTGCTCGCGCGTTCGCTGCCCGAAGGCTACGGCCGCAACGTCGTCAACGTGATCCTCGTGGACTTCCGCGGCTTCGACACCCTGGGCGAGATCACGGTGTTCGGCATCGCAGGCCTGCTCGTTCACGCGCTGCTGCGCCGCGCGCGGCTCATGCCCGATGCGCTGCCACCGGACTCGCCTGCCGCGCTGCCGATGCCGGCCACGCTGAGCCATCTGCTGTTCCCGCTGGCGCTCGCGGTGTCGGTGTACCTGTTCCTGCGCGGTCACAACGAGCCGGGTGGCGGCTTCATTGCCGGCCTCGTGCTCGCGATCCCGCTTCTGCTGCAGTACGTGCTGCTCGGCTCGCAGTACGTCGAGTCGCGGCTCGGCTTCGACTACGTGCGCTGCATCGGCATCGGGCTGCTGATCGCGCTGGTGACCGGCGTGGCGCCGATGCTGCTCGGCTACCCGTTCCTCACCAGCGGCCACGTCGAGCCGCACCTGCCGCTGATCGGCGAAGTGCCGCTGACCAGCGCGGCGGCGTTCGACCTCGGCGTCTACCTCGTCGTCTTCGGAGGCTCGATGCTGATCCTGTCGATGATGGGTACGGTGAAGCACGCGCCGCCCGCGGCCCCGGCCGCGCGACCGGGGGTGCAGTGATGGAACTGGCGCTTGCGAGCGTGATCGGCCTGCTGACGGCCGCCGGCGTGTACCTGCTGCTGCGCTCGCGCAGCTTCGACACGATCCTCGGGCTCACGCTGCTGTCGTACGCGACGAACCTGCTGATCTTCGCGTGCGGCCGCGTGGCCGTGGGGCGTGCGCCGGTGCTGCGCGAGGGCGTCGCACCGACGCTGGCGCAGCACACCGATCCGCTGCCGCAGGCGCTGGTGCTCACGGCGATCGTGATCGCGTTCGCGATGACCGCGGTGACGATCGTCGTCGCGATGCGGTCGCGATCGGACAACGGCAGCGACCACGTCGACGCCGGGGACGAAGGCGAGGGCATGCCGTGAGCATGCACCTGCCGGTCCTCGCAATCCTCGTTCCGCTGGTGTTCGGCGCACTCGCGCTGCTCGTCGAGCGCCGCAGCATTGCGACGATGCGCGCGGTCGGCGCGCTCGGGCTCGCATCGCTGCTCGTCGTGGCCGTCGCGCTCGTCGACCGCGCCGGCTCGGGCGTGATCGACGTCTACCTCGTGGGCGACTGGCCGGCGCGGCTCGGCATCGCGCTCGTCGCTGACCGGCTCGGGGCGATGCTCGTTCTCGCCACCGCGGTGCTCGCCACCGCATGCGCTCTGCACGCCGCGAGTGGATGGGACGCGCGCGCCACGCACTTCCATGCGCTGCTGCAGTTCCAGCTCGCCGGTCTCAACGGCGCGTTCCTCACCGGCGACCTGTTCAACCTGTTCGTGTTCTTCGAGGTGATGCTCATCGCCTCGTACGGGCTTCTGCTCAGCGGCGGCCGCGGCCAGCGCATGCGCGCGGGCTTCCACTACGTGGTGTTCAACATCGCCGCGTCGACGCTGTTCCTCGTGGCGCTCGGCCTGCTGTATGGCCTGCTCGGCACGCTCAACATGGCCGAGATGGCGCTGCGCGTGTCCACGGCCGATCCAGCCGATCTCGCGCTGATCCGCGCAGCCTCGGGCGTGCTGCTCGTCGTGTTCTGCGGCAAGGCGGCGCTGCTGCCGCTGTACCTGTGGCTGCCGGGCGCGTACTCGTGGGCGCCGGCGCCGGTCGCAGCCTTGTTCGCGATCATGACCAAGGTCGGCGTCTACGCGGTGCTCCGCGTGTACACGCTCGTGTTCGGCAGCACGGCGGGCCCGCTCGCCGGCTGGGCGTGGGACTGGCTGCTGCCGCTGGGCCTGGCCACGCTCGTGCTTGCGACGCTCGGCGCGCTTGCCGCGACGACGCTGCGCATGCAGGTGGCCTACCTCGTGGTTGCATCGGCGGCTACGCTGTTCATCGCGTTCTCGCTCGGCACGCCCGATGCCGTTGGCGCGGGGCTGTACTACCTGCTGCACAGCACGTTCGTCGCGGCTGCGTTGTTCCTCGTCGTCGACCTGATCCGCGGCCAGCGCGGCGCCCGGCGCGACCTGCTCGACGCCGCGGGCCCGCTGCATCGCCCTGCCCTGCTCGGCACGCTGTTTGCGGTCGCCGCGGTGTCGATCGCCGGACTTCCGCCGCTGTCGGGCTTTTTCGGCAAGCTCATGATCCTCGACGCCGTGCCGCCCGGCGCGCGCGGCTGGGTGTGGTCGATCGTGCTCGGCACCAGCCTGATGAGCCTCATCGCCCTCGCCCGCACCGGCAGCCAGGTGTTCTGGCGGGCCGAACCGTGGCCAGCCGCCGCGCCGGTGCCCGCGGCGCCGAGCCGCGTCCAGGTGATCGCCACGCTTGCCCTGCTCGGCTGCGGCATCGCGCTCGTGCTCGGCGGCGGGGCCGTGGTCGGCTACACCGAGGCCGCCGCGCAGCAGTTGCTTGCGCCCGAGGCGTATATCGACGCAGCGCGCAGCGCGACGCCGCAGCTTCGGGCGCCGTCGCCATGAGCCGCTTCCTGCCTTCTCCGCCGCTGAGCATCGCCGTGCTGGTGCTGTGGCTCCTGCTCGTCGCCGAGTTCAGCGCGGGGCAGCTCGTGCTCGGCATCGCGCTGGCGATCGCATTGCCGCTCGTGGCCGGCGCGCTGCAGCCCGAGCGCGCGCACGTGCGGCGTACGCGCGCGGTGTTCGTGCTGCTCGCGCGCGTGCTGTGGGACATCGTGCTGTCGAATATTGAAGTTGCGCGCCGCATCCTCGGCCCCGAGAGCGCGCTGACGCCGACGTTCGTCTGGCTGCCGCTGGATCTCACCAACATCCATGGCATCACCACGCTCGCGAGCATCATCACGCTGACGCCGGGCACGGTCTCGGCCGAGCTCAGCGAAGACCGGCGCCACCTGCTGATCCATTGCTTCAACCTCGACGACGCCGAGCAGTTGCTCGCGACGATCAAGGCCCGCTACGAAGCGCCGCTCAAGGAGATCTTCCCGTGATCGAGAGCGCGGTGCTGATCGCCTTGCACGTCATTGGCTTCGCGATGCTGCTGAGCCTGTGGCGGCTGCTGCGCGGCCCCACGGTCGCCGACCGCATCCTCGCGCTCGACACGCTGTACATCAACGCGATCGCGGCGTTGATCCTGTTCGGCATGCACCTGCGCTCGTCGATCTATTTCGAGGCTGCGCTCGTGATCGCGATGCTCGGCTTCGTCGGTACGGCGGTGCTCAGCAAGTACGTGCTGCGCCGGGACATCGTCGAATGAGCGGAGACCGGACATGAGCGCGCTCGCGGAAATCCTGCTCAGCCTGCTGATCGCGATCGGCACGTTCTTCGTGCTCGTCGGTTCGTTCGGGCTGTTCAAGCTGTCGGAGTTCTTCAAGCGCCTGCACGGCCCGACGAAGGCGAGCACGCTCGGCGTCGGCTGCATCCTGATCGCGTCGATCGCGTTTCACGGGCTGCGCGGCGACGGCCTGGGCCTACGCGAGATCCTGATCACGCTGTTCCTGTTTCTGACCGCGCCGATCAGCGCCCACGTGATGGCCCGTGCTGCGCTGCGGCTATCGCCCGAGCAGCGTCCGCCGCAGCCGCCGGCCGCGTCGGCGACGATGTCGAAGGCCGCCGAGAGCGACGCTCAGGCTTCACCCGCGGCCGGCCGCGGGCCCGACGCAGACTGAGCGCGCGTCAACGCCACACGAGCGCGAGCTCGTACCCGACCCACAGCACGAACGCGAAGACGAGCACCCCGCCCTCGCGCCGGCTGACGCGCAGATCGCCGCGGAGGATCGGGTAGAGCATCAGCGCGAACGCGAGCGCGGCGGGCAGCTCGATCAGCACGAACGAGCGCGGCATCGGCAGCGGATCGACAATCGCGACCAGCCCGACGACGACGAGCACGTTGAACAGGCTCGAGCCGATCACGTGGCCGGCGACAAGGTCGCCCTGCCCGCGCCGCGCGGCCGCGACGGCCGCCGCGATCTCGGGCAGCGCCGTGCCGATCGCGACCGGCAGCAGGCCCACGAGCAGCGACGTCAGGCCGAGCGCCTCGCCGATCGTCGGCGCGGCGCGCACGACGAACCTCGAACCGAAGTACAGCAGCGCCACGGCAATCGCGACGCGAATCAGGTTCAGGCGCAGGTCCGCACTGGTGGCCGCGTAGGCCTCGAGTTCGGCACGCACCTCGGGCGATTCGCGATCCGCGCGACTCAGCGCGAACGCCAGCACCGCGACGAACGCAATGAGCAGGCCGATGCCGTCGAGCCGGGAGATCTCGCCGTCGAGCCCGAGCAGGCCTAGCGCGACGGTCGCGAGCACGAGCACGATCCACAGCGGGTTGAGCGAACGCCAGTCAATCACCAGCGGCGCGGCGAGCGCGGCCAGGCCGAGCGTGAGCCCGACATTGACGACGTTGCTGCCGACCGCGTTGCCGAGCGCGAGCCAGGGCTGGCCGGTGGCCGCCGCATGCAGGTTCACGGCCAGCTCCGGCAGCGACGTCGCAAATGCCACCAGCACGAGGCCCGCGGTGAACGGCGTGAGGCCCGCGCGCTGTGCGAGCCCGGACGCGCCTTTGACGATCGAATCGCCGCCAAGTGCGAGCAGCACCAGGCCGATCGCGAACAGACCCATGGCCTCAAGCATCAACCGCGCTCCGCCGTGCCGCGACCGCGCATATCAGGCGCAGCCTTCGACGTAATCGACCTGCGGCGGCTGGCCGATGCGCCACTTCGTCACGCGCCCCTCGACGTCGGTTTCGAACAGCAGCACCTGGCCGCTGCCGCCCGCATCAGGCACGCGCAGGTAGTTGGCGCCGTCGACGTACTTGTGCGGCTGCACTTCGAGCCGCTGTGCGTAGAGCTTCGCGATCTCGTGCGTGCTCATGCCGATGCGACCGCCGCCGGGGGCGACGAGCGATGCATCGTCGACATCGATGCGGCGGAACGCGCTGCCGTCCATCATGAAGCCGATGCGGTAACGCCCCGGCGCCATCGATGCGTTCGTGGGGTACAGGTAATAGCAACCGTCGACCTGCGGCGGGCCCTTCGTGGTGAGCTCACCGTCCCATGCCGCGCGCAGCATCTTCTCGTCGGAGCCGAACGGCGCGGTCTTGAAGCCGAAGTAGGCGATCGCGTCGGATGCGATCGGCAGCGATGCGTTCGCGCCGTCCGCCGCGGACACCGTATCGGCGGTCGACGCCGGCGCGGGTGCGGCCGCCGTGGCAGCCGGCACTTCGGCGGGCGCATCGTTGGCGGGCTCGCGGTCGCACGCCACGAGCGCGCACAGCAGCGGAATCGACAGCAGAACCGACAGCGGGCGAACGGGCATCGGCGTTCTCCGGAGAGGGACAGACGAGTCCGGGGCGGACGCCCGCAGCCTAGCTTCGCGCGGTGAAAGCAACGCGAATGCGCCGCCGGTCAGGGCGGCGGCGAGAAGTGCTTGCGCAGCCCGGACCAGCATGCCTGGTAATCGCGCTGGCGGTGCTCGGCGTCGAGCGCTTGGCGTGTGGGGCGGATCACCGAGCGCGACTCGAACATGAAAGCCATCGTGTCGCGGATGACGTCGGGCTTGGATAGATCCGCGTGCGATGCCTTCTCGAACGTGGCCGCATCCGGCCCGTGACCCGTCATCGAGTTGTGCAGCGAGCAGCCGCCGGGCGCGAATCCCTCCGCTTTTGCGTCGTACGCGCCGTGCACGAGCCCCATGAACTCGCTGGCGATGTTGCGATGGAACCACGGCGGCCGGAACGTGTCCTGCATCGCGAGGGTGCGCGGCGGGAAAATCACGAAATCGATGTTGCTCGTGCCCGGCGTGTCGCTGGCGGAATGCAGCACGAGGAAGATCGACGGGTCGGGATGATCGAAGCTGATCGAGCCGATCGCGTTGAAGTGCCGCAGGTCGTACTTGTACGGCGCGTAGTTGCCGTGCCAGCCGACGACGTCAAGCGGGGAGTGCGCGATGTCCGCGCGCCACAGGTGGCCCTGGAACTTCGCGATCAGTTCGAGCTCGCCCTCGCGATCCTCGAACGCCGCGTGCGGCGTGAGGAAGTCGCGCGGGTTCGCGAGGCCATTGCTGCCAATGGGACCGAGGTCCGGCAGGCGCAGCATCGCGCCGAAGTTCTCGCACACGTACCCGCGCGCGGCGCCGTCCGGCAGCGTGACCGCAAACCGCACGCCACGCGGAATCACCGCGATCTCCTGCGGCTCGACGTCGAGCACGCCGAGCTCGGTCTCGATGTGCAGCCGGCCCTGCTGCGGCACGATCAGCAGCTCGCCGTCGGCGTCGTAGAAGTAGCGCCCGTCCATGTCGCGGTTCGCGGCGTACAGGTGCACGCCGAGGCCCGTCTGCGCGGCCGGTCCGCCGTTGCCGGCGACGGTGAACAAGCCATCGACGAAATCTCGCGGCGCCTCGGCGCCGGGCAGTGGCAACGGGCTCCAGCGCAGCTGGTCCGGCGTGACCGGGCCGGCATGGAAATCGTTGTGGAACGTGGCGGTGGCCGGGCCTTCGTACAGCGCGAACGTCCCGTGCATGGCCGCGGGCCGGATGCGGTACAGCCAGCTGCGGCGGTTCTCACCGCGCGGTGCGGTGAACGCGGTGCCGGAGATCTGCTCGGCATAAAGCCCGTACGCGACGCGCTGCGGCGAGTTGCGGCCCACCGGCAGCGTGCCCGGGATCGCCTCGGTCGCGAACTCGTTGCCAAAGCCGCTCATGTAGCCGCGCGTCGGCACGCGCCCGCTGCGCGCCTCGGCCAGCGGGATCACGTTCTCCGCGTTCTCGATCGCGCGCTCGGTGGCGGCGTCGGCCGCACCGCTGGCATGGCTCGTCATCGCTGGATCTCCGGTCGTTTGGACGCGTGCCGCTTACAGCACGCCGCGCTTCATCTGGTCGCGCTCGATCGACTCGAACAGCGCCTGGAAGTTGCCTTCGCCAAAACCTTCATTGCCCTTGCGCTGGATGATCTCGAAGAAGATCGGCCCGATCGCGTTCTGGGTGAAGATCTGCAGCAGCTTGCGGCTCTTCGTTTCCGGGTCCGCGTCGATGAGGATCTTGTTGCGGCGCAGGCGCTCGACGTCTTCCTGATGATTCGGGATGCGCTGGTCGATCACGTCGAAATACGTGTCCGGCGTGTCGAGGAACTCCATGCCCTGCCCGCGCATCGCCTCGATCGTCTCGTAGATGTCATCGGTAAAGCACGCGATGTGCTGGATGCCCTCGCCCTTGTACGCGTCGAGGTACTCGTTGATCTGGCTCTTCGGGTCGGACGACTCGTTGAGCGGAATGCGCACGATGCCGTCCGGCGCGGTCATCGCCTTCGAGACCAGACCCGTCTTCGCGCCCTTGATGTCGAAGTAGCGGATCTCGCGGAAGTTGAACAGACGCTCGTAGTAGTCGCTCCACTTCTGCATGTTGCCGAAGTAGAGGTTGTGCGTGAGGTGGTCGATGAACGTCAGACCGAAGCCCTTCGGGTGCTGGTCGGCGCCTTCGATCGGCTCGAAGTCGGCGTCGTACATCGTGCCCGCGTCGCCGTAGCGATCGACGAGATACAGCATGCAGTCACCGATGCCCTTCACGACCGGCGCATCGACCGCCTTGGTCTCGGGCTTGTTGTCGATCGCTTCGCCGCCGTTGCCGAGCACGACCTGGCAGACCTCGTCGGAGGGCTTGCGGAAGCGGATCGCGAAGCCGCAGGCGCTGGGCCCGTGGGCCTTTGCGAAATCCGCGGCAAAGCTGTCGGGGTCCTCGTTGACGAGAAAATTCACGCCGCCCTGGCGGTAGACGGTGATCGGCCGCGACTTGTGCTTGAGCACCGCGGTGAAGCCCATCTTGCGGAAGTACTCGTGGAGCACCGCGCCCTGGCCTTCCGGCGCTGCGAACTCGACGAATTCGAAGCCGTCGATGCCGAGCGGATTTTCGAACGTGGTGACCTGCATGCCGAGGTTGGGTTGGGCGTTCATCGGAAAACTCCTGGCTCGAATCAAGGGCGATGCCGCGCGCTTCGGCGTGCATCGGGAGGACGGTCGCCGCGCTTGCACGGCCTGCCCGAACCTTATAGTTTCAGATGAAACCATTTGCAAGGCGCGGCGCCGCATGACCGCCGAACTCGATCTCGAGCACTTCCTGCCCTACCGCCTGTCCGTGCTCAGCAACCGGGTGAGCGGCGCGATCGCGCGCGTGTATTCGGAGCGCTTCGACCTCGGCATTACCGAGTGGCGGGTGATCGCAGTGCTCGGCCGGTACCCGGAGCTCTCCGCCGGCGAGGTCGCGCAGCGCACGGCGATGGACAAGGTCGCGGTCAGCCGCGCGGTCGCACGCCTGCTCGAGGGCGGCCGGCTCGAGCGCGACGTCAGCGACGCCGACCGCCGGCGCTCGGTGCTGCGGCTGTCGGAGGCGGGCCGCGCGATCCTCGCCGAGGTCGCGCCGCACGCGCTGGCATTCGAGCAGCGGCTGCTCGCGGGCATGGCTGCCGACGAGCGCGACGCGCTGTTCCGCCTGCTCGACCGCCTCGATGCGCTCGAGCTGCAGGCCGAGGCGGAGTTGGACGCTCCGCAGTGACCTGATGCGTTGACACAAAAAAGGACGGCGGCCTTGTGGCCGCCGTCCGTTTTCCAGCCGTGCGCGATCAGCGGCGCTTGGGCTTTTCTTCCACTTCCAGATGCATGCCCGGCGCGCCCTTCTCGGCCAGCTGGTCGCGGCCGGCGAGGTCGGTGTCGTCGCGCAGCGTGTTCAGGTGCATCAAGCGCTTGATCAGCGGGGCCACCACGAGCATGCCGATGCCGACTGCCACTGCGGTCCAGCCCACCGTCGAGTAGACCTCGATCACGCGCTCGGAGCCCGCGTTCTCGACGCCCTCGGCGCCGGTCGCCGACGCGATCAGGCCGGCAGCGAAGTTGCCCGTCGCCGAGGCGAAGAACCAGGTGCCCATGATCAGGCTGGCCATGTGCGCCGGCGCCAGACGGTTCATTGCCGACAGACCCACCGGCGACAGGCACAGCTCGCCGGTCGTGTGCAGCAGGTAGATCAGGAAAATGAACACAACCGGGGTCAGCCCACCGGTCGCGCGGTCACCCGCCACCAGCACCAGGAAGCCAAGGCCGACCTGGATCACGCCAAGCGCGAACTTCGCCGGAGCGGACGGCTCCATGCCCCGACGTCCCAGCCACAGCCACAGCGACGCGAACAGCGGCGCGAGCAGCACGATGTAGATCGCATTGATCGACTGGAACACCGAAGCCGGCACCGTGATGCCGAAGATCGTGCGCTCGACGTCGCGGTCGGTGTAGAGGTTCAGCGACGAACCGGCCTGCTCGAACAGCGCCCAGAACAGGATCGAGCCGACGATGAGGTAGAGCGCGGCGATGATGCGGTCGCGGTCTTCCTTCGGCAGCTTGAACACCGCGGTGAACAGCACGTACGCGACGAGGATCGCGCCCGCGCCCATCAGCAGGAAGCCGACCAGCGACTGGTACTGGATCATGATCCAGACCAGGCCGACGCCGAGGATGCTGAGGATGTAGAGCAGCCACTCGAAGCGGATGCCCATGACCTTCGAGTTCAGGCGCTCGGGGTTCTTGGACTCGCCGCGGCCCAGCAGCAGCGGCTTGCCCCACATGAACACCAGAAGGCCCAGCAGCATGCCGATGCCCGCCGCACCGAAGCCGTAGGCCCAGCCGTAGGTCTGGCCCAGCCAACCGGCGACGATCGCACCGAGCGCCGCGCCGAGGTTGATGCCCATGTAGAAGATCGTGTACGCCGGATCGCGCCGCACGTCGGTGCGCGAGTACAGCTGGCCCACGATCACCGAGATGTTGGCCTTCAAAAAGCCCGAGCCGACGATGATGAAGCTCAGCGCAAGCCAGAAGATGTTGATGGCCGCGCCTTCCTGCCCACCGTCGCCCTCGAACGCCATGAGGAAGTGACCAAACGTCAGCAGCACGGCGCCGAACAGCACCGCCTTGCGCTGCCCGAGATAACGGTCGGCGAGGTAGCCGCCGATCACCGGCGTGATGTAGACCAGCGCGGTGTACGCGCCGTAGATCACCGACGCTTCGCTGTCGGAGAACAGCCAGTGCTGCACGAGATAGAAGATCAGCAGCGCACGCATGCCGTAGTAGGAGAAGCGCTCCCACATCTCGGCGAAGAACAGCACGAACAGGCCGCGTGGATGGCCGAGGATGGTCCTGCCTTCTTCGCCGCTTAAACCTTGAGTCGACTTCATGCGTGGTAATTCCTGGTGATGCCAGCGGCCGTGGAGAGAACAAGTGGACATGCGGCAGCGGAGCCGCCGCGCCCGGCCGCAAGGTGTAACCGTTGCGATACGGCCGAGTCAAACCGCCGTGCGATGGTGCAACGCAGCGTCTGCACCGTCCAAACCCAAACGAAAACGGCCTGCATGGCAGGCCGTTTCGCTATCCGGGGCCGGTCAAAGACCGGTCGGGTATGTGTAGCTCGCGCCGATCCCCAGCGGGATGCCCAGGGCCCAGAACAGCAACAGGAACGCGGTCCACAGCACCAGCAGCGCGATGGAGAACGGCAGCATAAGCGCCAGCAGCGTGCCGATGCCGGCGGATTTCACGTACTTCTGGCAGAACACCACGATCAGCGGGAAGTACGGCATCAGCGGGGTGATGATGTTCGTGCTCGAATCGCCGACCCGGTACGCCGCTTGCGTCAGGTCGGGCGAGATGCCCAGCTGCATCAGCATCGGCACCATGATCGCCCCGATCAGGGCCCACTTCGCCGACGCCGAGCCGACCACGAGGTTGACCAGGCCGGTCAGCAGCACGATGCCGACCAGCGTGAGCGCGGTCGGAAAGCCCATCGCCTGCAGCCAGTTCGCGCCCTTGATCGCGAGCAGCGCGCCGAGGTTGCTCTGCGCGAATGCATAGATGAACTGCGCCGCGAAGAACGCCATCACGATGTAGTAGCCCATCCCGCTCATGGCCTTCGCCATGCCGGCGATGACGTCGCGGTGGGTCTTCACCGTGCCGGCGAGATAGCCGTACACGACGCCGGGGAGCAGGAAGAACAGGAAGATCAGCGCCACGATCGACTGCATCAGGGGCGCCTGCGCGACCACCAGCTGGCCGGCCGCATCAGCCGGCGCATCGGCTGGTGCGCGCCAGGCCGAATCGGCCGGCAGCGCGGTGAGCACCAGCAGCACCGCGCCCGCGATCATGACCGCCACCGCGACCCACAGCGCACGTCGCTCGGCGGGTGCGAGCGGCTCCATCGCCGGCAGTTGGGACGTGTCGGCGTCGACCGCCGTGCCCTTCAGACGGGGCTCGATGACCCGGTCCGTCAGGAACCAGCCGACGAGAATCACCAGCACCGCCGACGCGGTGGTGAAGAAGTAATTGTTCAGCGGGCTGATCACGAGCGTCGGCTCGATGATGCGCCCGGCTTCCTGGGTGATCGCGGCGAGCAGCGGATCGAGGCTGGATGGCAGGAACATCGTGGCCGAGAACCCGCCCGACACGCCCGCGAACGCCGCCGCGATGCCTGCAAGCGGATGGCGGCCCGCGGCATAGAAGATCACCGCGCCGAGCGGGATCACGAGCACGTAGCCCGCGTCGACCGCGACGTGGCTGAGGATGCCCACGCCGATCAGGACCGGGGTCAGCAGCATGCGCGACGTCACCGCGAGGATCGCGCGTAGGCCGGCATTGATGAAGCCGGTGTGCTCGGCGACGCCGAGGCCGAGCATCGCGACGAGCACCACGCCGAGCGGCGCGAACGTCACGAACGTGTTGACCATCGTCGCGAGGAAGCCGGTGAAGCTGGTGCCCGCGAGCAGGTTCTTGATCGCGATCGGCTCTCCGCTGCGCGGGTCGATCTCGCCGAACGTCATAGTCGACAGCAGCGCGGACACCGCCCACACCACGAGCATCAACATCAGGAACAGCACCGCCGGGTCCGGCAGTCGATTGCCGACACGCTCGACGCCGTCCAGGAACCGGTTGATCGCGCCGCGCGGTGCCGGCGATGGGGACGGATTCGGCTGGCTCACGCGACGGCTCCCGGATGCAATCACGCCATCCTAACAGTCGCCTTCACACGCCGGATGTGCCGCTTTCCACGGGCAATCCGTAGGCGCCGCCTGCGCCGACCGTCGTGCGCACCTCGAACAGCTCCGGGAAGAATGTCTGGTCCAGCGCCTGGCGCAGGAAGCCGACGCCGGTCGACCCGCCGGTGCCGCGCTTGAAGCCGATGACGCGCATCACCGTGCGCAGGTGACGGAACCGCCAGAGCTGGAACGCGGACTCGATATCGACCAGGTCCTCGCACAGGTGGTACGCGGCCCAGTGCGCCTTCGTGTCGTCGTAGATGCGCTCGAACACCGGCAGCAGCGCCTTGTCCGACACGTGCGGCTGCGTCCAGTCGCGCTCGACGTGCGCATCGGGCACCGCGTGGCCGTGCCGGGCGAGGTAGCGCAGCGCCTCGTCGTACAGGCTCGGCGACTCGAGCGCCTCACGCAGCTGCGCGTGCGCGTCGGCATCGTGCGCGAACACCTTGAGCATGTCGGCGTTCTTGTTGCCGAGCAGGAACTCGATCGTGCGGTACTGCAGCGACTGGAACCCCGACGACGGGCCGAGGATGTCGCGGAACTGCACGTACTCTGACGGCGTGAGCGTCTCGAGCACGGTCCACTGCTCGATGAGCTGGCGCAGCACCGCCTTGCAGCGGGAGAACACCTTCTGCGTGCCCGCAAGGTCGTCGGCGCGCAATTTCTCGATTGCGGCGCGAAGTTCGTGGAGGAGCAGCTTCATCCACAACTCGGCGACCTGGTGCTGGACGATGAACAGCAACTCGTCGTGCTGGGCCGGCTGCTTGAGCGGGCGCTGCGAGCTGAGCAGGCGATCGAGCTGAAGGTAATCGGCGTAACTGAGCTTTTCGGCGAAGTCGGTGTGGATCTCCGCTTCGAGCTCGCGCTGGTTCGAATCGACGCTCATTTCGGGGTGCCGGTAACCGGGACGGAAGGGTAGCGCATCCGCCGCACGCGACGGCCGTCACATTCCGGCAATGGATGGGTTCAAATATCCCCCGTCGCGCGCCCGGATGCCGGGCCGGCACACTCGAGGGGAGCAGGCAATGAACGGGCAAACGGGACGCGTTTCGGTATTGGCGCTGGCGGTGGGGCTCGCGCTGGCGGCGCCGGCGCAGGCGGACGTGGTGATCAGCCAGGTCTACGGCGGCGGCGGCAATTCGGGCGCGACGCTGCGCAACGACTTCATCGAGCTGCACAACAACGGCACCGAAGCGGTGAGCCTCGAGGGCTGGTCGGTGCAGTACGCCTCGGCCGGCGGCTCGTCCTGGCAGCGCACGAACCTGTCCGGTTCGATCGCCGCCGGCGGCTACTACCTCGTGCAACAGGCGGCGGGCAGCGGCGGCACGCAGAGCCTGCCGACACCTGATGCCAACGGCGCGATCGCGATGGCGGGCGCATCCGGCAAGGTCGCGCTGGTGAAGAGCCAGACCGCGTTGAGCGGCGACTGCAGTGCGATCCGCGCCGGATCGGCCGACCTGGTCGGCTACGGCAGCGCGAACTGCTTTGAAGGCACGGGCTCTGCCGCTGCGCTCGGCAGCATCAGCGCCGCGCTGCGCCTGGACGGTGGCTGCGAGGACAGCGGCGACAACGCGGCGGACTTCGCGGCCGATGGCCCGACGCCGCGCAACAGCGCCAGCGCGTCCAAGGTCTGCCCGGGCGGCGCACGCACGCTCAACGTCGCCAACGCCTCGATCGAGGAAGGCGCCGACGGCACCCGCGAGCTCGTGTTTACGGTCGAACTCACGCAGCCGGCCGGTGCATCCGGCGTGCGCTTCGACTGGGCCACGCGCGACGGCAGCGCAACCGGTGGCGACGACTACCTCGCTGCGTCGGGTTCGGTGACGATCCCGGCCGGCGAGACGCAGGCGCGCATCGTCGTGGCGGTTCTCGGCGACGCGCGCGAGGAGCAGGACGAGACGTTCGAACTCGTGATTTCGAACATCCAGCGCGCTGCCGCGGGCGATGCGGTCGCGACCGGCACGATCGTCAATGACGATTTCGCGATCACCCCGATCTCCGCGATCCAGGGCGACGGCGCGGCCTCGCCGCTGGCCGGCCAGGTCGTCGCCGCACGCGGCGTGGTGACAGGCCGCAAGTTCAACGGCTTCTTCGTGCAGAGCCTGCCGGCCGACGCCGACGCAAGCGATGCCACGAGCGAGGGTCTGTTCGTGTTCATGCGCAACGCGCCGGCCGACGTGCAGGCCGGCGCCGTCGTGACCGTGCGCGGCACGGTCACCGAGTTCGTGCCGCGCCAGGACCCGGGCCAGGCGCCGCTCACGCAGCTCGCGGGCGAGGTGAGCGTCTTCACGCACGGCACGGCGTCGCTGCCTGCGCCGATCGAGCTCGACGCCACGTTCCCGAGTCCCACCGGCGCCGTCGACCAGCTCGAACGCGCGGAGGCCATGCGCGTGCGCGTTGCCCGCATGACCGTCACCGCGCCGACGGGCGGCAACACGTTCGAGCGCGACGCGATCGGCCGCAGCAACGGTGTCTTCCACGGCGTCGTGGCCGGCGTGCCGCGCCCGTTCCGCGAGCCCGGCATCCAGGCGCCCGACGCGCCGCCCGCCGGCTCGATCCCGCCGATCCCGCGCTGGGACTTCAACCCCGAGCTGCTCTCGGTCGACAGCGACGCCCTCGGTGCGCCGGTGCTCGACGTCGCCGCGGGCACCGAGCTCGCGGAGCTCACGGGCGTGCTCGACTACGGCTTCCGCCGCTACACGCTGCTGCCCGACACCGCACCCGCGGCGGGCCCGGCACCCGCGCCGCACGGCGTGGAGGCGTCGCACGCCGACGGGTTCACCGTGGCGGCCTACAACGTCGAGCGCTTCTTCGACGAGAACAACGACCCTGACCTGGGCGAGCCCGTGCTCACGGCCGCCGCATTCGAGCGCCGCCTCCAGAAAGCCTCGCTCGGCATCCGCGACTCACTGCGCACGCCCGACATCCTGGGCCTGATCGAAGTCGAGAACCTCGAGGTGCTGCAGCGCCTCGCCGACCGCGTGAACGCCGATGCGGTCGCCGCCGGCGAGCCCGACCCGCGCTACACCGCGCACCTGCTCGACGGCAACGACTTCGGCGGCATCGACCTGGGCTTCCTCGTCAAATCTGCCAACGTCGCGGCCGGTGCGCCGCGCGTCGCCGTGCGCTCGGTCGAGCAAATCGGCAAGGACACGCTGTGGACCACACCCGAAGGGGAGGCGCAGCAGCTCAACGACCGTCCGCCGCTCGTGCTCGAGGCCAACGTGCAGTACGCGGACGGCCGCGTGTTCCCCGTGACCGTGGTGCTCGTGCACCAGCGCTCGCTTAACGGCGCCGACGAAAGCGGCCCCGGCGGCGACCGCGTGCGCAGCAAGCGCCAGCGCCAGGCCGAGTTCCTTGCGGCCTACCTCAACGGCCGGCAAACGCGCGACCCCGACGCGCGCCTGGTTGTGCTCGGCGATTTCAACGCCTTCGAGTTCAACGACGGCCTCGTCGATGCGATGGGCGTGATCACTGGCGCACCGAGCCTCGATGAGCAGACCGCGGTGCTCGGCGACGGCGTCGATCTCGTGAACCCGGACCTCGTGAACCTCGGCGGCCTCGAGCCCGCGCACGAGCGGTATTCGTTCGTGTTCGGCGGCAACGCGCAGACGCTCGATCACGTGCTCGTCAACGAGGCGCTCATCGTCGCCACGCGGGAGATCACGCTCGATCACGCGCGCATCAACGCCGACTTCCCGGAGATCAACCGCAACGACGCGACTTCACCCTCGCGCCTGGCCGACCACGACCCCGTCGTCGCGACGTTCTACCCGCGCCGCCGCGCCGACCTCGTGCTCACCGCGGTCTCTGCCGGCGATGCGCGCATCGGCCAGACGTTCGCGTTCGACGTCGTGCTGCGCAACGAAGGCCCGGAGCAGGCCGATCGTCCGGGCGTGGGCTTCGAGCTCGACGCCGAGGTCGACGGCCTGCAGGTCACCACGCCGTCGGGCTGGAACTGCGATGCGCCACAGGTCGGCAATGGCCGCACCGCGGTGACCTGCGTCGCCGACGCGCTCGCGTTTGACGGCGAGGCGGGCTTCCGCCTGCAGGCCACCGCGACCGCCCCGCTCGTGGGCCGCACGCTGTCGCTCACCGCGGCGGCCGAGGCGGAGTCGATTGACCCCCAGCCGGACAACAACGGCGCACGCGCGTCGCTGGGCATCACCGCGCTCGCCGACCTGCGGGTCGCACTCGCCGGCCCGGCCAAGCACCTGCGCGCCGGCACGCGCGGCGTGTACCGCGTCGCGGTCGGCAATGCGGGGCCGGATGCGGGCATCGCGCCGGTGCTCACGCTCACCGGCGACGTGCCCGCGCGCAACCTGCACTTCGTCGATGCGGCGGGCTGGTCGTGCCCGATCGTCGACGAAGCCGCCGGCTTCCGCGTGACGTGCACGCGCACGCAGCTGGAGGTTGGCGCCGCGTCGTCGATCGACTTCTCGATCGTGGCGCCGCCGCGCAACGGTCGCGACGAGATCGTCGTACGGGCGCGCATTGCCTCGTCGGGCACGGACTCCCAGGCGTCGAACGACACGGCGGTGCACGCGGTGCGGGTGAACGGTTCGCCGAAGTAACGCGCATGGCGGACGCGGCCCGCCGCGTCCGTCACCCGCTTGATCGATCAATCGCTTGCAGCGCCAATGCGCACGAAATGCAAGGTGCGATGCGACGAAACGGGACACGCAACGAGGCACGCAACGAAAAAAAGGCGCGGCTCCGGCCGCGCCTTTTTTGATGCCCGACGTGCCGCAATGCGCAACAGGCTTTAACGCGCTCGTGGTTATGATCGGCCCCTTTTCCGACATCCGAGGAAACAATCGCGATGGCGCTCGCCGCGAGTTTCGAGATCGAATACCTGCAATACCTCGCGCCCGACGGCACGGCCGTCGCGGAGCTGCCCGAGGCGTTCCGTGACCCGGCGGCGCTGCTGCCGCTGTTCAAGCAGATGCTGTTCGTGCGCGTGTTCGACGGCAAGGCCATTGCGCTGCAGCGCACCGGCAAGCTCGGCACGTACGCGGCAAGCTTGGGCCATGAAGCCACGCACGTCGGCATCGGCGCCTCGATGGGCCCGGACGACGTGTTCGCCCCGAGCTACCGCGAGTACGGCGCGCAGTTCATGCGCGGCGTGCAGCCGCGCGAAGTGCTCATGTACTGGGGCGGCGACGAACGCGGCAATGACTTCTCCGGCATGAAGCAGGACTACCCCTGGTGCGTGCCGATCTCGACCCAGTGCTTGATGGCGGCCGGCGCGGCGCTGTCGATGAAGCTGCGCAAGCAGCCGGGCATGGCCGTGGCCTGCTGCGGCGACGGCGGCTCGTCGAAGACCGATTTCTACGCCGCACTCAACTCCGCCGGCGCGTACACGCTGCCGCTGGTGCTGTGCGTGATCAACAACGGCTGGGCGATCTCCGTTCCCCGTAAGGCGCAGACCGGCGCCGAGACGCTCGCCCAGAAGGGACTGGCCGGTGGCCTGCACTGCCTCCAGGTGGACGGCAACGACCTGATCGCCGTGCTCGAAGCGATGCGCCGCGCGAGCGAGCGTGCACGCAACGGCGAGGGCGGCAGCGTCATCGAGTTCATGACCTACCGCCTGCACGATCACACCACCGCCGACGACGCGCGTCGCTACCGCGACGAGGCCGAGGTCAAGGACGCCTGGACGCGCGACCCGATCCCGCGCCTGCGCACCTACCTCACCGCGCAGGGCGTGTGGAACGAGGACATGGAAAAGGCCTGGGCCGACGAATGCGCGGCGAAGGTCGACGTCGAGATCAACGCCTACCTCGAGACGCCGGTGCAGCCGGTCGAGGCGATGTTCGACTACCTCTACGCCGACATGCCGGCCGACCTGCAGCACCAGCGCGCACAGGCGCTCGCACGGGAGGGCCGCTGATGAACGCCGCTGCTGATTCGAAGGCCACCACGATGCAAGACGCCAAGGCTCCGGCCGCCATCACCCTGATCGAAGCGATCACCCAGGCGCTCGCGTACGAGATGCGCAACGACCCGAGCGTGCTCGTGCTCGGCGAGGACGTGGGCGTCAACGGCGGCGTGTTCCGCGCCACCGCGGGCCTGTCGGCGCAGTTCGGCCCCGAGCGCGTGCTCGACACGCCGCTCGACGAGACGACGATCGCCGGCCTCACCGTCGGCCTCGCCTCGCAGGGCATGAAGCCCGTCGCCGAAGCGCAGTTCGACGGCTTCATGTACCCGATGGTCGACTTCATCGTCAGCCATGCGGCGCGCATGCGCTACCGCACGCGCGGCCGTCTGACCTGCCCGATGGTGCTGCGCGTGCCGTGGGGCGGTGGCATCCGCGCGCCCGAGCACCACAGCGAGGCGAACGAGGCGATTTTCACGAACGTCCCGGGCCTGCGCGTGGTCATGCCCTCCTCGCCGCAGCGCGCGTACGGCATGCTGCTCGCCGCGATCCGCGAGCCGGATCCGGTGATCTTCTTCGAGCCCAAGCGCATCTACCGCCAGTACAAGGAAGTGGTTGCCGACGACGGCGAGGCACTGCCGCTGGACGTGTGCTACACGCTGCGCGATGGCACCGATGTCACGCTCGTGACGTGGGGCGCGCAGGTCAAGGAAACGCTGGAAGCCGCCGAGAAGCTCGAGAAGGAAGGCATCAGCGCCGAGGTCATCGACGTGGCAACGCTGCGCCCGCTCGATTTCGCGACGATCGCCGAATCGGTCAGCCGCACCGGTCGCTGCGTCATCGTGCACGAGGCCCCGAAGACCGCGGGCTTCGGCGCGGAAATCGCCGCACGCCTCGCCGAGGAGTCGATGTACGACCTCGTTGCGCCGGTCGAGCGCGTGACCGGCTACGACACGCACATCCCGCTGTTCCGCCTCGAGATGAAGTACCTGCCGAGCGTCGACCGCGTCGTCGCCGCCGCCAAGCGCGCGATGGCCGCGAGCTGACGTGCGCGTCGCGCATGGCATCGAACTCGACCCGATCGAAGAACTGAACGAGATCCACGAATGAGCCAGAAGAAGACGTTCCTGCTGCCCGACCTCGGCGAAGGCCTGCCCGACGCCACGATCGTCGAGTGGCACGTCAAGGAAGGCGACACGATCCGCCTCGACGACAACCTCGTGTCGATGGAAACCGCGAAGGCCGTCGTCGACGTGCCCTCCCCCGTTTCGGGCAAGGTGCTGCGCCTGTCCGGCGCCGCGGGCGATGTGATCATCACCGGCAAGATGCTCGCCGAGTTCGAGATCGACCCGTCGATGCCGCAGCGCGCCGAAGGCCAGGACACCGGTCACCACCATGGCGGCGGCCATGCGGACGATGACGACCGCGGCGTCGGCTCGCAGGACCCGATGCCCGACGACCGCGTGGTCGCCTCGCAGGACGGCGGCGCGCTCGAGCATGACGGCGCGCCCGCACCGAAGGGCGAGGCCGGCGGCGAGCGCAGTGATGCGGGCACCGTGGTCGGTGCGATGCAGTCCTCCGACGCGATCCGCAGCGAGCAGGCCACGAGCATTGGCGGCGTCAAGGCGATGCCGGCCGTGCGTGCCCTGGCGCGCAAGATGGGCGTCGACCTGAGCCGCGTGCAGCCGAGCGGCGCCGACGGCGTGGTCACGATGAACGACGTCAAGCAGGCGGCCGCGAACGGCACTGCGAAGGCGCAAGCCGGCGGTGCGTCGCGCGGCGCGGCTTCGCAGCCGATGCCGCAGGCGGCCGCACCGCAGCAGTCGCAGCAGGCCCAGCAAGCGCAGCGCACGACGATGTCCCAGGGCGGCAAGCCGATGCGCACGCAGCCGCCGGGCGCGGCCGCCACCGGCCAGCCCGAGCAGCTCAAGGGCGTGCGCCGCAACATGGCGCGCGTGATGGCCGATGCGCACAGCAAGGTCGTGCCGACCACGCTCGTCGACGACGCCGACCTGCACGCCTGGATCGGCAAGCAGGACATCACCGCCCGCCTCGTGCGCGCGATCGTCGCGGCCTGCAAGGCCGTGCCAGCGCTCAACGCGTGGTTCGACGGCGACAACCTCTCGCGCACGATGCATCCGCACGTGGACATCGGCATCGCGGTCGACACCGACGATGGGCTGTTCGTGCCCGCGCTGCGCAACGCCGACATGCTCGACGGTGCCGGCATCCGCGCCGGCATCCAGCGCCTGCGCACGCAGGTCGAATCGCGCACGATCCCGCCGAGCGAGCTGTCGGGCTACACGATCTCGCTGTCGAACTTCGGCATGTTCGCAGGCCGCTACGCGACCCCGGTCGTGGTGCCGCCGTGCGTGGCGATCGTCGGCGCGGGCAAGCTCTCGCACGACGTGGTCGCGGTCATGGGCGGCATCGAAGTGCACCGCCGCATGCCGATCTCGCTCACGTTCGACCACCGCGCCTGCACGGGCGGCGAGGCCGCGCGCTTCCTCAAGGCGCTGCTCGACGACATGGGCCTGCCGCAGTAAGCGACAGCGCGCCACGAAGTCACAAAAACGCCGCGCACGTCGCGGCGTTTTTGTTTGCGGATCCGGCCCACACGACGGCGCCGACGTGGGCTTTCGCAGCTGAGCGACTGGTCGAGAGTGCCGGCGCCCGTGCCCGTGCCCGTGCCCGTGCCCAGGGCTGGTGGCTGGTGCTCGGGACGCATCGCATCGCATTGACCCGAGCAACAATCAAGTCTCTGCTCGCCGCCCGATGATCACGCGCCGCAGCCGCCTGGCCGATTCCATCATCGATTGCCGCGCCGACGACCTCGGCGCGGCGGCGCGATTCTAGAGCGAGACGCTCGGCGTGCCGATCGTCGACGCCGACTCGGGCGCCACTGGCCGTTATGCGGAGTTTGGCGACACGCCCGGCGGGCTGCACCTCGATGGCCACAAGGTCGAACACGAGTCGCGGGTGCATGTGGACATCGAGTCGGACGACATCGACGCGACGCGACTCGAGGCGCTGCGCGCCACGCGCGTCACGCGGTCGCGGCGGTAGTGGGTCATGGAAGCGCCGACCGGTCAGCGCTTTTGCATCGCGCCGATGCGTGAGGACGCCGCCCGCGACGCGCGCAATGTTGGCAGATCGCCGCCGGGCTGGTCGATCATTGCAGCGGCTAAGACCTCGAATCGGCCGGCGCTGCAGCGACTGGTGTGCGTTAGCTGCGCAGTGCGGGTGCTCGACGCGGAGCTCAGCGCGCGAGCGACTGGGGCCAGCGGCCCGGCGCGACAAGAGGCGCGCTGCAGTGCATTAGCACTGCACGCCCCGCTGCGTTTAGCCCCTCATCGTCCAGGACCGCTGCGCAGCAACCAGCGCCGCCGAATGAAAAACGCCGCCACCAACGTGCCGAGGAACACGCCGTAGCCGACGGCGGTCGCGAGCACCTGGCGCCACATGCGCCCGTAGGTCGGGTCGGCCTCGGCATTGGCCCAATGCACGCTCGCGATGAACGCGACAGCGGCCACCGCGATCGCGAGCAGGTCGAACACGATGCGTGCACGCGGGCGCGGCTGACGCGGCACCCACCAGTACAGCGCGGTCAGGATCAGGAACCACGGCAGGAACAGGATCAGCGTGAGGTTGAGCTCGACGAGCGGACTCATGCGGATTCGGCGTCGCGCAGCGCGGCGAGCGCGGCGTCGACCTCCTCGCGCGTCACGCTTTCGCCAAGCCCGACCTGCGCGTCGTCGCCCAGGCGGCCTTCGCGTTTGAGCGCGGCCACGCGCTGCCCCGCGTCCTTCGGCGCATCGAAGCCCGCGCTCTGCAGCAACAGGCGCTCGCCATCGACGAGCTTGAAATAGAAGCGCCCGTCGGCCTCGCGGTATTGCTTGAACACCGGCAATGTCGTGCGCGGTTTTTCGTCCGCACCGGTCGACACGACGACCTTCGACAGATCGCGCAGGCCCACGGCTTCGCGCAACTGGGTCACGAACGGGGTCACGTAGGTGCTGCGCACGCGCTGCGCGCCGTCGCGCAGGATCGCTTCGATCTCCGCCGGCTTCGCAATGAGCGCGTCGTACCGCTCGCGCATCGGCGCGACTTCAGTCTCGACGCGTTCGAACAGCGCCTGCTTCGCATCGCCCCATGCGATGCCGTCGTCGAACGCGCGGCGCATCGCAGCGGTTTCGTCGGCACTCGCGAACGCCTGGTACAGCGAGAACACGTTCGATGCGTCGGCGTTCTTGCGCGCGCCCGGCTCGGTCGAGTCAGTTACGATCGACATGATGAGCTTGCGCAGCTGCGCGGTCGGCGCGAACAGCGGGATCGTGTTGTCGTAGCTCTTGCTCATCTTGCGGCCGTCGAGGCCCGGCAGCGTGGCCACCTGTGCTTCGATCACCGCCTCAGGCAGCGTGAAGTGCTCGCCGTAGAGGTGGTTGAAGCGCTGACCGAAATCGCGCGCCATCTCGATGTGCTGCACCTGATCGCGCCCGACCGGCACTTTCTGCGCGTTGAACGCAAGAATGTCGGCGGCCATGAGCACGGGGTACATGAAGAGGCCTGCGGTGACGCCGGCATCCGCATCCTCGCCCTCGGCAGTGTTGCGATCGACCGCGGCCTTGTACGCATGCGCGCGGTTGAGGATGCCCTTGCCGGCCACGCAGGTGAGCATCCAGGTGAGCTCGGGAATCTCGGGGATGTCGCTCTGCCGGTAGAACCAGACCTTGTCGGGCTCGAGCCCGCAGGCCAGCCACGTCGCGGCGATCTCGAGCGTCGAGCGCTGCACGCGCGCCGGGTCGGTGACCTTGATCAGCGCATGCAGGTCGGCGAGGAAATAGAAACTCTCGGTCGACGCATCGCGGCTCGATGTGATCGCGGGGCGGATCGCACCGGCGTAGTTGCCCAGGTGCGGGGTGCCGGAGGTGGTGATGCCGGTAAGGACGCGGGTGCGGGGCATGGCTGTACGGCGGACAAACGGGCCGCGAGTGTAGCGCGCGGATTCGGGCTGGATCGCAGCCCTGTTCAGGCTTGTCGTGCGTTGATGAAGACGCCCACCACGGAGCTTTCCCGATGACACCGCGCCGCACCGCGTTCGCCGCAATTACTGCCGCCGCTTTGCTGCTGACCTCCGCCGCCGCATTCGCGCGCGGCCACTACGACAGCGGCCCCGTCGAGGTCGACCTCGTCGACCGTGACCGAGGCTACGTGCTGCCGCAGTACCTGCACCGCGGCCAGCGCTGGGTGCCGGGTACGCCGGGCCACCGTTATGCCGTCCGCCTGACCAACCACAGCCCCGAGCGCGTGCTCGTCGTGCTCAGCGTCGACGGCGTCAACGCCATGTCCGGCGACAGCGCGGCGGTCGACCAGGGCGGTTACGTGCTCGAACCGTGGCAGAGCACCGAAGTCGCCGGCTGGCGCAAGTCGATGCGCGACGTCGCGCAGTTCTATTTCAGCGACCCGCGCGACAGCTATGCCGCGCGCACGGGGCGTCCGTACGATGTGGGCGTGATCGGCGTGGCGGTGTTCGAGGAAGCGCGTCGCTACTACGCGCCACCGCGTGTCGGCGGCTACCGGGAGCGGCCGATCGCGCAGTCGCAGGCGTCTGAAGCGCAGGCGCCCGAAGCGCAGGCCGAGGGCCAGCCGGCACAGGCGCCGGCGCCCGCCGACGCGCCGGAAATGGCCGGCTCGCGGGCGCAGTCGATTGGCACCGGCCACGGCTACCGCGAGTACGCACCGGTGCGCCGCACCGGCTTCGTGCGTGCGAGCCGGCATCCGGTGCAGGTCACGCAGCTTCGCTACGAAGACGAGCGGGCGCTTCTTGCACGCGGCATCGTGCCGCAGCATTACGACGAGCATCGATACGACCGCCACTACGACCGCCGTCGCTACGGGCCGCAGGCGTTCCCCGGCGGCTTCGTACCCGATCCGCCGCGGCGCTGGTAACCACCGCAGCAACGCAAGAGGGGCCGGCGATGTGCCGGCCCCTCTTCATTCCAGCTCTCGCTGGAGCGCTGCCTTGTACACGGCCGCATCGATCGCGACCGCATCGGGTTCTGCAGGCGCTCAGTCGATCTGGTCGGCGATGCACTCCTCGCCGACAAGGCGCTCACCTTCCTTGCAGGCGATCGCCTCGTCCTGCAGCGCGTCGCCTGCCTGCTGGACGTCCTCACCGAGGCCGGCCATCGTGTTGCACGCAGTGAGGGTGCCCATCGACAACAGGGCCACGAACATCATTCCGATCACTCGCTTCATTGCAATCTCCTTCGATTCGCACGGGGTTGGGGCTGGGCCCCGGGACAGATTCGCCAGGACACGCTTGCACTGCGCCTGCACTGTCATGAGACGCGAGCAACCGTGAAGCCGATGTGCAACCTGACCACGACCCGCACAAGTGCATTTGCGCGTGTTCAGCCGCGTCCGGGGCCGCTTCCACGCCGCACACGCACTGCCGCACCCTGATCCGGCGCCAGCGCGGCAGTCGCTGAAGTGCTCATTCGCTCGTTCGCTCAGTCACGCATCAGCGTCGACTTGCCGAACAGGCTTTCAACCAGGTCGACGGCGAGCAGGCCCGTTGCGTTCTTCGTGTCGAGCACGGGGTTGAGTTCGACGATGTCGAGCGAGGCCATGCGCCCGGTGTCGGCGATCATCTCCATCACCAGCGACGCTTCACGGTAGTTCGGCCCGCCGGGCACCGTCGTGCCCACGCCGGGCGCGATCAGCGGGTCGAGGAAGTCGACGTCGAAGCTCACGTGCAGGTGCGTGTTCTCGTCCAGCCCCTCGAGCGCCTCTTCCATGACGCGCCGCATGCCGACCTCGTCGATGTAGCGCATGTCGTAGACGTCGAGCCCGTACTCCTTGATGAGCTGCTTTTCACCCGGATCCACCGATCGAATGCCGATCTGCTTCACGACGTCGGGCGTGATCGCCGGCGCATCGCCGCCGAGGTGCGTGAGCGGCTGAGGGCCCAGCCCGCACAGGCACGCCACGGGCATGCCGTGGATGTTGCCCGACGGCGTGACCTGGCTGGTATTGAAGTCCGCATGCGCATCGAGCCACAGCACGCGCAGCTTCTTGCCCGTCTCGCGGCAGTGGCGCGCGACGCCGGTGATCGAGCCGAGGCCCAGGCAGTGGTCGCCGCCGAGCATCACCGGCATGCGGCCGATGCTCAGCTCCGCGTACACGGCCTCCATGACGATGCGGTTCCACTCGGCCACCTCGGCCAGATGCCGATAGCCGTCAACGGCGTCGAGCCACGGATTTTGCGGGCCAACGAGGTTGCCGCGATCGATCACGTCGACACTGCGGCCGACGAGCGCCTCGTGCAGGCCGGCAATGCGCAGCGCATCCGGTCCAAGGCGCGCGCCGCGGTGGCCGGCGCCAATGTCGGTGGGGGCGCCGATGATCGTAACGGGCGGGTATCGCTGGGACATGGGGTTCTCCGTGAACGGTGCCGGTGCACGACGCGGCGCACCCGCAAGGGGCGGAACCGGCGATTGTACGTTGCGTGCCTCAAGCAGCCTGTCGATGCCGCGGTGACGCAATGCGTGCAGCCGTCGTTGGTTCCGTCTTGTGCGGTCACCACGCGTGCGCCGATCAGCGAATTGCAGGGCCTTGAGCATTCCTTTCTTATCGGCTTGCATGCCGCTGCAACGCGTTTACGCGGGGGCGAATCGTGGCGCGGCAAGAGGGATTGCGTCGCGCCGCGGATCGATCCAACAGGCAGCCCTTGATGGCGCACCGCCACCGCACAATCCGATGCGCGACTCCCAGCAGCCGCAGGACGGTCCGCGAGAAGGCGAGGCTGCTGCAGCAGCCATGAACTTGCATCCACACGACTTGCGTATCACGCACGCAGCAAGCTCGCCCAAGTAACGCCCCTGGAGGCGGCCCTGCGACTCATGCGGCGCAAACCCAAACACACGCGCTATTGCGCGCTCGAGATGACTTAACCCGCATCTCACGCGAACTGTCACGGCAATTAATCGGCGATCCGTATGCTGCACTGCAACGAAAATGACCCGGAGCGCCCATGACATCCCCTGCCAAGCCGAATATCGCGCTGGACGACAGCGCTGCCCCGTCACGCGTGACGTCACCCAACGCAAGTCAAGGCGCACCGCTGGGCGACGACACCGCGCGTGCGTCGTCGCACATGATCGACGACGACGAGGGCCAGCTCAGCCTGCACTGCGGCGCAGCTGCCGATGTCGAGCTCGACGAGGCGTCGTACGCCGCCGGCGATCGCGAAGACACTGCGGGCGGACTGGGCGAATTCCTGCACGCCACGTATCGAAACGCACGCGGTGAGCGCGAGTACCGGCTCTATCGCCCCGTCGGGTACGCCGAGGCCGGTCGCGCGATGCCATTGATCGTCATGCTGCACGGCTGCGCGCACACGCCGGAGAACTTCGCGCTCGGCACTCGCATGAACGTGCTTGCGGACCGTCTCGGCTTCCTGGTCGCCTATCCGCGGCAGACGGTGGGCGAAAACCGCGCGAAATGCTGGAACTGGTACCGCCCGGATCATCAGACCGCGAATGAAGGCGAGCCGTCGATCCTGGCCGGCATCACGCGGGAGATCATGTCCACGCATCGGGTCGACCCCGACCGGATCTTCGTGGCGGGCCTGTCCGCTGGCGCGAGCATGGCGGCAATCCTGGGCCACACCTGCCCCACCCTGTTCCGAGCGATCGGAGTCCATTCGGGCACGCCGTACCTGAGCGCACACAGCGCGCCGTCCGCACTCGCCACGCTGACGGGCCGCGGCTTCCACAAGTCCGGCCCGGAACAGCCGGTGCCCGCACTGCCGGTGCCGATGATCGTGTTCCAGGGCGACCACGATCACGTGGTGAACCCGGTGAACGCCGACGCGCTGGTCCGGCAGTCGGCCGGTGGCAAGCTCGACGGCGTGTCCGAACAGGGGCGCGTCCTCGATGGACACAGCTACAACCGAGAGATCTTCACCGACGCAGCCGGACGCGCCCGCATCGAACGCTGGACCGTGCACGGCTCCGGGCATGCCTGGAGCGGCGGCCATCCCGACGGCGCGTACACCGACCCGAAGGGGCCGGACGCGTCGGCAGAAATGGTCCGGTTCTTCCTGGAGGCAAGCGAAGCGGGCCCGTCGCGCCCGACAGTCCATTAAGGGCGCGGGCACCCGAACTCAAGCACCCGGTGCTTGTCGCAGCGACCGGCCGGCGAATGCCGGCCGGTCGCGCGAAGTCGGAACAGGCCGGCTTCGATCACCACCTGACGAAGCCAGCGGACATCCGTTCGTTCGATACGCTGCTGGATAAACTCGACTAGCGCTGCACCCTCTTCAAACGCGATCGGCGCGTAACGCGTCGCGCGGTCGCGACGCTGTCGCGCAGTCGGACGACGCTCGCCCAGCGTTGAGCAGATGCTTCAACGCGGCAACGTCGGCTCGAGTGGCGGGCGCGGGAGCATCAAGCAATCCCTTGATCGAGAACGCCCCCCCCAATGGGCGCGTTCCCGCACTCGGGCGCGCGCCGGAACGGGCCGGCGTATGCGTCCGACAATTTGCGCGGGACCGCCCAGGCAGCGGCCTGCGCTGTTCTCCAGAAGCAGGCTCGACTCATCGGGGTCCGCCGGCTTTCTTCGTCTGCAACGGGGCGCACGAGACGGACCGTCGAGCGGCGTCGCCATCAGCTCAATGCAGGTCCTTCCAGACCGGGCCTTCTCCGGACCGCCAGAACACCCCTTGCGCGCGGGCATACACCGATGTCTGCGGCACCAGGCCGAACATCCGACTGTCGAAACTGCTCCCGCGATGGTCGCCCACGACATAGACGTGGCCAGGTGGCACGACGAGTTCAACGTCCGGTCCGCCTCCCGACACCAACTTGACCGGCACCTGCTGGCGGCCGATCCGCTCGACACGACCCGCGGCGTCCAGCGCAGCCGGCTTGCCATTGAGGATGAGGTGTCCGTCGCGAATCGCGACGTGGTCGCCGGCCGCGCCAACGACGCGCTTGATCAGGCGCGTGCCATCGGCAGGCGACGGCAGCAGCACGACGTCCCCGGGCGTCGGCGTATCGCGCTCGACCAGGACAATCTCCGTGTAGGGCACTCGGAGCCCGTACGCCGACATGTCGACAACCACCCGGTCGCCGGGCACGAGCGTGCCTTCCATCGAACCCGTCGGCACCACGTAGTGGTTCGCGAACGAGGAGCGCGCGACGAACATCAGGCCCACCAGGCCGAGCAGCGACAGGACTTCGCGAAGTTGCGCGGATCGGCGTGTTGCCTTGTCCTTGGTGTGCACGTGATTCCTTTCTTACGCGGAGGGTCTTTAGTTGACCTACCGGACGCGGCGAAGTTCCTCGGCGCTGCCGGCAAGGCGGCCGTCGACGGTCCGGCGTCGATGAGGACTTTGGCGCCGCTTCGACTCTTGCATGTCATGCGTGGGCCGCGGCTGATGCCTGCCTGCACTGCGTCACCAATGCAGCGCGCAAGAAATCGACAAAGCACGAATAACGCGTGCAATCGGAGCGGACGTTGCGTGCGGGTTGCACGGGTTCCAGCTTGCTCGAGTGCAGAAACTGCGTGCTACGCGTTGCTCGACAAATCAGGATGCGTCACATGCGAGACACGATATCCAGGGCAACAGCTTCCGCCGTGCGAATGCCGTCCACCCCAGCCGACAGGATGCCTCCGGCATACCCCGCGCCCTCGCCCGCCGGGAACAGGCCGCGCGTGTTGAGGCTGTGGCCGTCGTCGCCGCGCGTGACGCGCACCGGCGACGACGTGCGCGTTTCCACGCCGGTCAGCACCGCATCGTGCATCGAGAACCCGCGGATCTGCTTTTCGAATGCGGGCAACGCTTCGCGGATCGCTGCGATCGCATAGTCCGGCAACGAGGGCGCGAGATCGCCCAGGCGCACGCCGGGTTTGTACGAAGGCAGCACCGCACCGAACTCGTTCGATGCGCGGCCTTTGATGAAATCGCCGACGAGCTGGCCCGGCGCTTCGTACTCGCCGCCGCCCAGTTCGAAGGCGCGCGCCTCCCAATGCCGCTGAAGCGCGATGCCGGCGAGCGGGCCCTCACCGTACGGCGCGTAGTCCTCCGGCGTGATGCCGCACACGATCGCCGCATTTGCGTTGCGCTCGTTGCGCGAGTACTGGCTCATGCCGTTGGTGACCACGCGGCCGGGCTCGCTTGCCGCGGCGACTACGGTGCCGCCGGGGCACATGCAGAAGCTGTAGACCGAGCGGCCGTTGCGGCAGTGGTGCACGAGCTTGTAATCGGCCGCGCCGAGCAGCGGGTGCCCGGCCTGCGGGCCGAAGCGGGCGGCATCGATCAGCGATTGCGGGTGCTCGATGCGGAAGCCGATCGAAAAAGGTTTCGCTTCGAGGAACACGCCGCGCTCGTGCAGCATCGCAAACGTGTCGCGCGCGCTGTGGCCGAGCGCGAGCACGACGTGATCGGCGCGCAGCTGCTCACCGCTGTCGAGGACGACACCGCGCACCTGCCGCGCGCCGACACTGTCGGTGTCGATGAGCAGATCATCGACACGATGGCTGAAGCGGATCTCGCCGCCGAGCGACTCGATCGTCGCGCGCATTTCTTCGACCATCGACACCAGCCGGAACGTGCCGATGTGCGGCTTGCTCACATAGCTGATCTCCTCGGGCGCACCGGCCTTGACGAACTCGTCGATGACCTTGCGCCCGTAATGCTTCGGATCGCTGATCTGGCTCCAGAGCTTGCCGTCGGAGAACGTGCCCGCACCGCCCTCGCCGAACTGCACGTTCGACTCGGGATTGAGCACTTTCTTGCGCCACAGGCCCCAAGTGTCCTTTGTGCGTTCGCGCACGGCTTTGCCGCGCTCGAGGATGATCGGACGAAAGCCCATCTGCGCGAGCACGAGACCGGCGAACAGCCCGCACGGGCCCATGCCAATCACCAGCGGGCGCAGTGGCAGATGGGCCGGTGCGCGGGCGACGAACTTGTACGAGGTGTCGGGCGTGGGCCCGACCTTTGTCAGCGTGCCGCGGCCGGTGTCGCCGTCGCGCGCGAACTCGGTCGACTCGGGATCGAGCTGCAGGCGCGCGAGGATGTCCGCTTCGCGCGGGGTGTCGACGTCGACGGAATAGATCAGCACGATCGCGCCGCGCCGACGCGCGTCGTAACTGCGCTTGGCGACGGTGAAGCCGGCCAGCTCGTCGGCGGCGATGCCCAGCCGCGCCAGGATCGCCTCGCGCAGCGCCGCCTCGGGGTGGTCGAGCGGCAGCTTGAGGTCGGTCAGTCGCAGCATGGGTGGATCCGGTGGCGCGGGTTCGCGGCGGTCATTTTAGGCGGTGGGGCCTAGAGGAAGGCAGACGCGGGAGACGGCGAGCGTGCGCGACGGCAGCACGCCGGCCAGCGCAAGCGTGGGGATCGATGCGCGGGAACCGGGGGGCCCGCAATCGCACGGCGCGGCAGCCCTGCGCTACGGGGGGTCTAGTCCCCAGGGCCGCCGTGGGCGCGGTCGGCGTCGGCCGGATCGAGCTCATAGGACAACAGATCGCCCGGCGTGCATTCCAGGACGGCGCACAGTGCGGCGAGCGTCGAAAAGCGCATCCCGCGCACTTTGCCGGTGCGCAACAGCGACAGCTGGGTCTCGCTGAGGCCGATTCGGCGACCCAGTTCCTTTGCCGTTACCCGCTTCGCGGCGAGCACCTCGTCGAGCCGGACGACCACCGGCATCAGACGAATTCCTCGAGCTCGTGTCCGAGCGCGTGCACACGCTCCTGCACGTCGATCACGCGCCGGATCAGGCCGCCCAGCAGCACCAGCGCAAGCCCGACGACCCCGATGGCGACGTAGGCCACGTCGAACACCATCACCGTGCGCGACATCGGGTGGGCGGGGGTCGCGAACCAGCGCACGAGCAGCGGCACCCCGAACGCGCTGATGCCGGCCCCGATCGCCAGCGCCCCGCCCGCGTTTCGACAGGCGCGGACCATGACCTCGCCGAGCACACCGCCGCGCGCGTAGGCAGCAAATGCCTGCCGGATCGCGAATACCGCGACCAGGTAAGGCACCGGCGCGAGCCAATGCACGATGAGCTCGCCCCGCAGGACCTGCGCAGGTGGAACCTGAGTCAGCACGAACAGCGTAGGCAGCACGAGCGCGGCCACGGTGCCGGCGAGCATGAAGTCGGCCACGCGGGTCAACCAGCGGCTGTGCTGCTGAGGCGAAGAACGGGATCCAGCGTCCATAATTTAAGTTGCGGTTAAATTTATTTAGGAATAACTTAAATACTACAGCGCAACGAGGCCGAACATGGAACCGGCGGTCCACACCCGCAAGCTCACCCGCAGTTTCGATCGCGTGCACGCGGTGCAGGACGTCGACCTCGACGTGCCGGCAGGCGCCGTCTACGGTTTCCTCGGTCGCAACGGCGCGGGCAAGACCACGACCATTCGCATGCTGCTGGGCCTGCTGCGCCCGAGCGCCGGCCACATCGAGATCCATGGCCTCGACGCGCTCGTCGAGCGCCGGCGCGCCGCCTGCCTGATCGGCTCGATGGTGGAAACGCCGGGCCAGTACGGCCACCTCAGCGGACGGCGCAATCTTCGGCTCACTGCCGACCT
This sequence comes from Cognatilysobacter bugurensis, assembly GCF_014652095.1. Lineage (GTDB taxonomy): Bacteria > Pseudomonadota > Gammaproteobacteria > Xanthomonadales > Xanthomonadaceae > Cognatilysobacter > Cognatilysobacter bugurensis. Next base: position 269,349 of record NZ_BMYD01000004.1, read on the forward strand.
GCTCGGCCTGCCGCGATCGGCGGTTGATCGCGCGCTCGACATCGTTGATCTCACCGGGGATGCCGACCGACGCGTCGGCGATTACTCGCTGGGGATGCGCCAGCGCCTTGGGGTCGCCCGCGCCCTGCTCGCGCGCCCCCGGCTGCTCGTCCTCGATGAGCCCACCAATGGCCTCGACCCGCGCGGCGTGCGTGACATGCGGCGGCTGCTGCGCGAGATGCCCGCGCGCGAGGGCGTGACCGTGTTCGTGTCGAGCCACGCGCTGGGCGAGATCGACCAGATCGCTACCCACGTCGGGCTCATGCACGAAGGCCGACTCATCCTTCAAGCGCCGGTCGAAGAGCTGAGACAACAACACCGAACGGCGATCGAGATCGAGATCGAGACGACGCAACCGCAGCAAGCCGCTGCGCTTCTCCGCGAGGCCGGGATCACGGCGCGCGTCGACGGAGCTCGGCTTGTGCTGCCCGGTTGCGAACACGCGACGAGCGCGGCCGACGTCAACGCGTTGCTTGTGCGACACGGCATCCCCGTGCACGGGCTGAGCTCGGGCACGTTGCGGCTCGAATCCCTCTTTCACGATGCCACCGGAGACCACGGCGATGCTCGCGTCCCCGCCTGACCGCCCCCTGCTGCGCTGCGTGCGCGCCGAATTCGCCAAGCTGCGCGGCTCGCTGGCGCTTGTGCTGTGCATCATCGCGCCGGCGACGGTCGCGGTCCTCATGGCGCTAATCTTCAATCGGCACGGCGGCGGCGACACGCCGTGGCGCATGTACCTGCTCGGCAACGCAGCAACCTGGGCGTACTTCATGCTGCCGATGACAGTCACCGCGCTGACTGTCCTGGCCGCGCAGATGGAGCACGGCCCGCGCCTGTGGAGCCATCTGCTCGCGCTTCCGATTCCGCGCAGGCACATCTTTTTCGCGAAGGCGTGCGCCGTGATGCTGCTGTGCGCCGGAATGACGGCGCTGCTCGCGCTGCTCGCACCGCTGCTGGGCTATGTCAGCGACGCCGTCACGCCGGGGCGGGCCCTCACGGGCCCGATCGCGTGGAGCGAACTGCTGGGCGTGCTGTCACGCATCTATGCGAGTGCCTGGTTGCTGGTGTCGATCCAGCTCTGGGCCGCGTTGCGGTGGAGAAGTTTCGTCCCGCCGCTGGCGCTCGGCATCGGGGGCACGTTTGTGGCGGTTGCGGCGACGGGCTCGGAGCTCGGTCCGTACTTTCCCTGGCTGATACCGACCAATGCCCTCGCCACCGATCCTGCGTCGGCAGACATTGCACTGGCGATGGGTATTGTCGGCGGCGCGCTCTGCACCGCCGCGATGGCGATCGACCTGGCACGCCGCCCGCTGGGTTGAGCGACCGACGTGTTCCCCTGACCCGGCGGCACGACTGAGGTTCGCGTGCACCGGCGCCGGGTCTGATGAGGACCACCGCGAGCGCGATGCACAAGCGCGAGGCCGACGCTGCTGCCCTGCGCCGGAGAACTGCGGCTTGTGGACCACCCGCCGCACGCGCGCGCGCCGCTGCAGCAGCGAGCAGAAGCGAGGCATCGATGTGAGCACGTTTGATCAGGCGTCGGAGCCGGCGCGTGCGTACCTTGTGCGAATGGATCCGAATGCGCCGCCGACCTCCCCGCACGCGCGCCTGCAGCGTGCGCTCGCCCACATCGACGCCCACCTGGACGAGCCAATCGACATCAAGCAACTGGCCGCGTTGGCCGCGTACTCGCCGTCCCACTTCCAGCGAATGTTCTCCACGGCGACCGGCATCGGCGTGGGTGAGTACCGACAAGCGGCTTATCGCCAACAGCAGCGGCGCACCCCACTTGGGGATGCCTCGAGCGGAGTGTGAAAACGCAGCGAACCCAAGCAGTGGAGCGTGGTCGCCCCACTGCTTGGTCGCATAAGCGCACCGGTATTTCCCAAAAAGCCCGTGATCCGCGCGATCGGCGTCGATCTCATCGGTTGCAGCAGCGCACCTGGGTCAGGACTTCTTGAGCCTGCTTGATCAGCACAAGCGCCTCCCAGTCAGTGATGCGGTTAGCAGCGGCCTCCTGCTCAGCACGATCGATGAAGGTACGAACGTAGGCGCATGCGTTCTTGTCGTTGCTGGCATAGGCGTCCCAGATGTACTTCTTCGCCGTCACCGCGGGCGGTCGCAGACGGTCTACAGACGCGGCGGGCAGCCCCAATGTGGTCAACGAGTCCACCAGATTCTTGGTGCCTGTTTTCGGAAACAGCGAATAGACGAAGCCGGCCAAGTCGACCTCGATGTTGCCGGTCGCAACCCGGAAAGCGACCTCGCCCGCGTGATATCCAGCGGGCGTGCCCGCGTTCTCCTTCATGTATACCCACAGCGTGCATTTGCCGTACGGATCCAGGCTGTTGCCGTCCGCGCCACAACGGTAGTTGAAGTCGAACGGCCCGTTCCACGCGAGGCCGTAGATGGGGATCCGCGACGCCGTATTGTTCGTGAACGTCACCGCCTGCCACGCGTTGGTCCCGCTGATATCGAAACTCATCGGATCGAGTTCGACATAAGTGCTCGACACGGAGACAGGCTCGGCAGCATGTGCGGTCAAGGATGCGAAGCTCAGCAATACTGCAGCCAACGTCGTTCTCATGTCGGTGTCCTCAGTCGTGGGGGACCTCACGGCGACGTGCAGTGAGGGCGTACCCGGGCAACGACCAGCGTCATGACCTCCATCGCAAGTGGAGGCCGGCCATGCGATGCGCGCCGCGGGTGCACCGCCGAAAAACTAGCTTAGAGCGCGCGCTCAGAGGTGCAGATCACGTGCAGTGACGTGTTTCATGTTTGATGCACCCGCGAATCAACACGCGGGCGTCGCCGTTGTTAGAAGGTTCGATCTGGACGATGCAGCACAGGTTGGCAATGTAGCTGCGCTGCATCCGTACGAAACGCGCCGGATCGAGCTCCTTTTCGATGCCGCGCAGCGGCTCAAGGGCTTCGATACCGCGCCGGTCCAGACCTGTGCGCTGTCCTTATGGACGTGCCAGCGCTCGTCTTCGCATGCCAGGTCTCTGCGGCCATTCGCAGCCCATGTTCGTCCGTTCGACGCTCCCGGTCTTCAACGATAAAGAGCATCTAGATCGACTCGCCGATGATGTCGACCTCGTCAAAGCCGGTGATGGACACCGCGCCGCGGTTCCACGCTCTCACTCGGCCGTTCGAGGCCAAGAGGGCGCCACCAATGACTCAGGTCTGCTAGATGAGCAGGTCGAGCAGGGCCCGCCGTTTCCTCGGTCCCGAGTTGCAGGTGGTCAGGTCACTCAACTTGAAGGATCTGCGTGGATGGCAGACAGCCCCATCGCGGGCCGTGATTGGCCTGTTCGCCAGTGTTCCCGATCGGCCCTCTCGACGATCGCGTGCCAGCGGGAGCGTCAGACGAGGCATGAAGGCCTTCCGGATCTACCGCTCCCGCTACGGCCCGGTTGAGCCGCGCCGGGCATATTGGGATCGTCGCTCTGCTGCGGATGCCGGCTTCGGGCAAGAAGCAGACTGGGTCCGATTAGCACCAAGGACTCGTCTGTGGCGGCTGAAACCGAGGCGTATCACGATCAGCGTATACCGCGGGTCCGCTCACCGCCCTTCCGACCTAGTGCACCCTCGACGATTCGCGGGCCAGCAGCGCAAGCGCCGCCGCATGAGCCTTTGCTGCCGCCGCGTAGAGGCGCGCACAGAGTTCGGACAATCGACCTGCGGCCGCCCTAAGACAATCGGCCGGATCAGCCCATGACGGCGCGGTGCGCACACGCTCGTCCAGAGCTGACACCAGCGCAAGTACATGGCTGCAGTGTGCCTCGGAGAGGTGCGAATCATTGCCTGTCAGCGGCTGGATATACCACGCGGCCAGGTGCTCCTCGAGGTCGGCGTCGTAACGGTCCAGCATTTCGTAGGCGATGAAGGACAGACTGCGCTCGAACCCACACAGCGCCGCCGCGGTGGCTGACGAATGGCGGTCGAGTTCCTCTGCAAGACCGACCACGGCGCTGCACGTCAGGCCTTCAGGCAGCGGAAGCGCGAAAGCCAGCCCAGCAGCGGGGGGAGGCGTGAACAGGGCCATGGGAGGTGTTGTGGTCGGATGCTGCGAGGATTCGCGACCGTCGCCGCCTGAGCAACATCGAGGCACGCGGTTTGGGCCGTAGGTCCGGAACCATTGCGCCTGCCGTCGGACTTTGGAGCCACGCGCAGCGCTTTCTGCAGGTGAAGTTCTTGGCAGTCACGTGTATCGATCCAGCCCCGCCGCCATGAACTCGGGACCCGGACGGAAACGAGCCCGTTCCAGTGAGCGGCGACGTCCCTGGCGGGTGCGGGTCATCACGAATCTGCTGAGCAGCGCGGCGAAGTCCACGCAGCAAGAAAGCATCGAGGCCGATCTGAGCAGCGCCGGTGGCCAGCCGCGCTCAGCATCGGTGATGGCGGCGCCAGGTCGGCGCCCGACACGATCCCACACGTGTCCGACCTGGTCGCACAGGCCGGGCGGACTCGAGATCGGACTCAAGGTGGCCTTGGCATCGGCGTGTCGCTTGTGCCCAATCCGGTGCACGTGCGTTGGGGCGGGTCCTAAGCGAAAGCCCAGAGCTGAATCCGGGACGCCGGTTCCGGGTTACGCCCCCTCACGGACAACGTGGAGGCCGTTGCCAGGCCAATTCGCCAAGCAGACCATTCAGATGCCGGGTTACCGCTGCCGATCGTTAACGACGACGTCGCTGCGCTGACCACCTTGGCCAACCTGCTGCGGCTCAGTGGAAACGCTGTCGAAGCGCCCGCAGATGCACGGGCGGCCTTGTCGAAACTTGTCGGAGGTGATGCATCGGATGTCTTCATTCGGGACATCCGCCCTCCGGACATGAGCGGTTACGAACTGCCAGCGCAGCTCCGCAAGGTTCCGCGCCGCGAGTGTGTTTCTCATCGCGTTGACTGAGCATGGATAGGCGCGCGACCCAGCAGTTTCCAGGACGTCGGGTATCGACCATCACCCGCCGAAGCCGGCAGACATCTCCTGTCTAGCGGGCATCAGGTCAGGCGTGCATGCGAAGACTTGAAGCAGCCGGTGCGGCTGTCCAGCAGGAGGCTAACCAAGCTGGAGGGACTGTAGGCAGCCAGTCTGATCAGCCAAAGGCGCCGAGAAAAATGTGCTTTTCCGTTGAGTTGGCAATGCCCGCGAGGGGTCGGGGGGCAGCCGCCTCTGAGCCAGTCGTGTCGGCTCGCGCGCCCAACCGGCAGAGAGGTTCAGTGGTGGAGGTCGCCCTCCCTCGCAGCGATCGTCTGATGGGCTCTTCCAGGGCCCTTGACAGGCTCCGGGCGCGGCCCAACGCTCAGCGCCATGAAGATCGATATTGAGACGCTCAGCCTTCGCGAGCTGGATTCACTACTCGCCGCGGCCGAGCAACGGAAAAAGCGGCTGCGCGACCGCCGACCTCCCGCAGTCGTTCGTAGAGAGCTGGCCGCGTTTGCTGTCTCTCAGGGCTACGCGATCGAAGAACTCATTGGTTTTCATCCTAGTTCCCCGATCGTCAAGCCTTCCCAAAGGCGACGGAAACGACCGAAGGTCGCGGTGAAGTACCGCGATCCGGACAACAAGCGGAATACCTGGTCTGGTCGCGGTCGAATGCCGAGATGGCTTGCCGACAGGACGAAGCGGGGCCAGAGCGCTACGGACTTCCTCATACCTGGGCTGGGCCAGCCGACTGCGAAGAAGAGCAGCTCAGTCGGCAGGAAATCTGTCTTCAAGCAAGGCCGAGGCCCGAGTACGTAGCTGACGGCCCGGTCGAGACTACGGTCTCTGACTGGACTTCAGGGCCTTGGCCCACCTCCGCTTCGGGCGAGAAGCGGACACGTCGCCAAGGGGCTTATCGCGTCGACACCGTTGACCTGGACAGCGGTGTGCGAGCATCGACCTGGAACGTTCGGAACCAGCGCGCCGTTTCCGCTCGGATCGTCTCGCGCTCTCCACGAATGCGCGGGCTGACGGAGACGCACGTCCAGCACGTCCACGCCGCCGCTATCGCGCGTCTCCACCACGAGCTTCTGGACGAAGCCCGCCTAGTCCGACAGGGCGACGTCCGCAGACAGAATGGTCGGCGCCCGCCGGCGCATCTGTTCGGGCTTATCGGCATTCACGTGGTGGATCAGCTCCTCCGCGAGCCTGCCCGCCGCCGTGTCGGGCAATGTCGCCGGGACCGCGCCGGCCATCGAGGCCAGGCAGGCGAGAAAAGATGGCGCTGGCTAAAGCGACAACAGGCCGGGAGTAACGTTTAATCAAGCGCCCTCTTTTTGAAGGAATACGTCGCTTGGATGCATCCCTTCAAATGGATTCAACTCCCACATCGGGACAGGCCAGTGCTGGCAAGGCACGCTAGAGCGCGCCCTTCAGGGCGACCGCCACGGCGGCTTCTACCCGGCGAATCCTGATGGCGGCCATGACAGGCGGCGCAGCTGCGACGGCACGTCGGGTGCGTCATCGTCGGTGGTCATCCACAGCGCGCCTTGCCCGTCGAACGCAATGCCTTCCACCTTGTGGTGGCCATCCAACTGCGCGCGCCATGTGATGTGTCCGCCCTGCGCACACGCCAGCAAAACGCTGCCCTCGACCTTGCCGTCGTCATACGCGTCCGACGTGTGTTCCGCCGAGGCGCTCAGCAGCCATCCTCCGTCCTCGCGCGCGGTCGCATCGCTGATGCCGAGAGGTACGCCCCCCATCCGCCCCAGGTCCAGCTCCGCGAAACGGACGGCGGGTACCTGCGAGGAGCCGTCGTCGCCCAGCAGGAACTCGATGACTGCGTCCAGGCCGATGCGAAACCATCCGTTCGACGGCGCTTTCGCGCTAGCTCGACTGAACAGATGCAGCTCACTGCCGACCACCAGCCCGGCCTCGATGTTCAACTCGGCCGTGTGGCGGCGCAGCAGGTCGTGCAATGGCGCCAGACACACACGCCCCGGGCTGCCTTCGAGGCTCCCGTCCGCCGCGAGTGCCATCACGTAGCCGACATCGCGCGAAGGGCGCGATCCCGAACCCCACGCGACGAGCATCCGCGGTGCGCTTGCACCCGCGGGCACGTCGAACACCAGTTCCAGATCCTTCTTCCGGCGCTTGCGTTCCGCGTCGTCGTCCGGCAGCCGTTCGTCCCCGAGCGGCAGCATCTGCAAGACCCCGGCTTCGACGTCATCTGCAGGCACTGCGATCAGGTGGTTCTCGTCATCGGCGACGAAGTAGAACCAGCCGCCAATGATGGCCAGGCCGCTGGCCGAGCTGATGTGCGGCTGCCCCCTGGGATGGGAAGCAGGATCGACTTCCAGTCGACGCACCAGCGTTGTCGCGACCATGGCTACACCAACTTGGGGATTGCTGAGGAGTATGTCGCTTTAGGTCGAGAGCGGACGTGTGTGAATCGAGCGGTCTTAGCCGGCGCAGGGTTCAACGCCGGGGCCGTGCGAGTCGTATGCCGTATGTCGCATGGCGGGACGAACTATGAACGCCGCTCGCAGCCACTGCCTTCTTCGGTCCGTCAGCCGAAGGAACGGACCCCATGAAGCACGTCTTCAGAAGTCCGAACGGGTCGATTCGAAATGGCTGGTGGATCCTGGTGTTCCTCGCAGTCTTCCTCGCAAGCCTGCCTACTGCCTCGTCTCCAGAACGCTCAAGCAACAGGCCGTCGACGGCCTCGCGTTGTCGCCGCTTCCTTTTCTGTTTCTCCCGGCGGTGACTGGGGGCTGCCTGCGGGCGAGACGCGAAGCCATCGTGGACGTCGGCCTCCATTCCACCGCGGGGTGGATGAGGGAAGCGGCCATAGGGGTTGGGCTCGGAGCCGCCCTGATGCTCCTGGTCGCTGGGCTCATCGTGGCCACCGGGGGCGCGCACGTCCGCCTCAATGCGGACTGGAGCTTGACGTCGCTCCTATCGGGGGCCTGGGTGGTGCTTTGGGAGGAGTTGCTGTTTCGCGGCTTCGTCTTCCAACGCCTCATCGACGGCGTCGGGGCCCTCGCGGCGATCGCGGTCAGCGCCGGGCTGTTTGCTGTCGCGCACGGGGGGGGCAACCCCGGCCTCGACGGCACGGCCTGCGTGGTCGCCACCGTCGACACCGCACTGGGTGCTGTCCTGCTCGGCCTCGCGTATCCGCGCACCGGGCGACTTGCCCTGCCGATCGGCATCCACTTCGGCTGGCACTGGGCCCAGGGTTCTGTACTCGGCTTCGACGTGAGCGGCGCCGAGCACGCGGGATGGTTGCTGCCCGAGCTGACCGGCAGACCGCAATGGTTTGCGGGTCGAGACTTCGGCCCGGAGGCGAGCATCTTCGCGGTGCTCGTGGACGCCACCGCGGTCCTGCTGATGCGGCGATGGAAAGCGCAGTCTGGGAACGGGCTGCTGGCGGTCCCGGCGTCCGCAGCGGCCTGAATCGCACATCACTTTGTAGGGGGGAGCCTCCAGCAATTGGACAGTGCGCGTCCGCTCCAGGCAGGAGCGAACACGCGGTCCCAGGCCGCGCCGCGTGATCGGCTGCAGTGCCTCGCTGATCAACGCGCCGCTTCGGCGGCTCCGCCCGCCGCAATCGTGTCCGCGATCCACTCTCGGTAGTGCGCCAGCCGCACACCGTAGTTGGTCTGCCCATAACGGCCCGGGCGGAAGTTGGCCACACTGCCCTCGACGAGCTTCCACGACGTAATACCTGCGACCTGCCACTCGTTGCCGACGGCGATCAGAATCGGCCCGCCGCTGTCTCCATTGCCGGCCGCCGCCTCGAGCGGGTGCGCGTCCGGCGACCGATCGAACCTGTAGCCGATCCATCGGCCTTCGGCGGTGTCGATGCGGTTGTAGCCATGGCGCAGGTCGGTCCGGTTCGGGCCGTGCGGGCAGTGACCTTCGGCGCCGTTCCCTGTCGCGCCGCGTCCCATGACGCGCATCAGCTGGCCCGGTTCCGAGCCGCTGTAAATCCGCACGGGTGCGACATCGTGAACCGGCTGGGCCAGCTGGATGAGTGCGATGTCGTCGGACGACGCCAGGAATCGCGTGACCGCCGTGGGATCGTCGGACTTCATCATCGCGTCGATCAGGCTCTGGGGCAGCTTCTTGTAGCCCGGGTAGAGAACGACGCGACGCACGGCGCGGGGTGTTCCGCCGACCACCACCGCGTCGACCGCGTTCTGCCAGGTCACTGCATGCGCAGCAGTCAGAACCCACTGCGGCTCGATCAGGACGCCGTGGCCCTCACCGGGCAGGTCGGCCAGCGCCGGGAACTCGGATTCGGCCATCCGATACTGTAAATCCGGGACGTCGTCCCGGATGACGACTGCACCAGCGGTTGATGTCATGGCGAGCAGCGTGAGCAACAGGTAGCGAGTCATGTGGCGCGCCTCAGAAGACGCGACACCCCGGAATACCAGCGGGTGGCGCGGGTTGTGAAAGATGGAGATGCGAGCGACGGCGAGCTTCAACGGCTCGGGACAGGCGGCTTATTGGCTGCCGATCGCGACGGGCTCAGCGCGAATCGCGTTCGCCCCGGTGCCGTCGGGAGAGCCCATCGACCGCAGCAGGTGATAGCTGGCGAAGGAGTACCACCCGAGGATGAGCACGATGGCGAGCCGCTGGGTGAGACCGCGCAAGGGGTCCACATCGGACAGGTTCAACCATAGATAGGCCATGCTCACGACCGCAACAGCCAGGGAAATCTGCCGGACGCTGCGGCCGAGACCGGATTCGGCGGCGAAACAGGCAGGCACTAACGGAATGAAGAATCCGACGCCGTGCAGACCGTGCAGCGGGTCGCCACTGACGAACACACCGGCGGAAATGAAATTCGCTGCCACGGCTGCAGAAGCGAAGGCAGTAAACGCGAACCGGGACGGTGCACTGAGATAGGCGCCGATGCCGAACAGGAGTATCGACATCCCACAAAGGATTGGAGCAACTCGCATCAGGCCCGCGATGGGATGGTCCAGGAGCTGCAATTCGCTCACATGCTGGGTCATCGATGAGTAATTCGGCACGCCGAGCGCGAGCAAGGCAGGCACCAGCAGCGCAGCGAGCGGGAGGAACAGTGACTGTCGGACGAGCAAGTGCTTCAAGGCAGCCTCCGGAGAGCGTGGGCCATGGCTTAGTGGCCCCGGCATGGCGGATTTGTGGGGGCATCCGCACATCGACAAACGACATGCGTCACGCGGTAACGCGCGGCCGGGCCACCACGATGGAGGCCGAGCAGGCTCACAGCGATTTCGCGGCCTCCGCGCGTAGGCGTCACCGGGCGCAGTCGGCCCTGGGAACGACATCGGCGAAGGCAAGCGCGGCTCAGCCTCGGCGGTCACGGGATACCTGCCAACTCATTGGCAGCGAAGCGGCGGCCGGTGGCAGCGAACCGGTCGCGGGAGGCGGCGAGCGGGCGGCTATCGGCAGCCTGAGGGGCGAACCTTGCCCGCCGCTGAGCGCATCAGCGACGTCCGCCGAGTATCCCGAAGCGTGCCTCGAAATCGGCGCGCCGATCGCGGCTCAGCTTCAGCATCGTGCCGTCGGCCAACTTGATTTCGCAGCCGCCGCGGAACAGCGGGTGGATTTCCCGCACCCGCGCCAGGTTCACGATCGCCCCCCGGTGCACGCGCACGAACTGCTCTGGATCCAACTGCCGCTCCATCTCGTCCATGCGCTCGCGCAGCAGATGGCTGACACCGCCGCAATGCAGGATCACGTAGTAATCGGCGGCACGGATCCAGTCGATCTCGACCGCTTCGACCACGACACTCTTGTCCCGCCCCGGAACCAGGAAGCGGGCGCGGAGAGGATCCCGCGCCGGCGGCGCCGCGCCGGTGCGGGCTTCCGCCAGAGCGGACTGGCGGTGAGTGAGAACCTGCGCCTTCGCGCGCGCCAGCGCAGCTTCGAACCGATGGTCGGTGAAGGGCTTGAGCATGTAGTCCAGCGCGCGCACTTCGAACGCCTGCACCGCATAGCGATCGTATGCCGTCACGAACACCACAGCCGGGACCGCATCTGGGCCGACGAGGTCCAGCAGTGCGAACCCGTCAAGATCCGGCATCTGCACATCGAGGAACATGATGTCGGGCCGGAAGCGGGCGATCATGGCCACCGCCTCGGGGCCGGAACATTCGCCGACCGTTTCGACCTGAGGGTCGGCGGCCAGAAGAACGCGCATGTTTTCGCGCGCCAATGGCTCATCGTCGACCACCAGCACGCGTATCGGCGTCGCGCCGAGCGGACTCACGCCCGCTGATCCAAGGGCAGGTCCAACAGCGCCAGCACATGCTCGCCCGACTGCGTGAGTTCGAACCGCGCGTCGTTGCCGTACAGGGCGCGCAGGCGCTCTCGTGTATTCCGCAAGCCGATGCCCTCGACCACCGGAGAGGCGATGGTGCCCCGGTTGCGCACCTCCAGCTCCAGGCGGTCATCGACCTGACGCGCCCGAACCTCGACGTGATTCATCGAGCCGCTGCGATCGACACCGTGCCGTACGGCGTTCTCCGCGAGCGGTTGCAGGATCAGGATCGGCACCGCCGCCTGCCGCAGCGCCGCATCGACCGTCACCGAGAACGACATGCGGTCCGGGAACCGGGTCTGTTGGATTTCCAGGTAGCGAGTCAGCATTTCAACCTCTTCGCCGAGTGCCACGCGCTGACGGCCGGCATGATCCAACGAGTAGCGCAGCAGATCCGCGAGGCCGGCAATCATGCGGATCGCCTCGTCCTTGCGACTGACCCGCACCAGCCCCGAGATCGCATTGAGCGTGTTGAAGAGGAAATGTGGCTGGATCTGCAGTTCCAGCGCATGCAGCCGCGCATCGGTGAGAGAGCGGCGCAGCTCCGCGGCTTCGACCGCGTGCTCGCGGGAGCGGCGGCCGTAGTCCACGGCCAGCACAGCGCCGAGCACCAGAAGATAAAGCACCCATTCCAGCAGGATCGGCGCCAGCACGTTGCTGAGCTGGATATCGGACAGCGGCGCCGTCATGCGGTCATAGGGCCGAAGCCACAGCATCAGGCCCAGCGAGTACAGCGAATGCAGCAGTCCAATTGCAGTGGCGGCCAGCCCATGGCCGAGGATCGGAAGCAGCCGCGGCGGCGCCACCGGCATGCGACGCGCGAGCGAGATAATCAGCGCCGTCGGCGCGAGCCAGACCCACCAAACCATCACGTGGTACCCGAGCACCAAGACGGGATCGTGCCCGTGCGTGAGCATGCTGATCCACACCTGGATACCCGCCACTAAGCCGAAGAGCAGCCAGAACGCGGCCGCGACGAGCAGGAATCGACGAGTGGACATCGGCGCAGTTTGCCGCATCGCAAGCATTGACATCGGGCTGTCGGGAAGTGGCTCCTGCAGGGCCACGCCCCGCGGGTGCTGCTTGACAAGGCGGCGGGCCTCGTGAGGTCCGCTTCGGATCTGAAGCGGACTTTCGAGGATTACTTCCCGGAGGTTGTAGTCATGGACGAGTCAAAGAGATCTCGGCACATCGTCGCCTATCGGCGATGACGTCAACCCGGCCCGCGTTTGACAATCGCCCGCAGTGCTGCGTCGAGCACAACATCAGTCTTCGCAGGCACCACAGGTGTCTCGATGGCGATATCTGGTACGACGCCCCGGGCGACGGGGTCCCCGTTGGGCCGAAGGATGCGGGCTTTCGGGAACGTCACTTCGATACCGGACCGCGGTAGCGTGAACTTCTCGGCTGCACCGTAGGTGCTTGCGAGATCCGCCGTCTCCTCGCCAAGCACGGTCGCGAACCCGTAGTCCTGCGCAATGGCCGCCACGAGCACGGCATTGGAGTAGGAATGCCGGTTGATAAGCAGGTAAACCGAACCGGTAAAACGGGCGTCGCCGCGCGGCTGCACGAGCGGAATCGGGAAGCTCACCCGGCTGCCCGCACGCTTGCCGGCATACGCGGCAGCCAGCTTCACTGAGACGGCCTCAGGATCCGAGCCTGCGGCTTCGACGCGCTTCACGTTGGCGGCCGTCGCGGCTTCGCTGACGCGGATATCGAACTCGGGGCTGAAGCGGAACGGCTTGTCGGCGAACCACGCGATCATCGGGTCGGAGAACGAGTTATCGCCACCCGGGTTGTTGCGCAGGTCGATCAGTACCGCACTAGCCCCGGCGTCGATGAAGCTTGCGAACGCCCCGTCGATGAAGGAGCGGAACGCGGACGGGTCCCATGGGTTCGTCGAGTCCGCCCGGTTGTCGTAGAACGGCCCCGGGCGCAGGTAGCCGATGCCCTCCTCGGTCACGCGCGCCACGCGCTCGTTCCAGTCCAGTTCGAAGCGCGCGGGTGCCGCAGCGGAAGCGGTCGCGAACTCTGCGCGACTGCGCGCCGGCACGGTCACCCTGCGGTGCAGCCCCTCAGGCGTGTTCGTCTCGACGAGGTACTGCACGGCGCGGTCGCCGTGCCACCAGACGAGCATCGGAAGCCTCGTCTCCAGCTGCGTATGGGCCAGGTAATCGTTATCCGCCGATACGAGCGTGCGCACGCGGCCGAGCCAATCGAGCGCGGGCAGGCCGTCGATCGAGTGCACCTCGTCCCCCGGTGCGATGGTTTCGATGCCGCTGTAATCGTCCTGGACGAAGACGCGGTCGCCGACCACGCGCAGCACGAGCGGAAACGCGTTGCCGCCATCAGCCCGGTATTCCTCCCACTCCGCGATCGGCGGCTCTATGGCGGCATGGGCCACATTCCCGTAGGCCACAAAACGCTGGAACACTCGCCGCAGTTCGCCCGGTTCGATTGCGGACGCTCCCAGCTGGCGGCGCATCCGGAGGTAAAGGGCGTCGTACTCTGCCTTCGGGCGTCGGGCGTACAGGTCGTAATGCGAGGCTTGCAGCCCGTGGTAGAGGCGGTCCAGGTCGGTCTGGGCTGCCGACGCCCGCTCAGTGGCAGCCCCCTTGGTTGCGGGCGCTGCACACGCGGCAGGGAGCAAGGCCGCGGTGACCAGGGCAAGCGCAAAGAAGAATTTCGAAGGCAGAGGCATGTAGTTCTCTCAGGCTGACGAGCCTCGCGGGAGGCGTCGGGTGGTTGTCGCGCCATCTCAATCCAGCAATCCTCGCCAAGCCATGACGATTTCCTCCTGCTTTTCTGCCGTACACATCCGGATTTCTGATCACTTTGAAATCAATTACTTACCCTGATGAGATTCAGCTCGGTAACTGGCGCGTCACCCGCGCGACAGGCGAAATCATGGGCCCGGACGGGCGGCAGCGGCTCGAACCGAAGGTCGCGGATCTACTGTTCCTGCTGGCTGCGTCGCCCGGGGAGGCAGTGAGCCGCGAGCGAATCATGGAAGCGCTCTGGCCGGGGCAGGTGGTCGGAGACGACAGCCTGGCCCGAGCAGTGTTCAAACTGCGGCAGGCGCTGGGCGACGAAGCCAAGGCGCCGCGCTATATCGAGACCCTGTCCAAGCGTGGCTACCGGTTGATTGCGGACGTGACGCCCGTGCCGTCTCCGGACATGTCCGCCAACGTCGAGCCGGCCGCCGCGTCGTCCAGCCGTAGCGTTCCGCCGCGAGCGGCGTGGATCGCCTTGTGCGCTACGGCGGCACTGCTGCTAGCGGCCGGTGCGTGGTGGTTTGCCAGCCGTCGCGCCATGCCGGAGCCGGAGGCGCGCCAGCCGAGCGCCTTGACCGTCCAGGCGGACGATTTCTATTTCCAGTTCACGCGCGGGGACAACGAGTCGGCGATCGAGCTCTACGAACGCGTGCTCGCTCTGCAGCCTGACGACGCACACGCTCTTGCGGGGCTCGCGAATGCACTGGTGCAACGGGCGATTCGCTGGCCGGACCTCTCAGGCCAGCCACCGATGCATTTCACGCGACTGGGCGATGCCCTCGCGCACGGCCATCTCGACCGCCAACCCGCTTCGCGGCAACTGGAGCGTGCACGCTTGATGGCAGAGCGGGCCGTTGCCGTGGCGCCGGACTCGTCTGCGGCGCACAAGGCCGTTGGTTTCGTCGCCAGCGCTCAGAGCCGTTTCCAGGACGCGCTGATCGCGTACGAACGGGCCGTCGAGCTCGATCCGAATGCGTGGGGAACGCTGATCAACATCGGCGATGTTCTTGAGATCACGGGGCGCGAGCGCGAAGCACTGCCTTATTTCGAGCGCGCCTATGCCGCGATGCAGCGTAGCTATGCGAACAACCCGGTGCAGATACGCCCGTGGTACGCGCCGCTGGGAGTCCTCATCGCCGATCGCCATGCGAGCCGGGGCGACCCGTCGATGGCTGAATCGTGGTACCGCCGGGTTCTCGGGCATTCACCCCTGCACCCGGAATCCACAAGGGGACTCGCGCAGCTGATGCGCGCTGGCGGCGACGAAGCTGAAGCCCGGCGCCTTTGCGCGGAGTTGAACCACCGGGTCGGTGTCGACGCTGCATGCGATCGCCCTGCTGAGACGGCGGCCGATCCAGAGTGACGTCTTTGCGGACCGCGAGGGGGAAGCAGAAGGACTAATCGTGCGGCTGGGATTCCTGACGCTCGTGGGCCCGCTTGTGGCCGGAAGCCGACGTCGGGCAACGGTATTTGGGTTTGGGCGAACCAAAAGCGGCTCGCCGCCTGCGTCCCTCGAGATCACCTCTTCCGGATCTTCAGTTCCGATGTTCCGCTGACCTTGCCGTTCGTCACTGTGACCGTCACCTCTCGGCCTGGAAACGTGTACTCGTACACGGACATATGGGGAGCGTCAGCGAATGTCCGGATCTTGTGTGGCTTGCCTGCTGATGCCACGAGCTTTGCCAAGGGGTCGCCCGTCACGATCCGAGTGCCGTTGACATCCACGCCCGTCAGTACTGCTGGCCCGGGCTTGCTCACGATGTGATTGTCGGCAATGCCTGTGATTTTCCCGCCACGCACGCTTACGTTGACTTGACGCTCGCCGAGCGAGTACTCGTGAAGCGATGTGGCTGGCGCGCCCGGGAAAGGCCTGACCTGATCAGGCTTGCCCGCGACCTTGTGCAGTTTCTTGACCGAGTCGCCGATCGACGCGGCGCCGCCCTTGAACTGGACGCTCTGCGCAAACGCAGGGGCGGCGAGCAGGCACAGCAGCAAAGCAGATTTAATCGCGCGCATGACGGTCGAGGTCTCGTTTTTCCAGTCGATAGACATTGTTTCTTTACGGCGAGACGCTTCAGCGGGCAACCGCGCCCACAGTTGGGATTTACCAGATCCGATCTTGAGGCTTGGAGTATGCGTCGGAGGGGCTGCTGTCGACGTTCGTCCGGTTCCCGTCGAGGCTACCCAGCCGGGGGCATGGCGCGGGACGAGCACGCGACGGTGATTTGGTCAATTCGGCAATAAGGATTGCGCTCGCGTTCGGCCGGCGTGCTGCTAGACGCGCAGAGCCTACGTGCCTCGGCGCGAACCTCGGGCGGGTTCATCGCAAAGTACCCTTCGCAGTCAACGCGCGAGGCATCGCTCGTCGCGCGGGGACGATAGTCGGGCGGGATCGAAAGCGTGCCATCAGCCTCGACGGTGGGCAGGGGCTTCAGTGGTTCCGTACGCTCGCAGCCTGCCAGCAATGCGGCCGCAGCAACAGCAGCCCCGAACATGCGGCCTTTCCGGCAGGCCGGCATGATGCGCGCGGCCTTCCGCCGGTATGCGAACGCGGTCATGGTGACAGCGTCGGGCCGGCGCCTTCGCGCGGCGCCGCCCAGTCGGAGCCACGGTACACGCCCACGTATTGCGCGTACCCGCTGGTAGGCACGTCCGCCGACGGCAGGAGCCCGGGGTCCATCGACGAGCGCAGCGCGATGAGCTGCTGGCCTTCGCGGTACGGCGAACGGTCTGCATCGATACGGAAGACGGTCAGCCGATGTGGCGCCGAAGCTTCGCGCAGTGATGCGGAGCCGGCGAGCTTCACCACCGGGCCATCTACGTTGCCATCGGTGAAGCGCACGCGCGCGACGCCGGTCGGGAGAGGCACTGGGAACTGGAACGCACTGTCGAGCCCGTAGACGACGAGGCTGCGGACGCCGTCCGCAGACGGCAGGTCCGACGCACGCACCCGGCCGCCAAATGGCAGCCGTCCCCGCAGCGGGCCCTGCATCACGTGCGTCGCACCCCAGAGGCCGTAGGCCGGACGGTCCCCGAGCACATCCGATCGCACCAGCGCTGCGTAGTTGTTGAAGATGATCGTCTCTCGGTCGCTCTCCACAGCCTGGCGCTCAAGTGCCTGCAGCAGGTAAGCGTCTGCCGCCGCATCGGGAGCCCGGGCGAGCGCATCGGCCGCGAGCCGGGCGCGGGACGTACCGCGCGCGGAGGCGAACGCTGCCGCGTCGAGCGGCGCGCCGCGTGCCTGAAGTTCCTCTGCCACGAGTGGCCAGTCCTGGATCGCGTCTATGCCATGGATCCGGATGCGTTGGCCGGCCGGCAGGCCTGCATTGAGTCGTCGGATCGCGCGGAGCTTGTCCTCGTAGGCGGTGTTCGCCCACTGGCTGTCCGCGTTCCAGCGGTCGAATACGCGGTCAAGCAGCGTTTCGTCGCCGGTGTCCAGGTAGCGATTTAGCCGATGCGCCTGCACCGGGTCGACCTCGCCCAGGTAATCAGTCAGGCCGAGCCGTGCGTTGAGGTGCGTGAGCAGTTCGATATCGAGCACCTGCGGCGCCGCCGAGCCGTGACTTTCGCCTAGCAGGAACAATCGGCCTGAATAGAAATCGTCATCGAACGAGAAGGTCAGCCCACCCGTCACCGGACCCTCGACCACGACATGCTGCTTGAGGTAGTTCACACGGGCGGGCTCAGGTGCATCCGCCAGCACGCCCGCCGGCAGGTGCGGCGGCGGGCCTTGCGCGATGGCCGGCGCGGCGCAAACGGACAGCAGCATGAAAACAGCGAACGCACACATAGACGACTTCATGAATTCCCTCTCTCCCCCACCGGCACATTGCCGCGTGCGCAAGTATCGCAGGCAAGCGGCTGTTGACCTCCCGCGAGCCACGTGTCGTCGGCATGCCATGACGCGCGTCAAGGCCGAAACGGCGAGGCAGAGGACGCCCTTCCCACATGTGTACTGCGCACTTTCGCGTTCGACTGGGAGCGGATGTAACGCGGCGGCGCTTATCCGGCTGGCTCTCGGCTCCGCACCTAACCCGATTGACGTTTCTCCCGCGCAGCAACGCGCTCTTCCGGCGAGGGGCGCTGCCGGCTACTGGGCCGCGCTGAGCTCCAGCACGCGGCAGTCGGGGTCAGGCAGGACTGCATCGGTCCGCACGCAAATCCTGAATCTTTCCGCGGCAGCCAAGTCGCGCGTCTCGCCCTCTGCAAGCGTGAAGCGCGCCAGCGGCCCTCGCGGACAGGCGGATGGCTCCGTGCCGTCCGACGCGCCACACGCGGCCGAGTACACGGTGTAGTGGCATTGACCCGTTCCGCTGTCGATGCAGCGGAAGCGGGCCGTTCCGTCCCGCACCCGAGCCTTGCTGTATACGTCGGCCTGGCCTTCACCAAAAGTGCGATGTACGTGGGTCGAGCCACTGATCGAGCACCCCATGGACAGGACCGCCAGGCAGCACGCTGCGATGAATTTCATAGAACACCTTGAGGTTGGCGAAGTCGGACCACCAGTCACATGCAGCGAAACACCGCCGGGCATCGCGCGATCACAGCACTTGTTTCGGTCGTTCGAGGCAGCCGCGATATGCGGCACGAACCGGAGGTTCGCGATCGGGCCAGGCGCCCGAGTCGCTGGCGCGCAGCATAGCGGCGCGTACGCGCAGTTCGCTCCGCAATCCGACGCGGCCCGGAAGGGTGCGACGAAACCGGCTTTTCCAGGCATGGGAAGAGGCACGTGCCGCGGCCCAGCGAGCCAAACACCATAGCCGGTCGCTGCCGAATGCGATGTCCGTTACGGGTCGGAAGCAGACGCTGGCTGATTACCCGCGGCAGTCTGCTCAAGCTTAACGAGAGCGCCAGAGTAGCGAGTGCAGCCATCGCACGTGAAGCTTGGCCGTGTGGCGTGAGAGGCCTTACCTTGGCGGGATGAACGCCCCGCCCCGCTCGCTCACCAATTCTCTCTCGAGCCGAACCCTCCTCGCCCTGACGGAGGCAATGGAGCACACCTTCGATGCTTCGGCCTGGGCGAGGTTGGGCGTGGAGCTTGAGATGCCACAGCTGGCTGACCCTGACCTACGGCTGCAGCAATCACTGCGGTTCGGCGACGATGACTACGGCTACTGTGTCGCGCAGTTCGTGAGGCATCTTGACGCCGAAAGACCCGCGGATCTTCGCGACCTGGCCGACCGCCCGGAGATAAAGGTCTGGCTGGATTCGAATGCACCTGGCGCCGCTCAGGAGCTGGGGCTGGGCCAAGCGCTTGTGACGCCTCTCGTTGAGTCGGGACCGGCGAGTAAGGCCACAGAGCAGGCATTGGTGGACGCGCTCCAATGGCTGGACGCAGGTGAGCCGGTGGGCTGCATCCACCGAATTCACGATGCACTTCGTGGCTACCTGCTCGACGTCTGCGCTCGTGCGAATCTGACCGTTGCCGGCGATGCAACCGTCACCGAGCTCTACTGGCTACTGACCAGCGACCACCCGATTTTTGCTGCACAGACCCGGCAAAGCCCGCAGGTCGGCCATGCATTGGCGTCATTAGCTGGAGCCGTGACAGCCCTCAACACGGTGCGACACGACGCCCCGATCGTCGATGCGAATCAGGCAGCTCCGGGAGAGGCAGAGGCGGTGCTCATGGCGGAGCTAGTGCGGACGCTCTTCAACTACGTGAGACGCCGACTGTAAGCGGCCGGCCAATTTGTGGAGAGCGATCAGCTCGATCACGAGTCGCAACCGCCGCTGATTGTCTCCCTGACCTGCCCATGTCCGCTTCCGGCCGGAATCGGACGTCGCAAACGCGGGGCCATGGCATGCGTTGACTCCACCGACAAGCAGCGTCAGCCCGAACGAATCGTCAGGCTGCGCTACCACGGACGATGCCGACGAGCGCGCCAATCGCCAGTGCGAAAATCGGCAGCATCGACAGCGCAAAGCCGATGCCACGACTGGCAGGCGCCGCCGAATAGCTCCGCCAGTAGATGAGCCGGCCAATCAGGTATACGGCGCCGATGCCCGCCACATACGGCTGCGGCCAATACTTGGCCGCGACGAATAAAGAGGGCAGAAACGCCACCATGAGCTCGACGGTGTTCATCTGCACGCGATAGGCGCGCTCGAACATTTCATGACCCGAGACTGCCGGTGCGTCGACTCCATACAGGCCTCGCGCACGACCCACCAGGATGGCAAAAAACACCAGCTGCACAACGGCCAGCACGGCGACAAGATCGACGTAATTCATTGCTTCCTTCCATGGTGCGGCGATATACGTGAATTATCGCCCGAATTGAGGTGCGACTCGGCGCGATCCGGCAGCCCAGATTTGCGCTAGGACAACTGCGAAGCAGCGCCGGCTGGACGAATTTCTAGCCCGCCACGCGAAGCGCAAACAGCCTGGCGAGCCAGATCACCGCCACGACCAGCTGGACCAGGAAAAACGCGAATCGAATCTGCGCAGCCGTGGCGCTCCCCGACGCGAGATGAACCAAGGACTGGGCGATTCGAGCGGCGAGCACCCACAGGGCGAGCGAGTCTGTGACCGAGACCCGGTCGGTCGCCAGTGCGAAGAGCAGCAGGCCGCCAATGATCGGGAAGCTCTCGTAGCAATTCGCGTGCGCCCGACACAGCCGGTTGGCAAACGGAGATACGTCGCTGCCGTCAGGGGCGAACGTGTTCGGCTGTCGCCCGAACTTCAGGACTGCCCGCGTGCGTAGCACTTCGATCCCCGCGATCAGGATCAGCATCCAAGTCACGTACCCGGTCAGTGCCAGTGCGGTTGGGCTCATGCTTTTCCCTCCATGGAACGCGTTGGCTGAACACGCGCCGGGACACCTGGGTTAATCCTGGCCGCAAAGGCCGGCCTGTGCGGAGGCGTCATCACGGCCCAGCCGAGACAAGGGTCTGGGCGGCGCCGTTGCTTGCACCGATCGGCCCGATGGCCGCCAGATCAATGCCCTCGATGCACGCGAGGTTGAACCCGAACTCCGTCGGCACACTGCGACGCTGGTGGTGCGTGTAGATGCCGCAGATGCTGCAGAAGTAGTGCCTTGCGGCCTTGGTGTTCCACTGATACAGGGAGAGCTTGTCGGCGCCGCGGGTGACCCGCAGGCGATCGAGGGGAACAGCAGCCATGATGGCCCCCTTGCGGCTGCAGATCGAGCAGTTGCAGCGCCGGACATTCTCGTAGCCGTTCTCGAGGTCGACTTCGAACTCGACAGCCCCACAGTGACAACTTCCCTTCTCGGTTCGCACGGTGTTCTCCATTGTGCATCGACAACTCAGTTAAGCCGCTCCGCAGAGCGACGTCGGTTTGGCGATTCATCGGCACTCATGCTGCTGCGACTCGCTTGTCGAACTTAACGGCCGCCAGCTCATGTGCCTCCCTCAGCAGTGGCTTAATCGTTTCAAAGGTCTGGGCGCTCGGGTTGAGCACACTGACCCACGCCATCCAGCCGTAAACCGGGTGCGGGGTGAGGGTGTCGAGAACGCTGAAATCGTGACCCGTGTTCACGACACCGCCCGCGGCGGGCCGCGCCGGAGGTAAGCCGAACAGCGAGCGGTACGTGGGCTTGCCGATGCCCATATTGAGGCGGAAGACGCCGGGGCGAGCCAAGTCGGATGCTTGGTCGTTGTCGCCGTCCTTCACCTTCAAGGTGGCGAAGTACACGCCACGCGGGAGGACCAGGCCCGGGTTGTAGAAGAACGAGGTCTCGCCCCAGGCACAAACGGGAACGATGCCTTCAAAGCTCTCGCAGATGTACTGCGCGACGGAGGATTCTTCCATGAGTCCTGATGCCTGAGTTGAGCCGTGCCGCGATGTCGTTTCGGTCGAATCGACACACACCATTTTAGGGGACTGCGAGTCGCCTGATTACGCTGCTCGACGCCACCCACGATCCGGACCCGCCGGCGCGGTCGATCCTGGACGAGGTGCGTTGAGGGCTGCGGATACTCCAGATCAGGGAAAGCGCCGACACCGATCGCGACCAGCGCCGGCTCGGGATCCCAATGGTAGAGGACCGCAGAGCCGCAGCTCGGGCAGAGAGCTAACCGGGCTGGGCCGCCTTGCGCGCTCGGGCGCACGAGCGCCTTGATCGCTCCAGCGATGGTCATCCACTCGGAAGCGGGCCTCGGCCGCGAACACGCTCCCGCTGCGCCGTCGGCAATCGAGGCAGCGGCATACCGAGACACGCGCGGGTCGCCTCGCGGCAGACCACCGAGTTCGCGAAGCAGCAGATAGCGAAGCGCGATTTCATGGTGCTCCACACCTGAGTTCAACCGCGCGGCGAGGCAAGTTCAGATCTGGCGAACTGTCGTGCCGATCCCCAACCGACGGCCCGGCCACGTCAATCTGCAGCGCGCGGCGAGGTAAGCGCCTTGCTGTAGAAGCCCGAGGGATCGAAACAGCAAACGCGGCGGCTGCCCGAGGCGAGCTTGTCACAGGCGTCTGCAATGCGTTTCGAGCGGGTAGCGGATTTCTTGGCCGACGTGATCCAGTGGATCCAGTCCACCCGCGCGAGCGTTGTCGTGCACTCCCAGACCCGACGCGCTTGCGGATTCGCCTCCAGCGCGGTCTCGAAGTCTTCGGGCACGGCGGGTTCCGGCTCGTGCTGCACCGATGCAACCTCCACCGCGACGGTGTCGCCGAACTCGATGCCTGCAGCGTGCCGAAGCTCGGCGCTGACCCGCAGCCAGTGGCTCAATTGACCGTCGGGCTCAAGCGTCTCGCGGAAGAGCATTCCGTTCAGTGTGCCGTCGACGGTGGTTCTTCCACGCCTTGGCAGCTGCTGGCTCACTTCCTTCGGCAGCACGAGAAATGCCCATCCCGCATCCGGCCCCGCATCGGCGGGACGTTGCAGACGCGCCTGGAAGCGAGCTTTTGCGGTCTCTTCGGTCATCGCGAATCCTCGCGGTTGCGCCTGACAGCAGGGCTGGCTCGCGTCGCCATGCGCAGTCGCCTCAAGGGCGTTGTCAGGGCTCACCCTTGGCAGCCCGGTGGCCATAGCTGAGCACTCGGGTGAGCTGCCAGCGTCCCTCGTGCTGCCGCCACACCATCACAAAATCCGCGAGGCCGTCGCAGGTGTCGCCGTCGGCTTCGCAGAAGCGGTGGGTGCCTTGCGCGATCGCTCCGAAATCCCGGATGGGATAGACCTCGAGTGACCCCTCGACAAGCTCGCGCCGGTATTTTCCGCAGGCGTTGTCACGGGTGCGCGCCAACATGTCGTCCCGGTTCCACGTGACTCCGCCGTTGTCGTGATAGAACTCGACGTCCTCGGCGAAGTACGCGGCGTGCCTGCTCAGTTCCGCCGGGTCGCTGCAGGCGTTGAACGAGTCGAAGACCGCCCGGTCCAGCCCGGCCACCAGGCTGGCGAGCTCTTCCGGTGAGCGCTCCGGCGGAGCCGCCGCGGCGACCCCGAGCGCGGCAAGCACGCTGAATCCTGCAAGTACAGCAAGTCTTTTCACTCGAGCCTCCGAAGTACTGCGTGCAAATCCGATGCCGATGGAGGCATCGAGTGCCGCGCAGCCGGATGCTGAGGTTGGTCGGCCGAGCGGTCAACCGGAAGATGCCTGACGTCTCCGCACGTAATGTCCGGGTTGAATCGATAGCGGGCAGCGGCTGATCAGCGCCGGTGCACTGGCCGCTTCCAGTGGGGCCGGTCCTCGAGTGGCAGGCGCGGACACGATATCTCGTGCCCTACTGCGCGCTCCGGCGTGGAGCGCACGATGCAGCAACTACTGCGGCACGGCCAGCATGTTGCATGGATCGGCCGGCGTCTGAGCCCGGGTTCACCGGGCGGCCGTACAATCGGGTGATGGATGAGTACTTGCCCGGGCCGCTGGCCCGCGTTGTCGAGCGGGCCGATCGGGTCGCAACCTCAACCATTGGTCCTGACGCGGAGCGCGTGGACCGTGAGGCGCTGTGGCCCGAGCACGGGCTGCGCGCACTTGCGGCGGAAGGCTTGGGCGGGTTGACGGTGCCGGCGCACCTCGGCGGGCTCGGCCACGGCCTGCTCGGTCTGGCCGTCGTGACGGAAACCCTGGGCCGTGCGTGCGCATCCACGGCGATGTGCTACGGCATGCATTGCGTCGGCGCTGCGGTGATCGCGGCCAAGGCCACGCCGCTGCATCAGGAACGCTACCTGCGGCCCATCGCGCGTGGCGAGCATCTCACCACGCTCGCGCTCTCCGAGTCGGGGACCGGCGCGCATTTCTTTCTACCGCAGACGCGGATGGACCGCGACGGCGACGCGTTCGTGCTGCAAGGGCAAAAACAGTTTGTCACCAACGGCGGGCACGCGGATTCGTACGTGGTGTCGACCTGCGCCGCAGAGGATGCGATCGGCGGCGAGTTCAGCTGTTTGGTCGTTGACAACGACACACCGGCGGTCCAGTGGGGCCAGCCATGGCAGGGCCTGGGCATGCGCGGCAACTCATCGCGGTCGATGCTGTTGGACGGCGCGCACGTGCCCGCCGCGCATCTGCTCGGCGAAGAAGGCGACCAGGTCTGGTATGTGTTCGAGGTGGTCGCGCCGTATTTCCTCACCGCAATGGCCGGCACCTACCTCGGCGTGGCCGCGACGGCGCTGGAGCAGGTGATGCAGCACATGCGCGAGCGTCGGCATGCGCATTCGGGCCAGACGCTCGCGGACGTCGACGTGCTGCAGCATCGGGTGGGCCAGCTGTGGATGAAGCTGGAAAAAAGCCGCCTGCTGCTTCGCCATGCCGCGCAACTCGGTGACATGGGTGCAGCCACGGCGTTGACCGCGATCCTTGCGTGCAAGGCCGACGCGGGCGAGACGGCCGTGGCGGTCACCAACGAGGCGATGACGCTCGGCGGCGGCATGGCCTACCGCGAGAACAGCACGCTGGCGCGCTGCCTGCGTGACGCGCGCGCGGCGCACGTGATGTCGCCCACCACCGACCTGCTGACCACCTGGACCGGGCGTAACGCGCTTGGTCTTGCGCTGTTCTGAGCTCCATGCGCGGCGTTCTGCACCTGCTCCGGGAATCACATGACGCGGCGGACGCCGACGCGCTCGAGCGTCGGCTGCTGGCGCACGGCTTTGACGTGCGCGTGTTCCAGTCCGCCGAGGCATTGGCGGAGGACCTGCGCGCCGCAGACAGCTGCGTGGTCTGCATCGCGCCCGATGTCGTGCAACCGCTTCCGCCGGCGCGTTGGCTCGCCCGCCATCTGCCGGGCTTGCGCTTTGTGTTCCTGCTGGATGCGGCCCAGGAGGTCGCGTTCCGGAAACAGGCGGCCTATGCCGCGCCGGCGGGTGGCCGCTGGACCGCGGTCAACGCCAACGCGGCCGATCTAGAAGCGCGCATCGACGACGAACTTGCGCGTTCGCGGCAGCAGCGCAAGCTGCAGTCCACGCTCACTCGCATGAAGCTGCAGTTGCCCGAGCCGCGGGTGCCTGACTCGGCCGAATACCGACGACTGGTTGCGTCGGACCGTTACCTCGCCAGCGTGCTGCGCCACGCGCACGACGCGATCGTCTCGGTGGATCGACGCGGCAACGTCATTTCATGGAACCGCGGCGCGGAGCAGCTGTTCGGGCTGACGCTCGAGCAGGCGCAACGCCGGCCATTCGTGGCGCTGTTCCGCCAGCCCGAGGCGGCGAAAAGCGCACTGGACGCGTGCCTGGGGGGCTCCTTCCGCACCACCGGGTTGGAGCTCGAGCATGCGGGCGTGATTCGCCACGTCGACGGCAACTTCGGTCCGCTGCAGGACGAAGAGCAGCACATCGTCGGTGCGGTCGCGATCCTGCGCGACAACACCGAGCGCCACCATGCCGAAGAAGAGCTGCGCGCGAACTCGAAACAGAAGGACGAGTTCCTGGCCATGCTCGCGCACGAGTTGCGCAATCCGCTTGCACCGATCCGCAATGCGACGCAGATCCTGGGGATGCTGAGCCAACAGGATCCGCGCGCGCAGCAGGCGACGCAGATCATCGCGCGGCAGACCGATCACATGGCCGCGCTGATCGAGGACCTGCTCGACGTCGCGCGCGTCACCCGCGGCGCGGTCGTGCTCAAGCGCGAGATCATTCCGCTCACGCAGATCGTGAACGACGCGGTCGAACAGGCCCGTTCGCTCATCGAATCCAGGCGGCACCGGCTGTTCGTTTCGGATGCGTCCGACGCGCTGCAGGTTGCGGGTGATCGCAAGCGGCTGACCCAGGTGCTCGCAAACCTGCTCGTCAACGCCGCCAAGTACACGCCGGAGGGCGGCGAGGTGCGCGTCGAGTTGTCCGGCGACGAGCACCACGTGGTAATCGCGGTCAGCGATAACGGGGTCGGCATGGACGCAGCGCTGCGCGCGCGCGTGTTCGATCTCTTCGTGCAGGCCGAACGCACACCGGATCGCGCGGAAGGGGGGCTCGGCATCGGCCTGGCGCTCGTGCGCTCGCTGGTCGCGATGCACGGTGGCGCGGTGTCGGCGCACAGCGAAGGCCCGGGCAAGGGAAGTCGGTTCGAGGTGCGACTGCCGCGCGCGCGGCCGGCCGGCGAGCAATTCGCGACGGCGCCTTCCCGTGGGTTCGGTGCCCCGGCGCACCCGCTGCACCTTATGGTGGTGGACGACAGCGAGGATTCCGCCCAGACGCTTGGCATCCTGCTGCATGCGAGCGGCCACCACGTGGATGTCGAGACCGATCCGCGCAGTGCACTCGTGCGCGCACAGCGCGAACTGCCGGATGCATTCATCCTCGATATCGGCATGCCGCATATCGACGGGTATGAGCTCGCACGACGCATCCGGTCGATCCCGTCGGGCAAGCGCCCGGTCCTGATCGCGCTGACCGGCTACGGACACCAGTCCGATCGTGAGCGCGCGCAGAGCGCCGGATTCGACCATCACCTGGTCAAGCCGTTGGAGCCGGAAAAGCTGCTGCAGCTGCTCGACCTGGTGTCGATGGCGCACGTGGACTGAGCCAGCGCCTCGCGTCGCCTGCCACTAACCGGCCAGCCTAGGCGTGGCCGACACCCGGCCGGCGCAACGGCGCCGATTGCGAGCCCAACGCCTCCCTGCAGCCTTCCGCTGCGTCCTCGGCCTCGGCCAGCATTTCCTCAAGTGTCGACTGATCACCGCTTGCAAGCGCGCCGCGGGCAAGGCCCAGTGCAATGCACACGCGGGAGACCTCATTGCGCAGCTGGTGCTCACGGCGCCAGCCCGCTTCGGAGAGATATCGATCCATCGAACCGCCTGCTTCCATGGCGCGCTCCTGCGCTTTGGCGAGGACCGAGT
The DNA here is from genome assembly GCF_014652095.1 of Cognatilysobacter bugurensis. Classification (GTDB taxonomy): domain Bacteria; phylum Pseudomonadota; class Gammaproteobacteria; order Xanthomonadales; family Xanthomonadaceae; genus Cognatilysobacter; species Cognatilysobacter bugurensis. Next base: position 296,648 of record NZ_BMYD01000004.1, read on the forward strand.
GTCGCCGACCGGCTTCCGTTCGCCAAGTCTTGCCAGGTGAGGCTGGAACCGAGCCATCAGCGCGCGCGCCCATGTTCAGGCGGCTGCAAGCCCAAGCGCGCGCGTGACCAGGAAGGTCGCACGGACTGATCAAGGCCGATCAGCTTCGCGCCGTTGATGGCGTCTGCTTCTAGCCAGAAGCGGGCCTCGGCTGATCAACACCGGCAGGCTGGCCAGCGGCGAGCTGGCGGAAGAAATGACCTGCTTATGCCCGATCGATCGGGCCCAGCGGCCAGTTCTTCGCGACTTCAAGGAGTTGATGCGCAAGCCGACGCGGGGCGAGGCTGCGTTCGAGCTCGGCGTCGCTGGCGCCACGAGCGTTGTCCGACTGCGGTGATCGCCACGGCCCGCGCTCCGGACCGGCAGACGTTTCTGCAGCGCGCGGCGACGGCCGCAGCAGTCGCGCCGCTCGCATTGGGCGCCTCACAAGCGATCCTCGTCGACCAGCCGGTAGCCCCCCGGGACATCGCTGGACAGATATCCGCGCGCAAGCGGGACATTGAACCGAAACCGATAGCGAATCTCGAGCCCGCCGGGGCCGCCATTTTCCATCGCGAGCGGAAGCCCATCGCGATCGGCCCACAGCACCATCCGGTTGCCGGATATATCGAGCGCCCAGCCATGGGCAACGCGACCGTCGATGGTTCGGGTGCTGTCCAGGCGCTGTGCTTGGCCTTTGAAGTTGCGAATCTGCGCGAGCCACTTGAGCGCCGCGTCGGGTCCGCCAGCGGCCTGCTCCAGTGGCATCGTCATCGCGTGCTTAGGCCCGTGCTGCAGCGTCAGCACCCGGCCGCGGACCGGATCAACGACCACGCTGAGCTCGGCTCCCACATCGGTTCGCAGCACGCCGCGCGCATCCACGACGGTGCGCGACCGCTGGATGACGCGGTCGCCGTGCCGCTGCTCCACCTGCATCGACAATGTCCGAAAATCGCGAAGATGGGCTTGGACGTCGGCAAAGGCCGTGCCTTGCTCCGTCCAGAGCGGAAGCGCGAGAACGACGATCGCAAGCACCGCGGCGCTCGCGGCTGCCAGCCAGTGGGCCCGCACCGGGCCGGGCCGCGACCGTGCGCTGTGCACGCGGGCCAGCAAGCGCTGCTGGGCCGCTTCGGTCGCGCCCAGCGGCGGCGCTGCGTCGGACGCGTCGACCCACGCGACGAGCCGACGGGACAACTCATGGCGAAATCCGGATCTCATGGCCTGGCCTCCTCCGCAAACTGACTCAACTGGGCCTCGAGCCGTCGCCGCGCACGATGCAGAACCACGCTTACGTTGTTCTCCGTCATCCGCAACGCTGCAGCGACCTCGGCCAAATCGAAACCCTCCAGGTACCGGAGCGCGAAGCACTGCGCCTCGCGTCGGCTCAGCGCGCCCAACGCGGCCCTCAGCTGGGCCGCGCGCTGCGCTTCGATGCTGGCCTCTTCCGCGGACGGCGCCGACACCGGCGTCTGCGCCCTCCACGTGGGCAGCAGCCGCCACCAGCGCTGGCGCCGGCGCAATACGTCGATGGCAAGGCGTGTCGCTGCGGACGTCAAATAGGCGGGCCAGGACGCGATGCCGTCATGCCTGGACTCGAGCAGGCGCAGGAATACCTCCTGCTGAACGTCTTCGGCCTGCGCCTGATCGCCGAGCAGCCGATACGCAGTGCGAAACACCAGCGGACCGTGCACGCGGGCGAGTTCGGCCACGTCGGATGCGTCGGGCAACGGGGTCACGGGCTGAATCGATCGGACATGGCGATGAGGTCCCTTTTTAGCGCTCGCATATCCCTCTGACGAACCGGGGCGCGCTTTCTTACGCAGGCACCGGGTCGTAAGAAGCTCTGTGGTGGCGCGTCAACAAGGAGAACGACACGAGGAGATTGCCCCATGCACCGCCCTGCTTCGACCTCACCCATCATCCGATCCACGGCCCGCCGGCGCTGCGTGACTTCATCGCACGTCGAACGGATCACCGCAACGCTGCTCGCGGCATGCCTGCTCGTGTCCACAGCGCCCGCCCTGTGCGGCGAGACAAGCTCCCCCGCTGTGGTCGAGTCGCAGATCGATATCGAGCTCCAGCGCGCCATGGCCGCGACCGGTGCCAACGCGATTGCCATGGCCGTCGTGGAGGATGGGCACGTCACTCATGTGGCCAGCCGAGGCCGTCGCAACGCTGCAGGGGATCCGCTGCTGACCGACACCGTCATGTACGGGGCGTCGCTGACCAAAGCGGCGTTTGCCTACATGGTGATGCAGCTCGTCGACGAAGAGCTGATCGAGCTCGATCGGCCGATTTCCGAGTATCTCGACCGCCCCCTCCCAGACTATCCGGACGACCCCCGATACGGACCGTGGAGCAATCTCGCCGACGACCCGCGCTGGCGCTCGCTGACGCCGCGGATGCTGCTGAACCACAGCGCCGGCTTTGCGAACTTCGCCTGGCTCGAGCCTGACGGGAAGCTGCGCATCCACTTCGAGCCCGGCAGCCGCTACGCGTATTCGGGCGAAGGCTACATCCTGCTGCAGTTCGTCCTCGAGCGCGGTCTAGGCCTGGACGTGGGTAAGGAAATGCAGCGTCGCGTCTTTGACCGCTTCGGGATGACGAACACCGGCATGACGTGGCGCCCGGATTTCGCCGACAACCTCGCCGACGGCTGGAGCATCGACGGCGCCCCCGAGCCGCATGACCCGCGCAGCAAGGTGCGTGCAGCGGGCTCCATGGACACGACGATCCAGGACATGGCCCGCTTCGCGGCTGGCTACATCCGCGGCGAGGGACTGACGCCCCAGGCGCACGCCGCGCTCTTCCGCGCGCCGCTGCCGATCGCCACCGATCGACAGTTCCCCACGCTGCAATCCGAGCTGCCCGCTGCAAAGCGTTGCGAAAACTTGGCCTCTGGCTTGGGCGTGGAAGTATTCGACGGGCCGCAAGGCCCCGGGTTCATCCGGGGTGGGCACAACGAGATCACTGGCAACGTTTGGGTCTGCCTGCAACGCGGTCGCCGCTGCGTCGTCATCCTCTCCAACGATGTGCGGGCAGAGGCCGCATTCCCCCGTCTCGTCGAGTCTGTACTCGGTGAAACCGGTGCTCCGTGGCGCTGGAAGTACGGCGCCATGACGTTCTGGCGCTGACCACGAGCGGACGACATTGCTGGTGCAGAGATTGTCGCGCGGTCGGGCGAAATGGCCTCCATCCGGCGCGCGGGCTGATCGCGACGCGGGACGCGGGACGCGGCCGTCGGCGTGCCGGCCCCCTGCCGTTCGACACCGTGACAAACGAGCGTTCGGATCGACGGCCCCAGCTGGAACAATCGATTCGCCCGCCTTCCGGGCGTCAGCTGGATAGATCCGCATGCAAGCCCTCCTGACCGCGCGACCGGCCGACTCGCGACTGCGCGCACTGGCCGAACTGGTTCTCGTCGTCGCGGCATTCGGAGCCGCGCTGTCGATGATGACCGTCGATCAGGCGGTCGGTGGCAGCGTGGCCGCTAAGCTGTTCGTGCTGGCCCGTATGGCCGCGCTCGTGCTGCTGTGCACCTGGCTGCTGCGTCGCAGCGGCGAGCGTTGGGCCGACGTGGGCCTGCGTCGGCCTCCTCGCTGGTGGTCGGTGCCGCTGGTGGTTACCGCCGGTTTCGTGGGGTTCGTCGCGATCGTGATGATTGCCAATCCACTGCTCGCGGCGCTCGGCTTGGATCCACCGCGACACACCGATGCTGCACTTCGCGGCGACCTGCTGGAGTACCTCTTCTGGGCCGGGCCTGTCACATGGGGCACGGCGGCATTCGGCGAGGAGCTGCTGCTGCGCGGCTTCATTCTCGACCGCATCGCCAAGCTGATCGGCTCGCCCCGCACGCCGGCAATGCTGGCCGCCGTCGTGCTGCAGGCCGCGCTGTTCGGATCACTCCATTTCCACCAAGGCCTCGGCGGTGTACTGGTCACCGGCTCGATCGGTGTGCTGATGGGACTGATGTGGCTGCTCGGCGGCCGAAACCTGTGGGCCTGCATCATCCTGCACGGCATCATCAATTCGATCTCCCACTACGAGAGCTATACCGCCGTGGCAGGTTGAGATCGTCCGATCGATTGCCGACTGAGCCCGGCGCACGCTGCGGGCTTCTGGCTGCAGTGGCGCGGGCGCTGTTCCGGCACGGTGCAGGCTGACACTGCGAACCCAGGCGATGACGGATCGCGGACGTGAGCCCTCGGGCATCCGGCAACGCACGTGGGCGAAAGCCAGCCCCCCCCCGCTGGCCGACCCGGTGAAGCTCTCCGAGATCCCCATGCCCGCGATGGGTCGGATGCGGACCTACCAGTCGTGCTCGCTAGCGCAGAGAGCGCTGCCCATCATTCCCGGTCGCGCTGGCGGGATACCGACATGCCGATCAGCCGCGACACCGCCACTGCGATGTAGCCCACTCCTGCGACTTGCTCCAGCATCACGAGAACGCGCGCCTGCGGCAGCAGCGGCACGATGTCACCGTTGCCGACTCCGGACAGCGTGGAGAAGCTGAGGAACAGCAGCTCGATCCACACTCGCGACCGTTCCGGCGCTGTCACGCCGGTGAAGCTGCCCGGGTACCAGAACTGGCACACGTAGTAGGCGTACGCAAAGCCCCAGGCCAGCAGGGTGAACGTCGCCCCTGCTGCGAACAACTCATCCGTCGTGACGTTGTGGTCATGCAGCATGTACGCGATCAGGCTCGCGGCGGCGTAGAAGTACAGGGCGGATTCCAACAGGGAGGCCCAAGCGATCAGATCAGGTCGCTGTAGCAGGATTCCGGCAGCCGACAGGCCAATGGCCGGTAACGCCAGCGTCCACGCGATCCAGTTGGTGGCCGCGCTGCGGCGAACCACCCAGACCGCCAGCGGCACGACCGTCAATGAGACGGCCCCCAGCAGCACTCGTCCCGTGTTCGTGCCGTCGACCAGCGGATAGAGCAAAAGGCTCACAAGTTGAGCAGCGAGCAACAGGGCCGAGGGATGCTCCCGGGCACGGGCAAAGCTGGGAAGGAAGCCGGTCAAACTCATCACACGGGGACGCGGGCGGAGCCCAAGCTTGGCATGCCGACGGTGCACGCAGACGGTCGAGGCGAAGCCATACAGCGCCCCACACGCCTCCTGCCTCCCCCGCGCGGCTCCCCTACTCAGGGCAAAGGGTGAGTCGACCGGCCCGGACGCAAAGCAGGCCGCGCCCGCAGTCGGCCGAAGCAGGCCGGCTATAGACACCTGCGCCCTGAGCCTCAACGCAATCTCGTTGGCCGCCACGGCCTGACGTTCCTGCTGCGGCTGCGGCCGCGGGGCAGCCACGCGCTTCGATTCAGCGCGGAAACGCCGCGCAATCCGTTTGCTACGCTTGGGGCATCCCGGAGAGCACACCATGTCCGACGCTGAGCGCAGCGCCCCTTCAACGCCCGCGCCGCAGCGCCGCATGCCACTGCACTGGAAGATCGCGATCGGCTTCTTCAGCGGCCTCGCACTCGGCCTCGTGCTGTATGCACTTGGTTACGGCGAGTTCGCGCCGGCCGGCCTCGATGCGCCTCGATGCGCCGCGGGTGGCGCTGCATCATGGACGTGCACGCCATGGGTCGAGCTGCTCAGCAGCAGCATCGGCTAGCTGTTCCTCAATCTCATCTTCATGCTCGTGATACCGCTGCTGTTCTCGGCGCTCGTGATCGGCGTGAGCGACATGGGCGACGTACAGTCGTTCGGCCGCATCGGCTGGCGCACGCTCGGCTACACCGTGCTGATGTCGGCGATCGCCGTGCTGATCGGCCTGCTGCTTGTGAACACCATGCGCCCGGGTGCCGGCGTCGATCCAGCGCTCGCGCAGCAGCTGCTCAGTGAGAACGCCGAGCGCGCGCGCGGCATCGTCGCCTCCAGTGCGGACGCACCGGCCGGCCTGGGCATGCTGATGTCGATCGTGCCGAGCAACGTGGTGCGCGCTGCGGCCGACGGCACCGTGCTCGCGGTGATGTTCTTCGCGCTGATGCTGGGCCTCGGCATGGTGCTCACGCCCGGGCGCGGAACCGAGGCGCTGCGCGCGGCGATCCAGGGCCTGTTCGACGTCTCGATGACGCTGATCGGGCTGGTCATCCGCCTCGCACCGTACGCCGTGTTCGTGTTCATGCTCGAACTTGCCGCGACATTCGGTTGGGAATTGCTCGGCAAGCTCGCCGGATACGTCGCGGTCGTCGTGCTCGCGCTCGCAATCCACCTCGTCGTCAGCTACGGCCTTGCACTGCGGCTGATCGCCGGCTATTCGCCGCTTGCCTTCTTCAAGGCCGTGCAGGAGGCGATGCTGCTTGCGTTCTCGACGGCTTCGAGCAATGCCACGCTGCCGACCGCGCTGCGCGTGGCCGATGAGCGCCTGCACCTGCCGCCGAAGATCTCGCGCTTCGTGCTAACCGTCGGCGCGACCGCAAACCAGAACGGAACCGCCCTATTCGAAGGCGTGACGGTCATCTTCCTTGCCCAGTTCTTCGGCGTGGACCTGTCGCTCGGCCAGCAGGCAGTGGTCATGCTGGTCTGCATCCTCGGCGGGATCGGCACGGCTGGTGTTCCGTCGGGCTCGTTGCCGGTAGTGGCGATGATCTGCGTGATGGTCGGCGTGCCTGCGGAGGGCATCGCGCTGATCCTCGGCGTGAACCACTTCCTCGACATGTGCCGCACCACGCTCAACGTCACCGGCGACCTCGCGATCGCCACGCTCGTTTCGCGCGGTGAGAGCGCCGAGAGCACGCAGGCGCTGCCGGATGCGCCGGTGGCGTAAGGCGGCGGTCGGGACGCCGGGCCTCCGCCACGGTCGGCGCGGTGCGGGCGAGACCGGGTGTGCGGCACACGAAAACGGCGCGGTCTCCCGCGCCGTTTTCAGTGCAGCTCAGTGAGCCGTCAGACGCTCGGCGCGTCTTCCTTGAACTCCGGCAGCGCCGGTCCGTCCAGCTGGCCCAGGCCCTTGTTCAGGCGCGAATTGCGCATGCCGTACACGAAGTAGAGGACGACGGCGCCGAGCGCGTACCACGCGAAGAACACCAGCACGCGGGTCTCAACAGTGAAGATCAGGGCGAAGCACGCGACGATGCCCAGTGCCGGCAGCACCGGGTAGAGCGGCACGCGGAAGCCGCGCGGGATGTTGGGGTGCGAGCGACGCAGCCAGATCACCGCAAGGCAGACGATGCCGAACGCGGCGAGCGTGCCGACCGAGGTCATGTCGCCGAGCGTATTGATGTCGAAGAACGCGGCCGCGAACGCGGTGAGCACGCCCACCAGCACCGTATTCACCCACGGGGTCTTGAACTTCGGATGGATGGTCGAGAACACGCGCGGCAGCAGGCCGTCGCGCGCCATCGTGTAGAAGATGCGCGTCTGCCCGTACATGAGCACCAGCACGACCGAGGTCAAGCCGATGATCGCGCCAACCTTGATGAGCTTGGCAAACCAGCTCCACTGCGGGCCGAGCGCGTCGACCGCAACCGCGACCGGGTCCGGTACGTCGAGCGTCTTGTAGTTAACGACCAGCGTCAGCACGAGCGAGACCAGGATGTACAGGATCGTGCAGACCGCGAGCGAACCGATGATGCCGATGGGCATGTCCTTCTTCGGGTTCTTCGCTTCCTGCCCGGCCGTCGAGACCGCTTCGAAGCCGATGTAGGCGAAGAACACGATTGATGCTGCGCGGAACACGCCGCCCCAGCCGAACTCACCCTTCTCGCCGGTCGGTTCGGGAATGAACGGGTCCCAGTTGGATTTCAGCTCACCGAAATTCTCGATGCAGTACCAGCCGACCACCGCGATGAAGGCGAGGATCACCGCCATCTTGATCGCGACGATGATGTTGTTGACCTTCGCGCTCTCCGATACGCCGACCACCAGCAAGCCGGCGAGTGCGAGGCAGATGAGCAGCGCGGGCAGGTTGAACAGCGTGGTGACCGCATTGCCCGCCGCGTCGAGCACCGGGGCGCCGTCGCGCATCAGCACATGGCCGGCCGGGCCGGTGAGCTCCGGCGGTATCACAAGGCCGTAGTCGCCGAGCAGGCTGACGACGTAACCCGACCAGCCGACAGCGACCACCGATGCGGCGAGGCCGTACTCGAGCAGCAGCAGCGCACCCATGATCCACGCGGCAAACTCACCGACGGTGGTGTAGCTGTAGGTGTACGCCGACCCGGACACCGGCAGCGTCGATGACAGTTCCGCATAGCACAGGCCGGCCAGGGCGCAGACGATGCCCGCAACGAGGAATGAGAGCAGCACCGCGGGCCCGGCGTGCAGCGCGGCGGCGTTGCCCGTGCGCACGAAAATGCCGGCGCCGATGATGCAGCCGATACCGAGGAACACGAGGTTCCACGGTCCGAGCGTGCGTTTGAGCTGGCTGCTCTCGGTCTCCTGCTGGACCTGCGCCACGCTCTTGCGGGCCATCATGCGGCCGAGCAGGCCGCTGTTGGGAGTTGTCGGCATCGAATCGGGTGTCCCTTATGGAGTTGGTGCGCGGCCGGTCGGCAGCAGTGCTGGCTTGACGCTGTATACAGCCCGGGCGCCTCAGCCGCTACTGGCGCCCTCTGGGCAGTCGATTGCGTCATGAACACACTTAATGACGCACTGCAGCACAGGCATCTCCATCGCCCGAATCACGCTCTGGATGCTGGCCGGTTCCGTCGAACCGGCCGCTTTGGATAACGCGCATTGCCATTGCCGGCTGCTTCGCAGCGTGAGAAGGCATGCGATAGCGCGACTGCACGACGGGGCATCGTGGAATCGGCCCTCGGTCCGGCACGCTAATAGACACCTGATATCTGCTTTGGTCGCGCAACGGCGGCTAGGCTGTGGTCTGCTCTGCGATCTCAGGCGCGCCCTCGACCTCGATCCGAGATACCGCAGGGTGCTCTCGAGCTTGGTATGCCCGGCACGATCTGGACGGCGCGCACGTTCGTGGTGCGTCGGTAGATCAGCAAGGCCTTGGTCCGACGCATGCTGTGCGTCTCATGCGCGTGGCGGTCCAGCCCGATACTGGTCACCCACCCTGAGGCGATAGGCGCGTACGAGTGGGTCGACAGATGGCCCGCACCGCGAGACCGCCGTGGACACAGGTAGCAGCCAGATTTGAGCTGAGCCTGGCGCCACTCGGCGATTGAAACTCTCGTCAGCTCAGTCAGCTCGAATTGGACGGGCCTGCCGGTCTTTCCTCTGCCGCACGATTGCGCGCTTGGCGATCGCTATGCCATGGGACGTGTCCCTGCGCCGCAGGCTGACGAGGTGGCAGCCCCGTAGCTTTGAATCAATCGCTAGGTTGAACACCCCAATCACGGGCGCTCTCGTCTAGTTGTCGGCAGCCCCGGATGGACCATGTGCCTCTGATTCTGAGCGGCACCTTTGACCCACCCGCTCCGCACTCCGCGACGCTTGTCGAGACGGCATGGGAGTCTCCTAGATAGGAGACCCCACAGCGTTCGTCAGCGGGGACGGTCAACAGGCTCGGCTATGGGCCACGAGCGCGGCGCGCGCGCTGGCCCGCACCAGCGCCGTGACCGAGCACGAAAACGTCTTCATGGGCGCCTCCTGCCCTAACGGCAGTCGCGGCGGCACCGATACGGCGCCGACGGTTGCACGCCGGGCGTGCCACCGCTGCGTCCGTGTCGATGCGCAGGCCGCTAGTAGCCGCGCACGACCGTCACGTTGACCGCCTTCCTGACCACATGGCGGTCGCCAAAGTCGGGGTCGTACATATTGGCGTCGTAGATGAGGCGGGCCGGTCCGGTCACGAACGATCGGCAGTTCTCCGGGTAGATGACCCTTTCGATTCGGTTCGGCGTGCCGTCGCAGTCCAGCTCGTAGTCCTCGCGCTCTTCCATTCGACCAAAAATCTTCTTTCCTGACGCAGTTGTCTGCTTTGCGCGGGTGTGGATGCCGATACTGCTGTCTTTCGAACACGTATAGGTGCCGGTGACCGTGATCCAGCCACCGATGCTGAGCACGGCGCGCTTGTCCCACACGAACTTCGAGGTGATCACCGGCGGGGGCGGCGGGTTGCTGATCACCACCTCGCCGTAGCTTCCGGCCGATGCGCCCTTGCACGCGTGCTTGAACCTCAGGTGCAGCCGCTCGACGTAATTGACCGGTCCGAGCTTGGCCTCCAGCACTTCGAAGGCACCGACGCTGCTCGCGCATTCGTTGCCTTCCATGGAGAACGAAATGCCGGGTTTTCCCGTGTTTTCCCAATAGCCCACGGCGCCGGTGTACAGGCCGGGCACAAGTTTCCTGCCGTCTCGCGCGCGCACCCACAGCGTGTAGTCAAGGTCCCCTGAGTACGCCACCACGGCCGCGCCCTCACCACCATGGTGCGTGACGCGCGAGCCGTAGGCGTCGTTCTTGATGACGCGGCTCGTGCCCTGACCCACTGGGTCGCCCGGCTTGGACACGTACGAGAACTTGCTCGACTGCGCCGAAGCATCCCCCGCTGCGGCGGCGCCGAGTGAAACCGCGAATAACAGCGCAAACATGGGTTTCTTATCCACGGCCATGGGGTGCTCCGATGGGACAGGCGGAAGGTGCCCGCGTCGAATCTACCGCCGCGTCGTGCGACTGCGCGTTGAAAATCCCTACGGTCGAGTGTTTCTTTTTTGGATGGATCGACTTCAGAGAAGTCGACCTTTTCATGCGTCCTTGTGACCGAACAGCTTCGACTGCATCGCTCTCCGCGCGCAGCCGCGCGGTTGCCGGTGCGCGCGTACTGATCACGTTGCCCATGAATACCGACTTCAGATGAGCTCTGCGTGGTCATTGATCAGGTCCGCTACTGGCCGGACGCGGACGCCAACGTGTCAATACGCTTGCGACCGATCAGCCGGAACTGGAACTTCAAAGCAGGCGTCAGCGCATCCGCGACGGTCGACCCGCAGAAGCAACGATGCCCGAGCGTCGAACAAGGCGTGCGCGCTGCATCGCGACCAACGAAACGTCCGACCAGCGGGCGCGCTCGCGGCAGGTCTATCGACTAGCATCCGCTTTGGAATGCGATGAGGGGAGCTGCATGGGGCGCATGATTCTGTTGTTGATGATCCTGCTGCTCGGGGCGCTCGATGCCCATGCGGCACGGGTCTCGAGCGAGGTCGAAAGAACGATGCAGACACGTGGCACGGCGCGTGTGCTGGTCAGTCTGTCGGCCGCCGGCCAGCCTCTTCTCGCGAGCCGCAACGCGTTGCTCCGGTCCAATGCGATCCAGACTGCCGTCACACGAACGGAGCGAGGCCTCCAGCCGGGCACCTATCGGATGCGTCGCAAGTTCGCGTTGGTGGGCGCCTTCGCAGTCGACATCGACAGCCGCGCCCTTGCGCGGCTTCGGCGCAATCCTGACGTCGCCGCGATCGACGTCGACCTGGCGGGCGGCGGTCACGCGGTGGCGCCGGACGAGTCATCCGACCTCAACGCGGTCTCTCCTTTGTTGCCTCTGGGTCTGGACGGGGCCGGCATGAAGGTTGCCGTGGTCGACACCGGGGTCGACCTCGACCATCCCGATCTGCAGGCCCGCGTCGTCGGCGAACAGTGTTTCTGCACGAAGCTCTCCGGCGGCGGCTGCTGCCCAAACGGGGCAGCGACACAGACGGGCGCGGGTTCGGCCCAGGACGACCACAGCCACGGCACTCATGTCGCCGGCATCATCGTCGGCGAGGGCGTCGTAGCGCCACGCGGCGCACTGCCCCGTGCGTCGCTCGTGGCCGTGAAGGTGATGGATTCGAAAAATGCCTTCTGCTGCATTTCCGACGTGATCGCCGCGCTCGACTGGCTCGCCGTGCATCACCCGGACGTGGACGCGGTGAACATGAGTCTCGGCACGATCAGCACGCTGTATCCGGGCGACTGCGATGCCGCAAGCGCCACGACCCAGGCGATGGCACAGGCCGTCGGCGCGCTCATCAACCGAGGCGCGGTGGTGACCGCGTCGGCTGGCAATCAATCGAATGCCGGGGCGATGGCGATGCCCGCCTGCATCCGCGACGTATTCAGCGCCGGGGCGACCTGGGATTTCACCGGCGGTCCCCGCTCGGTGTTCAACTGCTCCGAGACCTCGACCGCGCCGCGCCAACCGGCGTGCTTCAGCAACCGCAGCACCACCACTGATCTCTACGCCGCGGGAGCGTATGTCACCTCCGCCGCAAACGGAGGCGGCACGCTGACTTGGCCTGGCACGTCGTTCGCGGCCCCCATGATGGCCGCCTGTGCGGTCGCACTGAAGCAGGCCGCGCCGGTGGCGGGGCCTGCCGAACGGATGGACGCGATGCGCCTGTCGCCGACCCGTGTGACGGATGCGGTGAGCGGGCGGCAGTATCCGTTCCTGGACTGCATCGACGCCGTGCGTCTTCTCAACCCGGCGATCTTCGGGCCGTTCGAAGCGCAGTGCTCTGGTGCCCCCGTGCCGCCTGCTGACTGGTCCGGGTCATCGGCAGGTGCGCCTTCGATGCAAGCGAGTCCCGTCCAGACACCGCGGACTGCCCGATCCGCTTGGCGCGGCGGGATGCGGCCGTCAGACACCAGGCTGCGCCGGCACTAAGCGGGATGACGTTTGATCATCGCGGGCTGTCAGCCGCGAGGGCTGTCGGTGGGGCGGAGCCGGGCGGGAGCATTCGCCCATCAACGGGTCGTGACGAGGCAAGTCCAGACCCAAATGCTCTATAGCGGCGCATACGCGAAGTCGAGCCACACGACGTCGACGGGCCGCAGTGCCCGCTTCGCGGCGGAAGCGGACACGGGCAGCGGAGTGATGGAGGTCGGTGGGTACTTGGGGCAAGCCGGACCGGTATGCGCAGAGTCCTCGATCTCGGCCGTGCACGAAAGGATCGGGGCATCGCAGGCCGGGCCCCGAGGCGCTGTCCGTGAAGGTGCCGGTCCGTCAGTTGACGCCCCCTTTAGGTGGGAAGCCGACATCACCAAGTCAGCGCCAGCGCGTTGGTCAGGCCGACGTGGTACGCCGACGCAGTAGGACCCGCGCAAGCAGCTAGACCACAATGGAGGCGCCCACGCTGCCGCTTGCAAAGGATTGCCAATGAACGTCCCGGACGGACTCGCATTGACCCGCTGCCCGATCGCCGCGCTGCTTGTCGCCGTTGCCCTCTCGGCATGTGCAGTCGCCGAAGAACCGCCCATCGCGGAGCACGGTGAGCCCGCCGCCGCGCGACTGGATCTGCCTCCCCTGCATCTGGTGCGGACCATCGAACAGCGGGTAGCCGGGCAGAACCCGATGCAGGAGAGCTATCGGCAGACGGAAGCGCGCTGTCGCGAAGCAGGCTGGCCTGTTCGCCCGCTTACATCCGCGCAGATGTCGAAGCTGGGAACGCAGAAGCTTGAGCTGATGCTCGACGCAGACCATCGGCTGGCACGAACCACGCGCTGGGAATGGGTGCCCCAGGACAGTGTCCTCGAGCACCTGTGCCTGTTTCGATTCGTCGAAAACGTCGACGAGGCCTACATGGATCGGCGCATCTCGGGCGGCACCAGTGACGGCATGTGGCAGGAAGGACCCACGGCCCCGGAGGATCTGGATGTGATCGCGATCGAGGACGACCGGGCGTCTGAGAGCCTGCGGATTGCGGCCCAGACGGGCTGGACCGAAGCCGGGGTGCGTAAAGCGGCTGGCCAGGCCTGCCGCGTAATGAAGTCGGCCACGGTCGAGGTCTGCATGTGGACGGCTGGGCGGGCCTGGGGCATGGACGAGCTGCCAGTCCTGATGTCGCAGACGATGGCGGCGGACCCGGCGCCGGGCGGCCTGACCCTCGAGCAGGTCCCATTGAATGGGACCGGGGAGCGGGTGAGTACAGAGCTCTTCACCGTAGGCAAGCCGCTTTCAAGCGAACTGCTGCGGCCTACCCAGCGGTAGCGGCGCTATGGCTCGGGGTTTTCGGGTCGAGTTCGATTTCGACATTGCCCAGGCACGGCTCAACTCAGGTCGTTGGTCCGTAGCACCGCTGCGCGTACCGATCGGATTGATCGCATATGCCGGCTGGCACTGATCGTTCCTGTGCAAGCGACCACGCCCGCTATCGGGCACCAGCGGGCATTGGCTGTGACATGTGTCCGCACGTGGCGGGATGGCGCGAGCGCGCCAACGTGAGCAGCCTGCTCAACAGGCTGCGTGTACGCTGGCTACTGGCACGGCGCCCTGATCCGTGTCCTGTCAGCCTGGGGAAATTGCATGACTTTGCGATTGTTAACCTGCTGTGCCGTCGCAATAGGCGTGGCGGGCGTGCTGTCACCCACCCCTGCTTGCGCACAGTGGACCAATCGCTACGCGAAGCTGTCGGATTTCGGTCACCACGTCTATTTCGAGCAGCACGAGCTGCCGATCCTGGCCAACGGGCCCACTGATCCCGCTCCGGCACCTGACGGCAAGACCCTGGCCTTCGCGGCGAAGGGCTGGATCTGGCGTTTGAACCTGGAATCCGGGGTGGCCACTCGCCTCACCGATAGCAGCGGCGTGGACTCGCGCCCGCGCTGGTCACCGAATGGCGATCGCCTGGCGATGGTGCGCGATGACGGCAAGGACACCTCGGTCGTCATCCTGTCCACCGCGACCGGGCGCGAGCAGGTCATCAATACGCCGTCCATCGAGCTGGACCCGGAGTTCTCGGCCGACGGTGACTACCTCTATTACAGCTCCGGCCGCGACGGCGTACTGAGCCTCTGGCGGCGCCACCTGTCGTCCGGCGTGGACGAGCAGCTGACTGATTTGCCACAGGTCGAGCGCAACGCCCGTCGGATGCCCGGCGGGCTCATCTACCTGCACGGCAACCGCGAAAGCCGCGTGCTGCGCATGCGCGAGTTCGTCACCGGGACCGATCGGGTCATCCACGCTGAAACCCAGACCTATCACCTCACTGCCGATACCCACCCGAAGCAGCGGCTGATCGTCTACAGCGCGCCGATCGACAACGACTACCACCTGTGGACGGTCGATATCGACCACCCCACGGTCAAGCATCGGTTGACCGACGGGAAATCGTTTGCACTCACCCCGGCCTTCAGCGCCGATGGCGAGCACGTGTACTTCGTGGATCTGGACGAGGCGCGCCAGTTCCGCATCAAGCGCATGCGCACGTACGGCGGCGCGGCGTCGCCAGTGGAGATCAAGCGGTGGGACTACCAGGCGTCGACCGGCACCCTGTCTCTATCGTTGACCGATGCAGCCGGCCAACCGGTCACCGCGCGGGTCGCGATCGCAGGCTCGGCGAAATCGGGCGCCGGGCATCCGGTCGCGTTTGACCGCGACGCTACCTATTTCGATTCGCAGTCCGGCCGGCACTACTTCTACGTACCGGGCCAAGCGGCATTGAACGTGCCCGTTGGCGAGTACCAGGTCACGGTCGCGCGCGGTCCGATGGTGCCGGTCGTGACTCACAAGGTCCAAGTACGTGCAGGCAAGGTCGCGACCGTAGCCGCGACCCTGGCGCCGTTGTGGGATGCCAGCTCGGCGGGCTACGTCTCGGCTGACCACCACATCCACCTCAACGGGGATGGGCACCATCGCGCGACTCATCAAGACGCGCTGCGCCTGCTGGCAGGCGAAGACCTGAAGCAGGTGTCGCCAATGTCCTGGGATCGCTGGGAGCGCCGTATCGACGCGCCGCTGATCGGGGTTGAAACCACCGAGGCCGGACGCGTGGTGGATCAGGGCCAGGAGGTCCGTTCGCACTTCCACGGCCATGTCAGCCTGCTGGGCACCGAACGGCCGTTCGCGCCGTGGTTCTTCGGCCCGGATAACCCGACGCTGGGCAATCCGGACCTCAGCAACGGCGACGTGATCGCGTTCGCACGGTCCAACGATGCGTTCGTCACCTATGTCCACCCGATCGCGACGGACGTCGATCCGTTCACCCATCTCGAGGATGCGCCGATCCCGACGGAGCTGCTGTCGGATGCGGTGCTGGCCGACCGCATCGGCCTGGAAATGGTCTGCGCCTGGACCAGCCCCCTGGGCAATTCCCATCTCTGGTATCGCCTGCTCAATGTGGGCCAGCCCGTGGCGGCGATGTCCGGCACGGACATGTGGGTCGACTTCCACCGCACGCCGGCCGTCGGCACGGGCCGGACATACGTTCGGCTCGATGCTGCCAGTCCGACGGCCGATGCGGTGCGCGAGGCGGCCGCGGCCGGCCGCAGTTTCGTCACCACCGGGCCGGCCTTGCTCTTCGACCTGAGCAACGGTGCACAACCCGGCGGCGTCACGCCGGCCGGCCGCCAGTCATGGCGCGTCGAGTTGACCTCGACCGTCGCCGTGGATGTGCTTGAGATCCTGGTCAATGGCGCAGTCGTCCAGCGCCTGAGTGGCGTGGAGGCCGGCAAGAGCCGCACCTACACGGGCGAGACCACACTCCCGCAGGGCGGCTGGATCGCGGCGCGTGCATACGCATCGGCGCCCGTCGCGGACGCCTGGCCGACGATGCACGCCAGGCCCTTCGCCCACTCCTCCCCGATCTGGATCAGCCGCGTGGGCAGCACCGAAGCCCACGCCCGTGCCGCCGCAGCGAAAGACCTGATCCGCGGCATCGATTTCGCCGAGCGCCGTGCGCGTGCCAGCTACGGGGAGGTCGAGATGCCGCGCATGCAGGCGCGATTCGACCAGGCGCGGGCGAAGCTGCGGGAGATGATCCAACCGGGCTCTCCGCCGCGAGCCAGCAATGAGGCTCCGCCGCGCCAGCCGCAGTGACCGGGACTGGGCTATACCAGTGCTTCGTGGCGCGGTCGCTGGAACGTTGGTCTGAGCAGCGTCGTGGCAACGAAGTGCCGCACTGAGCACACCGAGCAACCTGATCACTGGCGCCTGTCGCGCCTGGCACCGCTCGATCGGACCATGGCCGCTTTAGGCGAGGAGTGGACATCTACAATCAGGGTCACCAAGAGCATGTCTGCACGGCTCAACGGACGCAAAGCAAAACACGAACCCGTTCAGGGGGCGAATCGCCATGATGAGACCAGTGGCAGTGAATGCTAGCGATCGGCCGCCGGAAGGCCCGGTAACCAGACCGCGAAGCAACTGCCGCCACCTAAGCGAGGATGGCATGCAACTCGGCCACCGTGTAGGTTCGCAATCTGCTGCACGAGGCTGAGGCCTAGGCCGACTCCGCCGTCGGTCTCGCTGGTGCCCGGCGCGCGGTAGAACGGCTCGAAGACGCGCGCACACTGGTCCGGTGCAAGCCCGGGTCCGCGGTCGCAAACCTCGATTCGCAGTCCGGCGCCCTCGGCCTGCAAGATGACTTCCACCGCGCTGCCGCGTCCGTGACGGTGTGCGTTTTCCACGAGGTTGCGCAGCAAACGCATGAGCAGACGTGGATCGCCGTGGATATCGTTGGCGTGGCTTCTGACCGTCACTGCCGCACCGTCCGCTATCGCGCGCACCAGCGACGCAAGATCAACGCGCTCGCAATGCAATGCCGCACCTCCGACCGCATCCAGTCGGCTCGAAAGCAGTACTTCATCGACAAGCGCGTCGAGCTCGCGGATGTTACGTGCGATCTCTGCGCGTAGTGACGGCGAAGTGTCTGTCGGCAGCAGCTCAATGGCTATGCGGATCCGCGCGAGCGGTGAGCGCAGCTCGTGCGAAGCATTCGCCAAAAGTGACTTCTGCGCACGCATGAGTGTCTCAATGCGCTGCGCTGCGTCGTTGAAGCTGCGCGCCAGTGCCGCGATCTCGTCCCTGCCGTCCACTGCGACCCGGGGCAGCTGGTCGGTCCCGCCCCAGGCGTCGACATCGCGCTGTAACCGCTCAAGGCGGCGCGTGAGCCCGCGCACTAGCGGATAACATCCAATGCCGGCCAAGAGTGCGACGACGGCAAAGAATGCGGCGGTTCCGCCGGGACCAGGCACCAGCCTGGCGTCGGGGCGTGGGCGCATCACCAGCACGCGACCCCCGGCCAAGCCAAGCAAGTAGGCGCCCTCCTCAGGGATGCGTGGCGCATGTTCCACAACACCTTGTGTCACGCCAGGGCCGGATATCGCTTGCAGACGCCCATCCGGACCGAAAAGTGCGAGGTTCGCACCAGTGCGCGACGCCCATGCGTCCAGCCTCGCCTGCCGCGTGCGCTCGCTCAGGTCGGCGCTCAACTGATGGTCGAGACCACTACGGAAGTCGGCGAGCGCGCGTCCGAACGTGCGCGGGTCCGTGTGCAGATGCCACCAGATCATGCCGACCGCGATCAGCGTGCCTAGAATCGCAAGCACGACGAGGTAGATCCGCAGATACAGGCGGCGTGGCGTGCGGACCGGCGTCATCGTTCGTCTATCCATCAATAGACTCGATCGCTCCAGGTCGCCGGAAGCAATAACCGACCCCGCGCACCGTGGCGATGTAGCGCGGTTTCCGCGGATCATCGCCGAGCGCAGCGCGCAGGCGGCCGATCTGCACGTCGATCGACCGATCGCTTGCGTCAAGCGCCTCGCCGCAGATCACGTCCATCAGATGTTCCCGTGACAGCACACGGCCGGCGGCCTCGGCGAGTGTCATCAGAAGTTCGAACTGGCGCGAAGTCAGGTCCACCTCCGCGCCGCGGATGGCCACGCGCCGCGCATCGCGGTCCAGCCGGACATCACCAAGGATCAAGGCCGGCCGTTCCGAGACAAGCGGCGGACGACGCAGCACCGCACGCAGACGGGCCAGCAGCTCACGGGGCTCGAACGGCTTGGGCATGTAATCGTCAGCGCCGAGTTCAAGCCCAATCACCCGGTCCAAGGGGTCGCCCTTCGCGGTGAGCATTACGATGGGAATCGCCGACAACGGCTGCCCCAGAGTGCGGATGCGTCGGCAGAGGTCGAGCCCGTCGCCATCAGGCAGCATCAGGTCAAGCACGATCACAACGTAGGGCGCCCCCGATTTCAGGCGCTGCAACGCCGCCTCGCACGTCTCCGCCGCGTCGACCTGCACGCCATGCTGGTGCAGGTACGTTGCAAGCATGCCGGCGAGCCGGCGGTCATCGTCTACCAGCAGAATGCGATGTGCTTGGTATGACATTGGGTCAAAGCTTCCTTCCATGAGCCGCCCCACTATAGGCGACGGCTCACAAGCCGCATCACTGCGCAGGCGCCTGCAGCTCGGCGAGGAACCGCGCCCGCTGTTGGGGCGTCATCACCGACGCAAGCTCCACGAGCAGCTGATCGACACGTCGCGAGCGCTCTTGCGCCACATCCATCTCGGCTGCACGTATGCGCTCGAGCGCAGGACGATCGATCACGTCGGCAAGAAGGACTTGCTTGCGTGGCGCACGTGCCTCGCGTGCGCGCGCCTCGAAGCGTTCAAACTCCGGCTTAGCGCGATGGACGATTTCGATGATCTGCGCCTTCTGGCTCGCGTCGACGCGAGCCATCACATGGTGGATCAGCTCTTTGAGGTGATCGTCGGTCAGCGCGGCGTACTGGCTCTGTGGCTTCGTTGTGTGCGAAGACGTTACGCCAGGGTTCGAAGAAGCGAGCACTGCACCGCTCGCCACCGCGACGGCAAGCCCTGCAACCAGCAGTGACACGCGGTACGCACGGCGGATACGGGAAAGGCGAAGGTTGTTCGACATATGAGCTCCTTTGTCCGACAGCGCGTCCATCGCGCTGCTGGACGTTAGCCTGGGTGGGCTGCATATCGGGAGCATTGCTCTCATGTAACGTTTTGTAACAGTTAGGGGCGCATCCATCGTCTCGACTGCCTTTGTGCGCATCTGCCTGGCGACGGCAAGCGGAGCTCAGCTTGCTGGGCCGCTTTGCGGCAGTGATGCAATGCGGCCGATTGCGTGCCGAACAGCCATGTCCCTAACTGTCGCGCAGTCCCCTTTGAGTCGGAAGCGGACCTGTGCCCTGCCCTTCATTGCTTCCGCCCGGGCGCGTCGGCTTCCGGCCAGAGGCGGATTTCTGTAGCAGCCTTGCGGAGCAGGAACTGCCGGCGGTCGTGCTTGGGATAAATGCGCACGATTGATCTGTTGGAAAGATCTAGCGATGGGCAATGCCCAAGGCGCATGCAATGGATTAGCCTGCTCGCCCGGACGCGCTGCATACACGTCTATCCCTTGTGCCACCCACGGAAGGCTTCATGGCTGCTCGCTCGACCAATCTCCTTGCGCTCGCCGTCGGTGCAATCGCGTTGTTCATGGCACGGGGTGCCGTCTCGGCCACGCCGGCCGCAGACTGGGTATTCAAGGGCCGTATCTACGACGGAACCTCCGCGCCGGCGCGTCAGGCCGAAGTGGTGGTGCGTGGGGATCGCATCACCTGCGTGGACGCACCCGGACGCTGCCGTGTGCCGCGCAACGCGCGCCGCGTCGACATCGGTGACCGCACGTTAATGCCAGGCCTCATCGATCTGCATGTGCACCTGCGCGCTCCGTATGCACCGCTCTTCCGCGAGGGCGGCGTCACATCGGTGCGTGATGCGAACAACAGCTTCGCCACGCTCGACGCCGTACGCGCCACCCCGGGTGCACCACGCGTATTCGCGAGCGGCCCGATGCTGGATGGCCCGAAGTCGATCATCGTCGGCATGGCCGAGCAGGTCGGGGAGCCGGGCCGCTTCCCGATCCGCGAACAGAACCTGATGGTGGCTTCGACCCCTGCCGAGGCGACGAAGGCCGTGGACCTGCTGGTCGCCGCTGGCGCCGACCACATCAAGCTGTACGAACAGCTCGCGCCCGATGTTTACTCCGCTGCCGCAGCGCGCGCTCAACACCATCGGAAGCCGGTGATGGCGGACCTTGGCGTTCCTATCACGCGCGGCCTGGACAAGGCGCAGGTGGACGCGCTGCAGGCCGCTGCAGCAGGCACTTCAAGTATCGAACACGCCAGTGGCGTTGCACTGGCGTACCGGCGCCTCGGCGGTGATCCCGCATCGAAGAATGTGGACGGCGAGTTGCTCGAGCGCATCGTTGCGCCGCTGATCGCGGCCGACGTGGCTGTCGTGCCGACGATGATCGGCTACCACACGATGGCGATGGATGCGTACCCCACCGCCTCCGAGTTTCCGCTTGCCGCCAAGCTCGACCCGCAGGTCACTGCCTGGTGGCGCGGCATGCATAAGGGAAGCGATAAAGAGCGCGACCGCTATCGTCAGATGCTGCATCTGCATCGCGAATTCCTGCGCCGTTTCGTTGCCCGCGGTGGCCGGCTCGGCGCCGGCACCGATGCGCCCGCGCTTCCGATGCTCGTGCCCGGTGATGCCCTGCACCATGAGTTGCGATTGCTGACCGGACTCGGCCTGACACCGGTCGCGGCCCTGCATGCGGCAACGGGCGGGGCCGCGAGAATTCTCGGGACAGACGAGGTTGGCGAAATCGCACCGGGCCGTTTTGCGGACATGGTGCTCGTGGAGGGCGACCCCACCCGCACGCTTGCCGATTCGCGGCGCATCACGGCCGTATGGCAAGGCGGACGTCTCGTTCATGGCGCCGTGCCGAGCGCAAAGGCTGTCACAACGGTTTCGAAGCCAGATGCGCAGCTGGAAAGCGCACGCTGACGTGGCTGCGTATCAGTCTGTATTGGGCGACTGCCCTTAGTCGGTTATCGAGGCAACCTTCCAAGATGGGGGAAGCAGCGCCATTTCCGCGCGTCCGCTTCGGGCCGGAAGCGAACGTCGACTAACCGCCAGAAGCGGCTATCGCTCGCTCAGCGGTACCGCCTGGAATTTATTTACGCCTGTAACACCGTGCGAGCGCCCTCGAGCGGGATCGGCACGGGCGCCTACGCATGCGCGGCAGATCCGGCAGCCACGACCGCGATCGTGATGAGCGGCGCGAAGATGGCGGCATCCTGGGGCATCGTCGACCCCTGTACGTGCCTGCGGAAACAGGCATCCCCGTCGCCTTTCATTCGGCTCCACCCCAACATCGCGCCGACGCGTGCACCCTCTCCCGTGCCATTGGTCGCCAGGAACACGCATGCCCGGACCACCGCAGAATCCGCACGATTTGGACCGCCACGACCTGTCCGGCGTCCTCGCCACCATCAATGACGAAGTGCGCGAGCGCTTCGGCGAAGGCAAGGTCGCGGACTACATCCCCGCGCTCGCCGAGGTGCCGCTGGACCGTTTCGGCATGGCGCTGGTGACGCGCGAAGGCGCCGTGTTCGAGGCTGGGGATGCCCGTGAACGTTTCTCGATCCAGAGCATCTCCAAGGTGTTCACGCTGACCATGGCGATGGAGGCGGTGGGCGATGACCTGTGGAAGCGCGTGGACCGCGAGCCGTCCGGCGACCCTTTCAACTCGCTCATCCAACTGGAGCTCGAAAAGGGTATTCCGCGCAATCCGTTCATGAACGCCGGCGCGTTAGTCACGGCAGACGTGATCCTGTCGCACGTCGACGAGGCCGAGCGTACGTTGCTGGAGTTCATGCGCGCGCGCTCCGGCAATCCGGAGGTGCGCACGAGCGAAGCAATCGCGCGCTCCGAGCGCGAGAGCGGCTTCCGTAACGTGGCGGTCGCGAACTTCATCCGCAGCTACGGCAACCTGCACAACGACGTCGACGCGGTCCTCGATTTCTACTATTCGCAGTGTTCGCTGCTGATGGACTGCGTCGACGTCGCGCGCAGCGTGCAGTACCTGGCCCAACGCGGCTGGTGCGGCATCTCTGGCACGCGCGTGATCAGCGAGGAGAGCGCCACCCGTATCAATTCGCTGATGATGACCGCGGGCACCTACGACGCCGCCGGCGATTTCGCGTTCTACGTCGGGTTGCCAGCGAAGAGCGGCGTGGCTGGCGGTATCGCCGCCGTGGTGCCCAACGTGATGGGGATCTGCGTGTGGTCGCCGGGACTCGACGAGAAGGGCAACTCGCAGCTGGGACGCTACGCGCTGCACCGGTTCACACGCATGACCGGCTTGTCGGTGTTCTAGCGTCCTGGCCGACGACGCCGGCCGCGCCCATGAGCGCGGCCGGCTTTCCGGCGGCAGGCGGCAGGCGGCAGGCGGCATCGAGCGCACAGGAATCGGCGTCGACGTCGGCATCAGCTACCCCCCGGCGGGCGCGGCGGTGGACGACGCGGCACAGCCCAGCCACCGGCCACCACGTATTCGCCTCTCTCGTCGACCACTCAGACGCTGCGTCTACAGTAGGCGGCGAGCGCGAGGGGCTCGCTGCTTGACCGAGAAGCTTAGGGCCCCGGCAAGAGCGTGGGACTAGAAGTGGTGCATGTTGGCGACTATTTGATCTCGGCCGCGGCGTGGCGCGGCGCAGTTTCTTTTTGCTCTTTGCATGATGTCCGCTTCGGGTCGCGAGCGGACATCTGCCCTGCCCTGCAACCTGCGCGTCTCGGCTCGTCCGCTTCCGGCCTATTCCGTTGAAAAACTCGATGCGCGCGCATGCGCGCCGAAAAGTGAGCCACGAGAGCTCGGGTCTGAGAGGTTTATGGGTGAAATCACTTCAGAAAGCGCATCTGTCGAGGGTGTTCTAAGGTCCGCCAGAGTTTTTCAACGGAATAGGCCAGAAGCGGACTTAACGGAAGGTGGCGTCGTGCCCGGTCCCATGGATCGATCTGCGGCACCACATGCGATCACGGCAGCATCGGCGCTGCGCGGCTCACGTGCCGATTTACCATTCGACGCCGATCTTGCCGAAATGCGCGGCGCTCATTTCATACGCGAACGCGTCGGCCAATTGCTCGAGCGGAAAACGGCGATCGACCACGGGCTTGATCCCGGCGCTGTCCAGCGCCCGGATAAAATCCTGCTGGTGACTGCGGCTGCCCACGATGATGCCCTTCAGGCGCGCTTGCTTCGCCATCAACGCTGCGGTCGGCACCTCGCCGGCACCGCCGGTAAGCACGCCGATCATTGAGATGTGTCCGCCCAGGCGCACCGCCGTGATCGACTGCCCCAGTGTTCCAGGCCCGCCTACTTCGACTACGTGGTCAACGCCGCGTCCGCCCGTCCAGTCGAGCACGGCACGACCCCACTCGCGCTCTTCGCGGTAGTTCACCAGGAAGTCTGCACCGAGGTCTTTTGCGCGCTCGAGCTTCTCGCCGGAGGACGAAGTGATGGCGATCGTCGCGCCCATCAGCTTGGCGATCTGCAGCGCCCAGATCGACACGCCGCCGGTGCCGAGCAAGAGCACGGTGTCACCGGCCTTGAGTTGTCCGTCGACCACGAGCGCCCGCCAGGCGGTCAGTCCGGCGGTCGTGATCGTTGCCGCCTCCACGGCGTCGTAGCCGCGCGGCGCATGCGTGAAGGCCGTCGCGGGAAGGACGACGTGCTCCCGCGCAAAGCCGTCGATCCCGTCGCCCGGGGTGCGACTGAAGTCGCCAATCACGGGCTCGCCGGTCTGCCAGTCGGGAAAGAAGCAAGACACCACCGCATCGCCGGCGGCGAATTCGGTCACGTCCGGGCCCACGCTCTCGACTAGGCCCGCGCCGTCCGCGAGCGGGATGCGGCCGTCCGCCGTCGGCATCCAGCCGTTGACGACGGCAAGGTCGTGGTAGTTGAGCGAGCTGCCATGCAACGCCACGCGGATCTCGCCAGGCCCCGGGGCGCCAGGGTCGGCTTGTTCGGCGCGGAGCAGCCGCTCCAGTCCGCCGGGAGCACGCACGCGCATTACTTTCATTTTGGTTCCTCCGAGGCGGGTCAACTGCTTGCGACCACTGTCGGTCCAAGGAGGTTAAGCGGTGATCCACGCCAGCCCGGTGTCGATGGATGCTGGACCGGACGCGGGTGTTTGCTTCCGGGCCCGATCGCTCGCCCCGTACGGGCGCCGCCCGAGTTTGCGCGACGAACGAGACCATCGTTCTGGATTACTGCTGCGCAGACGCTGGCCCGCCTGCTGGGCGCGGTCTCCGGAAAGCTTGTGATTGGGTCTGCGGAGGGGGATGCACGAACCGGGTCAACGGCAATGTCCCCGCTTGCCGCTTCCACGATTCGCGGCGAAGTCCGCTTCGGGTCGGAAGCTGACATCTGCCTTGCCCCGCAACGTCTAAGGTTCGGTAAGTGCGCTTCCAGCCGCTAGCGAACACCGGGAGCATCCGGGCGGTCGGTCAGCTTCGCTGGAGGATCGAAACAGCCGTAGCGCCGCCAGGCAGCCACGCCGACTTCCCTCCGTCCGTATTTTTGTCCGCCGACCTTTGCTTGGCGAGTGAAGGCGGTCTGGCTACCGGCAGGAGCAGGCTCAGGCTCAAGAATGCATCGCTCAAGCCGATGACGTCTCCGAGAGCCTGACGAGCGTCGCCGGACCCGGCGCTGTCGCGTCACGGGCAGCCCTGATCGAAGCGTCGAGAACCCGGGGGTCAGCGCGGCCTCAGCGCGAGACCAAGCGCTTTGCAGGTCAAACCCAGAGTCGAGTGCGCCGATGGCATCGTCCAACTTTCTAGACTGGCTCCTGACGCGCGAGCCCGAGCGACGGCTTCGGCTGGTGAACGCGGGACTCGCGTTGATCATGATGACCCTCGCGGTCCTCGTCTTGCACATCTGGTGCTGGCTCGGCGTCGTCGACGGTGTCGGCCTGTGGCCGTGGACGATCGCTTCCATTGGTGGCCTGGCCGCAATGTTCCTCGCGAGCCGGAGCGGCTGGACCCGGCATTTGGCCGACCCGTACCTGGCCATGCCGCAACTGCTGTATGCGATCGCCTCGGGCGCCGTCGCCTACCGCATCGCCGGCACGGGACATGGGGCGTCGCTGCTGCTCGTGGCGCTGGTGCTCATGTTCGGCACCTTCGGACTTCCACGCCGTCGAGCGGGCTGGGTGGCCGCCTACACCGTCACTGTGTTCGGCATTGCGATGTATTCAGGCGCCGTAGGCCAACCTTCAATCTTCGACCCACGGGCGCAGGTGGGGTATTTCGTCGCGTTCGTCGTGTTCGTTTGTGGCTTCGTCGCAGCCAACGAGCGAATCGCCACCATCCGCCGACGCGTCCACATCCAGAAGTCTGCATTGGCCGACGCCCTTCAGCGCATCCATGCGCTGGCCACCCGTGATGAGCTGACCGGACTCCTCAACCGCCGCGCGATGGTTGAGCTTCTCGAGGCAGAACATCAGCGGGCAGAAGAAATGGATGTTCCATGGTGCATCGCCATCCTGGACGTGGACCATTTCAAGCGCATCAACGATCGGTTTGGGCATGCAGCGGGTGACGAAGCGCTGCGCACCGTGAGCGGCGTGTGCGCCGGCATGGTTCGGGGCTGCGACTCGGTCGCCCGTTGGGGCGGCGAGGAGTTTGTCGTCCTCTTGCGTGAGGTCGATGCCCAGTCGGCTCAGGCTGCGGCCGAATGGATGCGCGCTACGTTGGAAAGAACCCCGGTCCGCTTCGACGGCACGATTGTCGATCTCACGGTCTCGATCGGCGTCACCGCCTATATTCGAGACGAAGATGTCGCGAGCACGCTGGCACGCGCAGACCGTGCGCTTTACAGGGCCAAGTCAGCCGGCCGCAACCGCGTGCACGTGGGATGAGAGGCGAACGTTGGACAACGTGCTCACGGCCAGGCAGCTGCATCCCGAAAGTCCACTTCCGGCCAGAAGCCGACATGGCGCCTGCTGCTTAAGCGGTATGCCCTTCGAGAACCGATAGCAGCTTCGTAACATCCGGCGGCTTGACCATATGGTGATCGAACCCGGCGGCCTCGGAAGCCACACGGTCGTGTGGCTGCCCGTAGCCCGTGAGCGCGATGAAAGTTGCATCCCGATTCGCAGATACGTTCTTGAGCCGCTCGGCAAGTTCGAAGCCCGTCATGTCCGGCAGGCCGATGTCCAGGATGTAAGCGTCCCACTTGCCGGACGCCTCCGTTTCCAGCGCAGACGTGGCGTCGAACGCGGTTGTGACATCGTGACCGAGCAGGCATAGCAAGTCGGCGAGCGTAGCGGCGGCGTCCCGGTTGTCGTCCACCAACAGAATGCGGAGCGACCGCGAGCCGCACGCTTCGGCCACGGCTGCCGATTGCCGGTTCGCGTCCGTGGCTGCAAGCGGCAACCGCACGGTGAATGTGCTCCCGCAGCCGGTGCCGCCGCTCTCGGCCTCGACCGTGCCGCCATGCAGGCTGACGAGGCTGCGCACCAGTGCCAAGCCGATGCCCAGTCCGCCTTGGCTGCGGTCGGCGGTCCGCTCGGCCTGGGTGAAAAGCTCGAAGATGCCCGGGAGCAGTTCCGGGCTGATGCCGACGCCGTTGTCCGTCACCCGGATGACGGCCTGCCCACCTTCGGTGCCAACCTGCACCGTAATGCGCCCGCCTTGCGGCGTGTACTTGGCCGCGTTCGCCAACAGGTTCGCCACGACCTGGACCAGGCGGTTGAAGGCGCCTTCGACGACAAGATCACCGGCCGCCAGTGCGGTTCGCAGTTCGTGGCATCGTTCGCGCAGCAATGGCTGCACCTGCTCGATCGCCGCTGACGCGACCTCGTGCAGGTTAACCGCGCCGCGCTCGATCGTGACTTGGCCGCGCGTGACGCGCGATACATCCATCAGGTCATCGACCAGGCTCGTCAGGTGACTGACCTGGCGCTCGATGACCTCGGCGGAGCTGGTAACCCTCGACGGATCGTGCTGCGAGCGCTTGAGAATCTGTGCCGCAGTGGCGATCGGCGCCAGCGGATTGCGCAGCTCGTGCGCGAGCATCGCAATGAACTCGTCCTTGCGCCGGTCGGACTCGGCCAGCGCCTGCTCGACCATTCGTCGATCATGGATGTCCATAGTTGCGCCATACCAGCGGCGGGGTAACCCGTTCGACGGGTCCAGTTCGGCTTCGGCTCGGGCTAGGAACCACCGGTACTGGCCGGAGCGCCCCCGGATGCGGTGTTCAGCCTCGAACGTATCGCCGGATGCCATCGCCGCTTGGAGCCGGTCCATCAAGGCGGCCCCGTCATCCGGGTGGACCACCGCTGCGGCGAAGTCGCCGATCGTCCCCGGCGTATCGGACATCCCTGTGTAGAGCGTCCATTGCCGGTTGAAGAATTCGATCTGGCCTTGAGCATCGGTGACCCAAACGATGTGCGGCACCGCGTCCGCCATCGCGCGGAAGCGGGCCGCGCTTTCGCGAACCGCACTGTGCGCCTGAGCACGCTCAAGCTTCGAGAACACCAAGCGGGCAAATGCCTCGAGGAGCTCGACCTCGGTGCTCTCCCAGGTGCGCGAGTGCGCGCTGGTGACTGCAAAGAAATGGGTCCACGTGCCCTCGGTGAAGTAGGGCACGGTGACGAAGGCCCCGATGTTGAGCGCCGCGTAAGCGGCCGCGTCGGTTCTCGGGTCGGTCGCCGTGTCGTTGACGACCACGTTCAGATGCGCGCGGTTGTCGGCCAGGAAGCGCTCATTGAGTTACTCCGAAGTCTTGAATGTCCGCACCAGGTTCGGCTCGCCCGCGCGCGTCCAGCCATATGACGTGGTGATTGTGTCGGCATCCTCGTCGACCTCGCAGAACAGGCAGCTGTTCATCGCCAGGTGATCGCCCAGCTTGGCCCCGACGGACGTCATGATCTCGTCCAGGGAGATGTTGCTCTCGAACACGGCTGCTACTTCCGGGAGAAACATGCGATTCGCTTCGCGACGCTGCGCGTCCTTGACTCCTTAAGGTCCTTGAATAACAGGCCAACCATCCGATCCTGCTCGGGACCGACCGGGAACGCATGCACCTCAAAATCCCGGTTCATCGCACGCGAACGCTGCACGAAGCGACTTGACTTGCCGGATTCCGCTACCTGCGCATAGCGTTCAATCCAAAAACCCTCGAGATCCGGAACCAACTCGAGGGCGGAACGCCCGATGGCGTCGTGCAGACCGGTATGCAGTTCGAAAAGCGGGTTCGTATCAATAAACCGATAGTCGACGGGTCTACCAACATCGTCGTACTCGATCTGCAGTAGGCAGTAGCCCATGTCGAGTGCGCTCGTCAGGGCGCTGTATCCACGTTCTTTAGCGACGACGTCGAGGGGCACGGTCACGCTGCCTAAGGCGAAGCTCCATGGTACGGCAACGGCTCTGCCATGGCGCTTGGGCGTCAGGAAAGCCCGCACCACACCTTCTTGGAAGTTCGAACCGCCAGTGGCTGCCGGCCGGATGCGTGCGCGTTTGAAGCGGGGCAACGGTTATCGCCGAGGTCGATGCCGGTGTTGAGCCACGAATGTCCGATTTGGGTCGGAAGCAGACTTGTGCTCTGCCCTGATTCGTGCCGGTCCTCGTCGCCTATCGGCCAGAGGCCGACCACGCCACGATCTACAGGGTGAATCTATCGCCGCCTTGGCTTCGTCTCCGGCGAGGCTGCCACCGTATTGAGCACATCCTGCACGGCTGAGACCACGGCCTGGAGACGCTCGAGCTGGATGTCATGCGCTGCTCCTGGCACAGCGAGCTGCTTGCCGCGCGCAGATGCCGAAACGATACGCCGGTGCGTCTGGTGGGGCGCTTCCGCAAGTGCTGCGCACACGTCGTCGGGAACGTCGTTGTATGCGCGATCGGCACGAAGCAGCAGCAGAGGAATGTCGCCGCAGTGCTCCTGAAGATAAACGGGGCTAGAGAAAACACTCTGGCTCGCGATCAGCTCCGAACGCAAGGTCCGCCAGTAGCCTGGCTTAGCTTTATTGGCGTTGACGGACGCGGCGACTTGCGCACCCATCCAAGGTGGTGGCTCCCGCAGGCAGCGCGACGGTTGTGCCAGAAGCTTCCCGGCTTCCGATGCCTTTTCACAGGTTGACAGCAGGGCAAAGCGCTTTTCGCTCGATGCTGCACCCTCGCGCTTCCATGCCTCAGGCAGTCTCTGCTCACCCCCTGCTCGGGGGATCCACGAGCAACGAGCCGGCCACGTCCTTGGGGGGCTTCTGGTGTGCTCCAACGCGACACATCCGACAAGGTCCCGGGATGCCCAAGCATCCCCGGGTTTTTCGTTGCAGGCGGCGCAGGCGCAGCGTACCCACAACGCCCTCAAGGCTGCGCGGTCGCGGCCGTTACAAGGCATGCAAACAAGACGCCGACGCAAAACCCGCAGCCCGGCGTCCACGAACGCCGGCAAGCGCCGCATGCACACAGGCGAGCGCATTTCGCCGCAAGGAAATGATTGATGTCCGTTATCAATACCAACGTGATGTCGCTGAACTCGCAGCGCAACCTGCAGACGAACAGCTCCAGCCTCGCCACCACCATCCAGCGCCTGTCGTCGGGCCTGCG
>NZ_BMYD01000005.1 GCF_014652095.1 Cognatilysobacter bugurensis
CGGCGCGCGCGCGGCGTGCCGGCCGCCGCGGGGCCGAGCGCGGCGACGATGCGCTCGCGAGCGAGCTCGGCCATGCGGCGCCGGCCGTCGGCCACGCCCGGCGCGATCGGCTCGAGAAAGTGCACTTCGGCCAGCCGCGTGGGCTCGCCGAGCAGGCGAACGAAATTGCCGACGAACGACTCGCCGCGCGCGAATGCGACGCGTGTCTGCGCGCTGCCGCGCTCGCCGTAGACGAGCGCAACCGGCTGCACGGGCACCTGCGCGTCGACTGCGGCGGTGAAGATGCGCGCGTGGAACGGCCCGACCTCGGCGCCGCCGCGCGTGCCACCTTCGGGGAACACGCCGACCGCGCGGCCGTTGCGCAGCCGGCGCGTCATCAGCTGCATGACGCCGCCGAGCGACTCGGTGTCGCCGCGGCGGTGGAAGATCGTCTCCCCGCGCGTGGCCATCCAGCCGACCAGCGGCCAGCTGCGGATCTCGCGCTTGGCGACGAAACCCATCATGCGCTGGGTGTGCAGGATCGAGATGTCGACCCAGCCGACGTGGTTTGCGACAAACAGCACCGCGCCCGGCAGCGGGGTGCCCACGCGCCGCAACCGGAAGCCGAACACGCGCATGAGCCCGGCCTGCCAGGCGCGGATCACCCAGTGGTCGAGCCGTTCGCCGCGCACGTTGAGGCCTCCGGTCAGCGGCGTGATCAGCAGCAGCGTCAGCGGCAGGTGCACCAGCGCATGCCACAGCAGCATCGGCACGCGCACCGCGTAGCGCAGTGCACGTGCGAACAGGGCGTGGGACGCGGCGGCCGGACCGGGGGAGGAATGCGGCGCGTTCATCGACGACACGATACCGGAGCGCCTGCGGGCCCAGCCAGACGCGGCCCACGACCGACTCAGTCCGCGTCGATCACCGCGAGCGTGAGCCGCGACACGCACACCGGCTTGCCGCGCGCGTCCTCGATGCGGATCTCCCAGACCTGCGTGCGTGCCCCAACGTGCAGCGGCCGCGCCGTGCCGGTGACGGTGCCCTCGCGCACCGCGCGAAGGTGGTTTGCGTTGATTTCGAGCCCGACGCAGCGCCGGCCCGGCGCGGTGCACAGGTTGCCGGCGGTGCTGCCGAGCGTTTCGGCGAGCAGCACGGACGCGCCGCCGTGCAGCAACCCGTACGGCTGCTGCGTGCGTGCATCGACGGGCATCGTGCCGCGCAGGAAGTCCGGGCCGAGTTCGGTGAACACGATGCCGAGCGTTTCGATCGCGGTGCCGCGCGAAAGCGCGTTGAGCGCCTCAAGGGTCGGCGGGTTGCGGAACAGCGGCGTGGGAGCGGTCATCGCGGCACGGTAGCCGACGGCGCGATCGGATGCGATCGGCGCGTCGGCCGGGGCGCGGCGGCTTAGGCGAAGCGGAACCGCGGCAATGCGGGGTTCGTGATGTAGCGGCGCGGGGCGGCGTAGCCGCTGCTGCGCCCGTAGCCGACGCCGAACTCGCGCTCACGGCGGCCGAAGGCGCGGCATCGCGCGGCGGGCGCGGGGCGACGGTCGGGGCGGGAGAGACGGGGCAGATGGCGGTCATGGCGGTGGACTCGGGCGAAGGCGGGTGAGGCAGGAGGTCGTGATGCAGGCGGATCAGGCGAAGCGGAAGCGCGGCAGCGCAGCGTTGGTGACGTAGCGGCGCGGGGCCGCGTAGCCGCTGCTGCGGCCATAGCCGACGCCGAAATCACGCTCGCGGCGCTCGGCCGGTCGCGGGGACAGGGCCACAGGCGTGCGGACGGTGGCGGGGACGAAGGTCTGCGGGCGGGGGATGTTCATGGCGGTGCTCCGGTCGGGGTGTGCTCTGGTGTGCTGGTAAAGTACAACACCAGGTCGACGCCGCCATGGGCCGGAAGTCACCCAACCGGTGGGGGATCGGCGCGAGCGCAGCGCGGGGCGCGTTTGGAGGCCCCGTGGTGGCCGGCGCGGAGCGCCCCGATCAAGCGCGTGCCGCTGCGTCGTCGCCCGCGGAGCGACCGCCCGGCTTGGGCGCGGGGATCTCAGCGCGGCGGGGCCGGGGTGGCGCGGGCCCGAAGGCGCAGCGGCGTGACGTGCGGCGTGCGGCGTGCGGGGTGCGGGGTGCGGGGTGCGGGGTGCGGCGTGCGGCGTGCGGCGTGCGAGGTGCGAGGTGCGAGGTGCGGCAACGATCAGTGAACGCCGCTGCAGCCGCTGCGGTCACTTCGACGGTTGTGGCCATCGCGCTCACTGCGCCAGTGCGCCCGTCGCATGCGCTGTCGAGCGATCACGGCCCGCGACGCGGCGCGGCCGCCGGCCTCAGAGAATCGGCGCGAGCCCGGCGCCGAACGCGGTGAAGATCCGCGTGGTCAGGCCCTTCAAACCGAGCGCGACTTCCGGGAAATCGCCGACCGGCCGGTAGCAGGCGCGGAAGTTTGGCGCGTCCGGCGGCAGCGGCTGCGGGCACTCCGCGCTCGCGACGAACTCATAGCTGGTCGCGTAACGCATCGGCCACAGGTCGAACACCGGCAGTTGCTCGGAGACCTTGCCGAGCGAGTACTCCAGGCCCGACAGCACCGGCGGCTTGTCACGGCGCGCGATCACCCACGAGTTCGCCGGCGCGATGTCGCGGCGGATGCTGTCGGCGAGCGCACGGGCGAACGCGGGATCGGGGATCACGACGGCGCTTTCGGTGTTGTACGCATCGCCGCGCGGATCGAAGTTGTGCGTGCCCACCACGCCGACCCGGCGGTCGATCACCAGCGACTTCGCGTGCAGGCCCATGCGCACGCCCGCGCGGCGCAGCGGCACGGGTTCGTTCGCGCGTCGCCGTGCATAGCGCAGCGCCGCGTACTCGCGCGACAGCGCGCGGTAGCGCTCGCGCTCGGTCGCGCTGCCCTGTGGGTGGCGCGGTCGCGCCGGCAGCGGCGCGTTCGCGGGTTGCGACGCCGGCATCGTGGCGCCGGTGGCGGACAGGTCGATCGGCGCATCGAGCGGGAACGGCTTGTACTCGTAGATCGTGAAGCCAAACTCGCGCAGGTAGCGGCGTTTGTACTTGTGCGACAGCGCGTAGACGATGAACGCGTCGGTCGCCGCGAGGCTGTTCGTCGAGATGATCACGCGCGGCGGCGCCGGGCGTTCCTGCATGTCGCGAAACATCTGCTGGGCGGGCTGCGACAGCACGAGGTACGGCGTCTGCAGCAGCACTTCGTCCTGGGCCGATTCGATGAGCGCGCGCAGCGATTCCGATGCCTCCGCGTGCACGTGGCCTTCATCGGCGTGCTTGTCGGGCGAGTCGGAGATGTAGTGCACGGTGCCGACCTGCATCGCGCGGTCGGCGAGGCGTTCGCGCACGAGCGCGGCGTCGGCGGCGTCGCGCTGCATCGCGGCGGTGCGCTGCGGCCGCTCGTAGACGGGCGCGGGCCACGCGGGCACCCCGTTGCGCAGCAGGTGACGGCCGACGTCAGTGAGCTGCTCGATCGGCACCGCGCGGCGGTCGCGCCAGAAGCCGTCGAACTCGGTGTCCATCGCACGCGCGGTTGGCCCGGCGATGAGCACGTCGCGATCGCGGAACACGTACTCGTCGTCCCAGTCGTAGTACTCGTCCTGGTAGTTGCGCCCGCCGCTGATGCCGACGGCGCCATCGACGAGCAGCAGTTTGGTGTGCATGCGCCGGTTGAGCGTGCGCCAACAGCACGCGGCTGCGAGCACGTACTGCGGGTAGTTGATGCGTGCGCGGCCGAGCACGGGGTTGTAGAGGCGCACCTCGAGGTTTTCATGCGCGCCCGCGAGCGCGGCGAATGTTTCCACGTCGCGCAGTGCGGACAGCTGATCGAGCAGCAGCCTCACGCGCACGCCGCGCTTGGCCGCGGCGATCAGCTCCTCGAGCACGAGCCGACCGGCGTCGTCCTCATCGAAGATGTAGGTCTGCAGGTCGATCGTCGTCGTCGCACTGCGGATCAGGTTGATGCGCGCGAGCAGCGCGTCGGTGCCGCGTTCGAGCAACAGCGCGTAATGGCGCGGCGCCTCCGGCGTGGAGGCGGCGAACGCATCGGCGCCGAGCGCACGCAGCGGCGAAGGCTGCGCGCAGGCGTCGACGCGCTCGCAATCGACCTGCGACGGCCGCGCCTGCGCAGCGATCTGCGCAGCCGAGTCGCGCTGGGCGGGCGAAAGCGTGGCGCAGGCCGGCAGCAGCGCGGCCAGGGCGAGCGCCGCGAAGCGGCGAAATAGCGTCATGAACCGTCGGCGTGGCGGACGCGTAAAGTCAGGTGGACCCGGTTGCCGAGCAGCATCGGCAGACCGTCGAGGCCGTAATCGTCGCGCTCGACCGTGCCGTGTGCAACGACATCGCAGGCGCGGCCCGGGGTGTCGCAACCGGTCGCTTCGACCTCGAACGCCGCGGGCCGACTCTCGCCGAGCAGCGTGAGCGTGCCGGGCAGCGGACCGCCGCGTTCGAGCAGCGCAGGCTCGAATGGCGCCGAGACGAACGTCGCGTGCGGGTGGCGCTCGGAGTCGAAGAAGCGCGGCCCGCGGGCCAGGCGCGTGTAGCGCGTCGAGTCGGCGATGACGAGCGCGCCGGTGGCCAGCGCGACGCGCACGCGCTGCCGGCCGTCGGGCATCGCTTCGAGCACCACATCGGTGTCGGGAAACGCGCCGATCACACGCTGGCCCCAGCGCGTGCGCAGCTGGAACGTGGCAACGGTGTCGAGCGTGTGCGTGCCGGGCTCCAGCGCGGCCGGCTCTCCGGCGTTCACGGCCGGGGCGAGCAGGCCGAGCAGCAAAGCAAGTGCGAGGCTGCGTGCGATCACGGCCACCAGAACGCGTCGAGCGTGGCGATGCCCGGCTCGATCGCCGCGTCGGCGGGCAGCTTCAGCACCGCGACCGCCCCCGGCGGCATGCCGCGGTAGTCGCCGCTCTGACCGCTGTGCATGAGCGCGACGAGCTGCTCGAGACCCGGGTTGTGGCCGACGATCATCAGCCGGCCCACCTGCGCGTGCGCGTCGGCCAGTGCGATGAGCGTGCCGGGCGTGGCCTCGTAGATCGACGGCTCGAGCCGTTGCTCGACGTAGCCGATCGCGCCGAGCACGGTCTCGAGCGTTTCGCGCGTGCGGCGCGACGGCGAGCACAGCACGCAATCGGGCACGAGGCCGTGCTCGGCAAGCCAGCGGCCGGCCGACTCGGCCTCGGCGACGCCGTCGGGCGACAGCGCGCGGTCGAGGTCGGCCTGGCCGAGCGCGGCCGGCTCGGCATGGGCATGGCGCAGCAGGATCAGTTCACGCATCGTCGGTCGCTCGCGTCGGAAGAAGGGGGGCGGCGCGGGCGGTCATCGGTCGATCCAGTCCAGCAACGGATGCCAGTCGGCCTGGTGCTCGCGCACGTTTGCAGAGTGGTAGTCAAACAGGCTCTTGCCGAGCGAGCACAGCAGCACGTACGCCTGGCTGTCGCGCAGCTGCGCAACGAGCGGGTACGGCCAGCTTTCGAGCAGCTCGACGGTCTGTTGGGAGGCCTGCGTCCACGGCTTGAGCTTGTTGCCGACCAGCCCGACGCGCAGCTCGCCGCGTCGCACGCGCGGGTGCACGGCGAGCGAGTCGAGGAACGTCACCGTCGCCTCGATGTCGAGCGTCGATGGCGGCACGGGCGCGACCAGCACGTCGGCCTGCTCCAGCGCGGCCGCGAGGTCGCCGGCCATCGCGCCAGCAGGCGCATCGATGATGAGCCAGTGGGTGTCGGGCGGGACCTTGTCGGTCCACGCGCGGCGGCCCGCGCCGTCGATGCCGAGCACCGGGCTGGGCATCTGCAGGCGCCGCTGCGCCCAGCGCAGCGACGAGCCCTGCGGGTCGAGATCGACAAGCGCGGTGTTGCGGGCGCCCAACGCCGAATGGGCAGCCAGGTGCGTGGCGATCGTGGTCTTGCCGACCCCGCCTTTCGACCCGGCCACGAGCACGGTTTTCATCGCGTCCTCTCCGCCCCAACCCGTGGCGAGCCTACACCGCGCAGGCGATGGCAGTCATCACGGTTCAGCCACGCTGCGGTGGCTCAGGTCAGCAACCAGCCGGTGATCGACAGCCGGTCGTCGCGGGCCCACGGCGCGACCGTCGAGACCGCATGGCCGGCCGGCACCTGGAACAGCGAAAGCGAATTCCAGCGCGGCAGGAGCGTGGCGGTGACGCGGTCGCGGTCGATGAACTGCAACAGGCCGCCCCAGTCCGGCTTCCACTCCCGTGACAGGTTGAGCACGTACGCGTAAAGCCGCCCTTCGCCCGAGTGCGCATCGGTGTGCTCGCGCAGGAACTGCCCGGCGCGGTAGCGCGTCGCCTGTGCATTGACGCGGCGCACGCGCACGTCGCCCGTCAGGGCCTGCATCAGGTTCACGTAGTCGGGCGAATTGAACAGTTCGAGCACGCGGTGGAGCAGCAGCCCCGGGTCGCGCCCTTCCTTGTAGGCCGCGACCATCATGTAGCTGTCGTACGCGAACCGGTATGCCCGCAGCACGTCGGTTTCATCACGCGCGCTGCGCGCGACGTCGTGGAACAGGCGCACGCGCGCCGCCTCGTCCATCGCCACGTACGTGCGGTGGTCGATCGTGCGTGCGCCCTCGCCGTCCTGCAGCGCGAGGGTCCACGGCACCTCCTGCTGCAGGCACGTGCGCAGCCGCTCGGCCGCCGCCGGCTGCAGGTACTGCTCGATCTGCACGCGGCCTTCGTTCTGAAGACGCGTGCGCCAATGCATGACGTCGAGCGCGGGGTTGATCATCAGTACCCCGCGGCTTGCCCGTCCTTGCGGGACTCGCTCGCGCCAATGTAACCGCCGTTCGGATTGACCATGATCGCCTGGTAGCCGCCGTACGGGCCGTCGGCGAACTTCACGGCATGGCCCTTGCGCATCAGCGCCTGGATCGTTTCGTACGGAAAGCCGGTCTCGAGTTCGAGCACGCCGCCATCGCTCATCGCGGTGTTCTGGCCCGCGGGCTCGGTCGAGCCGTCGTGGTGGATGCGCGGCGCGTCGCCGGCTTCCTGCAGGTTCATGC
Organism: Cognatilysobacter bugurensis; assembly: GCF_014652095.1. GTDB lineage: Bacteria > Pseudomonadota > Gammaproteobacteria > Xanthomonadales > Xanthomonadaceae > Cognatilysobacter > Cognatilysobacter bugurensis. The sequence goes on from NZ_BMYD01000005.1 coordinate 7,005, forward strand.
CGAAATCGACGAGGTTGACGATGATCTGCGCGTGTCCCTGCGGCTGCATCGCGCCGCCCATCACGCCGAAACTCAGCCATGGCTTGCCGTCCTTCGTCGCAAAGGCCGGGATGATCGTGTGGAACGGGCGCTTGCCCGGCGCGTAGGTGTTCGGGTGGCCGGGCTTGAGCACGAACTGCTCGCCGCGGTCCTGGAAGATGAAGCCCAGCCCCGGCGGCGCCATGCCGCTGCCCATGCCGCGGTAGTTCGACTGGATCAGCGAGACCATCATTCCCTGATCGTCGGCGACGGTCATGTAGATCGTGTCGCCCTCGTTGAGCTCGGGGATGACGCCGGGCTCGACGGCCTTGGCGGCCGCGTCCATCGAGACGAGCTTGCCGCGCTCGCGGGCATAGGCCTTGGAGATGAGCTTTTCGACCGGGGCCTTGTAGAAGTCCGGATCGGCGTACGAGGCGGCGCGGTCGGCGAACGCGAGCTTCTTCGCCTCGGCGACGAGGTGCACGTGCTCGGGGCTGCCAAAGCCGTACTTCTTCAGGTCATACGGCTCGAGCAGGTTGAGCATCTGCAGCGCGGCAATGCCTTGGCCGTTCGGCGGCAGTTCCCACACGTCGATGCCGCGGTAGTTCGTGCTGACCGGCTCGACCCAGTTGCCGCGGTGCGCGGCGAGGTCCTCGTAGGACAGGAAGCCATCGTTCGCCTTGAAGTAGGCGTCGATCGTGCGCGCGATGTCGCCCTTGTAGAACGCGTCGCGCCCGCCCTTGCCGATTTTTTCGAGCGTGCTCGCGAGGTTCGGGTTCTTCCACATCTCGCCCGTGCGCGGCGCGCGCCTTTTATCCGTGCCGCCGCCGTCGACGGTGAACTGCTCGGCAAAGCCCGGCCATTTGCTCAGGCGCGGCACCGAGCGGTCCCAGTAGTACGCGATGACCTCGTGCACCGGATGGCCTTCGCGCGCATAGCGGATCGCGGGCGCTAGGTTCTGCGCCATCGGCTGGCGGCCGAACTTCTCGTGCAGCGCGAACCAGGCGTCGACCGTGCCGGGCACGGTGACCGGCAGCGGTCCGTGCGCGGGGATATCGGTGAGGCCGCGGCGCTGGAACTCGGCGAGCGTGAGCGATTTGGGCGAGCGGCCCGAGCCGTTGTAGCCGTAGAGCTTCTTCGTCTTCGGGTCCCAGACGATCGCGAACAGGTCACCGCCGATGCCGTTGCCGGTCGGTTCCATGAGGCCGAGTGCGGCGTTGGCGGCGATCGCGGCATCGACCGCGCTGCCGCCGCCCTTCATGACGTCGAGCGCGACCTGCGTGGCGAGCGGGTGCGAGGTCGCAGCCATCGCGTGCGGCGCGTAGACCTCGCTGCGCGTGGCGAACGGCTCGCCGGTGATGCGGTCGGCCGCCTGCGACGGCAGGGCGACGACGAGGCCGAGCGCGAGCGCGGCGGACAGGGCACGGAGCGGGAACAGGCGCATGCGGCGGATCCGGAATCGGGACACCGTCCGAGTCTGCCGTCGCGAGGGGTCGACTGCACGCGATGGGGCGCGCATCCGCCCAAGCCATTCAGTGCGGCCTTGCGAGCCGCCACAAAACGAAAACGCCCGGCCGGAGCCGGGCGTCGTTCGCGACCGATGGCCGGGCTCAGGCGCCCGGATCGAACGCGATCGTGCGGCGCGTGGTGACGGGTGCGTCGACCGGCTGGAAGCGCCAGCGCTTGACCGCATTGACGGCCTCGCGGTCGAACACGCGGGCCGGCTGCGCACGCACGACGCGCGCGTTGCTCACCGAGCCGTCCGGCGCGACCGTGAACTCGACCTGCACCTCGCCGGACTGGCCGGCGCGCAGCGCTTCGGCCGGGAAGCGTGGGGCGGGCGTCGACAGCGCACGCAGTTCGGACGCGGCCGACGATGCAGCCGGCGCGGCGGCGGCGGTGCGGGCCTGCGCCGCGCGCTGCTCGGCAGCGCGCTGTTCGGCCACGCGCTGCTCGGCGGCCCGCTGCTCGGCCGCCTGTTGTTCGCTCGCACGCTGCTCGGCGGCGCGGCGGTCGGCGGCCTGCTGCTGCGCCTGCGCGCCCTGCTGCGACGCGAGCTGCTTGGCGGCCTCCTGCTGCAGGCGCTGCTGGTCAGCAAGGCGCTGCTTTTCGAGCTCGGCCTGCTTCAGGGCCTCCTGCTCGGCCGTGAGCTTCTGCTCTTCGGCGCGCTTGGCGACGGCGACCTGCTGCGTCGCGATGCTCGTCTTCAGACGCGCGACGGCCGGGTGCTGCGGGTCGGCCTTCTCGAGCAAGGCGGCCAGCCGCTGCGCTTCGGCAAAGTCTTCGCGGTTGACGCTCTGCTCGATCGCGATGACGGTCATCGGCAGCAGGTCGGTCAGCGCGCTCGCGACCGCGGCGTCGCCCGGCTGCTTGTCGCGCAGGGCGAGGTAGTACTCGAGCGCGTTGTTGCTGCCCGGTGCGTACAGGCGGTTCTCGCGATAGGCGGTCGACGCCGCTTCGCGCAGCTGGTCCGGCGTCATCGCGGCGACCTGGGCCGACACGGCGTTGCCGGCGTCCACGGCGGGTGCGGCGGCGGCCGGTGCATTCGTTGCGGCCGGCGCGCTTTCATCGCTGCCGCAGCCTGCGAGCGCGAGACCCAGCGCCAGCACGAGCGAGAGTTGGGTGGCCCGGCCTGCACGGCGAGACGACAGGATCTGGATATTCAGGTTCATCGATCTCTCTCCCCAGAGAAGCATGCGCCGACAGGCGCCCGCGTCGTAGGACGCGCCAGAGCGCGTCGTTTGTCAATGCGCCGCGCCGCACCTGCGTGGCGGCGGTTTGGAACTGTGATCACGGTCGAATCCCGCCGTGCGCCGGGAGGGCACAAAGTGACGCAGGCCGGCGGCGCGCGTCGTTGTTTGCCGATGCAAAATCGCCGCTCGATCGCCGATGCGCAAGGCTCAGGCGTGCGTCCGCGCGCAGGGGCCCAGCGGTCGCGTCCATCGTTGTGCCGTCGTCGTGGTGACCGGGCCGATCCTGTCCGGGGCGACTTTCATCGACCGCATGACCTCCACTGCGTCGATTCGCTCCTGCGGCCTCGCGGCCCGGCGCCGGCCCATCGGGTCAGTTGCGGGAGCCGGTCCGGCGCGGTGCAGAACGTTCTGCAGCCGGGCGCCACGCCGCTCACCTGAAACCTGCAGCCGCGTTCTCAAAGCCCGCCTTCGTTTGATGCTCACAGGCCCCTGCGCTACGGTGCCCCGGTGCTGCGCCGTATCGCCAAGTCGTACCGTGCCGGGTTTCCAGCCGCTTCCGAGCAGCCGGTATCGGGCGTTCGTGCGGAGTCGGTGTCGTGAAGCTGCGCGGCTTCCGTCACCGTCGGATGGCCTTGCGCATCGCGGTCGCGCTGCTTTTTACGCTGCTCTTCCAGCATGCGGCGATCGCCGCGTATGCCTGTCCGCTGATGGGCGTGCCAACCCCGGTCGAGGCCGCGATGCCCGACTGCGGCGGCATGGAGACGATGGACGCACCGGTGCTGTGCGAACAGCACTGCAACCCGGACAACTCGACCACGCCCGACGTGCGCGTCGCGCAGCCCACGCCGGTGCTGCTGCCGCCGCTGCGATTCGAGCTGACCCGGACGCTTGCTTCGGCGTCGTCGCTGCAGCTCTACGAAAGCGTTCCGGTCCTGTGGGCCGATCCGCCGCCCACGCTGCGCTTTTGTAGCCTGCTGATCTAGATCTCCTGTTGATACGCCGTTCGCCGTTGCCCGTGAGGGCGACGCTTCGTTGTGCGCGTCAGGAGGTTTTTTATGTGTGTTTCCTTTGCCTTGCGCCGTGGGCGCCTAGCCACAGCACCAGCCCGTGCAGGGCTCGTTTTCGCCCTGTCGGTCTTCGCGTTATTCCTGCCGGTTCACGCGGCCCCGGGTGCGGCCGCGCAGCTGAGCTTCGAAGAAGCCGTGGCGCTTGCGGGGCGCGGCGCGCCGACGCTCGAGTCGCGATCCGCCAATATCGATGCCGCACGGGAGGAAGCCGCGCGCGCCGACGAACTGCCCGACCCGCAACTCATGGTCGGCATCGAGAACATGCCCGTGTCCGGCTCCGGTGCGTTCCGGCCGAATGGCGACGACATGACGATGAAGAAGATCGGCCTGATGCAGTCGTTTCCTGCGCGTGCCATGCGCGAGGCGCGGCAGCTGATTGCCGACCGGCAGCTCGAGCGCGCGCAGGCGTTGAGCGCGATCGAGCAGCTCGAAGTGCAGGAGCAGGCCGCGCAGGCCTGGCTCGCGACCTGGGCCGCGCAACGCGAGACGGACTCGTACGCGGCACTGCGCGAGCAGGCGGCTGTGGCAGTCAAAGTCGCGAAGGCGCGGCTCAGCGCGGGCACGGGTTCGGCCGTCGATGCGATGGCCGCGCAGGCCGCGGCGCTCGAGGTCGAAAACCGTGTCGATGCTGCCCAGGCGCGGCTGCAAGCTGCACGGGCGAGCCTCGCGCGCTGGCTCGGCCTGCCGTCGGAGCAACTGCCCGCGGTCGGCGCGGCGCCGACGCTCACCGAGTTGCCGTTTGCCGAACAGGTGCTGCTGTCGACGATCGACCGCCAGCGCGAGCTGCTCGACTGGCGCTATCGCGAGGCGATCGCGGAGGCCGAAATCGCGCTGGCCTCGGCCGACAAGCGCCCGGACTGGAGCATCGCAGCGGCCTACGGGCAGCGCGACGGCTCGCGCGCAGACATGGTGATGGTCGAGTTCCGGGTGGGCCTGCCGCTGTTTTCCCGCAACCGCCAGGACCGCGCGATTGCCGCACGCCGCGCGCAGCTCGCGTCGGTGGTCGCCGAGCGCGAGGACGCGCGGCGCGCTCAAAAGGAGGCGATCGAGCGCGCGCTGGCCGAATGGCGCGGCCTCAAGCAGCAGGTCGAACGCAAGGAGTCGCAGATCCTGCCGCTCGCGCGCGACCGCTCCGAGACCGCCGTGGCGGTGTTCGGCGGCGGCGGCCCGCTGCAGCCATGGCTAGAGGCACGCCGCAACGAGCTTGAAATCCACGTCGAGCACGCCCGCCACCTGGGCGAGCTGGGACGTGTCTGGGCCGCGCTGGCCTACCTGCTGCCGCGCGAGGAGACCGCCCGATGAACATGTCCCGAGAGCAGACCACGATCGCCGGCGTGGCCGGCGCGCTGCTGCTGGCCGCGGGCCTCGGCGGCGGTTACTGGCTGGCCAATCGCGACGGTGGTGAGCCCGCCGGCGCAGCGCCCGCCACAACCGCAACGGCTGAAGCCGGCGAGCCCAAGGTCCTGTACTGGTACGACCCGATGGTGCCGGACCAGCACTTCGACAAGCCGGGCAAGTCGCCCTTCATGGACATGGAACTGGTGCCCAAGTACGCCGACGAAGGCGGCGGCGCGACCGGCATTCGGATCGACCCCGGCGTGCAGCAGAACGTCGGCATCCGCACCGAAGCGGTCGAGACCGGCACGCTCGCCGGGCAGCTTCGCGTGCCCGGCACGCTGACCTGGGACCTGCGCAAGGAGGCGATCGTCAGCGCGCCGGTGGAAACAATCATCTCGCGCCTGATCGTCAAGGCACCGTTCGAGTCGGTGGGACGCGGCCAGCCGCTCGCGACCGTGCTCTCCCCCGTGTGGGGCAGCGCACTCGCGGAAAGCCGCGCGCTGGCGCAGGCGGACTCGCCGTACGCACGCGAGCTGCAGGGCGCCGCCCAGCAGCGGCTGCGCTATCTGGGCTTGTCGAACGCCACGACCGCCGGCAGCGGCGGCGTCACGCTGCGCGCGCCGCGCGGCGGCGTCGTCAGCGAGATCATGGTGCGCGAGGGGCAAACCGCGATGCCCGGCATGCCGATGTTCCGCATCAACGGCACCGACACGATGTGGCTCGAGGCCGCGATCCCGCAGGCCGGCGTGCAGGGCATCGGGCCGGGCACACCCGTCACCGCGACCGTCAGCGCCGCGCCGGGCAGGACGTTCGAAGGCGAAGTCGAGACGCTGTTGCCCGACATCGATCCGACCACGCGCACGCAGCGGGCGCGCGTCGTGCTGAAAAACGAGGACGGCGTGCTGGTGCCGGGCATGTTCGCCCAGCTCACGCTCAAATCCGAGGAGGGCCGCGAGGTGCCGCTGATTCCGAGCGAGGCGCTGATCGCGACCGGCGAGGACAGCCGCGTCATCGTCGTCGGGCCCGATGGCAACTTCCAGCCGGTGCGGGTGACGACGGGACGCACCAGCGGCGGGCGGACGGAAATTCTCTCAGGCCTCAAAGGCGGCGAACGCATCGTGACGTCAGGCCAGTTCCTGATCGATTCGGAAGCGAGCCTCTCGGGCGCGCTCGGTCGGCTCGAAGCGCCTGCGGACGACGCGGGCCAGCCCGCCGCGCCCGCCCAGGACGCCGCGCCCGCCAACGACCATGGCGGCATGGCGATGCCGCCGCCGAAGCCCGCTGCGCCAGCGAAGGGCGGCGGGCAATGATCGCCGCGATCATCCGGGCGTCGATTGCAAACCGCGCGCTGGTGCTCGTCGCGGCCGTGCTGCTGGCCATCGCCGGCATCTGGTCGGTGCAGCGCACGCCGCTCGATGCGCTGCCGGACCTCTCTGACACGCAGGTGATCATCCGCACCGAATGGCCAGGCCAGACGCCGCGCATTATCGAAGACCAGGTCACCTACCCGCTGACCACGACGATGCTGTCGGTGCCCGGCGTCAAGGCGGTGCGCGGTTATTCGTTCTTCGGCGATTCGTTCGTCTACGTGCTGTTCGACGACGACACCGACCTGTACTGGGCGCGTTCGCGCGTGCTCGAGTACCTGAGCCAGGTGCGCGACCGCCTGCCCGAGGGCGTGACACCCGCGCTCGGCCCCGATGCAACCGGGCTGGGCTGGATCTACGAGTACGCGCTGGTCGACCGCACCGGCAAGAACGACCTCGGCCAGCTGCGCGCGCTGCAGGACTGGTTCCTGCGCTACGAGCTCAAGACGATCCCCGATGTCGCCGAAGTCGCAAGCGTCGGCGGCATGGTGCGCGCCTGGCAGATCGTGCCCGATCCGCAGGCGCTCGCCGCGCGCGGCGTGACGATTTCGGAGCTGGTCGACGCGCTGAAGGCCGCGAACGGCGCGACCGGCGGCTCGGTCATCGAGCAGGGCGAAGCCGAACTGATGGTGCGCAGCGAGGGCTACCTCGACCGCCGGCAGGACTTCGAACAGATCCCGATCACGTCGCCGGACGGCGTGCCCGTGCTGCTCGGCGAAGTGGCCACGGTGCAGCGCGGCCCGACGTTCCGCCGCGGCATCGCCGAACTCGACGGCGAAGGCGAAGTGGCCGGCGGCATCATCGTGCTGCGCAGCGGCAAGGACGCGCTGGCCGCGATCGATGCGGTCAAGGCGCGCCTGCAGGAACTCAAGGGCAGCCTGCCGCCCGGCGTCGAGATCGTGCCGGTGTACGACCGCTCCGAGCTGATCCGCGAAGCAGTCAGCAATCTTTCACACAAGCTCATCGAGGAGTTCATCGTCGTCGCGCTCGTGTGCGCGTTGTTCCTCTGGCACCTGCGCTCAGCGCTGGTGGCGGTGATCACGCTCCCGCTCGGCATCCTCGCCGCGTTCATCGTGATGCGCATGCAGGGCATCAGCGCGAACCTGCTGTCGCTTGGCGGCATCGCGATCGCGATCGGCGCGATGGTCGATGCGGCCGTGGTGATGATCGAAAACGCACACAAGCACCTCGAACACTTCCACGAAGCGCACGGCCGCGAGGCCGAAGGCGAAGAGCGCTGGCAGCTGATGGGCGAGGCCGCGACCGAGGTCGGCCCGGCGCTGTTCGCGAGCCTGCTCGTGATCACGCTCTCCTTCATCCCGGTGTTCGCATTGCAGGCACAGGAAGGTCGGTTGTTCGCACCGCTCGCGTACACGAAGACCTATGCGATGGCGGCCGCGGCGGCCCTGTCGATCACGCTGATCCCGGTGCTGATGGGCTACCTGATCCGCGGCAAGATCAAGCCCGAAGCAAAGAACCCGGTGAACCGCGTGCTGATCGCCGGCTATCGACCGCTGCTCGAATGGGTGCTGCATTTCCCGCGCCTGACGATGGCACTCGGCGTGGTGCTGATCGCAATCACGCTGATCCCGTTGTCGCGCATCGGCAGCGAGTTCATGCCGCCGCTCAACGAAGGCACGCTGCTGTACATGCCCACCGCCCTGCCCGGCCTATCGGCCGGCAAGGCCGCGCAGCTGCTGCAGCAGACCGATCGCATGATCAAGACCGTGCCCGAGGTGGCGCATGTGTTCGGCAAGGCCGGTCGCGCGGATACCGCAACCGATCCCGCGCCGATCGAGATGTTCGAAACCACGGTGACGTTCAAGCCGAAGGACCAGTGGCGGCCCGGCATGACAATGGAGAAGCTGCAGGCCGAGCTCGATGCCGCGGTGAAGGTGCCGGGCCTCACGAACCTGTGGGTGCCGCCGATCCGCAACCGCATCGACATGCTCGCGACCGGCATCAAGAGCCCGATCGGCATCAAGGTGCTAGGCCCCGACACCAAGGTGATCGAGAAGCTCAGTGACCGCATCGAGCAAGTCGCCAAGACCGTGCCCGGCGTGAGCTCGGCGCTCGCCGAGCGCGTCAGCGGCGGACGCTACGTCGATGTCCAGATCCGCCCCGAAGCCGCAGCGCGCTATGGACTGAGCCAGGGCGATCTGCAGCGGCTGATCGGCACGGTCGTCGGCGGCGATCCGATCGCCGAGACGATCGAAGGCCGCGAGCGCTACCCGATCGTCGTGCGCTACCCGCGCGCCGATCGCGATTCGCTGGGCGCACTCGCGCAGCTGCCGATCATCGCGCCCGGCGGTGTGCAGCTCACGCTCGATCAGGTGGCGACGCTGTCGCTGAGCCCCGGCCCGCCGATGCTCAAGAGCGAGAACGGCCGGCTGGCCGGGTACGTGTTCGTCGACGTGGCGGGGCGCGATCTGGGCTCGGTGGTCGAAGACCTGCAGGCGGCCGTGGCACGCGAGGTCAAGCTGCCGCCGGGCTATGCGCTGGGCTGGTCGGGCCAGTACGAATACTTGCAGCGTGCGCTTGCAAGCCTGCAATGGGTCGTGCCCGCCGCGCTCGCGATCATCTTCCTGCTGATCTACCTCGTGTTCCGCGACGTCATCGAGGCCTCGATCATCATGCTGAGCCTGCCGCTCGCACTCGTAGGCGGGCTGTGGCTGATCTGGATGCTCGGCCACGCGATCTCGGTCGCGACGCTGATCGGTTTCATCGCATTGGCGGGCGTGGCGGCCGAGTTCGGCGTGATCATGCTGCTGTACCTGCGGCAGGCGTGGCATCGCGAACTGGAGCGAAACCCGCACGCCGGCCCGGACGAGCTCGACGCCGCGATCCGCGAAGGCGCAGTGTTGCGCGTGCGCCCGAAGGCGATGACCGTGGCCGTGATCCTGGCCGGCCTGATCCCGCTGTTCATCGGCAGCGGCGCCGGCTCGGAGGTCATGCAGCGCATTGCCGCCCCGATGATCGGCGGCATGGTCACGGCCCCGCTGCTATCCATGTTGATCATTCCGGCGGCCTACCGGCTCTTGTGTCGCCGCCGGATCGCCCGCAGTCGTTCCACCCCCGTCACTCCGTGAGGATTCCACCATGAAAGTTTTGATTGCCCCGTTGCTCTCGATCGCCCTTCTCGCCGGCTGCGGCGAAGAAGCCGGCACCGCTGCCGCGCCAGCCGATGCCACCGCGGAGGTCGCAGTGCCGGCGGCCGTCGATCCTGCCGTCGATCCTGCCGTCGAGCCCATCGCGGCGCCGGCCGCCGGCATGGACGCGCAGGCGGGCATGGCGGGCGACGCCGCCGGCACCGTCGCGACCGCGACCGGCACGGTCGAATCCGTCGACGCCGCCGCGAACAAGATCGTGATCGCCCACGGCCCGGTCGAAGCGCTGAAGTGGCCGTCGATGACGATGGGCTTTGACGCGACCCCGGAGCAGGTGCAGACCGTGCAGGCCGGCCAGAAGATCAACTTCGAGTTCCGCTCGGCCGGCCCGAACAACACGATCACGACCATCACGCCGGCCGAGTAAGCCGCGCCGGCAAAGCAAGATCGTCGAGGCGGCCACGGGCTGCCAGCCGTCCGGGCCTTGCGGATCAACGCACGGCCCGGACCGCGCATGCGGTTGGGCCTGTCCCCGCGGGCGCCGAAACGCCCGGCAGGCGTTTTCGTAGCCACGGCGTAAGCCCCTGCGCGAGCTTTGGGCTTTATTTCCCGATGCAAAAGCTCGAGAAAATCGCGCCGAGCAGGTCGTCGGCGCGAACCCGTCCGGTGATCTCGCCGAGCGCATCGTGCGCGTATCGCAACGCCTCGGCGCTGAGGTCGAGCATCTGCCCGTCGAGCTGGCCGCGCGCGTCGTCGAGTGCGTCGCCTGCACGTTGCAGCGCATCGACGTGGCGCGCGCGCGCCGTAAACGCGCCCTCGCCAGCGTCGCCGCCGGTGGCGAGCGCCGCGAGCTCGGCGTGCAGCCGATCCAGTCCCAGGCCGGTGCGTGCGGAGACCTGCAGGCGCACGTCGGACGCGGTGGCGCCCGCCGCGACGGTTTGAGTGGGCCGGTCCGCATCGCCGTCCGCGGCGCCGAGCAGGTCGGCCTTGTTGTGCACCCACAGCCGCTGCGGCACGTCGGCGATCGCATCGGCGACCGCCGCGGCGCCGGCGTCCGGTTCGCGCGCATCGAGCACGACGATCGCGAGGTCGGCGCGCTGCAGTTCGACCCGCGCGCGCCGCATGCCCTCGCGTTCGATCGCATCGCCGCCGTCGCGCAGGCCCGCGGTGTCGACGAGCGTGAGTTCGACCCCGTCCACGCGTACGGTCTCTTCGAGCACGTCGCGCGTGGTGCCGGCGACGTCGGTGACGATCGCGCGCTCGCGGCCCGCGAGCGCGTTGAGCAGCGAGCTCTTGCCCGCGTTCGGCGGACCGACGATCACGGCATGCAGCCCGTCGCGCAGCCGGCGGCCGCGCTCGGCGGCGGCGCGCAACGCGGTGAGCTCATCGGATAACGCGGCAAGCCGCGCGCGGAGCTGCGCGCCACCGAGCGTTTCGATCGGCTCGTCGACGAAATCGATCGCGGCCTCGACGTGCACGCGCACGGTCAGCAGGCCCTCGGCGATCGCCTCGACGCGGCGGCTGAACTCCCCATCGAGCGCGCGCCGCGCCGCACGCGCCGCGCGTGCGTCCGCGGCGGCAATGAGGTCGGCGACCGCCTCGGCCTGGGCGAGGTCCAGCCGGCCTTCGAGGAAGGCCCGTTCGCTGAATTCCCCCGCCCGCGCGTGGCGGGCGCCGAGCGCGATGCAGCGCGCGAGCAGCGCATGCAGCACGGCCGGGCTGCCGTGCGCCTGCAACTCGACGACGTCCTCGCCGGTGTAGCTCGCCGGCCCGGCAAAGTGCAGCGCGATGCCGTCGTCGATCGTCGCGCCGTCCGCGTCGCAGAACCGGACGTGGTGCGCACGCCGCGGTTCGAGCGCGCGCCGGCACACGGCACGCGCGATCGCAGGCGCGCGCGCGCCCGAGAGCCGGACGATGCCGACGCCCCCGTGGCCGGCGGCGGTCGCAATCGCGGCGATCGTGTCGCGCGCGGGAATGGAGTCGGTCGATGCCATGCGTGCAGTCTCGCGCAAGCGGTCTGGGCGCGACACACGCGCCTGCCGGGCCGTCGTGCCGCAGGCGGTGGTGTCACCCTGAAACGCGGAACCCGCCTCGCGGCGGGTTCCGGTGTCTTACTTCGCGACCGTCGCCGCCTTGCTCGGCGGCTCGGCGTAGCGCCGCGTCATCCACCACTGCTGCAGCAGGCCGAGGCCGGCGTTCGTGACCCAGTACAGCACGAGACCGGCCGGGAAGAACGCGAACATGACGCCGAACACGAGCGGCATGAACTGCATCATCTTCTGCTGCATCGGGTCCATGCCGACCGCAGGCGTGAGCTTCTGGGTGAACCACATGATCGCCATGTTCAGCGCAGGCAGCACGAAGAACGGGTCGCGCGCGGTCAGATCGTTGATCCAGCCGATCCACGGCGCCTGCCGCAGCTCGACCGATTCCAGCAGCACCCAGTACAGCGCCAGGAACACCGGCATCTGGATCAGCAGCGGCAGGCAGCCACCGACCGGGTTGATCTTCTCCTTGCGGTACAGGTCCATCATCGCGACCTGGAAGCCCTGCTTGTCGTCGCCGAAACGCTCCTTGAGCTGGGCGATGCGCGGCTGGAACTTGCGCATCTTCGCCATCGAGCGGTACTGCGCGGCCGACAGCGGGTAGAGGACCAGCTTGATCACGACGACGAGGCCGACGATCGCCCAGCCCCAGTTGCCGGACAGGGCATGGATCTTTTCGAGCAGCCAGAACAGGCCGTCGCCGAGCGCGGCGAGCCAGCCGAAGCGGCTGAAGTCGACCGCGCGCTCGAGGCCCGGCACCTGCTGCGCCTGGATGCCGGAGATCAGTTTCGGGCCCACCCACAGGCGCGCCTGCGTCGCCGCGGCGCCGCCCGGTGCGACCGTCACGGCCGGGCCCAAGGTGCGGATCAGGTATTCGGTGCCGGCGCTGCCGCGCGGCGTCGCGAGCGAGAACGTCGTCGTCGCGTCGGACTGCGGAATCCACGCCGCAAAGAAGTGGTGCTGGAGCATCGCGATCCAGCCGCCGATGACCTGCTTGTTGAGCGTGCCGTCCTCGACAAAGTCCTCGTAGTCGCGCTTTTCGTACTTGTCTTCAGCGCTGTACCACGCCGCGCCCTGGAAGCTGTAGCCGGCCGCGTTCATCGGCCCGGAGTTCTCGAGCGCGCGCGGCACGCGGCTCAGCTGCCGATAGACGTAGCCCTGCCACGGCGCCGCGCCGCGGTTGACGACCTCGTCTCGCACCTGCACGGCGTAGTCGCCGCGCCGGAACGTGTACGTGCGGCGGATCGTCACCCCGTTCGGACCGGTCCACACGAACGGCACGGTGACTTCGTTCTGTCCCGGCGCGAGGGCGTATCGGCGCGCGGCGCCCTGCGGCGCGAAACCGCCTTCGTGGCTCGGGGCCGGGCCGGTGCCGCTGACCCAGCCGCTTTGCGCAATGAAGAAATTCGCCGGGTCCTGGTCGAACAGGCGCACGGGGGCGCTGCCGTCGTCCTTCGTGCGCGGGTAGCGCAGCAGGTCGGCTTGGCCGAGTTCGCCGCCGTCGAGCACGACGCTCAACACGTCGGTCGTGACCGTAACCGGGGTGGCTCGGCCCGGTCCGGCAACCGCCGTCGCAGTTCCAGGGGCGGTCGGCACCGCCGGGACACCGGCCGCGGTCGGCACCGGCACCGCGCCATCGGCAGCGACCGTCGGAGCGATCGTGGGCGCGTTCTGCTCGCGGCCCCACTCCATCCACAGCAAGGTCGCCACCATCAGCCAGGCGAAGATCAGGAAGGCGCGGGTCTGGTTCATCGGCAGGCAGGCTCGGCCGACGCAAAGGCGCGGCGCGTTGATCGGAAAGGGCGGATCAGCGGGATGGGGGCTGCACGCGATCGGTGCAAGCCGCGGTCGGCATTGTGCCGGCCGGGGGGGCGGGCGGCAACGCGCCGGCGCGCTGCAGCAGCGTCAGCAGCGCGCGCTGCAGCGCCGCGGCGTCGAGCGCTGCAGCGCCGGGTCGGGCGACGACCACGTACTCGCCCGGCGCAAGTCGGGTGCGCTGCGCGCGGAATGATTCACGCAGTCCGCGCTTGATGCGGTTGCGCACGACCGCGCGGCGATCGACCTTGCGCGAAACGGCTAGGCCGAGGCGGGCGCCGGCATCGACCAAGGGCTCGAGAACCGGTGCCGCGTCGGGTCGCGCAGCGCGATGTGCGCCGGCCGAGCGCCGTGCAGGCGTCGCCGAAGCAGCCGGCACGCTGCCCGCGGTGGGGACGTCGGTGGATGCAGATGCGTGTGCGGGATCAGCGCCGCTGTGCACGCGGGCCATGTCAGCAGGCGCAGCGGTGTCCGGCGGCGGAGATACATCCAACTGGGATGCATCGGCGACGGCGGACGCATCCGTCGGCAACGGCTGGGCGGCTGGCTCGGCAGCAACAGGCGGTGCAGGCCGCCAATGCAATGCCAGCACGGGCAACGCCACGCGTCGGCCGTGCTGGAATATGCGGTCGTACTCGGCGCGCGTGCGGACACGCGCCGCGCGCGGAAACCGGCGCGTCACGCCCGCGCGCGCCGGCCGCGCAACGCGGCCGATGCCACGGGGCGCACCGGGATCAGGCGCAGAGGCGCTTGCGGCCCTTCGCGCGGCGGCGGGCAAGAATCTTGCGGCCGTCGGCGGTCGCCATGCGGGCACGGAAGCCGTGATCGCGCTTGCGCTTGAGGTTGCTGGGCTGGTAGGTGCGCTTCGTGGCCATGGTCGGCTCGGGGTGACGGCAAGAGAGAACCGCGAAGTCTAGCGACGGTGTCGACGTGGCGTCAAATCGCCAGATGCGCTCTGCCGCAGGGCTGCCCGCCCTACGCCGCCGCGTGCCTGTGGATTACCGCGGTCGAAGCCTGTGGACAAGTCCTGTCGTCCGCCGCCCCCCGGTGATAGGCTGCCGCATCCCTGACGCCTGTCCGCCGCGGCCTGCACGCCGCGCGATGGGCGCATTTCGTCCGCCGCGCGCGGACCGACCGAGCGAGCATTTTCCGCACGATGGATGCCTGGCCCCGCTGTCTCGAACGCCTCGAAGCGGAATTCCCGCTCGAAGAGGTCCACACCTGGCTCAAGCCGCTCCAGGCCACGCGCCGGCACGACGCGGCGGTGCTGTACGCGCCGAACGCGTTCGTCGTCGAGCACGTGCGCGAGCGCTACTTGCCGCGCATCCGCGAACTGCTGTCGTATTTCGCCGGTACCGACGAGGTGCTGCTCGAGATCGGCTCACTGCCGCGCGTCCCGGCTGCGGCGCCGACGCCGGCTGCGACCGGAGCAGCAGAACCGCCTGCGCCGCGCACGGTGCAGGCGATCGAATCGTTCAACGGGCAGCTCGACAGCCACTACACGTTCGAGAACTTTGTGGAAGGCCGCAGCAACCAGCTCGGGCGCGCCGCCGCGATGCAGGCGTCGCTCAAGCCTGGTGATCGTGCGCACAACCCGCTGCTGCTCTACGGCGGCACCGGCCTGGGCAAGACGCACCTGATGTTCGCCGCCGGCAATGCGATGCGCGAGTCGAACCCGGGCACGCGCGTGATGTACCTGCGCTCAGAGCAGTTCTTCAGCGCGATGATGAAGTCGCTGCAGGACAAGACGATGGACGCGTTCAAGCGCCAGTTCCAGCAGATCGACGCGCTGCTCATCGACGACATCCAGTTCTTCGCCGGCAAGGACCGCACGCAGGAGGAGTTCTTCCACACCTTCAACGCGCTGTTCGACGGTAAGCAGCAGATCATCCTGACCTGCGACCGTTATCCACGCGAGGTCGAAGGGCTGGAGCCGCGGCTGAAATCGCGCTTGGCATGGGGCCTGTCGGTCGCGATCGAGCCGCCGGACTTCGAGACGCGCGCGCAGATCGTGCTCAGCAAGGCCCACGAGCGCGGCGTCGACATCCCCGAGGACGTCGCCTTCCTGCTCGCGAAGAAGATGCGCAGCAACGTGCGCGACCTCGAGGGCGCGCTCAATACGCTCGTCGCACGCGCGAACTTCACCGGCCGCGCGGTCACCGTCGAATTCGCCCAGGAAACGCTGCGCGATCTGCTGCGCGCGCAGCAGCAGTCGATCGGCATCCCGAACATCCAGAAGGTCGTCGCCGACTACTACGGGCTGCAGATCAAGGACCTGCTCAGCAAGCGGCGCACGCGCTCGCTCGCGCGGCCGCGTCAGGTCGCGATGGCGCTGACCAAGGAACTCACCGAGCACTCGCTGCCCGAGATCGGCGACGCGTTCGCGGGCCGGGATCACACGACGGTGCTCCACGCGTGCCGGCAGATCCGGACGCTCATGGAGACCGACGGCAAGCTGCGGGAGGACTGGGACAAGCTGATTCGCAAGCTCAGCGAGTGATCGCAGCGCCTGTGGGCAAGCGCGGTGCACAACCCGGGGACGGATGCGGTGGAAGCTGTGGACAGATCGGACGTCGCCCGGGTGCGGTAGAGTTGTCCACAGCTTGTCCGTGACCTACACCGCCGGTTTTACCGGGGTTTGGCATGAGCAAAAAGCTTTTGAATTCAGTGGCTTGAGTCGGTTTTCCCGGGTTTTCCGGCCCTCCATCACCACCAAGCTTTTGATTTAATCCACTTCTTTAGTAATGGCACCGGGACGGGAATCCGCATGCGTTTCAGCCTTCAACGCGAAGTCTTTCTCAAGCCGCTCGCGCAAGTCGTCAATGTGGTGGAGAGGCGCCAGACGCTTCCGGTGCTCGCGAACCTGCTCGTGCAGGTGAACGACGGACAGCTGTCGCTGACCGGCACTGATCTCGAGGTCGAGATGATTTCGCGCGTTGCGGTCGACGACGCGCAGGACGGGGAGACCACGATCCCGGCGCGCAAGCTGTTTGAAATCGTGCGTGCGCTGCCGGACGGCAGCAAAATCACGGTCTCGCAATCGTCGGAAAAGATCACCGTGCAGGCGGGGCGCTCGCGCTTCACGCTTGCGAGCCTTCCGGCCGGTGATTTCCCGTCGATCGACGAGGTCGAGGCGACCGAGCGCGTGCACGTACCTGAGGCAGCCCTCAAGGAGCTGATCGAACGCACCGCGTTTGCGATGGCGCAGCAGGACGTGCGCTATTACCTCAACGGCCTGCTGTTTGACCTGCGCGAAAACGCGCTGCGCTGCGTGGCGACTGACGGCCACCGCCTGGCGCTGTGTGAGTCGGGCTTCGAAGGCATGGGCGCGCAGACGAAGCGTCAGATCATCGTGCCGCGCAAGGGCGTCCAGGAGCTGCAGCGCTTGCTCGAGGGCGGCGATCGCATTCTCGAGCTGGAGATGGGGCGCGGCCATTTGCGCGTCAAGCGCGACGACGTGACGTTCACCAGCAAGCTCATCGATGGGCGCTTCCCCGACTACGAAGCGGTCATACCGATCGGTGCGGACCGTGAAGTCAAGATCGAACGCGAGCTGCTTCGCGCGTCGCTGCAGCGCGCGGCGATTTTGTCGAACGAAAAGTACCGCGGCGTCCGCATCGAAGTGTCGCCCGGCCAGCTGAAGATCTCGGCGCACAATCCCGAGCAGGAGGAAGCGCAGGAGGAGGTCGAGGCGGACACGCGGGTTGACGACCTGGCGGTTGGCTTCAACGTCAACTACCTGCTGGATGCGCTGTCGTCGTTGAAGGACGAGCACGTCGTCCTCGCATTGCGCGACGCAAACTCGTCGGCGCTTGTGCGCGAGGCGGGCAGTGAGCGCTGCAGGCACGTGGTGATGCCGCTGAGGCTCTGATTCGCGCCGATGGGCGTGTTTCACGTGGAACATCTCGGCGCCCGGTTCTTCCGGGCGTCGTCTTTTGGAGCAGCGCCGCGGTGCAGGTCAGCCGGATCGACGTCAAGAACTTCCGCTCGATCCGGGAGGCCACGCTGGCGCCCTGCAGTGGCGTAAACCTGATCGTCGGAGACAATGGCGCGGGTAAGACCTCACTGCTCGAGGCGCTTCACCTCATGGCGCACGGGCGCAGCTTCCGCGGGCGCGTTCGCGACGGGCTCGTGCGCACCGATGCCGCAGGGCTTGAGGTCTACGTCGAGTGGACGGATCTGAGCTCGCCGATTCCGCGCGGCCGCCGCGCGGGGCTCAGGCACACGGGCTCCTCTTGGGAAGGGCGGCTCGACGCAGAGCCGGTGTCGCAACTAGGCGACCTGTGTGCGGCGCTCGCTGTCACGACGTTCGAGCCCGGCAGCCATTCACTGGTGACCGGCGGAGCGGAATCGCGTCGTCGCTACCTCGACTGGGGCTTGTTCCACGTGGAACAGGCGTTTCTACCGGCATGGCGACGTTATTCGCGCGCCCTGCGGCAGCGCAACGCGCTGCTCAAGGCCCGCCCGAACGCCGCCCAGCTCGATGCGTGGGACCGCGAACTCGCCGAATCCGGCGAGCTCCTCGCCCGGCAGCGCGACGCTTACGTCGAGGCGCTCGAGCCCGCCGTGGTAGCGACCGCAGCGGAGCTGGGGCCAAGCCTCGGTGAAGCCCGTCTCGAGCACGTGCCGGGCTGGCGTCGAGAGTCGCTCTCGCTGCTGGACGCCCTGCTCGTGAGTCGCGAGCGGGACGCGTTCGCCGGCTACACGTCGGTTGGCCCGCATCGTGCCGATCTCCGACTCGAGTTCGGTGCGGTTCCGGGGCGGAGCGCGCTGTCCCGCGGACAGGCCAAGCTCGCCGCACTGAGTGTTCTTCTGGGCCAAGCGCGTTTCCACGCGCAGGCCACCGGCGATTGGCCGGTCATTGCGCTCGACGACGTCGCGTCAGAACTCGACCGTCGCCACCGGGCCGGGGTGCTGGAATGGCTCGACGCGCTTCCGGCACAAGTGTTCATATCGGGGACGGAAGTGCCTGAAGACGTTCTGCCCTGGTCGCGTCCGAAGGCGACGTTCCACGTGGAACACGGCGAAGTCACCGCGACGGTCCTGGCCTAGCGCGACCGCACGACCGCCCCACCCTTGATCACGTTTCACGTGGAACATCGGAATCGCGTCTTCGTTGCCGGGCAGTCAGCCACCGACGCCCTGCGTCGCAGGGGCTGAGCCGCCCTCCGCTATACTCCAGCCACATCCCGTTTCTGCACCCCGGCGCGTGCCTGACCCGCGCCGATGGAGTTCGCTGCCGCATGACCTCGCACGATTCGATCCCCGAGCCCACCGCCGGCACCGCCCAAACCTACGACTCCAGCAAAATCACGGTTCTGCGCGGGCTCGAGGCGGTCCGCAAGCGCCCCGGCATGTACATCGGCGACGTCCACGACGGGACCGGCCTGCACCACATGGTGTTCGAGGTCGTCGACAACTCGATCGACGAGGCCTTGGCCGGACATGCAAACGAAGTGCTCGTCACGTTGCATGCCGATGGCTCGTGCTCCGTGTCGGACAACGGCCGCGGCATCCCGGTCGACATCCACAGGGAAGAGGGCGTCTCGGCGGCCGAGGTGATCCTCACCGTGCTGCACGCGGGCGGCAAGTTCGACGACAACAGCTACAAAGTCTCCGGCGGCCTGCACGGCGTCGGCGTCTCGGTCGTCAACGCACTCAGCGAGAGATTGTGGCTTGAGGTCTGGCGTGACGGGCATCATTGGCAGCAGGAGTACGCACTCGGCGAGCCCGTGTACCCACTCAAGCAGCTTGAGGCCTCGACCCGCCGCGGAACGCTGCTGCGCTTCAAACCTGCTGTCGAAATTTTCTCGGACGTTGAATTTCACTACGACATCCTGGCGCGCAGACTGCGCGAGCTGTCGTTCTTGAACTCGGGCGTGCGCATCGTCCTGACCGACGAACGCGGTGAGGGAAAGCGCGACGTGTTCGAGTACGAGGGCGGCATCCGCTCGTTCGTCGAGCATCTCGCCCAGGTCAAGACGCCGCTGCACCCGCACGTCATTTCGGTCTCCGGCGAGCAGAATGGCATCACCGTCGACGTCGCGCTGCAGTGGACCGACTCCTACCAGGAGACGATGTTCTGCTTCACGAACAATATTCCGCAAAAGGACGGCGGCACCCACCTGCAGGGCTTCCGCGCCGCGCTCACGCGTACGCTCACGAACTACATCGAGCAGAACGGCATCGCGAAGCAGGCGAAGATCGCGCTGTCTGGCGACGACATGCGCGAAGGCATGATCGCCGTCCTCTCGGTCAAGGTGCCGGACCCAAGTTTCTCTTCGCAGACGAAGGAAAAGCTCGTCTCATCTGAGGTCCGGCCGGTAGTTGAGAACACGTTCGGCGCACGTTTGCAGGAGTTCCTGCAGGAAAACCCAAATGAGGCCCGGGCGATCGCCGGCAAGATCGTCGACGCGGCCCGCGCGCGCGAGGCCGCACGCAAAGCGCGCGACCTCACCCGTCGCAAGGGCGCGCTCGACATCGCCGGCCTGCCCGGCAAGCTCGCCGACTGCCAGGAGAAGGACCCCGCGCTCAGCGAGCTGTTCATCGTCGAGGGTGACTCGGCGGGCGGCTCGGCGAAACAGGGCCGCAACCGCCGCACCCAGGCGATCCTGCCGCTGAAGGGCAAGATCCTCAACGTCGAGCGTGCGCGGTTCGACCGCATGCTCGGCAGCGCGGAAGTCGGCACGTTGATCACCGCGCTCGGCACCGGCATCGGCAAGGACGAGTACAACCCCGACAAGCTGCGCTACCACCGCATCATCCTGATGACCGACGCGGACGTGGACGGTTCGCACATCCGCACGCTGCTGCTGACGTTCTTCTACCGCCAGATGCCCGAACTCATCGAGCGCGGCCACATCTACATCGGCCTGCCGCCGCTGTACAAGATCAAGCAGGGCAAGACCGAGCTCTACCTCAAGGACGACGCGGCGCTCGTCGCGTACCTCGCCGGCAACGCCGTCGACGGCGCGTCGCTGATCCCCGCCGACGGGGAGCCGCCAATCACCGGCGGAGCGCTCGAAAAGCTCCTGCTCGCTTACGCAGCCGCCAAGGACGCCATCGGGCGCGCCGCGCACCGCTTCGATCCAGCCGTGCTTGAGGCGCTGCTCGATGCTGCCCCGATCGACACCACGCGCTTCGCCGACGCCGCCGAGGCCCGCGTGGAACTCGACCGTCTCGAGGCGCGACTCAACCGCACCGGACTCGGCCGGCCGCGTTACCGGCTCGAGTTCGCGCCGGGGACCGACACGTCCTCGCCGGTGCTCCGCATCCATCGCACGCACATGGGCCTCGACGTGCTGCAGACACTGCCGCTGTCGGCGTTCGAGGCAGGCGAATTGCGCGCGCTGCGCGAGGCCGCCGCGATGCTGCACGGGCTCGTGCGCGAGGGCGCGCAGATCGTGCGCGGCAACCGCTCGCAGGCGATCGACTCGTTTGCGCAGGCGCAGGCCTGGCTGCTCGACGAAGCGAAGAAGGGCCGCCAGATCCAGCGCTTCAAGGGTCTGGGCGAAATGAACCCCGAGCAACTCTGGGACACGACGGTGAACCCCGACACCCGCCGCCTGCTGCAGGTGCGCATCGAGGACGCCGTCGCGGCGGACCAGATCTTCTCGACGCTGATGGGCGACGTCGTTGAACCGCGCCGCGAGTTCATCGAAGACAACGCGCTCAAGGTCGCGAACCTCGACGTTTGACCCGCGCTTGAGTCCATCCACGTCCCGCGCGCGCCCGTGTCGCGCGGGCGCATTGACGGCGCATTGATGCCGCGACCGCTACAACCCAGCGGACATGAACACGGGATCGACCATGAAACACCTCCTGCTCGCCGGCGCCATCGCCACGGTCGTCGCCGCCTGCGCGACCGCGACGTCCCCCACCGGTCGCACGCAGCGCGTCGGCGCCGTGTCGCAGGCCGAGCTCAACCAGCTCGGTGCAGAAGCGTTCGCGCAGGCGAAGGCTAAGAATCGTCAGAGCAGCGATGCGCGGCAGAACGCGTATATGCGCTGCGTTGTAAACGCCGTTACAAGCCAGCTGCCAGCGGAGTGGCAGGCGCAGTGGGATGCAGCGCTGTTTGCCGACGAGTCGCCGAACGCGTTCGCGCTCCCGGGTGGCAAGGTCGGCGTCAACACCGGCATCTTCAAAGTCGCCCGTAATCAGGACCAGCTCGCGGCCGTCATCGCGCACGAGATCGGGCACGTTGTCTCGCGGCATCACGACGAGCGCATCACCCGTCAGATGGGCACGCAGGCCGGCCTCGGCATCCTCGGTGCACTCGTCGGCTCGCAGTACGGCCAGGGCGCCGCGCAGGCCACCAGCCAGCTCGGCGGCGCGGCGGCTCAGGGTCTGATCCTGCTGCCGAATAACCGCGACCAGGAAAGCGAGGCCGACGTCGTCGGCCAGCAGCTGATGGCAAGCGCGGGATTCGACCCGCGCCAGGCCGTCAACCTGTGGGAGAACATGATCGAAGTCGGCGGTTCGCGTGGCCCGGAGTGGCTGTCCACTCATCCCGACCCGCGTGCACGTCTCGACGAATTGGGCAACCGCGCCACCGGTTTGATGCCCGCATACGAGCAGGCGCGTCGCGCCGGTCGCTCGCCGAAGTGCGGTTGATCCCCGATATTTCCGGTTGCTGACCCCGTTCCTTCGTTCCGCACGTTTCTGTTAGCGTGACCGGCCGCGGCGCTGCGCCGTACCGCACTTTTACGGACCCCGCACCACGGGGCCCAAGACTCTCAGGTGACCGTATGAAGCATTCGACTCTCCGCCACGGTGTGTTGGCGGCCGCACTCGCCGCGCTGATTGTTCCGGCGTCGACCGCGTTTGCGCAGGACACCAGCGAACGGGAGAGCAAGACGCAGGACGCGAAGGGCCGCGCCGGAGCCGCATCACAGCGCGCGCGTGAAAAGAATGCAGATCGCGGCCGCGGCGAACAAACCGAAAACAGGGCCGAGCAGCAGTATCCGAACGCGACCCGCAAAGCCCCGGACGTAAAGGCGTCTGCAAAGATGTCGCCGAAGCTGCAAAAGCTCGTCAAGCAACTCGACGAGGACAAGCCGGCCGAAGCACGCCGCATCGCGGACGAGATCATCGCCGACCCGAAGGCAAACGCGTACGACCGCGGATTCGCAGCGCAGGCCGCCGCACAGGCCGCATTCGACGCCGATGACATTGCGGGCGCCACGCAGTATCTCAATCAGGCGATCGAGTCGAACGGGCTCGACAACAACGCGCACTTCGGCGCATTGCTGATGCTCGCCCAGCTCCAGCTGCAAGAAGACCAGTTCGAACAGTCCATCAAGACCTTCGATCGCTTCTTCGCCGAGACCAATTCCCAAAAGCCCGAGCATCTCGTGCTCAAGGGGAATGCGCTGTACCGCCTGGACCGCTTTCCCGAAGCGGCGGCCGTGCTCAAGCAGGCCATTGACGCTTCGCCCGAGCCACGCAGCGATTGGCTGCAGCTGCTGATGGGCGCGTACATCGAAAACAACCAAGTTGCGGAAGCCGCTCGGGTCGCCGAAACCGTCGCTGCGAAAAACCCCAACGACAAGCGCGCACAGATGAACCTCGCTGCTGTGTATCTGCAAAGCGACATGTTCGACAAGGCGGCTTCGGTGCTGGAGAAGCTGCGCGCGGCCGGCCAGTTCAACGAGGATAAAGACTACCGTCAGCTTTATTCCACCTACCTCAACATGGAAGGCAAGGAGAAGGAAGCGGCGACCGTCATCAACGAAGGTCTGGAAAAGGGCGTTTTGAAGCCTGAATTCCAGACCTACCTGGCGCTTGCCCAGGCGTACTACTTCTCGGACCAGCCCGGCCCGTCAATCGACGCTTATAAGAAAGCCGCGCCGCTTGCACCCGATGGTGAGACCTACCTCAATCTCGCGCGTGCCTTGTGGCAGGAAGACCGCATTGCCGAAGCGAAGGACGCCGCTAAGCAGGCCATCGCAAAAGGGGTCAAAAAGCCCGACGACGCGAAGAAGATCCTCGCGTTGCCGGCCAAGTGAGACAAGGCAACATGCCAAACCGCGCTTGGAACCAAGCGCGGCCTTTGGTATATGCTACGAGATTCCCGCGGTTTGAAGCCCGCGGTCATTCGAAAGCCCGCGGCGCACTTGCGTATTGCGGTAATCCTTCCCGAGCTGACGGCGCATGACGCAAGACCTCGAACTCCGTAAGAAGCACGATCGCGACGAAGGGTTGAACTGGGCGCGCATCGCCGGTATCACCTCCGCGATCGCCGTACACACGGCGGCCCTGCTGCTGATGTTGGCCCCGATGGCGCCGCCGGCAACGGAAGAGGCGGAAGAAGAGGTGACCATGGTCAACCTCATCAAGCCGCCACCGCCGCCGCCGCCACCGCCGCCGCCGCCGCCGGAAGAGATCAAGCCGCTGACGCCGCCGAAAACGCTGACGCCGCCACAGCCGACGCCGCTGCCGCCGCCGCCGGAAGAGCCGCCGATCGTCGTCGACGACCCGACGCCGATCGATGTGCCGGCTCCGCCGCCGGCCCCACCAGCGCCTCCCGCACCGGCCACGGACCTCAACACTGAAGGCGCGGTCGACCCGTCATCGCGTTCGATGAATCCGCCGCGTTATCCGCCGACGGAAGCACGCCAGGGCGTAGGTGGTACGGTGGTGCTCATCATCAGCATCGACGGCCAAGGCAACGTGCTCGACGTTTCGGTCGAGAAGTCGAGCCGCAACCGAAACCTCGATCGCGCAGCGATGGATGCGGCACGCAAGTGGCGTTTCCGTCCGGCGATGGAAGCTGGCAAGCCAGTGGCGAGCCGCGTGCGTGTCCCCGTCGACTTTGTCCCGCCGACCTGATTCCACGTTGTCGTAGCATCCTTTTCGATTTCCGATTCTCTTTCCTTTCCACGACATACAAAGGTAAGCGTCATGCTTCAGGAAGCCACCACTACTGCCGCTGCCACCGGGGGCGCCGAAGGACTCCAGCAGATGGGCTTTGCCCATGTGATGGCAAACTTCGACCCTGTCGGCTGGATCGTTTTCTTAACGCTCGTCCTCATGTCGGTCATGTCGATCTACTGGATCGTCATGAACTTCTTCAAGAACATGCGTCTGAAGTCGAGCTCCGACCGGGTCGTCAGCACGTTCTGGGAAACCCCGAACGCCCAGGACGCGATCCGTTACATGGAAGAGCAGCCGCGCAGCGAGCCGTTCTCGAAGATCGCGCTCGACGCCGCACAGGCCGCTGCGCACCATCAGCGTCACGAGGGTTCGCGTCTCGTCGAATCGCTGAATCGCTCCGAGTTCGTCGACCGCGCCCTGCGCCAGGCTGTCACGCGTGAGAGCGGCCGCCTCGAGTCCGGTCTGACCGTGCTTGCGACCGTCGGTGCGACCGCGCCGTTCGTCGGCCTGCTCGGTACGGTGTGGGGCATCTACCACGCCCTCGTCAAGATCGGCGCGACGGGTCAGGCATCGATCGACGCCGTGGCCGGCCCGGTCGGCGAGGCGCTCATCATGACCGCGATCGGTCTGTTCGTCGCAATTCCGGCCGTGCTTGCTTACAACTTCTTCGTGCGCCTCAATCGCGTGACGAACAACAAGTTCGACACGTTCGCGCATGACCTGCACGACTTCTTCGCCACGGGCTCGCGCGTTGGCGAGCTGGCCGCGAAGCGCTGAGTCTGAGTCCCGTCATCTCAAGCAGTTTGGAGTCCCGACATGGCCTTCAGTTCAGGCAATGACAGTGGCGGCCCGATGGCCGAGATCAACGTCACGCCGCTCGTCGACGTGATGCTGGTGCTGCTGATCATCTTCATGATCACCGCCCCGTTGATGTCGCATAAGGTCAAGGTCGAGCTCCCTGAGGCGACCCTCAACGACTGGGAAAAGACTGCGCCGCCCGTGCCTCCGATCACGCTCGCCGTGACGGAGCGCGGGGCGATCTTCTGGAACGACGAACCGATCACTAAAGATCTGCTCGAAAGTCGCCTGTCGATCGAAGCGCAGAAGACCCCGCAGCCCCAGATCAACGTGCGCGGCGACAAGACGGCCAAGTACCGCCTTGTCAACGAAGTGGTGAAAACAGCGCAGGCTCAAGGCATGCGCAAGGTCGGCTTCGTAGCGACCAAAGAAAAACGCTGATTCGACCGGAGATACGACATGGCTTTCAGTAGTGGTTCCGGTGGCGGCCCGATGGCGGACATCAACGTCACGCCGCTCGTCGACGTGATGCTGGTGTTGCTGATCATCTTCATGGTCACGGCGCCCGCGCTCACGTATCCGATCGACGTCAACCTGCCGCAGAAGTCGCTCAACCCGCCGCCGCAGACGAAGACGCCGCCGGATCCGATCAGTCTGCGCATCGACGCGTCGGGCCAGGTGTTCTGGAACGACACGCCGTACCCGCTGCCGACGATCGCGAACATGATGGAAGTCGAGGTCCAGCGTGACCCGACGAACCAGCCGATGCTCGAGATCGACGCCAGCGGTGATGCCGATTACGGCATCCTCGCCAAGGTGCTCGCTTCGGCGAAGAATGCACACATGGACAAAATCGGCTTCGTGCAGAACTGAGCCGACTGCTTACCGTCGATATTGGAAACGCCGCCCTTGGGCGGCGTTTTTTTTGCGCGCAGGCTGCCGAACGCGCTGCTCTGGCGCGGACGCGCGGCTTCAATGTCGCAGCTCCACGCAGCGAAATGCTCCAGGTGCCGGCACGTATTCCTAACCGGATGCCTGCAGATCGCCGCCGCGCGCGGCATCGCACCGTGGGCACACACCAGGTCGAGTCAACGGATGCAGCCACAGGCACCTCCGCAAAGCTGAAAACCCGTGCCTACACCCGTGCGTGTGCCTGTGGCCTGCATGCGCCCACGAGCCTGCGCTTGCACCCGCATCGGCGCCACGTCCCACACCGCACGCCCCACACCAAACGGCAGACCGCAGACGGCGGATAAATCTCCGCGGTGAGCGGGAGGTTGGAGCTTGCTCACACCGTACGTCTGGGCGTAGCGTCGAGTTGGGCTTGTCGCCCGAACCGGGAGAAGTGCATGGCCGCCTACGCTCCGCAGTCGTCCGAACGCGCGATCGCGCAGATCAACATCACGCCGCTGGTGGATGTGATGCTCGTCCTGCTCGTGATCTTCATGATTGCCGCGCCCGTCGTGACCCAAACACTGACGCTCAACCTGCCGGCGCCCACCGTGGTCCCCAACGAGCCGCCGCCGCGCGCCTTGCTTCAGGTCACGCAGGCCGGCGATTTCGTCCTCGACGGCCGCACGCTTGACGCGCGGGCGCTGCCCGTCGCGCTGACTGCGCTGGCCGAACGGCGCGGTGACACGGTGCTGGAGATCAAAGCCGCCGGAGACGGCGACTACCAGAGCTTCACCACCGCGCTATCGGCGGCACGGACGAGCGGGCTGCAGCACGTGACCTTCCAGCCGTAACGCGCGCAGCTTCCGCCACTGCGGCAGCGTCGCGATCGAGGCCCGGTCGCGACGCTTGCCGCGTCGAACCTGATCCAGCAAGCGGGCAAGTGATCCGTGATCCCACGGGATCCGGAACAGGCCTGCCGCACGCGGCCCCGCCGTGCGCACCAAACGGACGACAACCGATGCGGGCGCACTACGACCGTGGGATCGACTGCTAAGTTCTCAGCGCAGACGCTGGCCCGAATCCACGATCCGTCGATAAGCGCCCACCGTGGCCGCGAGTCCCGCGTACAACGCCTCGGCGACCAGCGCGTGCCCGATGGACACCTCGAGGACCCCGGGCACGGCCCTCAGGAACCCCGGCAGGTTGTGCTGATTCAGATCGTGGCCTGCGTTTATGCCCAAGCCTGCCGCCTGCGCGACGCGGGCCGTGTGGGCAAAGCGCGCGAGCACGTCAGAAGCATCGCCGCTCTCAAACGCTTCGGCGTAGGGGCCGGTGTAAAGCTCCACCCGGTCTGCGCCGATCTCCGCCGCGCGGGCCACCGATGCGCGTTGCACCGCATCGCCGTGCGCGTCGGCGAACACGCTGACGCGGCACCCAAGTGCTTTCAGCTCCGCGATCAGAGGCGCAAGCCGCGCGGCATCGCGAGCAAAATCGAAGCCGTGGTCCGAGGTGAGCTGCCCGTCGTCGTCCGGCACCAGCGTCGCCTGCGCCGGGCGCACGCGCTTGCACAAGGCCAGAAAGCCCGGATACCCGGCGCGAGCCGGCGCGAACGGGTTGCCTTCGAGGTTCAACTCGACCCCGCGCGCCGCCGTCAGCGCGGCGAGCGCGTCGACGTCGTCCGCGCGGACGTGGCGCGCGTCGGGACGCGGATGGACGGTGATGCCGTGCGCACCGGCGTCCAGGCACGCCGTGGCCGCCCGCACGATGTCGGGCTCGGCGCCGCCGCGCGAATTGCGCAGCACTGCGATCTTGTTCACGTTGACGCTGAGGACGGTCATGTCTGCACTTTAGCCGGGCCCCGCACCGAGCGCATCGGCGCCGAACTCGCAGCCGATGGGCAAGACATTTGGCCGCAAGCCACCGAGGACGAAACGGTCAACCACGACAGCGCAAGACGCCCGCCAACGCAGCCTGCCCCCGACCTACCGAATCGCCTCGCCAAAGCGGCGAACCCCGCCAGCCGACCGGCGCCCTCAGCGGCGCGCGTCACCCAGCGCAGTCGACTCGGCCGCCGCCGCGAGGCGGCGGGCCTCGGCCTGCTCGCGCAGCCGCTGCAGCTCCACCGCATCGACCAACGAAGACTCGTCGCGACTGCGACTTGCGACGCGTTGGGCGAGCCACCCGAGCGCCGCCGCGAGCGTCGCGACGCAGGCCACGAGCAGGCAGATGATGACGAGCGTGACCGAGCTGGCGCGGAATGCGACCGCGAACGCCGCGGCCGCGAGCAAAGCATAGAGCCAGGGCATCGCAGATCCTCCAAGGGGCACGGGTCGAGTCTAACGGTCGCGCGCTGCCCGCCACGTGCACTTGGCGCGCCGCGTCGACCGTTCGTCGTCTACAGCAGCGGCGACACCAGCCTCGCGAGCGCCTCGGGCAGGCGAGAGCGCAGCAGCGGGCGCGCGCGATCATTGCGGACCTCCGGCGCGTCGAGCAGGTCGTGCTCGAGCAGCTTTGCCAGCTCACCGGCGACCGTCTCGTCGCGAAACAGCACCGACACTTCGAAATTCAGGCGGAAACTGCGGTGGTCGAAGTTTGCGCTGCCGATGATCGCCAGGTCGTCGTCGCACAGCAGCGCCTTGGTGTGCATCAGGCGCGGGGTGTATTCGTGGATGCGCACACCAGCCTGCAGCAGGTCGTCGAAATACGAGCGCGTCGCGTACGTCACCAGGCGGCTGTCGCACACCTTGGGCACGATCAATCGCACGTCGAGCCCGCCGAGCGCCGCGGACGTAAGTGCCATCATCGCGGCCTCGCCGGGCACGAAGTACGGCGTGACGAGCCACACGCGCCGCGCCGCGGCGTGGATCGCGCTCACGTGCACGCGATGGATCGCCTCCCAAGGCGAGTCGGGGCCGGACACGAGCACCTGCGAGGCGATCGGACCGAGCGGCCCGCTCGTCTCCGGCAGCACCAGCGGAGGCAGGCGGGTCGCATACGCCCAGTCTTCGACGAACACGAGTTGCAAGGCACCGACGACCTCGCCCTCGAGCCGCAGGTGCAGGTCGCGGTACGCGTCCCCGCAGGCGCGTTCGTCCTGCTCGTCGGTGATGTTGATGCCGCCGGTGAACGCCACGCGGTGATCGATGATGACGATCTTGCGGTGCGTGCGCAGGTTCAACCACGGTCGCTTCCAGAACCGATGCAGGCGCATCGGGTGGAACCAGGCGATCTCGCCGCCGGCATCGAGCAGCGGCTGCATGAAACGCCGCGTGATCCGGGCGGCACCCACCGCATCCAGCAACAGTCGGACCGTCACGCCCGCGCGCGCGCGCTCCGCAAGCGCATCGCGCAGGGCCGTGCCGATGCGATCGGGCTTGTAGATGTAGTACTCGAGGTGGATGTGATCGCGGGCCTGCGCAACGGCCGCGAGCAGCGCGTCGTATTTCGCTGCGCCGTCGACGAGCAGCCGCACCGACGTCGCGCTGCCGGCGGGCAGCCCCGTGGTGGCACGCGCGACCCGCGCAAGCTCCGTCGATTCCGGGCTCGGGTCGTGCCCGACAGGCGGCGGCGGCATGCCCACGCGCGCGCGGCCACGGCGCAGGCGCTGACGCCGGATGCGCTGTGGGCCGAACACGTAGTAGATGAAAAAA
Organism: Cognatilysobacter bugurensis; assembly: GCF_014652095.1. GTDB lineage: Bacteria > Pseudomonadota > Gammaproteobacteria > Xanthomonadales > Xanthomonadaceae > Cognatilysobacter > Cognatilysobacter bugurensis. The sequence continues at coordinate 36,672 of NZ_BMYD01000005.1, forward strand.
CCGAGGTACGGCAGCGCCGCGAGGCTGACCAGCCAACTCAGCGTCGCGACGGGCTCGCGCTTTTGCAGCACGATCCAAAGCCCCAGGCCCGCGACGTACGCAAGCCAGCCGATCGTGAGGTACAGGCCAATGTGCGGAATGCGCGCGAGCGCGTGCCAAGCCTGTTCGAGCGTGTCCACGCAGCCTCCCTCAGCGTTCCGGGTGCGCCGTCGCAGTGCCTGCGACGCCACGCGTTAGCCTAGGCGGCATGGACGATGCCCGCAAAGCCCGGGCGCCGATCAAAGGCCGCGGCGCTGCCTCGCGCGTGGCCGGGCGCTTCGACAAAACGCACACCGCCGGTGAGGACGACGGCTGGGGCTCGGTGTACGACGGCCTCGACGACGCTGCGCGTCCGCGCACCGAAGTCACCGCCGAAACCGCGCGTTCGATCATCACCCGCAATACATCCCCCGATATCGGCTTCAGTCAGTCGGTCAATCCATACCGCGGTTGTGAGCACGGCTGCGTGTATTGCTTCGCCCGGCCCTCCCACGCGTACCTCGATCTTTCGCCCGGGCTCGACTTCGAAACGCGCCTGTTTGCGAAGACGAACGCCGCCGAGCGCCTGCGCGAGGAACTGGCCAAACCGGGCTACGTGCCGTCGACGATCGCGCTGGGCATCAACACCGATGCGTACCAGCCGATCGAGCGCGGCCACCGGATCACGCGCGAGGTGCTCGAACTGCTCGCTCAGTGCCGGCACCCGGTGAGCTTTGTCACCAAGAGCGCGCTGATCGAGCGCGACCTCGACGTGCTTGCGCAGATGGCGCAGGACCGCCTTGTGCACGTGTTCTTCTCGATCACCACGCTCGACAACCGGCTCGCTTCGAAACTCGAACCGCGCGCCGCGGCGCCGCATGCCCGGCTGCGTGCGATGCGCGCGTTGCACGAGGCCGGCGTGCCGGTCGGCGTGATGATCGCCCCGGTGATCCCGTTCATCACCGACGCCGAGCTCGAACGCATTCTCGAGGCGTCGCATGACAACGGTGCCCGCGCCGCCGGCTGGGTGCTGCTGCGGCTGCCGCACGAGCTCAAGCCGATCTGGCGCGAGTGGCTCGAACTGCACTACCCGGACCGCGCGGCGCACGTCATGAGCTTGGTGCAGCAGATGCGCGGCGGGCGCGATTACGACAGCGGCTTCGGCACGCGCATGCGCGGCGAAGGCCCGTTCGCGCAGCTGCTCGCCCAACGCTTCAAACGCGCCACCCGGCAGCTCGGCTACGGGCGGCTTGCGCCACTCGATGTGTCCCGCTTCGAACCGCCGCGCCCGCCGTCGCCGCAGGGCGACCTGTTCTAGCCCTCAGCCGACTGCGGGCCAGAGCGGCCCATCGAGCCACAGCCAGCGCGCCATCCACGCCGATACGAGCGCGATCAGCACGGTCAGCGGCAGGCCAATGCGCAGGAAATCGTTGAAGCGGTACTGGCCCGGCCCGAGGATCAGCAGGTTGCCGTGGTGGCCGATCGGCGTGAGAAACGACGCCACTGCGCCGAGCGCAGTGCATACGACGAACGGCGTGGCCGGCAGGCCGATTGCCTGCGCCACCCCGATCGCGATCGGCCCGAGTAGCACCGTCGTCGCGGCATCCGACAGGATCTGCGTGAGCAGCCCCGCCAGCGTGAACAACACCAGCAACACGCCCAGCACGGGCCAGCCGGCGACGACCGTGAGCAGCGCGTCGGCCATGAGCTGCGCGGTGCCGGTCTGCTCCATCGCAATGCCGAGCGGAATTACGCCGGCGATCATCACGAAGATGCGTACGTCGATCTCGCGGTAGGCCTGATCGATATCGACGCAGCGCGTGGCGACCATCGCAACCGCGCCGAACAGGAACGCAAGCGGCGCCGGCAACCACTCGGTGCCGGCCGCGAGCACCGTCGCGGCGAGGATCGCGAGCGCGATCGGTGCGCGCACGCGGCGCCGCGCTTCGCCCGCGAACGGCACGAGCATCAGAAAGCCGTGGTGCGAGGCGAGCTCGGCAAAGCGCGACGGCCGGCCCCACAACACGAGCAGGTCGCTCTCGCGTAGGCGCGCGTCCGCGAGCCGGGGCGCAATGTACTCGTCGCGTCGCCACAGCCCGACGATCACCGCATGGAAGCGACGCGCGAAGTTGAGCTCGCCGATCGAATGGCCGATGAACTCCGAGCCCGGCGCCACCAGTGCCTGCACCAGCTGCGCATCGCCCTCGCCGCCTGCGTGGTCGGCAAAGCGCGACACCGCGTAGAGGTCGAGGTTTTCGTCGGCGTGCAGTGACGCTAGCGCATCGGCCGATGCTTCCACGAGCAGCACATCGCCGCTGAGCAGCGGGCTCGTCGGCGTGAGGTCCGCGCGCAGCTTCCCATCGCGCATCCAGCCGAGCAGGCGGAACTTGTCGCCGAGCGATTTCTGCAAGTCTGCGAGCGGCTTCGTGCTCCAGCGCGAGCCTTCGACGATCAAAAGCTCGGTGCGGTACCGGTCCAGGCGCAGGTAATCGGCGTCCCCCATCGCGCCGAAGTGCTTGGGCAGCAGCCAGCGCGCGATCAGCATGTACACGACGCCGATCAGCACCAGCGCCAGGCCGATCGGGGTGATCGAGAAGATGCCCAGCCCCGGCTCGCCGCTGCGCTCGATCATGTTGTCGGCGAGCAGGAACGCGGGCGCACTCACGAGCGTGAGCGTGGTGCCGAGCGACGCCGCGAACGACATCGGCATCAGCAGCCGCGACACCGACAGCCCGCGCGACTGCGCGAAGCGCGAGAGGATCGGCAGCATCATCGCGGTCACCATCACGTGGTGCGTGAACGACGACAGCGCCGCGACGGTCGGCATGACCACGGCGATGGCGCGCGATTCGCGCTGACCCGCGGCGCGCCCGATGCCTTGGCCGATGCGTTCGGTCAGACCGGTCGCGGCCAGGCCGCCGGAGATCACGAACACGGCCGCGACGATGATCGCCGGCTCGCTCGCAAAGCCCGACAACGCCTGCTTCGCGTCGAGCACGCCGGTGAGCACAAGCGCGAGCAGCGTGAGCATCGCGGTGACGTCGACGCGCAGACGCTCGCTGATGAACAGATACAGCGCGCCCGCGAGGATGAGCAGGAACAGCGCTTGTTGTAAGTCGATCGCCGGCATGCGCGCATTGTGCGGCACCGCATGGGCCCCGCCCATGCACCACCCCGTCACGGATCCTCGCTAAAATCCCGGCCGGCCCGCGGTTCCCGACCCGAATGACTGACTTTTCCGCCCTGTCAGGCGGCCCGGCGTCCCACCGCTTGCGGCGCGCGATCGAAGCGCTCGACACCGGCCTCGCCCTCGTCGACGCACGCGGACACTGGCTTGAATTCAACGCCGCCGTGCCGCGCCTGCTGGGCCAGTGCGCTTCTTCGCTCGAGGCGTCGCCCGCGAACGAACACGTAGCTGTGCATGATCGCGCCGCGTTCGACGGCGCACTCGCGGCCTGTCGCGACCGCGGCGCACGCGCCGATCTCACCTGCACCTGGCAGTGCGCCGACACGGCGCGCAGCATGCGCACGCGCATCGCACCCGCCGATGGCGATGACGGCGTCGTGCTCATCCAGCTCGATGCGATCGCCGATGTGACTGATACCGATCGCGCGCGCACGCTGCAGCTGTTTGCCGACAAGGTCTCGCACGACCTGCGCGCGCCGCTGCGCTCCATCGAGAGCTTCTCCACCTTGCTCGCGCGCCGCGCGGCCGAACGCCTCGACGACACCGACCGCGATCACCTCGCACGCATCCGCGCCGCGGCCGGTCGCATGGCCGGACTGCTCGATGCGCTCGGCGAATACGCACGTGCGTTGCAGGCCGAGCTGCGTTGCGCGGAGGTTGATCTGAGCCTGCTTGCCGAATGGGTCGGCGCGGAGTTGCGTGAAGCCGAACCGGACCGTGACGCCGCATTGCATGTGCAGCCGGGCCTGGTGGTGCATGGCGACGAGCGGCTGCTCAAATCAATGCTCGCGCAAGTGTTGCGCAATGCGTGGACCTTCTCGCGCGATCGCGACACCGTGCACATCGAATTCGACGGCGAACGCAATCACGACCGCCTCTATGTGCGCGTGCGCGACCGCGGCTGCGGATTCGACATGCAGTATGCTCACAAGCTGTTCGAGCCGTTTCAGCGCCTGCACGGCAGCGAGCAAGGCGGCGGCCATGGCCTCGGCCTGGCGATCGCGCAGTGCATCGCACAGCGTCACGGCGGATCGATACGCGGCACGTCGCAACCCGGCGTCGGCAGCGAATTCACGCTTGAATTGCCGGCCGTGCCGGACACGGACAAGGAACGGTGATGCAACGCGACATCCTGCTCGTCGAAGACAACCCGGACGACGTCGAACTCACGCGGCTTGCGTTCGACGAGGCGAAGGTTGCGAACACACTCGTCGTGGTCGGCGACGGCGCTGAAGCGCTCGACTATCTGTTTGCACGCGGCGCGTACGCCGATCGCGATCCCGCCGCGTTGCCGTCGATCGTGCTGCTCGATCTGAACCTGCCGAAGATCGACGGCCGCGAAGTGCTGCAGGCGATCCGCTCGAACGAGCTCACGCGCACGTTGCCGGTCGTGGTGCTGACCACGAGCACCGAGCCGTTCGACGTCGAGGCGAGCTACGCGCTCGGGGTGAACAGCTACATCCAAAAGCCTGTGGATTTCGAGCAGTTCGTGTGGGCGGTCAAGCAGGTCGGCCTGTACTGGCTCGTGCTCAACCACCCGCGCGAAGCGGGCTGACGCGCCCGATCAACCGCCGCCGAATAGTGTTTCGGCGCGCTGAAACAGCACCCAACTCGTCGCGATGACCTTGTCGCCGCCCTCCGGGCGGTTACCGCGATGCGTGTGCGTGAACGCGGCCGGCGCCAGAAGCACGGCACCTGCACGCGGCGCGACCTTGCGCTGCTGGTAGAGGAACTCGGTCTCGCCTTCACTGAAGTCATCGTTGAGGTAGACCGTCCACAGCAGGTGGCGGTGCAGCGTCTCGTTGCGCGGATCGCGCGGATAGAGCTCGCAATGCCAGTACGGGTAGCCGCCGCGACCGGCCGTGTAACGCTGCAGGTTGATCGCGCCGGGGCGGAACACGGTCTGCACGACCGGCGTGAGGTCTTCGTCGCTCATGTCGCGCAGGCGCTCGGGCGTGAGGCGATGGCGCGCGCCGTCGCGGCCGGGCACTTCGAGCATCAACGGCGCGATCAGCGTGTGCGGGTAACGGCGCAGATACGTGAGCAGCGCGCGGAACACTGCGAAGTTCAGCGTGTTCTCGATGTCCGTCCATTCGGCACGGCCGCTGATCGTGAGGTCACGGCTGTCCTTGAGGTCGGGCATGTGGCCGCCGCCGACCAGCCCCGGACCGTCCTGGCCGCTGCTGCGGAACCGCTCGACAAGCGCGGCGCACCACGCGGGATCGAGCAGGTCCGGGTAGATCTCGATGAAGTCCGAAGACGCGTCGGTCATGGCGGTACGCAAGCCAAACGGGAAGCGGCCATCCTCGCACGCAAAAAGCGAGGATCAAAAACGATACGTGCTGCTCGCTGTGCCGGTCTGCATTGCCAAACCGCGCGCTTACTGACTGAAAGCCGCGTCGACGACGCGTGAACATGTTCTGAGTTTGTTCAGCGACGTCATGACGATTTCACGAACGCAACGTTTTGCTGAACAAACCGCTGTGGCATCCCGATGACAACACCGAAAACTTTTTGATTTCAGAGGGTTGAGGAGTTGGCACGGAACTGGCTCCAAGGCAGGGGCCCGCCGAGACGCGGGCTTCGACCGGAGTCCCCCATGTCCCACCGCCCCCAGCGCCCTGCGCTCTTCCAGATGCCGCTCGCCGCAGCGTTGGTGCTCGCCGCTGCGGTGCCTGCAGGCGTGGCGGCCGCTGACCCGCAGATCGCGCCCGACCCGAAGCTCGTCATCGCCCGCACCGTCGAGCTGCGCATCGCGTACCGGGGCGTGCCGCGCGAGGACAATCCGATCCGCTCGCAGGCCACGACGTTTCCGTCGGCCGTGTTCCACGGTGCGGTCGGTTCGCTCGTCAATGAAGTGGCTGACGACCGCGTGCTGGCCGAACGCGGCGCCGCGAACAGTGCGCTGCCGATGATCGCGCCGTCGCTCGAGCGCGGTGCGAACGACACCGCGCTCGGTGCCCAGGCCGCGGGCGCGACGCTCGTGCCGCTCGGGCCTGCGGGCCCGGTGTCGCTGGGCGGCTCGATGCGCGGCGTCGCGAACACCGTGACCGGCGCGCTCGCCCCGATGATCAATGCCGCGCGCGCCGGCGCCGGGAGCGGCCCATGAACCGCCTGCGCGCGCTGGGATGGTTCGCGCTCGCTGTTACGACCGCCGGCCATGCGGCATCGCCGGGCGACCGCGCGCATGTCGGCGGGAGCGCCGTCCGCGACGCGCAGGGCCGCATCGCGCTCAACCAGGCGGCCGGCCACGGCAACGCGCAGGCGAACGTCGCCGCGATCGCCGTCGCCACCGATGCAGGCCTGCTTCGTCTTGATGTCGGCCAGCGCGTCACCGCCGGTGACGCGACGCGCGATGCCAGCGCGCGCCTCGATGGCCAAGCACTGTCGAACACGCGCGGTCTGCTGTCGATCAATCAAGTGGCCGGCGGCGGCAACGCACAGGCGAATGCGTTCGGCCTCGGCCGCGCCGACCTCGCCAGCGGCGCGCCCTCGCTCGGCCAGCACGTCGAAGGATTGGGCGACGCGGCACTCGCGGCCGTCGCCGGCAACGCCCCGATCGAGACCGCAGCCACCGCGGTGCCGCTGCGCGAGGCGGTGATCGCCGGCGACGCGCTGCGCGGCAGCCAGGGCGCCGTCCAGCTCAACCAGACCGCCGGCACCGGCAATCGCGCGGCGAACACCATCGTGCTCCTGCTGCCCGGGAGCGCCCCGTAAGCGTGCATTCCGCACACCCCGCAGCCGGGGACAGGCTGCCCATCCGCACCACCACGTCCACCCAGGAGAGAAGACCATGCAACTCAAGACCAAGCTCGTCGTCGCCCTCGTCGCATCGATGTTCGCCACCTCCGCGTTCGCCGAGGGCGACGACGTGGCCAACGACGTCGCATGGGACCAGATCAACAGCATGTGGACGATCGGCGACGTCTTCGTCAGCGGCGACATCGCCGTCGGCAGCCAGTCCTCCGCCACGGTCGACCAGGACCAGACGACCGCGCTGAACTTCGTACTCGGCGACGGCGACATGTCGGCCTCGGCCGAAGACAGCGCGCTGTCGGGCGCGATGGGCAACATCGGCGCGAACATCGCGGCGGGCGCAGGCAATGCCCAGGCGAACGATGCCGCCCTGTCGACGATCGACGGCGAGAGCGTGTTCTCCTCGGCGTCGGTGTTCAGCAGCCAGGCCTCGGGCGTCAACATCGCCTCCGATTTCCCGAGCGGCGCCGACAACCAGCTGAGCTACGACGCTTCGGTCGGTGACGACGTGCTCGCCGATGCGATGGGCAACATCGGCCTGAACGTCGCGGCCGGCGTGGGCAATGCGCAGACGAACGCGATGGCCGCCTCGGTCAACACCAGCGGCACCGTCGCGAACGCCAGCGCCGACTCCGAACAGACCTCGCTCGCGAACTTCGTCGCGGTGCTCGAAGACCTCGACGCGAGCGCCACGCTCGACGGCGGCGCGCTCGCGAATGCGATCGGCAACATCGGCGTCAACATCGCGGCCGGCTCGGGCAACCTGCAGCACAACGGCCTCGCCCTCGCCACGGGCACGGGCAACTGAGGTCGGATCCGGAGCGGCTTCACGCCGCTCCACCGGTCGGCGCCGGGCACCGTGTGTGCCCGGCGTCTCCGGCTGTCGTGCTGTGCCGTGTAACGCCGCTCTCCGTCGGAAGTCCGCCACCCTATGATCCGATCGACTCGCGCTTCGTTGTGGCAACTCGTTGTGCTCGCGGCATTGCTGGTGTGTCCGGCGCTGGCCTGCGCGCAGACGGCGGTCGATCTGGGTCGGCTGACGGGCCCCGTCGCGGCGCCGATCAAGAAGCAGGTGCGCACGCTGCGCGACCTGCGCTTTCGTGACCTCACGCCGCAGCGCTACGACTTCAGCTGCGGCTCGGCCGCGCTCGCCACGTTGTTGGAGCACGGCTACGGCATCGAGACGAACGAGACCGACCTCATCAAGCACATGCTCGTCGGCGCGGACGCAAAGGACGTCGTCAAGAACGGCTTTTCGATGCTCGACATGAAGCGCTACGTGTCGACGATCGGCATGCGCGCGCACGGCTTCAAGATCGAGCCCGACGCGCTGTACCGGTTGCAGATGCCGGTGATCGCGCTGCTCGATCTCAAGGGCTACAAGCACTTCGTGGTGGTGAAAGGCGCGGCCGCGGGCCGCGTGTTCATCGCCGATCCCGCGCTCGGTCATCGGGTCATGCCCGAGGCCGACTTCGTGCGAGGCTGGAACAACGTCGTGCTCGCCATCGTCGCCGACCGCCCGATGCGCACCGACTCCTACCTGCTCAACAGCCGCACCTCGCCCGCGCTTGCGCGCCGCGTCGATGCGCTCGATCGCGCGACGTCGCCGCCGCGCCTCGTCGAGTTCGGGCTTGTTTACGCGGATCTGTTCTGAGCGATGGACGACACGCCTGCGGCCATGAATCGAGGTGCTCCGTGAACCGACGTGCTCTGTCCCGGGCCTTGTGTGCCGCGTTCGTAGCAGTCGTGGCCGCGGTGGAGGCCGCAGCTGCGGCGCCGCCGGTCCGCGTGGAAGTGGTCGATGACGCCACGCTCGCAGGCATCAACGGCAAGTACCTCGGTGCGAACATGCTCGTGGGCCTTCGCATCGACATCGTGTCGTCGGTGCACGCGCCGGGACAGACGCAGGCACACGCCGCGGGCAGCCTGCTCGTGCGCCGCACCGGCGCAGGCTACGACGTCGCCGTCGATACGCGCGCGCACGCCGAGCCCGGCGCCGGCGCGCCGTCGCCGACGGGCATTGCAACCGGCGGCGAGGCGTTGCAGGTGGCGGGCATCGGCCAGGTCACGCAGATCGCCGGCAACGGCAATGCGATGTCGAACCTCACCACGATTCGCTTCGTGTCCAATGTCGGCACCGCGAGCGGCTTCAACGGCGCCGCGGCGAGCGCCGCCGCGGGCGGCGGGGTCAGCGCGCAGATCGCGTTCGGCAACGGCGGCGTACGCCTGGACCTGAACGCGCCGGGCGCGCTGCTCGGCCAGCACATCGACACCCACGCGCTCCACGGCGCCGGCGGCGTGATGCAGATCGGTCAGCTCACCGGCAACGGCATCGTGGCGCACAATCAACTGCACCTGCAGATCGCCACCGAGCTCATGCCCTCGCTGTGGCAGCATCAGCTCGGCGTGCAGCAGGCGCTGTCCGGCTTGCAAGGCCTGTCGCGTTGAATCGCTCGGCGCCGGGAGGGCGGCGCCACACCACAGGGATGGGGACCCCATGCGCACATTAAGCCAGCCGCCGGCGTTTGCGCCGTTGTTCATCGCCGTCGCGCTCGCACTCGGCGGCACCGCTCATGCGGCCGAGCCTGTTTCGCAGGACGTGTTGCTCGCGCGCCTGGACGCGCTCGCGGGGCAGGTGGAAGCCCAGCAGGCCGAGATTGCCCGGCTGCGCGCGCAGCTCGAAGAGGTCGAACTCGCGCAACGCGGCCGCGGACTTCCGGCCGCACCTATGGCTGCAGCGCCGCAACCGTTTGCTATTGCACAGGCCGGAGCTGCCCCGGCCGCCGATGCCACGTCGCCGCCAGGCGCCCCTGAGCCCTCCGCTGCGCCGACTCCGGCCGCGGCGCCGGTGGCTGCACCGGTGCAGATCGGTCAGGCGCGTGCCGAAGAAAACGCCGAGCGCCGCGAGCAGGAACGTGCGCTGGTCGTGCGCGAGCATGCGCCGCTGTTCGAGCGCACGCTCACGTTCGACGCCGGCTACAGCTACAGCTATTACGACCGCCGCCAGCTCGCGCTCAGCGGTTTTTTAGCGCTCGACGCGATCTTCCTGGGCACGATCAACCTCGATCAGACCAAGGCGACGCTGATGACGCTCGATCTCAGCGCGCGTTACGGCCTCACCGATCGCCTGAGCCTCGAAGCGACGGTGCCCTACGTCTGGCGCGACACGCGCTTCGTCAGCGCCGGTGCGGGCGGCGCATCGAACGTCGTCACTGAGCTGCAGCTGCACTCGAACGGCATCGGAGATGCGAGCCTTGCGCTGTACTACCAGTGGATCAAGGAATCCGCGCGCCTGCCCGACATCGTGACCAGCCTGCGCGTGCGCGGGCCGACCGGGCGCAGCCCGTTCGGGCTCAAGCTGATCCAGCCCGACGCGGAAAACAGCAACCTCAACGTGCCCGAGGACCTGCCGACGGGCACCGGCCTGTGGAGCGCGACCGCGAACGTGTCGGCGCTGCGCACGTACGACCCGGTGATCCTGTTTGGCAACCTCGGCTTCACCTGGAACCGCGCCAACGAGTTCGACGACATCTCGCCGGTGCTCAACCAGACCGTCCCGGCACGCGTTTCGCTCGGCAACACGATCCAGCTCAGCGGCGGCATCGCGATCGCGCTCAACGACCGGTCCGCGATCAGCTTCAGCGCGGCGAGTGCGCTGTCGGCAGCGACGCACACCAAGGTGCCGGGCCAGGATGAAGAGCAGCGCGTGCCCGGCAGCTCGGTCAACGCGACCACGCTGAACATCGGTGCGAGCTACGCACTGCCGTCGGGCTGGACGCTCAACGGCCAGCTCGCCGCGGGCCTGACGCCGGATGCGCCGAACTTCGTGTTCGGCCTGCGCGCATCGCATTCGTTCTGATTGCGACGCGGCGGTGCGGACGCGGGTTACGCGTGCCGTTCGGGGGCGCACGGCAGCAACGTTTAGCGGGGAGGTCTATACGGACACCGCCGCATGCGACGTTGGCGGGTGCACACGCGCGGACACCTGACCTTTGTGTTCGGCTCGGGCCGGTCGCTTTAGGTTTCAACGCGACGACGCGCGACGCCAGCTTGCAGCGCACAGCACGTGGCGCCGGGCGCCGCACTGCCGCATGGCTCCCGGCGACATCGGAAGAAGCGGCGACGCAGGCTGCACTGACGCCGTCGAAGCCGTGAGAAACAAGTCCGATCGGACCTGCTTCAGTGGTTAGATGCGGACGACTGCGGCTCCGGTCGAACCGTGACTACGGCATTGAAGGCATCAACGGTGCCGAGGGCATCGACGGCGACGAGCGTCGATGCCCTCGGCACCGATAGCCGACAACCCACAGCCGATAGCGGATAACCAATCGTCGGCACGCAGTGGCACTCACGCTGCGCGCGACGGGTCACCTCGCGTTGCTCTTCAGCGCGCGTCATACACCCAGCCACCGCGCGAGCGGCCGACTCACTGCAGGCGCACAGGCTGCGCGCAACGACGCGCTCACGATGACGCGCAGCACAGCGTTCCGCAGCTGCAACCGCCGGCAAGGGCGGGCCCGGCACGGCGGCCGGGTCCGCTGGCTCACGCGCCGACGGCCTGCGTGTCCTCGGCCTCGGCCTCGCGCAGGCCATGGCGGCCGATCAGGCGGTAGAGCGTGACCCGCGAGACGCCGAGTTCGCGCGCGGTGTCGATGAGGCGCCCGCGGTTGCGTTGTAGCGCGCGTTCGATCGCGTTCCGCGTCGCCGCGTCGCGCACCTCCTCGAGTGTCGGCGGCGGGCGCGAACTCGCGCTATCGATGTTGAGATCGGCCGCGGTGATGAGCCGGCCCTCGGCCATCACGACGGCCTGGCGCACGCGGTTGATGAGCTCGCGCACGTTGCCCGGCCACGGGTGCGTATGCAGCGCCTGGCGGGCGCAGGGCGCGAAGCCTTTGAGCGCGCGCCGGCCTTCCTGCGCGTACCGGCGCAGCGCGTGTTCGGCAAGGCGGTCGATGTCCGAGCCGCGCTCGCGCAGCGGCGGCTGCTGCAGGCGCAGCACGCACAGACGGTGGTAGAGGTCGGCGCGAAAACGCCCTTCGGCCACGGCGACATCGAGGTCGTGGTGCGTGGCCGAGATGATGCGCACGTCGATGCGGATCTGCTCGTGCCCGCCAAGCCGCTCGATGCTGCCCTGCTGCAGGAAGCGCAGCAGCGAGGCCTGGCTTTCCAGCGGCAGATCACCGATCTCGTCGAGAAACAGCGTGCCGCCGTTCGCCATCTCGATGCGGCCGAGCTTGCGCGTCTGCGCGCCGGTGAACGCACCGCGCTCGTAGCCGAACAGCTCGGACTGCACGAGGTTATGCGGAATCGCGCCGCAGTTGATCGCCACGAACGGTTGCGCCGCGCGACGCGAGAGCCGGTGCACGGCCGTCGCAGCAAGCTCCTTGCCGGTGCCGGTCTCGCCGGCGATGAACACCGGCGCGTCGGTCATCGCCGCCTTGCGCAGCGTGCGCGCGAGCATGCGCATTGCCGGGCTGTCGCCGATGATCCCGTCCATTGCGCCTTCGCCGGCAAAGTCAACGCCCGCGCACGCCAGGCGTGCCATGCCGTGCGCATGGCCGATCACGGTGTCGAGCACCGCTTCCGGGCACGGCATCGTGACGTAGTCGTAGCAGTAGTCGCGGATGAGCCGGCGCACCGTCTCGTCCTCGAGCTGGTTCGCCTCGACACCCGCCACCCAGCCGACGTTGTTCTGCGACAGCGCCGCGCCGAACGCGGCGAGGTCCTGCGCGCAAAAGCCCTCGCGCAGGTCGATGAGCGCGGCGAATGCGCGCTCGGGGTTGCGCTGCAGGATGCGCAGCGTCGCCCGTGCATCGGGCGCGCGGTGCAGCTGCCAGCCCAGGTGTTGCAATCGACCCAGCGTGAGCACGCGGCCGGCCCCGCCGCGCGTCACGTAGATCAGGTCCCGTCCGTGGTCTTTCGTTCCTTCGATACTGCCCGCTTCGCGTCCGAATGCGCTGACTGCGCTCCCGGCCGATCGATCGAAGCGGCTTGCGCCGTCCATTCCATCGCTTGCCATAGATTCCTCCATGCCCGCCGACGGGTTGCGCCGACTCCTCCGGGCACGACGGACAACGCGCTGTCCGGCCGTGACCGGCCAAAGCACGAAGCGCGTGACGGCAATGCGAATGGATCAGGCTGCGGCAGCGTCGCGCTCGAGGTGGTAACGCACCGCGGTTTCGACCTCGTTGCGGCTGCCGAGGAACACCGGCACGCGCTGATGCAGGCCGGTCGGGTTCACCTCGAGCATGCGTTGACGCCCCGTGCTTGCCGCTCCGCCGGCCTGCTCGACCAGCAGCGCCATCGGGTTGGCTTCGTACATCAGACGCAGCTTGCCGCCTTTTTCTGCACACTTCGCATCGAGCGGGTAGGAAAAAATCCCGCCCCGGGTCAGGATGCGGTGCACGTCGGCCACCATCGACGCCACCCAGCGCATGTTGAAGTCCTTGCCGCGCGGGCCGGCCTTGCCTGCCAGCAGATCCGCTACGTAGGCCTGCATCGGCGCTTCCCAGTGGCGCTGGTTCGACATGTTGACCGCGAATTCCTTCGTGTCCTCGGGAATGCGCATGCCGCGCGTGGTCAGCATGAAGCTGCCGATTTCACGGTCGAGCGTGAACGCGTGCGTGCCGTGGCCGACCGTGAGCACGAGCATCGTGCTCGGCCCGTAGGTGCAGTAACCGGCCGCGACTTGCGACGTGCCCGGTTGCAGGAAGTCCTCGTCCTTCGGCCCGTCGACGCAATCGGGGCAGCGCAGCACGGAGAAGATCGTGCCGACCGAGATGTTGACGTCGATGTTGCTCGAGCCGTCGAGCGGATCGAACAACAGCAGGTAACGGCCGCGCGGGTAGTGCTCGGGGATGCGCACCGCGTGGTCCATCTCCTCCGACGCGAGCGCCGCGAGGTGGCCGCCCCAGGCGTTCGCCTCGAGCAGGATGTCGTTGCTCAGCACGTCGAGCTTCTTCTGCGCCTCGCCCTGCACGTTGATGCTCGCCTCGCCCGCGCCGCCGGCATCGCCGAGCACGCCGCCGAGCGCGCCCTTGCCGACGGCGATCGAAATCGACTTGCACGCGCGCGCGACGACTTCGATGAGCAGCCGCAGGTCGGGCTGGATGTGGCCCTCGCGCTCGGCTTCGATGAGAAAACGGGTCAGGGAGATCGACGAACTCGGCGACATGGGCGAGATCCGGAGCAGGAAAGTGGGCATTGTCGCCGATGCGCGGGGGCGGTTCGAACCGTTGGTGGCCGCGGGCGACACGCGGCGCGGCGTTTACGCCTCGGCGGTCGCTTGGTTATCGGTGCGATCGGCGCGGCGCAGTGCGCGCATGAGCTGCTCGCGCGCAAGGCGCAGCATCAGCAGCGGCGCTTCCGGATCGGCCGCGTCCATCACGCGCCGCGCCAGTTCGACCGTATCGCGCACCGCATCGACGAGCGCCGCATGCACGGCCGCGAACGCATCGCACAGCTGGTGCGCCGCGGTGTCGAGCCTGCGCGCGAGTTGCGGATCGACGCCCTGGCCGGCGCGCTGCACGGCTTCGTCGAGCAGCGAATCGATGCGGCGGGCGGCGGGGTGCAACGAGTCGGCGGCTGCAGGCATCGCGGGTCCTCGGCGGGCGGGCGCGCATGATCCGGCCCCGTGCGTGAGGTGAGCGTCATCCGGCCGCGCGCCGGCCGTGACCTCGATTTAATCGGCCATGTGCTTACGCTTCGCCGCATGCAAGCGGCCGGCTGAACCGCTCAGATGACGCGCAGCGTGATCGCTTTGAGCACCGCGCGCGTGCGATCGCGGGTGTCGAGCTTGTCGAGGATTGCCGACACGTAGTTCTTAATCGTGCCTTCGGCCAGGAACATCGCGCGCGCGATCTCCTTGTTCGAATAGCCGCCGGCCATGAGGCGCAGCACCGCGACCTCGCGTTCGGAAAACAAGCTGCGCGGCGCGTTGTCGGCGTGGTAGCGATAACGCGCACGGACTGGTCCGCTGCTGACCGGCGCCAGCAACACCTCGCCGCGCGCGAGGCGCGCGATCGCCTCATGCAGGTCATCGGGCGCCGCATCCTTGAGCAAGAAGCCCTGCGCGCCGGCGTCGCGGGCGCGCAGCAGCAGATCGGGATCATCGAACGTGGTCAGCAGCAGCACGGGCGTAGCATCGCCGCGCTCGCGTAACGCGCCCACGAGCGCGATGCCATCGAGTCCGGGCATACGCACGTCGCTGATCACCACGTCGACGCGCGTCGTCGCCAGCGCGTCGAGCACCGCATCGCCGCTTTCGGCTTCGAGCGCGATCTCGATGCCGCGGCGCTCGAGCAGTGCGCGCAGGCCGGCACGCACGAGCGCCTGATCGTCGGCGAGCGCAATGCGCACGGCGGCTTCGCTCATCGCGGCAGCACCGCTTCGATGCGCAGCGCGCCGCGCTCGCTGCGCGCGAGGTGCAGCTGCCCGCCGCGCTCTTCGACGCGCTCGCGCATGCCCGACAGGCCGTTGCCTTCGCGCAGGGTGCCGCGCAGCCGCCCGTCGTCTTCGATGGCGACGACGAGCGCGCCTGCTGCATCGCGCAGTGCCACCTGCACCTGCGTTGCGTCGCCGTGCCGTGCGCTGTTCGTCAGCGCTTCCTGCACGAGCCGCAGCACCGTCTCGGCGAGCGCCGGATCGTCGATGCGCACGCGGTCGTCGATGTCGAGCGCAAGCCGCGGGCGCGGCAGCGGCGCCGCGAGTGCGTGCAGCGCCGTGGCGAGATCGAGCCCGGGCGCATCGCGCAGCGCATGCACGACGTTGCGCAGGTCGCCGAGCAGCTCGCGGGCCATCCGCTGCGCGATCGCCACTTCGGTGCGTGCTGCGAATGCGGGGTCGGCGGCGAGCACGTGCAGATTGAGCGACATTGCAGTGAGCTTGTGGCCGGCCACGTCATGCAGCTCGCGCGCCACGCGCAGGCGTTCGGCATCGCGCGCGCTGTCGGCGAGCAGCGCGCGCGTGGCGAGCAGATCGGCGTTGACGCGGGCGAGCGCATCGCGTGCGCGCTCGGCGGTCAGCGCGTAATGCGCGCACAGCATCGCGAAGCCCTGGAAGCCCGCATACAGCAGCGTGACAACGAGGGCGGCCGGGTGCCCGTGCGTGCGCAGGATCAGATAGACCGTTACGTCCGCCAGCACGAGCGCGGCGAGCACGACTTGCATCGGCCAGGCCAGCGTGATCGCCACGGCCCAGATCACAAGCAGCACCTGCGCGGTGCCGACCTTCGGCGACAGCGCAATGAGACTCAGCGCGAGCACGGACTGCACGATCAGCACCGCATGGCCGAGCGTACGATGACGTGCCGATGCGGCGTCGTGGAAGAAAAAGGCGAGCGTGAAGGCGGCCAGCAACGCCCAGCCCAGACCCGCGTTCTCGGTCGGCAGCCACCGCAACGACAGTGCGACCGCGAACAGCGTGCACATCGCCGCGAGATTCAGCGGTCGGAACAGCGCGGACAGGGTGGCGTGCATGGCGGCCATGCTGGGGGGTGCCGGTCGCGACCGCAACGGAACACGCGTCGAAAGTGACTTCCGGCAGGTCGACGTCGTGACCGCCGGGCCTGCCCCGCAGCAGTGCGCGCGCCGAAGCTGGACGCCGTTCACTGCGGAGGTTGCCCCGATGTCCGGCTATTCGCTTTTCGTTGCCCTGCACGTCGGCGCCGGCGTGATCGCGCTGGTTGCGTTCTGGCTCAACGCCGCACTGCGCAAAGGCAGCCGCCCCCATCGCCTCGTCGGTCGCACCTACCTCATCGCGATGGCTGCCGTGATCGTGAGCGGCGCGCCGCTGCTCGTGCAGCGCGTGATCGACGGCCACCCGGCCACCGCCGCATTTCTCGGCTACCTGCTGCTGCTCACCGCGACGGCGACGTGGCTGCTGTGGCGCGCGGTGCGCGATCGGACGGCGCTGCACCGCTACACCGGCCCGGTGTACGGCGGGCTCGCGATCACGAACATTGCGGCCGGCCTCGGCGTGCTGCTGCTCGGCCTGCGCGTCGATGCGCCGCTGCTGATCGGGTTCTCGGCCGTGGGCTTGGTGACCGGCATCGACATGCTGCGCAAACGCGCGCGCCTTGCCGCGCAGCCGCTGTGGTGGCGGAGCGAGCACACCGCCGCGGTGATCGCCTGCGGCGTTGCCACGCACATCGCGTTCCTCAGCCTCGGGCTGCCGCGTCTGCTGCCGTCGGTCGACGGCGCCGCGCTGCATTACCTCGCGTGGTTCGGACCGCTCGCCGTGGCCGTCGTCGCGCGTGTGCTGATCGCGCGGCGCCAGCGGCGCGCGATGTTGACCCGGACCACTCGCCCGGCCGTCGTGACGACCGCGGCCGCAGACGTCGCCCGCTGACCGCCTACAACGCGAGCGGCTCCACGCGCACCGACCGCACGGCGGCACGCCCGGCATCGGCTGCCGCCTCGCGTGTCTGCGCCGGCGTTGCGACGTCGATCTCGACGCGCACGCCCGCGCCCAGCGCATCGGCCACCGCCTGCGCGCGGGCCCGCGCGGTGCGTGCATCGCCGCCGTGGCCGGTCACGCGCACCGCGTCGACGCCCCAGCGCGCGAGTGACCAGGCAATCGCGTCGGCGCGGGCTTTCATCTCGGCATCGAGTTCGGCGCTGTCGTCGGCGAACACGAGCGGCGGCAGCGCCTGCAGCGCGGGCACGACCCGCACCGGCACCGCGGCGTCGGCCTGCAGCGCGCGTTCGAGGCCGAGCGCTTCGATCGCATCAAGCCCCGCGCGCGGGCGCAGCTGCCAGCGCACGCCGCCGCCTTCGAGCACTTCAAACTCACCCAGGTGCGCGAGCGCACGATCACGCATGTCCTCGAGCGCGCGATCGCGTGCGCTGCGCCGCTGCGCATCGCGCGTGGCCGCGTCCTGCAAGCGCTCGACGCTGGTGCGCAGCTGCGCGAGCGTTGCCTCCTGCGCCTGCAACTGCGCGTCGTCGGCGGTCAGCACTTCGCGCAGCTGCACGGTGACCGGCTGGCCGATCTCGCGCTCGAGCCGCTGCTCAAGCTGGGTCGCAAGCTTGGGCCGGTGCCGCGGCGTGAGCAGCACTGCGTCGACATGCAGCACGCGCCCGTCGCGGTCCACGCGCAGCGTCGTGACCCGGCCGTTGCTCTCGCGCGCGGCCTCATCGAGCGTGGTGCGGATCGTGCGGTCGACGACGCTGCGCTGCGCGATGTCGCGCAATGCGAGGCCGAGCGGCACCGACAGCAACGCGAACGTGCCGATGATGAGCGTGGCTTGCCACGCGGTCTGGCGCGGCGAGTCGTCGCGGGCAAAGCCATACCAGCGCGCCATCATCGTGACCGACAGCGCGATCGCGAGCAGGTTGGTCATGAACAAAAAGCCCGCACCGCCGACGATGCTCGGGCTGTTTGATGCGATGCCGTACCCGACCACTGCGAGCGGCGGCATCAATGCGGTCGCGATCGCGACGCCGACGATCGTCTCGCCCTTGCGCGTGATCGTCGCGTACGCGCCGGCAAGACCCGAGAACACTGCGACAAGCAGGTCGAACAACGTGGGCTCGGTGCGCGCGAGGATCTGCGGCGTGGCTTCCTGCAGCGGCGAAACCGCGACGATGAGCACGGCGATCAACAGCGATGCGGCCAGGCCGACCGCGAGCGTCGTCAGCGCGAGCCGCAACTTGCGGAAGTCGAACGTCGCAAGCGACATGCCCATCTCGACGATCGGCCCCATCAGCGGCGAGATCAGCATCGCGCCGATGATCACCGCGACCGAGTCCTGCAGCAGGCCGAGCGTCGCGATGCCGCACGACATCACGATCATGAAGCCGTAGCGCGGACGCAGCGCACCCGCGTCCTCGACGTGGTCGAGCACTGCCTGGCGGTCGACTTCCAGGTGGGTGCGACGCCAGTGGCGCAGCCAGCGCCACCAGATACCGGGACCGGTCATCGCGCGCGAAACCGCAATGCGGCGTTCGATCGCTTCGATAGCGTGCGCGGGCCGCGCGCGCCGAGCCGCAACGGTAACGCGCTCACGGCCTGCGGTTGGGTTCCAGCCCCAGGCTCGCCTGCAGCCGGTGCTGAAGGCGCTGCACCTGCGCCAGCAGGCGCTCGGCCTGGGCGTCGTCGAGATCGCGCAGGCCGTGCGACAACGTCGCGAGTTGGTCGAGGCTGCTCTGCAATTCGCCGAGTTCGACCTGAGCGCGTTCGCCCGCGAGCGAACCGACCGAGGTGCCGGCATTGCCCGCCCCGCAGCGGTGCTTGAGCATCAGGCGCAGACGCTCGGCCAGGCGTCGGTCGGTGTCCGTCCACGGCCGTGCGTGGCCGACCGAGGTCTCGCGCCAGCTCGCGAAGCTCGTGCGCGGGCCGACCTTTGCACCGGTCGCGTCGATCTGGAACGGCGCATCCGGGCGTCCGGCCCAGCGCACGTCCTCGAGCTGCTCGCGCCGGAAGAACAGCAACCACTCGGCGCATGTGCTGTCGAGCGCCACCGCGAGCACGCCGGCGAGGCCGTCATCGCAGCGACCTTCACCGCCCAAGCGCCAGTCGGCCACATCGCCGGTCATGACGATCGCATCACGGCCGTTGCCAATGCCCGCGCCGGTGCGGCGCAGCCAGTCGCGTGCCTCGTCCAGGCCCGCGCGGCTCGGCACGCGGCCCGTCGTGTTCCAGTCATCGCCGCGCAGCATCGCCACGCCGTCGCTTGGAACCGCGCGCTGCACGAGCGTGAGTTCGGTCGAGAGCGCCAGCGACGGCATGCGTGCATGCACGAGCTTGGTTTCAAGATGATCGCGGGCGGCACTGGCCTGTTCCTCGTACGCCATGGTCAGCTGCAGTTCGCGCGCGGCAATGCGCATCGACACGAACATACCGAACAGGTCGGCTGCGCCGCGCACCGCGGGCGGCACCGCACGCGGCGTGCGGTGATGGCAGGCGATCAGGCCCCAGAGGCGGTCGTCGACGACGATCGAGATCGACATCGAGGCGGCTACGCCCATGTTCTTGAGGTAGGCGATGTGGACCGGCGACACGCTTCGCAGCGCATGCTGGGAAAGATCGAGCGGCCGGCCGTCGGGCAGTGTCGGCGGCACCAGCGGCACCGGCGCGTAGCCGACGTCGGGGATCACGCGGATGCGGTTGCGCAGATACAGCGCACGCGCCTGCGGCGGGATGTCCGAGCCCGGGAAACGCAGGCCGAGATACGGGTCGAGATCGCCGGCGCGGGCCTCGGCGATCACCTCGCCCGAGTCGTCGTGCAGGAAGCGGTAGAGCATCACGCGGTCGAAGCCGGTCACCAGGCGCACCTGCTCGGCGATCGCGCGGTGGAACTCGGCCTCGTCCTCGACGTTCACGAGCCGCGCGATCATCTGCTGCGACAGGTCGCTCGCGCCGGTCTTCGCGCGCAGCCCCTGCGGCTCGATCTCGATGTGCACGAGATCGTCCTCGCGGTGCACGCCGAACTCGAAGATCTCCGCATGCGGGCCGAGGTTGCCCGCCGCGGCGCCGAACGGGCGATGGCCGACGCCGCTGTCGACGGCGGCGTTCGCGATCGCCTCGACCATGGCATCGTCGAGCAGCTGAGAGAGGTCCAGCCCGACCAGCTGCGCCGCGGGCTCGCCAAAGAGCTGCTCGCAGTTCGCCGAGGCGTGGCGGACGATCCAATCCGGCGCCGAGCACGACAGCAGGTAGCCGGCCGGCTGGATCGAGGCCGAGTGCTGGATCGGCTCGCTCGCGCATTGCGCAAGGGCCTGTTCGTAGCCGGCGACGTCGGTCGGGTGCATCCTCAGGTCCTTTCCGCCGCAAGGGCGAAGCTGTCCTCGGCAAGCGCGAACGTACGCATCGCGCCCAACTCTGCCGACGCGGCAGCCGCGCCGTCGTCCTCGACACCGTCCAGCCGGGCCAGCAGCGCGCGCCAGCGTCGCGGATCGTCCGCGTGCGCCTGCAGAAAGTGTACGCCCCCCACGGGACCGGGCCGTTGGCGCAGCTGGTGCATCATCATGCGCGCGCCCTGCGCCGAGCCTTCGAGCACGTAGAGCGCGCCGAGCAGGCCCGGGCCGTCGTCGAACTCCAGGGCCGGGGCCAGCGTGAGCGCGGGGAGTTCGAGTTCGGCGAGGTCGGATTCGAGCAGCGGTGAACGCGCGGGGACCAGCCAGTCCCGCCACTCGGGCTCGGCGTGAAAGCGCGCCGAGCCGCGTTCGAACGCGTCGACCGTGCGCTGCATGCCGCGCAGGTAGCACGCGTGGCTCGGCGCATCGAGCAGGCCGTTCGAAAAGCGCGCATCGATGCGCGCATGGACGGCCTCAGTGGCGCCGCGCAGACGGGTGAGCAGTGCCACGCGGCAGGTCCGGCGCGCTCAAGGCCCGCTGGCCCGAACGCGATCTGAAGAGGTCAGGGGCGTCGACTGGAGTCGCTGCCCACGGTGGCGCGTGCATCGGCACCCGCGGCTCAGACGTCGCCTTCGCTGAGCCAGCCCTCGCCGGTACCCCGCTGGTGCGCGACGTCGGTGTCGAGCACGTCGCCGGCGGGGATCGACGGCAAAGTGTCGAGCTTTTGGTAGATCGGCGCGAAGTCCGGGCTCGTCGCTTCCATCAGCTGCTCATAGCTGTCGATGACGAAGTACGTCTTCTGGTACGTGTCGATGCGGTAGCGCGTGCGCATGATGCGCTCGAGGTCGAAGCCGATGCGGTTCGGCGCGGCCGATTCGAGGCAGTGGATCGACTCGCCCTTGCTGCTCACGATGCCGCTGCCGTAGATGCGCAGCCCGTCCGCCTGCTTGATGAGGCCGAACTCGACCGTGTACCAGTACAGCCGCGTCAAATAGGTCAGCGCTTCGCCGCCGATCCCGTGCGCCTTGACGCCGCCGCGGCCGTAGGCGGCCATGTAGTCGGCGAACACCGGGTTCATGAGCAGCGGCACGTGGCCGAACAGGTCATGGAACAGGTCCGGCTCGGACAGGTAATCGAGCTGCTCGGGCTTGCGAATCCACCAGGTGACCGGAAAGCGGCGGTTCGCGAGGTGGTCGAAGAAGTCGAGCTCGGGCAGCAGGCCCTGCACCGCGATGAGCTCCCAGCCGGTCGCCTTGCGCAGCAGCTTGTTGAGCTCATCGAACTTCGGGATGCGGTCCGGCGACATGTTCATCGCCCCCTGCGTGCGCAGGAACTCGTCGCTGGCCCGGCCCTTGAGCACCTCGCGCTGGCGCGCGAACAGCTGCGCCCAGACCTCGTGGTCGGTGCTCGTGTACGTGCTCCACGGCTGCTCGATGACGGCCGTCGTGTAGACGGGGACGTAGCCCTTGTCGGTGAGCTGGTGTTCGACGCGTTCGGGCTGGGCGTTCACGGCTAGGCTCCTCGCGATGGGGCAGTGACGTCCACGATAGCGCGGACCACGTGCAATCGGCGTGCGTCCATTGCGCGCCGCGGCCGAGACGGCGCAATATTCGTGCGTCGATCCCGCCATGCACGCCACTAATGACCAAAGCCGAGCTCGATCGCACCGACCTGCTGCTGCTCGCCGAGCTGCAGCGCGGCGCGCGGCTTACGAACGCGGAGCTCGCCGAGCGCGTGCACCTGTCGGCCTCGGCCTGCCTGCGCCGCGTGCAGCGGCTCGAACGCGACGGCGTGATCGCCGGGTACCGCGCCCAGGTCGATCCCGAGCGCCTCGGCCTTGGGCTGCAGGCGTTCGTGCGGGTGCAGCTCACGCGCCACGACGCGGCGTCGGTGGCGGCGTTCGCGCAGCTGGTGAACGGCTGGGACGACGTCGTGGCCTGCCACGCGCTCACCGGCGACATGGACTACCTGCTGCACGTGGTCGTGCGCGACCTCGAGCATTTCTCCCGGTTCCTGCTCGATCGGCTGCTCAACGACGCCGGCGTCGCCGACGTCAACTCGAGCTTCGTGCTGCGCACGGTCAAGGCGTTTCGGGGGATGCCGCTGCCGTCGCGCTGAGCGCCTCGTCGGGCGCGGACGCATCGGCAATGACGACGCGGTTGCGGCCGCCGCGCTTGGCCGCGTAAAGCGCAGCGTCGGCCGCGGCAAGTGCGCGTGCGAACTGCGCGTCGTCGGTCCATGCGGCCAGACCCAGGCTCGCGGTGACCGGCACGCGCAGCGCGTCGATTGCAAATGGCGCATCGCCGACCGCCGCACGCAGCCGCTCGGCCGCCGCCGCTGCATCGCTGCAGTGCGTGGCATCGAGCAGCACGAGGAACTCCTCACCGCCCCAGCGCGCGATCAGCGCATCGCTGCGCAGGTGGCCGCGCATGCGACCGGAGACTGCGCGCAGCACGGCGTCGCCGCAGTCGTGGCCGTGGCTGTCGTTGATGTTCTTGAAATGATCGACGTCGACGAGCAGCAGCGCAGGCGTATGGCCGCGCGCACGCACCTGGGCATGCCACTGCGGCGCACGCTCGTGCAGCGCGCGCCGCGTGAGCAGTCCGGTGAGCTCGTCCGTGCTTGCAAGCCGGCTCAGCCGCGCGCCGAGCTGCGCGTTCGCGAGGTTCAGCACGAGCGCGCCGACTGCGAGCGGCATCAGCGCGTGCGTCACCGCGAAGACGGTGAGCAGCGGCTCCGGCATGTACATGAGGTGGCGCAGCTCAGGCCCGCGGTAGTCGATCGCGTACCACAGCGTCTGCGCCCAGGTCGCCGCGTACAGCGCGCAGATGACGCCCACGGCGCGCTCGGCTGCCGAGCGCGGCCGCAGCAGTGCATGCCGCGTCGCATATGCGAGGTTCACCGCAAACAGCAGGAAAATCGCGTGGAACACGATGCCGAACCCGCGCGGCGGCAACGGCCAGGCGGCGATCACGAGGCCGGCCAGCACTGCGACGCTCGGCAGTGCGCCGAAGCGCGGCGGGCGGGCCGAGACCATCCAGCCGAGTCCGCGTGCGATCAGCGCAGTGCCGACCAGCGACGCGGTCGCGCCGAACAGGATCGGCCAGCGCACTGTTGTGTCGGTGAACGCGTTGTGCGCGAGGCCGACGCCGAGGATCACGAAGCCGTACAGGCACAGGTTGAGCGGCGCGCGCTGCGAGGGCTCGGCCTGGCGCGCGATCAGCATCATCACCGCGCCGAGCAGGGAACCGACCCCGGCGATGATGTAGGCGGACAGCATGTCGATCGGGCGCATGGGCTCGTATTCCGCCCCCGGTGAATGCGGAAGGACGCGGACACGTTATCGGCGCGCGCCGCCTGCGGTTGATGCCGCGCCGCCTGCAGGCACGCGAACACGAACCGCGGTCACAGTGCCGGCGCGCCAGCGCTCGTGTTCGCTGTCCGGGCCGTCCGCTCAGCCGCAGCGCTCGCGGCCCAGCAAACGCTCGACACGGCCGGCCTGCGCCTCGCATTCGGCGCGTGCGCGGGCGGCGTCGGCCTCGGCGCGGCGGCGCGCTTCGGCCTGCGCGGCGTCGGCCCGCGCCTTCGTCATCGCGGCCAGCTCGGCGCGGATGCGCGGCAGCACGGCCAGCGCAGCGCGTTCGCCTTCGAGGATCGCGCGGTTCTTCGCCTCGAAGTCGGTCGCGCCGATGTCGAGCACCGCCGGGCGGATCACCGCGTTCGCACGCGCGAGTTCGAGCGCGCCGAGCTTCTGGCCCATGATCGTGATCGATTGGTTGACGTTGCCGAGCAGGCTGCCCGGCGCGCTGCCGCCGGCCTTGCTCGAGATGTCGACCGCGATGATGTAATCCGCACCAAGCCCGCGCGCAGCGTCGACCGGCACCGGGCTCACCACGCCGCCGTCCACGTATGTGCTCTTGCCGATCTTCACCGGCTCGAAGACGCCCGGGATGCTGCTCGATGCGCGCACCGCCTGGCCGGTGTTGCCGCGCGTGAACACGGTGCGCTCGCCGTCCTCGAGCCGCGTGGCGACGACCGCGAGCGGGCGTTTCATCGATTGCAGCGGGCGCTGGCCGACGAGCTCGTTGACATAGCTCTGCAGCTTTTCGCCCTTGACCACGCCGCCGGAGAACAGGCTCACGTCGCGGATCGAGGCCTCGTCGAGCTCGAACGCCTTGGTCTGCATCGCGAACGCGTCCATGCCGCTCGCGTACAGGGCGCCGACGACGCTGCCCGCGCTGGTGCCGGACACGACGTCGACGCGGATGCCGTTTGCCTCGAGCATCTTGATAACGCCGATGTGCGCGAAGCCCTTCGCCGCGCCGCCGCCGAGCGCGAGGCCCACGCGCACGGGCTTCGGGGCCGGGGCGGCGGTGGACGGTGCGGGCGCCACGGGCGCCGGCGCCGCGGCCTTGACCGGTGCGCCGCCGCAGGCGGCAAGCAGCGCGGTGACGGCGCCGAGGCTCAGGGCATGGAACAAACGGGACAGGCGCATCGGGGCATCCGGATCGGCGACGCCGCGCGGCGCGCGGTCGATCGGCGCGCAGCATAGCGGCCGCGCAGGGGGCGAACCCGACCGCAGGCCGAACGCCTGCGATGGGTGCTCACGGAGGCGGCGCGGCGGTCACCCGTCGCGGTGGGTCGCATCGCCAGTGCCCATGCGATGCGATCGACGGCACGGGGTAGGCACGCACCGGCGGACCGCGCCGGCCCGCCGGTGATGCCTGTGCTCGCCGTCAGTTGTCGCCGTCGAGCAGCCGCCCGAGCCCGCCGAGCATTGAACCCTCGCCGCGGGCCTGACCGCCGCCCTGGGGCGCCGCGGCGAGCATGCGGCCGGCCATGCGCGAGAACGGCAGCGACTGCAGCCAGACCTTGCCCGGGCCGGTCAGCGTCGCGAGGAACACGCCTTCGCCGCCGAAGAACATGCTCTTGACCCCGCCGACCGGGCGCACGTCCATGCTCACGCCCGCGTGGTAGGCGACCACGCAGCCGGTGTCGACGTCGAGCCGCTCGCCCGGCGCGAGATCGCGCTCGACCATCGTGCCGCCGGCGTGGATGAACACCCAGCCGTCGCCTTCGAGCTTCTGCATGATGAAGCCCTCGCCGCCGAACAGGCCGGTGAGGATCTTGCGCTGCAAGTGGATGCCGACGGACACGCCGCGCGCGCCGGCGAGGAAGCTGTCCTTCTGGCAGATCAGCCGGCCGCCGTGCTCGTCGAGCTTCATCGGCACCACGGTGCCCGGGTACGGCGCCGCGAACGCAACGCGCGCTTTGCCACTGCCGGTGTGCGTGAACATCGTCGTGAACAGGCTCTCGCCGGTCAGCACGCGCTTGCCGGCCGAGAAGATCTTGTCCATGAAACCGCCGCCCTGGCCCGAATGCGAGCCGTCGCCGAACACGGTGTCCATCTGGATGCTCGCGTCCTTGTACATGAGCGCGCCGGCCTCGGAGATCGCACTCTCGCCGGGATCGAGCTCGATCTCCACGAACGGCATGTCGTTGCCGACGATGCGGAAGTCGATGTCGTCGCTGCGACCGCGCGCGCCGCCCGCGCCCGGAGGCGGCGGCATGTGCGGCGGCGGGCCGCCGGCAGGTGCGCGCAGCTCGGGCACCTCGCGCACGGGCTTCCAACCGCTCATGCCTTCGCGCCAGGCCTGCGCCTCGGGGTGCTGGCGCACGAATTCGAGCGCGGAGGCTTCATCGAGCGGGCCGACGCGGTCGGTGCCGTGCGGGGGAACGAAATACCACTGGGTCATCGCGGCAATCCTTGTGCGGAAACAGGGGAGGCGAGTGTAGTCAGCGCACGCGGCGGCTTCAGGCTGGACGCCGGTTGCGCGTTGGGTGCGGTGCGGTCAGGCGAGTGCGGCGTGCGCGGCTGCATGCGCGTGCAGCGCCGCCGTGTCGAACAGCGGCACGCTCGCGTCATCGGCGGCAACGAGCAGGCCGATCTCGGTGCAGCCGAGGATCACGCCCTGCGCGCCGCGTTCGACGAGCGATTCAATGATCGCGCGGTACTGCGCGCGAGAAGCGTCCTCGATGCGGCCGCGGCACAGCTCGTCGTAGATCACCCGGTGCACGGTGGCGCCTTGCGTCTCGTCGGGAATGATCACCTCGAGGCCGCGGCGCTCGAGCCGCTCGCGCAGGAACGGCTGCTCCATCGTGAAGCGCGTGCCGAGCAGGCCGACGCGCGTGAGGCCCGCGGCATTGATCGCATCGGCGGTCGCGTCGGCGATGTGCACGAGCGGCAGGCCGCTCGCGGTTTCGACCGCATCGGCAACGAGATGCATCGTGTTCGCGCAGATCACGAGAAGTTCGGCCCCGCCCGCACGCAGCGCACGCGCAGCGTCGGCGAGCACGCGGCCGGCCGCGTCCCAGTCGCCCGCGCGCTGCAGCGCCTCGATCTGCGCGAAGTCCACGCTGTAGAGCAGCAGCCGCGCCGAATGCAGGCCGCCGAGACGCTGCGCGACCGTGCGGTTGATCTCGCGGTAGTAGGGAATCGTCGATTCCCAGCTCATGCCGCCGATGAGGCCCAGCGTCTTCATGCGATGCACCGTTGAATGCGATGACTGCATGCTGCCGCCCTGCAGCGTGCGCGGCCCGTGCCGACGGTCACGGCCGGCGCGTCATTCCGCCGTCGAGGTCGCGGCAGGCACCGCGTTCTTGCCGAAGCGCTCGCCGAAGAAGTCGCCGGCGTTCCATTGCGGCCGCTTCGCGTCGTTGCCGATCAATGCACCGATGCGCGCATTGAGCCGCGCAAGCCGCGCCGCATCGCCGTACTGGATCGGCTGTGACGCGTCGTCGCTCGGCTCGTGATAGTGCTCGTCGAGAAAGCCCTTCAGCGCGGCGGTGCCGTCGACGCCGTCCTGCGTCGACTCGATGCCGCCGTCGAGGTACACCGCCGGGATCCCGGCGCGGATGAACGCGTACTGATCGCTCCGCACGAACACGACTTCCTCGGGGAACGGATCGCGCGAGAGCCTGACGCCGACCTCGCGCGCGGCGCGCTCGACGATCGGCTGCAGGCTCGAATGCTCGACGCCGATCGGGATCACGTCGGACGTCGGCGCGAGCAGCACCGGCATGTCCATGTTGACGTTCGCGACGATCGAGCCGCGCGGCACGGTCGGATGCGTCGCGAACCACTCCGCGCCGAGCAGGCCTTTTTCC
Source organism: Cognatilysobacter bugurensis (assembly GCF_014652095.1). Taxonomy (GTDB): domain Bacteria; phylum Pseudomonadota; class Gammaproteobacteria; order Xanthomonadales; family Xanthomonadaceae; genus Cognatilysobacter; species Cognatilysobacter bugurensis. The sequence goes on from NZ_BMYD01000005.1 coordinate 64,596, forward strand.
TCGGCGGTGAGCGCGATGAACACCGACGAGCGACCCGGCGCCTTCTCACCTGAGGCGAGTTCGCGCGCGGCCTCGAGCATGATGCCGACGCCGAGCGCGTTGTCGAGCGCGCCGTTGTAGATCGCGTCGCCGTTCACCGGCGTGCCGATGCCGACGTGATCGAGGTGCGCGGTGAATGCGACATGCTCGCCGGCGAGCTTCGAATCCGAACCCGGCAGCCGGCCGACGACATTGCGCGACTCGGCGTTCTCGATGCGCGTGCGCGCGGCCAGCGTGAGCGTGCCCGGCAGGTCGAACGGCGCCGGTGTGCCCGCCTTCGCGGCCTTGAACACCGGTTTCGGATCGCGGCCGAGCAGCGCAGCCGCGTTCGCGGCGCTCACGCTCGCGACGACCTGGAGCTGCGGGAACGTGTCGACGCCCTTGCCGTCCGCACCGCGCAGGCGCATGCCCGGATGGTCCCAATGCGCGGCGCCGCGCGCCCACGGTCGGCGCGCCTCGTCGTCGTCGGTCGCGACGAACACCGCGCCGACCGCGCCGCGGCGCGCGAGTTCGGCAAGCTTTTCGCGTGTCGATGAATAGAACGCACGGCGGTCGTTGTCGAACTTCTCCGGGGCGCCCGCGAACAGCACTGCGATCTTGCCGGTGACATCGATGCCGCGGAAATCGTCGTGCCCGAGCGCCGGCGCATGCACGCCCTGACCGACGAACACGGCCGGCGCGCTCACGCGTGCATCGGCCGCGTTGTAGTTGAGCGCGGGCAGGAAGTCGTCGCGAAAACGCAGCGCGCGGCTCGCGCCGTCGCGCTCGATGCGCAGCTCGCCGCCGGGCTCGCGCACCGCGCGCAGCAGCGGCACGCGCTGGAAGTAGGTGCCGTCATCACCGCCGGGCGCGAGGCCGATCGCGCGCATGCGCTCGGCGACGTAGAGCGAGGCGAGTTCATAACCGCGCGTGCCGGCTTCGCGGCCTTCGAGCAGGTCGTCGGCGAGAAAGCGCACGTCGGCCTCGATGCGCTGCGCGGCGGTGCCGGGCGCGGGCCGCACGTCGCGCGGCACGGGGGCATCTGCGCGGCCGGCTGGGACCTGGTCCGCGCTGCATGCGCTCAGCGCGAGGCCCATTGCGATCCCGTAAAACCAGCCGACTGCGCGCATCCGATGTCCTCGACGTCATGGGCGCCGTCGACGCGGCGCGGGCAAACCGATCGCGCCGAGCCTACCGGATCGATTGCCGCGGCCGGTTGGCGTGAGCGGTCAGGTGCGGGCAAGCGGCGGTGCACCGCACACCGTGCGGCGACGACACCGGAGTGATCAGCCGTTCGGTGCGCTGCGGCGCCATCGATCCCAACGTCGCAGGTAACGGCCACGAACGAACCGCTGCGCCCCCGCTAGTCGTGCGGCGGCCGCCGGAACGGCACCACCTCGCCGCGTCGCGTGTCGCGTTGCCACAGCACCGGCACGTCGTCGGGGCGCGGGCGTTCGAACTCGTCGCGGTCGGCCTGCGTGATCTCCGAGGCGGCCTCTTCTTCGACTTCCCAGCTGTAGCGGCGGCGCGGAAGGGCGGGATCGGCACGACGCCACAGCGCGGCCGCGATCAGGCCGCCGAGCGCGCCGCCGAGGTGCGACTGCCACGACACGCCGGCCTCGCGCGGCAGCACGCCGAGCACCATGCCGCCGTAGAGCAGGAACGCGATCATCGCCGCGGCGACCGCGGGCCGGTCGCGGCGCAACAGGCCGAGACCAAGCAGCAGAAACATGAGGCCGTAGGTGACGCCGCTCGCGCCGAGGTGGTACGAGCCGGCATCGCCGAGCCCCCACGCGGCCAGCCCGGAGCCGAGCCACGCGAACGGCAGCGCCCGCACGAGCGCGCGCGGGTACAGCCCGCCGGCCAGCGTGCCGAGTGTGAGCACCGCGATCGCATTCGCGGCCAGGTGCTCGAACGAGCCGTGCAGCAGCGGCGCGGCCAGCAGGCCGCGCCAGTTCGAAAGATCGCCCGGTTGCACCGCCCACGCGCGCACGTCGAACGCGCCCTGCGCGGAGAACACCGCGACGAGCACGAGGACGGCGGCGAGCGCGAGGTTGAAGGCGCGCCGCCAGCGCCGGCCGTCGGCCGTGCGCTGGCGGGGCGAATCGGACGGCAGGTCGTGGTCGGGCAGGTGCATGCGCCCGAAGTGGCGGCGCCGGCCGTGAACACAAGGCCGGCGCCGCGGCGGTCAATGGACCGCGGGGTCCTCGACCTTCGGCCGCAGCAGGCTCAGCGCGACGGTCGTGGCGATAATGGCGGCGACCACGCCGAGCGAGACCGCGATCGGGATCTTGTACACGTCGATCAGCAGCATCTTCGTGCCGATGAACATCAGCACGAGCGCGAGTCCGTACGGCAGCAGGTGGAAACGGTCGGCGAGGCCGGCGAGCAGGAAGAACATCGCGCGCAGGCCGAGCACCGCGAACACGTTCGAGGTGAGCACGATGAACGGATCGTCGGTGATCGCGAAGATCGCCGGGATCGAGTCGACCGCGAAGATCACGTCGGTGATGCCGACCATGACGATCACGATGAACAGCGGCGTGTACAGGCGCTTGCCGTGCTCGAGCACCGACAGCTTGCTGCCGACGTAACCGCGCGTCATCGGCACGTGGTTCGTGAGCCAGCGCAGCAGCGGGTTGTTGTCGAGGTCGGGTTCCTTGCCGGCCGCCCACAGCATCTTGACGCCGGTCAGCAGCAGGAAGATGCCGAACACGTAGAGGATCCAGTGGAACTTCTGCAGCAGCAGCGCACCGGCGAAGATCATGATCGCGCGCAACACGATCGCACCGAGCACGCCGATGATGAGCACCTTCTGGCGCTGCTCCTCGGGCACCGCGAAGTAGGTGAACAGCATCAGGAACACGAAGATGTTGTCGACCGCGAGCGATTTCTCGACGAGGTAACCGGTCAGGTACTCGAGCGCGACGCGCTGGCCTTCCTCGGCGCCGGACTGCCCGCTGACGTACCACCACAGCCAGCCGCCGAACGCGAGCGCGAGCACGACCCAGCCGATGCTCCAGGCCAGGGCTTCCTTGAAGGTGACGCGGTGCGGCCCGCCGTGGCGCATGAGCACCAGATCGACGAGCAGGGCGACGACGACGAGCGCGCCAAACGCGCTCCACAAAACGGGACTACCTATGGTTTCCATGACGAGGCTCCGGGGCGGACACGACGGACCGCGGTCGAATCTGCATCGCCTGGACGCACCTTCGCCGCGGATCGGCGAAGGTCTCGCTCGCAGGCCCATGGTTCTGCATGGGGGCCTGCCGTGGCACCGAGGCGCGACCTGATCGTCGCAAAACCCGTAATGACGGCGCCGCTGTGTGGGAGCTACTCCCCTTCAGGGCGCGATGTAACCCTGCGTTCGGGTAGCGCGTCAAGCGCGCGACTACAATGGTGTGATGACCGCCCATGATCCGACGCGCCCCGTGGTGCGCCTCAAGAACGCCTGGAAGTCCAGCCACCCGTGGATTTTCCAGCGCCTCGTCGATAAACCCGCGCAGCGCCCGAAGCCTGGCCAGATCGTCGACGTCGTCGGCGTGGACGGCGACTGGATCGGCCGCGGCTTCTACAACGGGCATTCGCGCATCGCGTTGCGCATGCTCGAGTCGCACCCGGACGTCGACGTCGACGCGGGCTGGTTCTCGCGCAAGATCGCCGCCGCGGTCGCGCTGCGCCGCGAGTTCCTCAAGCTCGACGAGGTCAGCGACGCCTGGCGCGTGGTGCACAGCGAGGGCGACGGCCTGTCGGGCCTGGTCGTCGACCGCTACGGCGATTTGATCGTCGTCGAGTTCTTCTCGGCCGGCATGTACCGCCACCGCGAATGGATCTACGCCGCGCTGTCCGAGCAGTTCCCGGGCTGCCGCTTCTACAGCTTCGCCGACGAGCACGTGCAGAAGCAGGAAAGCTTCGATTACAAGCCTGTTTACAGTGGTGGCAACCCGCGCGATGTGCCGCCGGCGGTGATCACCGAGTACGACGTGAAGTTCCGCGCCGACCCGGCCGGCGCGCACAAGACGGGTTTCTTCGCCGACCAGCGCGAAAACCGCCAGTGGCTCAGCGAACGCGTCGAAGGCAAGCGCGTGCTCGACCTGTGCTGCAACACCGGCGGCTTCGGTGTATATGCCGCCGTGCGCGGCGCGAGCGAAGTCGTCGGCATCGACATCGACGAGGACGTGCTCGAGATTGCGCGCGGCAACGCCAAGCTCAACAGCGCGCGCGTGAAGTTCATCCAGGCCGACGTGTTCCCGTGGATGCGCGATGCGGGCATCCGCGGCGACCTGTTCGACGTGGTGATCCTCGACCCGGCGAAGATGACGCGCGACCGCGAGCAGGTGATCCCCGCGCTCAAGAAATACCTCGACATGAACAAGCTCGCGCTCGGCTGCGTCGCGCCTGGCGGGCTGTTTGCGACGTTCTCGTGCACGGGCCTGGTCAGCGAGGACCAGTTCCTCGACATGCTGCGCCGCGCGGCGTTCTATTCGAACCGCACCGTGCAGGTGCTCAAGATCGCCGGCGCGGGCGCGGACCACCCGTTCCTCGCGCAGGTGCCGGAGTCGCGCTACCTCAAGGCCGTGTTCTGCCGCGTGCTGGACTGAGCCTGCGCGCCCCGCACAGGGGCGCAGCGGCTTACTTGCGCTCGTGTTCCTTCTGGGGCGAGCCGATCCCTGGCACGTCCGCCAGCGCCGAGCAGCTGTCGGTTTCCACGGTGCGTACCACGCTGAACGTGCCGTCGGTTTCGAGCACGACCGCGCGCACGTCCTCGAGCGCGCCGATGCCCTTGGCGCGGATCGCGGTGCGGATCTCCGATTCGGTGACCCGTTGCTTGCGCAGCGCGTCTTCGAGGATGCAGCCGTTCTCGAGCAGCAACGTCGGTTCGGCCTTGATCAGCTTGCGCACCCACTGCGAGCGCACCGACGCCCAGGTGATCACGTACTGGAAGCCGATCAGCATGCCGAGCGCGAACAGGCCCTGCGCGAGCGCGACGTTCTTCGACGTCAGGATCGACGCGAGCGTGGAGCCGAGCGCGATCGTTACGATGAAGTCGAACGCATTCCATTTCGACAGCGTGCGCTTGCCTGAAATGCGCAGGAAGAGAACGAGAAACAGGTATCCGACCACGGCGACGATCAGCGTGCGGCCGAGTGCCGGCCAGCTGTCGAAGAACGTCTTGGTGAAGAACGAGGCGCTGCTGCTGTCCATCGGGACTCCCGTGTTGGCAGGCCGTTCAGTAGGCCACGCGCGCGGTGGGCAGGCGGTGATCCCGGCGCAACCGCGCGTGTCGTCTCAGAGGTTGAGACGCCAATGCGCCTACGCTGTACCGCTTTGAGGCACCGGAGGCCGACATGACCGCGATCCCGCCCCTCGCCGTGATTGCGCTGCTTGCGCTCGTCGCGGCGGCCCTCGTGTTCGTCGGCATCATGCTGCTGCGCTTGCAGCGCCGGCCCAGCGAAGCCGAGACCCGCGCGCAGGCGCTTGCGGCCGAGCGCGACCGGCTTGCCGCCGAACTCGACCAGACGCGCGCGCGGGGGCGCGAGGACGGCGAGCAGCTCGGCGCGTTGCGTGCGGCGGCCGCGTCGCACGCGCAACTCGTCGATGAGCACGCCGTGCTGCGCACGCGCTTTGAAACCGTGCGCAGCGAGCTTGAAACCGAGCGCGTGGCGCGCGGTGCGGCCGCTGCCGAGCTTGCCGACCGCAGCGCGCAGCTCGAGACGATGCGCGCCCGCATGCAAACCCTCGAGACCGAACTGTCGCGCGTGCAGTCCGAGCACGCCCAGGCGAGCGCGCATCTCACCCACGCCGAAAAGGCGCGCACGCAGATGCAGCAGTTCGTCGACGAAGCGCAGGCCCGGCTCAGCGATGCGTTCGCGCAGCTCGCCGGCAAGGCATTCGAAGAGCGCGGTGCGGTGTTCGAAAAGAACATCCGCCACGCGACCGTGCAGTCCAAGGCCGACATCGAAACGCTGCTCAAGCCGTTCGCCGAGCAACTTGGCGAATTCCGCCAACGCGTCGACACGCTGTATGGCGAAGAGGCGAAGGAGCGCGCCACGCTCGTGGGCGCGCTCGGTGAGCTGCGCACGCTCAACCAGGACATGGCGGCACAGGCCGCCGCGCTGACCAAGGCGCTCAAGGGCAATGCGAAGGTGCGCGGCGACTGGGGCGAGCTCATGCTCGAAAGCGTGCTGCGCGGGTCGGGCCTCGAAGACGGCGTGCACTACGAGCGGCAGAAGCAGGTCGTCGGTGAGGACGGCCGCAGTCACCGACCCGACATCGTGGTGCGCCTGCCGGGCGATCGCTGCGTCGTCGTCGACAGCAAGGTCAACCTCGTCGCCTGGGAGCAGGCGATGAACGCCGACGACATCGACGCGCACCACGAGGCGATGCACCGCCACGCGATTGCGCTGCGCCAGCACGTGCGCGAGCTGGCCGACAAGCAGTACCCGAAGCTGTTCGGTGAGTCCGCGCTCGACGTCACCGTCGCGTTCATCCCGATCGAGGGCGCGCTGTCGGGTGCGCTCGGCACCGACGGCTCGTTGCAGACCTACGCGTTCGAGCGGCGCATCGTGTTCGCCTCGCCGAACACGCTGATGGCGCTGCTGCGCGTCGTGGACGGGCTGTGGACGCGCGAGCGCATCCAGAAGCAGGCCGAGGAGATCAACAAGGCCGGCGGCCTGCTGCTCGATGCGCTCGGCGCGTTCCTGGAGGACTTCGAGAAGATCGGCGCCCGCCTGCGCGCGGCCGACGACACGTTCAGCGCGGCCAAGCGCCGGCTCATCGACTCGAAGATGGCGGTGATCCCGCGTGCGAAGCGCCTCGTGAGCCTTGGAGTGAAGCCCAAGGGCAAGCTGCCCGAACTGCTCGCGCCCGACGCCGACACCGAGATCGAGGCGTTCGGCCAGAACCTGCTCAAGCAGGTCACGACCTCCACGCCGGGCGATCGCGACGCCGAGTGACGGCGGTCGCTCGGCCTATGACGCGAGCGGCGTGAGCGCCCGGCGCCTTTACCGGCGTCCCGCAGCGAGCGCGCCCGGCTCAGCCGCCGTCGGGCATCAGCGGCAGCGCGTCGACCGGCACGGTCGGATTGAACTCCTCGCGCAGGTAATCGGGCAGGCTGTCGTCGTTTTCGAGCGTGCGGTCGCCGAAGATCTGGTAATCGCGGCGCTGCATCCATGCGTCGCGCACGAGCGCGTAATCGTCCTGCGCGCCCTCGCGCAGGCTGTCGGTCGACAGCAGCTGCGAGCGGACGTCGACGAGCTGCAGGCCCTGCAGCGGCACGCGCAGCGCGTCGGCCTCGACTTGGCGCAGTGGGCTCAGAGGCGCATCGCCAACGAGGCCGAACACGTCACGCAGCGTGCGCGGGCCAAACAGCGGCAGCTCCACATAGCGCGAGCGCTTCCAGCCCCAGACGCCGAGCGTCTGCCCGAAATCCTCGCTCCGCAGCGGCAGCTTCGCGTTGCTCGCCGGATCGAAGATGCCGCCGATGCCGAGCGTGGTGTTCAGCGCGAAGCGGCCCAGCGACTGCGCGGCCTGTTGCGGCTTGCCCTGCAGCAGCGCATTGAGCGCCGACACGGGTTGGCCGAGATTGTTGAAGAAGTTGCTCGCCCCGAGCCGCACCGGGCGCGGCACCACGGCAACGTACGCCTGCGCGAGCGGCCTCGCGATCACGCGATCGACCGTGTTGTTAAGCCGGTGCACGCGGCGGTTGAGCGGCTCCCACGGGTCGTACGCACCGCGCACGCGCGCGGCCGGCGGCAGCGTCGGGTCGGCGACCGGATCGTACGGGCCGTAGAGCGCGTCGAAATCCAGCTCGGCCTGGGTGCGCGTGTCCTCGGTCGGCGGGCCGGCCACGGGCACCTCCGCCTCGAGCGATGCGCCGGCCGTTGCAGCCGCCGCCGGCTCGCCGGGCGCGGGCACGGCAAGCGTATCGAGCGCTGCCGGGGCATCGGCGAGCGCAGGGGCGACCGCCGCGTTCGGGTCGTCCGCCTTGACCGGCGGGCGCGCCGACGCGGCATCGGACCGGTTGTTCTGCAGCTCGGTTTCGCGCGCCGGCGTGCCATCGCGTGCGGCGGCTGCGCTTATTTCGGACGGCGCGGCTTCGGCTGGCGATGCCGATTGCGCGGCCGCAGGCGCGGCGCAGGCCGCGGCAATCAGCCACAGCGCGGCGGGCACGGTGCGCGCCGCGGGCGAGCGGGCCGGGCGCGACGCCGGCGGGGTCGGAGAGGAAGGTGACATAGTCGAATTGTAGCGAGCGGGCGCAGCGGCCCGCTGCTCAGCGGGCGAAACCGAGTGTCGCGGGATCGAGCCGGTAGGCGCCGCGCAAGGCGTCGAGGCCGGCCGGCGCGCCGTCGACCGCAAGCGCGCCGTTCGACAACTCGGCAATCAGCGCAAGGCCCGCGCTGTCGATGCGCTCGACGGCGGTGAGGTCGATGCGCTGCGCACCGGCGCGCAGCGGCGCGGCCTGCGTCCACAGCCGCGCGACCGCGTCGCGCACGAGCGCGCCGGAAAACACCAGCGCGTCGCCGTCGCGGCGCACCGCGACCGGGGCGGAGGCCGCGCGCATCAGTTCGTCACGTCGGCCTGCAGCTTCCCGGCGCGCAGGTCGGCGGCGACCTGGGCAATCGGCTTGCGCTTGAGCGCGCCGTCGAACTGCGTGCGGAACGTCTGCACGAAGCTCACGCCCTCGACCATCACGTCGAACACCTTCCAGCCGTTGCCGCTGCGACGCAGCAGGTAGGAGACCGGGATCGGCTCGCCGCCCTGACGCAGCATCTCGGTGTCGACCTTGACGACCGCGCCGTTGCGCATCGCCGTCTCCGACTTCACGCGCACCTTGAGGCGCGTGTTGAAGTCGAGCAGCGACGAGCCGTAGCGCTGCATGAGGTTGTCGGTGAGCGCATCGGCGAACAGCTTGACGTCCGCATCCGACGCGCCGCGGCCGTGCGTACCGAGCACGAGGCGCGCCGCGTAGTCGCGGTCGAACATCTGGTTGAACTCGCCCGCGATGAACTGGCGCAGCGCGGTGCGGTCCTTCGTGAACTCGTTGCGGCGCGCTTCGAGCGTCGACAGCACGCGCGTGCTGTTGTCGAGCACGAGGGCGCTCGGCGACTGCGCGGCCGGTGCGCTCGCAGCGGGCTTGGCGGCCTGCGCGAACGCCGGCGGCACGGCGAGCAGCAGCGAGGACGCGACGAGCAGGCCGACGAGGCCGCGGCGCGTGGCGCCCGAGCGCTGCGAGGTCGGGATCGTGGAGGTGCGGGTCATGGCGTCATTTCCTGTGCGGGGGCGGGCGTGGCGTCGGCAGCCGGATCGGCGGCCTCGTCCATGGGTGGCGCATCCTCACCGCCGCTCCCGGCACCGCCGCTGAACATGTATTTGCCGACGAGCTGGATCAGATCGACCGCCGGCTGCGTGAGGTAGATCTCGTCGCCAGGCTTGAGCGGCTCGGGGTCGCCGCCCGGGGACAGGCCGATGTAGCTCTCGCCGAGCAGGCCGCTGGTGAAGATGCCCGCGGCGGTGTCGCCCGGCAGGTTCTCGAACTTCGAATCGATCGCGAGCGTGACCACCGAGTCGTACTTGACCGGGTCGACCTGGATGTCGGCCACGCGGCCGACCGTCACGCCGCCGATCTTCACCGGCGCGTTCGGGCGCAGCGCGCCGATCGTCGTGAATCGGGCGGTCAGCGGATAGCGGTCGGCGGCGAAGCCCCACTGGCCGTTCGTCGATGCGAGCGCGAGCACGAGCAGCGACGCGAGCGACAGCAGCAGGAATGCGCCGACGGCGAACTCGATGCGGGGGGAGCGGTTACTCATTGGTCTAACCCTTGGAAGGTCCGCACGCGGGTGCGCGGGTTGGAGCGAAAAACGCGCATCACTGGAACAGCAGTGCCGACATCACGAAGTTGAACATCAGCACGAGCAGCGAGGCATTGACGACGGCGCGCGTCGTGGCGACCGACGTGCCCTCGATCGTCGGCTCGGCGTGGTAGCCCGCGTACGCCGCGACAAGCGCGGCGGTCGCGCCGAACACCGCGGCTTTCACGAACGCCATCAAAAAGTCCTTCGTGAAATCGACGCTGTCCTTGAGGACCTGCCAGAACGTGCCGGCCTCCAGTCCGATCACATGCACGGACTCGAAGTAGCTCGCGGTGATCGCAAAGCTGCAAAACAGCGCAGTCAGCAGCGGCACGCTGAGCACGGCGGCCCAGAAGCGCGGCGCGACCGCGCGGCCGACCGGGTCGATCGCCATCAGGCCGAGCGCGGTGATCTGGTCGGTCGCGCGCATGAGGCCGAGTTCGGCCGCGATCGAGCTGCCGGCGCGGCCAATGAACAACAAGGCAGTGAGCACGGGGCCCAGTTCGCGGTACAGGCCGAGGCCGAGCATCGCGCTGACCTGGTTGCTCGCGCCATAGGTCTCGAGTGCGCGGTAGCCGAGCAGGGTGACCGACAGGCCCACGAACGCGCCGCCGACCGCGATGATCGGCAGGCTGCGCGCGCCGATCTTGTAGATCTCGCGCACGAGCTCGCGCCAGAACGCGGCGTTCGGCTTCGACGCGCGCAGCACCGCAAACGAGAACAGCCCGGCTTGGCCGAGCGAGCGGATGGCGGCGGCGAGCGGCATCAGGCGGCGTCCTGCGCGGAGGCGGACACGGCGCCCGCGAAGGTGGAGTTGTCGAACGGGATCGGGCCGTCGGGCTGGCCGTCGAGGAATTGGCGGATCAGCGGATCGCTCGAGGCCTGCAACTCGGCCGGCGTGCCGGAGAACACGAGGCGCCCGTCCGCGATCACGACCGCGCGGTCGGCGACCGGGAGCGTCTCGTGCACGTGGTGGGTCACGACGACGCTCGTGAGGCCGAGCGTGTCGTTGAGGCGGCGCACGAGGCTCATGACGACGCCGCACGCGATCGGGTCGAGCCCGGTCAGCGGCTCGTCGTAGAGCATCAGCGGCGGGTCGAGCGCGAGCGCGCGGGCGAGCGCGACACGGCGCGCCATGCCGCCGGACAGCTCGCGCGGGAAGGCATCGGCCGCGGCGCGCAGGCCGACCGCGTGCAGCTTCATGTCGACGAGCCGCGCGATCACCGGCGCGGGCAGGTCGGTGTGCGTGCGCAACGGCAGCGCGACGTTCTCGGCCGCGGTGAGGTCGGTGAGCAGGCCGTTGCCCTGCAGCAGCACGCCCAGGCCCTTGCGCAGGTCCAGCAGCGCGCGTCCGGCGGCGGGCACCGGCCGGTCCAGGACTTCGACCGAGCCGGCCGACGGCGCGAGCTCGCCGGTCAACGCCGACAGCAGCGTCGACTTGCCGCTGCCGGACGGGCCGAACACCGCGACGACCTCGCCGCGGGCGATCTCGAGGTCGAGATCGCGCAGCACGACGCGACCGCCGCGCTCGAGGCGCAGACCACGCAGGCGGATGATCGCGGTGGAATCGGTCATGGGCGGAAGGCTGGCGCACACGGCGCAAAACGCCGGGCAGGGTGGCGGCGGCTGGCTGAACGGGGGATGTGCGGTCCTGATTGTCGCAGCACCGCCCTCGATTGCCCATGGCCGGTCGCGCCACTGGCTTACGTGTAGGCCATGACACCGTGTGAAGCGGCCGTGAAAATCCGGCCGTTGGGGACACGCGGTACCAGGGGGAAATGCCATGTCACGTTGGATGCGTGCGGTCGCGCTCACGCTTGCGCTGTGCTGCGCCGGCCCGGCCGCGGCCTGTGGACTGCAGGTCGAAGTGCTCTACACCACCACCGCCTACGATGCGCCGCCTGCGGCGGTCCCGGTGCTCGTGCGCCTGCAGGGGGAGCACGACGCTCCGGTGCGCACGCGATTGCCGCAGCGCAGCGGCGGTCATTGGCTCCGGCTGAGTTGCGCACAGCGCGTAGGCGACGGGGACCGGCAGCTGGTCGTCGACGGTCCTGACTCGCTGGGCCCGATCACGCTGTATCCGCCCGGCGCCGCGCCGAGCGTGCTGCCGGTGCGCCATGACCCCGACGCGCCGCGCCGCGTGCGTGGCTGGGCGCTCGCGCTGCCGAACGGCTGGCCGACCGGCAGCGTCGCGTACGTGCACGCGGCCGGCTCCAGCGCCGAGCCCATCGCGCTGCGTGTGGTGCCCGCCCAGGTGCTGGCGCGCGAAGCCAGCGCGCTCGCCTGGCGCGCACAGGCCGCGGCCGCGGTGCTTGCGGCGCTGGCACTGGCGATGCTGCTGATCCACCTGCGGCACCGCGACCTGCTGTACCTGAGCTACGCCGGGTACTGCGTGTGCGCGGCGAGCTACATGGTCGTGCTCGCCGGGGCCGAAGGCAGCGTGCTTGCCGGCTTCGCGAGCCACGGAGCGACCGGGCGCTGGGCGCTGGCCACGCTCGGGCTCGCGTTGCAGCTCGTCTTCACCCGCCGCGTGCTCGAGCTCGATCGCCTCGTCCCGACCGGCGCGCGCGTCATCGGCGTGCTATTTGCCCTGCAATTCGCGCTGCTGGCGCTGCTGCTGGTTGCCCGCGCTCACGTGCACGGCTGGTATCCCAGCGCGGTCAATGTGCTGCTGATGCTCGGTGCTCCGCTGGTGCTCGCGATTGCCGCGATTGCATGGCACCGGGGCGCGGCTTACGCAGGCTATTATCTCGTGGGTTGGACTCCGCTCGTCGCCATTGCCGCGCTGGTCGGCGCACACCGGCTCGGCGTCGTGAACGCGCCTTGGGCGAGCGCCCTGCTTGCGCCGGCGGCGGTCATGGAGGCGCTGGTGCTCGCGTTCGCGCTGACCCGGCAAGCGACCCACCGGCGCCGCATCCGCGACCGCCTGCGCGCATCGAACGAGCGCGACGCGCTCACCGGCGCACCGAACGCCGTCGCCCTCACCCGGCTGCTCGACGCTTGGCGCGACCTCGGCGCGCTGGGTTCGCGCAGCTACGCCGTCATCCTCGTCGACCTCGCTGCGTTCGATGCGTTCTGCGGGCAGCACGGCCTGCCCGCCGCGAACGCCGTGCTGTGCCAGACGCACGCGCGGCTGCGCGCGACGATGAACGAGCACGACACGCTGGCGCGCATCGGCGGGGCGCGGTTCGCGATCGTGCGCGAGGGCGGCCGTGCCGAGGCCGAGCGGCTCGCGCAGGCGCTCGTCGAGGCGATCGCCGCGCGGCCGTTCCACGTCGACGGCGCGTCGCACGCCGTGGTCGCCTGCACCGGCGTCGCAATGGCCGTGCGGGGCGAGCCGGTCGGGCGGCTGATGCAGCACGCGCGGCAGGCGCTGGCCGCGTCGATCGGCCGCGACGGCGCGTCGTCTCCGGAGGCCGTGCCGGACGTGGGAACCGTGCCGTGGCTGCGCGCGCCGCGCGTTCACGCACCGTACGGCGAAACGCCGCGTGCCTTCACCGCCGATGCATGAGGCCGGGCCTACGTTGCCTCGACCGCAAACGCACCCTCGCGTGTGCGCCGTCGTCCCGGAGCCTGCCATGAGCGAAATCAAGAAAGACCACAGCATCGGCGCCGGCACCGGCGCGGTCGCCGGCGCGATCACCGGCGCCGCCCTCGGCGCGGCGGCCGGCCCCATCGGCAGCGTCGTCGGTGCGGTCGCCGGCGGCATCGTCGGTGCCAAGGCGGGCGACTCGATCGCCGAGGCCGTGAACCCGACCGACTACACCGAGCACTTCGAGCGCGAGTACCGCAGCGCCGGCCACCCCGACGGCGCACACGACTGGCGCGATTACGGCCCGGCGTACACCTACGGTTACACGAGCTATGCGCAGCACCGCGAGCGCGGTTTCGACGACGCCGAGGCAGACCTCGAGCGCGACTGGCCGCAGTCGCGTGGCGAATCGCGGATCGACTGGACCGGCGCGCGCGATGCGGTGCGCGACGGCTGGCGCCACATCGACCGCCGCCGCGAGGACGCCGGGCGCTGAAATGGCCGCCCCACGTGCATCCGGCTTCGGCGGATGCACGCGGCCGTGCAACCCAGCGTTCACCCGCGCGACTGCCGGCCCTGCGGCGCGCGCGTTAGCATGCGCGTCCTCTTGATTGCATGGGACCGCCGACGATGGCTGTCAACGACACGCCCACGCGCGAAGAAGCCGAAGCTGCGGTGCGCACGCTGCTGCGCTGGGCCGGCGACGACCCGGACCGCGAAGGCCTGCTCGACACGCCCAGGCGCGTGGTCAAGGCGTATTCGGACTGGTTCGGCGGCTACAGCCTCGATCCGCGCGAGTACATGGCGCGCACGTTCGAGGAAGTGGCCGGCTACGACGAGATGGTCGTGCTACGCGACATCGAGTTCGAAAGCCACTGCGAGCACCATATGGCGCCGATCATCGGCCGCGCACACGTGGGCTACCTGCCCGACGGCAAGGTCGTGGGCATCAGCAAGCTTGCGCGCGTCGTCGATGCGTATGCGCGCCGTTTCCAGGTGCAGGAAAAGCTCACGGCGCAGATCGCGGACGTGATCCAGGACGTGCTGCAGCCGCGCGGCGTCGCGGTTGTCGTCGAGGCGTCGCACGAGTGCATGACCACGCGCGGCGTGCACAAGCGCGGCGTGAGCATGACCACGTCGACGATGCTCGGCGCGTTCCGCGAGGACGCGCGCACGCGCGCCGAGTTCCTGCAGTTCATCCAGAGCCCGCGGCGCTGATCGACGGCGCCGCCGCCTGCGCGGCCGGTGATCTGGTCGCGTTGGTGCGGCGTTCGGGCGCGACGACTGCGCCCGGCCGCCAGGCCGCTCGCCGGCGCTCGCAGTTCCACCCGGTGTCCGGGGCACTCGCCGAACGATTCACTGATCCAGCCGCTGTCAGCGCGAGCACGTCGCGCAGGCATACGCGGTCTAGCGCGCCGCCCGAAGCACGCTCGCGACGCGGTCGATGTCGGCCTCGTCGATGTGCAGGTGCGGCGCGATGCGCAGCACGCCGTGGCGCGCGGTGCAGACGATGCCGTCGGCCCGCAGCGCTAGCACGCATGCATCCAAGGCGGCATGACGCGGGCGCAGCCCGACGAAGTGCGGCGCCCCGACGTCCGGCATGTCGAAGCTGTCGACCACCTGCTCTCGCAACCGCGCGGTCAGCGCGCCGAGCCGCGCCGCGATTGCGTCGACGCCCCACGCATGCAGCTGCGTGAGCGCGGCCTCAGCGACGGACAGGCGCGGCACGTCGACGATCTCACCCGCATCAAAGCGGCGCGCGCCCGGGCGCAGCGCGTTGTCCGCGGCCGCGTCGAACGACCAATCTTCACGCGCGCAGTGCGCGCTCCAGTGCGCTTCGATCGGGGACGCATGCTCGCGCCAGTGCGGCGAGGCCCAGAGCACGCACAGCCCGTGCGCGCCGAGCAGCCATTTGTAGCCCACGCTCACCGCGAACGCGGGGCGCCAGCGAGCGATCTCGGCCGGCACGGCGCCGAGGCTCTGGCTGAGGTCGAGCACCAGCGCGATGCCGCGTGCGTGGCAGGCGTTGGCGATCAGGTCGAGGTCGAGCCGGCCGCCGTCATGCCAGTGCGTGTGCTCGAGCGCGGCCGTGCGCAGCGCCGGCTCGTGCTCGATCGGCTCGAGCACGGCCGCCGTTGCATCGGCCCCGCGGCGCACCGCGACGAGCCGCGCGCCTGCCTCGCCGCAGCGCTGCTGCCAGGGCAGTAAGTTCGACGGGAACGCATCGTCGAGCACGAGCACGGCTTCGTCGGCCTCGAGCGGCAACGCACGCGCGGCCAGCGCGAGCCCGTACGCCGCCGACGGCACGAACGCGACGCCGTTCGGATCGCCGTCGAACAGCAACGCCGCTTGTAGGCGTACGCGTTCGGCCTGCGCGGCCCATGCATCCCAAGACGCGTCCCACGGCCGCGTCGCGGCATCGAGAGCGGTTTGCGCCGCGCGGTGCACGGCGTGCAGGCGCAGGCTATGCGCGGCGAAATCGAGGTACATCCCACGCTCGGGACGCATGAACGCATCACGCGCGCGGGCCAGCGGCAGCGGTTCGATCGAAGGGTCGGGCATGCAGGCTCCGGGTCAGCGCGCCAGCGTGGGCGCAGCCACATCATGACCCCGTCACCGCGCCATCGCGGGTGATCGCGCACGCTCATCGGGCATGTCACTGCTCGAGTCTCCCCGGCCGCCTGCCTCGACTGATGCGCTTGCTGTGCGCTATCGCCGGGTCCGTGCGCGGAGCCTCGCGCTGGCTGCGCCGCTGAGCGCGGAAGACGCGTGCGTGCAGAGCATGCCCGACGCGTCGCCGACGAAATGGCACCTCGCGCACACGACGTGGTTCTTCGAGCAGTTCGTGCTCGCCGCGCAGCCGGGTTATCGCGCCGTCGACGACCGCTGGGCGTATCTGTTCAACAGTTATTACGAAGGTGCGGGCCCGATGCATGCGCGGGCGCAGCGCGGGCTGCTGACGCGGCCGTCGCTCGACGCGGTGCTCGCCTACCGGCACGAGATCGACGCGCGCATGCAGCGTGCGTTCGAAGCCGGCGCGCTCGACGTGCACGCCTGGCGCACGATCGAGATCGGCTTGCACCACGAGCAGCAGCACCAGGAGCTGCTGCTCACCGACATCAAGCACGCGCTTTCGATCAACCCGCTGCAGCCGGCCTACCGCGACGACCTCGCGCAGGCGCGCGCCGACGCGGTGCCGCTCGCCTGGCAGGCGTTCGACGAGGCGATCGTCGAGGTCGGCGCGCCGCCGTGGCCCGAGTCGGCCGAGGCGTTTGCCTACGACAACGAATCGCCGCGCCACCGCGTGTTGACGCTGCCGTTCGCACTTGCGAACCGGCCGGTCACGAACGCCGAGTACCGCGCGTTCATCGACGACGGCGGCTACGAGAACACGGCGCTGTGGCTCAGCGCGGCGTGGGCGCGCATCCGCGCCGACGGCTGGGCGCGGCCGCTGTACTGGCACGACGACCTCGAGCGCGAGTTCACGCTCGGCGGCACGCGCGAGATCGATCCGCATGCGCCGGTGTGCCACCTGAGTTATTACGAAGCCGATGCGTTCGCGCGCTGGGCCGGCGCCCGCCTGCCGACCGAGTTCGAGTGGGAGCGCGCCGCCGTATCGAACACGCCGTCGAGCCGCGACAACTTCGTCGAGCGCGACGCGCTGCACCCGCAGGGCGGCGATTCGCAGGCCGAAGGGCTGCAGCAGCTGTTCGGCGACGTGTGGGAGTGGACGACGAGCGCGTACACCGCGTATCCGGGCTTCGCCCCGTGGCCGGGCACGCTCGGCGAATACAACGGCAAGTTCATGTGCGGGCAGTGGGTGTTGCGCGGCGGCAGTTGCGCCAGCGCACGCGACCACCTGCGCGCGAGCTACCGCACCTTTTTCTTTCCCCCTGACCGCTGGCAGTTCACCGGCCTGCGGCTCGCCAAGGACTTTGCATGAATGCCATGACCGCACCCGTGCTGCCAAGCTGGCGGCTCACCGACCTGCGCCCGACGCCGGACGACATCGTCGGCGACACGCTCGCGGGCCTGTCTGCAACGCCCAAGCGCCTGCCGTCGAAATACTTCTACGACGCGCGCGGCTCGCAGCTGTTTGAGCGCATCACGCGCCAGCCCGAGTACTACGTCACCCGCGTCGAGCTCGAGCTGCTCGAGCAGCGCCTGCCCGAGATCGCGCAGACGATCGGCGCGGACGTGCACGTCGTCGAATACGGCAGCGGCAGCGGCCGTAAGACGCGCCTGCTGCTCGACGCGCTGACGCGTCCGGTCGCGTACACGCCGGTCGAGATCTCGCGCACGACGGTGATCGAAAGCACCGCACGCCTCGCTGAGGAGTTCCCGCGCATCGAGATGCTGCCGGTGTGCGCGGACTTCACCAAGCCGGTGCCGCTGCCCGAGCCGCTGCACGATGCGCAGCGCACGCTCGTGTTCTTCCCGGGCTCCACGCTCGGCAATTTCAGCGACGAAGGCGCCGTCGAGCTGCTCGCCGCGATGCGCGAGACGATGGGCCCGAACGGGCAGGCGCTCGTCGGCATCGACCTCGACAAGGACCCCTCGCTCGTCGAGGCCGCGTACAACGACGCCGCCGGGGTCACCGCCGCGTTCACTCTGAACCTGCTCACGCGCCTGAACCGCGAGATCGGCAGCGATTTTGACCTCGACGGCTTCCGCCACCGCGCCGTGTACGCGCGCGACCGCGGCCGCATCGAGACCGACCTGGTGAGCCTGCGCGCGCAGACCGTGCACGTGGCCGGTCGCGCGTTCGAGTTCGAAGCCGACGAGTCCATGCGCGTGGAGATCAGCTGCAAGTACGAGGACGCGCCCTTTGCCGAACTGGCCGCGCGCGCCGGCCTGCGCGTCATCGACGGCTGGAACGACTCGCGCAACTGGTTCGGCCTGCGGTTGCTTCAGCCATGAGCGCGGTCCCCACGATTCCCGGCGACGACACGCTGCTCGACTGCCTCATCATCGGTGCGGGCCCGGGCGGGCTCACCGCCGCGACCTACCTCGCGCGCTTCCACCGGCGCATCCTCGTCGTCGACGCCGGCAGCAGCCGCGCACGCTGGATTCCGACGAGCCACAACTGCCCGGGCTTTCCGAGCGGCGTGCACGGCACCACCTTGCTCGAGCGCCTGCGCGACCAGGCCACCGGCTACGGTGCGCCGATCGTGGAGGCGACCGTCGCCAGGCTCGAACGCGAGGACGACGGCTTTCACGCCACGTCTGGCGACGGCCAGCACTGGCACGCGCGCCACGTGATCCTCGCGACCGGCATCGTCGACCGCATGCCCGCCCTGGAGGGGCTGTCGGCCGCGATCGACGAAGGCGCAGTGCGCCTGTGCGCGGTCTGCGACGCTTACGAGGCGAGCGACGAGCGCATCGCGGTCTACGGCCCGATTGACGAAGCGATCGGCCATGCGTTGTTCCTGCTCACGTTCTCGCGTGACGTGCACGTGGTGCCCGAGACCTCCCGGCGCGCCGACGCCGACCGCCTGCGGCGCGCGCAGGACGCCGACATCACCGTGCACCCGCCGGCCGAATCGATGGCCTACGACGGCGAATGCACGGTCGTCGAGTTCGACGGCGTGCCGCCGCAGCGCTTCGCCACGCTGTACCCCACGCTCGGCGGCGAAGCGCAGGCCGGGCTTGCGCACGCGCTGGGCGCCCGCTGCGACGACAACGGCGAGCTCATCGTCGACGAGCACCAGCGCACGTCGGTCGACGGCCTGTACGCGGTCGGCGACGTCGTCAGCGCGCTGAACCAGATCGCGGTGGCGGTCGGTCATGCCGCGATCGCCGCGACCGACGTGCACAACCGCCTGCCGCGCAACTTCCGCGAGCACCGCGAAACCCAGCCCGAGACCGCCCCCGACCTGCCCAGCCCGGCGTCTGCGCCGACGCCGCCCGAAACCCACGCGCGGCACTGACCCGCAGCGCCCTCGAGAGACACGACGATGCCGACCCTGTGGTTCGTTCCCGACGGCCGCGTGCCGTACACCAGCCACGGACCCGGCATGCCGATCACGCTCGAGGAGGCAGTCGCGGTGTTCGGCACCGATCCGCTGCGTTACCTCGGCCGCGCCGCGCCGAGCCTGCAGCCCGACGCCCCGTCCGAGGATCCGCGCAACGTGATCGTCGAGCTCGGCGAGGCCGAAGGGCGCAACACGCTGTTGCCGGAGCCCGGGTTCTATTGGGCGGTCAGCCTCGACGTGGACGACGCCGCGCGGCGTCTGCAACGCGAACGCATGCGCCGCTGAGCTCCGAGCGGCCCGGCGGCGCCGCGCTAGACTGCCGCCCCGTCGTCGCCCGGCCCCGTCGTGACCGCTGCCGCCCCTGCGCCGCGCGCTGCCCGCCCGGCCGCGCTGGTGTTCATCTTCATCACCGTGCTCATCGATGTGCTCGCGTTCGGGCTCATCATCCCGGTGCTGCCGCACCTCATCGAGGGTTTTGTCGGTGGCGACACGGTCACCGCCGCGCAGTGGGTCGGCGTGTTCGGCACGGTGTTCGCGGCGATCCAGTTCGTTAGCGCGCCGGTGCAGGGCGCATTGTCGGACCGCTACGGCCGGCGCCCGGTGATCTTGCTGTCGTGCCTCGGGCTGGGCCTGGATTTCGTATTCATGGCGCTTGCCAACTCGCTGCCGTGGCTGCTCGTGGGCCGCATGATCTCGGCGGTGACCTCGGCGAGCTTCACGACCGCAAATGCGTACATCGCCGACGTCACTTCGCCGGAAAAACGCGCACAGAGCTTCGGGCTGATCGGCGCCGCGTTCGGACTGGGCTTCATCATCGGCCCCGCGCTCGGCGGCTGGCTCGGCAGCGTCGACCTGCGCGCGCCGTTCTGGGCCGCCGCGGTGCTCGCGCTCGTCAACTTCGCGTACGGCCTGTTCGTGCTGCCCGAATCGCTGCCGCCCGAGCGGCGCACGCCGACGCTGGTGTGGCGGCAGGCAAACCCGTTCGCCGCGTTCGCGCGGCTGCGGCGCTACCCGCAGGTGCTCGGCCTGGCCAGCGTCGTGCTACTGATCAACTTTGCGCACTACGTGTACCCGAGCGTGTTCGTGCTGTTCGCCGACGTGCGCTACGGCTGGGGCCCGCAGGCGGTCGGCGGCGTGCTTGCGCTCGTGGGCGTGATGAGCGTGATCGTGCAAGCGGTGCTCGTGCGGCGCGCGGTCGCCCGGCTCGGCGAGCGCCGCACGCTACTCATCGCGCTCGGCATGGGCGCGCTCGGCACGGTGGGCTATGCGTTCGCGCCCACCGGCGCGTGGTTCATCGCGATCATCCCGATCACCGCGTTGTGGGGCATGGCGACGCCGGCCACGCAGGCGCTGATCACGCGCCGCGTCGGCGCCGACGAGCAGGGCCGCGTGCAGGGCGCGCTGTCGAGCCTGGTGAGCCTGGCGGGCATCGTCGCGCCGGCGGTGTTCACCGGCGTGTTCGCGTTCTTCATCGACGAGCGCGCGCCGGTGCACGCGCCGGGCGCGCCGTTTGCGCTCGCCGGCGTGTGCCTCGCGATCGCGTGGTGGCTTGCACGCCGGCACGCACCTCGGCCCGACGCACCGGCCGACGCTCATTGAAAGACGCCCGCTGAACGACGGCCGCGAATCCGCCCGCGCTTGATACCGGGCTCACGCAGCGCTGCCTACGGTGCAGGGACCGGCTTGTGCGCCGACTCGAAACCGACTGCGTGAGCCGCGCCGCGATTCAATCCAACCCCCTGACTGCGATTGGCGCGAGGCAGGCGCGTGCGATCCCGATGGAGCGCACTGCGTGTCGGCCGTGAACGCGCGGCCGGCCACGTCGCGCGAGGCGACGAACGATGCGCGCGGTGGCGCGCCATCGCCACGCAGCCCGGTCCGCACGAGCGTGACGCCCGCGCGTGCCGCCGCGAACGACGCGGCGTCCGACGCGGTGCGCATCGCGCGTGAGGCCGGCCTGCGCCATGTCTGCGACGCCTCGCCCGGCATCAAGCGCCGCCGCGACGGCGATGCCTTCGTCTACGAGACGCCCGATGGCGAGCGCCTCGATGACGAGGCCACGCTGGCGCGAATCGCCGCGCTCGCGATCCCGCCCGCGTACACCGACGTGTGGATCTGCCCGCGTGCGAACGGGCATCTGCAGGCGACCGGCCGCGACGCGCGCGGACGCAAGCAGTACCGCTACCACGCGCACTGGCAGGCCGCGCGCGGCGACGGCAAGTTCGAGCGCGTGATCGAGTTCGGCGAGGCGCTGCCGAAGCTGCGTCGCCGCCTGCGCCGCGACCTCGCACGCCGGGGTCACCCGCGCGAAAAGGTGCTCGCGATCGTCGTTGCGGTGATGGCCGAAACCCTCGTGCGTGTCGGCAACGACGTCTACGCGCGGCGCAACAACTCGTTCGGGCTGACCACACTGCGCAACCGGCACGTGGCGTTCCTCAAGGGCGGCCGCGCGCGATTCAAGTTCCGCGGCAAGGCCGGGCTCGAACACGAGATCGTGCTCGACGACGCGCGCCTCGCGAAGCTCGTGCGCGCCTGCCAGCAGCTGCCCGGTCAGTCGCTGTTCCAGTACCGCGACGACGACGGCGCGGTGCAGCCGGTCAATTCGGACGCGGTCAACGACTACCTGCGCGAGGCAATGGGCGCATCGTTCACCGCGAAGGATTTCCGCACCTGGGGCGGCACGCTCACCGCGGTGCAGTGCTTCGCCGCAACGCCGCTGCCGATCGACGACGACGGCCGTTGCAGCGAACGCGCGCTCGCTGCGGCTGAAAAGGCGGTCGTCGGCGAAGTCGCCCGTGCGCTCGGCAACACCGTCGCGGTCTGCCGCCGGGCGTATATCGATCCGGCGGTGTTCGACGGCTGGCGCAGCGGTGCGCTGCAGCGCGTGGCCGAGGGCGCGCGGGGCGCCCGCCAGTGGGAGCGCGCGACGTTGCAGTTCCTGCGCGACGCACGGCGTCGTGCCGCGCGGTCGGAGCGTACGCGCAGCCGCCGCGGCTGAGCGCATCGCCGGCGCGTCCTTCACCGCCGCACGCGCGGTCCCGGCCGACACTGCATGCAACCGGACCGGGGCATGACGATGGCGCGCTGCGACACCTGCGGCAACAACTACGACAAGGCGTTCACGGTGACGATGCCGGACCGCAGCGGCACGTTCGATTCGTTCGAATGCGCGATCCAGGCGCTCGCGCCGACCTGTGCGCGCTGCGGCGTGCGCATCGTCGGCCACGGCGCCGAGCACGACGGGGCGATCTACTGCTGCGCGCATTGCGCCCGCGAGTCGGGCGTGCGCGGCCTCGACGACCGGGTCTGACCGGCGCCGCCGGGCCCGGGCCGCCGATGAGACGGTCTGCTGCGACAGCGCGCGCGCCGCGCCGCGCCGCCTGGCTCCGCCGCATGCAGCGGTGGCTCGAACTGCCGATGCTGCTGCTGTCGGTCGCGTGGATCGCGCTGTTCGTGCTCGACGAGGTGCGCGGGCTCGGCCCCGGCCTGCAATGGGCGGTCAACGCGATCTGGATCGTGTTCATCGTCCACTTCGTCGGCGAGTTCACCCTCGCCCCGGACAAGTCCGACTACCTCAAGCGCAACTGGCTGTCGGCGATCGCCCTCGTGCTGCCGGCGCTGCGGGTGTTCCGCGTGCTGCGCGTGGCCCGGTTCATGCGCGCGGCGGGCTGGCTGCGCAGCGTGCGGCTGGTGCGCGTGATCGGCACGTTCAACCGTGGCATGCGCGCGCTCGGCCGCGCGATGCGTCGGCGCGGGGCCGGCTACGTGATCACGCTGACGGGGGTGGTGACGCTGATCGGGGCGGCCGGCATGTTCGCATTCGAGCGTGACTCGGCCGCGTCGGGCATCGACAGCTTTAGCGACGCGCTGTGGTGGACGGCGATGATCATGACCACGATGGGGTCCGAGCAATGGCCGCAGACCACGGCCGGGCGCGTGCTGTGCGTGCTGCTTTCGCTGTATGCGTTCGCCGTGTTCGGCTATGTCACCGCAATGCTGGCGAGTTTCTTCGTCGGTCGCGATACGCCGCCGCCGGTCGCGAGCGACGACGCGGCGCTCGCGCGGCTCGAAGCACAGCTTGCGGCGCTGCGCGAGGAACTGGCCGCCTCGCGCCAGCGGCCCGGTTGACCCTCAGCCGCAGCGGGCGCCGCTGATCGCGCCCTGCGCGTTGACGTCGAGGTTCAGGCGGTCGGCGCGGTAGTCCATCGTGACCACCTCGCCGGGGCGGATCACGCGCACCGTCGAACTGCCGGACTCGACCCGAGCGCGTTCGACCACGTCCTGGGTCGGCTCACGCCCGATCGCCCAGCGCACCGCTTCCGCATTGCACATTCCCTGACCTCCTGACGACACCGCGCCCGGCTCGGGCGGCGGACCCATGGTCGCGCAGGCGCCCACGGACAGCATCAGCACGACGAGGGGCGCGGCGACGCTCCGGATGTCGAAGCGGGACGGTCGGCGATCGGCGCGGCGACGTTCGATCATGGTGGATCCTCACAGTGGAATCGCAGGCTGCGGTGGCACTTGTGTGGACCGCGTCAACGCCATTCATGTATCCGAAGCCTGTGCCTCGACCAGGCGCTGCAGCAGCCGCGCGAGCGTCACCACGTCCTGGTGGTTGTGCGCTGCGACACGGCGCAGCAGGCCCGAGCTGCCGCCGCGCAGGTACGTCAGCCACGCCATCGGCGCCTGGGAGCCGGGCAGGTCGTCCTCGCGCACGATGCGCAGCAGCTCGCGTTCGATCGTAGCGAGCCGGCAGTTCTCCCAATGCCCGCGGTAGCGCCGGCGCGTGGGGTGCAGCAGGTCGACGTGGTCGAGCCCGTGCAGCGCATCGGGCAGCCGCGCGAGCCGGTAGCGGGTCTTCAGCAGCGGCGCGTCGTAGCTGCGCCCGTTGTAGCTGGTGAGCACCGTGTGCGGCGCGAGCCACGATGCGAACTCGCGCAGCATCGCCGTCTCGGCCGCGAGCGTGCTGATCAGCAGCTGGCGGATGCGCAGGTCGCCGTCGTGCCAGTCGGCCGCCCCGATCATGAATGCGCGCGTGCCGGTGCCGCCCGCAAGGCCCGTGGTTTCGGTGTCGAAGAACAGCAACGACGCCGGGTCGACCGCGTCCTCGCGCCGCGCGAACGCGAGCGGCAGCGCCTGCAGCGGCGGCGCATGCGGCAACCGCGTCTCGATGAGGTGCAGGCCCGGTGCGATTTCGACGCCCGGCAGCGCGCGATCGGGGGCGGTGCGCGGCGCGGCCACCGGGGCCCGATCGCGCACGCCGAGCAGGCGGCGCAGCGAGCCGAGGGTCGGCGAAGCGCTCGGGTGGGGCGTCGATGCCGGGGCCGCCGCGTGCCGCGCAGCGGATGCATTCGCGTCCGGTGCTGGTTGGCCGCGCTGCGCGGCGTCGCGACGCAGCACCTCGTCCCACGGCGCCGCCGGAGACGCCGCCGTGTGCAGCGACGTGGACGGCCGTGAGGCAGCGGCTGTGGTGGGATCGGCAGTCGACGCAGGTGGCGCGCCGCCCGGCACACCGACGGGATTGGGCGCAGCCGGCGAATCGCGTCGTGGCGTGGGCGTGGGCGCTCCCGCCTGCCGCTTGAGCGCGCGCAGCCTGTCGAGCGTGACCGTCATGGCAACACCCTCGAAGCTGAAGCGCAGCGGGCCTGCGCGCATCGCGAATGGACCGGTGCGCATGCCAGCACGCGCGGGCGTACGGCGCCCGGTCGATCCACCGACGGCCCGCTCATGCGCCGCGCTCCAGCGCACGCGGCACGTCCGCATCCAACTGCGACGGCGAGGTTGCGAACAGCCCCAGCACGCGTCGCGCCAGCGCCTTCGGCGTGGTGCCGTCGCGCTGCTCGTCGCCGGCGAGCACCGGGCCGACGCAGGCCGGGCAACCCGCGCGGCAATCGCAGCGCTCGACGAGTTCGATCGCGCGCGACACGAGCTCACTGCTGCGCGTCCACAGCGGCTCGCTGAGGCCCACGCCGCCGGGGAAGTTGTCGTAGAGGTAGACGGTCGGCACGAACTGCTGCACTTCGTCGACCGCGAGCGCCTGCCCCTCGCCGCCGCGCAGCTGACCGCGCCCGCCCGCGTCGTGCGTCGCGAACCACGCGCCATCGCCGTTACCGACGGCCTTGCACAGGTCGCGCGCATCGGCCATGACCGCCACGGTGGCGACGATGTGCAGCGCATAGCCCGCACCGAGAAAGCCATCGAGCGCATCCTGCTTGCCCGCGAACCACGCGAGCAGCACCGCCTGCGGCAGCTGCCACCACGCGGCCGTGGTGTGCAGCTCCTGGTCGGGCAGGTTCACCGGCCCGTAGCCGATGTTTTCGTGCGTGTAGTAGCGGATCTTCTTGTAGCCGGCCACGCGCCGCACGACATGCACCTCGCCGTGGTGCGCATTGCCGTGGCCGGCATCGCTGCCATCGAAGCGCTCGAGCACCTTGAGCTTCGTGTAGTCGATCGAGTCGGTGTAGTAATCGACGAACGTGCGCGTGACGTAGGCCTTGCGGCCTTCCCAGTCGAGCGATTCGACCTGGTACGGCGTGCTCTGCACCATGTGGATCGCGCCTTCATACAGCGTGAGCGCGGCGGCCGAGTAATCGACCTCGGCGATGATCGTCTGCCGCCCGCCGCTGCGGTCGACGACGACGAAGTTGCCGTCCGCGACCGAGCGCAGGCTCACCGCGTTCGCCGGATACGCGTCGGCGATCCACTCCCAGCGTTCGCCCTCGCGGTGCACGACGTCGGTCTCGGCGAGCGCCTCAAGGTAGACCTCGGGCTCGATCGGGCCGAAGCGGTCGCCGTCGATAAACGGCAGCTCGAACGCGGCGCAGCGGATGTGATCGAACAGGATCAGCGGTTGGTCCGGTGCGATGCGCGCATGCTCCGGCGAAGCGTCGGCAAAGAAGTCCGGATGGCGCACGACGTACTGGTCGAGCGGCTGCGAGTTTGCGACGAGCACGCCCAAGCTGGGCTGCTGACGCCGCCCCGCGCGCCCGAAGCGCTGCCAGGTGCCGGCGACGCTGCCCGGGTAGCCGTTGAGGATCACGACGTCGAGCGAGCCGATGTCGACGCCGAGCTCGAGCGCGGACGTGCTCACGATGCCGTCCACATTGCCCGCACGCATCGATCGCTCGACCTCGCGGCGCTCGGTTGGCAGGTAGCCGCCGCGATACGCACGGATGCGTGCGGGTTTACGGGGGTCGCTGTCGAACACGTCCTTGAGGTACTTCGTCAGCACCTCGACCATGAGCCGCGTCTGCGCGAACACGAGCGTCTTGAGACCGGCCTTGATCGCGAGCCGCGCGATGCGGTTGCTCTGCGAGCGCGCCGATGCGCGCAGGCCGAGATCGGGGTTCACGACCGGCGGGTTCCACAGCAGCACATGGCGATCGCCGCGCGGCGCGCCCGATTCGCAGATCGCGGTGACCGGTGCTTCGATGAGCGCCTGCGCATGTGCCTGCGGGTTGCCGATCGTCGCCGAGCACACGATGAACTGCGGGTTCGCACCGTAGAACGCGCAGATGCGCTTGAGGCGGCGGATCACGTTCGCGACATGCGAGCCGAACACGCCGCGATACGTGTGGATCTCGTCGATCACCACGTACTGCAGGTTTTCGAAGAACTGCGCCCACTTGGTGTGATGCGGCAACATCGCCTGGTGCAGCATGTCGGGGTTGGACACGACGATGTCGCCGTGCAGGCGGATCGCCTGGCGCGCATCGCCAGGCGTGTCGCCGTCGAACGTGAACGCCTTGACGCCAAGTTCCCCCGCGCGATTGAGCTCGAGCAGCTCGGCGACCTGGTCCTGCGCGAGCGCCTTGGTCGGGAACAGGTAGAGCGCCTTCGCGCGCTGCGTCATCGCGGCGGCAACCACCGGCAGCGTGTAGCACAGCGACTTGCCCGACGCGGTCGGGGTCACGACCGCGACATGCTCGCCGCGACGCGCGGCGGCCCAGGCCTGCGCCTGGTGGGAGTAGAGGCGGTCGATGCCGCGCGTGCGCAGCGCCGCGGCGAGCGCGGGCGGCACGTCGTCGGGGATCGGCGCATAGACGCCGTCGCAGCCGGGCAGCGTGAAATGGCCGGTGATGCGGTCGCCGTAGCGGCGCGCGAGTGCCTGGGTGAGCGCGGCGCCGTCCCCGCGGCGGCGGACCGGTGCGCGCACGAGCGCGTCATGCGCAACCTCTGCCTCCTCGTGGCCGAGCCGGGCCAGGGCCTGTCCGGGTTCCATCGCGCGCCTCTTCACAAAGCGCGCAGTGGGCCCGAGCGGCGTCTCAGTCCATGAGACGGGCGGTTCAGCTCATCATCGGCACGGCGGCTTCGAGCTCGCGGGAGTCCACGGCGCGCACGGTCCACGCCCGCAGCTTCGCCGGGCTCGGCACACCGATGCCGCGGATGCGCCCGTGCGTGTACAGCGTCACGTGTGGGGGCGGCACCGGCAGCTTGCGGCCGAGCAGGTCGCCGAGTGCCTGATGGAAGCGCGCCATCGCCGGCATGCGCACTTGCTCGATCAGCGCATGCGAGATGCGCTCTTCGCCGGATTTGTAGCGCACAACCTTCCGCAGTCGGAGCAGCTCATGGGTGCGCTCCAGACGCCAGTCCTGCGCCTCGAACGCCGCGCGCACCGCGCAATTGCGAAAGCGCTCGCCGAGCGAGGCATGGAGCTGGCGGCCCAGCGCGCGGCCGGCCAGCGTCACGTGCAACTCGTCACGCGGCTCGAACTCGATGCCGTCGAGCGCGATCGGCGCATGCGGCGGCGCCCAGGCGTCCACCGGGATCGGCAGCACGAGGGTCTGTTCGTCCGACCAGCCCGGCCAGTCGATGTCGAATCGGATTGTCATTGGATCGTCCACCCGCCGGCGCACCGCCGGCCTGCCTGCAGTCAAGCAAACGGCGCCTTGCGCGGTCGTGAAAACAACGTGGACGCGACGCCCGCGTGATTGCCGGCCGTCGCGACGCCGCGTACAACCTCGGCACCGTCCCGCGCGAGCCTGCGATGCACGCCAAGCCCCACGCCCCGTCCTGCGACCGCAATCGCGATCCGATCCTCGACGTCCTGCGCGAGCACTTCGCCGCGCGGAGAAACGTGCTTGAGATCGGCAGCGGCACCGGCCAGCACGCGGTGCATTTCGCCGCCGCGCTGCCGCAGCTGCAGTGGCAGTGCAGCGACGTCGCCGAGCACCTGCCGGGAATCGCGATGTGGCTCGACGAGGCCGCGCTGCCGAACACGCCGCCGCCGGTCGAACTCGACGTCGCACGCGGGCCCTGGCCCTCGCCGACGGGTGCGGCCCCCCGATTCGATGCGGCGTTCACGGCCAACACCCTGCACATCATGGGCTGGCCCGAGGTGCAGGCGCTGTTCGCCGGGCTCGACCGCGTGCTCGATGCCGAAGCGACGCTGATCGCCTACGGGCCGTTCAACGTCGGCGGTGCGTTTACGAGCGAGAGCAACGCGCAGTTCGATGCCTGGCTGCGCGACCGCGACCCGCGCTCGGGCGTGCGTGACCTCGAAGCCGTGGATGCGCTCGCGCAGGGCATCGGTATGACGCGCATCGCCGACGTCGAAATGCCCGCGCACAACCGCTGCCTCGTCTGGACGCGCAGCGCGCACGCTTGAGCGAGTGATCTGCGCGTCTGCACATGAACAGGCGCGCGGCTCGCGCCGTTCTGCGACGACGTCCGAAAACTCCGCGCGTCCCGACCCCGGTTCAGCCCACCCGCATGTGCGCTGCGTATCCTGCGCCGATGCTACGTACTGCCTGTTTTGCCCTTGGGTCGGTCGCGCTTGCGGCCACGGTCGCGTGCTCGATGCATGCCGCGTCGCCCTCCGCAGGGCCCATCGAGACGTCTGCACCGCCGCGCGCAGCCGCTGAGCTGCCGCGCCCGGTCGTAGCGACGCCGGTCATTCCGGCGCCGTCACCCGCCCCACCAGCCGCCGCGGTCGACACGCGATGGCATGCACTGCGCGCGGCCGCACCCGACCTCGACGCCGGCGTGCTCGCGCTCGCACTCGAGGCGCGCGAGTGCGCGGCGCGCAAGGGCACGAAGACGGGCGACAAGCTTGCCGTCATCGACTATTCGCGACCGTCCACGCAGCCGCGGCTGTGGGTGTTCGACGTCGAGCGCACGCGCCTGCTGCACCGCGAGCACGTTGCGCACGGCCGCGGCAGCGGTGAGAACCATGCACGTGCGTTTTCGAATCGCGACGGCAGCCACCAGACCAGCCTCGGCCTGTTCGTGACCGCGGAGACCTACGTCGGCGGCAACGGCTATTCGATGCGCATGGACGGGCTCGACGCCGGCGTCAACGACGCCGCGCGCGATCGCCTCATCGTTATGCACGGCGCCCCGTACGTGGATCCCGCGCAAGCGCAGCGTCAGGGCCGGCTCGGCCGCAGCTACGGCTGCCCGGCGGTGCGTCCCGAGATCGCGCGGCAGATGATCGACACGCTCAAGCACGGGCAGATGCTGTTTGCGTATTACCCCGATGATGCGTGGCTCACCGGCTCACGCAATTTTGGCTGCAGCGGGCGCAGCGCGCGTGAGATCTACGCGAGTGCACACGACACGCGGTCCGGCGGTTCGACGGAGTCGGTCGCGTACTGATAACACCGGCACGCGTCCGCCCAAGCAGCACCGGTGCACAACAGCGATTTCGACTCGTCCAAACGCCGCCCCGGCGGGCACTGGGCGGCGTTTGGACCGGCGTTGCATCGGTGCGGCAAAGGAATATCGTAGACGGTGCGACGGCCATGGGTCATGGGGTCGCCAAGCTCACGGTTTCCTGCAATGTCACATCACACAAGGAGGGACGATGAAACAGATCCTGTATCTGCTCCTGGCCGCGGCTCTGGTATCGACACCGTATGCAATTGCTGGTGAGGAAGAGCCGGTACGTCTTGATCAGATCCTCGAGGAACAGCGGTCCATTCGCGGGGCGATCGAGACGCACGACTCGGCGTATCAACACGTTTCCGAGTACAGGCGTAAGCGGGTCTTCGAGGCGCAGGATCGACTTTTCTATCTGGCAGAGGGTCGAGCGGATCTGGGCGCCTTGCCGCCAGACGATCGACTGGACGTGTTCAATCAGCTCAAGAAAATCGAAGCGCTCTTATCCGCTGGCAGGGAAAGCGAGCGCACCGTCTGCGAGCGGGTTGCAATCGCAGGTACTCGACGCTACCAGACGGCTTGCATGACCGAGGCAGAGCGCGAGCGCCGCGCCGAGTCGGCAAAGCGGGCGATGCTGGAACGTGCCGCGTGCACGACGGCCAAGTGCAAGGCGGGCGGCTGACTCCGAGGGGTCCGGGCCTTTACGGAACTGATAGCCGCCGACCATGCACTCGGTTGCATCGATAGTCATCGATACCTCGCCGGAATAGGCAGCCCCGGCAGTTCACGGCCGGCGGTCCGGCGCGGCGACCCGGTCTGGAGGCCCCGCAACGCGGGGCCTTTTTTTGCCGCGCGTCAGGCGACCTGCACGATGCGCAGCGGATTGCTCCACTCGCGCAGCAGCTCGGTTTCGCGAGCCTTCGCCTTCTCGAGATGCGCTTCTTTGACGTGTCCGTAGCCGCGGATGTGCTCCGGGATCGAGGCGATCTCCGCGGCGAGCCCCACGTTGCCGCGATCGAGCGTACCGAGGAGGCCTTCGACCGTGCGGAAGTACTCCTCGATCAAGCGACGCTCCATGCGGCGCTCTTCGGTCCGGCCGAACACGTCGAACGCGCCGCCGCGCAGGAACTTCAGTTTCGCCATGAACTTGAACGCGGTGAACACCCACGGGCCGTACTGCTGCTTGACGAGCTCGCCGTTCGCGTTGCGCTTGGCGAGCAGCGGCGGCGCGAGGTGGAACTTGATCGTGTAATCGCCCTCGAACTGCTGCTCGATGCGGCGCTTGAACTCGCCGCTCGTGTACAGGCGCGCGACCTCGTACTCGTCCTTGTACGCCATGAGCTTGAACGCGTAGCGCGCGACCGCTTCGGTGAGGTCGGTGCTGCCGGGCACTTTGTGCTGCTCGACGCCGCGCACCTTTGCAACGAAGTCCGAATAGCGCTTCGCGTACGCCGCGTTCTGGTACTCGGTGAGGAACGTGACGCGGCGCACGATGAGCTCGTCGAGCGAGCGCGACAGGCGCGCGTCGTCGAGCGGCAACGCGATCACGTTGTCGACGCCGTGCGACGGCACGTGGCGCAGGTCGTCGGCCTCGCGCGCATTGCGCGGCGCCGACGGGCTGCCCGATTCGTGGCCTTCCCATTGACCGGGCGAGAGCATCGGCAGCGCATGCGGCGTCGCTTCGGCCGCCGTCGGCGCGTTACGCACGAGGCCGGCGGCCTCGGCGACCGCGCGCGCATCGATCGCGGCCAGGCGACCCCATGCGAACGCGGTCTTATTCATCTCGATCGCCGCGCCGTTGAGCTCCACCGCGCGCATGAGCGCATCGAACGAGATCGGCACCAAGCCTCGCTGCCATGCGTAGCCGAGGATGAAGAGGTTCGTCGCGATCGCGTCGCCGAGCAGCGCGGTCGCGAGTTGCGTCGCATCGACGACCGCGAGCGTGCTGTTCGCATCGTCGCCGAGCGCGCGGCGCACGCCCTCGACGATGTCGGCGGCCGGAAACTGCATGTCCGGACGCGTGGTGAACGTGCCCGGCATCGCCTCGTAGCTGTTGAGCACGACGTGGCTGCGGCCCGCGCGCACCTTCGACAGCGCCCAGTAGTCGTTGACGACGACCATGTCGCAGCCGAGCACGAGGTCGGCTTCGCCGGCCGCGATGCGCACCGCGTGGATGTCGGCCGGCGTTTTCGCGATGCGGATGTGCGTGGTCACCGCGCCGCCCTTCTGCGCGAGGCCGGTCTGGTCGAGCACGCTCGCGCCCTTGCCCTCGAGGTGCCCCGCCATGCCGAGCAGTGCGCCGATTGTCACGACACCGGTGCCGCCGACGCCGGTGATGAGGATGTTCCACGGCTGCGCGAGGCTGGACGCGAACGCAGGCGCCGGCAGGTTCGCGAGGCGATCGGCGGCCGACGCTTTCTTGCCTTTCTTCAAGGTGCCGCCTTCGACGGTCACGAAGCTCGGGCAGAAGCCTTCGGCGCAGGAGAAGTCCTTGTTGCAGTTGCTCTGGTCGATCTCGCGCTTGCGGCCGAACTCGGTTTCCTTCGGCAGCACCGAGACGCAGAAGCTCTTCTTGCCGCAATCGCCGCAGCCTTCGCACACGAGCGAATTGACGACCACGCGCTTTTGCGGATCGACCATCTTGCCGCGCTTGCGGCGACGGCGCTTCTCGGTCGCGCAGGTCTGGTCGTAGATCAGTACCGACACGCCCTTGACCTCGCGCAGGCGCTTTTGCACGGCGTCGAGCTCGCGGCGGTCGAGGAATTCGACGCCTGACGGGAAGATCGAATTGTCGCTCCACTTCTCGATGTCGTCGGAGAGCAGCACGATCGTCTGCACGCCCTCGCTGCGCACCTGGTGCGCGATCTGCGGCACGGTGAGCGTGCCGTCGACCGGCTGGCCGCCGGTCATCGCGACCGCGTCGTTGTAGAGGATCTTGTAGGTGATGTTGACGCCGGCCGCGACCGACTGGCGTATCGCGAGCGAACCGCTGTGGAAGTACGTGCCGTCGCCGAGGTTCTGGAACACGTGCGGCGTGTCGGTGAACATCGCCTGGCCCGCCCACGTCACGCCTTCGCCGCCCATGTGCGTGAACGTGTCGGTGTCGCGGTCCATCCACGTGACCATGTAATGGCAGCCGATGCCCGCGAGCGCGCGGCTGCCTTCGGGCACCTTCGTCGACGTGTTGTGCGGGCAGCCCGAGCAGTAATGCGGCACGCGCGGGAACTGCGCGCGCGGCAGCGCGAGTTCGGATTCCTTGTGCTCCATCCACGCGAGCACCGCGCGGATGTGCTCCGAATCGTGGAACTTCTGGATGCGCCGCGCGATGACCTTTGCGATGCGCGCGGGCGTGAGCTCGCCGGTGCTCGGCAGGATCCACTCGCCGGCCTCGTCGTACTTGCCGACCACGCTCGGACGCTCGGCCCAGTTGTACATCTGCTCCTTCATCTGGCTTTCGATGAAGGACAGCTTTTCCTCGACGACGACGACGTCGCTCAGGCCCCTTGCGAACGCGCGCAGCCCCATCGGCTCCAGCGGCCAGGTCATGCCGACCTTGTAGACACGGATGCCGAGCTCGCGGCAGGCGCGCGGATCGAGGCCGAGGTATTCGAGCGCCTGCAGCACGTCGAGGTAGGACTTGCCCGTCGTGATGATGCCGAGCCGCGCGTCCGGCGCGTCGAGCACGATGCGGTCGATCTTGTTCGCACGCGCGAACGCCTGCGCGGCCTTGACCGCGTACTGGTGCAGGCGCATTTCCTGCTCGAGCGGCGGGTCCGGCCAGCGGATGTTGAGGCCGCCCGCGGGCATCTCGAAATCGTCGGGTGTGACGATCTGCAGCGCGAGCGGGTTCACGTCGACCGAAGCCGAGGATTCGACCGTCTCGGCGATCGTCTTGAAGCCGACCCAGCGCCCGGTGAACCGGCTCATCGCCCAGCCGACGAGGCCCATGTCGAGGATGTCCTGCACACCGGCCGGGTTCAGCACCGGCATCATCGCGGACACGAATTCATGCTCGGAGCCGTGCGGGAGCGTCGAGCTGCGGCAGGCATGGTCGTCGGCCGCAAGCGCGAGCACGCCGCCGAGCTTGCCGGTGCCGGCCGCGTTCGCATGCTTGAACACGTCGCCGCAGCGGTCCACGCCCGGGCCCTTGCCGTACCACATGCTGAACACGCCTTCGACGGTCGCGCCGGGGAATAGGTTCGTCTGCTGACTGCCCCAGACCATCGTCGCGCCGAGGTCCTCGTTGAGGCCCGGGGTGAACTTCACGCCGGCCTCGGCGAGGTGCTTCTTCGCCTTCCACAGCTCCAGGTCGAAGCCGCCCAGCGGACTGCCGCGGTAGCCGGAGATGAAGCCGCCGGTGTTCAGGCCCGCGGCCTGGTCGCGCAGGCGCTGCATCAATGGCAGCCGCACCAGCGCTTGCACACCGGACAGGTAGATCCGGCCCTCGCGGCGGCTGTACTTGTCGTCGAGCGTGTAGCGCGTGTCGACCTGCGGGGCCTCGGGCACGAGCGCGGGGGTCGCCGACGCGGGCGAGGTGAGTTCGGCGGTCTGGGTCATGCGGAAGCTCCGGCGGGCGCGAAGGCGCCGCGAGAAGGCGTGCGAGGGCACGGAAAGCGCGCCGCCCGGCAGACGAAAGCGCCGGACAAAGCCCCGGAATTGTAGCAGCCGGCAAATTTCGGGCCGGGGGCGCGCGCTAGCATGGTGGGCTGATACAGGGGATTCACGTCATGAAACTGCACGCGTTCACACTTTCGCTCGCCCTTTCGTTCGCCCTCGCAGGCGCGGCCCATGCCCAGTCGCTGCCGAAGCCCGCCGAGTTCTATTTCGAGGCCGACGCCAACACGGCCCGCCCGATCGTGGCGGTGCGCGAGAGCGGCGACGCGGCGGTCGAGCGGCTGCTCAAGACCATCAAGCGCGATCCCCGTGCGCTCGAAGAGCGAGCGCAGCTCGCGCGTCTGGCGATGACGGGGGGGCGGCCGGAACTCGGGCACGAGCTGTATGCCGCGGTGTTCGCCGGGCTCGACGCCCATCACTCGATGTGGCGCTCAGCTCACTGGAATTACGGGTGGGACCTGTACCGGACCGGCGATTACGCCGGCGCGCTCAAACAGTGGGAGCCGCTGGTCACGCAGTTCGGCGCGCGCCAGCCCACGGCAGCGTGGATGCCGCCGACGCTCGCGCTCGTGCTGTGGCAGCTCGGACGCCGCGACGAGGCCGTGCAGTGGTACGCCGCGGCAGTGCGCACCGAGCCGACGCAGTGGGCCACGTCCGCGCGGTTTGCGACGTTGTTGCCGGAGTGGCGCGACGAGGAGCGCACAACGCTCGCCGAGGTCCAGCAGGCCTGGGCCGCGAATCCGCCGAGCTGGCCGTAATCGGCTGCTGATCGCACGGGCGGCGCTGCGCCACAAGCAGCAGCGCCGTCGAACGGCCCGTACGGACGGCGTTCCGCGCAGACGCAGGGCGGCTGCATCGCGTGCGGCCGCCGCCCAGATGGACGCGCTGCACGCGCCCCGGCGTGCCTGGTCGAGGATGGGCCCGGCAATGCAGGCCGCCGAGCCGGTGCGTGAGCCGCACCCGCCACTCGGGTGCACGTGACCGACGCCGCCGCCGCCGCGCCGCCGCCATCCGCAGAACAGAGCCGCGGCGCATCCGCGCGATCCGCTCGATGAACGGACCGCGCGCGCTGCCGTCACCCCGCGATTGCGACCCGCTCCTGGCGATAGCGCTGCACCGCCGCGAACCACAGCAGCGCGGCCAGGCCGATGCTCGCGCCGAGATAGATCGCCCACATCTGCGCGTCGATCGGCTCGGCGCGCACGACGCGCACGATCATCTGGTTCTGCGCGAGGAACGGCACCGCGAACTGCCACGCCTGCGTCTTGACCGGGTTCACCATCAGCACGAACGTCGGGATCATCGGCAGCAGCAGCAACCACGTCATGTGGCTCTGCGCCTCCTTCATGCTCTTCGCCGACGCCGCGAGCAGCGTGAGCAGCGAGGTGCCGATGAACAGCATCGGCAGCAGCACGAGCAGCATCTTGCCGATCGCCAGGAAGCTCACGTCGAGCATGCGTCCGATCCCGCTGGCCAGCTGCGCGCTGACCTTGAACGCCAGCAGCGTGAGCAGCAACGACAGCAGGCCCAGCGCGCAGGCCGCGGCGATCTTGCCGCTCACGATCGCGCCGCGCTGCGCCGGCGTGGCGAGCAGCGGCTCCAGCG
This sequence comes from Cognatilysobacter bugurensis, assembly GCF_014652095.1. Lineage (GTDB taxonomy): Bacteria > Pseudomonadota > Gammaproteobacteria > Xanthomonadales > Xanthomonadaceae > Cognatilysobacter > Cognatilysobacter bugurensis. The sequence goes on from NZ_BMYD01000005.1 coordinate 100,793, forward strand.
ACTGCCGCTCGCGTTCGCCCGCGGTCGCATCGAGGATCAGGTAGGCGCCGCCGATGAACGCCGACAGGATCAGCAGGTACGGCAGCATCATGCTCAGCACCATGCCGCGCTTGGCTTCCGCGGTCGCGAGATCGCGGCTGCCGACACTGACCGGCTGGGCGACCTGCGGCGACATGCCGCGTGCCAGCAGGCGCAGCGAGCCGACCTGGCTGCCGTAACCGCTGATCGCGTTCTGCAGGCGCTTGGCCGGGATCTCCGCATCGCGCCGGGTGCTGTCCTGCACGATCTCGACCAGCGCCGGCCGCCCCTCGCGCCAGTCCTCGGCAAAGTCCTCGTCGATGTGCAGCGCGACGTCCACGTCCTGGCGCGCGATCGCCGCGTCGAGATCCCCGGGCGGCTTGGTCGCCTTGATGCCGTGCGTGGCCAGGTAGGCGACCAGGTTCGGCGCGCGCTCGGCGCCGACCACCGGCACTTCGAGCACCTTGTCCAGCTGGGTTTTTGCGCGCTTTTCCGCCAGCGAGCCCATGCCGAGCATGAGCAGCGGGTACAGCAACGGCCCCATCAACAGCGCCAGCGCCAGCGTGCGCCGATCGCGCGAGATGTCGAGCAACTCCTTGCGCATGACCGCAAGCATCATCTTCAGCGAACTCATGCGTGCAGCCCCTCTTCCGAGCCGATCGCTTTCACGAATGCATCCTCGAGGTTCGGCTCCCCGGTCTGCGCCCGAAGCTCATCGGCCGTGCCGCTGGCCACGACCTGGCCCTTGGCGATGATGACGATGCGGTCACACAACGCGGCGACCTCCTGCATGATGTGGCTGGAAAAGATCACGCACCGGCCCTCGCTTCGAAGCTGCTGCAAAAAGCCGCGCATCGCGCGCGTGGTCATCACGTCCAGGCCGTTCGTCGGCTCGTCGAGGATCACGTTCTTCGGGTCGTGCACCAGCGCGCGTGCGATCGCCGTCTTCGTGCGCTGACCCTGGCTGAAACCTTCGGATTGCCGCTCGAGGATGTCGTCCATCTGCAGCGCCTTCGCCAGCGACGCGGTGCGTTGTTCGATCTGCGCACGGCTCAGCCCGTGCAGCTGGCCGAAGTAGGCGATGTTCTCGCGCGCGGTCAGTCGCTTGTAGATGCCGCGTGCATCGGGGAGCACGCCGAGCGAACGGCGCACCGCGGTGGCATCGCGGGTGGCGTCGACGCCGTCGACGATGACCTGCCCGGTGTCGGGCTGCATCAGCGTGTAGAGCATTCGCAGCGTGGTGGTCTTGCCGGCACCGTTCGGGCCGAGCAGGCCGGTGATTTCGCCGTCGCGCGCCTCGAATGTCACGCCGTCCACGGCGCGCACGAGGCCGGTCTTGGTCTTGAAGGATTTACGCAGGTCGTTCGCGATGATCATGGTCGGCCCGGATTCATGAGGTCGGATGCGCGATGCGCGCAAGGGCTGGTCAGGCCGCCGCACGCGCGGTCTGGCAGCTCGCAGCAGCGGACGCGGCCCATCACGGTTCCCACCCGTTGAAGCTCGTGAACGGCGGCACGAAGTCCACGCTCTTCAGGCACTCGGTGTCGAGCGCCTTCGCATCGGCCGACTCGATGAACTGGCTGAGCAGCTTGGGCATGCAGCCGATGTGGAACACGTTGTGCGCCTGGCCGCGCAATACGACGTGGCGTCCGTTCGGCAGCCCCTTGAGCACGCGCTCGCCGTACTCGGGCGGCGTGACGGGATCGAGCTCGCCGGACATCAGCAGCGCCGGCACCGGCGATTCCAAAGGCTTGTTGAAGCCGGCCGGTCGCGTGCCTTTCGGCCACACCGTGCACGTCTCGAAGAACATCCGGGACAGCTCGGCGCCAAGCACGGTGTCGGCGTCGGCCGGGTCGGGCCGGTAGCGGTCGGCGTCCTCGGCGCAGATCACCGACAGCTGCATGCCGCGTGCGATCTGCCCGCCCATCGACGCTTCAGCGAGCTTCGACAGGGCCATCAACGGGCCGTACTCGCCCTTCGCCGCCTCGTCGATGACCACAGGCAGCAGCGAGGCGAGCTGCGGCATGTACGAAAACGCATGGCTCAGGCCGGTCAGCGTGTCGGCGGTGAGCGTGCCGCGCTTGACCTCGCCGGTGCCCGGGTCGCGGTAGTCGACCTCCACCGGCGCCGCCTGCAGCTTCGTCTTGAGCTGGCGCAGCTGCGCGCGCAGGCCGGTCGGGAAGCGCGCCTTGCAGGCCGCGGACTGCTCGCAGCGCGCCTCCTGCAGCGCGAGTGCGCGGTCGAACGTGCGCGCGAACTCGCCGCCCACGACGAGGTCGTTCGGCGCGACGCCGTCGAGCACGATCGTGCGCGTGCGATCGGGGTGGCGCGCGGTGTACTGCTGCGCCACGCGCGTGCCGTACGACACGCCGATCAGGTTGACCTGCGGGACGCCGAGCGCGGCGCGCACGGCTTCGAGGTCCTGCACCGCCTCGGTCGTGGTGTAGAAGCGCGGGTCCGCGTCGAGGCCGGCCAGGCACTGCTTCGCGAGTTCCGCCAGGCTCGCGCCGCCGGTGTCGGCCTCGGCCACGGCAGCCGGCTCGCCCTTCGCGTCGTTGCAGACCAACGGATTGGACTGCCCGGTGCCGCGCTGGTCGACGAGGATCACGTCTCGGTTCTTGCGCACCGCGGCGAACGCGCCGTCGATCTGCGGCCACACTTCCGTCGCGGCCTGGCCCGGGCCGCCGGCGAGCAGGAACACCGGGTCCGGCTCGGCCGCGCCTTCCTGGGTGGCCGGCAGCCACGCCATGTTGAGCATGATCTTGCGGCCGTCCGGCTTGGCGCGGTCCTCGGGCACCGCGAAGCGGGCGCACTGCGCCTCGACGCTTTCGGTGCTCATCGGGCCGGTCAGCGAACACGGCTCGAACGTGATGCTGCCAAAGCGGCGTTCGGCCGCGCCGGTGGTCTTTGCATCCTGCGTGTCCGGCGTGTCGCAGCCGGCCAGCAGGCACGCCGTCGTCAATGCGACGGCCAGCAGTCGTACGGCTTCCATGGGTCCCCTTTCATTCCCGGCAAAGCGCCTGTGAGGATGACAGACCGCCAAGTCCGGAAAAACCTGACCGATGGCAGGGGTGCCTGCGCGCGTGCGGTGTCCGCCCGGTCGGAGAGGGTGCGTTGCGGCCGCCTTGCCGGCGTGCAACGCCACCCGCGGGTGCATGCGCAGCGGGCAGCGTCGGCGTTGAGGCCGGAACGACCGGGCGCCGGCGGGGCAAGGCGATGCAGGCGTCCGCCGCACGTGCAAGCCGGCCGTGACGCAGGCTGGGGGCGGCCCCAGGAGGGCCCCCGCGGATCGGCGCCTATTTGCTGCTGACGTACTTCTCGCGCCGGACCTGCGGCACCGCGAGCCCGTGGCCTTTCAGCGCCTCGAAACACGCGTCGACCATGTTCGGGTTGCCGCACAGGTAGGCGATGTCGCTGTCCGGGTTCGGTGCGAATTCGGCCAGGAACTGCTGCACGTAGCCGTGGCGCACGTCCGCATGCGCCTGCGCCGAGCCCGGCTCGGGCAGCTCGCGCGAGAAGCACGGCACGAAGCGGAAGTGGTCCGGGTGTTTATGCGCGAACGCGCGGAACTCGTCGCCGTAGAGCAGCTCGGTCGGGTTGCGCGCGCCGAACAGCAGCACGATTTCGACGCCGCGCTCGCCGATCAGCCGCTCGAGCTCGGGCAGCATCGAGCGGTACGGCGTGACGCCGGTGCCGGTGCCGATCAGCAGGTAGCGGCGGTTCGCGTCCTGCGGCATCAGGCAGAAGCGGCCGAACGGCCCGCTCGCGTCGACCACGCCGCCGATGTCGAGGCCTTCGAACAATGCGGTCGCGGCGCCGCCGGGCACGTAGCTCACCGCGATCTCGACCGCTTCGCCCGGACCGAGCGCGTGATCGTGGATCGTCGCCAGCGAATAGCTGCGCTTCGTCGCGGTGCCATCGCCGTACTGGAAATGCACCTGGATGAACTGGCCCGGGATGAAATCGAGCGGGGCGCCGTCGTCGCGCACGAAGACGTAATGACCGACGGTGGGCGCGAGCATGCGCCGCGACACGAGCTTGAGGGGGAAGTGCTGGATGGCCACGGGGCGATTGCTGCAACGCTGCGTGGCCGGAGCGCCGCCACGGGGCCGCCTATACTACCGGCATCGCCGTTCCGCTTGCGGCACAGGCTTGTCCCCCGATGACCCAGATTCCGGCAGCCGCGCCCGCGGCGCCCGCACTTTCGATCCACGACCTTCGCAAGACCTACGCCCGCGACGGGGCCAAGACCGGTGTCGAGGCGCTCAAGGGCGTGTCGCTCGACGTCATGCCCGGCGACTTTTTCGCGCTGCTCGGGCCGAACGGCGCGGGCAAGTCGACGTTGATCGGCATCGTGAGCTCGCTCGTGAACCCCACGAGCGGCCAGGTGCACATCTTCGGCACCGACCTCGTGCGGAACCGCAGCGCGGCGATGCGCCTGATCGGCCTCGTGCCGCAGGAAATCAACTTCAACATGTTCGAGAAGCCGCTCGACATCCTCGTCAACTACGCGGGTTTCTACGGTGTCGCGCGTGAGGAGGCGCTCGTGCGCGCCGAAGAGGAGCTGCGCCGCGCGCAGCTGTGGGAAAAGGCGACGGTGATGAGCCGCACGCTGTCGGGCGGCATGAAGCGCCGGCTCATGATCGCCCGCGCGATGATGACGCGGCCGCGCCTGCTGATCCTCGACGAGCCCACGGCCGGCGTCGACATCGAGATCCGCCGCGGCATGTGGAAGACGCTGCGCGAGATCAACGAGGCCGGCACGACGATCATCCTCACCACGCACTACCTCGAGGAAGCCGAACACCTGTGCCGCAACATGGCGATCATCGATCGCGGGCGCATCGTCGAGCAGGGGCCGATCAAGGCGCTGCTCGCCAAGCTCGACGTCGAAGGCTTCCTGCTCGACATCGAAGGTCGACTGCCGCATACGCTGCCCGCGATCGAAGGCGTCACGCTCGTCGCGACCGACGATCACACGCTCGACATCGAAATGCCGCGCGCGATGGACCTCAACCGCGTGTTCGCCGCGCTCGGCGAGGCCGGCATCTGCGTGCGTTCGATGCGCACCAAGAGCAACCGCCTCGAAGAGCTGTTCGTGCGGCTGACCGGCGACAACGCCCCCGACGGCACCGCGCAGCCCGCGCCGCAGCCGGTCGCGTGAGGCGACTTTCAAGGAATGCCCCTTCGATGAACACCACGCCCCACGCCGAGTCTTCGGTCGCGCAGCGCAACTTCGTCGCGCTCGGCACGATCGTGCGCCGCGAGATCACCCGCATCCTGCGCATCTGGGGCCAGACGCTGGTGCCCCCGGCGATCACGATGACGCTGTACTTCCTGATCTTCGGCGGCCTGATCGGCTCGCGCGTGGGCAAGATGGACGGCCTGCCGTACATGGACTTCATCGTGCCCGGCCTGGTCATGATGAGCGTGATCCAGAACAGCTACGGCAACATCTCCTCGAGCTTCTTCGGCGCGAAATTCGGCCGCCATGTCGAAGAGCTGCTCGTGAGCCCGATGCCGCACTGGGTGATCCTGCTCGGCTACGTGACCGGCGCCGTGCTGCGCGGGATCATGGTCGGCGCGATCGTGCTGTGCATCGCGTTGCTGTTCACCGACGTGCGCATCCCGCACCCGCTGGTCACGCTGAGCACCGTGCTGCTCGGGGCGACGATCTTCGCGCTCGCCGGCTTCGTCAACGCGGTGTACGCCAAGAAGTTCGACGACATCGCGATCGTGCCGACGTTCATCCTCACCCCGCTCACGTACCTCGGCGGCGTGTTCTATTCGGTCTCGCTGCTGCCGGCGTGGGCCGAGGCGGCGACGCACCTCAATCCGATCTTCTACATGGTCAACGCGTTCCGCTACGGCCTCATCGGGCACAGCGACGTGCCGGTCGGCATCGCGTATGCGCTGATGTTCGCGTTCGTCATCGCGCTCGCGGCGCTCGGCCTGTGGCTGCTCAAGCGCGGGATCGGGCTGCGCAGCTGAGGCGGGGCCGCGTTGCGGCCCGCGCCGTCAGTGCGTCGCGGGCTTGGCCCGCCTGCCGCGCACCTTCGCGTTGATCCATCCGCCGAGATCGTCGAGCACGGTGAACGTCGCCGGGATCACGACCAGGCTCAGCAGCGTCGAGGTGATGAGGCCGCCGATCACGGCGACCGCCATCGGCGCGCGGAAGCTGGAATCGCCCGAAAAGCCGAGCGCGATCGGCAGCATGCCGGCGCCCATCGCGAGCGTGGTCATGATCACCGGGCGTGCGCGCTTGCGGCAGGCGTCGACGAGCGCATCGTGCTGGCTCATGCCGAGGCCGTCCTCCGCCATCACCGCGTAATCGACGAGCAGGATCGAGTTCTTCGTCGCGATGCCGATCAGCATGAGCAGGCCGATCAACGCCGGCAGCGACAGCAGGTGCTGCGTGATCAGCAACGCGCCGAACGCGCCGCCCGCGCACAGCGGCACCGCGGCGAGGATCGTGATCGGCTGCAGCGGGTGGTTGAACAGCAGCAGCAGCACCATGTAGATGCACACCAGCCCGGCCGCCATCGCGAGCAGGAAGCCGGTGAACAGCTCGATGAAGATTTCCGCATCGCCGGTGTTGAGGAACACGACACCCGGCGGTGGGTCGCGCACGGTCGGCAGCTGCTGCACCTCGGCCATCACTTCGCCGAGGGGCCGACCGTTGAGCTCGGCGGTGAACGTGACGTTGCGCTGGCGCTCGTAGCGCGAGATCTGCGCCGCGCCGCTGCCGCGCTCGATGTCGGCGACCGCCGACAGCGGCACCGGGCCGTTCGCTCCGGGCACGCGCAGTTGACCGATCAGCGCGGGATCGGCCAGCGCGTCCTGCGCGAAGCCGACGCGGATCGGCACCTGGCGCTCGGGCAGGTTGAGCTTGGCGAGGCGCTGCGTGTAATCGCCGCTCGTCGCGATGCGCGCGGCCTCGGCGATGTCGGCGGTCGACACGCCCAGATCCGCGGCGCGTGCGGGGTCCGGGCGGATCACGAGTTCGGGCCGCAGCAGCGACGCCGACGAGCTCACGCTGCCGAGCCCTTGCAGCGTGCGCAGCTCGCGTTCGAGCTGGATCGATGCGTCCTGCAGGCGGCGTGGGTCGTCGCTCGCGAGCACGAGTTGCAGCGTTTCGCCCGGCTCGGAGCTGATGTAGCTCACGCGCACGCCGGGCAGGTCGGCGAGCTTCGCGCGCGCGAGACGCTCGAGCGTTTTCTGGCCGCGGTCGCGATCGCCCTCGGGGCCCCAGTCGAGCACGAGCGTCGCCTTGCGCGCTTCGCCGACGCCGGTCTTGCCCGGATCGCCGATGTCGAGCACCGAGCCGATCGTCGTGTAGACCTGGCGCAACTCCGGGATCGACGCGAGCCGCGCGCGCGCCTGTTCGGACACGCGCACGGTCTCTTCGATCGGCGTGCCCGGCGGCAGCTCGAGGCTGAGGTTGCTGCGGCCGAGGTCGGAGAACGGAATGAACGTGGTCGGGATGAACGGGATCAGCGCGAGCGAGCCGAAGAAAAACACCGTCGCCGCCCCGAGCGTGATCCAGCGGTGGCGAAGCGCGGCATCGACGAGACGCAGGTAGCGCCGCATCAACGGGCCCTCGGTTTCCACGTGCGGCTTGGGCTTGAGCTGGTACGCCGCGATCATCGGCGTGAGCAGGCGCGCGACGAGCAGCGAGAACAGCACCGCCGCCGCGGCCGTCCAGCCGAACTCGCGGAAGAACTTGCCGGGGATGCCCGGCATGAACGCGACCGGCACGAACACCGCGGCGAGCGTGAGCGAGGTCGCGATCACCGCCACGCCGATCTCGTCGGCCGCCTCGCGTGCGGCCTCCAGCGGCGGCTTGCCCATCTGCAGGTGGCGCACGATGTTCTCGATCTCCACGATCGCATCGTCGACGAGGATGCCGACCACCACGCTGAGCGCGAGCAGGGTGATGAGGTTGAGCGTGAAGCCGAAGAAGTACATCACCGCGAACGTGGGGATGATCGACAGCGGCAATGCGAGCGCGGAGATCCACGTCGCGCGCCAGTCGCGCAGGAACAGCCACACGACGATCAGCGCGAGCAGCGCGCCTTCGAACAGCATCGTCATCGACGATTCGTACGAGCGCTCGGCCTCTTCGACCATCGACGTCACGAGCTGGAACTTCACGCCCGCATGCGCGGCCTCCAGCTGCGCCAATGCCTCGCGTACGCCCTCGGCCACTTCGAGCTCGCTCGAGCCGCGTGAGCGCGACAGCGAGAACGCGACCACCGGTTGGCCGTCGAGCAGCGCGACCTGGCTCGGATCGGCGGCCGCGTCGGTGATGCGCGCAAGCGTGCCGAGTCGCACCGCGCGGCCGTCGCGCAACGGGATGCTGAAGTTGCGCAGCGCCTGCGCGTCCGCCGCAGTGCCGACGGTGCGAATCACCTGCTCGCTGTCGCCGAGTTCGGCGCGGCCGCCGGGCCGCTCGACCTGGCTGCGCGCGATCTGCTGGCTGATCTCACCGGCCGTCACGCCGTACGCGAGCAGCGCCTGCGGGTCGAGGTCGATGCGGATCTGCCGCTCGATGCCGCCCTGGCGCGAGACGAGCGCGACACCCGGCACGCCGTACATCGCACGCGCGACCTCGCGGTCGACGAACCAGCTGAGCTCGTCCACGCCCATGCGCTCGGACGCGACGGCGTAGGTCATCAGCGCACCGCCGATGTCGACCTTGCTGACGATCGGCTCCTGGATGTCCTGCGGCAGGTCGCCGCGGATGCGGCTGACCGCGTCGCGCACATCGTCGAGCGCGGTCGGCAGGTCGGTTTCGAGTTCGAACTCGACCGCGGTCGTGCTCGCGCCTTCCGTGACCGTCGAAACCACGCGCTTGACGCCGTTGAGCGTGGCGACCTGGTCCTCGACCAGGCGCGTCACTTCGGTCTCGAGCTGGGACGGCGACGCGCCCGGCTGCGGCACGGTGACCGTGACCATCGGGAACGCGATGTCGGGAAAGCGCGCGACCGGCAGCTTCACAAAGCCCCACAGACCGGCCAAGCACAGCACGAAGAAGATCATCAGCGCCGGCAGCGGCCGGCGGATCGCCCACGCGGAGACGTTGATCATGGCGCCGCCGGCGCAGGGTTCGCGGCGGGCGTTGCGGCGCTTTCGGCGACCACGCGCACGCGGTCACCGTCGCCGAGGAAGCCCACGCCGCGCACGGCCACCGGCGTGCCCGGCTTGAGGCCGTCGAGGATTTCGATCACCTCACCGGCGCGCGTGCCGGTGCGCACGCGCAGGCGCTTGGCGACGCCATCGCGGCCGACCGTAAAGACGTACGGATACCCATCGCGCTCGACGACGGCCGCGGCCGGCACGGTGAGCGCCTGGCCGGCGCCGGTTGCGATGCGGCCGGGGACGAACTGGCCGATCTGCAGGCCTTCGGGGTCGGGCAGGTCGGCGTAGACGGTGCCGGTGCGCGTGGTGGCGTCGACGCCCGGGCTCACCGCCCGCACGCGGCCTTCGGCGACCGCGCCGCCGGGCGCGTCGAGCGTCACCGGGTCACCGACCGACACGCGCGCAATTTCGTCGGACGCGAGCTCGGCCTGCCACTCGAGCCGGCCGTCGCGGATCAATCGCAGCAGTTCGCTGCCTGCGGCGACGACCTGGCCCGGCTCGACGAGGCGCTTGGAGATGATCCCGTCGTCGGGCGCGCGCAGGCGGGTGAAGTCGACCCGCAACTGCGCGGCATCAACCGCGGCACGGGCGGTCGCGACGCGGGCCTGCGCCTGCGTGCGCGCGGCGCGCAGTTCGTCGAGCGCGCTCGCACTGATGAGCTGCTCCTTGCCGAGCGTTTCGCCTCGGCGCAGGTTGGCCTGCGCGAGTTCGAGCCCGGACTGCGCCTCCGCGTGCGCGGCGCGCGCCTGCGCGAGCTCGCTCGATACCGTGCGCGCATCGAGTTCGAGCAGCAGCTCGCCCTTGCGCACGCGCTCGCCCACGTCGACGTGCAGGTCGGTCACGCGCAGGCCGCCGAGTTCGACGCCGAGCTGCATCTCCTCCCATGCGGTGACCGGGCCCGAGACCGCGATCGTGCGCGGCAGTTCACGCATGCGCGCGGGCTGCACAGTGACCGCGAGCGACGACGGCGCGGCGTCCGCCGCCGGCGCCTCATCGCGCGAACCGCATGCGGAAAGCACCGCGCACACGCATGCCGCGGCCGCCCAGTGTCGGATCATCGTGTTCCTCGGAATCGCTCGGGCGCTGCGCCCGCGACCGCCAAGGATACGGGCCGGTATGTGACCGGCGAAGTGTCGCTTATGGCGCGGGCAGGCGGAAAAATTCGCGTGCGGTCGCGCTCGTGCGCGCGGCCACGGTCTCGACGGGCTCACCGCGGTCGCGCGCGAGTTCCTCGACGATGTGCGCGAGGAACGCCGGCTCGTTGCGGCGGTCCTTCGGCATCGGCTTGAGCGTGCGCGGCAGCAGGTACGGCGCATCGGTCTCGATCATCAGCCGGTCGAGCGGCAGGTGCGGCACGATCTCGCGCAGATGCTGGCCGCGCCGCTCGTCGCAGAGCCAGCCGGTGATGCCGATGTGCCAGTCGCGATCCAGATACGCGAACGCCTCCTCGCGCGTGCCGGTGAAGCAGTGCACGACGCACGGCCCGAGCTTGCCTTCGAAGTTGCGCATGATCGCGACGAAGTCCTCGTGCGCGTCGCGCTGGTGCAGGAACAGCGGCTTACCCGTGTCGACCGCGATCTGCAGCTGCTGCTCGAACGCGCGGCGTTGCGCCGGCCGCGGCGAGAAATCACGGAAGTAGTCGAGCCCGCATTCGCCGACCGCGACGACCTCATCGTGCGCGATCAACGCACGCATCTCGGCATCGCACTCGGCCGTGTATTCGACCGCATGGTGCGGATGCACGCCCGCAGTCGAATACAGAAAGCCCGGATGCGCCTGCGCGAGTTCGAGCGCTTTGGGCGAATGCTCGCGGCTTGCGCCGGTGATCACCATCTGCACGATGCCGGCCTCGCGCGCGCGCGCAAGCACGGCGTCGCGGTCGCGATCGAAGGATTCGTGGGTGAGGTTGGCGCCGATGTCGATGAGATGCACGGACGGGACCTGCGAACGGATTGGAGCGGGGCGGGTCGGCAAGCCGGGCCGCGCGACGGGGCGCAAGGATACCTCCGGGGCCGCCAGCGCCTGAGACAATGCCGCCGCTGCGCCGCACCTTGCCTCCGGTTCTCGACACCGTGCCTTTCCCGATCGATTCCCTGCTGCCTGCGATCCGCGCGAGCCTCGACGCGCACCCGCGCCTGGTGCTCGAAGCGCCGCCCGGCGCGGGCAAGACCACGCAGGTGCCGCCGGCGCTGCTTGATGCGCCGTGGCTGCGCGGTCAGAAAATCGTGATGCTCGAACCGCGCCGGGTCGCAGCGCGCGCGGCCGCGACGTTCATGGCACGCCAGCGCGGCGAGCAGGTCGGCAGGACTGTCGGCTACCGGATCCGCTTCGAGAACCGCGTTTCGGCCGACACGCGGATCGAGGTCGTCACCGAGGGCATCCTCACGCGCATGGTCCAGGACGACCCGACGCTCGACGGCGTCGGCGCGCTGCTGTTCGACGAATTCCACGAGCGCCACCTGGCGGCCGACCTCGGCCTTGCGCTTGCGCTCGACGTGCAGGCGCAGCTGCGCGACGACCTGCGCATCGTGGTGATGTCTGCCACGCTCGACGGCGAGCGGCTCGCGTCGTGGCTCGATGCGCCGCGCCTGTCGAGCGCGGGGCGCAGTTACCCCGTCGACATCGCGCACTTTCCGGCGCGCCGAGACGAGGCGCTCGAGCACCACGCGCGTCGCGCGGTCGAGCACGCACTCGGGCAGCACGCAGGCGACGTGCTCGTGTTCCTGCCGGGCCAGCGCGAGATCGCGCGCGTCGATGGCGCACTCGCGAGCGCCGCATTGCCGGCCGACGTCGACGTGCTCGCGTTGCACGGCGAGTTGCCGATCGAGCAGCAATCGCGCGTGCTGCAGCCGGGACCCGACGGCGCGCGCCGCGTCGTGCTCGCGACGAATGTCGCCGAGTCGAGCGTGACGCTGCCCGGCGTGCGCGTGGTCATCGATGCAGGCCTCGCGCGCGAGCCGCGCTACGACCCGAACAGCGGTTTCGCGCGGCTCGACGTGGTGCCGATCGCGCAGGCCTCGGCCGACCAGCGCGCCGGCCGCGCCGGCCGCGTTGCCGACGGCTGGGCGTACCGGTTGTGGCCGCAGTCGCAGCGGCTCGAACCGCAGCGCCGGCCCGAGATCGCGCAGGTCGAACTTGCGGGCCTCGCGCTCGAACTCGCGGCTTGGGGCGCGAGCGATCTGCGCTTCGTCGACGCCCCACCGCCCGGCGCGCTCGCGGCCGCGCGCGAACTGCTCGAGCGGCTCGGCGCGCTCGATCGCGATGCGCTCACACCGCTTGGCCGGCGCATGCTCGCGCTCGGCACGCACCCGCGGCTCGCCGCGATGCTGCTTGCGCCGACCGATCCGCGCGAGCAGGCGCTCGCCTGCGATGTCGCTGCGCTGATCGAAGCGCGCGATCCGCTGCGCAGCCGCTCCGATGCGCTCATCGATCGCTGGCAGGCGCTGGCGGCGTTCCGTGCCGGTCGCATCGCGCCCGATGCCTCGCGTTCGGCGCTCGCTGCGCTCGATCAGGCGGCGAAGCAATGGCGTCGTCGCTTGCGCCTTGATGCGCCGCCGCCGGGGAGCGTGCCCGCGCATGCGCTCGGCGACGTGCTCGCACACGCGTTCCCGGATCGCATCGCACGCCAGCATCCCAGCGATCCGCGCCGCTACACGCTGTCGAACGGTCGCAGCGCGCAGCTGTTTGACGACAGTGCGCTGTTCGGTGAGCCGTGGATCGTCATCAGCGAACTGCGCGACGAGGCGCGCGACGCCCGCGTGCTGCGCGGCGCGCCGGTCGACGAGGCGCGACTCGCACGCGAGTTTCCGCAGCGCTTCGTCAGCGAGGACCGCGTGGTCTGGGACGCGGCGGCGCGCGGCGTCGCCGCAGTGCGCGAACGGCGCTTCGACCGCATCGTGCTCGAGCGTCGCCCGCTTGCGAAGCCCGATCCTGCACGCTGCGCCGAAGCGCTCATCGAGGCCGTGCGCGATCTCGGCCTCGACGCCTTGCCGTGGACCGAAAACCTCGTGCAATGGCGTGCACGCGTGCGCTGCCTACGCGCGTGGATGTCCGAGCTCGGCGAAGCACTTCCGGATCTTTCGGACGCTGCACTGCTCGCATCGCTCGACGACTGGCTCGCGCCCGCGCTCGCCGGGAAAACGCGGCTCGATTCGATCGACGAAGCCGCGCTGGCCGAAGCGCTCAAGTCCGGTCTCGACTGGTCGCTGCGCACGCGCATCGACGCGCTCGCGCCGGTGCGCACCGTCGTGCCGTCGGGCATGGAGCGCCGCATCGAGTACGCGTTCGACGCCGAAACCGACACGTCGCTTGCGCCCGTGCTCGCAGTCAAGCTGCAGGAGCTGTTCGGGCTGGCCGACACCCCGCGCATCGCCGATGGGCGTGTGCCGCTCACGCTTCACCTGCTCTCACCTGCCGGCCGCCCGCTGCAGGTGACGCAGGACCTGCGCGGCTTCTGGGAACGCACGTACCCCGAGGTCAAGAAGGAAATGAAAGGTCGCTACCCACGGCACCCATGGCCCGACGATCCGTGGAGCGCAACCGCCACACATCGGGCGAAGCCGCGGGGGACGTAACCGGCCGCAGCAGGCCGTCGCATGGGCGCTCTTGGGTGTTACCGCGGTGCATTGCGTCGAGAGCTGAGCTCGCGCTGCAGCAGGTGCGCTCAGATGCAATGCAAGCCCCGCTCACGCTGCTTCAACGACGGCCGCTCGACACTGGCTTCCGCTCCCGCTGCAGGATTTTCGCCATGTGGTTCAGACAGCCCTCCATGACCGACCGTGCAATCGGCCGCGCCAAGCAGGTCGGTGACAACCTCAAGTTCATGGTGCCGAGCGCCAATGCGCTGCTTGCTGCAGGCACGAAACTCGGCGCCGCGAAGACCGGTGTCCGCGTTGCGGGCCTGTTCCTGCGCCGCCACCCCGCCGTGACCGTCGCCACCGTCGCTGGCGCAGGCCTGCTGTGGTACGCAGCCAAGCGCCGCAGCGCGCGCGCCGAGCAGGGCAATACGATCATCGCCGGCGAGCGCAGCTCGCGCCGCATCGATGCGAGCCAGAGCAACGATGCGCAGTTCAACGCGAACGGCGAGCGTGACCACAGCGGCCGTCGCAACGCGTCCGCCGGTGCACGATCGCGTAAGCGGGGCGGCGCACGCGGTGGCGCACGCAACGACAGCACGCCGAACGCGACGCAATAAGTGATCGGTGACCGGGCATCCGCAGCCTGCGGTGTCCGGAAGTGCGCGATAACGTTCAACGATGCGCCGAACGAGTCCGCTCGTTTGGCGCTAGTTTCATGCGTGTGCCCGAGCGAGCACTTGCCAGCGCGTCTATTGATAGCGTGGATTAGCTGCGCCTGAGCCGCGAGGCGGCTTCGCCGCTGCGGGTCACTGTGCGTTGTCCGATGCACCCGACGTGCGATAAGGCACGGGCGCCGATCGAGATCGAGTCGAGCTGGCGCGGCTGATCCGCACGCAGGTGGTGCGCTCGGACGGTCCAGCCGTGCTGCGCTACGCCTGGGGCAGTTCGATCACAAAGCGCGCGCCGCCGCTCTTGCGTTCTTCGTACCAGAGCTGGCCGCCGGCGTTCACGATGATCTGTTTCGCGAGCGACAGCCCCAGACCGCTGGACACGCCATCGTCGTTCGCCTCTTCGTGCAAGCGCACGAACGGCTTGAACAGCTCGCGCTGCTTCGAGGCTGAAATCCCCGGCCCGCGGTCGGCCACGATGAGCTGCCAGAAACCCGGCGCGCCGGCCCGGCCGATCAGCGTGAGTTCGCTGCCCGGCGCGTACTTCATTGCATTCGTGACGAGGTTTTCGCTGACCTGGCGCAACACGCGCTCGTCGATCGCAACGCGCGCATCGCGCGGCGGCGGCACGAGCTTGACGCGCAGACCCTTCGATTCGAGCTGCATTTCATAGCGGCGCAGCAGCCAGTCGAACGTCTCGGCGAGGCTCGCCGACGCCTTGGTCTGCGCCGCCTTCTGCTGCCCGGCGCGGCTTTCGAGGTAATGGCGGATGTAGCCAAGCGCGTCGGTCGCGCTCTCGTGGATCATTTCGTAGTAGCGCGGCTTGCGCTCGGGCTTGCAGCCATTGCTGCGCAGCAGATCGCTTGCGAACAGCACGCTCGTGAGCGGGTTCTTGAGATCGTGCGCGACGAGATTGACGAGTTCTTCGCGTTCGCGCGCCACGCGCTCGAGCCGGTCGCGGGTGAGCTTGAGGCCGATGTGCGCGTTCACGCGCGCCAGCAGCTCCTCGGGGAGGAACGGCTTGGTGACGTAGTCGACAACGCCGGCTTCGAACGCGCGCAGCAGCAGGTCGCGATCGTGCGCGGCCGTGACGAACACGACCGGGGCGCGCAACGGGCGCTCGTGGTTGCGCAACGCCTGCAGCACTTCGAAGCCGTCCATGCCGGGCATCATCATGTCGAGCAGGATCATGTCCGGCTCGGATGCGCCGTAGGACTCGATCGCCTTCTCACCGGACTCGGCCGTCGCGACCTCGTAGCCCTGACGCGTCAGCAGCATGCTGACCACGCGCAGGTTCGCAGCCTGGTCGTCGACGACAAGAATCCTGCCCGAATTGGAGGCGGCTACAGCCATGGCGTCCTTTGATCCGGGCGCGCGCGCAGAATTCGGCGCAGCGCTCATGCAAACACGACGAACGTTAACAGAACGATCTTCCACTCATCCAGAATGAAGTCAGCTTGCTGAATACGCCCTCCAGACGGTGTGAACGGCAAGCGAAGCCGGACGCGGCCGCAGTGCGCAGCGTCAATCAATGCGCCGCCATGTTCCGGGCGCGAGCCCGTCCAGCCGGTGTCCGCCCATCGCAGCGCGCACCAGGCGCAGTGTCGGCAGACCGACCGCCGCGGTCATGCGGCGCACCTGCCGGTTGCGGCCTTCACGCAGTTCGATTTCGAGCCACGCGTCGGGCACGGTCTTTCGAAAGCGCACAGGCGGATCGCGGGGCCACAGCGTCGGCGCATCGATGCGTCGCGCGCCGGCCGGGCGCGTGCGCCCGTCATTGAGCTCGACGCCCCGGCGCAGCGCGTCGAGGTGGGATTCGTCCGGATCGCCTTCGACCTGCACCCAGTAGGTTTTGGGCTGCTTGTGGCGCGGATCGGTGAGCCGATGTGCGAGCGTGCCGTCGTCGGTGAGCAGCAGCAGCCCTTCACTGTCGTGATCGAGCCGGCCGGCTGCATACACGTCCGGCGGCAGGCCGAAACGAGCCAGCGTGGGCCGCGGTGGCGTGCTGCGGTCGGTGAACTGGCACAGCACGCCGTAGGGCTTGTTGAACGCGACGAGCATGAGGCGGAATTACCCAAGGTGATCCGTTGCGGGCACGATCGAGACAGCCGGCGCGGCTGGCATGCACCGCACTCACCCGTACCGATCGCGTTCGTGGATCACCCAGTCCGCATCACGGCTTGCGGAAGCGCAGCGTCATGCGATCGCTTTCGCCGATCGCCTCGTACTTCGCCGCGTCGGCCGCCTCGTGCCGCTTGGCGGGCGGCAGCGTCCACACGCCGTTCGGATGGTTCTTCGTGTCGCGCGGGTTCGCGTTGACTTCGCTTTGCGCGGCGAGTTCGAAGCCGGCTGCTTTCGCGAGTGCGATCACCTGCGCCTGGCCCACGTAGCCGGACTTGTCATCGGCCGGCACGTCGGCCGCGGCGCGGTGCTCGACGACGCCCAGCGTGCCGCCGGACTTGAGCACATCGTAGAAGCCCTTGAACATCGCCTCGGCGTTGCCGTCCATGCGCCAGTTGTGGACGTTGCGGAACGTCAGCACGACGTCCGCCGAGCCCGGCGCGCCGAAGTTCGGCTGCTTCGGGTCGAACTTGACCGTGCGCGCGCCGCCGAAGCGCGCGGCGTCGCCGGTGAGCTTCGCCGTCAGGCCGTCGTTCGCCTTCGTGTAGTAGGCCCGTGCCTTCTCGTTGCTCTGCGAAGCCGGGTCGACCACCGCGGCGACGTACTGGCCGCGCGCGAGGTACGGCGCGAGCACTTCGGAGTACCAGCCGCCGCCGGGGGTGATCTCGATGACGGTGTCGTCGGGCTCGACGCCGAAGAACGCAAGCGTCTCACGCGGGTGGCGGTGCGCATCGCGCGCACGGTTCTCGGCGCTGCGCCAGTCACCGGCGATCGCGGCGTCGAGCGCGGCGGTGTCGACGGCGGACGCGGATGCGGGGGCGGATGCAGTCGCAGCCGCGTTCGCCTCGGCGGCCGAGGCGGTGTTCGTCGGGGAATCCTGCGTGGAGGCGCAGGCGGCGAGCAGGGCGGGGACGAGCGTGGCGAGCAGCAGACGATTCATGCGACGGCTCCGAGGGTCGGGGACCGGCGAGCGTACCGCGAGCGCATGTGAGCGGACCATCGCGCTTGCGACACCGGGCCGACATCGCACCGCAACGCGGCTGGCGCAGCGGTGTCATGCGCGCTGCGTAGCCTGCGCCGCGTCAAAGCCCATGACCGCGGCCTGCCTGCCGCGCCCCCGAAAAGGAGATCTGCGATGCGCCTGTTCAAAAGCGAATGGATGTTCGAACCGGCCCGCGCCGCCGGCGCGTTCGACCTGCGCCGGCCCCGCTACGGCGCCGGCCGTGCGACGCCAGTGCGCGCGGCGTGCCCGCCGCTGCCGGTGCTGGACGATGTGCCGGCACTGGCGACGATCGAGCACGAACGCGCGGTGCTGCGCCGGCTCGCCGAGTACGACCGCGCCGCCTGAGTCACGAAGCCGCGCCGGCCGCGACGATGCGGCCGGCGCATGGGTTGCCGTCAGCGCTTGAGCGTGGCGAGCGCGGCGTTGAACGTCGCGCTCGGGCGCATCGCATCGGCGAGCTTGGCGATGTCGGGCTGGTAGTAGCCGCCGATGTCGACCGGCCGGCCCTGCACCGCAACGAGCTCGGCGTGGATCTTCGACTCGTCCGCGGTCAACTGCCCGGCGATCGGCGCGAACA
Source organism: Cognatilysobacter bugurensis (assembly GCF_014652095.1). Taxonomy (GTDB): domain Bacteria; phylum Pseudomonadota; class Gammaproteobacteria; order Xanthomonadales; family Xanthomonadaceae; genus Cognatilysobacter; species Cognatilysobacter bugurensis. Next base: position 118,898 of record NZ_BMYD01000005.1, read on the forward strand.
GTGACTTGAGCTCGGCATCGCTGTCCTGCGCGGCGAGCGCTTCGGCCCAGTAGCGCGCGAGGTAGACGTGCGTGCCGCGGTTGTCGAGCTGGCCGACCTTGCGCGCCGGCGAGCGGTTCTCGTCGAGGATGCGCGCGTTTGCGACGTCGAGCGCATCGGCGAGCACCTGCGCACGCGCGTTGCCGGTCGTGTTGGCCAGGTGCTCGAGCGAGGCTGCGAGCGCGAGGAACTCGCCGAGCGAATCCCAGCGCAGGTAGTTCTCTTCGACGAACTGCTGCACGTGCTTGGGCGCGCTGCCGCCGGCGCCCGTCTCGAACAAGCCGCCGCCCGCCATCAGCGGCACGACCGAAAGCATCTTCGCGCTCGTGCCGAGCTCGAGGATCGGGAACAGGTCGGTGAGGTAGTCGCGCAGCACGTTGCCGGTCACCGAGATCGTGTCCTGCCCGGCGCGGATGCGCTCGAGCGAGAGCTTCATCGCCTCGACCGGCGCGAGGATGCGGATGTCGAGGCCGCTGGTGTCGTGCTCTTTCAGGTACGCCTCGACTTTCGCGATGAGCTGCGTGTCGTGCGCGCGGTTCTCGTCCAGCCAGAAGATCGCCGGCGTATTCGACAGGCGTGCGCGCGTGACCGCGAGCTTGACCCAGTCGCGGATCGGCGCGTCCTTGGTCTGGCACATGCGCCAGATGTCGCCCGGCGCGACGTCGTGCTGCAGCAGCACGGTGCCGGCTTCGTCGACGACGCGCACGGTCCCGGCCGCATCGATGCGGAAGGTCTTGTCGTGCGAGCCGTATTCCTCGGCCTTCTGCGCCATGAGGCCGACGTTCGGCACCGAGCCCATCGTGGCCGGGTCGAACGCGCCGTTCGCCCTGCAGTCGTCGATCACCGCCTGGTAGATCCGCGCGTACGAGCGGTCGGGGATCACGGCCTTCGTGTCCTGCAGCTCACCGGCGGCGTTCCACATCTTGCCGCTGTCGCGGATCATCGCCGGCATCGAGGCGTCGACGATGACGTCGCTCGGCACGTGCAGGTTCGTGATGCCCTTGTCGGAGTTGACCATCGCGACCGCGGGGCGCTGCTCGTACACGGCCTTGAGATCGGCCTCGATCGTCTCGCGCACGCTCGCATCGAGCTGCGGCAGTCGCGCATACAGATCGCCGATGCCGTTGTTTGCATCGAAGCCGACCGATTCCAGCACCGCGGCGTGCTTGGCCAGCGCTTCGCGGTAGAAGCGCTCGACGACGATGCCGAACATGATCGGGTCGGAGACCTTCATCATCGTCGCCTTGAGATGCAGCGAGAACAGCACGCCCTGCGCGCGCGCGTCAGCGATCTGCGCATCGACGAAGCCCGTGAGCGCATTGGCGCTCATCGTGGCGGCGTCGATGACCTCGCCGGCCTGCAGCGCGACCTTCGGCTTGAGCACGCGCACCGCGCCATCGCTGCCGACGTGTTCGATGCGCACGTTCGTCGCTTCATGCACCGTCGTCGAGCGCTCGCTGCCGTAGAAATCGCCGCCGTCCATGTGCGCGACGTGCGTCTTCGAGTCCGCGCTCCACTTGCCCATGCGGTGCGGATGTTTGCGCGCGTACTGCTTGACGGAGGCCGGCGCGCGGCGATCGGAGTTGCCTTCGCGCAGCACCGGGTTCACCGCGCTGCCCTTGACGCGGTCGTAGCGCGCCTGGGTGTCGCGCTCGGCATCCGTGCCCGGCTCTTCCGGGTAGTCGGGCAGCGCGTAGCCCTGCTGCTGCAGTTCCTTGATCGCGGCCTTGAGCTGCGGCACCGAGGCGCTGATGTTCGGCAGCTTGATGATGTTCGCCTCGGGCGTCGTCGCGAGCGCGCCGAGCTCGGCGAGATCGTCGCTGACGGCCTTGTCGCCGAGCGCTTCGGGGAACTGCGCGAGGATGCGGCCGGCGAGCGAGATGTCGCGCGTTTCGACCGCGATGCCGGCAGTGCCGGCGAACGCCTCGACGATCGGCAGCAGCGACTGCGTGGCGAGGAACGGGGCTTCGTCGGTCAGCGTGTAGAGGATCTTCGGCGTGTTCGGCATGTCGGTCTCGCGGAATCGGGCGGAAAGACGGCGCGGCGTACGCTCGCGCATGGACACGCGCCGCGGCGCGGGCGCGCATTGTCGCGGTTCAAGGTGTCACGGGCAAAACACGGCCGCGGCATGAGGACCCAGCCGATCGCACTGAGCGGACTGGATTGCGTCGCAAACGCCCGCTAGTTCTGGCTCCACTGGCCGCTGCGCTTCATCGCACCCCACTGGTGCTTGCGCCGGCTCATCCATTGCCACATGCCGCGCACGCGCCAGAGCGTGTTGAGCTGGCGGTAGCCGAAGTTTTCGATCACGGCCATGAGAAACAGCAGCAGCATGTCGCGGCTGCGGGTGTAGATGCGGAACGACATCGTTTCCAGCAGCAGGCCGTTGACCGACAGCAGGATGCCCATGCCGATCGCGACGAGCAGGAAGATCGACAGCGCGACCGGCGAGATCACGCCAAGGATCGAGCCGACGATCATGAACACGTAGCCCGCGAGTTCGATGATCGGGCCGACCCATTCGAACAGCGCCATGAACGGCCAGGCGAGCCACGCCGCGGCGCCGCCGCGCGCGCCGAACGTGTGCGGCGGGTGGAACACCAGGCTTTCGGCGAGACCCCGCTGCCAGCGGCTGCGCTGGCGGCCGAGCGTGCCGAGGTCTTCGGGGCACTCGGTCCAGCAGATCGGGTCCGGCAGGTAGCGGATGCGGTAGGGAATGCGGCGCTCGCGGTGGTAGCGGTGCAGGCGCACGACGAGTTCCATGTCCTCGCCGACGGTGTCGGTGCGGTAGCCGCCCACGGCCTCGACGCGGGCGCGGTCGAACAGGCCGAACGCGCCGGAGATGATGAGCACGGCATTCAAGGGCGACCAGCCGAGCCGGCCGAACAGGAACGCACGCAGGTACTCGACGATCTGCAACCGCGCGAGCAGGTTCGTCGGCAGGCCGGACTTGATCAGAAAGCCGCCGCGCACCTGCGAGCCGTTCGCGATGCGCACCGTGCCGCCGGCGGCGACCGTGCGGGCGTCTTCGATGAACGGCTGGACGACGCGGAGCAGCGAGTCGCGCTGCAGGATCGAGTCGGCATCGACCGCGCAGAACAGCGCATGGCGCGCGAGGTTGATGCCCACGTTCAGCGCGTCGGCCTTGCCGCCGTTGTCCTTGTCGACCACGCGCAGGTTGCCGTAGCGCAGCGAGCGGTACACGCCGCGCACGGGCTGGTGCGGCACTGCGCGACGCACGATTTCGGGGTGGGGGACCAGCTCGAATTCGTCGATCAGCACCTGCAGCGTGTTGTCCTTCGAGCCGTCGTTGATGACGACCACCTCGAAGTCCGGGTACTGCAGCTGCAGCATCGATCGCACCGAGGCGCGGATCGTCGCCTCCTCGTTGTAGCCGGGCACGAGCAGCGAGATCGGCGGTTCGATGCCGAGGTACGGCGCGTCGGTGCCGTACTCGCTGCGTTGGCGCATGTAGCTGCGCAGGCTGAACAGCGACAGCACGTTGAGCAGCAGGTAGCCACCGTTGAGCAGCACGAAGTAGCCGATGAAGAAGATCTGTGTCGCAAGGATGATGCGCTCGGTCACGACGTCGGCCCCTCGGTGGCGGTCGCGGCGTTGCGACCGCGCCGCTCGTCGAGCGCACGCTGCAGCGCTTCGCGCCCGTAACGGTCCTCGACCTGATTCGCCCACGTCTCGAGCGTCGCATCGTCGATGCGCGGCAGCTCGACGAGCGTGTCGGCCGCGGCGCGGCGCACCCACCAGCTGCGATCGCTCAGGCGCGGCACGAGCAGCGCGGCGTCGTCAGGGCCGAGCCGTGCGCGCAGCGATTCGACCGCAACCAGCCGGACCGCGGCGTCCTCGTCGTCGAGCGCCTGCACGAGCGCGTCGCGGTCACGCGGGTCGTGCAGTTGGCCGAGCGTCTGCACGGCGCCGGCGCGGTGGCGCGGCTCGGGGTCGCGCGCGAGGCAGTCGCGGGCCCACGGCGCGGCGCGGCGCGGGTCGGCATGGCGCAGCAGCGGCACGAGTCGATCCAGGCCAGCAGCATCCGCCGCCTCCAGCGCGTCGAGCAGCGGCGGCGTGACCGCTTCACGGCCCGCCTGCTGGCACAGCGCGGCGATGCGGGGCACGCCCCAGTCCACCCGCGAGACCGCGAGCGGCATCACGAGCTGCATTGCACGCGTGGGGTCGATTGCGACGAGCGCATGCGCGGCGGCGAGTGCGACGAACGGGTTGCGCGCCTGCAGTTGCGGCTCGATCGCGTGCCAATGGCCCGGGTCGCTGAGGTGACGCGCGGCTTCGAGCGCGACGAGGCGCGCCCGCACGCTGCGCGCGCGCAGCAGGCGGCGCACCTGCGGCTCCAGGTCGAGCCGGTGCAGCACGCGGTTGAGCCGCTGGCTCGACGCGCCGCGCACCTGCCGCTGCATGCGGTTCCATTGCATCAGCCACCACGTCCGGCGCCCCCGGACCGGCGGCGGCAAGGCGGCGAGCGCGGCCGCATCGAGCGCGTCGTCGTCGAGGCCCGCCACCGCGAGCGCGGGGCGCCACGCGGCGTTGAACGCGTCGCGATGCCGGCGCTGCCGCGCGGCGACCGCGGACAGCACGAGCACCTGCACGAGCACGGCGAGCGTGACCGCCGCGAGCGCGAGCGCCGACTGCGCCGCAAGGCGCAGTGCGGGGTCGGCGGGCAGCCAGTGCATCGCGGTGATGTCCATGAGCTCAGTTCAGTGCGGCAGTCGACCGGCGCAGTGCGCCGTGCCGGGTTCAGAAGCGCCGCTCCAGGCCGAGAGCGACACCGTCGCGGGCGTACAGCGCGCCCTGGCGCACGTGGCCGACGTTCCAGCGCAGCGCCCACGCGCTCGACAACGGATGGCGCCCGCCGATCGACCACGCGCGCACGTCGCTGGCGACCACCTGCGTGCCCAGCAGCGCGTCCTCGCGCCCGGCCGCGAACTGCACGCCGATCTCGCCGCCGTCGGCCCCGTACGCGCGGGCGATGCGCAGGTCGTGGCCGACCGCGTGCACGCCGCGCAGGCGGGTCGCCGTCGCCGTGTAGCCGGCGCGCCATGCGCCGACGTAGCGCTCGACGCCGAGCGCGAGCCGCTCGACACGCACGTCGCGGTAGTCGCTGCGCCGCACCGCCGCCGCGCCGACCCAGCCCGCGCCGAACACGTGCTCGACGCGCAGCTCGCCAAAGCGCCGCGGCAGGAACTGCGCCCCCGGCACGACGCCGAGCTGCGGCTGCACGGTCCAGCCCTCGCGCACCGGCACGACCAGGCCGAGTTCGACGCCGTGATCGTCGAGGCCGAACCGCGATTCGGTGAACACCGCGCCGGTCACGCCGGTGCGATCGCCGCCGGTCGCGGCCGCGTCGAGCCGCCAGGCCCGCCAGTCGTCGAGGCCGCGGTCGAGGCGGTCGTGCCGCGCGGTCAGCACGAGCGAGCGACGGCGCTCGGGGGCGTCGGTCACTCCGGTGAGCGCGCTGGCCGCCGCGGCCCGCGGTGCAGCCTGCATCGGGTCGGCGGGCGTCAGCGCGCTGCCGATTGCCTGCGCATTGGACGGCCGGGCTGCGCCGTTCACGGGCGCGGCCGGGGCCCCCGCTGCCTGGCCGCGCGCCGCAGCCGCGGGCGGCGCGTCCGTCGGGGGGCTGCTCGCGACGGCGGTTGGATCGGCACTCGACCCGGGGTTCGCAGCGCGCGCCCGTGCCAGCGCCCGGTCGACGTCGGCGTAGTCAGGCGCGAGCGCGTGCGCGCGTTCGAGCGTGGCGATCGCCGCGTCGCGTTGGCCCGCCCACAGCTGCGCAAGCCCGTAGCCGAGCAGGTAATCGGCGTTGTCGGGCGCGCGCTCGAGCAGCGCGCGGTACAGCGGCAGCGCGGCCTCGGGCTGGCCCTGCCAGGCGCGCACGCGGGCGAGCAGGAAGCGGGCTTCGTCGTCGTCCGGCGACCGCGCAAGGTGTTGTTCGAGCGTCGTGCGCGCCGCCGCCCAGTCCCGGCGTGCGAGCTGCGCGCTCGCGGCTTGTACGGGCGTAGCCGATGCCGTCGGCCCAGCGGCCGGCGGCTGCGCCTGCGCGCCCGTGGCCGCGACCAGCGCGCACGCGAGCAGCGCCGGGTGCAGGCTCACGGCGCCCTCCGCAGCAGGCGGCGGATCCGCGCGAGCAGCTCTTCGGGTTGGAACGGCTTGGTCACGTAGTCGTCGGCGCCGAGCTCGAGCGCGCGCACGATGTCGGCCTCGCGCGCCTTTGCGGTCAGCATGAGCACCGGCACCGTGGCCCAGCCGGCCTGCGCGCGCAGCCGTTCGACGAGGTCGAGCCCGTCGTGGTACGGCAGCATCAGGTCCATCAGCACGAGGTCGGGCGCCGCACCGCTGCCGATGCGTTCGAGCGCGAGCCGGCCGTCGGCCATGTGCTCGACCGTGAAGCCGTTGCGCTCGAGCAGGAAGCGCACGATGAACGCGATGTCCTCCTCGTCCTCCACCATGAGCACGCGGGCGGGCGGGGTGTTCATTGCGTCTCCTTTCCCGCGTGCTGCGACACGGGCCAGTGTTCCAGGTTGGTCTTGATCAGGGCAGCGAGCTCGGCCGCGTCGCTGCGCGACTTGACCAGGCGGCGTAGCACGACGCGGCTGTCAGGCAGCGGCGCGTCCTGCGCGGAAAAGATGATCACCGGCGTCGGCGGCCGCGCTGCGCCGAGCTCGGGCAGCAGTTCCGCGCCGTCGCCGTCGGGCAGCATGAGGTCAAGGATCACGAGGTCGTGGTGCCGCTGGGCGAGCTCGCGCCGCGCCTGCGCGAGGTCGGCGGCGCTGTGCAGCGTCAGCGCCTCGCCGGCGAGCAGGGTGCGCACGAGCTCGCGCAGGTCCGCGTCGTCCTCGACGTGCAGCACGTCCGGCCGTGCACGCGCGCCGTGCAGGCACGCGCGCACCGCGGCGGCGACCCGCTCGGGGTCGAGCGGCTTGGCGAGCCAGTCGACGACGCCGACCGTGCCGCCGCGCAGCCCACCGCGGCCGCCGGCCGGCGGTTGCACGCCGAGCAGCAGCACCGGCAGGTGGCGGTAGCGCGACTGTGCGCGAAGCTCGCGCAAAAACGCGGGCGCGGAATCGCCGGCCAGCGCGAGGTCGAGTGCGAGCCCGCGCACGCCGGGCTCGACGAGCAGGCGCCGCGCCTGCGCCGGCGTCGTCGCCACACGCGTGCCGAAGCCGTTGCGCGCGAGCATTTCGGTGAGTTCCGCCGCGGTGGCCGCATCGTCCTCGACGAGCACGAGGTGCGGCTGCGTGGGGTCGCCCACGGCGTCGTCCGCACGGTCGAGCGCGACCGCACGCGACACCGGCAACCACACCTCGAACCGCGTCCCGTGGCCGAGCTCGGATTCGAAGCCGATCGTGCCGTGCATCTGCTCGACCAGCGAGCGCGTGATCGCCAGGCCCAGCCCGGTGCCGCCGCGGCGCCGCACGTCCGAGCCGTCGGCCTGCGCAAAGCGCTCGAACACGTGCGCGCGGAACGACTCGGGGATGCCTTCGCCGCGGTCGATCACCGCCACGCGCACGCCCCCGTGCGCTCGCACGAGTTCGACTTCGACCGTGCCGCCGGGCGGCGAGTGCTTGGCGGCGTTCGACAGCAGATTGGCCATGACCTGCGCAAAGCGATCGGCGTCGACGTCCACGGTGATGTCGTCGGCGACTTCGGTGCTCTCGTCAGCGGCCGACGCGAACACGACTTCGACGCCGAACTCGACCGCGTAGGGCCGGTTCTGCGCGATCGCCTGCTCAATCAAGCCGCGCACCGGCCACGGGCGCAGCTGCATCTGCAGGCGGCCGGATTCGAGCTTCTCGATGTCGAGGATGTCGTTGATGAGGCGCACGAGCCGCTCGGTGTTCTTGTGCGCGATGTCCAGCAGCGGCCGCGCGTCGTCGGGCACCGGGCCGGCGATGCCGCTGCCGAGCATGCCGAGCGCGCCGCGGATCGACGTCAGCGGCGTGCGCAGCTCATGGCTCACCGTCGAGATGAACTCGTTTTTCATGCGCTCCACGCGCAGGCGCGCGGTCACGTCGACCGCGACGGTGAGCACCTGCCTGCGCCCGTCGGACAGCTCCAGCGGTCGCTTGACGAGCTGCAGCCACATTTCGTGCCCGCGCAGGTCGACGACGCGCACCTGCAGCTGGCGCCATTCGGCCTCGCCGGCGACGAGCGCGGCGTCACCCTCGAGCAGCGGGGCGATCACCGCGCGCGCTTCGAGCGCATCGGCGTGCGTGCCTTCGACCTGCGCGGGGTCGAGGTGCAGCAGATCGCACAGCGCGAGGTTGGCGAGCACGAAGCGGCCTTCGGGGTCGCGCACGAAGATCAGGTTCTCGTCGGTGTCGACGATGCTGCGCAGGAACGCGCGGCGATCGAGGATGTCGCGCCGGTTGCGCATTGCCTCGGTGACGTCGCGCACGATCGCGAGCGCGCCTTCATCGGGGATGCGCACGAGCCGGACTTCGTACTCGTGCCCGTCAGTGTCGTTCCAGTTGAACGTGCGCAGCTCGTCGTTGCCCGGCAGCGAGGGCGCCTGCGCGCGCACCGCGTCGGCGAGCGCGGGCGGCAGTGCGGTGGCGCGGCCGGCGCCGGGGCTCGAGAGCGCGTGCATCACGCCCGCTTCGTCGACGAGCCACAGCGTGTCGGGCACCGCCTGCAGCATCGCGCGCTGACGCGCTTCGCCGGCCTGCGCGCGCGCGGTGAGCCGCGCCCGGAGCGCGAAGTTGCGGTTCACCGCGACCAGCGCCGACAGCAGCAGCACGATCGCCGTCAGCCCGCCGGCGATCGCGAGCCGGCGCCCGGATTCGAGCTGGCGGGTGACCGCCTGCTCTTCCGCGACCAGCTGCGTGCGCTCTGCGCGTTCGAGCGCGCCGAGCAGCGCACGCACGCGGTCCATCGCCTGCTTGCCGGCGGTCAGGCGCGCGCGCTCCGCGCTCTCTTCGAGCGTGCCGGTGCGTCGGAACGCCACGTTCCCTTCCGCGAGCGCGAGGCGTCGCACCACCGCCTGGTCGAGCGTGGAGAGGAACGCTGCGTGCTCGGGGGTCGGCGCAAGACGCGAGTGGAGCTCGCTCCGCTCGCGCACCAGTCGCACGCGGCCGCGGTGGTAGGGCTCGAGGAACACCTCATCGCCGGTGAGCAGGAAGCCGCGCATGCCGGTCTCGACGTCCTGCAAGGACGAGAGCGTGCCCTGCAGCGCGCTGAGCAGTTCAAGCCGATCCGCAACTCGGGCGTTCGCGTTGAGCAGCGCGTCCTGCGTGCGCTTGGCCTGCACGCCAAGCAGCGCCAGCAGCACGAACGCGAGGACGATGCCGAGCGTCGGCAGATGGCTGGATCGCAGGGGCACGCTACCTCCGAAAACTGCGGCGCAGTCTAGCCCGGCCGCTTAGACGGCACGTGAGCCGGGCCGGCGCTCAGGCGGTCCACGCCTCCGGCGTCAAGGGCGCCAGCCCGTACGCGACGCGCGCGCGATCGCATTGCGGGCTCGGTTCGCCGTGCTCCCACGCGGGCTGCAGCTCGCGGCAGGGGCTCGGCCGGCGCGCGTAGACCGTGCACTGCGCATCGCGCCCGACGGCACCGCTCAGTGCGGTGCACCGCACCGGCGCAGACAGCGTGCCGCGCATCGCGAGGCGGTGCGGGTCGAGCGCGGTGGTGAGTTCGATCGGCACATACGACGCGGGCGCGGGCTCGGTCTCGCTCCAGTGGAACGCGACACGGTAATGCGCGCAGCACGCGCCGCAGGAGAGGCAGGGGTGGTCGGGCACGATTGCGGCGCAAACCAGGCAGGTGCGGCATACGCCGCGGAGACCAAAGGCCGCACGCAGCGAGAGGCGCGTGCGGCGGCCCGTCCGCGCACGGACGGGGCCGGCTGCGACTTACCCCGCGCCGCAGCACTTCTTGTACTTGCGGCCGCTCCCGCACGAGCACGGCGCGTTGCGGTCCGGCGTGGCGTCGCGACGGATCGGCTCACGTGGGGTCAGCGCATCGATGCGGTGGTGGTGCAGGTCGGCGAGCATGCCCGGCAGGCTCGCGACGACCTCCAACCGCTCGCGGTAATCGACCGGCTGCCCGGGCTGCGTCGGGTCCTCGCCCATGACTTCGCCGCTTGCGAGGCGGTCGAGGCGCTCGAAGATTTCGTCGATCCACTCTTCCGCGTCGAGCCACGCTTCCCACTGCGTCTCGCGCAGCTCGACGCCGCGGAAAAAGCCCAGCGCCCAGTCGTGGCCGACGTCGAGCTCGTCGGGCTGCTCGGCCTCGACGTCCTCGGGCAGCCACAGCAGCGGCGCGAGCACGTCGGGGATCTCGTCGCCCTCGTGGCGCACGCGCAGCGTCACCGTGTGCCAGTGATCGAGCAGCAGCGCCTCGACCTCGGCGCGCTCGTCGGCATCGCGCCAGCGCGGCGGTGTGCCCCACACGGCGGGCTCCCATTCGCTCATCGGCACCGTGTCGGGGCCAACCGCGAGCGCGGAGAGGTAGCCGTCGAGCGCTTCGAGGTTGAAGCCCTTGTACGGCACCGCACGCTGCTCGAGCAGCTCGGACAGGCGTTCGATCTGCTGATCGTCCAGGACGCGGGGAGCGGGCATGGCGGCACCGGCGGAAAAAGGGCGTGTAGGGTAATCGCGCTGCGTGCGGCATGCTGCGCGACCCGCTGAATCCGCCCTCTTGAATCCGCCGCGCCATGCCCGCCTGCCCCTGCTCGCCCGACCGCGACTACGCCGCTTGCTGCGCGCCGCTGCACGCAGGTCAGGCCGCGCCGGACGCCGCCGCGCTCATGCGCTCGCGCTACAGCGCATACGCGCTCGGACGGCACGGTTACGTGCTCGACACCTGGCATGCGTCGACGCGGCCGGCCACGCTCGAGCCCGATGAGGCCGTGCAATGGCTCGGCCTCGACGTGCGCACGCACGTGGCCGACGGCGACCGCGCCGAAGTCGAGTTCGTCGCGCGCTGGCGTGCCGGCGGCGCGAGCGCGCAGCGCCTGCACGAGCGCAGCCGCTTTGTGCGCGAGGGCGGGCGGTGGTTCTACCTCGACGGGACCTTCATCGAGCGCGCGACGCGGCGTTGAGCCGGCGTCAGGCCTGTCGCCTAGAGGCGGCGCGCCGCCGGAATCACCCAAACAAAAAGGCGCGACTTCGCAGTCGCGCCCAAGCCCGTCGGACGGGAGAGAGCCAGTGTGGAGCGGCTGCGGGATGGCAGGCTCCGGGTCGAGGCCAGCATCGCATTCAGCTTGTTAAGTGCGCATTTCGCCGGCGTGAAGCACGGCCGTGAAACACGCAACAAATGGCGCTACTGGCGCAGGTCGCGCCCGGGCTGCGGCATCGCGAAGCCCGGCGTGGCGCGCCAGGGGTTGATGTCGAGCCCGCCCCGGCGCGTGTAGCGCGCTTCGACCGACAGGGCCTCGCAGTGCGCGTGCCGCATGAGGTCGAGAAAGATGCGCTCGACGCACTGCTCGTGGAACTCGCAGTGGTCCCGGAACGAGACGAAGTAGCGCAGCAGTGCCGCGCGGTCGAGTCGCGGCCCGCGGTAGTGCAGCGTCACGCTGGCCCAGTCGGGCTGGCCGGTCACCGGGCAGTTCGACTTCAGCACCGCGCTCGTCAGCGACTCCTCCACAAGCGCGTCGTCGACCGCGATCAGCTCCGCGCGCGGCGGGCCGTAGTGCTCGATCGCGACGTCGAGCGCATCGATCGATTGCGCGTTCGCACCCCCGTCGATCGCCGGCAGGCCGAACGCGACCGTGACCGTCGCGCCGGCCGCCTGCGACAGATCGCGCGCGATCAGCGCGCGGACCGTCTCGCGGCATTCGAAGCGGCTGCCGTTGAGCGAGTTCAGATAGAGCTTGAGCGACTTCGATTCGACGAGGTTCGGCGAGTCGGCCGGCACCGTGAACGTGGCGGTTTCGATGATCGGCTTGCCGCGCGCGTCGAGCCAGCCGAGCTCGTACGCGTGCCAGCGGTCGTGGCCGCAGAACGGCAGCGCCTCACCGTCGAGGCCGAGCTCGCGGCGTGCGCCGGCGCGTTCGATCGGAAACAGCAGCGACGCGTCGTACGCGCGCGGGTAGTCGACGCTGCGGCCGAGCGGCAGGCCGGCCGGGTTCACGCCATGAGGATCGTGCGGGTTCATGCCGCGATTATCGCGCGCCACGGCGGCGCGCGATCGCAGGCCCGCATGGTCGGTTCAGTCGCGCGTCGCGACCGGCTGCGCGCCGCCGTGCAGGTAATCGAGCGCGACCTGCAGCATCGAGCGCACGCCCACATCGAGCGCCCCTTCGTCGAGCAGGAACTTCGGCGAATGGTTGCTCGGCGCCTTGAGCGGGTCGATGCCCTCGCTCGTCGCGCCGACGAACCAGAACATCGACGGCACCTGCTGCGCGTAGTACGCGAAGTCCTCCGCGCCCATCTGCAGCGGCGGCTCGATGACCTTGTCCGCGCCCACCGCGGCCACGAGGCTCGCGCGCATGCGCTGGGTGAGCGCCGGATCGTTGACGGTGACCGGGTTGCCCGCGTTGTCGGGCACGCTCGCCTCGACGCTCGCGCCGTGCGCGGCGGCGACATGCTCGGCGACGTTCGCGAGATCGGCGTGGATCGCCTTGCGCACGCCCTCGTCAAACGTGCGGATCGTGCCGACGAGTTCGACCTCGTCGGGAATGATGTTGTAGCGGATGCCGCCTTGGATCGCGCCGAAGCTCACCACGGCCGGCAGCTTTGCGATATCGGTGCGGCGGCTCACCACGGTCTGTGCGGTGTTGACGACGTCGGCCGCGGCGACGATCGGATCGATGCCGCCCCATGGCCGCGAGCCGTGCGTCTGCCGGCCCTTGACCTTGATCGTGAACTTGTCCGAGGCGGCCATCAGCGGGCCGCCGCGCACCGCGACCGTTCCGACGGGCAGCGTCGAGAACACATGCAGGCCGAACATCGCATCGGGCTTGAAGTCCTTGAACAGGCCTTCCTTGAGCATCAGCGATGCACCGCCTTGTTCACCGTCGGGCGCCCCTTCCTCGGAGGGTTGGAACACGAGCATCACCTCGCCGGGCAGGTCCTTCTGCATCGCCACGAGCGCCTTCGCGACGCCGAGCAGCACGCCGGTGTGCGCGTCGTGGCCGCAGGCGTGCATGACGCCGGTGGTCTGGCCGTTGAACGTCGTGGTGACCTTGGAGGCGAACGGCAGGCCGGTCTGCTCGGTCACCGGCAGCGCGTCCATGTCCGCGCGCAGCGCAATCTTCGGGCCGGGCTTGCCGCCGCGGATCACCGCGGTCACGCCGTGGTGCGCAAGGCCCGTGCGCGGCTCGAGGCCCATCGCCTTGAGCGCCTTTGCGACCTGCGCAGCGGTGCGCTGCTCGCGGTTCGAGAGTTCGGGGTGCGCGTGGAAGTCACGCCGCCAGGCGACGACCTCATCGTGCACCGCGCGGGTCGCGGCCTCGACCTCGGGGCGCGCGCTCTGCGCATGCGCGGCGGTGGTCGCGCACAGCGCGGCGAGCAGGGCGGGCCACAGCAGGGACGGGGTCGGGCGCATCGGGATTCTCCGGGTCGGTCGGGTCGATCCTAGGTGCTGGGCTGATCGCCGGCCATGACCGCATCGGGCGCGCCGGCCCACGGCGGCTTTCGCGATGCGCTCACCGGCGCGGATCGAGCATTTGCCGCACACCCGCCCGCGGCGCCTGCGCGTCGCACCGGAGCCGACCATGACCCGCCGCGACGCCTCCACCGAGGTCGAACTCGTCGAAGCCGTGCGCACCGTCGCGCACCCCCTCACCGGCACGCCGCACGATCACGACGCCCTGCTCGAGCGCATCGGCGACGCGCGCGTCGTGCTCATCGGCGAGGCCTCGCACGGCACGCACGAGTTCTACGCGATGCGCGCCGAGATCACGCGCCGTCTGATCGAGGAAAAAGGCTTCACCGCGGTCGCGGTCGAGGCCGACTGGCCCGATGCGTATCGCGTGAACCGCTACGTGCGCGACGACGAGCACGACGCCGATGCGAACGCCGCGCTCGGCGGCTTCGAGCGCTTCCCGACATGGATGTGGCGCAACACCGAGGTGCTCGCGTTCGTCGACTGGCTGCGCGCGCACAACCGCGGGTGCGCTGGGAACGCGGGCGTCGGCTTTTACGGGCTTGATCTCTACAGCCTGCACAGTTCCGTCGCTGCCGTACTCGATTACCTGCAAGACACCGACCCGGACGCCGCCCGGCGCGCGCGTGACCGCTACTCGTGCTTCGAGCATTTCGGCGAGGACCCGCAGGCCTATGGGTATGCGGCGAGCTTCGGGCTCAGCGAGTCCTGCGAGGACGGCGTCATCGAGCAGCTCGAAGAGCTCAGCCGCCGGGCTGCACGCGCCGGCGGCGACCGCGACGAGGACCTGTTCTTCGCGGAGCAGAACGCGCGCCTGGTCGCGAACGCCGAGGCCTACTACCGCAGCATGTTCCGCGGCCGCAACGAGTCGTGGAACCTGCGCGACACGCACATGATGGAAACGCTGCAGGCGCTCATGCAGCACGGCGACGGCGGCGCGAAGATCGTCGTGTGGGCACACAACTCGCACCTCGGCGATGCACGCGCAACCGAGATGGGCGCGCGCGGCGAGCTCAACCTCGGCGAGCTCGTGCGCACGCACTACGGCGACGCCGCGGTGCTCGTCGGCTTCAGCACCTACCGCGGCAGCGTGACCGCGGCCGATGACTGGGGCGATCCGGCCCACCACAAGCGTGTGCGGCCCGGCCTGCCGGGCAGCTATGAGGCACTGTTCCACGAGGTCGGCCTGCCCGCGTTCGCGCTGCGTCTCGATGATCCCGCGCTGACCGGCCTCGCGACGCCGCGCCTGCAGCGCGCGATCGGCGTGATCTACCGCCCGCAGACCGAGCGCATGAGTCATTACTTCCACACGCAGCTGACGAAGCAGTTCGACTGGATGATCCACCTCGACGAGACCCGCGCGCTCGAACCGCTCGAACCGGGCGCGCGGTGGCACGCCGGTGAAGAACCGCCCGATACGTTTCCCAGCGGCTTCTGATCGCACCGCGACCCCACGTTGACCGCGCGCGCGCTACGGTGCGCGGCATGGCCCACGCAGCGCTGCGGCACGGCGGCGCGGGCGCCACGGAGCGATGCACATGCAGAAACGGTCCCGCGGTCTGCTGGCCGGCGCGACGCTTGGCGTCATTGGCACGGTGCTCGCGCTGTGCGCCGGCGCGCTCGCCGTTGCGTATTCGGGCGTCTACGACATCGCGGCCAACCGCGACCACATTGCAGGCGTGCGCTGGTTCCTCGAGCGCACCATGCACTCGTCGGTGCAAGAGCATGCGCAGGCGCCGACACGTGAGGCGCTTGCGGCGGTCGACATCACGGCGGGCGCCGGCGAGTACAAGTCGATGTGTCAGCAGTGCCATGCCGGTCCGGGCGTGGACCGGGCTGCATGGGCGGACGGCATGACGCCGCTGCCGCCCAACATGGCCGACGCCGCGCGCGAGTGGTCGGTCGGCGAGGTGAAGTGGATCGTCCAGCACGGCCTGAAGTACACCGGCATGCCCGCATTCGGCGCGGACCACGACGAGGCGACGCTGTGGAACATCGCCGCGTTCGTGAAGCAGCTGCCCGAGATGACGCCCGCGCAGTACCGCGCGTATCCAGAGGCGCACTCGCACGGCGCGGCGTCGACGCACGGTGACACCGGCGAGGCCTCTGAAAAGGCGCATTCGCACGACGCGGCGTCGGCGCACGGCAGCGCCGCCGAGACCTCTGAGCCGAGCCATAAGACGGCCGATGGCGCGGAGCCGCACGGCGAGGCGGGTCACCCGCATCCTGACGGCGGCCACGGCCCGTCGCACTGATCGATAACAGGAGCCACCGCATGCAATCGTCCTACTGGCGCTTCGCCGCGATGATCGCGACCTCGACGGTCGTGATGTTCGGCCTCATGTACCTCACGACCTACGCGCTCGACCACGTGTTCTGGAGCGAGACGCGGGCGTGGATGGCGCTGCTGATGGGCGCGACGATGGCGATCATCATGCTGGGCTTCATGCTCGGCATGTACAAAAAGCGCGCGCTCAACATCGCGATCTTCGCCGGCGCGGCCGCAGTGTTCGCGGTGACGTTGTGGATCGTGCGCAGCCAGTCGACGGTCGACGGCGTCGATTACATGCGCGCGATGATTCCGCACCATTCGATCGCGGTGATGACCAGCGAGCGCGCGCAGATCACCGACCCGCGCGTGCGCAAGCTCGCCGACGAGATCATCGCCGCGCAGCGCCGCGAGATCGCCGAGATGAAGTACCTCATCGCCCGGCTCGACGACGACGGCGCGGGCAAGGTCGCAGCGCTCAACGAGCCCGCCGCACCGCCCGAACTCGTGTCGCCGCGCGAGGCGATCACGAGCGCCGAGATCGCGAAAGTCGACCTGGGCGAGTTCGACAACGCCGAGGTCGAGCGCGTGCTCGGCCCCGGACGGCGCTGCATGTTCCATTACTCGCAGGCGGCCGGGCCGGTTCTGGCGGCCACCGCCGATGCGGGCGTGGTCAAGATCCACGGTCGACTCGTGCAGCTCGACGCGACGTCGCAGTCCGCGCGCGGCGTCGCGCTGCGCGGTGGCGGCATCACGGTGGCGGTCAAACCGGACGCCGAAGCCAGCGACGGCGCGTGGCAGGAGGCGGTCGCGCGCCTGCATCTGGCAGCCGGGCTCGACGTCGGTTACCGCGGCTTCTATCGCTGCGTGCCGGCAGGCGCACGGGGACGCGTGGGCCGCTGAGCCGAACGCCCATCCCTTGTCCAATCAGTGCGCCCGTGCTCGCGCTCGGTTAGCGTTGCGATCACGCGTGGATCATCGAGCGTTTCGCGTGAGCCGCCTACGTTGGGTGTCCCACCCCAGGCAAGGCCGTCGGCGCGACGCCACCGGCAGCGCGCGCGGCCTGCGAACCTCCGGAGCCCACGATGCACCACACCGACACCGATACGTCCTCCTCGTCCGGCCACACGCTGGCCAACCTCGCAATCGGCGCCCTGGCGGGCGCGGCCGCGGTCTGGGTCATGGACCGCGTCGACAACTTCAACTTCCGCCATGAGGACGCCGCCGCGCGTCTTCGCACGCAAGCCGTGCGCCCGGACGGGCAGCCGCCCGCGCAGGTGATGGTCAAGCAGGTCGCCGAACTTACCGGCCACTCGCTGTCGCGCGAGCGCATCAACCGCATCGGGCAGGGCGCGCACTACATGATCGGCGTTGGGCCGGCGATGCTCTACGCCGCACTCGGCTCGAAGTTTCCGGCGATCACCCGCGGCCGCGGCGCCGCATTCGGCCTGGGCATGTTCCTGCTGCAGGACGAGCTCATGAATCCGCTCATGGGCTGGTCCGCAAAGCCCGGGGCCTACCCATGGCAAGCGCACGCGCGCGGCCTCGTCGGCCATCTCGTCTACGGCATGACCGCCGATGCGGTGGTGCGCACGCTGCAAAAGCGCATGCAGCGTGGCGACGCCGACAGCACGCGCATGCCGACCACGACGTACGCGGACAATGACGCCTCGATCGTGCGCTCGGGCAACGACGCGGTCGTCGCGCCGCTGCACGCGGCGCCGCCGCAGTCCTCCACTGGCGCCGGCAGCTCGATCGGGATGCAGGCGGGCTGAGGATCCAGGCGGTCTGACCGCAGCGCGGGCAGCGTTAGACAGGCCGGCCGCGGCAGCGGGCAAAGCGCCGCGGCGGCCGATCGTCGAGACTCGCAGGCCCGCCCTGCCGAGCCCGTGCCATGTCCTACGTCCGCTGCCTGCGTGGCCTCGCGTCCGGCGTCGAATACGACGCCGACGTGCCGATGAACCTCGATCCCGTCGACGGCCGCCCGGTCGAGATGGTGATCGACCTCGAGCGCCTCGCCGCCGAGCAGCCTGATGCACGCTGGTATGACCCGACGCGCCGCGACATGTGGCGCTTTGGTGGGCTCATGGCGCTCGACGTCAACGACACGCGCGACGCCGCGCATATCGTGCCGATCGGCGGTGGCGGCACGCCGCTGCTCGACTGGCGCACTCATCCGCATGCGCAGGCGGGTCAACTCGCACTACAGCTGAAAGACGAAGGCCAGCCGCACGCGGGCTTCGGCGCAAACCCGACGCAGAGCTTCAAGGACCGCGGCATGGCGATGGTCGCCGCGCAGGCGCGCCGGCTCGGGCTCACACGGCTGTGCGTGCCCACGCAGGGCAACGCCGGCGATTCGCTCGTGCGCTATGCGCTCGCGGGCGATCTTTCCGTCGTCGTCGCGATGCCCGACGACACGCCGCTGCCGATCCTCGGCGGCGTCGCGGCGGCCGCGCACCGGCACCCGGACCGCGTGAAGCTCGAACTCGTCGGCCCGACGATCCGCGAGGCCGGCGCGTACCTCAAGCAGCACTACGTGCCCGAGGGCTGGTTCTCGGTCGCAACATTCCAGGAGCCGGGCTGGCGCATCGACGGCAAAAAATCCCTGGGCCTCGAACTCGCGGAGCCCGCGCCCGGAGAGACGCGCTGGTCGCTGCCGGACGCGATCATCTACCCGACTGGCGGTGGCACCGGCGTGCTCGGCATGTGGAAGGCATGGGACGAGCTCGAAGCGCTCGGCCTCATCGACTCGCGCCGGCCGCGCATGCTGTGCGTGCAGAGCACGCAGACCGCACCGCTGGTGCGTGCGTTCGACAGCGGCGCCGAGGACACGACGGCGGTGGATGCGGGCCAGACGCTCGCGTTCGGCCTCAATGTGCCGGGCGGTGTCGGCCACTTCCGCGTGCTGCAGATCATCCGCGCGAGCGGCGGGGCGGCGGTCGCGGTCGACGAGGCGGACATGGCCGCCGAGCTGTCGCGCACGTGGCGCGAGCAACGGGCGTGGATCAGCCCGGAAGGCGCGGCATGTATCGCCGCGATTCCGCAGCTGCTCGATCGCGGCCTGCTGCGCGCCGGCGAGCGCGTCGTCGCGGTCAACACCGGCTCGTCGGAGAAGTACCTGCCGGCGCTGCGCCACCTGCTTTAAAGCCACCTGCTCCACGCGATCGCGCGGCGCGGCGTTTCGACACGCCACGCCGCCCGTGCGACGCTCGCGCCACCACACCGCTGCCGGACCGTGCCGATGACCGCGACCGCTTCCGACCGTCCGCCGCTGCACGGCGAAGCCGCGCTCGTGCGCGTGCTCGGCCCGTTCGCGCTCGGCGCATCGATCGTCAACATCATCGTCGGCGCGGGCATCTTCATGCTGCCGGCGCTGCTGCTGGCGCGCATGGGCGAGGCCGCGCCGGTCGCGTTCCTCGCCGGCGCACTCGCGATCATTCCGGTCGCGCTGTGTTTCGCGGCCGTCGGCAGCCGCGTCGATGCGACGGGCGGGCCGTACATGTACGCATCCGCCGCGTTCGGGCCGTTCGCGGGCTTTCTGGCCGGCGCGCTGATGTGGATCGCGAACGTCACCTCGAGCGCCGGCGTTGCCGCCGCGCTCGCCGACCAGGCCGGCAACGCCTGGCCGGTGTTCGGCGACGGCGTCGCGCGCGCGGCGCTGCTCGCGTCCGTGTACGTCGTGCTGTTCGGATTCAACGCCTACGGCGTGAAACTCGGCTCGCGCACGATCAACGTGCTTGCCACACTCAAGCTGCTGCCGCTGTTCGCGCTCGTGCTCATCGGGCTCGCGTTCGTCGATTGGGGCCGCATCGAATGGTCCACGCCGCTCACGTCCGATGCGTTGTCATGGGGCGCGCTCGGCGCGTCGATGGTGTTCGTTGTGTTCGCGTACTCGGGCATGGAAACCGCGCTGATTCCCGGTGGCGAGGTGCGCGATCCATCCCGCCACGTGCCGCGCGCAACGCTCGGTGCAATCGTGCTCGTCGTCGCGCTGTACGTCGGCATCCAGGTCGTCTGCCAGGGCGTGCTCGGCCCCGCACTTGATGGCAGCAATGCGCCGATCGCGCAGACCGCCGGCGCGCTGTGGGCGCCGGGGCGCGGTCTGCTGCTCGCGACCGCCGCGGTGTCGATGACGGGCTTTCTGATGGGCAACCTGTTCGCGTCGTCGCGGCTGCTGTTCGCACTCGGCCGCGACGGCTATCTGCCGCGCGCGTTCGACCGCGTCGATGCGCGCTGGCGCGTGCCGCGCGTCGCGCTGGCCGCGCATGCCACCGTGGCGCTGGGGCTCGCGCTCGCAGGGAATTTCGAGGTGCTCGCGCTGATTTCGGGCGGCGCGATCTGCCTGCTGTTTGCGGCGGTCTCGCTTGCCGCATGGCGCGCGCAGGCGCTCGGGCTGCGCAGCGCAGGCACGCCGTTCGTACTGCCCGGCGGCGGTGCGATCCCGTTGCTCGCGCTGGTCACGATGGCCGCGATCTGCGCGACGCTGAGCGCACGCGAGTGGCTGGCCATCGGCGGCGCGCTCGCGGTGCTCGTGGCCGTCTACGCGCTGCTCGTGCGGCTGCGCCGCCGCCCGCCGGGCCCGGACGCAACGCTCACGGCGGAGTCGCACGCACGCGGCTAGCCTCGGCGCGTCCCACGCAACGCGAGGCATACAGACGCCATGGACACCCCGATCGGACGCCGACGCTGGGCAATCGCCGAAGGCTACATCCCGGGCCACAGCCACGGCCCGACGCCGGCGATGGAGAGCCACGAGACCTGTTGCATCCTCAACGCGGGCGAGCGCGAGGCGCGCATCGAGATCACCGTGTATTTCGAAGACCGCGACCCGGTCGGCCCGTACCGCCTGACCGTGCCGGCCAAGCGCACGCACCACCTGCGCTTCAACGAGCTCAGTGAGCCGGCGCCGATCCCGAAAGAGACGTCCTACGCGAGCGTGATCGAGTCCGACGTGCCGATCGTCGTGCAGCACACGCGGCTCGACTCGCGCCAGGCGGAAAACGCCCTGATCACGACGATCGCGTACGCAGCGGACTGAGCCGGCCGCGTCGACCCGGCCGCTCAGCGTTGCGGCGCGCGCCCGTGGTGGCCGGGCGGCAGCGTGAGTTCCTCGTGCCGCAGCCATCGGTAGCCGTAGCCGTCAAGTTCGATCCGAAGCGGCGTGCCCGCCACCTCCGGGTACGGCCGGTCGCTGAGCACGTCCACGAGCGGATCAAGATCGGGCGCGTCGAGTTCGAACGACACCGGCCGGTCCGAGAGGTTCGTGAACAGCACCGCGACCGAGCCCGTTTCGCCTTCGTCGTAGCGCACGCCGAACACCGATGGCGCATCGACGCCCACCACGCGCGCTTCGCCGATCAACTCGCGCATGCCCTGGCGCGTGCGCACGAACTGCTGCGTGTCGGTGAGCACCGAGCCGGGCACGCCCTGCTGCGCCTCCACGTTCACGCGCGGATACGCGTACTGCGGATCGTCGACGGGCGCGACGACGAGCGCGTCGGGCGCAGCGCCTGAAAACCCGCCGTTGCAGCGCCGGCTCCATTGCATCGGCGTGCGCACCGCGAGCCGCTCGGGGCGCGAGAGGTCCTCGCCCATGCCGATTTCCTCGCCGTAGCGCACGACCGGCACGCCGGGCAGCGAGAACAGCAGCGAATGCGCCATCGCGATGCGCCGCGCGTCACCGCCGAGCATCGGCGCGAGCCGGCGCCGGATGCCGGTCTTGTAGGCGCGCATGCCCGGGTCCGGCGCGAACGCCGCAAATACGTCCTCGCGCTCGTCGGGCTTGAGCTGGTCGAGGTCGAGCTGGTCGTGGTTGCGCAGCCACTGCAGATGGCTGCAGTAGCCCGGCGCCGACGAGCGCTTGTCGATCGCGTCGATGAGCGGCTGCGCCTGCTCACGCGCCAGCGCGAGGAAGGTGTGGTTGTTGAGCCAGAAATCGAGCATCCAGGTGAGCCGGTGCCCGCCTTCGAAGTACTCGGAATACTCGTGCACGGCCACGTCGGCTTCGCCCATGAGGATCGCCGTCGGGCTGCGCTGGCGCACGTAATCGTGCATTTCCTCGAGCCACCACAGCCCGCCATCGCGCGGGTCCGCGGTGCTCGCCGAACGCATCATGTGCGACGCCGCATCGATGCGGAATCCGCACACGCCGAGGCGCAGCCAGAAGCCCATGATGCGCAGGATCTCCTCGCGCACACGCGGGTTTGCGATGTTGAGATCGGGCTGGTGCGAATAGAACACGTGGCGGTAGTACTGCTGCGCCTGCTCGTCCCACGTCCACACGCCGTCCTCGACGCCCGGAAACGCGGACTCGACCTCCGTCTCGACCGGCTCGTCGGACCACACGTAGTAATCGCGAAAGCGCGAGTCGCGGCTCGATCGCGCCTCCTGGAACCACGGGTGCTGGTCGGAGGTGTGATGCGCGACGAGCTCGATGAGCACGCGGATGCCGAGTTCTTCGGCGCGCTCCATCATCGCGATGAAATCGGTGATGTCGCCAAAGCGCGGGTCGACGTCGAGGTGGTCGACGATGTCGTAGCCGCCGTCGCGGAACGGCGAGCGGTAGAACGGCATCAGCCACAGGCAGTCCGCGCCGAGCAGGCGCAGGTGATCCAGGCGCGAGCGCAGCCCGGCGAAATCGCCGCAGCCGTCGCCGTCGCCGTCCTTGAACAGGGACGGGTCCACTTGATAGACCGTGGCGTTGCGATGCCAGAGCGCTTCCATCGATCACCGGTGCCGTGCGACCGCGCCGTTGTAGCCGACGCGGAGCGAGCGGAAAGTGATGGCGCGACCGGCAGCGGGGCAGGTCGGTGCGAGGCGTTGCCGGCGATCGGTGCCTAGCCGCGGTGCTCGAGCGCGAGGTAATCCGACGACTGCATTTCAACCAGACGCGAGGCCGTGCGTTCGAACGCGCCGTCCAGCTTGCCGCCTGCGTACAACCGCTCCGGCGTGTCGGCCGCGGTGCACACGAGGTTGACGTGGCGGTCGTAGAACTCGTCGACCAGATGCACGAAACGGCGCGCCGGATCGTCGTTGCGGCCGTCGAAGCGCGGCACGCCGCCGACGAGCACCGTGTGGTACTCGGTCGCGATCTCAATGTAATCGCTTGCCGCACGCGGGCCGTCGCACAGCGCGCCGAAGTCGAACCAGGCATGCCCTTCGGCGAGCGCACGCACCGGGATCGTGCGCTCGTCGATCACGAGCGGCCCGTCGATGCGCGGTGCGCCCGCGGTGAGTTCGATCCACCGCGTCGTAAGCCACGCCTCGGCCTGCTCGTCGAGCGGCGTGCGGTACACCGGCGAGCGCGTGAGCGCACGCAGGCGGTAATCGTTCGGGCTGTCGAGGTGCACGGTGGCGCAGTGCGCCTGGATCTGTTCGATCGCCGGCAGGAACCGCTCGCGCTGCAGGCCATGCAGGTAGAGGTTCTCGGGCGCGGTGTTCGAACTCGTCACCAGCGCGACGCCCTCGGCGAACAGGCGCTCGAGCAGCCGGCCGAGCAGCATCGCGTCGCCGATGTCGTTGACGAAGAACTCGTCGAGCACGAGCACGCGCAGCGAGTCGCGCCACTGCCGCGCGATCAGCGCGAGCGGGTCGCTCGCGCCGGCGTGCGCGCGCAGCTGCGCATGCACCTCGCGCATGAAGCGGTGGAAATGCGTGCGGCGCTTGTGCTCGATCGGCAGCGCGTCGAAGAACAGGTCGATCAGGAAGGTCTTGCCGCGGCCGACGCCGCCCCACAGGTACAGCCCGGTCGGCGGCGGTGGGGTGCGGCCGAACAGGCGGTCGCCGAGGCGGTCGAACAGGCCGCGCCGCGGCGGCGTCACGAGCGCGTCGTACAGGCGGTCTAGCTCGTCGAGCGCGGACTGCTGCGCCGCGTCGAATGACCAGTCGCCGCGCGCAACGCCGGCCGCGTACGCGCTCGACGGCCGCCCGGCCGCACGCGTCTCCACCGCCGAGGACACGGGCGGGCGGGGCGAGGAATCGGGCATGCGCGGGCGGTGGCGTTGCTCGCTCACGGCGCCGGCTCCGGCAGGTGCGCGCGCGCGGCGTGCTTGACCGCGCCGCGCAGGTCCATGAGCTTGCGGTGGAAGAAGTGCGTGGTCTCGGGAATCTTCACGAGCGTCGGTCCCGGCACGAGGCCGTCGATCGAATCGATCCAGTCGTACACTGCCTGCGGGTCGACGATCTCGTCAGCCTCGCCCTGGATGATCACCCACGGGCACGTCGGCAGCGTGATCGACTCGAAGTCCCAGCTGCGCCCGGCCGGCGGTGCGATCGAAAACAGCAGCGACGGCGCGAGTTCGGCTGCGACCGACAACGACACGTACGCCCCGAAACTGAAGCCGGCGAGCCACAAGGCCGCGTCGGGCCGCTGCGCGCGCACCCAGGCGACGACCGCGCGCAGGTCGTCGGCTTCGCCGCGGCCGTCGTCGAACGTGCCGCCGGACTGGCCGACGCCGCGGAAGTTGAAGCGCACCGTCGTCGCGCCGCATTCGCGCAGGGCGCGCGCGGTCATCGTGACGACCTTGTTGTGCATCGTCCCGCCCTCGGTCGACAGCGGGTGGCACACGACCGCGACCACCGGGCGCGCGGGCACGTCGGCGTCCGGTCGCTCGACCGTGACTTCGAGTGCGCCGGCCGGGCCGTCGAGCGCGAGCGCCGCCAGGTCGGCGGTGGGAAAGGCGGGGGAGTTCATGGCGTCATGATACGGAGCGCAGTGAATGCACCGTCAGCGGCGCAGTGCCAAGAGGGCGAGCGCGAGCGCGCGGTCGCGGAAACGACGACGCCGCCCGGAGGCGGCGTCGAAGAGCATTCGCGAGCGCGGGGGCGCGTTACTGCAGGTTCGCGAGCATCCAGTCCACGGTCGCGTTGACCTGCTCGTCGGTGAGCGCCGGGTTGCCGCCCTTCGGCGGCATGACGCCGGCCGAGCCGGTGTAGCCCTCGATGGCGTGGCGGTACAGCACCTCGTTGCCCTGCGCGAGGCGCGCGGTCCAGTCGCCGCGCGCGAGCGTCGGTGCGCCGCCGGCGCCGGACTTGTGGCAGCCCGCGCAGAGGTTGCCGAAGATCACCGAGCCGTCGAGCGTGCCGCCGTAGGCGACCTGCGACGCGGCCGCGGCTGCAGCGGCCTGCGCGGCGGCAGCCTGCGCCGCGGCGCCGGTCGCGCCCGCGTACACCGAACCCACCGGCGCGATGCGCTGGTACGTGCGGCGCGCGAACGACGTGTCCGCGTCGCGCGGCAGCGTGCCGTGCAGGTAGATCGATCCGAGGATCAGGCCAAGGGTGACCAGCACGAGAAAGCCGATCACCATCGAGAATTTCTTGAGGAACTCGAGGTCGTAGTTGCGCACGAATCCACCTGTTGCACGCGCCGCTTGGCGCGCAGAGCCGTCGTCGGAAGCCGCGGGTGCGGCGCCGGGCGGGCCTGCGGGCAGGCGCGACCGAGCGCGGCAGTCTACCATTCCCCGCCCGACGTGAGCGCCGCGCCGTGCATCGTGCGCCGCATCGCACTTTCCGCCCCGGTCCGCTTGTTCTATAACCGGGGGCGGACTTTACGGAGAACGGCATGTCGCGCTGGACCACGCAGGAGCTGTGCACGCGGTTGGAGGCGGCGTTCGGCGCCGATCGCGTCGAGGAGGTGCCGACCGTCGACGGCGCGCTGCAGGTGACGCTGCCCGATTGCGGCGACCTCGGCATCACGATCGCGCTGACCGACCGGCAGGTGTTCGTTTCCACGCCGCTCGTCGAGGCCGAGCGCGTTGCAGACCGCGCAGGTTTCAACGAGGCCTGCCTGCGCCTGAACCCGCTGAACCCGCTGTCGAACCTCGGACTCACCGAAATCAACGGCCGTGACACGTACATTGTGTTTGGCGAACTCGCGCCCGACTCGAGCGCCGAGCAGATCGAACTCGAGGTCCGCACGCTCGCCGAGAACGCGATCGACGCGATCGAAGCCCTCCAGACCTATTTGGTGCACGCATGAGCCTGTTGCAGAAGATCCTCACCCTGTTCCGCGGCAGCGCCCACGAGGCGGGCCAGGCCGTGGTCGACAAGAACGCGCTGAAGATTCTCGACCAGGAAATCCGCGACGCCGGCAACGACCTCGTGCGCTCCAAGGAGGAGCTCACGAAAGTGATGGCGCAGCGCCAGCTGCTCGCCACGCGCAGCGCCGACCGCCAGGCCAAAAAGGCCGAGTACGAGAACTACATCGCCGGCGCGCTGCGCCAGGGCAACGAGACGCTCGCGCGTGAAGTGGCCGAGCGCCTCTCGGCCGTGGAAACCGACCTTGAGCAGGACGTGCAGACGCTCGCGCAGTACGACGCGAGCATCCGCGCGCTCAAGAGCGCGATCGGCGAGACCGAGCGCAAGCTCGCGCGCGTCAAGCAGCAGGTCGACACGGTCAAGGCGACCGAAGCCGTGCAGCGCGCGCAGGGCGCGGTGGCGGCGCGGTATTCCGGCGCGAACGGCAAGGTCGGCACGGCGCTGGATTCGCTCGAGCGCATCCAGGCCAAGCAGGCCGAGAAGGGCGCGCGCCTCATCGCCGCGCAGCAGCTCGAGGCCGAGACCGGCGACAACGACCTCAACTCCAAGCTCAAGAGCGCCGGCCTGCTCGGCCAGTCGCACAGCGTCGACAACATCCTCGATCGTTTCCGCGACAAGCCGGCCGAGCAGCTCGGCCACGACCAGAAGGTGCTGACCGCGACGCTCACGCCGACCGACGCCGACCGCGTGCCGCGCGAGTAAGCGCTGATGTTCGTGCTCGGCCGCCTCGTGCGCGCACTGCGTGCGCACGTGCGCCGGCTCAGCTGGGCGATGCTGCTCGCCGCGCTTGCGCTGCACATGCTCAGCGCGTGGGCGCTGCTTGCGTTCGCGGGCGAGGCGAAGCTGCTCGGCATCGACGCGTACCCGTACTGGTACATGACCACGGCGACGACGATTGGGTATGGCGACCTGTCGCCGTCGACGACCGCCGGGCGCTACATCGTTGCGTTCTTCGTGATGCCCGGCGCGGTGGCGCTGTTTGCGTCTGCGCTCGGCAAGGCCAGTGCGACGCTGCTGAACTTCTGGAGGCGACACCAGATGGGACGGATGGGATACGCGGACATGCGCGGGCACACCGTGCTCGTGGGCTGGCGGGGGCGTGAATCGGCCCGGCTCGTGCAACTGCTGCTCAGCGACTGCAGCACCGACGACGAAGGCATCGTGCTCGTGGCCGAAGGCATCGCGGAAAACCCGCTGCCGGACCGCATGCGCTTTGTCGCAGTCGAGTCGTATGCGGATTTCGACGGCTATGAGCGCGCCGCGCTCGCACGGGCTGCGCGCGCGATCGTGCACTGCGGCAGCGACGACCAGACGCTCGCGGCCGTGTTCGCGGTGATGGCGCAGCTGCCGGCCGAGCCGCGTCCGCACGTGGTCGCGCATTTCGACGGCGACACCGCGGCGCGCCTCGTGCGCAGCCACTACCCCTGCGTGGAATGCACGCGGCCGCTGCATGTGGACGTGATCGCCCGCGCCGCGCAGGACGCAGGCAGCTCGCTCGTGGCAACTCAATGGCTCAGCGCGGGCGGCGCCACGCAGTTCAGCCTGCCGGTGCCTGACGACGTCGGTGCCCCCGAGGCCCACCGCATCGCCGAGGCGTTCCGCGCACAGTCCGCGCTGTGGATCGGCTACCGCGCGCCCGGCGCGGACGAGCCCGTGCTCAATCCGCGCGAGCACGACCGCGTGCCCGCCGGTTCAATGCTCTATTACCTCGCTGATGCGCGCATCGATTCCGCACGGCTGCGTTGGCCCGCCGCTGCGACGGAGGCCGCATGAGCTGGCTCGACCGCCTGCGCGGCAAGTCCACGCCGCCCGCGTTGCCGGACCCGTCCGCGCTTGGCCATCCGTTGCCGCTGGGCTTCCGCGTCAACGGACGCGTCGCGTTCGACACGCTGGTGTTCCGCGCGCACCCCGATGCGCTGACCGTACAGTTGCCCGAAGGCCACCAGGGCATCCCCGCGTACGGGCACATCGATCTGGGCGCCGGTCATGCGCTGCACCGCTTCTACCTCGACGACGACGCGTACGTGCAGGTGAGCACGGCCGGCGAGCTTATCGAAGGCATCAAGGCGTTCGTATTCGTCGAGACCGTCAACCCGCCGACCCAGGCCGAGTTCCAGCGCTTCATCCACGGCCATGAGCATCTGGGCGCGCCCTCAATCGAGTACATGGGCCGTCAGTGGCAGCGTGATTTCAGCGGCGAGGCCAGCGGGCGCATTCCGCCGGTGATCTACGACGAGGTGCTGTACCGCCATGATCCGCCGCGTCGCGACGACGACCTCACCCACTACGCGATGCTCTACCGTCGTGAGGTGCCCGAGCTCGCGCGCGATGAGTTCCTGCTCGTGACCGCCGAGGATTACGGCCCGGCCGAGTTCCTCGTGACCTATGCAATCGGCCTGGACATCAACACCGCCGACTTAGACATCACCTAGTCGACATCACCCCTGCTCGACATCACCCCTACTCGACATCAGCCGACCGATACCGTTTCAACGCCTGATGGATATCGATCGACCGCGACATCACCTGACCCGCTCCGCCCTCGCACAAGGACCTTCGATGGACGCCGCCCCAATGACCGCCACGAGCTTTCTGAGCTTCCTCGCCTACCTCGGCACCGGTGTCGGCGTGCTCGTCGTCGCGGCCATGCTCGTGTCGCTGATCACGCCGCACAAGGAGTTCGCGCTGATCCGCGCGGGCAATGCGTCGGCCGCGACCGCCTACGCCGGCACGCTGATCGGCCTCGCGCTGCCGCTGCACGCGGCGATCAGCCACTCGGTGAACCTGCTCGACGCGCTGCTGTGGGGCGCCGCCGCCTGCGCGGTGCAGGTGATCGCCTACCTGCTCGCGCGCGCGGCCTTGCCGCGGATCTCGCACGAGATCACCGATAACGTCATCGCCGGCGGCATTTTCGCGGCCGGCGTGTCGATCAGCGTCGGGCTGATCAATGCCGCGGCGATGACGCCGTAAGGAGGCTGCGATGAAGCGTTCGCGCAACCTGCGGCTGGTGCTCATGGCCGCAACCGTGCCGGTCGTGCTGGCCGGCTGCGAAAGCGAGCCGACCGGGCAGGTGCTGTCGTCGGTCGAGCAGTGCCGGAACCAGGAAACGGTCTCGGTCGAACAGTGCGAGCAGGCTTACCTCGCCGCGCGCGCCGAGCACGAGCGCATCGCGCCGCGATTCGAAAGCCGGGTCGAATGCGACCAGCAGTTCGAAAACTGCGTCGCAGTCGAGGAGGGCGGCCAGACCGTCTACCACCCGCCGATGGGCGGCTTCCTGATGGGCTACCTGATCGGCAGCGCGCTCAGTCCGCGGGGTTATTACCCCGTCGGCGCGGCGTCGCCGCTGTACCGCGATTACCGCGGCGGTTACTACAAGCCGAACGGCGATTTCGCCGGCAACCGCATCGGCAACGTCAGCGGCAACAAGGGCAAGGTCGCATTGCCGGCGCGCGCGGTCACGGTGTCGCGATCGGGCTTCGGATCGAGCGCGAGTGCGCGCGGCGGGTTTGGCAGCAGCCGCGGGACCGGCGGCTGATGCGGCGCATCGCGGTCGACCCGCGCCCGGACTGGCGCGACCAGGCCGAGTCGCTCGGCTTCGTGTTCCACACGATCGACGGCGCGCCGTACTGGGACGAGTCGGCCTATTACGCATTCACGCTGCGCCAGATCGAGGACGACCTGGAGGCCCCGACGCAGCAGCTGCATGACATGGCGATGGCGCTCGTCGACGAGGTCGTCGGCTCCGAGCAACTGCTCGAACGGCTCGCGATCCCGCGCCCGTTCTGGGACTGGATCGCCGCGTCGTGGGCATCGCGCGAGCCGCATCTGTACGGCCGCATGGACCTCGGCTACGACGGCGCCGGCCCGGCCAAGCTCTACGAGTTCAACTACGACACGCCGACCTCGCTGTACGAGAGCGCGTATTTCCAGTGGCTGTGGCTGGAGCAGCAGATCGCGCGCGGCGTGCTGCCGGCCGGCACTGATCAGTACAACCGCATCCAGGACGCGCTGTGCGAGGCGTTTGCGACGCTTGCGCGCGAGCAGCGCATCGGCACGCCCGTGCATTTCGCGGCGGTCGAGCATTCGCCCGAGGACCGCGGCACCGTGCGCTACCTACGTGACTGCGCCGAGCAGGTCGGCATCGAGACGATCGAGCTCGCGATCGAGCAGATCGGCATGAGCGCAGACGGTTACTTCACCGACCTCGACGACCGCGTGATCCGCACGCTGTTCAAGCTCTATCCGCTCGAGTGGATGTTCGTCGAGGAATACGGCCCGAAGCTGCAGGCGTCCGGCGTGCAGCTCATCGAGCCGGCGTGGAAGGCGATCCTCAGCAACAAGGGCGTGCTGCCGCTGCTGTGGGAGCGCCACCGCGGCCACCCGAACCTGCTCGAGGCGCATTTCGACGACGGCGCGACGCTTGCGCCGGGCTGGGTGCGCAAGCCGCTGTTCTCGCGCGAGGGCGCGAATGTCGAGCTCGTTCAGGCCGACGGCGCGCGGCTCGCAAGCGACGGCCCGTACGACGACGCGCCGCGCATCCGTCAGGCGCTGCACCCGCTGCCGTGCTTCGACGGCCAGTACCCGCTCGTCGGCAGCTGGGTGATCGCCGACGCGGCGGTCGGCATCGGCCTGCGCGAAGACACCGGTCCGATCACCCAGGACGGCTCGCGCTTCGTGCCGCACGTCATCACCGGCTGAGCGGCGCGTCACGGTCCTGCTACGGCAAGCACTCATCGTGTGAAGTTAAAGTGTTGCGTGAGGTTTAACGACTCGTTAACCTGCCCCGGTCCGGTTTCGACCGGCGCCATGCACCATGTCTTCCCGGTGTCCGCCGGGCTTTTGAAGGAGGCTTCGGCCTCCTTTTTCTTTGCCTGTCGCCTGTCGCCTGTCGCCGTCGCCTGCCGGCTAACGCTCAGCGCGGCCGCACGGCGCCGATGTCGACGCGCACCGCGTCGCGCACCCGCACTTCGATCTCGCGCTCGGCCGAGGCGTCGAACGCCCACGGCAGCGGCAGGTTGTCGGCCTGCGCCGTGAGCCGGTGCGCGCCCGTCGCGACGCGTGGAAACTCGAACTCGCCCGCGCCGTCGGTGCGCACCGAGTAGCGGCCGTCGAGCACGACGGTGATGTTCGCCGCCGGTTGCTCCGACGCGGCGCGCACGCCGTCGCCGTTGTCGTCAAAGAACACGCTGCCGCGGATCGTGCCCGCGGCAGCACCGGGCGCGCCGCCGAGCACGCCGCGCGCGCGTCCGGCCTCGCGCTCGTAGCGCAGGGTAAGGAAGGCGGCGCGCTCGCGCGGCACTGAGATGAACGGCACTTCGGTCACCAGTGGATCGAGCACGAACGGCGAGCGTTGCGAGCCGCGGTTCTGGTACAGCGTCGAGGCGAGCGTCCAATGCGGCGCGAGCCGCCAGTTCGCGGTCAGGTGCAGGTCCAGGCCGCGGCGTGCGAGCACCCCGTCGGCGCTGAGCCAGCGCACCGTGCCGTCGATCGACAGGCCGTCGCCGAAATCCCGCCCGCCGTCGAGCGCGAGCGTCGTCGTGCCGGTGCGGTCGCCGGTGTCCTGCGCCAGTTCGCCGTAGGCGGCCGAGGCCGACAGCCGCGCGCCGGCGCGCAGATCGAACGCGTGGTCCAGGCCGAGCTGCCAGCTCGTCGCCTCGCCGCCGTCGGCCTGGTCGAACTGCAGCCGCGTCTGGCCGCGCGCGTGGCGCCAGTCGGCAAACAGCTGCGCGCTGTGCGACCACGCCGGCGCGCGCCGCAGCGACAGGCTCGCGCCGTAGCCGAGCGTCGGGCTGGCCTGGCGACGCGCGAAACCGGTGCCGTACGAGCCGTCGAAGCCCGCGCCGGACACCGACGCGATGCGATCGACGCCGAGGTTCCACACCCAGCGTCCGTACTGGTAGCCGAGCCGGTAGTAGCCGCCTTCGACGTCGTTGTTGATCGGCAGCGCGCCCCAGCGCAGCCCCGGGTCGAGGCGGAATAGGCCCAGGCCGTGCACATGGCGGCCGCGGCGCAGGCTCGCGTCGATCCACGCGCCTTCGGCGCGGCCGAGATCGCTGTCGCTGCCGAGCAGGTTCATCTGCACCCGATCGCGTGCGTCCTGCCACGCGGCGGTGGCGTGCAGCGCGCGCGTGCGGGCCGGCTCGAGGATTGCCTCGCCCTGGGCGTCGGGCACGATGCGGCCTTCGGTCGCGAGCGCGGACACGGCGCCGGCCCAGGCGGGCGACCACGCCCACTGCCCGCCGAGCGCCCCGACCTGGCCGTCGGCCGGGTCGAAACCGGCGACCCGCGCGCCCGTGTACAGGCCCGCGCGCCCGAGCGCCGCGTGCCAGCGCGTGGTTCCGCGGGTCCAGTCGGTGCTGGCGCCCACAAATGGCGCGGTCGGCAGAAAAAAGCGCGGCTGCGTGCGCAGCAGCGGCACCGCGGGGGTGTTCAGCACGCCGAGGCCGTTGTCGACGCGCCAGTCGCCGTCGAGCGCGAGGCCGCGCTGCCAGAGCGTCGCGCTGCCGCCGAACGCATTACTGCCCCGGCGGCGTTCGCGGTCGCTGCGAAACAACGCGGCATCGAGCGAGAAGCCGCCGAGGTCGGCGCTCTCCCAGAAACCGTTCACGGCCACGCCATGCTCGTCGAACGCCTCGTCGCCGCGCTCGTTGCGGCTGGCGCTGAGCTCGACGCGCAGTGAGCGCGGCAGCCCGTCGTCGCCGGGCTGCGGGGCGTCTTCGTCGGGTGGCAGCGGAGCAAGGCGGTCGGGCGCGATCACGCGGTCGCGGTATGGCGCGGGCGGGGCTGCCGCCGGCGTGTCGGACGCGCTGCCTCCTGCGACGGGCGCCGGTTGCGTTGACGCGCTCACGGCCGGACGCGGCGACTGCGCCGCCGCCGCGCCGGTCGCCGCCAGCGCGGCGCCCATCGCGAGCGCGAGCGCACGCCTGCGCAGCCCGCCACCGCCGGGCACGCCGGCGCTCATGGGGCGATCGTGGTCTCGACGTCGACGTGCTGCCGGCCCGCCGCGAGTTGGCCGGACAGGGTCACCGGGAACACGAGTTCCGGCGGCGGCGCATCGGGCCGGTCGCTCTGCGCGGTGAGCGCGATCGCGCGCGTCTCGCCGGCCAGGATCGGCTGCGTCGACGCGGTGAATGCGTAACGACGACCGCTCGCGTCGCGCCCTTCGACGAGCCCGTCGAGCCGGCCGTGCGCGTCGCCGCGATTGCGGATCTCGAGCACCGGCACGCGGCGGCCTTCGACGACGGCCGCGCGAGCGCCGCTGACCTCCAGTTGCGGAGCGGCGTCGCCGACGCCGACGTAGACGATCACCGCGATGCGCCCGGCGACCGGCATCGCCACCGGGCCGTCCAGCGTCGTCGGGTCGCCCTCGACCATGATCGCGAACCGGCATTCACCCTGCGGCGCATCGGCCGGGACCGCGACCTCGAAGCGGTAGCGGCGCTTCATGTTCGGCTCGACGACGAGCTCGGGCGCCTCGATGCCGACCCACGGCCGGCAGCTGCCGGGCGCCAGGTCATACGAGAATGAGGCCGCGCCGTTGGGATCGAGCGTCCAGTCGGCGGTGCGCAGCGCGTAGCGGGCGCGGGTGTCGGAGACGTTCGTGATCTCGATGACGTTCCGGTACGTCGAGCCCGGCGCGACGCGGTCTTCGAACCGCGGCGGCGTGACCAACGCGGAAAAGCCCTGGGCGAACGTGAGGCCGGGGACGAGGGCGCAAGCACAGGCCACTGCGCGCAGCGCGCGACGCGAAACGATCACGGCGACTCCAGTTCGATTTCAAAAGCAAAATGCAGTTGTTCGGGGCGCACAAGCCGCGCGCCGTCAGCGCGGATCGTGAGCTGCTGCACGTCCTCGAGCTGCGGCCCGCGCAGCGGTCCGGCGTAGACGAGCGCACGCTCGCCGTCGCGCAGCGCGCCCGGGAGCAGCACGCCGCGCGTGGTCCAGTGCGCGTCGACGCGGGTGCCCGCCTGCGGCGGCAGCGTCATGAAGATGCGCGCCTGCCGGCCCTGCCAGGGCGCAACGTCGAGCCGCACCCGCACCGCGACCTCGCCCGAGACGGTCGGCGATGCGTCGTGACGCCCCGCGGGCGTGTCCCAGCGCATGCGCAACGGGCCGCCGAGCACTTCGCTCGCATGGTCGTCGACCGGCAGCGCGGTCTGGGCGCCGGCGAGCAGCGGCGCCGCAAGGAGGAGCAGCGCAAGCCGGGCAATGCGGCGGCTCACGGCACGGACAACGTGTAGACCACACGCGCCTCGTAGGTGCCTGCGCCGACGACCTGCCCGTTCGCGTACGAAAAGCGCAGGCAACTCTCGCGCCAGGTGTTGCGACGGACGGTCGCGAGCGTCTGCGGACCGGCGGTGTCGTCGAACGCGCCGGCGGGCACAGGCTGCGCCGCGGTGCCGTCACCATTGCCGGTGCTCGTCCAGCTGATCTGGGAGAGCGGGATCGTTTGGCCGTCCGCCGCGATGAGCGATGCGGGCGCGTCGACGATCAGCACGCCGTCGGACAGGCCGTTGTTGCCGCGCACGAAGCCGCCGACATAGACCTCGTCGGCGTCGCAGAACGTGTAGCTGTCGTACGAGCTGGTGCGTTGCGTCGTGTTCGCCGACATCGGCCGCGCCCCGGCCCCGACGGCTGCCGCGGGCACGGTGACCGACACGCGATTGACGACGCCGGACTCGCCGGGCCTGCCATCACTGTCGAGGAATGTGCCCGCCCCGCCATCGCCCACGCGCAGGAACGCGGAGCGGGGCCCTGGATTGATCGACACCACATACGCCGCCGCCGGCGCGCAGGCGGCGGCGAGCAGGGCGGTCAGTGCGAACCGGGCGCTCGGGCGCAGCATCGATCGAACTCCTGAAACAAAGAAACCGGCCGCTGGGCAGCCGGTTCCATGGCAATGCTTCCAACCGTGGGAGCGCTTACGGCATTACGGCGGTGTAGACGACGCGGCCGCCGTTGGTGGTGCCTGCGCCGCCGTACGTGCCGGGCGCGTAGATCGCGCTGTTGGCGAAGCTGAAGGTCCAGCGCGCCTCGAGGTCGACGACCTTGCCCGACGCCGGCGTCAGCGTGACCGGCGCGCTTGCGCCGTTGACGAGCTCGGGTGCCGGCAGCGCCGAGCCGCCGGACGCCATCGGCGTCGATGCCGTGTCGATCTCGCTGAAGGGAATGAAATCGCCATCGCCATTGCTCAGGCCGGTGCCGGCCGTGGTCGCGGTCAGCTGGATCGCGCCGTTGTTGCCGCGGACCTTGGCCGTGACGCTGCCGTTGCCCAGGTCGCCGCCGGTGCCGGCCACGGCGCCCGTGCCCAGCGCCGCAGCGCTCGGGGCGAACTGGATCAGGTCGACGGCGGTGTTGTCCGCCTTGTTCGTGCCGGTGCCGACCTGCAGGAACAGCACGCGCGGGATGGTCACGCGGAAGTCGAGCTTCGCGCTGGCATTGCCTGCGCCGTCGACGAAATCAGACTCGGCATGGGCCGCCAGCGGCGCGGTGGCAAGAGCGGCGGTCAGCAGGGACGCTTTGAGCAGGTTCACGGCAACACTCCAGGCAGGCGTGGGCGACTGGCGCCAAGGATGCGACGGATCTCGCAATTTACGTGCCAAGTATTCCACGCTCGCGCCAGGCTTCTGACGCAATATTTCGTGATTGCGGTCGCGCTTTGCACGACTAACGTGAAGGCCGTGACAAAACGCGCGGGCTTGGGTCTCGAATCGCGTCAGGTTTGGACGCGGTCCGGCAGCCCGCTCGCCGAACCGGGACCGGCTTGGCTTGTCCACTGGCGCGACCGTGGACAAGATGCGGCTCGCCCGCCGGAGCTGCCGTGCCGATCCTCCGCCTCACCACCGTCGCCGCGCTGTGCCTGCTCGCCGCCCTCGCTGGCTGTGAACGCACGGCCGCGCCCGCGCCCGCGCCGCCGCGGCCGGTCGCGCCGCCCGGGCCCGTGGCCGCGGTTGAGCAGCGCCTGCGCGAGCTGCGGCGCAACGACCTCGACGTCTACGCGCGGCACGCGGTTCCGCCGACGCTGTATGCGCAGCTCGAACGCGCCTGGCGCGAGGACCGCACGCGCTGGCCGCTCACCGAACTTCCGCTCGACGACCGCCTGCCCGGCGCGCTCGCCGCGCTTGCCGAACCCGGCGCCGAGCGCCGCCTGCGCGCCGCCTATCGCCGCGAGTTCGCCGGCGCACGCACCGAGCTGCGCTCGGCCGTCGACACGCTCGGCGTGCTTGGCGAACGGCACCTGATGTCCGAGCCCGGCTACGGAGAAACCGAGCGCGCGCATTACCTGCAACTGGCCGGCGCGCTGCAGAGCTGGGGCCGCAGCGCCGCGCTCGCCGACGCGCGACGGGCGAATCCCGCGATCGAGCGGCTCGTCTCTGCCGCGCGCCGCACGCGGCTGGCCGGGCCCCACGCCATGCGCGACGCCGGCCTCGACGCCAGCCTGCGCCGGCTCGGTCCGTTCTTCGGCGCCGTCAAGGACGTGTTCGCCGACTACGGCTTCGACCTGGATGCGGCGCTCGCGGACGCGCGCGTCGAGCCGGTCGAACAGCGCGGCGACCGGGCACGCGTGCGACTGCGGTACACGCTGGCCGGACGCGCGATCGACACGCCGCTCGACCTGCAGCGCATCGACGGCCGCTGGTACTTGACCGACACGCTCGCCCACGCGCGCTTGGAAGCCGACCGCCCGGCACCCTGATCAGCCCGCGGCGCGGGCGCCGCGGGTCGAATCGGCATAATGCGGCCGATGCCCAAGCAAACGCCCCTGCCGTTTTCCGAGGCGCCCGACGCCGCGGGTGCTTCGCCCGAGGCGTCGGCCGCCTCCGATCTGCGCGAGTCGCACGCCGCTGCAGCGCCCGGCCCGGACGTGACCGACGTTGCGACCGCGATGCCGCCCGCAGCACCGGCCGACGGCGCATCGCCGTTGGCGACCTTGCCGCTCGGGATGCCGCCTGACGCCGCAGCCGCGGTCGACGACCCGAGCCGCACGATCGACGCTGCCGAGCCGCGCCAGACGCGCCGCCCGTCGTGGTGGATGCGGCTGCTGGGCCGGATCATTGCGCCGTGGGTCACGCTCAAGATCGAGCCCAAGGCGCCGCTTGAGCACGCGCCGCAGGCGTACGCCGGGGGGCCGGTCTGCTATGTGCTCGAGGACTACGGGCTTAGCAATGCGTTGATCCTCGAGCGCGCCTGCCGCGAAGCCGGCCTGCCGTCGCCGCTGCAGCCGCTGCCAGGCGACCCGGTCGGCCGCAAGCGCGCCTACGTCGCGCTCTCGCGCCGCAACGCGGGCGGTCTCGCGCCGCTGCCGGCCGCCCTGTCGACGACGATCACGAACTCGCCGCCGCCCGCAAAGACGCACTCGGGCTCGCTCGCGCGCCTGCTCGAGGCGCACCGCGCCGATCCCGCGTTCGACGTGCAGCTCGTGCCCGTGTCGATCTTCGTGGGTCGCGCGCCCGACAAGTCCAGCGGCTGGTTCTCGGTGCTGTTTTCGGAGAACTGGACGCTCGTCGGCCGCTTCCGCCGGCTGCTCGCGATCGCCCTGAACGGCCGTGGCACGCTCGTGCGCTTCAGCCCGCCGGTGAGCCTGCGTGCGATCGTCGATGAGGGCCTGCCGCCCGAGCGCACGGTGCGCAAGCTCTCGCGCGTTCTGAGAACGCACTTCCGCCTGATCCGCGCGGCGGTCATTGGTCCCGACCTGTCGACGCGGCGCCTGCTCGTCGACCGCGTGCTGGCCGCCGAGCCGGTGCGCGACGCGATCGCCGACCAGGCCCGCCGCGACAAGACGCCGATCGACGATGCGTGGAAGAAAGCCCACGCAATGACGTACGAGATCGCGGCCGACTACTCGCACCCGGTCGTGCGCTCGCTGAGCTTCATCCTCACGCCGGTGTGGAACCGCATCTACCGCGGCGTGCTCGTGCACCACCTCGACCGTCTCAAGCAGGACGCGCCGGGCTTCGAAGTCGTCTACGTGCCCTGCCACCGCAGCCACATGGACTACCTGCTGCTGAGCTACCTGATGTACACGCGCGGCATCGTGCCGCCGCACATCGCCGCCGGCATCAACCTCAATCTGCCGGTGATCGGCACCGTGCTGCGCAAGGGCGGCGCGTTCTTCCTGCGCCGCTCGATCCGCGGCAACGCGCTGTATTCGGCGGTGTTCTCCGAATACCTCGCGCAGCTCGTCTCCGGCGGTTACTCGATCGAATACTTCATCGAAGGCGGTCGCTCGCGCACGGGCCGGTTGCTGCCCCCGAAGGGCGGCATGATCGCGATGACGGTGCGCGCGTTCCTGCGCCAACCCACACGCCCGGTGCTGTTCCAGCCGGTGTACATCGGCTACGAAAAGCTCATGGAAGGCCGCAGCTACCTCGACGAGCTGACCGGCAAGCCGAAAGAGAAAGAATCGATCTGGCAGCTCGTGACCGGCATCCCGCGCGTGCTGCGCAGCAATTACGGTCAGGTGGTCGTGAACTTCGGCGAGCCGATCCGCCTCGGCGACGTGCTCGGCGAATGCGCGCCGGAATGGACCGGCACGCCGCTGCGCGACGACGAAAAGCCGGCATGGCTCGCGACCGCCGTCGACACGCTCGCGCAGCGCATCCAGGTCAACATCAACCGCGCCGCCGACGTCAATCCGATCAACCTGCTCGCACTCGCGTTGCTGTCGACACCGAAGCACGCGATGGCCGAAACGGATCTGCTCGCGCAGATCGCGCTGTCCAAACGCGTGCTCGACGAGCTGCCGTACTCCGACCGCGTCACGGTCACGCCGCACACGCCGGCCGAAATCGTCGCCCACGGCGAAGAGATCGGCGTGCTGCGCCGCACCGCGCATCCGCTGGGCGACGTGCTCGCGGTCGATCCCGAACAGGCCGTGCTGCTGAGTTACTTCCGCAACAACGTGCTGCACCTGTTCACCGCTGCGGCGTGGATCGCGTGCTGCTTCCAGCACAACCGCCGCATGAGCCGCGCGCGCGTGCTCGAGCTCGGTCGCAGCGTGTACCCGTTCCTGCAGGCCGAGCTGTTCCTGCCGTGGGACGAGGGCACATTCGTGGGACGGCTGGAACGCACGATCGGCCTGTTCATCAGCGAGGGCCTGCTGCAGTTGGCCGACGACGAAAGCGGCGTGCTTGCGCGCAACGCGGCGCAGAGCGACGAAGTATTCCGCCTGCGCGCGATCGGCCACTCCCTGCAGCAGGCGTTCGAGCGCTACACGATCGCGACCTCGGTGCTCGTCAAGAACGGCCCCGGCACGCTCAGCGCCGGCGAGCTCGAGACGCTGTGCCAGCTCGCCGCGCAGCGCCTGAGCTTGCTCTACGCGCCGGCCGCGCCGGAGTTCTTCGACAAGACCCTGTTCCGCGGCTTCATCCAGAAAGCCCGCGAACTGCGCCTCGTGCGCACCGACGAGCAGGGCAAGCTCATCTTCGACGAGCGCCTCGACGCCTGGGCCCGCGACGCCAAGGTCATCCTTGGCCGCGAGCTGCGGCACTCGATCGAGAAGGTGAGCCCAGAGGCGGCCACGCGCGGCGAGGCAGCGCCCCCGGCGGTGTGACGCCTGCGGCGAGTCGGCTCAGGCCGGCTCGTCGGGGATCAGCGCGCTTTCGAGTCGCGCGATGCAGTCCTTGAGCCAGAGCTTGCGCTTCTTGAGGCGCAGCACGGCAAGTTGGTCGGCGCGCGCATCCGGCGCGAGGCGCTCGATGGCCGCGTCGAGGTCTCGATGTTCCTCGCGCAGGGCGGCCAGGCGGCGGGCGATCTCGGTGGGCGATGCGTTTTCGAGCATGCGTCGCAGCTTAGCGCGGCCCGGCTTCAGCGACACCGCGGGCCCCGCCGGTAGAATGGCCGGCCGCCGCCCGGTTCGCCCATGAGCTCGATCCTGCCCCTGCACCCGGCGTCCGACGCCCTGCCGCTTGCCGAACCCGCGCCGCATGTGCCGCGCGCGCGCCGCGGCGCGCACGAGGCCGACCGGCTCGCCAAGCGCCTGCGCCACCAGGTCGGCCGCGCGATCGCCGACTTCGGCATGATCGAAGACGGCGACAAGGTCATGGTGTGCCTGT
The DNA here is from genome assembly GCF_014652095.1 of Cognatilysobacter bugurensis. GTDB lineage: Bacteria > Pseudomonadota > Gammaproteobacteria > Xanthomonadales > Xanthomonadaceae > Cognatilysobacter > Cognatilysobacter bugurensis. Next base: position 158,867 of record NZ_BMYD01000005.1, read on the forward strand.
CCGGCGGCAAGGACAGCTACACGATGCTCGACATCCTGCTGCAGCTGCAGAAGAAGGCGCCGGTGCGCTTCGAGCTCGTCGCGGTGAACCTCGACCAGAAGCAGCCGGATTTTCCCGAGCACGTGCTGCCGCAATACCTCGAGTCGATCGGCGTTGCCTACAAGATCCTCGAGCAGGACACGTACTCGGTGGTCACGCGCGTGGTGCCCGAGGGCAAGACGATGTGCTCGCTGTGTTCGCGGCTGCGCCGCGGCGCGCTGTACACATACGCCGAAGCCGAAGGCTTCACGAAGATCGCGCTCGGCCACCACCGCGACGATCTGGTCGCCACGTTCTTCCTGAACCTGTTCTTCCACGCCAAGCTCTCGGGCATGCCGCCGAAGCTTCTGAGCGACGACGGCAAGCACGTCGTGATCCGACCGCTCGCATACGTCAAGGAAGACGACATCGCACAGTACGCGCAGGCCAAGGGTTTCCCGATCATTCCATGCAACCTGTGCGGCTCGCAGGAGAACCTGCAGCGCAAGCAGGTTAAAAAGATGATGGACGCCTGGGAGCGCGACACGCCCGGGCGCATCGAGACGATCTCGCGCGCCCTCGGCGACATCCGCCCGTCGCAGCTCAGCGATCCGAAGCTGTTCGATTTCCTCTCGCTGGGCGCGCGCGCGGATGCGCCGCTGGATGCGAACGCGTGGCTCGCCGGCGACTCGCACGCCGACGAAGGCGCGTGAGCGCTCCGCGCTGGGAATCGGCGGCCTCGTCGTGCACGTACCCGCCGCTGCGTGCGAACCAGCCGCTGACAGGCATTCGCTGTCTGCGGAAGCCACGCGCTCAACGCGCGGGCCGTCGATCGAGTGAAGGCCGCATCTGCGCCGATCGTTGCGGCGCAACGGCAGCCATGACAGCTCCCGCAAATCACGAATCACGAATCACGAATCCCGAGACCTAAATGTTCTTTCGCAACCTGACGTTCTTCCGCTTCCCGACCGGCACCGACTTCGAGACGCTCGATGCCGGCCTCGACGCCTGCCAGCTCAAGCCCGTCGGTCCGCTCGAACTGTCGAGCCGCGGCTTCGTCTCGCCGTTCGGCCGCGACAGCGAGCTGCTTGCCGCACGCCAGGGCGATGCCCTGTGGCTCACCGTCGGTGGCGAAGACCGCCTGCTGCCGGGGGCCGTCGTCAACGAGATGCTGCAGCGCAAACTCGAGGAGATCGAGGCGAAGGAAGGCCGCAAGCCCGGCGGCCGCACGCGCAAGCGCATCAAGGACGAGCTGATCACCGACCTGCTGCCGCGCGCGTTCATCAAGCCCTCGCGCACCGACGCGCTGATCGACCGCGCGCTTGGCGTCGTCGCGGTCGACACCTCGAGCCGCAAGAGCGCTGAGAACATCGTCAGCGAGATCCGCCGCGCGCTCGGCAGCTTCCCGGCGCTGCCGCTCAATGCGGAAGTCGCGCCGCGCAGCGTGCTCACGTCGTGGGTCGCCGGCGAATCCTTGCCTGAAGGCCTGAGCCTGGGCGAGGAATGCGAGCTGCGCGATCCGATCGATCAGGGTGCGATCGTGAAGTGCCAGCGCATGGAGCTGACCGGCAACGCCGAGATCGACAAGCATCTGCAGTCGGGCAAACAGGTCACGCGGCTCGCGCTCAATCTCGACGATCACGTGAGCTTCGTGCTTGGCGAGGATCTGATCGTGCGCAAGTTCAAATTGCTCGACGGCGCGGTCGACCAGCTCGAGTCGAACGACACCGACGACATGCACGCCGAGCTCGATGCGCGCTTTGCGCTCATGAGCGGCGAGCTGCGCCGGCTGTTCACCGTGCTCGAAGGCGCGCTCAAGCTCTCGAAGGTCGAGGCCTGAGCGAGGCGGTCGTGCGCGCGGGGGCAAGGAGGCGTTCGATGTTCGGTGCCCCGACGCCACCCGCGCACGGCGATGCGCACGCATGCGGCAACTCGCATGCGGCGTCGATCGCGCATCGCCGCATGCGGGCGCGATGCATGCGCGACGCGATCCACTGATGTTCGGCCTGCGCGCCAGCCCGAAACCGCGAACGATCGAGCGCGAGACCGTCGCATTCGCGCTTGCGGACGGTCGCATCGTCGAGATCGTGCGCGTGCGCGATCCACGCGCGAAACGGCTGCGAATCACCGTCGACCTGCGCGGCGTGCGGCTCACGGTACCGCCGCGCGCGAGTGCGAAAGCCGCCGATGCGTTTCTCGCCTCGCACCGCGAGTGGCTCGCCAGTGCGCTCGCGCGGCGCGGCGACGCGCCGGCCGGCCTGCAGCCACACGTCACTGCGACGCTGCCGCTGCGCGGTGTCGACGTGCCCGTGCATTGGCACGCCGCGCGACGCGTGCATGTCGAATGCAGTGACGACGCGATTGCGTTCCACGTGACCGACGGCGCCAATGACGCGACCGTGCGCGGCGCACTGCGCGACTTCTACGAGGCGCAGGCGCGCGCCGACGTCGGCCGCTGGCTGCCGCGCTACCTCGACGGCCTGCCGCGTGCGCCGTCCCGGCTGCGCCTGCGCACGATGTCGACGCTCTGGGGTTCGATGACACGCGACGGCGCTCTTACGCTGGACCTCGCGCTCGTGCTCGGCGCGCCGGCCGCGTTCGAGTACGTGCTCGTGCACGAGCTCTGCCACCTGATCCACATGGACCACTCGCGCGCGTTCTGGCACGAGGTCGAGGCGCGATGCCCGGACTGGCGCGAGCACCGCGCCTATTTCCGCAGTGACGGTCAGGCGCTCAAGCCGAAGCTGCACGCACTGTGTCGCGCCGGCTGACGCGACATCGCGACAGCGTCAGCGCGACGCAGGCCCGCGCAGGAAGTCGGCGATCGCCGCCGCGACCGGTGCCGGATCGTCCATGTGCAGGTGATGCGCGCCGGGCAGGCCGATGACTTCGACCTCGCGCAGGCACGCCGAGCGCGCCTTGCGCGCGGCTTCGGGGAAGAAGCGGAACGCGGGCTCGGCATGTACGAGTCGCACCGGGCATTCGATCGCGGCGATCACGTCGCGCATCTGCGCTTCGGTCATGCGCACCGCGGTCGGGCGCGTGAGGCGCGCGTCGCTGCGCCAGGTCAGGCCGACGCCTTCCGGCGCCGGCGCGACGCCGCGCTCGACGATGAGCCGCGCGCTCGCGTCGGTGAGTTCGCCGGCCTGGCGGCGCGCACGCACCGCGGTCGCGATGTCATCGAAGCGCCTGCGACGCGCGCCGGCCGGTTCGCCGTGCAGCGCGAACGCCTCGCGCAGGCGCTGCGCGGTGCGGTCTTCGGTTTCGACCAGGCCGCCGAGCGCTTCGATCAGCGCAACGCGCTCGATGCGCTCGGGCGCCGCGGCGGCGAGCAGCGTGGCGCTCGCCGCGCCCATCGAATGCCCGAGCAGCACGAAGCGCGACCAGCCCAGGGCATCGGCCGCCGCCAGCGCGGCGCGCGCGGCCGCGAGCAGTGTGTATTCCGCGCAGGCGGGCAGGTGCGCGCTCGCGCCGTGGCCCGGCAGGTCGAGCGCGACGAGGTCGAGGCCAGGCAGGTGCGGCGCGAGCGGCACGAAGCTCGCTGCGTTGTCGAGCCAACCGTGCAGCGCGAGCACCGGCGTGCCGTGGCCGTTCCCGAAGCGCAGTGCGGCGAGCCGTCCGAAGACGGTGTCGAGCGTGATCTCGCGCATGCTCAGGTCCGCGCGGCGAGCGCGCGTTCCGCGATGCGCGCGAGCGCAGCCGCGTGGGCGGGCGCGTCGTTGAGGCAGGGGATGTAGCGCATCTCGCCGCCGAGGGTGGCGAATTCCTCGGCAAGCATCATCGACACCTCCTCGAGCGTTTCGAGACAGTCGACCGCGAAGCCCGGTGCCACCACGTCGACGCGTTTGACTCCGCTGGACGCAAACGCGCGCAGCGTCGCGTCGGTCGCGGGTTCGAGCCAACGCTCGCGGCCGAAGCGCGACTGGTAGCTCAGCGACCACGCGTCGTCGGGCAGGCCGAGCGCCGCCGCAATGTCGCGCGCACTCGCCTCGCACTGCTGCGGATACGGATCGCCCGCATCCGCAAGCCGCTGCGGCAGGCCGTGGAACGAGAACAGCAGGTGATCCCCGGCGCCGTGCAGCGCGCGGTGCGTGCGGATCGAATCGGCGACTGCGGCGATCCATTCGGGCGCGTGGTGGTAATCGTCGATCATCGCGGTCGCCAGGCCGTGCGCCCCCGCGGCAGCGTCGCCGACCGATGCGGTCGTCGTCGTCGAGTACTGCGGGTACAGCGGCAGCACGAGCGCGCGGCGCACGCCCTGCTCGCGCAGCGCGTCCAGAACCTTCGGCAGCGCAGGATTGCCGTAGCGCATCGCATCGACCACGCGCAGCGCCGGCAGCTCGAGCTGCACCGCACGCGCGAGGCGCCGGGTGTAGACGGCGAGCGGCGAGCCGCCGTCGTCGCCGTCGATCCAGATCGAGGCGTATTTGTGCGCGACCGGCTTGCTGCGCAGCGGCAGGATCACGAAATGCAGCAACGGGCACCACAGCCAGCGCGTGAGCTGCACGACGCGGTGGTCGTGCAGGAACTGGCTCAGGTACCGGCGCACCGCGCGCGGCGTCGGCGCATCGGGCGTGCCGAGGTTGACGAGCACGAGGGCGGTGTCGGCGGAGGCGGGCGCGGTCATCCGCATAGGATGACAGCTGCGCGCGTCACAGTGCCGGGCCTGCGCATGCAACGCTGAGTTGGGCGCGCATCACGATCGCTGCTTCCCCCTGCTTCGGTTGCGGCGGGATTCATTCGCCCATCACTAGCCTGAATCGACCGTCCGCCGCCCGCCTTCCCGTGGAGTTCCGCATGTCCCGTCTGCCGCGTCTTGCCGCCCTTGCGCTCGCCCTGAGCCTGGCCACCTCTGCTGTCGCAGGCCCGACCGAGGACGCACGTGCACGCAACGCGCTGCGTGTGCTCACCGACATCCAGCGCATTCCCGAGTCGGCGATCCCCGACAAGCTGCTCGACGAGGCGCGCGCGATTGTCGTCGTGCCCGATGCGCTCAAGGTCGGCCTCGTGTTCGGTGGCCGCCGCGGCCACGGCCTGCTGTCGGTCAAGCAACCTGACGGCAGCTGGTCGAGCCCGGCGTTCGTGAAGCTCACCGGCGGCAGCGTCGGCTTCCAGGCCGGCGTGCAGTCGGCCGACATCGTGCTGGTGTTCCGCTCTGAGCGAGGCCTGGATTCGATCGTTAACGGCAAGGTCACGCTCGGCGCCGACGCGGGCGTCGCGGCCGGTCCGGTCGGGCGCAACGCTGCGACCGCGACCGACGGCCAGCTCAAGGCCGAGATCTGGTCGTGGTCGCGCGCGCGCGGGCTGTTCGCCGGCATCGCGCTCGACGGCGCCGTGCTCACGATCGACGACGCCGCGAACCAGGCGGTCTACGGCGCCGGCACCACGCCGCGCATGATCTTCGAGGGCCGCGCGCCCGGCGCGGCGCCGGACGCCGTGGTGTCGTTCCGCGATGAGCTCGAGGAAGCGACCGCGTCCGCACGCACGAGCCGCGGCGGCCCGGTTGCGGCGCGCGCATCGAGCCCCACCGCGGTCACGACGCCCGTGGCGGCGCCCGCCGCGCCGGCCCAGGCGACGCCGCAGCCGTTCGAGACGGTCGAGGGGCAGGCCACGGTCGAGCCCCTGCCGCGCTGAGCCCACCGCCGCGGCCGCCACCGCGGCTGTCACATCGCTGCGCTATTCTTTTCGACCTGGCGTTTCAGCCTTAATCCGACGGGTGCGTTCCCATGGGCAGTCTGAGTTTGACCCACTGGCTCATCGTGCTGGTGATCGTGGTGCTGGTGTTCGGCACCAAGCGCTTGGGCAACGTCGGCAAGGACCTTGGCGACGCGGTCCGCGGCTTTCGCAAGGGCATCCGCGACGACGACACCGAGGCCGGCCCGCCGGCGCAGCTGCGCGACGACGCGCGCCGCGACGGCGTGCGCGAGGACACGCGCGAGACGACGTCCGCTGCGGACCGACGCGACCCGCGCTGAGCGCACGCGCGGCCGCGCCCATGTTCGACATCGGCTTTTCCGAACTGTTTGTCATCGCGGTCGTCGCGCTGCTCGTGCTCGGGCCCGAGCGGCTGCCGAAGGCCGCGCGCTTTGCGGGGCTGTGGATGCGCCGCGCGCGCGCGCAGTGGTACACGGTGAAGTCCGAACTCGAACACGAACTCGCGGCTGAGGAACTGCGCCGCAGCCTGCGCGAGACACAGGACGAATTGCGCGCCGCGCACGCCCACGTCCAGCGCGAGGGCACCTCGCTCCACGACGAGTTGCGCACGGCGGTCGACCCCGAAGTGGCCGCGGCGCCGACGCGCGACGACGCCGGTACGCCGGTCGAGACCGTGCCTGTCGATTCGCCGGCCGTTCGCGATGAGCGCTGAGCTGCAACCCGGCATGGTCCCTGACGAACCCCGCGCCCACGCGAGCCCGGCCGACGACCCCGCCGCCGACGAGCCGCGGCTGCTCGATCACCTGCTCGAGTTGCGCGGCCGCCTGCTGCGCGCGGTGCTCGGGCTGCTTGCGGTGTTCGTGGTGCTGCTGCCGTTCGGCAACAAGCTCTACGGGTGGCTCGCACAGCCACTGCTGCAGAAGCTGCCGGCCGGCGCGCAGATCATCGCGGTCGAGGTCGCCTCGCCGTTCTTCGCGCCGGTCAAGCTCGCGTTCTTCACCGCGCTGCTCGCAACGATGCCGTGGCTGCTCTACCAGGCCTGGGCGTTTGTCGCGCCGGGCCTGTACTCGCGCGAAAAACGGCTCGCATTGCCGCTGCTCGTGAGCGCCGTGGCGCTGTTCTACATCGGCTGCGCGTTTGCGTTTTTCCTGGTGCTGCCGGGCGTGTTCGGCTTCCTCGTGCACATCGCGCCCGAGGGCGTGGCGATGATGACCGACATCAACGCCTACCTCGACTTCGTGCTCGTGATCTTCCTCGCGTTCGGCGCGAGTTTCGAACTGCCCGTCGCGCTCGTGATCGCCGTCGTGCTGGGCTGGGTCACGCCCGCGCAGCTGCGCGAGGCGCGCGGCTACGCGATCGTCGGCATCTTCGTGATCGCGGCGATCATCACCCCGCCGGACGTGGTCTCGCAGCTCATGCTCGCCATCCCGATGGTGCTGCTTTACGAGCTGGGCATCATCGCCGCGCGCTTCGTGACGCCGCGCGAGCGCTGACCGCCCGGCGCAACGCGCGCCGTGAGGCGGCCGGGATCAAGCCCGGCGATCGACGGCCTTCAGGCCTCGACCATCCCCGGAACCGGCGGCGGCACCGGCGAATCGCCGAGCATGCGCCGCCATGCGTGGTAGACCAGCCCTGCCAGCACCGGCATCAGCACCGCGAAGATCAGCAACTGGCTGACGAACTGCCCCGCCGCCGCGCCGATCAGCCAGCCGAGCAGCCCGCTCACGAGGCCGACCGCGAGGCTCAGCGCGATGAACGTGATCACCAGCAGCACCGTCATCACGAGCAGCGCCGGCAGGTTGCGCAGGCACGCCCGCAGGCTCGCCCCCATTGCGGCGAAACCGCTGCGACCGCGGTAGAGGATTTCAGGCGTCGCCACGAACGTGAAAAGACCGGCGACGATGACGATGAACATCGCGAGCAGGAAGAACTGCGAGATCTTGTCCTGCGGCAGCGTCTGGATCAGCTCGGGCTGCGCCGCCGGGTTGGCTTGGATCTGCTCGACGACGCTCGTGATCTGCTGCAGCTCGCTTTCGGTCAGCATCGCGAAGAACACCACGCCCATCACGAGCAGCGCGCCGATCTGCGGCAGCAGCAGCGTGAGCAGCGACAGCGCACGGCCGTTGCCCAGGCCATGAAACAAAAGCGCGGGCTGCGCGGGGCGCCCGGCGTCAACCTCGCGCGCGGCGTGGATGAGACCGGCGAACAGGACCGGACCGAGCAGCCACATCGCGAGCGCGGGGAAGCTGCCGATCATTGACGCGAGCGCCGACAGTGCGCCCCAGATCAACCCGAGCAGGCCGAGCTGCAGCGGCGCGCGGCGCAGCAGCGCGAATCCGCCGAGCAGCCATTCCGCGCCGTCGCCGGCCGGCACCTTGCGCACATCCGTCATCGTCGCGTCTCGTGTTGAATCAGAAGAATCCGCGCATGGTGCCTGTCCGGCGCGCGGCGCGCATCCGCCCGCGTCAGGCGGTCAGCGCACGCGCGTGGCGCACGAAGCGGCGCAGCACGCGACGCGCATGCGGCGTCGCGCTGACCGTGCGCGCGACCGCGTGCGGGCAATGGCCTTCGTTGCGCAGCGCATCGCGGCGGGCCCGCACGTAGCCGCGCATGTGCACGGTGCTGAATTCGGGGTGGAACTGCACGCCCCAGGTGCGATCGCCCCAGCGGAACGCGTGGCAGGCATCGTGCACCGAGCGCGCGAGCACCGTCGCGCCTTGGGGCGCGCGCAACACCGTCTGCAGGTGCGTGGCCTGCGCGGCAAACCGCTCGGGCAGGCCGGTAAACAGCGGATCGTGCAGCGCGGTGTCGTGCAGTTCGAGCTCCACGGTGCCCATTTCGCGGCCGTCCGGGTGCCAGCCGACCTCGCCGCCGAGCGCATGCGCGATCAGCTGGTGGCCGTAGCAGATGCCGAACAGCGGCAGCCCAGCACGCGCCGCGTCGCGCAGCCACTGCGCGGTCGCTTCACTCCACGGCTCGCGGTCGGTGACCATCGCGCCGGAGCCGGTGACGATCACCCCGGCAAACCCGTCGCGCGAGGGCAGCGCATCGCCGCGCTGCACGTCGACCGCAACCGCCTCGTCGGCGCCCAGGCCTGCGGCGACGCGGATCCAGTGGGGAAAGCCGCGATGGCGGCGCATCGAGGCGACCGGCTGGCCGGTCTCGATAATCAGAAAGGGGCGGGTCACGGTCAAGACGATTCCGGGCAGGCGCGGCGCAGCGCCTGCCGCCAAGGGGCGGGCGTGCGCGGGGAACAGAGGATGATCGTGCGCGTGCACCGCGCCGGGCGCTGCGCGCCGCGTCACAGCTTCAAAGCCGCTGCAGGGCGGTCGCTATACTAATCCGCTTTGCGCAGCGAGCGACCCGATGCCGGCCCCGCAGCTTGATTCACGCGTGCCTCGCGTTTCCCCGACGTTCCAGGACCTCATCCAGCGCCTCAACGCGTACTGGGCCGAGCAGGGCTGCACGTTGATCCAGCCGCTCGACCTCGAGGTCGGCGCCGGCACGTTCCACCCGGCCACGTTCCTGCGCGCGCTCGGCCCCGAGCCGTGGCACGCCGCGTACGTGCAGCCCTGCCGCCGCCCCACCGACGGCCGCTACGGCGAGAACCCGAACCGCCTGCAGCGCTACTACCAGTACCAGGTGGCGATGAAGCCGTCGCCGGACAACATCGTCGAGCTGTATTTCGATTCGCTCAAGGCGCTCGGCGTGGACCCGCAGGTGCACGATCTGCGCCTGGTCGAGGACAACTGGGAATCACCGACGCTCGGCGCCTGGGGCCTGGGCTGGGAGGTCTGGCTCAACGGCATGGAGGTCACGCAGTTCACGTACTTCCAGCAGGCCGGCGGCATCGAGTGCAAGCCGGTGCTCGGCGAGATCACCTACGGCCTCGAGCGTTTGTGCATGTACCTGCAGAACGTCGACAACGTCTACGACCTGATCTGGACGTACGGGCCGGACGGCACGCCGGTGACCTACGGCGACGTGTACCACCAGAACGAGGTCGAACAGAGCGCGTACAACTTCGAGCATGCCGACGTGGCCGAGCTGTTCCACCGCTTCGACGCCTGCGAGCGCGAGGCCGCGAAGCTCATCGAGCTCGGCCTGCCGCTGCCTGCCTACGAACAGGTCTGCAAGGCCTCGCATTCGTTCAACCTGCTCGACGCGCGCCGCGCGATCAGCGTGACCGAGCGCCAGCGCTACATCCTGCGCGTGCGCCGCATCGCGCAGGGCGTGGCCGATGCGTACTTCGCGCAGCGCGAAAAGCTCGGCTTCCCGGGCCTCAAGCGCACGCAGGAGGCCGCGTGATGACCGCGATGCAACCGCTTCTGGTCGAACTCGGCACCGAAGAGTTGCCGGTCAAGGCACTGTCCGGCTTGGCGCAGGCGTTCTTTGACGGCGTGCTCGAGGGCCTGCGCAAGCGCGGCATCGAGATCGAACGCGGCGACGCGAAGCCGCTGTACACGCCGCGCCGGCTCGCCGTGATGCTGCCCGCAGTGGCCACCGAGCAACCGGAGCAGAAATCCGAGGTGCTCGGCCCGTACCTCAACATCGCACTCGATGCGAACGGCGCGCCCACGAAGGCACTGCAGGGCTTCGCCGCGAAGGCCGGCGTCGAATGGACGCAGCTCGAGCGCACCAGCGACGCGAAAGGCGAGCGCTTCGTGCACCGCGCGGTTAAGCCCGGGGCGCGCACGGCCGACCTGCTTGGCGAGATCGTGCGCGAGGCGATCGCCGCGATGCCGATCCCCAAACCGATGCGCTGGGGCGCGCATGCGCACGCGTTCGCGCGGCCGGTGCACTGGCTCGTGCTGCTGCTCGGCAATGACGTGGTCGACGCCGAGTTGCTCGGCGTGCGCAGCGGACGCACCAGCCGCGGACACCGTTTCATGCACGACGAGAACATCGTCATCGATGCGCCGTCGAGCTACATCGATGCGCTGCGCGCCGCGCACGTGATCGTCGACCCCGACGCGCGCCGCGATCGCATCGTCGCCGAGGTCGAAGCCGCCGCGCGCCAGGGCGGCGGGCAGGCACGTATCGACGCCGGCATCCTCGAGGAGGTCAACGGCCTGACCGAATGGCCGCATGCGATCGCATGCAGCTTCGACCGTGCGTTTCTCGCGGTGCCGTCGGAAGCGCTGATCGCCACGATGGAGGCGAACCAGAAGTTCTTCCCAGTGCTCGATGCGGACGGCCGGCTCGGCGAGCGCTTCGTCGGCGTTGCGAACATTGCCTCGCGCGACGAGAGCGAAGTGCGCAAGGGCTACGAGCGCGTGATCCGACCGCGCTTTGCCGATGCGAAGTTCTTCTTCGATGAGGACCTCAAGCAGGGCCTCGCGGCGATGGGCGAGGGCCTTGCGGGCGTGACCTACCAGGCCAAGCTCGGTTCGATCGCCGACAAGGCCGCGCGCGTGGCGACGCTGGCCGAGTCGATCGCGACGCAGGTCGGCGCCGATGCCGCGCTCGCGCGCCGCGCCGCGCAGCTCGCGAAGAACGACCTGCAATCGCGACTCGTCGGTGAATTCCCGGAGCTGCAGGGCATCGCCGGTCGCCATTACGCGCAGGCTGCAGGCGAATCGAGCGAGGTCGCCGCCGCGATCGACGAGGCGTACATGCCGCGCTTCTCGGCCGATTCGATCGCGCCGTCGAAGCTGGGCCAGGTGCTCGCGATCGCCGAGCGCCTGGACACGCTGGCAGGCGGCTTCGCGGCCGGCCTCAAGCCGACCGGCAACAAGGACCCGTTCGCACTGCGTCGCAATGCCTTGGGCCTGGCGCGCACGTTGCTCGAAGGCGGGTTCGACCTGCTGCCGTTCGCGCTGCTCGAACACGCGGTGTCGGTGCAGCCCGTGAAAAACGATGACTTCAGTGCGTTCGAAGTCACGCAGTTCATCTACGACCGCCTGCGCAGCTATTACGCCGAGCGCGGCGTGCCGGCCGAGCAGTTCGCGGCGGTCGAAGCGGTCGCGCACGACTCGCTGCCGGATTTCGACGCGCGCCTGCGGGCGATCGGCGCATTCGCGGCGCTGCCCGACGCCGCTGCGCTCGCCGCGGCGAACAAGCGCATCCGCAACATCCTGCGCAAGGCCGACGAGCCGGTGCCGTCGCGCGTCGATCCCTCGCTGTTCGCACTCGATGCCGAGCGCGCGCTCGCCGATGCGGTCGACGCCGCGATCGAGGAGACCGAGGCCGCACTCGAGCAGCGCGATTACGTCGCCGTGCTGATGCGGCTCGCGCAGCTGCGCCCGCAGGTCGATGCGTTCTTCGACGCGGTGATGGTCAACGTCGACGATGCCGCCGTGCGCGGCAACCGCCTCGCGCTGCTGCAGCGGCTCGGCGACCGGCTCGGCAACGTCGCGGCGATCGAGCACCTGTCGATTTGACCGGCACGTAGCGCACACGCGGCGGCTGCGGTCGCCGCATGCGGTCGTTACCTCGTGCGCGGCCGTGTGCCGCGCGGACGCCGACGCTCCGCGGGGCGTGTGGCGGCAGCAGGCGCCGCGCAACTTGCAGGCGCCCCGGTCCGGCCCGCGCTGCGCGCTGCGTCCAGACCCGCCGGCCGATGGCCCGGCGCCCGTCCGGGCGCGGGCGGCGCAGACCCCGCCCTGCAGCGCGGCCTTAATCGAACGTCGACATCGCCTGCGTATGCTGCCGCGATGCCGCGCCTTCCCGCCTGTCTGATCGCCGCCGTGCTCCTCGCCGTTGCCGGCGCCGCCCAGGCCGCCCGCATCACGCGCGTCGACGTGCAGGGCCTCGACGAGGCGATGACCGAGAACGTCCGGCAGTCGCTGTCGGTCGTCGACGCGATCGACGAGGAGGTGTCCGAGCGCCGGCTCGAGTACCTCGCCGGCGAGATCGAGGAGGAGACCCGCGGGGCTCTGGAGCCGTTCGGGTACTACTCGCCGACCGTGCGCATCACCCGCAGCGGCGCCGACGGCGCGGCGGCGTACACCGTCAGCGTCGATCCGGGCGACCCGGTGCGCGTGCGCAAGACGACGGTGGCGATCGAAGGCGACGGCCGCGACGATCGCTACCTGCGCGAGGAGCTCGCCGAATTCGAGCCGTCCCAGGGCGAGGTGTTCGAGCACCCCGTCTACGAGTCGAGCAAGGCGCAGATCAGCAGGCGCCTCGCCGAGCGCGGGTATTTCGACGCGGACTTCGAGCAGCGCCGCGTCGAGGTCACGCGCGCCGAGCAGGCCGCGGACATCGACCTCGTGTGGAACAGCGGTCAGCGCTACGACCTCGGCGAGATCGATTTTGTGCAGAAGCCGGAGCCGGTCGTCTACGAATCGCTGCTCGAGCGGCTCGTGTACTGGGAGCCGGGCACGTACTACCACCAGCGCCGGCTCGATCGACTGCGCGAGGCGCTGGTGCGGCTGGATTACTTCTCCAGCATCGACATCCAGGTGCGGCCCGAGGACGCGGTCGGCAACGACGTGCCAGTGACGGTGCTGCTCACGCCGGCCAAGCGCAGCGTGTACACCGCGGGCCTCAGCTACGGCACCGACAGCGGCGGCGGTGTGTCGCTCGGCGCGGAGCGGCGTTACGTCAACATGCGCGGCCACAAGGCGCTCGCGCAGCTCGACTACCTGCAGCGGCGCAAGGCGCTCACGTTGCGCTACCGCATCCCGGCGTTCGCGTGGTTCGAGGGCTGGTACACGTTCAGTGCTCAGGTCGCGGACGAGCAGACCGATTACCTCGACAGCCGCCGCATCGAGTTCGTCGCCAGCCGCAGCGGCGAACTCAACGAGTTCCTCACCGCAACCGTCGCCGCACATGCGCTGCGCGAACGCTGGGCGTACACGGTCGAAGACGTCGATGCCGACGATGCATTCGTCGATTACCGCTATGCGACATTCACGTTTCCGTCGATCCGCGCCGAATACATCGACGCCGACAGCCGCCTCGAGCCGCGCAACGGCATCGGCGCGACGCTGATGCTGCGCGGCGGCGTCGAGGGCGTGGGCTCGGACGCGACGTTCGCGCAGGTGCACACGACCGCGCGCTGGTATCGCGAGCTCGACCTGCGCAGCCGTCTGATCCTGCGCGGTGAGCTCGGCCGCACGCTGATCGAAGATCCCGTCGGATCGCTCGCACCGAGCATCCGCTTCCATGCCGGCGGCGACCGCAGCATCCGCGGATACGCGTTTCGCGAGGTCGGCCCGCGCATCGGCCCGGAAGGGCGCCAGTACGCAATCGGCGCGCGCAACGTCGTCACCGGCAGCGTCGAGTACGAGCGCTACTTCACCGAACAATGGGGCGCGGCGGTGTTCGTCGACAGCGGCAGCGCGTTCAACGATTCACCCGATTGGCGCACCGGCGTCGGCATCGGCGCGCGTTGGCGCTCGCCGGTCGGACCGGTGCGCGTGGACATCGCGCGCGGGCTCGATGACCCCGACTCCTCGTTCCAGCTCTACCTGAGCCTCGGAGCCGAGCTGTGACGCTGCCCGACGCGAAGCACGATCCAGACGGCCTCTCGCCTGAAGAACGCGAAGCGCGCATCGCCGAGCTGCGCGCAAAGCGCCATGCGCGTACGAAGAAGCTTGCGATCCGCAGCAGCCTCGTCGCCGGCCTGGTGACGCTCGCGCTGGCGGCGTTTGCGTTCTGGCTGCTCACCACGATCGGCGGGCGTGACCTGCTGCTCGCGCAGATCCAGGCGCGGCTGCCGGAGGGGGCGACCCTCGAGTGGCGTGCGGCCGAAGGCCCGGCGTCGGGCCCGCTCACGCTGCACGACGTGAAGTTCGAGTTCGGCGACGTGCGCTTCGCGGCCGAGCGCGTGATGCTCGATCCCGCGCTCGGGCCGCTGATCGGCCGGCGCCTGCGCCTCGATGCGCTCGCGGTCGAAGACGCGCTGCTCGTGCTCCCGCAGAGCGACGAGCCGTTCGAACTGCCGCGCTGGCCCGAGATCCTGCCGCAGATCGAGCCGCCGATCGCGATCCAGGCCGACGACATCCGCGTCGACAACCTGCGCGTCGTGCGCGCGGGCGAGCCGGTCATTGCGATCGACCGCATGCGCGGCGGTATCACGGCGAGTTCCGGCCGGCTGCACCTGGAGCACGTGGTCATCGACAGCGACCGCGGCCGGTTTGCGGTGCACGGCGATTACGTGCCGGCCGAGCAGTACCGCATGGACCTCACCGCAAGCGCGGTGATTCCACACCCCGAGCGCCGCACGCCGATGCGGCTGGGCCTCGTCGCCCGGGGCGATCTCAGCCATCTCGACGCGGCGGTCGCAGGCGCCGCGCCCGGCCCGGTGCGCGCCACGCTCACGCTGCGCGCGCCCCCGCGCCCGGGCGACGACGACGAAGCCGACACCGAGCGCGCGCGCTGGCAGCTGCGCGTGGACGCCGACGCGCTCGACACCGCGCTGCTCGCCGGCGCCGACGTGGCGAGCGAAACGCTGATGTCGCTGCGGCTGCGCGCCGAGGGCGTGGGCGGCACGATGCAGGCGCAGGGCGAGCTCGAACAGGGTGCGCTGACCGCCCGCCTGCGACCCTCGGAGATCACGATCGCCGAGCAGGTGCTCGCGTTCGATCCGCTCATCGTCGACGTGTTCGGCGGCACCGTGACCGTGCGCGGGCGCGGCGACTTCGGCGACGCCGGCGAGCCCGGCGGGCGCGAGCTCAACTACGCGGTGCGCGCCGAGGGGCTGGAGTGGGGCGGCGACACCGGCCCCGCAGTGGCGGCGAGCGCGCGCTTCGACCTCACTGGCACGCAGGCCGCGTGGGCGGTCGACGGCACCGCGAAGCTGGCGCGCGACGGCGAGAACGCGACGCTGCGCCTGGCCGGCCGCGGTGCCGAGCAGCGCCTGCAACTGACCACGCTGCGCGTCGACATGCCGACCGGCACGCTCGACGTCGCCGGCTCGCTCGCCTGGGCCCCGCAGCTGCAGTGGGACCTGCGCGCGCAGCTCGCCGGGTTCGACCCCGGCTACTTCGCGCCCGCCTGGGACGGCGCGGTGCGAGGCCTGATCACCTCTCAAGGCCGCGCGCTCGACACCGGCGGCTTTGATGCGACCGCCGCGGTCCGCGAGCTCGGCGGCCGCCTGCGCGGTCGCGCGCTCGGCGGCGAGGCCGCGTTTGCGATGCGCGGCTGGCAGGGCGAGGCCGAGGCCGCGCTCGCGCTGGGCGATGGCTCGCTGGCGCTCGACGGCACGTTCGCGCTCGAGCCGCGCCTGCAGTGGAATGCGGAGGCCACACTCGACGACGTCGACCCCTCGCTCGTGCTCGACGGCTGGGACGGCGCCGTCGATGCGCGGCTCGCCACGCGCGGCCGTGCACAGGACGCCCCGCCCGGCGCGCCGCAGCCGCTCGACATCGCGGTGGACGTCGAACGCCTCGGCGGCACCCTGCGCGGGCGCGCGCTCGGCGGCGACGCCCGCGTCGCGATCGAAGGCCTCGGCGGCACCGCGCCAGCGCGCTACCGCGGCGATGTCGACGTGCGCATCGGCAACAGCGTGATCGACGCGGAAGGCACGATCGGCCGCACGCTCGACATCGATGCGCGCCTCGCGCCGCTGCAACTCGCGGATCTGCTGCCGGACGCCGAGGGCGTGTTGCGCGGCACGTTGCAGCTCAGCGGTCCGCGCACCGCGCCGAGCATTGCCGCGGATCTCGAAGGCCGCGACATCGCGATCGGCGCGCTGCAGGCGCAGTCGCTGAGCGCACAGGGCCGGTTGCCATGGGACGCGAGTGCGCCGGCGGGTTCGCTCGATGTACGTGCGCGCGGTCTGCAGGCCGGCCTGCCACTCGACACCTTCAACGTGCAGGCGCGCGGCGCCGTCGAGGCGCTCTCGCTCGAGGCGACCGCGAGCGGTGAGGCCGGCGAGCTCGCGCTCGAAGGCCGCCTGCGCCGCACCGCGCAGACTTGGGCCGGCACGCTCGCCGCGCTGCGCCTCGACCCCGAACCCGGCGGCGCGTGGGCGCTGCGCGAGCCCGCGTCGTTCCGTTTCGGCGGCGGCACCGTCGTGCTCGAACGCACGTGCCTGGCGGCCATCGACGGCGCAGGCGCGCTGTGCGCGAACGCGGACTGGCCGCGCCGCGGCGTCGACATCGACGGACAGGGCCTGTCGCTCGCGCTGCTCGAGCCCTACCTGCCGCAGCGCGACGACCGCTCGTGGCAGCTGCGCGGCGACCTCGCGCTCGATGCGCAGCTCCGCCCCGTCGGCAACGGCTGGCGCGGCCAGGCGACGCTGCGCTCACAAGACGGCGGCGTCGGCCTCGGCGACGGCACCCGCCCCGAGCTCATCGGCTACGACAACCTCGCGCTCGAGGCCGCGTTCACGCCCGAGCGCCTCACCGGCACGCTGTCGACCGCGCTCTCCGGCGGCGGCCGCGTCACCGCGCGCCTGGCGACCGGCTGGGATGCCACGTCACCGCTCGACGGTGCGCTCAACATCGACGTGAACGAACTCACGTGGATGGAGCTGCTGTCGCCCGACATCGTCGACCCGCGCGGGCGCATCAGCGGCGCGCTCACGTTCGGCGGCACGCGCGCGAACCCACGGATCGGCGGCCAGGCGCAGTTGTCGAGCTTCAGCACCGACGTGCCCGCGCTCGGGCTCACGCTCGAAAACGGGCAGGCGCGGCTCAACGCGCAGCCCGACGGCAGCGCCCTGATCACCGGTCGCGTGCAATCGGGCGAGGGCGTGCTGCGCGTCGACGGTCGCCTCGGCCTCGCCTCGGGCGCCGCGCCGCTGGTGCTGCAGGTCACCGGCGACAACGTGCTCGCGGCGGACACGCGCGAGCTCGAAGCGATCATCGAGCCGAACGTGCGCGTGACCGTGCCGCTCGCCGATCCGATCACCGTGACCGGCACCGTCCGCGTGCCGCGCGCGGAGATCAACCTCGAGCGGCTCGACCGCGGCGTCAAGGCGTCGTCCGACGTCGTCGTGCTCGACCCGATCGACGGCGAGACCAACGAGCTTGCGACGCCGGTCGTGCTCGACCTCACGCTGGTGCTCGGTGAGGACGTCGAACTCAACGGCTTCGGCCTAGCGGGCGGCCTCGACGGCCAGCTGCGCGTGCAGACCGCGCCCGGCAAGGACATGACCGCGCGCGGCCAGCTTGAGGTCGACGGCCGCTACGCCGCATACGGCCAGCGCCTGACGATTACGCGCGGGCAGCTGCAGTGGTCGGGCGGTCCGGTCAACGATCCGATTCTCGATATTCGCGCCGAGCGCGAAATCGGCGACGTCACCGCCGGTGTCGACGTGCGCGGTCGCGCTTCGGCGCCGCGCGCATCGGTGTGGTCGAGCGAAGGCGGTTCGCAGTCCGAGGCACTTTCGTATCTCGCGCTCGGCCGCCCGCTGTCCACCGTGACCGGCGACGAGGGTGAGCGGCTCAACGCGGCCGACGCCGCGCTGTCGGCCGGCGGCAGCCTGCTCGCCTCGCAGCTCGGCGCGCGCATCGGCCTCGACGACGCCGGCACGCTGCAGACGCGCACGCTCGGCGGCAGCGTGTTCGGCATCGGCAAGCACCTGTCCCCCAAGCTTTACATCGGCTACGGCGTGTCCCTGCTCGGCACCGGTCAGGTGCTCTTGCTCAAGTACCTCATCGGCCTCGGCTTCCTGCTCGAGATCGAATCGAGTTCGGTCGAAAACCGCGCGTCGGTGAATTACCGCATCGAACGCTGACCCACGCTCGCGGCACGCTTCACTGCCTGTGCGCGCGCGCGATGCTGCCATGGGGCCCCCCGATGCGGAGCCTCCCCATGAGCAAGATCGTCCCGAACGACGATTCTGACGACACCTCGCGCGGCGAGCTGCGCAAGCCGCTCGACTGGGCCAATCAGCCCGAGCAGGGCGGCGACCACACGCCGCCGAACCCCGGCCACGCAAACCCGCTGAACGACCGCGCGCGCCACGAGGAACTTCAACCGCCGCGCACGCCCGCGCCGCCGCACCTGTAAGCCGCGATGCGCATCCACCATCTCAACTGCGGCACGATGTGCCCGCTCGGCGGCCGGCTCATGGACGCGCGCGACGGCACGCTCGTCTGCCATTGCCTGCTCATCGAAACCGAATCGGGCCTCGTGCTCGTCGACACCGGCCTCGGCGTCAAGGACGTCGAGCACCCGCAGCCGCGGCTGAGCCGTGCGCTGCGCTCGCTCGTCCGCCCGCGCCTGCACCTGGCCGAGACCGCGCTCGCGCAGATCAAGGCGCTCGGCTACGCCGCAAACGACGTGCGCCACATCGTGATCACGCATCTGGACTTCGACCACGCCGGCGGAATCGAAGACTTTCCGTACGCGCAGGTGCACGTGTACGCGGAGGAACTCAACGCTGCGACGCATCGCCGCTCATGGCTGGCACGGCGACGCTATCGGCCGCTGCAATGGGACCAGGCGATCCAGTGGAAGACCTACATCGCGCACGGCGAGCCGTGGTTCGGTTTTCGCTGCGTGCGCGAACTCGAAGGACTGCCGCCGGAGATCCTCATGGTGCCGCTCGTGGGGCACACCTACGGCCACTGCGGCGTGGCGGTCCAGGACGGCTCGGGCTGGCTGTTGCACGCCGGTGATGCGTATTTCTTCCGCGGAGAGATGCCGCAGGGCGAGCACACCGGTGAGGCGCCGCATTGCACGCCGGGCCTGAGCTTCTACCAGCGCTTCATGGAGGTCGACCGCCGCTCGCGCCTGCTCAACCAGACGCGCCTCCGTGAGCTTGCGACCCACCACGGCAAGGACGTGCGCATCGTGAGCGCACACGACGCGGTCGAGTTCGAGCGCGCCCGCGACGCACGGCGCGGCCGGCACTGAGGCGCCGGCCGTCCGCTGCGGCGACCGGGCATCCCGGTCGCCGCCGATCGGCTTAGGACTGCGCCGGCGGAGTCGCTGCGGCGTTCGCCGCGCCGCCGAGCTGCGTCTGCAGCTGACGGGCCGCTTCGAGGTGCTTGGCGACCGCTTCACGTGTCTGCGTGAGGAACGTGCGGACGCCTTCGTTCTGCGCACCCGGGATCAGCTGCGTATCGAGCATCGCCAGCGTCTTCTGGTGGCCGTTGACCATTTCCTCGATGTACGCGCGCTCGTAATCCTGGCCTTCCATCGCCGCCAGACGGTTACGCGCGTTCTCCGACTCCGTGCGCAGCGTCGCGACCTGCGGGCCCGTGCCGATCTTCACGTTCGCGCTGCCTTCGAGCGCACGCGCCTTCTCGATGTTCGCGGTGTGCTCCTTGATCATCATGTCCGCGTACGCCATCGAAGGCGCGCTGACCTTCTTCGAACGCGCCTGTTCAGCCGCTGCGATCTCATGCTCGTCGACGACGATCACCATCCCGAGCGCGTCGCCTTCCACGACGGTCGCTGCGGGCGCCGGTGCGCCTTCCGCGAGCAGCGGATCGTTCTCGGTTGCCGTGGCGGTCGGATCATCGACCATCGCGTTCGCGTTTTCTGCGGGCGCGACGATCTCCTCGTCGCCGACGGCGTTGTTCTCGCCCTCGCGCTCGTTGCCGCACGCCGTCAGGATCGCAAGCGACAAGGCCGCGACGGTCAGGAAAGAAGTCTTCTGGTTCATTGCTTGGGTCTCCACTGCAAAAGCGCTCGCGCGCGAATCGCAGCACGCTAGGTCACGCGGTTGCGTACGCACCGTGAAAGCCGCGGGCGTGCGGTCGAGCTGCAAGGGCTGACGCCGCTGGCAAAACTTGCACGCGACACGGAGGTTTCGCGCGCCGATCGAAGGCTGTGATCCGTCTGCAGAAGCCCGCGCCCGACATGGCATGCCGTGTGCTTCGGCTGTGCGTCATCCGCGGGTTGCCGCGGCCGACCACCGCCCTTCGGAGACGTCCATGGCCCTGAGCCTCACCGACATCAAAGGCTGCCCACTCGACCGCCAGCGTTTTACGTGGCGCGACCTGGTGCAAACGCCGATCAGCAAGCTCGACGATGACGCGTTTACCCGCGTGCGCATCATCCTCATGAATGGCATCGAGTTCGAGGCGAACCGCTTCTCGCACGGTGCCGCGCGCATGAACCTTGCGTTGCGCGAGCCGCTCGCCAAGCTGCGCCGCGTCGAGCAGCACCAGGCCACCACGATCAACTGGCTGCTCGGCGCCGACCACTCTCCGCTCGAGACCACCATTGCCTACGAGCAGGTCGCAATCGAGATCACCGCCGCGGTCGCGCAGCGCGAGCCGGACCCATACCTCGCGCAAACCTACCGCTTCGGCTTGCTCGAGGACTTCGACCATCTGTACCGCTACAGCGCCATGCTCGACCGGCTCGAGGGCAAGGATGCGAACAACATCCTGCAGTGCTACACCGACATCCTTCCGGGCCGCCCGACCGTCGTCGAGCACCGCGCGCCCGAGGACGACCTGCGCCGTCCGATGGATGCCAAGACCGCGCATCCGCTGAGCAAGCTGCACGCGCTGACGATCATGGCGGCCGAGCAGCAGACTCACAATTACTACATGAACATCGGGCCGCTCTTCAGCGACCCTGTCGCGCGCCTGCTGTACGCGGAGATCGCCTCGATCGAGGAGCAGCACACCACGCAGTACGAGTCGATCATCGATCCGACGCAGACGTGGATGGAGCAGTGGCTCATGCACGAGGTCACCGAAGCCTACAACTACTTCGGCTGCGCCCAGCAGGAAAAGAACCCGCGCATCCGTGCGATGTGGGAACGCTTCCTCGATTACGAGCTGGGCCACGTCGCCTACGTAATGGAGCTGTTCAAGCAGCACGAGCGGCGCGATCCGATGGAGATCCTGCCCGAGAAGCTGCCCGATCCGATCCCGTTCGATTCGCAGCGCGACTTCGTGCGCGAGGTGCTGTCCGGTGAGGTGGACCTGCGCGCGAACGGGCCGGACTATGTGCCGCTCGACGAGGAAAGCCAGGCGTCGATCGATTACCGCGAGCACATGAATTCGCAGGGCTCGCCGACCGAAGCCGTCGCCGCCGGATACCGCTGGCGCCCCGGCACCGAGCTGTCCACGCGCGTCAACCAGATCGGCCACGCCTGAGCCCGCATTGAGGATCCGACCATGCAAGACAAGATTTCGATGGGCCTGAACCGCACCGGCCTCAAGGCCTCGCCGCTGATCGCCGACGAACTGCTCGAACAGTTCGACCTGCAGGACGACGTGCCCGCGCCGGCCATCGACGTGCATGCGCTGCGACGCGCGTACCGCGAAGACGCCGAGCCCGTCGGCTCTGTTCCGCCGCCGGCCTCGCTCAAGGGTGTGTTCGGCGCGGCGAAGGAGGCGCTGAGCGGCAACCGCATGCATGTGCTGCTCGACAAGCTCGGTGAGCGCCTCGCGTACGAGCGCGCGGGCGTGCGGCTGTACGAAGCGATGCTCGACAAGATCGTCGACGCGCCCGACCTTCCGCCGGGACTCACGATCCAGGCGCTGCGCGAGATCCGTGACGACGAGGCCGCGCACTTCGCGCTGCTGAGCGATGCCATCGAGCGGCTCGGAGGCGACCCGACGACGCAGACGCCGTGCGCGGACGTGACCGGCGTGCAGGGCCTGGGCCTGTTGCAGGCGATGACTGACCCGCGCACGACGACCGCGCAGGGACTGCAAACACTGCTTGCGGCCGAGCGCATCGACACCGTGTCTTGGGAATTGCTGGTCAGCCTCGTCGACGGGTTTGGCCACGACGACCTGGCCAGTGAATTCAGTCGCGCGTACGCGCGCGAGCTCGAGCACGAAGAGCGCGTGCGGGGGTGGCTGGCCGCGGCGGTCAATGAACGCGCGTTTGGCGAGCCCGAGCCGAAATCGTCTTAAAACTCCATCTATCGCATGCGCAGCCAGAGCGCCGCGCGTTGCTCGTAGACGACATGCGATGCCGTCGCCTCCCAATGACCCAAAGGTGAACGCGTTCGGCTATATGTTAGGAATTAATGAAATTTCAAGGCGTGGGTCCACGGGCCGGTAACCGTGTTCGTGGTCTTATGGACTCAACAAATTAGAAAGAGCAAGCCGGGCCCGCATAGGGCGGAGCCAAGAAAGCGCCTCACTGGCGCTCCGGTGCTGCCGTTGGCGCACCGTTCGTGAAGAAGAAAGGAGTACGCAATGAACAACAACAATGATCGTGACCAGAACAAGAACAAGAGCAACGTAAGCGGCCAGAGCCAGCAGAATCTGCAGGGTCAGCGCAACGAGTCCATGCAGGGCCAAGCGCGCGGTCAAGGCGATAGCTCGACCGGTTCGCGCGGCGGCAATGAGGTTTCGGGCAACGATATGTCCCGTGGCGACAGCTCGTCGAAGAGCAACCGGTAAGCACAATTGATGTGCCGCTTCAGCGCCCCCGCTTCGGCGGGGGCGTTCTCGTATGCGCCCCCGCGCAGCCGCAAACGCAGCACGCCGCAATCACATGGCCGCTGCGAACGTGTGCATCGGGTCCCAGCCATCGCCAGGAATCAAAAAATGGACGCCATCCAACTGCTTAAATCCGACCACGAGAAGGTCCGTGATCTGCTCACCCAGCTCAGCGAGAGCACGAGCCGCGCAGAGAAGACGCGCACGCAATTGCTCGAAAAGATCCAGACCGAGATCGAGGTGCACGCCAAGATCGAAGAAGAGATTTTCTACCCGGCGTTCCGAGACGCGGGCAAGAAGCAAGAGCAGGAGATGTTCTTCGAAGCGCTCGAGGAGCACCGCGCCGTCAGCGATCTCGTGCTGCCGGATCTGCTCAAGACCGAAGTGACATCCGACCAGTTCTCGGGCCGCGCGAAGGTGCTCAAGGAACTCGTCGAGCACCACATCGAAGAAGAAGAAACGGAACTGTTTCCGCAGGCGCGCAAGGTGCTCGACAAGGCGCAGCTGCAGGAGCTCGGCGAGCGCATGCAAGAGCGCAAGCTGGAGCTGCTTGAAGGCGGCATGCCGCTGATCCAGCAGCTCAAGCAGCAGAAGCCGTCGATGCAGATGCCGCGCAACCTGCACTGATCCAACCGCGTTCCGGCCCCGCGACGCGGCCGCTGCCTTCTGGTGGCGGCCGTGTTCGTTTGTGCGCGGTCCAAGCGCGCAGCGTGTCGCAGCGGCGGTCGGCCCACTGAACGGCGGTGGGCGTCGGACTCCGGGCAGGAGCCGTCAGCCGTCAGCGGGCAGCGACGGCCGATGGCGGGGTCACGGTCGACGTCGAGACTACCGCGCCTTCCAAGCGCGCTTCACCGTCCACCAGGTCCGTCCACACCGCGCGCATCCCGTCGCCATCGCGCACGAGCCGCGGAAACCCGGTGCCACGACCGCGACCTTGCAGGCTGGCAAGCACGATGCGCTGCGGCGTTGCGGTCGGTTCGTGCCCGTACCGCGCGAGGTGCAGCGTCTGCACCCGGTCGTCCTCGCGCAGCCACAGCAGCCAGGCGGCCGTGTCGCCCAGAGCCACATCGACACGGCCCAGTACGCCGGGGTCGCGCTCGGGCGTCACCGGCGCGCCGAACGTCGCACCGCCGTCGCTGGAGCGGGCAAACCGCAGCGTCGGGGTGTCGCCGGTGGCGGTGTACCAGCCCACGAGGACGTCGCGCGCGTTCGCGTCGATTGATGGGCCATTGACCGGACAGGCCGGCATCCGCCAGTTGTCGGCATGCACGAGGTGCGGCTGGAAGGTGTCGTCGAGCGCGGCGATGCGGATATCGCGGATCTCATCGGCCGTGCGGTCGCGGTACGCAAGCACCGGCCCGGTGGCGGCGACCGCGACATCGGTCTGGCAGCAGTCGCAGGTCGACAGGTCGAGCTCGCGCTCCTGCGTCCGGGCAAGCGCTGCATCGAACCGCGCACTGCGCAGCGTCATCGCGCCCGTGCCGTGGCCCGCGTGCGCCTCGTGTCCGCCCGCACCGGCCGTGCGGCGGCCGTCGAGCCAGGCGATGCCGAGCGTGTCGTGCGCAGCCGGCCACAGCGAGACGAAGCCGTGCTCGGTCGGTGTGCCGTCGTCGTTGACGCGCACCGGCGCGGACCAGGTGGCGCCGCCGTCAGCCGAGCGCACCAGCACCACGTCGTAGGCGTAAGGCGCGTCGGCGGTTTTTTCGAGCCAGTGCGCCCACAGCGCGCCGTCTGCGGTCTGGGCGACGTGCGGGGTGTCGGCCCAGTTCACGAACCAGCGCGTCCCGCGTGCGATGAGCTGCGGCGCGGTCCACGCACCGTCGCGCCAGCGCGCGAATTTCAGCGCGTGTGCATCGCCTTCGCGCTCGAGCCACGACAACAGCAGGCTGCCATCGGGCGCGCGCACAAGGTCGGGCTGCGCGGCGCCGGGCGGCGCGGGCAAGGTCCATTTGCTCGCGACGAGCGCGATGTCAGCAGGCAGTGCGGGCTCGACGCGCGCGGCGGGAGCAGCGGTGCCGGTGGACGGAGCGCCGCGTTCGCACCCGCTGAGCACGCAAGCGACGAGGGCGGCGGCGAGGAACGGGTTTTTCAGGTGCATGCGCGCACGTTACCCGAACGCCGTGGCGCAACCGTCACGTCGCGTCGGCGCGGCCAGGGCGCCGCGGCGCTCGCCGGGAGCGGGGAAGGCATCGGCGAGATCGAGCAGGCTGTGCGCTCGGGCCGACGCAGCCGCGGCCGCCGCGGTTCGGTCAGGCGACCCGGCTGCGCCGCAGTCGCGTGATGTGCACGAGCAGCAGCGAGATCGCGGCCGGCGTCATGCCCGGGATGCGCTGCGCCTGCCCGACCGTCTGCGGCCGCACGCGCTCGAGCTTCTGCTGCACCTCGGCCGACAGCCCGTGCACCTGGGCATACGCAAAGTCCGACGGAATCGCCGTGTCCTCGTGCCGGCGCGCGCGTTCGATCTCCTCGCGCTGCCGGTCCAGATACCCCGCGTACTTGACGCCGATCTCGACCTGTTCGGCGACCGCCGCGTCGTCGACGCCCGGAGCCAGCGCCTCGATCTGCATGAGCTTGGCGTAGTCGAGTTCGGGTCGCTTGAGCAGGTCGCGTGCGCTGGTCTCGCGCGTGATCTCGATGCCCAGCGTGTCGGCGATCGCGCGGCCGAGCGCGTTGTTCGGCGCGGCCCACACGGCTGCCAGGCGCGCGCGCTCGCATTCGATTGCCTCGCGCTTGGCCTCGAACGCCGCAAAACGCGCGTCATCGACGAGTCCGAGCGTGCGGCCGGCGGGCGTCAGTCGCAGGTCCGCGTTGTCCTCGCGCAGCTGCAACCGGTACTCGGCGCGCGACGTGAACATGCGGTACGGCTCGCTGGTGCCGTGGGTGATCAGGTCATCGACGAGCACGCCCAGATACGCCTCGTCGCGGCGCGGGCTCCAGCCGTCCTCGCCGCGCACGAAGCGCGCCGCGTTGACGCCCGCGAGCAGGCCCTGCGCCGCGGCTTCCTCGTAGCCGGTCGTGCCGTTGATCTGGCCCGCGAAGAACAGGCCTTCGATCGCCTTCGTCTCGAGCGTGGTCTTGAGCCCGCGCGGGTCGAAGAAGTCGTATTCGATCGCATAGCCGGCGCGCATGATGTGCGCGCGCTCGAAGCCGCGGATCGAACGCACGAGCTCGAGCTGCACGTCGAACGGCAACGAGGTGCTGATGCCGTTCGGGTAGATCTCGGTAACGTCGAGGCCTTCGGGTTCGACGAAGATCTGGTGGCTCGCCTTCTCGGCAAACCGCACGACCTTGTCCTCGATCGACGGGCAATAGCGCGGGCCGATGCCCTCGATCTGGCCGGTGTACAGCGGGCTGCGGTCGAGCGCGGCGCGGATGATCTCGTGCGTGCGCTCGGTCGTGTGGGTGATCCAGCACGACACCTGACGCGGGTGGTCGGCGTGCGAGCCCATGAACGAGAACACCGGGCGCGGGTCGTCGCCGGGCTGCTCGTCCATCTGAGCGTAGTCCAGCGTGCGGCCGTCGATGCGCGGTGGCGTGCCGGTCTTGAGGCGGTCGATCACGAACGGGCCTTCGCGCAGGCGCTGCGCCAGCGCGACCGCGGGCGGGTCGCCCGCGCGGCCGGCCGCGAACGTCGTTGGGCCGATGTGCACCTTGCCCGCGAGGAACGTGCCGGCGGTGAGCACAACGGCCGGCGCGTGGAAGCGCAGCCCGGTCTGGGTGAGTACGGACGTGACGCGGCCCGCATCGAATTCGATGTCGTCGACCGCGGACTGGAACAGCGTGAGGTTCGACTGCGCCTCGACCGCGCGACGTACGAACGCGCGGTACAGCGATCGGTCGGCCTGGCAGCGCGTCGCGCGCACGGCCGGGCCCTTGCTCGCGTTGAGGCGGCGCCACTGGATGCCCGCGGCATCGGCGGCGCGCGCCATGACGCCGCCGAGTGCATCGATTTCCTTGACGAGGTGTCCTTTGCCGATGCCGCCGATCGCCGGGTTGCAGCTCATCGCCCCGACGGTCTCGATGTTGTGCGTCAGCAAAAGCGTGCGCGCGCCCGTGCGCGCGGCGGCGAGCGCGGCTTCGGTGCCGGCATGGCCGCCGCCGACGACGATGACGTCGTAGCGGTAGAAAGAGTCGCTCATGGCGGGTGGTCTCGCGATCGGACGCGGATTGTAGGCCGCGCGTCGGAGGCCCGACATGCGGGTGGGTCACGCACGCAAACGCGCGTGCGCCGTGCCGGGGATGAACTAGTTCAGCAACATCGCCTGAGACGGCGGCCAAAGTTGGCACGCTTCCTGCGACATCTTCAGTGGCACCCAGCGGGGCAGGCGCTCAGCGCCGGCCGGAATTGGAACAGGGGCTGGCCAAGCGCTCGCGGGGGAAGCCGGGGGGTCGAATGTCGGGGGACATTCGACCCCTTTTTTTGTCTGCGCGCAGCGCAGCCGAGGCGCCGGTGCCGGGGAGAAACGGAACAGGGGGGATCCGCGGGTCTCACCGGACACCGGCATAGGCGCAGGCGGGTCAGGCAGCAGGCCGGCAAGGTCGAAAAGCGACGCAGCCGGTCAGGGGCGCTAGCTTGCTACCCGCGCCGGTGGCTTGGCAAGCGATTGCTTGCGCAAGCCGGGAGTGTGATCACGGTTCGACTTCGGTGTTCGCGCTTCCGCCCTCACGGCCACGACGGATCATCTGCTCCATCCGCGAGCCACCCCGGTCACCGCCATCGCCGATCGATCGCGTCGGGCGGATCGGCTCGGGCGCGCGCATCGAATCGCCGCTGTCGGGCACGGCCATGCGGCGGCGCGCGTTGAGGTCGCGCCACGGCGGACGACGATCGTTGTCGTCGCGGTCGACATGGCCGCCGTCCGGACGCGGCTGCACGATGACCACCGGCGGCCGGTACGGCACGCCGCCGTAATACGGATAGCCGTAATAAGGGTGACCGTAATAGCCGTAGTACGGGTTGCCGTAGTACGGATGGCCGTAGCGGCTCCAAGTGCCGAAGCGGACCGACGGTCCGTACGGGTAGTGGCCATACGGACCGCCGTGATGCCGGTAATCGACACCGGGCCGGCCGTAGTAGTAATCGCCACCGGTGCCGCCGTTGCGGTACTGGTAGTCGGACATCGTCGCGCAACCGCCGGCGAGGGCGACGGCAGCGAGCGGAAGCAGCAGTTTGCGCAGCATGGGTGAGTCCCCGAACGGTACGTTTGCAGCTTCTGCTTGGCGGATTGAACTCGCGCTTAACTTTTCAGGCATGCCCTAACCTCAGCTGAGCCGTTCAGTCAAGCGTGAGCGCGATGCGCATCGCATTCGGCCCAAACGCCACGTCGCGCCGTTGTCGCCCCTGCCGGGCGGTGCCAGCATGCGCGGCCCTGTTCCGCGAGCGCCGCGATGACGTCACTGCACCAAGCCTCGGGTCGGTGGCGGTTCGGCCTGCTGCTGAGCCTGGCGACCGCCGCGTGCTGGGCGACCTTGCCGATCGCGCTCAAGCTCGTGCTCGACGCGCTCGATCCGATCACGCTGACGTGGTTCCGTTTCCTCGTGGCCGCGCTGATCACCGGCGCCTGGCTCGCGGCGCGCGGCAAGCTGGGCGGCTACCGCGCGCTCGGCCGACGCGGCGCGACGCTGCTGCTCGTCGCCGGGCTCATGCTGCTCGGCAACTACGTGTTCTACCTGCTCGGCGTGCAGCACACCTCTCCGGGCAACGCGCAGCTGCTGATCCAGCTTGCGCCGCTGCTGATGGCGCTCGGCGGCATCTTCGTGTTCGGCGAATCGTTCCGCGCCGCGCAGTGGATCGGACTGGCCGTGCTCGTCGGCGGTCTCGCGCTGTTCTTCCACGACCAACTCGCTCAGGCCATGATCCTCGAGGCGCGCACGCCGGGCAGCTATGTGCTGGGCTCATCGCTGATCGTGCTCGCCGCGCTCGTGTGGGCGGTCTACGCGCTCGCGCAAAAACAATTGCTCATGCGGTTGAGTTCGATGCAGGTGCTGTGCGCGATCTATGCGCTCGCCGCACTCGCGCTGTGGCCGTTCGCCACGCCGTCCGCGCTGCTCACGCTCGATTCGACGCACGCGTGGCTGCTGCTGTACTGCGCGCTCAACACCGTGGTCGCGTACGGCGCCTTCGCCGAAGCGCTCGCGCACTGGGAGGCCTCGCGCGTGTCCGCGGTGCTCGCGACGACGCCGCTGCTGTGCATCGGCGCGGTCAGCGTCGTGCACGCGCTGTGGCCGGCGTGGCTCGCGCCCGAGCGCATCGGCACGTTCGGTTGGGTCGGGGCCGGGCTCGCGGTCGCCGGTTCGGCCGCGGTCAGCCTGCTTGGTCGTCGGGGTAGGATCGGCTGATGACCCAGCGCCCCACGAACTCATTCCCCGACGTTGCCGGCGCGCCCGGCTTCGACGACATCCTCGCTGCTGCCGCGCGCATCGCGCCGCATGCGCGCGTGACTCCGGTGCTGCACTCGCGCAGCCTCGACGCGATCGCCGGCTGCGAGCTGCATTTCAAGGCCGAGCCGCTGCAGCGCATCGGCGCGTTCAAGTTCCGCGGCGCGGCGAACGCGGTGTTCGGCCTCGACGACGAAACCGCGGCGCGCGGCGTCGTCACGCAGAGCTCGGGCAACCACGGCGCCGCGATCGCGCTCGCGTGCCGGCTGCGCGGCATTCCGGCCCACGTCGTCGCACCTTCGAACACGCCGCGCATCAAGCTCGATGCGATCCGCGACTTCGGCGCGACGCTGGTGTCGTGCGAGCCCACGCTCGCCGCGCGCGATGCGACGTCCGCGCGCGTGCTCGCCGAAACCGGTGGCGAGCTCGTGCATCCGTATAACGACGCGCGCGTGATCGCCGGCCAAGGCACGGCCGCGCTCGAACTGCTGCACGACGTGCGCGGGATCGATGCGCTCATCGCGCCGGTGTCCGGCGGCGGTCTGCTGTCGGGCACGGCCATCGCTGCGCACGGCCTCGATGCGTCGATCGACGTCATCGGCGCCGAGCCCGAACAGGCCGCCGATGCGCATGCCTCGCTCGCACGCGGCGAGCGCGTCACCGACATGACGCCCGACACGATCTGCGACGGCCTGCGCGCGCAGCTCGGCACGCTGACGTTCCCGATCCTCAAGGCGCACTGCGCCCGCATCGATCTTGCAAGCGAGGCCGAGATCGTGCGCGCGATGCGGTTGATCTGGGAGCGGCTCAAGCTCGTCGTCGAGCCCTCGGCCGCGGTGCCGCTCGCGGTCATCCTGCGCGAGCGCCAGCGGTTTGCCGGCCGCCGCGTCGGGGTGATCCTCTCCGGCGGCAACGTCGATCTCGACGCGCTGCCGGGGATGTACGCGCTGGCGCGCTGAGCCGTCCAGCGCAGTGCCGGCTAGGCGCCGCGATCGCCGCGCCGGGCCCGCAGCACGCGTGGCTTGCCGGACGTCGCGTGCGCCGCCGCCGCGCTGAACAGCACGATCCCGACGATCACCACGCCCGCGCCGATCAGCGCGATGCCGCGCGGCCACGCTTCGCCGAGCCACAACGCGCCGATCAGCGTTGCGAACAAGATCTCCGCGGCCTGCATCGCCTCGGCCGCCGCGAGCGCGGTCGGGTCGCGCCGCACGAGGCCGGTCGCACGGAAGAACAGAACCGTCGCGATCACACCCGCACCGAGCGCAACGCCGCCGGCGAGCGCCACCTGCTCGACGCCGGGCGGCCCCGCGCGCCACCAGGCGAATGCCGCGATCGCGAGCCACAGCGGCTGGCTCGCGAGCGTCATGCCGAACACGCGCTGCGTGGCGTCCAGCTCGACGCCCACGCGTTCGAGATGCAGCAGCAGGCCGCGGTTGCCGAGCGGGTACGCGAATGCGCTGACCGCGACGAGCGCGACCGCGAGCCACGCCTGCGCATCCAGCGCTCCGTCGGCTTCGCCGGCCTGCATGAGCGCAATGCCCGCGATCACGACCGCGCCCGCGAGCAGCGCCGGCATCGGCACGCGCGCGCGGACGTCGCCGCGCGGATACAGGAACGGCGCGCAGAGCATGCCGGCCACCACCGTGAGCTGGAACGTGCCTGCAATCAGCCACGACGGCCCGCTTGCGGCCGCCGCGCTCAGGCACACGTAGAACAGCACGAAGCCGATGCCGCTCCAGGCGAGCCACGGCCCCGGCGACGCGCGCAACGCCCGCCACACCGGTGACGCGCCTTGCGTGCGCAACAGCAACCACAGCAGCGGCAGCGTGATCAGGTAACGCAGCGACGCGATCCACGCCCAGTGCCCGCCGTCGACGGCCGCCGCGCGGTTGAGCACGTAGGTGCAGGTGAAAAACAGCGCCGACACCAGCGCGATGCCGACTGCGACCAGCGCGGTGGCGCGCGACGTGGCCGCCGGCGGCGCGTTCAACGCCGGCGCACCGGGATGTTCGATGCGGGCAGGCGCACCTCATCGACGCCGCCGACGCGGATCGGAGCACCCGGCGGGGGCGCCCAGGCGTGCGCGTAGACCACTTCCCACGTCGCCGGCAGCAGGCCGTTCGCATCGCGCATTGGCTCGTAGGCCTGCGACGCACGGGCGAAGCGTGCGCGACCGGTGAGGCTGCGACGGCGCGAGTCGAGCGCATTCGTCGCGCCGAGCGCGCGCAGTTCGCGCATCAGCGCGGCGAGGTCCGGATGGCCGAGTACGAACGTGTCCCGATCGAGCACCGGATCCTTGAAGCCGGCCGCGATGAGTGCGTCGCCGAACTGCGCCATCGGCGCGAACGCGCTCACGTGCGGCGCGTCGTCGGCATGGGCGAACGCCTCGCGCAGCTCCCACAGCGTGTCGGGCCCGAACGTGGACAGCAGCATGAGCCCGCCCGGCCGCAGCACGCGGCGAAAGCCGGCGAACACCGTCGGCAGCTCTTCGATCCACTGCAGCGCAAGATTCGAGACGAGCACGTCGACGCTCGCGTCCGGCAGCGGCAACGCGCGCGCGTCGGCGACGAGTGCCTGCGGTCGGCGTTTGAAATCGAGCAGGTGCGCGCGCGTGCCGAAGCGCGCGTTTGCTTCGCGCACCATGCCCGGCGCGAGGTCGAAGCCCAGCACCTGTGCCTTCGGCCAGCGGCCCTGCATCGCGAGCGCGAGCGCGCCGGTGCCGCAGCCGACGTCGATCGCGCGCTGCGGCGGGGTCGTGTGGTGGGCGGGATCGTCGTAGTACTCGAGCGACTCGGCAAGCCGCGCGCCGACCTCCCGCTGCAGTGCGGCGGCATCGTCGTAGTGCGCGGCGGCGCGCGAGAACGCGCGGCGGATCTGGCGGGGGTCGAAGAGGGGGCTCACGGGGCTGCGTAATCTTGGTTGTGCGACAGGGTTTGCGTCATGCATCTGCTTGCGCTGCCGCGTGTCCGCAACGGCAAGTGCTTCCGCCTTGCGGCGGGTTACTTTTCTTTGCTGGCCCAAAGAAAAGTAACCAAAAGAAACGGCCTTCCCCGACAAACCTCACGTTTCAACTTGTGCCGGCGACGGGATTTTTCGAAGGGACATCCTTGTCCCTTCGAAAAACGCTCGACGTCCTGTCGAGCGCCCTTTGGGTCTAGCGTGCTTTAAAGCACAGGCCGTTGGGGCTTGGAGGTTCAACGGCCTCAAACAACGCGGGCCGATGTTCTGCTTTGTTGATGTTTTTGCTCAGGCAGTAAGACGAGAGCTGTGTCGGAGCGTTTTGATCGGGGCGATGTGGTGCTGTCCGGGTCCGCGGCAGTCTCGTGGTCGAGCGTGGTACGCGATGGCCGGTGCGCTGGAGCCGCGGAATGAGTGCGGTGACGCGCCGACTGTCGTTCGCACGGAGCATCACTTCGAGCCGGCCTGCATGCGCATTCGCGCCGCGTGCGCCGATCCGCCTCATGCCGTGGTCGACGCGCTCGACACCTCGTCCATGAACCGCACGATCTCGTCGGCGACCGCATCCGCCGCGCCGAGGAACGGTGCGTGGCCGGCACCCGCGATCACGACACTGCGCGCGCTCGGCGCGAGCGCCGCCGCAGCCGGCATCGCGCCCGCAGGCACGAGGCGGTCGCGGCGACCGGACAGCCACAGTGTCGGCACCTGCAGGCGCGGCAACGCATCGCGGACGTCGAACGCATCGAGCAGCTTCAGGCCCTCGAGCAGCGCGTGCGGCGCGGGTTCGCCACGCGCGAACGCCTGCGTGCGCAGTTCGCGCAACTCGGCCTGCGCGCTTTCCGAGCCGAGCGCCTCGAGCGCGAGAAACCCTTCGAGTGTGCCGCGGAAATCGCGCTGCAGCGCATCGCCGAAATCGGAGAACAGCGTCGGGCTCACGCCGTGCGGCCAGTCTTCGCCGCGCACGAACCGTGGCGAGGACGCGACGAGGACCGCGCCGCGCACGCGCTGCGGGTGATCGAGCGCGGCGCGCAGCGCGATCTGGCCGCCGAGCGACCAGCCGAGCCACACCGCATCGGGCACGCGCTCGACGAGCTCGCGCGCGAGCGTGGCCGGATCGAGCGCGCGTGCGTCGTCGCGTGCGTGGCCATGGCCGGGCAGGTCGACGAGGTGCAGGGTGAAGCGATCGCGCAGGCGTTCGACCAGCGGGGCGAACAGGCCGCCATGCATCGCCCAGCCGTGGATGAGCCCGAGCGCCGGCCCGCGGCCGATCGTCTCGACGATCACGCCGGCACCGCGTCGCGGCCCGCGACGGCGGGGCCGCTGCCGGAGCCCGCGCTCAGATCGCGCGCCTTCGCGAGTGCATCGACGAGACCGTCGACATCGCGCGCCGAATGCAGCGCGGACAGCGTCACGCGCAGCCGCGCGCGGCCTTCGGGCACGGTCGGCGGGCGGATCGCCGCAACCCAGTAGCCCGCGCGTTCGACTGACGACGCCATCGCGAGTGCACGCGCGTCTTCACCGCACAGCACCGGCTGGATCGGCGTGTCGGAAGGCAGCAGTTCGAGGTCGTGGAGCGCAGCCCGTGAGCGGAAGCGCGCGACGAGCTCGGCGAGCTTCTCGCGCCGCCAGTGCTCCCGACGCGCAAGGCCGACCGCCGCCAACGACGAGGCGGCCTGCGCGGGTGGCATCGCCGTGGTGTACAGATACGGGCGCGCGGTCTCGGCCAGGTGCGCGATGAGATCCGCATCGCCGACGACCGCCGCACCGACGCCGCCGAGCGCCTTGCCGAGCGTCACCAGCCGCAACGGCACCTGCGCGGTGGTGAGGCCGGCCTCGGCCACGCTGCCCCGCCCGTCCGGGCCGCACACGCCGACGCCGTGCGCCTCGTCGACGTAGAGCAGCGCGCGCTGCACGCGGGTGACGAGCGCGAGTTCGCGCAGCGGGGCGACATCGCCGTCCATGCTGAACACGCCGTCGGTCGCGAGCAGCGCGCACGCGTCGGGTTCGGATTTGAGCTGGCGCAGCGCGCCTTCGGCGTCGTTGTGTGGATAACGGCGCAGCTTGCAGCCCGCCACGCGCGCGGCGTCGATCAGGCTGGCGTGGTTCAAACGGTCCTGCACGCACACGCCGTCGTCGCCGAGCACCGCCTGCACGACCGCGAGGTTTGCGAGAAAGCCGCTGCCGAACAGCAATGCGGCCGGCGCCTCGAGCCAGTCCGCCAGCGCCGCTTCGAGCCGCTCGTGCAGCGCGTGGTGGCCGCAGACGAGGTGGGATGCCAGGCCGCCCGCGCCTTCGCGCGCGGCCGCGTCCTGCAACGCGTTGACGACCGCGAAATGCTGCGACAGGCCGAGGTAGTCGTTGCCGCAGAAGTTCAGCAGGCGGCGGCCGTCGAGCTCGCAGTACGCGCCGTCGCGGTGGGTGACCGTGCGCCGCACCCGCGTGCGCGAGGCCTGGATGCGCGCGGCGCGCGCGGTGTCGATGCGCTCACGCCACGACGCGCGCGTCATGGCTCAGGCCCCGGCCTGCGCGCGCATCGCGCACGCATCGCTGTGCTCGGGCGCGGTCTCGACGATGTCCGCGTGAACGGTGCCGCTGGTCTCGACGAACGGCATCGGCCGCAACCCGAGGCGCGCGAACAGCGCCATGTCGCGCTCGGTGTCGGGGTTGCCCGTCGTCAACAGCTTCTCGCCGTAGAAGATCGAGTTCGCGCCGGCGCAGAAGCACAGCGCCTGCAACTCGTCGCTCATCGACTCGCGCCCCGCGCTCAGTCGCACCATCGACTTCGGCATGAGGATGCGCGCGACCGCAATCGTGCGCACGAACTCGAACGGATCGAGCTCGGCAGTGCCGGCGAGCGGCGTGCCCTCGACCTGCACGAGGCGGTTGATCGGCACCGAGTCCGGATGCGCGGGCAGGTTGGCGAGCGTCTGCAGCAGGCCCGCGCGCTGCTCGCGCGCCTCGCCCATGCCCACGATGCCGCCGCAGCAGGTTTTCATGCCAACGTCGCGTACATGGGACAGCGTGTCGAGCCGGTCTTGGTACTCGCGCGTGTGGATGATCGCGTTGTAGAACTCGGGCGCGGTGTCGAGGTTGTGGTTGTAGTAGTCGAGCCCCGCGTCCTTGAGCGCACGCGCCTGCTCACTCGAGAGCATGCCGAGCGTCGCGCAGGTCTCCAGGCCGAGCGCCTTTACTTCCGAGATCATCGCCGCGACCTTCGGGATGTCGCGATCCTTCGGGCTGCGCCACGCCGCGCCCATGCAAAAGCGCGATGCGCCGGCGGCCTTGGCCTGCTTCGCCTTCTCGAGCACGACCTCGGTCGACATCAGCTTCGTCGCGTCGACACCCGTGTGGTAGCGCGCGGCCTGTGGGCAGTAGCCGCAGTCCTCGGGGCAGCCGCCGGTCTTGATCGACAGCAGCGTGCTGACCTGCACCTCGGCGGGGTCGAAGTTCGCACGGTGCACGCTTGCGGCGCGATGCAGCAGCTCGGGAAACGGCAGGTCGAACAGCGCGCGCACTTCAGCGCGCGACCAATCGTGGCGCAGCGCCGACGCGGCGGTCGGCAGTTCACTGACAACGGGCATGCGGGAATTCCGACGGACGGGGCAGGGCGGAAGCGGCAGTCTGGAAACCATGCCGATGCCTGTCAACCAAATCGCCCTTCCGCCGGTTGACGGCGCCGAGTCGACCGCGCTGCGCGCACGACTTCGCTTCTGGTTGCGGTTGGATGCGGCGCGATTGCTCTGGCCGAGCCGCTGCCTGGTCTGCGACGCGCCGGGCGGCGAGGCGCTGGATCTGTGCGACGCATGCAACGCGGCGCTGCCGCACAACCGCAGCGCCTGCGGCACCTGCGCACTGCCGCTGCCGATCGCCGCGCCCGCATGCGGAAGCTGCCTCCAGCGCAGTGCGAGCCGTGCCCCGACGGCGGCCGTGCACGCACCGTTCGTCTACGCGGCGCCGCTCGACCGATTGCTGGTGCGCTTCAAGTTCCATGAGGACCTGGCCGCCGGGCGGCTGCTGTCACAACTCATGGCGCAGGCGCTCGCAGACGCGCCGAGGCCCGACGCACTCGTGCCGGTGCCGCTGCACCGAGCACGCCTGCGCCGCCGCGGGTACGACCAGGCGCTCGAACTCGCCAGGCCGCTCGGCCGCGCCCTCGATCTGCGCGTGGACGGCGACCTCCTCGTGCGCACGCGCGCGACCGACGCGCAGTCGCGGCTCGACGCCGACGCACGCCGTCGCAACCTCCGCGATGCGTTCGCGCTTCGTCCTGGCGCGGCAGTGCCGG
The DNA here is from genome assembly GCF_014652095.1 of Cognatilysobacter bugurensis. Classification (GTDB taxonomy): domain Bacteria; phylum Pseudomonadota; class Gammaproteobacteria; order Xanthomonadales; family Xanthomonadaceae; genus Cognatilysobacter; species Cognatilysobacter bugurensis. Next base: position 195,428 of record NZ_BMYD01000005.1, read on the forward strand.
CGCACGTTGCGCTCGTCGACGACGTGATGACGACCGGCGCAACGCTGCGCGCGGCGGCCACCGCATTGCGGCGCGCCGGCGTGCAGCGCGTCGACGCGTGGGTGTGTGCGCGTGCGCCGTGAGCGTCAGTCGCCTGCAGGCGGTTGCGATTCGGGCTTTTGAGCCGGACGCGGCGCGGGCTTTGCAATGTCCGCGTGCGGCCTCGCGCCCGAGCCGATCACCGCGACCGCGCGCATCTCGACCGGCGCACCCGGCTGCAGCAGCGCGGTCGTGCCGACGGCGCTCCACGCGGGATAGTGGTCGGGAAAATATTCGTGGTGGATCGGCGCGAAGCGCTCGAACTCCTTCTGGAACTTCTCGCTGCTGCGCGGCGCGGCATGGAACGTCGTGAGCTCGACGACGTCGGCGAGCGTGGCGCCCGCCGTCGCGAGATGCGCCTTGAGCGCCTCGAACATGTTCCGCACCTTTTCTTCGTACGTCTTACCGCGCCCGGCCGGGATGCCCGACACCGTGACCGTGTCGCCGACCTTTACGACCGGGCTGTAGTGCCAGTCGTGGTAGCTCGGCTCCATGCCGCGCGGCGCGAAGTGCTCGCGTGTCGGCGGTGCGCTCTGCGCATGCGCGAGTGACATGCACAGCAACAGCGGGATTGCGGCAAACAGGCGCATCGTCCGGCTCCGGGTCGGGAACGTGATTGAAGCGCGTCGTCGGCGCGAAGCCACGGGCCGGAAGTCACCGCGACCCGATGACGCGCTCAGCGCGCGGTCAAGCCGCGGTGCGGTGGCTGCAACCGCATTGCACGACGGTCGACGCCCGACGGCGTGGCAGGCGCAATTCGCGCGCGCCCGCGCTCGTGTCGCTCGTGTTTGCCGGTTCGCCTTCAGCGCAGCGCGAAGTCGGCCGCCAGCCCAGCGAACACCGCCGCGCCCACCCAGTGGTTGTGCAAAAAAGCGCGGAAGCACCCACTGCGCGTGCGGTCGCGCGCGAGCATGAACTCGTACACGATGAGCGCGGCCGCGACGCCCACGCCGAGCCACCAGTACGTCCCCAGCCCCGCGCGCTGGCCTACGAGCACAAGCGCGAACACGAACAGCGCGTACAGCACGCCTTGCGCGACGAGGTCCAGATCGCCGAACAGGATCGCCGTCGACTTGCTGCCCATGCGCAGGTCGTCGTCCCGATCGACCATCGCGTACCAGGTGTCGTACGCCGTCGCCCACAGGATGTTGGCCACGTAGAGCAGCCACGCGAGCACAGGCACCTCGCCGCGCACCGCCGCGAACGCCATGGGGATGCCCCAGCCGAACGCGAGCCCGAGGTAGACCTGCGGGAAATGCGTGTAGCGCTTGAGGTAGGGGTAGCTCGCGGCGAGCACGACACCGACGAGGCTCAGCAGCGCGGTGAGCCGGTTCAACGTGAGCACGAGGCCGAACGCGACGAGCATGAGCACCGCGAACACGATGAGCGCTTCGCGCCCGCGCACCGCGCCGGTCGCCAGCGGGCGGTCCTTCGTGCGCTCGACGTGCGGGTCGAGCCAGCGGTCGGCGTAGTCGTTGATCACGCAGCCGGCCGACCGCGTGAGCCACACGCCGAGCGAGAACACCACGAGCGTCCACAGCGGCGGCACCCCCTCGGCGGCGAGCCACAGTCCCCACCAGGTTGGCCACAGCAGCAACAGCCAGCCGATCGGCCGGTCGCCGCGGACCAGTTGCCAATACAGGGCGAGCTTGCGGCGCCACGTCGGGCGCGAATCGAGCGAGGGCGATGCGGCGGTCATCGCGTCAGCGTAGCAAGCGCGGTGTGGTGGTCCACCGCCCGCACAGGACGAGGCAACGTCCGCGAGAGGCGCAAGGTGCAGGCCGTTCCGCGGCCACGGCAACGCCGTCCATCCGCGCGGACGCTGCATCCGCGCACCACTGAGCGCAGGCGCAGCGCGCGCGGCGGACGCGTGCGGCGCGCCCGCGAGTCGCGGGACGGCCCTCAATCCGCACGCGCCGCATCGCATGCCCCGGCGGTTTCCGGCTAGAATGCCCGGCCGCGCGGTCACGCCGCGCGCGCCACGCGCCTGTAGCTCAGCCGGATAGAGTAGTGGCTTCCGAAGCCATTGGTCGGGGGTTCGAATCCCTCCAGGCGCGCCATCCATCGCCTCTCGCGATTGCGCGGCCCTCCACGCGACGGCACCGCGCACGGACTTCGTCACCTGCGTGTGCAGCCGGATGCATCGACCGTTGGCGGCGCGGCGACGGGTTGCGTCTCGGTAGGACGCGCCATCGACATCCGGTCGAATAATCCACGCATCGGCGGATGCATGGTGTTCCGCCGAGTCGGCTCAAGAGCGCGGGCAGCATCGCGGCGTGACCATCGCGCACCGCCTGCGAGGCAAAAAAAAGCCCGGCCGAGGCCGGGCTTTTCAAGCCATCGGGTCTCAGTCGACCCGGGCTTCAAGCGTCACGTTGCTGAAATCACCCGTGCCGTGGACGAGCACGTAGTACGTGCACGGCACCGGGCTGCTCACGCGCACGGTTTCGTTGTTGCCCGGACGCACCGAGCGCCAGCCGGCGTCGGACGTCGTGGGCTGTGCGTCGGCCTTGACGTAGATGCCCACGTTGCCGGTGCCGCCGAACGTCATGACGTTGAGCAGGCTCGTGCCGGCCGGCACCTCGATGCTGAACATCCGGCTGCTGCCGGCCGCGCCGCTGATGCCGGTCACGCGCACCTTGTTGGTCAGCGGCGTCACCGACGTGCCCGGCGGCGCCGTGGCGGCGTCGAGTGCGAGCTTCGCATCGAGCAGGCCGGTGCCGATCGGCGTGCTGGCCGGAATCGCGATCGGGAACGGACGCACCGCCTGCTTGAGCAGGGCTTCCATCTGCGCCGGGGTCTTCGGCGTCGTGGCCACGCTCTGCACCATGGCCGCGACGCCCGCCACGTGCGGCGCCGCCATCGAGGTGCCGGTGAAGCCGCTGTAGGTGTCGGTGCCCAGATCCGGCGACGTGGTCGAGGAGTTGCGCGCCTGCCACACGTAGCCGTTCGGGTTGCCGTCGACGCCACCGCCGCCGCCCGGCGCGGTCAGGTCGATCAACGTGCCGTAGTTCGAATAGCCCGCCCGCTCACCGGTGACGCGGCCTGCCGCAACGCTGATCACGTTGTTGCAGCTGGCCGGGCTGAAGTTCGCGACTTCGGAGTTCGAATTGCCGGCCGCCACGACGACCGTGGTGCCGCGCGAGACGGCGCTGTCGATCGCCGCCTGCGTGATCGACGGGCAGGCCTGGCCGCCGCCAAGGCTCATGTTGATGACCTCCGCCGGCGTGGTGTTCGTCGGCACGCCCGGGACTGCGCCGCCCGACGCCCAGACGATCGCGTCGGCGATGTCGGAGGTGTACCCGCCGCAGCGACCGAGCACGCGCACCGGCAGCACCTTCGCGTTGAACGCGACACCGGCGACGCCGATGCCGTTGTTGCTGACTTCCGCCACCGTGCCGGCCACGTGCGTGCCGTGGAACGAGCTGTTGCGCGCCGTCGAGGTGGCGCTGCATTCGCCGGCGGCAGTCCAGTCGCCGTAATCGTACGCACCGGGCACGCGCGCATTGGTGGCGCGGCGCGACACGAACGGATCGCTGATGAAGTCGTAGCCCTCGAGCATGTTCGCGTTCATGTCCGCATGCGGGACGATGCCGGTGTCGAGCACGGCGACCACGACGCCTGCGCCGGTGGAGACGTCCCAGCCGGCCGTCGCGTTCATGCCGCCTGCCGTGTTCTGCAGGTGCCACTGGTTCGTCGCGTAGCCCGGGTCGCTCGGCGCGAGCTGCGGGGCGGCGATGCCGGTGTGCTGCCACAGGCGGTCGACTTCGACATACGCCACGGCCGGATCGCTCTTGAGCTCGCGCAGCAGGGCGTTCATTTCGGTCGGGCTGAGGCGGCTGTCGAGCTTCAGCAGTTCGGCGCCCACGCCGAGCGTGCGCATGTGGCGTGCCTTCGGCGATGCGCGGCCGCTCTGCGCGGAGGCCGGGGTCAGCGCGCGGGCGCGCGAGGCCGCTGCGTCCACGGTGCGCGCCTTGGCGCTCGGCGAGAGCTTGCCGTCGCGGTACTTCACGATCAGGCGGGCGCCGGCTTCGCTTGAGGCGGCGGTCTGGTTCGAGGCGGGCTGCGAGCGCGGGGCGGCAATTGCGGCCGGTGCGGCCAGCGCCGTGGCGATCGTCGCGGCGAGCAGCGTCAGGCGCAGGAAATGGTCGTTGCGGTTCATGTGATTCCCTTGCTTACGAAGTGGTGTGGTGTGCGAAGTGATGGAAGAAGCGCGTGCGCTTACCAGCCGAAGCCGACGCCGGCGCCGATGGCGGTGTCATCGCTGCTGGCCGAGCCACCGATCGTGACCGTGGCGCGCTCGGAGAGCGCCCGCTGGTAGCCGATCGAGACCGCCGTGGCGCCGTTCTGGAAGCCGACGCCCACGCCCACGCGGTTCTGCGTGCGGATGCCCGCGGCGCTGGTCGCCATGTTGAGCATCGCGGCCGACATCGCGCCCTGCTGGTCGATGCGGTGGTCCTGCTGATCGAGGCGGTAGCCGACATCGCTGCGGAGCGACAGGAAGTCATCGCTCATGGCCGACATGCGGGCGTCGGTGTAGGCATTCGCGCTGGACAGGGTCTGGGCGGAGCGCGTGTCGGTGTACGTGCGCGCCGAGCTCAGCGTTGCGGCATCGCCGGCCTGCATCTGGCGAACGTTCGTCGCGTCCGTGGCGCTCGTGCCGGCGGCCACGTGGGTCACGCGCCGCTGGTTGTCGCTGGAGCCGACCGACACGGTGTTCGCCTGATCGGCGACCGAGTCCTGGCCCAATGCGACGCTGCCTTGCGCGGTAACCGTGGCGCCCTGGCCGATCGCGGTGCCGCCCGACGCGGTCACCGTGGTGTCGGCACCGACCGCCACGGCGTTGTCCGCCGTGTCCGCGATCGCGCTGTTGGCACCGATCGCCGTGCTGTTGGCCGCGTTGACCGTCGCATTGCGGCCGATCGCCGTGTCGGTGGTGTCGCGCGCGTGGCTGTCACCGCCGACCGCGAGCCCGTCGCCGGTGCCGGCGGCAATCCGGCTCGCCATCGTCGTGCGCAGGTCGCTCAGCTGCACGTCGACCGCCGCAAACGCCGCGCCGACATTGCCGAAGCTGCTGCCCTGGATCGAGTACGTCGGCGCGTTCAACACGCCGCCGGTGTAGCTCGCGCCACCGCCGAGCATGCGCGCCACCATGTCCATCTGCATGGTGCTGCTGATCGTCGAAGCCGACGCCAGCGCATTGAGCTGCGCGACGTTGACCGCGTCGGTGTCGGCCGTACCGGCGGCAACATTGACGATCTGGCGCTCGTAGCCGACCCGGCCGACCGAGACGCTGTCGGCGCGGTCGGCCAGCGAATCGGTGCCGAGCGCAACGCTGTTGGTCGCCAGTGCGACCGCATCGGCACCGAACGCCGCACTCAGCGCCGCAACGGCCGCGGAGCCCTGGCCGACGGCGCTGCTGCTCGCACCGGCCGCATACGCGAAGTTGCCGAGCGCAGTGCTGTTCTCGCCCGTGGCCCAGGTGCCGCCGCCGAGCGCGGTGGAGTTCACGCCCGATGCGAGCGCGGTGTCGCCGCCGGACATGCCCCCGATCGCGACCGAGCCTGCACCCGTCGCCGCCGAGCCTTGGCCGATCGCAATACTTTCATCGCCCGTCGCAGCGGCGTTTGCGCCCAGCGCAGTGCTGTTTGCACCGCCGGCGTGGGCATTCGCGCCGCCCGCGAGGCTGTTGGCACCCGTCGCGAGTGAGGCGCTGCCAAAGGCGGCGCTGCCGGCGCCGGTGGCGGATGCATTCGAACCGACGGCCACTGCATTGAGCCCGTCGGCGACGGCATTGAAGCCGGCCGCGAACGAGTAGTCACCGAGCGCGAACGCGCCGCTGCCGAAGGCCGAAGAGCCGAGGCCGAGCGCCGTGCTCGATGCGCCGAACGCGGTGCTGTAGTCCGCATCGGCCAACGCGTCCGAACCGGCGGCCGTCGCATCGAGTCCGTTCGCGAGCGCCGTGCCCTCACCGGAGGCGGTGAAGAACTGGCTCGTGGTCGACGCCGCGGTCGCAACGGCCTTGAGCTGCGCCAGGTTGACCGCGTCGGTGTCTTCCGTGCCGGCGGCGACGTTGACCAGCTGGCGCTGGGTGGTCGCGTTGCCGATCGAGACGCTGTCGGCCCGGTCGGCGCGCGAGCCCGTGCCGAGCGCGACGCTGTTCGTCGCAAGCGCCACTGCGTTCGCGCCAAACGCCGCACTGAGGGCCCCTGCGGCCCAGGACGCTTGACCCACCGCGGTGCTGCTCGCGCCCGCGGCAAAGGCGAAGTTGCCCAGGGCCGTGCTGTTTGCGCCGGTCGCCCAGGTGCCGCCGCCGAGCGCAGTCGAATTCACGCCCGACGCAAGCGCAGTGTCACCGCCCGACATGCCGCCGATCGCGACAGAGCCGGCGCCCGAGGCCTCGCTGCCTGCACCGATTGCGATGCTCTGATCGCCGGTCGCCGCGGAGTTCGCTCCGAGCGCCGTGCTGCTCACGCCGCCGGCCGACGCCGCGCTGCCGAACGCCGCGCTGTTGTCACCGCTCGCCGATGCATTTGCACCCGTGGCAACGGCGTTCAGACCTGCCGCGACCGCGTTGAAGCCGGCCGCGAGCGAGTAGTCGCCGAGGGCGAACGAACCGCTGCCAAACGCCGAAGAGCCGAGGCCCAGCGCGGTGCTCGATGCACCGAACGCGGTGCTGTAGTCCGCATCGGCCAGCGCATTCGAGCCGGCGGCCGTCGCGTCCAGTCCGTTCGCGAGCGCCGTGCCCTCGCCGGTGGCAGTGAAGAACTGGCTCGTGGCCTCGGCGGTGGCCGCAACGGCATTGAGCTGCGCCATATTCACGGCGTCGGTGTCGGCCGTGCCCGCGGCCACGTTGACGATCTGCCGCTCGCTGCCGACGCGGCCGACCGATACGCTGTCGGCGCGATTCGCGAGCGAGTCCGTGCCGAGCGCGACGCTGTTGACGGCCGTCGCTACGGCGTCCGCACCGAACACGGCGCTGAGTGCACCCACGGCCGCAGCGCCTTGGCCGACCGCCGTGCTGCTGACGCCCGCGGCATAGGAGAAGTTGCCGAGCGCCGTGCTGTTGTCGCCCGTGGCCCACGTGCCGCCGCCGAGAGCGGTCGAATTCATGCCCGACGCCAATGCCGTATCAGCGCCCGACATGCCGCCGATCGCGACCGAGCCGGCGCCGGTGGCCCGGCTGCCTTCGCCGATCGCGACGCTGTCGCTGCCGGTCGCCCACGAATTCGCACCGACTGCCGTGCTGTTTGCACCGTTCGCCTGCGCGTTCGCACCGGCCGCAAGGCTGTCGATGCCGGCCGCGAGTGCAGCGCTGCCGAACGCCGCACTGTCGCTGGCCGTGGCCTGAGCGTTCGCACCGGTGGCCACGGCATTGGTGCCGTTCGCCACCGCGTTGAAGCCCGTTGCGAGCGCATTGTTGCCAAACGCGAATGCGCCGCTGCCGAACGCCGAGGCGCCGATGCCGATCGCGGTGCTCGAGGCGCCGACCGCGGTGCTGTGATCGCCTTCAGCGTAGGCGTTTTCCCCGCATGCGAGTGCTTCCGTGCCGCTCGCGAGCGCGGGCCGCGTGGCGTCGCCATTGGTGGTGCACACCTCGGCAGCAAGGGCGGACGCGCTGGCAAGCGTGAGCGCGGCGGCCAACGCGAGGCACAAGGCAGACCGCCGCATGGGCGCTCCGCGGTGCGGTGTGATCGATGAGGCGTGCGTTCCGCGCGGCGCGCGGACAAGGTCCTGCTGGACTGACATGGTTAAAACTCTCTCGGCGTTTCCGTTCAGAGCCGCGCGTCGCGCAGGACTCCCCCTGGCCACCTCGCCGTTCGAGACGCAAGCCGCTGCCCTCCCGACGAAAAACGGGCGGTCAAAAGGGTCTGCGCTGGTGCCCGAATCCCCACCCGGGCTCGAAATCGAAGTGACGGCGGCCCGGATAAACCGGGGCGCGTGTCACATCGATAACATGAAGCTCGACCGTTTTGCACGACCGGTTTTCTTGAGTGCGCTTGAGGCACGCAGAACCGCGCCCGCGCGTCGTAACGCACCCGCCGCCAAGCTCTGTTTGCTGCGGTGCAGCAAGCGGGGTGCGATCTACTCGTCCAGCAACGCCCGGATCGCCGCGAGTCCCGCGGCCGCCCGTTCCTGCTTGCGCTCGGCATCGGCGACGGGATCGGCGCCGTCGCGCTGCAACTCGGACGCCGGCAGCTCGTCGAGAAACCGGCTCGGCTTGAGGCGCAGCGTGTCGCCCCACTTCTGCGCGACCTTCGAATACGACAGCCACAGCTGCTCTTTCGCGCGTGTGATACCAACGTACATCAGGCGCCGTTCCTCATCGAGGCGGCCTTCGTCGAGGCTGGCCTCGTGCGGCAGCGTGCCGTCTTCGAGGCCGACGATGAACACGTAGCGGAACTCCAGACCCTTCGAGGCGTGCAGGCTCATGAGCCGCACCTGGTTGCCGGCATCGCCCTTGTCTGCATGCGAGAGCAGCGCGAGCGAGGCGGCGAGCTCGCCCGGGCCCGCATTGCGTGCGCCGTCGAACCACTCCGCGAGCTCCTCGATGTTCTGCTTGCGGCGCTCGAACATCGCCTGGTCCTTGCACTGCTCGCGGATCGCACGCAGCAGGCCGCTGCGTTCGGCGAGCTCGCGCACGAGCTCGGCCGGCGACAACCTCGCGGCGTCAGCGCGGAGCTTGCGCACGATCTGCATGAAGCCGTCGAGCGCGTTCGCCGCACGCGGGGTGAGTTGCTTGAGCGCGCCGACCGATTCCGCAGCGCGCGACATCGGCATATGCGCGCCGTGCGCAAGTTCCGCAAGTTTGGACAGCGTCGTCGCGCCGACTTCGCGCTTCGGCGCCTGCACGGCGCGCAAGAATGCGGCGTCGTCATCGGGGTTGGCGATCAGACGCAGCCAGCTCAGCGCGTCCTTGACCTCGCCGCGCTCGAGAAACGCGGTGCCGCCGCTCAGGTGGTACGGAACGCGCAGAAGCTGCAGCGATTTCTCAAGCGCGCGCGACTGGAAATTGCCGCGGAACAGGATGCAGAAATCGCTCCACGGCGCGCGCTTGGCCGTGGCGATGAACTGGATTTCGGCCGCGACTTTTTCCGCTTCGTGCGTCGCGTCGCGACACTCCCAGATGCGGATGCGCTCGCCGTCGGCCTGGTCCGACCACAGCGTCTTCGGATGCTCGTGCGGGTTGTTCGCGATCAGCGCGTTCGCCGCGCGCAGCACGCGGTTGGAGCAGCGGTAATTCTGTTCGAGCTTGACGATGCGCAGCGTCGGGTAGTCCTTGCCGAGCTGCAGCAGGTTGTCCGGATTGGCCCCACGCCAGGCGTAGATCGACTGGTCGTCGTCGCCGACGCAGGTGAACAGCCCCTTCGGGCCCGCAATCGCCTTCAGCAGGCGGTACTGCGCGTCGTTCGTATCCTGGCACTCGTCGACGAGCAGGTAGCCGATGCGTTCGCGCCATGCGAGGCGCGTGTCTTCGCTGGCTTCGAGCAACTGCACCGGCAGCCGGATCAGGTCATCGAAATCGACCGCGTTGAACGTGGTCAGTCGACGCTGGTAGAGGTCGTAAACCGTTGCGGCCTCCACCTCGCGCGGGCTGCGCGCTTCCCTCATCGCCTCGTCGGGCGAAAGCCCCGCGTTCTTCGCACGCGAGATCAGGCCGCGGGCCGCATCGATCACATCGGGCTTGCTGCCGGCCGGCATCAGGTCCTTGATCTGCGCGTTCGAGTCGTCGCTGTCGAACACGGAAAACCCGCGACGCAAACCGGCCTTCTCGTGCTCGATCTGCAAAAAGCGCAGGCCGAGCGCGTGGAACGTGCACACGGTGAGGCCGTCGGCCGCGTCGCCCTTGATGCGCTTCGCCACGCGCTCGCGCATTTCCTTCGCGGACTTGTTCGTGAACGTGATCGCGGCGATGCGCTTGGCCGGCATGATCCGCGCGGTGATCAGGTGCGCGATTTTCTCGACGATCACGCGCGTCTTGCCGCTGCCGGCGCCGGCGAGCACGAGCAGGGGGCCGTCGGTGTGCAGGACGGCTTCGCGTTGCGGGGGGTTGAGGCCGTGCATGGCAACTGCGGGGCTGCGGCGCGCCATGGTAGCCGTCTTCGCGTCGCTCGACGCGAGGACGGCGCCACACTTGCAACAGCAGGCCGGAGGGTGTCCGCCCTCAGCGTGCCCGCTGCACCTTGCCCACCTTGACGTTGCCGACCAGCACCGCGCGCAGCGCGACGTCCTGCTGCTTCCAGTAGTCGGCAAAGTTCGTGCGCGCCCGCGCGTAGAAGTCGTTCTGTGACATGGCGGAATCGGGCTTGTTGCCCCGTTGCGGGCAGTCCAAGCGTGGCGGCGGCTGGCCGCCCCCAAAGCTCACGCTCATGATGCCGCTGTCCCCACCTGCGCGGCTGCCCGTCTTGCTCCTTGAGAAGCGTGCGATCTGGTGTTCCGTGCGACGCATCGCAACGGCGTCACCGTAGCGCTCATACACGGCCGGGCCCGCTTCAGTCACGCGCTTCTGCTCCTCAGGGCTCAGCTTGGCCCAGAGTTGCTCCCGATACGCGAGCAGTGGCTCGCTGGTGCCCCGCTCGGCCGCGAGGTCGGCCCAGATATAAGCGAGCACCGGATCGCTTGGGCCGCCTTCGCCGCTCTGGTGCATGACGCTCAACAGGTACTGCGACGGCTTGTCCCCGAAGTAAGCCGCCCGCTCGAAGTACTCCCGCGCTTCGGCATGCCGCCCGTTGCTGTAGGCCCACAACCCATGCCAGCGCGACCGCTCATTGGGGTGGCCGGCCGCGTGGCTGATCGCAGTTTGGTAGGTTTCGAGATCGAGGTGGATGCGTTCCTTCGCAGACGCAGCGGACATGCCGCTTCCGAACGTCACCGACATCAATACGCATACGGCGAGGGCGTGCTTCATGGTCTACCTTTCCTTGTAGAGTGATATTTCGCTTTACCTATAACTAATCGACGTGTCAACAGGGGGCTTTCGGCCGCATCGCGGAAGCGCGGTCCGCCTGGTGCAGACATGGCGGCTGGTGGGCTGCTGGACACACCTGGCCCATATAGCAAAGGGCGTCGGGCCTCTAGAATTTCGCTATGGCCAAGCTCTACTTCTATTTCTCGGCGATGAACGCCGGCAAGACCACGACGCTGCTGCAGTCGGCGCACAACTACCGCGAGCGCGGCATGCGGGCCTTGATCCTCACGCCGAACCTCGACGACCGGGCGGGCGTCGGCGTGGTCGCCTCGCGCATCGGCTTGCGCGCCGACGCGACCGCGTTCGCGCAAGCGCAGGATCTCGAGGCGCTCGTGCGTGCGAACGTCGACGCGCACGGCGCGCTCGGCTGCGTGCTCGTCGACGAGGCGCAGTTCCTCTCGCGCGAGCAGGTCTGGCAGCTCAGCGAGGTGGTCGACGCGTTGCATGTGCCGGTGCTGTGCTACGGGCTGCGCACGGACTTCCGCGGCGAGCTGTTCGAAGGCAGCCAGCACCTGCTCGCGTGGGCCGACGAGATCAGCGAGATCAAGACGATCTGCCACAGCGGCAAGAAGGCGACGATGACCGTGCGCGTGGACGCGCAGGGGCGTGCGGTGCAGGCCGGGCCGCAGGTCGAGATCGGTGGCAACGAGCGTTACGTGTCGGTGTCGCGCGCGGAGTTCAAGAAGGTGACGCGCGGCGAGGGCGCGATTGCGCCGCTGCAGCCGGACCTGTGGTGAGGCGATAGGCCGGCGCGGCCGCGGGGGACCGCCGTGGCGCGGGCGGTGCGCGCAGCGCTTCCGGCCCGACATGCGGGCCCCGGGATTACGTCATGCGCTTGGCTCCCCGCCAGTCGATCGACCATCGCGCTGCGGTCCGCAGCGACCCAGGGGCCGACAGCACGGACTTACGAGCCCCGCGCCTCGACACCTTCCAGCGGCGAATCGACCGCGGCCCGCGCGGTGCCGAGGCTCGCATCGATCTCAGCGAGCAAGCGCCGTGCGGCCACCGTCAACGCGTGCTTCTCGCCGTGCCGCGCACGACGCAGCGCCACCGCCTGCTGCACGAGCGGGCGCGCCAGTGCGTCGCGGCCCGTCGCGTGCAGCAACTCGCCCAGTTCGATCTGCACTTCGGCGACTTGGTCGGGATCGCCGCCGCGGCGGCTGATCGCGAGCGCCTCGCGCAATGAGGTCTCCGCCGCGCCGACTTCGCCGCGCTGGCGCTGCACGCGCGCGAGCGCACGGTGGCTGTTGCGCAGCTCGGCATGGCCGGCGCCGTGGCGTGCCACGAGGGCGCGGTGGTAGCCCTCGAGCTCGCGCGCGGCCGGGCCGTAGCGGCCCTGCACGAGCAGCACGTCGCCGAGTTCGTGACGCACCGCGAGCGTGGTCGGGTGCCGGTCGCCGCTGATGTCGGTGGCGAGCGCATACGCGGCGCGCAGCTCGCGCTCGGCGGTGCAGACCGGCGAGGCGCCGGGCGATCGACACCAACAGCGGATGCCGCTCGCCGGCTTCGCTCAGCAGCTGCTCGCGCGCGGCCTCGTAGGCGCGGATCGCCGCCGCGGTGTCGCCGGCATCGGCGCTGAGGCTGGCCAGATCGAGCCGGCTGTCGACTTCGCCAATGGCGGAGCCCGTGTCGCTCTTGCGCAGCGTGAGCGCTCGTTCGAACAGCACGCGTGCGAGCTGCCGTTCTCCGACGAGCTGCCGGCAGCGGCCGAGCTGCGAATAGAACTCCGCGGCCTGCGGCGGCAGCTGCGCCTGTTCGCGCCGTGCGGTCGCGAGCTCGGGCGCCATGAGGTCCACGCACGCCTGCGGCTCGCCGAGCCGGCGCAGCATTTCGCCGCGCAGCGCGAGCGATTCGAGCTGCAGGCTCACCGGGATGTCCTCGGTGATGTCGATGATCGCCGCCTGCCGATCGAGCAGCGCATGCGCCTGTCGGTAATCGCCGAGCCCGGCGCGCAGGCGCGCGACCACGCCGAGCAGTTCGGCGCGCGCGCGCGGCTGGCGGGCAAGCTCGCGGTCGCCGCGCTCGACGGCGGCGTCGAGCAGGCTCGGCAGGTCGATCGCGCCGTCCTCGGGCATGCCGCCGGCGTGTTCGAACAGGCCGACCATGAAGTCCTGCATCGCCTGTGCACGCGCCGCCTCGGTGACGGCTTCGCGCGCCTGCCACGCGACGATGCCGAGCGCGAGGCCGAGCACGGTGGCGGTCATCGTGCCGGCCGCGAGCGCCCAGCGGTGGCGCACTACGTACTTGCGCATCCGGTAGCCCAGGCTCTGCGGGCGCGCATGCACCGGTCGTCCGGCCTCGAAGCGCTGCAGATCGAGCGCGAGCGCTTCGACGGAGGGGTAGCGGTGCTCGGGCCGCTTGGACAGCGTCTTGAGCACGATGTTGTCGAGATCGCCCGACAGGTAGCGCGCGAGCCGCCGCATCGCGGTCGGGTCCGCGGTCTCGCCCTCACCGCGGCGAAGCACCGTCTGCGACGGGCGCAGCGGGTCGACCGCGAGAATCGCCTCTTCCCACTCGGCGTCGGTGTTGCGCTTGAGGCGGTACGGCTTGCACTCGGTCAGCAGCTCGTAGAGCACGACGCCGAGCGAATAGACGTCGGTCATCGTAGTGACCGGCTCGCCGCGGATCTGCTCGGGCGCGGCGTAGTGCAGCGTGAACGCGCGCATGCCGGTGCGCGTTTGCTCGATCACCGGCGCTTCGCCGTCGAGCAGCTTCGCGATGCCGAAATCGAGCAGGCGCACTTCGCCCGCGGGCGTCACGAGGATGTTCGACGGTTTGAGGTCGCGGTGGACGATGAGGTTCGCGTGCGCGTGGCTCACCGCGTCGCAGATCTGCTGGAACATGCGCAGGCGCGCATCGACTGGGGTGCCGTGCCGTTTGCAGTAATCCGTGATCGGCTCGCCGTCGACGTACTCGAGCGCGAGGTAGGGCACGTTTTCGGCGATGCCCGCATCGAGCAGGCGCGCGATGTGCGGGTGCGCGAGCCGCGCAAGGATTTCGCGCTCGCGAGTGAATCGCAGCCGCAGGTTCGGGTCGGCGATGCCGGGGCGCAGCAGCTTCAGCGCGACCCGGCGCTGGTACAGCCCGTCCGCGCGCCCGGCGAGCCAGACCTGGCCCATGCCGCCTTCGCCGATCATCCGTTCGAGCCGGTACGGGCCGACGACACTGTCCGCGCGCAGCCCGGCGGTGATCTGCGGGACGATCGGTTCTTCGAGGAAGTCGCTCTCCGATTCCTCGAGCGCGATCAGCGCTTCGAGTTCGGCGGCAAGCGCCGCGTCCTCGCGACCGATCTCGGCCAGGCGACGCACGCGCGCGGCCGCTTCGAGCTCGATGAGCTCATCGAGCAGCGGAGACAGGCGTTGCCAGCGTTCGGCGTCCATGGCGTGCGGTCAGCCGACCGGTGCGGTCGTATGCAGCATGCGCGCCCGGCGCGCGTCCAAGGCACGGGCGTTCTGTCGCGAATCGGCCCGGTGCGCAGTGCGTCCGACGAACGGCGCCATGGCGCGTTTCAGCCGGCCGGTTCGTCGCGCAGCGAGGCGAGCAGGAACATGCGCGCCTTCTGCCAGTCGCGTCGGATGCTGCGCTCGGAGCGCTTGAGCAGCGCCGCGATTTCGAGCTCCGACAGGCCGGCGAAGTAACGCAGCTCGACCACCTGCGCGAGGCGCTTGTCGACCTGCGCGAGGCGCGTCAGCGCGGTGTCCAGGCCGAGCGTTTCCTCGTCCAGGCGCAGCCCGCCTTCGATGTCTTCGGGCAGGTCGGTCACGCGGTGCAGGTCGCCGCCGCGCTTTTGCGCCATGCGCTGGCGTGCGTAATCGACGACGACCGAGCGCATCGCCGACGCGGCGTACGCGAAGAAGTGCGCGCGGTCATCGAACTGCGCCTCGCGGCGGCCGATGAGCTTGAGGTAGGCCTCGTGCACCAGCGCGGTCGCATCGAGCGTGTGCCCGTGTTGGCCGGCCAATTGGCGCCGGGCCATTGAATGCAGCTCTTGGTACAGCGTCGCGAGCACGCGATCGAGGGAGCCGCGATCACCGCCGCGGGCAGCGTCGAGCAGCATCGTGATGTCGGCGCTGGCGGTGGTCATAGGGGGGTCCTGCTGCAGTGTGGCGCGGACTATAGCGCGCAAATTTTTCCTTCCCTATGCATGAGCTTCACGCATGGCCGGGCTTGAACGCGTTCAGCGTTGGCAGCGCGCGCACCACACGGTCGCGCGTTGCGCGAGCGGCGCATGGCGCAGTGCAGCGCCGCAACGACGGCATGCCTCGCCCTCGCGGCCGTACACGAGCAGCTCCTGCTCGAAATAGCCCGGCGCACCGTCGGGGCTGATGAAATCGCGCAGCGTCGTGCCGCCGCGTTGAATCGCATACGCGAGGATGCGTTTGATCGCCTGGGCCAATGCGACGTAGCGCTCGCGCGAGACGCGCCCGGCCGCGCGCGTGGGTGAGATGCCGGCCGCGAACAGCGCTTCGGCCGCGTAAATATTGCCGACGCCGACGACAATCGCCTGGTCCATGAGGAACACCTTGACCGGCGCGCGTCGGCCGCGGCTGCGCACGAACAGATAATCGCCGTCGAACGCATCCGACAACGGCTCCGGCCCGAGCCCGGCGAGCAGCGGGTGGACGGTGCCCGTCGGCTGCCAGAGCAGGCAGCCGAAGCGCCGCGGGTCGTTGAACCGCAACACCTCCGGTGCGTCTCCCCGCGGCTCGAGCGCGAGGTCGACGTGGTCGTGCGTGCGCACCGGCGTGGCCGCGGGCAGCACGCGCAGGCTGCCGGACATGCCCAGGTGCAGCAGCGCGCTGCCGGCAGCGGTGTCGAGCAGCAGGTATTTCGCGCGGCGGCGGACCGCGTCGATGCGGTGGCCGGGCAATACGGCCGTGATTTCCGGCGGGATCGGCCAGCGCAGGTCCGGCCGGCGCAGCGTCGCGCCGAGCACGCGGCGTCCCGTCAGGTGCGGCGCGAGGCCCGCGCGCGTGGTTTCGACTTCGGGCAGTTCAGGCATGGGCCGATGCTAGGCGAACGCGGCCGGGCGCACGTCGAGATGCCGCCGCTGCCGCGCCAACCCTCACATAGCTGAGCGCCGCCCGGTGGCGTAACACGCTTTTGAGAGTTGCGATGGCATCATCCTTCACGCACGCGCCATCGCGCGTCGCCCTGTCTCCGGAGTCACGTAATGCCCGCTTCCCTGCTCGACTTCCTTGCCGGCGGCCTGCTTCAGGCCGGCTGGGGTGCGTTGTTGCTGTACCTGCTCGTCGTCACGCAGCTGACGATCTTCTCGGTCACGCTCTACCTGCACCGCAGCCAGGCGCATCGGTCGGTGGACTTCCACCCCGCGCTTGCGCATTTCTTCCGCTTCTGGACGTGGCTGACCACGTCGATGATCACGAAGGAGTGGGCGGCGATCCACCGCAAGCACCACGCGAAGTGCGAAACCGAGGAAGACCCGCACAGCCCGCAGATCAAGGGCATCAAGACCGTGTTCTGGCGCGGCGCCGAGCTCTACCGCGGCGCGCGTGCGCAGCGCGAGGACATCGAGAAGTACGGCAAGGGCTGCCCGGACGACTGGATCGAGCGCAAGCTCTACACCCCGTACGCCACGATGGGGCCGGTGCTGCTGCTGTTCGTGAACTTCGCGCTGTTCGGTTTTGCCGGCGTCGCAATATGGGCGATCCAGATGGCGTGGATCCCGTTCTGGGCCGCCGGCGTCATCAATGGACTCGGCCACTGGTGGGGCTATCGCAACTTCGAGACCACCGACAAGGCGACGAACATCTCGCCGTGGGGCATGTGGATCGGCGGCGAAGAGCTGCACAACAACCACCATGCATTCCCGTCGTCGGCGAAGTTCGCGCTGCGCAAGTTCGAGTTCGACATCGGCTGGTTCGCGATCAAGTCACTCGAAAAGGTCGGCCTGGCCAAGGTGCTGCGTGTCGCGCCGGCGCTCGACGTGCGTCCGAACATTGCGATGCCGGACGCCGAGACGCTCAAGGCGCTGCTCGCGATCCGCTTCCAAGCGATGACCGACTACTACCGCACCGTCACGCTGCCGGCGCTGCGCTCGCAGCACGAGAACCTGCCGCGTGCGCTGCGGGCGGCGCTCGCTGACGGCGGCCGTTGGCTCGACGACGACAAGCGCGCACGCCTGCAGGCGTGGCTCGACGAGCGCCCGCAGATGGCGACGCTCGCCGAGTACCGCGCCAAGCTCGCCCAGGTGCTCGACGAGCGCTCGAACGATGCGCAGGCCACGCTTGCGAAGCTCCACGCCTGGTGCGCCGAAGCCGAGGCATCGGGTATCCGCTCGCTCGAGGCGTTCTCGCAACGCCTCAAGGGCTACCGTCTCGCGCCGACGCATGCGTAAGCGCATGCCGGCTCGACGGGCACCGGAACCCGCGCGGCGACGCGCGGGTTTTTTCTGCGCGGTCGTCTGCCTGTGCTTGGGGATGTCCTCCGCAGTGCAGGCACAGGTGCGTGGCACGGCCGACTATCTCGCGCGCATGGACGCCGACGCCGACGGCCGCGTGTCGCTGCCTGAATACCAAGCCTGGCTCGGCTACGCGTTCGAGCGGATGGACCGCGACGGCGACGGCGTGCTCAGCGCGGGCGAGCTGCCGGGCGGACGCGGTGAGCCCGTGCGCCTCGACGCGCACCGGCAGGCGCTCGCCGAGGCATTCGCACGGCAGGACCGCGACCGAAGCGGCTTTCTCGACGCTCGCGAGCTGGCCGCGCCGCCGCGTTAACCGGCCGGGCGCGGCGCCCCGGGCACGCGACGTAACGTCGCTGAATCATCAGCGCCGCGTGAAATGTTGCAGCACGGAAACATCGTGCTCGGAAGTGTGGGATAAACGAGGCACGCGTCGCCTTTTCGGGCGCGCCTCTACCCCACGCAGGAGTGTCGAATGAAGCGTTCGTTTCGTACGGGTTTGCTCGCAGGCGCTGTCGTTGCATCGTTGGGCCTGGCCTCCACGGCCATGGCCGGGGGACGTCCGGATCTCGTGCTGGCCGGCCTGAAGGCCGGGCGCGCGCACCAGGCGCAGGAACTGATCGTCCAGTACCGCGACGGCGCGAGCGCCTCGAGCCGCGAGGCCGTGCGCCAGGGCGTCGGCGCGGCCCGCGTGGCCACCCTGCGCGGCGGCAGCGACGTGCGCACCCAGACCGACCTGTGGAAGCTGCCGGCCGGCGTGAGCGTCGCCGCCGCCGTGCGCGCGCTTGCGGACGATCCCGCGATCGACTTCGTCGAGCCGAACTGGGTCTACACGCACCAGGCCGCCTCGAACGACTCGTATTACACGAACGGTTCGCTCTGGGGCGTCTACGGCGACGCGTCCTCGCCCGCGAACGTGTACGGCTCGCAGGCCGCCGAGGCCTGGGGCCGCGGCCACACGAGCTGCGACAACGTGATCGTCGGCGTCATCGACGAGGGCATCTTCTTCAACCATGAAGACCTGACGCCGAACATCTGGGTCAACCCGTACGACCCGGCCGACGGGCGCGACAACGACGGCAACGGCTACGTCGACGACGTGCGCGGCTGGGACTTCGACGGCAACAGCAACAATGTGAACTCCGGCGGCGCGAACGACGACCACGGCACCCACGTGGCCGGCACGATCGCGGCGGTCGGCGGCAACGGCAAGGGCGTCGCCGGCATGTGCTGGAGCGGCATCAAGCTCATCAGCGGCAAGTTCCTCGGCAACCGCGGCGGCACCACGGCAAACGCGATCAAGGCGATCGACTACTTCACCGACCTCAAGACGCGCCACGGCCTCAACATCGTCGCGACGAACAACTCCTGGGGCGGCGGCGGCTTCTCGCAGGCGCTGCAGGACGCGATCGGCCGGGCCGACCAGGCCGGCATCCTGTTCGTCGCCGCGGCTGGCAACTCGGCCTACGACAACGACACGCAGGCGAGCTACCCGTCGAACTACCCGAACCCGAACATCATTGCGGTCGCGTCGACGACGAACACCGGCGAGCTGTCGAGCTTCTCGCAGTGGGGCGCGACCACGGTCGACATCGGCGCGCCGGGCTCGGGCATCTGGTCCACCGTGCCGAAGAGCTCCAAGGGCAAGGTGATCTCCGGCTACGCCAGCTACAACGGCACGTCGATGGCCACGCCGCACGTGACCGGCGCGGCCGCGCTGTACAAGTCCTCGTTCCCGGGCGCGAGCGCCGCCGACGTCAAGAAGGCAATCCTCGACGCGGCCGTGCCCACGCCGTCGCTGCAGGGCAAGGTCGTCACGAACGGACGGCTCGACGCCAGCGGATTCTGATCGCCCGTCCATGCTCCATCGAAGCCCGGCCTACGCCGGGCTTCTTTTTTTGCGGGAGACGAAACGCTCACAGGCCGAAGCGGGCGGCAGGGCCATCGTGCAGCGCCGAGCGCGGTGATCCGCACTTCCTGTCGAGCGGCCCCGCTGGCAAGCGGGCCAGCCGCGGCCGCACCGCTCGTGCGGGCATGCGGCAGACTGGCTCTCCCCAGCCGCCGGCCCGGAGCGCCACGCCCATGCCCACCGCCGCCCACCCGCCCGCCCGCATCACGCGCGACGACTACGAGCGCCTGTACGCCGACTCCGTGCGCGACCCTGACGCGTTCTGGGGTCGCATCGCGCAACGCATCGACTGGATGCGCGCACCGACGCAGGTGCGCGACGTGAGCTTCGACGTCGCTGACTTCCGCATCCGCTGGTACGGCGACGGCGAACTCAACGCGAGCGTGAACTGCCTCGACCGCCACCTCGACACGCGCGGCGACAAGCCCGCGCTGATCTTCGAGCCCGACGATCCGTCGCAGCCCGCGCAGCATGTGAGCTACCGCGAGTTGCATGCCCGCGTGTGCCGGCTCGGCAACGCGCTGCGCCACCTCGGCGTGCGCAAGGGCGATCGCGTGACGATCTACCTGCCGATGATCGTCGACGCTGTGGTTGCGATGCTGGCGTGCGCGCGCATCGGCGCGGTGCACTCGGTCGTGTTCGGCGGCTTCGCCCCGCAATCGATCGCCGACCGCATCGCCGACTGCGGCAGCAAGCTCGTGATCACCGCCGACGAAGGCCTGCGCGGCGGCAAGCGCATCGCGCTCAAGGCAAACGTCGACGCCGCGCTCGCGATGCACGGCACCAACTCGGTCGAGACCGTGCTCGTCGTGCGCCACACCGGCGCCGGCGTCGACATGCAGATGCCGCGCGATCGTTGGTTCGATGCCGTCGTCGACAGCCAGCACGCGCATTGCGAGCCCGAGCGCATGAACGCCGAGGACCCGCTCTTCATCCTCTACACCTCCGGCAGCACCGGAAAACCCAAGGGCGTGCTGCACACGACGGGTGGGTACCTCGTCTATGCGAGCTACACGCACGAGTGCGTATTCGACCTGCGCGAGGACGACGTGTACTGGTGCACCGCAGACGTCGGCTGGATCACCGGCCACAGCTACATCGTCTACGGCCCGCTCGCGAACGGCGCGACCGCGCTCGTGTTCGAGGGCGTGCCGAATTACCCCGACGTCTCGCGCTTCTGGAACGTCATCGACAAGCACCGCGTCACGCTGTTCTACACCGCGCCGACCGCGATCCGCGCGCTGATGCGCGAAGGCGACGCGCCGGTGACGTCCACCTCGCGCGCATCGCTGCGCCTGCTCGGCACCGTCGGCGAGCCGATCAATCCCGAGGCATGGCGCTGGTACCACGACGTCGTCGGCGACGCGCGCTGCCCGATCGTCGACACCTGGTGGCAGACCGAGACCGGCGGCATCCTGATCTCGCCGTTGCCGCATGCGGGCACGCCCAAGCCCGGCTCGGCGACAAAGCCGCTGCCCGGCGTGCGGCCCGCGCTCGTCGATGCGAACGGCGAGCTGCTCGACGGCGAAGCCGAGGGCAACCTCGTGATCCTCGACTCGTGGCCCGGCCAGATGCGCACCGTCTACGGCGACCACCCCCGCTTCATCGACACCTATTTCAAAACGTACCCGGGCATGTACTTCACCGGTGACGGCTGCCGGCGCGATGCCGATGGCGATTACTGGATCACTGGCCGCGTCGACGACGTCATCAACGTCAGCGGCCACCGCATCGGCACGGCCGAGGTCGAGAGCGCGCTTGTCGGCCACGCCGGCGTGGCGGAGGCGGCGGTCGTCGGCTTCCCGCACGATCTCAAGGGGCAGGGCATCCATGCATTCGTGACGCTAAAAGCCGGCATCGAGCCGAGCGACGCGCTGCGCAGCGAGCTCGTGCAATGCGTGCGCACCGGCATCGGCCCGATCGCCACGCCCGACCGCATCCAGTGGGCGCCCGGCCTGCCGAAGACGCGCTCGGGCAAGATCATGCGCCGCATCCTGCGCAAGATCGCGGAGGGGGCGACGGAGCAGCTGGGGGATACGTCGACGTTGGCGGATCCGGGTGTGGTCGAGTCGCTCGTGGCCGATCGAACGGCGAGTTAGCCGAAGTCCGCTGCTGATGCATTGCATCGGCGTGCCTCGACTGCAGTGCCATGCCGGCGGCGTCAGCCAAGTGGAGCGCAAATCGCCTGGGCTGAGACAAACCGCGACAGACCGCGCGAGTGCGACGGCAGGGGCGCCCTCAATGAGGCTCCCGCACGTCACATTTTCTATGCCGCCTCCCGCAGGTGTCGGTTCGTATAGGCGAATCAAAGCGTCGTGGCATACGCTCCACCGCCGGCTTCGTGTTGATTCGCTCGTGGACAAGCACGCTTTGGATACGCCGCGCATGCGCCTGCGACTCCTGCATCGGGGGAGTGCAGATCACGGCTTTGTATATCGGACGCTGTACACGTGTCCAAAGGTCATGACTACGATCAGGCCGCCGTTGACGGACGAGGCCGCGGACGCGGCATTCGAGCGCATTTGCCGGCATAACGCGTGTGGGCTGCCGGGGCATCGGTACTGGGCCCTGGAGCGGCGCTCGAACGGAGCACCGATTGGAATCTCGGGATTCAGGCGCAAAGGTGATCGCGGTGAAATGGGGATACTGCTCGTCGCGGATGCGTGGCGGCAGGGCTTTGGTGGCGAGACATTTTCCGCGCTTATACCGCATGCCTTCGATGGCATCGGCCTCGCCCACATCGATGTCGAGCGTGCCGACGACGAGCGGGCGGCGGTGCTCTGGCGACTGCTCGCGCCCTACGGCTTCCACCGAGTGCCCGCCTCAGAGCCGACCCGCGTGCGCTGGACCCTGAGCCACTCCGCATGGATCCATCGCCGAGGAGGAGTTGGAATCGAGCGCGCCGTCCCGTAGTGTGGTGTCTTTCCGAAGGGGAGTTCGGGATGGCGGCGCCTGCCACGCAATCGGGCAGTCTTGTGTGTGTCGGCTTGGGGATGCTGCTCGGTGCGCACCTGGGCCCTCGGTCGCGCAACCAAATCGAAGAGGCCGATGTGGTCTTCGTGGCCGCATCCGACGCCCTGGTCGAACTGTGGGTGCAGCAGATCCGTCCGGATGCGCGCAGCCTGCAGCCCTTTTATGCGGACGGGAAGTCTCGACGCCGGACGTATGCCGAAATGGTCGAGGCCATGCTAGTCGAGGTGCGGGCCGGTCGACGCGTCTGCGCCGCCTTTTACGGCCACCCGGGCGTGTTCGCGCGGGCGCCGCATGCTGCCGTCGCTCGAGCACGCGCGGAGGGTTTCGTCGCGAGCATGGAGCCGGGCATCTCCGCCGAGGACTGTCTGTATGCGGACCTCGGAATCGATCCGGGCGAATTCGGCTGTCAGCACTTCGAAGCAACGCAGTTCCTACTTCATCGCCGACGCGTTGACCCATCAGCGCACCTTGTGCTGTGGCAAGTCGCGCAGGTTGGGGATCGGAGTCTGGGGCGATTTGAAACAGGCGCGCCCTACCGGCGACTGTTGGTGGAGCGCCTCGCGAAGGACTATCCACTCGAACACGAGGTCATCATTTACGAGGCTGCGACGCTGCCCATTGATGCGCCGCGGGTCGAGCGCCGGAGGCTTGACTCTCTCCCAAACGCTACCCTGCACATGCACTCGACGTTGGTCGTGCCGCCTTCTCAGCCGCTGGAAGCCGACACGGACGTGCTCGCAAAGCTGGTCGAACTCGACGAGCCCAGTCGTGCATCCGCGGGTAAGCCCTCGCTCTTTCTCGTCTCTTCCTGATACTGCCCGGAGAAAAATGAATGTCCCATCCAATCGCCTTGCTTGAGCAACTCGCGTGTCACGCCACTTCGCTCCCATGCGACGTCCAGCCCACTGCTGTTGCCGGGTTTAACGAGGTCGTTCAGAACGCGATGCTCTCGCGCGACATCCCCACGCTGGTCGGAGCGCTTGGCGGTCGGGCCCGGATGTTCTGTTGCGTCTGGGCGCCTCTGGACGATGAGCCTGTGCCTGCCGAGCAGCCGGTCGTGCCGGATGATGAGCCCGAGTCACAGGAAAGGCTGGTCGCCTGAAGCCCGCCGCGGGTTCATTCGGGCTGATCGGCGCCCGCAAGAAGCTTTAAGTCTGGAGCACGGGGCCAAGGATGAAGAATTCGATAAAGGCGGTTTGCTGCGTCGTGGGCATTCTGCTGCCGTCGCTAGTGCTTGCATCTGAGTTCTCGGAGCTTTTGCATCGCGCGGACGCGGTTCGCTCGTCGGACCGCGCTGCGTTCGATAAAAGTCTCGCTCGGCTTGAGGCGCTCAAGGGCGAGGCCAATGCGGTGGAGCGAGCGCATCTGGAGCTGTTGCTCAATTATCAGAAGGTCATCCGAGGCGACTACCAGAGTGCGCTTGGGAGCGCTTCGGTCATGTTCGATCAGGTGCAGGAGCCGCAGTTGAAGTATCGCTCCGGCCTGCTGGTGGCGAACATCGCCGCGCTGACGCGCGAGTTCTCACTGGGCTTGCGCTTCCTCGAGAGTGCGTTGGAACTGCGGGAGAAGATCCACGACGCTGACATTCGCCACGGCGGCGATGTCGTGGCCGGCAATCTCTATAACCAGTACGGCCAATACGCGCTGGGGCTTGAGCACGCCGAGCGGCTGCTGTCCGATGCGCCGTCGGCACGGAACCGTTGCTTTGCGGACAAGGTGCGTTTCGAGGCGATGAGTGGCCTGGGGCACTTGGTCGAAACGCGGCCCCACATCCTGACGTCCATCGCGCGATGCAGCGAGCAAGGGGAAGTGCTGTCCGCCAATGCGATCCGCAGCGTACTCGCGCAACGATGGGCCGCCAATGGAAAGGTGAGGCAGGCCATCGCATTTCTCGAGGCGAGCCTTCCGGAAGTCGAGGCCACCGGTTACACCCGGCTTATCGGCGAATATCGGGCGCTTCTTGCGACCTATCAGCTTGAGCTCGGCAACGAAAAGACGGCCGAGATGCATGCGGTCGCCGTCACCGAGTTGAAGGGACAGGACTCGGGCTCGCTGCCGAACGTCATGGCGCGTCACGTGCTCTATCGGGTCGCTTTGGGACGCGGAGACACCCGCGCCGCGTTGAACGAGTACCGCCTGTATGCAGAAGCCGACAAGGCACGCCTCGACGACATCAAGGCGCGCGAATACGCGTTCCAGCTGAGCCGCCACGAGGTCGCGCAGAAGAATCAGTCGATCGAACTGCTGAAGAGCCAGAACCAGCTCCTGCGTCTCGAGCAGGAAGTCGCGCACAAGGAACAGTCCAACTCGCAACTGATGATTGCTCTGCTCTTCGTGCTCGCCTCGTCGCTAGGCTACTGGGGCTGGCGCGGGCGGCGCATGCATCGCACGCTGCGGCAGCTCGCGCAGACCGATAGCCTCACGGGCCTAGCGAATCGCCGGCATTTCCGGGCGCAGTCCGAAGCACTGCTGGCGCAGGCGCGCCAGCGCGGGCGGCCGATGAGCCTGCTGCTGTTCGACCTCGACCACTTCAAGCAGATCAACGACCAGTGCGGCCACGCGACCGGCGACTGGGTGCTCAAGGAAGTCGCGCGCGTCGGACGCGTCCACTGCCGGCCCGGCGATGTGTTCGGCCGCATTGGCGGTGAGGAGTTCGCCGTCGCGCTCGTTGACTGCGACCTGGGCGACGCCGAGATCATCGCCGAGCGTATGCGCGAGGCGATCGCTGTCATCGACGGCCGGGCGAGCGGCTGCCCGTTGCCGGTCTCGGCGAGCGTCGGGTGCGTCGCAACCTCGGTGTCCGGCCACGAATACGAAACGCTCGTCGCACACGCGGACGCAGCGATGTACCGCTCGAAAGTCGGCGGGCGCAACCGCATCTCGCGCTACCAGACCGCGTCGGCGACGCCGGTGCCGGTGCCGGTGCGCATCGAATCGGTTCCTGTCGCCGCTGCACCGGAGGCAATGCGCGCGTCCTGATCGCCTGCGTACGCGATCGTCGTTCGCCTCTCTGACCATCGCGGAGCGACGTGTTCTGTCGCTGCGTCCTTCTTGGCACGCGTGAGCCACTAGTGCCGATGCCACGCAGTCAATGCCGTCGCGCTGCGGCCGTTCGCAGAAATCGGACTCGCCTCGCCCGCCACTACACCCTTCGTTCCGAGCAGAGCGGCTTCGCCCCGACGCTCTTTCTTGCTGAACGCATTCAGCCAGATTTTGTTTAGCCGAACCAGGCGGGTCGTGAAGTTCGTGTGATGATTCGCACGCGCAACGCGGTGCATGCATCGTGGTTGAGGATCGGACGCCCCGACGTGGGCGGTGCAAGACAGGACAGGTTGAAGCGTGTGAGCGGGCAGGGTGTTCGGAAATGGCTGGCGGCGGCGGGCATGGCCCTGTGGCTGCCATGCGTCGCGTGGGCGGCGGACCTTCAGCCGCTGCTCGACCGCGCTGACGCGGTGCGCAGCTCCGACCCAGCGCAGTTCGAGGCGCTGCTGAGTGCGATCGACGCCGCTGAGCCACAGGCGACTCAGGCGCAGCGCGAGCATATTCGACTTCTGCGCGCCTACTTCACGGCTGTCCGCGGAGAGATGGATCACGCAGCGACGCAAGCCGAGAACCTCTTCGCCACTGCTCAGCAGCCCACGATCCGGTTCCGGGCCGGGATGCTCGCGGCGAACACCGAAGTGATTACACGGGACTTCCCCGAGGCGCTTCGGTATTTGGACCAAGCCCTTGCGCAGATGGACTCAGTCACGGACGAGCACACTCGCGAAGAAGGGCAGCGCGTCGCCGCAACGGTCTACAACCTGGCCGGGCGCTATCAGAAAGGGCTCGACCATGCGCGGAGCGTGGTGGCCTCTCCGTTGTCCGAAAAGTCCCTGTGTGTCGCACGGCATCTCGAAGTCGAGGCGCTCCTGCATCTTGGGCAGCCCGCCGAGGATGCATACGTGCAAGGTGCGATCGCACAATGCGCGATTCAGGGCGACCTGGTCGCGGCCGGACTGCTGCGTCGCGACCTTGCAATCAAGTGGGCGGGAGAAGGTCGCACGGCCGATGCGGTCTCGATGCTGGAACGGCACTGGAGTGACGTCGAAACGACGCGCTATCCACTGCTCGCGGCGATTACCCGCGCTCTGATCGCTGACTACCGTCTGCAGCTCGGCGACGTCGCTGGCGCGCACGCGCAGGCGCGAACAGTGCATGCGATGCCGCAACTCGATCCGCACTCCTTGCCCATCATTACTGCGCACCGCGTGCTCTACGAGGTCGCCAAACGCCGCGGCGATGCCGCCACCGCGCTCGCCGAGCACGAGCACTATGCGGTCGCCGATAAGGCCCGGCTCGACGAAGTCCAGGCACGCGAAGTGGCGATCCAGCTCGGCAAGCTCGAACTGACGACGAAGAACCAGTCGATCGAACTGCTCAGTGAGCGCAACCGGGTGCTGCAACTTCAGCATGAGGTCGCGCGTGCCGACATGTGGAACGCGCGGTCGGGCATTGCGCTGCTGGCGCTGTTCGCGCTTGCGCTCGCGGCGTGGGGCTGGCGCGGCCGGCGCATGCAGACTGCGCTGCGTAAGCTTGCGCAATCCGACCCGCTGACGGGCGTCGCGAACCGGCTGCACTTCCGCGCGCAGGCCGAGGCGTCGCTGGCGCGCGCCGCCCAGCACTCGCGGCCTGCCAGCGTGCTGATGTTCGACCTCGACCACTTCAAGCGCATCAACGACTGCTTCGGCCACGCGGCGGGCGATCGTCTGCTCGTCGACGTGGCGCGCGCCGTGCAGGTCCATTGCCGTCCGGAGGACGTGTTCGGTCGCCTCGGCGGCGAGGAATTCGCGGTGCTGCTCGCCGACTGCGACCTCGAGCAGGCCCGTAAGGTGGCGCAGGCGATGCGCGAGTCGATCGCGGTGATCGACACGCGTGCGCTCGGCTGTCCGCTGCCGATATCGGCCAGCTTCGGGTGCGCGTCGACTGCGCTGTCGGGCTCGCATTTTGAAACGCTCGCTGCGCACGCGGACGCGGCGATGTACCGCGCCAAGACGGGCGGCCGGAACCGCGTTGTCGTGCATCGCGGCGCGCCCGACGACGCGGGTATCACAACGTCACCGCCGGTTGTCGTTGCGCCCGATGCGCGCTCGCCACGGCCGCGCCTGCAACGCACGGTCTGACTTCACCACGGCCTGGTCAGCGCTGCGGCCGGGCAACAAAAAACCCGCCTTTCGGCGGGTTTCTTGTGGAAGCAATCAAGGTGCCGGAAGGCTCACTTGATCTTGCCTTCCTTGTACGGCACGTGCTTGCGCACGACCGGATCGTACTTCTTGATTTCCATCTTGCCGGGCGTGTTCTTCTTGTTCTTGTCGGTCGTGTAGAAGTGACCGGTGCCGGCCGTCGAGATCAGACGGATCTTGTCGCGCTTGGAAGCCATGATTCAGTCCTCAGATCTTTTCGCCACGGGCGCGCAGATCGGCGAGGACGGCATCGATGCCGTTCTTGTCGATGGTGCGCAGGGCATTCGCGGACACGCGAAGCTTCACCCAACGGTTTTCGGAAGCGACCCAGAAGCGGCGCTCATGCAGGTTCGGCATGAAACGGCGGCGGGTTTTGTTCATGGCATGCGAGACGTTGTTGCCGGTCGTCGTTCGCTTGCCCGTTACTTGGCATACGCGGGACATTACGCACCTCGAGAGGTATTGGGCTTCCCTTGGCCAGGGAGGCGGCGGCCCCGCCACCGCCCGAAGGCGACAGCACGCGATGCAGGCTGGAAATCCGCAGCAGGCTGCGGGGACGCTGCACCATGGCAGGCCGGAATCGCGTTTCCGGCGGTGCCCGGACGCCCACAAGGGACGCGCCGGACGCAGCGAGCCGGGCATTATGCCGACCGTGGCGCGGCGCCGCAAATCCGGCTGCGGAACGGCGGCTCAGGTCGCTGAACACATCGGCTTTCGACGCCATTCGGACGGTCGCTCGGCGGAGCTCGGGATCGCAGTCCTGATGGCAGGCCCGCCGCTGCGGCGATGCATGCGTCGGGTTCTATTCGAGCCGGCAGGCGAGGGGCCCGATCCGGGGCGGGAGGGCGCGCAACGCCGACCTGCCCGTGGCGGACCTGCGCTTCGGCGGCAAGCAGAGCACCGAGGCCGGCCGTGCTGCCAACGCGGGCCGCTGATCGACAGCCGGGTTTGCCCGCCTCGCGCATCGACGGGTTGGGGCGGCGCTGCAGCGCCTGCCGGTTGGTCTGACGCCTTTCGGAACGCGTCGCGTCAGTCGACGCGACCGCGCAGCTTCTCGAGCACGCCGTCGAGCGAATCGAGGTCGGTGTAGTGGATCACCAGCCGGCCCTTGCCGCCGCGGCCGTGCATCACGTTGACCTTGGTGTTGAGCGACTCCGACAGCTCGCGCTCGAGGCTGGCGATGTCCGCCTGCGGCGCGGGCTTGGCCGCGCGCGTCTTGCCGCGCACCGGCGCGACCTGGCCGGCGACGCTCTGCTGGACGCGGTGCTCGACCTCGCGGACCGACCAGCCGTGCTCGGCCGCCTGTCGCGCGAGCGCGATCGCCGCCTGCGGCACGAGCGCGAGCAGCGCGCGCGCATGGCCCATCTCGATCGCGCGTGTCTCCACGAGCGTGCGGATCTCGGGCGGCAGTTCGAGCAGGCGCAGCAGGTTCGACACCGCGGCGCGCGAACGGCCGACGGCTTCGGCGGCCTGCGCATGCGTGAGGTCGAACTCGTCGATGAGCCGCTGCAGCGCGTTCGCCTCTTCAAGCGGGTTCAGATCCTCGCGCTGGATGTTCTCGATCAGCGCCATCGCGACGACCGTGCGGTCGTCGACTTCGCGGATCACCGCGGGCACTTCGAGCAGGCCGGCGAGCTTGGACGCGCGCCAGCGGCGTTCGCCGGCGATGATCTCGTACGTAGCGTCGCGCGCGATCTCGCGCACGACGATCGGCTGGATCACGCCCTGCGCCTTGATCGATTCAGCGAGCTCGGCAAGCTTGTCCTGGTCCCAGTGCTGGCGCGGCTGGTAACGGCCCGCCACGAGCGATTCGACCGGCAGCGTGCGCAGGATGTCGCCGGGCTGCGCCTCGACGATCGCCGGTGCCTCGGCGGCCTTCGCCGGGCCGAGCAGGGCCTCGAGCCCGCGGCCGAGTCCGCGCTTCTTGACGTTCATGCGACGCCGCTCCCCATCGGCAGGTGCTTCGCCGTCTGCTTCGCCTCGGCGTCGCGTTCGCGCTGGCGGCGCAGCACTTCACCGGCCAGGCCCAGGTATGCAATGCCGCCGCGGCTGCCCTTGTCGTAGCCGACGATGCTCTGGCCGTGGCTCGGCGCTTCGGCGAGGCGCACGTTGCGCGGCACGATCGTGCGGAACACGCGGTCGCCGAAGTGGTTGATGAGTTCGGCCGACACCGCGTTCGCGAGGTTGTTGCGCACGTCGAACATCGTGCGCAACACGCCTTCGATCTCCAGCTTCGGATTCAGGCGCCCGCGGATCGCCTCGATCGTGTCGAGCAGCGCGCTGATGCCTTCGAGCGCGTAGTACTCGCACTGCATCGGCACGATGATCGAGTCGGCCACGGTCAGCGCGTTGAGCGTGAGCAGGCTCAGCGCCGGGGGGCAGTCGATGAGGATGAAGTCGTACTCGTCGACGAGCGGCGCGAGCGCGGCCTTGAGGCGCTGCTCACGCTCGTCCTGCGCCATGAGCTGGATTTCGGCCGCGGTGAGGTCGATGTTGCCCGGCAGCAGGTCGAAGTCCTCGGCGGTGCGCACGATGGCCGTGCGCACGTCGCTCTCGCCGAGCAGCACGTCGGTCACCGACGTTTCGATCTCGCGCTTGTTGACGCCGCTGCCCATCGTCGCGTTGCCCTGCGGGTCGAGGTCGACCAGCAGCACGCGCTTGGGCGTGCGCGCGAGCGCGGCGGCGAGATTGACCGCCGTGGTGGTCTTGCCGACTCCGCCTTTTTGATTGGCGACGGCGATGATGCGGGCCATGCGGCTCGTCCTGCGGGCTGGAAACGGGAAGGCCGGCCCCGGGCCGGACCGGGGATTATGCGGCATCGTGCCCGCGGCCCGGCCGTGACGCGCGCCGCCGTTGCCGGCAACGCGCTCAGTGCGCGCGTTCGACGATCACCAGGTGGCGCTCGGCGTCGAGGCCCGGCACGCGCAACGGATGTGAGGCTTCCAGACGCCAGCCGGCGGGCAGCGCGGCGATTTCGTCCGCCGGGTGCACGCCTTTCATCGCGAGCAGCACGCCGTCCTCGCGCAGCAGGTGGCCGCCGAGTTCGACGATCAGCGGCAGCGTGGCGAGCGCGCGGGCAGTGATTGCGCCGTACGCGCCGGGCTCGTCGAGGGCCTCGATGCGCGATTCGGCCACGCGCACGTCGCGCAGGCCGAGCTGGCGGACGGCTTCGCGCATGAAGCGCGCTTTCTTGCCGGCGCTCTCGACGAGCGTGACGCGCAGGCCCGGTTTGACGATCGCGAGTGGGATGCCCGGCAGCCCGGCCCCGGTGCCGAGGTCGGCGAGCGCGCCGCCGGACTCGACGAGCGGATCGACGTAGCGGTGCATCGCGAGCGAATCGAGCAGGTGCTTGTCGACCATCTCGGCCGGGTCGCGCACCGCGGTGAGGTTGTAGGTCTTGTTCCAGCGCGCGAGCAGCGCGAGGTAATCGAGCAGCGGCGCGACGAAGCGGCGGTCGAGGCCGAGCGCGTCGAGGCCGGCGGCGAGCCGTGC
The DNA here is from genome assembly GCF_014652095.1 of Cognatilysobacter bugurensis. GTDB lineage: Bacteria > Pseudomonadota > Gammaproteobacteria > Xanthomonadales > Xanthomonadaceae > Cognatilysobacter > Cognatilysobacter bugurensis. The sequence continues at coordinate 226,492 of NZ_BMYD01000005.1, forward strand.
GTCGAGGCCGGCGGGCAGGGCAGGGGTGTTCATGCGGGCGCAGTATGCCCGCGGCCGCTCACCACGGGCGCCACGCGAGCGCGGCGAGGTAACCCGGATCGGGCGTCCACATCCGGATTGCCCAGTGCGTGGGATCGCCGAGTGCGGCGTCGCACGCCACGAGGCGTGGCCCGGGATCGAGCGCGAATTCGAGCCGGTGCAGGCCGAACGAGAGCCCGTGCCCGTGGGCCTTCAGCACGGCCTCTTTCGCGCACCACAGCCGCACGAACGCCGCCTCGCGCGCGTCGGCCGGCAGCGCGGCGAGCGCATCGGCCTCGGCGGCGCAGAAGAACCGGCGCGCCAGTTCGAGCGCGCGCGGCCGCGGGCGCAGCCGCTCGAGGTCGACGCCGATGCGCCCGGCCGGCGCGAGCCCGACGAGCAGGCGCTCGCCGCTGTGGCTCCAATTGCAGTCGCGCGTGCCGTGGCCGCTCAACTGCGGCCGGCCGCGTGCATCGCGATCTAGCCCGATGCCGGCCGGCGCGACGCCGAGCGCCTGCGCCAGCCACTCGCGCGCGACCGGCTCGGCCGCGGCCGGCGCGCGGTGTTCGAGCACGGCCGCGGCGACGGGCAGGTCGCCGATTGCGGGCATGGGGGGCGGGACAGGGGCGGGCGCGTGCATTGCGAGACGTGCGTGGGCCGGACGCGCGAGCGTAAGCTACCCACGGGGCGCGGCCGAAGCCGCCACGCACGGCATCGACATGTCCGCTGTCATCGATCTCAGTCCACCTGTCGTCACGCCCGCGCGGCCGGCCCTGGCGCCGCTCGTCTACGGCGATGGCGCCCGCATGATCGCGTTTGGAGGCGGCCACGCTGTTTCGCGCGCCCAGTTCGAAGCCGAGGTGCGCGCCGTGGCCGCCGGCCTGCCCGATGCGCGCCACGCGGTGAACCTCTGCGACGATCGCTACCGGTTTCTCGTCGCGTTCTGCGCCGCCGCGTCGCGCGACCAGATCACGTTGCTCCCGCCGTCGCGCGCGACCGCTGTCGTCGGCGACACGCTCGCGCAGCACGCGGCCTCGTACTGCCTCGCCGACACCGCGCTCGACCCCGAGCCGCCAGCGCTGCACCGGTTGCCCGCGTGGCTGCCCGCGCTCGACGGCGCGGCGCTCGCGATCGACGATGCGGCCTGCGCGGCGATCGGGTTCACCTCCGGCAGCACCGGGCAGCCCAAGCCGAACCCAAAGACCTGGGCCGGCTTCCGCACGAGCACGGCGCAGAACCTGGCTGCACTGGCCGACCTGCTGCGCGCGCCGGTCACGCCGCTCGTCGCGACGGTGCCGCCGCAGCACATGTACGGCATGGAGATGTCGGTGCTGCTGCCGCTGCTGGCGCCGTTTGCGGTGCATACCGCGCGGCCGTTCTTTCCCGACGACGTCGCGCGCGCGCTCTGCGACGCGCCGACGCCGCCGCTGCTCGTCACCACGCCGGTGCACCTGCGCGCGCTCGTCACCGCCGGCGTCGCGCTGCCGCCGCTCGCCGGCATCGTATCGGCGACCGCGCCGCTGCCGGTCGAGCTCGCGATTGAGGCCGAAGCGCGCTTCGGTTGCGAAGTGCGCGAGCTGTTCGGCTCGACCGAAACCTGCGTGATCGCGCGCCGTCGCACCGCGGTGGAAACGGCATGGACGCCATTGCCCGGCGTTCTGCTCGCACCGCAGCCCGACGGCACCGCGGTGCACGCGCCGCACCTGCGCGAACCGATCGCATTGGCCGACCTCATCGAGCTGTTGCCCGACGGCCGCTTCGAGCTGCGAGGGCGCCACGCGGATCTGCTCGAAATCGCCGGCAAGCGTGCGTCGCTCGGCGACCTCACGCGCAAGCTGCTGGCCGTCCCGGGCGTGATCGATGCCGTGGTGGTGCAGCTCGATGCCGCCGACGGCGCCGGCGTGCGCCGCATCGCCGCACTCGCGGTCGCGCCGGGTCTCGTGCCCGAGGCGATCCTGCATGCGTTGCGCGCGCAGATCGATCCGGTGTTTTTGCCGCGGCGCCTGCGTTGCGTCGATGCATTACCGCGTAACGAGACCGGCAAGCTGCCGCGTCACGCGGTGCTCGCGTTGCTCGGCCGTTGATGAATGTGCAGCGCGCTCCCCGCAATTCCTGACACGTCCGTCACGGTTTGCGGCCGAGACTGATCCCGCCCCATCCAGGGGTGCGCGGATGACCGCGGCATGATTCACCTCTGACCGATCGCAGGAGACGCGGACATGATGGACATCATCGTTTGGCTGATCGTCGGCGGCATCATCGGCTGGCTTGCCAGCAAGATTATGCGGACCGATGCGCAACAAGGGCTTTTCCTCAACATCGTCGTCGGCATTGTCGGCGCGTTCCTCGGCGGCTGGCTGGGCGGCATGCTCGGCGTCGGCGGCGGCGACATCAACCAGGGCGATTTCAGCCTCTCCGGGCTGCTGATGTCGCTCGTGGGCGCGGTCGTGCTGCTTGCCATCGTCAATATGTTCCGCCGCGGTCGCGTGCGCTAAGCATTGCGACAAGCGTCGACGCAAAAAGGCCCGGCATTGCCGGGCCTTTTTCGTTGGGGCAAACGCGACTCAGTCCGCGAGTTCCACCCACGCCGGCGTGTGGTCGCTCGGGCGTTCCCAGGTGCGCGGCTCGCGGTCGATCCCTGCTGCAACGCAGCGCGCGCGCAGTGCGTCCGACACGAGCGTGAGATCGATACGCAGGCCGTTGCCGCGCCGGAACCCGCCCTGCCGGTAGTCCCACCAGCTGAACATGCCCGCCTCGTCATGGTGCAGGCGGAATGCGTCGTGCAGGCCGAGCGCATACAGGCGCTGCAGTGCAGCACGTTCCGCCGTCGAGGTCAGGATGTGGCCGTCGTGCCAGACCTTCGGGTCGTGCACGTCGCGCTCGTCGGGCGCAATGTTGAAATCGCCGAGCACGACCATGTCCGGATGCGCGCGCAATTCGCTTGCAAGCCAGTCGTGCAGCGCCTCGAGCCAGCGCAGCTTGTATTCGTACTTGTCGCTGCCGACCGACTGGCCGTTGACCACGTACAGGTCGACGATGCGCACGCCGCCGACGGTGGCCGCGATCACGCGCTTCTGCTCGTCCTCGAAGCCGGGGATGCCGATCTGCACGTCGTCGATCGCCAGCGGCATGCGCGCGAGAATCGCGACGCCGTTGTAGGTCTTCTGCCCCGCGAACACGCTGCGGTAGCCGGCGGCGGCGAGTTCGGCGTCGGGAAAGCGCGCGTCCTCGAGCTTGGTTTCCTGCAGCGCGACGACGTCGGGCATGGCCTGTGCAAGCCAGGCCTCGAGGTGCGGCAGGCGCACATTGAGCGAATTGACGTTCCAGCTGGCGATCTTCATGCGGGCAGTCTAGCCGGCGGCGCGTGCGGGTCGGTGCGTAGAATGCGCGGCCCCTTCGCGCGCGTGCGCACGACCGATGCCGATCCCGACTGCACTGCCCGATTACCCGTTCACGCCGCGCCGGATCGAGGTGCGGCCGGGCATCGCGATGAGCGTGGTCGACGAAGGCCCGCGCGACGGCGAAGTCATCGTGATGCTGCACGGCAATCCGTCGTGGAGCTACCACTGGCGGCGGCTCGTTCTGGGCTTGCGCGATCGCTACCGCTGCATCGTGCCCGACCACGTTGGCATGGGGATGTCGGACCGGCCCGACGACGCACCCGACGCATCGCCGCGCTACGAGTACACGTTGCAATCGCGCATCGACGATCTCGAGACCGTGCTCGCCGAGCTCGGCGTCGCCGGCCCGGTGACGCTCGCCGTGCACGATTGGGGCGGCATGATCGGCTTCGGCTGGGCGCTCAAGCGGCGCGAACGCGTGCGCCGGCTCGTGATCCTCAACACCGCGGCGTTCCCACTGCCGGCCGCGAAGCCGATGCCGTGGCAGCTTTCGCTGGGCCGCGATTCGCGCGTCGGCGGCTTCATGATCCGCGCGTTCAACCTGTTCGCGCGCGGCGCGGCGCACTTCGGCACCACACGGCCGTTGCCGCCCGCGGTGCGCCGCGCGTACGCCGCGCCGTACGACGGCTGGCGCGATGCGATCGCGACGCTGCGCTTCATGCAGGACATCCCGCTGCACGAAGGCGATCGCGCCTGGCCGCTCCTCGAAGCAGCGGGACGCGCGCTGCCGGAGTACGCCGACCGCCCGGCGTTCATCGGCTGGGGCCTGCGTGACTTCGTGTTCGACCGGCATTTCCTTGAAGGTTTCAAGAATGCGTTGTCGCAGGCCCAGGTGCACGCATTCGAAGACGCGGATCACTTCGTGCTCGAAGACAAGCACGAGGTGCTCGTGCCGGCGATCCGTGCGTTCCTGGATGGGAATCCGCTCGATGCACGTCCGTTCGATGCGGCACGCCCGCGCGCTGCGGGCCAGTGACCCATTCGATGCGATGAGCGCCGACATCTGCAACATCGCTGCCGCATTGCCACGACTCGCGCGCGAGGCGCCGGACCGCGTTGCGATGCGCTGCCCCGGTCGGCGTGGCCGCGATGGCCTCGCGCGTTACGACGTCACGCTGACCTATGCGGAGCTCGACGCGCGCAGTGACGCGATCGCGGCGGGACTCGCCAAGCGAGGCGTCGTGCGCGGCACGCGCGCGGTGGTGATGGTGCGGCCGACGCCGGAGTTCTTCCTGCTGATGTTCGCGCTGTTCAAGGCCGGCGCGGTGCCCGTGCTCATCGACCCGGGCATCGATAAGCGCGCGCTGCGCCAATGCCTCGATGAGGCGCAGCCGCAGGCGTTCATCGGCATCCCGCTCGCGCACGTCGCGCGCATGCTGCTCGGCTGGGCGCGTTCGGCGCGCGTGCGCATCACGACCGGTGCGCGCGCGCGGCTCGCCGATGCGACGCTTGCGCAGGTCGAACGCGACGGCGCCGACGCAGGCCCACAACTCGCCGACACGCAGCCTGACGACGTGGCGGCGGTTTTGTTCACGAGCGGCTCGACCGGCGTGCCGAAGGGCGTCGTGTACCGGCACCGGCATTTCGTCGCGCAGATCGAACTGCTGCGCGACGCGTTCGGCATCGCGCCGGGCGGTGTCGACCTGCCGACGTTTCCACCGTTCGCGCTGTTCGATCCCGCGCTCGGGCTCACCTCGGTGATCCCCGACATGGACCCCACGCGCCCCGCGCAGGCCGATCCAAAGCGCCTGCACGATGCAATCGCGCGTTTTGGTGTCGATCGATTGTTCGGTTCGCCTGCGCTGATGGCCGTGCTCGCGCGCCACGGCGCGCCGCTGCCGGGCGTACGCCACGTGACCTCGGCGGGTGCGCCGGTGCCGGCCGAGGTTGTCGCGCGCATGCGCGAGTTGCTGCCGGCCGATGCGCAGTTCTGGACGCCGTACGGGGCCACCGAGTGCCTGCCGGTCGCGGTCATCGAAGGGCAGGAACTCGAGGCCACGCGCGAAGCGACCGAAGCGGGCGCCGGCACCTGCGTGGGCCATGCGGTCGCGGCAAACACCGTGCGCATCATTGCGATCACCGACGAGGCGATTGAGCACTGGCGCGACGTGCGCGAGCTGCCGGCGCATGCGGTTGGCGAGATCACCGTCGCCGGCCCGACCGCAACGGACACCTACTTTGAGCGCGAGGCGCAGACGCGGCTATCGAAGATCCGCGAAGCGCTGCCGGGCGGCGACGAGCGCATCGTGCATCGCATGGGCGACGTGGGCTATTTCGACGATGCCGGGCGGCTGTGGTTCTGCGGGCGCAAGTCGCACCGCGTCGAGACCGCGCGCGGGCCGCTGTACACCGAACAGGTCGAGCCCGTGTTCAACGCACATCCGCAAGTGCGCCGCAGTGCGCTCGTCGGCCTCGGCGTGCGCGGCGCGCAGCGGCCGGTGCTGTGTGTCGAACTCGAGCCGGGCACATCGCGTGCGCAGTGGGTGCGCATCGAGCAGGAATTGCGGGCGCTGGGCGCCGCGCATGCGCACACCGGCGGCATCGATGCGTTCGTGCGACACCCGCGGTTTCCGGTCGACATCCGCCACAACGCGAAGATCGGCCGCGAGGCGCTCGCGACGTGGGTCGCGAAGCGCTTTCCTGCGCTCGTGCCGCGAGCCTGACCGACCCATGTCGCTGACCGGGAATCCGGACCTATGAAGCTTCTCGTCACCGGCGGCGGCGGTTTTCTCGGCGCTGCGATGTGCCGCCTGCTGCGTGCGCGCGGGCACGAGGTCGTGAGTCTCGCGCGCAACCGCTATCCCGCGCTCGATGCGCTCGGCGTCGCGCAGGTGCAGGGCGATCTGGCCGACCGCGATGCGGTGCTCGCGGCGGCGGCCGGCTGCGAGGCGGTGATCCACAACGCCGCAAAGGCCGGTGCCTGGGGCGCATACGCCGACTACGAGCGCGCGAATGTGCTCGGCACGCGGCACGTGATCGACGCATGCCGCTCTCTTGGCATCGAGAAGCTCGTGTACACCTCGACGCCGAGCGTCACCCACCGCGCGACGCACCCGGTCGAAGGCCTGGGCGCCGACGCCGTGCCGTACGGCGAGGACCTCAAAGCGCCGTATGCGCGCACGAAGCGCATCGCCGAGGAGCTCGTGCTCGCGGCGAACGGTGCGTCGCTTGCCACGGTCGCGCTGCGACCGCGGCTGATCTGGGGCCCCGGCGATCCGCACCTGCTGCCGCGGCTTGCGCAGCGCGCACGTGCGGGCCGGCTGCGCCTCGTCGGCAGCGGCGACAACGTCATCGACACGACCTACGTCGACAACGCCGCGCAGGCGCACGTCGATGCGCTCGAGCATCTTGAGCCGGGCGCCGCATGCGCGGGCCGCGCGTACTTCATCAGCAACGGCGAGCCGCGCACGATGCGCGACACGCTCAACGCGCTGCTCGCCGCGGCCGGCGCGCCGCCGGTCACGAAGACCGTGCCGCTGCCGGTCGCGTACGCGATCGGCGCGGTCTGCGAAGGGCTGTGGCACGCGCTGCCGATGCGCGGCGAGCCGCCGCTCACGCGCTTTCTCGCCGAGCAGCTCGCGACCGCGCACTGGTACGACATGGGCCCGGCGCGCCGCGACTTCGGTTACGTGCCGCAGGTGACATTCGACGAAGGGCTGCGGCGGCTGCGGGACGCCCACGAACGCTGACGCCGCAAGCGCGGCCGTCGGGCGCTGCCGCGCGAGTGTCCCGCGCCTTTTTCGCCCGCCGTCCTAGAATGCCGCGATGAACGATCAACGCTCACCGCTGGACGCGCTCAAGCCGCTTGCCGGACGCACGCTCGAGTCCGCGCTCAACCGCGCGCTCGCCCTCGACCCCGAAACCCGCGACGGCCTGCGCGCGCTCGACGGGCGTCGCGTCGTGGTGCGCATCGCCGCACCGGCGCTCGCGCTGCAGATCACCGTCGACCGCGATCAGCTGCGCGTCGGCCCCGTCGACGACGGCGCCGAGCCCGACCTCGCGGTGCGCAGCACGCTCGGCGGTCTCATCTCTCAGCTGCCGTTCCTGCGACGCGACGACGCGCCGCCGGTCGGCAAGCTGCGCATCGAAGGCGATGCCGACCTCGCGCGCCGCCTGCAGCGCCTCGCCGAACGCTTCGACCCGGACTGGCAGCAGCCGTTCACCGCCGTGTTCGGCGACGTGATCGGCGTGCAGGTCGCGAAGGCGTTCGCGGCCGCATTGCGGCAGGCGCGTGTCGCCGCCGGCACGGTGGCTGCGAGCGCCGCCGAGTACGTGACCGAGGAATCGCGCGACGCGGTCGCGCGCGGCGAGCTCGAGGCGTTCTACGACGACGTCGACGACGTGCGCGACGGTGTCGAGCGATTGGCCGCGCGCATCGCGCGGCTGCAGCGCGGGGCGGGCGGCGGATGATCGGCCCGGTGCGGTCGACCGCGCGCGCGTGGCGCATCGGCCGCGTGCTGCTGCGCTACCGGCTCGATTCATTGCTCGATGGCACGCCGGCCGAGCGCTGGTTGCGGCTCGCGCGCCCGTTCGTGCCGCGTGCGTCGGCCGACATCGCCGCGCAATCGCGCGGTGCGCGGCTGCGGCTGGCGCTGCAGGAGCTCGGCCCGATCTTCGTGAAGTTCGGCCAGATCCTGTCCACCCGCCGCGACGTCGTCGCGCACGACATCGCCGAGGAGCTGGCCGCGCTGCAGGACCGCGTGGCCCCGTTCGACGGCGAGGAAGCGCGCCTGATCGTGGAGGCCACGCTGGGCCGGCCCGTCGCGGAGGCATTCACTTCCTTCGACACCACGCCGCTCGCATCGGCGTCGATCGCGCAGGTGCATGCAGCCACGCTCGCCGCACGCGACGGCGAGCCCGCGCGCGAGGTGGTGGTCAAGGTGCTGCGGCCGGGCATCCGCCGGCAGATCGCAGGTGACATTGCGCTCCTCAATGCGGTCGCCGCACTCGTCGAGCGCACGCACCCGGCTGCCGACAAGATCCGCCCGCGCGCGGTCGTTGCCGAGATCGAACACACGCTCGCCGCCGAGCTCGACCTGCAGCGCGAAGGGGCGAACGCGAGCGTGCTGCGCCGCTTCTGGCAAGACAGCGACGATCTGTACGTGCCCGAAGTGATCTGGTCGCACACCGGCGAGCGGGCGCTCACGCTCGAGCGCGTGCGCGGCATTCCCTCCGACGACATCGCCGCGCTCGACGCGGCGGGCATCGATCGCCATGCGCTGGCCGCGAAAGGCGTGCGTGTGTTCTACACGCAGGTGTTCCGCGACAACTTCTTCCACGCCGACGCGCACGCCGGCAACATCTGGGTCGACGCCGACCCGGCCCGGCGCGACAACCCGCGCTTCATCGCGCTGGATTTCGGGATCATGGGCCAGCTCTCGACCGAGGATCAGTACTACCTCGCCGAGAACTTCATGGCGATCTTCAACCGCGATTACCGCCGCATCGCCGAACTGCACGTGCAGGCCGGGTGGATGCCGTCGTACATCCGCATCGACGAGCTCGAAGCCGCCGCGCGCGCGGTCTGCGAGCCGTACTTCACGCGGCCGCTCAGCGAGATCTCGCTCGCCGAGGTGCTCGTCAAGCTGTTCCGCACCGCGCAACGTTACGAGCTCACGCTGCAGCCGCAGCTGATCCTGTTGCAGAAGACGCTGCTCAACATCGAGGGCATCGGGCGCCTGCTCGATCCGAAGATCGACATCTGGGCGGTGGCGCGACCGGTGCTGCAGCGCATCCTCATCGAGCGCTACAGCCCCAAGCGCCTGCTCGGTGAGTTCCAGAAGCAGTTGCCGGAGCTCGTGACGCGCGCGCCTGAGATGCCGCGGCTGCTGCATGCGTGGCTGAGCCAGCAGGTCGCCGGCGAGCAGCGGCTGCAGATGCAGTCGACCGACCTGCGCGAGCTCGGCCGCTCGGTGCGCGACCTGCAGCGGCGCATGGTCGCCTCGATCCTCGGCACCGGCCTGCTCATCGTCGCCGCCGTGCTGTACGGGCTCGATGCAGGCGGGCCGCAGCTGTGGTCGATCCCGGCGCCGGCCTGGGTGGCCGGGCTCGGCGGGCTTGCGACCTTGCTCGCGGCGTGGCCGCGGCGCGGCGCATGAGCGAGGCGGATTTGATCGGCGATCCGATGATCGACACGACGGAGGCCGCGCCGGCGCCGCTGCGCGTGCTGTTCGAAGACGAGGCGCTCGCGGTCATCGACAAGCCCGCCGGCCTGATGGTCCACGACAGCGCGCTCGCGCGCGGCGAGACGGACTTCGCCGCCGACCGGCTGCGCGAGCAGTTCGGTCGGCCGATCTTTCTCGTGCACCGGCTCGATCGCGCGACGAGTGGCTGCTTGCTGCTCGCTTTCGATCGCGACACTGCGTCTGCGCTCGGCAAGGTGCTGATGTCGCACGAGGTCGAGAAGACCTACTGGGCCGTCTGCCGCGGCTGGCCCGAGGCCGAGTTCACGATCGACCACGCGCTCGACGGCGGGCCCGGCAAACCGGTCAAGAAGCCGGCGGTCACGCAGTTCTGCACGCTTTCGACCTGCGAGCTTGCCTGGCCGTCGGCCGGGTTCGAAACGTCGCGCTATGCGTGGCTCGAGGCGCGGCCGCTGACGGGGCGATTCCGTCAGATCCGCCGCCATCTCAAGCACGTCTCGCATCATCTGATCGGCGACACCAGCCACGGCGACGGCCGCCACAACCGCGCGTTCCGCATGCAGGGCATTCACCGCATGCTGCTGCACGCGCGGCGGCTCGCGTTCGTGCATCCGCATCGGGGCGATGCGGTCGAAGTCGAGGCGCCGGTCGATGCCGAGTTCGCACGCGCTCTCGCGTTGTTCGACGTGGCGGCGGACGCGACTCCGTCGATCGACTGATCAATGAGTACGTCGCGCGGCAACGCGCGGCGCCGACCGTGACGGGGATGCACGCGAGTCCCGCCAGCTCGGCCGTAGAATCGGTCGGTCGTTTCAGCCGTCTGCCCATGTCCGAGTCGTCGCCCTCCATTGCGATCCCAGAAAGCGAGCTCGTCGAGCGCTTCGTGCGCGCGACCGGGCCGGGCGGGCAGAACGTCAACAAGGTCGCGACCGCGGTCGAGTTGCGCTTCGACGTCGCGCAATCGCCGAGCCTGCCCGAGCCGGTGCGCGCGCGGCTGCTCGCCAAGCGGGATCGGCGGCTCACCGACGACGGCGTGTTCGTGATCAACGCGCAGCGCTTTCGCACCCAGGACCGCAACCGCCAGGACGCCCGCGAGCGGCTCGCGGCGTTCATCGACAGCGGCCTGCACGCGCCGGTGCCGCGCATCGCGACCAAGCCCACGCGCGCCTCCAAGCGGCGCCGGCTCGACGCCAAGCGCGAACGCGGGTCGATCAAGCAATCGCGCACGCGCAAGGACTGGGACTGAGCGTGCACCCGCCGTTCCACGGCGACGACGCGGTGCCACCGCTGCCGCCGAACGCGCCGCGCATGCGGCCCAACCGTTTCGCCCGCGGACTCGGCCGCGCGGTGCTCCGGCTCGGCGGCTGGCGCGTGGCCGGCGCGTTCCCGGACCTGCCGAAGCTCGTGCTGATCGGCGCGCCGCACTCGTCGAACTGGGACGGTGTCTGGGGCATCGCCGTGAAGCTCGCGCTCGGGCTCGACGTGCGCATCCTCGGCAAGCACCAGCTGTTCTGGGGGCCGCTTGGCCCGCTGATGCGCGCGCTCGGCGTGATTGCCGTGAACCGCAACGCGGCGCGCGGCGTGGTCGATCAGGTCGCGGCGCGCTTCCACGCATCGGACCGGTTCTGGATTGGTATCGCGCCCGAGGGCACGCGCAAGCCCGTGGAGCGCTGGAAGACGGGCTTCTGGAAAATTGCTCACGAGGCGGGCGTGCCGGTGTTGCCGGTGTACTTCCACTACCCGGACCGCGTGATCGGCATCGGGCCGCCGTTTCAGACCGGCGACGATCTCGAACACGACCTCGCGCAGCTGCGCGCGTTCTACCGGCCCTGGCAAGGCAAGCACCACGGCACGCCTTAGCGGCACTGGCACGCATCGTGCGTCTATCCGGCGGTCGCGCCGCAGGCGCTGCGCTCCGGAGTGCCGCCGCCCATGCCATCGCCTGCCGCTTCCGCGCGTTTCGTGCTCGCGCCGGCCGCGCTCGCCGGGGCGGCCGGCTGGCTGCGCCGTGCGGCCGCCACGATGCCGGTCGATGCCTCGGCGGTGCAGGTCGATGTCGTGATCCACGCCGGCCGCGACCGCGCGTCGATCGCCTACTGCCTGGCCGGCCTGTGCGCGCAGACGTTGCGGCCACGCCGCGTGCGTCTGGTCGAAGACGCGGCCGTGCTGCAGGACGGCACGGCCACGATCGCGCGCGAGTTCGCGCGCATGCACGGGCTGCGGCTGGAAACCGTGGCGCTCCACGGCGCCGGTGGAGCGGTCTCGATCGCCGGGCTGCAGGCGAACGCGCTCGACGGCGACGTGCTCGTGGTGCTCGATGCGCGCACCGTGCTCGATTCGCCGGACTGGCTCGCGCGCTGCGTGGACGCGCTGCAGCGCGATCCCCGCGCCGCGGCCGCGTGCGGCGTGCGGCTGCCGCTGGGGGACGCGGATCGCCGCAGGTGGGCGCAGAGCGACCCGTTCCGGCGCTGGCTCGGCGGCGATGACTGGCGCGATCCGCTCGCCGCGCGCGATGCATTCGCCCGGGTGTCGCGTCGCCTCGCCGACGCCCACGGCGAGTGCGCCGGCCTCGTGCAGCGGCGCTTCGTCGAAGTCGGGCACGCGCGGCTGTTCGGCGGCATCGGCCGGCCCAGCGGCGCGGTCGCGTACCGGCGCCGCGCGCTCGCGGCGGTCGCCGCATCGATGCCGCACGCCGCGGTCGATGCGTTCTCGCTCGGTGCCGCGTTTGCGAGCGCCGGCCTGCGCATCGTGCCGGTGCCGGGCGCGGTCGCCCGCGAGCACGGCGCGCATGGGTGCATGGGAACGATGCGCGCGCGGTATCAGGACACCCAGGCGCTGCTCGGCGCCGTGTGGCCGCCTGCACGGCGCGCACCCGGCCGCGGCGTGCTGCGCGCGCTCGCATTTGATCGCATCGCCGTGCCGGCGGTCGCGCTCGCGTTGCTGCTGGCGGGGCAGGGCGCGCTGCTCGTCGCGCTCATGGCCGTCGAGGCGACGGTCTGGCTTGCGGCGTTGGCCGTCGTTGTGAGCGGGCCGCGCCGTCGTGCGCTCGCGGCCGGGCTCGCGGCCCTGCCGCTGCGGTGGCTCGACCTGGCGATCGACTCGGTGGCGGCCGGCGCATTCGCCTGTCGCCGGCTGCGTCAGCGCTCGGAGTGGCCGGTGGCGTCATAACCCCGGCGCACGAACAGCTCGGGTTTGATGAGCTCCGTAAATGCGCGAGCTTGGGGTGAGAGGTACTTGCCCTTGCGCACGACCACGCCGTAGCTGCGCGACGGGAAGTACTGCGCAAGCGATCGCGCCGCGAGTCGTGCACGGTCGGCCTCGCCGAGGCAGATCGCGGTGACGATGCTGATGCCCAGCCCCATCGCGACGTACTGCTTGATGATCTCCCAGCCACCCACCTCGAGCGCGACGGTGTACGGCACGCGCGCGCGCTGGAACACCAGATCGACCATCCGGTACGTCGTGAGCCGCTGCGGCGGCAGGATCAGCCCGTACGGCGAGAGGTCCTCGAGCGTGAGCTCGGGCTTGGTCGCGAGCGGGTGGTCCGGCGGCGTGATCAGCATCGGCTCGAAGCGGTAGACCGGCGCGTAGTCGAGGTCGGCCGGCACGTCGAGCATGGAGCCGACCGCAAGGTCGACGCCGTCGGACCGCAGCAGGTCCAGCCCGCCCGCGCCGGTCACGTTGTGCAGGCTCACGCGCACCTTCGGATGCGCCTCGCGGAACGCTTCGATGATCTTCGGCAGGAGGTAGAGGATGGTCGAGCTGCCGGCCGCCACGTTGAGCTCGCCGGCGTCGAGCCCGCGCACGCGCTCGCGAAAGGTGGTCTCGAGGTTGTCCATCCCCTCCACGAGTGGCCGAGCCAGCTCGTACAGCGTCTCGCCCTCGCGGGTCAGCGTGAGGCGGCGACCGCTGCGCTCGAGCAGCCGCGCGCCGTATTCGCGCTCCAGCGCCTGCAGCTGCAGGCTCACCGCGGGCTGGCTCAGGAACAGCGCCTCGGCCGCTCGCGACACCGAGCCCAGCCGTGCGACCTGGCAGAACGCGCGTAAAGGCTTGAGCCGACTGCCTTTATACGAAAAACGAGGGGTTGCATAAGTCATTCTGGGGGTGACGGCCGCGTGTATTTGAGGAACTTATAAAGAGCATTGACAAATCTCGTTTGTCGTATAGCACACGGCAGCGCATGGTCGACGCAACCGACTTTGCAGGAGCGTTCGCATGGCAGCTGTACTCGAACTGGATTCGGACCCGCAGCGCGGGGCCACCCTTACCGCGGCGCAGGGCGCCCCCGGCGATCTGCTCTCGCCGGCGGCGATGGACTTCCTCGCTGCGCTGCACCGCACGTTCGAGCCCGTCCGCCAGGCCCGCCTTGCCGCCCGCCGCGAGCGCCAGGCGTTCTTCGACGCCGGCCATCTCCCCGACTTCCGTTCTGACACCGCCGCGATCCGCGAAGGCGGCTGGCGCGTCGCGCCGCTGCCGGAGGCCCTGCTCGACCGTCGCGTCGAGATCACCGGCCCGGTCGACCCGAAGATGGTCATCAACGCGTTGAACTCGGGCGCGAAGGTCTACATGGCCGACTTCGAGGACAGCACCACGCCGACCTGGGACAACCTTGTGGCCGGCCAGCAGGCGCTGCGCGGCGCGGTCGCCGGCACGCTCACGTTCGACGCGCCGAACGGCAAGCACTACGCGCTCAAGCCGTTCGACGAGCAGGCCGTGCTCATGGTGCGCCCGCGCGGCTGGCACCTCGACGAGAAGCATGTGCTCGTCGACGACGTGCCGATGTCGGGCAGCCTGTTCGACGCGGGCCTGTTCGCGTTCCACAACGCGCACGCGCTCGCGGCGAAGGATCGCGGCCCCTATCTCTACCTGCCCAAGCTGCAGTCGATGGAAGAGGCGCAGCTGTGGAACGACGTGCTCGGCTTCATCGAGCGCGCGCTCGGGCTCAACCCCGGGCAGATCAAGGTCACCGTGCTGATCGAGACGCTGCCGGCCGTGTTCGAGATGGACGAGATCCTGCACGCGCTGCGCAGCCGCATCGCCGGCCTCAACTGCGGGCGCTGGGACTACATGTTCAGCTACCTCAAGACGTTCCGCGCCCACCGCGACAAGGCGCTGCCCGAGCGCAGCCAGGTCACGATGACGCAGCCGTTCCTGCGCGCGTACACCGACCTGCTCGTGCAGACCTGCCACAAGCGCGGCGCGCATGCGATGGGCGGCATGGCTGCGGTGATCCCGGTCAGCGGCGACGAGGCCGCGACCGAAGCCGCGTTCGAGAAGGTGCGCGCCGACAAGCTGCGTGAGGTTCAGGCCGGCTGCGACGGCACCTGGGTCGCGCACCCGGCGCTCGTGTCGGTCGCTCGTGACGTGTTCGACGCGCACATGCCGACGCCGCACCAGCACCACGTCACCCGTGACGAGGTGCGTGTCACCCAGGCCGAGCTCGTCACCCCGCCGCGCGGCACGATCACGCGCGCCGGGCTCGAGAACAACGTCGAGGTGTGCGTGCGCTATCTCGCGGCCTGGCTCGACGGCCTCGGCTGCGTGCCGATCCACGGCCTCATGGAAGACGCGGCGACCGCCGAGATCGCGCGCGCGCAGCTGTGGCAGTGGATGCACCACACGAATCCGCCGACGCCCGATTGCCCGAGCGGGCTGTGCCTCGACGACGGCACGCCGGTCGATGAGTGCCTGTTCGAGCAGGCGCTGATCGGCCTGCCGAGCCGGCTGGCCGCGCAGCCGAACCTGCCCGGTTCCGGCCGCGTCAACGAGGCGATCGAACTGCTCGACACGCTCACGCGCGCTGACACGCTCGAGGACTTCCTCACGCTGCCGGCGTACGCGCGACTCGAGTAACGCCGCACCGGGCCTGCCGCCTCAGGCCCTCCTGTCCCCGATTCGCCCTGCGGCTTCGCGCCGCAGCGGCCCGCTGCACCCGCGTTTTCTCAGATCCGGCCGCCAACGGCCATCCAATCCCCGATACGACTACCCATACGAAAGGAGTTCGCCATGACCACTTCCCTCCCGACCGCCGAACAGCTCGAACAGCAGTGGGCCAACGACGCCCGCTGGAGCGGCATCACGCGCCCGTACTCGGCGGCCGACGTCGTGCGCCTGCGCGGCACTGTGCAGATCGAGCATTCGCTCGCCAAGCTCGGCGCGCAGAAGCTCTGGAATTCGCTGCACACCGAGGACTTCGTCAACGCGCTCGGCGCGATGACCGGCAACCAGGCCATGCAGCAGGTCAAGGCCGGGCTCAAGGCGATCTATCTCTCCGGCTGGCAGGTCGCGGCCGATGCGAACATCGCCGGCGAGATGTACCCCGACCAGTCGCTGTACCCGGCCAACTCGGTGCCGCAGGTCGTCAAGCGCATCAACAACACGCTGCTGCGCGCCGACCAGATCCAGCAGGCCGAAGGCACGGGTGACATCGACTTCCTGCAGCCGATCGTCGCCGACGCGGAAGCGGGTTTTGGCGGCGTGCTCAACGCGTTCGAGCTCATGAAGGCGATGATCGAGGCGGGCGCCGCGGGCGTGCATTTCGAAGACCAGCTCGCGTCCGTCAAGAAGTGCGGCCACATGGGCGGCAAGGTGCTTGTGCCGACGCGCGAGGCGGTCGACAAGCTCGTCGCCGCGCGCCTGGCCGCGGACGTGTCCGGCGTGCCGACGCTGATCGTCGCGCGCACCGATGCCGAGGCCGCGGACCTGCTCACGTCGGACATCGACGACAACGACCGCGAGTTCTGCACAGGCGAGCGCACGGCCGAAGGGTTCTACAAGACGAAGAACGGCCTCGACCAGGCGATCAGCCGCGGCCTCGCGTATGCGCCGTACGCGGACCTCGTGTGGTGCGAGACCGGCAAGCCAGACCTCGAATTCGCGCGCAAGTTCGCCGAGGCGATCCATGCGAAGTACCCGGGCAAGCTGCTCGCGTACAACTGCTCGCCGAGCTTCAACTGGAAGAAGAACCTCGACGACGCGACGATCGCGAAGTTCCAGAAGGAAATCGCGACCTACGGCTACAAGTTCCAGTTCATCACGCTCGCGGGTTTCCACGCGCTCAACTACGGCATGTTCGACCTCGCGCACGGCTATGCACGCCGGCAGATGAGTGCGTTCGTCGAGCTGCAGGAGCGCGAGTTCGCCGCGGCCGATCGCGGCTTCACCGCGGTCAAGCATCAGCGCGAAGTCGGCACCGGCTACTTCGACACGGTGACGCAGACGATTCAGGGCGCGCAGTCGTCCACCGTCGCGCTCAAGGGCTCGACCGAGGAAGAGCAGTTTGACGAGCGTCCGGCAGCGAACGCGGGCTCGGCGGCGCGCGCGGCGGCCTGAAGCGCGCGTAGGTGACTCATGCCCGATGCGGGGCCGGTCGAAATGGCCGGCCCCGCATCGGCATTTGAATCAAGCAAGCGGTGCGCCCGCTGGGCCACGCACACCGTGGACACGGCCGCGTCCGTCTGAGGAGCGCGACAGCGCGGCCATTGACGCGCCGGGATCCGTATCGCGCGCCTCATGCGCGTGTCTGCGCCGCGCGCTTATCGACCTTCCACGACGCATGCAGTGTTCGGCCCAATCGCGCCGACAGTTACGAGCGCACCGCGGCCGGCGCCTTCAGGGCCGGTTGTTATGCTCGCGCTTCCGCTTCAGCGCCGTCGGCATGCCCTTGCACTCGATCGATCCTTCTTCCGAGTCCGGCCCGCCCAGCGGCTCTCTTGGCGTCCGGTTGACGGCAGCGGAGCACGCGCTGTTTCTTCGACACGGGCGACCGCGCCAGGTGTGGCCGGGGCACGTGGTGTTCCAGCGCGGCGAACCGTGCCGCACGCTGTTCGTCATCACCGCGGGCGAGCTTGAAGTCGAGCTCGACGACGGCGGCGCCACCGAGCGGGTGGGGGCGGGAAATGCCGTGTGCGAACTCGGCCTGCTGTCGGGCGACGTCCCGTGCCCGGCCACGGGCAGCGCCCTCTTCGAAAGCACGCTCGTCGAACTCGACGGGCGCGACTTCGGCCGACTCGTCGCGGACGACGCCGCCACGCTGTGCGGTTTTCTGCAGCGCACGTTCTCGCAGGCCGTGCAGCGCGAGCATGTCCTGGGCCAGCGGCTGCGCATGCACAACGCGACATTGCAGGCCGCGCTCGATCGGCTGCAGTCAACTGCCGAACAACTCGGCCGGGCCGAGGTGCTGATCGGCACCGACGAACTCACCGGACTGCCGAACCGCCGCGGCCTCGAGCGCCACCTGGCCGAGTTGCGCGAGACGCGCCCGCTCGACGGGCTCGGCCTGTTGCTCGTCGACTGCGACCGCTTCCGCGCCGTCAACAGCGTGCACGGCCACGCCGCCGGCGACCGCCTGCTGCAGGCCGTAGCGCATCTGCTCGTGTCGGTGGCCGGCACCGATGATTTCGCATGCCGGCTGGGCGGGGACACGTTCTGCCTGCTCGTGTCCGCGCCGGAGCGCGCGAACGTGCTCGCGCACGCGGACTGCGTGATCGCCACGGTCCAGGGCCTGCTGCAGGTGCCGCGCACGCCGCCGTTGATCTGCCCGCTGAGCATCGGCGCGTGCCTGATCGATCCCGAGGGCGGATGGCGCAGCGCGCACGCCCAAGCCACCGAGGCGCTCGCCCGCGCAAAACGCCGCGGTGGCAATCGCGTCGAGTGGGCGGACGCGCGATAGGACGCTCGGCCGCTTCGGCCCTCGACCTGCGGTCGCATGTCGGCGATCCGTCGCCGCGCATCGATATGGGCCGTCAGTGGCGCCTGTCCTGTGAGTCGCCCGCGCCTACGCCGCGTGCCGCTCGCCACGATCGAGCTGGCGATAGCTGATCGCTTCGGCGAGGTGCGCGGTGGCGATGGCGTCGCTGCCGGCGAGGTCCGCGATCGTGCGCGCGACGCGCAGGATGCGGTGCATCGAACGCGCTGACAGATGCAGCGCATCGACCGCGCGTTCGAGCAGCGCACGATCGCCGTCGGTGAGGCGGCAGTGCGTGGCGAGCGCGGTCGGCGTGAGCCGTGCGTTGGTCATGCCGCTCCGCGCGTGCTGGCGTGTGCGGGCGTCGACGACGCGCTCGCGCACGGCCGCGCTCGATTCTCCCGGCGGGCCGTCGGGGCGCAGCTCACTCGGCGGCAGGCGCGGCATCTCGACATGCAGGTCGATGCGATCGAGCAGCGGCCCGGAGATCTTCGCGCGGTATCGGCGCACGGCGTCGGGGCTGCAGCGGCACCGCCCGGAAGGGTCACCCGCCCAGCCGCAGGGGCAAGGGTTCATGGCCCCGACGAGTTGGAAACGGGCCGGGAACTCGCAGCTGCGCGCCGCGCGCGAGACGGTGACGACGCCGGATTCGAGCGGCTCGCGCAGCACCTCGAGTGCGTGGCGTTGCCACTCGGGCAGCTCGTCGAGGAACAGCACGCCGCGGTGCGCGAGCGAGATCTCGCCGGGCCGTGGCTGCGCACCGCCGCCGACGAGCGCGACCGCGCTCGCGGTGTGGTGCGGCGCACGGAACGGGCGTTCGCGCCAGCGCGCGGCGTCCAGGCCGCGGCCGCTGACCGACGCGATCGCGGCGGCCTCGAGCGCTTCGTCCTCGCTCGCTTCGGGCAATAAGCCCGGCAAGCGCGAGGCGAGCAGGGTCTTGCCGCACCCCGGCGGCCCCACGAGCAGCAGGTGGTGTTCGCCGGCCGCTGCGATTTCCAGCGCCCTGCGAGCATGCGCCTGACCGCGCACGTCGGCGAGGTCCGGGCCCGGCTCGCGCACGGCCTCGACCGCTTCTGCGCGCGGCAGCGCCCGGCGGCCATCGAGCATCGCGCAGACCTCGAGCAGCGTCCGCGCAGTGCGCGCTTCGGCGCGTCCGGCGAGCGCCGCTTCGGCGCCGTTGCCGGCGGGCACGATGAGCCGGCGGCCGTCGCGGCCGGCGGCGAGGGCGGCCGGCAGCACGCCGTCCACGGCGCGCAGCTCGCCGGTCAGCGCGAGCTCGCCGAGGAACTCGCAGTCGGCCAGCGCATCGAGCGGCACCTGTCCGCTCGCCGCGAGGATGCCGAGTGCGATGGCGAGGTCGAAACGCCCGCCGTCCTTCGGCAGATCCGCAGGCGCGAGGTTGACCGTGATTGCGCGCGCCGGGAACTCGTACTGTGCGCAGACGATCGCGGCGCGCACGCGGTCTTTCGCTTCGCGCACCGCCGCTTCGGGCAGGCCGACGATCGACATGCGCGGCAGACCGCCGGCCAGGTGCACTTCGACGCGGACCGCGGGCGCGTGGACGCCCGCTCGCGCACGGCTGTGCACGAGGGCGAGGTTCATGGCGGGCCGCTCAGCGCGGCGGGGCGTTGGGCGAGTCGGGCGCGCCCGCGCGCGCTTCGAGCTCTGCGACGGTGCGCTGCAGTTCGTCGAGCTTCTGGCGCGTGCGCAGCAGGACGGCGCGCTGCACCTCGAACTCCTCGCGGGTCACGAGGTCGAGCTTGCCAAGTCCCGACTGCAGCACGGCGCGGAAGTTCTGCTGCAGCTCCGAGCGCAGTTCCTGTGCGGAATCGCCCCGCAGGCCGGCAGGCACGAGCCCGCTGAGGCGGCGGGCGAGGTCGTCGAGTTGGGCGAGGTCGATCATGGCGGGCTCCTGCAGCGGGTGCCCAGCATGCGATGCACCCGGGCACGGCGCCGTCGGCGCGAGCCGCGCGGCGGTGTCGGACAAATCCGACGGACGCGCACTCTACCCCGGCCACAGGCCAAAGCCACACACGCGCCGCGTTATCCTGCCGCGCTTGCCCGAGGAAACGTCCCGATGAAGATGGTCATGGCGGTGATCAAGCCGTTCAAGCTCGACGACGTGCGCGAGGCGCTGGCCGAGGTCGGCGTGGCGGGCATCACCGCGACCGAGGTCAAGGGCTTCGGGCGGCAGAAGGGGCACACCGAGCTGTACCGCGGCGCCGAGTACGTCGTCGACTTCCTGCCGAAGATCAAGCTCGAGGTTGCGGTGACCGACGACCAGGTCGAGGCCGTGGTCGAGACGATCATCAAGGCCGCGGGCACCGGCAAGATCGGCGACGGCAAGATCTTCGTCTGGGACCTCGGTCAGGTGGTGCGCATCCGCACCGGTGAGCTCGACGCAGACGCGTTGTAATCGGGCTGTGCAGGTCGCGCGATCGGCACCGCGGCGGCGCGGAGATCGCGGGCGTCGCGGGCGTCGT
This sequence comes from Cognatilysobacter bugurensis, assembly GCF_014652095.1. Lineage (GTDB taxonomy): Bacteria > Pseudomonadota > Gammaproteobacteria > Xanthomonadales > Xanthomonadaceae > Cognatilysobacter > Cognatilysobacter bugurensis. The sequence continues at coordinate 247,223 of NZ_BMYD01000005.1, forward strand.
CATGACCGCGGTCGCGGGCCGATCAGGTGTGCTGCGCGGCACGGGTTGACCGCGCCTACGCGCGTGATGCCGTCGCAGCCAAGCGTGGACTGCAAGGTCGTCGAAGGCCGGCGGACGCCACGAGCACTCGCGGCCAGCCGCCTGTCGAACACGTCCCGCGCCGAAACCGGCGCAAGCGCCCCTAGGTGGCTGCGGCCGAGGCCCCGATCGGAGTGGCCGGCGCCGGCGGCATCGGTCGAGCGGACGCGCCGCCGTCGTCGTCATCGGCGTCGCACTCGACCCGATCGCGGCCGCGGCGCTTGGCGCGGTACAGGGCGCGGTCGGCGCGCTGCACCACAGTGCGGAAGTCCGTGTCCTGCGCGCACTGCTCAGCAACGCCGAGGCTTGCCGTGATCGTCAGGCCCAGTGCGGTGTCGCCGAAGTCGAGCCCGGCCACGGCGGCGCGCAGTCGCTCGGCGACGCCGCGCGCGGCCTCGCGGCCGATGCCCGGCAGGACCGCCACGAATTCCTCACCGCCGGTGCGGCCGAGCAGGTCGGCCTGGCGGAGCTCGCGCCGGCACGCGGCGGCGACCTCACGCAGCACGGCGTCGCCCGTGGCGTGGCCGTAGCGGTCGTTGATGCGCTTGAAGTGGTCGACGTCGAGCGCGAGGACGCTCAGCGGGCGCGGCGGCGACCGGCAGTCCGCGATTGCCAGCGCGGCAAACCGCTCCAGGCTGCGACGGTTCGCAACGCCGGTGAGCGGGTCGGTCATCGCGAGCGTCTGCAGCGTGCGCCCGCGGCGCACCTGCCGCAGGCCGAGGACCGCAAGCAGCAGGACGAGCACGACGCTCGCGACGAGCGTCACGCTGCGCCAGTGGCGCGCCCGGTGCTGAGCTGCAAGCTGCTGATCGCGCAGCGTGCGATCGGCGGCCAGGCGCCGGTGTTCAAGCTCGTGCCGCTCGATGTCGAAGCGGTGCCGCATGAGCACCTCCTGCTGCGCGCGCGCAAGCGCATCGAGTTCGGTCTGGGCGGCGAGCACGCGGCGGTAGCCGTCGAACGCATCGGCGTGCCGACCGACGGCTTCCAGGCTCACCGCGCGCGCGCGGTGGAGCATCGTGATGTAGCGCGGGTTGTCGCTGTCGCCGAGTTCGGCCATCACGCCGTCGAACTCGGCGACGGCTTCGTGGTGACGGCCTAGCCCGGCCAGTGCTTCGCCGCGGCGCAGATGCACGAGCATATCGACGCCGCCGCCGTGCGCCTCGCTGCCGAGCCTGGCCTGAGCGCGCTCGACCGACGCCAGCGCTTGCGTATGGTTGCCGATCCGGACCTCACTCGCGGCGAGCGCGGCGAGCGCGTACGCCACGTTGCCTGGGTCGCGCTGGCGCTCGGCAATTGCGAGCGCCTGCCGCAAAGGCCCGATTGATTCGGGGTACGCGCCCCGGTCGAACAGCAGGTAGCCCTGCTGCAGCAGGGTCGTATACGTAGTCTCAAGGTCGCTGCGCCGGCGCGCGGCATGCTCGGCGCGCACGAGATGATCAAGCGCGGCGTCGAACTCACCCATGCGTCGGTAGGCCACTGCGAGCCCGAGCAGGTTGCGCTCGGCATGCGTGGTCTCGCCGGTGCGCTCGTATTCGCGCTGGGCCTCGGTGAGGTCGATCAACGCGACCGCGTGCTCGCCGATGGCCGACAGCGTGGCCGCGCGAAGCGCCAGCCCTTCGCCGTGCAGCACGACCAGGCCGGCGCGCCTGGCGGCCTCGATGCCCTGTGTGTAGTCGGCGATCGACGTACGTTCGTCGTGCTGCGCCGATCGCGCATTGCCCAGGCAGTAGTAGGCCCGCGAGAGTGCATATCCGTCGTCGCGCCGGCGTGCGCGCTCGACGAGCGCCTGGGCCTCGACCCCAACCCGGGCGGCGTCTTCATAGAGCCCGACGCCGCACTGCAGCGCATCGACGCGCAGCAGGCGGGATTCATCGCCCGGCGGCACGAGCGCGCGCAGTCGGGTGAACTCCGGCATGCGCGCGCGGGTGTCCGCGTGATCGCGGGGCTGGGCATCAATCGTCGAAAACAGCGTGTCGAACGCCGCAGGCGACGGCGCCGGCAGCGCCTCGTGGCCCTCCTGGGCGGTGGCCGGGATGGCGACCGCGCAGGCAGCCGCCACGAGCATGCCGACCCACCGGGCCGGGCCGCGCACGCGCCGGCTCATGCCTCGATCTCCACGCGGTTGCGGCCGCTTTGCTTGGCGCGGTAGAGCGCCGTATCGGCGCGGCGCGTCAGCGGTTCGAGCGCCGTCTCGTCGGCCCGCAGCGTGGCCGCGCCGATGCTCAGCGTCAGGCGCAGGCCGGGCGCGAGGTCCTCGAACGACAGCGCCTCGGCCTGCTGGCGCAGACGCTCGGCGATCGGCAGGGCCGCCTCGAGCCCGGTGTCGGGCAGCAGCACGAGGAACTCCTCGCCGCCGGTGCGGCCGAGGCGGTCGAACTGGCGCAGCGTCCCCTGGCAGGCGCGCGCAACGCGCGCCAGCGCCTCGTCCCCGGCGCAGTGGCCGTAGGTGTCGTTGATGGCCTTGAAGCGGTCGATGTCGAAGGTGAGCGCGGTCAGCGGCGCGCCGCTGCGGCGCGCGGCGGCGATTGCATCCTCTGCCGCCAGCTCGATGCTGCGGCGATTCGCGACGCCGGTGAGTTCGTCGGTCAGTGCGAGCACGCGAAGCCGTCGCGTATGCGCGAGCTGGCGGTGCATGAGCACGCCGAGCACGATCACGAGCGCCGCGATGAGCGCGAGCGCCGCGGTCTGCCAGGCGCGCGCGGCGGCGAGCACGCTCGACTCCTGCGCCCGCAATTCGTTTTCCTTGGCAAGTCGGCGGTTCTGGTCGTCGCGGCGCTCGGCATCGAAGCGGTAGCGCAACACCTGCGCGCGCTGGTCGCCGAGCTTGGCTTGCAGTGCTTCACGCACAGCGAGGTGGTGCTTGAAGTCGCGCACCGCCTCGGCGTGGCGACCGAGCGCGTGCAGGCTTGCCGCCCGCTCCGGGTAGGCGAGCTCGAGGTAGCGCTCATTCGCACTGCGCTCGAAATCGAGCACCGCCCGGTCGAAATGCGTCAACGCCCGCCCGTGCCGGCCGAGGCCCGCGTGCGCCTGGCCGACGTAGAGCTCGATCATCCCCTCGTTCGACACGTCACGAAGCGCCGCAAATTCGCGGCGCGTGCGCTCGGCCATCGCAAGGGCCTCGTCGAAGCGGCGCTGCATCACGAGCGCGCCGGTCATGCCAAGGTAGGCCGCGCCGACGTCGTAGCGGGTAGTGTGCTTGCGCGCGATGTCCTCGGCTTCGCGGTACATCGCCATCGCGCGATCGGGCTGGTGCAGGCCTTCGTAGGCGAACGCGGTCTGCAGCAGGTCGAGCACGAGCGTGCTCCAGTCGCCTGCGGCGCGTGACGCCACACGCGAGGTGGCGAAGTGCTCGATCGCCTTGTCGAACTCGCCCATCCGACGGTATGCGATCGCGATGCTCTGCAGGTTCATACGGGCCGATTGGCGGTAGCCGCCGGCCTCGTAGCGCCGCTGCGCTTCGAAGAAGTCCTGCAGTGCGAGCCCTTGGTCGCCGAGCAGCGAGCGTACGTGGCCGCGCGAGGCGAGCCCGTCGGCGATCAAGCGCGAATCGCCGGTGGCCTCGGCCAGGCGCAGCGCGCGCGCGTACTCGTCGAGCGCTGCCTGCGAGGTTTCCGACAGTTCCCGGTGATTGCCGAGGCAGTAGCCGAGGCGGACCTCCGCGACTCGGTCTTCGGCGCGACGCGCGCGCGCGAGCGAGTCGTGGGCGAACGCGAGCCCAGCCTGCACATCGTCGTGCTGGGACCAGCACGCCAGGGCGCGCCACCGCAATTCCCGGGCGGTGTCGCCCGGCGGGATGAGTGCCCGCAGGCGGTTGTTTTCCTGACGGCGCTGCTCGATGGACAGCACCGTCGCGTCATCATCGAGATGGGCCGCGAGCCGATCGAACGCCGCCGCCGGCAGCGACTGGGCGTGCAACGGCACGGCGCAGGCAAACGCCGCCGCGAGCACGGCGGTCGCACGCAGCCTTCGATGTCCCCCCAGCACCCGCATGACGTCCCGCCTCGACAAGAGCCGGCGGGTTCACGGACGCAGCGCCGTTCAGCACGCGCGTCCGTGGGCCGGCCAGGGCGGCCGGCACGGGTGTGCCGGATTCAGCCCAGCGCGCGCGCCACGAACGGCGGCAGCGTCTGGGCCCCCCGGTGGATATCGGCACTGTAGTAGTCGGTCTTGAGCCCGTCCGTGCGTGCGTCACGTTCGCGGAAGGAAAAGTTCGCACCCGCGGACTTGCGCGCCATCGTGCAGCTCCACCAACCCGTCGGGTAGCACGGCTGCGGGAATGGCAGGGTCTGGAACGACTGGAAGCCGGCCTTGCCCATCTCCGCGCGCATTTCCTTGATCAGCTCGATGAGCATCAACGGCGATTCGGACTGCTGAACCAGGATGCCGTCCTCGCGCAGCGCGGCGAAGCAGCTCTCGTAGAACGACTTGTTGAACAGCCCCTCGGCCGGGCCGACCGGGTCGGTCGAGTCCACGATCACGATGTCGACGCTGTTCGGGGCGCAGTTCTTCATGTACGCCACGCCGTCATCGAACAGCAGCTGCGCGCGCGGGTCGTGGTTCGACTCGCACAGCTCCGGGAACCACTTCTCGGCCATGCGCGTGACCTGCTCGTCGATGTCGCACTGCACGGCCGTCTCGACGCCGGGGTGCTTGAGCACTTCGCGCAGCGTGCCGCAGTCGCCGCCGCCGATGATCACCACGTTCTTCGGGGCGTCATGGGTGAACAGCGCCGGGTGGGACATCATCTCGTGATAGAAGAAGTTGTCCTTCGTGGTCAGCATCATCGCGCCGTCGATGAGCATCAGGTTGCCCCAGTCCGTGCTCTCGAAGATCTCGATCTTCTGGAACTCCGACTGCACCTCGTCGAGCTTGCGCGTGATGCGGTAGCCGATCGCCGAACCGGTCGGGTCGAAGTTCTCGTAGTGCCAGTTCGTCTCGCTGCTCATGCCAGTTCGTCCGGTGCGGCCGCCACGTGTCGACCCCGGCGTATCGCTCGGCGGTCGCGCATCAATGGGGCCAGGTGAAAGGGGCGCGAATTGTAGCGGCCGCGTGGGTGAGAACGCCGTGTCCGGTCGGAGCGGATGCGGGCGCTAGAATGCGCGTCCTTCACGCAACCGGACGCACCGCCGATGGCCGAGTGGTCGATCGAACAGGCCCGCAGGACGTACTCGATCCCGCCCTGGGCCGAGGGCTATTTCGACGTCGACGACGCCGGCCGCGTGATCGTGCGTCCGCGCGGCACGGACGGCACCGCGGTCGCGCTGCCGCAGGTCGTCGACGAAGCGCGCGCGAACGGCGCGAAGCTGCCGCTGCTCGTCCGCTTCCCCGACATCCTCGGCGACCGCCTGCGCAAGCTGCAGAGCGCGTTCGCGCAGGCGATGGACGACACCGGCTACTCGGGCGGCTACACCGCCGTGTACCCGATCAAGGTCAACCAGCACCGCGGTGTCGCCGGCACCCTGGCCGAGCGCGGCGCCCGCGACGGCGCACCGGCCGGCACGCAGTTCGGCCTGGAAGCCGGCAGCAAGCCCGAGCTCATGGCCGTGCTCGCGCTGTCGCAGCCGGGCGGGCTCATCGTCTGCAACGGCTACAAGGACCGCGAGTACATCAGGCTCGCGCTGATCGGTCGCAAGCTCGGGCTCGAGACGTTCATCGTCGTTGAAAAGCCCTCCGAGCTCACGCTCGTGCTCGAAGAAGCCAAGGCCCTCGACGTCACGCCCGGGCTCGGCGTGCGCATGCGCCTGGCGAGCCTCGGCGCCGGCAAGTGGCAGAACAGCGGCGGCGACAAGGCGAAGTTCGGCCTGAGCCCGCGCCAGGTGCTCGACCTGTGGCAGCGCCTCAAGGACGTCGGCATGGCCGATGCGCTCGGCCTGCTGCATTTCCACATGGGCTCGCAGATCTCCAACGTGCGCGACATCGCGAACGGCATGCGCGAGGCGACGCGCTACCTCGTCGAACTCTCGCAGCTCGGCGCGAACGTGCGCTACATGGACGTCGGCGGCGGCCTCGGCATCGATTACGAGGGCACGCGCTCGCGCAGCTACTACTCGATCAATTACGGCATCTCGCAGTACGCGCTCAACATCGTGCAGCCGCTCGCCGAGGCCTGCGCCGAGCACGGGCTCACGCCGCCGCGTATCGTCACCGAATGCGGCCGCGCGATGACCGCGCACCACGCGATGCTCATCGCGAACGTGTCCGAAGTCGAGCGTGCGCCTGAAGGCGCGGTGCCGCCGACGAGCGACGACGAGCCCGCGGTGCTGCGCCACCTGCGCGCGGTGCACGACGAGCTCGACGCGCGTCCGGCCGTCGAGCTGTTCCATGAAGCCGTGCACCACCACAGCGAAGGCCTCGCCGCGTATGCGCTCGGCCAGATCGACCTCGTCGCGCGCGCGCGCCTCGACGATCTGTTCTATGCGGTCGCGAACGCGGTGCGCGCACGCCTGAGCCCGAGTCAGAAGAGCCACCAGGCCGTGCTCGACGAGCTCAACCAACGGCTCGTCGACAAGCTGTTCGTGAACTTCAGCGTGTTCGAGTCGATGCCCGATGTCTGGGCGATCCAGCAGGTGTTCCCGATCGTGCCGATCGAGCGCCTCGACGAAGCGCCCGACCGGCGCGGTGTGATCGCCGATCTCACCTGCGATTCGGACGGCCGCATCGACACCTACGTCGAGCACGAGACGCTCAACACCTCGATGCCGGTGCATGCACTGCGCGCGGGCGAGAGCTACCGGCTCGGCTTCTTCCTCGTCGGTGCGTACCAGGAAATCCTTGGCGACATCCACAACCTGTTCGGCGACACCGATGCGGTCGAGGTGCGCCTCGACGGCGACGGCTACGCGCTCGAGCAGCAGCGTCGCGGCGACACCACCGACGTCATGCTCGACTACGTCGGCTACCGCCTCGACGAGCTGCGCGCCGCGTACCGCGCGCGGGTCGCCGGCGCGGGACTGCCCGCCGACGAGGCCCAGCGCCTCGACGCGGCGCTTGAAGCCGGCCTCACGAGTTACACCTACCTCGACGATACGCCGCTCGACTGAGCCAGGCCGCGGGGCGGCGGGCGGGCTTGTTGCGCCGCCCGCACGCCGCGTATGCGCGCTGTTTCGTCAACTGCCTATTCGTCCACCATGTGACGCCACGACGGCCGCGGGCCGCCGTGCCGGGTTCGCCAGGAGTTCTGCATGAAAGTCGGTCTGATCGGTCTGGGTGCGATGGGTGCGCCGATGGCGCGGCACCTGCACGCGCGCGGCCTGCTGTGCGCGGTCGGTAACCGCACGCAGTCCAAGGCCGATGCGCTCGCGGCCGAACTCGGCGTCCGCGCCGCGCGCTCGGCGTCGAACTTCGCCGACTGCGACATCGTCGTGCTGTGCGTCTCGCTCGATGCCGACGTGCTTGAGAACGTCACCGCGCTTGCGGATGTGCTCAAGACCGGCGCGCTCGTCGTCGATCATTCGACGATCGCGATCGACACCGCCAAGCGCGCCGCCGCGAAGCTCGGCACGCACAACATCGGCTTTCTCGACGCGCCGGTCTCGGGCGGCGCGGAGGGCGCGCGCAACGGCACGTTGTCGGTGATGGTCGGCGGTGATGAAGCGCTGCTCGAGCGCGCCCGCCCGCTGCTGGAAACCTACGCCGCGCGCATCACCCACATGGGCGCGACCGGCGCCGGCCAGGCGGCCAAGGCCGTGAACCAGGTGCTCGTGGCCGGCATCAACGAAGCCGTGTGCGAAGGCCTCGCGCTCGGCGAGGCGCTGGGGCTCGATGCCGAGCGCCTGCTGCCCACGCTGATGGCCGGCGCGGCCGGCAACTGGTTCCTCGACAAGCGCGGCGCGACGATGCTGCGCAGCGAGTTCGCGCCGGGCTTCAAGTGCGCGCACATGCTCAAGGACCTGCGCATTGTCGAGGCGATCGTGCGCACCGCGGGCGTGCGGGCCTCGACCGTTGCCCAGGCGCGTGCCGATTACGCCGAACTCGTCGAACGCGGTCTCGGCGAGGCCGACACCTCGGCGCTGATCGAGCTCAAGCGCCCGCTCTGAGCGGGCTGTTCAGCGGCCTGCAGCGGCGCGTCGACGCGCCAGCCGCTCGCCTGCCCACGCGCCAAGGCCCGCGGCAAGGAGGCTGGCGACAAACGCGAGCGCGTTGTGGCGCAGCACCTCGCCGAGCGGCAGCGGCGACGCGACGCTGCCGCCCGGCGCGAGATACAGCGCGGCAACAATCGAGATCCACACCACGGCCTGCAGCACGACGGCCACGATGCGGAACCGCGCGCTGCGGGCGAGCAGCCCGCCGGCAGCCATCGCGACGAACGCGGTGAGCACGTCCGCGAGTGACAGCGCGCCGATCGGCGTGGCGACCTCGCGTGCAAGCGTGGCCCCCACGATCTGGACCATCAGGCTGGCGGCAATCATGACCACGAGCGCGACCAGCGCCGCGGCCAGCAGGCGTGCGGCGCTGCCGTCGGCGCCGAGCGCCGCGGACAGCGTGCGCGGCGGCGGGCGACGCGGCGTCATTCGACCTTGATCGCCATCGCGGGCAGGCCGCCGGTGGCGAGCTTGCGCTTGGCTTCCGCCAACTCGCTTGCGCTGCCGTACGGCCCCATGCGCACGCGGAACACGGTCTTGCCGCCGATCTGCGCGGACTCCACGCGGGCGCCGACGCCGAGCATCGCGATCTTCGCCTTGAGCTCTTCGGCCTGGCCCGACGCGGCGAACGCACCGGCCTGCAGCAGGTAGCGCGTGGTGTCATCGGCAGGCGCGGGCTCTGCGGCGGACGTCTCGGTCGCGGCCGGCTCGGCGGTGCGCGCCGGGGGCGTCGTCGGTGCGGTCGCCGGCGGGGCCGTCGCCGGGCGCGCGGTGTCCTCGACCGGTGCCGGCAGCGCGGCGTCACGCGCCGGTGCCGCAGCGGCCGCGTCGGCGGCTGCAGTGGCCTTCGCGTCACGGGCAGCTTCCGCGCGCGCAGTCTCGGCGAGTTCGGCGTCGCTGAGCGGCACCTCGCGTCCCGGCAGCAGCGTGTAGAAATCGAAGTCGGTCTGCTTGCGCGCAGGCGCGGCATCGCGCTTCGGCTCGGTCGCCGCGCGCTCCGTCGCCTCCGGCGCGCCGAGTTCGTCGTCCGCGGTCTCGACCGGGGCCGGCTGCGCATCCGGATTAGCACGCGGGCGCAGGAAGCCGTCGCCGTCGTCCTTGAGCACCTTCGGCGCCGCGAGGATCAGCACGATGCCGACGATGAGCCCGAACACGCCCCAGGCCCAGCCGGGCAGGCCGCCGTTGCCATCATTGCGACGCGCCTGCGTCTTGCCACGCTTGGTCACTTACATCACCTCGGGCGCATGCACGCCCAGTAGACCCAGGCCGTTCGCGAGCACCTGGCGCGTCGCAAACGCGAGCGCGAGGCGGGCGTTGCGGACGTCGGCGTCGTCGACGAGGAACTGGTGTTCGTTGTAGTACGTCTGGAACGTCTGCGCGAGTTCGAGCAGGTAGGCCGCGATCTGGTGCGGCTCGAGGTCCCGCCCTGCGGCTTCGACCACGTCGGGATACCGCATCAGCGTGACGATGAGTTCGCGCGCGGCGACGTCGTCGAGATCGAGTGCCTGCGAAAGACCGGCATCACGGTCGAACGCAAGCCCGCGCTCGCGCAGCTGGCGCTCCAGCCCGTGCATGCGCGCATGCGAGACCTGCACGTAATAGACCGGGTTGTCCATCGACTGGCTGCGCGCGAGGTCGATGTCGAACGTGAGCTGCGAATCGGGCTTGCGGGCAATCAGGAACCAGCGCACCGCGTCGCGGCCGACCTCGTCGACGAGGTCGCGCAGCGTGAGGTAGCTGCCGGCGCGCTTGGAGAGCTTCACTTCCTCGCCGCCGCGCATCACGGTGACCATCTGGTGCAGCACGTATTCGGGCCAGCCCTTCGGAATCCCGACATCGAGCGCCTGCAGGCCGGCGAGCACGCGGGCGAGCGAGCCGTGGTGATCGGCGCCGAGCTCGGTGATCGCGCGCTCGTAACCGCGCTGCCACTTGCTGAGGTGGTACGCGACGTCGGGCACGAAGTAGGTGTACGAGCCGTCGGACTTGCGCATCACGCGGTCCTTGTCGTCGCCGAAGTCCGTCGTTCGCAGCCACAGCGCGCCGCCGTCCTCATACGTGTGCCCGCACTCGGTGAGCCTGCGCACGGTCTCTTCGACCTTGTCGTCCGCGTACAGCGAGGACTCGAGGAAGTACACGTCGAACGACACGCCGTACGCGGCGAGGTCGCTGTTCTGTTCGCGGCGCAGGTAGGCGACCGCGAAGCGGCGGATCGCGTCCAGATCGTCCGGATCCTTCGCGCCGGTGACCGCGTGGTCCTCGAACTCGACGGTGTCGCCGCGCAGGTACGCCTCGGCGACGTCCTTGATGTAGTCGCCGCGGTAGCCGTCTTCGGGCCAGCCCGCATCGTCCGGGCCGCGGCCCTGCGCACGGGCCTGCACCGAGATCGCGAGGTTGTTGATCTGCGCGCCGGCGTCGTTGTAGTAGTACTCGCGCGCCACTTCCCAGCCGTTCGCTTCGAGCACGCGCACGATGCAATCGCCGATCACCGCTGCGCGGCCGTGGCCGACATGCAGCGGGCCGGTCGGGTTAGCCGACACGTATTCGACGCCCGCGCGGTGGCCTTCGCCGGACGCGTTGCGGCCGTAGCGCTCGCCCTGCGAAAGCACCTCGCCGAGCTGGCGGCGCCAGGCGCCTTCGGCCACATGGAAATTGATGAAGCCTGGGCCGGCGATCTCGACGCGCGCGATCTCGTCGTTCGCGGGCAGGGCGTCGACGAGCGCCTGCGCGATCGCGCGCGGGTTGGATTTCGCGGGTTTGGCGAGCAGCATCGCGGCGTTCGTCGAGAAGTCGCCCTGCGCGAGGTTCTTCGGGCGCTCGATGACGAAGTCGGGGGCGACGAGGTCGGCCGGCAGCGTGCCGGCGGCGCGCAGCGAGTCGATGGCCTGCGCGACGAGCGCGCGAACGGTGGATTTCACGATGATTCCGGGCCCAGCAAGGGGCAGGCATTGTACGCGAGCGCCTGGGCGCGGCCGCTCCGGGCGCGGGCAGGGTCGGGGTTCGCGTTCGGGTTTGGCGGCGCGGCTACACCCAGCCGCGCGCGGCCATCGACACCGGCGGCCCGTCGCCGATCACGAAGTGATCGAGCAGGCGCAGATCGACGAGCGCGAGCGCCTGCTTGAGGCGGGCGGTGACCGCGCGGTCGGCCGCGCTGGGCTCCGGGTTCCCGCTGGGGTGGTTGTGGCCGACGATCACCGCCGCGGCGTTGTGCGCAAGCGCGCGCCGCGCGATTTCGCGTGGGTGCACTTCCGCGCCGTCGATCGTGCCGCGGAACAGCTCTTCGAACGCGATCGTGCGGTGTCGCGTGTCGAGAAACATCGCCGCGAACACCTCGTGCGGCAGCCCGCGCAGGCGCTGGGCGAAGTAGAGCCCGGCCGCGTGCGGATCGGTCAGGGCGGCGCCGCGCTCGAGCTGCGCGCGCAGATGGCGCTGGCCAAGCTCGAGCGCAGCCGCGAGCGCGCAGGCGCGAGCGGGGCCGAGGCCCGGCAGTTTTGCAAGCTGCGCAGGCGGGCAGTCGAGCAGGACGCGTAGCGGGCCGTGCGCCGCGAGCAGTTCGCGTGCGGTCGACACCGCATCGCGGCCGCGCAGGCCCGAGCCGAGGAAGATCGCGATGAGCTCGGCGTCCGAGAGCGCCGCCGCGCCGCGGGCGAGCAGCTTCTCGCGCGGACGCTCGTCGGCGGGCCAATCGCGGATGTGCATCAGGGGCTCCGGGGCGTTCGAAGTAACGGGCGGCCGGTTGCGCACGGGCACGGCGCAATAGGCCTTCGGTGCGCCCGATGCCCGCGGCGTTGCGGGCGGTCCGCGGTGCGATCGGCGTGTGGGCAGCATGCCGCCGCGTCCCGGCACGCGGCATCGGGCAATACGAACGCTTCGGGTAAGCTGTCGCCCGCTCGCTGCGTCGGAATTTTCTTCAAGTGACGGCCCTGCACGGTCAGAACCTCCTGCTCTGCGTCTGCGGTGGCATTGCCGCGTACAAGGCCGCCGAACTCGTCCGCCGCCTGCGCGACGCGGGCGCGACCGTGCGCGTCGCGATGACCGAAAACGCCGGCCGCTTCATCGGGGCGGCGACGCTGCAGGCGCTCAGCGGCGCCCCGGTGCGCGACGATCTTTGGGACGAAACCGCCGAGGCCGCGATGGGCCACATCGAACTCGCGCGCTGGCCCGACCGCATCGTCATCGCGCCGGCCACCGCGAACACGATCGCGAAGCTCGCGCACGGCTTTGCCGACGACCTCGTCAGCACGCTGTGCCTCGCCACGCAGGCGCCGATCGCGATCGCGCCGGCGATGAACCGCGTGATGTGGGCCCACCCGGCGACGCAGGCGAACGTCGCCACGCTGCGCGAACGCGGCGTCGCCGTGTTCGGCCCGGCTGCCGGCGAGCAGGCCTGCGGCGAGGTCGGCGAAGGCCGGCTGCTCGAACCCGAGGCGATCGTGCGCCTGCTCGAGGCCATGCCATGACCGCGCGCGGCCTGGATTTCGCCGAACGCCGCGTGCTCATCAGCGCCGGGCCGACGTTCGAAGACATCGACCCGGTGCGCTTCATCGGCAACCGCAGCAGCGGCAAGATGGGCTTTGCGATCGCGCATGCGGCCGCGCGTCGCGGCGCGCGCGTGATGCTCGTCGCCGGCCCGGTCTCGCTGCCGACTCCGGACGACGTGCAGCGCATCGACGTGCGCTCGGCCGCGCAGATGCACGCCGCCGTGCTCGGCCAGCTGCCCGCTGATGTCTACATCGGCGCCGCTGCAGTCGCGGACTACACGCCGCGCGAGCCGGCGGCGATCAAGCTCAAGAAGCGCCCGGGCCAGGACACGCTCACGCTCGAACTCGTGCGCACGCCCGACATCCTCGCCGAGGTCGCCGCGCATGCGCAGCGCCCGCGGCTCGTGGTCGGCTTCGCGGCCGAGACCGACCGCGTCGCTGAGTACGCGCGCGGCAAGCTCGTCGCAAAGAAGGTCGACCTCATCGCCGCGAACCGCGTCGGCGTCGCCGGCTGCGGCTTCGAGAGCGACGACAACGCGCTGTCGGTGCTGTGGCCCGATGGCGGCTGCGAGCTCGGTCCGGCGCCGAAGGGCGAGCTCGCCGACGCGCTGCTCGATGTGATCGCTCGCCACTGGGCGTCGCGCTGAGGCCGTCGGCGACGACGCCGCCTGCATGGCGATCTGCGAGACTCGACCTCCAATGACCGCCTCGCACCGAACGCTCGAACTCAAACTGCTCGATCTGCGCTTTGGCGCGGAATGGCCCTTGCCGCAGTACGCGACCGACGCGAGCGCCGGTCTGGACCTGCGCGCGGCGCTCGATGCGCCACTCGCGCTCGCGCCCGGCGATGCCGCGCTCGTGCCGTCGGGCTTTGCGCTGCACATCGGCGATCCCGGCCTGTGCGCGGTCGTGCTGCCGCGCTCGGGGCTCGGGCACAAGCACGGCCTCGTGCTCGGCAACGGCACCGGGCTGATCGACGCCGACTACCAGGGCCCGCTCCTGATCAGCATGTGGAACCGCGGCCGCGAGGTTTATACGATCCAGCCGGGGGACCGCATCGCGCAGCTCGTCGTGCTGCCGATCGTGCGGGCGCGGCTGCAGGTCGTGGACGAATTCGAGGCGAGCGCGCGGGGCGCGGGCGGCTTCGGCCACACCGGCGTGCGCTGATGCGCGTCGGCCCCGTCAGGCATCACGGAGTGCATCGATGGTCGATCTGAACAACGCGCGTCCACGCTTGCGGCCCGAGCAGGTGCGCCTGCTGCTGGGCGCGCTCGCTGCGCTGTGCCTGCTGCTGGCCGGCTGGTTTGCCTGGAGCGCGTGGGAGCTCCACCGCGCCGAGACGCGCCGCGCCGATGTGCAGGCCGCGCGCGATGCTGCAGTCGACGCGGCCCGCACCGCGTTGGTGGCCGACAAGCGCCGGCTCGCCGAGCGCGTGGCGCAGCCCGCACTGCGCGTGGCGGTCGAGCGAGGTGACTTAGAGGCCGCCGGTCGGCTGCTTGTGCAGGACTGGCCGGGCGCGACGCAGGGCATCGTGATGGCGCCCGATCTCGCGCCCGCGTACGCGCCACTCGCAGGCGGTCAGCCGCCGCGCGGCGCGTACGGTCGCCTGAGCGTGCTGGAAGCCGCCCTCGTCGAGGACGGCCCGGTGTCGGCCATCGTCCACGAAGGCAGCGCCCCGAAGCTCGCACTCGCAGCACCGGTGCGCATCGGCGCCGGCGATCTGCTCGGCGGCGTGGCGCTCGTCGAACTGCCGCTCCAGCGCATGAGCGGCGGCCTGGACGCTGCGACGGTCCCGGACGGCGGCTACCTCGCGCTGCGGCAGGGCACGGCGAGCGTCGTCGAAGTCGGCGACGCGACGCTCTCGAACGGCGCCGAGGCGCTCGCGCGCAAGATCGACGGCAGCGACCTGCGCGTCGCCGCCGCGGTGCCCGACACCGCCGGCGGCCCGCTCGGGCTCGGTGCGCTCGGCAGTGCGATCGCGGCGCTCGTGCTGCTCACGCTCGCCGCCGCGCTGGGGCTCGGCCCGCGCATGCTCGCGCGTCGCCGCGGCGAGTCGATCGAGGGCGACGGCCCCGGACACACGCTTGCCGAGGCGCTGCAGCTTGCGGCCGCGCAGGCCCCCGCAGCGACGCGCAACATGCCGGCCGGCGCGCCGCCGGCCACGCCCGAAGACCGCGCGGCCGAGCCGGACGCAACGGTCTCGAACGTCGACCGCGGCATTTTCCGCGCGTACGACATCCGCGGCATCGTCGGGCAGAACCTCGATGCCGACGTCGCCGAACGCATCGGCGAGGCAATCGGCACGGTCATGCACGAGCGCGGCCTGCGCGAGATCGTGGTCGGTCGCGACGGCCGCCTGTCGGGGCCGGCGCTCATCGAAGGCCTGATCCGTGGCCTGCGCACGACCGGGCGCGACGTGATCGACATCGGCCTTGCGCCGACGCCGCTCGTGTACTTCGGCGCGTACCAGCTCAACGCGGGCTCGTGCGTGTCGGTGACCGGCAGCCACAACCCGCCCGATTACAACGGTTTCAAGATCGTCATCGGCGGCGAGACGCTGTCGGGCGATGCGATCGTCGAGCTGTTCCATCGCATCGCCGGTGATCGCGTGCACCGCGCGAACGCGGCCGGCGCGCTGCGTCATCAGGACATCGGCGAGGACTACGTGCAGCGCATCGCCGCGGACGTGCAGATCGAACGCCCGCTGCGCGTGGTCGTCGACGCCGGCAACGGCGTGGCCGGCGACATCGCGCCGCGCGTGCTGCAGGCGGTCGGCGCCGACGTGATCCCGCTGTACTGCGAGATCGACGGCACGTTCCCGAACCACCACCCCGACCCGAGCGAACCGCACAACCTCACCGACCTCATCGCGGCGGTGCGCCGCGAGGGCGCCGACCTCGGCGTCGCATTCGACGGGGACGCCGACCGGCTCGGCGTGGTCACGCGCGACGGGAACATGATCTACCCCGATCGCCTGTTGATGCTGTTCGCGGCCGACGTGCTGGAGCGCAACCCGGGCGCGCTCGTGATCTTCGACGTCAAATGCACCGGGCGGCTGCCGGGCCACATCCTGCGCCACGGCGGCAGCCCGCTGATGTGGAAGACCGGACACTCGCTGATCAAGGCGAAGATGCGCGAGACCGACGCCGAGCTCGCGGGTGAGATGAGCGGCCACTTCTTCTTCAAGGAGCGCTGGTACGGCTTCGACGACGGCATCTACGCCGCCGCGCGCCTGCTCGAGATCCTCGCCGCGCAGCCCGGCACGCCGTCGGACACGCTCGACGCCTTGCCGAATGGCATATCGACGCCGGAGATCAAGGTCGACGCACCGGCCGGCAACCCGCATGCATTCGTCGAGCGTTTCCGCGGCGAGGCCGTATTCGAAGGCGCGCGCCTGTCGACGATCGACGGGTTGCGCGTCGACTGGCCCGACGGCTGGGGCCTGGTGCGCGCGTCGAACACGACGCCGGTGCTGGTCATGCGCTTCGACGCGGACTCCGAGGCGGCGCTTGCCCGCATCCAGGGCGTGTTCCGCGAGCAACTGCTGAAGCTGCAGCCGGATCTCGTGCTGCCGTTCTAGTCGGCCGCGCGCCGCCGGTCCCCGGAAACGCAACAGGCCCGCAGTGCGGGCCTGTTTCATGTGCGCTGCCGGAGCCCGACGCGACGCCCGGTGCCTCAGCCGCCGTTGCCGCCGGCCGCTGCGTCCGCCGCGGAGATCTTGAGCGCGCGGTAGCGCGCGAGCGTGTCGGCAAACTCGCCCTGGACCTCCGCCGCTTCGCGCTGGTGGTCCGTGAGCAGGCGCTGCTGGCGTTGCAGCTCGGCGTGCTGGGTGCGGATGTTATCGCCGAGCGGCTTTGCGACCGGCTTGCCCATGAGCTCGGCCTCGCCGGCCCGGCGCAGCAGGCTCAGCAGGCTCTGGCGCAGCCCCGTGACCGCCATCCGCGACGACTGCAGCGTGCCCTGGCTCAGCGACAACCGATGCTCGTACGCCCGCCGCAGTTCCGCCTCGGACGCGTAGGACTCGACCATCGCGAGTTCGCGCCGTTTCTGCGCCTCGGCCGCCAGTGCAGCTTGGCGTTCGGCCTCCGCGCGCGCGGCCGCCGCGGCGCGCTCATCGGCGCTCAGGGCGCGGTCGACGCGTCCCGTCGCCAGGCCGCTGCGGGCACTGATCTCGGTGCGCGCGCTGTCGACGGCGGTCGCGGGCAGCGCATCGCCGCAGACCTTGCTGCCGTTCTCGTTCCAGCAATACAGCTTCTTCGCTGCGCCGTCGCCGTTTCGTTGCGCGGCGGCAGGCCCGGCCAGCGCGACAAGCGCGGCGGCGGTCCACCACAGGGTTCGATGCATCGGCCCGGTCCCCCTTGAACAGGTCGTCTCGCGATCGTCAACCGATCGCTTCACAGATTCAAGCCGGCCGCGCGCCAACGCGGACCGGCGACACAGTCTGAGGCGGCGTCAGCCGCCGCTGCCGTAGCGCGCGCGGTAGGCGAGCAGCGCCTCGCGCTGCGCCGCCAGGCCGGCATCCGCCTCGGCGAAGCCGAGCAGGTCGTCGAGCGTCGCGACCGCCACGACCGGCAGGCCGTGCTCGTGGGCCACGGTCTCGGCCGCAGAGCGGCGCGCGCCCGGCGCGATGTCGACCCCGCCGGCCGCTTCCTGCCGGTCGAGCGCGATCACGATGCCGGCCGCGGCGCCCCCGGCGTCGCCGATGAGCGCGAGCGCCTCGCGGATCGCAGTGCCCGCGGTGATCACGTCGTCGACGATCAACACGCGCCGGCCCTCGAGCGGAGCGCCGATCAGTCGGCCGCCCTCGCCGTGCGCCTTCGCCTCCTTGCGGTTGAACGCCAGCGGCAGATCGCGCCCGCGGCGCGCGAACTCGCACGCGAGCACGGTCGCCAGCGGAATGCCCTTGTACGCCGGGCCAAACAGCAGGTCGTACTCCACGCCGGCCGCGTCGACCGCGTCGGCGTAGCACCGCGCCAGCTCGGCCAGCGCCGCGCCCGAGTCGAAGCGGCCGGCGTTGAAAAAGTACGGGCTCGTGCGGCCGGACTTGAGCGTGAATTCGCCGAAGCGCAGCGCGTCGGCGCGCAGTGCGAGATGCAGGAAGCGGGTGCGATGGTCCATCGGCTTGAAGCTCGGGCGTCCAAAGCCGGCATCGTAAAGCAGGGCCCGCGTCACATGCGCGGGTCGGATCGCGATCACGGATCGGATAGGCTGCACCGTCGCTCGCGACCGCTTTCCCCCAATCGATCCAGGCTTCATGCGCATCATCAGCTTCAACGCCAACGGCCTGCGTTCGGCCACCAACAAGGGCTTTTTCGACTGGTTCGCCCAGCAGCACGCCGACGTGCTGTGCGTGCAGGAGACGAAGGCGCAGGAGCACCAGCTCGCCGACGCCCGCTTCCGGCCGGACGGCTACCACGTCGCGTTCCGGGATGCCTCGACGAAGAAGGGCTACAGCGGCGTGGCGATCTACAGCCGCCGCGAGCCCGACGAGGTGCGCACCGAGATGGGCTGGGCCCCGTTCGACGAAGAAGGCCGGTACATCGAGGCGCGGTTCGGCAACCTCAGCGTGGTCTCGTTCTACATCCCGTCGGGCTCGTCTCGCGAGGATCGACAGGCGTTCAAGCTGCAGGTCATGGACTGGCTGCGCGCGCACCTCGATGAATGGCTCGCCTCGGGCCGCGAGTACGTGCTGTGCGGCGACTGGAACATCGTGCGTTCGAAGCTCGACATCAAGAACTGGACGAGCAACCAGAAGAACTCCGGCTGCCTGCCCTGCGAGCGCGACTGGCTCAACGGCGTGTGCTGCGACAAGACCGGCTGGATCGACAGCTACCGCGCGCTGCACCCAACCGGCCAGGACTACACCTGGTGGAGCAACCGCGGCGCGGCGCGCGCGAACAACGTCGGTTGGCGCATCGACTACCAATTTGTAACGCCGGGCCTGCGCGAGCGCATCCGCGCCTGCGCGATCGAGCGTGAGCGGCGTTTCTCCGACCACGCCCCGTTCATCGTCGACTACGGAATCGAACTGCCATGAGCACCGCCGCCCACGCCGACGACGCGCCCACTTCATACAAGGGCTGGGCCGGCATCAAGCGTGCGTTCGGTACGCCGTCGGCGCTGACGATGATGCTGCTCGGCTTTGGCAGCGGCCTGCCGTTCTTGCTGATCGCCTCGTCGACGCTGTCCACTCGCCTGCGCGACGTCGGCCTCGACCTCGGCAGCATCGGCCTGATCAGCCTTGCGAGCTTCTTCTACCTGCTCAAGTTCGTCTGGGCGCCGCTGATCGACCGCTACGCGTTCCCGCTCACCGCGTTCCTCGGCCGTCGCCGCTCGTGGCTGCTGGCCGCGCAGGTGCTCGTAACGCTGAGTCTCGTCGCGCTCGCATACGAGCAGCCGCAGTTGGGCGTCGGCGGGCTTGTGCTCTGGGTGCTCATCGCCTCATTTGCGGGTGCGACGCAGGACTCGGCGGTCGACGCCTACCGCATCGAGATCGCGCCGCCGTCGGCGCAGGCCGCGCTCGCGGCGACCTACACGCTCGGCTACCGCATCGGCCTGATCTGCGCGGGCGCGGGCGCGTTGTATCTCGCCGAGTTCGGCGGCTGGACGCAGGCCTATCTCGTCATGGCCGGACTGATGGCGTTGCCGATCATCGCGACGCTGCTGAGCCGTGAACCGGTCGCGCCGGTTTCGACCGTCGAGCGGCGCATCGATTTCGTCGGCGCGTTCTGGCAGCCGTTCACGAGCTTCTTCAGTGCAAACGGGCTCGCGCTCGGCCTCGCGCTTCTCCTGTTCGTCGGCCTGTTCAAGTTCCCCGATCAGGTCATCGGCGTCATGGCCGGCCCGTTCTACCTCGACTCGGGCTACACCAAGGCCGACATCGCAACCGTGTCCAAGCTCTACGGCGTGTGGACCGGCATCCTCGGCGCATTCGCAGGCGGGCTTGCAGTCGCCGCGTTCGGATTCCGGCGCATGCTGTTCGTCGCCGCGATCGCGGTCGCGCTGTCGAACATCGCGTTTGTGCTGATGGCGCAGAACCCGTCGGAGATCTGGGCGTTCTACGCCGCGATCACCGCCGACAACCTCTCGCAGGGCTTCGCCGGGACCGTGCTCGTCGCATTCATGTCCTCGTTGACCGATCGCAACTTCACCGCGACGCAGTACGCGCTGCTTGTCTCGCTCGCGAACTTGCCCGGCAAGTTCGTCGGCGGTGTGTCGGGCTTCATGGTCGAGGCGACGAGCTACACGACGTTCTTCGTGTTCAGTGCGCTCACGGTCGTGCCGACGCTGCTGCTGCTCGCTTGGCTGTGGCCGCGCATCCGCGAGGCATCGGCCGACCACGCGTAATCCTCGAGCGCGGCGGCGGCTTTTCGAGGCATCGCGGCCCGCGCGGCCTACGTGCCTGCCTGAGCCGTGCCGGGTGCGGCGTCGGGCGCAGTCAACGGGTGTCCGACGCGTGTCGATCGAGCAGGCGCTGGGCTGTACACGGGCAAGGGCAGGGCGGCGCAGCCGTGTCGCCTTTTGTTGCCGCCAACCATGATCGGTGGCGAGTGTTTCCTGGGTGCTCAGGCCCGGTGCAGTGCCCCAAGCACGCGCAACCCCCGCGCCCCCGTGACCGCAAGCAGGTTCCCCGGCCGGCCCAGCAGTGTCTGCCGCGCGAGCCACGCGAACGCCATCGCCTCGACAAAATCCGGATCCAGCCCGTGCGCGGCCGTCGATTCGATCGCAACGCCCGGCAGCCGTGCGCCGATGCGCGCAAGCAATGCCGGGTTGCGCACGCCGCCGCCGCAGGCCAGCACCCGACGCGTCGTCGGTTGCGTCGCACGCAGCGCATCGGCAATCGTCGCCGCACTGAGCTCGAGCAGCGTGGCCTGCACGTCCGCCACCGCTTCGTCGCCGCGCAGCCGGGATGCGAGCCAGTCGAGGTGGAAGTGCTCGCGCCCGCTGCTTTTCGGCGGCGGCTGCGCGAACCACGGCTCGTCGAGCAGCCGCGCGAGCAATGCCCCGTCGATGCGGCCGCTTGCGGCCAGCGCGCCGCCCTCGTCGTAGGGCCGGCCGGTGTGGCGCAGGCACCACGCATCGAGCAGCGCGTTCGCCGGGCCGGTGTCGAAGCCGCGCACGTCGCCGCTCGCCGGCAGCAGGGTGAAATTGGCGATGCCGCCCAGGTTGAGCACCGCGCGGTCTTCCGCGCTGTCGTGCAGCAGCGCGGCGTGGAAGGCCGGCACCAGCGGCGCCCCCTGGCCGCCTGCGGCAATGTCGCGCCGGCGGAAATCGGCCACGGTGTCGATACCCGTGCGCTCGGCGATCACGCTCGCGTCGCCGATCTGCCATGAGAACGGATACCGGCCGTCAAACGCGGCGCCGGCCGGGCGATGCCGGACGGTCTGACCGTGCGAGCCGACGGCCACGATCCGGGCGGCCTCGACGCCTGCGCCGTCGATGACCTCGCGCGTGGCTGCGGCGAATGCTTCGCCCACCTGCACGTCGAGCGTGGCCAGTTCCTCAAGTGAGCGCGCGTCGCCGCCCTGTCCCAGGTCGACCAGGCGGGCGCGCAGCGCCGGTTCCCACGGGGCCGTCAGCGCGTGCACGAGCTCGCAGCGCAGCGCGTCGTCGTCATGCTCATCGAACCGCACGAGCGCGGCGTCGATGCCATCGGCGCTGGTGCCGGAAATCAGCCCGACGAACAGCCCCGCGCGCGCGCGCTCGGGTGCATCGCCGCGCTGCATGGATCAGGCCTTCGGACGCGGCTTGGCGCCGTCCGTCTTCTTCGCGACACGCTCGTTGGACTTCGACTCGTCGCCGACGTCTGCGTAGATGATGTTCTCGACTTCGCGGATCCGCTCGAGCGCCGTGCTCGTCTGGGTGCGGAACTGCGCCAGCGCCGCGCCGCTGAGCGGCTCCGGCGGCGGCATCGTGATCGACAGCGGGTTGCGGTGCACGCCGTTGACGCGGAATTCGTAGTGCAGGTGCGGACCGGTCGACATGCCCGAGCTGCCGACATAACCGATCACCGCGCCCTGCGAGATGCGCTGGCCGGCCTTGTAGTTGCCGAACTTCGACATGTGCCCGTAGAGCGTCGTGTAGCCGCGGCCGTGATCGAGGATCACCGCGCGGCCGTAGCCGCCCTTCCAGCCGACGAACTGCACGCGCGCATCGCCTGCGGCCATGATCGGCGTGCCAGTGCCGGCCGCGTAGTCGACGCCCTTGTGCATGCGCGACGTGCCAAGCACCGGGTGGCGGCGCGTGCCGAAGCCCGAGGTCAGGCGCGCGTACGGGATCGGCATGCGGATGAAGCTCTTGCGCAGCGAACGGCCGTCCGCCGTGAAGTACTCGGGCTTGCCGTTGCGCTCGAAGCGAAAGCCCGAGTGCAGCTTGTCGCCGGTCGTGAACGTGGCCGCGAGCACAGGGCCCGTGCGGATCAGCTCACCCTCGCGCCAGGTCTGCTCGACGACCACGCTGAAGCGGTCGTTCGCGCCGACGTCTTCGCGGAAGTCGATGTCGTACTTGAACATCTCGTCGGTCAGCGTGTTGACGTGCGAACCGGTGAGCCCGAGCTTGCGCGCCGAGCGGTACAGCGAGCGGCCGACCTTGCCGCTGATCACGACCGTGCGCGTCTCCGTCGGGCGCTCGATAACGGTTTCGCGCACTTCGTCGCCGACCAGCGTGAGTTCGACACGGTGCGAGTCGTCGCGGTCAAAGCGCAGCGCACGCAGTCCGCCGTTGACCGGCAGGTCGAGCCCGAGTTCAGTGCCCGGCTTGAGGCGGGTCAGCGCCGGCTTAACGCCGGGATGCTCGAGCAGCAGATGCATCGTCGATGCGGGCACGCCATGTTCTTCGAAGATCTTGCCGAGCGTCTGGCCGCGCTGCACATGCACGATCTGCCAGCTGTCGCCGTGCTGCCCGGTCCGACGAGCCGTGGGCAGCGGCGGCAGCGGCAGCGCCATCGAGTAACGCGTCACTTCGACCGTCGCCGGTGCCTGCGGATTGAAGCCCGGGACAATCGCAGCCACGAGCATGCCGATCGTGGCGAACAGGCTCGCCTGCGCCCACTGTCGACGCGACCAGCGGCCGGTGAATCCATCCGAAAGGTGGCGCGCGATCACGGGACGATGCAGCGCAGCCTCGCGCTTGGCCCGTAAGCGCTCGCGACGCTCGATGTCGGAATGGGTGTTCATTGGTGGACTTCCCCGTACGCGAAGATGTGTAGGTGGCGTAACGGGGCTAACATAGACACGCGAGCAAGTCGCGTCAAACCCTTGAGGCGTCAGGTTTTTTTGATTACGTCTCAGTTTAACGACGCTTTAACTTGTAATTCCGCATAACGTCGCATTCATATTCCGAGCCTGCCCGTGCCTCCTGCTATTTCGACCCCAGATTCCGCTGCAATTTCCGATGCGCTCGAGCTAATTGCGCGGGGTGCCGATGAAATTCTCAAGCGCGAGGAGCTCGAAGCGCGTTTGAAGCTCGGCCGTCCGCTGCGCATCAAGGCCGGCTTCGATCCGACCGCCCCTGATCTGCATCTCGGTCATACGGTCCTGCTTAACAAGCTGCGGCAGTTTCAGGACCTGGGCCATCAGGTGATCTTCCTGATCGGCGACTTCACCGGAATGATCGGCGACCCGACCGGTAAGAACATCACCCGCAAGCCGCTTACCCGCGAGGACGTGCTCGCCAACGCGCAGACGTATGCCGAGCAGGTCTTCAAAGTGCTGGACCGCGAGCGCACGGAAGTGCGCTTCAACTCGGAATGGTTCGGCCAGATGACGGCGTCCGACATGATTCGGCTGGCTGCGCAGCACACCGTGGCCCGCATGCTCGAGCGTGACGATTTCGCCAAGCGGTACGCGGCCCAGCAGTCAATCGCAATCCATGAGTTTCTATACCCGCTCGTGCAGGGCTACGACTCGGTTGCGCTCGAGGCCGACGTCGAGCTCGGCGGCACCGACCAGAAGTTCAACCTGCTCATGGGGCGTGGGCTGCAGGAACACCACGGCCAGCCGCCGCAGGTTGTGCTGACGATGCCGCTACTTGAAGGCCTCGACGGCGTGCAGAAGATGAGCAAGTCGCTCGGCAACTACATCGGCATCAATGAGCCCGCGATCGACATCGTCACCAAGACGATGAAGATCGACGACGCACTCATGTGGCGATGGATCGAACTGTTGAGCTTCGAGATCTCGATTGCCGACGTTGCACGCCTGCGCAAGGACATCGAAGCGGGCCAGCTCAACCCTCGTGACCTCAAGCTGCGGCTGGCGCGCGAGCTCACCACCCGCTTCCACGGAAACGCAGAGGCCGAGCGCGCCGTCGAAGGCTGGAACGCCGCGGTCCGGGGCCAGGGGGACACCAATGCTCTGCCGCTCACCCGGCTCGTGGTGCCGACCGAGGGCCTGCGGATCGCTGCATTGCTGACCCAGGCCGGCCTGACGCCAAGCAACTCTGAGGGCAACCGCAAGCTTAAGGAGGGGGCGGTCCGCATCGACGGCGAGGTACTTGAGGACGCCCAGCGCATTTTCATGCCGGGCTTTGAAGGCGTCCTCGCCGTCGGCAAGCGCAGCTTCGCCCGCGTCCGCCTCCAGGAAGCCTGAACCCTTCATCGCAGCGTGGCTTGCTGTTGAGCTGCTACCCCTTTTCAAACGCCCATGATCTGCGCACAATGCGCGCCCGCTCTCGCTGCGGCCCGCTGGTAAGGGGGGGCGCAGTTGAGGCAGGTTCACCGGGTGGTTAACGGAGGGGCTTGCAAGGCGGCTGCAACATCCGCATAATGTGCGGCTCGCTGACGAGAAAGCCTA
>NZ_BMYD01000006.1 GCF_014652095.1 Cognatilysobacter bugurensis
CCCGTTCCCGCCCGGGCCAGCGGCCCGGGCATTCGCCGGCGCACGCGGCAGCGCCGCGTCAGCGCGCCGGCCCGTTCCCGCCCGGGCCAGCGGCCCGGGCATTCGCCGGCGCACGCGGCAGCGCCGCGTCAGCGCGCCGGCTCATCCTCGTGGATCGCGGTGCCGCGACTGCCGTCCGGGCGAACCCAGCCACGGAACATGCTGCCGCTGTTGAACGGCATCGCGATGTTGCCTTCGCGGTCCAGCGCGATCGCGCCGCCGTCGCCGCCCATGGCCGGGATCACCTTGTTGATGACTTCCTCGGCCGCGGCCTGCAGCGAATCGCCGCGGTAGGCGACGCGCGCGCAGATGTCGTGCGCGGCCGCGGAGCGGATGTAGTACTCGCCCCAGCCGGTGCCCGACACGCCGCAGCGCTCATCGGCCCAGGTGCCCGCACCGATGATCGGCGCATCGCCGACGCGGCCCCACTTCTTGTTCGTCATGCCGCCCGTACTCGTCGCGGCCGCGATATGGCCCTGCTTGTCGAGCGCGACGGCACCCACCGTGCCGAAATACTTCGGGGCGTCGTCTTCGAGCGGGCGGGCGCCCGACTTGCTCGCCTCTTCACGCTGGGCTTTCTCCAGCGCGCGGCGGCGGTGATCGGTATCGAACCACATGTTCGGCACGCGCTCGAGTTTGGGCCGGGTGTCCGCGAAAGCTTCCGCGCCATCCCCGGCGAGCATCACGTGCGGGCTGTACTCCATGACGGCGCGCGCAAGCCGGATCGGGTTGCGCACCGTCGTCACTCCCGCCACGGCGCCTGCGCGACGGGTATGTCCCTCCATGATCGATGCGTCGAGCTCGTGCCCGCCCTTGGCGTTGAACACTGCGCCCTTGCCGGCGTTGAAGCGCGGCGATTCCTCGAGCACTAGGACGGCCGCCTCCACGGCATCCAGCGCGCTGCCGCCGTCCTGCAGGATGCGGTTGCCCGCATCGAGCGCGCGGTTGAGCGTGGCATGGACGTCGCGCCGATCGGCATCGGACAGCGCGTCCTTCGGAACGAAGCCTGCGCCTCCGTGGATTACCAGCGCGGTCTTCGGTTCGGCGGCAGTGGCGGTCATCGCGGCGAGCATGCTCGCGAGAAGGACTGGAAATCGCATGGGCGGTCGGGCTCCGCAGGTGGGTCGACCGAGCATAGCGTGGCCCTCGTACCGCCTGTTATTGCCGGATCTGCGCGGAAATACGGTGCGATGCAACATAACTCGCGGCGATCGCCTTCACGGTCGTGGTTATTTTTTGACCAGTACGTAACGGCTTTCTCAGAAATGAAACACTTCTGTAACAACGCGTTATCAATTACGTGCGCCCGCGCACCACCCATTCATCTTTGTGATGATCATGACAATCGGCACTCGCGTGATTGACACGTTTTCGCCCCGCAGCGAACTCTCGACTCGCCACGCAGCGTCCCCGGATGTGGTCGGCGTGGCACGCACTGCTCCGGAATGAGCAGGCCCTAGTCGTTAATCAATCCTTTGGAGTGTTCACAATGACCAAGCGCGTCCTCGCGTTGGCCGTCACCCTGGCCCTGGGCTCTTCAGCTGCCGCTGCAGCCGATCTCGTTCGTGCGGAGCGGAACCGCATCGAAGGCCAGTACATCGTTGTGCTTGACCCTGCCCGTCTGCAGACCCCGCCCGGCCTCGCCCGCGCCCCGGGCCTGGCCGTCGCCGCCGAGAACGCCGCAGTTGACCTGGCCTCGCGCCACGGCGGCAATGTCGAGCGCGTCTACGGACATGCACTCCAAGGCTTCTCCATCAAGGCGCCGGAACACGCGATCGCCCGCATGCTGAAGGACCCGCGCGTTGCGTTCATCGAGGAAGACGCGATGTCCTACCCGTCCGCCACGCAGAGCGGCGCGACCTGGGGTCTTGATCGTTCCGACCAGCGTGCGCTCCCGCTCAACGGCAGCTACGTGTACGACTACACCGCCTCGACCGTGCGTGCGTACGTGATCGACAGCGGCATCCTGGCCAGCCATCAGGACTTCGGCGGCCGCGTTCTTGCCGGCGCTACCGCGATCAGCGACGGCCGTGGGACCAGCGACTGCAATGGCCATGGCACGCACGTGGCGGGCACGATCGGCGGCGCGACCTGGGGCGTAGCCAAGTCCGTGCGCCTGGTGCCGGTGCGCGTGTTTGGATGCACCGGTGGCAGCAGCAACTCCACCATCATCTCGGGCATCGACTGGGTCCGCGCGAACCACGTCAAGCCCGCGGTCGCGAACATGAGCCTCGGCGGTGGCGCCTCGTCCGCGATCGATACCGCAACCAACAACCTGATCAACGCCGGCGTCACCGTCGTCGTCGCGGCGGGCAATGACAACCAGAACGCCTGCAACTATTCGCCGGCCCGCGTCTCCAATGCGGTGACGGTCGGCTCGACGCAGTCGAACGACTACCGCTCGTCGTTCTCGAACTACGGCAGCTGCGTAAACATCTTCGCGCCGGGCACTTCGATCAAATCCGCGTGGTACACGAGCAATACCGCGACGAACACGATCAGCGGTACCTCGATGGCCTCTCCGCACGTGGCCGGCGCAGCAGCGCTCTACCTGTCGCGCTACCCGTCCTCGTCGCCGTCGACGGTGCGCAGCTGGCTGTACAACAACGCTACGACCGGCCGCCTGTACTCGATCAACTCGGGCTCGCCGAACCGCCTGCTGTACACGCGTTGATGCGAACACGCTGAGCGCCACGGATGACGCAGACAAAGGCGGCCCCTGGGCCGCCTTTGTCGTTACTGGTCGCGGCTATCGGCGTTGCCACGCCATCGGTCGCGGTCCCGATGCCTCGCCTGTCGGCGCGATCGCATCCCTCGGTGCGTCGCTTTCAGGTCTGCGGGGCGCTTGATCGGGAGACGATCTCTTCACGATGCGCAGTCCGGGCGCCACGTCTACGAACTCGAAGGGACGGCGGCGGACGCGGTTGGGTGATGTGTAACTCCACCGCCGCACCCCGCAGCCGCATGCCGGCGTGGGCGCACGGCCGCCATGTCATGCGATGCCGCGCGACGGGGCCACGGATGTGGACGCCGCGCCAATGGTGGCCCGCTACAACTCGTGACGCGATCGCGTCACGAGTGCGCTATCTGCACGTCACCCCTGCGCAGTGCCGCGCCGGGCTTCCTGCGTGGAGCAATCAAGTGCGGCGCTCAGGCGATCCCGACTCCCGATCAGCGAGGACAAGGCTGCGCACGCAAGCGATCAGCGAAGTCCGTGTCGAAGCCGTGAGCACAGGTATCGTCGATGCCGCACGGGCACGCATCATCGCCACCGACGCGTCGATGCAGCAGAGAGCCTATCGGCGCTCCGAGTTCAGTTGATTCCCACGCGACCGTGCGGCTGGTCCTGCGGGTAGCGAAGGAACCCTCGCGACGCATGCGCTGCACCGCGAATGGCGGACGCTACGGACCGCTTGGGTTCGGGCTCTCGCCATCCGACAGCCGCGCTGCAGGGTTCGCGCACCACCGCCGACGCGCGTCATCGCGCCGCGGAAAGACGGCTCAGACTTGCGCAGCGGCCTCGGGGAAGTGGATCGCCGCGGCCGTGCCTTCGCCGGGGGCGCTGGTCAGCGTCACCGGCCAGCCGAAGCGATCGCCGAGCCGGCGCACGATCGACAAGCCGACACCCTTCCCCTCGAGCCGATCCGGGTCGACCCGGAAGAACGGATCGAAGACCTTGCCGAGCACCTCGGACGTCATGCCGATTCCGGTGTCCCGCACCTCGATGCACTCGGGATTCATGCGCACGACGATCTGGCCACTTTCCGTGTAACGAGCCGCGTTGACGAGCAGATTGCCAAGCATCACGTGCAGCACATGCCGCGGCGCATGCAGCTCGGGGGCGCCGTCGTCCTCCAGGCGCAGTTCGACCGGCTTGTCACGCAGCAGCGGCCGCACGCGTTCGAGTTCGGACTCGACGATCTCACGCACGGCCAGCCGTTCGCGCTGGGGCTCGATTTCCGACTCGCGCGCAAGGATCAGGAACGCCTCGATGACGCCCTCCATGTCGTGCGCAGCGCGGCGGACCCGGCCCAGCGATCGACGCTGGCGCTCGCCGAGCTCCGGGTCGCCTGCAAGGAGGTCGGTCGCGACGCGGATCACCGTGAGCGGGGTGCGCAGTTCGTGGCTTGCGTCGCGCGTGAAGTCGCGTTCGCGCTGTACGAAGTCCGCGACCCGGCGCGCGAGCCCGCGCAGCGCATGCGCGAGGCGCCGCACCTCGATCGCGGAGTCCGGGGGCAGATGGTCCGGCGCGAGCGCCGCCGGATCGGGCTGGCGGGGATCCCAGCGCGAAACCACGTTCGCGAGCCAGCTCACCGGCGCTACAAGGCGCTTAGACGTCCGGTAGGTGAGCCACGCGGTCAGGTAGGTCGCCAGCAACGCGAGCACGATCGCGACCGCGGCCGTCCAGGTGACGGCGCGGTCGATCAGGAACGGGTCGTAGACGAGGTAGAGCGTGCCGCGCGGGTCGGGGTCGACGAATACGACGCGGTCGTCGCCTGCAAAGGCATGCAGGCCGGGGGAAACGTCCCGCAGTACCGCGGGCAGTCGCGCGCCGTCGCTGCGCCCGCGCACCAGATAGCCGGTCAGCGCTGCCGAATCGGGCAGCGGGTGCGCCGGGTTGCGCTGCTGCAATTCACGAAACGTCTCCGCCTCGTGGCGTAAAAGCGAATGCAGCAACGTCTGACGCACGCCGATCCCGCCCAGCAGTACGCCGAGCGAGATCACGAGCGTGGCGACCAACGCCTGACCGATGATGGCCAGCTTGATCTTGCGCGGCAGCCCCTGCGCCATGGATGCGGGTCGCGGTTGGCCCGGTGTGGTCGATCAGTCCGGCGGCTGCGAGATGTCGGCGATGCGATAGCCGGCGCTCTGCACGGTGTGCAGCAGCTGCTTGTCGAACGGCTTGTCGATCGTCTTGCGCAGGTTGTACAGATGGCTGCGGAGCGTGTCCGAGTCCGGCAGGCCGTTGCCCCAGATCTCGCGCTCGATTTCCTGACGGCTGACCACACGCGGCGACTCGCGCATGAGGATCGTCAGCAGGCGCAGGCCGATCGGCGAGAGCTGCAGTTCCACCCCGCCACGCGTGACGCGCAGGCTGGCCGGGTCGAGCACGAGGTCGGCGACCTTGAGCACTTCACCGCCCACCTGACGACGCTCGCGGCGGATCAGGGCACGCAGGCGCGCCTCGAGTTCCTGAATCGCAAACGGCTTGGTCAGGTAGTCGTCGGCGCCAGCCGAGAGACCCGTGAGCTTCTCGTCGAGCGTGTCGCGCGAAGTCAGCATGAGCACCGGCGTCGACTTGCGCGCGTCTTCACGCAGGCGCTTGCAGACCTCGATGCCGTCCAGACGCGGCAGCATGAGATCGAGTACGACCACGTCGTAGCTGTTCTCCGAAGCGAGCCGGTAGCCGTCGAGGCCATCGGCCGCATAGTCGACTTCGAAACCCCGGCCTTCGAGGTATTCGCCGACCATTTCCGAGATGTTGCGGTTGTCCTCGACGATGAGGACCAGACCGCCGTCGCGCGAGCCTTGCATGGAGATCTCCTACCCTTCAGTTTTGTGAAAGGTGCCTCGGCCGCAGTCTAGACCGCGTGAAGGCATCTCGACCGTAACTCAGCCGGCAATCCGGTTCAGCTTCGCTCCGCCGCTTTTGCCCGGTTCCAGTACCCATCCTGGGCGGCGAGCGGCAGCGCATCGAGCGACGTGCCGTCGGCCTGTGCGAGCGCCTCCATCGCACGGAAGCGTCGCTCGAACTTGAGGTTCGCGCGGCGCAGCGCGCTGCCGACGTCGACGCCGGCGTGGCGCGCAAGGTTCGTGCACACGAACAGCACGTCGCCGATTTCGTCCTCAAGCCGCTCACGTGCGGCGGGGTCCTGCGGGTCGGCAGCGAGCGCGGCGAATTCCACACGCACCTCGTCGATTTCCTCGTGCAGCTTGTCCAGCACCGGCTCCACCGCCGGCCAGTCGAAGCCTACGCGCGCGGCGCGTTTTTGCAGCTTCGTGGCGCGCTGCCACTCGGGCAGCCCACGCGCGATGCCGGCCAGCGCGGACGTGTCGCGCTCGCCCGCAGCCTCTCGCTCCTGGCGTTTGAGCGCCTCCCACGCGAGCGTCTGCGTCTGTGAGTCCTCGACCTTTCCGTCGCCGAACACATGCGGGTGGCGGCGCAGCATCTTGTCGGCGATCGCATCGACGACATCATCGAATGCGAACGCGCCCTGCTCTTCGGCCATGCGCGCATGGAACACGACCTGCAGCAGCAGGTCGCCGAGTTCGTCCATCAGTGCGGGCAGATCGCGACGGTCGATCGCGTCGGCGACCTCGTAGGCTTCCTCAATCGTGTACGGCGCGATCGTCTCGAACGTCTGCTCAATGTCCCAAGGACAACCGCCCTGCGGATCACGCAGGCGCGCCATGATGTCGAGCAGGCGACCGATGCCGGCGCGCGCCGCGGGCTCGCTCATTCGTCAAGCCACTCGCGCCACGGCAGTGACGCGTCCGCAAGCGCGATGAACCCGCCGTTGAGCACCGTTTCGCGCTGGTTGTAGCGGAACGGCCGGCCTTGCAGGTCGAGCACCGCACCGCCTGCGCCTTCGAGTACGGCCTGCCCCGCCGCGGTGTCCCACTCGCTGGTGGGACCGAAACGCGGGTACAGATCGAGCTCGCCTTCGGCCAGCGCGCAAAACTTCAGTGACGATCCGAGGCTCACCGACGCGATGTCGCCGAGGCGTGCAATGAACGCGTCGCTGCGCTCGTCGCGGTGAGAGCGGCTCGTCGCAACCTTCATCCGCGAACGCGCCGCCTGCACGCGTAGCTCATGCTCGTGCGCGCCGTCGCAGCGCCAGGCACCCAGCCCCGGACCTCCGTGCCAGAGCACCCCCGTCACCGGCGCCTGCACGACGCCGTATACCGCAACGCCGTGCTCGATGAGCGCGATGTTCACCGTGAACTCGCCGTTGCGTTTGACGAATTCGCGCGTGCCGTCGAGCGGATCGACCACCCACAGCCGCGTCCAGTCGCGGCGCTGGGCAAACGACACCTCGTGCGCGGATTCCTCCGACAGCACCGGGATGTCCGGCGTGAGCCGCGCGAGCCCGCTGACGATGCTGCGGTGCGCCGCCAGGTCGGCGGCGGTAAGCGGCGAATCATCGTTCTTGTGTTCGACGGCGAACTCGCTGTCGTACACACCGAGGATCGCGGCCGCCGCGTCGCGTGCGATGGAAATCACGCCTGCGCGCAGTTCGGGGTTAATCACGATTGCGTCCTCAACCATTCGCGCGCGATGAACAGGGCCGCGATCGTGCGACCTTCGGAAAAGTCTTCGCGCAGGATCAGCTCGTGCAGCGCATCGAGCCGCCACGGCACCACGTCGAGCGGCTCGGGCTCATCGCCCTGCAGGCTCTGCGGGTACAGGTCGCGCGCAATCACGAGCTGGGTCTGGTGGCTCATGTACGTCGGCGCCAGCGTCAGCGCTCGCAGTTGCTCGAGCGAGCGCGCCGCGTAGCCGGCCTCTTCCTGCAGTTCGCGGTTCGCGGCTTCCAGCGCGGTTTCGCCTTCGTCGATACGGCCTTTCACGAGCCCGAGCTCGTACCGGTGCACGCCGGCCGCGTATTCGCGCACGAGCAGCACGGTCTCGGCATCGATCATCGGCACGACGACGACCGCACCGTGCCCGCGCCCGTGCAGGCGCTGGTAGCGGCGGCGCTCGCCGTTCGAGAACTCCAGGTCGATCTGTTCGAAGCGGTACGGGCCGGCGTCGTGTTCGGTCACGCCGTGGATCACGGGCAGCCGACGACTCATCCGCAGGCTCCGCGGGGGCGAACAGGCGCGATAATGGGCGTATGGATGAACTTGTTCACGATGCGGCGATGCTAGCAGAGCACGGTGATGCCGCCGCCGACGCCTGGCGCCGCCGCGATCTCGACGTGCTGTGGCACCCGTGCACGCAGATGCGCGAGCACCCCGACACCATGCCGCTGCTGCCGATCGAGCGCGGCGACGGTGCCTGGCTCATCGGGCGCGACGGACGACGCTACCTCGATGCGATCAGCAGCTGGTGGACGAACCTGTTCGGCCACGCGAACCCGCGCATTGCGGACGCGATCGCCGCGCAGGCGCGCACGCTCGAGCATGTGATCCTCGCGGGCTGCTCGCACGCGCCCGCGGTCGAGCTCGCCGAGCGTCTGCTTGCGCTTGCGCCGCGCGAGACAGGACGCGCGCCGCTCGCCAAGGTGTTCTACGCCGACAACGGCTCGGCCGGCGTCGAAGTCGCGCTCAAGATGGCGTTCCACTGGTTCCGCAACCGGGGCGAGACGCGACGCACGAAGTTCATCGCGCTCGAGAACGGCTACCACGGCGAGACCCTCGGCGCGCTCGCGGTCGGCGACATTCCGCTCTACCGCCGCGTCTACGCTCCGTTGCTCGCCGAAGCCCTGTTCGCACCCTCGCCCGACGCATACGCATGCGCCCCCGACGAAACACCAGCCGACCGCGCACGCCGCGCGGCGGACGGGCTGCGCGAGGTGCTCGAGCGCCACGCGGGCGAAGTCTGCGCGCTGATCCTCGAGCCGCTTGTGCAATGCGCGGGCGGCATGCGCATGCACGATCCGCTGTACCTGCGCCTTGCACGCGACCTGTGCGACGCGCACGGCGTGTTCCTTATCGCCGACGAGATCGCTGTCGGCTTCGGGCGCACCGGCACGTTGTTCGCGTGCGAACAGGCGCCCGGGCGCGACGGCGGCGCACCCGGCGTCCAGCCCGACCTGATGTGCCTGTCGAAGGGGCTCACCGGGGGTGCGATGCCGCTCGCGGCTGTGCTCGCGACGCAGGCGATTTATGACGGCTTCCTCGACGAATCGCGGGAGCGCGCGTTCCTGCACTCGCACAGCTACACCGGCAATCCGCTCGCATGCGCAGCGGCGCTCGCCACGCTCGACATCTTCCAAAACGACGACGTCATTGCACGCAACCGGCCCACGGCAGCGCGGATGCGCGAACTCGCGCGCGAAGTCGGCGTGCTCCCCCCCGTCGCCGAGGTGCGGCAGACCGGGATGATCGTTGCATTTGAACTCGCCCGCGACGGACGCACCGATACCCCGTTCGACCCGGCCGAACGCATCGGGCTGCGCGCGTACCGGGCGGCGTTGTCACGCGGGGTGCTCCTGCGCCCGCTCGGCGACGTCCTGTACTGGATACCGCCGTACTGCATCGATAGCGAGGCGCTCCAGCACCTCGCGGACGTGACGCGCGGAGCGATCCTCGAGGCCACATCGTGAGCGGCCCCAACCACGTTTCGAGGTGCTGCCCATGCGCATGACGCGCGCGTATGTCGACCTGCCGCTGCACGTCGGCGCGGACGTCGTATTGCCTGAAGCGCCCGCCGCCCATCTGACGCGCGTGCTGAGGTTGCAGGCCGGCGATGCCTGCGTGCTGTTCAACGGCGACGGCCGCGATTACACAGCGCGCCTGGTCGCGGTCGGCAAGCGCGAGGTGCGCGCCGCGATCGACGGCGCAGCCGCGGTCGAACGCGAATCGCCGCTGCGCACCGGATTGCTGCAGGGCGTGGCGCGCGGCGAGAAGATGGACCTGATCCTGCAGAAGGCCACCGAACTCGGCGTGTCCGAGGTGCGGCCACTGTGGTCGCAGCGCAGCGAGGTCAAGCTCGATGAGGCGCGCGCGGTGAAGCGTCACGCCCACTGGCGCGGCGTGGTGATCGCTGCCTGCGAGCAGAGCGGTCGCGCGCGTGTTCCCGATGTCGCAGCGCCCGTCTCGCTTGCGGCGGCGCTCGCTGCGCTGCCGACGGGGGGCACGCGCGTGCTGCTCGACCCCGAGGGCGACACCGCGATCCGCACACTCGATCCCGTCCCCGGCACCCTGTGGCTTGCCGTCGGGCCGGAGGGAGGCTGGTCGCCGGCCGACCGCGACCAGCTCATCGCTGCGGGCTTCATCGGCGTGCGGCTCGGGCCGCGCATCCTGCGCACCGAGACGGCCGGGCTTGCGGCACTCGCAGCACTCCAGGCGACGCACGGCGATCTCGGCTAGTCGCGCGCAGGTTTAAGCGACGGCCCGCTCCCAAAACGAAACGACCCCGGCATCGCGATGCGATGACGGGGTCGGAAGACCGCGAACCGATTGCGGCGGGTCAATCAGGCCGCTTGCGCGACCGCGTCCGCGACGATCGCTTCGATCGCCTCGAGATCCGGGAGCAGTGCCGGGTCCTCGTTGAGCCGGACGCGCGCCTGGACGCCGCGCGGCATCATGCTAGCATCGTCGTCCTCGACCGACAGCGTTTGGCGCGACACGGTCACCAGGCGCGGGAAGCCCTGCGTCAGCATCGCGAAGTACGGCGTGCGCGACGTGCCCGCGAGCGCCTTGAGCACCACGACCTTGCTGCCCAGCACGGCGCGCTCCTGCGCGACGCCCGCGAGCGTGCCGAATGCGATCAGCGGCACCTGCCAGCCGCGCCAGCGCAGGCGGCCGAGCAGCCATTCCGGCGCATCCTCGCCGACGGGCTCCGGGTCCGCGTACGAGAGCACTTCGGCGATCGTCGCGTTCGGCATGAGCAAGCGCGCACCGGCGACCTGGATTAGCACGCCGCGGATGTCGCCTTGAGACGCCATCGGCGCGGGCGTCGGCACCGTGAACGGCTGCGGCGTCGGGGCCTCGGCCTTGGCGACCGGCTGGGGCGAAGCCTCGGGCGCATCGAGCGCCTCGGCGTCGGCATGCGCCCCGACCGCGAGGAAGTCTTCTTGCGGCGCGGCGTCATCGCCCCCAGCGCTGGCAACCGTCTCGGCCGACTCGTGCTGGGTCGCAGTGGGCGAGCCGACAGCGTGGTCGGTGACGCCAGCGGCTGCCGAAGTCTCGGCCGCCGCTTCAACGTCCGACGAGGCCTGTTCGTTGTCCGCAGACGCGGCAGATGCGTGATGCGGAGCGGCCGCGGCGGGCGCCGGCGCGGAGACCGACGGTCGCTGCGCGGCACGAGATTTCTGGCGGTTCTTTTTCGACATGATGGAATCCTCGGATCGTGCGCCGGTCAGGCGCTCCAGCGCTCGACGAGCTGCCGGGCGAGTTCGGCCGGAGTCGCGGTCGGACGACCGCGCTCGGCTAGAGCGTTCGAAGCAGTGGCGTCGTAGCAGCCCTCGGCGGACTGCCCGGCGACGAACGCCGACGACCAGCGGCGGTCTGCGAGACGCGTTGCGAGTGCGGCGTCGGCGCCGCTGAGCAGCAGCACCGCGCTGTCCGCTGGCGGCAGTGCATCCAGCGGGTCGGCGGCGACGAAGCGAAGCCCGTCGGGACCGGCCTGGAGGCCGATGCCGTCGGGCAGCACATAGACCACACCCGGGCGCGCGCCGGCATCCATGTCCGCGAGATCCACGGGCAGCGCGGTCGCACGTTGCAGCTGGGTCACGAGGCGGTCGTAGCGCCCGCCGTCGAGCCGCTGCTGCACGAGCACCGGCCGCGGAAACCCCTCGGGCAGCGCGCCCAGCACCTGGCGCACGGCGTCGGGCCCGCCGAGTCCGGCGACGAGCAGCACGGCGCCCGGCCCACTGAGCTCAGCGTCGGGCGACATGGAGAGCTGCGTCGGCGGCACATCGTCCACGAGCGACAGCGACGCGATGCGCTGCTCGAGATCCGCAAGATTGACCGCAGCCGATTGCGGCGCAGCTGCAACCGCGGGCGCGTCGTCGGTCACGAGCGCGAGTACGTGGCCATCCGACAGCCCGGCGAACGGCGAACCCGTCACCGCACCGGGGTCGACCGGCTCGGCGGACAGCACGTCGAACGTCGGCTCCGGCAACTCCACCGAAGGCAACGTGGGCTCGGTGCGCAGGTCGTCGAGCGAAAACTCGTGGAACTGCGACACCTCGGCCGATGCAGCCGGCGCTTCGACACCGGGCAGCATCAAGTCGCTCTCGAATGCGAGGTCGAAACCGGACGAGACCGGCGCGGCGAACGGCTCGGACTGGCCGAAATCCTCACGCAGGCTCGAATCGAACGTGATCACCTGATCCGCGTTGAACTCGTACTCGGTCATCTCGGCGCTCACCGGGTCGAAGCCGGCGAACTCGCCCGGCTCGACGCCGGGCGAAAACTCGTCTGACAGCGGGTGCGGCGGTGCCGTATCGAGCAGCGGCGCGAAGCCCCCGAACTGCGACATGTCCACGCTGACGGAGCCACCGCCCTCGCCCGAGGGCAGTTCGATGGACTCGAGCGACAGCGCGTGCTCGCCAGCCCCAGCCGATGTGGCCTCGGCAGACGGAGCCGGGTCAAAATCGCCCGGGGGTGCACTTGCAGCCGCCGCCGGCACCGCCGGTTTC
The DNA here is from genome assembly GCF_014652095.1 of Cognatilysobacter bugurensis. GTDB lineage: Bacteria > Pseudomonadota > Gammaproteobacteria > Xanthomonadales > Xanthomonadaceae > Cognatilysobacter > Cognatilysobacter bugurensis. The sequence goes on from NZ_BMYD01000006.1 coordinate 12,354, forward strand.
GCAGCGGCAACCGCAGGGAGACTCGGGCCTGCGTCGGGCTGCGAATGGCCGGGCGGCAGCACGTTGCCATGCCCGTGCAACTTCGCCGCAAGATGCCGCGTCCAGCGCGCCGCATCCCAACCGCTGCGGCTCGCCGCGAGGTCGGCCTCTTCGTACATCACGTCGATCGCGGGATCGAGCAGCACCGCGTCAAAGCGTTCGAGCGCGGCTTCGGTGGCACTGTCCAGCACGACCATGACGACCTGCGCGCGTGCGGACGCGACTTCGTCGACGTCCGCCTGCGTGGGGTCGGCTTCGAGCGCGAGCTCGGCGCCGGCCTCGGACAGCGCCGCGCGCACGCGGTCGCGCGCCGTGCCCGGCCGCGCGAGCAGCACCACGCGGCAGCCGGACTCAGGCATCGACGGTCGCCAGGCCAAGCAGCTCGTTGACGTTGCGCATCAGCTCCAGCTCCTGATACGGCTTGCCGAGGTAGCGATTCACACCGATATCGAGCGCGCGCTGGCGGTGTTTGTCGCCGGTGCGCGAGGTGATCATCATGATCGGCACGCCGCGCAGACGCTGTTCGGTCTTCATCGCGGTGGCAAGCTCGTAGCCGTCCATGCGCGGCATTTCGACATCGAGCAGCACGAGGTCGGGCACGGTCTCGGCCATGCGCTCGAGCGCGTCGATGCCGTCCTTCGCCGTGACCACTTCGAAGCCGTTCCGCTCGAGCACGCGGCCGGTGACCTTGCGCATCGTGACCGAGTCGTCGACGACCATGACAAGCGGGACGTGGCGCGTCTCGACCACCGGCACCGCAAGTGACGCGAAGTGATCGCGCGGCAGTGCGGCCTGGCGGCGCACGAGCGGTGCGACGTCGAGGATCACGACGACGCGGCCGTCGCCCATGACCGTCGCCCCGAAGATGCCCGGGATCGACGCGACCTGCGGGCCCACCGGCTTGACCACGATTTCGCGGTTGCCCATGACCTGGTCGACGCTGACCGCCGCGCGCAGTTCACCAGCGCGGATCAGCACCAGCGGCATCTGCAGGTGGCCTTCGGCCTTCGACGCAGCTTGGCCGATGAGCAGGCCGAGGTCGTGGACGGTGTAGTCCTCGTCGCCGTAGCGGTAGACCGCGTCGCGTCCCTCGCTGCTGGCCTTGGCCAGCTCGTCGCGCGAGATGCGGCCCACACCGCGCACCGAGGCAATCGGCACCGCGAACGTCGTCTCGCCGGCCTTGACGAACACGGCCTGCGTGACCGCCAGCGTCTGCGGCAGGCGCAGAGTGAAGCGCACGCCCCTGCCGGGCGACGACTGGATGTCGAGCGTGCCGCCGAGCTGGCGGACTTCGCTCGCCACCACGTCCATGCCGACGCCACGGCCCGCGAGGCGGCTGACCTCGTCGGCCGTCGAGAAGCCCGGCTCGAGGATCAGTGCATCGAGGTCGCTGTCGGCGAGCACGGCGTCCTGCCGCAGCAGCCCGCGTTCGAGGGCACGACGGCGGATCGCCTCGCGGTCGAGACCCGCGCCGTCGTCGCCGACTTCGAGCACGACTTCCGAGCCTTCGCGCCGGATCGCGATCGAGATCGCACCTTCGGCCGTCTTGCCGGCCTTCTCGCGCTTGGCGGGCAGTTCGATGCCGTGCGCGACCGAGTTGCGGAGCATGTGCTCCAGCGGCGCGGTCATGCGCTCGAGCACGTTGCGATCGAGTTCGCCCTGCGCGCCGTCGAGCTTGAGCTGCACGTTCTTGCCGAGCTCGGCCGATGCCTGGCGCACGACACGGCGCAGGCGCGGCAACAGACCGTCGAACGGCACCATGCGCGTGCGCATGAGGCCTTCCTGCAGGTCTGACGAAACGCGCGACTGCTGGAGCAGCAGCGTTTCGTACTGGCGCGTGAGGTCGTCGAGCGTGCCCTGCAGCGACACCTGGTCGGCGGCGGACTCGGCGAGTGCGCGGGTCAGCTGCTGTAGGTTCGAGAAGCGGTCGAGTTCGAGCGGATCGAACGCGGCGTCCGCGCGGTCGCCCTCACGCTGGTAGCGCGAGAGGATCTGCGCTTCAGTTTCGATCTCGAGACGGCGAAGCTGGTCGCGAATACGCGTGTTCGTCGCTTCCATCTCGCCAATCGCGCCGCGGAACGCGCCGAGCTGCTGCTCGAGGCGTGCGCGGTAAATCGCGACCTCACCGGCGTAGGTGACGAGCCGGTCGAGCAGGTCGGCGCGAATACGCACCTGTTCCTGCGGAGCACGCACGCCGATCTCGTCGTCGTCGTCGAGCGGGGTGTCCGACAGCGGCGCCGACAGCGGCTTGAGTTCGACAGCCGGCGTCGCAGGCGTGGTCGCGGTGGTCGGCGTGCTTGCCGTGGCTGCGCGCGACAGCGTCACGCCGCGCGAGCGGGCGTCGAAGTCGGCGATGAGCTCGTCGGGCATCGCGACCGCACGGCGCTCACCGACGCGGGTGACCATCGCGTGCAGGCGATCGAAGCCGCGCTCGAGCAGCGGGATGCCGTCGCGGCCGAGCTCGACGCGGTTTGCGACGACGGCCTCGAGCAGCGACTCCATGACGTGGCCGAGTTCGCCCACGGCCATGATGCCGGCCATGCGCGCGCCGCCCTTGAGCGTGTGCAGATCGCGCTGCAGGCCCACCAACGGCTCGCGCTCGCTCGGTGCAACGCGCAACTGCGCGAGCAAACCGTCGGAGTGGTCGAGCAGGTCGCCGCCCTCCTCGACGAAGATGTCGACGAGTTCGGGGTCAAGCCCGGTGAGATCCAGCGCTTCGTCCGGATCGACGATCGCGGCGTGCGCGACCGCGGATTCGAAGCCCGCGTGCGTGTCCGTCGCGGTTTCCCGTGCGGCAAGCGCGGCGGCAATCGCCGCAGCCTGCTGTTCGGCGGCGAACCGCTCGGCGGCAACGCGCTCGGCCTCCAGACGCTCCGCTTCTGCCCGTTCGGTCGCAAGGCGTTCGGCTTCCGCACGCTCGGCTTCGATGCGCTCGGCTTCCGCCTGCTCCGCCGCGACGCGCGCGGCTTCGAGACGTTCGGCTTCCGCTTGTTCTGCTGCGATGCGCTCGGCTTCTAGACGCTCGGCTTCCGCCTGCTCCGCCGCGACGCGCTCGGCCTCGAGACGCTCGGCCTCTGCCTGCTCCGCCGCGACGCGCTCGGCCTCGAGACGCTCGGCCTCTGCCTGCGCCGCCGCGGTGCGCTCGGCTTCGAGACGCTCGGCTTCCGCCTGCTCCGCCGCGACGCGCTCGGCCTCGAGGCGCTCGGCTTCCGCTTGTTCTGCTGCGATGCGCTCGGCTTCGAGGCGCTCCGCTTCGGCCTGCTCGGCGGCAATGCGCTCGGCTTCCGCACGCTCTGCTGCAAGACGCTGGGCCTCGGCCTGCTCCGCGGCGACGCGCTCGGCTTCGAGGCGCTCGGCCTCTGCCCGTTCGGCCGCGACGCGCTGGGCCTCGAGTCGTTCGGCATCGGTCTGTGCAGCAGCAATGCGCTCCGCCTCGATGCGCACGGCTTCGGCGCGCTCGGCTGCGAGACGTTCGAGTTCGGCGGCTTCCGCCGCAGCGCGCTCCGCCTCAATCCGCTCAGCCTCAGCCCGTTCGGCCGCAAGACGTTCGGCCTCTGCCTGCTCGGCGGCCAGACGGTCGGCTTCGAGACGCTCGACTTCCAGGCGTGCCGCCTCGGCCTCTTCCGCAGCGATGCGCTCAGCTTCGAGGCGCTCCGCTTCGATGCGTGCAGCCTCGGCCTGCTCCGCGGCAACCCGCTCGGCCTCGACACGCGCGGCTTCTGCTTCTTCGGCGGCGACGCGCTCGGCTTCGAGACGCTCGGCTTCAAGCCGTGCAGCCTCGGCCTGCTCGGCCGCAATACGTTCGGCTTCGAGTCGCGCTGCTTCCGCTTCTTCAGCGGCAATGCGCTCGCCCTCGAGACGTTCGGCCTCAATTCGTGCCGCCTCGGCTTGCTCCGCGGCAACCCGCTCAGCTTCGAGACGTGCGGCTTCCGCGGCGATACGCTCGGCCTCGACGCACTCTGCCTCGACTCGCGCCGCCTCGGCCTGCTCCGCCGCAATCCGCTCGGCCTCGATACGCGCAGCCTCTGCCTTCTCAGCAGCAAGCCGCTCGGCTTCAAGACGCTCGGCTTCGATCCGTGCGGCCTCGGCCCGCTCGGCTGCGATGCGCTCGGCCTCGAGACGCTCCGCACTGCGGGAATCGAACGCAGGCGCGATCGGCTGGTCGTCGACCGGCATCGGCATGCGTGCGTCGGGCAGGCTGTCGCGAAGTGCGAGCACGCGAGCGGCGAGTCCGGTGAACAGCGGTACGTGCGGGCGCGGGGATTCGAGCGCGGCAAGCGTGCGGCGGATCGCGTCGGCGACGGCCGTCAGCGTTGCGCGGCCCTCGGGATCGGCGACGCCGCCCGCTGCGAGCAGCCGCTTCACATAAGCCTCCGACGGCCCGGTGACTTCCGTGATCACCGGCACTTCGGTCATCGCGAACGCGCCGTTGAGCGTGTGGATCGCGCGCTGCAGGCGGTCGTCGGCCGGCTGGCCCGAGGCGAGCCAGCCGTCGATCGTCGCCAGATGGCCGTTGACTTCGACAGTGAGGATTTCCAGCAGCACGGGGTCGACACCGGCGGGGACGCCCGGCTCCGCGTCGACCTCCGCCGCCTGCACGGGCGCCAGGGCGACGGGCTCCACTGCGGGCGCGGCAGTGCTCGCAGCCGCCACGGGCGTCGCGGAGGCGGCAGCGTCGAAGAAGACCTCTTCGCCCTCGCCAACGCGGTCCGCAACGGCTTCAAGCGCGCGCAGATCGACGGTCAGTCCGCCGGTTCCCGCAAGCGCGGCGTGGAACTGGGGCAGGATCGCGTGCGCCTGCTCGATGACCCCCACGACCGCAGGCGATGCCGGACGCGTGCCATCGAGCACGCGGTTGAGCATGTTCTCGATCTTCCAGCTGAACTCGCCGAGCGTCTTGGCACCGACGAGGCGGCCGCTGCCCTTGAGCGTGTGGAAGACACGACGCACGGGGCGCAGCAGCTCTGCATCGTCGGGCTTGGCGCGCCATGCCGGCAGCATGCCAGCGAGGTTCGCCATTTCTTCGTCGAGTTCCTCGATGAAGACTTCGCGGATGTCGTCGTCAATGTCGGCGCTGGCTTCGAAGCCGGCATCGATCGTGCTGACGTGTGCCGCCGGGGCCTCGACTGCCGGCACCGGCGTGTCGATCGCGCTTGATTCGGCAGCGACCGGCGTGGAGGCGACAGCGCTGGGTTCGGCGGGCGCGGCTTCGGCAGCCGGGGCCGTGAGGTCGGCATCGATGGGCGACGGCGGCGCATCGACAGCGGCGCCTTCGAGCGCGGCGTCCGGCATCGGCCAGTAACGCAGCGCTTCGAGGCTTTGGCGCGCGATCTCGAGGATATCGTCGCGGTTCGGGCGGTGATCGCGCAGGGCTTCGAGGTAGTACTCAATGCTCGCAAGCGCGTCGGCGAGCGTGTCGAGCTGCTGGCTGCCCGGCACGCGCTGGCGCGCGATCAGTTCGGATTCGGTGTAACGGCAGATTGCGGTGAGGTACGCGGCGGCCGTCGCCATCTCGAGGATGCGGAGCGCGCCACTGACTTCGGCGAGCAGGCGCGGGACTTCCGCGAGCTGGGCGTGGTCCCAGCCGGTTTCCACGAATGCGACAAACGCCTGGCGCGCATCGCCGAAGTTCGCGATCGCCTCGCGCACGACGAGGTCGAGCACCTTGCGCGACTCGCCCGTGAAGCGCTGCTCTCCTGCCTCTTCGGGCAGGCCCAGGCGTGCCACTTGATCATCGAGCGAGGCGTCGACGTAGAGCAGCGCGCCGGCGATGTCGAGCAGCGCACCTTCGTCCGCGGCGCGCTGGCCGGTGACGATCTGCCGCATCGAATCGCGCTGCTGCATCACGACGGTGCGCGCAGTGTCGACGCCCATCATGCCGAGCGTCTCGCCGACGCGGGTCAGCGCATCGACCTGTGGCACAAGCTCGGAGACGTCGGTCTGGCCGGTGCGCAAATGAAGATCGAGCGCGTCCTTGACGCGCATGAGGTCTTCCTTGATGGCTGCCGACACCGTGTCGAGCAGCGCGCGGTTGCGGCCGGTCAGGCTGCCGCGTGCGTGTGCGAGCTCCGACTCGGTCGGCGCCTGCGCGCTGAGTTCGAAGACGCTGCGCAGCTGATCGAGCGCCGGGTGGGGCGCATCGCTCTGAGCCACGTGGAACAGCAACTGACGAGTGGCTTCGGCGCCGGCGTCGCCGCGCGCGGCCGCATCGCCCAAACGCGAGAGGTCGGCTTCGACCCGCTCGAACGCCGTGCGCAGCGCGGCGGTCGGCGTGAGCGCACCATCGCGCAGTGCGCTGGCGACGGATAGTGCGACCCAAACCGCCCGCCGCATCGACTCGGATGCGGCGTGTGCGAACAGCGCTTCGAGCGCGCCGGCAAGCGCGGCCGCGTCGACCGAATCGCTCCAGCCCGCGAGCACGCGCGCAACGGTCGCGCGCGCGGCCGCCACGTCGGTGCCCGACGCGTCGCCCGCTGTGGGAACGAGCCGGTCGATGTCGGTGACGAACAACGCCGACTCGTGCAAGGCGCGCTCACCGCGCGCGGCGCGCAGCTCGTTGAGCAGCGGCAGCAGCACGATCGGGATCTCGCGATGACCGCCCTGGAGGCGCTCGAGATAGTCCGGCAACTGGACGACGCCGCGCATCAACACGCCGCAGGCTTCATCGCGCTCGTCGACACGGCCGTGCTGCAGCGCGACCGCAAGCTGCTCCATCTCGTCGGCGACCATCGCCGGCGCACGCAGCTCGATCATGCGCAACGTGCCACCCACCTGGTGCAGGTGAGCGGCGCAGCTGCGCATCGCCGACACGTCGGCGGGGTTCTCGGCGAACGCTTCGATGTCCTGGCGCGCGTGGCGCAGGGTTTCGTCGAGTTCCGGCTTGATCCAGCCGAGCGTGGTGGTATCGATCGCTTCGCGCATCATGTTCATCACGCACTCCATTGGTCGGCGGAGCCGCGGCCGCCCCTGCCGCATGCGCAAGCGCAGCGGTTGATGCAGGGGCAGTCGGGAGCGAGCCTGGTCATGCGTCTAGGTCGAGTTCGGACGGATCGGAGGGCGCTGGGCGGCGCCGGCGTTACGCCGGCAGCTTGAAGTCGGCGACCGAGCGGCGCAGGTCGGCAGCGAGCTGCGCCAGGTTGCCGATCGACTCGGCCGTCTGGTTCGCGCCCTGCGTGGTCTGCGAGGTGATCTGCTGAATCGTGTTCATCGTCTGGGTGATGTTCGCGGCGGCGCCGGACTGCTGCTGCGCGGCCGTCGAGATGCCCTGAATGAGGCCCGAGAGGTCGGACGACACCTTTTCGATCTCGCCCAGTGCAGTACCCGCGTCCTCGGCCAGGCGTGCACCCGCGACCACTTCGGAGGTCGTCTGCTCCATCGAGCTGACGGCTTCGTTGGTGTCGGACTGAATCGTCTGGACCAGCGTTTCGATTCGCTTCGTCGCGTTGGACGCGCGCTCTGCAAGTCGCTGCACTTCGTCGGCCACGACCGCGAACCCGCGGCCCGCTTCACCGGCCGAGGCCGCCTGAATTGCGGCGTTCAGCGCGAGGATGTTCGTCTGTTCCGAGATGTCGTTGATCAGTTCAACGATCGAGCCGATTTCCTGCGACGACTCACCGAGGCGCTTGATTCGCTTCGAGGTTTCCTGAATCTGGTCACGAATGTTGTCCATGCCCTGAATCGTCTGGCGCACGACGCCGGCACCCTTCGTCGCGATCTGCACGGAGCGCTGCGCCACGTCCGCGGACTCGGCGGAGTTCTTCGACACCTGGTCGATGCTGGCCGCGATTTCGCTGATTCGGCTCGAGGCCGAGGAGATTTCCTGCGCCTGGTGTTCCGCGGCTTCGGCGAGGTGCATGGCGGTGGCCTGCGTTTCCTGTGCGCTCGCGGCGACCTGCACCGAGGTGTCGGTAATCGTCTGCACGAGGCTGCGCAGCTGCTCGACGGCGAAGTTGATGGAGTCCGCGATCGCGCCGGTCATGTCTTCCGTGACCGTCGCCTTCACCGTGAGGTCGCCTTCTGCGAGCGAACCCATTTCGTCCAGCAGGCGCATGATGGCCTCCTGGTTACGGTCGTTGAGTTCCTTCGTGGTCTGGTAACGCGCCTGCTGCTGGCGGTTCAGCGACCAGAGCAGGCCGGCGAACGAGAGCAGCGCGATCAGGCCCGAGATGATCGAGATCCAGATGTTGCCGAGGATGCTCGTGTCCTGCAGCGAGCCCGGTGCGTTGACTGCGTTGAAGAGCGACTCGGACGTGTTGAGCAGTTCATCGGAGCCGGCGGTGATCGAGTTTGCTGCCGCCTGGGCGCGGAACAGGTTCTGCGAGCTGCCGAGGATCGCGTCGAGGTCGGTCTTCATTTCGCCCCAGACCGACTCGGCCTGGCCCAGTGCCGCGATCGCGCTGGAGTTGCCAAGCGCGGTCACGTCGGGGCTGCCCTTGCGCAGGCCTTCGAGCACGTTGCCGAACACCGCGGCGTCGCGCGCAAGCGCATCACCGGCGTTCACGGCGCCGGGACCACCGGCGCGGATTTCCGCGATGCGGCGGGCCATCGTTCCCGACAGCACGACCTGGCGCAGCGCGAGGTAGACCTGCGACGACGGCGAGCCACTCGCCGACATCGCACGCACGAGCTCGTCGAGGCGCGCCTGCAGCTGCGGCAGGCGGTTCGAGAAGCTCTCGGCGTTGCCGGCGAGCGCGAGCACTGCCTTTTCGCTTTCGAGCACCTGATCGGCGTTGGTGCCGAGCGGCTGCCACGTGGTGGCGACCGTTTCGATCGGGCCGGACACGCCAACCGTGCTGCCGTAGTTGGCGTTGAGCTCCTTCACGTCTTCTTCGATCGCCGTCTTCGTCGCGCGGAGCGACTCGAACGCGCGGGCGTCGCCGCCGACCGCTTCCTGGCTCTGCACCGCCAGCTGCTGCGAGAGCACCTGCAGGTCCGACGCGGCCTCGCTGGCGCCGCTGGCCTTGCCGGCCTTCCACGACGCGTAACCGAAGTTAGCCGCCAGCACCACCAGTGAGGTGGCCAGCACGGTCAGCCAGGTGTTGACGCCCAGGCTGCGGGCCTTGCCGGCGACGGAATTGATGTCAGTGCTCATGGTGGAACCTCAGAATTAAACGCTGCAGTCGTGGTCGGTGACGACGTGGATGAAAGGACTCAGGCCGCGGCCTGGCGGAACTCGGGCGTGCGGGTCAGCCGGTCGAGACTGAAAACCCCCCACGGCTGGTCGCCCAGGCGGTAGGCCCGGTCGACGAAATGGGCATAGCGGCCATCGGCGAGGTGCTCGGCCGCGATCTGCTCCTCGGGCAGCTCCTGCTGCTCGTTGAAGCTGCGCTGGCCGTAGAGCTCGTCGATCAGCACGGCAACGTCGCCGCCGGGCTGGCGCACTAGCAGCACGCGCAACTTCTCGTGCACGACGGTGCGCTCGCCTTCGAGGAACTGCTTGAGATCAACGATCGGCAGCAAGCTGCCGCGCACGTTCGCGACGCCAAGCATCCACGGCTGCGAACCGGGAACCGGCGTGACCGGCGGCATGGACAGGATCTCTCGCACGTCGCCGAACTCCGACGCGAGCCGGCGCTGGCCGATCCGGTAGCCGACGCCGCGCCACAGGCCGGGGGCATCGAGCTGCTCGGGCAAGCCGGCCACGTGCGCCAGCGAGCGGCGCTCGTAATCGGCCAGGACCTCGAACGGGGACATCTTCATGGCGGCGACAGGGCTCATTCGGACGGACGAGGCCGGGGCGTCAAGCCCCGGCACGGAATCAGGCGGCGGTCAGCAATTCGTTGATGCGCGCAATGAGTTCGTCCTCGCGCGGCGGCTTCACGATGTAGTCCTTCGCCCCCTGGCGAAGTCCCCATGCCTTGTCGGTTTCCATCGCCTTGGTGCTGACGATGAGGACCGGGATCGACTTGGTGTCGTTGTCACGCGACAGCGCGCGCGTGGCCTGGAAGCCGTTCATGCCCGGAAGCACCACGTCCATGAGGACGAGGTCGGGACGCTCGCGGCGTGCGGTCTCGATGCCATCTTCAGCGCTGGCCGAGGTAAAGACCTGATGGCCATTACGCTCGAGCAACTGCGTCATCACCGCCGTTTCGGTCGGCGAATCTTCGATCAACAAAATACGTGCCATGAGCCCTTTCCCCCCGGTCAGGCGTGTCGTGCGTTGGGTACGTGCGTGCGGATCGCGTCGAGGAGTTCCTCGCGCGTGAATGGCTTGGTGAGGTACTGCTCGGAGCCCACGATGCGGCCGCGCGCCTTGTCGAACAGGCCGTCTTTCGAAGACAGCATGATCACCGGCGTGTGCTTGAACATCTGGTTGTTCTTGATGAGCGCGCAGGTCTGATAGCCGTCGAGCCGCGGCATCATGATGTCGACGAAGATGATCTGCGGCTGCTGGTCGGCGATCTTCGCAAGCGCTTCGAAGCCGTCCGTCGCAGTCACGACGTCACAGCCCTCGCGCTTGAGCAAAGTCTCCGCAGTGCGGCGGATCGTCTTCGAATCGTCGATCACCATCACCCGCAAACTGTCGAGGTTGTCGTTGCGACCCTCGTCCATCTCGAATCCTCCGATGCGTACGCCCGAATCCCCCGGCGCAACGCGTCATCTCTTTATTCCAAGGCCACTGCAGGCTGTCAAGCCGGCGTAAATTGTCACTTTGACGCCTTACGACTGCACATTTGCGTCAGTAGGCCGACGCCCGCCTGTTACGATCCCGCTTCCCCACCTGACACTCGACCATGCCGCTCGACATCGTCGTCGTGATGGATCCGATCGGATCGATCAAACCCGCCAAGGACTCCACGTTCGCGATGCTGCTGGAAGCGCAGCGGCGCAGCCATCGGCTGCTTTACGTGCAGCCCGGAGGCCTGTCTGTACGAGATGGTGCCGCACGCGCGCAGGTCTCGGCGCTGCGCGTACGCGACGATGCCTCCGGATGGTTCGAAACAGAACCCGCGTCACACATCACTCTCGGCCGCGGTCACGTCGTGCTGATGCGCAAGGATCCGCCCGTCGACGCGGAGTACATCCACGACACGCAGATCCTCGGCATTGCGCAGCAAGCCGGTGCGCTGGTGGTCAATGACCCGCAAGGGCTGCGCGATTACAACGAAAAGCTGGCCGCGCTCCTGTTCCCGCAGTGCTGCCCGCCGACGCTCGTCAGCCGCGATCCGGTCGAGCTCAAGGCGTTCGTCGCCGAGCATGGCGCCGCTGTGCTCAAGCCGCTCGACGGCATGGGCGGACGCTCGATCTTCCGCGCCTCGCACGGCGACGCGAACCTCAACGTCATCCTCGAGACGCTCACGCTCGGCGGCCTGCACCTGGCGATGGCGCAGCGCTACCTGCCGGAGATCACGGGCGGCGACAAGCGCATCCTGCTCGTGGACGGCGAGCCGATCGACTACTGCCTAGCCCGCATTCCGCAGGGCGACGAGTTCCGCGGCAACCTCGCCGTCGGCGGCCGCGGCGAAGGCCGTCCGCTCACCGAGCGCGACCGCTGGATCGCGGCGCAGGTCGGCCCGGAGATGAAGCGGCGCGGCATGGTATTCGTCGGGCTGGACGTCATCGGCGACAGCCTTACCGAGGTCAACGTGACGAGCCCGACCTGCATTCGCGAACTCGACGCACAGTTCGGCCTGAACATCGCGGGCACACTGTTCGATGCGATCGAGGCGCGCGTCGGCTGACCCGCGCCGTCGCCCGGGCCGCGTATCACAGGCCCCCGTCGACCCAGATGCCATGACCGCGACCGCGCCCGCCGCCCCCAGCGGCGCCCTCGCCGAAGACCAGCGACTCGGTGCGACGCTCGCGCTGTCGTTGCTCGTGCACGCGCTCGTGCTGCTCGGCATCGGGTTCACGCTCGAGGACGCCGCGCCGCTGCGGCCGACGCTCGACGTGATCCTGACCGAGACGACCACGCCGCTCACGCCGAAGCAGGCCGACTTCCTCGCGCAGGCCGCGAACCAGGGCGGCGGCGAACACGAGCGCAGCCTGCGTCCACGCGACACCCAGACCGGGCCGATCGAGCGTGAGGCACCGGGCGTCGCACCGCGAACGATGCAGGCGCAGTCGCCCCGAGCCGAAGCGGTGCCGCAGACACGCGTGGTAACCGCGATTCGCAGTGAGACGGCTGTTGCGGAGGATAAGCGCCTGCCGGCTCCGGCCGATGTGCCCAAGCCCGCGGGTCCCGAGCGCATCGAGCACGACATGGAGATGGCGAGGCTCGCGGCCGAGATCCATCTGCGCTCGGAGCGCTACGCGAAGCGGCCGAAGCGCAAGTTCGTGTCGGCGAGCACCCAGGAATACGCCTGGGCGAGCTACCTGCGGGAGTGGGTCGACCGCGTGGAGCGCGTCGGCAACCTCAACTATCCCGACGCGGCGCGCCGGCGCCGGCTCGAAGGCCAAGTCGTGATCAGCGTGGCGATCCGCCGCGACGGCTCGGTGGAGCGCGCGGACGTCGTGCAGTCCAGCGGCGTGCCGCTCCTCGATGCCTCGGCACTCCGGATCGCAAAGCTGGCCGAGCCGTACGCGCCGCTGCCCAAGACCCCGGATGATCCCGACGTGCTGCACGTGACCCGCACCTGGCAGTTTCTGCCCGGTGGCGAACTGGTCGACCGCTGATCGCGACGCGCCGGCTCAGCGCCGCGCGCGGGCTGCCGTTTGCTCCGCCAGCGTAAGCGCGACCCGGTTGCGCAGGTACGCGGGCTCGGCCGCTTCGGGCGCGACGGCATGGCCCTGCAGGTACGCAGGCGCGGCGAGCCGGGCGATATCGGCGGCATGCGGCAATGCGGCGGCGTCCATCGCATCGAAGCGCGGCGCAAGTGCCGCCTCGAGGACACCGCCCAGTGCTGCGAACCCGGTGCCCGCACCGCGCCACCGGCCAGCATGCTCCGGCAGCGCGAACGCACCAGGCGCACCGAGCCATTCCTCGCCCAGCGCACGCACGCCCTCGCCTTCCCGCATGAATGCGCCCACGTACACCTCGTCCATGCGCGCATCGATCGCCGCGAGCAGCGGCGTGCCCGCGGTTGCATCGCGACCTGCCTGCAGCGCGAGCGCGGCGAGCGTCGACACCGGCACGATCGGCCGGTCGAGTGCGAGCGCGATGCCCTGCGCGATCGCAATCGCCAGCCGCACGCCGGTGAACGCGCCGGGCCCACGGCCGACCGCAATCGCGTCGATCTGCGCGCGCGCAACGCCGCTGTCGGCGAGCAGTTCGTCGGCCCACGGCAGCGCGAGTTCCGCGTGGCGACGGGGTGCAAGCTCGAAGCGCTCGCGCACCTCACCGTCGCGCCACAGGGCGACCGAGCAGGCCTCGGTCGAGGTTTCGAAAGCGAGCAGCGTCGTCGGCATCGGGACTCTCTGGAGCGTGGATCTCAGAACAGGGTTTCGACCGTCATCTCGACGGGCACGGCCGGGAAGAACCGGCGCACGTCGTCGATCGTGCGCGTGCGCGGCATCGGCGGCAGCGAGTTGAGGAACGTCGCGCCGTAGCTCTTCGTGATCAGGCGCGAATCGCAGAGCACGAGCACGCCGCGGTCACTCTCGGAACGAATCAGCCGGCCCACGCCCTGCTTGAGCGCGATGACCGCCTGCGGGAGTTGTTCGTCGCGGAACGGATTGCCACCGCGCCGGCGCACGGCCTCGAGCCGCGCCTCGAAGACAGGATCGTCGGGCGCCGCGAACGGCAGCTTGTCGATGACGACGACACTGAGCGCCTCGCCGGCGACGTCGACGCCTTCGCGGAAACTCGCTGCGCCGAGCAGCACCCCGTTGCCGGACGCGCGGAAGCGCTCGAGCAGCACGGGCCGCGGCGCCTCGCCCTGGACAAACAATGGCCACGGCCCGCCGCGCAACCGCTCGGCCGCCTCGCGCAGCGCACGGTGCGAGGCGAACAGCACGAACGCGCGACCCTGCGACGCCTCGAGCACCGGCCAGATCGCATCGACCATGCGCGCGGTGAAATCCGGCGACGTCGGCTCCGGCAGCCCGCGCGGCTGGTAGCACAGCGCCTGCTGCGGCCAGTCGAACGGGCTCGGCGCGAGCAGTGTGGCCGGCGGGTTATCGCCCTTGAGCGAGAGGCCGAGTTTGATCGCGAAGTGTTCGAACCGACCGCCGATTGCGAGCGTTGCCGAGGTGAACACCCACGCGGCCTGCGAGCGCGCGCGGTGGCGCGCGAGCGGCCCGGCGACGTCGATCGGCGTGCGACTCAGCCGGAAGCCGCGCGCGGTGAGTTCGTACCAGCGCACGCTGTCGTCCGGCGTGTCGTCTTCGGGCTTGGCTTCGTCGGGCGCTACGTCGCGCGTGGCGAACAGCATGGCCTCGCACGGCGCGGCGTTCATGATGTCGAGCAGGGCGTCGGGCGTGGTACCGGGCGGCGCGGCCTCTGTGTCGCACTCCGGCGCGTCGATGGAATCCGCGTCGTCGGGGCCGTCGAGGCCCTCGAGAAGCGGCGCGCCTTCATCTAGCGGCCCGCGCCAACGCCGCAGTCGCAACTCGAACTCCTTCGCGCGCGCCGTACAACTGTCGAACCCGGGCGCCACGCTCCGCAGCGGGAGCAATGCGGCGTGCAGGCTGCGCAGCGCGTGCTGGAGCGCGTCGAATGCGTGTTCGACCGCTTCGACCTCCAACGCACGCGACCGCGTGCCCCGCACCGGCAGGTTGTCCATCGCCCGGCGCACTTCGCGAACCATGTATTCGAGTTCGCGGGCCGGCTCCTGCAGCACGGCGAGCGCACCGGGCTTGTCCTTGCACTCGGCGGTTGCATCGCGTGCGAGTTCGACGAGCGGCCGCGCGCTCAGTGCCTCACCGAAGAACTGCGCGGCGAGATCCGGCAGCTGGTGCGCCTCGTCGACGACGAACGCCTGCGCGCCCGGCAGGATCTCGCCGAAGCCTTCCTGCTTGAGCGCGAGGTCGGCGAGCAGCAAGTGGTGATTGACGACGACGATGTCCGCGGCCTGCGCGCGCTGGCGCGCCGCGACGACGAAGCATTCGGAGAAAAACGGGCACTCGCTGCCGAGGCAGTTTTCAGCGGTGCTCGTGACCACGGGCAGCAGCGGCGAGTCCTCGGGCAGCGCGTCGAGCTCGGCGAGATCGCCCATGCGCGTGCGGCCCGACCACGCGACGATGCGCTGGAACTGCGACGCAAGCTCACGCGAGGCGAAACGCGGCTCGCCCGCGGCCTGGTCCATGCGGTAGCGGCACAGGTAGTTCGCGCGCCCCTTGAGCAGCGCCGAGCTCAGGCCGACGCCGAGCGCATCGCGCACGCGCGGCAGGTCGCGGTGGTAGAGCTGGTCCTGCAGCGCGCGCGTGCCGGTCGAGATGATCGTCTTCTTGCCCGACAGCAACGCGGGCACGAGGTAGGCGAACGTCTTGCCGGTGCCGGTGCCGGCCTCCGCGAGCAGCGTGCCCTGCGTGTCGAACGCATCTCCGATCGCGCCGGCGAGGTCCTGCTGTGACGGACGCGGCGCGAATGCGGCGATGTTGCGCGCCAGATCGCCGCCTTCGACGAGCGCATCGCGGCTGGCCTGCGCGAGGCGTCCGCTCACGTCAGTAGCGCGCGGGCGGCGCGACGGTGCAGGCTTCGCGCGCCTGGCGCGCGGTGTCGGCCTCGGCCTGGAACGCGGCCTGTTCGGTGGCGAGCGCAGCAGCGGCGCGCGCGAGCGCGACCTGTTCGATCAATGACCAGTGGCGCCGGCACAGCGGGCCCACTTGGGCCCCGGCGTCGATCGCTTCGCGCGTGAAGCGCTGCGCAGCGTCGAAGTCACCGATGTACACGGCGGCCTCCGCGCGCTCCTGCAGCACGGCCGGGTCGTCGCCGTGGCGCGCGATCGCCTCATCGAGCACGGCGGCGGCCTGTTCGTGCTGCCCCTGTGCCTGCAATGCGGCCGCGCGTTCGCGCAGATCCTCCACTGCGCCCTCGCGCAGCGGTTGCACGTCGAGCTCATCCGCGGTGGCCACGCCGGCCGCGCGGATCGTCTCGACCATCTCCGCGCGCGTGTTCGTGTCCACCGCGGTGGCCGCCGCCGGCTCGGTCGGCCGCGTCGCGCAGGCGGCAAGCACCAGCAATGAGACGGCCGCAGTGATGCGAAGTGCGCTCATTCGACGTTCTCCTGTTGGGGCTGGGGCGCGGGCTCGCGGTCGAAACCGAACCACTCGCGCCAGCCGCCGCCCTCGTCCTCTTCGACCGGGGCGGGCGCCGGGCACGGCGCGTAGGGGGGCGCGAAGCCGGCGACGAACGGCAAGCGGCGAGCGCCTGCGCAGCCCGGATCAGTGGTGTTGGACGCAAGCGTCCACTGCCAGTCCAGCCCGTCGTCGCCCACTTCGAGAGGTGCGGTCGGCAGGCGGGAGAACAGCGACGACCACACCCGCATGCCGCCCGTCGCGCCGTACAGGCCCGTCGTTTCGTTCTGGTCGTTGCCGACCCAGACCACAGCGAGGTGACCGCCGGTCCAACCCGCGAACCAGCTGTCGCGACCGTCGTTGCTCGTGCCGGTCTTGCCGGCCGGCGCAAGGCGGCCGAGGCCGTCGCCCACGAGCTGTCGCCCGGTGCCGTTGGTGACGGCCTGCTGCAGCCCGATCGTGATCAGGCGCGCGGCGATCGCATCGCCCTCCTGCGCCGGGGCCGGCGGCTTGTCGTAGCGGTTGAGCGCGCGGCCGTCCGAATCGAGCACGCCGCGCACCGCGTGCAGCGGCTGGATTTCGCCGCCGGACGCGAGGAACTGATACAGCTGCGCCATCACATAGGGGCTCTGGTCGGTGCCGCCGAGGATCAGCGACGGATGCGGCCTTGCCTCGATGCCGGCCAGCGTGCGCAGCAATTCGGCGATGCGCGCCGGCCCGACCTCCATCCCCACGCGCACCATCGACTGGTTGTACGACTGCGACAGCGCATCGACGAGCCGGACGCTGCCGTGGCTGCGCCCGTCCGAGTTGCGCGGCGACCAGGTCTTTCCGTCGCCCAGCTTGACCTGCACGGGCGAGTCATCGAGCCAGGTGGCCAGCGAGTGCTTCTCGGGCTCGGCGAGCGCGAGCAGGTACACGAACGGCTTGAGCAGCGAACCGACCGGACGCTGCGCTTCGATCGCGCGATTGAACCCATGCGTATCGAAGTCCTTGCCGCCGACCACCGCGCGCACGCCACCATCGTCGACGTCCGTGACCACGACCGCGGCCTGCAACGGGGCTTTGCGCTTGCCCAGCCCCTTCAGCGTGCGGGTGACCGCGCCTTCGGCATAGGCCTGCGCGGACGGCGCCATGCTGCTCATCACGCGCAGCCCCGCGCCCGCGATCTCCTCGGCCGAGTAATCGCGCGCGAGCTGGCGGCGCACGAGGTCGACGAACGCCGGGAAGCGGTTCGCCGCGAGGTTGCCGGGCGATTTCGTCACGCCGAGCGGCGCCGCGAGCGCGCGCTTGTATTCGGCGTCGTCGATCAGGCCGGTTTCGTGCATCTCGCCGAGCACAAAGTCCCGACGCTCGCGTGCGCGCTCGGGTTCGCGTCGCGGGTCATAGGCGGACGGACCCTTGACGAGACCGACGAGAATCGCGATCTGCTCGGTCGACAGGTCCTTGAGGTCGCGGCCGAACCAGAACTCCGCGCCAGCCGCGACGCCGTGGATCGCCTGCGCGCCGCGCTGGCCCAGATAGACCTGATTGAGGTACGCCTCGAGGATCGTGCGCTTATCGAAACGTGCCTCCATCAGCAGCGCGTAGAGAATCTCGTTGCCCTTGCGCGCGAACGTCTGCTCGCGCCCGATGCCGAGCAGGCCGCTGCGAGCGAGCTGCTGGGTGAGCGTGCTCGCGCCCTGCTTCTTTTCACCCGACCGCAGATTGACGAACGCGGCGCGGAGCATGCCGCCGAAGTCGACGCCGATGTGGCTGCTGAAGTCGCGATCCTCGACCGCCTGCAGGCCGGTTACGAGCAGCTCGGGCACTTCGTCGATGCGCACGAGGCGTCGTTCTTCCTGCTTCTGCCCGTACAGGGTCGCGATGCGTGCCGGATCAAGCCGCGCGGCCTTGAGCGCACTGCGCTTGGCGGCGTCGCGCACCGACGCCACGCGACCGTCGGACAGCACGACTTCGATGCGACGCGGCGCGACGGCTCCATCGACATCGTGGAAACCGCGGCTCGAGATACGCCAGCGGGCGCCGTTGCGGTCGTACGTGCCCTCACGCTTGCCGTCGCCCTCCCGGTATCCGGCTGCCTCGAGCTCGGCCTTGAGGGTCGTTGCGTCCATCGGCTCGCCGGGCGCGAGCATCAGCGGCCGGGCGTACACCCGCGTCGGCACCTGCCAGCGCAGCTGGCCGAACCGCTCGGTGACCTCGTGATTGAGGTAGAGCGTGTACGGGATCAGGAATCCCAGGCCGAGGCCGATCGCGGCCAGCAGCCAGATCGCTATGCGCCGTGCCCATCGGGCCGCAGGGCCGGCCTCGGCGGACGCATCGGCGTCTTCGTCGTAATCGATTCGAGCCACGGACTCAGAAAACGAGCAGGACCGGCCTGCGGAACAAGCAGTCTAGCTTGCCGCCGCCGGCACGGTCGCGGCGCGCGCCGCATGACCCGCTGGACTCATCGCGCGTTCACAGAATGCGGGTGCAAGGGCCGCTTCGGCCCCGCAGGCCGTCCAACAGCCCGCTGACCATCGCCCGAAAGTTGCGACGACGCGGCTGCACGAACAGCGACAGCCTCGCCAGCTTCAGCGCGAGACGCGGCAGATCCTGCGCGATCCACACGCGCGGCGTCTGCGGGCGTCCGTACAGCAGCACGCGGTTGCGCATCATGTAGTAGAGGCGCACGGGCGCGTGCACGACGACGTCGCCAAGCCCCAACGGCAACCGGCGCACGGTGTGCCCGATGCGGTGAGTCATGCGCGCGTCCCCCACCCCGAACAGCCGGTACCCGGACGCACGCGCCCGGAACGACCACTCGAGATCGACGTTATCGATGAACAAGGCTTCGTCCATGCCGCCGACCGCGTCCAGCACATCGAGTTCGATCAGCGAGCCCGAACTGATGAGGAAATCGCACTCGACGCAGCCGCGCTCCGGTGCGGGAATCTTGCGGTTGAGCGGGAAGCCGATGCGCACGAACGGCGCGGGGTGGCCGGTGTGCGCATCGATGAACGCCGCGCCGACCGCGCCCACGCGGGCGTCTGCTTTCAGCTGGGCATGTGCGTCCACGAGGCGCGCCACGAGATCGGGCGCGACCACGCTGTCCTGGTCCATCAGCAACACGAACCGGCAGCCCGCTTGGCGTGCAAGCTGCGCCCCGCGGTTGTACGCCCGGCCGAGTCCATCGTTCGTCGCGCTGCGGATCACATCGACGCCATCTGGCAGCGGCGCGGGCAACGCCTGCTGCAAGTGAGCTGGCGGCGACGCGTTGTCGATGATGAAGACACGGTGCGCCTGCGGCGCGATGCGCGCGATCACCTCGGGCAGCTCGGCGGGGTCAGGGTGATAGGTGACGATGACCGCGCAGGTAGCGCGCTTCGGATCGGCTTCGACAAACGCCCCCATCAGCCTAGACCCGCAAGGTCGGCGACGGCCGATCGCAGACCAAACGAGTGCCGGCCATACCCCCCACGCGCCCACTCCTTTGCGACTCGACCGATGCGTGCGAATGTCCTAACGGGGAGATGGGCACGCACCCGTGCATGGCACAACCGATCGCGCAGCGCGTCCCTCTGTGCGTCGCTCGCAATGAACTGGCCGACGTCGAGACGTTCAAGCAGGACTTCCAGCCGCGCCTCGATCCGCTGCATCAGTGCACGACGTGAAGCGCCGCTCGCGAAACGCTCGCGACCGCTGCGCTTCGCGGCCCCCAGCTGGTTCCCGCCGTGTTGCCTGTAGTCGATCCACGCCTCTTCGAGGCAATCGATCCGCCCGCTCAGCGCGCAGGTGATTGCGAGCCATTCGTCGTGCACCCAATGGGCGGGGAAAGGCGCGGCGCGCCGCGCCGCGTCCCGTCGAACCGCCGCAGTTGCGCCGGTTACGACGCTGTGGCGCAACACCACGTCGAAGCCGCGACCGGCATGCAGCGCCGCGCGGTCAGACTCGGACAGTTCGAGCGCCGAGAACAGTCCGTACCCCAACGGCTCCCCGGCTGCGTCGACCAGGCGCGCATCGGTGTGCAAGAGGTCCAGGTCGGGCCGACAGGCGAACTCGCGGACCATGCGCTCGACCTTCCCTGCGTGCCAGATATCGTCCTGGTCGCATAGGAACAGAATGTCTTCATCGGCCAGGCTGAGTGCGTGATCGAAGTTCGCGACATAGCCGAGGTTGCGCGCGTTGCATTCGAGCGTCAGGCGCATCCCCGGCGGGCGCTGGGTGCACAGCTGTTCGACGAGCGCGTACGTGTCGTCGGTCGATGCGTCGTCGACGATGACGAGATGGTCCGGCTGCCGCGTCTGCGCGAACAGGCTCTCAAGCTGCTCGGCGACGAACTGCGCTCCGTTGTAGGTGCACATCACGACGGCCACCGACAGCCCGCTCTCGTTCGATGCGCCGCTCATGGCGTGTCCAACCCCCATGCGGAGGCAGTCGGTCGGAACGGACGCGGGTGCACGTCGAGCCGCTGCCGCAGTTCGGTGTTGTCGGCGACAAGATCGGCCGTGAGGCGCGACACGGGGCCGCGTAACGCGCCGTGCAGCTGCGAAAGCGGCTTCAACGGCGCCACCGGCAACGGGATCGGCAGCGCAGCCACCGGCAAGCTCGCCCGAACCCGTCGGAACATCTCGCCCGCCGTGATGCGTTCGCCCCCGCCGAGTGGGAAGGTGACGCCGACGGCAGCGTCGCGCTCGAGCGCGCGCAGCGCAGCCTGGGCGACGTCCTGCGCGTGGACGGGCTGGCGGAGCCCGGGCGCATCCGGGTAGGCGAACAGGCGCGTGCGCATCGCGCGGCGTGCGATGGGCGTGAGGCTGCGGTCGAGGCCGACGCCGTAGATCAACGTGGGCCGCAGGATCGTCCACGCGATTCCACGGCGATTGCAGACGTCGATGAGGCGTTGTTCGCCGTCGCGCAGCCGCTGCGAAATCGCGCGCTCGGACGCCACGATCGACTCGCGTTTGCTCTCGGCGCTCATCGAGCTCGTAGCCACCACCCGCGGCGACGGCCCGAGCGGAGCGGTGTCCAGCCACGCGGCGAATGCATCGATCGGGCCGAAACTGACTGCCGCCCGCAGCGGCGACTCAATCGCAGGGGCCGCGGGCAGCGCGCCCTGCAGCCAGCACACATGCCCGCGCGCGACGCCGGGCCGTCGGCGGCTGAGTGCCAGGACGGGCGTGCGCTCGCCGTTGCGCGGGTCATTCGCCAACGTGTGCCCATCGAGCATCGGCAGCAGGAAATGGCCGATCTGACTCGTCGCGCCGGTCACCAAGAAAGTCATGCACGCACAGCGCAGGAAAGCCGGCGCGGATTATAGGCGCGGCCAGACACCGCCCGACTTAGCGGGTGGCCTCGAGTGCGCCGAGTCGCGCCTGCAACTCCTGCGCTCCGTCCGGCTGGGGGTCCAATTCGCGCGCCGCATGCAGCGCGCGCTCTGCGCGTTGCGGCTCCCCGGCGCCGAGGCGCTCGTGGCCGTATGCGACCCATCGCGCCGCGAGCCGCCTTTGCGCGCTGTCGACACTCGCGCTGTCGCCTTCGAGCGCCCGCCAAGCGTCGAGGCACTGCCGCGCGCGCGCGAGTCGGTTCTCGCGCAGCTCGTTTTCGAAACAGGTTCGCGCCGACGGCACCAACCGCGCGGTCGCGTCGTGCACGCGTGGATCATTGGGTGCGATTTCGCGCGCGGCGCGCAGGCGGTCGTAAGCGCTGTCGCCAGGCGGGCTGATCAAATCGCCCGCGGCCTCGGCCTGCGCCGCCGCCCGCAACAGCGCGCCGACGCGCTCGCGCTCCTGCGGGCCGGGCGCGCGCTCACGCAATCGCTTGCGACTTTCGCGAGCGCCTTGCAGACGCGCAGTCGCCGCGGCCACCGCGTCCGCGTCG
Organism: Cognatilysobacter bugurensis; assembly: GCF_014652095.1. Taxonomy (GTDB): domain Bacteria; phylum Pseudomonadota; class Gammaproteobacteria; order Xanthomonadales; family Xanthomonadaceae; genus Cognatilysobacter; species Cognatilysobacter bugurensis. The sequence goes on from NZ_BMYD01000006.1 coordinate 34,365, forward strand.
GGTGCGATCTCCGCCGCACGCTGCAGTGCGGCCTCGGCAGGCTTGAACTGGAAGTCGGCCGCGAGCCGCTCGCTGCGCCGGGCGTACGCGGTTGCGACCTCCGTGCGGCCCGCAAGCGCAGCTGGATCGTGAGGCCGCACGGCGAGCACGGCGTCGAACTCACGCAGCGCGCGCTCGAGACGTTGTCGCCCGAGCGCAGTCCGCGCGCGTGCCCGATGGCGATCAAGCCGGCCTTCGAGATCGGCAATCGCCGGAGGCAGATCCGCATGGCCGTCATCGACACCGCGCACCCGCTCGATCAGCCGCGCGGCGTCGCCGAGCCGCTGCTCGTCGAGCGCCATACGAGCGTGCTGCATGAGGTCGGCAAGCGTGTCCTCCCGCCCCTCGAGCGCGATGGTGTTCCCAGGCTCGAGCCCGAGCACGCGTCGATACAGCTCGAGCGCGCTGTCGTCGCCGCCGTCGAGGCGGCCGTCGGCACGCGCTTGGGCAGCCTCGCGCAGCATCTCGTCGATACCAGCGACCGCAGCCTCGCGCACGCGCAGCTCGTCGGCCACCTGCTGAACCCTGGCACGCGGAACACCAAGCTCACGCGCGAGCGCCAGCGATCGATGCGCATCGGCGAACCGGTGCGCCTCCAATGCGCGGCGCGCTTGCATGAGTGCCGCGTCGCCCACGCGGGCGAGGTCGCGGCGTAGCTCCACGCGGTCCGGGTCGAGGGCGAGTGCGGCTTCGTAAAGCTCACGCGCGCCGCGTCCGTCGGTCGCGGTCAGCCGACCCTTGGCGAGCGCGGCCCGCCCTGCGTCACGCAGCTGCTGGATGCGGGTGTCAGGCCACAACCACTCGGCGATCGGCTCGCGGAACGCCAGCAGCGCAGCAATGAATGTCGCAACCAAGATAATGAGCGCGCCCCGCGCGGCCGGCCCAAGCGTCCGCAGGCGCTCCCAAGGCCGCACTCGGGCACCCGCGCGCCCGCCTTCATCAGGCGCGCGCGCTAGATCCTCCTGCGGTTCAGGCGTGTGCTGCATCACGGCTGCAGGATACCCCTCGCGTCGGCGCCGCGGCCTCAACTGCGCTGAACACGCTCCACACCGGCCAGCGCGCCGAGCTTGCCTAGTGCAGTTGAGAGCTGGCCAAAGTCACGCACGCGGAGGCGGATCATCAGCTTTACCCGTGCGCCGTGGCGCTCGTGCGCGGTCTGCAGGCTCGACACATGCGCGTCGCATTGCGCGATCGCATTCGTCACGTCCTTGAGCAGCCACTTCCGGTCGATCGCCAGGAGTTCGACATCAACCTCGTGCTCACGCCCCCGCCGGCCCCACTCGACCGGCAGGATGCGCTGCGGCTGGGCGCTCGCCAGCCTCGAGAGCGCCCCGCAGTCGGGCCGGTGCACGGTTACACCTCGGCCACGCGTGAGGTAACCAACGATCGGTTCGCCGGGCAGCGGTTGGCAGCAACGCGCAAGCTGCACTAGAAGATTGCCGACGCCTTCGACCGTGAAGTCTTCAGCGCGCGCAGGCATCCGCGCCGGAAGAGGCGTTGGCGCCTCGTCGACCACATCCTGTCCCGCACGCTCGTGCTCGAGCAACACTCGCGCGATCTGGTGCGGCCCGAGATCGCCCAGCGCGACGTGGACGTGCAGCTCCGCGTCGCTCGCGAGATGGAACCGCTCGCGCGCCGGCGCGAGATCCGCGCCGAGCAGACCCAGCCGACGCAGTTCCTTGTCGAGCATCTCGCGTCCGGCCCGCTCGTTGCGGGCGCGGTCGAGTTTGTGGAAGTACGTGCGCACCTTCTCGCGCGAGCGACTGCTCGCGAGGAAACCGTTCGCCGCGACGAGCCAGTCGCGGCGCGGCGTGCCGGTCTTCGCGGTCATGATCTCGACGCGGTCGCCGCTGCGCAGCTTGTGGTCGAGCGGCACGATCCGCCCGTCCACTTTCGCGCCGCGGCAGCGATGTCCCACTTCGGTGTGCACGTGGTACGCGAAATCGAGCGGCGTCGCACCGCGTGGCAGGTCGACGACCTCGCCCTTCGGTGTCAGCACGTACACCCGGTCCTCGGCGAGCTCGGTATCGAACTCGCCCGCGAGCGCACCGTCGCCGTCGCGCTCGCCTTGGGCTTCGAGCAGGCGGCGCATCCACGCGATCTTGCGATCGAACGCGGCGTCGGCCGCGTGGCTGCCGCCTTCCTTGTATTTCCAGTGCGCGGCGACGCCGAGTTCGGCCTGCCGATGCATCTCCTTCGTGCGGATCTGCACCTCGAGCGTCTTGCCCTCCGGGCCGATCACCGCCGTGTGCAGCGAGCGATAGTCGTTGCGCTTGGGGCGCGCGATGTAGTCGTCGAACTCGCTCGGGATCGGCGTCCAGGTCGCGTGCACGACGCCGAGCGCCGCGTAACAGGCGCCGAGATCATCGACCAGCACGCGCACGGCGCGAAGGTCGTAGAGCTCGCTGATCGGCGCGCCCTTGCGCTGCATCTTCTTCCAGATGCTGTAGATGTGCTTGGGCCGACCGACCACATCGGCCTCGATCTCCTGCCCGCGCAGTGCCTCGCGCAACGTGGCCGTGACCTGCTCGATGTACCGCTCGCGCGCGACACGCTTCTCGTCGAGCAGCCGTGCGATCTGCTGGTACGTCGCCGGCTCGGTGAACCGGAACGCGAGGTCCTCGAGTTCCCACTTGAGCTGCCAGATGCCGAGCCGGTTCGCGAGCGGCGCGTGGATGTCGCGCGTGAGGGCGGCCAGCGCGCGGCGGTCCCCGTCGGGCAGCGAAGCCGCCCGGCGCAATCGCGCGAGCTGCTCCGCGAGCAGGATCGGCACGACGCGCAGGTCGCGCACGATCGCAAGCAACAGCCGTCGCAAGCCTTCACCCCGCGAGGCGCCGCCCTGCTCGCGATGCAGCGACCACACCTGAGACGCCGCGCTCAAACCGTCCATGAGCGTGGCGACGCCCGGCGCCTCCTGATCGAACCCGGGCCCGATGCCCTCATGCAGCCCCGGCCAGGCGTGCAGGATCGCCGCCATGATCGAATCAGTGTCGGCATCGAGCCGACCCAGCGCATCGAGCGTGTCGCCGAGGCGCTCCGGAGTCGACGCGTCGTCCATGCGCGCCTGGGCCGCCACTTGGGCAAGCCGCTCGCGCATTGCCGGCGGCAGGGCAGCCGCGGCCGGCTCGGCAAGCAGCGCCGTGACCGCAGCCTCGGGCGTTCGGGACTCGGGACGGGCGGCGAAAGGAGCGTTCATGGCGTCGCGGAACGCGTTGGCGGGGTGTTTACACTAGCCGTCCCGTGATTCAGGAGATACCGCCGATGCGCCGACCGACCCACCTGCGCCTGCTCGCCGCCTGCGCGGCCGTCGCATTCGCCTGCTCTGCATTTGCTCAGCAGCCGCCGATCGAGCGTCAGATGTCGCCGGAGCAGTTCAAGGCGGCTGGGCTCGACAAGCTCACGCCCGGGGAACTCGTCCAACTCAATGCATGGCTGAACCGTACGGTCGAGGAAGAAACGGCGAAGGCGGCCAGCGAAGCAAAGCGCAAAGTGGTCAACGAGAACCGAGGCTTCATCACGTTCGGTTCGAACGAACCGATCGTTGGACGGATCGCGGGTGAGTTCCGAGGCTTCGGAAAAGGACGCAGCTACACGCTCGAGAACGGCCAAGTGTGGGAGCAGGTGGACGAGGCGAGGCTCGCCGGGGTGCGCAAGAGCAACCCTGCGGTGCGCATTACGCCGAGTGTGATGGGCAATGTCTGGTATCTCGCAGTAGAGGGATCCAACACGCATGCGAAGGTGCGGCGCACCAAGTGACGGTGCCGCGTGGCGGCCGTTTTCACCCGCCCCGCAACTGCGCCAACCGCGTCCCAAGCTTCTTCGGCGATACGCCGCCCTTCGCGCCGAGCTCCTGTGCGAACAGCGACACGCGCAGTTCTTCGAGGTCCCAGCGCAGGGCCTGCCACTCGGAATCGTTCGCAGCCTCGCCGGCCGCGGCGAGCGCGTCGGCGAACGGCTTGATTTCGAGCATGCGGGCCTGGTCGCGAACGGGGTCGCGCAGCGCGCGTTCGCCGCGCAGTGCGAGCGCCCTCAGGTACCGCGGGTACTCGCGTAACGCACCCGCGGGCGTGTCGCGCAGGAAGCCCGGCGGCGTAAGGGCGGCGAGCTGCGTTCGCATGTCGTCGAGATTGCCGCTGGCCCAGCCCATGAGCGGCGACTCGAGCTTTGCGCGCACGTCCGCGACGGCCGCGAGAATGGCCTCGGCCTGTCGGTAGCGCTCCATGGCCTCGGGGAACAATCCCTTCGCGATCGTCGCCTGGCGCTGCGCGAACGCGTCCGGGTCGCGGATCTCGACGAGCCCTTCGCTTGCGAGTGCATCGAACGCGCCGTCGACGAGGTCGAGCCGCAGTCGGTCCCCCTCCTTGAGCCCGGCGTGGCGCGGCGAGGCCGATTCGATCGCGGCGTACAGCAGGCCCGTCTTCGGGGACACGGGCAATTGCTTGCGCGCCTGCCGCATGCGGTCGGCGAGCGCGAGCGCGAGCAGGCGTCGCACGCCGCGCGGATGCTCACGCGTCGCCTCGTCGCGATCGGCGTGCACGCGAAGCGACACGCTCTCGCCGTCGTCGTGCAGCGCCGGGTATGCGGGCACGCCGCCAGCGCCGGGCACGGAGGCTGGGATGGGCAATGTCGGGAACGCAGTCAGTCCCGTCTGCGCCAGGCCGTCGGCGGCCTTCGCCGCGAACGCATCGGCGGCACGCTGGCCGAATCGCTCTCGCAATTCATCGAGGTCGCGCGATTCGGCGAGCACGGTCTTGCCGTTGCGGTCGAACAACCGAAGGTTCATGCGCAGGTGCGGCTCGAGCGCAGCCTCGTCGAAATCGCTGCCGAGCACCGACACGCCCGTGAGCCGCTGCAGAAAGCGCGCGAGCGTGCCGGCGAACGCATCGGGCTCATCGTTGCCGTGCGCTTCGGCGAATGCATTCGCAAAATCGGGCGCCGGCACGAAATTGCGGCGCTGCGTCTTGGGCAGCGATTTGATCATCGCCGCGGCCTTGTCGACGACGAAGCCCGGCGCCAGCCACGAGAGCCGCGGCGCATCGAGCGCGTTGAGCAGGTGCAGCGGCACGCCGAGCGTCATCCCGTCGTCGGGTGCACCCGGCTCGAAGCGGTAGGTGACCGACAGGCGCGCATCGCCGAGCGCGAACACGGGCGGAAAGCGTGCGGACTCCGTGCGATCGCTCACGAGCAAATCGTCGAGCGTCCACTCGAGCGCGGCCTTTGTCTTCGCGTCGAGCTTCGCGTACCACGCATGGAGCGCCTGCACGTTGTGCACGTGCGCCGGCAGTCGATCGAAGTACCAGCGCGCCTGCCAGTCCTCGTCGACGACGAGGCCCGCGCGGCGCTGCTTCGCTTCTTCCTGCTTCGCTTTCTCGAGCGTCGCGAGGTTGCGCGCGAGGAACGCGCTGCGCGTGTTGATCTCGCCGGTGACGAGTGCATCGCGCACGAAGATCTCGCGGCTTTCCTCGGGAAACAGCGCGCCGTAGTGGATCGGCCGCTTCGCTGCGAGCACGAGGCCGAACAGGCCGATCTGCTCGCTGCCGAGCACGCGCCCCTGCGAGCGCGACCAACGCGGGTCGAACTGGCGACGCGTGAGCAGGTGCGGCAGCTCGTCGATCGCCCACTGCGGCTCGATCGACGCGTTGATCAGCGCCCACACGCGCTCGGTGTCGAGCAGTGTTGCCGACAGCACCCACGGCGGCGCCTTGCGCGCCAGCGAAGAGCCCGGAAACAGATGAAACTTGCGGCCGCGCGGGCCGTCGTATTGGGCCGCGCCGGGTCGCTCGCGCTTGTCGGGCTTGCCGTCGCCACGCTGCTGGCGCTGGCCGATCTGCGCCGGCAGGCCCGCAATCAGTGCGCGATGCAGCAGCGCGTAACGCGCGACGTCCTCGGCCGATTGTTCGGTCGATGTGGACTCGGGCGGGCGCGCGGACGTCGCATCGGCCTGCTTTGATTTTTTCGGCGTGGATGCTGCCGGCCGCGCATTGGGCTTCGAATCGCGGGCAGACGCCTCCGCTCCCTCACCCGCCCAACCCAGCTCGGCCGTCATGAGCTTGAGCTGACGATGCAGCTCGCGCCATTCGCGCATGCGCATGAAGCCGAGGAAGTGGCGATCGCACCAGTCGCGCAGCTTGGACTGCGTGAGGTCCTGGTGGGCGGTCTGATAGGCGTCCCAGAGCTTGAGGATGCCGAAGAACTCCGAGCGCGGGTCGGCGAACTGCGCATGTGCCGCATCGGCCGCACCGCGCTGGTCGGCGGGACGCTCGCGCGGGTCCTGGATGCCGAGGAACGACGCGATCGCGATCATCTCGCGCAGGCAGCCGTGTGCATTCGCTGCGACAAGCATGCGAGCGAGCTTCACGTCGACTGGCAGCCTCGCCATCGTGCGACCGGTCGGCGTGAGCGCGCGGTGCGCGTCGATCGCGCCAAGCTCGGCAAGCTGCTGCCAGCCATCGGCGACCGCGCGTGAATCCGGCGGCTCGAGGAACGGGAAGTCCTCGATGCGGCCGAGGCCGAGCGAGAGCATGCGCAGGATCACGCCGGCGAGCGCGGCGCGGCGGATCTCGGGATCCGTGTACGGCGATCGTGACTCGAAATCGGCCTGCGAATACAGCCGGAAGCACGTGCCTTCCGACACCCGGCCGCAGCGGCCCTTGCGCTGGTCCGCGCTCGCCTGGCTGATCGGCTCGATGTGCAGGCGGTCGAGCTTGCCGCGCGGGCTGTAACGCTTGACGCGTGCGAGGCCGGGATCGACGACGTAGCGGATGCGCGGCACCGTTAGCGAGGTCTCGGCCACGTTCGTCGCGAGCACGATGCGGCGCTTCGGACCGGGGTTGAACACGCGGTCCTGGTCGCGCACCGACAGCCGCGCATACAGCGGCAGCACCTCGGTCTCGCGGTACTTGCGCCGCTCGAGCGCTTGGTGCGCATCGCGAATCTCGCGCTCACCCGGCAGGAAGATCAGCACGTCGCCGCGCGGGTCTTCGCGCGTGATCTCGTCGCAGGCGGCCACGATGCCGTCGTTGACCGTGCGCTCGCCCTCGGCCTCACCCTCGCCTTCGATCGGCCGGTAGCGCACCTCGACCGGGTAGCCCCGGCCTTCGACGTTGACGATCGGCGCATCGTTGAAATGCGCGGCAAAGCGCGCGGTGTCGATCGTCGCCGACGTCACGATGAGCTTGAGGTCGCTGCGCTTGGCGAGCAACTGCTTGAGGTAGCCGAGCAGGAAGTCGATGTTGAGGCTGCGCTCGTGCGCCTCGTCGATCACGATCGTGTCGTAGCGCGACAGCCAGCGGTCTGACTGGATCTCCGCGAGCAGGATGCCGTCGGTCATGAACTTGACGGCAGTCTGTTCGCCAACGTTCTCGTTAAAGCGCACCTGATAGCCCACCGCGCTGCCCAGCTGCGTTCCCAACTCATCGGCGACGCGCTTGGCAACCGCACGCGCGGCAATGCGCCGCGGCTGCGTGCAGCCGATCATGCCGCCCGCGCCGCGGCCCGCCGCAAGGCAGAGCTTGGGAAGCTGCGTGGTCTTGCCCGAGCCCGTCTCACCCGCGATCACCACGACCGGGTGTTCACGGATCAACGCGACAATGCGCTCGGCTTCGGTGGCGATCGGCAGCGATGTGTCGACGGGCGCCGAAGGCAGCGCGGCCGCACGACGGTCGCGCTCGTCGATCGATGCCTGCAGTGCCGTCTCGAGCCGCTCACGAACGGATGCATCCGCCGGCGAACGCTGCCAGCGCGACCATAGTCCGAGCAGCCGCCCGCGGTCGCGCGTCAGCGCATCGTCGATGCGACGACGTGCATGGTTGAGCGCCTTGCGGTGTTCGCCCGACGACGGGTCCGGACGCGCGGCGATGTCGGCCTTGATTGAGGTCATCGATGCAATTGAAACGAACTGTTGATGTTCACCATGCGCTGGCCGGTCTACGCTGGTCAGGTCCATGAACGAAGGAGAATTTGACCATGTCGACCTCGCCGTCTGCTGACCGCCCCACTATGACGCCCTCGCCGGGCCCGACCGACCGCATGCCGCAGGTCGATATCGGGATCGATACGGAAGATCGCAAGAACATTGCACAGGGCCTGTCGGAATTCCTCTCCGATGCGTTCACGCTCTACCTGAAGACGCACAACTTCCACTGGAACGTCACCGGGCAGATGTTCAACGCGCTGCACAACATGTTCGAGGCGCAGTACACCGAGCAGTGGAATGCGCTCGACGACATTGCCGAACGGATCCGTGCGCTCGGTTACAACGCGCCGGGCTCGTACGCGGAGTTCATCAAGCTCTCGTCGATTCCCGAGGAGGCCGGCCTCGAGCAGGCCGCCGACTGGCGCGAAATGGTGCGCCAGCTCGTCGTGGGCAACGAGGCCGTGTGCCGCACGGCGCGCCGCGTGCTGGCAATCGGCGATGAGGCCGGTGACGATCCGACCGTCGACATGCTGACCCAGCGCCTGCAGACGCACGAGAAGTATGCGTGGATGCTGCGCTCGCTGCTGCAGTGATGGCTGATGCCTTGGAGGCGGCGCAAGCGCCCGCCTCTTGACCGACGACCGGGCCCGCAATCGCGGGCCCGGTGCGTTTTGGGCGCAGGTACGGAAGCCGAATCGCCGCTGACCGCGGAATCGTCCTACGCGCCGACGCGGGGCCGGCCCGGGGCGGGCGTCGCGGCCCGCTTGGTACCCTAGGCGCATGCCTGACACTGCGCTCGACCTGCTCCACCGCATTTTTGGCCACACCGCATTCCGGGACGAGCAGCAGCACATCGTCGAGCACGTCGCGGGCGGTGGCGATGCGCTCGTGCTCATGCCCACCGGCGGCGGCAAGTCGCTGTGCTACCAGCTGCCGGCGCTGCTGCGCGACGGCTGCGGCATCGTGGTATCGCCGCTGATTGCACTGATGCAGAACCAGGTCGAGGCGTTGCTGCAGCTCGGCGTCCGCGCCGCCTGCCTGAACTCGACGCTCGACGCGGACACGGCCATGTCCGTCGAACGCGCCCTGGTCGCGGGCGAGCTCGACCTGCTCTATGTCTCGCCCGAGCGTCTGCTGACCCAGCGCTGCCTGAACCTGCTCGATCGCACGAAGCTTTCGCTGTTCGCGATCGACGAAGCGCACTGCGTGTCCCAATGGGGTCACGACTTCCGCCCCGAGTACCGACAACTCACCGTGCTCCACGAGCGCTGGCCCGACGTGCCGCGCATCGCGCTGACTGCGACGGCGGACAAGCCGACGCGCAACGAGATCGTCGAACGCCTCGGCCTGGAAGATGCGCGGCAATTCGTCAGCTCGTTCGACCGGCCGAACATCCGCTATCGCATCGTCCACAAGGACGGCGGCGGCACGCGCCAGCTGCTCGACTTCATCCGCGATCACCGCGGCGCGAGCGGGATCGTCTACGCGTTCTCGCGCAAACGCGTGGATACCGTCGCCGATCAGCTCCAGACCGCCGGCATCAAGGCCCTGCCCTACCACGCGGGCATGGACTCCGATCTGCGCGCGCAGAACCAGCGCCGCTTCCTGCAGGAAGACGGCGTCGTCATGGTCGCGACGATCGCGTTCGGCATGGGCATCGACAAGCCCGACGTGCGCTTCGTCGCGCACGTCGACCTGCCGAAATCGATCGAAGGTTATTACCAGGAGACCGGCCGCGCCGGGCGCGACGGCGGACCGGCCGAAGCGTGGCTGAGCTACGGTCTCGGCGACGTCGTGAGCATGCGCCAGCTGATCCAGCAGGGCGAAGCCGGTGATGACCGCAAGCAGCTCGAGCTGCGCAAGCTCGATGCGCTGCTCGGCTATTGCGAGACCGTGCAGTGCCGACGTCAGGCGCTGCTTGCGTGGTTCGGCGAGCCGCATGCCGGCGCGTGCGGCAATTGTGACAACTGCCTCGAGCCACCGAGCAGCTGGGACGGCACGCAGGCCGCGCGCAAGGCGCTGTCGTGCGTGTATCGCACGGGCCAGCGCTTCGGGGCCGCGCATGTGATCGACGTGCTGCGCGGCGAGTTGACCGACAAGGTGAAGCAGCATCGGCACGACGAGATCAGCACCTGGGGCATCGGCGCGGATCTCGACGACCGCGCGTGGCGCGGCGTGTTCCGGCAGATCGTTGCGGCCGGCCTGCTGGAGGCCGACGTGGAGCGCCACGGCGCACTGCGGCTGACGTCGGCCAGCGGCCCGGTGTTGCGCGGAGAGCGTGAGCTGCGGCTGCGCAGCGAGTCGCCGAAGCCCGTCCGCCGCCGTCGCGATCGCGGCGGGGTCGACAGTGCAGGCCTTGAACTGTCGCCTGATGCACTCGTGCGGTTCACCGCCCTGCGCGAGTGGCGCTCGGAGACCGCCCGCGAGCAGAACGTACCGGCCTACGTGATCTTCCACGACGCCACGTTGCGTGCGATCGCGGAGGCGGCACCCGACGATCTCGACGAGCTCGCCCGCGTCCCCGGCATCGGCTCGAGCAAGCTCGACCGCTATGGCGAGGCCGTGCTCGAGCGGCTCGCCGACGTGGCCTGACGCGCGTATTGGGTTAGGGTGGTCCTCAAGGGAACGCGAAGCGCGTTTCCTCGCAGCAGACCAGCGCCGCGTGCAGTCGAACCTGGCGCAAGCGTAAGAGGCCAATGTGGCGAATGCGGTCGCGCGTCACAGTTCAGCATTGGCTTGCGTGGCCATTAAGCGATAAAACTGAACAGCAATACGCTGCAACGTGCTGATTCAACACACTAGAATCTCGGTACACACGATCTATTGGGGACGCTGGCAATGACCGATCTCGGGCATGGCACTCGCGGTACTTCGCGCCGCACCGCAGCGCGCTTCGCCACGCTCGCGTTCCTGATGACGCTCACGCTTGGCAGCGGCGCGCAAACGTCGGAGCTGCCAGGCCAGGCAGGCGTCGCAGCGGGCGCAGCAGCCGCGACTGCGGTCGCGCCGCGCACGCCGGCGGGTCCGCCGCTGCCCGCGGACTTTGACGTCGCCCGTTTCGAATCGATGGCGCAGCAGCTCGTCGCCGACCAGACGGTGCCGGGCCTCGCGCTTGCGATCGTCCACAACGGCCGCGTGCTGAGTGCGCGCGGCTACGGCATCACCGACGTGCGCGCGGCCGAGCCGGTCGATGCGCACACCGTGTTCCGCCTCGCCTCGCTGTCGAAGGGCTTCGCAGGCACGATGGCAGGCCTGCTCGTGCACGACGGCGCGCTGCGCTGGGACAGCCGCGTCAGCCAGTACCTGCCCGACTTCACTTTGCGTGATCCAGCGGCCGCGCAGCAGCTCACCGTGGCCGACGTGCTGAGCCACCGTGTAGGCCTGAGCCGAAACGCCTACGACCGCGACCTTGAGTCGTACGTCGACTACCGCACGCTCACGCGCAAGCTTGCGAATGCGCCGCTGCAGTGCCAGCCGGGCACCTGCTACTCGTACCAGAACGTCGCGTTCAGCCTGATCGGCGACATCGTGTTCGGTGCAACGGGCACGTTCTACGCTGACGCCGTGCAGCGCCGCCTGCTCAAGCCGCTCGGCATGAACGACGCGAGCCTCGGGCTTGCCGGTATCCAGTCGAGCGCACGCTGGGCGAAGCCGCACGTGCGCGGTCGTGGCGGTTGGGTATCGACGACGCCGAAGCCGACGTATTACGAAGTCGCACCCGCCGCCGGCGTCAATGCGAGCGCGAGCGACATGGCGCAGTGGCTGCTTGCGCAGACGGGGCACCGCCCCGACGTGCTGCCGGCGCCGCTGCTCGCCACCTTGCACCGACCGCTCGTGGACACGCCCAGCGAGACCCACGCCTCGGCCTGGCGCCGCGCGCGGCTGTCTTCCGCCGGCTACGGCTTGGGCTGGCGCGTGTACGACTATGCGGGCCACGAGGTGGTTTTCCACGGCGGCGCCGTGCAGGGTTACCGCGGCGTCATCGCAATGATCCCCGGCCGCAACCTCGGCATCGCGATGATGTGGAACGGCGAAAGCTCCCTGCCCTCCGGGATGCTTCCGACGATGCTCGACCGCGCACTCGGCCTGCCCGATCAGCGTTGGATGAAGTTCGAGTTCGACGAACCGACGCTCTACGCCGACAGCGATGCCGGCGCGCAGCCCGGCACCGTCGGAGGCGGCGGCAGCAAGGCCGCGGCGGCTCCGCACTGAGCGATCTGCCCGGCTTGAATCGAAAACGGCCCGCATCTGCGGGCCGTTTCTGTTTGGCGCCACTGACCAATGAACGCCGAGCGCCGACGGCGCCAAGCCGCACCGCCCCCGCGACCCGCACCGCGCCCGGCGACGCCCCCGCACACATAAAAAAACTCCTCCCCGCCTGGGCCGCGGGAAGGAGTTCCGTGATGCGTGCTATCGCGAGCTCGGATTCGCGATCAGATCATCGGCGCCGGGGTGGCCGGCATCGCGGTCGGAGCCGCCGCCGAATCCTTGCGCGAGGTGCGACGCGTGGTCTTCTTCGTCGCCGTCGACTTCCGGGCAGCGGTCTTCGTACCGCGCACACCCGCCGACTTTTTGGTAGCCGACTTCTTGGCGACCTTTTTGCCCGCGGTCTTCTTCGTGGCCTTCTTCGCGGCGGTCTTCTTCGTGGCCGACTTCTTGGTGGCCGACTTCTTGGCGACCTTCTTGCCGACAGACTTCTTCGTGGCCTTCTTGCCGACGGACTTCTTCGTCGCCTTCTTACCGACAGACTTCTTCGTGGCCTTCTTGGTGGCCGTCTTCTTCGTGGCCTTCTTACCTACGGACTTCTTCGTCGCCTTCTTGGCGGCGGTCTTCTTCGCGACCTTCTTACCCGCGACCTTCTTACCCGCGGTCTTCTTGGTGGCGGTCTTCTTGGTCGCGGCCTTCTTGCCCGCGGTCTTCTTCGTCGCCTTTTTGGCGGCGGTTTTCTTAGCAGCTTTCTTCGTGGCCATGGTCTGGCTCCTGGTCAGTGGTCAATCGGGGTACGGCCCAGTACAAACAGTGCCGCGGGGAGTCCCCGCGACCCACCGCCGACGCCAACACGGCGTCGAAACGGATCCGGCAATGCTTCCGTTCGCAGGAAGCGGCGGCAACGCGCCAACAGGTCGTCGCTTGTGGGCAGGTCGCCCGCGCTTGCGACTGACCGCATCCGGACCGGTGCGTTCTGCGATCCGCTCAAGGCGCTATACGGAGCGAAATGCGGTACGCGATATCGGGAGGGACGCGAACCCGTCGCCGCGGTTCGAAGCCATGCGGACGAGGTGAGTTGGTTGCAGCGCGTTCTCGCGTTGATTCGTCTCACTCAAAATGCGCAATTAATGCTGCTGCGCGAAACCTAATCACGCTTTTTTTTGAAGTCAACAAGTCTTCGAACACTTTTTCGTGCAGACGATGCGCAACGACACCGATCGCGTGTCCAGCGCTGCATTGGGTAAGCGCATCGAACTCCTCGACGCATGTTCGAACGTGTTCGAACGACGCGACTGAAAGCCTTGTCCTATAAGGGTTTTCGTGCAGTTCGCATCCACGACGCACGACGCATGCGCGATCGACGCAATCGTGCGCGTGCGACTTCGCATGGCGCTCACTTGCATGGATCAAACCCATACGGGCACTCGATGCACGCAGGCCGTTTCGCATCGCAACACACGCAACTGCGCGAACTTTGCGCGAGCAACGCGCCGCACGTATGCGATGCACGTCATGCTGTGTGGTCATTTTTTAGCCACACGCTTCACGAGACCACCACGCATCGATGCACCGCTCGACGCGTTGGTCGACGAGGATGCGATGCGTTGCCGATGATCCCTCGACAACCTCAACAACCCCGACGCGCTCGCACGTGTCGCCATGCGCGATCGATGGAAGCGTGCAATGCGCTTCGCGCGCCGGTCGGCTCGCGAGGCATGACGATCGATCGATGGCGTCGGGGTGTGCACAGGCGAGTCGGCGAAGAGGCAGGCTCGCGCATCGACTCCGCCGGCGGACACGTGATCGCCCGACACGCGCGATCCATCGATCGCTTCGCTGCGGTCGAACCAAGCAGCGCCGACCCGCCGCCTAACACGCTGCGCGGCGACACTCGACTCAGACCCACGTCAATGCAGCCCGACCGACACCGAGTGCCGCAGCGCGGACGGGACGGTCGCTGCGCATCGCCCAAAAGAAAAACCGCCGGGGTTCTCACCCCGGCGGTCGTCGTTCCGAACCGATGACGCGCGGCGCGTCAGTGGTTGTCGTTCTCGAGCAGCTCGGCGTAATCGTCGGGCCCGAGCAGTTCGTTGAGCTGCTCGGCGTCCTCGATCTCGACGGTGAAGATCCAGCCGTCGCCGTAGGCGTCTTCGTTGATCGTCTCGGGCTTGTCGCTCAGCGCGGCGTTGACCGCGGTGACGGTGCCGGTCACCGGCGCATACACGTCGGAGGCGGCCTTGACCGACTCGACGACCGCGCAGCCGTTGCCCGCTTCGACGCGGTCGCCGACGTTCGGCAGCTCGACATAGACGAGGTCGCCGAGCAGACCCTGCGCATGGTCCGAAATGCCCACCGTTACCTTGCCGTCGCCTTCGAGGCGCGCCCATTCGTGGGACTTGAGGAACTTCAGGTCGCCAGGGATCTCGCTCATGGGGGAACGCTCCGATGCTGCTGATGTGGGAAGGGCGATAGTGTAACCACGCGACCGCGCAACGCGATGCGTCAGGCGAGCACGCCGTCCTGCGCCTTGCCTTCGCGCACGAACGGGAACTTCACGACTCGCACCGGCACTTCGCGGCCGCGGATGTCGACACGCACGCTGCCGGGCGCCAACTCACCCGCCGGCACGCGGGCAAACGCAATCGCCTTGCCGAGCGACGGCGAGAACGTGCCCGACAGGATCTCGCCTTCGCCGTTCGCGGTGAGCACCTTCTGCCCGTGGCGCAGCACGCCCTTCTCATCCATGACGAGGCCGATCATCTGCCGGGCGACGCCGTCTCGCTTCTGCGCTTCAAGCACAGAGCGGCCGATGAAGTCGCGGCCTTCGTCGAGCGCGACGGTCCAGCCGAGCGCGGCCTCGTAAGGCGAGACGCTCTCGTCCATGTCCTGCCCGTAGAGGTTCATGCCAGCTTCGAGGCGGAGGGTGTCGCGCGCACCGAGGCCGCACGGCTTGACGCCGGCTTCGATCAACGCGTGCCACAAGGCGACGGCCTGCGGCTCCGGCACCACGATCTCGAAGCCGTCCTCGCCGGTGTAGCCGGTGCGTGCAACGAACAGCGGCACGCCGTCGATTGTCTGCGCCTCACCTGCTGCAAACCGCCCGAGCTTGCGCACGCGCTCGCGATCTTCCTCGCGCAGCAGGCCGATGACCTTCTCGCGCGCGGTCGGGCCCTGCACCGCGATCATTCCGGACTCGGGTCGCTCGGAGACCGACACGTCGAATGCCTTTGCCTGCTGCGTGATCCACGCGAGGTCCTTTTCGCGCGTCGCGGCGTTGACCACGAGGCGGAAGAAGTCGTCGGCGAGGAAGTACACGATGAGGTCATCGATGACGCCGCCGTTCTCGTCGAGCATCGCGGTGTACAGCGCCTTGCCCGGTTGCTTGAGCTTGTCGACCGAGTTCGCCACGAGCCGACGCAGGAATTCGCGCGTGCGCTCACCGCGCAGGTCGACGACGGTCATGTGGCTGACGTCAAACATGCCTGCGTCGCGACGCACCTGATGGTGCTCCTCGATCTGCGAGCCGTAGCTGATCGGCATGTCCCAGCCGCCGAAGTCGACCATCTTCGCGCCGAGCGCGCGGTGGGCATCGTTGAGGATCGTCTTCTGGGTCATGTCGGCGGCCTGGCGATAGAGGCGCGCATTATTCCAGATGCGCGAGAGCGGCCGGAATCGCCGGGGGAGGCGGCAGCGTGGGCCGGCGGCGTGCCGCGCCCGCGCTACATATATATGTGTCGTTGGAAATCGCGTGCGGCGTTCGGCGCCCGGCTGCCCGCATCGACGAGGAGTGGCGGCTCCAGCGTGCGGGACGGTCTTGCGATTCGGGGGTCAGGCATCGGCGGCGTGCTCGCAACCGTCGACCTTGCCGGCCGTGCTGCGCTCGATGATCGCGTCCTCAGTCGGTGCGCCTGTCGTCTGCGCGCCACCATGCGCACTCGCAGCCGATGCACTGCGACGGTTCTGTCGCTGCGTGCATCCCTATGGGTGATGACGACGATGACTGCGACCGAGCTGACTGCTGACGATGCGCCCCGGACGGGGCGACGGACACGTCCGTGTCGGGCGCGGTCCGCAGTGCGTTCGCGATCGACGTGCCGGATGCCTTGCTCGAGCGGGTACGACGCGGCGAGCGCGGGGCATTCGAACAGGTGTACCGCCGCTTCGAGCGGCCGGTCTACACCTCGGCGGTGCGAATGCTTTCCGACGTGCGAAGCGACGGCCAGGACGACGCCGCCGACGTGCTGCAGGACACGATGATCAAGGTATTCCGCCGCGTCGACGAATTTCGCAACCACGGCGCGCCGTTCTGGAGCTGGCTCCGACAGATCGCGGTCAATGAGGCGCTGATGCGGCTGCGCAGCCGGCGCCGGCTCGACAGTGAGGTCGCACTCCGACGACACGTTCGAGGATCCGGCATCGCCGCTAGCGGCGACGGCCGACACGGCGCAGTTGCTTCGCGCGCTCTCGCAGCTGCCGGCCGCGACGCGCAGCGTGCTGTGGCTGTACCACGCCGAGGGGTACACGCACGACGAAATCGGTGCACTGATGCAGCGCACTGCGCGAACGACTCGATCCCGATCCGGCCGCATCGAGCCGGGAGGTATCAAAGGTCCGTTGATCAACCGACGCATCGCCGCGACTGGGATAGCGCCTTCGCGGCATTGCCGCTCGAGGCCCCGCCGCCGGACGGCTGGGCGCGGCTGGCTTCAACGCTGGATGCGGGGACGTCGCGCCCGACGCGCATGCGCCGCTTCCGCCGTCCGTTCGCGGTTGCGGCGGCGCTCGCCGTGCTCGCACCGGTGCTTGCGTTGCGGCTGCTCGAGCCGGGAGCGGGACGCGACGCATGGCGTTGCCTCGATGTCATCGGGTCCGCCGGCTGCAGAAGCTCACAGCCCAATCGAAGAGCGCGATCGGTTGACCGCAGAGGCGGAACAGGCCGCCGGCCCGGACGTCAATGCACAGATCGCCGGCTCTGCCGACACTGCGCATCGCACGTCACCAACCGTGATTGCGCACCACCCGGCAGAGCGCGACGTTGATCGAGCGCCGATGAATCGGGACGCACGTGCCTCGCGGCCAGCGCAGACGAAACTCGTTACGTCCGATGTCGGCGTGGCACCAAACACGCTGCGCGCTGCGTCGACCCAACCCGGCGCGGGGCCTGACGTGCAGGCCGAACAGATCGATGTGCTGCCGCGCTCGCGTCGACGGCCAGCGCCGATGCAGCCAACGGTGATACCGCCGCACTATCCGGCGACACGCCGTCGTCGCCGGCCGATCCGCTGCGCCCGCTCTACGCCGAGGCTGCGCAACTCGAAGCGCTGTTGGCGCTCACGCGCGACGACCGCGTGGCCAGCGCCGCGGGTGCGGCGATCGGCAACGCGCTGGTCGCTCGCGTTGCAGCGATCGATGCCGAGCTCGCGCGCCCCGGCCTGTCCGAAGCGCAACGCACCGCGCTGTGGCATGGACGCGTTGCCGCGCTGCGCCAGCTGGTCGGCGTGGAACCAACCGAGCGCTGGCTCGCAGTGCACGGCCGCGCGTACGGCGATGCGTCCGTGCACGTCGACTGATTGCGCCTGCAGGTTCTAACCCACTTTTTGAGTACACCGCCATGAAAGTCCAACTCCGCACCGCCGCGCTTGCTGCGGGCATGCCCTTTCCCTCCCGTTCGGCGCGGTCGCGCAGACCACAGGCAGCGATGCGAAAGCGCTCGAGGCGGCGCAGGCTGAGCTCGAACGCGCCGCCGCGCGCGTTGCCGAGCTCTCTCGCAAGCTGGGCCGCCCTGCAGGCGATCCGCACACGCAGAGCAGCAGCAAAGGCCGGGCGCTGCTCGGCGTGGTTCTCGGGCCGGACGACGCGCGCGGTGTGCGCATCGCCGGCGTCACGCCGGACAGCGGCGCCGCCAGCGCCGGCCTGCGCAGCGGCGACCTGATCGTCGCGGTCGGCGGGCGGCCGGTAGCGGGCGCGGACGGCGGTGCACGTCCTGACCACGCCCGCCGACATCTCGCACAGCTCCGGCCCGACACGCCGGTTGCGATCGACTACGAGCGCGAAGGCAAACGCGCGAGCGTTCGCGTCACGCCGCAATTTGGCGACGGCGCGTTCGTCTTTCGAGACGATGGCTTGCTCCACCTCGACGACCCGATGCGCGCGGTCGCGAGGCGCACTGATCCGCTCACGGTGATCCGCGATGCACACACGACGCGAATTGACGGCGACGCGCCACAGGCCCGCCGCGTCATCCGCCGCGAGATTCGCGGGACCGACGAAGGGGATGTCGAGGAAATCGAACTGGCACCTGCGCCAGGCGTCGCGCAGAGTGTCCACCGCGAGATCGTGCGGCTGCGTTCCGACGGCGACTGCGGCGGCGCGCCGTGCCGGCTGCCTCTGATCGCTGACGCGCTTCGCTGGAACGGGCTGAACTTCGCGTCGATCGACGCGCAGCTGGGTCGCTATTTCGGCACCGACCGTGGCGTGCTCGTGCTCAGCAGCGCCCCGGCGTTCGGCGGTTTGCAGGCCGGCGACGTGATTCAGCGCGTTGGGGGCGAGCCCGTGGCGTCGCCGCGGGAGGCGATGGCCGCGCTGCGCAACCGCGCTCCGGGCCGGGAGGTCGACGTTGCCTATCTGCGTGATCGCAAGACCGCGACCACGCGGGTGCGCGTGCCCGAGGCGCCGACGCTGCGGATGCCGATCGCGCCGGCGGCGCCTCCGGCACCCCCGGCTCCGCCTGCCCCCGATGCACCGCCAGTGCCGGCAGCGCCACCTGCGCCCGCCGCGCCGCCTGCCGTCTCCGCTCCGACCGCGCCACGGGCGCCCGCCGCCCCGGAAGCACCCGAGGCGCCTCCAGCCCCACCCGCGCCTCCGAGGGGATCGCCGGGGGCGGTGCGGGCCTGAGCCGCCGCAGGGCAGCGGCTTACTTCGTAAGAATCAGCTTGTCGTTGCGCGTGTGGCGCAGGCGGTACGTCTCGCCGGCGTGCTCAATGAGGATCTCGCGATTTCCGCGCAGCAATGTGCGGCTGTCGAACCGGGTTGGACGCACATCGGGCGCCGTCGTTTCGACGCGGGCGTCGATGGAGCGCGGCTTGAGGTGCAGGACGGCAGACGGCATGGACATGGCGATGCTCCCTAATTGGCTCACGGATGATAACCATTCGCATTTGAGGCACAAGCACAACCGTCTCGCTCGACGCGCGTGACATGACGACCGGGCGACGTTCGCGGGACTGTCTGCAGCGAACGCCGCCTGCCGTCCTCCGCCACCCCTCGCCTCGCGCCATCAAACGATGGAGCGAGGCGGCGCACTGCCAAGCTCCGACCCACGTCGCGAACCGCAGCAAGTCCCGCAGGCTACGATGCCGGCCTGATGAGCGCCGCCCCTGACCTGCCCCCCGCCGCCGACGCCGCGCGTCCGCATCGCCTGTCACGGAGCGGGGCGTGACGCGCGTGTCGGGCGACCCGGCCGATCGCAGCGACGAGCGCCGGGTGCGACGCGGGCCGTTCGACGAGCCGCGTCATTCGGCAAAGGTGCCGGTGTCCGACGCGATCGCCTCGCTGCTCGCGCGGCCGGACGAGATCATGCTCGAGGTGGGCGCAGGCGGAGAGCTGCTGGTCGCGCGGCTGCGCGCGGTCATCGCCGGTTTGCTCCTGCTGTTGCCGCTGGCGAACATGCTCGGCGGCGGCACCCTGCGCGGCACGCTGATCGGCCTCGCGGGCGCAGTGCTCGTCAACGTCTGCGCACAGATCTGGCTGCCGCTCGCGCGCCGCTCGCGTCGATACCGCTGGTTGCCGTTCGCGACGTCCGCATTCGACGTGACCGCCGCCAGCGCGGTGCTCGTGGTCATCGCGGCGCACGACGTGCCCGCGGCGCTCAACAACCCCGTCGTCTGGTGCGGCTACCTGCTCGCCATCCTGCTGACTGCGCTGCGCGGCGACGGCCGCACGACCCTGCTCGCAGGGGCGCTCGTGCTGCTCCAGTACGGCGCACTGGCCGCATTCGCGCTCGTGTCGACGCCCGCCGAGGCGCTGGCATCGAGCGAGCACGGCATCGTCACCTGGGCCACGCAGCTGCAGCGGCTCGTGCTGCTCGCCGCGGGAACGCTGATCACGGCGATGGTCGTCTACCGCATGCAGCGGCTCGTCGAAATGTCCGGCACCGACGGCCTGACCCGCCTGCCAAATCGGACCTGGCTGCTGCATCGCATCCCGCGCCTGCTTCGCACTGCTCGCGAGGAAGGCGGCAGCCTGACGCTCGCGCTCATCAACCTCGATCACTTCAAGCGCGTCAACGACGAAGCCGGCCACAACGTTGGCGACCGGGTGCTGCGCCATGTCGTGAGCGTGCTGCGTGATGGCGCCGAACCTGGCGAATGGCTGGTGCGGCTCGGCGGCGAGGAATTCGTGCTCGTGATGCGCAAGCCGATCGGGACGTCGTGGGAGCGGGTCGATGCCCTTCGGCGCCTGGTCGCCGGCCGCCCGTTCGAGCTCGATCGCGGCGCCGACTTCATGCGCGTGACGTTCAGCGCAGGCCTGGCCGGCTACCCGCACGAGGGCACTGACCTCTCCAGCCTGCTGAGCCGCGCTGACCAGCGCCTGCAGCAGGCCAAGCGCGAGGGCCGCAACCGCGTCGTCGCACGCGATTGCTGAGCACGCGCACGCCTTGGCGCGACCGCGGCGCGGTATTCTGCGCCGGTTTGATTGACGCACGGCCGCGCGCCGCAGGGGACATTCCGTGGAAGCTTTGAGTCGGGTCGGTTTCGGCCTGTTCGGTCTTGCCGTGCTGATCGGCATCGCCTGGCTGTTTTCCAGCCACAAGAAATCGGTCGACTGGCGCCTCGTGGGCACCGGCATCGCGCTGCAGATCGCGTTCGCAGCGCTCGTGCTGCTCGTGCCGGGCGGCCGCGACGTGTTCGACGCGCTGGGCCACGGGTTCGTGAAGATCCTCAGCTTCGTCTCCGCCGGCAGCACGTTCATCTTCGGCGGGCTGATGGACATCCCGCGCTACGGCTTCATCTTTGCGTTCCAGGTGCTGCCGACGATCATCTTCTTCGCGGCGCTGATGAGCGTGCTGTACCACCTCGGGGTGATGCAGGCGATCGTGCGCGCGATGGCCTGGGCGATCACCAAGGTCATGCGGGTGTCCGGCGCGGAAACCACGAGCGTGTGTGCGAGCGTGTTCATCGGCCAGACCGAGGCGCCGCTCACGGTGCGTCCGTACATCGGCCGCATGACCGAATCTGAGCTCATCACGATGATGATCGGCGGCATGGCCCACATCGCGGGCGGTGTGCTCGCGGCGTACGTCGGCATGCTCGGCGGCGGCGACCCGGTGGCGCAGGCGTTCTACGCCAAGCACCTGCTCGCAGCCTCGATCATGGCCGCGCCGGCCACGATGGTGGTCGCAAAGCTGCTGATCCCCGAGACCGGCACGCCGCTCACGCGCGGCACGGTCAAGATGGAAGTCGAGAAGACCACGAGCAATGTCATCGACGCCGCCGCCGCGGGCGCTGCCGACGGCCTGCGCCTGGCGCTCAACATCGCCGCGATGCTGCTGGCGTTCATTGCGCTCATCGCACTGCTGAACTGGCCGCTGACCGCGATCGGCGAAGCGACCGGCCTCGCCGCCGCGATCGGCAAGCCGACCGACATGGCGACGATCTTCGGCTACGTGCTCGCACCGGTGGCTTGGCTCATCGGCGTGCCGTGGCAGGACGCGACGATCGTCGGCGGCCTGATCGGCCAGAAGATCGTGCTCAACGAATTCGTGGCGTACCTGCAGCTGGCGGACATCGTCAACGGCAAGACGCCGGGCGTCGTGCTCAGCGAGCAGGCCCGCCTCATCGCGACGTACGCGCTGTGCGGCTTCGCGAACTTCAGCTCGATCGCGATCCAGATCGGCGGCATTGGCGGCCTGGCGCCCGAGCGGCGTCAGGACCTTGCCCGCTTCGGGCTGCGCGCCGTGCTCGGCGGTACCTTGGCCACGCTCATGACGGCGACGATCGCCGGCGTGCTCACGAACTTCGGCTGAGCCATGACCGGGCGCGTCGCCGTCGTCGGCTCGTTCAACGTCGACCACGTCTGGGTCGCGGCGTCGCTGCCGCGGCCGGGTGAGACGCTCGCGGGGGACTACCGCAGCGGCCCCGGCGGCAAGGGGTTCAACCAGGCGATCGCCGCCGCTCGCGCGGGCGCGCCGACCGACTTCATCTGCGCGCTCGGTGACGACGCGGGCGGTGCACTCGCTCGCGCACTCGCGCACGACGACGGCATTGCCCTGCACGACATGCGCAGCGACGCGCCGACCGGCACCGCCGGCATCTTCGTCGGCGAAGCCGGCGGCAACAGCATCGTGATCGGCCCCGGTGCGAACGCGGCGCTGACGCCGGCGTTCGTCGATGCGCAGCGTGCCGTGATCGCACGGGCGGCCGTGGTCGTCGTGCAGCTCGAATCCCCGCTCGACGCGATCACGCAGGCGCTGCGCATCGCGCGCGGGGCCGGCGCGGTGAGGGTGCTCAATCCGGCGCCGGCGAACGTCGCGGTGCCCGCCGAACTGCTCGCGCTCGCCGACGTCATCACGCCGAACGAAACGGAATTCGCAGCGCTGCTCGATGCCCATGCAGGGGAGCGCATCGACGCGACGGCCATCGCCGCGCTCGGCGACGACACGCTCCACGCACTGTGCCGCCGTCTGCTGCCACACGGGACGGTGGTGGTGACCCTGGGCGCAGCAGGTTGCTTCGTGTCTCACGGCGCACGACGCGTCAGCGAGGCTGAGCATGCCCGTGTGCCCGGCGAGCGCGCGGACGCGATCGACACCACCGGCGCCGGCGATGCGTTCAACGGCGCGCTCGCCGCGTCGATCGCACTCGGCCCGGGGTGTTCGTTGAACGAGCAGCTGCGCTTTGCGAACCGCTACGCGGCGCTGTCGACGGAACGTGCCGGCGCGGCTGTAGCAATGCCGACGGCCGCGCAGGTTCAGGCCCGCTTCGGCGACTGAGCGACGCCTGTCGTGCACAACGGCCAACCCGACCATTACATTTGCGAATGGTTCGCATTACCATGACGGCCCGCTCACTGCTGGCCCCTCGATGTCACGCTCCCTGCTCTGCTGCGCCGTTCTGCTCGCCCTGTCCGCATCGCCCGCGCGCGCCGAAGACGCCACCGACCTCGACCGCGTGACCGTCTCTGCCAGCACGTCGCGGCTGCCCGACTCCGAGGCCGCACTGCCAAACACGATCACGGTGATCGACCGCGAGCAGCTCGAGCGCCAGCTCACATTGACGCAGGATCTCTCGCAAGTGCTCGCGAACCTGATCCCCGCATTCGCGCCGTCGAGCCAGAAGCTCACCAGCCGCGGCGAGTCGCTGCGCGGTCGACAGCCGCTCTACATGGTCGACGGCGTGCCGCAGTCGACGCCGCTGCGCGACGGCGCCCGCGATTCACGCACGATCGACCCGGCGATGATCGAGCGCATCGAAGTCGTCCACGGCGCGAACGCGCTGCAGGGGCTCGGCGCGTCTGGCGGCATCATCAACATCATCACCAAGCGCGCACCGCGCCAGGACGGCGCGACGTTCGTCGACGTGGCGGTTGCGGGCAGCACCGCACTGCCGAGCCAGGACGAAGGCACCTCCGTGCGCGGCTCGGTGCTGTTCGGCACGCGTCGCGGCGCGTTCGACCTGATTGCCGGCGCCTCCATCGCCGAGGAAGGCCTGTACTACGACGGCGACGGCCGCGCGATCGCGGTCAACGGCGTGCAGGGCGACACGATGGACGCGCACAGCCGCAACCTGTTCGCCAAGGTCGGCTGGCGGCTCGACGACGAGCGCCGCCTGCAACTGACGGCAAACCACTTCGAGCTGCAGGGCCACAACGATTACGTCTCGGTCGACGGCGATGCCGTGCGCGGCATCACCGCGACCTCCGTGCGCGGCGAGCCCGAAGGCGAAGGTCCGCGCAACCGCGCCGACTCCCTCTCGCTCGACTACACCGACAACGCGTTCGCCGGCGGCTACCTGCAGGCGCAGCTGTACTGGTTCGACTTCGCGGCGCTGTATGGCGGCAGCTATTGGCGGGATTTTTTCCAGGACGGTTCGCGCCCGAACTGGTTCGACCAGTCGCAGAACGCGAGCCGCAAGCTCGGGGCGAAGTTCGCCTGGTCGCGCGACCACATTGCGGACCTGCCGCTGCGCGTGATGCTCGGCCTGGATGCGCAGCGCGACACGACCTATCAGGAGCTCATCGAAAGCGGCCTGAACTGGGTGCCGGAGACCACGTACGAATCGGTCGCGCCGTTCGTGCAGGCCGAATACCGGCTCGGCCCGGTCGCGCTGATCGGCGGCGTGCGCCATGAGCGCGCCGAATTGCAGGTCGACGATTTCACCACGCTTCCGATCTACGGCAGCCAGCGCGTCGAAGGCGGCTCGCCGCGCACGCGCGAAACGCTCGGCAACCTCGGCGCAATCTGGAACGTCAACGACGCGTTCAAGCTCTACGCCTCGTATGCCGAGGGCTACACCGTGGCCGACATCGGTCGCGTGTTGCGCGCGATCAGCCGGCCGGGCGAGCGCGTCGATACGCTTGCCGACATCCGCCCGGTCATCGCCGACAACCGCGAGGTCGGGCTCGACTACGACGACGGCCGCTGGCTCGTGCACGTGGCCGCGTACTGGTCGGATGCGGAGTTCGGCTCGCGCCTGGACTACAACCCGGATTCGCGCAGCTACGAGGTGCGACGCGAGCCGACGAAGATCCGCGGCGTCGAGGCGAATGCGGCGCTTCAGGTGTCGGAGGCCACGCGTGTCGGCATCGCGTACGCCGCGGCGGAGGGTCGCTACGACGGCATCCCCGAGCGCAATCCGGACGGCTGGTATGAAAGCGACCTGTCCGGCGCCGACATCGCACCCGACCGCGCAACCGGGTTCTGGGAGCAACAGTGGACGACCAACGTGTCGACACGCCTCCAGGCCAGCCACGCGTTCGATCGCGGCTTCGAAAGCGAGGGACAGGAGGTGGCCACGTTCGACGGCTACACCACCTTCGATCTGCAGGCCCGGATCGCGCTGCCGGTCGGGCATCTGAATGTCGGCGTCGAAAACCTGTTCGACCGCCAGTACGTGACGTATTACTCGCAGACGACGCCGTCGAACCGCGACTACGTGTCGGGCCGCGGTCGTGTGCTCACGCTCGGCTGGTCGAACCGGTTCTGAGCATGGTCGCCGTCGCCGCGCCGCGAGCCATCCCGCGCGCCACGTTGCGGCAGCGTGTGCGTGCGCTGCTCGCATGGCTGCACCTGTGGGTGGGCCTAGGCGTCGGCACGGTGTTCGCGGTGATCGGCCTGTCGGGCTCGGTGCTCGTGTTCGGCGAGGACATTCTGCGTTGGCAGCAGCCGCAGCTCAGCACGTTCGAGCCGCGCATCGACGGCGAGGTGCTCGCCGGCATCCTCGCGCGCGAAAGCAGCGAGGGCCTTCGAGGCGTGCACCTGCCACATGCGGAGCGGCCGGTCTGGACGGGCTTCTATACCGACGGCCGCGAGCGGCTGTTCGCCCCCGATGACGGCCGCCTGCTGCTCGAACGCTCGGCGGAGAACGACGTGATCGCGTGGCTGTTCGAACTGCACGCGCACCTGCTCGGCGGCGAAACCGGCGAGGCGGTGCTCGGCATCGTCGGCTGGATCTCGCTCGGCCTGCTGTTGACCGGGCTGTACCTGTGGTGGCCCAAGCCCGGGCGCATACGCGCGCAACTGCGCGTGTTCCGCGGCCCGCCAACGCGGCGCTGGCTGACGTGGCACCGCAGCGCGGGCGTCGTGCTGACGCCGCTGTTGCTGCTGTCGACGCTGACCGGCGTCGGCATGGTCTACCACGACGGCGCACGCGCCCTACTGACCTCGCTGTTCGGCGGCGGTGAGACGCCCGCGGCCCCCTCGCAGGACGCACGCCGCGCCGACGTCGACTGGCCAGCCGTGCTGGCGCGCGCGCAGGCCGCGTTGCCCGGCGCGCAGCTCACCCGCACTGGCGCGCCGGCGGAGGACAACGACGTGGTGTCGTTTCGCGCACGCGCCGTCGGCGAATGGCATCCAAACGGTCGCAGCACGGTGCACGTGGATCGTGCCGGCCGCGGGCTATTGCTCGTCCACGACGCGACCGGTCAGCGGCTGGGCGCGCGCATGACCGAGGCGATTTATCCGCTGCACATCGGCTCGGTCGGCGGGGTCGTGATGAAGTGGCTGACGGCGCTCACCGGCCTGCTGCCGGCCTTCCTGCTAGCGACAGGCTTTCTGTACTGGCGACGCCGTCGCGGCAAGTGACGTATTCGCGCGCCCGGGCTTCCGGTCGCGCCGGCGCAGCACCGTCCCGGAACAACGGTCGCCCTTTGCATTCAGCCGGGCCCGACGCCCGTCCGTAGAATGCGCGCCATGCGCATCGGCCCCTACACCATCGCCCCGCACGTGATCCTCGCGCCGATGGCCGGCGTCACGGACAAGCCGTTCCGCGTGCTGTGCAAACGCCTCGGCGCTGGGCTGTGTGCGTCGGAGATGACGACGTCCGACCCGCGCTTTTGGAACACCGCGAAGTCGCGCCACCGCATGGACCACGACGGCGAGCCTGCACCGATCAGCGTGCAGATCGCCGGCACGGTGCCCGAGGTGATGGCCGAGGCCGCGCGCTACAACGTCGCGCACGGCGCGCAGATCATCGACATCAACATGGGCTGCCCGGCGAAGAAGGTCTGCAATGCCTGGGCCGGCTCCGCGCTCATGCGCGAGCCCGCGCTCGTCGCACGCATCTGCGAGGCCGTCGCGCGCGCGGTCGACGTGCCGGTCACGCTGAAGATCCGCACCGGTTGGGCCGCGGGCCAGAAGAACGCGCTCGAGATCGCGCGCATCGCAGAGAGCGCCGGCATTGCCGCGCTCGCGATGCACGGTCGGACGCGCGATCAGCAGTACACCGGCACGGCCGAGTACGACACGATCGCTGAAGTAAAGGCCGCGCTGTCGATCCCGGTCGTCGCAAACGGCGACATCGACTCGCCCGAGAAAGCCGCGGCCGTGCTCGCCTACACCGGCTGCGATGCGGTCATGGTCGGCCGCGCGGCGCAGGGCCGGCCGTGGATCTTCCGGGAGATCGCGCATTACCTGGCTACGGGCGAGCACCTGCCACCGCCGACACTGGACGAGGTGCGTGACGTGCTGCTCGGCCACCTCGAGCAGCTGCACGGGTTCTATGGCGAAGTCTCGGGCGTACGCATCGCACGCAAGCACCTGGGCTGGTATGCAAAGGACCGCCCGGAGAACGCGGCGTTCCGCGCCGTCGTCAACCGCGCGGAAACGGCCGAGGCGCAGCTTGCGCTCACGCGCGAGTATTTCGATGCGCTGATCGCCGGCGAGCCGCTCGCGGTTGCGGCGTGAGCAAGCACCGGGCGAGCGCCAGCGCTTTGCCTCCAGCAATGGACTGAAGCGTCTCCCGCGCCAAGTGGCCTGAAGCAGCCTTCTGTGCTGCGCGGCGTCCATGCGCCTGTGAGGACAGGCATCGACGCACGTCGCCGCATCCTGCATGCAGTGCGGCACGGCCCGTCATGGCCGCCGTCCGCGTATTTGTTCTTGTCCCTTTGCAGTTGCAACGCCATGACCGACGCCACCGCCCCGTCCACACCCTCGATGCCCTACCTGCACGGCTTCTCGCCGACCGAGCAGGCCCGACTGCGCAGGCAGGCGCGCATTGCCGAGTCGACCATCTTTCGCAACGTCGACTACAGCGGTGCCCGTCGTCTGCTCGAGGTCGGCAGCGGCGTGGGCGCGCAGACCGAGATTCTGTTGCGCCGGTTCCCGGACCTGCACGCGACCTGCGTCGACCTCAACGCCGCCCAGCTCGATGCCGCACGCGAACATCTGGGCGGCATGGCCTGGCTTGAGGGCCGTTATTCGCTGCAGCAGGGGGATGCGAGCGACCTGCCCTTCGAGCCGCGCAGCTTCGACTCGGCGTTCCTGTGCTGGGTGCTCGAGCACGTGCCCTCGCCCGCGCGCGTGCTCAGCGAGGTGCGACGCGTGCTCGCGCCCGGCGCGCCCGTGTACATCACCGAGGTCATGAACGCCTCGTTCTTGCTCGACCCGTACTCGCCGAACGTCTGGCGCTACTGGATGGCGTTCAACGATTTCCAGATCGACTCCGGTGGCGACCCGTTCGTCGGCGCGAAGCTCGGCAACCTGCTGCTGGCCGGCGGCTTCCATGACGTGCAGACCGAGATCAAGACGTTCCACTTCGACAACCGTGAGCCCGCGCAGCGCAAGACGATGATCGCGTTTTGGCAAGAGCTGTTGCTGTCGGCAGCCGAGCAGTTGATCGCCGAAGGCAAGGTCACCGAGGAGATCGTCGCCGGCGTGCGTCAGGAGATGCAGCAGGTGCAGAACGACCCGAATGCGGTGTTCTTCTACTCGTTCGTGCAGGCGCGGGCCGTCGTGTACTGACCGATTCCTGGCGGGCAAGCCGCTGGGGGCCTGGGACCGCCAGGGAGAATGGCCGGACGAACCGTCAGGTGTGGAAGAAATCCACCTTGCCGTCGTCGAGGTCGTAACGCGCGCCGACGATCTTGAGCTTGCCGGCGGCGATCGGGTCTTCGAGAAGCTTGCCCGAGATCTTGAGCCGTTCGACCACGTCCACAACATTGCGGCGCACCGCGTTGTCGAGCCAGTCGCCTTCTTCCGACCGCGCGCGAATAGCCGCCGGCAGGATGGGGCCGACCATTTCACCAATGGCGCCGGGGAACTCGGTTCCGTCACGAACGATGGAAACGGCCGCGGCCACCGCGCCGCAGCGCTCGTGCCCCATTACCACAATCAGCGGCACGCCCAGTTCCGCGATGGCGTACTCGATGCTGCCCAGGCCCTCGGCGGAAACCGTATTGCCCGCCACCCGCACGATGAAAAGGTCGCCGAGACCCTGACCGAACAAGGCCTCGGGCGGAACGCGCGAATCCGAGCAGCTCACCAGCACCGCAAACGGGGTCTGGTTCTTCGCGATCTCAAGCCGTCGCTTGCGGTCGAGCTGAGGCGAAGGCGCCTTGTCGGAGACAAACGCCTGGTTGGCCTCTTTAAGGCGCTGCAGTGCCTGGTCGGCCGTCATCGTGGTGGTGGTCTTGGCGCCTGCGGGTGCTGCAACCGCGGCGGCCGACGCGGCAACGCCAGCGGCGCCTGTGGCGCCCAATGCGAGCGTACGCAGGGCATTGGCACCTAGCAGCGGCGCCGCGGCGACGGCACCCGTGCAGGCGCAGACGGCGCCGAGTGCGCGGCGGCGACTCGGAGAAGCGGGAGGGGGATTGCTCATGATCGAACCTCATCGGTTGCGGCAGAAGTAAAGCGGCGCACCGCCTTCGTCGACAACCGAGCGGTTCAGGCCGGTGCATCCCCATCCTGCCATGACACCCTGCCGAACCGGACGACACCGCATTCACCGCATACGTCCCGCCGAAGCCGAGCCACTCCTCTAACGCGTCAGCGCTGTGCCCCGCTTCACCGGGCTGACGGCTCGTTCCAGATGCGATGCCACATCGATGCAAGCCGCCGGCTTGCATTCCACGGCCATTCGATCGGACGCGGTTCAATCGCGCGCCACCCGCCGTCGACCCGCTCCGCGACCACGAAGCGAAACGTGTAGTCAGGTTCGCTGCCCATGCGCAGGTCCGACAGCACGAGCGCGCCGTCGCGGACCTCAGCCTTCATGAAGCCCCGGTTGAACCACGCGAGCCGCTTTACCACCGGCAAGTCGCGCACCGCGTGCATCGCGTCGACATCAGACGCGTAGTGACGGAACCGCATCGGCCCGCGGTCGGCCACGATCGAGCGCTCGCCTTCGACGAAGCCCTTCGGCGTCATCGCTACGACGCGCCACAGCAGTGTGTTGAACGGCATCGGCACGGAGAATCGAGGTGCGTCGGCGAGCCCGATGCGTGCAAGCGACGCATCGGCAGCGCGCTCAACCGATGTCTTTGCGAGCAGTGAAAAGCCGAGGTACGCGGTGCTCAGCACCAAGCCTGCAACAAGCAACCTCTGTGCGCCGCGCCGCTCGCGCAGCCACCAGGCCGCGATGCATGCCGCGAGCAACCAGATCGTATAGAGCGGATCGATGATGAACACGCTCGACCACATCGCAGGCGGCGGCCTGAGCGGCCACCACAGCTGCGTGCCGTAGACGGTGAACGCATCGAGCAGCGGATGCGTCACAAGCGCGAGCTGCATCGCCCAGAACCACCGCATCGGCGCCTGCGCCACGCGCCCGCCGCAGCGCTTGAACCATGCCCACAGCAGCGCACCGATGATCGGCAGAACGACCAACGAGTGGCTGAGGCTGCGGTGCCAGGTCATGCGCTCGACTGGATCGTCGGTGAGCGGATTGATGACCAGCACGTCGAGATCCGGCAGCGTCCCGAGCGCGGCGCCTGCGAGCAGCGCCGCGCGGCGATGGCCGGCGGGGGCGATGGCGGCGGCGACCGCGGCGCCGAGGACGATCTGACTCAGGGAATCCATCCGCGCATGCTAACCGTCGCGCTTGCGGCCGGCGCCGGGTGGCCCTCGCCTTAACGGCCGTGCAGGCACCATGCGCGGCTGCCGGCGTGGCTGTATCATGCGCGGCCATCCTTTTATCCGAATGCAAGGATATAGCCTCGATGTCCAGCTACCTGTTCACCTCCGAATCCGTCTCCGAAGGCCATCCGGACAAGATCGCCGACCAGATCTCCGATGCCGTCCTCGACGCGATCCTCGCCCAGGACAAGCGCGCGCGCGTGGCCTGCGAGACGATGGTGAAGACCGGCGCCGCGATCGTCGCGGGCGAAGTCACCACGACCGCGTGGGTCGACATCGAAGCGCTCGCGCGCAAGGTCATCAACGACATCGGTTACGACAATTCCAATGTCGGCTTCGACGGCCACACCTGCGCCATCATCAACATGCTCGGCAAGCAGTCGCCGGACATCGCCGCGGGCGTCGACCGCACCTCGCCCGAGGAACAGGGCGCGGGCGACCAGGGCCTGATGTTCGGTTATGCCGTGAACGAAGCACCCGAATTCATGCCGGCGCCGATCTTCTACAGCCACCGCCTCGTCGAACAGCAGGCGAAGGTGCGCAAGGACGGCACGCTGAAGTGGCTTCGTCCGGACGCGAAGAGCCAGGTCACGCTGCGCTACGACAACGAGCACAAGGTCGTCGGCCTCGACGCCGTCGTGCTGTCGACCCAGCATGACCCGGGCATCGCGCAGAACGACCTCGTCGACGCGGTGTACGAGCACATCCTCAAGCCGGTGCTGCCGGCCGAGTGGCTGGGCGCGCTGCCGAAGAACAAGGTGCATATCAACCCGACCGGCATTTTCGTGATCGGCGGCCCGGTGGGCGACTGCGGCCTGACCGGCCGCAAGATCATCGTCGACACCTACGGCGGCATGGCGCGCCACGGCGGCGGTGCGTTCTCGGGCAAGGACCCGTCCAAGGTCGACCGCTCGGCCGCGTACGCCGCGCGCTACGTCGCGAAGAACGTCGTCGCCGCGGGCCTCGCCGACAAGTGCGAAGTGCAGGTCTCGTACGCGATCGGCGTCGCCGAGCCGACCTCGATCTCGGTCACCACGTTCGGCACCGGCAAGATCAGCGACGAGCAGATCGAGAAGCTGATCCGCGCGCATTTCGACCTGCGCCCGTACGGCATCGTCAAGATGCTCGACCTGATCCACCCGGTGTACCAGGCCACCGCCGCGTACGGCCACTTCGGCCGCGCGCCGGAGCAGGTCAGCTACCGCGACCAGGGTGGCATGGAGCACACGGCGACGGCGTTCTCGTGGGAGAAGACCGACAAGGCCGACGAGCTGCGCAGCGCGGCCGGCATCAAGTAAGAAACTTCCGCTGCACCCTCGCGCCTGCGTCCGCATCGACGCAGGCGCGGCCGACGGGCCGCCCATTCGGGCGGCCCGTTCTGTTTTGGTCAGCGAGGAACCTCGATACTTCGCGCCCAGCATTTCCGGCCCGCACCTGCACGCGGGCGTCTTTCCGGCTCTCATCGGCCTGCCATGGACCTCCAGTTGTGAACGACGCGCAATCCACCTGCACCGCCCCGCACCCCGAATCCACCGACGCACCCGGCCCCGGTGCGGCTGACGCGCATGCCGCGTCGCCCGACAGCGTGCTCAACGCGATCGAGCTGCTGGAGGCGATCGTCGCCGACCGCACGGTGCTCGACACGCTGCCGGAGCAGGATCGCGTGCGCCTGCATCGGGCCGTGGCGCAGGTGCATTCACCCGAGCGACGCCAGAAGCGACAGAAGACGAAGACGCTGACGCGCCAGCGCAATGCGGATCTCGCGCGTCGCACCGAAGCGCTTCTCGACAGCACCGGCATCCGCGAGCTGCGCCGCAAGCCGGTGTTCACGACGCCGAACTATTTTCCGCCGGGCCCGGCGGGCAGCCATCTCGCGCTGGAATCGTCGTCGCCGCATCGCGAGGACCGCGAATCGCCCGAGCTGCTGCACTGCTATGTCTGCAAGCAGAAGTACACGCAGGTGCACCACTTCTACGACCAGCTCTGCCTGCCGTGCGCCGACTTCAACTTCTTCAAGCGCACCGAGCTGGCCGACCTGCGCGGGCGGGTGGCGCTGCTGACGGGCGGCCGCGTCAAGATCGGCTACCAGGCAGGCCTGAAGCTGCTGCGCGCCGGTGCCGAGCTCATCGTCACGACGCGCTTTCCACGCGATTCGGCCGCACGCTACGCAGAGGAGCCCGACTTCGCCGAATGGGGCCACCAGCTCGAGGTATTCGGGCTCGACCTGCGCCACACGCCGAGCGTGGAGGCGTTCTGCCAGCACCTGCTCGCCACGCGCGAGCGGCTGGACTTCATCATCAACAACGCCTGCCAGACCGTGCGCCGCCCGCCCGAGTTCTACGCGCACATGATGGCCGGCGAAACCGCCGCCGTGCACGACGCGCCCGAGGCCGTGCGCCGCATCCTCGGCCGCTACGAAGGACTGCGCAGCTACACGATGCTGCCCGAAGGCGATCAGGCGACTACCCAGCTCGTGCACGACACGAGCGCGATGCGCGACGCGGCCGGCCTGACGCGCGCCGCCGAGCTCTCGCAGGTGCCACTGCTGCCCGAGGAACTGCTCGGCCAGAAGCACCTGTTCCCCGAGGGTCGACTCGATGCGGACCTGCAGCAGGTCGACCTGCGCGGCCGCAATTCATGGCGGCTGCAGATGCACGAGGTGCCGTCGGTCGAGCTGCTCGAGACGCAGCTCGTGAACGCGGTCGCGCCGTTCGTCCTCAATGCGCGGCTCAAGCCGCTGATGCTGCGCACGCCGGGCCGCGACAAGCACATCGTCAACGTGTCGGCCGTCGAAGGGCAGTTCTACCGCAACTTCAAGACCACGAAGCATCCGCACACGAACATGGCGAAGGCCGCGCTCAACATGATGACGCGCACCTCGGCGGCCGATTACCACGGCGACGGCATCCACATGAACTCGGTCGACACCGGTTGGGTCACCGACGAGGATCCGATCGAGATCGCCGCGCGCAAGGTCGTCGAGGAGCGCTTCCACCCGCCGCTCGACATCGTCGACGGCGCGGCGCGCATCGTCGATCCGATCATCGCCGGCCTCAACACCGGCGAGCATGTGTGGGGTCAGTTCCTCAAGGATTACAAGCCGACCGACTGGTAATCGACCGCACGCGTTGCGCTCGAATCCGCTGAAACGAAACAGGGCGCCGAGGCGCCCTGTTTCGTTTCTGATCGTGCGAAACCGTTGCTTACTTCTTCGCCTGGGCCGCCGGCTCCACCGCCGCGTCCTTGACGTACCGGTCCAGCCACTCGCTCGTCTCAGCGAGCATGTGCAGGATCGATTCGCGCGCGCGGTAGCCGTGCGACTCGTTCGGAAGCATCACGAGCTTTGCATTCCCACCGAGGCCTTTGATCGCCGCAAACAGGCGCTCGGACTGGACCGGGAACGTTCCCGAGTTGTTGTCCTGCTCGCCGTGGATGATGAGCAGCGGGTCCTTGATGTTCTGTGCGTGGTTGAACGGCGACATCGCCGCGTACGTATCACGCGCCTGCCAGTAGTTGCGCTCCTCGGCCTGGAAGCCGAACGGCGTCAGCGAGCGGTTGTAGGCGCCGCTGCGCGCGATGCCGGCCTTGAACAGACGCGTGTGCGCGAGCAGGTTTGCGGTCATGAACGCACCGTACGAATGCCCGCCGACCGCGATGCGGTCGCGGTCTGCAACGCCGCGGCGCACGACTTCATCGACCGCCGCCTCCGCGCTCGCGACGAGCTGCTCGACGTAGGTGTCGTTGGGCTCGGCATCGCCCTCGCCGACGATCGGCATCGACGGATCATCGAGCACGGCGAAGCCCATGGCGACATACGGCAGCGGGCCCCAGTAGCCGATCGCGTTGAAGCGGTGCGGCGAATCGGTGACCTGGCTTGCCGCGCTCGCGGATTTGAACTCGGCCGGATACGCCCACATCAGCAGCGGCAATGCGCCATCGCGCTTGGCGTCGTAGCCCGGCGGCAGGTACAGGTTGCCGGTCAGCTCGACACCGTCGCGGCGCTTGTAGCGGATCTGCTCCTTGCTCACGTCGCGCAGCTGCGGCGTCGGATGCTCGAACGCCGTCAGCGCGCGCGGCGGCGCATCGCCGCGCCGCACGAAGTAGTTCGGCGGATCACGGGGAGACTCACGACGCGTCAGCAGCGCAGTGCCGCCGTCGTCGAGCAACGCCAACGGCACCTCGTAATGCGGCGCCTGCGAATGGAACAGCCGGGTCTTGGAGTTGTCCGCAAGCGACCAGCGATCGACGAACGGACGATCGCCTTCGGGCGACGCGCCCTCGCCGATCAGGAACAGCGCATCGCCCTCGCCAATCAGCAGCCGCTCGAACCCGGCCGCATCGCGCACGGTGACCGGCTCGCCCGGATCGTTATAGCGATCCTCGCTCGAGCCTTCGTGCAGCAGCGTCGGTGCGGTCGAGGGCGCATCGGGCGCGACACGCCAGCGCTTGGTCTGCCGCGTCTTCCACCAGTACTCGTCGACGAGCGCGAGATCCCCGCGGCCCCACTCGGCGCCTGCGTAGCGGCTGCCGAGCTTCGCGAGCACAGCCGGCGGCTGCTTGAATGGCGCGGCCTGGATCATGACCTCGTCGCGCACGGCCGTCTCCACGGCCGGATCCCCGTTGTCGCGCGCCTCGGCCCAGACCAGCGTTGCCGGCGCGTCGCTGCGCCAACCGATCGCGCGCACGCCGGTCGGCACCGCATCGTTCCCGGTGGGCAGGCCTTCGACGAGCGGCCGCTTCGCGACCGTGTGCAACACGCGCCCGTCGAGGCCCAGCACTTCGGTGCGCTGTGGGAAGAAGTAGACCGGCACGAGGTACGAAAACGGCCGCTCGATCGCGACGCTCAGCACGTGCCGCCCATCGGGCGACGGGGCGGCCGTCGTGCGAAGCTCGGGCGAACCGAGCTTCTGCTGCGTGCCGTCCAGCGATACCAACGCAAGCTGCGAGCGCAGGTAGTGCTCGAACGTCTTGGCGTCGTGCTCGTTCTTCAGCAGGTCCTGGTAGGTGCGCATTGATCGCACAGTCCCGCCCGGGCCCGTCTGCTGGATGTTCGGCCCGGTCGGAACGCCGTCCGACACCGGCGCTTCACCACCGGCGCGCAGCGTCACCAGCAGGCGCCGGCTGTCGGGGAGCCAGTGGTACCCGCGCCCGGCAACGGTGTTGAGGTCGCCCGCAATGCGCCGCGCGCGACGCGTCGCGACGTCGACGACCCAGAGTTCGTTCGCCCCGCTGCGCGGATCGACATGGTTGAACGCGAGCTGCGACTGGTCCGGCGACCATGCGGTGGTCGCGATCGACAGCGGCTGCGGCAGACCTTCGATGCGCAGTTCCTTCCCGGAGCCGACCTCCATCAGCGACAGGTCGCTGCCGAAGCTGAAGCGGCTGTCCGAGTACGTGCGCGGGTTGATGCGCATCCCGGCGAGCTTGAGCTCGGGCTGGGCGACGGTTTCGATCGACGGCAAGGGCGGCACCTGCATCAGCGCGGCGAGGTCGCGCTTCGGGCCGAGCAGCAACTGGGGCGGGCGTGGCGCATCGACGATGGCCTTGAGCGCAGCCGATGGCAGACGGTAGCCACCGGCGGCCGTTTCTGCGGGAGCGGGCGCAACCGTGGCAGGCGCCTGGGCGACGAGCGTCGACCACGGCAGCAGGGCGAGCAGCAGGATGGCGGCGGAGCGCCGCGGCGCGATCTTGTTCATGGGCGACCGTTGGAATGGAGGTGTCCGCAACGGGACGCGGCTCACATCTCCTGCCCGTCCCTTAGCGCGACCCCGAGCATATCGGCTGGGCGGCGCCCGAGCCGGTACAATTGTGGCGATTCACCGAGGGGCGCTGCGACCGCTGCACCGTGCGGATTCTTCCGCCAAGCCCGCACATTCGTGTGCGGACTTTAAGGCAACGGCCAGGCTCGGCGAAATCTCTTCTGTAAACGGCGCCCGATGTCCGCGATCCGCCTGTTCGACCACGGCGTATCGCCCACTTCGGAGCACGTATGAACGCTATGCCCAAGACCTTCTCGACCGAAGGCGATTACAAGGTTGCCGATATCTCGCTGGCCGACTGGGGCCGCAAGGAAATCGACATCGCCGAGCACGAGATGCCCGGCCTGATGTCGATCCGCAACAAGTACGCACCGGATGCGCCGCTCAAGGGCGTGCGCGTGACCGGTTCGCTGCACATGACGATCCAGACCGCGGTGCTGATCGAGACCCTCAAGGATCTCGGCGCCGACGTGCGCTGGGCCTCGTGCAACATCTTCTCGACGCAGGACCACGCCGCCGCCGCGATCGCCGCGTCGGGCACGCCGGTGTTCGCGTGGAAGGGTGAAACGCTCGAGGAATACTGGGATTGCACGCTCGATGCGCTGTCGTTCGCGGGCGGCAAAGGCCCGCAGCTCGTCGTCGACGACGGCGGCGACGTCACCCTGCTGATCCACAAGGGTTACGAGCTCGAGCAGGGCGACACCAACTGGGTGAACAGCGCCTCCGCGTCGCACGAGGAGCAGGTCATCAAGAACCTGCTCAAGCGCGTCGCGAAAGAGCGCCCGGGCTTCTGGGCTGGCGTCGTCAAGGAATGGAAGGGCGTCTCAGAAGAGACCACGACCGGCGTGCACCGTCTGTACCAGCTCTCGCAGCAGGGCAAGCTGCTGGTGCCGGCGATCAACGTCAACGACTCGGTCACGAAGAGCAAGTTCGACAACCTCTACGGCTGCCGCGAGTCGCTGGCCGACGGCCTCAAGCGTGCAATGGACGTGATGCTCGCGGGCAAGGTCGCGGTCGTCTGCGGTTACGGCGACGTCGGCAAGGGTTCGGCGCACTCGCTGCGCGCGTACGGCGCCCGCGTCGTGGTCACCGAAATCGACCCGATCAATGCGCTGCAGGCGGCGATGGAAGGCTTCGAGGTCAACACGATCGAGAGCACGCTCGGCCGCGGCGACATCTACGTGACCACGACCGGCAACAAGGACGTGATCACGCTCGAGCACATGAAGCAGATGAAGGACCAGGCGATCGTCTGCAACATCGGCCATTTCGACAACGAGATCCAGGTCGATGCGCTTTACGCCTCGGGCGCGCAGCACACGAACATCAAGCCGCAGGTCGACAAGTACACCTTCAACAACGGGAACTCGATCTTTCTGCTCGCCGAAGGCCGCCTCGTGAACCTCGGTTGCGCGACGGGCCACCCGAGCTTCGTGATGTCGAACTCGTTCTCGAACCAGACGCTCGCGCAGATCGACCTGTGGGCGAACAAGGACAGCTACGAGCCGAAGGTCTACATCCTGCCGAAGAAGCTCGACGAGGAAGTCGCGCGCCTGCACCTGGAGAAGATCGGCGTGAAGCTCACGACGCTGACCGCTGAGCAGGCCGATTACCTCGGCGTGCCGGTCGAAGGCCCTTACAAGCCGGACCACTACCGCTACTGATCGCGCATCCGCGCATCGGCTGCATCGAGACGGGCGCTTCGGCGCCCGTTTCTTTTTGGTGGAGGCGTGGCAGCCCTGGGCCGGGACGCACGAACGTCAGGCGTCGTCACACAGCACACCGCGACAGTCCAGCGCGCGCATCGCCCGAGTTCGTACATCCGCTGGCGCGAGCGCTGACCCGGGAATCGTGTGTCGATGCTTGGTTCGCGAAGTGGTCTTCGGCTTACAGCGCCAACCGCTCGCGAAGCTCCCTGGCCTGCCGTCGCGAGACCTCGACCTCGGCGCCGTCCCTCATCGTCAGCGTGTAGCCCTCTCCCACCGAGAGGTCGATCGCCTGCACCAGGCGCAGATTCACGAGCGTGTTGCGGTTCGCACGAAAGAACACCGCGGGATCGAGCCGTCCCTCGAGCGTCGCGAGGCTGCGGCCCAGCATCGCCTTCTCTCCGCGGAAGTGCACGGTCGCGTAGTTGCCATCGACCTCGATGCGGCTGATATGGGCGAGCTGCACGAACCAGCACCGCTCGCCATCGCGCAGGAAGACCTGATCATCCGCGCGCAGCAGTTCCCGCGCGGACGCCACGGGCTCGCGCGTCACCGCGCGTGCCTTCTGCAGCGCCGCCGCGAGGCGGTCGGCCTGCACGGGCTTGAGCAGGTAATCGAGCGCGTTTGCCTCGAAGCCGCGCAGCGCGTACTGGTCGTAGGCGGTGGTGAAGATCACGCACGGTGCGACGTCGAGGCGCTCGAGCAGGTCGAAGCCCGTGCCCGACGGCATCTGGATATCGAGCAACACCGCGTCGGGCTGCAGGCGTTCGATCGCCGCCTGCGCGGGGGGCACGTCGTCGGCCTCGCCGACGCATTCGACGTCGGGGATATCGCGCAGCAACGTGCGCAGCTCGAGCCGCGCAAGGCGCGTGTCGTCGACGATGAGCACGCGCACTGTCATTGCGGGATCTCCAGGGTGGCGATAACGCGACCGTCGTGCTCCGACAGCTCGAAGCGGCCCCCGATGCGGGCCAGGCGCTCGTGCAGAAACGCATGCCCGACACCGGTGCCGGCACGCGCGCCGTCGTCGAGGCGCCCGGCGTTGGTCACGCGCGCAATGAGCACGTCCCCGCGGCGTTCGGCGTCGATCGCGAGCACGCCGCCGCCGGCCGTGCGCGCAATGCCGTGCTTGATCGCGTTCTCGACCAGCAACTGCAGCGCCATCGGCGGCAGCCGAGCGCCGTGCAGCGCGTCGGACACGTCGATGCGCGGCTGCAGGCGCGATTCGTAGTGCACCTGCTCGACGGCGAGGTAATCGCCCACGACAGAGATCTCCTCGCCGAGCGTGGTCCATTCGTGCTGGCTGTGCTCGAGTGCGTGTCGGAGCGTCGACGACAGGCGTGTCACGAGTTCGCGCGCGCGCCCGGGGTCCTCGAGGATCAGCGCGCGCAGGTTGTTGAGCGCGTTGAACACGAAATGCGGATTGAGCCGCGCGCGCAGCGCATCGAGTTCAAGCGCGCTGCGGGCGGATTCGGCGCGCAACGCCGCGACTTCACTCTCTCGAGCACGGCGCAGCATACGGCGACCGGCCCAGACACCCGTCCACAGCGCGAGCATGATCACCGTGTTGACCCAGTATCCAAACGCCGCGCCAACGCTGTAGCGCGCGCCGGTGCCGTGCAGCGTGACCCACCCCTGCCCGAGCGCAAAAAACAGCACCACGGCGATGCCCGCCTGCACGAGCAGCGCGAGCCCCGCGACCGCGAAGCCCAGCCGCCACGCCAGTGCGAGCGGCTCGCAGCGAAGCCAGCCGCGGGCAAGCGCGACGCGGCGCAGCGACGCGCTCGCCGTCCACAGGAGCACCGTCAGCAGGATCACGACGAGCGTGTAGCCGGACGACTCGCCGCCAGCGAACGCGCGCCCCATCGCGAGGCTCACCGCGCCGTAGACACACCAGACCGCCGCGTTGATCAATCCGAAGCGCAAGGCGGCGGTCGGCATGTCGGCTCGTCAGTTCGTCTGCGGATGCGCGGCGAGGAAGTCGCGGACGTTCGACTGCAGCCACGTCGGGTCGTCCCACATGAGGAAATGGTAGCCGCCCTCGCTCATCTCGATGCGCGCGCCGTCGAGGCCGGCGTATTGCGTGCGGAAGATCGCTTCCGTCGACGCCTTCGTCGAGCCCATCGGCGCGTACGCGGCCCACGCGCCGAGCACGAGCGTCGGCGACTTCACCTTCGACAGCTGCGGGCGCAGGTCGGTGACCATCAGCTCGTACATCGCCTGCGATGTCGTCGCGCGCTCACTCGCGCGGCCCCAGGTCTTGAGCGTTTCGGTGCGGGCCGGGTCACGCGTCATGCCGCGCACGGCGGCTTCGGCGTTCTTCGCATAGGTGGCGTCGTCGGCCGCGAGCATCTGCGCGCGCATGCCGGCGGCCATGGGCTCGACGGAGGCAGCGGTCGCCTTTGGATTCATCACGCCGGCGAAAAACGGCAGCGAGTCGACGATGACGAGCGGGCCGACCGCGTCGGGCGCCTCGACCGCCACCTGCAGGGCGAGCACACCACCGAGGCTGTGACCGATGACCGCAGGCTTCGCGAGCTTGCGGCTGCGCACGTACTCGACAAGCTGCGCGCGCATCGCCGGCAGGAAGGCATCGTGCTTCGCTGCAGGCGCACCGGCGAACCCTGGCAGCTGGACGAGGTGGCACTGCACCTGCGGCTGCAGCGCCTGGCAGGTCTCGCGCCAGGTGTCGGCGGCGCTGTTGAGGCCGGGAATCATGAGCACGGGGCGGCCGTCGCCGACGACTTCGACGCTGAGGTCGCTGAAGCGGTCCGTGGCGTGGGCGCCGCTTGCGGCGGTGATGAGAGCCAGGACGAGGGCCGGGCGGATCGTACGAGGGGTAAGGCGCATGGCGGTGCTCCATCGAATGTGGATGCAGCCTGCCGCCGCGCCGCGCCGGCAGAGTCGGAAAAGTGACGAGCGGCCCATCGCGTCCGTAAGCGGCGGCGCTTCCATTGTTCTCTTCATCGCGATGCAGAGATACAATGCCGCGCCTTCCGGGAAAACGCGCCATGGTCCCCATCAGTTTCGAGTTCTATCCGCCAAAGACGCCCGAGCAGCAGGCCCAGCTCGACAAGACCGTCGCGAAGTTGCGCACGCGCGGCCCGGACTACGTCAGCGTGACGTTCGGCGCCGGCGGCTCGACGCTGAGCCACACGCCGGAGACGATCCGCCAGTTGCGCACCGACGGGCTCGAGGCCGCGCCCCACCTGACCTGCATGGGCGGCTCGCGCGAGGAGATCCGTAACCTGCTCAAGCTCTACCGCGCGCTGGGCGCAAAGCGCATCGTCGCGCTGCGCGGCGATTTGCCGTCGGGCATGGTGAGCGCGGGCGAGATGCGCTACGCGGACGAGCTCGTGAGCTTCATCCGCGAAGAAACCGGCGACCACTTCCACGTCGAAGTCGCCGCATATCCCGAAACGCATCCGCAGGCGCGCGACGCCCGGGTCGATCTCGAGCACTTCATCGGCAAGGTCAACGCCGGTGCGAACGGCGCGATCACGCAGTACTTCTACAACGCCGACGCCTATTTCCGGTTCGTCGACGACGTGCGGGCGCGCGGCATCGACGTGCCGATCGTGCCGGGCATCATGCCGATCGCGAACTTCAGCCAGATCCGCCGTTTCTCCGAGCTGTGCGGCGCCGAGATCCCGCGATGGGTGGCCCAACGCATGCTGGCCTACGGCGATGACGTCGAAAGCGTGCGCTCGTTCGGGGCGGACGTGGTCGCGCAGCTTTGCCGTCGACTGATCGACGCCGGAGTGCCGGGCCTCCACTTCTACACGTTGAATTTGTCGAAACCCACCATGAACGTGCTCGCGCGTATCGGTTGAGTTAGGCCGGCGTTCAGCGCAAACGCACGTTTTCGCACCGGACGTTGACAGTGGCAGGCGGAGCATCGGAATCGTTTCCGATGTGGCTGCCGTGCAATGAGAACGCTCCCGTTTGCCGCTTGCCTGACCGCGCTGTGCGCGC
The DNA here is from genome assembly GCF_014652095.1 of Cognatilysobacter bugurensis. GTDB lineage: Bacteria > Pseudomonadota > Gammaproteobacteria > Xanthomonadales > Xanthomonadaceae > Cognatilysobacter > Cognatilysobacter bugurensis. Next base: position 76,536 of record NZ_BMYD01000006.1, read on the forward strand.
TCGCGCTGCCCGCTCCCCAAGCGGCGCAGGCGGGCACTGGCCTGGTCCGGTGTGAAGGGGCGAACGGTCAGACGATTTACACGGACAAACCCTGTGCGGCCTTGGGTGCGCGACATGTGCCGATTCCTGGCGAACTGCTCGCCCGGCTTGCGACTGATCGCGACCCAGCGACCCTCCCCGACCTCGACAATCCCGGCGCGATGCCGCTGCCGGCTGCGCCCGGGCGCCGTTCGCCTGCAGCAGGCTGCGCACGCTCGCCGGGCCAACTCGCGCGCGATCTGCACGGCGCCCTCGCGCTTGGCGACGTGAACCGCGTCTCCGAGAGTTACCACTGGGTGGGCCACACCCACGCACAGGCGCAACCCGTGCTCGCTCGGCTTGAACGGCTCGGCAGCCGTCCGGTCCGGCAGGTGGAGTTTTTCGACGTCACGATCGGCCCCGCCTCGTTCGTCGACGCGCAGGCGCCGGCGCTTGCACGTCCGGATGGGACCGCAGGCCTGTTGCAGCTCGAGTTCGGCCAGGGCACGGCGTACGAAGTCGTCGACTTCGACGTGCAGCGCTATGCGGGCTGCTATTTCGTGCGCTTCCGCGACCGCAGCCACCGCGCCTGAACCGGCCGAGCGTCCCGGATCGCCCGCGTGCGGCGGGGCCGTTAGGCTGCACGCATGCATGCTCGATCCCTACGTCGTTGCACCGGCCTCGCACTGCTGATCGCTTTCGCGTCCGCGCCGGATGCACAGGCGCAGGTCCGTCGCTGCGTTACTGCCGAGGGACAGGTCATCTACACGGACCGTCGCTGCGAGGACCTTGGCGCACAGGAGCGGGCAGCGCCGCAGCGGCCCGCGTTGCGTTCGACGCACCGCGCCGGCTGTGCACGCACCCTGCGTGATCTCGTGTTCGAGGTCGGCGACGCGATCAATGCCCGCGACCCGAACCGGCTCGCGGCGTACTACCACTGGGCCGGCATGTCGAATGCGCAGGCCTATGCCACGCTGGGCCGGCTCGACGCGATCGCGCAACGGCCGCTCGTCGACATCGTCCCGATCATGCCTGCCGGCACGAGTGATGCAGACGCGTGGCGTCGACCGCCGACGGGCCTGCGCTTCGAGCAGACGCAGCGCAATGGCATCACGCCCGCACGCGCGGCGTTCGGCCTGCACCGCCACCTCGGATGCTGGTGGCTGCGGGGCTGAGCAGGCCGGGCACAGTCGAGGCCTCGCGCGAACGGGCACAATAGCCGCCTTTCCCGACGGACGGCCCCGCATGCAGTACCCCGAATGGATCTGGCACAACGGCGAAATCAAGCGCTGGGCCGACGCGACCGCGCACGTGATGTCGCATGCACTGCACTACGGCTCGTCGGTGTTCGAGGGCATCCGCTGTTACGAAACGCCGAGCGGGCCCGCGATCTTCCGCCTCAACGACCACAACAAGCGCCTGTTCGCGTCCGCGAAGATCTACGAGATGCAGATCCCGTACACACTCGAGCAGATCAACGCCGCGTGCCATGAGGTGATCAAGCGCAACGGACTCACGAAGGCCTATCTGCGGCCGTTCGCGTACCGCGGCCTCGGCGGCTTCGGGTTGTCGGCCGAGACGCCGATCGATGTCTCGGTCGCCACGTGGTTCATGGGCCCCTACCTCGGCGACGGCGTGCTCGAGGCCGGCATCGACGCCTGCGTCTCGAGCTGGCAGCGCTTCGCACCGAACACGATTCCCGCAGGCGCAAAGGCCGGCGGCAACTATCTTTCGGGCCAATTGGTCGCACGCGAAGCGCGCCGCCTCGGCTTCGGCGAAGGCATCGCGCTCGCGTCCACGGGCCTGCTCAGCGAAGGCGCGGGCGAGAACCTGTTCCTCGTGTTCGACGGCGCGCTGCACACCACCCCCGTGAGCGCGGCGCTGCTCAATGGCATCACGCGCAACACCATCATTACGCTGGCGCGCGATGCCGGGCTCACGGTGGTCGAGCGCGACCTGCCGCGCGAATACCTGTACCTGTGCGATGAGCTCTTCATGTGCGGCACCGCCGCCGAGATCACGCCGATCCGCTCCGTCGACGGCCGCCAGGTTGGCGCCGGCAAGCCCGGCCCGGTCACGCGGCAGATCCAGGACCTGTTCTTCGGCCTGTTCGACGGCCGCACGCGGGACACCTATGGCTGGCTCGATCCACTGTAAGCGACAGCGGGCTGCACAGCGCGGTGCCGAAAAACGGCATCGCGCTGCAGCGCTCACGACGAACTGAAAACAGGGGCGGATGCGGATACCCAATGCATCCGGCCTTTCGGCGCCGGCAAGTCACTCCGCCGCGCCTGAGCGGGCGCCCCGCCCGCTCCCTCGCGCGCCTCACATGCGCTTCAACCCGCGACCACCTCGCGCGCGGTATTGCGCTGCGTGAACGTCAGCGTCGCGATGACGCCCGTCTCTTCGCCCGGTTTGACCCGCACATCCCAGCCGTGCAGGTCGCACAGCCGGCGCACGATCGACAACCCGATGCCGCCGCCCTGCGAATGACCCGCGTGCGTGCCGCGGTAGCCGCGTTCGAACAGCTTTGCGGCGTCTTCCGCGCTGAGGCCCGGGCCGGAGTCGATGACCTGCACAAACGTCGGCCCGAGCCGCACGATGACGTCGCCGGCGGGCGTGTACTTCACCGCATTGCCGATGAGGTTGCCCAGCGCCACGGCAACCGCCGCCTCCGGCGCGTCGACGACGAGCCCGCGCTCGCCTTCGAGCTTGAGTTGCAGCGGCTTGCCGCCGATCTGCGCCCGATGCATGTCGAGCAGCTGCTCACAGAGCTTCGCGACGTCCGTGCGCCCGGTCGCGCGTTCATTACGCGAGAGCTGCAGCAGCGCGCTGATGAGGTCAGTGCACTGCTGCTCGGCGCGCTGGATCCGCTGCAGACGGCTGCGTGTCTTCTCGTCGACATCGCTGCGACTCAGGAGCAATTCGACCGCGCCCTTGATGACCGCGAGCGGCGTGCGCAGCTCGTGGCTCACGTCGGCATTGAACTCGCGGTCGCGCTGCACCACGTGCGTGAGGCGCGCGGCGTAGTCGTCGAGCGCGGCGGCCAGCTGGCCGACCTCGTCGTCGGAGAAATGGCTCGCGAGTGATTCGGGCTGCGCGCTGCGGCCCGAGCGACGGATGCGACGCGCGAGTTCCGAGACCGGGCTCATCACGCGCGAAGCCGCCCACCAGCCCACGAGCAACGACAGCCCGGTGAACACGACCACGGCGCCGAAGATCGCGCGATTGAACTGCGCCTCGCCCCGCCCGGCCTGCGTCATGTCGTAGGCAAGGAAGAACCACTCGTCCGGCGTCTTGCGCACCGCGAGCTTGTACGAGAACGGCGTGCCGTCGGGGTTCTTGCCGTTGAGCGTGTGGATGCCGTCGGGCAGCGAGTACCAGTCCGGCTGCTCGGCGCGCAGCTCCTCGAAACGCTCGCGGCGCACCACCCGCCCAAGCATTTGTTGCACGCTGAACTCGGGCTTCTGCCCGGGCTGAGCGTAGTACTGCTCCGCGAACGCATCGATGTTGCGGTTCATCACGTCTTCGACGAGCTGGTTTTCGACGCGATTGCGCGTCCAGTTGGTCGCGAACGCGAACAGCAACATCAGCCCGAACCCGAGCATTACGAATGCAAGAATGATGCGGCTGCGCAACCGTCGCCGGTAGCGCGCCTTGGGCCGCCTCGCGGGCGGCTCGGGAGCTGGGGTCACTTATTGACCGTTGGCGCTTTCCGGGGCAGCGATACGATAGCCGATGCCGTGGCGCGTCTGAATCAGCGGCGTGTCGAACGGCTTGTCGACGACCGCGCGCAGGCCATGGATATGCACGCGCAGGCTATCTGAATCCGGCAGCTCCTCGCCCCAGACGCGGGTTTCGAGCTCCTGCCGCGTGACCACCGCGGGCGCGGCTTCCATCAGCGACTGGAGGATCTTGAGCGCCGTCGGGTTGAGTTGCAGCAGCTTGCCCTGGCGGCGCACTTCGAGCGTGTCGAGGTTGTACTCGAGGTCGGCGACGTTGAGCACGCGCGTCTGCACGCCGCGGCCGCGGCGCGAAAGCGCGTTGAGGCGCACTTCGACTTCCTGCAACGCGAACGGCTTGATGAGGTAATCGTCGGCGCCCGAATCGAAGCCGGCCAGCTTGTTATCGAGGCTGTCGCGCGCGGTGAGCATGAGCACCGGCGTCTGCTTGCGTGCTTCGTTGCGGAGCTTGCGGCAGACCTCGATGCCATCGAGGCCCGGCAGGTTGAGATCGAGCACGATCGAATCGAAGTCGTTTACGACGGCCAGATGCAGGCCGGTGATGCCGTCCGCTGCGAAATCGACGGTGTGGCCGCGGTCCTCGAGAAAATCGCCGAGGTTCGCCGCAATGTCCTGGTTGTCTTCAATGACGAGGATGCGCATGGAGTCGTCCTGAGGGGAAAAAGGCCCGGCGCGCCGGGCGCGTCATCGCGGTACCGCGCTTTGGAGCAGCGGCGCCGCGGCGAAGTTCCCGAAGTGTGGCGCGGGCGTGTGCATGTGCAAAGTGAGCGCGACCCGTCCGCACGGCTTGTGCGCACCGCGGACCGTCATGCGCAAAGAAGACGCTTCGGCAGCCCTGAAAACAAGGACCCAGGCGCGGGGCCGCCACGCCTGGGCCAATAGGGATTACCCGATTCACCGTGACCGGCCCACCCGCGGCCGGGAGGTCCGGTCGCGTTCGGGCTGTATCGCGGTCGCAGGAGCCTAGGGCCGGCGGGATTAAACGAACGTTAAAAACCCGTCAAAGCCGATCAGCCGGCTGCGGATCCCTTGCGGCCGTAGGCGCCGAGCTTCTGCGCCGCGGCGTCGGCCGCGCGCTGCTTGCTGCGCTGCGTCAGGCGCTCGGCGACGTGCTGGACGATCGCGCCCGCGACGTCGATGCCGCTTGCGTTCTCGATGCCTTCGAGGCCTGGCGATGCATTGACCTCGAGCACGAGCGGCCCGCGGTCGGAGCGGATCAGGTCGACACCCGCGACGCCGAGCCCGAGCGCATTCGCCGCGCGCACCGCCACGTCTTTTTCCGCCTCGGTCGCGCGCACGCCCTTCGCCGTGCCGCCGCGGTGCAGGTTGGAGCGGAAATCGCCTTTCGGTGCCTGCCGCCGCATCGCGGCGATCACCTTGCCGCCCACGACGAAGCAGCGCAGGTCCGCGCCCTTCGCTTCGGCCACGAACTCCTGCACGAGAAAGTTCGCGTACAGCCCGCGCAGCGCCTCGATGACGCCGCGGGAGGCCGAGAGCTTCTCGGTCAGCATGACGCCGGCGCCCTGCGTGCCTTCGTTGAGTTTGATGACGTGCGGCGGCGGGCCGAGCATCGCGAGCAGGTCATGGGTGTCGTCGGGGTTGTCGCCGAAGACGGTCGCCGGCAAGCCGATCTTCTGAGCCGCAAGCAGCTGGTGGCTGCGCAACTTGTCGCGCGCCTTGAGGATCGCGTCGGACGGGTTCGGTGTGAACGTGTCCATGAGCTCGAACTGCCGCAGCACCGCCGTGCCGTAGCGCGTGACCGACGCGCCGATGCGCGGTATCACCGCGTGGTAACCCGACAGCGGGTTGCCCTTGTAGTGCATCGCAAAGCCGTCGGAGTCGATTCGCATGTAACAGCGCAACGGGTCGAGCACGCGCGCGGTGTGCCCCTGCTCGCGCGCGGCCTCGAGCAGCCGTCGCGTCGAATAGAGCTTGCCGTTGCGCGAGAGGATCGCAAGTTTCATGACGCGGCCTGACATGCCAGAGCGGGCTCGACGGCGACGGTCGCGGGCGTGCGACCGTGCAGGAACGAGCGTGCGGGATCGACGATGAACGTGCGCGTCATCGCGCTGCGGCCAAGCAGCATCGGAAACGCCATGCCGCCGCGGTGACAGAGATTGAGTTCCACCTCACGCTCGACGCCCGCAAGCGCAAGACGCGAACGAAGGAAGACGCGGCGCGTCGTGTGGCCGCCCGAGTCGGTGACCTCGCGCTCGTCGACGATCGGCGCTGCGGTTTCGAGCGAGCCGGCCACCCCTTCGGGGCCGAGGCGAAACCCGATCCAGGGCGCACCGCCCTCGACGAAGCGCCACTGGGCGTCGACATGCAATGCGGACGTGCGCGCGCCGGTGTCGACCTTCGCACGCACGATAAAGCGCAGGTCCGGCAATGCCACCCACTCCCGCCAACCGAGCACGATCCTCGCCATCGGGGTCCTCGAATGCATGCGCGATTGCCGAAACCAAAAACGGCGGCCACCGTAATCGGGGCCGCCGTGCAGGCGATGTGGAGCGGGTGATGGGAATCGAACCCACGCTAGCAGCTTGGGAAGCTGCAGTTCTACCATTGAACTACACCCGCGCCGGCGCAGTGTACGTCGCACCTGCGCGCAGTGGCAACGCGGGCGGACGGCGCACCGAGCGCCGCCCGCGGCCGTGTCAGAAGCGCTGGCCGATCGTCGCGAACACCGTCGTGTTGCTGCCGTCGTCCTGACCGACGGTGAGGCTTGCGCCCACGTTCGCATCGAAGCCGAACAGCTCCATGCGCGTGCCGAGCAGCACCGTGCCGTAGCTGTCGTCGAACTGCACGCCCGGCACCGCGTACGGCGTCGAACCCGGAATCGACTGCGCCTGAGCGAACGCCTCGGCCGGCGCGTCCTCGAACTCGCGGTCGATCGTCGCGCGGGCGTAGGGAGCGAAATGCTCGCTCGCACGCAGGCTCATCTGCCAACCCACGCTGCCGATCAGCGAGTCGAAGTTCTGCTCCGGATACGACAGCGACGTCGACAACGTCGGCTGGTCCTCGGCAAACGCGTCGATGTCGATGCGCTGCGCGAGCGCCGCGACGACCGGGCCATGGCGCAGCGCGCCGTCGCCGAACTCGAAGCCGCCCTGCACGCCCATCGCGAGGTTGTCGCCGTCGGCCGACGCGCGATGCGTACGCACCGACTGACCGAGCACGACGGTGCGGTCGATGTCGAAGTCGAGGCGGCTGTAGCTCAGCTGCGCATCGACCCAGCCGCCGCCCGAGCGCCATGCGACGTGCGCGCCGAGCGTGGCATCGCTCTGGTCGAAGCTGCCGCCGCGCAGGCCCCAGTCCATGCCGCTGCGGCCAAAGCCGGCGAACGCGCCGTACACGAGGTTGCCCGACGTGAAGTCGACGCCGCCGGTGAGCGCCGGGCCGGCGCCGTCGTAGAGGTCGCCGTGCTCATAGCGCTGCACGTCGGCGCGCACGTCGGCCCACCAGCCGGCGCCCGCGCCCGCTGGCGCACCGATCATGCGCGTCGCCACGCGGTCGGCGCGCGCGCGCCCAACGGCGGCGGCGGAGTTCGTCAGCACGCCGACGCGGCGCGGCGCCTCGAGCATCGACACTGCGTAGTCGGCGATGATTTCGTGCGCGGCGAGCGTCGGATGCACGCCGTCGGCGAACGCGTAGGTGAACGGCGCGGATGGGTTGACGTACGTGTCCGGGCGGCAGGTCAGCGACTGCGCGGTGATCTGCGGCTGGCATGCGGTCCCGGTGACGTTCGTGAAGCCGAACGTCGACGGGTTGGCCACGACTTCCTGGAACAGGCTGAACATGTTGAGCGGGATCACGCGCAGGCCGGCGGTGGCGAGGCCGGTGTAGAGCGCTGTGTTGTAGCCGCGGGCAAGCTGGGTGAGACCGGCCTGAGCGGCATCACTCTGCCTGCGTGCCTCCGGCGTCAGACCCAGATCCGGGATCGAAGGCACAAGCACGTAGCGTGCGCCGGCGGCCTGCAACGTTCCGATCGCGGAGATCTGGGACCTCACCGCGGCTCCAATCGTGGCAGGCGCGTCGGCAGGCGGGTTCTGTGCTGCAAAGAACAGGTCATTCGCGCCACCCCAGACCGTATAGAGCGCATTCGGGTCGGCGCTGCCGCCCGTCGTGGCGAGATAGCGGCCAACCTGTGCAGTCACCGGGAGCGCCGGGCCGAGGGCCGTGGGATTCGGAACGCCCGTGCGTGCTCCGCCGATCGCGAAGTTCGTCGCGCCCGGATTCGTAACGACGCCGATCGGCGCGTCCGGAGGCGGAAGTCCCGTCAAGCGATACTGCAACGCAGGATCGGCGCGGGTGCCGTAGAAATCCGCGAGGTACTCGGCCCAGACCAGGCCCGGGTTCGTCGTGAAGCGCCCGAGCACGGCCGCCGCCGGGTTCTGCGCGACGAGGAGCGGACGGAACGCACCCGAATCGGTGAGGCTGTCGCCGAAGAAAATGGTCTGCGAGTACGTCTGGGCGAAGGTCGGCGCAGCGGCGAGCGCAAGCGCGGCCGCCAGGGCGGTGCGGGTCAGCTTCATTCAAGGTCCTTGTCGAGATGCGATCGGATCCGGCCCGCAAGCGCGTACGCCCACGGATGGCGCGCAATCGAAACACGACGGCGTGAAGATGCACAAGCGGCAGCGCGTCACGCTTGGGTGCGAGGCTCGGCGAGGCGACAATGGGGGAATGGACATCGTGCTCAACGGCGAGCCTCGCTCGCTCGACCCCGCCCTCACCGTGCTGCAGCTGCTGCAGCGCGAAGGCCTCGCCGACCGCCGGGTGGCGGTCGAAGTCAACGGCGACATCGTGCCGCGCAGCCGCCACGCCGAGCATGCGCTCGCGACGGGCGATCGTGTCGAGATCGTGCATGCGCTGGGCGGTGGCTGACGCGACGGCGTGAGCGATCCTCCGGTTGGCGGCCGCGCGCCGAACGTCCACAGCGCGGCGCCGCGCGGAATGAGCGTGCGCGCTTTCGCGGCGACCTTGTAATCCAACGGGTGCTGGGCAACGCACGATGAGCGCGGCCGCTCGCGCAGCGTCCCTGTGTGGACATTCCAACGGCTCGCGCGGCGCCAAGCCGCATGGGCCCAACGCAGCTCGTCGGCCGATGCAAAGGCATTCGCCGCGGGCGCTGACGGCCGCGGGATCCGCGTCAGTCGCCCTCACGGGTCCGCACCACCGGTGACTGACACGGCTTCCGACGAATCGAGCCTCCGTCCGCTGCCTCGCCGACCAGGCGCAGGACCTGCGGCGCGTCGCGCGGCGCACCCGAGGTCGGGGACGCGACACCGAGCCGCGGATTCACGAACCCGCAGGCCCGGCCCGCCGACACCGGTGCGATAATCCACGGATGACCGCACCCGCCCATCTCGACCCTCTCGTCATTGCCGGCACGCCATACGCGTCGCGCCTGCTGACCGGCACCGGCAAGTTCACCGACCTCGAACAGACGCGCCTCGCCACCGAGGCCGCCGGCGCGCGGATCGTCACCGTCGCGATCCGCCGCACGAACATCGGCCAGAACCCCGGCGAGCCGAACCTGCTCGACGTGCTGCCGCCCGAGCGCTACACGATCCTGCCGAACACCGCCGGCTGCTACACCGCCGACGACGCGGTGCGCACCTGCCGCCTCGCGCGCGAACTGCTCGATGGGCACAAGCTCGTGAAGCTCGAAGTGCTCGGCGACCAGCGCACGCTCTATCCCGACGTCGTGCAGACGCTCGCCGCGGCTGAAACGCTGGTCAAGGACGGCTTCGACGTCATGGTCTACACCAGCGACGACCCGATCCTCGCCAAGCGGCTCGAGGAAATCGGCTGCGTCGCGGTGATGCCGCTCGCCGCGCCGATCGGCTCGGGGCTCGGCATCCAGAACAAGTACAACCTCATCGAGATCATCGAGAGCGCCAACGTGCCGATCATTGTCGATGCCGGCGTGGGCACCGCGTCGGACGCGTCGATCGCGATGGAGCTCGGCTGCGACGGCGTGCTGATGAACACGGCGATCGCCGGCGCGAAGGACCCGGTGCTCATGGCACACGCGATGAAACTCGCGGTCGAAGCCGGGCGCGCGGCATTCAAGGCCGGGCGCATTCCGCGCAAGCGCTTTGCGAGTGCGTCGTCGCCGATCGACGGCCTCGTCGGCTGAGCGACGATGCCCTGCTTCCTTTGCCACCAAGGCGCCCGCCGCCGTGGATCGACGCCGGCAGCGCGATGACCGACCCGTTCGCAAGTCCGGGCGCGAAGTCGCCGCCCAAGCCGTTCACGATCGAGGACGGGCACCGCAAGGTGCGCAGCTTCGTGCTGCGCCAGGGCCGGTTCACGCCCGCGCAGCAACGCGCGTTCGATGCGCTGTGGCCGCGCTTCGGCCTGGATTACGAGCCGAACGAACGCGGGGGCGCGCCGCGCGACTTCGATGCGGCGTTCGGCCGCGCCGCGCGGCGCGTGCTCGAGATCGGCTTCGGCAACGGCGAGGCGCTGCGCTTTGCCGCCCGCCAGGATCCCGCACGCAACTACATCGGCGTCGAAGTGCATGCGCCCGGCGTCGGCCGGCTGCTCAATGCCCTCGCCGAAGACGACAGCGACCACGTGCGGCTGTACCACCACGACGCCGTCGAAGTGCTGGACAACGAGGTGGCGGATGCGAGCCTGGACGAGGTTCGCATCTATTTCCCCGATCCCTGGCACAAGAAGCGCCACAACAAGCGCCGGCTCGTGCAGCCCGAATTCGCCGCGCGGCTGGTGCGCAAGCTTGCGCCGGGCGGTCGCTTGCACCTGGCGACTGACTGGCAGGACTATGCCGAGCAGATGTGGGACGTGCTTGATGCAACGCCGGGGCTCGTCAATCGCACGGGACCGCGCGGCCATGTGCCGCGACCCGAATGGCGTCCGCAGACGCATTTTGAAACGCGCGGCCAGAAGCTGGGCCACGGCGTGTGGGACCTGCTGTACGACAGGCGTTGACATGAAGCACGTGGTTCGCGCTCCCCGCGGGGCGCGCGGATCAGGTTGGGCGGTTCGGATCGGGACGTGGAGCCAGTGACGAGACACATGCAGTGCAGCTTCCAAGCCATGGCGCGGGCCGGCTGCACGCATGCGGCGTCCGCCTGCGCGCCTGCATTAGGTCCCGACGGGCTCAGCTACCCGCCTTCTGACTCGCGCGCTCCATGATGGACACCGCGCTGACGCTCACCACCGACATGAAGCTCGTGCTCGGGCTGGTGGGCTTCACGATGGTGATGTTCCTGTTCGAGCGCATCCGCGCCGACGTCGTCGCGCTCGTCGTGCTCGTGCTGCTGGGCCTGTCCGGGCTCGTCGAGCCTGACGAGCTGTTCAACGGGTTCTCGGGTAACGCCGTCATTGCGATCATCGCGACGATGATCCTCGGCGCCGGGCTCGACCGAACCGGCGCACTCAACCGTCTGGCAGGTTGGCTGCTGCGACGTGCGAAAGGCACGGAAAGCCGCCTGCTGCTGCTCACGAGCGCGGTCGCGGGCCTCAACTCCTCGTTCATGCAAAACCCGTCGGTGATGGCGCTGTACATGCCCGTCGCCGCGCGTCTGTCGTCGCGCACGGGCCTGTCGCTGCCGCGGCTGCTGCTGCCGCTCGCGGCGGCGATCGTCATGGGCGGCGCACTGACGATGGTCGGCAATTCGCCGCTGATCCTGCTCAACGACCTGCTGCTCGCCGCGAACAGCAACCTCCCCTCGGGCGCGGCCACGCTCGAGCCGCTGAAGATGTTCGCGCCGCTGCCGATCGGCCTGACGCTGCTCGCGGCCTCGTTGCTGTATTTCCATTTCTTCGGCGACAAGCAGCTGCGCGACGAGGGCGGCGAGTCGGTGACGCCCGGCCGCACGCAAAGTTACTTCGCGAAGACGTACGGCATCGACGGCGACGTGTACGAGCTCACCGTCACGGCCGACAGCCCGCTCGTGGGCATGTCGCTCGGCGAAGCCGAGGCGCTGCGCGGCGCGCCGCTGTTGCTCGCGCTCAAGACCGGCACCGAGGAGGCGAAGCTGTCGCCGTCCGCGGACGCGCGCATCTGGGTGGGCACCGTGATCGGCGCGATGGGCCCGCGGCAGCAGGTCGTGGATTTCGCGCAGAACCAGCTGCTGAGGCTCGCCACGCGGCTGCGCAACTTCGCTGACCTGTTCAACCCGAGCCGCGCGGGCATTTCCGAAGCCGTCGTGCCGTCCACGTCGAAGTTCATCGGCAAGACCGCGAGCGACCTGCAGCTGCGCAAGCAGTTCGGGCTGAGCCTGCTCGCGGTGAACCGGGACAAGACCGTGCGCCGCGAGAACGTGCGCGACATGGCGCTGCGCGCGGGCGACATGCTCGTGCTGCACAGCATCTGGACCGACCTCGCCGAGGCGGCGGAGACGAAGGACCTCGTCGTCGTCACCGACTTCCCCAAGGGCGAGCAGCGGCCGCACAAGCTGCGCATCGCGCTCGCGATCTTCGCGGTCACGATGCTGCTCGCACTCTCGTCACGGCTGCCGGTGTCGATCGCGCTGATGACGGGCGTGGCCGGCATGCTCGTCGCGGGCGTCATCAACATCGACGAGGCCTACGACGCGATCAACTGGAAGACCGTGTTCCTCATGGCGAGCCTGATCCCGCTCGGCTGGGCGATGGATTCCAGCGGCGCCGCGGCGTGGATCGCAGCGCACACGGTCGAGCAATTGCCGGGCGACACGCCGACGTGGCTGCTCGAGCTGTCGATCGGGCTCATGACGACGATGTTCTCGCTGGTGATCAGCCATGTCGGCGCGACGATCGTCGTCGTGCCGCTCGCGATCAACCTCGCGCTCGCCGCGGGCGGCAACCCGACCGCGTTCGCGCTCATCGTGGCGCTGTCGGCATCGAACAATTTCATGACGGCGTCGAACCCGGTGATCTCGATGATCACCGGCCCGGCCGGCTACACGACCCGCGAGCTGTGGCGCATCGGTGCGCCGCTGTCGTTGCTGTACACGGTGCTGATCGTGGCGATGGTCAACCTGCTGTTCTGACGGCGCGGACGCGCACCCTGCCCGGCTTGCGGCCCGGTGACGATTCGCTATTGCGCGGCGTTCGCCCGCAGGAACACCCGGCCGTCGTGCACGTCCACCTCAACCGCGCGCAGCGTCTGGCCGCGGCACGGGCCGGACACGCATTCGCCACGCAGCAGTTCGAAGCCCGCACCGTGCGCGGCGCACACCAGCAGGCCGTCCTTGCTCTTGAGGAACTGGCCCGGCGACCAGTCGAGACGCCGGCCGGCATGCGGGCAGACGTTGAGCCAGGCGCGCACCGCGTCGCCTTCGCGAAACAGCACCAGCGACTCGGGCTCGTCGTCGATGCTCGCCTCGACCTCGGCGAAGCCGCCGTCCGCGATGCGGTCGAACTCGATCAGCCACTCGCGCTGCGCGTTGCCGCGCTCGTTGTGACCATCGTCTCCGTTTAACGAACCCCTCACACGCCTGCTCCGCGTCGCATCGATACTCGCCGGTCCCGGCTCCGCGCCGATTGTGTCATGTGCCCTCCGATGTTCGCGTACGCCCGACTCTTCCTGTCGAGCCGCTTCGGCTCGCGTCGTCCCGATCCCCGCCACGTGCTGTCCGCGCTGCGCACGCTGCTCGAGCCGCGCAAGCCGCGGCACCGCGCACTGCGCGTGCTGCTCGGTGTGGTCGGTGTGCTGCTGCTGGCCGTGCTTGCGGTCGTCGGCATCGCACTCGGTGCATTGATGCTCATGTGCGGCCTGGGTTACCGGATGCTGCGCGGCAGCCCGCGTCGCGAACGCGTCACGGCCACCCGCGTCGTCGACGGCGAGTACCGCGTCGTCGCGCGGCCCGTGCTGCCTTCGCATTGATCGGGCGGTCACGATCGTGGCCGACGTGATCCCGGTGCCGGCGCCAGTGCGCATTCCCGTTCGCGGCAGCGGCACGCTCTCCAGCGGCCGCTTTCCCGTGCGCCGCATCCACTGCGTGGGACGCAACTTCGCCGACCATGCACGCGAAATGGGCGCGCAGGTTGCGGCCTCGCCCGCCGAGCGCGGGCAACCCGTGTTCTTCACGAAGCCGGCCGACGCGATCGTGCTTGACGGCGTCGTGCCGTACCCGCGCGCCACGCGCGAGCTTCACCACGAGGTCGAACTCGTCGTCGCGCTCGGCGCCGATGCACCCGAGGGCGTGCTTGATCCGTCGGAGGCCGATGCCCTCGTGTTCGGCTATGCGATTGGGCTCGATCTCACGCGTCGCGATCTGCAGGCCGCGATGAAGGCCAAGGGCCTTCCTTGGGACATCGCAAAGGCGTTCGATGCGTCCGCGCCGGTCAGCGAAATCGTGCCTGCGCGCGAAGTCGGCTCACTCGCCTCGCGTTCGATCACGCTGGATGTCAACGGCACGCGGCGCCAGCACGGTGCGCTGCATGACCTCGTGTGGTCCGTGCCCGAGATCCTGCACGAACTCTCGCGCCTCTACGCGTTGCGCGCGGGCGATCTGATATTCATGGGCACGCCGGCCGGTGTAGGGCCGCTCGTCCCGGGTGATCGATTCGAGGCGCGCCTCGACGACATCGTGTCGCTCACGGGCCGGGTCACGGGAGCGATGCCGCCGGCCTGACTCCTCTAGGACCGGTGGCATGCGCCTGATCAGCGAATTCCGTAAATTCATCGCACGCGGCAACGTGGTCGACCTCGCCATCGCGGTCGTCATCGGCGCAGCGTTCAACAAGATCGTCACCGCGCTGGTCGACGGCGTCATCATGCCGACGATCGCGACGATCACCGGCGGCGTCAGCGTCGACGACTGGAAGTACGTGGTGAAACCGGCGCGTGTGTCGCCGACGGGCGAGGAACTCGCCGAAGTCGCGATCCTCTACGGCCACGTTCTGCAGACCGTGATCGACTTCCTGCTCATCTCGTTCGTGATCTTCCTGGTGCTGCGCGTCTACAACCGCGTGCGCAGCCACGAAGACGAGAAGGCCGAGAAGAAGCCGATCGAAACGCCCGAGGACGTGAAGCTGCTGCGCGAGATCCGCGACCTGCTCAAGCAGCCGCGCGCAGGCTGACGCCGGGCTGGAGCTCGGGCGTCAATCGGCCTTGTACGGCCGCAGCGCGCCGGGCTTGTGGATCGCCGTGCTGCCGGTCTTGTCGCTGCGCACGCGGTACTGCGGCTCGTCCTTCGTTGCATGCGCGGTGTGGCCGCCTGCCTGCGCGCTTGCGGTCACCGTGCCGACGATGGTGCCGTGCGTGGTGCCCTGCGACGTGTTCCATTCCACGGCGTCGCCCTTCTGGAATTTCGGTGTGTCGTTCGACATGGCCGGCCTCGTGCGCGATGCAACGCTGCGGGATGCAGCGACGTCATGGTGCCCGGTGCAGGTTCACGCATTGTCGAGCCCCGTTCAGCGCGATCCAGCCAGATCGCGCACACAAGGCCGCGCGGCAGCGTCGTGCTGCCGGCAGCCCATGATTGATACCCTCGGCGGCTTCATTCGAGGGAGACATGCCATGCGGGCTTCGATGTGGGCGACGGCGGGCCTGTGCGCCGGGCTGATGATGGGCACCGTGCAGGCGGCGCCGCGCGAGACGCGCATTCCCGACGCTGCGCTGCAGACGGCCGCGCAGTTGCGCGAGAAGGCGCTGGAAAGCGAGCTCGGATACCGCATCACCGAATCGTTGACGACCGAGGTCGGCCCGCGTCTGGCCGGCAGTGAAGCCGACGCACGCGCGGTGAAGTGGGCCGAAGCGAAGTTCCGCGAACTCGGCTACGACAAGGTGTGGCTGGAGCCGGTCACGTTCCCGAAGTGGGAGCGCCGCAGCGAAAGCGCGCAGGTGCTCGGCGCGAACGCGCAGCCGCTCACGGTGAGCGCGCTCGGCGGCAGCCCGGGCGGCACGGTCGAAGCCGAGGTCGTGCGCTTTGCCGATCTCGCTGCGCTGGAGGCGGCGCCCGCGAGCTCGCTTGCCGGCAAGATCGCGTTCGTCGATTACGAAATGAAGCGCGCACGCGACGGCAGCGGCTACGGCCCGGGCTCGCGGGTGCGCAGCCGCGGGCCGTCGACCGCGATCGGCAAGGGCGCGATCGGCTTTCTGATGCGCTCGGCCGGCACCGACTCGCACCGCAATCCGCATACCGGCATCACCCGCTTCGACGAAGGCCTGATGCCGATTCCGTCGGCCGCGCTCTCGGTGCCCGATGCGCAACAGCTCACGCGCCTGCTCGCGCTTCGGCCCCAGCGCGTGCGCCTGTCGATCGACGCGGGCTGGAACGGCACGGCGACCTCGCACAACGTGATCGGCGAGATCACCGGGCGCAGCAAGCCGAAGGAGGTCGTCGTCATCGGCGGGCACCTGGACTCGTGGGACCTCGGCACCGGCGCGGTCGATGACGGCGCGGGCATCGGCATCACGATGGCCGCCGGCGCGTTGATCGGCCAGCTGCCGAAGCCGCCGGCGCGCACCGTGCGCGTCATCGCGTACGCGAACGAGGAGCAGGGCCTGCACGGCGGCAAGGCGTACGCCGAGAAGCACGCGGGCGACCTCACCCGCCATCAGATCGCGGCGGAAAGCGACTTCGGCGCGGGCCGCATCTACGCGTTCGCGACGTCCGCGCCGGAGCATGCGAAGGCCGCCGAAGCTCAGATCGCGCAGGCGCTCGCGCCGCTCGGCATCGAGCACACGCCCGGCAAGGGCGGGCCTGGCCCGGACCTGGGCCCGTTCGTCGAAAAAGGCATGGCCTGGGCGAACCTGCGTCAGGACGGCACCGACTACTTCGACCTGCACCACACGCCGGACGACACCTTCGACAAGATCGATCCGCAGGCGGTCGCGCAGAACGTCGCGGCGTACGCGGTGTTCGCCTACCTCGCCGCAGCGGCCGAAGGTGACTTCGGCAGCGCGCCGACGGCAGCGGCACCCGCGAAGTAGGTTCGACGAGGGGCATCGATGAGCGCCCTCAGGCGTGTCGCACTGCACCGTGCAGCATTGCGACGCGCTTCGATGCGGGCCGCATGGCCGATGCAAGCGCTGCGCGCTCGCGCGGTCGCGCGGTCGCGCTCAACGCTCGCGCCAGCGCATCGACCCTCCCCGGCCCTGCATCGGCATGTGCAGGACCGCGCCCTGGCGTCGGCTAAGCTGAGGCCATGATCCGACAGCGATACGACGAATCCGGCGGTGTGTCGGTCGATCCGGTCACCGCGCTGTACCGGCTCGGCGCGGGCGGGCCGAACCTTCACACGGTGCTGTCCGCTGCCTCGGCGACCGGCCGCCGGGTCGCGCTGTTGCACATCGACGTGGACCGGTTCCGCTCGATCAACGAGAACATGGGCGAACTCGTCGGCGATCAAGCGCTCGCCGCGATCGCGCAGCGGCTGCACAAGGCGATGCCGAGCGGCAGCTGGCTGTGGCGGCTCGGCAGCGACGAGTTCCTGGCCGGCATCGGCTACCGCCATGACGAGCCGGACGGCAGCGTGCTCGCCGAGCGCCTGCGCGATGCGTTCGAGACGCCGCTGTCGATCCCGCCTTATTCGCTGCCGGTCACGCTGTCGATCGGCATCGCCGTCCACCCCGACCACGCGCAGGACGCCGCCTCGTTACTGGCCACGGCCGAGCAGGCGATCCGCCGCGCGAAGCACGACGGCCCGAACGGCGTCGGTCTGTTTTCGATCGAGCACACCGCACCGGCGCAGAGCGATGACCTGTCGCGGCGCTTCGTCGAGGCGATCGCGAACAGCGAGTTCCGGTTGTTCCACCAGCCCGTCGTCAATGCGCACGATGGCAGCATCGCGGGCTTTTCGACCGTGCTGCGCTGGCAGACCGAGCAACAGGGGCTGCTGCGGCCGAACCGCTTCCTGCAGCTCGTCGAACGTGTCGGATTGTCGGCGCGCGTGGGCTATTGGGTGGCCGAGGGCGCGATGCGGCAGCTCGCGCAGTGGCGCGAGCAGGGCCTCGACTACCTCAGCATGTCGGTGCACCTCGCGAGCCCGATGCTCACGCGACCGGACTGCCTCGACCAGATCGGCGAGCTGCTGCACCGCTTCAACCTGCCCGGCGAATCGGTGGAGTTCGAGATTGCCGAAAGCGTGCTGGGCCTGGACGCGCGCGATGTCTACGACACGCTGGCGGGGCTGCGCCGTCTCGGCACGACACTGACGGTGCAGGACTTCGGCATGGGCGGGCTCAGCTTCGCCGCGCTCGCGCAGTACCCGCTCGACCGGCTCAAGATCGACCGCAGCTTCATCCACCACGTCGAGAGCGACCCGCGCAGCGCCGCGATCGTGCGCGGCATCATCGCGATGGGACATCGCCTCGGCATGCGCGTGACGGCCAAGGGCGTGGAGAGCGAAGCCGAGCTCGGCTTTCTGCGCCGCAACCACTGCGACTTCTTCCAGGGCTACCTGTTCGCGCCGCCGCTGCCGGCCGAAGAACTGGGCGAACTCATCCGCCGCCGTTTCCTCTTGCCGAAAGCATTCGCCGCGACCAAGCCCGAGCGCACGCTGCTGCTGCTCGACGACGAGGAGAACGTGCTGCGCTCATTGGTGCGGCTGTTCCGCCGCGACGGCTACCAGATCCTCACCGCGAACAGCGTGGCCGAAGCGTTCGACCTGCTCGCGAGCAACAGCGTGCAGGTCATCCTGTCCGACCAGCGCATGCCCGACATGAGCGGCACGGAGTTCCTCACCCGCGTGCGGGACCTATATCCGGACACCGTGCGGATGGTGCTGTCGGGCTACACGGACCTGGCGACGATCACCGAGGCGATCAACCTCGGCGCGATCTACCGCTTCCTGACCAAGCCCTGGAACGACGACGAGCTGCGCGAACACATCCGCGATGCATTCCGGGCACACGAACGCCGCGCGCAGGGCGAGACGGCGTTCTGATCAGCCGAGCCGCCGGGCGCCGGCGCGTCGGTCGTGCCTTGCGCATTCGGCGCGGTTACGCGTCAGCGGTTAGGCGTCGGCGCTCTCGAGGCGCGGCTGCTTGACCGGCAACACGATCTTGAACGTGCTGCCGAAGCCGAGCCGGCTGCTGACTTCGATGCGCCCGTGGTGCTTGGCGATGATGCCGTAGCAGATCGCAAGCCCAAGTCCGGTGCCGCGACCGATCGGCTTCGTCGTATAGAACGGGTCGAAGATGCGCGCGAGCGATTCGTCGGGAATGCCGCAGCCGCTGTCGGCGATGCTGATCCAGGCCTCGTCGCCGTCGGTGCCGGTCGCGACCGTGATCGTGCCGCGCTCGGCAATCGACTGGCCGGCGTTGATCAGCAGGTTCATGAAGACCTGGTTGATCTCCGAGGCATGGCATTCGACGTTCGGCAGCTCGCCGTAGTGCTTTTCGAGCCGCACCTTGTACTTGAGGTCGTTCCACACGATGTTGAGTGTGGAATCCAGGCCCTTGTGCAGGTCGACCGGGCGCATCGGCTCATCGCGGCCAACGTGCGAGAACTCCTTGAGGTCCTGCACGATCTTCGTCACGCGCTCGATGCCCTCGCGCGACTCGTCGAGCAGCTGCGGCAGGTCGCCGACGATGAAGTCGATGTCGAGCCGCTCGCGCACCTGCTGTAGCTGCGGCGCGGCCTGGTGTTCGTCGCCGATCTCGCGCCCGTAGGCCTCGACGAGGCTGATCAGCGCGCCGGTGTAGTCGCGCAGCGTGCCGAGGTTGGAGTGCACGTAGCCGATCGGGTTGTTGATCTCGTGCGCGACGCCCGCGGCGAGCTGACCGATCGAGGCCATCTTCTCGGTCTGCAGCAGTTGCTCCTGCGTGCTCGCGAGCCGGCGGTAGGTGCGCTCGAGCTCGTCGTGGCGGCTCGTGAGTTCACGCTCGCGCGCGATGCGCTCGGACACGTCCTCGATGACGATGAAACGGCGCATTTCGCCGTGGCGCAGGCCGCAGTAGGCCGAGGCCTGCAACACGATGGCGTCGCCGATCGCGATGTCGCTGCGCCAGCGGCCGACGCCGGAGCCCGGCTGCCAGGCGTCGCGCGGCAGGCGTGCGAGCAGCGACTCCGGCTCCGGCCGGTCGGGATCGACCTTCGCGGCGAGCGCGTGCGCGGCCGGGTTTGCGTGCGTGATGTGCAGATCGCCGTCGACGAGCAGGACGGCGGCATCGAAAACCGAGAGCGCCCAGAGCAGGTCTTCGCTCCAGACGGGGTGCTGCGGTGACGTGGTGCTGTGACTCATCCGACTCCGAGACAGCGCGCCTGGGGGCGGGCGCCGGGCTGTCCGGAGGCATCGTACACGGCAGAAGACTCGACGCGGCCGAGATGGCGCAGCGCCCAGCTGACCTCGCGACGGCGGCGCGCGAGGAGAACGTGGTTGGCCTGATTGAGCTCGCTGAGCCGGCTCACGCGCGCGGGCTCGGCAGTGCCCGCGGGCATGCCTTGGAGCACGCGCACCGCCACGAGCTTGGCCTGCGTGCAGCGCAGCAACGCCTCGACATCGTGCTCGAGCAACGCGCGACGCTCGTCGTGCAGCGCGGTTTCCAGCTCGGTCAAGGCGTCGGACACGGGGAATTCCTCAGGAGAGCGCGCGCTCGAGGTCGAGCATGCGGTTGGCAATGGCCTGCGAGTCGATGCGATAGCTGCCGTCCGCAATCGAGGCGCGGACCGCGTTGACGCGATCCATGTCGATCCCGGCCGGTGCAGCGCCCAGATCGCGCGCAAGGGTCTGCAGGCCGGTGGCCTCGCCGGTCAGGCGCAGGCTGTCGGCTTCGGGTGTGGCGGCTACGGGAGCGGAGCGAGTGGCACCTGCGCGCGCGCTCTGCGCGGCCGCGGCTGAACCGGTTTCCACCATTCGCATGGGCGCCGCAGCACCGTCGATCTTCGTCATCACAAACTCCAACTAAGCCTCGGATATGCCCAGTAACGGCTCGGGCTGAGAGAACTTTAGGGATCTGTGAGGGACTTGGCGAAAAGCCCGCCGAGGGCCAAAAGTGACGCGGAGCGCCTACCGCCCGAAGCCGTAAACCTTCGTCAAAACAGGCATTTACCTGCTCCAACCGTGACCGCGCACGTCCGGAGCGGTACATCCTCCGGTGCGCTCTAAGCTGAACCGTACGAGGCGCGTTCATGGTCTGCTTACCGCATGATCTCGACGACGCCCGGTGCCGACACGCGGCCGCGCACGACGCGCCGCGAGTCGACGTTCTCGGCCGACACGATGCCACCTGCGCCCGCCGGACCCAGCGCGCGACCGGCCATGCGCACCTCCACGCCGCCGACGCGCGTCAGCAGCACGACCGGGTCCCCGCGCCGCAGCGGCGGGCCCTGCATCACGTCGGTGGCTGTCAGCGTGGTGCCTGCGGCCATCGCCTTCGAGGGGGTCATGCCGACGAGCTGCGCAGGATCGGTGAACGCCGGTGCCGTGCCGGCACCGAGATCACGCCGCTGCACGACAAGCTGATCCGCACTGATCGGCTGCCCTGCCCGCACCGGCCCGCGCAACACGACGACGTCCGCTTCGCGCCGCACGCGCACCGGCACATAGAGCTTCCAGCCGGGCGCGTCGGCGCAGCGCACCTGCGCGGTCTGAGCACCGGTCGCGACGGCCTCCAACGGCTGCGTGCACTGCGGAAAGCGCAGGGTCGCGGCAACAGAGGCGGTCGCCGCCGCAGGATCGGCGCCGAGCGCGGCGATCGCGGCCGCGCGGATGTCGTCGACCGAATGCGGCGTGCGGGCTGCCGCGTATGTCGCAAACAGCACGAGCGCCGCGGTCATGCTTCGGATCGGCCAGGGGTGGATGCGCGAGTTCGGTGCCATGCCAAGACTAGGCAAGCGCCGTGCCTTGCAGCGCTGCCATAGAGCAAGGACAGGCTTGCACCGCGCGACGCGGGCTCGACGTCGCACTTTCCTGCGTGCCGTGCCTGCGGCCCTCAAGGATGCGTGGCGGCCGCCGACAACGCCGCCATGAGCCGAGATCTTCTGGACCGCATCGACCAACGCACCCGCCTCGCCGGTCACAACCGGCTTGCGCTGCTGCTGTTCCGCCTTGGCACACGTCAGCTTTTTGGCGTCAATGTCTTCAAGGTGCAGGAAGTGCTGCCGCGGCCGGGGCTGTTCCGCCTGCCGCAGCTGCCGGCTGCGTTCGCGGGCGCCGCGGACGTGCGCGGGCGTACCGTGCCGGTGCTCGACCTGGCACGTGTGATCGGCCACGAGACCGAATCGGGCGAGCCGCGCTACCTCGTCGTCACCGAGTTCAACCGCTCGGTCCAGGGCTTCCTGGTGTCCGGTGTGGAGCGCATCGTCAACATCGCGGTCGAGGACATCCACCCGCCGCCGGAACTCGGCAGCGAGACGAACTACCTCACCGCCGTCACCCGCTACCAGGGCGAGCTGATCCAACTGATCGACGTCGAAAGCGTGCTCGCCGACTCCGCCCCGCGCGAGTCCGACGGGATCACGATCGCCCCGCTCGCGGTGCCGGCGAACGTGCAGCGCGAGGTGCTCGTCGTCGACGACTCGCGCGTGGCGCGCAACCGCATCCACTGGGTGCTCGAGCAGCTCGGCCTGTCGGCGACGCTGCTGTCGGACGGCCGCCAGGCACTGGAGCACCTGCAGGCGATCGCGCAGTCGGGCACGCGCCCGTCGGATCGATACGCGATGGTGATTTCCGACATCGAGATGCCGGCGATGGACGGCTACACATTGACGACGGAAATCCGTCGCGACCCGGCGCTCAACAATATGTTCGTGCTGCTGCACACGTCGCTGTCGGGCGTGTTCAACCAGGCGATGGTCGAGCGCGTGGGCGCCGACGACTTCGTGCCGAAGTATTCCGAACAGGAACTTGCCGACCGCATTGCAACGCGGATCGCCGCGCTCGCGTAAGCGAAACCCGGGCCGCCCGACGACGGCCCGCGGCCGGGACAGGCCGCCACACGGCACAGGGCCGCTGCTGGCGGCCATCGATCTGATCGCCCTGCTCGCGTCTGCGGGCAGCTCGAAGCGCGGTGGACGCTTGATGGGCCACCCATGGCCGTCCGCGCCTGCTCCGACTGAATCGTTGCCGCCACTGGATGCTCGTGGCACGCCACTTGCCTTGTCTTCCGCAGATCCATCCGCGGGAGCGGGCGATGAGCGATTCACTGACAGGCAAGAACTTTCTCGGTATCCACGGCACTGCGCTTGCGCTGCGTGAGCAGCGGCTGCAGTTGTTGGCGGCCAACCTTGCCAATGCCGACACCCCGGGCTTCAAGGCCCAGGATCTCGATTTCAACGCCGCGCTGAACGCAGCGCTGCAACCCGGCGCGGGTGCGGCCGGCGGCGACGCGATCAACACCGCGGTCGGCGCCGCCCAGTTCGCGCGCGTCACCACGCAACCCAGCCTCGACGGCAACACCGTCGAGGGCGAACGCGAGAACGCCGCATTCGCGAAGGCCGCGCTCGAGTACCGCGCTTCGATGTCGTTCGTCGAATCCAAAGTCCGGTCGATGCTGACCGCGATCACCGGTCAGTAAGGGATCTCATGAGCAGCCTGCCCATCTTCGACGTCGCCGGCTCGGCGATGACCGCGCAGTCGGTGCGCCTGAATACCGTCGCCAGCAATCTGGCGAACGCGAATTCGATTGCCGGCGCGCCCGATGCGGTCTACCGCGCGAAGCAGCCGGTGTTTTCGGCCGAAGCCGTCGGCGCCGACCCGGCTCTGAACGGCGTAAAGATCACCGAAGTGCGTGAGAGCGAGGCCGCGCCGATCAAGCGCTACGAGCCCAGCCATCCGCTTGCCGATGCGCAGGGCTATGTCTACGCGCCCGACATCGATCCTGTCGCGCAGATGGTCGACATGATCTCGGCCTCGCGCAGCTACCAGGCGAACGTCGAGGTGTTCAACACCGCCAAGGAATTGGCGAACGCGACTTTGATGATGGGCAAGTAATGCACGTGCCCGCCTTTCCACCTGACGCACCGGGGTGCGCATGACCACGATCACCAACAACAGCGACGCACTCACGTCGCTCGGGCTCGCCGCGCCGCAGAAGAAGCGCTCGGGTGACATGGGCCAGGCCGACTTCCTGCGCCTGATGACCGAACAGCTCAAGAACCAGGACCCGCTCAAGCCGCTGGAAGGCTCGCAGTTCCTCGGCCAGCTCGCACAGTTCTCCACCGTGCAGGGCATCGAGAACATGCAGAAGTCCCTCGGCGCGGTTGCCAGCGTGATGGAGTCCGACCAGACCCTGCGCGCCGCCGCGCTAGTCGGGCACGACGCGCTCGTCGACGCCTCGACGGTGTCGCTGCAGGCCGGTGCCGGCATGCGTGGCGAGATCGTCGCGCAGGGCGCGGGCCCGATGCAGGTCGACATCGTCGACGCGGGCGGCCAGGTCGTGCAGCGCATGACCGTCAATTCGACCGGCGCCGGCAATGTCCCGTTTGCCTGGGATGGCCGCGCCGCGAACGGCAACGCCGCCCCCGCGGGCCGCTACACCGTGCGCGCTGCCGCGGGCAGCGGCGCCGACGCCGAAGCACTTGATGTCCGCGTCGCCGCGCGCGTGGACAGCGTCTCGATCGAAGCGACCGGCCTCGTCCTCAACCTTAACGGACTCGGCAGCCATCCGCTGTCCGCGGTCCGCCGCATCGGCTGAGCCGCTGCGCCCCCGACACCCAGGAGCCCATCATGAGTTTCCGTATTTCGCTCAGCGGTATGAACGCGGCCTCGTCCGACCTCAACGTCACCTCGAACAACATCGCGAACGCGAACACCACCGGTTTCAAGGAATCGCGCGCCGAGTTCGCCGACGTGTACGCAGTCTCGGCCTACGGCGGGTCGCAGAACGCGATCGGCGCCGGCGTGCGCCTTGCGAAAGTGGCGCAGCAGTTCGGCCAGGGCAACATCGACTTCACCGGCAAGACGCTCGACATGGCGCTCTCTGGCCGCGGCTTTTTCACGCTGTCGAACCAGGGCGCGCAGGTGTACTCGCGCGCCGGCAATTTCGGTGCGGATCGTGATGGCTTCGTCGTCAACCCGGCCGGGCATCGCCTTCAGGTCTACGCGCCCACCCCGTCGGGCGTGGGCTTCGAGATGGGCCGCATGACCGACCTGCGCCTGTCGACGAACGACTCCCCGCCGCGGGCCACGGCGTCGGTCGACGTGCTGACCAACCTGCCGGCGAACGCGACGCCGCCGACGATCACCCCAATCGATCCGAACGACCCGGCGACCTACAACCACACGACCTCGCTGACCGTGTACGACTCGCTCGGCGCGTCGCACAGCCAGTCGATTTACTACGTCAAGACTGCCAATCCGAACGAGTGGCAGATGCACACGTACGTCGACGGCAATGCAATTGGTGGCCCGCAGACGCTGCAGTACTCGGGCACCGGCGCCCTGGTCGCACCGGTCGGCGGCCGTGTGAACCTGCCTCCGTACGATCCGGGCAATGGCTCGGTGCCGATGAGCATGACGCTGGAACTCGGTGATTCGACTCAGTACGGCGAGCGCTTCGCCGTGGCCTCGCTGTCGCAGGACGGCTACACCACCGGTCGCCTGAGCGGCGTGGAAGTCTCGGCCGAAGGCGTCGTCAGCGCGCGCTACACGAACGGCGTGTCCACGCCGCTGGGCCAGGTGGCGCTGACGAACTTCTCCAACCCGCAGGGCCTGACCTCGCAGGGCGACAACGTGTGGTCCGAGAGCTTCGAGTCGGGCCAGCCGCGCCGCGGTGCGGCCGGCGCGTCCGATTTCGGATCGGTGCAGGGCGGTGCGCTCGAAGCGTCGAACGTCGACATGACGGCGCAGCTGGTCAACATGATCACCGCGCAGCGCAACTTCCAGGCGAACGCGCAGATGATCTCGACGCAGGACCAGATCACCCAGGCCGTGATCAACATCCGCTGACGACGCGCTGCACGTCCCGCACGCGGGCTGCAGACAGAAAGCCGCGCCTTCACCGGTGCGGCTTTTTTTTGCGCGCGACGCAGGTCCGGCGCCGCGGCGGGAAGCCGACACAAGCGCGGCACGCGGCTTGCACCGCTCCGCGCAACGCCATTGGCGAACCCGTGAACCCGCATGACCGACCGTGCCCTTTATGTCGCGATGACCGGTGCCAGCGCCTCGCTGCGCGCACAGGCATCGGTATCGCACAACCTCGCCAACACCGACACCGTCGGGTTCCAGGCCACGATGAGCGGCACGGTGGCCGCGCCGATCGATGGCGAAGGCCACCGCACGCGCGTCAACGCCGGTTTCCAGAACCTCGGCGTCAGCGGCGCCCGCGGCCACATCATGACCACGGGTAACCCGCTCGATGTCGCGCTGCATGCCGACCGCTGGCTGGCCGTGCAAGCCACCGATGGCACGACCGCCTACACCCGCGCCGGCAACCTGCAGGTGACGCCGAACGGCCTGCTGACTACGCGCAGCGGCCTGCCGGTGCTCGGCCCCGACGGCGCGCCGGTGGCGATTCCGCCGAACGATTCGATGAGCATTGCCAGCGACGGCACGATCTCGGTCGTGCCGCAGGGCCAGCCCGCCGCGACGATCGCGACCGCCGGCACGATCGGCGTCTTCCAGGCGACGCAGTCGCAGCTGGTGCGCGGCGACGACGGCCTGTTCCGCCCCGCTCCGGACGTGCAGCCGGCACTCGCGACCGGCGCGTCGATGACCCCCGGCGCACTCGAAGGCAGCAACGTCGAGGCGACTACGGCGCTCGTGTCGATGATCGAGCTCTCGCGCCATTTCGAAATGCAGGTACGCGTCTTGCAGACCTCCGACGAGAACGCCCGTTCGGCGAACTCGCTGCTGTCCTCGCGCTGATTTTCCGGCGCTCGCCCACCGCACATGACTGAAACAGGATCACCGCCATGACCCAGGCTCTGTGGATTGCCAAAACCGGCCTCGATGCGCAACAGACGCGCATGGCGGTTACGTCCAATAACCTCGCCAACGTCAATACCGCAGGCTTCAAGCGCGACCGCGCGAGCTTCGAGGACCTGCTGTACCAGACCGTGCGCCAGCCCGGCGGCGCGACCAGCGAGCAGACCCAGCTGCCGACCGGCCTGCAGGTCGGCACCGGCGTGCGCGTGTCGGCGACCGCCAAGAGCTTTGCGCAGGGCAACCTGGCGCAGACCGGCAACGCGCTCGACGTCGCGATCAACGGCCGCGGCTTCTTCGAAGTGATGATGCCCGACGGCAGCACCGCGTACACGCGCGACGGCAGCTTCCAGATCAATGCGCAGGGCGAACTGGTCACGAACCAGGGCTACGCCGTGCAGCCCGGCCTGCAGATCCCCGAGGGCGCGCAGAGCGTGACGGTCGGCGCCGACGGCACGGTCAGCGTGCAGGTCTCCGGACAGCCCGAGCCGGTCCAGGTCGGCGCGCTGACGCTCGCTGACTTCGTCAATCCCGCCGGCCTGCAGGCCAAGGGCGAGAACCTCTACGTCGAAACCGGCGCCAGCGGCCCCGCACAGAGCGGTGCACCGGGCCAGGGCGGCGCAGGCCTGCTGATCCAGGGCTCGCTCGAAGGCTCGAACGTCAACGTGGTCGAAGAGCTGGTGTCGATGATCGAAACGCAGCGTGCGTACGAGACCAACGCGAAGGCGATCTCGACCACGGACCAGATGCTCGCCTACCTCAACAACAACCTGTGATCGCCGCAATGAGCCGTGTCCCGCTGCAGTTCGCCCGTCACGCGCTGGTCTTGGCGGTGGCGCTGGCCGCCCTGCCCGGCTGCGCGACCGTCGGTGCGCTGCAGGGCGACGTCAAACCGTTCGCGCCGGTGCCGAATGCGCCCGGCACGCACGCCGCCGTCGCTGCGCAGCAAGCGGCCGCGGGCGGCTCGATCTATGCCGGCGCGAACGCCGGTGCCACGTCGACCGGCTCGATCTACGCCGCCTCGCAGGGACCGCGCCTGCGCCTGTTCGAAGACAACAAGGCGCGCGACGTCGGCGACCTGCTGACGATCGTGCTGGTGGAAAGCACCGAGTCGCGCACCCGGGCCAACACGGCGGTCACCAAGGACGCGGGCGTGGGCATGGGGGTGCCGAACATCGCCGGCTCGTCGGTCACCTACAAGGGCCGCAACATCCTGCAGGCCGAAGTCGAAGGCAGCCGCGAGTTCGCGGGCGGTGGCGTGTCGACGCAGAGCAACGAGCTGGCCGGCGACATCACCGTGACCGTCGTGCAGCAGCTGCCAAACGGCAACCTGCTCGTGCGCGGCGAAAAGATGATGCGCCTGAACCAGGGCGACGAGCTGGTGCAGGTGCAGGGCGTGGTGCGCCCGGCCGACATCGGCCCGGACAACCGCATCGCGTCCAACCGCATTGGCGATGCGCGCATCGTCTATGGCGGCAAGGGCACGCTCGCGCGCTCGAACGCGATGGGCTGGCTGGGCCGCTTCTTCAATTCCGCGCTGTTCCCGTACTGAGGCTTCGCCATGCGCCGTTTTTCCGTCGTGCTCGCCGCGTTCGCGCTGGCATTTACTGCGCTGCCGGCTTCGGCCGAGCGCATCAAGGACCTCGCGCAGGTCGCCGGTGTGCGCGGCAACCCGCTCGTCGGCTACGGCCTCGTGGTGGGTCTGGACGGTTCGGGTGACCGCACCAGCCAGACACCGTTCACCGTGCAGAGCATGAAGGCGATGCTCGAACAGCTCGGCGTCACGATTCCGCCGGGCGTGAACCCGCAGCTCAAGAACGTCGCGGCGGTGGCGATCCACGCCGAACTGCCGGCGTTCGCGAAGCCGGGCCAGACCATCGACGTGACGGTTTCCTCGATCGGCAACGCAGGCAGCCTGCGCGGTGGCAGCCTGCTGATGGCGCCGCTCAAGGGCGCCGACGGCCAGGTCTACGCGATCGCGCAGGGCAGCCTGGTCGTCAGCGGTTTCGGCGCCCAAGGCCGCGACGGCTCGCGCATTTCGGTCAACGCACCGAACGGCGGCCGCATTCCGAGCGGCGCAATCGTCGAGCGCGCGGTGCCCGGCGCCGCGCCCGGCGGCAGCGTCACGCTGAACCTGCACCAGAACGATTTCACCACTGCCGCGCGCATCGTGTCAGCGGTGGACGCGGCATTCGGCGCCGGCCACGCGAAGGCGCTGGACGGCGTCACGATCGAGATCACGCCTCCCGCGGGCGATCGCATCGCGTTCCTGTCCAAGCTCGAATCTCTCGACATCAGCCCGGGCGCGTCCGCGGCGAAGGTCATCGTCAACTCGCGCACCGGCACGGTGGTCATGGGCGGCAGCGTCACGGTCATGCCGGCGGCGGTCGCCCACGGCTCGCTCACCGTCACGGTCAGCGAGACGTTCAACGTCGACCAGCCCAATCCGCTGACGGGTGGCGCCACGGTGGTGACGCCGCAGTCGACCGTCACCGCGAACGCCGACGGCAGCCGCATGTTCATGTTCAAAGGCGGCACCTCGCTGGAGGCGATCGTGCGCGCGGTCAACGCGGTCGGCGCGGCGCCGGGCGACATCGTGGCCATCCTCGAGGCACTCAAGCGCGCAGGCGCGCTGCGCGCCGAACTGGAAGTGATCTGACTCCCACTCCGCGCCCGGCTCACTGCAGTTCGCGCGCTCGCTGCCGATAAACCCCTCATGCAAGTCTCCGTCGTCCCGAGCATCACGCCATCACCGAGGGCCGCAGGTCGGCAGCGGCGTGCGCGTGCTGCACGGGCCGATGCCCTTCTGCCGGCCGGCGCGCCGCATCTGCGGCCGTGCCGGCAAGCCGTCGCGGTGGTGCCCACGCTTGCGGCACGTGACTTGCACCGGAGCTGACATGCACCTGCGATCCGTCACCCCACTGCCGCTGACCCCGTCGACCGAGACGCCGCGCGCCCGGATGGAAGAGGCCGCGCGTGGGCTGGAAACCCAGTTCGCGCACATGCTGATCAAGTCCATGCGCTCGACCACCGGCGGCGATCCGCTGGGCGGCAACAACACCACATACCGCGAGATGTACGACCAGCAGCTCTCCAAGGAGCTGACCAAGGGCCGTGGCCTGGGCCTGGCGCCGGTGATCATGCGCCAGCTCGAACGCAGCACCGCACCGGCCCCGGCGGCACTGCCGACCGGCCCGATGCCGCTGCGGCTGCCGGCCTCGCCAATGGCGATGTCGATGGCGATGCCGAGCTCCGGTGGCTTGAACCTCGCAATGCCGGGCAACGGCGCCATGTCGCTCGCGCCCGCCACCAGCGGTGTATCGATCCGGGCCTCGGCGCCGGTGGCTGCGCCGCCGCTGCCCGCAATGCCGAAGGCCGCGGCCCCGGGCGAAGTCGGCTGTGACCCCACTGCCCCGCTCGACTGCAGCAGCCCCGAAGCGTTCGTGCGCTCGATCTGGCCGCATGCGCAGAAGGTCGCTGCCGAACTCAAGGTGCCGGCCAAGGCGCTGGTCGCCCAGGCTGCGCTCGAGACCGGCTGGGGCCGGCGTCTGGCGGGCGGCAACGGCCAGGCGACGTCGCACAACCTGTTCGGCATCAAGGCGACGGGTCGCTGGCTCGGAGAGAAGGTCGTCTCGGGCACGCACGAGTTCGTCAACGGCGTGCGCAAGAACGTGCGTGATGCATTCCGCGCGTACGGCTCGGCCGGCGAGAGCTTCAACGATTACGCGCGCCTGATCAGCGGCAGCCGGTATGCGGCGGCCCGCGGCACCGGCGACGACGTCCACGGCTTCGCAAGCGCGCTGCAAAAAGCCGGCTATGCGACCGACCCGTCGTACGCCGCCAAGATCAGCGCGATCGCAAACGGCGCCACCCTCAATCGCGCGTTGGCCGGCCTGCCCGGCGTCACACCCAAGGGATAAATGATGAGCAGCGTGCTTTCCACCGGTACTTCTGCCCTGCTCGCGTTCCAGCGCGCACTCAGCACCGTCGGCCACAACGTCGCAAACGCGGCAACGCCCGGCTACAGCCGCCAGAGCGTCGAACTCGCTTCGCGGCCCGGCACGTCGGTCGTGGGCCTGCAGATCGGCTCCGGCGTCGAAGTCGCCAAGCTGCAGCGCCTCGCGGACGGACTGGTGTTCGCGCGCCAGATCGACAGCAGCGGCGAAATGGGCCGGCTGCAGCAGGTCTCGTCGCTTGCCGGCCGCGTGGACGCGCTGCTGACCGACCCCGCGACCAGCCTCTCGCAGCCGTGGTCGGCGTTCTTCTCGGCCGCGCAGGGCGTGTCGTCCGAGCCGACCTCGACGGTCGCGCGCACGGCGATGCTCGACACCGCCGACCAGCTTGCCGGCCGCTGGCGCTCGCTCGATTCGCAGCTCTCGCAGATGGGCAGCGAAACCAACCAGCGCATGATGACCCAGGTCGCCGAGGTCAACCGCCTCAGCGGCGAGATCGCGAAATACAACCTCGACATCGTCGCGGTCGGTGGCAACGCCGCGCCCGACCTGCTCGACGCCCGTGCGCTGCGCATCGATCAGCTCGCCCGCCTCGTCGGCGCCGAGACGGTGCCACAGGACGATGGCTCGCTCAACGTATTCACCGGGGGCGGCCAGCCGGTCGTGCTCGGCACCAAGGTGTCGTCGCTCGCGACGGTGCCCGACCCGTACCGCCCCGATCGCCTGCAGTTCGCACTCGCCGGCCCGAACGGCACGGTGCAGTTGCCGGCCGGCAGCGTCTCCGGCGAGATCGGCGGCCTGCTCGAATTCCGCGACCGCGTGCTGGACCCGGCGCGCGCCGAACTCGGCCGCCTGGCGACCGCGTTCGCGACCACGTTCAACCAGGTCCACAGCGCAGGCATCGACTCGGCCGGCAACCCGGGCGCGAACATGTTCTCGCTGCGCACCCCGACCGCCGAGCCGCACTCGGCCAACACCGGCACTGCGACGTTCACCGCCGCCGTCGCCGATGTCGGCGCGCTGCAGTCTCCGGATCTCGTGCTGCGCTTCGACGGCGGCACCTGGAGCGCGAACCGCGCCGACACCGGCGCGGCGGTCGCGATGGCCGGCGCCGGCACGTCGGCCAACCCGTTCCGCGTGTCCGGCCTCAGCCTCACGGTGTCGGGCACGGCAAGCGCGGGTGACCGCTTTGCGCTGAACCCCACCTCGGGCGCGGCCAGCGGCATGCAGCTCGTGATGCGTGACCCGGGCGGCGTCGCCGCCGCATCGCCCGTACAGGGCCGTGCCGACACCACCAACCTCGGCACGGCGCGCGTGCTCAGCACGCAGGTCACCGATCCGGCTGCGTTCGCCGGCTTCTCGGGCGCGACGGTCGAATTCATCGATGCGACCCAATACACGGTCGACGGTGCCGGCCCGTTCCCCTACTCGTCCGGTTCGCCGATCGCGAACGGCGGCTGGTCCCTGGCGCTCGAAGGCGCGCCGGCGGCCGGGGACACGTTCACGCTCTCGCCCACGCCGCCGCGCTCGGCCGACAACGGCAATGCGCGCGCCATGGCCGCGCTCGACCAGCGCCGCATGCTCGACGGCGGCAACACCAACGTCGTCGAAGGCCTGGGCCAGCTGACGGCACGCGCCGGCAGCCAGGCCCGCCACGCCGAGCTGTCGGTCGAAGCGCAGCAGGCGATCCACAACCAGGTCGTCGCCGAACGCGAATCTGTGTCGGGCGTAAACCTCGATGAAGAAGCCGCCAACCTGCTGCGCTATCAGCAGGCCTACCAGGCCGCCGCGCAGGTCATCGCGACCGCCGACACCCTGTTCCAGACCCTGATCGGAGCGATCCGCCGATGACCCTGAGAATCTCCACCGCCGCCCTGCATTCGCAGGGGCTGCAAGGGCTGCTGAAGCGGCAGTCCGACGTCGCCCGCACCCAGCAGGAAATGGTCACGGGCAACAAGCTCACGCGCGCCGCGCAGGACCCCAGCGGCGCCGCGCAGGCCCAGCGCATCGACCATGCGGTCGCAATGCTCGACGGCTTCGAGCGCAACGCCAGCCTGCTGCAGAGTCGGCTCGAGCAACAGGAGTCCGCACTCAGCGATTCCGGCGACCTGCTCGGCCGCGCGCGCGATCTCGCGGTGCAGGCGAACAACGCGTCGTTGTCGTCAGCCGACCGGCGCATGGTCGCACTCGAAATCCGCCACCTGCGCAGTGAGCTGTTGTCGGTCTCCAACCGCGACGACGGCACCGGCCGTGCGCTGTTTGCCGGCCGCGTCGATGGCGTACGCCCGTTCGTCGAATCGGGCGGCACCGTCAGCTACGCCGGCGACGATGGCCGCAACATGCTCGACGTCGGCCCCGATCTCGCGCTCGCCGATGCCGAGCCCGGCAGCGACGTGTTCATGCGCGTGCGCACCGGCGACGGCACGGTGCGCGGCACCCCCGCATCGACGAACGCCGGCAACGTGCTGATGCAGGGCGCGCAGGTGGTCAACTTCGGCACCTGGGCCGGTGCGCCGATGCGCATCGAATTCACCGCACCCGACGCATACCGCATCGTCGACTCCGGCGGCGCGGTGCTGAGCACCGGCGCATACACCAGCGGCGAGTCGATCACATTCGGCGGCGTGCAGACGCGTTTGAACGGCACGCCCGCCGTCGGCGATTCGTTCACGGTCGAACCGGCACCGACGCGCGACGTATTTGCGACGTTGGAGCAACTGGCCGATGCGCTCGACATGCCGGTTGCCTCCGATGCCGAGCGTGCACGCCAGAACAACCTGATCGGCGGCGCACTCGGCGATATCAGTACGGCACAGAACCACGTGCTCGGCCTGCGTGCCGGCACGGGTGCCCGCCTCGGCGCGATCGACGAGGCCGGACATCAGCGCGAAGCGCAGAACGAATCGCTCCGCACCAACCTGTCCGATCTGCGCGACGTCAACTACGCCGAAGCCACGAGCCGACTCAGCCTGCAGCTGACCGCGATCGAAGCCGCGCAGCGGACCATGCTGCGCGTGCAGCAACTGTCGCTGTTCGACCGCCTGGGCTGATCGCCGCGCACGCCGCACCATGCGGCTGCGTACAGCCCGCCATAGCACGCAGTGGCCGCCCTCGGCGGCCACGAACAGCCGCAAAAGCCCGGTAACCGCGCACGAATCGCAATCGATCGCGCGGCTCGTGTTCACCCGCTTTTGCATCGCCACTTGCTGACATGCCGCCCAGGAAGTCGAGCCTGTTACGGCGTCGGCATGGCCGCAGTCTATGGATTACCCCACCGCGGGGGCGCGCGTGCGCAACCCTCGGCCAATGCGACGGATCACCGCAGCACTTGCCTGTGCGCTGGTATCGCCGATTGCTGCCGCGTCGAACGCATCGCTGCCGGGCATGCGCGGGGATCTCTACGGATGGATCGCGGCCGCTGCCAGCGCCACGGTGCTGATTGCCGGGTTCGAATACGCCCATCGGCGCCCGCGCGTGCGCAATCGCATCGCCCGTGGCGACCGCAGCCTGCGGCTGTTGATCCTCGCGGTTGTCGTGCTGTTCGTCGGCGGCGTCGTCGCAAACCTGTTCTTCTCGCTGCGCAACACGCACGAGACGCTGCTCGATGAAGCGCGCGACGACACCGCCAACCTCGCGCTCGCCGTACAGCAGCAGCTGTCCGGCCTGATCGATGACATCGATTTCTCGATGTCGATCGTGGCGCGCAGCGCGCCTGCGCAGGCCCTCCCCGGCACGGCCGATGCCACCGTCGCCGAGGAAATGCTCACAGGCATGGCAAGGCACCTGCCAGCCGTGCAGGCAATGTGGGTGGTCGACGCCGGCGGCCGCATCGTCCATCGCAGCCGCGACATGCCGCGTCGCGCCGAGGCCGCCATCGCGGGCCACCTGCAGCTGCACCAGCAGCGCAACACCGACGCACTCGCGTTCGGACGGCCGATGCCGGATGGACCCGGTCGCTGGTTCATCCCGGTCAGTCGCCGCATGAAGCGGCCGGACGGGCGCTTTGCAGGCATGGTCGTCGCCGCGTTGCGACCGGGCTACATCGCCCGCCAGACCAGCGCGCTCGACCTCGGGCGCGAGGGCGTGGCGGTGCTCATGAGCACGGACGGCGTGGTCATGCAGCAGGCCGCGCTGCCGTCGACAATGATCGGTCGGCCGATAGAACCCACGCCACGCTTCATCGCGCTTACGCGCCGCGCCGACACCGGCAGCTATCGCACCGCGCACCCGTTCGACGGCGTCGACCGCATCATCAGCTACCGTCGCCTGCCGGGTCGGCCGCTGGTCGTGCTCGCCGGTGTCGGCGTCAACGAGGTGTTGGCCCCTTGGCGGCAGACGGCGGCGACCTACATCGCCGGCTCACTGCTGCTGCTCGTGCTGTTGACGCTGCTCGGCGTGCGCCTGTGGCGCGAACTGCAGCGCCGCGCCGAGCACCAGACATTGATCGCGCGCCTGGAGCGCACGCGGCGGCTGCAGGCCGGTATCAGCTCGCTGATCGTGCGCGCCACCACGCGCAGCGAGTTGTTCGAAGGCACCTGCGACGCAGCGGTACGACATGGACGCCTGGGCGCCGCTTGGATCGACATGTTCGATCCGGCGACCGGCACACTGAGCACGGTGGCGTCGGCCGGCAAGGACGTGGGCCAGCTGCTTTCTCAGCCCGCCACGCTCAACGACGACGGCAGCGGCATGGCGGTGGAGACGTTCGTCTCGGGCCAGACGGTCGTCAGCAACGACCTGGCCACGCGCACCGACCGCAGCCCGCGACGCCAGTGTGCCGTCGCGCTCGGCTACCGCTCCAAGATCACGCTGCCGCTGCTGCGCCGCAACGAGCCGCTGGCCACGCTCACCCTGCTCGCGCGTCCCGTCGGTTTTTTCACCGCTGAAGAAACCCGCACGCTCGAGCACCTCGCCGCCGACCTGTCACACGCGCTCGACCACCTCGCCGCGGTCGAGCGTGTGAACTACCTTGCGCTGCACGATGCACTGACCGGCCTGCCGAACCACACACTGTTCATCGACCGCACCGCGCAGCGCCTGCGCCGCGCCGCCGAGAGTGACCTGCGCTGCGCGGTGGCGAAGATCGACATCGAGCGGTTTCGCCAGATCAACGCGACCGCGGGCCGCGAAGCGGGCGACACGGTGATCCGCCTGATCGCGCAACGGCTGACGACCGCACTGGGCCGCGACGCGGTGCTCTCACGCCCCGAGCGCGACCACTTCATGTTCCTCATCGACGAGGCCGGCTCCGAAGCGGAGATCGCCTCGGCGGTGCACAAAGCGCTGCAGGCCTGCAGCGACGCGCCGATGAACGTCGATGGCCAGGCGCTGCACATCTCGGTGCGTGCGGGCGTGTCGCTGTACCCCGATGACGGGCGCGACACCGAGACGCTGGTGCGCAACGCCGAGGCCGCGCTCGCACGCGCCAAGCACATGCGCGAACGCATGGTGTTCTACGCACCGGCGATGAATGCGCGCGTTGCCGAGACGCTGCTGATCGAGAACAAGCTGCGCAGCGCGCTCGAGCGCGGGCAGTTCGCGCTGCACTACCAGCCCAAGTTCGACGCGCACAGCGGCGCGCTGTGCGGCCTGGAGGCGCTGATCCGCTGGAAGGACCCCGACGAAGAAGGCCTGATCCTGCCCGCCCGCTTCGTGCCGCTTCTCGAGGAAACCGGCCTGATCCTGCCGGTTGGCGAGTGGGTGATGAACGAGGCACTGCGCGATTACCGCCGCTGGCGAGAGGCCGGCCTCTCGCCGCCGCGCATCGCCGTCAACGTGTCGGCGCTGCAGTTGCGCCAGGACTCGTTCACGCGCTCGGTGCGCAGCGCGGTCGGCGGCGCCGACCATGCCGAGCGCGGCCTTGAACTCGAGATCACCGAAAGCATGCTGATGACGCGCGTGGAGAGCAACGCGGACAAGCTCGATGCGATTCGCGACATGGGCGTGTCGATCGCGATCGACGACTTCGGCACCGGCTACTCGTCACTGCAGTACATCGCGCGTTTGCCACTGGACACGCTGAAAATCGATCGCTCGTTCGTCGCAGGCATGACGCGCAACACGACCGACCGCGAGATCGTCGCCAGCGTGATATCGCTTGCGCACCAGCTTCACCTGAAGGTCGTGGCGGAAGGCGTGGAGTCGAACGAACAGGCGCAACTGCTGCAGCAGCTTTCCTGCGACGAAGTCCAGGGCTTCCTGTTCAGCCCGCCATTGCCACCAAGCCGCGTGGAAGCATTGATGCGCTCGAGCCGCCGCTTGGACCCGCCCGCGGCGCTGCATTGAACCGCTGCACGAGGCGGTTTGCATGATCCCGCGGATTGCCTGCCCACGGCTGCCGCGCGGCTGGCCGGGCACATGCGGAGCGTTAGCATCGACGTCCCCATCCACGAGCCCATCCCTCGATGAATGTCATTGACCTGCGCAGCGATACCGTCACCCAGCCGACGCCGGCGATGCGCGACGCGATGCTGCGCGCACCGGTCGGCGACGACGTCTACGGCGAGGACCCGACCGTCAATGCGCTGCAGCAGCGGCTTGCGGATGAGCTCGGCTTCGAGGCCGGGCTGTTCGTGCCCAGTGGCACGCAGTCGAATCTGCTCGCGCTGATCTCGCACTGTGCGCGAGGGGATGAATACCTCGTCGGCATGGACGCCCATGCCTACAAGTACGAAGGCGGCGGTGCGGCCGTGCTCGGTTCGATCCAGCCGCAACCCATCATGCATGCCGCGGACGGCACGCTGCCGCTCGACGACATCGAGCGCGCGATCAAGCCGGTGGACGCGCACTTCGCGCGTTCGCGGCTGCTGTGCCTGGAAAACACCTGGCACGGCCGGCCGCTGCCGCTTGAGTACTTTGCTCAGGCGCGGGCGCTGTGCGACCGGCGCGGGCTTTCGCTGCACCTCGATGGCGCGCGCGTCTACAACGCCGCGGTGGCCTGCGGCGTGCCGGTGCGTGAGATTGCACAACATTTCGACAGCGTGTCGGTGTGCCTGTCCAAGGGCCTCGGTGCCCCTGTTGGCTCGGTGTTGCTCGGGACTCAGGCGTTGATCGAGACGGCGGCGCGCTGGCGCAAGGTGTGCGGCGGCGGCATGCGGCAGGCGGGCATCCTCGCCGCCGGCGCCCTGCACGCGCTCGACCATCATGTCGCGCGCCTCGCCGATGACCACGCCCGCGCCGCGCGGCTCGCTAACGGTCTGCGCGATGCGGGCATCACGGTGACCGCGCAGCACACCAACATGGTGTTCATCG
Organism: Cognatilysobacter bugurensis; assembly: GCF_014652095.1. GTDB lineage: Bacteria > Pseudomonadota > Gammaproteobacteria > Xanthomonadales > Xanthomonadaceae > Cognatilysobacter > Cognatilysobacter bugurensis. The sequence continues at coordinate 114,271 of NZ_BMYD01000006.1, forward strand.
ACGTACCGGTCGAACGGCTGCCGGCGTTGAAGCAGCAGATGGACGCGGCCGGCATCCGGCTGTCGATCGGTTACACGCCACTGGTCCGACTCGTCACGCACCTGGACGTGGACGACGAAGGCGTCGAGCGAACGGTCACCGCATTCCAGCAGTTTTCATCGCGGGCAGCATGAGTGCAGGCGCAGACCCGCCGCAGCGCGACTTCGATCACAGGACGGCTGCGTCACCCTGTATCGAGACGACGCGCGGCCGTTACCCAATACGCAGCCGGATAAACCGGATGTACAGTCCATTGCGGCGCGTGCAGCGCGCCACACCCGCCTCGACTCAAGACCATCGACGCCCATGACCGATACGGCTCCGTCTTCCAGCCGCGATGAATTCGAAAGCATGTACGAGAAGTACATGCTTCATCATCCGGCCGAGATCCGCGCACGCCTGCGGCAGCTGATCGACAAGCGCTGCACGGTGATGGTGCGCGCACCGGGCCAGGAGGACGTGACCACGGCCGCGCTGGCACTCGGCGAACGCAGCTTCTGGATCGACGTGCCGCGCAACGCCGAGCTGACTCCGCGGCTGCAAAGCGCGGAAAAATTGCGCTTTGAAAGCGCGATCGAACTCATCGGCGTGCGTTTCACCACCGGCCCGGCGCGGCTGGGCACTTACGAAGGCTTGCCGGCACTCGAGGTCGACCTGCCCGCAAAGCTCATCCATCTCCAGCGGCGCGATTACGTGCGCCGCGAACCGCTGAGCTCGCTTGATTGCAAGCTCAGCGTGCCCGCTGCCGCCGGCGGCGACCGCACGATCACCGCACGCATCGCCGACATCGGCGGCGGTGGCCTTGCGGTGCTGACCAGCGACGACACGGCCCTGCAGCCGGCCGTCGGCGACGAGCTCGAACACGTCGTGCTCGACCTGCCGGAGGATGGCCCGCTCACGGTGCGCCTGCGCGTGCAGCACGTCGCGAAATTCGATCAAAACGGGCGCACGGTGGTACGTGCCGGCTGCGCGTTCGTCCAGCTCAGCGCGCAGGACCAGGCGCGCCTGGTGCGCTATGTGATGCACCTCGACCGCCTGCACTCCATTCGACGGCGCGAACTCGGCGCCTGATCGACTCCCGCTCCGGGTTGCACCCTGCAGCCCAAAGCGTTCGCAGCGCCCGCCCCCCCGGGTGCGCTGCCTCGCATCTCGATCGCGGCTCAGACATCGCGTATCGCACGTTCCAGACCGCAAGTCGCATGCCGCGCATCGCACGCGCTGCGCCGGGTGCACCAAGACGTGCCCTGCATCGTTTCTCAAGCGTCAGTCGCAGCCCTCAAGTTCGGCGATGCACTGCCGACCGCGCGCGCTGCATGCAGTGATTGCGGTTGGGATCGAATTTGCATCCGACGCAAAAAACCCCCTAAAGCTTGACAAGGCGTTGCCGTTACTTATCTCAGCAGCGGCGCGGCACCAACCAGCCAACACCCTGCGAATTCCGGCACCGGCCCGCGCCGCCGCCGGACCTCACCTTCCAGGAGACCGCACAAATGTCCGTTATCAATACCAACGTGATGTCGCTGAACTCGCAGCGCAACCTGCAGACGAACAGCTCCAGCCTCGCCACCACCATCCAGCGCCTGTCGTCGGGCCTGCG
>NZ_BMYD01000007.1 GCF_014652095.1 Cognatilysobacter bugurensis
ACCTTCGTCAGCGCCGCCGTCAGCGTCGTCTTGCCGTGGTCAACGTGACCGATCGTGCCCACGTTCACGTGGGGCTTGGTGCGCTCGAACTTACCCTTGGCCATGGTTGCGTCTCGATGAGGTCGTGCTGGTGGAATGCAATTGGTGCTCACGACTGGAATCGAACCAGCGACCTCCTCCTTACCAAGGAGGTGCTCTACCGACTGAGCTACGTGAGCAGGTTGTTCAAACAGGTGACAGTCGCGACATCAATGGAGCGGGAGACGGGGATCGAACCCGCACCATCAGCTTGGAAGGCTGAGGTTCTACCATTGAACTACTCCCGCGCCGGCCAGCTTTCGCTGACGTGACCTGCTTGGGTACTGCGCCGGCAGGCGGTGACTCCGCCGGGTGTTTCGATCGCCGCGCCAGGCGCAGACGGGTGACTCTGGTGGAGGGAGGTGGATTCGAACCACCGAAGGCGTAAGCCAGCAGATTTACAGTCTGCCCCCGTTGGCCGCTTGGGTATCCCTCCAGAGAGCCCGCAATTCTGGCGATGAGTTCGTTGGAAGTCAACGATCTGTTCAGGCATTCGCCAACGATCAGACGTTGAAGCGGAAATGCAGCACGTCGCCTTCCTGCACTCGGTACTCCTTGCCTTCCAGGCGCAGCCGACCTGCATCGCGCGCTCCGGACTCGCCGCGGTACTTCAAGTAATCGTCGAACGAGATCGTTTCGGCGCGAATGAAACCCTTCTCGAAATCGGTGTGGATCACGGCGGCTGCCTGCGGCGCGGTCGAGCCCGCGCGCACGGTCCACGCGCGGACCTCTTTGACGCCGGCGGTGAAGTAGGTCTGCAGGCCAAGCAGCTTGTAGGCCGCTCGAATCACGCGGTTCAGGCCGGGCTCGTCGAGCCCGAGGTCGGCCAGGAACGCGTCGCGGTCGGCATCCTCGAGCTGGCTGAGCTCTTCTTCGATCGCAGCCGAAACGGGCACGACTTCCGCACCCTCGCCTTTCGCGCGTTCGCGCACCGCGTCGAGGTGCGGGTTGTTCTCGAAGCCGTCCTCGAGCACGTTGGCGACGTACATGACCGGCTTGAGCGTGAGCAGGAACAGGTCGCGCACGAGCACGCGATCGTCGTCCGACAGCGCCACGGTGCGCGCCGCGCGGCCTTCGTCCAGTGCCTTGCGGATGCGGCCGAGCACCTCGAGACGCGCCTTCGCGTCCTTGTCGCCGGACTTCGCGGACCGCTCCGCGCGCTGGATCGCCTTGTCGACCGAATCCAGGTCGGCGAGCGCGAGCTCGGTGTCGATCGTTTCGATGTCCGCGATCGGATCGATCTTATTCGCGACGTGGATTACGTCGGAGTTTTCGAAGCAGCGCACGACGTGCGTGATCGCATCGACCTCACGGATATGCGCAAGGAACTTGTTGCCCAGACCTTCGCCGCTGGCCGCGCCCGCAACAAGGCCGGCGATGTCGACAAACTCGACCGCGGTCGGGATCACCTTCTGCGGCTTGACGATCTCGGCGAGCTGGCTGAGCCGCGGATCGGGCACCGGCACGACGCCGACGTTCGGTTCGATCGTGCAGAAGGGGAAGTTCGCCGCGGCGATACCCGCCTTCGTGAGCGCGTTGAAGAGGGTCGACTTGCCGACGTTCGGCAGGCCGACGATGCCGCATTTGATGCCCATGGATGGATCCGTCACTCAATCAGAAATGGGAAATGGGGCTCTGGCGTGCCGGAACGCGATTTCCGATGGCCAATCGGCCCGCAATGATGCCCGCTCAGGCCTTGGGGGTGTGAAGCCGCTTCATGGCTTCGCTGAAGTCGCCGGCGACGGCGAGCGGCAGGACATCGATCGCATCGTCGATCGCACGCAGGATCATCGCCTCGTCGTCCTTGCCGGGGCGACCGAGCACCCAGCCCGTGACCTTGTCCTTGTGCCCGGGATGGCCGATGCCGACGCGGAGGCGGTGAAACCCGCCGTGGCCGAGCAGGCGCATGGTGTCGCGCAGGCCGTTTTGACCGCCGTGCCCGCCATCGAACTTGAGTCGCGCGGTGCCGGGCGACAGGTCGAGCTCGTCATGCGCGAGCAGCGCCTGCTCGGGCTCGATCTTCCAGTAGTGCAGCGCCGCCGCGACCGATTTACCCGACAGATTCATGAAGGTGGCCGGCTTGAGCAGCCAGACCGACTGGTCGGCGATCTCGACCTTGCAGGTCTCGCCGAACAGCTTGGATTCCAAGCCGAAGCGACCGCCGAGTTTCTCGGCCAGCGCGTCCACAAACCAGAAACCCGCGTTGTGCCGGGTGCGAAGGTGTTCGGGGCCGGGGTTGCCGAGCCCGACAATCAGGCGAAGTCCTGTCATCGTTCACGTCGCTCGCCGTAAGACGCAAACGCCCGACCGCGAGGCCGGGCGTTTGCGGTGCGGCATGAGCGCCTGCGGATTACTCCGCAGCGGCGCCGTCTTCGTCCGAAGCCGCGGCTTCGACTCGGCCGTGCTTGGCGGCGACGACGGCGACGTCGTGCTCCTTGCCCAGCTTCAGCTCCGGGATCTCGACGCCGTTCGGCAGCTTGATCTGCGACAGGTGGATCACGTCGCCGACGGTCAGGCTGCTGAGGTCGACCTCGATGAATTCCGGCAGATCCTTCGGCAGGCAGCTGACTTCGACTTCGTTGAGCTCGTGCGTCACGACGACTTCCGCGGCCTTGCCGGCCGGCGACGCGTCTTCATTGAGGAAGTGCAGCGGCACCTTCGCGCGCAGCGTCTCGTTCGCATTCACGCGCTGGAAGTCCAGGTGCATGATGATCTGCTTGAACGGATGGCGCTGCATGTCACGCAGCAGCACGCTCTCGACCTTGCCGTCGATGTCGAGGCTGAGGATCGAGGAGTAGAACCACTCGTTCTGCTGGGCAAGCCAGACCTTCTCGTGGTCGAGCTGGATCGGCGTGGGCTCGGCGTTGCCGCCGTATACGATGGCCGGGATCGAGGCGGCACGACGGAGGCGGCGGCTCGCACCCTTCCCTTCGACGTTGCGGCTCGTGGCCTGGATGGTGTGTTCGGACATTGCGATTACTCACTGTTTACAGCAGGACGCCGCATCGCTGCGACGAGGAAACTCACCCGCGACCAGGTGAGTTGAAAGCGGAATGCGTGGATCGATGCGGCGCTGTTTTGAAGCGCTAGCCCGAGCCGCGCGAAATATCAGTCGACGTACAGCGAACTCACCGACTCGCCGAATGCCACGCGGCGAATCGTCTCGGCGAGCAGCTCGGCAACGCTGAGCTGGCGGATCTTCGAACAGCCGCGCGCGGCGTCGGACAACTTGATCGTGTCGGTGACGACGAGCTCGTCGAGCTGCGAATTGCTGACGTTCGTGATTGCCGCGCCCGACAGCACGGGGTGCGTGCAGTACGCGACGACCTTGACGGCGCCGTGCTCCTTGAGCGCGGCGGCCGCGGCACACAGCGTGCCGGCGGTGTCGACGATGTCGTCGACGAGCACGCAGGTCTTGCCGGCCACGTCGCCGATGATGTTCATGACCGTGGAGACGTTCGCACGCGGGCGGCGCTTGTCGATGATCGCCAGCTCGGCATCGTCGAGGCGCTTCGCGATCGCGCGGGCGCGGACCACGCCGCCAACGTCCGGCGAAACCACGATGAGGTTGTCGGTGCCGTGCGCGCGCCAGATGTCGGCCAGCAGCAGCGGCGACGCGTAGACGTTGTCGACCGGAATGTCGAAAAAGCCCTGGATCTGGTCGGCGTGCAGGTCCACGGTCAGCACACGATCGGTGCCGACCGCGCCGAACATCTTAGCCGCGACCTTCGCGGTGATCGGCACGCGCGAGCTGCGCGGGCGGCGGTCCTGACGCGCGTAGCCGAAGTACGGCACGACGGCGGTCACGTTGCTCACCGATGCGCGCTTGAGCGCGTCGACGAGCACGAGCAGTTCCATGAAGTTTTCGGCGGTCGGCGCGTTCGTCGGCTGGATGACGAACACCTCCTGCCGGCGCACGTTCTCCTCGATCTCGACCTGCACTTCGCCGTCGGAGAAGCGGCCGATGAGGGCCTTGCCGAGGCGGATGCCAAGCTCCCGGCAGACGGCTTCGGCGAGCGGCCGGTTCGCGTTGCCACTGAAGACGAGCAGGTTGCGATCGTTTTGCATGGCAGCGTGGGCCGGGACTCGTGGATCGGATTTCGGGTCGAAGCACAGACCGACCGGAGCAGCGCCTGCGGTGCGGCGCAATGGCATCCGGCGACTGGGCCGACGTCAGGTTTGGCAGGGGCGGAAGGATTCGAACCTACGAATGCCGGGATCAAAACCCGGTGCCTTAACCACTTGGCGACGCCCCTAAAAACGGTGGCTGGCTGCGGCCGCGAGTCAGTCCGTCCCGGGACTTTTCGCGGCTGCATGCCAACGTTCGAGTGCAACCGACAGCGGCGAGCGCGCTGCGCCCTGCGCGACCCAGGCCTTCAGCCCGGTCGGCAATGCACTCCGCGCGGCTTCGGCGGCCTCGCACGTGGCGAACTCGACGAAACACCCGCTGCCCGACCCCGTCAACTGCGGCGCACCGACACGCGCCAGCGCATCGAACGCGGCCTCGACGGCCGGCTCGCGGCGGCGCAATACCGGCTCGAACGCATTGCCGAGCGGTTCACCCAAAACGAAGTCGCACATTCTCACGGGCTGCGCATCGCGCGTCAATTCGGGAGCCGCGAACAAGGTGGCCGTCGGCGCATGCACACCGGGGTCGGCCAGCAGATATGCACGAGGCGGGAGATCGATCGACGCGAGCGCTTCGCCGACGCCTTCGGCCCAGGCGTTTTCGCCGCGCACGAAGACCGGCACATCGGCGCCCAATTGCAGCCCCAGCTGCGCCAGCGCGTCGACGCCCAGCCGCGTGTCCCACAGCGCGTCGAGAGCGAGCAGCACCGTCGCCGCGTCCGACGAGCCGCCGCCGAAACCGCCGCCGGCCGGAATGCGCTTATCGACGGCGATCGAAGCGCCTTTGCGTGAGTTCGTCGCCGTTTGGAGCAGCCGCGCAGCCCGCACGAGCAGGTCATCGGCCTCGTCGATGCCCGGCAGCGACTCGCCGATGCGCTCGATCCTCCCGTCGTCGCGCACCTGCAGCGCGACCTCGTCACCCCAGTCGAGCAGGCGGAAAACGGTCTGAAGCAGGTGGTAGCCGTCGGTGCGACGGCCGGTGATGCGCAGGAACAGGTTGAGTTTCGCGGGGGCGGGCCAGTACGACCAGCCTGCGCCGCGCGGCAGGCGGCTCGCGCTCATGCGGCGTGGCTGATGCGCAATGTGGGGCTTCGAATCCCGCATACATCGCGCCCCGGAGTACGCCGAAGCGACGCCCTGGTCATGTCTCGCCCCAGCTGTCGACTAGGAGGCGGACACGCGCCTCTCCACGGCGGGCGTCGACGCGCGACGGCAACAGCGGTTCCGATGCGGCGTCGGGCCAGCGGTAGTCGATCGTCCAGCCGCCCTGCTCGATTCGCGCCGGTCGACCGGTAGCGTCGTAGTGAATCGTCGCCGGGCCAAGGGCACCGGCACGCGCGCCGCGGACCCAGTCGGCCAGCGCGACGACCGGAATGTCCCAGCCCGTGGCAGTGCGCAGCAGATCGCTGGCGTCGGCGCCGACACGCGGACCGCCGTCGAGTCCCTCGAGCCGCGCCTGCCCGGCGTCGCCCGAGAGACGCCAGCCCTGCCGCGTCACGGGCGCGCTGAGCCCCACCTCGAACCGCTCGCCGGCCTGCCGCCATTCGAGGCGGCCGCTGCCGCCGTCGCGTCCGTTAGACACCGCGATGCGTCCCGTGAGCGTCCAGTCGGCGTCTTCACGAAGCGCGACCTCCCGGGACTGCTGCGCGGCCTCAGCGGCGGCCTCGGACACGGCCGGCCCGGTGCGCATCGGCGCCGAAGCGCAGGCCGCGAGCGCGAGTGAAAGCAGCACCGTCGCGATGCGGATCATGCGCCGACCTTTTCGAGCGCGCGCTGGAGAGCGCGATTGTCGGGATCGAGCTCGCGGGCCTGGTCGAAATAGCGCCGCGCCTCGTCGCGCTTGCCGCTGACCCAGAGCACTTCACCGAGGTGGGCGGCGATTTCCGCGTCCTTCTGCAGTGTGAAGGCCCGGCGCAGTTCTACGAGCGCGTCATCGAGGCGTCCGAGCCGGTAGAGCACCCAGCCGTAGCTGTCGATGATCGCGGCGTTGTCCGGCTCGGCGGCGCGGGCGCGGTCGATCAGCTCGAGCGCCTCGCGGTAGCGCGTGGTGCGGTCCGCCAGCGTGTAGCCGAGGGCGTTGAGCGCGGCGACGTTGTCGGGGTCGGCGACGAGCACTCGGCGCAGGTCGGCTTCGGCGCGGGGAATGTCGTCGCGGCGCTCCCAGGCCAGCGCCCGCGCGTACAACACTTCGGGCTCGTCGGGGAAGGCCGCGAGGCCGCGCGCGAATGCGTCCATCTCCGCGTCCGGGCGCTTGTCTTCGGCATGCAATGCGGCCTCGAGCAGATACGCGTCGCGGCGCACCTCTTCGGGGGCGGTGGCATCGCGCTGCAGTGCGCTCACCGCGGCGTATGCTTCCTCAGTGCGTTTGAGCTTGTGCAGCACGTTCGCCTCGCGCAACCGCGCCGGCCAGCGCTGCGGGCCGCCGGGGACGCCGCGATACCAGGCCAGGGCTTCATCGTGCAGTTCGAGGAACTCGGCGACCTGGCCGAGCAGCAGTCGGCGCTGCGGGTCCGGGCGGCTGCCACCCCGGCCCAGCTCGTCGTACAGCGTGCGCAGCGCGGTTTTGTTCTGCGAACGCGCGAGCAACGACGCGCGCAGGGCGTGGATGTGCTCGTCCTGGGGGCCGCGCGCGAGCACGTCCGCTGCGGCCTCGAGGTCGCCGAGGCGGTCGTATTCGCCCGCGAGTGCGAGCCTCAGCGCGCCGTCCTTTTCGATCCGGTCGGCGACGGCTTCGAGAGCCGTGCGCGCCTCGTCGCGCTTGCCGGCCTCACGCAGCTGGCTCGCGCGCAGCAGTGCAACGCGCGGCTCGCCGGGGAAGCGCCGGACCACCTCCTCGACGATGCGCTCGGCAAGCTGCGGACGCTCGAGCCGCTGCGCAAGCCCGCCGAATGCGAGCCAGGCGTCGAGATCGGCCGGCAGATGCCCGCCGTCGATCAGCGATTCGACGACACCGGCGGCCTGCGCGGGCTCCCGTGCGCCGACGCCGATCACGCCGAGCGCTTGGCGCCAGCCGTCATCGCCCGGCATCGCCACGAGCGCCACGAGGTGTTTGCGTGCCTCGGCGTCGCGCCCTTGCCGCAGCGCGAACATCGCGTCCACCGCTCGCAGCGCCGCAGGCTGACCGCCGAGGCGGTGCCAGAGCGCCAGTGCGTCGGCCGAGATGGCGTCGTTCTTTGCCAGCAGACCGATGCGCGTGGCGCGCTCGGCCAGCGCCGCGTCCTGGGCGGCTTGCGCGGCCTGCAGGTAGGCCTTTGCGGCGTCGTCAAGGCGGCCGGCCTGCAGCGCGAACTCGCCCGCAAGCAGCGGCTCGAGTGCCTTTGACGTCGCTTCGCTTGCGGCTGCAGCCTTCGGCGACGAAGCGCCTGCCGCTGGCTCGGCGGCCAGGGCGGGCGCCGCGAGCAAAGCCGTCGCAAGCACGGCACAGCGAAGCAGGCAAAACGCTGGAGGCATGACGGGGGTCCGGTTCGGGGCTGAACACGGGGCCGCTTCGCACGGAAGTGCCCCGGGGCGAGCCGCTAGAATGTCGGCTTTCGGTAGCCAGCAGCTTATCGCACGCACCTGAACGGGTTGCGGCGCACGCCACCATGACATCGGTTTCGCCCCGTCCGGACCTGCCCGGCGTGCACGTGCTCGGCCTGAATCATCAGACCGCGCCGGTCGCGTTGCGTGAGCGTGTCGCGTTTTCGGGCGAAGCGTGTGCAGCGGCCCTCGCTCAGCTGCGCACGCTGCCGGCGGTGCGCGAGGTCGCGCTGCTGTCGACCTGCAACCGCACGGAGCTTTACGCGGTCAGCGACGACGGCGACGCGCTCGCGGATTGGCTCGCGTCGCATTCGGGCACCGGGCCGGACCTCCACGCGTACCTGTACCGTCATCGCGGCGCCGACGCCGTGCGTCATCTGTTCCGCGTCGCCACCGGGCTCGACTCGCTGGTGCTCGGCGAGCCGCAGATCCTCGGGCAGGTCAAGGACGCCTGGTCGACGGCACGCACGGCGGGCGTGCTCGGCCCGCACCTCGACCGACTGTTCCAGCACGCGTTTTCGACCGCCAAGCGCGCGCGCAGCGACACCCGCATCGGTGCCAATCCGGTGTCGGTCGCGTCGGCGGCGGTGCGGCTTGCACAGGAATCGTTCGCGCGGCTCGAGGACTCCACTGTCCTGCTGATCGGCGCGGGCGAGACGATCGAGCTCGCCGCGCGCCATCTCGTGCAGGCGAAAGCGAAGCGGCTGCTCGTCGCGAACCGCACGCTCGCGCATGCGCAGGACCTCGCGACGCGCCACGGCGGCTATGCCCTTCCGCTCGCCGACCTTGCCAAGCATCTCGCCGAGGCCGATGTGGTGCTCAGTGCCACGGCGAGCCGCGAGCCGGTGCTGATCAAGGCCCAGGTCGCGGCCGCGCTCGAGGCGCGCAAGCACCGGCCGATGCTGCTGCTCGACCTTGCCGTACCGCGCGACATCGCGTCGGACGTCGCCGAGTTGCGCGACGTGTTCCTGTACACGGTCGACGACCTCGAGCGCGCGATCGAGGACAACCGGCGCCGGAGGCGCGAAGCCGCCGACGAAGCCGAGACGATCGTCGAGCTGCAGGTCGCGCGCTACGTCGAGGCGGCCGCGGCGCAGGCGCGCAGCGAGCCGCTCAAGCGCCTGCGCGCGCACGGCGACGCCGCACGGCTGGATGCACTCGCTCGCGCGCATGCACAACTCGCGGCCGGCATGGCGCCCGAGGACGCCCTCAACTACCTCGCGCATACGCTGACGAACCGTCTGCTGCATGCGCCGACCGTCGCGCTGCGGGAGGCCGCGGTGCTCGGCGATGCCGGGTTCGCGCGCGCCGCCGTCGCGATGTTCCCGGATCCCGCGTCCACGACCCCGCCGCTCGACACACCGCTCGACCCGGCGTCCGTGCTGACTCCGCCCGCCCCGAAGTAGCGACGCTCCGCTTCGACGCCGCCCGCTCGCCGGCTGCGCGCCGCGCGACGCCGTCCCGTTTGCACTGGTTTTGCCCAAATGCTCCCTACCCTGCGCCGCAAGCTCGAAGCCCTCGCCGAACGTCGCGACGAGCTCGAGCGCCTGCTCGCCGACCCTGAGGTCATCGGCGACGCCGATCGATTCCGCCGTTTTTCGCGCGAGTTTTCGCAGCTCGAGCCCGTAGCCGTCGCGCTCGGATCCGAAGCCGCGGCACGCCAGGACCTGGCGACCGCCGAGGCCATGCGCAGCGACCCCGAACTACGCGAGCTGGCCGACGAGGAAATCGCGGCCGCGCACGCGCGCCTGCAACAGCTCGAAGCCGAACTGCTCGCGCATCTGATCCCGCGCGACCCGCGCGACGAAGGCGACCTCTACCTCGAAGTGCGCGCCGGCACCGGTGGCGACGAGGCCGCGATCTTCGCCGGCGACCTGTTCCGCATGTACGCGCGGTACGCGGAGAAGCAGGGCTGGAAGGTCGAGATCGAATCGGCGAACCCCGGCGAGCACGGCGGCTTCAAGGAGGTCATCGCGCGCGTCGAGGGCCGCGGCGCGTATTCGCAGCTCAAGTTCGAGTCCGGCACGCACCGCGTGCAGCGCGTGCCCGAGACCGAATCGCAGGGCCGCATCCACACCTCGGCGGCGACGGTTGCGATCATTCCAGTCGAAGCCGACGAGGTCCCGGTCGATATCAGCCCGGCCGACCTGCGCGTCGACACCTTCCGCTCCTCAGGCGCCGGCGGCCAGCACGTCAATAAGACCGACTCCGCGATCCGCATCACCCACCTGCCCACCGGCACCGTGGTCGAAAGCCAGACCGAACGCAGCCAGCACGCGAACCGCGACAAGGCGATGAAGCGCCTGCGCGCGATGCTTGCCGATGCGCAGGCCGCGAAAGCCGCTGCCGCGCAGGCCGCCTCGCGCAAGCTGCAGGTCGGCAGCGGGGACCGCAGCCAGCGCGTGCGCACCTACAACTTCCCGCAGGGCCGGATCACCGACCACCGCGTCGAGGGCCTCACGCTCTACGACCTGCCGAACGTGATGACGGGCGACCTCGAAGCACTGGTCGCGAGACTGCAACAGGAGCACCGCGCCGACGAGCTTGCACAGCTGACGTCGGCGGATTGATCGCGTCCGGTGTCGCCACTGATACTGGCGGCCGGCTGCCGCTGGGGCTCGCGCGACAGATCCGAAGCGTAATTGGCGAGGTTCAGATCGTCGGCCGTGATGTTTTCGTGGCGATGGGTGATAAGACGGGCGATGAAGCGCATTAGCTAAGCTTCGGGTCCGCCTGTACGACGCACCGCCATGTCCGCCTCCGCCTCCGTCCGCTGCGCCGCGCTCGCCGATCTTGACCGGCTCGCCCTCTTGTTCGACGCCTACCGGCGTTTCTACGGACAGGCCAGCGATATTGAACGTGCGCGCGACTGGCTGCATGCCCGGCTCACGCGAGGCGAGTCGACCGTGCTGATCGCCGAGCGCGATGACGCAACTGTCGGCTTCGCGCAGCTGTATCCGATGTTCTCGTCGGTGCGCACCGCGCGGATCTGGATCCTCAACGATTTGTACGTGGACGAGTCCACTCGGCGCGGCGGCGTCGGCCGCGCACTGCTCGACGCCGCTGCGGCGTTCGCGCGTGAAGACGGCGCTGCGCGACTCATGCTCGAAACCGGTCGCGACAACGTCGCTGCGCGCGCGCTTTATCGCGCCGCCGGATGGAGCGAGGACGACAGCCAGTGGTACAGCCTTGATGCCGAAAGCCAAAGCGCGGCCTGACAGAGGCAAGGCGGCGAGCGAACCTCGCTCGCCTGTCGCGTGTCGCTCAGCTCAGCTTGGGACTGCTGCTCAAGGGGTCGCGACTAACGCTCTATCGCCCGTGCGAGTGACCTTGCTCAGCTGCCATCAACCTGCGGTTGCGCCGAAAGATCAGCTGCCCCGCGATCGCAGTCCCCAGCAGTACGCTGTTCGTGAACACGAAGACCGCGTTGCCGACGAGGGCGCTGTAGATCGTGAACAGCACGCTCGCGGTGAGCTGCCCGACGAACAGCCACGACGACAGCCCTTCCGTGCTGCGCTCGCGCCACTGCACGAAAACCTGCCGCCCAAGGGTCGCGATCAGCACGGCCGACGCCACCCATCCGATCCAGTCAGTGGGGCTCATGCGCAGTGCCTGCTGGCAGGCGGGAGAACGGCGAGACTCGCGATGAGCGACGGCATGGGAGGTCGGGCGAAAGCGGGGCTGCAGCGTCGTCGAGCCGGCGTGCGAAGCGGGTGAAACGCCAAGCACGCGTTCAGCCGACAGCAACGCCTTTACGATGTGGAGCTCAGGCGCCGTCGCTGTTCAGGCGATCACGAATCCTCCGCCTGCCTCGGATTCTTCCGCCTCCGTTCGCTCGACCCCGGTGACGCGAGCATTCGGAGGGCCATGCGCCAGCCACTGCGCGAGCGCACCAACGGACTCGGCGTCGCCCGCGGCCAGCACTTCGACGCGCCCGTCGTCGAGGTTGCGTGCATACCCCCGCAACCCCAGCCGCTGCGCTTGCTCGCGCGTCGAGGCGCGAAACCACACGCCCTGGACGGTGCCGCTGATGAAGAAGCGCGCTGCAGTCACGACGCCGGGCCGGCTTCGTCGATTGCCTTGTCGAGGTCCGCGGCGGTCACCGGGCCGAGGAAGCTTTTCGCAAGCCGCCCGTCCGGCGCGATCAGGTGCGTCATCGGCAGTCCGCGCGGCGTGTCGAACGCCTGCGGCGGGTCGGTCACGTCGACGATCGCAATCGGGTACGAGACCGGGCGCTTTGTCAGGAACGCACGCAGGTCGTCCGGTTCGATGTCTTCGTACGCCAGCCCGATCACCTCGGCGTCTTCGCGTCGCTTGTCGAACTCGTCGAGTTCGGGCATTTCCTTGATGCACGGCGCGCACCAGGTGGCCCAGAAATTCACGACGATCCAGCGCCCGCGGTGCGTCGCGAGGTCGTAGGGCGTGCCGTCCAACGTGGCGATCTGGAGCGTGGGGCGTTCGCGGTCGACCTCGGGCGCGGGGGGCGCGGTCTCGGTCGGGGTGGCAACGACCGCCGTCGAGGGCATCGTCGGTTCGGGCGTGCGCGTGCACGCGCCCAGCGCGGCCGCGAGGCAGAGTGGAATGGACAGCGAGGTCAGGCGCATCACGGGTCCCGGGGTTCTTGGAGAGTGGCGAGGCGGCGCTTGAGCAGCGCGCGCAGCGGAAGGCGGAGCTCGTCGAGCACCTCGACGGCGGCGCGCCCGATCGGATCGTCGCGCGACGGCAGATGGGCTTCGGCGATGGGAATGCGCAACTGGCAGGCTTCGTACAGATCCGCGAGCGACAGCGTCTCAAGGTCGCGCGCAAGCAGCCATTCGCCGTCCTCGGCCCGCCGCACGAGCTTGATGTCGCACAGCTGCGCGAGCAGTTGTTGCGCGAGCGCATCGGTGAGCGTGGGCTCTAGGCGCTGGATGTCGTCGATGTGCAGGCCGCGGCCGTCCACGCGGGCTTCGCGGAACCGCGCAATCAAGCGGAGCAGCGCGTAAAACTCGTAACCCTCGGGCAGCCGCAGGTGCGCGGGCTGGTACCGGAACGCCGACAGCGACGATGCGAACGAAGCGCCCAGCAGCACCGCGGTCCAGCTCAGGTAGATCCACAACAGGAAGATCGGAACGAACGCGACCGTTCCGTAGATGACCGAATACGCGCCGAAACTGCCGAGGTACAGGCTCAGGCCGCCGCGCACGGCTTCGAGCAGGATCGCCGCGACGAGCGCGCCGGCGAACGCGTAGCGCCAGTGGATCGTGCGATGCGGGACGACGCGGTAGATCACGGCGATGGCGAGGAACGAGATACTCATCGGCGCCAGCCGCAGCGCGATCTGCTCGAGTGCGCTGCCGACCTGCGTCTCGAAGACCGACAGCGCAAAGAACCGAGCCGACAGTGCGAGGCTTGCCGCCGCGAGCAGCGCACCGAGCGTCAGCACGGTCCAGTACATGAGCAAGCGACCGAACGTGGGACGCGCCGCCTTGACCCGCCAGATACGGTTGAACGCCGCCTCGATGCCGCTGATCGTGAGCAACAGCGATCCCAGCAGGGCGACCACGCCCGCGGCGGTCAGCTGGCCGGCATTCGCGGAAAACTGCCGCAGGTGGGTCTGCACCGCGCTCGCCGCACGCGGCACGAAGTTCGAGAACATGTAATCGCTGAGCCGGTCGCTCCACTCGCCGAACACCGGGAACGCCGACAGCACGCCGAACACGACCATCGACAGCGGCACGAGCGCGAAAACGGTCGTGAACGACAGCGCGCCGGCGGCCTGAAACAGGTCGTCCTCGAGCGTGCGCCCGCCGAGAAAGCGCAGGAACGCGCGCAGGCGCGCCCGGTCGCGCAGGTGGGCGTGCATGTGCGTGCGGGCGTGCGCGTGCACGGCACGCCGCAGCGCGGCGGGCGATGGCGGCAGCGGTGGCAGCAGGTCGGCCGGGCGAGGCATTAGCCCAAGCCTAAACGATTGCTCGTGGTGGCCTTTGCATTGCCCATGCGCCTCGGCGCGCCGCACCCTGCACTATCCTGTGCCGCCTTCGACCCCCGCGGTGCGCGATGCCCGAGATCCTAGTCCTCTACTACAGCCGCGGCGGCTCGGTGCTGCGCCTCGCGCGGCAGATCGCGCGCGGCGTCGAGGAAGTGCCCCGCATGGGTGCGCGCCTGCGCACCGTGCCGCCTGTGGCGCCGGTAACGACCTCCGCCGCCCCACCGGTGCCCGATGAAGGCGCGCCGTACGTCGAGCCGCACGACCTCGTCGAATGCGCGGGCCTTGCCGTGGGCAGCCCGACGCGATTCGGCAACATGGCTGCACCGGTCAAGCATTGGCTCGACGGCCTGGGTGGCGAATGGGCCAGCGGCACGCTCGTCGGCAAGCCAGCGGCGGTGTTCACCTCGACCGCGACCCACCACGGCGGCCAGGAGGCGACGCTGCTGTCGATGCACGTGCCGCTGCTCCACCACGGCTGCGTCATCGTCGGCCTGCCCTACACCGAGCCGCTGCTGAGCTCGACGCGCGGCGGCGGGACGCCGTACGGCGCGAGCCACGTCGCCGGTCCGGACGACAACCCGCAGCTCACCGACGACGAAGCACAGCTTGCCCGCGCCCTCGGCCGGCGGCTCGCTTCGATCGCGGCGAAACTCGCGTGAGCTCGATGCCGACGTCCGCGCGCGTGCTCATCGTCGCGTTGTTTGCGCTCGCGGCGCTCTTTGCGGCGTGGTTCGCGCCGCGGCCGACGCAATGGGACGAGCTCGTCGTCTTCGCGCTGCCCCCGCTGCTGCTCGCCATCGCGCGCTGGCGCGGCCGCCGTACGGCCGCGTTCTGGGCATCGGTGCTCGCGCTGGGCTGGTTCAGCCACGGCGTCATGGTGGCGTGGTCGAGGCCGGCCGAAGCCGGTTACGCGTGGGGCGAAATCGCGCTTGCGCTCGCGGTGATCTTTGCGGCGAACCTGCCGGGCCTGCGCGCGCGCTTCGGCAAACGGCGCGCCTGACCGGCCCGACGCGGTCTCGTCCGTATAATCGCGGCCTTTCCCGCGCGCGACGGACTTCGATGGACCAGCTCTGCATCGTCACCACCGGCGGCACGATCGACAAGATCTACTTCGACGACAAGTCGGATTTCCAGGTCGGCGAGCCGCAGATCGGCCGCATCCTCGACGAGCTCGGCGTCGCGTTCCGCTACAACGTGATTCCGATCATCCGCAAGGACTCGCTGCACATCACCGACGAGGACCGCGAGCTGGTCCGTGCAACGATCGCTGCGCAGAGCGCGCGCCACGTGCTGGTCACGCACGGCACCGACAGCATGGTGGAGACCGCGCAGGTGCTGTCTTCGCTGACCGACAAGACGATCGTGCTGACCGGCGCGCTCAACCCGGCCCGCTTCCGCGGCTCGGACGCCGAGTTCAACATCGGCACCGCGGTCGGTGCGGTGCAGTCGCTGCCGCCCGGCGTGTATATCGCGATGAACGGCCGCATCTGGGACCCGACGAAGGTGCGCAAGAACGTCGAGGCGAACCGGTTCGAAGCGGCGGGTTGAGTCGCACACGGATGCGTACCGCATAAGAAAACCCCGGCCGAGGCCGGGGTTTTTGCTGAAACACTTTACAGGTCGATCAGCGGAAGCCGGCAATCGTCGCCTTCGTGTTGACGAGCACGCGCTGGTTGTCGTTCTTCGTGGACGTGCCCATCGCGACGCCGCCGTAGGTCTTGTTGGGGTTCGACCAGTAGTTGATGCGCGGGCAGCTCGGCGAGCAGTTGTACGACATGATCGTGCGCCAGGCCTTGTTCGGGGCTTGGTAGCCGTGCCCGTACGCGTACGGCGTGGTGCTCGGGTCGGCCGCGGGATCGTGGCGCGCGGACTGCAGGTGGCCGATCTCGTGCGCGAAGCTGTAGTAGCCCGTCGCGCAGTTCCAGTACACGGCGGCAAATGCCGTCGAAGCCGATGAGCCAATCCCCGAGGCGAGACCGCAGGACGAGCTGTCGTTGACGACAAGCATCATCACGTCCGCCGCCACCGAGTTGCGCGTGCTGTGCACGCCGTCCATGTAGCCGTCGCTCGTGCCACGGAAGCGCGAGAGGTCGGTGCTCATGCCGACGCTGTTGTAGGTCGTCGTGTAGTAACCGGCGAGCTGCAGGGTGATGCCGACGTTCGAGTTCTTGTAGCTCTGGTTCGACTCGGCGACTGCCAAATCCACGAGCGCTCGCATGTCGCCGCCGTAGCCGTTGATCGCATTCGCGGTGGCGACGACCATCACGCGGATCGTCTGCGCCGTGCCGGAGCTCGAGCCCATCGTGCCGACCATGCCGGAGTCGCCGCCGGCCATCCGGATCTTCGGAAGCGCGTCGTACTCCGCCGGGTGGTCTTTCGGCATGCGGCTTTCGTCGACCTCGACGACCGCGTGGCCACCCTCGGGCAGCGGCCGGATGCGGTAGAGCTTGCCGTCGACGCGGACGTTGCCGGTCACGCCATTGCCGCGGCGCACCAGGATCGCCGAGTTCGCGGCGTCGCTTGCGACTTCGCGCAGCGAGCCCGGGCGGGACTTCGCGGTTTCCTTGATGCGGCCGCTCCACACAAGGCCACCCTCGCCCACCGCCTCGGCGTTTTCGAGCACGGCCGTGACGCGGCGCATGCCGAGGTCGAGTTGGATCTCTTGTGTTGAAGCGCTCACGACCGCCGGGTTCGCACGCAGGGCGCGCAGACCGGACGAGTCGGGACGCGCGGCAATCGACTGCAGCGCGGCGCGGCTCTTGGCCGTGGGGGTGAGTTCACCGACGAACAGCGGTTGGGCGGCGATGGCCGCTCCGGCGGACGCGAACAGGCCGAGGGCAACGAGCGATTGCAGGGGCTTGCGGGACTTCATGCGACTTCTCTCCTTGACGGCATGGCACGCCCGACAACCGGGCGCGGGGGGACCAAAAAAAAAGCGCCCCGGTTTTGCCGGGGCGCTGGGTGCTTCAGACCGCGATTAGAACGTGATGCTCCAGCTGTTGATGTAGCCGGTGTCGCCGCTGTAGTTGTCGTTGACGCGCAGCTTCCACGTGCCGTTCTTGAGCTCGCTCGACAGGTTCACGCTGTAGGTCGCGTTGATGTTGTCGGCGCTGCCGCCCGAACGATTGTGCAGCACGTACACCGAGCCGTCCGGCGCGATCAGGTCGACCTTCAGGTCACCGATGTAGGTGTGAACGATGTTGACCGCGACCGACGTCGGGTTGAGGCCGTAGCCGGTACGGTTGCTCACCGAGACCGGGCTTTCGACGGTCGAGTTGTCGCGGATCGAGTAGTCCGAGCTGTTCGTGTACGTCGACGTGCCGCCCGACGAACCGCCGACCGCATCCACGGCCGCACGGGCGTTGACGATGCCGTTGCCGATCGGCTTGTCGATCGACGTCGGGAACGGACGCAGCGTGCTCTTGAGCGTGCTTTCGACCGTCGACGGCGCCAGTGAACCGCCCGCCTTGGCGATCATCAGCGCGGCGACGCCGGCCACGTGAGGCGAGGCCATCGAGGTGCCCGACATCAGGCTGTAGCTCTCGGTCGACGGCGTCGTGGTGCCCGAGTTGACCGTCGAGGCGATGTCGCTGCCGGGTGCGGCCACGTCGATCAGCGAACCGTAGTTCGAGAAGCTCGAACGCGCGCCGGTGCGCGTCGTCGACGCCACGGCGATGACGTTCGAGCAGCTTGCGGGCGTGAAGCCCGAGGTGTCGGCGTTGCTGTTGCCTGCTGCGACCACGACCGTCGCACCGCGGTTGACCGCGGCGTTGATCGCGTTCTGGTACGTGCTCGAGCACGTGCCGCCGCCGCCGAGGCTCATGTTGATGACCTTGGCCGGGTATGGGTTAGCGGGAACGCCGGTGACGCTGCCGCCCGCGGCCCAGATGATGCCGTCGGTGATGTCGGACGTGTAACCGCCGCACTTGCCGAGCACGCGCACCGGCACGACCTTGGCACCGAACGCGACGCCGGCCACGCCCTTCGAATTATTCGTGAGCGCCGCCACGGTGCCGGTCACGTGCGTGCCGTGCCAGCTGGAGTTCGACGCCGGCGAGCCCGAATAGCACTCGCCCGCCGCGGCCCAGTCGCCCTGGTCGAGCGCGTTCGAGTCACGGCCGTTGCCGTCGCGCGCCATCGCCGCATCGCTGATGAAGTCGTAGCCGCCGATGATGTTGCTGCCCAGGTCGCTGTGGCTCGTGATGCCCGTATCGAGCACCGCGACCACGACGCCGCTGCCGTTCGTAACGTCCCACGCCTGGTCGGCCTTGATGCCGCCGGTCGCCTCGAAGTAATGCCATTGGTAGCCGGCGTAGTGCGTGTCGTTCGGCGTGTAGAGCGGGCGCATGATCTGGTCGACTTCGACGTACTCGACACTCGGGTCCGCCGCGATCTGCTGCATGAGCGCCTGCGCTTCGGCGCGATCGAGCTTGCGGTCGGTCTTGAGCACGTCCGCGCCCAGCGCCATGCGGCGCACGTGACCGAGCGCAACGGCCTTACCGCCGACACCGGCGCGCGCCGCGCGGGCTGCTGCGGCCTTCGCATTCGCGGGGCTCGCCCGCTCGGTGCTGCCTTCGCGATACTTGACGATGAAACGGTCGGTGCCCTGACTGCTGAGGCCACTGATGTCCGCCTTGCCGGCAAGTGCCGGGCCGGCGGCCATGGAAGCGACGACCACGGCGGTGGCGGCTGCGAGCGCGCGGACGCGGGTGCGACGCAAAATGCGATTCGACATCTGGAGAACTCTCCCGGAGAGGTTGGGCGTTCGGACAGCGGAGACTCTGATCGCGGGGCGCGGAGCCACGAGCGTCGGAGGGGTTGACGGCAGCTCGGAAAAGGACCGTCAAGCCGACGTTAGATGACCGTTTCGCGTCACGGCAAGGCGGCGCACGCATGTTTCGCGCCAAACAGTGCGACGCCCGTCACAGATCGAGAAAATAGGCCGCGTATCCAGGCCGGGAAAAGTTCTGAAGCGCGCGCAAGTGACCGGTTTCACATCGGAAACATGGGGTGCGGCAAAGTCTTAATGGCTGTTCAGCAAAGCGTCGCCACGAGGCGGCCGGCGAATGGCAAGCGGAAATCGGCCTGAAACGCTTGCGCTATATGGAATTCAGCCTCGACCGGACCCGCTTGCGCGGATCCTTGATGCACTGCACCAAACAACTGTCAAGCGCCGCAGCGGCTACGCTGTCTGGACTCGCGGGAGCGGGCGCGACGGCTGTCTTGTTCAGCAATGCACAACGCAGCGGCCGGGACCAGATGACGGCCGGCACTTGCGCGTTTTTAAGCGAAACGATCTACGGCGGCTGTCAAAAAGCGCCGCTGGGAGCGGGCGGCGGTCGCGCCGCCACGCCCCACTTCAAAGCATGCCGGTCTCGAGGCGAGCGGCTTCCGACATCATCGTGCGGTTCCACGGCGGGTCGAACACGAGCTCGACGTCGGCCTCGACGACGGTCGGAATGCGCTCGATCTTGTCGCGCACATCCGAGACGAGCACGTCGCCCATGCCGCAGCCCGGCGCCGTCAGCGTCATGCTCACCTCGACCCGGCGCTGCCCCGGCTGCTCCGGGTGCGGCACCACCGTCGCCTCGTAGACCAAGCCGAGATCGACGACGTTGATCGGGATTTCGGGATCGAAGCAGGTGCGCAGCTGCTTCCAGACCAGTTGCTCGACGGCCTCGTCGTCCGCGCCTGCGGGCAGTTCCAGCGGCTCCGGCGGCTCCTTGCCGATTGCATCCGCATCCTGCCCCGCAATGCGGAGCAGGTTGCCTTCGACGAACACCGTGTAGCTGCCGCCGAGCGCCTGCGTGATGTAGCCGATGCTGCCCGCGGGCAACGTGACGTGCTCGCCCTGGGGCACCAGGACGGCCGGGCAATCACGTTCAAAGCGGACGGGTTCGCTGCTGCGGGAATACATTAGGAAAGCCACGTTGCGCCGTTCGGCGCTGGACCGCCCATTCTAGCGGGCAGCGCCCCGGCTATGCTGTACGGCTTGCCCCGACGGGGCCCGCTGGTTCTCCGATGGATACGCTCGCTCCGCCCGCCCCCACCCGGACGTGGCTGTCATGGCTGCTGCCGCTGCTCGGGACAGCCGGCTTTGCCGCGCTGTGGGTGATCGCGGCGCTGTATGCCGACCGGCAGCTGAGCTGGATGGCCGTCGTCGGTGCCCTGGACCTCGCCTGGATGCTGCGCCTCGGCCGCTGGCCGCGGGGGCGCGCGCGCGCGATCGCGGCGATTGCGGGCACGGCGGCGATCGTCCTGCTGGCCAACTGGTGGATCATCGCGAGCCACGTGGCGGGCGCGCTCGGCCTCAGCGCCTGGGACGCGGCGGTGCGGCTGGGCTGGAACCACGCGTGGACGCTCGCCCAGCTCGCAAACGGCCCGGTGGACCTGGCATGGGTCGCGATCGCCGTGGTGGTGGCGGCGCTTACGGCGCGCTGAGAAGCGGCGACACGCGGCTTCGGAACCGCCACGGCCGGTCGGATCGTGACGGTCGCGGCTGGTTAGTGCCCGTCGTCGAGCGCCTTGAGTTCGCCCACGAGCGCCGCTGCTGCGGCCGCACCGTCGCCGTAGAGCATGCGCGTGTTGTCGGCATAGAACAGCGCGTTTTCGATGCCGGCAAACCCGGTGCCCTTGCCGCGCTTGATCACCACTGCGTTGCGCGCGTTGACGACGTCAAGGATTGGCATGCCGTAGATCGGGCTCGCCGGGTCGGTCTTCGCGACCGGGTTCACGACGTCGTTCGCGCCGATCACGAGCGCGACGTCGGTGAGCGGAAATTCGGGGTTGATGTCGTCCATGTCGACTATCAGGTCGTACGGCACGCCCGCTTCGGCGAGCAGCACGTTCATGTGGCCCGGCATGCGGCCGGCAACCGGATGGATCGCGAATTTGACGTTGATGCCGCGCGCGATGAGCTTCTGCGCGAGCTCCCAGATCTTGTGCTGCGCCTGTGCGACGGCCATGCCGTAGCCCGGGATGATCACCACGCGCTCGGCGAACGCCATCATGGCGGCGACGTCGCCCGCCTCGATCGGCTTCTGCGCACCGCTGATCGCCTGCGCCTCGCCGGTCGCGCCGAAGCTGCCGAACAAGACGTTGCGGATCGGCCGGTTCATCGCCTTCGCCATCAGCCGCGTGAGCAGCAGGCCTGCCGCGCCCACCATCATCCCGGCGATGATCAGCGCCTCGTTCGCGAGCACGTAGCCCTCGAAGGCGACCGCCAGGCCCGTCAGCGCGTTGTAGAGCGAGATCACGACGGGCATGTCGGCGCCGCCGATCGGCAGCGTCATCAGCACCCCGAGCAGCAGCGCCGCAGCGAAGAACGCGACGATCGCCACGGGCTCGAGCGTGAATGCGGCGACGCCACCCAGCACGATCGCCGCCGCGAACAGCGCCGCGTTGACGAACTGCAGGCCCGGGAACGCGTAACGCTTATCCATGCGCCCGTCGAGCTTGGCCCATGCGATGACCGAGCCCGAGAGCGACACCGCGCCGATCAGCGCGCCGACCGCCGCGAGGACGAGCGCGATGGGTGCGACAAGTGCCGGGTCGGCTGCAACTTCGCCGACGCGCGCGACCGGGCCGCGGGCGTCCTGGAGCGCGCTCAGGCGCAGCAGTTCGACCGCGCCGATTGCAGCCGCCGAGCCGCCGCCCATTCCGTTGTAGAGCGCCACCATCTGCGGCATGTCGGTGATGGCCACGCGTCGGCCGGACACCCATGCGAGCGCGCCGCCCACGGCGAGCGCGACGAGGATCAGCCCGATGTTGTGCAGGCCAGGCAGCAGGAACGTCGCCGCCGTTGCGATGACCATGCCGAGCCCCGCCCAGCGGATTCCGCTGCGGGCATTGAGCGGCGATGCCATGCGCTGCAGACCGAGCAGGAACAGCGTCGCCGCCACGAAATAGCTGGCCGCGGCGATGCCCGGAGCGCCGCCGGTCACGGGCGATCTCCGTCGGGACCCTTCGACTTCGACGGCTTGAACATGTCGAGCATGCGCTCGGTGACCACATACCCGCCGGCGGCATTGCCCGCGCCGAGCGCCACGGCGATGAACCCGATGACGCGTTCGAGCGTCGTGTCCGCGTGGCCGAGCACGACGATCGCACCGATCAGCACGATGCCGTGGATGAAGTTCGATCCCGACATCAGCGGCGTGTGCAGGATCACCGGCACGCGCGAGATGATCACGTGGCCCGCGATTGCCGCGAGCATGAAGATGTACAGCGCCGCCCAACCGTCCATCGTGCGCGCTCCTGGCCGATGCCCGGAGCATAACCGCGAATGAATGCACCGGTGGCTGCGTCAACGCGGCGGGCCGTCGCGCGTTGACGCTAGCGCAGACCGCCCTGCGCACCGGATCGAAACCCATTGAGCGCCACCACTTGCAGGACGCGAAGGACACGTGCACGCCGGGCGTGGTCGGTCTTGCAGACGGCGCAGTGGAATCCCGGCGCAGCCCCGCGCTGCGACTCCGGTGCTTCGTGTGGGCCGCCCCCTGGAACATCCGCATGCTGTTGCAGGTGAGCACCGGCACGGGTCCCGGGCACGACGCAGACGTGCCATTCGCGTCGCCGCCCGTGTCGATCGAACAATTCCTTGCAGGCATCGGGCCCCGCGCGTTCCGTTTCGCCGAGATCGGGCTGCGCCAGCGCGAGGACGCGCTCGACGCGGTGCAGGACGCGATGATGCGAATGCTCGCGTACCGGGATCGGCCCGCATGCGACTGGACGCCGCTGTTTTGGAGCGTGCTGCGCAGCCGGATCGTCGACCAGCAACGGCGGCGGATGTTCCGGTTGCGTTGGCTGATGCCCGCCCCCGCTGACGACGACGGCGCCTCGCTCGATTGGGCCGACGAGGCCACGCCGGATCCGTCCCGCGCGCACGATCATCGGGAGGCGTACGCGCATCTCGTCGACGCACTCCGCGCGCTGCCGCGTCGGCAGCGCCAAGCATTCACCCTTCGCGTGCTCGAGGAGCTCGATGTTGCGACGACCTCGCGGGCGATGGGCTGCAGCGAGGGCGCGGTCAAGACGCACCTGTTCCGGGCGCGCGAAGCGCTGCAACGCCATTTGAAGGACTGGCAATGAAGACCGCAGACGACGACTTCGACCGCGCGATGCGTGCCCTGCACGGCGACGCGGTGGCGCGGCTGAGCCCGGAGGTGCGCGAGCGCCTTCGAGCAGCACGGGTGCCGACTCGTGCCGCGCCGTCACGCCCGTGGATGGACTGGCCGATCGCAAGCGGACTGGCCGCCGTGCTCGTGCTCGCGGTCGCGCTGCCTCTACGGCCGCTCCTGACGCCGGCCGCGGGCACAGTCGCTTCCCCGCAGGCCACTGCGTCGGCGGTTGGGCCGGACAGTACGGCCGTCGAAGCGCCCCTTGAGCCGACCGCGCTCGTCTCTCTCGACGAATCCCCTGATTTCTATCTCTGGCTCGCATCGACCGACAGCGGGCCCGACGGAGCTTTGCCATGACTGATGTTTTTCAGCGCGCCTCCCGTTTCGCAGTGGTGGCGGCACTGCTCGCGGGATCCGCGATGCCGGCGTTTGGCCAATCGCCCCCTGCCCTGCCGAGCTGGGAGCAGCTGACACCCGCTCAGCGGGAACTGCTGATCGCGCCGGTCCGCGAGCGCTGGAACGCCGAGCCCGCACAGCGTCGGCGCATGCTCGCGCACGCCGAACGCTGGCAGTCGCTGTCGCCGGAGCAGCGTCGCCGCGCCCGGCACGGGGTTCAGCGGTGGCAGCAGATGGAGCCTGCCGAGCGCGAACACATGCGAGCCCTATTCGCGCACCTGCGCCGGCTGCCGGAGGCCGACCGTGCGGCCTTCATGGCGCGCTGGCGTGCCATGAGCGAGGAGCAAAAGCGCAGCTGGGCACAAGTACACCCGACGCCGACAGGCGAAAAACGCGAACGACGCGAGCGCTGACCCACCGTGACGCGCGCCGGCGGCTGGCGCTCAAGCGGCCGTGCAGCGTTGGTGCGTTACGGGGACGCGGCGTCGCGCGGCGGCCAGACGGTCTTGGCGAGCAGTTCGTCGTTCCAGTCGAACGCGATGCGGCCGTCCGCAACGAGCAGCGACACGAAATTCAGCACGTTGCGCGCGAACATCTCGCTGGCGTGCACCGCGCCCTGGCTCGCGAGGTTGAGCGGACCGGCGACGATGACACCATCGATCTCGACCGTCTCGCCCGGACGCGTGAGTTCGCAATTGCCGCCGGTTTCGGCGGCGAGGTCGACGACGACGCTGCCGGGCCTCATGCCGGCGACCATTGCCGCGGTGATGATCCGCGGCGCGGGCCGCCCCGGCACGGCGGCCGTGGTGACGATCGCATCGATGCCACGCAAGTGCTCGCCGAGCCGACGCTGCTGTTCGGCGCGTTCGTCGTCGGTGAGCGCGCGCGCGTAGCCGCCCTCGCCTGCCGCGCTGACGCCCAGGTCCAGGAACCGTCCGCCGAGCGACTCGATCTGCTCGCGCGTTTCAGGCCGCACGTCAAAGCCTTCCACCTGCGCACCAAGCCGCCGCGCGGTGGCGATCGCCTGCAGCCCGGCGACGCCCGCGCCGATCACGAGCACCTTCGAGGGCCGGATCGTGCCGGCCGCCGTGGTCAACATCGGGAAGAAGCGCGGCGCGAGCTGCGCGGCGATGAGCACCGCCTTGTAGCCCGCCATGCCGGCCTGCGAGCTGAGCACGTCCATCGCCTGGGCGCGCGTGGTGCGCGGCAGCCGCTCGAGCGGAAACGCGACGATGCCGCGCGATGCAATCGCCTCGCCGCGGGCATCGTCACCGCCGAGCGCGAGATGCCCGACGAGCACGGCGCCCTCGCGCAAACGCTGCAGCAGCGATGCGTCGGGCGCCTGCACGCAGAGGATGACGGCGGCGTTCTGCGCGATCGCTTCGGCGTCGTCGATCACCGAGGCGCCGGCGTCGGCGTAGGCCGCATCCGGGAAGTGCGCCCCGCCACCGGCCCCGCTCTGCACCTGCACGCGTGCGCCGAGTGCAACCAGGCGCCGGACCGTATCGGGCGTGGCGGCCACACGACGCTCCCCGGGTGCGGTTTCGCGCAGCACGCCGATGGTGCAGGCGGTCTCGGGGGTCGAGCTCGATCGGTCGCTCATGCCGGCACTCCGCGGAGGTCGCCGCATCGTAAGGCAAGCCGATGCGAGGCGTCGGCCTCCATCTGCCCGACTAATCGCCGCTTTCGTTCAGCGGCGAAATGTCGCGCTCAGTGCTGGCCGACGGCGTGATCGAGCCGCTGGCGCAGCTGCAGCATCGCTTCAGAGAACGGGGTGCGCTCGCCGCCGAGCATCAATCGACCCGCGCCGACCATCGCCGCGAGTTCCTCCGGAGCCGCGACGAGCACGCGCATGCCGCGGCGGTTCACGAGCAGCAGGCGGGACGTCAGCGGGCTGACCCAGGCGATCTTCACCGACGTCGCCTCGCCCTGCGCATCAATCAGGCGCATCCACTCGCCCGGCTGCAGGCGGCGGATCATCGCGGCGACGCCCGGATCGTGCGGCACGGTGGCGGTGCCGCCGGCCAGGCACAGGCGCGGGTCGTCGTTCGCGGGTTCGTCGCCGGCAAGCGGCACGACCGCGTGCGTGCGGCGCTCCGCGTCCGGTGTGGCGAGATCGCGCACGAGCATCGCGAGCCCGTGACGCGCTGCGTTTTCGTCGAGACCGAGGCTGCCGAGGCATTGCACGATCGACGGCTGCAGCGCGATGAGGCAGTCCGCCAGGTCGCGGCCGCGCGCCTGGGCGGCCAGCGCGTCCGCGTTGACCAGGGCGTCGCCAAGGACGTGGATTTGCTGCACGCGCTCGCAGTCGGCGCCATCGCGCAGCAGCGTCTGCACGAGGTGGTGCCGCCACGGCGCGGACAGGAACTCCGCGACGGCGGCCGTAATGGGTGCCCGCGAAAGCAAGGCGTCGAGCGCGGCATCGGCGCTTGCACGCGCCTGGGCCAGGCGCTCGCGACCGAACGTCGCCTTCGCCGCCCGGCTTTCCTGCAGTTCGCCGCGGCGGCGCTGCTGCACGAGCAGGGCTTCGAGTTCGGCATGCGCAAGTTCGAAGATCGCAAGATCCTCGTGGTACTCGGCCACGATCCGCTGCGACACCGCGGACGCGCGCTCGAGCAGTTCGCGATCCTGCGGCGTCGAGCCGTCGTTGTCCTCGCAAGCCTCGGTCATCGCGTCGAGAAGGCGACGCGCCGGGTGCTGCGTCTGAACGAACAGCGCGTCGCCCGCGAGCGCCACCTTCACGTACGGCAGCACAAGCCGCGCGTACAGGCGTCGCGCCCGGTCCTGAAGCGCGTGCGTGCGGAACAGCGACTCGAACAGCATCGACACGAGGTCGATCGCGTCCTCTTCCTGCTCGCCGAGGCAGACACGGTCGTTGCCGAGCCCGAGGCGACGCGCGCCGTCGAGCATCTGGTCGCGGATCGCGTCGGACAAGCGGCCCGGCGCGGCCAGCGCGCGTGCGTAGGCATCCGGCGGCTCGCTCTGCAGCACCGATGCGATCGTCGCAACGTCGCGCACGGGGAGCGGGCGGGCCGGCGCCGGGGCGCCCGTGTGCATGGCCGCGGCATCGGGATTCCGGCGCGCGTGCAGCTGCGCGCGGAGCCCGGCGAGTTCGGCGACGAGCCGGGAGCTGACCACGGGCGGGGCCGCGGATTCGCCATGCCCGTCAGGGGCTGCAGACCGGACCGGCGGCGCCGACGCGCGCGCCTCGACCTGCTCGCCCAGCCACGCGCGCGTCGATGGCGTCGTCGTCTGCGGCGCGGCGCGGCGCGCGTTGACGTCCTGGCCGTAGCCGGCGGTCGCGAGCATCGCGTTGATGCGCACGTAAAGCTCGTCCAGAACGCGGCCGAGCGCGAGCTGGTACTGACGGAACATCACGCCGTTGAACGCGGCAGGCAGCCCCGTCTCGGCATAGGTTTCGATGAACGCCGAGACCAGCCGGGCAGGCGCGACCGGGTTGGAGCCGACATGCGCGCCGAGCGCCGACGCGACCGCGTCAAGCCGCTGCTTCATCACCTCGAGCGGGCGCTGGTAGCGCTGCTCGAGCATGTCCGAGAGGCGCTGGCCGGTGAGATGCAGGTCGAGCTGCTGCTCGCCGACCAGATCGAGCCGGTCGCCGCCCGTGATTGACGACGCGCCGCGGAATTCGTCGAAACCCGTTGCGATCTGCTGGCGGAACCGCATTACATGGCTCGCGCCGTTCTGACGCAGCAAAGCGAGCGCAGTCTGCTCCTCGTACGAAGGGCCACCGGCGGTGGACTGCAGCGTCTTCTCGACCGCCTGAGCAAGGGCGTGCGGCAGCGCGCCGAGTTGCTCGACGGCTAGACGCTTCATCTCCTCGAGCACACGCACCGGATCGGTGCGCGATGCGGACGCGGCGGTGAGCGAGTGGACAGACATGGCGACGTCTCCCGTACGCTGCGTGACAGTGGATCGACTCTTCGAGGTCTTTAACGGCCCTTCCGAGGCAATCTAGTGTCGATTTGCGTCACTTCCGTCCCCCGCCCCGACTATTTTTCCGTTCCGTGATTCAGGTCCCATCGAATGCTTGACGCTGCGCAACACCCCGCCGACGGCGCACTCGCCGCGCTCGACTCCCGCCGCTCGATCCCGCCCAAGCAGCTCCGCGAGCCCGGGCCCGACGACGCCACGGTGCTGCGCATGCTGCGCTCGGCCGTGCGCGTGCCCGACCACGGCAAGCGCGTGCCGTTCCGTTTCCTCCGCTTCGAGGGCGATGCGCGGCACGCGTTTGGCGAGCGGCTGGCCGCGCGGTCGCGCGAGCGCGATCCGAACGCAAGCGACGCGGCGATCGAGAAAGACCGCATGCGGTTCTCGTATGCGCCGGTGATCATCGCGGTCATCGCGCAACTCGGGGACGACGGAAAAATCCCGGCGACGGAGCGCTTCTCGACCGCGTCATGCGTGTGCTTCTCGCTGCTGCAGGCCGCGCACGCGCTCGGCTACGGTGCGATCTGGCTCACCGGCTGGCTCGCGTACGACGAGACTGTGCGCGGATGGCTCGGCCTCGCCGCGGACGAGCAGGTCGCGGGCTTCATCCACATCGGCACGCCGAAATGCGAGGCCCCCGAGCGTGATCGCCCCGATCCGCGCGCACTGCTGCAGGACTGGTCTCCCGCCGACGCGCCAGGCACGACGCGATGAGCATGCCGACGGTTTACCTCGTCGATGCGAGCGTCTACGTGTTCCGCGCCTGGCATTCGATGCCCAATGAGTTCCACGACCACGACGGCTGGCCCATGAACGCGGTGCACGGCTTCGCCCGCTTCGTGCTCGAGCTCCTCGAGCGCACGCGGCCGCAGCACATCGCCATCGCGTTCGACGAAGCGCTCGACACCTGCTTCCGCCACTCGATCTATCCCGCCTATAAGGCAAACCGCGACGCGGCGCCCGAAGAACTGCGTCGCCAGTTCCGCCACTGCCAGGCGCTGTGCGACGTGCTCGGGCTCAACGTGCTGGCCGACCGCGAGTACGAGGCCGACGATCTCATCGGCACCGCAGCGCATGCGGCGCGCGCGCACGGCTTCCGCTCGGTCATCGTCTCGCCGGACAAGGACCTTTCGCAGCTGCTCGTCGGAGAGGACGAGCAGTGGGACTTCGCGCGCGGCCAGCGCTGGACGGCGGCCGGTGTGCCCGCGCGGCACGGCGTGCACGCGCACCAGATCGCCGACTATCTCGCGCTGACGGGGGACGCGGTCGACAACATTCCCGGCGTGCCCGGCGTCGGCGCGAAGACCGCCGCTGCATTGCTCGCGCATTTCGGCTCGCTCGATGCGCTGCTCGCACGCGTCGAGGAAGTGCCCTATCTGCGCCTGCGCGGCGCGGCCGCGTGCGCGGCCAAGCTGCGCGCGCATCGTGAGCAGGCGCTGCTGTGCCGCCAACTGTCGACGATCGCACTGCATGCGCCGATCGACGCCGCCCGAGTCCCGTTCGCGCGTGGCCGGACCGGGGCCGATGCGCTCGCGTCGCTGTGCGAGGCGCTGCGTTTCGGACCGCTGACGCGGCGTCGCCTGCATGCGGCGGCCGGCCTCGACTACACCCCGTCAACGTCGGCGGCTTAGGATCGGCACACCCGACTGAGGATGCGCGATGAGCGAGCCCCCCCTCGAGACCGTTTACGCCGGCGAATGGCTGCGCATGATGCGGCGCGGCCACTGGGAGTACGTCGAACGCACGCACGGTGAGGGCATGGCCGTCATCGTGGTCGCGGTGACGCCCGAAGATCGCGTGCTGTTCGTCGAGCAGTACCGCATACCGCTCGGCAAGCGCACGATCGAGATGCCGGCCGGCCTCGTCGGCGACGAGCACGCCGGCGACACGCTGGCCGATGCGGCGCGCCGCGAACTCGTCGAGGAGACCGGCTGGAAGCCGGGCCGCGTCGACGTGCTGTTGACCGGGCCCACGTCCGCCGGCATGAGCAACGAGCGCATCGCGTTCGTGCGCGCGACGCAGCTGGAGAAAGTCGGCGACGGCGGTGGTGTGGGCGACGAGGCGATCATCGTGCACGAGGTGCCGCGTGCCGATGCGCCCGCGTGGCTCATTTCGAAACAGCGCGAAGGCTACGAACTCGACCTCAAGCTCTGGGCCGGGCTGTGGATGATCGAGCGCAATCCCGACGGCTCACCGGCGCCGCCGGTCGCGTGAACCGTTTCGGCGACGCCTCTGCGGCGTCGCCGGATTTCAGCGGCTTCACGCGAAGCGATCCGTCGCGCGCACCAGCGCGTCGATGTTTTCCGGCTCGAACGCGGAGTGTCCTGACGCCGGCGTGATCACCAGCTCGGCCTGCGGCAGTGCCTTGTGCAGGTCCCACGCGTTCGCGACCGGGCAGACCACGTCGTATCGGCCGTGCACGATCACGGTCGGAATACCGGCGAGCCGGTGCGCGTCGCGCAGTAGCTGGTCGTCGACTTCGAAGAAGCCGCTGTGCACGAAGTAGTGGTTCTCGATGCGCGCGAACGCGAGCGCGAACGCCGGGTCCTCGTGGCTTGCGGTGAAGTCCGTGTCCACATGCAGGAAGCTCGTCGCGCCTTCCCAGACGCTCCATGCCCGCGCGGCCTCGAGCCGCGTGGCTTCATCGTCGCTCGTGAGCCGGCGGTGATAGGCACTGATGAGGTCGTGCCGCTCCACCGGCGGGATGGCCGCGAGGTAGTGGTCCCAGGCGTCCGGGAACAGCCGCGACGCGCCTTCCTGGTAGAACCACTCGAGCTCCCAGCGGCGCAGCATGAAGATGCCCCGCAGCACGAGTTCGGTGACGCGCTCCGGGTGCTTCTCCGCATAGGCCAGCGCGAGCGTCGAGCCCCATGAGCCGCCGAACACCTGCCAGCGTTCAATGCCGAGCGTCTCGCGCAGCTGCTCGATGTCGGCGACGAGGTGCCAGGTCGTGTTGTCGACGAGATCGGCGTGCGGTGTCGACTGGCCTGCGCCGCGCTGGTCGAACAGCACGATCCGGTACTTCTGCGGGTCGTGGAAGCGCCGCATTTTCGGGCTGCAACCGCCGCCCGGACCGCCGTGCAGGAGCACCACCGGCTTGCCGTCGGGGTTGCCGCACTGCTCGTAATACAGCGTGTGGCGGTCGTCGACCTTGAGCATGCCGGTGTCGAACGGCTCGATGTCCGGATAAAGCGTGCGCATCGCGGGCCTCCTCGGTGAGGTCGGCAGTCTAACAACGTGCTTCGACACGACCGCGTCACTGGACCGCCGGGATCAAGCGGAAGGCGTTTAGTTGCGCCGACCGAATGTCACTCGGTCGCGATGCTCCAGATCGCGTGCGGTCTCGACGTCGCACCACCCCGCCTCCTGAAGGACGGCGCGCACCGCGGCGCCCTGGTCGAACCCGTGTTCGAGCAGCAGCCAGCCGCCAGGTCGCGTGCGGCCGAAAGCGTCGCGCGCGATCGTGCGGATCGCGTCGAGGCCATCCGCACCCGACGCAAGCGCCGAGGGCGGCTCGTATCGCAGGTCGCCTTCGACCAGGTGGCGGTCGTGCTCGGCAATGTACGGCGGGTTGCTCACGATGACGTCGAAACGGGCGTCGGCGAGTGGCGTGCACCAGTCACCCAGCGCGAAGCGGACGTTGGTCAGCCGGAGCCGGTTGGCATTGGATCGGGCGACTTCGAGCGCAGCGGCACTCGCATCCGTTGCGATGACGCGGGCTTCAGGACGTTCGCTCGCGATCGCAAGGGCAACGGCGCCGCTCCCGGTGCCGAGGTCGGCGACGTCGAGCGCCGTGCCATCGGGCAGGCGCGCGAGCGCAAGCTCGACGAGGAGCTCGGTCTCCGGGCGCGGGATCAGCGTCGCCGGCGTCACCGCCAGGTCGAAGCTCCAAAAACCCCGCAGGCCGGTGATGTATGCAACCGGTTCCCCGCGAGCGCGGCGCGCGACGACGTCTTCAAAGCGCTCGCGCTCATCCCCGGAAGGGGTGGCATCAGCGTGGGCGAACAGCCAGCTGCGCGGCCGCTCCAGCACGTGGGCGAGCAGCAGCTCCGAGTCCGCCGGATCGATGCGCATGCGGGCGAGACCCAGGAGAGCACGCACGTCGAGGGGAGTGTCAGGCATTCGCGAATGGTAACGGGCGCGCCGCGGTGAGCCGGAGCCCAAGGCCGGCGCCTCGTCGCCAATAGGCGATGACTATTAACATAATGCGCTCGATCAATTTGATTGATGACCCATCACAGCCTATCCTCCAACGTCGTTTCCCGTGTTCAAGGAGCTGTAGCGAATGTCGTTGATCAACACCGCAGTGAAGCCGTTCAAGGCGCAGGCCTTCCATAACGGCAAGTTCGTCGAGGTCACCGAGAAGAACCTGCAGGGCAAGTGGTCGGTGATCGTGTTCATGCCGGCGGCCTTCACGTTCAACTGCCCGACCGAAGTCGAAGACGCCGCGGAGAACTACGAGGCGTTCCAGCAGTCCGGCGCCGAGGTGTACATCGTCACCACCGACACGCACTTCTCGCACAAGGTGTGGCACGAGACGTCGCCGGCCGTCGGCAAGGCGAAGTTCCCGCTCGTCGGCGACCCGACCCATTCGCTGACCCGCGCGTTCGATGTCCACATTGAAGAAGAAGGCCTCGCACTGCGCGGCACCTTCATCGTCAATCCGGAAGGCGTGATCAAGGCCTACGAGATCCACGACAACGCGATCGCGCGCGACATGAAGGAAGCGCTTCGCAAGCTCAAGGCGGCCAAGTACGTCGCCGAGCACCCGGGTGAAGTCTGCCCGGCGAAGTGGAACCAGGGCGCCGAGACGCTCAAGCCGTCGCTCGACCTCGTCGGCAAGATCTGATGCTTCACGGTCCCGGGCGCCATGCCCGGGACCGCTCTCCGCGGATGCTTGCATCAGCGGCCCGGACCAGCCGGACTGACCCCTCCGGCCGCCTCTCTCCTCCGGTCCTGGCCGCTCCTGCAAGCACCCGCGCGCGACGTCCGTCCGCGCACGCTCCCCACCGTATTCCGACCACCCAGCCCAGTGGAGGCTTCGCCATGCTCGACGCCAGTCTCAGGCCGCAGCTGCAGGCCTATCTTGAGAAAGTCACCCAGCCGATCCAGCTCATCGCCTCGCTCGACGACAGCGACGCGTCGCGAGAACTGGACGCGCTGCTGCGCGATATCGCGTCACTGTCCGAGCGCATCGAGTACGTCCATGCCGACGACGACGCGCGTCGCCCGTCGTTCGCGATCGTCCGCAAGGGCACGGACATCGACGTGCGCTTCGCGGGCATTCCGATGGGCCACGAGTTCACCTCGCTCGTGCTCGCCCTGCTGCAGGTCGGCGGCCACCCGCCGAAGATCGACGAGAGCGTGCAGAACCAGATCCGCGATCTCGAAGGCACGTTCCGCTTCGAGACGTTCATGTCGCTCTCGTGCCAGAGCTGCCCGGATACGATCCAGGCGCTCAACGCGATGAGCGTGATCAACCCGAACATCAAGCATGTCGCGATCGACGGCGCGCTGTTCCAAGGCGAGGTCGAGGCGCGCGGTATCATGTCCGTGCCGACGATCTTCCTCAACGGCGAGCACTTCGATCAGGGCCGCATGACGGTCGAGCAGATCCTCGCCAAGCTCGACACCGGCGCTGCGGCACGCGCCGCTGACGAGTTGAAGACGAAAGAGGCGTTCGACGTGCTCGTCGTCGGCGGCGGGCCCGCCGGTGCCGCGGCTGCGGTGTATGCCGCGCGCAAGGGCATCCGCACCGGCATCGCGGCCGAGCGATTCGGCGGGCAGGTGCTCGACACGATGGCGATCGAGAACTTCGTGTCGGTGTCCTACACCGAGGGCCCGAAGCTCGCAGTCGCGCTCGAGCAGCACGTGCGCGAGTACGAGGTCGACATCATGAACCTGCAGCGCGCGACGAAGCTGCACCCGGCCGGCCACGACGGCCTGGTCGGCGTCGAGCTTGAGAACGGCGCCACGTTGCGCTCGAAGTCGGTGATCCTCTCGACCGGCGCGCGCTGGCGCCAGCTCAACGTGCCCGGCGAAAAGGACTACGCGAACAAGGGCGTGGCGTACTGCCCGCACTGCGACGGCCCTTTGTTCAAGGGCAAGCGCGTCGCGGTGATCGGCGGCGGCAACTCGGGCGTCGAGGCGGCGATCGACCTTGCCGGCATCGTCGCGCACGTCACGCTTGTCGAGTTCGACACCCAGCTGCGCGCCGACGAAGTGCTGCAGCGCAAGCTGCGCAGCCTGCCGAACGTCGAGATCATCGTCAGCGGCCAGACCACCGAAGTGCTCGGCGATGGACAGAAGGTCAACGGTCTCGTGGTGAAAGACCGCGTCAGCGGCACTGCACGCACGATCGAGCTCGAAGGCGTCTTCGTGCAGATCGGCCTGCTGCCGAACACCGAATGGCTGCGTGGCACGCTCGATTTGTCGAAGCACGGGGAAATCGTCATCGACGACCGCGGCGCGACGTCGCTGCCGGGTGTGTTTGCAGCCGGCGACGCGACCACCGTGCCGTACAAGCAGATCGTGATCGCAATGGGCGCGGGCTCGACCGCGGCGCTGTCGGCATTTGACCACCTGATCCGCAGCTCGGCGCCGGCCGACGAGGCGCGCGCCGCAGCGTGACGACGGTGCAGACGCTCGGGCTCGGCCCGGGCATGCGGCGGAGCCTCGGGTAACATCGATCGATCGCCGGCAGCGCGCCGGCACTCACGGACGGAGAGCGGGCATTGAATCTGCGCGACCTGCGCTATCTCGTGGCGCTTGCCGATCACAAGCACTTCGGCCGCGCGGCGGAGGCCAGCTTCGTGAGCCAACCGACGCTGTCGACGCAGATCCGCAAGCTCGAGGACGAGCTTGGCGTCGCGCTCGTCGAGCGTGCGCCCCGGCGCGTCATGCTGACCCCGGTCGGCGCGGAAATCGCCGATCGCGCGCGCAAGATCATTGCGGACGTCGAACAGATGACGCAGATCGCGCGCCGCAGCCAGGACCCGGAGGCCGGCAGCGTGCGGCTTGGGCTGTTCCCGACACTGGGTCCTTACCTGTTGCCGCATGTCGTGCCGCAACTGCGCTCGCGTTTCCCGCGCCTTGAGTTGCTGCTCGTCGAGGAAAAGACCGATCAGATCCTCGCGCGCCTGCGCGATGGGCGGCTCGACGCGGGGCTGCTCGCGCTGCCGGTGCACGACGAACAGCTGCACGTCGAGCCGCTGTTCGACGAGCCGTTCGTGCTCGCGGTGCCGCGCCCGCATGCACTCGCCCGCCGCGACGCGCTCGACATGCGCGATCTCGATCGCGTGCACCTGTTGCTGCTTGAGGAAGGCCATTGCCTGCGCGACCAGGCGCTCGACGTGTGCAGGCTGTCGGGCGCGGACGAGCGCGACGGCTTCCGGGCGACGAGCCTGGAAACGCTGCGACAGATGGTCGCGGCCGGTGTCGGGATCACGCTGTTGCCGATGCTTGCCGTGCAGCCACCGGTGCCGCCGTCGAAGGACATCGCGTTGCTGCCGTTCGACGGCGAAGCGCCGCACCGGCGCATCGCGATGGTCTGGCGGCGCAGTTCGGCGATGGGCGCATTCCTGTCACTGCTCGCGGCGGAATTCCGTGCGCTCCCACCGGAGCTGCTCGAGTTTCCCGGCCACGCGGCCGCAGCCCTCGCCTCGCGCTGACCCGTCTCAACCTGAAGCGCCAACCGGGCAGCGCACCCCGGTGCCGCCCAGGCCGCAATAGCCGTCGGGGTGCCGGGCCAGGTACTGCTGGTGCTCGTCTTCGGCGTAATAAAACGGCGGCGCCGGGTGGGCGATCCCGGTGGTGACCGGGCCAAAGCCGGCGTCGCGCAGCCGCTGGCCGTAGACATCGCAGCTCGCGATCGCCGCCTCGTATTGTGTCTGCGTGTCGCAGAAGATCGCCGATCGGTAGTTCGTGCCTAGGTCGTTGCCCTGCCGCATGCCCTGCGTCGGATCGTGGCCCTCCCAGAACGTTGCGAGCAGCGCATCCAAGCTGACCCGGCTTGCGTCGTAGACCACGAGCACGACCTCGGCATGCCCGGTTTCGCCGCTGCAGACCTCTCGATACGTCGGGTTCGACGTGTACCCGCCTGCGTAGCCCACCGCGGTGGTGTGCACACCCGGCATCGACCAGAACAGACGCTCCGCGCCCCAGAAACAGCCCATGCCGAACTGCACGCGCGCAAGGCCGCTGAACGCATCCCGCAACGGGCGACCGAGCACGCGGTGCACGTTGCAGGCCAGGGGCATCGGCGTTTCGCGGCCGGGCAGCGCGCTTTCGGGACGCGGCATGCGCTGTTTGTAGGCGCCGACGCCGAGCCGGCCCTCGAGCACGGAGCGCCGGACCATCGCTCAGCCGCGCAGCTCGCTGCCTTCGATCACCTCGGACTCGCGCGCGGCGGCCTCGCGCCATTCGCGCATCGCCGGCAGCGCATCGAGCGCCCGCATGTAGGCCGCGCCCACGTCGTCGACCGGCACGCCGTAGCCGGCGAAGCGGATCGCGACCGGCGCGAACATCGCATCGACGATGCCGAACCGGCCGCACAGGAAGTCGCCTTCGTCGCGGTGGCGCATGCGCAGCTCACCCCAGAGCTGCTGTACGCGGTCGACGTCGGCCTGCGCTTTCGCGTCCCAGCGGTAACCGTCGGGTCGGCGGCGGCTGTTCATCGGCAACTGGCTGCGCAATGCCGCGAACCCGGAGTGCATCTCGGCGGCGGCGGCACGAGCGAGCGCACGCGCACCCATCGCATCCGGCCAGCCGCGACCGTCGAGCCAGCGCTCGTTGACGTACTCACAGATCGCAAGCGAATCGACGAGCACGAGCTCGCCGTCGTGCAGCACCGGCACGCGCCGGGTCGGTGATAGCGCACCGATGCGGTCGGCGAACTCGGGCGTATCGAGCGGCAACCGCACTTCATCGAACTCGACGCCGAACGCGCGCATGAGCAGCCACGGACGCAGCGACCACGACGAGTAGTTCTTGTTGCCGATGACCAGGGCCGGGCGGGCGCTCATGCGGGCTTCCCGTGCAATGGCAGCGGCATGGCGTCGTCACGCGCCGGCGCTGGAGCGGGCGGCGGAGCAGTGATCGGCAGCGTCTGCAGAATCTCGCGCGCGGCCGGCAACGCGGCCTCGGGCACGCACACAGCCACCACGCCGAACAGCGGCAGCTCGCCCATGCCCCCGACCAGCGCCTCGCCTCTCAGGAACACCGGCAGCCCCGCGTCCTCGAGCGCATGCCGCACGAGGTGCGCATCGATGACGTTCGCCGCTTCGTAGACCACCCTCATGTGCGCTCCGCGTTGCGAAAGGCCGAGCCGCCACGATACCGGGGCGCTCCTGCCTCGCGCATGAAGGCACCGCGCAGCCGGCATCGCGGGCGACGGGCTAAACTCGCGGTTTTCCGCACGGCGTCCCCGCGCAATGTCCGTTTCGCACGATTCCACCGCCGCCCCGTCCGCCGACGCGCCCGCGCGCACCGATTTCATCCGCCAGATCGTCCGCGACGACCTCGCGAGCGGCAAGCACGACGCCATCCGCACGCGCTTCCCGCCCGAGCCGAACGGTTACCTGCACATTGGCCACGCGAAGGCGATTTGCCTCGACTTCGGCATCGCGGCCGAGTTCGGCGGCGACTGCAACCTGCGCCTCGACGACACCAACCCGGCGAAGGAAGACCCCGAGTACGTGCGCGCGATCCAGGACGACGTGCGCTGGCTGGGCTTCGAGTGGCACGACCTGCGCCACGCGTCGGACTACTTCGAGGTGTTCTACCTCGCCGCGCAGAAGCTCATCCGCCAGGGCGACGCCTACGTCGACGACCTCACCGCCGAGCAGGTGCGCGAATACCGAGGCACGCTGACCGAGCCGGGCCGCCCGTCGCCGTTCCGCGAGCGCAGCGTCGAGGAGAGCCTCGACCTGTTCCGCCGCATGCGCGAGGGCGAGTTCCCGGATGGCTCGCGCACGCTGCGCGCGAAGATCGACATGGCGAGCGGCAACATCAACCTGCGAGACCCGGCGCTGTACCGCATCAAGCACGTCGAGCACCAGAACACCGGCAACGCGTGGCCGATCTATCCGATGTACGACTTTGCGCATTCTCTGAGTGACGCGATCGAGGGCATCACGCACTCGCTGTGCACGCTCGAGTTCGAGGACCACCGGCCGCTGTACGACTGGTGCGTCGACAAAGTCGACCTCGCGAACGCACCCGAGCTGCTCGAGCCGCTGCTCGCAAAGGGCCTCCCGAACGAGGCGAGCAAACCGCGGCAGATCGAGTTCTCGCGGCTGAACTTCAACTACCTCGTGATGAGCAAGCGCAAGCTCATGGCGCTGGTGCAGGACGGCCTCGTCGACGGCTGGGACGATCCGCGCATGCCGACGCTGCAGGGCATCCGCCGCCGCGGCTACACGCCGGGCGCGCTCAAGCTCATGGTCGAACGCGTGGGCATTTCCAAGCAGAACTCGTTGCTCGACATTTCGATCCTCGAAGGCGCGCTGCGCGACGACCTCGATTCGACCGCCGAGCGCCGCATGGCCGTGGTCGACCCGGTGCGCATGGTGATCACCAACCTGCCCGAACACCACGCCGAAGCGCTGACCTTTCCGAATCATCCGAAGGACGAGTCCGCCGGCATGCGCGTGGTGCCGTTCTCGAACGAGATCTGGATCGAGCGCGAAGACTTCGAAGAGGCGCCACCGAAGGGCTTCAAGCGGCTCACGGTCGGCGGCGACGTGCGCCTGCGCGGTGCCGGCATCGTGCGCTGCGACGAGGTGATCAAGGACGCGGACGGACGCGTGGTCGAACTGCGCTGCACGCTCGATCCCGAATCGCGCCCCGGCATGGAAGGCGCGAACCGCAAGGTCAAGGGCACGATCCACTGGGTCAGCGCGGCGCAGGCGATCGAAGCCGAGATCCGCTTGTACGACCGCCTGTTCACGGCGGCCGATCCGGACGTCGATGAAGACGGAAAGACCTACCGCGACTTCCTCAATGGCGATTCGCGGCGCGTCGTGACCGGCTATGTCGAGCCGTCCGCGGCGCAGGCCGCGCCCGAGACCTCGTTCCAGTTCGAGCGAATCGGCTATTTCGTCGCCGACCGCTACGACCACCGCCCCGACCGCCCGGTGTTTAACCGCAGCGTCACGCTGCGTGACACGTGGTCGGGCAAGGCTTGACGCCCGCATCGGAGGAGCGCGTTTCATGCATCGCCTGCATCGAATCCTGATGACCTTGTTGCTCGGCGCATCGCTGGGCGTCGCCGGCTGCGCCGCCCCCGAGCCTGCGGGCCTCGCGGCCGACGCGGCGGCCCCGAGCGCCTCATCGCCGCAGCCGCCGGTCACGACCACACCAGCGGCCCCGCCGCCGCCCGCACCGACCGGTCCCGCTGTGGACGCGCCGCCGATGAGCGATCCGCTGCCGGCCCAGCGCTTGTCCGAGACCCCGGCGGGCGATCCGGCCTCCGTGGACCGCAGCTGCCGCACCAGCGCCGATTGCGCGGTCAAGAACGTCGGCAGCTGCTGCGGCTACACGCCGGCATGCGTCAACGTCAACGCGCAGCCGAACCCCGACGCGGTGCAGGCTCAGTGCGCGAAGCAGGGCATGTCGTCGGTCTGCGGCTTCCAGGAAATCAGCGCCTGCGAATGCGTGAAGGGCCGCTGTGAGTCCGCTGGCGCCGCGCTGCTCTGAGGTGACGATGCTGCTGCAGGCCCAGGTCCATCTCACGTTGCCCGCATGGGTGCACGACCTCGACACGTCCGGCCCGTTCGACTCCGACGAGGCGAAGGTCGCGTTCGCGATCGACCTCTCTCAACGCAACATCGACGCGGCCAGCGGCGGCCCGTTCGGCGCCGCGGTGTTCGATGCCGGCGACCGGCTCATCGCGGTCGGCGTGAACCGCGTGCTGCCGCATGCGTGCTCGGTCGCGCACGCCGAGATGATGGCCTACATGCTCGCGCAGCAGCGCACGCAGCGTGTGCGTCTGAACGAGGACGCGAACGGCGCTTCGGTCGGGCCGATCACGCTGGCCACCTCCTCGCAGCCGTGTTGCCAGTGCTACGGCGCGACGGTCTGGGCCGGCATCGACCGCCTGCTGATCGGGGCGCGCAGCGAGGACGTCGAGTCGCTGACCGAATTCGACGAAGGTCCGCTGCCCGCGGACTGGGCGGGTGAGCTGGAACGCCGCGGAATCGCAGTGGTGCGTGACGTGCTGCGCGACCGCGCCTGCGACGTGCTGCGGGCCTACGGCCAGCAGGGTGGCCCGTCGTACTGATTTACTTCGTTTGTCCTTTGCGAGCTGGCGGGTTGCCGGCTTTTCCGGATTCGCCGCGCCCGGTCAGCGCGGCGTGCGGGCTGTCGCCTGTCGATGCATCGCGTCGATGCGACCCGCGCCGGAAACACCTACGCGAGGAGAGAAACGCATGACGTTGTCGAAATGGAGGGTCGCGGCCACCGCGGCGCTCGGTCTGTCGTTCGCAGGCGCGGCGCACGCCGGCCAGCCGTCGACGGTCAACCAGTGGAACCAGGCGCTGCTGCAGGCGATCTCGGTCAGGAGCACCCCCCCGACGATCGCGTCGCGCGCGCTCGCGGTGACGCACACCTGCATGTTCGACGCCTGGGCCGCGTACAACGTCGGCGCACGCGGCACGCAGTTCGGCACGCACCTGCGCCGTCCGCGCAGCGAGCACACGCTCGACAACAAGCGTGCCGCGGTGAGCCACGCGGCCTACCGGGCCGCGATCGACCTGTTCCCCAGCGAGAAGCCGCGCTTCGAGGCGCTGCTGCGCAAGTTCGGGCACCGCCCGGACCTCGCCAACGATGACCCGCGCACCCCGGCCGGCATTGCGAACATCGCCTGCGGCGAAGTGCTCGAGGCCCGCCACCGCGACGGCTCGAACCAACTCGGCGAGCACGGCGGGG
The DNA here is from genome assembly GCF_014652095.1 of Cognatilysobacter bugurensis. Taxonomy (GTDB): domain Bacteria; phylum Pseudomonadota; class Gammaproteobacteria; order Xanthomonadales; family Xanthomonadaceae; genus Cognatilysobacter; species Cognatilysobacter bugurensis. The sequence continues at coordinate 40,087 of NZ_BMYD01000007.1, forward strand.
TGCCGTACGGCGACACCACCGGCTACACGCCGGTGAACTCCGAAACCGAACTGCGCGACCCGAACCGCTGGCAGCCGCTGCGCGTGCCCACGTACGACGGCAAGTCCACGTACGTGCAGAAGTTCCTGACGCCGCAGTGGGGCTGGATCAAGCCGTTCGCGCTGCGCCCGTACCACAGCTACGGCCTCAAGGCTCCGCCGAAGTACGGCAGCGCCGAGTACGCGGCCGAGACGCGTGAACTCGTCGAGCTCAGCGAAAAGCTGACCGACCGGCAGAAGGTCATCGCCGAGTACTGGGCGAACGGCCCGTTCTCGGTGACCCCGCCCGGCCACTGGAATATGTTTGCGCAGTGGGTGTCCAAGCGCGATCGCATCGGCCTGGACGGCGACGTCAAGCTGTTCTTCGCGCTCAACAACGCGATGATGGACGCGGGCATTTTCGCGTGGCGCAGCAAGGTCGAGCTCGACTACGTGCGCCCGATCACCGCGGTCCGCACGCTCTACAAGGGCCAGCAGATCCGCGCCTGGGGCGGCTACGGCAAGGGCACGCGCACGATCGCGGGCGAGCACTGGACGCCGTACCAGCCGCCGTATGCGATCACGCCGCCGTTCGCGGAATGCGTCTCCGGCCACAGCACCTTCAGCGCCGCGGCGTCGGAAGTGCTGCGGCGTTTCACGCGCAGCGATCGCTTCGGCTATTCGGTCACGGTGCCGGCCGGGCAGTCGGCCGCCGAGCCCGGACTCGTGCCGGCGCGCGACACCACGCTCGCGTGGACCACGTTCTCGCAGGCGGCGGATGAAGCGGGCATGTCGCGCCGCTGGGGCGGCATCCACTTCTCGATCGGCGACCTCGAGGGCCGTCGCGTCGGACGCGTGATCGGCCAGCAGGCGTGGCACAAGGCGCATTCGCACTTCGGCGGTGCGCCGCACGGACGCCGCGGGCGCTGACACGTTACACGGACCGGCGCCGCGCGCGCCGGTCCACTTTGCCGGCGCGATCCCCGACAATGCCGGCCCGGCCCCGACGCCGCCGAGTTCCGGATCGACCATGCCCACTCCCCGCGTCGGCGACGCCCTGCTCTGCTACTGCCGCGCCGGCTTCGAACCGGAGCTCGCGGCCGAGCTCACCGAACGCGCCGCCCTAACCGGCTTTGCCGGTTATGCACGCACCGAACGCGGCAGCGGCTATGTCGAATTCATGTCCGACGATGCAGCGCAGCTTTCGCGGGCGCTGCCGTTCCCACAGCTGATTTTCGCGCGCCAGAAGCTGCTGCGCTTCGCCGACCTGCGCGGCCTTCCGGCCCACGACCGCATCACGCCGCTGCTTGCCGCGCTCGAGGCCTCGGGCGCATCGAAGCCGTTCGGCGCCCTTCAGGTCGAGCATCCCGAGTCCGATGAGACCAAGCCGCTCGCCGCGCTCGCCCGCAGCTTCGGCAACGCCCTGCGGCCGGCGCTGCGCAAAGCCGGCTGGCTGACACCGCAGGACGGCGACCATCGCCAGCGCCTGCATGTCGTGTTTCTCGCCGGCGACCGTGTGCTGCTGGCCGCGGCGAACCCGCATGACAGCTCGGAGTGGTCGTCCGGCATCCCGCGCCTGCGCACGCACCCGAGCGCACCGAGCCGGTCGGCCCTGAAGCTTGAGGAAGCGCTGCTGACGCTGCTGGATCACGACGAGCGCCAAGCCCTGGTGCGCGACAACATGCAGGCCGCCGACCTGGGCGCCGCGCCCGGCGGCTGGACCTGGGTGCTGATGCGCAACGGCATGAAGGTCACCTCCGTCGACAACGGCCCCCTGCAACAAGCCCTGCTCGACAGCGGCCGCGTCGACCACCTGCGCGCGGACGGCTTCAGCTGGCAGCCCAAGCGCCGGCTCGACTGGATGGTGTGCGACATGGTCGAGCAGCCCCGCCGCGTCGCCGAGCGCATGGCCACGTGGATGCGCGAAGAGTGGTGCCGCTACGCGATTTTCAATCTCAAGCTGCCGATGAAAAAGCGCTGGGACGAAACCCGCCTGTGCCTGGAACTGTTCGAGCGCCAGGCCGGCCGGCCGTTGACCGTGCGCGCGCGGCAGCTCTACCACGACCGGGAAGAGATCACCGTGCTGGCACTGCCCGCGGATTGACGCCGGCGCGAGCAGTGATGCGTGTCCTGTCGTTCGGCTGATCCGTCCGCCGACGCCGTCAATTTGCGAAAGGCGCCGCCCGCCGTGGGCCCTGTCGTCACGCAGCGCGGCTCGGTCGCCGCACCGGCGCGCCCTGGGCTGCCGGACGCGGCTGCTCGCTAGCCCGCCGCAGCCACCCGACCGTGCGTCGACGCCTCAACCCACGAGGCTAGAGCCCCGCCGCATGCCGCCACAGCGCGTGCGTGAGCGGCGGGAGCCGACCGGCGAGCCCGAGCAAGGGCCCGCGCATCAGCGTGGGCACGGGCGCGTCGTTTGAGAACAGGCGGTTGATCGCATCGAATGCATGCGCCGACAGCGCATTCTCGCTGCGGCACTCGCGCGCCCAACGACGCAACCGCGCATCAAGCGCGACCCCGTCCCGCAGCGCGTCTACGCCCACTAGGCGGCGGAGCCGCGCGACATCACGCAAGCCGAGGTTCACGCCCTGCCCCGCAAGCGGGTGCACAACGTGCGCCGCATCGCCGACCAGCACCACGCGCCCGGCACGCGGCGAGGCGAGCTGCCGCTTCAGGGCAAACACGGCGCGGTCGGATGCCAGCGTCGCCGCACCGAGGCGACCGGCGAACGCATGTTCGAATTCACGCGCGAATGCCTTCTCGTCGAGTCCATGCACGCGCGTCGCCTCGTCGCTCGGCAGTGTCCAGACGATCGAACCGCGGTGACCGCGCGGCGCATCCGGCACGTCCGCAAACGGCAACAGCGCGAGCGGGCCGGTCGGCAGGAAGCGCTGCCAGCACGTCGCCTCGTGCGGCAGCTCGGTGTCGACGTAGGCGACGAGCCCGTGCTGCGAGTAGTCGTGCGTTTGGGCCTCGATGGCCGCGAGCTCGCGCAGGCCGGAGCCGGCACCATCGGCCGCGACGACGAGGCGCGCGCGCAACGTGCGGCCGCTTTCAAGTTCGAGCGCAGCGCCCTGTTCGTCCTGCGTCAGCCCGATCACGCGCTCAGGGCACTGCACGTCGACGCCGGCCGCCGGCAGTGCATGCCAGAGGCGGTCGACCAGCAGCGCGTGCTCGACGATCCAGCCGAGCTCGCGGCGCGCGAACGCGTCGGCGTCGAAGGCAAGCTCGCGGCCACCTGCAGCATCCCACACGCGCATCGCGCGGTACGGCTGTGCACGCGTGTCGCGGATCGAAGCCCACGCGCCGAGAGACTCGAGCTGCGCCGCGTTGTCCGGCGCAAACGCATAGACGCGCAGGTCCGGCGCATCGGCGCGCCACGGCGCAGGCGGCTGCGCTTCGACGAGTGCGACCTGTGCGCCGTCGCGGGCCAGCCCGAGCGCAGCCGCAGCGCCGACGACGCCGGCGCCCACGACCACCGCGTCGAGCGATTCGCGCCGGCTCATGCCGGCCCCCGGCACAGGGCAGGAACGCGGCCGCGATAGCCCATCGCACCGCCGACGACCGCGGCCTGCAGCGACGGCACCAGCGCAGCGGCAATCAGGCCGGCGCCTCGCATCGGCCGCATCCACGGCTCGTCGCGCGAGGTCAGCCGCACGAGGCCGTCACTGAACGCGAGCGTGCGGGCGCGGTCGTCTTCGCGACGGACGCGGTAGGCGTTAAGCGTCGACGGGGCGCCGGCATCGAAGTTCGCATCCAGCGCCCCGGTGCACAGCTCCGCAAGTGTGAGCGCGTCTCGCAGGCCGAGGTTGAAGCCCTGCGCCCCGATCGGGTGCACGGCCTGCGCGGCGTTGCCGACCAGCACCGCGCGCGGCGCGGTCAGCGCATCGGCAACGACACGTCGCACCGCATACGCGTTGCGCGGGCCGCACGACACAAAGCGGCCGACACGCCATCCGAACGCGTCCTGAGCGCGCGCCAGGAACGCCGCCTCGTCGAGCGCGGCCACGGCCTCAGCCTCGGCCTGCGGCACCGCATGCACGAGCCCGAAATGCCGGTCCCCACGGGGGAGCAACGCGGTCGGCCCGTCCGCGCCGAAGCGCTCGTACGCCGTGCCATCCGGCGCCTGCGACGCGCGCAGCCGCGTCACGAACAGCGTCTGCCCGTAGTCATGGACGGCCGCGTCGATCTCCAGCGCCCGGCGCACGGCGCTGTCGGTACCGTCGGCACCCACGAGCAAACGCGTGCGCAGCGTTCGTGCACCCGCCCCGTCTTCGATATGAACCTCGCGCAGGTCGGCATCGCAGGTCGTGCCGATGAACCGCGCGGGTCGGTGTCGGCCCAGGCGCGGAAGCTCGCGCAGCCGCGCTTCGAGCGCCTCGCCCAGGTCGCGTGCGACGACGACGCGCCCGAACTCGCGTCGCCCGTAATCCGACGCGCGCAGCACCGCCCGGCCAAAGTCCCCGGCGCGGCTCACGTGAATGCGCTCGATCGGACCGGCCGGTGCACGCAGATGGCGCATCACGCCGAGCGCATCGAGCGCGTGGACGGTTGCTTCCGCGAAGCTCAGGTTCCGCTCGTCGAACACCGCCGGCAGCGCGCCGGGCGGCGCGGCCTCGACGAGTGCGACATCGAGCCCGCTCGCATCGAGCGCGATCGCGAGGCTCGCGCCGACGAGCCCGCCTCCCACGATGACGATGTCGTGCACCGTCGTGTCCGCTGCATCCATGGCTCGATGATACGGCCTCGCCGCGAGCACTCCGCTAGAATGCCGGGCTCTTGCCGCCGCGCCGCCTGCCGCACCCGGAGCACCGAATGAGTCCCATCGTCCAGCGAACCCTGATCCTGACCCTGCTCGCCCTGACGATGGCGGCCACCCGTGGGGCCCATTTCGGCCCGCTGCCCGACGCATCGTGGGCGGTGTTCTTCATCGGCGGCTTCTACCTGTCCACATGGACACGGTGGGCGTTCCCCGCGCTGATGGCGCTCGCCGTCGCGGTCGACTACGTGGTGATGACACGCAGCGGCGCGAGCTTCTGGCAGCACTACTGCGTCTCGCCCGCGTACTGGTGCCTGATCCCCGCGTACTTCTCGATGTGGGCCGGCGGCCTGTGGCTGCAGCGTCGCAAGGTTGCCCTCGACCTGCGCTCGCTCGGCCTGCTCGCCGTAAGCCTCGTCGCGTCGGCCGTGGTCTGCCAGCTCATCAGCCAGGGCAGCTTCTATTGGTTCTCCAGCGCCGTCGCCGAGCCCACGCTCGCCGGCTGGTGGGCGAACTACATCCAGTGGCTCGGCCCGTACATGCTGACGGCCGCCAAGTACACGGCCATCGCCGCGGGTCTGCACGCGGTCGCGCTGCAGGCCGCGCGCCTGCGTGGCGTCTCCAGCACGCGCGCCGCCTGATGGGCAACCGGCTCTCGAAGATCTACACGCGCACCGGCGACGACGGCTCGACCGGCCTCGGCGACGGCAGCCGCGTCGGCAAGGATTCGCTGCGCGTGGACGCCTACGGAACCGTCGACGAGGCGAACTCGACGATCGGCCTCGTGCTCGCGAGTGACGTACCCGACGACGTGCGCACGCTGCTCACCGCCGTGCAGCACCAGCTGTTCGACCTCGGCGGCGAGCTGTGCATTCCTGGCCACGCAGCGATTTTCGATGCCGACATCGAACGCCTCGAGCAGCATCTCGACGCATTCAACGATCCGCTGCCGCCGCTGAAGGACTTCATCCTCCCCGGCGGCGGCGAAGCCGCGGCGCGCTGCCACATCGCGCGCACCGTGGTGCGGCGCGCCGAGCGCGATGCGGTCGCGCTCTCGCGCGTCGAGCCCGTGCGCCCCGAGGCGATCCGCTACCTCAACCGCTTGTCCGATCTGCTTTTCGTGCTGGCCCGCGTGCTCGCCCGCGTGAGCGGACACGGCGAAGTGCTTTGGAATCACGAACGCCGCAAGGCCTGACATGCGCATCTATTCGCACGAAGCCTGCCTCGCCCATGCGCCGGGCCCCGCCCACGCCGAACGCCCGGACCGCCTGCGCGCGGTGACCGGCGCGCTGCGCGAGGCATATCCGGACCTGTCATGGTTCGAAGCGCCGCTCGCCACGCGCGAGCAACTGCGCCGCGTGCACGACGAGGCGCTGATCACGCGCGTGCTCGACACGCATGTCGAGGACACGATCCAGCTCGACCCCGACACCTGGCTCGGCCCCGGTTCGGCCGAAGCCGGCCTGCGTGCGGCCGGCGCCGGCATCGCCGCGGTCGACGCGGTGCTCGGTGGCGACACACGGCGCGCGTTCTGCGCGGTGCGCCCGCCCGGCCACCACGCAACCGTCGGCGAAAACATGGGCTTTTGCCTGTTCAACTCGATCGCCGCCGCGGCAGCGCATGCGTTCGACGTGCACGGCTTGTCGCGCATCGCAATCTGCGACTTCGACGTCCATCATGGCAACGGCACGCAGGCGATCTTCGAACGCGATCCGCGCGTGCTGTTCATCAGCTCGCACCAGCTCCCGCTCTACCCCGACACCGGCCACACGCACGAGCGCGGCGTTGGCAACATCATCAACGCGCCGCTCCCCCCAGGCACCGATGGCGCCGGCTTCCGCGCCGTGTGGGAGCGTGACCTGCTGCCCGCGCTCGACGCATTCGCGCCGGAGCTGCTGATGATCTCCGCCGGCTTCGACACGCACCGCCGCGACCCGCTCGCGCAGCTTGAACTCGAGGCCGAGGACATCGGTTGGATCACCGGACAAGTCGTCGAAATCGCCGACCGGCACTGCGGAGGGCGCGTGGTATCGATGCTCGAGGGCGGCTACGACCTCGAAGCGCTGCGCGAATGCAGCGTCGCGCACCTCGATGCGCTGAGGCGCGGTGCGTAATAGCGCGGGCCGTCCGGTTCACGCCGCCCCCCCCCGGCGCGGGCTGCCGGGCGACCGCTGCGACCCTGGCCACCCAGGTCACTGCACCCTATTCGAAGTGCGCCGCTGCACGTGAATGCGGCGCCGCGCGCGCGCAAAGCGCGACGGCCTCAGCGGCCTCGTTTAGGCGCCGGCTTTCGGCTCAAACGTGAGCGCGGCAGAGTTGATGCAATAGCGAAGACCATTCGCTGCCGGCCCGTCGGCAAACACGTGCCCGAGGTGGGACCCGCAACGGACGCAGCGCACCTCGACGCGGCGCATGCCGTGGCTTACGTCGGCGATTTCGATTACCGCATCGCCTGCGATGGGCGCCGTGTAACTCGGCCAACCGCTGCCCGAGTCGTATTTCGTCTGCGAAGAGAACAGCGGCGCGCCGCAGGCCACGCAGCCGTAGGTGCCGACGCCCTTGTGGCTCCAGTACCGGCCGGTGAATGCACGCTCCGTGGCAGAGCCTCGGCAGACCGCGTATTGCTCCGGGCTTAGCTGCGCTCGCCATTCGGCGTCGGATTTCGTCACGCTCAGGGCGCCCATCAAGATCTCCGGGCAAAGGGACCTGCATTTTGCACGCCGCGTCTTCGCGTTGCCGGGGTGCAGGCGATGCGGCAAGCTAGCCGGCCTTCGGACCGACGGATGCCCGCGTGCGCCCCACCTTCCGCCTGTTGCCGTTATCGCTGTGTATCGCGCTGGCGCTCCCCGCCACGGCCGCGGACAACGAGCCGGAGGATTTCCGACTGTGCCCGATCCGCGACTCTGTTCCAGCGTTCGACGACGCGCAGGCGCCGGTCGGCAACGCCGACATCCGCGCCGCGCAGCCCACGGACATCGAAGGCGATGAACTCGAAGGCCAGGACGAGCGCAGCACGCTCGTGCAGGGCAACGTGCGCTTGCAGCGCGGCGACCAGTTCCTCGGCACCGACAAGCTCACGTTCAACAGCGAGACCGGCGAGTACACCGCCGAAGGCAGCGTGCGCTACCAGGACTCGGGCATGCGCATCGTCGCCAAGCGCGCAGAGGGCAACCAGGAAGCCGACACGCACCGCATCACCGATCTGAGCTACCAGCTCACCGAGCGACGCGGCAGCGGCGGCGCCGACCGCATCGAACTCAAGGGCGATCACGGCGCGCTGATCGGGGCGACGTATTCGACTTGCGATCCCGCGCAGCGCGTGTGGGAACTCGAGGCCGACCGCATCGACATCGACACCGAGGAAGGCCTCGGCGTCGCCCGTGGCGCAAAGCTGCGCATCGGCAAGGTGCCGGTGCTGTACGTGCCGTGGTTCATGTTCCCGGTCGACGACCGCCGTCGTACCGGTCTGTTGTACCCGTCGATTTCGATGTCGAGCCGAAACGGATTCGACTGGCGCCAGCCCATCTATTTCAACCTCGCGCCGAACTATGACGCGACGCTCTACCCGCGCCTCATGAGCGAACGCGGCGTCGCGCTCGGAAGTGAGTTCCGCTGGCTGTACCCGCAGGGCCAAGGCACGGTCGCGGGGACGTTCATGCCCAGCGATCGGCTGCCGGAGAACGATCCGGATCGTTATCAGGTCCGCGACGCCAACGGCAACCTGGTGCGCGACCCGAACCCGCCGGACGAAAACCGCGGTCAGTTCGCACTCAATGCGCTGCACACACTTGGCTCGAAGTGGTACGCGGCCGCGAACCTCGGCTGGGTCAGCGACACCCACTATCTCGAGGACTTCAGCAACAGCCTCTACGGTGTGGCGACCTATTTCATCCGCAGCGACGTCGGCGCGTACGGACGGGGGCGCAACTGGGAGGCGAGCATCACCGCCGACCACTACCAGCTCTCCGACTACACGCTCAGCGAGGCGAACCTGCCGTTCGACCGGCTGCCCCGCGCGTATGCGCACTGGGGGCAGCCGTTCTTCGACGACCTGCTCGAGATCGGCATCGACGGCGAAGCCGTGCGATTCGAACACGAGGTATTCGACGCGGGCAGCCGCATCGACATCAAGCCGTACGCCGCGATGTCGCTCGAAGGCGCCGCCTGGTTCGTGCGACCAAAGGTCGCGTGGCGCTACACGGGTTATGACCTGGAGCCGGGACGCGCGCGGGCCATTGCAGTGCCGCGTGCAGCGGCCGCGCTCGGAATTCGTGCTGAGAATCTGACGGATGAGCAGATCCGGTCGTTCTACGACGCTACGCCGTCGCGCAGCGTCCCGATATCGTCGTTGGACATGGGCGTCTACTTCGATCGCACCGCGGCGATCCGCGGCGAGCGTTACCTGCAGACGCTCGAGCCACGCCTGTACTACCTCCGCGTGCCGTACGAGGACCAGTCCGATCTGCCGCTGTTCGACACCTCGCCGATGACGTTCAGCTGGGGTCAGTTGTTCCGCGACAACCGCTACACCGGCCCCGACCGGCAGACCGATGCGAACCAGCTGACCGTGGCGCTCACCTCGCGCCTGATCAGCGAAGACGACGGCCGCGAACGCCTCGCTGCAAGCATCGGCCAGATCCACTACCTCGACGAAAGCCGCGTCACGCTCGACCCGGCGCAGGCCATCGCCGTCGAGCGCGGCCGCTCCGCCTGGGTCGCCGATCTCAGCGTGTCGCCCAATGACCGCTGGACGATCAACGCGGCCTACCAATGGGACCCGAAGTTCCGCCGCGAGGATCTGGCAGCCCTTCGCGCGCGCTACCTGTTCGGCGACGCTGGCATCGTCAACATCGGCTATCGCTATCGGCGCGACCTGCTCGAACAGGTCGACTTCTCGTTCGTCTATCCCTTCAACCGCAACTGGAGTTTCGTGGGGCGGTACTACTACTCGCTGTTGGAGCGCCCGGACCCGGTTTCGCCGATCGAGGCGGGTCCGCTCGAGACCATCGCGGGCGTGCAATGGGAAAGCTGCTGCCTCGCAGTGCGGGTGCTGGGCCGTCGCTACCTGCGCGACCGCTCCGGCGAGCTGAACAACTCTCTCCAACTCGAAGTTGAACTGAAGGGTCTGGGGTCGGCCGGGCAGAAGGCGGAGCGTGTTTTGCGCCGTGCTATTCTCGGTTACGACCGCGACGACCTCTATCTCGTCCCGCCGTCCTCGGTGAATCGCCCGGGCGTCGACGGCACGGCCGCTCCCTCTTCCGATCCGACCCTATGAACACACCTTTCGCGAAGAAGACGCTGCTCGCGTGCGCGCTCGCTGCAGCCACGCTCGTCGGCCAGCCGCTGCTCGCACCGACGGCGCACGCCCAGCAACTGCAGCCGATCGACCGCATCGTCGCGGTCGTCGACGAGGACGTCGTCCTGCGCAGCGAGCTCGACCGCGCCGTGGCGAACATCACGGCGCAGTACCAGGGCCGCGACAACCAGCTGCCGCCGCGCGACGTGCTCGAGCGCCAGGTGCTCGAACGCCTCGTGCTGCTCAAGTTGCAGGTCGCTCGCGCGCAGGCCACCGGCGTGCGCATCACCGACCAGGAACTCGACCAGGCGATCAATGCGATCGCGCAGCAGAACCGTGTCAGCGTCGATCAGCTGCGCGAGCAGCTCGCGCGCGAAGGCATCGCGTTCGCCGATTTCCGCAGTTCGGTGCGCGAGGAACTGCTGACGCAGCGCCTGCGCCAGCGTTTTGCGCAGAGCCGCGTGTCGGTCACCGAGGCCGAGATCGACGCCGCGCTCGCTGCACAGGCAAACGCGGGCTCGCAGTACCGCCTCGCGCACATCCTCGTCGAACTGCCGGAAGGCGCGACGCCGGAGCAGATCGAGACCGCGCAGAAGAAGGTCGCAGGCGTCAAGGGCCTCATCGATCGGGGCGAGATGGACTTCGCGGCCGCGGCCGTGCGGTATTCCGACAGCCCGAACGCGCTCGAGGGCGGCGACCTCGGCTGGCGCAGCGCCGACGAAATCCCGAATGCGTTCGCCGAGCTGATCCGCACGATGCAGGAAGGCCAGGTCAGCGCGCCGCTGCGCGGGCCGAGCGGTTTCCAGCTGCTCAAGCTCGTCGACGTGCGCGATGCCTCTCAGGCCGCCGAGCAGACGGTCACGCAGGTGCAGGCCCGCCATATTCTCGTCCGCGTCGACGACGACACGTCCAACGCCCAGGCCAAGTCGGAGATCGAGACGATCGCGGCGCGCCTGGCCGGTGGTGCCGACTTCGCCCAACTGGCGCGCGAGAACTCGGAAGACCCGAGCTCGCAGGCGCGCGGCGGTGACCTCGGCTGGTTCGTTCCCGACCAGTTCGGCCCCGACTTTGCCGCGCCGCTGAAGGCGCTCGAAGACCAGCAGGTGTCGAAGCCGTTCCGCACCGAAGCGGGCTGGCACATCGTGCAACGCCTCGGCAGCCGGCAGGCGGAGGTGGGCGAGCAGAACCGGCGCGCGCAGATCGGCGAGACGATCGGTCGCCGCAAGCTCGAGGACGAGTGGAACCGCTACTTGCGTGAACTGCGCGGCGAAGCATACGTCGACATGCGCCTCGGCAAGACCGACGCGCCGGCGGCTGAAACCGCCGAGACCCCAGCCGCCCCCGCCACCGGCGGCTGAGCACGTGCTGCGGCTTGCGCTGGTCCCGGGCGAACCGGCCGGCGTAGGCCCGGAGCTCAGCGTGCGCCTCGCGCACGCACCGCGCGACCATGCCCTGGTCGCGTTCGGCGACCCCGACACCCTGCACGCCGCGGCCGCAGCGCTCGGCTTCCCGCTGCGCCTGTGCGACCCGGACGAGGCATCCGATGCCCCCGGCGAGCTCGGGCTCGTCCCGATTCCGAACGCGGTCGCTGCAGCGCCGGGCACGCCCGAGCCTGCCAACGCGGCGGCGGTAATCGAGGCCCTAACGCGCGGCGCCGATGGCTGCCTGCGGGGCGTGTACGGCGGCCTGGTGACGGGACCCGTGCACAAAGCGGTCATCAACGACGGCGGCATCGCCTACTCGGGCACGACGGAGCTGCTCGCGCAGCACGCCAGCTGCGACGTGGTCATGATGCTCGCGAACGAGATCGTCCGCGTCGCGCTTGTCACCACGCACCTGCCCCTGCGCGCAGTGCCCAATGCGATCACCGCCGATGCGCTCGAACGCTGCCTGCGCATCACCGACGTAGCGCTGCGCCGCGACTTCGGCCTCGTCCGCCCGCGCATCGCGGTGCTGGGCTTGAATCCCCACGCGGGTGAAGCCGGGCATCTGGGACACGAAGAGATCGAGACAATCGAGCCGGCGCTCGCGCGCCTGCGCGAAACGGGCATGGACCTCATCGGCCCGCTGCCGGCCGACACCGCCTTCCTGCCGGCGAAATTGCGCGGTTTCGACGCGGTCGTCGCGATGTACCACGACCAAGGCCTGCCGGTGCTCAAGTACAGCGGCTTCGAGCACGCGGTGAACCTCACGCTCGGCCTGCCCTACCCGCGCGTCGCCGTCGACCACGGCACCGCGCTCGATCTCGCCGGCCGAGGCATCGCCGATCCGTCGAGCCTGATCGCCGCATCGAACGCCTGCGCGCACATGGCACGCGCCCGTCAGGCCGCGCGCGGCTAGACGACACGGCGCGACATCGCCGACGCCGCTGATCGATAATGCGGCATGAGCCACAGCCCGCATTTCAGCGAACCGCCGAAGAAGCACCTCGGCCAGCACTTCCTGCATGAGCGCGGGATCATCGACGGCATCGTGCGCGCGGTGTCGCCGAAACCCGGCGACCGTCTCGTCGAGATCGGACCCGGCCAGGGCGCGATCACGTTCCCCCTGCTCGATGCGCATGGCGAACTCACCGTCGTCGAGTTCGACCGCGACCTCATCGCGCCGCTCACCGAGGCCGCTAAGTCGCACGGCGCACTGCACATCATTCACCGTGACGTGCTCGCGGTCGATTTCACCGCGCTGGCCGCGGACGGCGCGTCGCTGCGGCTGGTCGGCAACCTGCCCTACAACCTGTCCTCGCCGATCCTCTTCCACGTGCTTGAGCACGCGGACGTGGTGCGCGACATGACCTTCATGCTGCAAAAAGAGGTGGTCGACCGCATGGCCGCGGCGCCGGGCAGCAAGGTCTACGGCCGACTCAGCGTGATGCTGCAGGCGTACTGCCACGTCACGCCGCTGTTCGATGTGCCGCCCGCTGCATTCCGGCCGCCGCCGAAGGTTGATTCGGCGGTCGTGCGCCTTGTGCCGCGCGCCGCGGATGCGATCGGCATCGACGACGCGAAGGTGTTTGCCGACGTGGTGCGCGACGCGTTCGGTCAGCGCCGCAAGACGCTGCGCAACGCGCTGTCGCGGCAGTGCGACGCGGCGCTGATCGAAGCGGCGAAGGTGCGGCCCGACGCGCGCGCCGAGCAGTTGCCGGTGGCCGACTTCGTCCGACTGTCGAACGCGATTGCCGCAAGTCGCGCGGCACCATGACGCAGCCCGCACAGGCGTGGCACACCGGGACGCTTGCCTGCACGCCTGCGATACGCCCAGACCGTACACTCACACGCATGGAACACGACAACGCTTACCGCGTCGAAGTCGACGTCGCGACGCGCTACCTCGACCGGCAATCCGAACCCGAGCGCAGCCGCTTCGTGTTCGCGTACACCATCGACCTGCACAACACGGGATCGGTGCCTGCGCAGTTGGTTGCGCGGCACTGGGTCATCACCGATGCGAACGGCAAGGTGCAGGAAGTCGTGGGCGAAGGCGTCATCGGGCAGCAGCCGTGGCTGCAGCCGGGCGAGCACTTCCGTTACACGTCGGGCGCCGTGCTCGAAACCGACCTGGGCTTGATGCAGGGCAGCTACGCGATGCTCGCCGAAGACGGCACCGAATTCGAAGCACCGGTGCCTGTGTTCGCGTTGACCGTGCCGCGCACGCTGCACTGAGGGCCGCGGATGGCGATCTGGGCAATCGGCGACCTACAGGGCTGTTACGACACCACGCAAAGGCTGCTCGAGCGGCTGCGCTTTGATCCGGCCGTGGACCGGCTGTGGTTCTGCGGGGATCTCGTCAACCGCGGCGGGCAGTCGCTGGAGACACTGCGCCTGGTGCACTCGTTGCGTGACAACGCCGCGGTCGTGCTCGGCAATCACGATCTCTCGCTGCTCGCGATCGGCGAGCGTCGCGAGGAGGAGCAGCGCAAGGTCAATCCGGACTTGCAACGCGTGGTGCTCGCGGAGGACCGCGCAACCCTGCTCGGTTGGCTGCGGCGACAGAAGCTCGCGCATGTGGACCGCAAGATCGGCTGGATGATGGTGCATGCCGGCCTCGCGCCAAAATGGACCACGCAGATGGCCGAGCGGCACGCGCGCGAAGTCGAGGAGCGCCTGCAGAGCGATCAGTACGCGCGACTGCTGCGCAACATGTACGGCGACGGGCCCGCTTGGAACCCGAGGCTCGGGGGCATCGACCGCCAGCGCGCGATCATCAACGTGTTCACGCGCATGCGCTATTGCTCACCGCGCGGCCGGATCTCGTTCGAGGACAAGGGCGTGCCGGGCACGCAGCCGGCCGGGCTGTACCCGTGGTACGAGGTGCCGGGCCGCGCCGAGCGCGACCTCAAAATCGTCTGCGGCCACTGGTCCGCGCTAGGCCTGTTTGTCGGCCACGGCGTGCATGCGATCGACACCGGCGCGGTGTGGGGCGGCAAGCTGACTGCGCTGCAGCTCGATACCGACGAGCTGCGCGTCGTCCAGGTGCCAGGGCGCGATGTGCCCGCGCATCCGCCGAAGCCGAAGCCCTCGCGCCCGCAGCATGCGGGCCGGCCGGCGCAGCCGCAGCGTCAGGGTGCGCCGCAGCCTCAGGCGCAGGGATCGCCGCCCGGCAGCGCCTGATGGTCTGATTGCCGCGGGACGGCGGGCGCGTATGCCGCGGTAAGAGCGCGCGGATTGCACCCGGTGCCGATCGTGCGCTCGTGCCGCTGGGACAGCTCCACGAGCTGTAGGCGCACCTCAGCACGCAGTGCCTCTGCTACGACGTTTTGCTGACCGTGCGTCGGCTAGGGCCGCTGTATCGCGTACCTCACTCAGGCGCGCTCGTAATCGACAAAGGTAAACGCGGATGTGTGTTTCCCGTCTGTCGGATGCATTTCGCGGAACGTCTCGCGCCAGCCTTTAAGCTCGTACGCGGGAAACCATGCGTCCGCGCCCTTGACCTCGGTGTCGACATACGTGAAGCGCAGGTGCGTGGCGATCGGCAGGCAGGCTTCGAACACCTGGCCGCCGCCGATCACGCACAGCTCCTCCGCTCCCGCCGTGCGGGCGTGATCGATCGCTTCATCGACGCTCGCGACCGCCACCATGCCGTCGAACGGCGCCCGGCCCGAGCGCGTAAGCACGAGATTCTCGCGCCCGGGCAACGCGCGACCGAGGGATTCGGCAGTGCGCCGTCCCATGAGCATCGGCTTGCCCATGGTGATCGCCTTGAAGCGTCGCAGGTCAGCCGGCAGTTGCCACGGCAGCGCATTGTCGCGGCCGATCGCGCGGTTGTGATCCATCGCAACGACGAGGCTGATGATCATGCGCTGCTCCCGCCGCAACCGACACATCAGACCGCCACCGGCGCCTTGATCGCCGGGTGCGGGTCGTAGCCTTCGATCGCGATGTCGTCGTAGGTGAACTCGAACAGGTCTCGCACCTGCGGGTTCAGCGCAAGGCGCGGCAATGCGCGCGGTTCGCGCGTGAGCTGCTCGCGTGCCTGCGCGATGTGGTTCGAGTACAGGTGCGCATCGCCGAGCGTGTGCACGAAATCGCCGACCTCGAGGTCGCAGACCTGCGCGACCATGTGCGTCAGCAGTGCATAGCTCGCGATGTTGAACGGCACGCCGAGGAACACGTCGCCGCTGCGCTGGTAGAGCTGGCAGCTGAGCCGGCCCTCGGCGACGTAGAACTGGAACAGCGCATGGCACGGCTGCAGCGCCATGGTCGGCAGGTCGGCCACGTTCCAGGCGCTGACGACGAGGCGGCGCGAGTCGGGGTTGCGCCGGATCTCGTCGACGATGCCACGCAGCTGGTCGATCTCCTTGCCGTTCGGCCCCGTCCAGCGACGCCACTGCTTGCCATAGACCGGGCCAAGCTCGCCGTTGTCGTCGGCCCATTCGTCCCAGATCGACACCCTGTTCTCGCGCAGGTAGGCGACGTTCGTCTCGCCCCGGAGGAACCACAGCAGCTCGTGGATGATCGAGCGCAGGTGCAGCTTCTTCGTAGTGACGAGCGGGAAGCCTTCGCGCAGGTCGAAGCGCATCTGCCAACCGAACACGCTGCGCGTGCCGGTGCCGGTGCGGTCGGACTTGTCGGTGCCGTGTTCGAGCAGGTGGCGCAGCAGGTCGTGGTACGCGCGCACGTCAGGCCGCCTTCGGTTCGGGCGTGAGCACCGGCATGCGGCGCGAGATCCACAGCAGGAACAGGCCGATCGCAATCAGCGGCAGGCTCAGCACCTGGCCCATCGTGAGCCAGCCGAATGCGAGGTAGCCGAGCTGTGCATCGGGCATGCGCACGAACTCGACGAGAAAGCGGAACACGCCGTACAGCAGCGCGAACATGCCCGACACCGCGTAACGTGGACGCGGCTTGTGCGAGTAAACCCAAAGCACGGTGAACATCACCAGCCCCTCGAGGGCGGCTTGATACAGCTGCGACGGGTGCCGTGCAAACGCATCGAGCGCGCCGTTCGCGTGCAACTCGCGCAGGCGATCGAGCGGCATCCCGGTGTACGGACCGAGATCGCTGCGCGGGAACACCACGCCCCAACCCGCGCCGGTGAACTTGCCCCACAGCTCGGCGCCGATGTAGTTGCCGAGCCGGCCGAAGCCGAGCCCCGGCGGCACGAGCGGCGCGACGAAGTCGACCACGTCGAAAAAGTGCAGCCGGTAGCGCCGCGCCCACCACAGGCATGCGACAAGCACGCCGAGCAGGCCGCCGTGGAAACTCATGCCGCCTTCCCAGATACGAAGCAGCGTCAGCGGGTTCCGGACGACATCGCCGAACGCGTAGAACAGCGCGTAGCCGAGCCGACCGCCGAGCACGACGCCGAGCATCCCGTAGAACAGCAGGTCGCCGTACGCCTGCTCGTTGACGCCCGGCAGCCGCCCGGCGCGCACGCGCTTCAGGCCGAGCCACCACGCGACGCCGAAGGCCAACAGGTACATGATTCCGTACCAGTGGATGGCCACCGGCCCGAGTTGCAGCGCGACGGGGTCGATCTGGTGCAGGACGATCATGCGCATCAACTCCGGAACAAAGGCGCCGACGTCGGAAGCGCGAGCGGCGCGCCTATTGTTGGCCGAGCACGGACGCATGTCGACCGCTGCGCGCGCCACGCAGGCGGTGCGCCAGATGAGGCTACGTCGGTGAGTGCAGAACAGCGCCGCGAAGTCTGCCCGACCGGGTTCAGAGCACCGTCGGCCGGTTGGGCAGTTCGTTCCGATCGACCACGCCGGGCCCACGCGGGAAGGCAATGGCGACAATCGACGACAGGCGCTCGACCCCGAGCACGATCGCCGCTTCGAACTCACCGTCGCGCAACCGCGCCTGCACCTCATCGCAGACGGCCTGCCAAGCGGCGGCGTCGACGCGGCCCTCGAAGCCGCGATCGGCGACGATTTCGATCGCGTGGTCGGCCAGCAGCAGGTACAGCAGCACGCCGTTGTTCACCTCGGTGTCCCACACGCGCAGTTGCGCGAACACCTCGTGTGCGCGATCACGGGAGCTTACTCCGCGCCAAGCCTCGTTCAAGGGCAGCGCGGCCTCGACGGCGAAGCAGACCTCGCCGGTGTGCGTCGCCTCCCCCGCCTCGATCGCGCCTGTGATGCGTGCAAGCGCGGCGTCGGACAGGCGACGCCGCACCGAAGGCGGGAACACGTGGCGCAGCGTGCGCAGGCTCATCGTCACCAGCTCCCGGAGGCGCCGCCGCCCCCACTCATGCCGCCGCCGCCCGACCAGCCGCCGCCACCGAAACCGCCGCCGCCTCCGCCAAAGCCGCCTCCGCCGCCGATGATGATCGGCATGCCGCCGAGCCCGCCGTAGCCGCGGTGCCGCGCGAAGCGACCCGCCGGGCGACCTGCAAAGCCCAGCAACGCCCCGAGCAGCGCGCCGATCACGCCGACGAACAGCATCGACGAGAGCAGCCATGCGATGCCGCCACCCACGCCGGCGCCGAGCAGGCCCCGCAGCGGACGCGGGGCGCCGCCGAACATGGCGCGCGCGACCTGCGCGGCGATGAACGCCGCAAACAAGGCGAACAAGCCGCCACCACCGCCATCTCCGCTGCGCGCAGGCGCGGAGGGCGCATGGGACGCCATCGGCGCGGGCAGCGCTTCACCGTCGATCAGGCGCGCGAGCACGGCGGTGCCGTCCGCGAGCCCGCCCGCGATGTCGCCCTCGCGAAAGCGCGGCACGATGTACTCCTGGATCACGCGCGCCGCGGTCGCGTCGGGAATCGCGCCCTCCAGCCCGTACCCGACCTCGATGCGCACGCGCCGATCGCGCAGCGCGGCGACCACGAGCACGCCGTCGTCGACCTCCTTGCGCCCGATCTTCCACTGGTCGAACGCACGCACCGCGTACTGAGCGATGTCCTCGGGCTGTGTCGTGGGCACGACCAGCACCTGCAACTGGCTGCCCTTGCGCTGGTGCAGCGCCTGGGCCTGCGCAACGAGCCGCGCACGCGCCGCCGCATCCAGCGTGCCGGTGGTGTCGACAACGGGCGAATCGAGCGGCGGGATCGGCGCGAGTGCCTGAGCTCGTGCCGCAAGCGGCATCCACGCGAGCACGAGCAGTGCCCAGCATGCAAACGCAGCGCGCGCCCACCACGTGTGCGTTCGCGATGCCGACCGCGCGACGAACTGCATCGAATCAGCCGCCCGACGGCGCCGGCAGCGGCTGCGGCGCGGGCTGGGGCGCGCCAGTCACGGGCGGCGCGGGTGTCGGCACCGCCGGCGCTGCAGGCGTGCCGAAATCGACCTTGGGCGCCTGCTGGATCTGCGCCTCGTTCTCGACGGTGAAGTTCGGCCTCACGTCGTGGCCGAACACCATCGCGGTCAGGTTGGTCGGGAATCGCCGCACCGTCGTGTTGTAGTCCTGCACCCGCTCGATGTAGCGCTGGCGCTCGACCGCGATGCGGTTCTCCGTGCCTTCGAGCTGCGCCTGCAGCTGCAGGAACTGCTGGTCGGCCTTGAGCTGCGGGTAGTTCTCGCTGACGACGAGCAGGCGGCCGATCGCGCTCTGCAGCTGGCCCTGCGCCTGCTGGAAACGCGCGAGCGATTCGGGATCGCCCGCGTCGACGTTGACGCTGCCCACGCGGGCGCGCGCCTCGGTCACGTCGGTGAGCACCTGCTGCTCGTGCGCTGCGTAGCCCTTCACGGTCGCGACGAGGTTCGGCACCAGATCCGCGCGGCGCTGGTAGACGTTGATCACCTGCGACCAAGCCGCGTCCACGGCCTCGTCCTTTTCTTGGATCGTGTTGTAGCCGCAGCCGCTCAACAGCAGGGCCAGCATCGCCGTGCAGGCGATCTTCCACGGTGCGCGCATCGTCGCCTCCTCGCTCGAGTCCGGGCGACTACAGCGCAGCCGTGATAAATGCCGCGTGAGACGCGCCAACAAAAAGGCCGGCCCAGAGGCCGGCCTTCGTCGCGCGGTGGCTGCCGGTTACTGCGGCAAGACCCCGCGTTGTGCCCGTCGCTTCGCGGCGAGGTTGAGCACCTCGACCAGCGCGGAGAAGCCCATCGCGCCGTAGATGTACGCCTTCGGCACGTGGTGCTCGAAGCCGTCGGCGACCAGGTAGGCACCGACGAGCACGATGAACGCGAGCGCGAGCATCTTGACGGTCGGGTTGCGGTCGATGAACTCACCGAGCGGCTTGGACGCAAGCAGCATCACCGCGACCGCCGCGAGGATCGCGATGACCATGATGATCGTCTCGTCCGCCATGCCGACTGCGGCGATCACCGAGTCGAGCGAGAAGACGATGTCGATGACGGCGATCTGCGCGATCACGGACATGAACGACGCGGCGGGCTTGGTGTGGATATCGGACTCTTCCGACTCACCGATGATCATGTCCTTGATTTCGGCACTGCCCTTTACGAGCAGGAATGCGCCGCCGAGGATCAGGACCAAGTCGCGCACGGAGATGCCCTGGCCGAACACGCTGAACAGGTCGGACGTCAGCCCGGCCAGCCAGGCGAGCGTCAGCAGCAGCAGGATGCGGGTGATGCACGCGACGGCGATGCCGAACTTGCGCGCGCGTTCGCGTTGCGCGTACGGCAGCTTGCTCACCGCAATCGAGATGAACACCAGATTGTCGATGCCGAGCACGATCTCGATCGAGCTCAACGTGATCAGGGTCATCCAGGTCTGGGGGTCGAGAAACAATTCGGTCACGGGCTATCCAACGGCGAGAAGACGGAAAGGAAGGAGCAGCGCATCGGTCACGCGGCCAGCAGCCGCGGAATGACAATCGCGCCCCAAGTGAGGGCCACGTTGAGCATCAGCACGAACACCGCAGCCGAGCCCATGTCCTTGGCGCGGCCCGCGAGCTCATGGAACTCGGGGCCGTAACGCTCGATCACGGCCTCGATCGACGAGTTCAGCAGCTCGATGCTCAGCACCAGCAGCAACGAGCCCACCAACAGCACGCGCTCGACCGGCGTCTGCCCAAGCCACCAACCCAGCGGCGCGAGCGCCACGAACATGTAGACCTCGAGCCGGAACGACGACTCGTGGATCCACGCCGCGGCGAGTCCCTGCAGCGACCACTGGGTCGCCTTGAGAATGCGCCCGGGCCGCCGGGGCAAATGCCCCATTTCGTCGGCCATCGTCAGGCTCCGCTGCCGCCGGTCGGCGCGCGCCGCGCGGCACAGCCGGTGCGGTGGGAAGCGGCGATCGGCATGTGGCAGTCCGGTCTCGGCGGTGGCGCCGGGGGCGGCATTCTGCCATAGGCCACACGAATGCCGGTTTGACGAGCGTGGCGGATTGGAGGACGCGCCACCCAAGTGCGAGCAAGTGGAGGCGTTGCGTCAGCGCGCCGGCCCGTTCCCGCCCGGGCCAGCGGCCCGGGCATTCGCCGGCGCACGCGGCAGTGCCGCGTCAGCGCGCCGGCCCGTTCCCGCCCGGGCCAGCGGCCCGGGCATTCGCCGGCGCACGCGGCAGTGCCGCGTCAG
>NZ_BMYD01000008.1 GCF_014652095.1 Cognatilysobacter bugurensis
ATCCGCGGCATCAACCAGGCCGCCCGCAACGCGAACGACGGCATCTCGCTGGCCCAGACCGCCGAAGGCGCCCTGGGTGAAGTGTCCAACAACCTGCAGCGCATCCGTGAGCTGGCCGTGCAGTCGCGCAACGCGACGAACTCGGCCGACGATCGCCTCGCCCTGCAAAAGGAAGTCACGCAGCTGAAGTCGGAAATCGACCGCGTTGCCAACCAGACGTCCTTCAACGGCACGAAGCTGCTCGACGGTTCGTTCACCGACCAGGCGTTCCAGATCGGCGCGAACCAGGGCCAGACGATCACGGTCTCCGGCATCGCCGACGCCAACATCAACGCGCTCGGCAGCTGGACCTCGGTGACCGGCAACGCGTCGACCACCGGCACGGCTCCGACCGCGGGCGCGCTTGCCGCTGGCGACCTGACGATCAACGGCGTCGACATCGGCGCAGTGACTGCCGGCGCTACGGCAGCCGCCCAGGGTACTGCGGTCGCCACGGCGATCAACGCCCAGACGGCCCAGACCGGCGTCACCGCCACGGCCGATGCCAGCACCGGCGCGCTTACGCTCACCGCCGCTGAAGGCCGCGTCGTGACGGTCGGTGGCAACGCCACCAACGAAACGCAGACCGAAACCCGCACGGGCCTGACGTTCGGCACGCCGACGATGGCCGCAGTGGCCGGTACGGCCCAGACCGGCTTCGCCAGCCTGAACATCTCGACGATCAACGGCGCCGACAACGCGATCCTCGCGATGGACGCAGCGCTCAACTCGGTCAACGGTGCACGCGCCGACCTCGGTGCGATGCAGAACCGCTTCTCCTCGGTGGTCAGCAACCTCAACACCACCTCCGAGAACCTGACCGCTTCGCGCAGCCGTATCCGCGACGCCGACTACGCGAAGGAAACCGCCGAGCTGGCGCGTACGCAGATCCTCTCGCAGGCCGGCACGGCGATGCTCGCCCAGGCCAACCAGGCGACCCAGGGCGTCCTCAGCCTGCTCCGCTAAGCAACACTGCAATAACGCCGCGGTGATCCACCGCGGCGGCTTCAAAGGCCGGCTTAACAGCGCCGGCCCCAACCGGAACGGTGCATGGGCACCGTTCCGCCCCATTCCGGGAGGCGCGAAAGCGCCTCCCTTTGGCGTACTCACGGCAAACCGTCATGACCGAGATAGCGTCCATCGCCCCGTCCACTCCCTGGCTCGCGCCCGTCGATACGGCGGCGCCCGCCCCTGTGCCGGCCGCGTCCATTGCACCCTCGCCTGCCGTCGGGCAACCGGCCGCCGAGGCGGCGCCGCGCGATGCGCTGGAGCCCGCCGAGCGGTCAAAGAAAGCGCTGCAGGCGCAGATCGACCGGGTGCTCGCCGAGACCCAGACCACTTTGCGTTTCCGCGTGGACGAGGCGTCCGACCGCGTGGTGGTGTCCGTGCTCGACCGACGCGGCGAAGTGATTCTGCAGGTCCCGAACGAAACCGCACTGACCCTGGCGCGTCGCGTTGCGAGCACCGGCTCGCTCGTCGAAGCAAAAGCCTGACGTTCGCGGCTCCGCCTGCAAATGCGGCGCTGCAATTGCAGTGCTGCAACTGCGTAGCTGCGGCTGCGCGTGCACGCGGCGCCGAGTATCCGCGCCGATGACTCGGCACCGGCCCGGGCCGCGGTCCTAAAGCCGCAGCGCTTGCGGCCGTTAAACATGGCACGGCCGCGATGCGGCCAACGCGGGAACTCAGACCATGGCATCCATCTCCAGTGCAGGCATCGGTTCCGGAATTGACGTCCTCGGGCTGGTGAGCCAGCTCGTGGCCGCCGAACGCGCGCCGACCGACCAGCGCCTGGCGCGGTTCGAGAGCACGACCAAGGCCCGGATTTCCGCGTTCGGCGCGTTGCGCGGCGGGCTCTCCGGGCTCGAAAGCGCGATCAAGAAGTTCGACGGCACCGGCGCGGATCTCGGCCGCAAGGCCACGGTCGGTGACGGAGCGGGCTTCACCGCGACCGTCGGCACGACTGCAGCGCTCGGCACCTACCGCATCGGCGTCGAGGCGCTCGCCACCGCGCACAAGCTGCACTCGGCCGCTGGGGCGTCCACGACGCAGATCGGCTACGGCACGCTGTCGATCACGGTCGGCAGCGACGCGCCGATCGACGTCACGATCGCGCAGGGCAAAGGCACGCTGAGCGACATCCGTGACGCGATCAACGCCAAGACCGGCGGCCAGGGCGTGAGTGCGAGCGTGGTCCGCGGCGACGCGGGTGACGTGCTCGTCCTGAGCTCGACCAAGCCCGGCACCGCTGGCGCGCTCACGATCAGCGCGAGCGGCGGCGACGGCGGCCTCGGCGTGCTCGCCACGACCGGCGGCACGATGACCACGCAGACCGCCGCGGCCGACGCGAAAGTGGTCATCGACGGCATCACGCGCACGCACAGCGGCAACAAGCTCACCGACGCGATCAGCGGCGTCACGCTGGACCTGACGAAAGCCAAGCCGGGTGAAGTGTTTTCGCTCGAGGTGACCGCCGACCCCAGTCCGGTCAAGGCGAGCCTGCTGACGCTGATCAGCTCGTACAACACGGCGCTGAACGCGCTGCGCACACAAAGCGCATCCGGCGGCGAAGGCAAGGTCGCCGGACCGCTCGGAGGCGACTCCGCCCCGCGCGGCATCACCCAGTCACTGCGTGGCCTGGTCAGCAACAACTACAGCGAGCTTGCTGCGCTGGGCTTCAAGACCGCGGTCGACGGCTCGATCAGCATGGACGGGGCCGCGTTCGACAAGGCGATCGCCGCTGATCCGGGCGCGGTCGCGAGGATCTTCGGCAGCGAAGGCGCTCTCGGTAAACCGCTGCGTTCGACCCTGACGTCCTACATCGGGAACGACGGCCTGCTCACCGACCGCACCAAGGCGCTCGACAACCGGATCAAGCAGTTGTCGACCCAACGCGAGGCGTTCAACGCGCGCATGGGGCGGGTCGAAGAAGCCTACCGCCGCCAGTTCACCGCCCTCGATTCAATGATGTCGAAAATGCAGAGCACGAGCAGCTACCTGACCCAGCAGCTCGCCCAATTCAGCAAGCAATCGTGACCGCCATGTACAGCCGAAACCTCGCATCCCAGTACAAGCAGACCGGCGTCACGAGCGCCGTGCTCGACGCCGATCCGCACAAGCTGATCTCGCTGTTGTTCGCTGGCGTGCGCGAGCGTCTCAAGCTCGCGGCAGCCTGCATGCACAACGGCAACGTTTCACGCAAAGGCGAAGCGATCGGCCAGGTCAGCCTGATCATCGGCAACCTCGACGGCACGCTCGACCATCAGGCGGGCGGTGAAATTGCCGCCAACCTCGGCGCGCTGTACGAGTACGCGCAGCAGCGCCTGGTCGAAGCGAACCTGCGCAACGACCCGATGATCCTGCTCGAGATCGACGGCCTGTTCGCCGACATCGAAGCGGCCTGGAACTCGATCAATCCGCAGGCGGCCGCGCCGCAGAAGCTGGAGGTCGTGGGATGAGCCTGCAGCCCCCTTCCGATGCAGTGCGCTCGGCACTGGCAACGGACGCTTGGGACGCCGCGTTTGCGCTGATCGAACGCTACGACGCCGAGGTGCGCGCGGCGTTCGAATCGAAGGCCAACCGCCCCAGCCTGGCCGAAGCCGCCCAGCTGTTCAACGCCCATCAGGCGCTGGTCACCGAACTTTCAGCTGCGCGCGACCACGTGGCGGCGCAGCTGCGCCAGTTCCAGCGCGACAAGCGCGGCGTGCAGGCCTACCTCGGCAGCGGCACGTGACACCGGAGCAGGCCGCGGATGCGCTGTTCGGCGA
This sequence comes from Cognatilysobacter bugurensis, assembly GCF_014652095.1. Taxonomy (GTDB): domain Bacteria; phylum Pseudomonadota; class Gammaproteobacteria; order Xanthomonadales; family Xanthomonadaceae; genus Cognatilysobacter; species Cognatilysobacter bugurensis. The sequence goes on from NZ_BMYD01000008.1 coordinate 3,804, forward strand.
TGCGCTGACCTGCGTGCAACACCTGCCGGCCGCGTTCGTTCCGGCTGCGCCCGATGCGGTCGCGATCGCGTCGCTGTGCAGCCGCGCCGAAGCGTTCCTGCAGTCGGTGGCGGTGATCGAAGACAGCCGCAGCGAGGACTCCGAGGAGTTCGGTCCGGCTGCGCTGGCGCTGAACCGAATCGAGGCCCGGTTGGACCTGCTGACCGCGCTCGTTGCGCGGCTGGCGCAACGTGACAGCGGCGACGCCTGGCAATCGGTCCGCTGGTCGGCGGCCGGCGCGCACCTTCCACTCGCGGGCGCGGCCACGACGGGCGCCGGAGTGTTCCGCGTGCAGCCGTGTGACTGGTTGCCCGAGCCGCTTCAACTGCCTGCGACGGTCATCGCGTGCGACGACTCCGGCGCAGCCTGGCTGCGCTTCGAACCGCTGACGCCGGGCCTGGTGCTCGCGCTGGAGCGGCACCTGTTCCGCGTGCATCGGCGCGAAGTCGCTGGCCGGCGCGGGCGGCATCCCGGCGCGGCCTGATCGCGATCCCCGCGTGGGCGATGAACCCGCCCCCGAGGACATTACCGATCTGTCTCGCATCGCGCGCCCTGACGACGGTCGCGCCCTCCGTGTGCCCTGCCCCACGCCACAGAACCGGACACGCGTCGGAATCCTGACGCTCCCGTGTTGGCTCCTGTGACAGCCTTGGTTAAGGTGGCCCCAGCGGTCGACCGAGGACACACGGCAGGTGCGAGTACTGATCTGCGACGACCACACGCTCGTAAGGGCCGGATTGCGCCGGCTGCTGGAATCGTTCGATTCGTTCGAGGTCGTCGCCGAGGCCGCCAGCGCCGACGAGGTGGTGATCAAGGCCCGCCAGACCCTGCCTGATGCCGTCCTGCTCGATCTGTCGATGCCGGGCCGCAGCGGTTTCGACGCGCTCGATGAACTGCGCCGCGCCTGCCCCGACACCGCCGTGGTCATCATGTCGATGCACGACGATCCCGTGCACGTGCGTGCCGCGCTGTCGCGTGGGGCCAGTGGATTCGTGGTCAAGGAAGCCGCGCCGGCCGAGCTCGAGATTGCATTGCGCGCCGCGGTGAACGGCCGGACCTTCCTGAGCCCGCAGGTGTCGGCACCGCAGTTGCACGGCCACCGCAGCGTGCAGAACGACGCCGACCGGCTGCCACCGCGCCAGCGCGAAATCCTGCAGGCGCTCGGCGCCGGGCGCACCACCAAGCAGATCGCCGCCGACCTCGGCATCAGCGTGAAAACCGTTGAAACGCACCGCGCGCGGATCATGGAAACGCTCGGCTGTCGCAACGCGGTCGAACTGCTGCGCATGGCCATGCGGCTGCACGGCGGGCCCTAGACCGTACGCCTGCGAATGCGCGCCTTTGCGACCGCGTGCCGGGATTTCGGCGCTTTGTAAGGGTTTCCCCGACAAGTGCCCGGGTTTTTCCTGAAGCAGGCTCGGGTGTAGCCCGATTCGGTTTCCGTCACGCGCCGCTCACGATGGTGTTCAGGGTCGATTAACGGCTCGAGCATTCGAGGCAGTGCCATGAAAAACACGATGCGCGCGCAACTGGGGCAGTCGGTCAACCTGACCCCGCAACTGTTGCAGGCGATCCGCCTGTTGCAGCTCACGGCGCCGCAGCTCGAACTCGAAATGCGTCAGGCGCTCGAGCGCAATCCGCTGCTTGAGACCGAAGAGGACGAGATCGGCGAGACCGACGCCGAATCCGAGGCCGCAATCGAAGCGGCCACGGTCGAGGCCGCGGCATGGGACGAGTTGCCCGAGCCGTCCTTCCTCGCCGGTGGCGGCACGATCGGCGAAGACGACGCCACCGCGCGCATCGCAGCAGGCGAATCCACCGATGCCCGCGTGCGCCTGCTCGAGCAGTTGCGCCTGACCTGGGACGACGGCGAGCTCGCGATGGCCGTGTTCTGGCTGGATCGCTGCGACGATCGCGGCTACCTCGAACTCGATCGCGAAGCGCTGCTGGCCGAAGGCGCGGCCGCGCTCGACGTGGCGATCGACGGGCTCGAGGCGATCCGCCAGCGCCTGCTGCACGGCGAATGCCCGGGCCTGGCGGCGGCCGATCCGTCCGAGTGCCTGCGCGCGCAGCTCGCGGTGCTGCGTCCGAGCGCGGAGCGCACGCTCGCATTGCGGATCGTGCGCGAACACCTCGATGCGCTCGCGTCGCAGGATCATTCAGCGCTTGCGACAGCCCTCGGTGTCGACGGCGCGCAGTTGCGTTCGGCCATCGCGCTGATCCTGTCGCTGCGGGCGCATCCGCTGGAACGTGATGCGGACGAGCAGACCCACGTGGTGCCGGACGTGCTCGTCTGGCGCACCGGCGACGGCTGGCGGGTCGGGCTCAGCGCCGGCGCGATGCCGAAGCTGCGCGTTTCGCCGCACTGCGAGCAGGCCCTGGCCGGCGGCGGCAGCGATCACACCGCGCTGCGTGGCCTGCTGGACGAAGCGCGCTGGCTGGTGCGCGGCATCGCAATGCGCAACGAAACGCTGCTCAAGACCGCGCAGGTGCTCGTCGAGCGCCAGCGCGAATTCCTCGAGCGTGGCGAGGAAGCACTCGCGCCGCTGACGCTCAAGGAAGTCGCCGACGCGATCGGCATGCACGAATCCACCGTCTCGCGCATCACCAGCGGCAAGTACATCCAGACCCCGCGCGGCACGTTCGAACTCAAGCGCCTGTTTGCCGTGCGGCTCGAGGGCGCGACGGTCGGCGCGGCGGCCGTGAAGGCGATGGTCAAGCGCCTGATCGAGTCCGAACCGACGAACGCCCCGCTTGCCGACGACGCGATTGCGGGCCTGCTGGCGCGCCAAGGTGTGCGCATCGCGCGGCGTACGGTGGCCAAATACCGTGACCAAATGTCCATTGCGCCAGCCAATCTGAGACGCACGCAGCCACAAGCGCGCACAATGTCAGGGTTTTGACGGAGAGCTCCGATGCGCCATCTCAAGATTCTGCTCGTCGACGATCATCCGGGTTTCATCAACGCGGCTGTGCGCCACCTGCGCCGTCTGGAGTGGCTGACCGTGGTCGGCATGGCCGGCAATGGCATCGAGGCGATCACCCAGTGCGAGGCGCTGCGCCCGGACGTGGTGCTGATGGACCTCGCGATGCCCGAGATGGGCGGCCTGCAGGCGACCCGCCTGATCAAGGCCCAGGACGCCGCGCCGTACATCGTCATCGCCAGCCACTTCGATGACGGCGAGCACCGCGAGCATGCGATGCGCGCGGGCGCCGATGCGTTTGTCAGCAAGCTTGCCTACCTGCACGACGTCATGCCCCTGCTCGAACGGCTGGCCGGGGTCGGCGAGCAGGAACCGACCGAATGAGTGAGTCACGCATTCTGCTGCTCGACCGCGACAGCGCGCGGGCCGAGCGCATTGCGACGTTGTTGGAGTTCATGGACTTCACCCCGCGCATCGTCGACGAGGTCGCCGATGTCGACCTGACGCGTGCGCGTGCGAGCGACTGGGTTGCAGTGATCGCCGGCGACATTGGCGACGACCCGCAATGGCCGCGCTTCGTCAGCTGGCTGGCCGCACAGTCGCTGCACCCGCCGATGCTCGAGCTTCCGGGCCACGCCGCCGACGCGGCATGGCGCGCGGAGATTCACCCCGAGGCCGTCTGGCCGCTCGACTACCCGATCCGCCGCACCCAGTTGCAGGAAGCGCTTCGCCGCGCCAGCCTCAAGCGCATCGACGACGACGCGCAGCGCGAGCAGCCGCAGGCAGGGCCGACCGGCCGCAGCGGCGCCGTGCACCGGCTCAACCGGATGATCGACCAGGTCGCCTCGTTCGATACGACGGTGCTGATCCTCGGCGAGTCCGGCACCGGCAAGGAGGTCGTCGCGCGCGCCGTGCACGATCGCTCGCCGCGGCGGGCCAGGCCGTTCGTGGCGATCAACTGCGGCGCGATTCCGCCGGACCTGCTCGAAAGCGAACTGTTCGGCCATGAAAAAGGCGCATTCACGGGCGCACTGACCCAGCGCAAGGGCCGCTTCGAGATGGCCGAGGGCGGCACGCTGCTGCTCGACGAGATCGGCGACATGCCGATGCCGATGCAGGTCAAGCTGCTGCGCGTGCTGCAGGAGCGCACGTTCGAGCGCGTCGGCGGCGGCGCGGTCATCAAGTGCGACGTGCGCGTGGTTGCCGCGACGCACCGCAACCTCGAAGGGCATATCGCCGAAGGCAAGTTCCGCGAGGACCTGTTCTACCGGCTCAACGTGTTCCCGATCGAGATGCCCGCACTGCGCGAGCGCACCGAAGACCTGCCCGACCTCATCAACGCGATCACCCGCCAGCTGGCCGAAAGCGGCCGCGGCCGGGTGTCGCTGTCCGAAGACGCGATCGCCACGCTGCAGCACTACCCGTGGCCGGGCAACGTGCGCGAACTCAGCAACCTGCTCGAACGCCTCGCCGTGCTGCATCCGGGCGCCACGGTGCGCGCTGGCGACCTGCCTGCGCGCTACCGCGCCGGGATGCCGGAGGTCGAGCCCGAACCCGCCGCCAGCCGTGCGGCGCCCAGCGCAGCGCCGGCAACCGGTGAGCCGAGCGAGCTGTCGGCGCTCACGACGCTGCCGGCCGAAGGCATCGACCTGCGTGGGCACATCGCGAACATCGAACTCGAACTGATCCGCGCGGCACTCGCGCAGACCGGCGGCGTGGTCGCGCATGCGGCGCCGCTGCTTGGCCTGCGCCGCACGACGCTGGTCGAAAAACTGCGCAAATACGGCATCGATCGGGACGAGTAACCGCCCCGCTCCGGCGGCCCGCCGCGCATCGGGCATTCCCGTGCGATGGGCCGCGGCTCAACCGCTCAATGAGTCCGCCGCTGGACCCTCACCGCCTACGGCGGGCCAGCAAACTCGTCCTCGCGGAACGCCTCACTGATGTGCTGGGCGCTTCAGGCGCGCCGTTGCGCAGTGCCTGGTCGAGCCGCTGTGCACCGTCGGCCGAATGCGACACGCCTTTGCTTTGGTGAACCGCTGGCCGGTGCTCGGGGATCCGCCCCTTCCCCGCGAGTCATGAGATCCGCCGCCTGTCGGGCCTCCCCGCACAGGCGGCACGAGCCCCGCCAGCAGCGCTGATGCCGGTGCTCACGCACGCCATAAGCCTCGCCCGCCACCCGGACGCCGCGCCACCGTCGCGGATTGAGGAAAGTGGTCTTTGCTCGCAGGGGTTTCAGCCCAGCCGTAGCGACGGAATCCCGGCGGGCCAGTGGCACAGGACTTGCCTAGTCCCCGTAGACCCACCGCGACGACGCACGACGCCATGATTGACGCGATTTCCTCGATCCTTTCCCAGATCCGTGCCCACGAGAAGCGGACCCGTGCTGCGGATGTCGCGCCGAGCAATGAAATCGGCGGCCTGGGCGGCGGCGTCGCTGGAGTCGGCGGCGCACCGCAGGCGCCCGGCTTCCAGCAGACGCTCAGCAATGCGATCGACAAGGTCAGCGCGACCCAGCGCACCTCGGGCGAACTGCAGCAGGCATTCGAGCTCGGCGATCCCAAGGCCGACCTCGCCCGCGTGATGGTGGCGATGCAGCAGTCCCAGGTGGCGTTCAAGGCCACTGTCGAAGTTCGCAACCGCCTCGTCCAGGCCTATCAGGACGTCATGAACATGCCGATCTGATCCGGGCCGATCTGATCTGGGCCGGTTCGAATGACTCGCCCAGTCCGACCGGACCGGGCTTCGGAATCAAGGAGCGCCACATGAGCGCACCGAGCCGAAGCCGCTGTAGCGCTCCGCCCCCGAATTTCCCTGACTCCGCCTTCCGAGCCCCCGCCCCGCGATGAGCACTCTGGCACTCCCCAACTCCGAAGGACTGCGCAACCTCGGCCGCCTGCAGGACATCCCGGCCGTCCGCCAGCTTGCAATGCTCGGCGTTGTCGCGGTCGCGATCGCGCTCGGCCTGTGGCTGTTCTTCTGGACCCAGAAGCCCGACTACGTGCCGGTGTTCGCGGGTCTGGACCCGAAGGCGACCGGCGAGGCCTCCGACCTGCTCGGCACGGCGAAGATTCCGTTCCGCCTCGACCCGGGCACCGGCGCGCTGGCCGTGCCGGTCGAGCGCCTCGGCGACGCGAAGCTCGCGCTTGCCGCGGCCGGCCTGCCGGCCAGCGGCGAAAAGGGTTTCGAGACGATGCAGGGCGACCAGGGCTTCGGCACCAGCCAGTTCGTCGAGAACGCGCGCTACCAGCACGCGCTCGAAACCGAACTGGCGCGCACGATCTCCAACCTCAGCCCGGTGCGCGAGGCACGCGTTCACCTCGCGCTGCCCAAGCCGAGCGCGTTCACGCGCCAGAAGGAGCCGGCCAGCGCATCGGTCGTGCTGCAGCTGCGCAGCGGCGCAACGCTCGAGCAGAACCAGGTCAACGCGATCGTGCACCTGGTGGCCTCCAGCATTCCAGGCCTGCCGACCGCGAACGTCACCGTCGTCGACCAGTTCGGCCGCATGCTGTCCAACCCCGATCCGAACAGCGAAGACGCCATCGGCGCGAAGCAGTTCGACCAGCAGCGCCGTCAGGAAGCCGTCTACGTGCAGCGCATCCAGGAGCTGCTCGAGCCGATGACCGGCCCCGGCCGCGTCAGCGCGCAGGTCAGCGTCGACATGGACTTCAACGAGACCGAGCAGGCCCGCGAGACCTACGGCCCCGCCGAGTCGACGACCGGCACCATGGTGCGCAGTGAGCAGATCTCCGAGATGAACGGCGCCGGCGGCGCCGTCGCCCAGGGTGTGCCCGGCAGTGTGGCCAACACCCCGGGCGCCGTGCCCGAGCAGCCGCCGCAGACCGGCCCGAGCTCGCGCACCGCGGTGCGCAATTTCGAGGTCGACCGCACGCTGACCCACACCCGCCAGGCGCCGGGCCGCATCCGCCGAGTGACCGCCGCGGTGCTGGTCGACAACGTGGCCGCTGCCCCGGGCAAGGGCAAGGACGCGGCGCCGGGATCGCGCGCGCTGACCGATGCCGAGCTCAAGCGCATCGAGACGCTGGTGCAGCAGGCGATCGGTTTCGACGGGCAGCGCGGCGATGCGGTGTCGGTGGTCAATGCGCCGTTCGCGCGCGACGAACTCACGGCCGACGAGGCGCTGCCGTTCTGGGAGCACCCGCGTGCACGCGACCTGCTGCGCACGCTGCTCGGCGGCCTCGCGGTGCTGGCGGTGATCTTCTTCGTGATCCGCCCGACGTTCCGCCAGCTCGTGCAGCCGAAGGCGATCGAAAAGCCGCCGCAGACCGCCGACGTCGAAATGCTCGACGACGACGTGCAGGTGACGCTGAACCCGCAGGCGACGCTGCCGGGTCAGATGCCGGCACTGGGCTCGAGCACGCCGGGCGGGCCGACGTTTGACGACAAGGTACAGCTCGCACGCCAGGCGGTCAGTCAGGACCCGAAGCGTGTGGCGAATGTAATCCGGGAGTGGGTGGCAACCGATGGCTGAGGAAAAACTGACCGGCACGCAGCGGGCGGCCATCGTGCTGCTTTCGCTTGGCGAGGCCCAGGCCGCTGAAGTGCTCAAGCACATGAACGCGAAGGAAGTGCAGAAGCTCGGCCTTGCGATGACGTCCGTCGGCTCCGTGTCGCGCGAGCACGTCGCAGAGATCTTCGACGAATTCATCGACGTGCTGTCGCAGCCGTTCTCGATCGGTGCCGACGCAGACGACTACATCCGCGAAGTGCTGATGCAGGCGCTCGGCGAAGACCGCGCGAACGGCCTGATCGACCGCATCCTGATGGGCCGCAACACTTCGGGCCTGGACTCGCTGAAGTGGATGGAGCCGCGCGCGATTGCCGAGCTGGTCCGCAACGAGCATCCGCAGATCATCGCGATCGTGCTTGCGCACCTGGACGTCGACCACGCGGCCGAAGTGCTCAAGTGCTTCCCCGAGCGCGGCCGTGTCGACATTCTGCTGCGCCTGTCCACGCTCGACGGTATTCCGCCGAACGCGCTGAACGAGCTCAACGACGTGCTCGCACGGCAGTTCGCCGGCAGCGCGAACATGAAGTCCTCGTCGATCGGCGGCGTCAAGGTCGCGGCGAACATCCTGAACTTCATGGATTCGGGCCAGGACGAGAAGATCCTCACCTCGATGAGCGAGGTCGACGGCGCGCTGAGCACGAAGATCCGCGATCTGATGTTCGTGTTCGACAACCTGGCCGATATCGATGACCGCGCGATGCAAATGGTGTTGCGCGACATCCCGAACGACAAGCTCGCAATCGCGCTGCGCGGCGCGGACCAGAAGGTCAAGGACAAGATCCTCGGCAACATGTCGCAGCGCGCCGCCGAGAACCTCAAGGACGACATCGAAGCCCGCGGCCCGGTGCGCCTGGCCGATGTCGAGGCCGCGCAGAAGGAAATCCTCGCGCTGGTGCGCAAGATGGCCGATGCCGGCACGATCTCGCTGGCGGCCAAGGCTGAGGCGTTCGTATGACGTCCGCCGATGGGATCGTCCGCTGGATCGCACCGGGTTTCGACCCGCCCCCGGAGCCCGAGCCCGAGCTAGAACTGCCACCTCCGCCCACGCCGCCGAGCGTCGAGGAACTGCAGGCGATCGAGCAGGCCGCGTACGACGAAGGTTTCGAACGCGGCCATGCGGACGGTCTGGCGCAGGGCCAGGCCGAGATCCGCCGCGTCGTCGCGCAGATCGAAGGCATCCTCGACAGCTTCACCCGCCCGCTCGCGCGCCTTGATTCCGAAGTCGGCGACGCACTCGGCGACCTCGCCGTGCGCATCGCCGGCTCGCTGGTCGGCCGCGCGTACGCCGCCGACCCGACCCTGCTGGCCGAGCTCGTGCGCGAAGCGCTGGACTCCGTCGGCAGCAACGGCCGCGATGTCGAACTGCGGCTGCACCCGCACGATATTGGCGTGCTGACGCCGCACCTGCCGGCGATCGACGGCGTCCGCCTCACCGGGGACACCACGCTCGCGCGCGGCGAACTGCGCCTGCACAGCGAGAGCGTGCGCATCGACGGAACGCTTGCGACGCGCCTGCAGGCCTGCCTGCAGGCCACGCTGGATCGCGCGGCCGGCGCCTGAAGGCGCTTCAGGCCCGGCTCTTGCATGGACGGTTCGACTCCGACTCCACAACGCCGATGACCTCGATCGCTGCGACCTACTGGGAAGAAGCCCGCAACCTGCGCCTGGCCGGGCGGCTGCGCATGGCCGACCCGCAACCCGAAGCGCTGGGCCTGACGCGCGAAGGCGTGCTGCGCCGCGCGGTCGGCCTGACGCTGGAGGCCTCGGGCTGCACCTCCCCGATGGGCTCGCGCTGCCGCGTGGAAACCTCCGGCGGCCGCTGGGTCGAGGCTGAAGTCGTGGGGTTTTCCGGCGAACGCACGTACCTGATGCCCACCGCCCACCTCGATGGCCTGCTGCCGAATGCGCGCGTGGTGTCGATGCGCCAGAAAGGCGAGGTCGCAGTCGGCGAAGGCCTGCTCGGCCGCGTGATCGACTCCGACGGCGTACCGCTGGACGGCCGCGGCCCGATCCGCGCCGAAGGCTGGGTCGGGCTGGCGGGCGTCTCCATCAACCCACTGATGCGCGAGCCGATCACGCGCTCGCTCGACGTCGGCGTGCGCGCGATCAACGCGATGCTGCCGATCGGTCGCGGCCAGCGCGTCGGTCTGTTCGCGGGCTCGGGTGTCGGTAAGTCGACGCTGCTCGGCATGATGACGCGCTTCACCGCGGCCGACGTGATCGTGGTCGGCCTGATCGGCGAGCGCGGCCGCGAAGTCCGCGATTTCGTCGAAGCCACGCTGGGCGAGGAAGGCCTGCGCCGCGCGGTCGTCGTGGCTGCGCCGGCCGACCGGCCGCCGCTCGCACGCCTGCACGGCGCGCTGCGCGCCACGGCAATCGCCGAGTACTACCGCGACCAGGGCCTGCACGTGCTGCTGCTGATGGATTCGCTGACCCGCTACGCGCAGGCGCAGCGCGAGATCGGCCTGTCGGTCGGCGAGCCGCCGACCACCCGCGGCTACCCGCCCTCGGTGTTCGCCAAGCTGCCGGCCCTGGTCGAACGCGCCGGCAACGGCGCCGACGGTCGCGGCTCGATCACCGCGTTCTACACAGTGCTGACCGAAGGCGACGACCAGCAGGAGCCCATCGCCGACGCCTCGCGCGCGATCCTCGACGGCCACATCGTGCTGACCCGCCGCATTGCCGACTCGGGCCAGTACCCGGCGATCGACATCGAGGTGTCGGTCAGCCGCGTGATGCAGGACATCACCGACGCGCCGTGGCGCGAACGCATCCGCAAGCTCAAGCGGCTGATGTCGGCCTACAACGCGCAGCGTGACCTGATCGCGATCGGCGCCTACCAGCGCGGCAACGACCCCGTCGTCGACGAGGCGCTCGCGCGCTGGCCGGCGATCCAGCATTTCCTCGGACAGGACGTGCACGAGGGTGCCGACGTGGAAGCCAGCCGCGCCGCGCTGGCGCAGCTGCTCGACGGCGTATGACCCGAAGGACCTAAAGCCCCACCGCGTTTCCGCCCCGACGACCCTTCCAGCAGCGACGCCCAATGACCCGCTCGCAACGCCTCGACCCCCTGCTCCGCATCAAGCAGCAACGCCAGGACGAAGCCGCCCGCCAGGTGGCCGAGCGCGACCGTGCGCTGGCCGAACAACAGGCCCGGCTCGAAACGCTGCGCCGCTATGCGGACGAATACGCGATTGCCCCCGCGAACGCGACGATCGCCCCGGCCTTGCTCGCCAACCGGCTTGCGTTCCGCGAGAAGCTCGACGCCGCGGTGCAGCAGCAGGTGAGCATCGTCCACCACACCCACCAGAGCGCCGAGGTCGAGCGCGCCCGCCTGATGCTTGCGAGCCGCGACACCAAGGTGCTCGAGCAGCTGGCAGCCAGTTACCGCGCTGAGGAAGGCCGGATCGCCGAGAAGCGCACGCAGCGCGAACTCGACGATCTAGGCGGCCGACGCGCACGCGCGGCGCGCGTCGCCGCCGATGAAGGAGACACCGCATGAACAGCATCCAGGGAGCGCTTGCCCCCACGCCCGCCCCCGCACCGACCGCCAACGCGGCGGCCACGGGCCAGCCCACGTCCAAGCCGGGCGCGAGCGAGGGCACCGGTCAATCGTTCGACGACCTGCTCGCGTCCGACCCCGCAGCCGGCGCTGAAACCGCGGGCCTGCAGGGCGCAGGCGGTGACGCGGCCGCTGCGTCCGCATCGGCCCCGACGCCGTCCGCGCCGACGAACGACGCTGGCGCCGCAGCCGCCATCGCACCAGACGCGAGCCTGCCGGACCAGCTGCTCGCGATGCTCGGCGTCGCCATGGCGCCGCCCACCGTGAGCGCAGCTGCCACGCCGCCTCCGGTTCCTGCCGGCAGCCGGCCTGGCGTCGCCGCAGGCGGCGCGCCCACGGGCGCGCCCGTACTGCCGGGCGCGAACGCCTGGGCGTCGGCAGCGGGCACGACCGCAGCCGCGGCCACCGCAGCTGCGACCGCACCGATGGCCGTCGCGGCGGAAGCCGCCGCCGGCAAGGCCGATTTCGCCGCAATGCTGGGCGATGCCGCCGGCCCGACCGCAGCGGGGCCGTTCGAGGCCAGCACCGCGGGCAGCCCGTGGTCGACGGCGCCGGCATCCGGCACCGTGTCGCGCCTCGAAGCGGCCGTGACCGTCCCGGGCACGATCGCGCTGCCGGCCGACCCGGACGTGGGCTTCGACGACGGATTCGGCAGCCGCATCGTCTGGATGGCCGAGCAACGCCTCGGGCATGCGGATATCCGCATCACGCCCGAACACCTGGGCACGATCGACGTGCGCCTGCAGCTCGACGGCAGCAAGGTCAGCGCCGAGTTCTTCAGCGCGCAGCCCGAAGTCCGGCAGGCGCTGGAAGCCAGCTTCGGCCGCCTGCGCGACATGCTCGGCCAGCACGGCCTGCAGCTCGCACAGGCCGATGTCGGCCAGCAGCGATCCGATTCGCAACAGGGGGGTGCGGCTGCGCCGGCGAACGGCGAGCGCGACGAGCGGTCTGACGCTACCCCCGCCGCCACCGTGGTTCGCAGCCAGCGCCTGCTCGACGAAGTCGCCTGACCCGGCGCACGAACGCGCTGCGCGCCGCCGCGCAATCGCATAGGCGGCGCGACACCCGGCCGGGCATCGCTCTGACCCGACGGCCGTCGCTGCATGGCGCGGCGGCGGTCCAGCCACGTTGCCCGGCCCCACGGCACCGCCTGCCCGACCGCGCAAACGGGCCGGCCGGCCGCACATCAGTGCGGCTTGGCGCTGCCTGCAGCAGCACTGCAGGGCGCGCCGTTCCGGCCTGACGGCGGCGCTCGCCGGGATCCCGACGCCGGCTCGTTCAGCCAGGCGCCAATAGTCCGGCGCCCGCACGGCCTTGATCGCGGCACACCGCTTGCACAGCTCCGTCGACCCTGTCCGGAGTGCGTCGCGTGACCGCCCAAGCCGCTGCTGCTGTTGCTACCCCCATGCCGAAGAAAAAGAAAATGCTGCTGATCGCGGTCGGCGCCGTCGCGTTGCTCGCCGGCGGTGGCGCCGGCGGTTATTTCGTGTTCGCCAGCCGTGCCGAAGCAGCCGCCACCCCGGTCGTGCCGCCTGCGCTGTACCACGCGATGACGCCGGCGTTCGTCGTCAACCTGGCCGACAACGAATCCTCGCGCTACCTGCAGGCCGACGTGCAGCTGATGACGCGCGATCCCGAGACGGTGGCCGCGCTCGAGCTGCATGCGCCGGCGATCCGCAACCGGATGCTGTTCCTGCTCGGCAGCCAAGTGTCGGCAACGATCAATGACCGCGCCGGCAAGGAGAAGCTGCAGAAGCTCGCGCTTACCGAGGTGCGCGCGGTGCTGAAGGCCGAGAAGGCGCCCGACAAGGTCGACGCGCTGTACTTCACCAGCCTCGTGATCCAGTAAGGACTGCCCTGATGATGAGCGATCTGCTGTCACAGGACGAGATTGACGCCCTCCTCCACGGCGTCGACTCCGGCGTGGTCGAGGTCGAGGAGCCGCCACCGCCCACGGGCGAGGCCCGCAGCTACGACTTCGCAAGCCAGGACCGCATCGTCCGTGGCCGCCTGCCGACGCTGGAGATGATCAACGAGCGCTTCTCGCGCACGTGGCGCATCGGTCTGTTCAACCTGCTGCGCCGCTCGGCCGATCTGTCGGTGCGCGGCATCGACATGATCCGCTTCGGCGAATACATGCATTCGCTGCAGGTGCCGAACAACCTCAACCTGGTGAAGATGAAGCCGCTGCGCGGCACGGCGATGGTCGTGTTCGAGCCGCGTCTGGTGTTCACCGTCGTCGACAACTTCTTCGGCGGCTCGGGCAAGTACCACACGCGCATCGAAGGCCGCGAGTTCACGCCGACCGAAATGCGCGTGATCCAGCTGCTGCTGAAGCAGACGTTCACCGACCTCGCCGAGGCATGGGCGCCGCTGATGCCGGTGGAGTTCGAGTACCTCAACTCCGAGATCAACCCGCACTTCGCGAACGTCGTCGGCCCCCGCGAATACATCGTCGTCTGCCGCTTCCACGTTGAGCTCGAAGGCGGCGGTGGCGATGTGCACATCGCGATGCCGTGGTCGATGCTCGAGCCGATCCGCGAACTTCTCGATGCCGGCGTGCAGAGCGACCGCGTCGAAAAGGACGAAAGCTGGGAGCGCGCACTGCGCGCGCAGCTGCAGGACGCCGAGGTCGAACTCAGCAGCGCGCTGGCCAAGCGCACGATCACGTTGCGCGAGCTGTGCCGGCTTCGCGTCGGCGACGTGATCCCGATCGATCTGCCGCCTTCGGTCACGCTGGAAGTCGAGAAAACCGCGCTGTTCAGCGGTGAATTCGGATTCCACAACGGCCGCAACGCCATCAAGGTGACCTCGGTGCACCTGCCCCGCTCCAACCGTCCCGACTACGTGATCACGCCATGAATCCTTCTGACGCCGCGGCCCCCGCCACCTTCGATTCGCTGACCGCCGACACCAGCGGCGCTCCCGACCTCAACCTGGACGTCATCCTCGACGTGCCGGTCACGCTCTCGCTCGAGGTCGGCCGCGCCAAGCTGGCGATCCGCAACCTGTTGCAGCTCAACCAGGGTTCGGTCGTCGAGCTCGAGCGCGGTGCGGGCGAACCGCTCGACGTGTTCGTCAACGGCACCCTGATCGCCCAGGGCGAGGTGGTGGTCGTCAACGATCGTTTCGGCGTGCGCCTGACCGACGTGGTCAGCCCGTCCGAACGCATCAAGCGGCTGCGCTGAGACCGCACGCATGAGCGGAATCGGTCCGGCGATGGACGCGGCAATGGAGACTGCAGGCGACGAGCGTGCGGCCAACGTCGCACGCGCTGCAGCGCCCGTGTCTGCAGCGCAGGCAGGCGACGCCACGGCGCTCGTGGCCGACGGCGCCCGCCCGGCAACCGCTCCGCAACAGGCCGTGCAGGCCACACCGGCGGCCAGCAACGGCTTGGCGTCCGTCTATGGGCCGGATGCGGCAGCGACTGCCGCACCGGTGGACGTCACGACGGAGCCGCCGGTCGCCCCTGCGACGGCCACGACCGATGCCACGGCTGTAGCCGCGACGGTGACTCCCGCGGTGCCGGTTCCGGCCAAGACGTTCGCGACCACGCAGGCCGCAGCCCGGCCGCTGCCGGCCGCATCGCCGGCCGACGCCGGATCGCTGGGCGGCACCGTGTTCGCACTGCTGCTCGTCGTCGGCCTGATCCTCGGACTCGGCTGGCTGGCCAAGCGCATGCCCGGCTTCGGCCGCGGCGCACCCAGCAACGGCCTGCGCATGGTCGCTTCGCTGCCGATCGGCCCGCGCGAGCGCGTCGTGGTGGTCGAAGTCGGCGAGACCCAGCTGCTGCTCGGCGTGGGCCCGGGCGGCACGCGCACCCTGCACACCCTCGCTGAGCCGCTCCCCGAAGCGGGCCCCACACCGGGGCCGCAGTTCGCGCAGCTGCTCGCACAGCATTTCGGAAAGAAGGCATGACTCGGTTTTCAACCTGGGCCCAGCGCCTGATGCACGCGCTGCTGCTCGTGCTCGCGATGGCGCTGCTCGCGCCCGCCGCGGCGCAGACCGTCACGACGCGCCCGACCGCACCGGCCGCCACCGCGCCCGCGCAGCAACCGGCGCAGGCCGTGGCCACGCAGGCCACCGCGCCGCGCGCAACGCTGCCGACCGCGCAGGCGGCCCCGTCCGCCCAGCCGCTGCCCTCGGTGACCGTGGGCCGCATCGGCGGCGAGCCGGTCAGCATGCCGATGCAGGTGCTGCTGCTGATGACCGGCATCACGCTGCTGCCCGCGGCGCTGCTCGGCGTCACCGCATTCACTCGCATCATCATCGTGCTTGCGCTGTTGCGACAGGCACTGGGCACCGGCCAGACCCCGGGCAACCAGGTGCTGCTCGCGCTCGCGCTGTTTCTCACCTTCATGGTGATGATGCCGACGTTCGATCAGGCCTGGGCGTCCGGCATCGCGCCGTATCTCAACGATCAGATGGATTTCCGCACCGCGTGGGCGCAGGCCTCGCAGCCGTTCCGCGACTTCATGCTCGCGCAGGTGCGCGAAACCGACCTGATGACGTTCGCGGGGCTGTCCAGCTCCGGCCCGTATGCCACCGCGCAGGACATTCCGTTCGGCGTACTGGCTGCGTCGTTCCTGACCAGCGAGCTCAAGACCGCATTCGAGATCGCGTTCCTGATCTACATCCCGTTCGTGATCATCGACCTCGTCGTGGCCAGCGTGCTGATGTCGATGGGCATGATGATGCTCTCGCCGATGCTGATCTCCGCGCCGTTCAAGATCCTGCTGTTCGTGCTCGTCGACGGCTGGGTGCTCGTCGTCGGCTCGCTCGCGGCCAGCTTCAACCCCGCGTGAGGCGCACGACATGACCCCTGAAACCGCCCTCACCGAAATCGGCCGCGGCTTGCAGATGGCGCTGATGCTCGGCGCCCCTCCGTTGCTTGCGGTGCTCGCCGTCGGCGTGCTCGTCGGCATCATCCAGGCCGCGACGCAGATCAACGAGCAGACGATCGGCTTCGTCGTCAAAGCCGTCGCGCTGGCGGCGACGCTCGCGCTGACCGGGCATTTCCTGCTCGGCCGCCTGGTGTCGTTCACGATCGAACTGTTCCAGCGCATCCCGCACCTGATCGGCTGAAGCGGTGGATACGGTCACCCTGACCACCGTCGACGGGCTCAACCTGTTCGGCATGCTCGCCGCGGTGCTGTGGCACGCCCTGCGCATCGGCGCCGCGCTGCAGGTGCTGCCGATGATCGGCGGCCGGTCGATGCCGGCGCGCGCGCGGCTGATCACCACGGTGGCGATCGCCGCAGCGATGGCCACGCTGCTGCCGGTGCCGCCGGCGGCCGCGGTCGACGCGCAGACCGTGCTGTCGGTGCTACGCGAGTTCGCGATCGGCATTTCGATCGGGCTGGTGATCCGGATCGCGTTCGAAGCCGGTCAGCTGGCCGGTGAGCTGGTCAGCCAGGGCATGGGCCTGTCGTTCGCGACGATGGCCGACCCGCTCAGCGGCGCCTCCTCGCCGGTGCTCGCGCAGTGGTTCTACCTCAGCTTCGCGCTGATCTTCTTCGCCGTCGACGGTCACCTCGCGCTCGTGCGGCTGCTGTTCGAAAGCTACGCCGCGCTCCCGATCGGCCAGCCGATCGCGGACCTGCAGGAGTTCATCTCGCTGCTGCCGACGTTCTTTTCGACCGCGCTGCGCGCCGGCGTACTGCTCGCGCTGCCGGTGATGATGGCGCTGCTCGCGGTCAACCTCGCGTTCGGCGTGCTGTCCAAAGCGGCGCCGCAGCTCAACCCGATCCAGATCGGCCTGCCGGTCGCGCTGCTGGTCGGCCTGCTGCTGCTGTCGCTGCTGGCACGGGAGCTGCAGGGACCGGTCATGCGGCTGTTCGAGGAAGCGTTCCTCGCAGCCCGCGCATTGACCGGGTGAGTGGATGTCCGAGAGCGACCAGGAAGACAAAACCGAACAGCCATCAGAAAAACGACTGCGGGACGCGCGCGCCAAAGGCGACGTCCCGCAATCGCGAGAGCTGGCGAACGTGGCGGTGCTCGGCTGCGCCACGGTCGCGCTGATGGTGACCGGCCCCGGCATCGGCAGCGCGTCGCAGGGCTGGATGCGTGACGCGCTGCGCTTTGACCCCACGCTGATCGGCGAACCCGACCGCCTGCTCGGCCACGCGGCCACGCTGATGCTCAAGCTGATGCTGCCGATGCTGCCGCTGGTGCTTGCCGCGCTTGCGGCCTGCCTGATTGCACCGGCGATCATGGGCGGCCTGCGCTTTTCGAACCAGGCGCTGCAGCCGGACCTCAAGCGGCTGAGCCCGATGGCGGGCCTCAAGCGTATGTACGGCAAGGAAAGCCTCGCCGAACTCGTGCGTTCGCTGCTGCGCGTGGTGCTGCTCGGCGGCATCGGCGCGTTCGTCGTCTACCGCGCGTTCGACCGCCTGATCGCGATGCCGAAGCAATCGCTCGAAAGCTCGATCGCCTACGGCGTCGACCTGGCGGTGTTCGCGCTGCTGGCGATGGTCGGCGCGCTCGGCGTGCTGGCCGCGCTCGACATCCCGTACCAGCACTGGCACTGGCGCAACAAGCTCAAGATGACCAAGCAGGAGCTGCGCGACGAGCACAAGGAGCTCGAGGGCAATCCCGAGGTGAAGGCGCGCGTGCGCCAGGTCGCGCGCGAGATGAGCCAGCGCCGGATGATGGACGCGGTCCCGACCGCCGACGTCGTGATCACCAACCCGACCCACTACGCGGTCGCACTGAAATACGAAGCCGGCGCGATGCGCGCACCGAAGGTCGTCGCGATGGGCGTCGACGAACTCGCGCTGCGCATCCGCGAACTCGCCGGCCACCACAAGGTCACCCTGGTCGAAGCGCCGCCGCTGGCACGCGCCTTGTATCGGCAGGCGAAGGTCGATCAGGAGATTCCGGTGAAGCTGTATGCCGCCGTCGCACAGGTGTTGTCGTACGTCTACCAGCTCAAGCGCTGGCACCCGGCCCGTGGGCCGATGCCGGAGCTGAACCAGCTCGACGTCGGCCGTGACGGCGCACCTGACAGCGAGGCGCCGCGATGAGCGTGCCTGCCGGACGCCTGTCGGGCATCGCCAGCGCGGTGCGCGGGGGCGCCGCCGCGCCGGTCGCCGTGCTCGCGATGCTGGCGATGGTGCTGGTGCCGCTCGCGCCGATCGTGCTGGACGTGATGTTCACGCTCAACATCGCGCTGTCGCTGGTGGTGCTGCTCGCGGTCGTGTACGTCAAGCGGCCGCTCGAATTCTCGGTCTTCCCCAGCGTGCTGCTGCTGGTCACGCTGCTGCGGCTGGCGCTCAACGTGGCCTCCACGCGCGTGGTGCTGCTGCACGGCCATGAGGGCCCGGGCGCGGCCGGCCACGTCATCGAGGCCTTCGGCCAGTTCGTGATCGGCGGCAGTTATGCGGTCGGCTTCGTGGTGTTCGCGATCCTGACCGTCATCAACTTCGTGGTCGTCACCAAGGGCGCCGGCCGCATCGCGGAAGTCTCGGCGCGCTTCATCCTCGACGCGCTGCCCGGCAAGCAGATGGCGATCGACGCCGACCTCAACGCGGGCGTTCTGACCCGCGAGGAAGCCAAGGCCCGCCGCGAGGAAGTGCGCGAGGAAGCCGACTTCTACGGCTCGATGGACGGTGCGAACAAGTTCGTGCGCGGCGACGCGATCGCCGGCCTGCTGATCCTCGCGATCAACCTGATCGGCGGCATCATCATCGGCATCGCGCAGCACGGCATGGGCTTCAGCGAAGCGGCGAAGGTGTACTCGCTGCTCGCGATCGGCGATGGCCTGGTTGCGCAGCTGCCGGCGCTGCTGGTCTCGACCGCGGTCGCGATGCTCGTCACCCGCGCCACGCGCGAGCAGGAAATGGGCAAGGCGGTCGGCACACAGGTGTTCGGCCAGCAGCGTGCGCTGATCGTCACCGCCGCGGTGCTCGGCCTGATCGGCATCGTGCCGGGCATGCCGAACGTGCCGTTCCTGCTGTTCGCGTCGGCGTTCGGCTATGCCGCCTGGAAACTCAACCAGCGCGAGAAGGCCGCCCTGCTTGCAGCCGCAAACGCCGAAACCGCGCCGGGCAACGGCCTGTCGATGGCGCCGTCCCCGCAGGCCGAGCTGAGCTGGGACGAAGTGCGCCCGGTCGAACCGCTGGGCCTGGAGGTCGGCTACAAGCTGATCGCGATGGTCGACAAGAACCAGGGCGGCGAACTGCTCGCCCGCCTGAAGGGCGTGCGACGCAAGCTCACGCAGGATCTGGGCTTCCTTATCCCGGCCGTGCACGTGCGCGACAATCTCGAACTCGCCCCCGGCCAGTACCGCGTGCTCGTGCACGGCGTGCCGATCGCGGCCGGAGAGCTGCATCCCGACCGCGAGCTCGCGCTCGACCCGGGCCGCGTGTTCGGACCGGTGGAAGGCATCCCGGGCAAGGACCCGGCATTCGGACTGGACGCGGTCTGGATCTTGCCGAGTCAGCGCGCGCATGCCGAATCGCTGGGCTACACCGTCGTCGATGCGGCGACCGTGGTCGCCACGCACCTGTCGCACCTCGTGCGCGAACGCGCGTCCGAACTGCTGGGCCACGACGAAGTGCAGCAGCTGCTTGCCAGCGTCGGCAAGGCGACGCCGAAGCTCGTCGAGGATTTGACGCCGAAGCTGCTGCCGCTGTCGTCGGTCGTGCGCGTGCTGCAGTCGCTGCTCGCCGAGCGCGTACCGTTGCGACAGATGCGCCAGATCGTCGAAGCGCTGCTCGAGCACGGCGCCCACACGCAGGACCCGACCGTGCTCACCGCGGCGGTGCGCACGGCGCTGGGCCGGTTCATCGTGCAGGAGCTCACCGGCATGGGCACCGAACTGCCGGTCTACACGCTGGCCCCGCAGCTCGAACGCGTGCTGCAGGACTCGGTCAGCGGGCAGGCCGCGGCGCTGGAGCCGGGCCTGGCCGAGCGCCTGCACCAGAACCTCAGCGAATGCGTCGCGCGCCAGGAAAGCCTCGGCGAGCCCGCCGTGCTGCTGGTGCCCGGCCAGGTCCGTGCCGCGATCGCCCGCCTCGTGCGTCACAGCGTGCCGCAGCTTGCGGTGCTGGCGTATGGCGAAGTGCCGGAAGACAAGCGCCTGCGCCTGGTGGGATCGGTGGGGTGAGAGCGGCCGCTTGCGCGGCACTGCCGCGCGGTCGCTCGAACGCCCGGCGGCCGTGCCGACGGGCCGGGTGAGAGCGGCCGCTTGCGCGGCACTGCCGCGCGGTCGCTCGAACGCCCGGCGGCCGTGCCGACGGGCCGGGTGAGAGCGGCCGCTTGCGCGGCACTGCCGCGCGGTCGCTCGAACGCCCGGCAGCTGTGCTGACGGGCCGGATGAGCCGGGGCGCTCGCGCCACCGGCGCGCGGCCCTGGCGAACGCCGAGCGCCCGCGCGGGCCGGGCCGGGCCGGACACTCCGCCTACAACCGTCTCGCGCGGCCGAACGCCGGCATCGCATCGCTAGACAACCGCCCCATGACGATCTCGCGCGGCCGCCCCATTGCCCGACGGCCATCGAGGCGGGCGCGTAACCCGCACGCGCCTTCTGTTGCGAGCTGACGGACGCCTTGCCGAAACACGCGTACCGCCTGTCTGGAATAAGGCGTGCCGCGGAAGCGGCACGAGGAGCCTCGAAGCCCCTCAACGGCCCCGGCGGAACCTGCCACCCGCCCCGCCACACAACCGCCCGCCCATCGAACCGCAAGGCCGCCCCCCGATGCTTGGCGGTGATCCCGGCAACGAGCCGCGCCGCTCGCACGGCGTCGCCTTTGCTCCGCGGGAACAGCCGGCGCTGCCGAACCGTCGCGCATCGCCGAACACCCGCTCGCGGCGCGGCACCGAAGCGGACGCCTCAGAGCGCGGTCACCGCCGCCGGCGCACCCCGTCACCCGCACCCCGGACGGCCCCGGCTCGTTACTCGCCTCGAACCGCCTGCGGAGCCGGCGCCACGACGCCCCGCCGTCACCCGCCGCGCCCGTCGAAGCTGCGCACCCCGCTCCGGCGCGGCCCAACGCCCCAGCGACGGCAACCCGCCCCCCGCCCGCGGCCCCGACGGAAGCCCGTCGAATCGGAGCCCCGAGCGTAGGCACGGTTATTGCCTTGTCATCGGCAGGGAGCGGCCGCGGCCGTTCCAACCGATCCAACACCCCGTATTTCGCGCCCCACGTTCAAGGAGTCACTGATGAGAATCAAACGCTTCGTCGCCCCTGACATGCGCACTGCGCTGCGTATGGTTCGCGACGAGCAGGGCGCGGACGCGGTGATCCTCTCGAACCGCTCGATTCCGGAAGGCATCGAGGTGGTGGCCGCCACCGATTACGACGAGGCGCTGGTCCAGCAGGCGCTGCGCACCGCGGCTCCGGGCACGTTCGGGGCAGCCCCCCCGCCGCACGCCGCCCCGAACGCGGTGCAGATGCCGGCACCGACCGCGTACGCGCGTCAGGAAACCGCCGCCCGCGCCGCAGCCGGCGAACCGCAGGGGGCGCCTGCCGCACGGTCGCTGGGCACGCGCGCCGAGGCGATGATCGCCGCGATGTCCGGCACGACGCCGCGCGACTCGCTTGCGGCGCGGGCCCGCGCAGTGTTCCGCGTCGACGCGGCGGCCGCCGAGGCCGACGCCGCCTCGGCCCGACGCGCCGCGTCCCAGGCGGCCTCGCGCTCGCACCCACCGGCCCTCGCCTCGCTGCTGACGGCCGGCGTCGAGGAAGAAAGCGTTTTCAACCCGAATGATTTCGCGGCCGCGTCCTACCCGCCTGCTGCGCCTGCTGCGCCTGCTGCCGCACCGGCCACCCTGGCGCCCGGCGACGATTTCCGCGAACTGCTCGCGCGCCTGTCCGCCGCGGAACACGCCAACGAAATGCCGGCACCGGTGGCCGCATCGCCGTCGCCGGCCGCCCAGGCCGCCGAAGCGATGGCCGCGCCGGCCCCGGTGCTCGAAGTCGCGCCGATCGCGCCGGTCGTCAAGATCGAAGCCGCCCCGCCGGTGGCCGCCGCCCCGGTTGTTGAAGCGGCTCCGGCTCCGATTGCTGCGATCGACCCAGTGGCGGAGGTGACCCCCGCCGCTGCGCCGGCCGTCATCGCCGTGCCCGCCGAGCCCGTGCTGCAGGTGGTCGCGACGCCCGTCGAGGACCCGACGCTCGCAGCGATGCGCAACGAGCTGGCCTCGATGCGTGAGCTGATCGAGCGCCAGATGGACCACTACGCGATCGAACGCCTGCGCGGTTCGGCCGGCCGCGCGCATGTGTTCGACACGCTGCTGGCCTGGGGCTGCGACGAGAGCGTCGCGCAGAACGTCGCCGGCCGCATCGATGCGCAGCTCTCGCCTGAAGAAACCCGCGAGCCGATGCTCGCCGAGCTGGCGCGCATGATCATGACCCACAAAGCCGAGCCGATCGACGACGGCGGCGTGATCGCGCTCGTCGGCCCGACCGGTGCCGGCAAGACCACCACGATCGCCAAGCTCGCCGCGCGCTTCGCTGCCCGCCACCGCGCCCGCGACGTCGCGCTGGTCACCACGGACGTCAGCCGCGCCGGTGCGCGCGAACAGCTGCACGCGCACGGCCGCCGACTCGGCATCACCGTCTGCGAGGCCGAAGGCCCCGAAGCGCTGAACGCCACGCTCGACCAGCTGGCCGACTACCCGCTGGTGCTGGTCGACACCGCCGGCTACGCCGCCCGCGACCGCGCGCTGCTGAGCCAGATCCTGTGGCTGCGCACCGCGCGCCGCGTGCGCAGCCTGCTGGTGCTGCCCGCGAACGCCCACCCGCACGACCTCAGCGAAGTGATCCGCCGCTACCGCCCGGCGTCGCCGGAAGGCGTCGTGCTGACCAAGACCGACGAAACCGGCCGCCTCGGCGCCGCGCTGTCGGTGCTGGTCAAGCAGGACATGCACCTGGCCTACACCACTTCGGGGCAGCAGGTGCCGCACGACATCGAGGCCGCCGACCCCGTTCGCCTCGTCGCTTCAATCGAAAAACTGCGCCGCGCTGCCGACAACCCCTTGATGACCGAGGACCGCCATGCCGTCGCCTGACCCCAACGCATCCTGCCTCGGACACGACATGAACGGACACGACACCCCGGCCGCCGACCCGGCCCCCTGCGCCGAAGCCGCGCCCGCCACGCCGGCGAGCGTCGCGCCGGTTCGGGTCATCGCGGTGGCCAGCGGCAAGGGCGGCGTCGGCAAGACGTCGGTCTCGGTGAACCTGGCGATGTCACTGGTGATGGCCGGCCGCCGCACGCTGCTGCTCGACACCGATCTCGGTCTCGCCAACGTCGACGTGATGCTCGGCCTGTCGCCGCGCTTCACGCTGGCGGACGTGATCGCCGGACGCTGCGAACTGGCCGACACGATCATCGAAGGCCCCGGTGGCCTGTGGGTGGTCCCGGCCGCATCGGGCAAGCGCCACATGACCGAGCTCACCCCCGCGCAGCACGTCGGGCTGGTGCATGCCTTCAGCCAGCTCGACCTGCCGATCGACACGATGGTCGTCGACAACGCCGCCGGCATCGCCGATGGCGTGCTGACGTTCTGCCAGGCCGCGCAGGACGTGATCATCGTGGTCTGCGACGAGCCGGCCTCGGTCACCGACGCCTACGCGCTGGTCAAGGTGCTCAGCCGCGAACGCGGCGTGACCCGGGTGCAGGTGCTCGCAAACCAGGTCGGCAGCCCGCAGGAAGGCCGCCACCTGTTCGAGAAGCTCGAACGCGTCAGCGCGCGCTTCCTCGACGTCACGATGTCGTATCTCGGCGCAATCCCGCGCGACGAATGGCTGCGCCGCGCCGTGCAGCGCCAGGAAGCCGTCGTCGAGGCGTTCCCGTCCAGCCCGTCCGCGCTCGCGTTCCGCGACGTCGCGCGACGCGCGTCCCAGTGGCAGGTCCCGCAAGGCCCGCGCGGACACGTTGAATTTTTCCTTGAACGGCTGGTCACCCCAGCCAGGAGCGCCGCATGAATGCCATGGCCGCCGCCCACTACCGCGCCGCCCGCCCCCAGACCGACGCGGCCGCGATTGTCGAAAAGCACGCCGAACTCGTGCGCCGCATCGCCCACCACCTCGCGGCGAAGCTGCCTGCGAGCGTGGAGATCGATGACCTGATCCAGGCCGGCATGCTCGGCCTCATCGAGGCCGCGAAGAACTTCCAGTCCGACCAGGGCGCCGCGTTCGAGACGTATGCCTCGATCCGCATCCGCGGCGCGATGATCGACGAGATCCGTCGTGGGGACTGGGTGCCGCGTTCGGTGCACCGCCGCTACCGCGACGTCGTCGCCGCCACGCGCGCGGTCGAGCAGGCCACCGGCCGCGCTGCGACCTCACAGGAAGTTGCGCAGCAGCTCGGCGTCAGCATGACCGAGTACCACGCGATGCTCGAGGACGCTTCGCGCGGCCAACTGCTGAGCCTCGATGCGCACG
The DNA here is from genome assembly GCF_014652095.1 of Cognatilysobacter bugurensis. Taxonomy (GTDB): domain Bacteria; phylum Pseudomonadota; class Gammaproteobacteria; order Xanthomonadales; family Xanthomonadaceae; genus Cognatilysobacter; species Cognatilysobacter bugurensis. Next base: position 28,253 of record NZ_BMYD01000008.1, read on the forward strand.
CCGAAGAACACGACGGCGAGCCGCGCCTGGCGAGCACCGACGGCGCGACGCCCGCGCGTGCGCTCGAGCAATCCGAGTTCCGCGGCGCGCTCGGCGAGGCAATCGGCCTGCTGCCCGAGCGCGAGCAGCTCGTGCTGTCGCTGTACTACGAGCAGGAAATGAACCTGCGCGAGATCGGCGCGGTGCTGTCGATCAGCGAATCGCGCGTGTGCCAGATCCACGGCCAGGCGATGTTGCGCCTGCGCTCGCGCCTGGGCGAGTGGAACGGCATCGCCGCAACCAACGACGACTGATCGCGACGGCCGTCACCGAACCGCGCGCTGCACGCATCCACCGCTTCAGGACGCACGGGACCGGTCGATACCCGTTGCGAACGGTGCACCCCCACGGGGTTTCGTGCACCGCCTCCCCTTCACTGCACTGCCGCCGCGAGGCATCCATGGACAAGAACATCAAGATCCTCATCGTCGACGACTTCTCGACCATGCGCCGCATCGTCAAGAACCTGCTCAACGACCTCGGCTTCTCCAACACCGCCGAGGCCGACGACGGCCTCACCGCGCTCGAGGAACTCAAGCGCATGAAGTACGACCTGATCATCACCGACTGGAACATGCCCGGCATGACCGGCATGGAGCTGCTCAAGAACGTGCGCGCCGACGCCGCGCTGAGCAAGACCCCGGTGCTCATGGTCACGGCCGAAGCCAAGCGCGAACAGATCATCGAAGCCGCGCAGGCCGGCGTGAACGGCTATGTCATCAAGCCGTTCACTGCGGGCACGCTCGCTGAAAAGCTCGGCAAGATCTTCGAGCGCATCGAGGCCGCTGCGTAATGAGCGCGCAACTGGAGATCGACGCCGACACGGCGCTCAGCGCCGAGGGCCGCGAGGACATCATCCGCCGCGTGCGCGCGGCGCTGTGCGCGCTCGAGCACGACGACCAGTCCGGCTTCCGCGAGCACCTCGATACCCTCGTCGAATGGCGCAGCCAACCGCTGGTGCAGGGCCTCGTGCGCCTCGCACGCGAACTCGGCCAGGCGTTCGGCGACAACGCCTGCGGCACCGGCTCGCTGCCCGAGGCCTGCACGCGCCTCGAGCACGCCGTGCAGGTCAGCGAAGAAGCCAGCCATCGCACGATGGACATGATCGACCAGATCCGCGATCTGCTCGCCAAGATCCCGGCGCCGGGCGGCACTGATGCCGCCGAAGCCGTCACCGGCATCCGCATGCGGCTGTCCGAAATGACCGCGGCGCAGGGCTACCAGGACCTCACCGGCCAGATCATCAAGCGCGTCGTCGACATCGTGCGCTGCGTGCACACGGCGTCCGGCGGCGCGATGCCCGAGGCGGCGCCGCTCCAACTGCCCGCCGCGGCCTCCAATTCGTCGAAGGGCTTCGGCCCGTCCGTCGCGGGCGTCGATGCCGCGCCGGCCGGACAGGACGACGCCGACGATCTGCTGTCCTCGCTGGGGCTCTGACATGGGCGAATCCGCCGCCGAGATTTGCGCCGACTTCCTCGTCGAAGCGCGCGAAATCGTGGACCAGCTCGGCGAACAGCTCGTCGGGCTCGAACACGCGCCGAACGACCGCGACTGCCTCAATGCGGTGTTCCGCGGCTTCCACACGATCAAGGGCGGCGCGGGCTTTCTCGATTTCCCAGAGATGGTGACGCTCTGCCACGCCGTCGAAGACCGCTTCAGCGCCGCACGCAGCGGCGAAGCCGCACTGCATTCGGGCACGTTCGATGCCACGCAGCAGGCGATCGACCTGCTGTCGGGGATGCTCGACGCGATCGCGAACGGCGAGGCGCTCGAAGAACCGCCGGCCGAACTCATCGCCGAATTCCATTACGGCGCCAACGCGCCGGCGCCGGCGGTATCGGCCAAGCCGGTGCAGGCCGAAGACCTGCCCGAAGACCTCGAAAACCTCGATTTCGATGCGCTGCTCGACAGCCTGCACGGCGCCGGCGCATTGCCGGGCGCCGCGGCCGTCGCAGCGCCCGTGACGCCGAAACCCGTCGCAAAGAAGCCCGAGAGCAAGCCCAAGCCTGCATCGAGCCCGGAGCCCGGCGATGCGACCGTCCGCGTTGACGTGCGCCGCCTGGACGCGATGGTGAACCTCGTTGGCGAACTCGTGCTCGCGCGCAACCGCCTCAAGACGATCCGCCCGCGCATCGGCGACGAAGACCTCGACCGCGCGGTCACCGCGCTCGACGCAGCCACTTCGCGCCTGCAATCGGCGGTCATGACCGTGCGCATGCAGCCGGTCGGTCGCGTGTTCTCGCGCTTCCCTAAGCTCGTGCGCGACGTCTCGCGCCAGGTCGGCAAGAACGTCAACCTCGAGATCATCGGCGCTGAAACGGAACTCGATCGCAACCTCGTCGAAGCGCTGGCCGATCCGCTGGTGCACCTGATGCGCAACGCGATCGACCACGGCATCGAATCGCCCGAGACGCGCCGCGCGAGCAGCAAATCCGACACCGGCCTGGTGCGCCTGTCCGCGCAGCAGGAAGGCGACCACGTCGCGATCGAAGTGCGCGACGACGGCGGCGGCATCGACCCCGACAAGATCCGCCAGAGCGCGATCGGCAAGGGGCTGCTCGACATCGAGTCCGCGGCCCGCCTCACGCCGGACGAGTGCCTGCAGCTGATCTTCCTGCCCGGTTTTTCGACGAAGCAGCAGGTCAGCGACCTCTCCGGCCGCGGCGTCGGCATGGACGTGGTGCAGTCGAAGATCCGCGAGCTCTCGGGCCAGGTGCAGATCCAGTCCGAAGTCGGACGGGGCACGCGCTTCGTGATCCGCGTGCCGCTCACACTCGCGATCCTGCCGACACTGCTCATCGAGATCGACGACGACGTCTACGCACTGCCGCTCGTGCGCGTCGTCGAAGTGCTCTCGCACCGCCCCGAACGCTCGATGTGGATCGACGGCCAGCCCGTGCTCGACCTGCGCGAGCGACCGCTGCCGCTGCTCGATCTGCGCGCGTGGCTGGGTCTGGATCCGCTGCCGGCGCAGGAGACCACAGCGGTCGTGCTGCAGGCCGGCGAACAACGCTTCTGCCTCGTCGTCGACCGGGTCCGCGGCCGCGAAGAGGTCGTCATCAAGGCGCTTCCGCGCGCACTGCGCGGGCTGGCCGGCTATGCCGGCGCCAGCCTGATCGGCGACGGTCGCATGGCGTTGATCCTAGACGTCGATGCACTGCTCAGCACGGGGCTGCGCACGCAGCGCCGCCTCATCGCCGAGGTCGCCTGAGGTTTCGTTTCACCGTTTTATTTTCCGGTTGCAGGATTGCGCAACGGGGCGTCGGGGGACGCCCCTTTTTTTTGCGCGCGATTCCGCCCCGCCGGGCTTGCGCGCCGTCACGTTTGCCGGGCCCGGGCCTACAGGTCTGCGCATCGGCGCCGTCACCGGGTGCAGGTTCCCCTCGATACGCTCTGCCATGGCTCGCACGTCCGCACGCTTCCTGCTTCCGCTCGCCCTGCTCGTCGCACCGGCGGCGCACGCGGTCGAGATTGGCTACAACGTCGTCGAACTCGGTGTGATTGCCGTCGACGGCGTTTCGTCCGGGCCCACCGCCAGGGTGGCAGCCGAGTTCGGCGACAGCGGCTTCTACGGAAGCCTCGGCGCGACGCGCCAGTCGCTGCGCGACGGCGGCCACGTCGACGCCGCAAACGCGGGCCTCGGCTACGCGTACACGCTCGCCGACGGCCTGGATCTCAACACCGAGCTCGGCGTGCAGCGCAGCGAGGCGGACGGCGTCGCCGCCGATGCCTACCGCGCGTCGCTCGGGGTCACGAGCGCACCGTCGGCTGCGTGGCTCCTCACGGCGAGAGCGAACCGCTATTTCGGGGGCGACCTCGAGGCCGCGAGCACGAGCGCGGCGTTCGGCGCCGAGTACTTCCTCACGCCCCGATGGAGCGTGGCGACCGAAGTCGAGATCGCCGACGGTCCCGACGCCGCCCTGTTCGCACTGCACTGGGGTTTCTGACGCGGCTCGCATGCGTCGGCGTTCCGTCGGAGCGCCCCGCATGCGCCGGCCCGCTTCTTGCACAACGTCCGGATCCACCCCGTGCGCGACCGCGCGCGGCTCAAGAAACCGCTTCCGGACCCGATAAACGTCGTGATGGACAAGCTCAGCGTCATCGCCGTCGTGCTCGCGCTCGTCGCCCTCGTGGGCGGCAGCGTGCTCAAGGGCGCAGGCCTTTCGGGCCTGTGGTCGCCCGCGGCGTTCGCCATCGTGATCGTCGGCACGTTTGCCTCGATCATGCTGCAGACACCGATCGCCACCTTCCGCCATGCCTGGCGCATCGTGCGCTGGGTGTTCCAGCCGCCGGCGCTGCAGGGCGAGCAGCTCGTCGCGCGCTTCGTCGGCTGGAGCACCACCGCGCGCCGCCTGGGCTTGCTCGCGCTCGAGTCGGAAGTCGACCGGCAGCGCGACCCGCTGCTGCGCAAGGGCCTGCAGATGGTGGTCGACGGCGTCGAGCCCGAGCAGATCCGGCAGATGCTCGAAATCGAAGTCGACGGCCACAGCCGCCGCGACCTCGCCGCGGCGAAAGTCTTCGAAGGCATGGGCGTGTACGCGCCGACGCTCGGCATCATCGGCGCGGTGCTCGGCCTCATGGCCGTCATGAAGAACCTCGCCGACCCGAGCAAGCTCGGGCAAGGCATCGCCGCCGCGTTCACCGCGACGATCTACGGCATCGGCGCGGCGAACCTCATGTTCCTGCCGATGGCGGCCAAGCTCAGGAGCCTGATCCACGCGCAGACGAACGAGCGCGAGATGCTCGTCGAAGGCCTGATTGCAATCGCCCAGGGCGAAAACCCGCGCAACATCGCAGTGCGCCTCAGCGGCTTCCTGCACTGAGCACATGATGCGCAGGCGCCGGCACCACCACGAAGAGCACATGAACCACGAAGCCTGGGCGATCCCCTACGGCGATCTGGTGACGCTGCTGCTCGCGTTCTTCGTCGTGATGTATGCGATGTCGTCCGTCAACGAGGGCAAGTACCGCGTGATGGCCGATGCGATGTCGGTTGCGTTCGGCGGCCAGACGAACACGCTCACGCCGATCGAGCTCGGCGAAACGCCGCACGCGGCCGCGCCGCTCGATGCGGCGGGCACGCACCCCGTGCGCAGCGCGCATGCGCAGGCGCTGTTCGACCTGCCCGCCGTGCAGGCCACCGCGGGCGGCGACGACCGGCTGGACGCGATCGGCGCCCGCATCGAGCGCGCGCTGTCAGGCCTGGTGTCCCAGGGCATGGTCACCGTGCGCCGCAGCCGCACGCACATCGAAGTCGAAATCCAGAGCGATCTGCTGTTCGCGAGCGGCTCGGCGCGCCCAAGCGACGCCGCCCGCTCGGCGATCGAGCAACTCGCTGGGGCGCTGCGCGATGAACCCAACGGCATCCGCGTCGAGGGGTACACCGACAACGTACCGATCCGCACGGCCGCGTTCCGCTCCAACTGGGAGTTGTCGGCCGCGCGCTCGGCGAGCGTGGTGCACGCGCTCGGCGAGAGCGGCGTGGACGAATCGCGACTGGCGGTGGTCGGTTACGGCGAGCACCGCCCCGCCGCGGACAACGCGACCGACGCGGGCCGCAATCGCAACCGCCGCGTGCAGCTCGTGATCCTCGCCGCACCCGATGCGGCGCCCGTGCGTGCGCCTGAGCCCGCCACGCTGGCCACCGTTTCCGTATCCGATGCCACGCGGCTCACCGCGGCCGTCGGGCTTGCACCGTCCCCCGCCGGAGTTCCCTGATGCAGACCTGGGCCATTGCCAACCAGAAAGGCGGCGTCGGCAAGACGACGTCGACGCTCTGCCTCGGCCGCGCGCTCGCCGACTCGGGCGCGCGCGTGCTGCTCGTCGACCTCGACCCGCACGCGTCGCTCTCGCACGCGTTCGGCGTGCCGATCGAGCCTGCCCCGGCGGGCAGCCATGACCTGTTCGCGCTCGAGCCGCAGACCATCGCCGCGGTCGCGCGCGACACCGCGATCGACGGCCTGCAGATCGTCGCCGCGCATTCCGCGCTTGCGACGCTCGAGCGCCGTGGCGCGAACGAGCCGGGCCTGGGCCTCGCGCTCGCCCGCGCGCTGCAGGACGCGCGCACGCAGTACGACTACGCGCTGCTCGACTGCCCGCCGACCCTGGGCCTGCTGATGGTCAACGCGCTTGCCGGGGCTGACCGACTCGTCGCGCCGACGCAGACCGATCCGCTCGCGCTGCACGGCCTGGACGACATGCTGCGCACCGCCGACATGATCGAGCGCTCGCGCCGCCGGCCGCTGCCGCGCTTCATCCTCCCCACCCTGCACGACCGGCGCACGCGCGCCGGCACGCGCAGCCTCGAACTGCTGCACGAGCGCCACGGCCGACACGTCTGGCCGGGCACCGTGCCGATGGACACCCGCCTGCGCGACGCCGCGGCGTTGACCGCCGCCGCTGGTGTCCAGAGCCGGGGCACCGACGCCTATGCGCACGCAGCCTCGTGGCTGCTCGAATGCGCCATCGCCCATCAGGAAGCCGCATGAACCAGCCGCTGATCGACGCCTACCTCGACGAACTGCTCGGCCCCGCACCGCGCGAGCCTGCGCAGGCGGCGCCGGCCGTCGAGCCGCTCGCCGACGACGAGGCCGTGCATGCCGCTGTCGCGGACGCCGTCACCGACGCAACCCACGACGCGCTCGCGGTCGCACTGCTCGAGGACTACGACCGCCCGGCGAGCCCGTCAGCGACGGATGCGGATGCAGGCGTGGCCGATGCGATCGCCACGACCGATGTCGACGACGGTGTGCATGTCGCCGCGTGCGCGCAGGACGACGTCTCGGCGCCCGCAGCCGCGGCCGACGCGCCGGCGGATGCCTGCGTCATCGCCGAGGAGTCCATGCTCGACAACGCACGGGTCGCGCCCACGCCTGCATTCGACGCCGACGCGCTGGCGGCCGACCTGCTCGCGGAGTTCGACCGCGAGGCGGCCGCGATGGCCAAGCCCGCGGCACCGGCACCGAAGCCCGTCGTCGATGAAGACCTCGCCGCCGCCTTGCTCGCCGAGTTCGACCAGGAGTTCGCCGCGCCTGCCAGCGCGGCCAAGCCGCCGGTCGCGAAAGCCCCGGCCGCAACGCCGCCAGCCCCGGCCCCGGCCCCGGCCCCGGCCGAGCCTGAGCCGGTGGCGCGATCGAGCGCGCCGAAACGTTTCGAGTTGCCCGAGTCGTTCGCACCGGTGCCGCCCACGCGCAGGATCGACGCGCCCGCACCGGCGTTGCGTCCGAAGGGCGATAGCCGTCCGGGTCAGGCGCGGACCGGTCGCTGGTTGCGAGTCTGCGTCGATGCGGACCGGTATGCGGTCGAACTGCTGAGCGTGCAGGAGGTCGTGCGCGTTGCGCCGATCGTCTCGATGCGCGGCGCAGACTCCGCGGTGCTCGGCGTCATGAACCTGCGCGGCCGCATCGTGCCGGTGTACGACCTCGGCCTGTGGCTCGGCACCTGCGCGGTGCGACCGGGCGAGGATTCGCGCATCGTCGTGGTCGAACGCAACGACGAGCTCATCGGACTGCTCGTGACGGCGGTGCAGGACGTGGTCACTCTGGCCGAGGTGCACATCGAGCCGCCGCTAGGCGCGGGGATTCGAGGGGCGATCGTGGGCGTGGCGCGGGTGAACGATGCGCCGACAGTGTTGCTGGATGCGAACTGGTTGTTTGATTGATTCGGTGGGTGGGGCGCGTTGCGGCTTGATTGGTTGCGGAGCTGGGGTTTGTTGCTTGCGGAGTGGTAGCGGAGCTTCGGCCTTGCGGCGCAGTGGCGGAGCTTCCGCCTCGCGGTGTAACAGCAAAGCTTCCGCCTTGCGGCGGGTTACTTCTCTTTGCTGGCCCAAAGAGAAGTAACCAAGAGAAAAGGCCTTCCCCGACACACCTCCCGCTGCAACGTACGGTGCGCTGGGGATTTTCCGACTCGCCATCCTGGCTCGGTCGGAAAACGGCGGCCATCCATGGCCGCCGCCCTTTGGGTCTACGGATTACCTAGCTTCGGCAAACGCCGGCAAAGAGCGACGGCACGGGGACAGGCACGCGCACGCATAAGCGTGGCGTGGCGTGGGCGTGGCGTGGGCGTGGCGTGGGCGCGGGCGCGGGCGCGGGCGCGGGCGTAGGCGTAGGCGTAGGCGTAGGCGTAGGCAACGGTGCCACCTTTGCGACGTGCCGGCCTGTCTGTGACGCGCTGGGCTCCGGTGAAGCTGTGGCCTGCACAACTCGATGGTCGGCGAGCACCGAGCTGCGAAAGGCACTGGCGCTTTCAGGCCATCCGCTGCCCGTTGGCTCCGTCAGAACCAATTCATCTCGCGTGTCGCCACACGCGATGGGCACTGGAGCCTTGGCGGCAGCGGTAGGCAGAAGCGCTTCGCCCTGCCCTGGCCGCGGGCTCTGATCTCTGATCTCTGATCTCTGATCTCTGGGCTCTGGGCTCTGGGCTCTGGGCTCTACAGTCTTGCTGCCTGGCTCTTGGCGTCTGGTTCTAGCTTCTCGGTTCTTCGTATTCGGCTCCAAGCTCTCGGTTTTTTTACATCGGTCCAGACCGCCGAGCACATGACAGACCCAAAGGGCGGCGGGCATGGATGCCCGCCGTTTTCCGACCGAGCCAGGAGGGCGAGTCGGAAAATCGCGTCGTCGTATCCGCTGGTCGTTGAGCCCTGTCGGGGAAGGCCGTTTCTTTTGGTTACTTTTCTTTGGGCCAGCAAAGAAAAGTGACCCGCCTTCAGGCGGAAGCCTTGGCCTTGGCCTTGCCCGTAGCGCGCAGCGCGCAGCGATCAAATCGGCCCGCCAACCGCGACCCGCCGAAACCTTGCGCCCCATCACCCTGCCCCGCCCTCAAGTCACCCGCCGCGGCGCCGATAAACCGGTCGAACCACCGGCCGTGAGAGCGCCATGAGTGAACTAGCCCTACAACCCGACCTCGGCATCGAACGTGTTGGCGAACTCCAAGACGCGCTGATGCCGCACCTGGACGATGCCGAGCCGCTTGCGCTCGTCGGCGACCAGGTGACACGAGTGCACACCGCGGGCCTGCAGTTGCTCCACGCGTTCGTGCGCGAGCGCGCGGCGCGGGGCGGCAGCACGCGGGTCACTGCGGCGTCGCCTGCCCTCACTTCGGCCGCCCGCCAGCTCGCGCTGCTCGCGAGCCTCGGCCTTGAATCCCCCCAAGCTGATATTTCCGGAGACTCCGCGTGAGCGCCCAGCTGTTGATCGTCGACGATTCCACCTCCATGCGGCAGATGGTCGCGTTCGCCCTTTCGTCGGGCGGTTACAACGTGAGCGAGGCCGAGGACGGCCAGGCCGCGCTCGACATCGCCAAGACGCGTCGCTTCGATGCGGTCGTCACCGACGTCAACATGCCGCGCATGGACGGCATCGAGCTGATCCGTCACCTGCGCCAGCTGCCGGACTACAAGTTCACGCCGCTGCTCATGCTGACCACCGAGTCGGGCCCGGAGAAGAAGATGGAAGGCAAGCAGGCCGGCGCGACCGGCTGGCTCGTCAAGCCGTTCGACCCCGAGCAGCTGCTCAACACCGTGCGCAAGGTCCTCGGCTGAGCCGACGGACATGACAACGGAGCGCACGGCGCTGTTGTGGACCGCCAGCCAGCCGCTGCTGCGCGGCGCGTCGCCGGCCCTCGCGGCCGCTCCGCCACGCACGCGCCGGCGCCGATCGCGCCGGAGACCGCTGCTGCTCCGCATCGTCGCCGCGCTCGCGCGGCTCCTGATTTCCTCTGCCGCGCGCTCACCGCGCGGCGTGCTGCATCGCCGGGGTAGACCCTGATGGACATGTCCCAGTTCCACGCCGCGTTCTTCGAGGAGAGCCGTGAAGGGCTCGCCGCGATGGAGACCGGCCTGCTCGGGATGGAGGCCGGAAGCGGCGACGCCGAGACGATCAACGTCATCTTCCGCGCGGCCCACTCGATCAAGGGTGGCGCGGCGACGTTCGGCTTCAAGCACGTCACCCAGCTCACCCACGTGCTCGAGACGCTGCTCGACGAAGCGCGCTCCGGCAAGCGCACGCTCGACGTCGACTCCGTCGGCGCACTGCTCGGCTCGGTCGACGTGCTGCGCGACCTGCTCGAAGTCGCAGAGCACGGCGGCAACGTCGACGAACTGGCACTGGCCCACGCGCACGGCGCGCTCGAAGCCGTGCTCCAAGGCGCACCGCCCGCCGCTGCTGCCGCGAAGACCGCCGCCCCCGCGGCCGACGCCCTGCCCCAACACTGGCAGGTGACGTTCAAGCCGCACCCATCGCTGTTCATGAGCGGCAACGACCCGCTGCGCATCGTGCGCGAGCTCGCCGAACTCGGCCCGCTCACGGTCGAGATGAGCGACGAGACGCTGCCGAAGTTCGGCGAGTTCGACCCGCTGCAGGCCTATCTGTCGTGGCGCATACAGGTGCCCGGCACGGTCAAACGCGCGCTCGTCGCCGATGCGTTCGCATGGGTCGAAGACGAGTGCGACCTCACGATCGAAGGCGTGGGCCAGCAGGCTGCACCGCCGGCCGCCCCCGCCCCGGTCGAAGCCGCGGCGCCTGCCGCCGCCGCGCCCGCCGCCGCCGGCACACCGGCCGGCCAACGCGCATCGGACGCCGACGGCTCCATCCGCATCGCGACGTCGAAGATCGACGCGCTGATCAACCTCGTCGGCGAACTGGTCATCACCCAGTCGATGCTGCGCCAGCGCACCGAAGGCCTCGACCCGGGCCAGTTCGAGTCGCTGCTGACCGGCATCGACCAGCTCACCCGCAACACGCGCGACCTGCAGGAAGCGGTGATGAGCGTGCGCATGCTGCCGGTCGACTTCGCGTTCAGCCGCTTCCCGCGCATGGTCCGCGACCTCGCCGGCCGCCTGGGCAAGAAGGTCAAGCTGCGCACGTTCGGCGAAGCCACCGAGCTCGACAAGGGCATGATCGAAAAGATCGTCGACCCGCTCGTGCACCTGGTGCGCAACGCGATCGACCACGGCTTGGAAATGCCCGACGAGCGTAACGCCTCGGGCAAGGACGAGACCGGCACGATCACGCTCAGCGCCCAGCACCAGGGCGGCCACATCCTCATCGAGATCACCGACGACGGCCGCGGCATGAACCGCGAGCGCATCCTGTCCAAGGCGCGCGAAAAAGGCCTGCCGATGCCGGAAAACCCGACCGACGGGCAGATCTGGGATCTCGTGTTCGCACCAGGCTTCTCGACCGCCGATGCGCTCACCGACCTGTCCGGCCGCGGGGTGGGCATGGACGTGGTCAAGAAGAACATCCTCTCGCTCGGCGGCGCGGTGGAGATCCGCAGCGCCGCAGGCAAGGGCAGCACCATCTCGATCCGCCTGCCGCTTACGCTCGCGATCCTCGACGGCATGACCGTCGCGATCGGCGACGAGGTGTTCGTGGTGCCGCTCAACACGGTGATCGAATCGCTGCAGCCCGCAGCGGCCGACGTGCGCACCGTCGCGAACAAGACGCGCATGGTGCGCGTGCGCGACGACTACGTGCCGATGGTCGACCTCGCTTCGGAGTACGGCCTGCCGCAGACGGCCCGCCAGGCGCGCGGCGACGCGCCGATCGCCGTCGTCGTCGAGAGCGAGGGCAAGCGCCTCGCGCTCGAGGTCGATGACCTGCTCGGCCAGCAGCAGTTCGTGATCAAGAACCTCGAGTCGCACTACCGCCGCGTGCCGGGCGTGTCGGGCGCGACGATCCTCGGCGACGGCCGCGTCGCGCTGATCATCGATGCCAGCAGCCTCTCGCACGCTTCGCGCCTCGCCGCCTGACATCCGCCACTTTTTTCCAGCGCCACCGCGCTCCCCCGCTTCGAGACGCCGCCATGAACGACGCCCGCTCCGCCTCCTCCGACGCTGCCGCGCAGGCCGCCTCGCACGAATACCTGACCTTCGCGCTCGGTGACGAGGAGTACGGGGTCGACATCCTCTGCGTGCAGGAAATCCGCGGCTATGACACGGTCACGCGCCTGCCGGAAGCGCCTGCGTTCATCAAGGGCGTGATCAACCTGCGCGGCACGATCGTCCCGATCGTCGACATGCGCATCAAGTTCAAGCTGCCAAGCGTGATCTACGACGACACCACGGTGATGATCGTGCTCAACGTCGCCGATCGAATCGTCGGCGTCGTTGTCGATCGCGTGTCGGACGTGCTGAGCCTCGGCCCGGATCAGACGCGCCCGACGCCTGAGCTCGGCGCGGCGATCGACCGCAAGTTCGTTACCGGCCTGGGCGTCGTCGACGAGCGCATGCTGATCCTGCTCGACATCGAGCGGCTCATGACGAGCGTCGAGATGGGCCTTGTCGACGAGGCGATCGCGGCGTAACGCCGCATCCGACCTGCCGGCGTGGCCTGAACGCGCGACTTGCGTCGGCGTACGCGCCGGCCCCAACTCCGGCCGCCACCGCTGCTGACACCCCTCCAGCGACCGCGACGCGGTCGCCGCTGCTTCCTGCACGCGCGCCTGTCCGGGTATTCGCCGTTGGGCGCAATCGCGACCCGGTGGCCGACGTGATGTGACGCGGCGCCCGAGCCGCGACCTTGGCCTCAAGTCGCGTGCGCTGCAGTCGTTAGCGGACCCGTCCCCGTGGCCGTCGCACTGATCATTCCATGACAACCTTCTCGAAGCTCCGCCCCGCCGGCCTGCAGGCCAAGCTCCTGGGCGCGCTGTGCGCCGGGCTCGCGCTCGTGCTGCTCTGCGCACTCAGCGGCCTCGCATTCGGCTGGCGCAGCCTCGCCAGCGAGCTGCCGCCTGAAGTCGAACTCGCCGCGCAGAGCGCGACGATCAGCCAGGAGTTTTCCACCCAGGTGCAGGAGTGGAAGAACGTGCTGATCCGCGGTCACGACGCCGAGCAGCGCGACAAATACCTCAAGGCGTTCAACGCACAGCACGCAAAGGTGCAAGCGCTGTCCACCGAGCAGGCCGGTCGGATCCGTGACCCGGAGACGGCGGCGCTCGCCGAAACCTTCGCCCGTCAGCACCTCGAACTGCACGGCCGCTACCTCGAAGGCTTTGCCGCGTTCGAAGCGGCCGGCCATGTCACCGCAGCGGGCGACGCCGCGGTCAAGGGCATCGATCGTGAGCCGACCGCAACGCTTCGGAAGCTGGTCGATCGCAACCAGGCGCTTGCCGACGAAGCCGTACTGGAGCGTTCGCGCCAGGCGCAACAAGGCCTAGTTCTGGCCGCTGCGCTGACCTTGGCGCTCGCGATCGCGCTGGTGACGGCGATCGGCTTGTGGCTCCGCCGCGCCGTGCTGCGTCCGATCCACGCCGTCGTCGACGCCGCCCGCATGGTGTCGCGTGGCGAGCTGGAAGTGAACATCGATCTGCGCTCGCGCGACGAGATCGAAGTGCTCGGCCGCGCGATGTCGCAGGTGGCCCAGACGCTGCGCGAGGTGTCCGCCGCGCAGACGCGCATGGCCGAGCGGCACCAGGCCGGCCAGATGAGCTACCGGATTCCCGACGAGGCGTTCGAAGGCGCGTACCGCGCGATGGTCAGCAACACCAATGCGCTGGTCGGGTCGCAGACGGCACTGATCGAGTCGATGCTCGCCACCGTGCAGGCCTATGCCCGCGGCGACCTCGCCTCCGACATGCCGCGCCTGCCCGGCGAGAAGGCCGCGATCACCGACGCGCTGGACACCGCCAAGCGTAATCTGGGCGCCATCAATGCGGAGATCCGTCGGCTCGTCGAGGGCGCCGCCGCCGGCGACTTCTCACTTCGGGGGACCGAGGGCGCGTTCGAACATGACTTCCGCGCAATGGTCGTCGGGCTCAACGCCCTGATGGCCGGCACCGAAGACAGCCTGGCGCAGGTGTCGGCCGTGCTGCGATCGATCGCGGCCGGTGAGCTGGGCGCCCGCATGGACGGCGTGCACCGCGGCGTGTTCGCGCAGATCCAGAACGACGCGACTACCACCCTGGAAACGCTCGGTCGCATCGTCGCCGAGATCCGTCAGTCCAGCGACTCGATCAACTCCGCGGCGGGCGAAATCGCCTCGGGCAACAGCGACCTGTCGCAGCGCACCGAGCAGCAGGCCGCCGCGCTCGAAGAGACCACCAGCTCGATGGAGGAGCTCACCGCTACGGTCAAGCAGAACGCTGAGAACGCCAGGCGTGCGCGGGATCTGTCCTCGCAAGCGGCCGACGTCGCGACGCAAGGCGAGCGCGTGGTGAGTTCGGTGGTTACCACCATGGCGGACATCGACGCCGCGTCGCGCAAGGTCGCCGACATCATCTCGGTCATCGACGGCATCGCGTTTCAGACCAACATCCTCGCGCTCAACGCAGCGGTGGAGGCAGCGCGCGCCGGTGAGCAGGGCCGCGGCTTCGCAGTCGTGGCGGCCGAGGTTCGCTCGCTTGCGCAGCGCAGCGCGAACGCGGCCAAGGAGATCAAGCAGCTCATCGCCGACTCGACCGTGAAGACGGTGCAAGGCAACGAGCTCGTGCAACGCGCCGGAAAGACGATGAGCGAAGTGCTCACCAGCGTGCGCAGCGTCTCCGAGCTGGTGTCCGGCATCAGCGCGGCCAGTGCTGAGCAGACCGCGGGCATCGAGCAGGTCAACCAGGCGATCACGCACATGGACGAGGGCACGCAACAGAACGCGGCGCTCGTCGAAGAGGCTTCGGCTTCAGCGCGTGCGCTCGAGCAGCAGGCCGAGCAGCTGGTGCAGACGGTGGCGGTGTTCCGCCTCGCGCAGCAGGCGCAGGCCGCGGGTCCGACGGTGGCCAAGGCGGCAGCGAAGGCCGCTCCGGCCCGCAGGCCGGCACCGGCCCCGCCGATGCGGGCGCTCCCGCTTCATTGACGCATGCGCGTCGCCCCCCACGGCTCTACACGACACGATTCCGATCCGATGAAGCGCACTCTGCTCCACCTCGCGCCGCTTTCGAGCGTGCTGCTCCTCGCCTCGCCCACCGCACTGGCCGGCGAGCTCGATCTTTCCCCGACCGCAAACGTCCAGTACGACCTCGTGCGCTTCGACAGCGACGATGCGCGCCTGCACGACGACCACGCGTTTCGCCGCGCGCGGCTGGGCTTCAAGCTCAAGGGCGATGCGTGGCAGTTCGTCGCCGAGCACGATCTCGCCGACCGCACGCCGCCCGACGCCTACGTCGAGTGGACGCCCGCGAAAGGCCACAGCCTGCGCGTCGGGCAGTTCAAGCAGCCGTTCCTGCTCGAGGATGCGATCAGCGACAAGCAGTCGCCGTTTCTCGAACAGGCGCCGATCGGTGCGTTTGGCATCAGCCGCCGGCTCGGCGTCGAGTACGCGCGTCAAGCCGGCTGGGGAACGGTCAACGCCGCGGTCATCGGCCAGCGCCTGGACGGCACGAACGAAGGCCTCGGTGTCGCGACGCGCGCAACCTGGAAGCTTCGCGGCCGCGACGGTGAGGTGCTGCACATCGGCGGTGGGCTTGCGAGCGAATCGCCCGAGGCCGGACGTGCCGCATTCTCGACGCATCCGGGCACCACGATGACCGACGTGCGGCTTGCACGCACGGGCGCGCTCCGCCGCGTGGACCGCCTCGATCGCGCGGCGATCGAGGCGCTGTGGATCCGAGGCGCGTGGTCGGTGCAGGGCGAGCACGCGCAGGTCGCCGTCGCGCGCGACGCCAGTGCTGATGCGGACGGGCACGCGCAGTCGGTGCTCGCCACGTGGTCACCCACCGGCCACGCCCGCAGCTACAAGCGCGGCGTGCCCGGCGCACCGTCGGGCGAGGGCCGGGCCTGGGAACTGGCGGCCCGCTGGAGCGCGATCGACCTCGACAGCCGCGCAGTCGCGGGAGGCAGCATGCAGCAGTTCGCCGTCGCTGCCACGTGTTACGTCAACGATCACCTGCGTGTTGGCGCAAACCTCGTGCGCAGCGAGCGCAACGGAGTCACTGACGAGCCGTTGCTCGCCGCGATGCGCGTGCAGCTCACGTATTGATCTGACGCCCGGCGACCTTCTTGCGGGGAACGGGCGCGACCCGCGCTCCGGGCCTTGATGCATCGACCGCGACGCCTTCGCAGCTCAGGTTCAACCGTCTCGCGTCGGAGTCGAACGGCCCGCTGCGCAGCGACGATCGGCAGTGCCTATGGATGTGATCGTTACAAACGATCGCGCTGGCTATTCAGATCCCACATGCGCGGCCGTTGTTGAGAGGCCTCTGCGCCGACGTCTGTCTGCGGGAGTTTCCCTTCTAACGGACCCGTCATGAAACTCCGGCATCTCAGTATTGGTCAGCGTCTGGCTGTTGGGTTCTCCCTCATCATCGCCCTGCTCGTCGTGCTCACGGCCACGGGTGTGCAGCGCGTGCGCCTGATTGACGCCGAACTTACGACGATCAACCAGATCAACAGCGTCAAGCAGCGTTACGCGATCAACTTCCGCGGCAGCGTTCACGATCGCGCGATTGAGCTGCGTGATGTCGTACTGCTCGATTCGCCCGAGACCGTGGCGAAAGCCGAGCAGCAGATCGACACGCTTGCAGCTGCGTATGCACGTTCAGCCGGTCCACTGGACACTCTGGTCGAAGATCCCGCCAGTCCGGACGCCACCGAGCGCTCGATCCTGGCGGACATCAAGGCGATCGAGGCGCGCACGCTGCCGTTGATCGAGCAGGTCCGCGCGCTGCGCGCGTCGGGGCAGCGCGAGGCGGCCCGCACCGTACTGATCGAGCAAGCCAAGCCGGCATTCGTCGATTGGCTTGCCGCGATCAATCGCTTCATCGATCTGGAAGAAGCCAAGAACAAGCGGGAGACCGCGATCGCCATGGAGGCGGCGCGCGGGTTTGCGTGGTTGATGGTCGCGCTGTGCGGCATCGCAATCGTCCTCGGCACGGCCATCGCGTGGATCATCACGAGGACCATCACGCAACCGCTGACGCACGCCACCCAGGTTGCACAGGCGATCGCAGCCGGTGACGTCGACAACACGATCGATGCCACCGGGCGGGACGAAGTGGCGGCGCTGCTCACGTCGATGCAGACGATGCAGGCCGCCCTGCAGGTGTTCGTTCGCGCCCAGGACGAGACCCGCGAGGCGCACGACGCGGGGCGCATCGACCATCGCATGGACGAGGCGGCGTTCCCAGGCGCCTATGGCCGCATGGCCGGCGGCATCAATGCCCTGCTCGCCTCGCACATCGGAACGCAGATGCACCTCATCGAGGTCGTGCGCCAGTACGCACGGGGCGACCTCTCCGCGCAGATCGAGCGTTACCCCGGCAAGAAGGCCGAGATCACTGCAGCAGTCGATGCGGTCAAGGCCGGCATGCAGTCGATCAACGCCGAGATCAAGGCACTCGTCGATGCCGGCGTGGCCGGCGACCT
>NZ_BMYD01000009.1 GCF_014652095.1 Cognatilysobacter bugurensis
GTGACGCTGATCAACCCGGTCGCGATGGACGAAGGCCTGCGCTTCGCGATCCGCGAAGGCGGCCGCACCGTCGGCGCCGGCGTCGTGGCGAAGATCATCAAGTAAGACCGCGCGTTCCGGCTCATGCCGGCACCGCAACGGAGCGGCTCTCGGGCCGCTCTGCTTATTTTGGGGAATTTGCATCACGCCCCCTTTACGCGGCTCCCGCAATGCGGCTAGAATCGCGGACCCCGAAAGGGGAACAGCGAAAAGAGGGGCAGGACGCCCTTCGTGTTCGCCCGACAGGGACGCGTCGTGAAGCTCGACCGGGCACCGGCTCAGCGCCGTATCCGTCTGCTTACGCGCATCGAGATTTCTGTCTGGCGGGCCGGGAAACCGGCCTGTTGTGTTTTCTGCGTTCCGGATCAGCTCGATTCGGGGCGCCGCAATCGTGGGGCGGGGCGCATGAAGCCGCCACCGCCCGTCGCTCTTTAACGAAGGAAACCCGTCATGGCGGACCAGAAGATCCGAATTCGGCTCAAGGCGTACGATCATCGATTGATCGACCGCTCGGCCAGCGAGATCGTCGAAACGGCCAAGCGGACCGGCGCGCAAGTGCGTGGCCCGATCCCGCTGCCGACCAAGATCGAGCGTTACACCATTCTTACTTCGCCGCACGTCGATAAGGACGCGCGCGACCAGTACGAGACCCGCACGCACAAGCGCGTGCTCGACATCGTCGATCCGAACGACAAGACCGTGGACGCGCTCATGAAGCTTGAGCTCGCGGCCGGCGTCGACGTCCAGATCAAGCTGACCTGAGGCCACCCACCATGACCGCGAAGAAATATTCGTTGGGCATCGTCGGTCGCAAGGCCGGCATGAGCCGCTTCTTTACGGAAGACGGCAAGTCCATTCCGGTGACGCTGATCGAAGCGACGCCGAACCGCATCACCCAGATCAAAACCGCCGACACCGACGGCTACAGCGCCGTGCAGGTCACCGTCGGGGTCCGTCGCGCGGCGCTTGTGAACAAGCCCGAAGCCGGTCACCTCGCGAAGGCGAAGGTCGAGGCGGGTCGCGGCCTTTGGGAGCTCCGCGTCGAGGCCGATCAGATCGGTGGTTTCGAAGTGGGCGGCGAGATCAAGGCCGACATCTTTACCGCCGGCCAGATCGTCGACGTCCAGGGCGTCACCAAGGGCAAGGGCTTCCAGGGCACGATCAAGCGCTGGAACTTCCGCATGGGCGACGCGACGCACGGTAACTCGCTGTCGCACCGCGCACCGGGCTCGATCGGTCAGCGTCAGACGCCGGGTCGCGTGTTCCCGGGCAAGAAGATGTCCGGTCACATGGGCGACGTGCAGCAGACGACGCAGCGCCTGGAAGTGGTCAAGGTCGACGCTGAGCGCGGCCTGATCGCGATCAAGGGCGCCGTGCCGGGCGCGCCGGGCGGCGACGTGATCGTCCGTCCCTCGAGCAAGGCATAAGGAGAGATGACGATGGAACTCGCCATCACCAATAGCAGCAGCACGCTGCCGGTCTCCGAAGCGATCTTCGGTCGCGAATTCAGCGAAGACCTCGTGCACCAGGTCGTCGTGGCCTACCGCAACGCGGGCCGCGCCGGCACCAAGGCGCAGAAGACGCGTTCGGAAGTCAACGGCACGACCAAGAAGTCGAAGAAGCAGAAGGGCGGCGGTGCGCGTCACGGCGCGCTGACGGCTCCGATCTTCGTCGGCGGCGGTGTGACGTTCGCGGCCAAGCCGCGCAGCTTCGCGCAGAAGGTCAACCGCAAGATGTATCGCGCGGCGATCGCGTCGATTCTGTCGGAGCTCAATCGTCAGGGTCGCATCAAGGTCGTCGAATCGTTCGACCTCGAAGCGACGAAGACGAAGGGCCTGATCGAGAAGCTCAAGGCTCTCGAAGTCGGCCGCCGTCCGCTGATCGTCACCGAAGACGCGGCCGAGAATCTCTACCTCTCGGCGCGCAACCTGCCGTACGTCGAAGTGCGGGACGTTCAGGGCCTGGATCCGGTAGCGCTGGTCGGCGCCGATTCGGTCGTGATCACCACCGACGCGGTGAAGAAGATTGAGGAGTGGCTGGCATGAACGAGGCCAAGCTCTACAGCATCATCCGCGCACCGCGCGTGTCCGAAAAGACTGCGCGACTGCAGGAAGTCTCGAACCAGTACGTATTCGAAGTGGCCACCGACGCAACCAAGGCCGACATCAAGGTTGCCGTCGAGAAGCTGTTCGGCGTCAAGGTCGAGGCCGTGAACGTGGCGAACGTGAAGGGCAAGAACAAGGCCTTCAAGTTCCGCATGGGCCGCCGCGCCGATTGGCGCAAGGCGTACGTGAAGCTGGCCGAAGGCCAGTCGATCGACGTGATGGCCACGGCCTGACGAAGTTTCGACTCGTCGAAACTTCTCAAGAGGACAAGAACCCATGGCATTGATGACTTTCAAGCCCACCTCGCCCGGCCGCCGCAGCGCGGTCCGCGTGGTGACGCCAGGCCTGCACAAGGGCGCGCCGCACGCGGCGCTCGTTGAAAAGCAGAGCAAGACCGGTGGCCGTAACCACCACGGCCGCATCACCACCCGCCACGTCGGCGGCGGTCACAAGCAGCATTACCGCATCATCGATTTCAAGCGTGACAAGCAGGGCATCCCGGCGCGCGTCGAGCGCATCGAGTACGACCCCAACCGCACTGCGCACATCGCGTTGCTGTGCTATGTCGACGGCGAGCGCCGTTACATCATCGCGCCGAAGGGCCTGAAGGACGGCGACCAGGTGATCGCGGGACGTGACGCCCCGATCCGCGTGGGCAACACGCTTCCGCTGACGAACATCCCGGTCGGCACGACGGTGTGCTGCGTCGAGATGAAGCCCGGCAAGGGCGCCCAGCTGGCCCGCGCGGCCGGTGCCAGCGCGTACCTGGTGGCACGTGAGCAGGGCTACGCGACGCTTCGCCTGCGGTCCGGCGAAATGCGCAAGGTACCCGTCGAGTGCGCCGCAACGATTGGCGAAGTCGGCAACGACGAGCACAACCTCGAGAAGCTCGGCAAGGCCGGTGCGAAGCGCTGGCGTGGCGTGCGCCCGACGGTTCGCGGCGCGGCGATGAACCCGGTCGACCATCCGCACGGCGGTGGTGAGGCGAAGGCCGGCCAGGGTAACCCGCACCCGGTCACCCCGTGGGGCGTCCCGACCAAGGGTTACAAGACCCGCAAGAACAAGCGCACGCAGCAGTTCATCGTTCGCGACCGCAGGAGCTAATCGGCCATGCCACGTTCACTGAAAAAGGGTCCGTTCGTTGACCACCATCTGATGAAGAAGGTGGAAACGGCGGGCAACAACAAGAAGCCGATCAAGACCTGGTCGCGCCGTTCGATGATCCTGCCCGAGATGGTTGGTTTTACGATCGCCGTGCACAACGGCAAGAACCACATCCCGGTGCTCGTCAACGAGAACATGGTTGGCCACAAGCTCGGCGAGTTCGCCCTGACCCGGACCTTCAAGGGTCACGGCGGCGACAAGAAGAGCCGCTAAGGAGATGACCGTGGAAGCGAAAGCAATCCTGCGCACCGCGCGCATCTCGCCGCAGAAGGCCCGTCTGGTCGCTGACCAGGTTCGCGGTCTGTCGGCCGAGCGTGCCGTCAATCTGCTCAAGTTCTCGGACAAGAAGGCTGCTCACACGATCCGCAAGGTCGTGGAGTCCGCCATCGCCAACGCCGAGAACAATCAGGGCGCCGACATCGACGAGCTCCGCGTCAAGACGATCATGGTGGACGAAGGTCCGTCACTGAAGCGTTTCATGGCGCGAGCCAAGGGCCGCGGCACCCGCATCCTCAAGCGCACCAGCCACATTACTGTGGTTGTGGGCGCTGGCAAGTAAGGCGGAGTCAGACTATGGGTCATAAAGTTCATCCGACTGGCATCCGCCTTGGTATCTCCAAGGACTGGAATTCCAAGTGGTTCGCCAACAAGCGGCAGTACGGCGAGTACCTCGCGGCCGACCTCAAGGTTCGCGACATGCTGCGCAAGAAGCTGGCGCAGGCCGGCATCTCCCGCATCTTCATCGAGCGTCCGGCTAACAACGCCCGCGTCACGATCCACACCGCCCGCCCGGGCGTCGTGATCGGCAAGCGTGGCGAGGACATCGAGAAGCTGCGTCGCGAGGTCAGCGCGGTGATGGGCGTCCCGGCGCACATCAACGTCACCGAAGTCCGCAAGCCGGAACTCGACGCTCAGCTCGTTGCCGAGTCGATCGCCCAGCAGCTCGAGCGCCGCATCATGTTCCGTCGCGCGATGAAGCGCGCCGTCGGCAATGCGATGCGCCTCGGCGCGCTCGGCATCAAGGTCAACGTCGCGGGTCGACTCAACGGTGCGGAAATCGCCCGTTCCGAGTGGTACCGCGAAGGCCGCGTGCCGCTCCATACCCTGCGCGCCGACATCGACTACGGCTTTGCCGAAGCGAAGACGACGTACGGGATCATCGGAATCAAAACCTGGATCTACAAGGGCGAAATCTTCGATTTCTCCCAGGTGGGCCAGGAGAAGCCGGACGACAGCCCGCGTTCAGAGCGCGGTGATCGTGGCGACCGCGGCGACCGCCGTGACCGCAACGACCGTCCCGGCCGTCCAGCACGCGAAGCGAGGTAAGCCGCCATGCTGCAACCCAAGCGAACCAAGTACCGCAAGGTACATAAGGGCCGCAACGAAGGTCTGAGCTGGAACGGCAATGCCGTCAGCTTCGGCGAGTACGGTCTCAAGGCAACGAGCCACGGTCAGCTCACCGCGCGTCAGATCGAGGCGGCCCGCCGCTCGATCAGCCGCTACGTGAAGCGCGGCGGCAAGATGTGGATCCGCGTCTTCCCGGACAAGCCGATCACCAAGAAGCCGATCGAAGTCCGAATGGGCTCCGGTAAGGGCAACGTGGAGTACTGGGTCGCCCAGATCCAGCCCGGCCGCATGATTTACGAGATCGAAGGTGTCGCAGAGGACGTGGCGCGCGAAGCGTTCCGTCTGGCCGCTGCCAAGCTCTCGGTCACCACCCAGTTTGTAACCCGTACGGTGCGCTGATGGAACTCAAGCAACTGCGCGACAAGTCGGCTGTCGAGCTCCAGAGCCATCTGGGCGAACTGCACAAGGAGCGCTTTGCGCTGCGCATGCAGAAGGCCACCGGCCAGCTCGTCAAGACTCATGAGACCCGCCGTGTTCGCCGCGAAATCGCGCGCGTCAACACGCTGCTGGGTCAGAAGAAGTAAGGACCCCTTATGACCGACAACAACACAGAGAAGGCTATTCGCACGGTCGAAGGTCGAGTCGTCAGCAACAAGATGGACAAGACCGTCACTGTGCTCGTCGAGCGCCAGGTCAAGCACGCGCTGTACGGTAAGTACATCCGTCGCTCGACCAAGCTGCACGCTCACGACGCCGACAACGCCTGCAACGAAGGCGACATCGTCCGGGTGCGCGAAATCGCCCCGATGTCGAAGACCAAGAACTGGAGCGTGGTTGAGATCATCAGCCGCGCGGCCGTCTAAGGGAGCTGAACCATGATCCAGATGCAAAGCTACCTTGACGTGGCCGACAACTCCGGCGCGAAGGAACTGATGTGCATTAAGGTGCTCGGCGGCTCGAAGCGTCGCTACGCCGGCATCGGTGACATCATCAAGGTGACCGTCAAGGACGCCATTCCGCGCGGCAAGGTCAAGAAGGGCGACGTCTACGACGCCGTCGTTGTTCGCACGCGAAAGGGCGTTCGCCGCCCGGACGGCTCGCTGATCCGCTTCGACGGGAACGCGGCTGTGCTGCTCAACAACAAGCAGGAACCGATCGGTACGCGCATCTTCGGGCCCGTGACCCGCGAGCTGCGCTCCGAGAAGTTCATGAAGATCGTCTCGCTCGCTCCTGAAGTGCTCTGAGCGGAGGAATTGAAATGAACCGTATCCGCAAGGGCGATCGAGTGATCGTCACCACCGGCAAGGACAAGGGCAAGCAGGGCGAAGTCGTCCGCGTGCTTGGCGAGAAGGTCGTCGTGTCCAACGTGAACGTCATCAAGCGTCACACGAAGCCGAACCCCCAGGCCGGCCAGCCGGGCGGGGTGATCGAGCGCGAGGCGCCGATCCATGTTTCGAACGTCATGCTGTTCAACCCGGCCACCGGCAAGGGCGAGCGCATTGGTTTCAAGGTGCTGGAGGATGGACGCAAACTGCGTGTGTTCCGCTCCAGCGGCGAGGCGGTTGACGCCTGAGGAATGCTGAAATGACCACCCGGCTTGAAGAGTTCTACAAGAACGAAGTTGTCCCGGCGTTGACCGAGAAGTTCGGTTACAAGAACCGGATGGAAGTGCCGCGCCTGGTCAAGATCACGCTCAACATGGGCGTGGGCGAGGCAGCGACGAACAAGAAGATCCTGGAAAATGCCGTCGCCGACATGACCAAGATCGCTGGCCAGAAGCCGATCGTGACGAAGAGCCGCGTGTCGGTCGCTTCGTTCAAGATCCGCGACGGTTGGCCGATCGGCGCGAAGGTCACCCTGCGCCGGGCGAAGATGTACGAGTTCCTCGACCGCCTAATCAACATTTCGCTTCCGCGCGTCCGCGACTTCCGCGGCGTGTCGGGCAAGTCGTTCGACGGCCGTGGCAACTTCAACATGGGCGTGAAAGAGCAGATCATTTTCCCGGAAATCGACTTCGACCAGGTCGACGCGCTCCGCGGCATGGACATCGCGATCACCACGACCGCGAAGACCGACGCCGAAGCCCGCGCGCTGCTCGAAGCGTTCCGTTTCCCGTTCCGTAGCTGAGTCTCGAGGAAAAACACATGGCTAAGACCTCCATGGTCAACCGCGAGGTGAAGCGGGAAAAGCTTGCCAAGAAGCACGCGGCCAAGCGCGAGGCACTCAAGAAGGTGATCTCGAGCGTCGACGCGTCGTACGAGGACAAGATGGACGCGGTGGTCAAGCTGCAGAAGCTGCCCCGCGATTCCTCACCCTCGCGCCAGCGCAACCGTTGCGCGCTGAGCGGCCGCCCGCGTGGCACGTATCGCAAGTTCGGCCTCGGCCGCAACATGCTGCGTGCCGCCACCATGCGCGGCGACGTGCCGGGCCTGCGCAAGGCGAGCTGGTAAAGCTGGTATAGTGGCGGGCTTGCTTCGCCGCAAGCGCGGCGCCCTCCGGGGCGCCGCGTGACAACTGAATTCGCAATTCCGCGGATATCGGTGCTTCTCATAAGGAAACTCTCATGAGCATGACTGATCCCATTGCCGACATGCTGGTGCGTATCAAGAACGCCGCCGCTGTCCGCAAGCCGACGGTTAAGATGCCGTCGTCGAAGATCAAGGTTGCGATCGCCGCCGTCCTGAAGGACGAGGGCTACATTCTCGATTCGCGTGTGACCGAAGCCGGTGCGGGGAAGTCCCAGCTGGAAATCGTGCTGAAGTACTACGAAGGCAAACCTGTGATCGAGCGCCTCGAGCGCTACTCGCGGTCGGGTCTGCGTCAGTACCGCGGCAAGGACGCGCTGCCCAAGGTCCTAGGTGGCCTCGGTGTCGCCATCATCTCCACCTCGAAAGGCATCATGACCGATGCGCGGGCGCGCCAACAGGGCGTCGGCGGCGAGGTCTTGTGCTTCGTGGCCTAAGGGAGTAATCGCAATGTCCCGAGTTGCCAAGAGGCCGATCGCCCTCCCGAAGGGCGTCGAAATCAACATCCAGCCGGAGTCGATCAGCGCGACGGGCCCGAAGGGCACCCTGTCGGTGCCGAAGCCTGTTGCCATCGACGTGAAGATCGAGGACGGCAATGCCGTGTTCGCCACGGACGACGCGTCGCAGATTCCGCTGACCGGCACGCTGCGCGCGATCCTCGCGAACATGGTCAAGGGCGTCTCCGAAGGCTTCGAGCGCAAGCTCGAGCTCGTCGGCGTCGGTTACCGCGCCGCGATGCAGGGCAAGGACCTCAGCTTGTCGCTGGGCTTCTCACACCCCGTCGTGTTCAACACGCCCGAAGGCATCACGATCACGACGCCGACGCAGACGGAAGTCGTCGTGGCCGGTGCTGATAAGCAGCGTGTGGGTGAAGTCGCGGCAAAGATCCGTGGCTTCCGTCCGCCGGAGCCCTACAAGGGCAAGGGTGTGAAGTACGCCGGTGAAGTCATCATTCGCAAGGAAGCCAAGAAGGCCTAAGGCCTATCCGCTTCCCGAAGGACACAGTCATGAAGAAGAACATTGCCCGCCTTCGCCGCGCTAAGTCCACTCGCGCCCACATCCGCGAACTCGGCGTGCCGCGTCTGTCCGTGCTTCGCACCGGTCAGCACCTGTACGCCCAAGTGTTCACGGCAGACGGCTCCAAGGTGCTTGCCGCAGCGTCGACCGTTCAGGCCGACGTAAAGGACGGTCTCAAGAACGGCAAGAACGTTGATGCGGCAATCAAGGTCGGTCGCGCAATCGCCGAGAAGGCCGTGGCCGCTGGCATCGAGAAGGTCGCGTTCGACCGCTCGGGCTACCGGTACCACGGTCGCGTCAAGGCGCTTGCCGACGCGGCCCGCGAGGGCGGCCTCAAGTTCTAATCGCGGCCCGGCGCCCGACGTACCGGGCGCGAAGAAGCGAGTCCCGCCGGCGCGGTTGCGCCGGGCATGCCCGCGGGTTCCTGCGGGCATGGGTCATCCGTAGCAGCCCACAACCATAAGCGGCGAAGCCGCAAATCCTCTTACATCACGAGATTTCAGAAATGGCAGAAGAACGTCAGCAGCGCGGTCGCGATCGCAATCGCGAAGAGATCGACGACGGCATGATCGAGAAGCTGATTGCGGTGAACCGCGTCAGCAAGACCGTCAAGGGCGGTCGCCAGTTCACGTTCACGGCGCCGACGGTTGTCGGCGACGGGTCGGGCAAGGTGGGCTTCGGTTACGGCAAGGCGCGTGAAGTGCCGGTCGCCATCCAGAAGTCGATGGAATACGCCCGCAAGAGCATGAGCCAGGTCGACCTGAACAACGGCACGCTGTGGCACACGGTCAAGGCCGGGCACGGTGCGGCTCGCGTGTTCATGCAGCCGGCATCCGAAGGTACTGGCGTCATTGCGGGCGGCGCCATGCGCGCTGTTCTGGAAGCCGTCGGCGTCAAGAACGTGCTTGCGAAGGCCGTCGGTTCGCGCAATCCGATCAATCTTGTGCGCGCGACGATGAAGGGCCTGACCGACATGCAGTCGCCGACCGCGATCGCAGCCAAGCGCGGCAAGAAGGTGGAGGACCTGCTCAATGGCTAATACCCAGAACGTCGAAGGCGGCACCGTCAAGGTGCGCCTCGTGAAGGGCCTGCGTGGGACGCAGTCGCGCCACCGTTTGTCGGTGCGTGCGCTCGGTCTCAACAAACTCAACGATGTGCGTGAACTGAAGGACAGCCCGCAGGTGCGCGGCCTGATCAACAAGGTTCACTACCTCGTCCGCGTCGAGGAGTAATCACCATGCGTCTCAATACACTGCAGCCCGCCGAAGGCGCCCGCCAAGAGCGCACGCGCGTTGGTCGCGGCATCGGTTCCGGCCTGGGCAAGACCTGCGGCCGCGGCCACAAGGGTTCGTTCGCGCGGTCGGGCAAGGGCAAGATCAAGGCCGGCTTCGAAGGCGGTCAGATGCCCATGCAGCGCCGTCTTCCGAAGATCGGTTTCCGGTCGAAGATCGCGAAGGACACGGCCGAAGTCCTGCTGTATCAGCTGGAGCGCCTCGAGGCGGGTGACGTCGATTTCGCGAAGCTGCAGGCTGCCAAGCTCGTTCCGAGCACGGCGAAGCAGGCGAAGATCGTCGTCAAGGGCGACGTGACCAAGGCCTTCGTGCTGAAGGGCATTGCGGCGACCGCCGGCGCCAAAGCCGCGATCGAAGCGGCCGGCGGCCAGGTCCAGGAGTAAGTAGTCGATGGCGCGCAGCGGTAACGCGATGGCGGGCCTCGGTGGCGGGCTCGGTAAATTCACCGAGCTTCGCCAGCGTCTTCTTTTCGTGGTCGGCGCCCTGATCGTCTATCGCATCGGTTGCTACATACCCGTGCCGGGTGTAAACCCCGAAGCGATGCTGCAGCTTATGGAGACGCAGCAGGGCACGATCGTGGACATGTTCAACATGTTCTCGGGCGGCGCACTCGAGCGCTTCAGCCTGCTTGCGTTGAACGTGATGCCGTATATCTCGGCGTCCATCATCGTGCAGCTGCTCGTACAGATCGTCCCGACACTCAAGGCCATCCAGAAGGAAGGCGAGTCGGGTCGTCGAAAAATCAATCAGTGGTCGCGCATGGGCGCGATTCCGTTGGCCGTGTTCCAGGCTTGGGGCATCGCGACCGCGCTGCAGGCGGGCGGTGCGAGCCAGGGCATTCCGGTTGTATACAACCCGGGGCCTGGCTTCGTCCTCACGGCGATCATCGCGTTGACAGCGGGCACGATGTTCCTGATGTGGCTCGGCGAGCAGGTTACCGAGCGCGGCATTGGCAACGGCGTTTCGCTGATCATCTTCGCCGGTATCGTTGCGGGGTTGCCGTCGGCCATCGTCGGCATGTTCGAGCAGATCCGGAACGGCGACATGTCGGCCATTGCGGCGATCATCGTCGTGCTCATCGTCGCGGTCTTTACGTACCTCGTCGTATTCGTTGAGCGAGGCCAGCGCAGGATCACTGTCAACTATGCGCGGCGGCAGGGCGGTCGCGGCGCGTACATGAACCAGTCGTCGTTCCTGCCGCTCAAGCTCAACATGTCGGGCGTGATCCCGGCGATCTTCGCGTCGAGCATCGTCATGTTCCCGGCGACGGCAGCGACGTGGTTCGCGCAAGGCAACTCCAACTCGTTCCTGCTGCAGCTGAGCCAGTGGCTCAACCCGGGCGAGCCGCTGCACATGATCCTGTACGCAGCGCTGATTGCCGGATTCGCGTTTTTCTATACCGCGCTCGTGTTCAATTCGCAGGAAACGGCGGACAACCTGAAGAAATCAGGCGCGCTGATCCCGGGCATTCGACCGGGCCGGGCGACGGCGGATTACATCGACGGCGTGCTGACGCGGTTGACGGCAGCGGGCGCGACGTACCTGGTGATCGTCTGCCTGTTGCCCGAGGTCATGCGCACCGAGCTCAACACCTCGTTCTACTTCGGCGGGACATCCCTGCTGATCGTGGTGGTCGTGGTTATGGATTTCATCGCGCAGATCCAGGCCCACCTGATGTCGCATCAGTACGAGAGCCTGCTCAAGAAAGCAAACCTGAAGGGTTCGCGCGGCGGTCTCGGGCGCAGCTGAGGTAAACTGTACTGACGCGGCCCGCTCTGGCGGGCCGCCATGATCAACCGGACACCTGGACGTACGCGCCGGGGTCCTCGATGGGCGACTCGCGCAGCGGTTCCGGGCGCGGGTGGTCATTTGCCAAGGCGCGCCGGAGTAGCGCGCCGGGCCCTGCGGTCGCCGAGCAATCGTGGGGTGCAGCAGATGATCGTCGCCGGAGCATGGGCACACTCCCCATGCCGGGCACGTTTGCGTCAGCGGGCTTTCTGTACCTCCGGAACCTTGTTAACATTTCAAGTTCACTTTTTGTGAATCCATCGCTGCGGGCATACGCCCTGCGGCGGCAAACCAGTTGGAGATCGCGTTATGGCGCGTATTGCGGGCGTCAACCTGCCTGCCCAGAAGCACGTCTGGGTCGGGCTGCAAAGCATTTACGGCATCGGCCGTACCCGTTCGAAGCAGGTCTGTGACTCGGCCGGCGTTGTGTCGACTACGAAGATTCGTGACCTGTCCGAGCCGGAAGTCGAGCGCCTGCGCGCCGAGATCGGCAAGTTCGTCGTCGAGGGTGACCTTCGTCGTGAGATCGGCATGTCGATCAAGCGCCTGATGGACCTCGGCAGCTACCGTGGTCTGCGTCATCGCCGCGGCTTGCCGCTGCGCGGCCAGCGCACCCGGACCAACGCACGCACCCGTAAGGGTCCGCGCAAGGCCATCAAGAAGTAAGGGGATCTATCCATGGCCAAGCCGGCAGCTGCCAACAAGACGAAGAAGAAGATCAAGCGCGTCGTTACCGACGGTATCGCGCACGTCCACGCTTCTTTCAACAACACCATCATCACGATCACCGACCGTCAGGGCAATGCGCTGTCGTGGGCGACTTCGGGCGGCGCGGGTTTCCGCGGTTCGCGCAAGTCCACTCCGTTTGCCGCGCAGGTTGCTGCTGAAAAGGCCGGCCGCGCTGCGCTCGACTACGGCGTCAAGGCGCTCGAAGTGCGCATCAAGGGCCCGGGTCCGGGACGTGAATCGGCCGTGCGTTCGCTCAACAACGTCGGCTACAAGATCCTGAACATCATCGACGTGACGCCCATCCCGCACAACGGGTGCCGTCCGCCGAAGAAGCGCCGCGTCTAACGCGCCGTCGCTGAGGAGCAAAGAAGAACATGGCTCGTTATATCGGTCCCACCTGTAAGCTCGCGCGCCGTGAAGGCGCCGATCTTGGCCTGAAGTCGTCGGCCCGCGCGCTCGACTCGAAGTGCAAACTCGAGCAGAAGCCCGGCCAGCACGGCCCGACTGCCCGTAAGGGCAAGCTGTCGGATTACGCGACCCAGCTTCGTGAGAAGCAGAAGGTCAAGCGCATCTACGGCCTGCTCGAGCGGCAGTTCCGCAACTACTACAAGAAGGCGTCGACGAAGAAGGGCAACACGGGTGAAAACCTGCTGCAGCTCCTCGAGACGCGTCTGGACAACGTGGTCTACCGCATGGGTTTTGCGGTGACGCGCCCGGCTGCGCGCCAGCTGGTTTCGCACCGTGGCGTGCTCGTGAACGGCAAGCCCGTCAACCTGCCGTCGTACCAGGTCAAGGCTGGCGATTCGATCGCGCTCAACGAGCGCGCCCAGAAGCAGCTCCGCGTTCAGGAGTCGCTGACGGTCGCCCAGCAGATGGACCTGTCGCCCTCGTGGATTGAGGTGGACAGCAAGAAGTTCGCCGGCGTGTTCAAGGCCGTGCCGGACCGCGCCGACCTCCCGGCCGACATCAACGAAGCACTGATCGTCGAGCTGTATTCGAAGTAACAGGTTCGGACTGTCCGGCGAGGCGCGCCTAGCGCGCCTCTTATCCCGGCCGATGCAGTCGCTGCATCGGCCGCTTCCCGTACGGGAAGCCCAAGCGCAACAGCCACCGCCCGGCGGCGGTGGTCACTGGAGACACCGAAACATGACGGTTACCGCCAATCAGGTTCTGCGGCCCCGCGGTCCCCAGATCGAACGCCTCAACGGCAACCGCGCCAAGGTCGTGATCGAGCCGCTGGAACGCGGCTACGGGCATACGCTTGGCAACGCGCTGCGTCGCGTGCTGCTGTCGTCGATCCCGGGTTTTGCGATCACCGAGGTCGAGATCGACGGCGTGCTGCACGAGTACACCACGGTCGAGGGTCTCGAAGAGGACGTGCTTGAGGTGCTGCTCAACCTCAAGGACGTCGCGATCCGGATGCACACCGGTGAGAACGCGACGCTTTCGCTGAGCAAGCAGGGTCCGGGCGTCATCACGGCGGCCGACATCCGCACCGACCACAACGTGGAGATCCTCAACGGTGAGCATGTGATCGCGCACCTGACGAAGGACACCGCGGTCAACATGCGCCTGAAGATCGAGCGTGGTTACGGCTACCAGCCGGCGGCCGCGCGTCGTCGCCCGGACGAGGAGACGCGAGCAATCGGTCGCCTGATGCTGGACGCGTCGTTCTCCCCGGTGCGTCGCGTCGCGTACGCGGTCGAAGCGGCTCGCGTCGAACAGCGCACCGATCTGGACAAGCTGGTCATCGACATCGAGACCAACGGCACGATCGATGCCGAGGAAGCAGTGCGCACGGCGGCCGATATCCTCACGGATCAACTGTCGGTGTTCGGCGACTTCACGCACCGCGATCGCGGCGCAGCGAAGCCGGCTGCCAGCGGCGTCGACCCGATCCTGCTGCGTCCGATCGATGACCTCGAGCTGACGGTGCGTTCGGCGAACTGCCTGAAGGCCGAGAGCATCTACTACGTCGGCGATCTGATCCAGAAAACGGAAGTCGAGCTGCTGAAGACGCCGAACCTTGGCAAGAAGTCGCTCACCGAGATCAAGGAAGTGCTCGCCCAGCGCGGCCTTTCGCTCGGCATGAAGCTCGAGAACTGGCCGCCTGCCGGCATTGCATCGCACGGCATGATGGGCTGAGGGACCTGGTCGTGGCGCCCGTCGGGTAACGACGGGCCTTCGGCTGGGGCATCGAGTTCTGCACCAATTGCGCTGACGGGTCCGAAGACCCGCAGCGCCGCCCGGTCATGGACGGCCGGCACGGACCAACCGCAGTCCACTGTACGAACGCCAGGACGGCGACAGCGAAGTTCATCGGTTTCAATATTCATTAGGAATCCTACTCATGCGTCATCAGAAATCCGGCCGCAAGTTCAGCCGCACCAGTGCCCACCGCGATGCCATGTTTCAGAACATGGCCGCCTCGCTGATCAAGCACGGTCTCATCCGCACGACGCTGCCGAAGGCGAAGGAACTGCGACGCGTTGCCGAGCCGCTCATCACGCTCGCCAAGAGCGACGGCGTTGCGAATCGCCGCCTTGCGTTCTCGCGTCTGCGTGACAAGGAAGCGGTTGGCACGCTGTTCGTCGAGCTGGGCCCGCGTTACCGCGAGCGTCCGGGCGGCTACCTGCGCATCCTCAAGTGCGGCTTCCGCGCAGGCGACAACGCGCCGATGGCGTATGTCGAGCTCGTCGATCGCCCGCAGGCCGCGGAGTAATTTCGAACGGCGGGGGCGGTCCACGTCCCGGCGCGTCGAAGAAGCAAAGCCCCGACTTGTTCGGGGCTTTTGCGTTTGAGGTTTCGTCCCCGCGTTGAGGCCGCTGCGGGCGATGCGATGCGGTATCGGAGGCGTCCAAAAGCAGAGGCTGTTTGCGCATTCGCGCAAATCGGGGCAAGCAGCGCAATAGCGCGTGATCGGTCCGGGCCAGGGCCGCGACGTGCAAGCTCCCTGAATCCGCAGGCGGCCGGACGGTCCGTTGCGCAATATTCTTTGCGCGAGGTCGTGGCAGTGCTTATCGTGATGGTATGAATCGGCAATCTCTTCTTGCTTCTTTCCGCGCCCAATGCGCGCTCGGGGCGCTGGCGTGCGCAGCCCTACTGGCGTACGCCCTCCACGCGCAGTTCAACCTCGGCTTCGAGCCGTGCCCGCTGTGCAGCTTCCAGCGCATCGCGTTTGCCGCGCTCGGCCTGGTGTTCCTGATCGGTGCGGTGCACGCGCCCGCAGGCACTGGCGGTCGTCGGGTTTATGGGGTGCTCGGGATGCTGGCCGGGGTCGCCGGGATCGCGGTCGCAGGCAACCACGTGCGCCTGCAGCACTTGCCGCCGGACCAGGTGCCCGCGTGCGGCCCGGGCCTCGACTACATGCTCGATTCCATGCCACTCGGCGGCGTGGTGCAAAAGGTCATGACGGGCTCCGGTGAATGCGCGAACGTCGACTGGACGTTTCTCGGGCTCTCGATGCCTGGTTGGAGCCTCGTCTGGTTCGTGTTGTTGACGGGCTGGTTGGCGTACATCGCCTTCCGGCGGCCGCGCGCCTGACTCCGCGGTCCAGTTTGTTCTCCTTTTGGATGCACCCATGAATTCCTCCGACCGATCCGTCCACGCCGTCCGTCTGCCCCAAGCCTGGTCGCCGACGTCGTGGCGCGAGCGGGTCGCGCTGCAACTGCCGCAGTATCCGGACGCGGGCGAGCTCGAGTCGGCCCTTGCGGAACTGCGCGGCCTGCCACCGTTGGTGACGTCGTGGGAGATCCTGACGCTGAAGCAGCAGTTGGCCGAAGCGCAGGAAGGCCGGCGCTTCGTGCTGCAGGGGGGCGATTGCGCGGAGAGTTTCGCGGAGTGCACCTCGGACGTGATCTCCAACCGCCTCAAGGTGCTGCTGCAGATGAGCCTGGTGCTCGTGCACGGGCTCCGCAAGCCCGTGGTGCGCATCGGACGCTTTGCCGGTCAGTACGCGAAGCCCCGCTCGACCGACCTCGAAACGATCGACGGGGTGAGTCTGCCGAGCTACCGCGGCGACATGGTCAACGGTCCCGCATTCACCGCGGAGGCGCGGCGACCCGACCCGCGCCGCATGATCAAGGCGCATGCCCGGTCCGCGATGACGATGAACTTCGTCCGCGCGCTCATCGATGGCGGCTTCGCGGACTTGCACCACCCGGAGTACTGGAACCTCAGCTGGGTCGGCCACTCGCCGCTCGCAGAGGAGTACGGCCGCATGGTTGCCGCGATCGGCGACGCGGTGCGCTTCATGGAAACGCTGTCGGGCGCGGAGGTGCACAACCTCAATCGCGTCGACTTTTACACCTCGCATGAAGCGCTGCTGCTGCCGTACGAGGAGTCGATGACGCGGCAGGTGCCGCGGCACTGGGGCTGGTTCAACCTGAGCACGCACTTTCCGTGGATCGGCATGCGGACCGCGGCGGTCGACGGGGCGCATGCGGAGTACTTCCGCGGCATTCGCAATCCGATCGGCATCAAGGTCGGCCCGACCGTGGCGCCCGACCAGCTGTTGCGCGTCATGGACCTGCTGAACCCCGACGACGAGCCCGGCCGGTTGACCTTCATCCACCGCATGGGCGCGGCGCACATCGCCGACAAGCTGCCGCCGCTGCTCGACGCGGTACGTCGTGATGGGCGGCGCGTGCTGTGGATCTGCGATCCGATGCACGGCAACACCGAGTCCACCGCAAACGGTTACAAGACGCGGCGCTTTGCGAACATTGGCCGCGAGCTTGAACTCGCGTTCGAATTGCATGCCGCAGCCGGGACGCGCCTGGGCGGCGCGCACCTTGAGCTCACCGGCGAAGACGTGACCGAATGCCTCGGCGGCGCCCGCGAACTGCGCGAGGCCGACCTCGAGCGCGCATACCGCACCTGCGTCGATCCGCGCCTCAATTACGAGCAGGCGCTGGAGGCGGCGATGCTGATCGTGCGCAAGCAATCGCAGATCGCACTGCCGGTGTAATGGTGAAGCGGCGGCGCCTTCCAGTCACCCGGCGCGGCGCACGCCCTCGAGTCAGGCGTGACCGCATCGTAGGCGCCGTGGCGCGCAAAGCGCCTCAGGGCAGCGGCACCGTGCTGCGATAGCTCGGCGCCGTGCGCGCCTGCGCGCGCTGTTCGAATGCGTGCCCGAATCCGACCAGCCGCGCCTCGCCCCAACGGGGGCCGAGGAACGTGAGACCCAGCGGCAGCCCATGTGCGCTGCCCATCGGCACGGTGAGGCTCGGGTAGCCCGCCACCGCGGCGGCGCCATACCCGGCACCCGTAAAGTGGTCGCCATTGACGAGATCGATCGGCCACGCGGGGCCGGTCGTGGGCGCGACAAGCGCTTGCACGTCGTACTTGGCAAGCGCGGCGTCGATGCCTTCGGGCCCGGCGAGCCGCGCGGCGTCGCGCTTCGCCTTCGTGTACTCGGCGGTGTCGAGCCCTTTCAACGCCTGAGTCTGTTCGAGCAGCTCCTGGCCGAAATAGGGCATCGTCGCGACCGCATTCGACTTGTTGAAGTCGACGAGCGCAGCGACTGATTGCACCGGTGCGCCCGACGCGCGCAGATAGCGCTCGAGCCCGTCCTTGAATTCGTACTTGAGGACGGTGAATTCCGGCGCGCTCCACTTGCCGCGGTTCGGCAGCTCGACGTCGACGAGCACCGCGCCCGCTTCACGAAGATGCGCCAGCGCGCGCTCGAATGCCGCGTCGACATCCGGTTGTGCGTCGACGCCGTGCTTGCGAAGAACGCCGAGCCGCACGCCGCGCAAGGCGCCGGGGTCTAGCGCGTCGGCAAAGCGGCCCTGCGCGGCGGGTGCGTCGCGAGTGGCGGTGTCCTCGGGGTCGCGTGCGCTTGCGAGCACATCGAGGAGCAGCGCGGCGTCGGCGACGGTGCGCGCCATCGGGCCGGCCGTGTCCTGCGAGGCGCTGATCGGGATGATGCCGCTGCGGCCAACGCGGCCGACTGTCGGCTTGATTCCGACGAGCCCATTCACAGCGGCCGGGCACAGGATGCTGCCGTCGGTTTCGGTGCCGACGCCGACCGCGGCGAGGCTGGCGGCAATCGCCGCGCCGCTGCCGCTGCTCGAGCCGCAGGGGCTGCGATCGAGCGCATACGGATTGCGCGTCTGCCCGCCGCGGCTGCTCCAACCCGACGACGAGCGCATGGAGCGGAAGTTCGCCCATTCGCTGAGGTTGGTCTTGCCGAGGATGACCGCGCCAGCATCGCGCAGTGCGCGCACGATCGGCGCGTCTTCGCGCGGTCGGTGCGACGCGAGCGCGAGCGAGCCGGCCGAGTTGACCATCGGCACGGCATCGATGTTGTCTTTGATGAGGACCGGAATGCCGTGCAGCGGACCGCGCACGCGCCCCGCCTTGCGCTCGGCGTCGAGGCGAGCGGCATCTGCGAGCGCGTCCGGGTTGATTTCGATGACGGCGTTGAGCCGCGGACCGGCATCGTCAATTGCCGCGATGCGAGCGAGATAGGCCTGTGTCAGCTGCCCGCTAGTGACCTCGCCGCGCTGCATGCGCGCTGACAGCGTCGCGATGTCGGCTTCCACGATATCCCGCGTCGTCGGGGCAACCGCCGCTGCGACATCTCCTGATGCGACCGTGGGCACGAGATCGCCCCCATGCGCGCAGCCTGCCATGACCGCAGCCAGAAGGGCGGGCAGGGCGGCATGCGCCGGCAGGCGGGCAGGGCGGCAAGATCGCATCGACATTGGTGGCACCGGGGTCGCGGCAATGAATGCTCCAGCATCCGTCCACCCTTCGCCTGCTGGCAAGCACAGGATCTGGCGGCCGCGACAGTCCTATGCTTCGGCTGCCAACGCCGTCAACGAAAAAGCCCCGCATTCGCGGGGCTTTCCGATATGCACCTGTGCGTCGGGGTCAGCCGGCGCGGCGCGACGCCGTCTTGCGCTCGCTCTCGGTCAGCAGCTTCTTGCGCAGGCGGATCTCCTTCGGGGTGACTTCGACGAGCTCGTCGTCCTCGATGAAGTCGAGTGCCTGCTCCAGCGAGTACTTGATCGCCGGACTCAGCTGGATCGCGTCGTCCTTGCCCGATGCGCGCATGTTCGTCAGCGGCTTCGTCTTGATGGCGTTGACCGTGAGGTCGTTGTCCTTCGAGTGGATACCGATCAACTGACCCTCGTAGACCATGTCGCCTTCGGCTGCGAACAGGCGGCCGCGATCCTGCAGCGGCCCGAGCGAATACGCCGGCGTCGCGCCCGGCGCATTCGCAATCATCACGCCGTTGATGCGCTTGGCAATGGCGCCCTGTTCCTTGGGGCCGTAGTGGTCGAACACATGGAACAGCAGGCCCGAGCCCTGCGTCAGCGTGCGGAACTCATTCTGGAAGCCGATCAGGCCGCGCGCCGGGATCATGTAGTCGAGGCGGACGCGACCCTTGCCGTCGGACTCCATGTTCTTGAGCTGGGCCTTGCGGGTGCCGAGCTTTTCCATCACGCCGCCCTGGTGCTGCTCTTCGATGTCGACGACGAGCTGCTCGACCGGCTCCATCAGCTGGCCGTCGATCTCCTTGATGATGACTTCGGGGCGAGACACCGCGAGCTCGTAGCCTTCACGACGCATGTTCTCGATCAGCACCGACAGGTGCAGCTCGCCGCGGCCGGAGACCAGGAACTTGTCCGGATCCGAGCCTTCCTCGACCTTCAGCGCCACGTTGTGCAGCGTCTCGCGCTCCAGGCGCTCGCGCAGCTGGCGGCTGGTGAGGAACTTGCCACCCGAGAGATCCTTGTTGCCGGCGAACGGCGAGTTGTTGACCTGGAACGTCATCGAGATCGTCGGCTCGTCGACGGTGAGCGCTTCGAGCGCTTCCGGCGTGTCGAGCGCGCACACGGTGTCCGAGATGCTGAGGTCCTGCACACCGGAGATCGCGATGATGTCGCCGGCTTCGGCCTCCGGCACTTCGATGCGCTCGAGGCCCATGAAGCCAAGCACCTGCAGCACTTTGCCCTGGCGCTTCTTGCCTTTGCGGTCGACCACGCTCACCGGCATGTTCGTGCGCACCTTGCCGCGCTGCACGCGGCCGACGCCGATCAGGCCGACGAAGTTGCTGTAGTCCAGCTGGCTGATGCGCATCTGGAACGGGCCGTCCGGATCGACCTTCGGCGGCTCGACGTGCTTCATGATCGCCTCATAGAGCGGGGTCATGTCGCCGCTGCGGGCCTGGTCGTCGAGGCTGGCATAGCCGTGCAGCGCCGAGGCGTAGACGATCGGGAAGTCGAGCTGCTCGTTGGTCGCGCCGAGCTTGTCGAACAGGTCGAACACCTGGTCGATCACCCAGTCCGGGCGCGCGCCGGGGCGGTCGATCTTGTTGACCACCACGATCGGCTTGAAGCCCATCGCGAACGCCTTCTGCGTCACGAAGCGCGTCTGCGGCATTGGGCCGTCCATCGCGTCGACGAGGATCAGCACCGAGTCGACCATCGACAGCACGCGCTCGACCTCGCCGCCGAAGTCGGCGTGGCCCGGGGTGTCGACGATGTTGATGCGATTGCCCTGCCAGGTGATGGCGGTGTTCTTGGACAGGATCGTGATGCCACGTTCCTTTTCCTGGTCGTTGCTGTCCATCACGCGCTCTGCGAGCACGGTGCGTTCATTCAACGTGCCGGACTGCTTGAGCAGGCAGTCGACGAGAGTGGTCTTGCCGTGGTCGACGTGGGCGACGATGGCGATGTTGCGCAGGCGTTCAATGGACATGCGAAAAGTGCCTGGACAGGCAAGGAGAGCGGAAGGAAGCCGGCAAGTATACCGGCCGGACGGGTCTGCAGTCCGGACGTGCACAGGCGCTGGGGTATGCTTGCCCGCCCTGTTCACGTTGCACCGCAACACGGTGCTCAAGCCGAGGCCGTTCCGGCCGCAACCGCCGCTTCTCTCCACGACTGGAAAACCCCATGAGCCTGATCGCCCAATTCGAAACCGACCGCGGCCCGATCCGCGTCGAACTCGCCGCCGACAAGGCGCCGCTGACCGTCGCGAACTTCGTGAACCTCGCGCGTCGCGGCTTCTACGATGGCCTGACGTTCCACCGCGTCATCAACGACTTCATGATCCAGGGCGGCTGCCCGCAGGGCTCGGGCACCGGCGGCCCGGGGTACAAGTTCGAGGACGAGGCCAAGAACGGCCTGTCGCATGAGCGCGGCGTGCTGTCGATGGCCAATGCCGGCCCGAACACGAACGGCAGCCAGTTCTTCATCACCCACGTGGCATGCCCGTGGCTCGACGGCAAGCACACCGTGTTTGGCAAGGTGGTCGAAGGGCAGGACGTCGTCGACAAGGTCAAGCAGGGCGACACGATCAATACGGTCCGCATCGAAGGCGACGCCGATTCTGCGGTCGCGGCGAAGGCAGACCGCGTGGCCGAGTGGAACAAGACGCTCGACGCCAACGCACGTCCGTAAGTCGCGTTACGCGAAGCGTTCCGGCGCGTTCGCACCGCTGCACCCAAAAGCCCGCGTCACCGGACGCGGGCTTTTTTGCGTTCAGTGCATGTCGAAATGACGCAAGCGGCCTGTCGCGGCACCGGCTGAAAAAGTGACGCGTGTTAACATCCGCGGGCTTTGCCCGGCCGTTACGGCCGCTCCGTCGTCTCCCCCACGAGGTTCTTGCGATGCCCCAGCTCGCCGCGCGCGTCGGCCGTGCCAAGCCCAGTGCGATCATGCAGGTCGCGGACAAGGCCAAGCGCCTGAAGTCCGAAGGCCGCGACATCATCAGCTTCTCGATTGGCGTTCCAAATTTCCTGCCCGGGTCGCACGTGTACGCCGCGGCGCGCGAAGCGCTCGAGCACGACAGCGGCCAGTACGGCAGCAACCGCGGCCCCGACGCGCTGCTCGACGCGTTCTGCGAGCACCTCGGCAAGATCGGCCTGACCGGCTACGGCCGCGTCAACGTCGCGACCGGTGTCGGCGCCAAGCACGTCATCTACAACCTGGCCGAAGTGCTGCTCGACGAGGGCGACACGATCGCGTTCCCGACGCCGTACTGGACGAGCTACGTCGATATCGCCGAGATCGTCGGCGCGAAGATCGACCTGCTGCCGTGCCGTGCCGAGCAGAACTACAAGCTCACGCCGGCACAGCTCGACGAGGCGCTCGCCCGCAAGCCGCGCGTGTTCCTGTTCAACAACCCGTCCAATCCGACGGGCATGGTGTATTCGAAGGACGAGATCGCGGCGCTCGCGGACGTCATCGCGAAGCATCCCGACACGTGGATCATCACCGACGACATCTACAACCAGATGGTGTTCGACGGCGTGGGCTACCACAACTTCGTGCACGCGCGCCCCGAGCTGCGCGACCGCGTGATCTTCATCGACTCGTTGTCGAAGACCTACGGCATGCCGGGTTGGCGCGTGGGCTTCATGGCCGGGCCGGAGATCGTCGCGCAGGCGGTCGTCACGATGAACTCGAACCACATCACGAACCTGCCTGAGGTCACGACGGCTGCCGCCGTCGCGGCGCTGATCGGCCCGCAGGACGTGCCCCAGCAGAAGTGCGCGGAGTTCGAGCAGAAGCGCGACCAGGTGATGGCGATCATGTCCGGCCTGCCGGGCGTGGTGTGCCCGCGGCCGCAGGGCGCGTTCTACGTGTTCCCGGACGTCAGCGCGCTGTTCGGCAAGACGCACGGTCCGAGCGGCACGACGGTCGCCAACGACGTCGACTTCTGCAACGCGCTGCTCGAGACCAAGGGCGTGGCCTGCGTGCCGGGTTCGGCGTTCGGCGAACCGCGCGCACTGCGCATCAGCTACACCTGCCCGACGCCGCAGCTCGAACCCGGCCTGCAGCGCTTCGCCGAGTTCGTCCGCCAACTGGCCTGAGGCGCCCGTGTCGCGCGCGGTCTGGCTGCTTCTTGCCGTCGGTCTCGCCGTCGGCGTGCATGCATGGCTCGGCCGCGCGCCGTCCGATGCGGTGACCGACCCCGCTGACCCGCGGATGCACACGGGCGACGCGCGCATCGTGATGCTGGCAGCGGAGTGGTGCGGGTACTGCCGCAAGCAGCAGGGCGACTTCGAACGCGCGAACGTGCGTTACCGCGTGCTCGACGTCGACACCCCCGAAGGCGACCGCGCGATGCGTGCGCTCGGCGCACGGGGCGTGCCGGTCACGGTCGTTGGACAGAACGTCGTGCGCGGTTACGACACGGCCAGGCTCGACGAGCACCTCACCCCCTTGGGCTACCGCGTCTACTGACGCGGCAGCCGTCTTTCCACCTCCATTCAAGGAATCACTCCATGAAGACCCCCGTCCGCGTCGCCGTCACCGGTGCAGCCGGCCAGATCGGTTATTCGCTGCTGTTCCGCATTGCGTCTGGCGAGATGCTGGGCAAGGACCAGCCGGTCATCCTGCAGCTGCTCGAGCTGCCAATGGAGAAGGCCCAGGCCGCGCTCAAGGGCGTGATGATGGAGCTCGAGGACTGCGCGTTCCCGCTGCTCGCCGGCATGGTCGGCACGGACGACGCGGAAGTCGCGTTCAAGGATGCCGACGTCGCACTGCTCGTCGGCGCCCGTCCGCGTGGCCCGGGCATGGAGCGCAAGGACCTGCTGCTCGAGAACGCGAAGATATTCACCGCGCAGGGGGCAGCGCTGAACAAGGTCGCCTCGCGCGACGTCAAGGTACTCGTCGTCGGCAACCCGGCGAACACGAACGCCTACATCGCGATGAAGTCCGCGCCGGACCTGCCGGCGAAGAACTTCACCGCCATGCTCCGCCTCGACCACAACCGCGCGCTGAGCCAGCTCGCGAACAAGGCGGGCGTGCCGGTCGGCGACATCGAGAAGCTCGTCGTGTGGGGCAACCACAGCCCGACGATGTACCCGGACTACCGCTTCGCGACCGTCAACGGCCAGTCGCTGAAGGACAAGATCAACGACAGCGAGTGGAACGCGAACGAGTTCATCCCGAAGGTCGGCAAGCGCGGCGCGGCGATCATCGAAGCGCGCGGCCTGTCGTCGGCGGCCTCTGCGGCGAATGCCGCGATCGACCACATCCGCGACTGGGTGCTCGGCACGAACGGCAAGTGGGTGACGATGGGCGTGCCGTCGGACGGCAGCTATGGCATCCCCGAGGGTGTGATGTACGGCGTGCCGGTGACGTGCGAGAACGGCGAGTACACACGCGTTGAAGGCCTGCCCGTCGATGAGTTCAGCCGCGCGGCAATGGACAAGACGCTGGCCGAGCTCGAGGAAGAGCGCGAAGGCGTCGCCCACCTGCTGTAAGCGGTACGACGACGAAGGCGGCCGAGGTCGCCTTCGTCGCTTTTGCAGCCCACGCGTCCGCGTGCCGGCCGGGTCGAAGTCCGAATCGATACACGGCATGGCCCAGGACGCGGAAGTCGAAGTTCGCATTACGTCGAGGTCACCATGTCACGAGAATCCACCGGCGCGCGTTTCCGCGCGGCCGTCGCTGAAGAATCCCCGCTGCAGGTCATGGGCGCGATCACCGCGTACGCCGGCCTCATGGCGAAGCGTGTCGGATACAAAGCCCTGTACCTGTCCGGCGGCGGCGTGGCCGCCAATTCGCTCGGCATGCCCGACCTCGGCATCAGCACGATGGAAGACGTGCTCACCGATGCGCGCCGGATCGTGGACGCCACGCAGATGCCGCTACTGGTCGACATCGACACCGGCTGGGGCGGCGCGTTCAACATCGCGCGCACGATCCGCTCGTTCGAGCGCGTCGGCGTTGCCGCGGTGCACATGGAAGACCAGGTTGGCCAGAAGCGCTGCGGTCACCGGCCCGGCAAGGAAGTCGTGTCGAAGAGCGAGATGGTCGACCGCGTCAAGTCGGCAGTCGATGCGCGCACCGACGCGGGCTTCGTGATCATGGCGCGCACCGATGCGGCGGCCGTCGAAGGCATCGATGCAGCAATCGAACGCGCCTGCGCGTATGTCGAGGCCGGCGCGGACATGATCTTCCCCGAGGCGATGAAGTCGCTCGAGGATTACGCGCGGTTCAAGCAGGCGGTGAAGGTGCCGATCCTCGCAAACCTCACCGAGTTCGGCTCCACGCCGTTCTTCACCACCGACGAGCTGCGCACCGCGAACGTCGACATCGCGCTGTATTGCTGCGGTGCGTACCGCGCCATGAACAAGGCGGCGCTGAACTTCTACGAGACCGTGCGTCGCGAGGGCACGCAGAAGAACATCATCGATACGCTGCAAACGCGCGCCGAGCTGTATGACTTCCTCGATTACCACCGCTACGAGGACAAGCTCGACGAGCTGTTTTCGCAGACGCCGCGCACGGTCGACTGACAGGTCGGCCGACGGACCGGGCAGCGTGCGCGCGCGCACCCTGCCGCGCTCCGCCGGCGCGTGCGATCCGGCCGCGCGCCTTCGCGTTGCCGGCGCGGCCTTCGGGGCCGCAGAAAAGCGTTGTTCCACTTCGATTACCGCTGTTCCAATTCAAACGAAACCGGCACCGCCGCGCGGTCACGCAGGCGTGCCGAACATCGCCAGGAGAGTTCGATGACAGAGTCCGCACAGGTCCTGCCCAAGGTCAAGAAATCCGTCGCGCTGAGCGGCACCGCAGCGGGTAACACCGCCCTGTGCACCGTCGGCCGCAGCGGCAATGACCTGCACTACCGCGGCTACGACATCCACGACCTGGCGACGAAGTCGAGCTTCGAAGAAGTCGCGCACCTGCTCGTGCATGGCTCGCTGCCGAACGCCGCGCAGCTGCGTGCATACCGCACGAAGCTCAAGCGACTGCGCGGTCTGCCCGCGATCGTGACCGAGGCGCTCGAGCTCGTGCCCGCGAACGCACACCCGATGGACGTTCTGCGCACGGGCTGCTCGGTGCTCGGCACCGTGCTGCCGGAGCGCGAGGGCCATCCGGCGTCCGAAGCGCGCGACATCGCCGACAAGCTCATCGCGAGCTTCGGCTCGATGCTGCTGTACTGGTGGCACTTCACGCGCAACGGCCGCCGAATTGACGTCGAGACCGAGGACGACACCGTCGCCGCGCATTTCCTCCACCTGCTGCACGGCGAAGAGCCGAGCGAGCTGCATGCCGATGCGCTCGACAAGTCGCTGATCCTGTACGCCGAGCATGAGTTCAACGCGTCGACGTTCACCGCGCGCGTAATCGCGGGCACCGGTTCGGACCTGCACTCGTGCATCACCGGTGCGATTGGTGCGCTG
This sequence comes from Cognatilysobacter bugurensis, assembly GCF_014652095.1. Classification (GTDB taxonomy): domain Bacteria; phylum Pseudomonadota; class Gammaproteobacteria; order Xanthomonadales; family Xanthomonadaceae; genus Cognatilysobacter; species Cognatilysobacter bugurensis. The sequence continues at coordinate 26,159 of NZ_BMYD01000009.1, forward strand.
CGCGGCCCGAAGCATGGCGGCGCGAACGAAGTGGCGATGGACATCATCGCGCGCTATGACACGGCGGACGAAGCCGAGGCGGATATCCGCGCTCGCATGGAGCGCAAGGAAATCATCATCGGCTTCGGCCACCCGGTGTACACGGTCGGCGATCCGCGCAATCCGATCATCAAGGAGATCTCGCGCAAGCTCTGCGCCGACAGCGGCAACATGACGCTGTTCGACGTGTCGGAGCGCATCGAGACCCTGATGATGGACACCAAGAAGATGTTCCCGAACCTCGATTGGTACAGCGCGAGCGCATACCACATGATGGGCATCCCGACGCCGATGTTCACGCCGCTGTTCGTGATCGCACGGACGACCGGCTGGAGCGCGCATGTGATCGAGCAGCGCGAGGACGGCAAGATCATCCGCCCAAGCGCGAATTACACTGGGCCGGAAGATCGCGAGTACGTGCCGCTCGAGCAGCGCTGAGGCATGCAGGCCGCGGACTGGATCGCGCAAGGGGGCGTCGCTGCGGCGGCGCTCGTCACGACCATCGTCGCGGCGCTGATTCACTACAAAGGAATGCTCGCGCTCGGCGAGCATTTCGATCGGCTCGGGCATATCGACGGCGACAAACCGCTGCGCCAGCGCACGGTGCTGAAAGTGGTGGCCGCACTGTTCGTGCTGCACGTAATCGAGATCGCGCTGTTCGGTCTCGTGTATTGGGGGTTGCTCCTGTTGGAGCGAACAGGCGGCATCGACGGCACGCAGCAGTTCGGTCCGCTGGATGCGCTCTATTTCTCGGCTGTTTCGTTCACGACGGTCGGCTTCGGCGGTCTCAAGCCCGTCGGCGCAATCCGGTTCGTCGCCGGCGCGGAGGCATTGATCGGCTTCATGCTGATCACGTGGTCCGCGTCTTTCATGTTCCTGCACATGCAGCGCCACTGGCGCGGCGGGAACGACGATGACTCGGGCGATAACAACGATCGGTAACAAGGGCTCCTCGGTCGAGGCGCCTCAGTGCAGCCCTTCCGCTTCCAAGGCCGCGTGCACGCCGGGATCGGCGTCCATGCGCGCGCGGAATGCGCCGAGGTCCTCGATTCCTGACAGGTCGACGCCCGTGAGCTCGGCCCAGCGCAGCGTGATGTAGAAGTACGCGTCCGCGACGCTGCGAGCATCGGCCAGCCACTCGCGATCCGAGAGGCGCTGGTTCGCCTGTTCGAACAGGGAACGCAGGCGTGCGCGTGCGGCCTGCTTGAGCGTATCGTGCTGGGCTTCATCCCCGATGAAGCGGGCAGGGTGGAACAGCGGCATGAAGCCCGGATGCACGTCGGATCCGACGAACGACAGCCATCGCGACACTTGGGGACGTTCCCGCGCACTGCCATCGCCACCGAGGCACGCGTCCGGGAAGCAATCGGCGATATAGCCCGGAATTGCGGCGTTCTGCGTCAGCACGAAGTCGCCGTCCTGCAGCGCCAGCACGGAGCCCGTAGGATTGATCCCGCGGTACCACTCGGACTTCAGGTCAGCCGAGTCCACCACCTGCACGTCGACTTCGCCGCCGCTCCAGTGCAGGGCAATGTGGTCTGCAGTCGAGCAGGCGCCCGGCTTGGTGTAGAGCTTCATCACGCCCTCCGTTTCGCTACGCATGGTCGACGCGCGAATGCGAAGGCGGCGTCGCTGCGCGCGGGGGCGCGCATCGGCCGTGTCGACTACGAGCGGCGCGGTTTGAGCGACTGCACTTTCAGGAAGGTGTGATCGCCGATCGTCGCCACGCGGTACGCGTTACGCCAGCTCGGCTGCGCGATCGCATGCGCGTGGAAGTGACTCGCACCGGGCACGACTTCGCGACGCTGCCCGGGCGGCAAGGCCCAGTTGCGCTCCGCGTCGAACGCGACCGTGAGGGCGTGGTTCCACGCGCGGTCGTTGCTGAGGCGCGTACGCGGCGACACGATCGTCGGTGCGAACTGCGACCGCGCGGTCACGACGTCGCAAACGGTGTCGCCCCACAGGCCGCTGTCGCGACGACGCAGGGCCACCTCGGCCACTGCCTTCTGCCCACGCAGCGACTGGTCGCGGGCTTCCAGGTACACCGTTGTGCTCAGGCACAACGAATCGGCGGTTTGCGGCGGCAACACTGTGGCCAGCCACATGATCCAAGCCAGTTTCATATCGACTCCTTGCTCCGTTGCGTCGTCACGGCGCGCATCGCCCGGGGGTGGGCAACGCGGCTGTTGGACATGGCGTACTGGGGAGGGCAGCGGCTCTGCGGCGCGCTTTGCCCGGGCAACCTCATACCGCAGAGCGCGGGGAGGTGCCGGTCCCGCCAAGCCGGGCGGGAAAGTGGGCGCACGGTAGCGGCAGGGAAATAAACTTCACGTGAAGCGGGGTGGATTTCTCTATTGACAGTTTGTTAAAGCGGCGTGCTCAGAAAGAGGCCGCGAGCCGGCTGCCCTGGTCGATTGCCCGCTTCGCGTCGAGCTCCGCGGCGACGTCTGCACCGCCGATGAGGTGTACGTGCGGGTGCCCGGCCATGGCCTGCACGAGCGAGCGCTCCGGCTCCTGGCCGGCGCAGACCACCACGTGGTCGACCGCGAGCAGCCGCTCTTCGCCGTCGATGCGCACATGCAGTCCGGCGTCGTCCACGCGCAGGTATTCCACGCCGCCGTGCATGTGCACGTCCTTCGTCTTGAGCGATGCGCGGTGGATCCAGCCCGTGGTTTTTCCGAGTCGGCTGCCGGGGCGACCCGGGCTGCGCTGCAGCACCCACACTTCGCGCATCGCGGCGCGCGGCCGTGCATCGACGAGCCCACCGCGTTGCGTCGTGTAGTCGAGATCGACGCCCCATTCCGCTCGCCACTGCGCCGCATTGCCCCCGGTGCCCTGATGCGGCGGCTCGACCAGGAACTGCGCGACGTCGAATCCGATGCCGCCCGCGCCGATGATCGCGACGCGAGCGCCCGGGACGACGCGCCCGGTGAGTACGTCGAGATAGCCGACGACCTTCGGGTGGTCCGCACCGTCGATCGCCACCGCACGCGGCCGCACGCCCGTGGCGATCACAACGCGGTCGTAGCCGGCAAGCGCGCCTGGGTCCGCGCGTACGCCGGTGCGCAGCTCCACACCGGTTTCCTCAATACGCGTGCGGAAGTAGCGCAGCGTTTCGGTGAACTCGCCCTTGCCCGGAATCCGCCGCGCGACATTGAACTGCCCGCCGATCGCGTCGGCGGCTTCGAACAGAGTGACTCGATGGCCGCGCTCGGCGGCCACAGTCGCGCACGCGAGACCGGCCGGGCCTGCGCCGACGACCGCAACGCGCAGGGGCGCATCCGTGGGCGTGTAGCGCAGCTCGGTCTCGTAGCAGGCCCGCGGATTGACGAGGCAGGTCGCGCGGCGATTCGCGAACACGTGGTCAAGGCAGGCCTGATTGCATGCAATGCATGTATTGATTGACGCGGCGCGCCCCTCGCGTGCCTTCGCGACCCAGGCCGGATCGGCAAGAAGCGGACGTGCCATCGACACCATGTCCGCGTCGCCGCGCGCGAGCACGGCTTCAGCGACCTCGGGCATGTTGATGCGGTTCGTCGTGATCAACGGCAGCGAGACGTGCGGCTTCAGGCGTCCGGTGATGCCCGTGAACGCCGCGCGCGGCACCGAAGTCGCGATGGTCGGCACGCGCGCTTCGTGCCAGCCGATGCCGGTGTTGATCAGCGTTGCGCCCGCCGCTTCGACCGCACGCGCTTGTGCAACGACCTCGTCCCACTCGAGCCCGCCGTCGACGAGGTCGAGCATCGACAGGCGGTAAATGAGGATGAAGTCAGGGCCACAGGCCTCGCGGATGCGACGGACGATCTCGACCGCGAAGCGCATCCGATGCGCGGCGTCGCCGCCGAACGCGTCGGTGCGGCGGTTCGTGCGCGGCGCAGTGAACTGGTTGAGCAGATAGCCCTCCGAGCCCATCACCTCGACGCCGTCATACCCTGCGTCGCGAGCCAACCGCGCCGTGCGTGCGAACGCGTCGATCTGGCGTTCGATCCCGCGTGCGGTCAGCTCGCGCGGCGTGAACGGGTTGATCGGCGCCTTGATCGCGCTCGGTGCGACCTGCAGCGGGTGGTAGCCGTAGCGCCCCGCGTGCAGGATCTGCAGGCAGATGCGTGCGCCATGCGCATGCACTGCCTGCGTCACTGCGCGATGTCGCTTGGCCTGCCAGCCCCAGCGCAGCATCCCGCCCATCGGCTTGAGCCAGCCCCGGACGTTTGGCGCAAAACCGCCCGTCACGATCAGCCCGACGCCGCCGGCTGCGCGCTCTGCAAAGTACGCCGACAGCTTGGGAAAGTCCGACGCTTTGTCCTCGAGCCCCGTGTGCATCGAGCCCATGAGCACACGGTTGGGCAGGGTGCAGAAGCCGAGGTCGAGTGGGGTGAAGAGGTGGGGGTAGGTCACGGATACGCTGGACATTGCCGACGATACGCTTGAGTACGGAGCGCGCACGATGACGGGGCACGACGCCGACGGCAAGTGGGCAACCGGCCCACCCGTTCGCCTGCCCATGGCCCGAGACCGGAACGTCTTCGCGTTCAGCACTATGGCGATTGTTACCTTCGTGTTAACAATATCTTCACCCGCGCACGCCTAGCCTTCCGCGGCGATGGCGTCATTCAGGCAGCTGTCCAGGAATGCAACGGAAATACGCGGACGCGGTTTTCCTCCAAATACACAAGGATCCGATATGAACAAGAAGATTCTCTGCGCCGCTCTTTTGGGCGGACTGAGCGTGGCCCAGGTGGTTAGCGCTCAGGAGTTCGATGATCGCTGGTACGTCAGCGGCCAGGCCGGCTTCAATATGCAGGACGACGAGCGCGGCACCCGCAATGCCCCGTTTGGCGCGATCGGCCTTGGCAAGATGATCAACTCGACCTGGTCGTTCGAGACGCAGCTCAACTACCAGAACGCCCAGGTTGACCGTAACCAGGAGCTCAACTGGAGCCAGTACGGCATCTCCTTCGACATGCGTCGCCACTTCATGGCCGAAGGTCGCAACTGGGGTCCGTACGTGCTGGCCGGTATCGGTTATCAGCGCGAGGAAGAAGAGTTCGACCCCACGAACCCGCTGATTCCGGCGCGCTTCGAGCGCAACGGCGCCCCGAGCGAGCGTGAAGAAGGCAACGTGGCGGCGAAGTTTGGTGTTGGCCTCCAGGGCAACACGGGCCGCGCCAGCATCCGTGCCGAGGTTGCGTATCGTGCGGTCGCGAACGACGACAGCGTCGGCGCGTACCTGCAGGACGAAGTGCCGCGCGATGACGGCGCTGACTGGTTCGGTGACGTGCTCGCCTCGGTCGGTCTGGTGATTCCGCTGGGTCCGGAGCCTGTGGCTGCGGTCGCCCCGGCACCGGCGCCGGCTCCGAGCGCGCCGAACTGCGCCGATCTCGATGACGACGGTGACGGCGTCAACAACTGCAACGACAAGTGCCCGGGCTCGCAGGCCGGCCAGACGAT
>NZ_BMYD01000010.1 GCF_014652095.1 Cognatilysobacter bugurensis
ACCTTCGTCAGCGCCGCCGTCAGCGTCGTCTTGCCGTGGTCAACGTGACCGATCGTGCCCACGTTCACGTGGGGCTTGGTGCGCTCGAACTTACCCTTGGCCATGGTCGATTACCTCGATTTCTGTTGATTCGTGTCGATGTCGCGGGCCGGCAGCATGCCGACCCGCGCCTGGGCTCGCTCAGCCCTTCTTGATGACCGCGTCGGCGATGCTGTTCGGCGCCTCGGCGTAATGGTCGAACTCCATCGTGAACGTCGCGCGGCCCTGCGTGAGCGAGCGGATCGTCGTCGCGTAGCCGAACATTTCGCCCAGCGGCACCATCGCGTTGATGGTCTTGCCCGATGGCGTGTCGTCCTGACCCTGCAGCAGGCCGCGGCGACGGCTCAGGTCGCCCATGACGTCGCCGACGTACTCCTCGGGCGTCACGACCTCGACCTTCATGATCGGCTCGAGCAGTACCGGGTCGGCCTTGCGGAAGCCTTCCTTGAACGCCATCGACGCGGCGAGCTTGAACGCCATTTCCGACGAGTCGACGTCGTGGTACGAACCGAAGACGAGCTTGGTCTTGATGCCGACCACCGGGAAGCCGGCGAGCGGACCGCTGGTGATGGTTTCGCGCAGGCCCTTCTCGACCGCCGGGATGAATTCCTTCGGAATCACGCCGCCGGTGATGTCGTTGACGAACAGGAAGTCGTTCTCGACGTCCGGGTTCGCACGGTCGGCTTCGTTCATCGGCGACAGCTCGATGACGACGTGGCCGTACTGACCCTTACCGCCGGACTGCTTGGCGTGCTTGTAATCCGACTTGACGTCCTGCTTGCGGATCGTCTCGCGGTACGCAACCTGCGGCTTGCCGACGTTCGCCTCGACGTTGAACTCGCGGCGCATGCGGTCGACGATGATGTCGAGGTGCAGCTCGCCCATGCCCGAGATGATCGTCTGGCCGGATTCCTCGTCCGTGCGGACGCGGAAGCTGGGATCTTCCTGCGCCAGGCGGCCCAGTGCGATGCCCATCTTTTCCTGGTCCGACTTCGTCTTCGGCTCCACAGCCATCGAGATGACGGGCTCCGGGAACGTCATCCGCTCGAGCGTAATGATGTGCTCCTGCGAGCACAGCGTGTCGCCCGTCGTCACGTCCTTCAGGCCGACCGCAGCGGCGATGTCGCCGGCCCGGACTTCCTTGATTTCGTCACGGTTGTTCGCGTGCATCTGCAGGATGCGCCCGATGCGCTCCTTCTTCGACTTGACCGGGTTGTAGACCTGGTCGCCAGAGTTCAGCACGCCCGAGTAGACGCGGAAGAACGTCAGCGCGCCGACGAACGGGTCGGTCATGATCTTGAACGCGAGTGCCGAGAACGGCTCGCTGTCCGACGCCTTGCGGCTGGCTTCCTGCTCGTCGTCGTTTACGCCCTGGACCGGCGGACGATCGGCCGGCGACGGCAGCAGGTTGATCACGCCGTCGAGCATGGCCTGCACGCCCTTGTTCTTGAACGCCGAGCCGCAGAACACCGGCACGATCTCGACGCGCAGGGTCCGCTCACGCAGGCCCTGGACGATCTCGGCTTCGCTCAGCTCTTCGCCGCCGAGATACTTGTCCATGAGCTCTTCGGTCGCTTCCGCGGCCGCTTCGATCATGAAGCTACGCGCCTCTTCGGCCTTCGACTGCAGGTTGGCCGGGATATCGCGGTACTCGAACTGCGTGCCCTGGGACGCGACGTCCCAGTGGATCGCCTTCATCTTGAGCAGGTCAACAACACCCTCGAAGCCTTCCTCGGCACCGATCGGCACCTGCATCGGCACCGGGTAGGCGCCGAGACGCGCCTTCAGCTGCTCGACGACCTTGTCGAAGTTCGCGCCGGTGCGGTCCATCTTGTTGACGAACGCCATGCGCGGCACGGAGTACTTGTTGGCCTGGCGCCAGACGGTTTCCGACTGCGGCTGCACACCGCCAACGGCGCACAGCACGAACACCGCACCGTCGAGCACGCGCAGCGAACGCTCGACTTCGATCGTGAAGTCGACGTGGCCGGGGGTGTCGATGATGTTGAAGCGGTGCTCCGGCAGGGACTTGTCCATGCCCTTCCAGAACGCGGTCGTCGCGGCGGACGTGATGGTGATGCCGCGTTCCTGTTCCTGCTCCATCCAGTCCATCGTCGCGGCACCTTCGTGCACTTCGCCGATCTTGTGGCTGACGCCGGTGTAGAACAGGATGCGTTCGGAGGTGGTGGTTTTGCCGGCATCGATGTGGGCCATGATGCCGAAGTTGCGGTAACGCTCGATGGGAGTGGTGCGAGCCACGGGACCCTCTCGTAAGTTTTCGAATTCCAAATGGCCGGACGCCGCCTCGCGGCGGCCTCCGGTTCGCATGGCGGCGATGTCGCCGCCGCGAGGCGCCCGTCAGGGCGCCAGTCGGGTCCCGTCGCCGGGCACCCTCATCACCAGCGGTAGTGCGCGAACGCCTTGTTCGCTTCCGCCATGCGGTGGGTTTCTTCGCGCTTCTTGATCGCGCCACCACGGTTTTCCGAGGCGTCGATCAGTTCGGCAGCGAGCTTGCGCGGCATGGTGTTCTCGCCGCGCTTGCGCGCGGAGTCGATCAGCCAGCGCATTGCGAGCGCCATGCGGCGCGACGCACGGACTTCAACAGGCACCTGATAGGTCGCGCCGCCGACGCGGCGGGACTTGACCTCGACGGCCGGCGCGACGTTGCCGAGCGCCTTTTCGACGAGCTCGACTGCATTCGCGTTCTTTTCGTTGATCACGTCCATCGCGCCATAGACGATCTTTTCAGCGATCGACTTCTTGCCGCTCAGCATGACCATATTGATGAAGCGCGCGATCGTCTCGCTGCCGTGCTTGGGATCAGGCAGGACCGAGCGCTGCGGGGTGGAACCTTTACGCGACATGGGCGTTCACTCGAATGATTCGTGTAGGCCGCGCCCTGCCCCGTGCTTTCGCAGTCGGGGCCGCGCGGACCGAAGGAGGATTAGGACTTCGGACGCTTCGCGCCGTACTTCGAGCGACCCTGGCGACGCTTGGCGACCCCGGCGGCATCGAGCGAACCGCGCACGGTGTGGTAGCGCACGCCCGGCAGGTCCTTGACGCGACCGCCGCGGATCAGCACGACCGAGTGCTCCTGCAGGTTGTGGCCTTCGCCGCCGATGTACGAAATGACTTCGTAACCGTTGGTCAGGCGCACCTTGGCGACCTTGCGGAGCGCCGAGTTCGGCTTCTTCGGGGTCGTGGTGTACACGCGGGTGCAGACGCCGCGACGCTGCGGGCAGTTCTGCAGCGCGGGGGACGTGCTCTTGTAGGTTTCAGGGCTGCGCGGCTTGCGCACCAACTGATTGATCGTCGCCATCTGGAACTCATTGAAAAAGGCCGAAGGCCTTGCGTGATTGCGGCGGAGGACGTGTGTCGCAGCCCACCGAGACGAAAAAGTATAGCCCGCGCATGACGAATCCGTCAACGCGAGCCATACCGTTGACGCGAAGCGCGCGGGGCGCGCTCTGCGTCGTCTGCGATCCCGCCCGTCCGTGGGCCCAACACGAGGCGCTCCGTGCGCCTCATTTGGTGATCTGGGCCGGCGCGGTGCGCCGGCTGGTCGTACAACGAGCCGATTGTATTACGTCGCGCTCGATTCTTCATCCGCCTCGATCATCACCGGCGCTTCGGACGTGACCGGCGCCGAGAGCGTTTCGAGCTCGGAGTCGGTCAGGCCGGAAGCGCTACGACGGCGGTTCTTGTGGTACGTCAGGCCGGTACCGGCGGGAATCAGGCGTCCGACGATCACGTTCTCCTTCAGGCCGCGCAGGCTGTCGCGGGTGCCACGGACTGCAGCCTCTGTAAGGACGCGGGTGGTCTCCTGGAACGAGGCCGCCGAGATGAACGACTCCGTCGCAAGCGAGGCCTTGGTAATGCCCAGCAGTACCGGGTCGAACTTCGCGGCAATCCCACTCCGGGTTGCGAGGCGATCGTTTTCCTCGATCAGACGCTGGCGCTCGACCTGTTCGCCATTGAGGAACTTGCTGTCGCCCTGATCGGTGATCTCGACCTTACGCAGCATCTGGCGAACGATCACCTCGATGTGCTTGTCGTTGATCTTCACGCCCTGCAGGCGATAGACGTCCTGGATTTCCTTGACGAGGTACGCAGCAAGCGGCTCGACGCCGAGCAGGCGCAGGATGTCCTGCGGAGTCGGCTCGCCGTCGACCACGGTTTCGCCCTTCTCCACGTGCTCGCCTTCGAACACGATGATCTGGCGATACTTCGGAATCAGCTCCTCATGCTCCTCGCCGTCAAGCGGCTTGATGATCAGGCGCTGCTTGCCCTTGGTGTCCTTGCCGAAGCTCACGATGCCGGAGATCTCCGCCAGGATCGCCGGGTCCTTCGGCTTACGGGCTTCGAACAGGTCGGCAACGCGCGGCAGACCGCCGGTGATGTCGCGGGTCTTCGATGCTTCCTGCGGGATCTTGGCGACGACGTCACCCACGCCCACCGGCGCGCCGTCCTGCAGGTTGACGATCGAGCGCGGCGGCAGCATGTACTGCGCCGGCAGATCGGTGCCGGGGATCTGCAGATCCTTGCCGTTCGCATCGACGATGCGGACGATCGGGCGCAGGTCCTTGGCCTGAGTGCCGCGGCGCTTCGGGTCGGTGATTTCGCGCGAAGCCAGGCCGGTCAGCTCGTCGGTTTTCTCGATGACGGTGACGCCGTCGACGAAGTCGATGAAGCGGATGAAACCCGCCACTTCAGACACGATCGGGTGGTTATGCGGGTCCCAGTTGGCGACCTGCTGTCCGGCGCGGATTTCCGCGCCGTCCTTGACGGTGATCATCGCGCCGTACGGCAGCTTGTAGCGCTCGCGCTCGCGGCCGTGGTTGTCCAGCACGGACAACTCGCCCGAACGCGACACAGCGACCAGGTGGCCGTTGGCATGCGCGACGTGCTTGAGGTTGTTGAACTTGATCGAACCCGTCGTCTTGACCGTGACGTTGTCGATCGCAGCCGCTCGCGATGCCGCACCACCGATGTGGAACGTACGCATCGTGAGCTGGGTGCCCGGCTCGCCGATCGACTGCGCCGCCACGACACCCACGGCTTCGCCGTGATTGACGAGGTGACCGCGGCCAAGGTCGCGACCGTAGCAGTACGCGCAAACGCCGAACGAGCTTTGGCACGTGATCGTCGAGCGCACCTTGATCGACTGGACGCTCGCGTCTTCGAGCTTGGCGACCCAGGCTTCGTCGAGCAACGTGTTGCGGGTGACGATCGGGTCCTCGTCGTTGCCCGGCAGGAACACGTCCTCGGCCACGGTGCGGCCGAGCACGCGGTCGCGCAGTGGCTCGACCACGTCGCCGCCTTCCACGATCGGGGTCATCAGCAGACCCTCGAGCGTGCCGCAATCGTCTTCGGTGATCACCACGTCCTGGGCCACGTCGACGAGGCGACGGGTCAGGTAACCGGAGTTCGCCGTCTTCAGCGCGGTATCCGCGAGGCCCTTACGGGCGCCGTGGGTCGAGATGAAGTACTGGAGAACGTTGAGGCCTTCGCGGAAGTTTGCGGTGATCGGCGTCTCGATGATCGAGCCGTCCGGCTTGGCCATCAGGCCGCGCATACCGGCGAGCTGACGGATCTGCGCCTGCGAACCACGCGCACCCGAGTCGGCCATGATGTAGATCGAGTTCATCGACTTCTGCGGGACGCGCTCGCCCTTCGCGTTCGTCACCGTGTCGGTGCCGATCGCTTCCATCATCGCCTTGGCCACGCGCTCGTTCGTGCGCGACCAGATGTCGACGACCTTGTTGTAGCGCTCACCCGCGGTAACGAGACCCGACTGGTACTGCTGCTGGATTTCCAGCACTTCGGTCTCGGCCTCGTCGAGGATGCCCTTCTTCTCGTCCGGGATGATCATGTCGTCGATGCCGATCGACACGCCGGCGCGCGTGGCGTACGCGAAGCCCGTGTACATCAGCTGATCGGCGAACACGACCGTATCCTTCAGACCCAGCATGCGGTAGCAGCTGTTGATGAGGCGGCTGATGTTCTTCTTGCTGAGCTCGACGTTCGCGAGTGCGAACGGCAGGCCTTCCGGTAGCACTTCATGCAGCAGCGCGCGGCCGACCGTCGTGTCGACGATCGACGTCTTGCGCGAGCGCTCGCCATTCTCGCCGATCACCGTCTCGGTGATGCGCACCTTGCATTTCGCATGAAGCTCGACAACGCGGTTGTCGTACGCGCGCTTGACCTCGGCGACGTTCGCGAACGCCATGCCCTCGCCCTTCTTGTTCTCCAGGGCACGAGTCATGTAGTACAGGCCGAGCACGACGTCCTGCGACGGCACGATGATCGGCTCGCCGTTCGCCGGCGACAGGATGTTGTTCGACGCCATCATCAGCGCGCGCGCTTCCAGCTGGGCCTCGAGGCTCAGCGGGACGTGCACGGCCATCTGGTCACCGTCGAAGTCGGCGTTGAATGCCGTACACACGAGCGGATGCAGCTGGATCGCCTTGCCTTCGATGAGCACCGGCTCGAACGCCTGGATGCCGAGGCGGTGCAGCGTCGGTGCGCGGTTGAGCAGGACCGGATGCTCGCGGATCACCTCTTCGAGGATGTCCCAGACTTCCGCCTCTTCACGCTCGACGAGCTTCTTCGCGGCCTTGATCGTCGTGGCGAGGCCACGGCGCTGCAGCTTGGCGAAGATGAAGGGCTTGAACAGCTCGAGCGCCATCTTCTTGGGCAGGCCGCACTCGTGCAGGCGCAGCGTCGGGCCGACCACGATGACCGAGCGGCCCGAATAGTCGACGCGCTTGCCGAGCAGGTTCTGGCGGAAGCGACCCTGCTTGCCTTTGATCATATCGGCGAGCGACTTGAGCGGGCGCTTGTTGGTGCCGGTGATCGCACGGCCACGACGGCCGTTGTCCATCAAGGCATCAACCGACTCCTGCAGCATGCGCTTTTCGTTGCGCACGATGATGTCGGGCGCATTGAGTTCGAGCAGGCGGCGCAGGCGGTTGTTGCGGTTGATGACGCGGCGGTACAAATCATTGAGATCCGACGTAGCGAAGCGGCCGCCGTCGAGCGGAACCAGGGGACGCAGATCCGGCGGCAGCACCGGCAGGACGGTCATGACCATCCACTCCGGGCGGTTGCCGGACTCGACGAACGCTTCCATCAGCTTGATGCGCTTCGTGAGGCGCTTGAGCTTGGTCTCCGAACCCGTGGAGGCGATGTCCTCCTTGAGCTGGATCATCTCCGACTGCAGGTCGATCGTGCGCAGCAGCTCGTAGACGGCCTCGGCGCCCATCGCGGCCTCGAAGTCGTCGCCGTGCTCCTGGCGCGCCTGCATGAACTGCTCTTCGTTGAGCAGCGTGCCGCGCTCGAGCGGGGTCAGGCCGGGCTCGGTGACGACATAGGCTTCGAAGTACAGGATGCGCTCGATGTCACGCAGCGTCATGTCGAGCATGAGGCCGATGCGTGACGGCAGCGACTTGAGGAACCAGATGTGCGCGACGGGCGACGCGAGGTCGATGTGGCCCATGCGCTCGCGGCGCACCTTGGCGAGCGTCACTTCCGTGCCGCACTTTTCGCAGACCACGCCGCGGTGCTTCATGCGCTTGTACTTGCCGCACAGGCACTCGTAGTCCTTGATCGGACCGAAGATCGACGCGCAGAACAGGCCGTCACGCTCGGGCTTGAACGTGCGGTAGTTGATCGTCTCGGGCTTCTTGACCTCGCCGAACGACCACGAGCGGATCAGCTCCGGCGATGCCAGGCCGATCTTGATCGCGTCGAAGTCGAGCGCCGGGCGCTGCTGGTTGAACAGATTGAGCAGGTCTTTCATTGGAAACTCCGGAATTCGGGAATAGAGGCTTTGGGCTCGTGGATGCGACTCCGGATCGCGCAGCACAGTGCGGCTGCGGCGACCCGGCGCCGGATCACGTCTCTCAGTCCTCTTCCAGCTCCATGTTGATCGCGAGCGAACGGATTTCCTTCACGAGCACGTTGAAGGACTCCGGCATGCCCGCGACCATCTCGTACTCGCCGTCGACGATGTTCTTGTACATCTGGTTGCGGCCCTGCACGTCGTCGGACTTCACCGTCAGCATCTCCTGCAGGGTGTAGGCCGCGCCGTAGGCTTCCAGCGCCCAGACTTCCATCTCACCGAAGCGCTGGCCGCCGAACTGCGCCTTGCCGCCCAGCGGCTGCTGGGTGACGAGCGAGTACGGACCGGTCGAACGCGCGTGCATCTTGTCGTCGACCAAGTGGTTGAGCTTCAGCATGTGCATGTAGCCGACCGTGACCGGGCGCTCGAACGCCTCGCCCGTGCGGCCGTCGTGCAACGTGGTCTGACCGCTGCTCGGCAGCTCCGCAAGCTCGAGCATGCGCTTGATCTCGAACTCGGCCGCGCCGTCGAACACCGGCGTCGCCATCGGCACGCCGTCGGTCAGATTGCGCGCGAGCGTCATCAGTTCCTGATCGGAGAACTGCGTGAGATCGACGCGCTCGCCCACCACGTCGTTGTCGTGGTTGTAGATGTCGTCGAGGAACTTGCGCAGCTCCGTCACGGCATTCTGCGCCTCCATCATCCGCTGGATCTTCGCGCCGAGGCCCTTCGCCGCCCACCCGAGGTGGACTTCGAGGATCTGGCCGATGTTCATACGTGACGGCACGCCGAGCGGGTTCAGCACGATATCGACGGTCTGGCCGTCGGCCATGTAGGGCATGTCCTGCACCGGCACGATCGTCGACACAACGCCCTTGTTGCCGTGGCGGCCGGCCATCTTGTCGCCCGGCTGGATGCGGCGCTTAACGGCAAGGAACACCTTGACCATCTTGAGCACGCCCGGAGCGAGGTCGTCGCCCTGGGTGATCTTTGCCCGCTTGTCGGCGAAGCGCTTCTCGAACTCGGCCTTGTGGGCTTCGATCTGCTTCTGCGCGCGCTCGATCGCCTCGACCGCGTCCTCATCTTTCATGCGCAGCGTGAACCAGTCGGACTTCTTCAGGCTGTCGAGCACGAGGCTCGTCACCGTGTCGCCCTTCTTGAGGCTCGCGCCGCCGTTAGCAGTCTTGCCGATGAGCTGGCCGCGCAGACGGTCGAAGATCGCCGCTTCGAGGATGCGGTACTGGTCGTCGAAGTCCTTCTTGACGCGGCGGATTTCGCTCTCTTCGATCTGGCGAGCGCGCTTGTCCTTTTCGATGCCGTCGCGGGTGAAGACCTGCACGTCGATGACGGTGCCGTCCATGCCCGGCGGCACGCGCAGCGAGCTGTCCTTAACGTCGGACGCCTTCTCGCCGAAGATCGCGCGCAGCAGCTTTTCTTCCGGCGTCAGCTGGCTCTCGCCCTTAGGCGTGACCTTGCCGACCATGATGTCGCCGGCGCGCACTTCCGCACCGATATACACCACGCCCGATTCGTCGAGGCGGTTGAGCGCCTGCTCGGACACGTTCGGAATGTCGGCGGAGATTTCCTCCGGACCGAGCTTCGTGTCGCGTGCGACGCAGGTCAGCTCTTCGATGTGGATCGTCGTGTAACGGTCTTCCTGGACGACGCGCTCGCTGAGCAGGATCGAGTCTTCGAAGTTGTAGCCGTTCCACGGCATGAACGCGACGAGCATGTTCTGGCCGAGCGCAAGCTCGCCGATGTCCGTCGACGGGCCGTCCGCGAGGACGTCGCCGCGCGCGACCACGTCGCCGACCTTCACGAGCGGCGTCTGGTTGATGCACGTGTTCTGGTTCGAGCGCGTGTACTTGATCAGGTTGTAGATGTCGACGCCGGCGTCGGTCTCGCCCGAGATTTCCTCCTCGTTCGCCTTGACCACGATGCGGGCCGCGTCGATCTGCTCGATCGTGCCGCCGCGCAGCGCGTTCACGGTAACGCCCGAGTCACGTGCCACGGCGCGCTCGATACCCGTGCCGACGAGCGGTTTCTGGGCCTTAAGCGTGGGAACGGCCTGACGCTGCATGTTCGCGCCCATGAGTGCGCGGTTCGCGTCATCGTGCTCGAGGAACGGCACGAGCGCCGCGGCGACCGACACGGTCTGCATCGGCGAGACGTCCATGAAGTGGATCTCGGCCGGCGGCTTGAGCAGCGACTCGCCCTGGTAACGGCAGGCGACGAACTGCGCGGTGAGCGTGCCGTTCTCGTCCTGCGGCGCATTCGCCTGCGCGATCACGTACTCGTTCTCTTCGATCGCCGACAGGTACTCGACGTCGTCGGTCACCTGCCCGTCCACGACCCGGCGGTACGGCGTCTCGAGGAAGCCGTACTTGTTCGTGCGCGAGAACACCGCGAGCGAGTTGATGAGGCCGATGTTCGGGCCTTCCGGCGTCTCGATCGTGCAGACGCGGCCGTAATGGGTCGGGTGCACGTCGCGCACTTCGAAGCCGGCGCGTTCACGGGTCAGGCCGCCCGGGCCGAGGGCCGACACGCGACGCTTGTGCGTGACTTCCGACAACGGGTTGTTCTGGTCCATGAACTGCGACAGCTGCGAGGAGCCGAAAAACTCCTTGATTGCAGCGGCGACGGGCTTCGCGTTGATGAGCTCCTGCGGCGTGAGGCCTTCGGACTCCGCCATCGACAGGCGCTCCTTGACCGCGCGCTCGACGCGGACGAGGCCCACGCGGAACGTGTTCTCGGCCATTTCGCCGACGCTGCGAACGCGACGGTTGCCGAGGTGGTCGATGTCGTCGACGACGCCGCGACCGTTGCGGATTTCCGTCAGCGTGCGCACCACGTCGAGGATGTCGGACGTGTCACCGAGCAGCTCGCGCAGGCGCGCGGACTCGTCGTCCTTGCGGTCGGCAAAGTACTTGGCGTCGTAGAGCACCGCGGCGCCGGTGGTTTCCTTGCGGCCGATGCGGCGGTTGAACTTCATACGGCCGACAGACGACAGGTCGTAGCGGTCGAACGTGAAGAACAGGTTGTGGAACAAGTTCTGCGCGGCGTCCTTCGTCGGCGGCTCGCCCGGACGCATCATGCGGTAGATCTCGACCAGCGCTTCGAGCTGCGTCTTGGTCGCGTCGATGCGCAGCGTGTTCGAGATGTACGGGCCGCGGTCGAGGTCGTTGACCCAGATCGTGCCGATCGACTCGATGCCCGCCTTGCGCAGCGCCGCCAGATGGTCGTCGTTGAGCTCGTCGTTCGCGCTCGCGAGCAGCTCGCCGGTCGTCGGATCGATGACGTCGTGCGCAAGGATGCGACCCACGAGGTAGCTGTCCGGCACGGCCAGCGCGGCGATGCCCGACTGCTCCATCTGCTTGACGTGGCGCGCCGTGATGCGCTTGCCCGCCTCGACGATCACGCGGTCGCCATCGGCCAGATCGAAGTCGAGCGTTTCACCGCGCAGGCGCTCGGACACGAGCTCCCACTGCACGCCCTCGGGGAGGATGTGGAACGTGTTGATCTCGAAGAACGCGCGCAGCATTTCCTCGTTCGCGTAGCCGAGCGCGCGCAGCAACACGGTCACCGGCAGCTTGCGGCGACGGTCGATACGCGTGAACAGCGCGTCCTTCGGGTCGAATTCGAAGTCGAGCCAGGAGCCGCGGTACGGAATGATGCGGGCCGAGTACAGCAGCTTGCCGGAGCTGTGCGTCTTGCCGCGGTCGTGGTCGAAGAACACGCCGGGCGAACGGTGCAGCTGCGAGACGATGACGCGCTCGGTGCCGTTGACGATGAAGGTGCCGTTGCCGGTCATGAGCGGGATCTCGCCCATGTAGACCTCCTGCTCCTTCACGTACTTGATGGCCTTCGTCGACGACTCGCGGTCGTAGATGACCAGCCGCACGGTCACGCGGAGCGGGGCGCCGTAGCTCATGCCGCGCGTGCGGCATTCACGCTCGTCGAACGCCGGCTCGCCGAGCTTGTAGCCCACGTACTCGAGCGCTGCGTTGCCGCTGTAGCTGGCGATCGGGAAGACCGACTTCAGCGCAGCGTGCAGACCCTTGTCGTCGCGGCGCGCCGGATCGATATTTTCCTGCAGGAACTCCCGGTAGGAGTCGACCTGGATCGCGAGCAGGAACGGGACCTCAAGGATCGACTTGCGCTTGCCGAAATCCTTGCGGATGCGCTTTTTTTCGGTGAAGGAATACTTCGACGTGGACGCTGTGGACATGGTGAGCTACCGCCTCGTTGGGGCCGGGATCACCGGCGGAGACGGTAGACGCCGACAGGCCGGCAGGGCCTGCAACGCTTCACGCCTCCGGGTCGGGATGCCCGTGGGGACGTTAAATCGTCAGTTGGGAGTCGCTGGTATTGCCGGCACCAGCACGCCCTCTCCCGCTACTTCCAACTGACAACTCGATGGACCGGGCCTCGCCCGGTGCCGACAGCAGACGCGCTTGAGCGTCCGTGCCTGACCGCCGGATAAACGATCCCGGCGTTATAACGGCCAAAGGCCGGGGGCTTTCGCCCCCAGCCTCAGGTGGTCGCCAGTGAAAGCCGGCGACGCAAGTGCGGCTTACTTGACTTCGACGGTCGCGCCAGCGGCCTCGAGGTCCTTCTTCATCTTCGCGGCGTCGTCCTTCGACGCGCCTTCCTTCACGACGCCACCGGCTTCGGTCAAGTCCTTCGCTTCCTTCAGGCCCAGGCCGGTGATGGCGCGAACGGCCTTGATGACTTCGACCTTCTTATCGCCAGCCGACTTCAGGATGACGTTGAACTCGGTCTGCTCTTCAACCGGCGCGGCTGCGGCGGCCGGACCGGCAGCGGCGACCGGGGCGGCGGCGGAGACGCCGAACTTGTCTTCGATGGCCTTAACCAGCTCCATCACTTCCATCAGGGTCATGCCGGCAACGGCGTCGACGATCTGGTCGTTGGACAGGGACATTTGTATTACCTCTGGAAATTGATCTTACGAATCGGATTCAGGGTCGACACTCGCGTTCGCGAGCGATCGTCAGGCGGTTTCAGCCGCGGCTTCGGTCGTTTCAGCGCCAGCGTCGGCAGCATCGCCACCGCCCTGCTGGTCGGCCACGGCTTTGACCGCGCGGGCAAACATCGCGGCCGGCTCGGCGAGGACACGGGCGAGCATCGCCAGAGCCTGTTCGCGCGTCGGCAGCGAGGCGAGCACGTCGACGTGGCTGGCCGGGTACAGCTGGCCACCGACGGCGACGACCTTTGCCTTGAGCTTGTCGTTACCCTTCGAGAAGTCCTTGATCAGACGCCCGGCGGCGCCGGGTTCTTCCGTCGAGAACGCATACAGCAGCGGACCGACGAGTGCGTCTTTCGTGCACTCGTATTCGGTACCTTCGACCGCGCGAACAGCCAGCGTGTTCTTGACAACCTTCAAGAAAACGCCGGTCTCGCGAGCCTGCTTGCGCATGGCGGTCAGCTGGCCGACCGACATGCCTGCGTACTCGGCAGCAACCAAGGAGTGGGCAGTCGCGGCAATTCCCGCGAGCTCGGCCACCACTTCTTGCTTCTGAGACAGATTGAGAGCCATTGCACTCCTCCAAATGAACTCCGCTCACGGCTCCTGCCGTTTGCGGTCCTGGGCGGCACCCGTCCGTGGCGCCGGGATGCCGGAGGCATCCGGGTGGTGGCCACTCCAGAAAAATTCCAGAAAGGCGGCACCATCTACGCAGGCCGATCCGAACGGATCCGGATTAAGCAGCCCCGCTTGCTTCGACGGCGATTCCTTGCCAGATCGCGCATCCCTGCACGTCGTCGTAGCGCGCTGACCGCACCTGCGGTCTTTGACGGCTTCGCCCGACACAAGGTCGAGCGATGCCTTCAAAAGAGTTGGGCGCCAGAAGCGCCCGGCCGTGCGCCCAAGGGGGCACTACGGTGTTACGGATTACTTGAGCGCCAGCGAGGCCGTATCGACGGTCACACCCGGCCCCATGGTCGAGCTGATCGAGACCTTCTGCAGGTACTGACCCTTCGACGTCGCCGGCTTGGCCTTGATGAGGTCGAGCAGCAGCGCCTGCAGGTTGTCCTTGAGCGAACCGTCTTCGAAGCTCGCCTTGCCGATCGTGCAGTGGATGATGCCGCCCTTGTCGGTGCGATAGCGCACCTGGCCACCCTTCGCGTTCTTGACCGCTTCAGCCGGATTCGGCGAAACGGTGCCGACCTTCGGGTTCGGCATCAGGCCGCGCGGGCCGAGCACCTGGCCGAGCTTGCCGACGACGCGCATGGCGTCCGGCGTCGCGATCACGACGTCATAGTTCAGGTCGCCCGCCATCATCTGCTCGGCGAGGTCGTCCATGCCGACCGCTTCCGCGCCTGCGGCGCGCGCTTCGTCGGCTTTCGCACCGGCCGGCGCAAACACCGCCACGCGCACGGTCTTGCCGGTGCCGGCGGGAAGGACGGTCGAGCCACGAACCTGCTGGTCGGACTTCTTCGCGTCCACGCCGAGACGTACGGCGACGTCGACGGACTCGACGAACTTCGCCTTGGACGTGTTCTTGACGATCTGCACCGCCTCTTCGAACGGGTAAGCCTTACCCGGAACGACGGCTGCCTTGATTGCTTTTTCGCGCTTGGTCATCGCCATGATCAGCCCTCCACCACCAGACCCATGCTGCGGGCCGAACCCGCAATCGTACGCACCGCCGCTTCGAGCTCAGCCGCCGTCAGGTCGGCTTCCTTCTGGCGTGCGATGTCCTCGAGCTGGGCGCGGGTGACCTTGCCCACCTTCTCGGTGTT
Source organism: Cognatilysobacter bugurensis (assembly GCF_014652095.1). Lineage (GTDB taxonomy): Bacteria > Pseudomonadota > Gammaproteobacteria > Xanthomonadales > Xanthomonadaceae > Cognatilysobacter > Cognatilysobacter bugurensis. Next base: position 14,645 of record NZ_BMYD01000010.1, read on the forward strand.
CGGGCGCTTGGAGCCCGACGAGATGCCTGCCGCCTTCTTGAGCAGCACCGACGCCGGCGTGCTCTTCGTGACGAAGGTGAAGGTACGGTCCGAGTAGGCCGTGATGATGACCGGCGTCGGCAGACCCGGCTCGAGCTTGGAGGTCGCCGCGTTGAACGCCTTGCAGAACTCCATGATGTTCAGGCCGCGCTGACCCAGCGCAGGACCGACCGGCGGCGAGGGGTTGGCCTGACCGGCCTTGACCTGCAGCTTGATGTAGCCGACTACTTTCTTTGCCATTGCTTCGTCTCCGGGTGCAAGCGCCTAGACCGCAGGCTCCCCATCGCGCCGGGAAAAGCACGTGTCCCGGCATCACGTATATGAATGCGCAAGCGGCCGCCCGGAGGCGGCCTGCATGGCGTTGGCGGCTTCACACGCTCGTGCGAAGCCGCGCAGTATATCAGGCTTTTTCGACCTGCCCGAATTCGAGTTCGACGGGCGTCGACCGGCCGAAGATGAGGACGGCCACGCGCAGGCGGCTCTTCTCGTAGTTGATTTCTTCGACAACACCGTTGAAATCATTGAACGGACCGTCGACGACGCGGACCATTTCGCCTGGCTCGAACAGGACCTTGGGACGGGGCTTTTCGACCCCCTCCTGAACGCGCTGCAGGATCATGTCGGCCTCCCGGTCCGCGATCGGCAGCGGACGGTCAGCCGTGCCGCCGATGAACCCCATGACCTTCGGGGTTTCCTTGATCAGGTGCCATGACTCGCTGTCGATGCGCGGGATGCCGGCCTCGTCATGCGTGGCGATCTGCACGAGCACGTAGCCCGGGAAAAACTTTCGCTCGGAACGACGCTTCTGGCCCGCGCGCATTTCCACGACCTCTTCGGTCGGGACGAGCACATCGCCAAAGCGGTCCTGCATGTCGGCGCGGACGATGCGATCACGCAGCGCCTGCGCCACCGACTTCTCGAAGCCCGAGTAGGCGTGGACGACGTACCAGCGCTTGTTCGTATCGGTATCGGTCATTTCAGCGCCCCAGAATCAGTTTGATGGCCCATTGGATGACCACGTCGAAGCCGGCGAGGATCAAACTCAGCACGGCAACCGCAATCATGACCACCCATGTCGTACGCAGCGCTTCCTGACGCGTCGGCCAGACGACCTTGCGCAATTCGAAACGCGATTCGGACAGGAATTCCCGCGCTTCGCCGCCCTTGGCGGTGATCGCGAACACGACGACGCCGGCCACGATGCCAAGCACGACCACGAGCGTACGCAGGGCTTCGGGCCACTGGTCGAACTGGTAGTAAAGAAACACGCCGGCCGCGACGAGCAACAGCGCCAGCGCGTACTTGACCATGTCAGCCGCGGACGCGCTCCGGCTCGGCTCGATCTTGCTGTTCATCCAGCGGGTCCTCGAAAAGCCCGCACATGCGGTCGGACTTCGACTCTTGAGATGCGACGACCGGGCTTGGGCCGGCTCGTCCGCAGATGGCACGCCAGGAGGGACTCGAACCCCCAACCTGCGGTTTTGGAGACCGCTGCTCTGCCAATTGAGCTACTGGCGTATGCCTGACAACACGCGCCGCCGGGCGAAGCCCTGAACGGCGAAAGCGAGCCGAAGACTGTCCAGCAATCTTCGGCCCGCCGTCACGACGCGGCGCAACCGCCGCGCGATCTTACTTGATGATCTTCGCCACGACGCCGGCGCCGACGGTGCGGCCGCCTTCGCGGATCGCGAAGCGCAGGCCTTCGTCCATCGCGACCGGGTTGATCAGCGTCAC
>NZ_BMYD01000011.1 GCF_014652095.1 Cognatilysobacter bugurensis
CCTTAGCTGTGGGTCTGGGTTGTTTCCCTTTTCACGACGGACGTTAGCACCCGCCGTGTGTCTCCCGTACAGTCCGTCTCGGTATTCGGAGTTTGCCATGGTTTGGTAAGTCGCAATGACCCCCTAGCCATAACAGTGCTCTACCCCCGAGAGGATACATACGAGGCGCTACCTAAATAGCTTTCGAGGAGAACCAGCTATCTCCGGGTTCGATTAGCTTTTCACTCCTAATCACACCTCATCCCCTACCTTTGCAACGGGAGTGGGTTCGGGCCTCCAGTCGGTGTTACCCGACCTTCACCCTGGGCATGACTAGATCACCCGGTTTCGGGTCTACTGCCCGCGACTATGCGCCCTTATCAGACTCGGTTTCCCTTCGCCTCCCCTATACGGTTAAGCTCGCCACGAACAGTAAGTCGCTGACCCATTATACAAAAGGTACGCAGTCACTCCTTGCGGAGCTCCTACTGCTTGTACGCACACGGTTTCAGGGTCTATTTCACTCCCTTCACCAGGGTTCTTTTCGCCTTTCCCTCACGGTACTGGTTCACTATCGGTCGGTCAGGAGTATTTAGCCTTGGAGGATGGTCCCCCCATGTTCAGACAGGGTTTCTCGTGCCCCGCCTTACTCGATTTCATTGAAAGAGTTCTTTCGCATACCGGGCTGTCACCGTCTATGGCCGAGCTTTCCAACTCGTTTTGCTAAAACTCAATCAACTTAAGGGCTGGTCCCCGTTCGCTCGTCACTACTTAGGGAATCTCGGTTGATTTCTTTTCCTCCGGGTACTTAGATATTTCAGTTCTCCGGGTTCGCTTCGAGCAGCTATGTATTCACTGCACGATACCTCTTACGAGGTGGGTTTCCCCATTCGGACATCACGGGATCAAAGCTTATTGCCAGCTCCCCCGTGCTTTTCGCAGGCTGTCACGTCCTTCATCGCCTCTGACCGCCAAGGCATCCACCGTGTGCGCTTATTCGCTTGACCATATAACCCCAAGTCGCCTCAGGGCTATTGTCGACGCGAACAGTCAACAACAACTTCAAATTTAGGGGATCAAGTCCCCCGCCTTAGCCTCTACGACACGTCTGGACATTCGTCTCAAAACGCTCGCTACATCCCAATTTTCAAGGAACACGAAGCAGGCCACAGTGCCTGTCCGCTACCAATCTTTATGTGTGCGCAGTTCAGAGTTACCTGGAAACGTGGTGGGTCTGGGAGGACTCGAACCACCGGCCTCACCCTTATCAGGGGTGCGCTCTAACCACCTGAGCTACAGACCCGAAGTCTCTTGCCTCAGATGGTGGAGCTTGTCGGGATCGAACCGACGACCCCCTGCTTGCAAAGCAGGTGCTCTCCCAGCTGAGCTAAAGCCCCAACGGTTTTTACCTAAAACCAGGGACGCTCCCCTTGGTGATCTCTCACCGGGAACTCTGAATGCAGGTCACTTGTGCGGACGTCCGGCGCATCTAGGCGCCTAGTCTCTAAAGGAGGTGATCCAGCCGCACCTTCCGATACGGCTACCTTGTTACGACTTCACCCCAGTCATCGGCCACACCGTGGCAAGCGCCCTCCCGAAGGTTAAGCTACCTGCTTCTGGTGCAACAAACTCCCATGGTGTGACGGGCGGTGTGTACAAGGCCCGGGAACGTATTCACCGCAGCAATGCTGATCTGCGATTACTAGCGATTCCGACTTCATGGAGTCGAGTTGCAGACTCCAATCCGGACTGAGATGGGGTTTCTGGGATTGGCTCACCGTCGCCGGTTTGCAGCCCTCTGTCCCCACCATTGTAGTACGTGTGTAGCCCTGGCCGTAAGGGCCATGATGACTTGACGTCATCCCCACCTTCCTCCGGTTTGTCACCGGCGGTCTCCTTAGAGTTCCCACCATTACGTGCTGGCAACTAAGGACAAGGGTTGCGCTCGTTGCGGGACTTAACCCAACATCTCACGACACGAGCTGACGACAGCCATGCAGCACCTGTGTTCCGGTTCCCGAAGGCACCCCTCGATCTCTCAAGGGTTCCGGACATGTCAAGGCCAGGTAAGGTTCTTCGCGTTGCATCGAATTAAACCACATACTCCACCGCTTGTGCGGGCCCCCGTCAATTCCTTTGAGTTTCAGTCTTGCGACCGTACTTCCCAGGCGGCGAACTTAACGCGTTAGCTTCGATACTGAGAGCCTAATTGCTCCCAACATCCAGTTCGCATCGTTTAGGGCGTGGACTACCAGGGTATCTAATCCTGTTTGCTCCCCACGCTTTCGTGCCTCAGTGTCAGTGCTGGTCCAGGTAGCCGCCTTCGCCACGGATGTTCCTCCCGATATCTACGCATTTCACTGCTACACCGGGAATTCCGCTACCCTCTACCGCACTCTAGTAAGCCAGTATCCAATGCAGTTCCCAGGTTGAGCCCAGGGCTTTCACATCAGACTTAACAAACCACCTACGCACGCTTTACGCCCAGTAATTCCGAGTAACGCTTGCACCCTTCGTATTACCGCGGCTGCTGGCACGAAGTTAGCCGGTGCTTATTCTTCCGGTACCGTCATCCCCGCCGGTTATTAGCCGACAGGATTTCTTTCCGGACAAAAGTGCTTTACAACCCGAAGGCCTTCTTCACACACGCGGCATGGCTGGATCAGGCTTGCGCCCATTGTCCAATATTCCCCACTGCTGCCTCCCGTAGGAGTCTGGACCGTGTCTCAGTTCCAGTGTGGCTGATCATCCTCTCAGACCAGCTACGGATCGTCGCCTTGGTGGGCCTTTACCCCGCCAACTAGCTAATCCGACGTCGGCTCATCTTTCTGCGTGAGGCCTTGCGGTCCCCCACTTTCACCCGTAGGTCGTATGCGGTATTAGCGTAAGTTTCCCTACGTTATCCCCCACAAAAAGGCAGATTCCGACGCTATCCTCACCCGTCCGCCGCTCGCCGGCATCCCGAAGGACCCGCTGCCGCTCGACTTGCATGTGTTAGGCCTGCCGCCAGCGTTCACTCTGAGCCAGGATCAAACTCTTCACTTAAAATTACAGACGGTCCGAAGACCATCAATACTTCGAGTGCAGAGCCCGTTCAAGGCACCAAATTACTCGCTTGCATTTCTGCATTTGAATCTTTGTTGCTTTGTACGAAGCATCTGCTATATGGACACCGTCCACACGCCAGACGCCCGCACAAGTCACCTGCGCACACTGTCAAAGATCGATCGGGATCGGCCTCAGCGCCTCACCCTTCTAACCCGTTGAACCCTTCGTTCGAAGCGTCCAACCGAGCCGCATATCTTACAGCAACTTTCGTTGCCGTCAACACCCGGTGAAGATCTTTTTCTTCACCGCCTCGCTGCGTTTCGACCCGTAGGCTTTCTCGTCAGCGAGCCGCACATTATGCGGATGTTGCAGCCGCCTTGCAAGCCCCTCCGTTAACCACCCGGTGAACCTGCCTCAACTGCGCCCCCCCTTACC
>NZ_BMYD01000012.1 GCF_014652095.1 Cognatilysobacter bugurensis
AGGTCGCCGGCCACGCCGGCATCGACGAGTGCCTTGATCTCGGCGTTGATCGACTGCATGCCGGCCTTGACCGCATCGACTGCTGCAGTGATCTCGGCCTTCTTGCCCGGGTAGCGCTCGACGTCCGCCGACAGGTCGCCCTGTGCGTACTGCCCAACGATCTCGATGAGGTGCGTTTGCGTGCCGATGTGGGACCCGACGAGCGTATTGGTCTGGCCGGCCATCACGCCGAAGGCGCCGGGGAAGGCGGCGGTATCGACGCGGTGGTCGATCTCGCCCGCTTCGTGCGCGTCGAACATGGCGCGCTGCGCGGTGGCGAACTGGCGCAGGCTGCCAACGGCGTGTTCGAGGCTGTCACCGATGTCGCGCAGCTCGTCGCGGCTGTCCACCGCGACCTTGTCCACGAACTCGCCGGCCGCCAAACGCTCGGACGCGAGTTTGATCTGCGCGAGCGAGTCCCGCGTGCTGCGGCTGAAACCGTAGAACAGGTACGCCGACAGCATCAGCGCAAGCACGCACACAAGCGCCACGGTGATCGCCTGGGCGCGCAGCTCGAGCAGTTCAGCGGCCGCGGCTTCATCGAAGGCCTTCTCGGCGCCGACGATCGCGGCTGCGATCGCAGCGCGGGTTGCGGCCGAGTGCTTGCCCATCTCCGCCACCGGCATTTCCGGCATGTCCGCGTCGAGCGCCTGCGCCTGGATCAGGGTCGTCTGCGCGTCGGATGCCTTGATCGCACGGTCGAGCGGCCCCTTCACTGCAGCCGCCGTAGTCGGTGCGCTGCGCTCGGTCTCCGCCATGTCGATGCGGATGCGGTCTTCGAGGTAGCGCTCCATGCTCTTGGACACGGCGAGCTGCGAGCGGTCCTCTGCCCAGACCGAGCCCTCACCGAAGATGCGGATCGCGACTACGCCCTGGCGGGCCGAGTACTCGCTGAGCATCGGCAGCCACTCGACGAGCGCGCGGCCGACGTACAGCATGGCCGGGTCGGTCGCGAGCGTGAGGCCCGTACTGGCCTCGACGCCCTTCACGAGCAGACGCCCGTGGCGCAGTGCATCTTCATGGGCCTGTGACGCAGCGACCGCATCGGCATGGGACTCCTGAGCCTTGGCCCAGGACGCGCGCAGTTTCTCTACGCGCTCTTTGAGCGGATTGCCGTCGAGCACGTCCGCTTCCCAGGCTTCGACCGCTGCCAACGACTTGTCGACTTTCTGGCGCAGCGCAGGCAGCGTCGCGGCCTGCGAAGAGTCGTTGAACGCTTGTTGGACCACGGCCTCGCGATGCTGCTGCATGGCGAGCATCGCGTCGTGCAATGCGGTCAGGGGTTTGCCCGCCGACGCCTGAAGCTCCGTCGCGGAGATGTCCCGCAAGGTGCCGACGACGATGAAGCCAGCGAGCACAGCGCAGGTCAGGCCGAACGACAGGCCGATGACCATGGCCTTCCTGAGGAAGGTGAGCCGCGACATGAACCGGGTGGCCGGCGCTGTCAGACGGTCGAACAGGGCGGAAGCAGAAAAAGACATGGGGGCCTCGATTCCGGGGGTAGACCCGAAGGGGGGGTCGACCCTCTTGGCATCGGCGGAGGCGCCCGAATCTTTAAGGGCGGTTGAACTGCGGCGCCGCGCGGCGGCTCAAACCGTGCACATCGGCACAATCGCGCTCGCCAATGCGCAGCAAACCGACGCTGCCGTCACGCTATGTGCACGTGGCGCTGCGTGGAGCCTAAAGACCCGTCGCGGCGGGCCGATGTCGGGGGTGCAACCCCCTGGAGCGTCTCCCATGCGTCACATCGCCATTGCCTTCGCCCTGGCCGCTGCGGCCGTTTCTTTCACCGCCAGTGCCTCGGCGGAGAACCTCAAGCCGATCAAGCGCGTCGAGCCTCAGTACCCGCCGGAAGCCGCGCGTGCCGGCACCCAGGGCTTCGTGGAAGTCGAGTTCGTCGTCGACGAGGCCGGCAAGGTCAAGTCGGTGTCGGTCGTCAATGCCAAGCCGTCGCGCACGTTCGAGAGCTCGGCCGTTCGCGCGGTCAAGCAGTGGACGTTTGCACCCGGCGGCGGCCGCGGCAAGGTCCGTCTCGACTTCTCGCTGTAAGCGACGTCGAACGGCCGTCGCGCCACCGGCGCGGCGGACCGGATGCCGGCCTGGGTCGGCGTCGAGCGACAACGCGTGCATCGACCTCCGCGGCCCAACGGTGCGGAGGCGGTGCGCTTTTGCGTTTGTGTGATGGGCGCGCGACGCATATCGGCGTGCGGCACGAGAAAATCAGCGCACCGTGGCGCGCGCCGGTTTTGCTGGCCAGCTGCCGCGTGTCAGCTGTCCTCCAGCAGAGCATTCAGCGCAGGGTTGCCCTTGAATCGCTCGATATCGCGCAGCAGCACGTGCAGGCTCAGCTCGCGCTGCAGGCAGTCGGCGAGGTCACGCAGGCGAAGCAGTTGCTCGGCGTCGAGTTGGCGCGGCCTGCGGTCGATTACGCACAGCGTGCCGACGGCGAGGTTGCCCGGCACGTAAATCGGACAACCCGCGTAGAAGCGGATATGCGGCGCGCTCGTCACGAGCGGGTTGTCGGCAAAGCGCGGGTCCGCGTGCGTGTCGGGGATATAGAACACCCCCTGTTCGAGGATGGCGTGACCGCAGAACGAAACCCGCCGCGGTGTCTCGGCGACATCCAGTCCACATGCGCCCTTGAACCACTGGCGGTTCGCGTCTATGAGCGAGATCGTCGCGATCGGCACGTCGATCAGCATCTTCGCGATGCGCGTGTAACGCGAGTAGCGCTCCTCGTTCTGCGTGTCGAGCAGGCCGAGATTGCGCAGCGCCTCGAGTCGGGCGGTTTCGTTGTCGGGTAGGGCGGGGGCAAGCACTGGTGGACTCTCGATGGCATCAAGGCGGTAACGGCGGAGCCGCAGTCGGCTGAAGCGCCACCGTCCAGCTCGGCTGGACGGGTTGCCCCAACCTTGAGCCGATTACGGGTTGTGTCGGCTCGGATGGCTTACATGAGCTGCAAGCGCTGCTGACACCTTGCGGGCCGGAGCCGCCTTCGCCTTTGCCACCGTCGGACCCGCGGCCTGCGCCTGCTGCGCGAGGCGGAACACCGCCACCGTCTGCACCAACTGCTCGGCCTGCTGCTCGAGCGCTCGCGCTGAAGCCGAAGCCTCTTCGACGAGC
>NZ_BMYD01000013.1 GCF_014652095.1 Cognatilysobacter bugurensis
ACATGGGAAGACATAGCGCCAGACGCGGCAGGACACGGCGCGGATGCGCCTGTGGGGCCGCAGGCCAGCTCGCTTCGCCAAGTAGATACCGGCTCTACTACCGGCTGCGGATGCTCAAGCGAGCGTCGAACGGGCTGCCACGCTCCGTGCCGAATGCGGGCCCCCGGTCCTGCTTAGCTGGCCCCGAATAGGTCGCAGCCTGACGGGAGCCGTTTGCGCCTCCCGGGAACTCCGTCGCGCTCGGCTGCACCTCGATGGTCAGACCCGTCGTGCCGGCGCCATTGATAATCAGAGCCCGCCGGCCGCCGTTGATCTTCGGCCGCCCAAAAAAGCAAACCCCCGGACCTGCTGGTCCGGGGGTTTGGGGTAAAGCCCCTGGCGATGACCTACTCTTGCATGGCTTAGGCCACACTACCATCGGCGCATGTGCGTTTCACTTCCGAGTTCGGGATGGGATCGGGTGGTGCCACACAGCTATTTTCACCAGGGAGAGGGTGGAGGGTCGCCGGCCGCAGACGGAGTGATCCGAATACGACAGCGCTCACGCTCTCAGAGGGTTGGGACGTAGCGAGGGTCTTGGCGAAGTCGACGTGTCGTCGAGTCCAAGGCCACTTGAGGTTATATGGTCAAGCCACACGGATCATTAGTACAGGTTAGCTCAATACATTGCTGTACTTACACACCCTGCCTATCAACCACCTGGTCTTGATGGTTCCTTTAGGGGAGTCAAGCTCCCGGGAGATCTCATCTTGAGGCGCGCTTCCCGCTTAGATGCTTTCAGCGGTTATCGCTTCCGAACATAGCTACCCGGCAATACCACTGGCGTGATAACCGGAACACCAGAGGTTCGTCCACTCCGGTCCTCTCGTACTAGGAGCAGCCCCTCTCAAATCTCCAACGCCCACGACAGATAGGGACCGAACTGTCTCACGACGTTCTGAACCCAGCTCGCGTACCACTTTAAATGGCGAACAGCCATACCCTTGGGACCGACTACAGCCCCAGGATGTGATGAGCCGACATCGAGGTGCCAAACACCGCCGTCGATATGAACTCTTGGGCGGTATCAGCCTGTTATCCCCGGAGTACCTTTTATCCGTTGAGCGATGGCCCTTCCATACAGAACCACCGGATCACTAAGACCTACTTTCGTACCTGCTTGATCCGTCGATCTTGCAGTCAAGCACGCTTATGCCTTTGCACACAGTGCGCGATGTCCGACCGCGCTGAGCGTACCTTCGTGCTCCTCCGTTACTCTTTGGGAGGAGACCGCCCCAGTCAAACTACCCACCATACATGGTCCCCGATCCGGATTACGGACCCAGGTTAGAACGTCAAGCACATCAGGGTGGTATTTCAAGGATGGCTCCACCGAAGCTGGCGCCTCGGTTTCATAGCCTCCCACCTATCCTACACAGACGAACTCAACGTTCAATGTAAAGCTATAGTAAAGGTTCACGGGGTCTTTCCGTCTTGCCGCGGGAACGCTGCATCTTCACAGCGATTTCAATTTCACTGAGTCTCGGGTGGAGACAGCGCCGCTGTCGTTACGCCATTCGTGCAGGTCGGAACTTACCCGACAAGGAATTTCGCTACCTTAGGACCGTTATAGTTACGGCCGCCGTTTACTGGGGCTTCGATCAAGAGCTTCGCCTTGCGGCTAACCCCATCAATTAACCTTCCAGCACCGGGCAGGCGTCACACCCTATACGTCCACTTTCGTGTTTGCAGAGTGCTGTGTTTTTGATAAACAGTCGCAGCGGCCTGGTCACTGCGACCCCTCTCAGCTATAGCCCGCATGGGCCACCAAAAGGGGTGCACCTTCTCCCGAAGTTACGGTGCCATGTTGCCTAGTTCCTTCACCCGAGTTCTCTCAAGCGCCTGAGAATTCTCATCCTGCCCACCTGTGTCGGTTTACGGTACGGTCTGCGTAAGCTGAAGCTTAGGAGCTTTTCCTGGAAGCGTGGTATCAGTCACTTCGTCCTAATGGACTCGTCTCGGTGCTCGGTCTTAAAGGATCCCGGATTTGCCTAAGATCCAAACCTACCGCCTTTCCCCGGGGCAACCAACGCCCGGTAGACCTAACCTTCTCCGTCCCTCCATCGCACTTACGCGAGGTGCTGGAATATTAACCAGCTTCCCATCGACTACGCATTTCTGCCTCGCCTTAGGGGCCGACTCACCCTGCGTCGATTAACGTTGCGCAAGGAAACCTTGGGCTTTCGGCGTGCGGGCTTTTCACCCGCATTATCGTTACTCATGTCAGCATTCGCACTTCCGATACCTCCAGCAGACTTCTCAATCCACCTTCAACGGCTTACGGAACGCTCCTCTACCGCGCATACAAAGTATGCACCCCAAGCTTCGGTTCATCGCTTAGCCCCGTTAAATCTTCCGCGCAGACCGACTCGACCAGTGAGCTATTACGCTTTCTTTAAAGGGTGGCTGCTTCTAAGCCAACCTCCTGGCTGTCTGTGCCTTTCCACATCGTTTTCCACTTAGCGATGAATTTGGG
>NZ_BMYD01000014.1 GCF_014652095.1 Cognatilysobacter bugurensis
ACCATGGCCAAGGGTAAGTTCGAGCGCACCAAGCCCCACGTGAACGTGGGCACGATCGGTCACGTTGACCACGGCAAGACGACGCTGACGGCGGCGCTGACGAAGGTCGGTGCGGAGCGTTTCGGTGGCGAGTTCAAGGCATATGACGCGATCGACGCGGCGCCGGAGGAGAAGGCGCGCGGCATCACGATCTCGACCGCGCACGTCGAGTACGAATCGGCCAACCGCCACTACGCGCACGTTGACTGCCCGGGCCACGCCGACTACGTCAAGAACATGATCACCGGTGCGGCGCAGATGGACGGCGCGATCCTGGTGTGCTCGGCCGCGGACGGCCCGATGCCGCAGACCCGCGAGCACATCCTGCTCTCGCGTCAGGTCGGCGTGCCGTACATCGTCGTGTTCCTGAACAAGGCCGACATGGTTGACGACGCCGAGCTGCTCGAGCTGGTCGAGATGGAAGTGCGTGAGCTGCTCACGAAGTACGACTTCCCGGGCGACGACACCCCGATCATCCACGGTTCGGCCCGCCTGGCGCTGGAAGGCGACCAGAGCGAGATCGGCGTGCCGGCGATCCTCAAGCTCGTCGACGCGCTCGACACGTTCATCCCCGAGCCCGAGCGTGACATCGACAAGCCGTTCCTGATGCCGGTCGAGGACGTGTTCTCGATCTCCGGTCGCGGCACGGTCGTCACCGGTCGTATCGAGCGCGGCATCATCAAGGTCGGCGACGAAATCGAAATCGTCGGCATCCGTGCCACGCAGAAGACCACGGTCACCGGCGTCGAGATGTTCCGCAAGCTGCTCGACCAGGGTCAGGCGGGCGACAACGCAGGTCTGCTGCTGCGCGGCACCAAGCGTGACGACGTCGAGCGCGGCCAGGTGCTGTGCAAGCCCGGTTCGATCAAGCCGCACACCGACTTCGAAGCCGAGGTCTATGTGCTGAGCAAGGACGAGGGCGGCCGCCACACGCCGTTCTTCAAGGGCTACCGTCCGCAGTTCTACTTCCGCACGACCGACATCACCGGCGCCTGCCAGCTGCCGGAAGGCGTCGAGATGGTCATGCCGGGCGACAACGTCAAGATGGTCGTGACGCTGATCAACCCGGTCGCGATGGACGAAGGCCTGCGCTTCGCGATCCGCGAAGGCGGCCGCACCGTCGGCGCCGGCGTCGTGGCGAAGATCATCAAGTAAGA
>NZ_BMYD01000015.1 GCF_014652095.1 Cognatilysobacter bugurensis
CCGCGGCCTGCGCCTGCTGCGCGAGGCGGAACACCGCCACCGTCTGCACCAACTGCTCGGCCTGCTGCTCGAGCGCTCGCGCTGAAGCCGAAGCCTCTTCGACGAGCGCCGCGTTCTGTTGCGTGCCCTCGTCCATGTGCGTGATCGCCTGGTTGACCTGCTCGATGCCCGCAGTCTGCTCGGCGCTCGCCAGGCTGATGTCGGCAATGATGTCGCTCACGCGCTTCACGCTGCCGACGATCTCAGCCATCGTCTTGCCTGCCTGATCGACGAGCGCGCTGCCTTCTTCGACCTTGACGGTCGAATCCGAGATCAGCTGCTTGATCTCCTTGGCCGCGTTCGCGCTGCGCTGCGCAAGCGAGCGCACCTCGGCCGCGACGACCGCAAAGCCGCGACCTTGCTCGCCGGCGCGCGCCGCTTCAACCGCCGCGTTCAGCGCAAGGATGTTGGTCTGGAACGCAATGCCGTCGATAGTCGAGATGATCTCGGCGACCTTGCGCGAGGACGCATCGATCTCGCTCATCGTGGTGACCACGCGCCCGACCACGTCGCCGCCGCGCACCGCGATATCCGCCGCGCCGCTCGCGAGCTGGTTGGCCTGGCGTGCGTTCTCGGCGTTCTGCTTCACGGTCGCGGTGAGCTCTTCCATCGAGCTGGCCGTTTCTTCGAGCGAAGCGGCCTGCTGCTCGGTGCGCTGCGACAGGTCGGCGTTGCCCGACGCAATTTCACTGGCGGCCGAGTTGATCGAATCGCTGGACTGACGGATGTCGGTGACGATCTGCGCGAGCTGCTCGACGGTGCGGTTCGCGTCGTTTGCGAGCGTGCCGAACTGACCCGGCAGCTCCCCTTCGACGCGGCGGTTGAGATCGCCGTCGGCGACCGCCGAGAGCAGGCCACCGACCTGCGTCAGGCCGTGGTCGGCCGTTTCCATGAGGCGGTTCATGCTCTCGATGATGTCGCGGTACACGAACGCAAAGCGCTGTGCATCGCCGCGGCGGCTGAGGTCGCCGGCCACGCCGGCATCGACGAGTGCCTTGATCTCGGCGTTGATCGACTGCATGCCGGCCTTGACCGCATCGACTGCTGCAGTGATCTCGGCCTTCTTGCC
>NZ_BMYD01000016.1 GCF_014652095.1 Cognatilysobacter bugurensis
ATCGTCTGGCCGGCCTGCGAGCCCGGGCACTTGTCGTTGCAGTTGTTGACGCCGTCACCGTCGTCATCGAGATCGGCGCAGTTCGGCGCGCTCGGAGCCGGCGCCGGCGCCGGGGCGACCGCAGCCACAGGCTCCGGACCCAGCGGGATCACGACGCCCACCGAAGCAAGCACGTCACCAAACCAGTCGGAATCCACCGCATTAACGCTCATGTCGTCGAAATCAGCGCGGTAGGCCAGTTCCGTGCGGATGCCGACGCCGCTCATGTCGCTCTGCAGACCGAAGCCGATCTTCGCCGCAAGATTGCCGTTCTCACGCTGGCCGGGAGAGACCGGCGCCGGTGAAGCATCGAACTCCTCTTCGGAGCGCTGGGAGCCGACGCCAACGAGGACATAAGGGCCCCAGTTGCGGCCTTCAGCCAGAAAATGGCGGCGCAGGTCGAGCGAGACACCGTATTGGCTCCAGTTGAGGTCCTGGTTCGCATCGAACTGCGCGTTCTGATAATTCAGCTGCCCCTCGACCGACCACGCGGGGCTGACCATCTTGCCGAAGCCCAGCGCGACGAAGGGCGCGTTGCGGGTGCCACGCTCGTCATCCTGGATGTTAAATCCGGTTGCACCGGCAAGGTACCAACGGTCGTCGAAATCCTGCGCGCCTGCGGTTTGAGCGAATGCGAGGCCGGCGAGCAGCGCACTGCTCAGCATGCGAATCTTCATTTCGGTACTCCTGCGGAAATGGGTCGAACCAAGAAACAGCCGCCAGCGTTAGCTGAACAGGCGTGCCGGCCGCGATCATACACGTCCGCCGCGAATCGTTAACGAGAATTAACAAGCTGGCGGCCAGCACCTGAGGCTCTGCGCGCCCAAAAAAAAGCCCGGCGCGAGGCCGGGCTTTTTAAGCTTCGAACGTCCGCTTAGTTCTGGACGTTGAGCTCGGTGCGGCGGTTACGCTCGTTCTTGCACGCCGGCAGTTCTTCCGGCGTCTGCTCGAGCGGGCGGGTCTCGCCGTAGCCGATCGGACCGGCCAGACGCGAGGCGTC